>JAUJNX010000020.1 GCA_030447925.1 Egibacteraceae bacterium | reverse complement strand
CGCCCGCCGGCTCCTCCGCCGCGTCGGTGGTGACGCCCAGGGCCGCCGCGGCGCGGCGGCCCGCCAGCTTCACCTCGCGCCCGACCATCAGCCGCGCGAGCTCGCCCTCCGACGTGCCGGCCCCGGGCACGGTGGCGATCACCCGCCCGTCGCGGATGACGGTGATGCGGTCCGCCGCCTGCTTCAGCTCGCCCAGCTTGTGGGTGATGAGGATGATCGACAGCCCCTGGTCGACCAGCCCGCGCAGGACGCGGAACAGCTCGTGGCTCTCCTGCGGGGTCAGGACCGCGGTGGGCTCGTCCAGGATCAGGATGCGCGCCTCGCGGTAGAGCGCCTTGAGGATCTCCACGCGCTGCTGGACGCCGACGGACAGGTCCCCGACGCGCGCCGACGGGTCGACCGCGAGGCCGTAGCGGGCCGCGAGGTCGGCCACCCGCTGCTCCGCGGCGCCGCGGTCGAACAGCCCCGCGGCGCCCGGCTCCGCCCCCAGCACGACGTTCTCCGCCACCGACAGCGGGCCCACCAGCACGAAGTGCTGGTGGACCATGCCGATGCGCAGGTCGACGGCGTCCCGGGGGCTGGCGATGCGCACCGGCGCCCCGTCGACCAGCACCTCGCCGCTGTCGGCGGTGTACAGGCCGAACAGGATCTTCATGAGCGTGGACTTGCCGGCGCCGTTCTCGCCGAGCAGGCCCAGCACCTCACCGCGGCCCAGCGACAGCGAGATGTCGTCGTTGGCGACCACCGCGCCGAAGCGCTTGGTGACGCCCCGCATCTCCAGGACCGGGGTGTCCGCCGCGGTCCCCTGGCGGTGCGGGGCTCGGTCCTCCACGGGTCAGGCGGCGGGCTCGGTCGGGACCTCGACCGTGCCGTCGACGATGCCCGTGCGCGCCTCCTCGACCGCGTCGACGACCTCCTGCGGGACGATGTCGGAGAACTCGCCGAACTCCGCGAGGTCCACGCCCTCGTCCTCCAGGCCGTAGGTGATGGTCTCCCCGGCCGGGAAGGAGCCCTCCAGCGCGGCCTCGACGCTGGCGAAGACCGCGTTGTCGACGCGCTTCAGCATCGAGGTCAGGATCGGTGCGTCCGGCACGATCGCGGCCTGGTCGCTGTCGACGCCGATGGCGAAGAACCCGCGGTCGGTCGCGGCCTCGAACAGGCCGTTCCCGGTCGCACCCGACGCGTGGTAGATGATGTCGGCGCCCTGGTCGTTCTGGGCGATGGCGATCTCCTGGCCGCGGGCCGGGTCGTTGAACGCCTCCGGCGTGGTGCCGGCGTACTCGACGAGGATCTGGCAGTCGGGGCAGACGGACTGGACGCCCGCGGCGTAGCCGGCCTCGAACTTGCGGATCAGCGGGGACTCCTGGCCGCCGAGGAAGCCGACGGTCGCGGCCTCCGCGGTCGTGAACTCGGTGTCCTGCTGGGTCATCAGGCCCGCCACGACGCCGGCCAGGTAGCTGCCCTGCTGCTCCTCGAACAGCAGGTTGGCGACGTTGGTCGCCTCCGCCACGGAGTCGATGAGGGCGAACTGGGTCTCGGGGAACTGCGGGGCGACCTCGTTGACCGCGTCGGTCATGAGGAACCCGACGGCGAAGACCGGGGAGAACCCGGACTCGGCGAGCTGGGTGAGGTTGTTGACGTAGTCGGTCGGGGCGCCGGACTCCAGCACCTCGATCGAGATCCCCAGCTCCTCCTCCGCGCGCTGCAGGCCGGCGTAGGCGGAGTCGTTGAAGCTGTTGTCGCCCAGGCCGCCGACGTCGGTAACCATCGCGGCGCGGACGTCGGACGCGCCCTCGCCGCCGGCGGCCTCGGAGGGTGCGGCCTCCGAGCCCTCTGCGGCCGGGGCGTCGTCCGCGGGCTCCTCGGCGGTGCCCCCGCCGCCGCAGGCGGCGAGTGCGAGCATGAGCGTGGCGGCCAGCAGGGCCTTCCAGGAACGCATCGTGTGAACTCCTCACGTCGGTGTGAAGGCCCGGTGAACCCGGGGCGCCTCGTGGTCCGGCGACCGATGATAAGCGGGAACGATCGCGGTCGTAGCGCGGCAGACTCGCAGTCTGTGGGTAACGCACCACCAGGACGACCGCGAACCCGGAAGGACGACCCTGTGCGCCGAGCCAAGATCGTGGCCACCCTCGGCCCCGCGCTCGACGATCGCGAGAAGCTCCGCGCGGCGGTGGAGGCCGGGATCGACGTCGTCCGCCTGAACTTCTCCCACGGCGACCACGACACCCACGCCCGCCGGCTGGAGATGGTGCGGGAGGTGTCGGTGCGCCTGGGGCGCAACGTCGGCAGCCTCGCCGACCTCCAGGGGCCCAAGATCCGCCTCGGGATGCTGCCCGAGGAGGGCGTGGAGGTCCCGACCGGGTCGGAGGTCGAGCTGTGGGCCGGGCGCGAGACACTCGACAGCTACACCAGCGAGGGCCAGGCCGCCCTGCCGGTGGTCTACGAGGCGCTGGCCCGGGACGTGGTGCCCGGGTCGCTCGTGCTCATCGCCGACGGCAGCCTGCGCCTGGTCGTGTCGCGGGTCGACGGCGACCGCGTCTACGGGCGCGTCGTCGCCGGCGGGCTGGCCAAGAGCCGCAAGGGCGTCAACCTGCCCGGCGTCCAGGTCTCCGCGCCCAGCCTGACCGACAAGGACGTCGAGGACCTGAAGATGGCGGTCGAGCTGGGCTGCGACTGGATCGCCCTGTCGTTCGTCCGCCGGCCCGACGACGTCCTGGACGTGCGCGACCGCGTGCACGCCATGGGCGGCGAGGCGCCGATCGTCTCCAAGCTGGAGCGCCCGGAGGCGATCACCAACCTCCAGGAGATCGTGGCCGTCAGCGACGCGGTCATGGTCGCCCGCGGCGACCTGGGCGTGGAGATCGGCCCGGAGCGCGTCCCGGCCATCCAGAAGCAGATCATCGACGAGGCCAACGCCGAGGCCCGGCCGGTCATCACCGCCACCGAGATGCTGGAGTCGATGACCAACTCGCCGCGCCCCACCCGCGCCGAGGCGTCCGACGTCGCCAACGCCGTCTTCGACGGCACCGACGCGCTGATGCTGTCGGGGGAGACCGCCGCGGGGAAGTTCCCGGTGGAGGCGGTCCGCACGATGGCGCGCATCATCGAGGTCGCGGAGTCCTCGCCGCACCTGGTGCACCCCCAGCCGCCGCCGCACTCCCAGGCCACGGTCGGGCGCGTCGTGGCCCGCGCCGCGGTGCAGGTGGCCAAGGACATCGGCGCCACGGCCATCGTCGTCTACTCGATCAGCGGCTCCTCGATCGAGCTGGTCAGCAAGTACCGGCCCGAGGCCCCGCTGCTGGGGCTGACCCCGCGGGAGACCACCCGGCGGCGCACCGCGCTGATGTGGGGGACGGAGGCCGGGCTGGTGCCCATGAAGGGCGCCGTCACCGACCTGACCGCCGCCGCGGAGCGGGTGCTGGTCGACGGCGACTGGGCCCAGCGCGGGGACCGCATCGTGATCGTGAGCGGGCGCCCCGGCGGCGAGGGCGGCACCAACCGGATCATGGTCCACCGCGTCGGCGACCCGGTGGGGGAGTAGGTGCGCCTCCTGGTCCTCGGTGGCGATGCGGCGGCCCCGCCCCGCCCGGGGCCCCGCCCCCCGGCCCCGCCCGGCGTGGAGATAGGAGGCCTAGAGCGCCGCCCCCACACCAACATCAACAATTTGCGGGTACCCCAAAAAAACCGGGTGGTCCTCGCCCCCCCACACCCCCACCTAACACTACACACAACTAACCCTAAAGCACAACCCAACCAAAACATAACTACTCCCGCAGGTTCGTGGGATTGTTTCAGGATCTCTTATAAAGGGAAACTTATTATTAAAACAATGGGTATGGAAATACCTTTAGATTTAAATGGTACCGAATGGTTTGCTCCAGGTTTTGGCTTAATAAGAACTAAAAGCAATTTAGGCGGCACCGAAATTACTGCCATACGGTAATCCTAAATATGATTGTTTTCTATTTACTTATATAAGGCAAAATCCAATTTTTTAGAGGTTCAAAAAAGATCACCAATAAGGCTATAATAATTACAGCAATAATAAGCGGCAACAGCCATCTGTTTTTAGTTAAATAATTTACACGCTGTTGTTTTTGTCTTCGTT
>JAUJNX010000004.1 GCA_030447925.1 Egibacteraceae bacterium | reverse complement strand
CCAGGTGGTAGTCGCCCTCCCCCAGCCCGAAGGTGACCACCCGCCCGGGGGCCGCCTGGCGGCCACGGTCGACGGGGCCCTCGCCGCCGCCGACGTGGCCGTGGACTGCCTGCTCGGCACCGGCGCGCGCGGCGCACCGCGCCCGCCGCTGGACGCCGCGGTCGGCGCGCTGCTCGCGTTCCCCGGGCCCGTCGTGGCCTGCGACCTGCCCACCGGCGTCGACGCCGACACCGGCGAGGTGCCCGGGTCCGCCGTCCGCGCCGACCTCACCGTCACCTTCGGCGCGCGCAAGCGTGGGCTGGCGCTGTGGCCCGCCCGCGGGCACGTCGGCGAGGAGGTGGTCGGCGACCTCGGCATCGTCACCGCCGCCGACGAGCCCGTGGCGCGGGTGCTGGAGGCGGGCGACGTCGCCCGCCTGGTCCCCCCGCCCCCGCCGGACGCGGAGAAGCGCACCCGCGGGGTGGTGGTGATCGTGGCCGGGTCGCCCGGCATGGCCGGGGCGGCGGTGATGGCCGCGCGCGGGGCGATGCGCGCCGGCGCGGGGCTGGTCACCGTCGCCACCGGCGACCCGTCCCTGGTGACCGCCGCCGTGCCCGAGGCCCTGACGGTCCGCATCGAGCCGGGCGACCCGGACGCCGCGTTCGCGGCGCTGGCCCCCGCGCTGGCGGGCGCCGACGCGCTGGCCGTCGGGCCGGGCCTGGGGCATGGCGAGGCCGTCGCGGCCCTCGTGCGCCGCCTGGTCCGGGAGGTCGCGGTGCCCCTGGTCCTGGACGCCGACGGCATCAACGTCTTCCGCGGCGACGCCGCCGCCCTCGCCGACCACGCCACCCCGCTGCTGGTGCTCACCCCGCACGCGCGCGAGCTCGCGCGCGTCACCGGCCTGGGCGCGGACCAGGCGTACGCGCGGCGGGCGGTGCTGCTGCCGGAGCTGGCGGCGTCCTGGGGGGCGGTGGTCGTCGCCAAGGGCCCGGGGACGCTGATCGCGGCGCCCGGCGGTGGCGCCTGGGTCACCCCGACGGGATCACCCGCCCTGTCCACCGGCGGCACGGGCGACGTCCTGACCGGCATGGCCGCCACCCTGGTCGCCCAGCGGCCCGACCCCGCGTCGGTCGCCGCCGCGGTCTGGCTGCACGGCAGGGCCGGCGAGCTGGCCGCCGCCACCCTCCACCCCCGCTCCGTCACGGCTCTCGACGTCGCCGACGCCATCCCCCCCGCCCTGCGCGCCCTGCCCGCTCCCGCCCGCCCCCGCCGGTAGCCGCACGGCGCGCGCCAGGGGCGGGGTCGGCGCTGTGCCGCCACCGCCGCATCCCGCGGAGGCCGCACGGCGCGCGCTGGCGACCTCCGCCTCCCTCGCCGCCGATGGCCTGACGGGGGACCAGGTGCAGGGCCTGCTGGCGAGGGGGCACCTGGAGGCGGTGCACCGCGGCGCGGGCGGCGCGCTACGGGGAGGCGGCCGGGCGAGCCGCCAGCAGGCAGAACTCGTTGCCCTCGGGGTCGGCCAGGACGACCCAGGACGCGTCGCCGGGCTCGCCGACGGTGGTGTGGCGCGCGCCCAGTGCCAGCAACCGCTCCAGCTCCGCTGCCTGCCCCTCGCCGGTGGCGGGGCGCACGTCCAGGTGGATGCGGTTCTTGACCCTCTTGGGCTCCGGCACCCGGTAGAAGTCGATCGTCAGCGGCGCGCCGGCGGCGGGGGCGATGCTCACCCCGTCGGGCTCCTCGTCCACCACCCGCCAGCCCAGGACCGCGCACCAGAAGCCCGCGAGGCGGCGGGGGTCGGCGCAGTCGACGGCGATGGCGGCCAGGGCGCTGGACATGCCCGGACCGTATCCCCCGCCTGCACTACCGTGGCGGGATGCGCACCGGGCCCGCCGTCGCCGACGCCACGCACCTGCTGGAGGGCACCGGACCGCCCGGGCCGCGCGCCGCCGCCGCCGGCCCGCCGGCGCAGCGGGCCACCTGGGCGGAGGTCGACGTCGCGGCGATCCGCGCCAACACCGCCTGGCTCAGGGCCCGGTCCAACGCGCCCGCGCTGCTCGCCGCCGTCAAGGCCGACGGTTACGGGCACGGGCTGGAGATCGCCGCGCGGGCGGCCGTCGCCGGCGGGGCGGACTGGCTGGGCGTGGCGCTGGTCGAGGAGGGCGCCGCCCTGCGCGCCGCCGGCATCGACGTCCCGGTGCTGCTGTTCGCCGAGCCGCCGGTCGCCGCGATACCGGCGCTGCTCGACGCGGGGCTGACCCCCGCCGCCTACTCGCCCGCGTTCCTGGCGGCCCTGGACGCGGCGGCCGTCGCCCGCGGGGGCCCGCCCGTCGGCGTCCACCTCAAGCTGGACACCGGCATGCGCCGCGTCGGGGTCCCGCCGGCGGACTGGGAGGACGCGCTGCGCCGCGTCCGGGCGGCGCCGGGCCTCGCCCTGGACGGCCTCTGGAGCCACCTCGCCGTCGCCGACGAGCCCGGGCACCCGTTCACCGTGCAGCAGGCGGCCGCGTTCCGGCGGGGCCTGGCACTGGCCCGCGGCCTCGGGCTGGCGCCCCGGCTGGCCCACCTGTGCAACTCCGCGGCGACGCTGACCCTGCCCGACGAGCACCACGACCTCGTCCGCCCGGGGATCGCCCTCTACGGCCTTGACCCCGGCGGCGGGCTCACCGCCGGCACGCCGCTGCGGCCCGCGCTGGCCCTCTACAGCCGGCTGTCGCTGGTCAAGCGGCTCGCCGCCGGGGAGGCCGTCAGCTACGGGCTGCGCTGGACCGCGGCGCGGGCGACCACGGTCGGCACCGTCCCGGCGGGCTACGCCGATGGGGTGACACGCGCATTGACCAATCGCGGAATGGTCCTCGTGAACGGCCGCGAGCGGCCGATGGTCGGGACCATATGCATGGACCAACTCCTGGTGGACCTGGGCGACGACGAGGCCCGGGTGGGCGACGAGGTCGTCCTGCTCGGCGAGCAGGGTGGCCGGCGCGTGTCCGCGGAGGACTGGGCGTCGCGGCTCGGGACGATCACCTACGAGGTCGCGACCTCGATCGGGGCGCGGGTGCCGCGCGTGCCGGTGCGGGCGTGACGCCCAGCCGGCGCCTGGTCGGGCTGTTCGGGGCCGCGGGGTTCGCGGCCGCCGCCGTCGGCGGGATCGGCTTCGGCCTGCTCGCGCGCAGCCGGGCCGGCCTGCTCGCCCTCGCCGACGACCCGGAGTGGCAGGAGCTGGAGCGGACGCTGCCCGCCGAGGCCCACGCGGTCACCGCCCCCGACGGGACGGTCCTGCACGCCGAGGTCAGCGGCAACCCCGACGGCCCGACCCTGGTGTTCGCCCACGGCTACGCCCTGGGGCTGCGCGCCTGGCACTACCAGCGCCGCGACCTGGGCCGCGAGTTCCGCATCGTCGCCTACGACCAGCGCGGGCACGGCGCCAGCGAGCGCGCGGCCCACGGCGACTACTCCATCGGGACGCTGGGACGGGACCTGCGCGCCGTGCTCGACGCGCTGGCGCCGGGCGAGCGCGTCGTCGCCGCCGGGCACTCCCTGGGCGGCATGAGCCTGCTCGCCTATGCCGCCGCCCACCCCGACGAGGTCCGCGAGCGGCTGGCCGGGGCGGTGCTGCTCGACACCACCGGCAGCGACGTCGTGGTCGGCGGCCTGGTGACCACCGGCGTGGCCGCCCTGTCGGTCCTGCCGCGCGGGATCGTCGCGCAGGGGCGGCGCTGGCGCGGGGGCGGCGAGGACCCCTCGGGGACGCCGGCGATCGCCCCCACCGACCTGTCCACCCTGATCGTGCGCACGCTGGGCTTCGGGCCGGACCCCAAGCCCGCCCACGTCGCCTTCGTCGAGCAGCTGACCGTGAACCTGGCCAACAGCGTCAAGGCCGAGCTGGGGCCGACGCTCACCGCGTCGGACCTGCGCGGGGCGCCCGCGCGGCTGCGCGTGCCCGCGCTGGTCCTGGTCGGCGAGCACGACAAGCTGACCCCCCCGGCCGCGGCGGCCCGGCTGGTGCGGGCGCTGCCCGACGCCCGGCTGGTCCGCCTGCCCGGGGCCGGTCACAACGCCATGATCGAGGCCCACGACGCGGTCACCGCCCACCTCCGCAGCTTCGCCCACGGCGCCTTCCACCAGGCCCGCCGCCGGGCGCGCGGCCCGCGCTCCCGGCCCGGCCACCGCCCCCGCGACCTGCGCGGCGCGTGACCACGCGCGCCCGGCGCACGGGGCCTGGTGCCGGCGCGGCGGGCGCGGAAGGATGGCGCCGGCGACCGCCGCCCGGCGCGCCGAGGCGGAGGGGAGGTGGCATGGCACCTGACGAGCTCGTGGCGTTCGCGACCCTCTGCCTGGTGCTCGCGGCGACGCCCGGCGCCAACCTCGCGGTCGTCCTGCGCTCCGCCGGCGCCGGCGGCCAGCGCGCGGCGATCGCCGCCACCGTGGGGCTGACCGTCGGCAAGGCGTGCTGGGCCGCGGCGTCGCTGGCGGGGCTGGCGGCGGTCCTGGCCGCCTCGGCCGCCGCCTACGACGCGGTGCGGCTGCTCGGCGCGGCGTACCTGATCTGGCTCGGCATCCAGGCCATCCGGACCGCGCCCGACGACCAGCATCGCGAGGCGACGCCGTCCCGCAGCGCCCTGACGGCGTGGGGCGGCTTCCGCCGCGGCCTGCTGGGCGACCTGCTGAACCCCAAGGTCGGGCTGTTCTACACCACGGTGTTCCCGCAGTTCATCGGCCCCGGCGACCCCGCCGTCCCGACCGCGTCGGCGCTGCTGGCGGTGCACGCGCTGGTGCTGCTGACCTGGTACCCCTCGGTGGCCTACGCGGCGGGTCGCATCGGCCGGACGGGTCCGGTGCGGGGCCTGCGGCGGTGGGGCGAACGGGCGATGGGCGCGGTCCTCGTGGGGCTGGGCATCCGCCTCGCCGTGGAGCGACGCTGACCGACCCGCGCACCGCGGTGGGGTGCGAGGTCACGAGAGGCACAGGGGGACGGGATGGCGCTCGGGGTGGAGGGGACGCGGGTCGGGGTCTGGACCCACCCCGACGGGCACACCGGCTGCACGGTCGTGCTCGCGCCGCCGGGGGCCCTGGGGGCCGCGGCGGTGCGGGGCGGTGCCCCGGGCACGCGCGAGGCCCACGCGCTGGGCGCCAACGGCAACGTGCGCGAGTGCCACGCCGTCGTGCTGTCCGGCGGGAGCGCGTTCGGCCTGGCCACCGCCGACGGGGTGGTGCGCTGGTGCGAGGAGCACGGCATCGGCTACGACCGCTTCGTCGCGCGCGTCCCCATCGTCGGCGGCGCCATCGTGTTCGACCTGCGCCGGCCCGGGCAGGCGCGGCCCGACGCGCAGGCCGGTTGGGCCGCGTGCGCCGCGGCCACCGACGACGACCCGCCGATGGGCGCCGTCGGCGTGGGCGCCGGCTGCACCGCCGGCAAGGTCGCGGGCCCGCAGTGGGCGGTCGCGAGCGGGCAGGGCTGGGCCACGGCGAGCGACGGTGGCGTGACGGTCGGCGCGCTGGTGGCGGTGAACCCGCTCGGCGACGTGCTGGACGAGCGCGGCGAGGTCCTCGCCGGCGCCCGGGCCCCCGCCGGCACCCCGCGGTTCCCCGCGGCCGACCCGCTGCGCCCAGCGGCCGCGCTGACCGTGGAGAACACCGTGATCGGGTGCCTGGTCACCGACGCGCGCCTGACCAAGCACGAGGCGGCCCGCGCGGCGGACCTCGCGCACTCGGGCGTCGCCCGGGCGATCAGCCCCGCGCACACCTCCTACGACGGCGACGCGCTGTTCCTGCTCTGCGCCCAGCGCGTCCCCGCGGGCCTGGACCTCGTGGCCCACCTCGGCGCCCAGGCGGTGGCCGCGGCCATCCGCGCGGCGGTGCGGGCGGTCGGCCCCGGGACGCCGGTCGACCTCACGACGTGAGCGGCGACGAGGCCGACGCGCTGTTCGCGCTGCCGCCCGAGGCGTTCACCGCGGAGCGCGACGCGCTGGCCAAGCGGCTGCGGGCCGACGGCGACCGCGAGGCCGCCGCGCGCGTCCGTGCCCTGCGCCGCCCGACGGTGTCGGCGTGGGCGGTCAACCGGCTGGCGCGGGAGGCGCCCGGCGAGGTCGCCGCCCTGCTGGCGGCCGGGGCGGACCTGGCCGCGGCGCAGGCGCAGGCGCTGTCGGGCGGGGGCGGGGCGGCCCTGCGCCAGGCGGGCGCCCGGCGCCGCGAGCTGGTCGCGCGCCTCACCGACCTGGCGCTGGACCTGCTGCGCGCCGACGGCCGCGCCCCCGACCCCCACCGCGGCGCGATCGCGACCACGCTGGAGGCGGCCTCGGTCGACCAGGAGGCCGCCGACGCGGTCAGCGCGGGCCGCCTCACCCGCGACCTGTCCACGCCCTCCGGCTTCGGGGAGCTCCCACCCCTCACCCTGGTTCCGCCCCCGCCCCCGCCCCCGCCCCCGCCCCCGCCCCGCGACCCGGCGCCCGCGGCGCGCGGCCGCGACCGCGGCAGGAGCCGGGGGGCCGGCGGGGACGGCCGAGGACGTGCGGCCGGCGGCGGCGGCGGAGGACACCGCTGCCGCGGAGCAGGCGGCGGCGGAGGCGCGGGCGGAGGCGGAGGCGGAGGCGGCCGCGCAGCGGGCGCGGGTGGTGGCGGCGGCCCGGGCGGCGGAGGCGGCCGCCGCGGCGCGGCGGCGGGCCGACGAGGCCGCGACGGAGGCCGCCCGGCGCGACCGCGCCGCCGCGGACGCCCGCAGGGCGGTCGAGGGGGCCGAGCAGGCCCTGGACGAGGCCCGCCGCGCCGCGCGCGAGGCGCGCCGGGCCGCCGAGGACGCCGAGTCCGCCGCCCGCGACGCGGAGTCCGCCGCCTACCGCGCCACCCGCGCCGCCTCCACCTGACCCCGGGCCGGCACCCACCCGGGCAGGGCCTCAGGTGCGGAAGCGGGCGACCCACTCCTGCAGCAGGGGCGACGAGGCCGAGGCGGCCTGGGCCCACGACTCGTACTCCAGGGTGGCGCGCAGGTCACCGGAGCGGACGGCGACCTCGACCCCCGCCTTGACGTGGCGGGCCAGGGACGGGTCGACCTCGGCGATGCGGCCCGCGAGCTCCAGGGCCGCGGCGAGCGGGTCGTCCTCCGGCCCCTCCGCCACCCCCCACGCCACCGCGCGGTCCGCGCGGATCGCCTCGCCGAGCAGCAGGACCCGCAGCGCCCGCGACGCCCCCAGCGCCTGCACCAGGAACCAGGTGCACCCGCCGCCGGGGTGCAGGCCGATGCGCGTGAACGTCGCGGCGAACGTCGCGCCGGGACCGGCGACGCGCAGGTCGCACGCCATCGCCAGGTTCAGGCCCGCACCGATCGCGGGCCCGTTGACGGCGGCGACGGTCGGGATCGCGAGGTCGCGGACCGCGAAGAACGGGCGGTAGTAGCGCTGGAGCCGGGCGTGGGTCTCGGTCACCGGCGCGTCGGCGGCCGGGCCGAACAGCTGGGGCAGGTCGGCGCCCGCGCAGAAGGCGTCGCCCGCACCGGTGAGCACCAGCACGCGGGCGTCCGGGTCGCCCGCGACCGCCGCGCAGGCGTCGAGCAGCTCGGCGCCCAGCTCGTCGCCCATCGCGTTGCGCCGGGCGGGGTCGTCCAGCGTCACCACCCGCACGCCGCTGTCCCGCGCCTCCAGCCGCACCAGTGCCACGATCCGCTCCTCGCCTCGCCGGCCCGCGCCATGCGGGCCGCCCGCCGTGCACCGTAGAGCGTGTCGCCGCGTTCGCGAGCCGCCCGGCGTCTGCGGTGCGTGGGCCGCGCGGGGGGTGGCGCGGACCTAGACTCGCCCGGTCCCCGGGAGCGCGCCGGGGAGGGCTGTGCCCCGCGAGGCCGGGGCGGCGGACCGCGGAAGGGGGTCGGCGTGCGCACGGTGCACCTGCGCACCACGGGGGCGACCGACACCCGCCTGCTCGCGGCGGCGGTCGCGGCCGACCTGCGTCCCGGCGACGTCGTCGCGCTGACCGGCGACCTGGGCGCGGGCAAGACGGTGTTCGTGCAGGGCGCCGCCGCGGCGCTCGGCGTGACCGGCCGGGTGACCAGCCCGTCGTTCCTCCTGCGCCGCGACCACCCCGGCCGGATCCCGGTCGTGCACCTCGACGTCTACCGGATGGGCTCGCTCGGCGAGGTCGCCGACCTCGGCCTCGACGAGCTGTTCGACACCGGCGTGGTCACCTTCGTCGAGTGGGGCGACGCGGTCCGAGCGCTGCTGCCCCCCGACCACCTCGAGGTCGTGCTGCGCGCGGCGCCCGACGACGACCACCGCGACGTCACCCTGGAGGCGCGGGCGCCGGGGTGGGCCGGGCGGCTCGACGCGCTGGTGGCCGCGGGGCGGCTCACCCCGTGGGCGGCCCCGGCGGGCGCGGACGGCGCGATGGAGCGGGCCTAGGTGCTGGTCCTGGCGCTGGAGACGTCGACCGCCCAGTCGGGGGTGGCCCTCGCGAACGACGCGGGGGTCCTGGCCGCCGCGACCCTGGGGGCGCAGCGCGGCCGCGCGCACGCCGAGTTCCTGGCCCCCGCGATCGCGTTCTGCCTGGCCCGGGCGGGCGCCGGGATCCCCGACCTGACCGCCGTCGCGGTCGGCCTGGGCCCGGGGCTGTACACCGGCATGCGCGTCGGCATCGCGACGGCCGCGACGCTGGCCGCCGCCCGCGGGCTGCCCGCGGTCGGGATCGCGTCGCTGGACCTGCTGGCGTTCCCGGTGCGCCACGCGCGCCGCATGGTCTGCGCCACCGTGGACGCCCGCCGCGGCGAGCTGTTCTGGGCCTTCTACCGCCCGTCCCCGGGTGGCGTGCAGCAGGTGACCGAGCACCGCGTCGGCCCCGTCGGCAAGCTGGCGGGCGAGCTGTCGGCGCTGGGGGAGGACGTGCTGTGCGTGGGTGACGGGGCGGTGGCGCACCGGGCGGCGCTGGAGTCGGCGGGGGCGGACGTGGGCGCCGGCGCCACCGACCACCCCACCGCCCAGGCCCTGGCCGAGCTGGCCCTGCCCCGCCTGCGCCGCGGTGAGGGCGGGCCACCGGGCAGCCTGCGCCCCGTCTACCTGCGCCGCCCCGACGCGCGCATCAACCCGCCCGCGCCGATCCTGGTGACTGTGCCGCCGGGCGGCGGGGAAGGGAACCGGTGATGGTGCTCGCACCGCTCCGCCCGGCGCTCGGGGACGTCGAGGTCGTCCCGATGCGGCGGCGCCACCTGCGCGGGGTCCTGGCCATCGAGCGCGTGGTCTACCCGCGGCCGTGGTCGCCGGGGCTGTTCGCCTCGGAGCTGTCCCAGGGCGACAGCCGCCGCTACGTCGTGGCGCTCGCGCCGCTGCGGGACCGCCCCGCCTTCGAGGTGCGCGCGCTGGGCCGCCGCCGCGTGGTCGGCTACGCCGGCGTCATGGTCGGGGCGGGCGAGGCGCACGTGACGACCGTCGCGGTCCACCCGGAGGAGCATCGCCGCAAGATCGCGACCCGCCTGCTGCTCGGCCTGATGGACGGCGCGGTCGAGCTGGGCGCGGACGCCGCGACCCTGGAGGTCCGGGTCGCCAACCGCGGGGCGCAGCGGCTGTACGCCGCGTTCGGCTTCGCCCCGGTCGGCGTGCGGCCGGGCTACTACGCCGAGACCGGCGAGGACGCGCTGATCATGTGGGCCCACGACCTGCGCACGCCCGAGTACGCGGCGGTGCTGGACCGCCAGCGTGCCCGGCTGGCGGACCCGGGCGGCGCCAGCGGCGCCCCCGACCACCCCGTCCCGTGGGTCGTCGGGCGGGTCGGGCTGCCCGACGACTCGGGCGCACCCGGCGCGGAGGGCTAGGTGCTCGTCCTGGGCATCGAGACCTCCTGCGACGAGACCGCGGTCGCGGTGGTCCAGGACGGCGTCACCATCCGGTCCAACGTGATCGGCAGCCAGATCGAGCAGCACCGCCCCTACGGCGGGGTGGTGCCGGAGATCGCGGCGCGCGCGCACCTGGAGCTGCTGGTGCCGGTCCTCGACCGGGCGCTGGCGGGGGCGGGGGTGGGCTACCCCGACCTCGACGGCGTCGCGGTCACGGTCGGCCCCGGGCTGGTCGGCGCGCTGCTGGTCGGCGTCGCCGCCGCGAAGTCCTTGGCGCTCGCCTGCGACGTGCCGCTGATCGGGGTCAACCACCTGGAGGGCCACGTCTGCGCGACGCAGCTGGCGTCGGGGTCGCTGCCGGTCCCGATGGCGGCGCTGATCGTCAGCGGCGGGCACACCAGCCTGGTCCTGCTGCGCGCCGACGGGCGGCTGCAGACGCTGGGCGCGACCATCGACGACGCGGCCGGGGAGGCGTTCGACAAGGTCGCGCGCGTCCTCGGCCTGCCCTACCCGGGCGGGCCCGAGATCGACCGCCTGGCGCGCGAGGGCGATCCCGCCGCGATCGCGTTCCCGCGCGCGCTGCTGCACGACGGCAGCTGGGACTTCTCGCTGTCCGGCCTCAAGTCGGCGGTCGTCCGCGAGCTGCGGCGCCGCCAGGCGGCGGGGGTCGCGACCTGGGCGCCCGACGTGGCCGCCAGCTTCCAGGAGGCCCTCGTCGAGGTGCAGGTCGCCAAGACCGTCGACGCCGCGCGCGCGACCGGCGTCGACACGGTGACCGTGGTCGGCGGCGTGGCGGCGAACTCGCGGCTGCGCGCGGCGATGGCGGCGGCGTGCGAGGCCGCCGGCCTGCGCCTGCTGCTCCCCCCGGCGGCCCTGTGCACCGACAACGGCGCGATGATCGCCGCCGCCGGGCACAATCGGCTGGTCGCGGGAGAGCGCACCGCTCTGGACGTGGCGGCCGACCCCAACCTGGGCCTCGCTCCGCTGCCGCTCCCGCCCCTGGAGAGGAGCCGCACGTGACTGCGACGTCGCCCCGAGAGGCCGTGCAGCGGCTCGGCCGGGAGCAGGTCGCCCACGTCGTGGTGCTGCTGGAGCGCGACTTCGGCCCGCCCGGCCCGCCCCTCGCGGGCGGCGTCGCGCCGGGGACGATCGCAAACCAGTACCTGCTCGACGCGCTGGACCGCGGCGAGCACGACCGCTTCGTGGTCTGGCCCGGCCACGACCCCATCGCCGTCCTGTACTTCGGGGCGACCGGGACCCTGGTCCCCGCGGGCGACCCGGCGGCCGCGCACGCCCTGGCGGAGGCGGCGGAGCGCATCGGCTGGCGCGTGCTGGTCGGCGACGCCCCGATCGGCTGGGCGCTGCTGGCGGCCAGCAACCGCGGGGTCTTCCGCCGCCGGGCCAACGCCCGCGAGCAGCGCTTCATGGTGGCGGAGCAGGGCGCGGTGGCCGACCTGCACCGCCCCGAGCCGGAGGGGTTCCGCCTCGCCCGCGAGGAGGACGTCGAGGTCCTCGTCGACTTCGCCTGCCGCCTGCACGTCGAGGACCGCATGGGCCCGCCGATCGCGCGCTCGGCGCGGTCGGCGGTGCGCGCGCGGGTGCGCGAGACGATCGCGCGGCGCGACACCTTCGTGGTGGAGCGCGGCGGCGTGGCCGTCGGCAAGGCGGACCTGTCCCTGCGCAGCCGCCGCCGGGGCGGGCAGATCGCCGGGGTGTACGTCGACGCCGCGGCGCGCGGGCAGGGGGTCGCGGCCGGCCTCATCGGCGAGCTGGTGCGGATGCTCCTGCGCGACGGCCTGCCGGGGGTCAGCCTGCACGTCCGCTCCGACAACGCCCCGGCGATCGCGGCCTACCGCCGGGCGGGCATGAGCGACCGCGGCCCCTGGGTGCTCGCGCTGCGCTGACCGCCGGATTTCCCCTCTTTGGGGGACCGCCGACGCCGTAGCGTTGCGCGGAGGGAGCCGACGAGCAGGAGCGGGGATGGACGTGGGGACGGGACCGGCGGGGCGCCTGGGCGTGGCCGTGGTCGGGATGGGCGGCGCGGTCGCCACCACGGCGGCGGCGGGGGTCGAGCTGCTGCGCGCCGGCCTGGCGTCCCACGCCGGCCTGCCGCTCGCCGCGCCGGACGTCCGCGAGCTGGCCCAGCGCGCGGGCCTGGTCGACTACACCGCGCTGGAGTTCGCCGGCTGGGACCTGACCGCCGACGACCTGGCCAAGGCGGCCGAGGTCCACGGCGTGCTCGACCCGGTGCAGCACCGCGCGGTCGCGCCCGCCCTCGCCGCGATCCGCCCGTGGCCCGGCATCGGCAACCCCGACTTCTGCCGCAACGTCGTCGGCGACCACGCGGTGGGCGGGCACGGCCACCGCGCGGCGATCGCGGCGATCACCGCGGACCTGGCCGCCTTCCGGCGGGACCGCGGCCTGGAGCGCGTCGTCGTGATCAACCTGGCCTCGACCGAGCGGCGGGTCGACCCGTCGGCGCCGGTGTTCGCCGACCTCGCCGCCTTCGAGGCCGCGCTGGACGCCGACGACCCCGCGATCGGCCCCGCCGTGCTCTACGCCTACGCCGCGATCACCGCGGGGTCGCCGTACGCCAACTTCACGCCCAGCGTCGCCGCCGACGTGCCGGCCATCGTGCAGCTGGCGCGGGAGCGGGGCGTCCCGGTCGCCGGCAAGGACGGCAAGACCGGCCAGACCATGCTGAAGACGGTGCTCGCCGCGGGCCTGCGCCAGCGCGCGCTGCACGTCGACGGCTGGTTCTCGACCAACCTGCTGGGCAACCGCGACGGGCGCGCGCTGGACGACCCGGACTCCCTGGCCTCCAAGATCGACACCAAGGGCTCGGTGCTCGACGACCTCCTCGGCTACCACGTCGAGGACCACGTCGTGAACATCGCCTACTACCGGCCGCGGGGCGACGCGAAGGAGGCGTGGGACAACATCGACCTGACCGGCTTCCTCGGCCAGCGCATGCAGCTCAAGGTCAACTTCCTGTGCCGCGACTCGATCCTGGCCGCGCCGCTGGTCCTGGAGATCGCGCGGGTCCTGGACGCCGCGCACCGGCGCGGGGAGGGCGGGGTCGCCGAGCAGCTGGGGGTGTTCTTCAAGGCGCCGATGACCGCGACGCTGTCGGGGCCCGTGGAGCACGCGCTGCACCACCAGGACGCGGCGCTGCGCGCCTGGCTGGCCGCAGGCGCGTAGGTGGGCCTGCGCTACGCCTACAACACCAACGGGCTGGCCCACCACCGGCTCGACGACGCGCTGGACCTGCTCGCCGACACCGGCTACGACGGCGTCGCGCTGACCCTGGACCACCAGCACCACGACCCGTTCGCGCCGGACCTCGCGCGCCGGACCGCCGCGCTGGCGGAGGGCCTGGCGCGCCGCGGGCTGGGGTCGGTGATCGAGACCGGCGCGCGCTTCCTGCTCGACCCGCGGGCCAAGCACGAGCCGACCCTGGTGTCCCCGGACCCCGACCGGCGTGCGCTGCGCCTGGCGTTCCTGCGCCGCGCCGTCGACGTCGCCGCGGGGCTGGGGTCCGAGGCGGTGTCGTTCTGGGCGGGGGTGCCGCGCCCCGGCGTCCAGCGCGACCACGCGTGGCGCTGGCTGGTCGAGGGCGTCGCCCGCCTGGCCGAGCACGCCGAGGAGCGCGGCGTGGTGCTCGCCCTCGAGCCGGAGCCGGGGATGCTGGTGGAGACCGTCGACGGCTGGGCGGGCCTGCACGAGGCCGCGCCGTCGCTGCGCCTGGCGCTGGACACCGGCCACTGCCTGGTCACCGGCGACCGCGACCCGGCCGCGGCGGTGCGCGAGACCGCCGCGCACCTGGGCACCGTCACCGTGGAGGACATGCGCCCCGGCGTGCACGAGCACCTGCCCTTCGGCGAGGGCGCGGTCGACCTGCCCGCCGTGCTGGCCGCCCTCGCCGACATCGGCTTCGACCGGCTGGTCTGCGTGGAGCTGTCCCGCGACAGCCACCGGGCCGACCGCCTGGTGCCCCGGACCCTGGCCGCGCTGCGCGCCGCCGAGCCGCGCTGATCCGGCGGGACCGCCGTGGTCAGGGCGTGTCGGGGACGAAGCGGTGGTCGGGCGCGGGCAGGTCGTCGGGCAGCCAGGACGGGCGCTGGCGCCCCTCGAGCACGGCGATCAGAAAGGGCAGCAGGCCCCCCGCGAAGGGCTCTGGTGTCGCGGATCGGGCGGCGAAGGTCACCACCGTCCAGCGCTGCGGGTCACCGGTGGTGAGCCAATGCAGCTCGTCGCCGTTGTCCGTACGGCCGAAGGGCAGCAGGCCGCCAGGCTCGGGGTGCGCGGGCAGGAGGTGGCGGTCGGGGAAGGCCCGCCGCCGCCAGCGGTAGCCCGCCAGGATCGTGCGCTGCTCGTAGAGCAGGTTGCCGGGCCCGTCCGGCGTGAACGGGCTGAAGACGGTGAGCCAGTCGTCGAAGCGGCCCGCCCCGTAGGTGCCGATGACGGCGCGGTGGTCGGCGGGCAGCGCGTGCCCGATGGCGCGGGCGATCGCCCGCCAGCCCTCCGCCGATCCGGTCGCGACGGGCGACGCGGGCGGTGGCACGAGGGCGATGAGCTCGGTGATGTCCATGTCGCCTCAGAGATCGAAGGGCAGTTCGGGCGTGGCCTCGTAAACGGTCACGCCCGCTGCTGCGGTGTTGCTGATCACGACGTGGAGCCGGAACCCGCGGTCGCCGACGGCCCGGAGGCGGATCGTGGCGGGCCGGCCGACGTGGTCAGGGGAGGGGTACAGCGGCGTGACCTCGTAGGTCACGGTCTGCCCCGCCTCGACAGTGGCGGCGATGAGGTCCTCGAACCCTGACATGACCGGGGAGTTCGCCGCGTTCTGCGCCATCGTGACCAGGTTGGCAGGGTCCCTGCCGGACCCGCCGAACTGCCGCCCGACGAGGTGGCCGCGGGCTCGGTTCGCGGGGTCGGTGGCGTCCCAGCCGGGCGGGCGGATCGATGACGACGCGCTGGACCCGATGCGGCGGTTGCGCGCCTCGGCGATCATCGTCGGTGTGATGACGGCCCTCGCCGTCGACCGTTGGCCGGTTCCCGGGTCGATGGGCCCGTAGTCGATGCGGCCGTGCGTCGCGGACGCCGGTCCCGCAACGCAGGTGCCCGCTGCCGCGGTCCAGGCGGCGGGTATGACGTGCCCGCTGCGGCCGATCCCCGCGGCGAACAGTTCGACGACCGCGCCGGGATGGACCTTGACGACGCCCTCGGGGTCGTCGCCCCAGGACCACGAGGCCCGGTCGACGGTCCGGCCCCCGACGCCGACGCGGACCTCGTAGTTCTCGAAGGTCGGGATCCACTGGAGCGGGTGGTCGCCGAGGACGAGCCGCCAGCGGAGGGCCTGGTCACCGGCACGCTCGACCCGGAAGTACTGGCCGTCCGGACCTGGGGGGAAGGTGCGCTCCTGACCGCAGGCCGGTGGCGGGGTGGCCGCCGGGCGGGCGATGGCATCGCGGAGGGCCCGGACGACCTCCTCCATGGTGCGGGGCGGCAGCGGTGCGCCTCGCGGGGCTGTCAGCGGGCCGGGCGGCGGTGGGGGCTTCACGACCGGCCGCGCCTCCGCGGCGGTCGCCACCATCATCACGGCCAGCAGCGCCGCCGCCAGCAGTCGCACGGCTGCCATCGCTCTCATCCCCGTCCCTCACGTCATCGCCTCGAGGCTGTGTCACCCCCTCTGTCGCGGCGGCGCCACGGCCGGACGTTGCGTGGCGACGTACGCTGCGTGAAGATCGGACGTCAGGTCACGTGGGCGTCTGGCTCCCGCTGTCGCGCGACGCCCACCGTGCCGACCGCCTGGCCCCCGCGACCCTGGCGGCCCTGGGCGCCGGCGAGCTCGCCGCCCCTGACCGTGCGGGTCCCGCCCGCTCCACGCGGGGTCGGCCCGCTCCGATGGCGTGGCCCGGGCCGTGGCGGGCCGGCCCGTTCCACCCAGCCCGGGCCGGGGAAGCCTCGGTCACCCGGCGGTCGGCCGGGGAGACGGGGGATGGCCGATGGAGCGGGTCCTGGCGGTGTCGCCGCACCTGGACGACGCCGTGTTCTCCTGCGGGGGCACCCTGGCGCGGCTGGCCGCGGGAGGTGCCGCGGTGACGATGGCGACGGTGTTCACCCGCACGGCACCGGGCAGGGCCGGCGCGGGCGGCATCGACGTGATGGCGGTCCGCCGGGCCGAGGACCGCACCGCGGCGGCCCGGCTGGGCGCTGACCGGGCCGTGCACCTGGACTTCCCCGACGCCCCGCACCGGGGGTACGGCGGCCCCGGCGCCCTGTTGCGCCCCCGGCTGCGCGCGGACCGCATCGTCGCCGACGTCGCCGATGACCTGCTCGAGCTGATCGCCGGCCTGCGCCCGGATCTCCTGCTCGTCCCCCAAGGCGTCGGCGGGCACTCGACCACCTGCTGGTCGTCGACGCGGTGCTGCGGGCGCTGGCCGACCTGGGCGGCGAGGGCCGGCCGCAGCCGGGCGCGGTGGCCTGGTGGACCGACACCCCCGCCGCCATCACGCCCGGCCTGCGCCAGGTCGCGGGCGGGCCGCCCGGTGCCCCCGTCGACCCGGACCCGTCGCCCTGGGTCGCCGCGGGGGTTCCCAGAGGTCGCGGTCCCGCTGGACGGCGCGCTCGCGCGCAAGCTCGCGGCGGCCGCCGCCTACGCGACCCGGCTGGACCCCACGTTCGGCGGCGAGCACGGGATGCGCGCCGTGCTGGGCGCGTTCGCCGCGGCGGAGGGCGCGCGGTTCCGGCTGGACGGCCCGGCGGAGGTGCTGCGCGCCCCGTCCGGCGCTCCGCTGCCCCGCTGACGCCGCGCGGGTCAGGTCTGGGGGAGCACGCCCTCGCCCTCCAGCCGGCGCAACCACCGGTCGCCCGCCGGCGGGGCCGGATCATGGCGGGGGCTTGACACAGCGCGGCAACCGGTCGACTGCAGCGGCTCACAGGTCTCAGCAAGGGCAATCTGTCCAGCCACCTGGCGAAGCTGGAGGATGCGGGTCTGCTCCGCATCGACAAGCAGTTCCGCGGCAAGACCCCGAGCACGACGGCAGCGATGACGCCGAGTGGGAAGCTGGCGATCCAGGCGTACTGGAGGGACCTGGAGCGTCTGCGCCGGGAAGCGGAGGCGTGGAGGCCGGCCCGCCCGGAGGAGGCCCCCCGGGCGGGACCCGAGACCGCGGAGCCTCCGGGACGGGTCAGGTCTGGGCGAGCACGCCCTCGTCCTCGAGCCGGATGACCAGATCCTCCGGGTCGGTGCCGTAGATCACCGACAGGGCGCGCAGGTCCTCGCCGCGGATGGTCAGCACGCTGCCGTTGTAGTCGCCGCGCTGGAGCTGGATGGTGTGCGCGAAGCGCGACACCGGGCGCAGGTCGGGGTCGAGATCGGACCGCGAGAGCCGGCGCAGGTCGAGCATGACCTTGGTGGGGGGCCCGCCGGCCGCGGCGGCGGACAGCTCCTCCTTGGGCAGCAGCTCGCTGACCGGCACGTTGTAGAACTCGCTGAGCTCCGCGAGCTTGGCCACCGAGACGGCCCGGTCGCCGCGCTCGTACGAGCCGACCACCACGGCCTTCCACTTGCCCGCCGACGTCTCCTCCACCTGCTGCAGGGTGAGCCCCTGCTGCTGGCGGATCGCGCGGAGGCGGCTGCCGAGTCGCCGCTGGTAGTCGGACATGCGTGCAAGCTCCCTCGTGAGCAAGTTGCGCAGGACCGTAGCGTAACCTGAGGTCACGCGTACACCAACTGTGTATCACAGATAGTGAGGCGGATCGAACGGTCGTCCACTTCTGATCTTGAGCGTATGGGACGCAGATCTGTGGCGGCCACCCGCTGCTCGCCTTGCACTCGGTCGAGGTGAGTGCTAGCTTTCCGGTTGGCACTCGGCCCGATCGAGTGCCAACCCCGCACGCCACCAGCGCAGCTCTCATCCGGGCAGGCGCACCGCGCCGTGCCCGCCAACCGAACGAGGAGGTTCCGTGGCCACCGCTACCAAGGTGAGCATCCGGCCGCTCGAGGACCGCATCGTGGTGCAGGCCAACGAGGCCGAGCAGACCACCGCCAGCGGTCTCGTCATCCCTGACACGGCGAAGGAGAAGCCCCAGGAGGGCACCGTCGTCGCCGTGGGCCCGGGCCGGATCTCGGACCAGGGCGAGCGCATCCAGCTCGACGTCAAGGAGGGCGACACCGTCGTCTACTCCAAGTACGGCGGGACGGAGATCAAGCACGGCGGCCAGGAGTACCTGATCCTGTCGGCCCGTGACGTGCTCGCGATCGTCGAGAAGTAGGAGGATCTCCACATGG
This sequence comes from Egibacteraceae bacterium, assembly GCA_030447925.1. Classification (GTDB taxonomy): domain Bacteria; phylum Actinomycetota; class Nitriliruptoria; order Euzebyales; family Egibacteraceae; genus JAUJNX01. The sequence goes on along the minus strand of JAUJNX010000004.1, from coordinate 347,986 downwards.
CGAAGCAGATCAAGTTCCACGAGGACGCCCGGCGCAAGCTCGAGACCGGCGTCAACAAGCTCGCAGACGCGGTCAAGGTGACCCTCGGCCCCAAGGGCCGCAACGTCGTCCTGGAGAAGAAGTGGGGCTCCCCCACGATCACCAACGACGGTGTCACCATCGCGCGCGAGATCGAGCTCGAGGACCCGTACGAGAACATGGGTGCCCAGCTCGCCAAGGAGGTCGCCACCAAGACCAACGACGTCGCGGGTGACGGCACCACCACCGCGACCGTCCTGGCCCAGGCCATGGTCAAGGAAGGCATGCGCAACGTCGCTGCCGGCGCCAACCCGATGCTGCTGAACCGCGGCATCCAGCAGGCCGTCGAGCGCGTCGTGGAGGCCCTCGGGTCGATGTCGCGCGACATCGAGACCCAGGAGGAGATCGCCAACGTCGCGACCATCTCCGCCAACAACGACCCCGAGGTCGGCAAGGTCATCGCCGAGGCGATGGACAAGGTCGGCAAGGACGGCGTCATCACCGTCGAGGAGTCCCAGACCTTCGGTCTGGAGCTGGACTTCGTCGAGGGCATGCAGTTCGACAAGGGCTACATCTCGCCCTACATGGTGACCGACACCGAGCGCATGGAGGCGGTCTTCGAGGAGCCCTTCATCCTCATCGCCAACCAGAAGATCGGCGCCGTGCAGGACCTGCTCCCCGTGCTGGAGAAGGTCATGCAGGCCGGTCGCCCGCTGGTCATCATCTCCGAGGACGTCGAGGGCGAAGCCTGGCGACCCTGGTCGTGAACAAGATCCGCGGCACGTTCCAGTCGGCCGCCGTCAAGGCCCCCGGGTTCGGTGACCGCCGCAAGGCCATGCTGCAGGACATCGCGATCCTGACCGGCGGCCAGGTCATCTCCGAGGAGGTCGGCCTGAAGCTGGACAGCGTGACCGTCGACCTGCTGGGTCGTGCGCGTCGCGTCACGATCACCAAGGACAACACCACGGTCGTCGAGGGCGCCGGCGCCCAGGACGACATCACCGGCCGCATCGCCCAGATCAAGGCCGAGATCGAGAAGACCGACTCGGACTGGGACCGCGAGAAGCTGCAGGAGCGGCTCGCGAAGCTGTCCGGCGGCGTCGCGGTCGTCAAGGTCGGCGCGGCCACCGAGGTCGAGCTGAAGGAGAAGAAGCACCGCATCGAGGACGCGCTCTCGGCCACCCGCGCGGCGGTCGAGGAGGGCATCGTCGGCGGCGGCGGCACCGCGCTGCTGCAGGCGGCCAGCGCCCTGGAGAAGCTCGACCTCGAGGGCGACTACGCCACGGGTGCGAACATCGTCCGCACCGCGCTGTCGGCCCCGCTGTACTGATCGCGACGAACGCCGGCCTCGAGGGCAGCGTCATCGTCGAGAAGGTCCGCGGGCTGGACACCGGCCAGGGCCTCAACGCCCTCACCGGCGAGTACGGCGACATGATCGGGTTCGGCGTCGTCGACCCGGCCAAGGTCACCCGCTCGGCGCTGCAGAACGCCGCGTCGATCGCCGGTCTGCTGTTGACCACCGAGACGGTCATCGCGGACAAGCCCGAGCCCAAGGAGGCCGCCGGCGGCGGCCACGGCCACGACGGCGGCATGGGCGGCATGGGCGGGATGGACTTCAGGTCCGATCGCACGAAGCGGAAGGGCGGCGCGAAAGCGCCGCCCTTCCACGCGAGGGGAAAACGCGGGCGTCGAGTCTGGGGCTGTCGATGAATGAAGAGGCGAACACGGCGTCTCTGCCGCTGGCTCGAGCTGTGGATTCGGGCCCGACGGTGTTGATACGTGTCCCGACGAGCGTTCGCGGAATTCGGCGGGCCGGTGACGCTATCCGCGTTGAAGGAGTCGCGTAGCAGCGATGGGCCACGGGCAGTTCGAGGCCGTATGATCGAGGGCGATACGTGATCGTGGCGTCCACCAGGGGCCGGTGGGGATGGCCGCCACCGGTTCGCGCTCCGCGGCGTCAATATTGTCAGCCGGTACAGCCTTGATCCGGCCGACGTGATGGCGCTTGCTTCAACCGGGGGGCCTCCTGCACAAGCGCAGGAGCCCGCGTGTCCGGAACTCCTGGGCCATGGCGCTTGCCGTCCTCGTCGTAGTCGTAGACGCCGCGCCCGACTGGCGCCGATGCAGGCGTGGTTTCACGGAGACCGGTGACAAACCCGACGCGGACGTACGTGGAACGCCACGAAGCCCACCCAGTCCTCCGGCTCCGCTGTACGCCGCGAACAACCCTGCTTTCTCACCAGCGGCGCGGAGCACCAGCCCGGCTGCCACTTGTCCCGACCGCGGCGAGCGACCGGCGCAGTTCGTTCCCGGGCAGGACGGCAATCGACCGCAAGAGATCGTCCAGCCGCAGCTCGGCGCCAGCACGGGCATGTACCGCGTGAAGTTCCATCCGGCTGCACGAGGCGATGACCCAGGCATCGGACAGGCCCCGAGGCGCCGCACACGGTCTACCTCAACGCCATGAACTTACATCTGCCAGGCCATACGACGCCGACGCACCCTCGGGCGCGCGATCTTCAACGGCACCCCGGAGGAGCTCGCGGTTACACCACCATCGACGTGTTCAACCCGCCCCGGCCCAGGGCCACGGCCCCGCTCCCACCCCCGCTCGGCGAGCGAATGAAGAATTTGGGCGCGTGGCGTTGCCGATCGTGACGGCCCGTATCTGAATATGGGCTGCTCGTGGCAAAACCGGCGACGTCACGGTCCTCGTCGTAGGCGCACGGTCCGACCTTGTGGCCCAACCGCCCGGCACGCACGTAGGTCTCCATCAGCGGCGCGGGGCGTATCCGCCGAGTGACCGGCGAGTCGCCTCGGACGTCGGCCATCCCAGCGGACCCAGCGGTTGACCGAACCGCCGTGTCGACGTCCTCCGCCGAGGCACTCGGCGCGGACCGCCTGGTTGATCACGGCGTTGATCCGGCCGCGGGCGAGTCGCGCACGCGCACGGCTGTTCTGCTCCATGGCCGCCGCGGTGGGGTTCGTCAGCCCAGCACCAGCTCGACATGATCGCACGGACCGGGTTGAAGAAGTGCATCCCGAGACAGGGGTCCCAACGACGACATGATCTCCGTCACGGACAGCGCCGAGGTGCGTCTGATGGCGTGCCACCAGCGTCTCGATCCGGGCGAACAGCTCCTGCTTCACGCCCATGTCCTCGACGACCGCTTCCACGACAAGGTCGCTGCCGCCGGCGGCCCCGGCAAGATCCGTCGACGCCGTGATCCGCTTACGCGCGGTTGCCGCGTCCTCGGCGGTCATGCGGTTGCGCGCCACAGCCCCGTCGAAGTCGCGCTGCACGCGCTGCAGACCTGCGGCGATGGCCTCCCCGCCGATGTCGTACAGCCCGACGTCCATCCCACCGACCGCCGCCACGCAGGCGATGCCGGCGCTCATGGTCCCGCTCCCACCACACAGATTCGCGCATACGGGGCAGCGTTAGGATGGCTGGACTGTGCAGAATGTCCCCTGGACGGGGGCGGCCTCTGCCGACAGCCTGGCAGCAGGTCGTCGAGCACCTGCCGTTCCCGGTTTTCGTCGCAGACGCCCGCGCCCCGAAGTGGCCGGTCGTTTGCTCAACGCCGCATTCGAGGCGGTTGGCGGTCCGGCTGACGCCGTGCGCGGCCGACCGGTGGACGACCTGCTCGAAGCCGCCTCTTCCTGCCGGGCCGAGGAGCAGCTCGACGATTTGATGGCGGTGGCGACTGCGACCCAGCCCCCTGCGCGGTCGGCGGGTGGAGGTCGTCGTCAACGGCAGCGCGGACGCCGGGCGGACGCAGTGCTGGCCGGACACCGCTGCTCGACGGGGACGGCTGCTGGGGCGTGCTCGGCACGCTGGTGGACGACCTGGGGGAGGGGCTGACGCGACGCCACCGCCGCGACGTGCTGCGGGCGATGGCGGGCAACCTGGTCGCCGAACGAACGCTGGCGGAGGTGCTGGACAGCGCCGTCGCGGACACGGCGGACACGGCGGGTGCCGGACGCGCCGCCATCATGTTCAGTGACGGCAGTGACCAGTTCACGGTCGTCGCCGCCCGTAGTGACAGCACGCTACCGGCGTTCGCTGTTGCGCACGCCGCTGAGGAGCTCATCGACGTCGCGTGGGGTCGCACGCGGCTCGTGTGGTCGGCGATCGGCCGAGGTCAGCGCACCGGCTGCCGCGGCGGTCCCGTTCATCGGGTCCCCCGGGTGGGAGCGCGCGCTGGTCGTCCGGCATGAGGATCCGCGGGCGGGTTCGGCTGGTGGCGGTGGGCGAACCCGTCGAGGGGGACGACGGGGCGCTGGAACGACTGGACCTGGCAGCGGTGCTCATCGGTGCCGCGGTGGAAGCCGACCAGTTGCGTGGGCAGGTGGCGCGGCTCGAAGACCTCCTGCGGGGGCGGTGACCACATCCGCGGGCCTGGCCGCGCGCAACGACCCCGCTGCCGTCCGCCGCCATCGTCGACGGCATCGTCGCGCACATGCAGCTGGCCGGAGCCGCGCTGTGGATCCGTGACGACGAGGCCGGCACTGCCTCGCTCGTGGCCTCGGCCGGCCTCCCGGAAGACGTGCGGGCTGCCATCACGCCACACTGCCTGCAAACGATGCAGTCGCGGACACGGCCGCCGGGCCCACCGCTGGCGCATTCCACCGAGGCCACAGCTGCGCGCGCCTGGGAGGGCCAGCATCTGCACGTGGTGCCCGTCACCCACCATCACCAGGTGCCCTGGGCATTTACGCCGACGACCCGCTCCCCGGGCCTGCCTCCGAGATCTTCACGACGATGGCGCAGGCCCTGGCTACGGCGGTGGAACAGACGACGCTGCACCGCCGTGCCCGCAGCGTCGTGGAGGCGCCCCAGCGGCAGCTGCAGCCCGGCGTCATCGAGCTGCCCGAAGCGCTCGAGGCCGGCCACGTCTACCAATCGGCGACCGCTGGCGTGCCGATCGGCGGCGACTTCATCGACCTGTTCACGACCGCCGACGGCCATGTGGGTCTTGCGTGCGGTGACGTGTCCGGCAAGGGCATCGAGGCCACGCTGTCGGCAATGGCGGTCTACTCGCTGCGCGCCTTCGCGCTGCAGGGAGCCAGCCCGCGCATCGTGCTGTCGATGATGGACGCCGCCGTCGAAGCGCAGACGGGCGATGACCGCTTCGCGACGATGATCTACGGACGCCTCAACCCGTACGCGTGGACGGCCGAGTTCGCGGTCGTCGGCCACCGCCGATCCTGGTCACGCCCGGCGGGGCGCAGGTCGTGGACGTCGAGGCGGACGTCCCGGTCGGCATGCTGGGCACATCCACCTACAACCAGTCGACCGTGACCATCCCTGGGGATTCGAGCCTGGTGCTCACACCGACGGGGTGATCGAGGGCGCGATCGGGAGGTGACGAGGAGCGGGCGCTGTTCGGCATGGACCGCCTGGTCGAGCTGCTCGACGGTCTGCGGTGCCCAGGGCGCACGATCCATGGGGGCCGACCGGGTGTGGACGCCGTGCAGGAGTGGTCGCCTGCGAGACCACGGACGACTGCCGTCATCGTCCTGCGCCGGCCGCCGGCGCGTAGCAATGAGGCTGCGCGACGCGATCGCTGTCGTGCTGGTCGGCCTGCTGCTCGCCGGCTGCAGCACGGCTGACGATCCCCCGGTTCCAGCCGTCACCGAGGACGACGTCCAGCCGTCGCGTGAGGCGCTGGGCGAGCCGATGCTGGCCCTGGCAGAGTCGATGATCGCCGTCTCGATGGTTTGGATCAGGCACGGTTCGAGGTGGCGCGCGGCGACGACATGCAGGCTGCGGTCAAGGCGTTGCAGGAGCGGCGCGATGCCGCGGCGCAGGCGCAGCGTGACGCGGCAGCGGCTGTGGCTAACGTTCCCATCAAGCGACGCGCGCGCGACATCATCGCCGAGGCGGCCGCGGCCACCAGCGCGGTTCTTCCCGCCGTCGACGAAGGTAATTCAGGTTCCTGCGCCGCGTCGCGGCGCTCGATCGCGCGCTGTTCGACGCAGCAGCCACATGGGACCAGCCGGGCAGCCAGAGCGAGATCCGCGAGCGGCTCCTTGCGCTGTCCTCGCAGATCGCTGACCTCCGCCCGACGGCGCAAAGTTGCGTCCCGCGCCGAAGGCGTCCACCGCGATGAAGAACAACCGCCTTGAGTGGATCGCGACGCTGCGGACCAGGACGCTGGCGCTGCGAACAGGCGAACAGGAAACTCGGCGGGTCGACGTATGACGAGTTGCGCAAGAGCTTCCGGGCGCTGCCGTTCGCGGAGGAGCCGCGGACTGCGGACCGCGCCGATCGCCCTTGCTGGCGAAACTCCAAGGTGCCGGCCGCGGCGCAGGATGTCCGCGGCGCAGTCGACGAACTGCGGGCGCTGCGCTAACCAGTCGTGCTGACTGGACGGCCAGGCGCCACCCGCGAGCTGTTCCAGCAGTGCCGCCACGCCCAGCGCCGAGTTCTCGCCACCCCGCTGACCAACCACCTGCAACGCCACCGGCGCCCCGTCCCCATCCCGCGAGACCGGGACAGCCGCGGCGCACACGCCGGCCAGGCTCCACGGGCTGGTCAGCCGGGTCGTCGGCATCCCACGCGCTCCGTGGTGCCTTCAACGTCGACAACGTCGGCGCCCACCACCGCACGCGGCACGGCAGGGCGGGGAGCACCAGCACATCGACGGTCCGAAACGCGGCGCGCAGCGAGTGGTGCCACAATGCTGCCTCCCGCCGAGCCGCCAGCACGTCGTCGCCGGAGAAGAGCGCTGCGGCGCGCCCGAACGCTCGTCGTACACCAGGTGACGAGGCGCTCCCGTAGCGCTCGATCGTCGCGGCGTGCACGGAACGCCTCGCCGCCAGGATCGTCATCGTCACGGCTGGCGCCCGGGGACCTCCGGCAGCGCCACGGTCACCAACCGCGCACCGCGGCGCAGCGCCTGGAGCATCGCCTCCTGGGCAGTTCGAAATGTCGGGATCTATCGCGACGTCCTGCAGCTTGCGCAACGACGCCGACGCGCAGCGGCGAGGGGGGCACCGGCCGGACGTCGCGCCCGGACAGCACCGCCTGAAGCCGCGCCACCGTCTCCACGTCGCGGGCCAGGGTCCCACGGTGTCGAAGCTCGGCGCCAGCGGCTGCACGCCGTCGCGCGGCACCGTGCCCTCGAGGGCTTCAGGCCCACGACATACAGCACGCGGCAGGTATGCGGATGCTTCCTGCGGTGTCGGTCCCGAGCGCCCCGTCGACGATGCCGCCGGCCAGCGCAGCCGCCGAGCCGCCCGACGATCCGCCAGCGATGGCCAGGGGCGCGCGGGATTGCGCGTACGCCGTGAGAACGCCCCATCCGAACTGGTGCGTTGCCGTCGTCGCGACCAGATGTGCCCCCGCCGCGACAAGCCAGGCGCAACGGCCGGCGCATCCGTCGACGACGGTGTCGCGTCCACCATCGCCGCGCACTGCACAGCCGCGGGACCCCGGCAACGGCGATGATCCTGGGACGCCGATCCGCAGGCCCTCGAGCGTCCCGGGCAGGGTGGGCGGTCGGATCAGGTGACGACGGACCCGTAAGGATCGTTCCCGGACGGCGGCGTCAGCGCGGTAGCCTCGCAGCGTCCCGCGGCCAGCACACGACTCCTTAGGACCGCAGCCCATGCCGGTATTCCCCAGCTCCGAGTGGATGGACGAGTTCTGCGCCCGTCTCGCCTCGCACCCGCAGGCGGGTGACGCCTCCGCCAGCCTTCAGGGTGTCCTATCACTTCGTGGTCGACCCGGGCGGGCCCTTGGAGCTGCGCCACACCTATGACGTCTCGATCACGGCGTCGAACGGCGGAGCCGACGTCGGCGTGCTGGACGGTCCTGGCCAGCCGCGGCTGACGCTGACGACTACCGCCGCCGCTGGCGGCAGCAGCTGGTGCGCGGCGAGCTGGACGTCGGCATGGCCGTGATGCTGCGGCGCCTGGAAGGTCTCCAGGTGGGCCCGTCGTCGCTGATGGGCAACGTCGGCAACGCGCGCCCGCTGGTGGAGTCGCTGCACGCGGTGGAAACGGTCTGGCTCGAGGAGGCATGAAGGCAGGTGTGCTCGGCGTCTGTACGTCGGCCTGGTCACGGCGGTCAGCCTGGCATCCTGGGCCACGACGTCGTCGGGATGGATGACGACGTCACCAAGATCGCCCGCCTTCGCGACGGGACGTCCCCTTCTTCGAACCCGAACCTTGGCGACCTGCTTGCCGAGGTCACCGCTGCCGGTCGACTGCGCTTCACCCACGATCCCGCCGCTGCCATTGCCGGCCAGGATATCGTCTTCGTGTGCGTCGGCACCCCCACCCCGGTGCGGACGGTGCGCCCAACCTGTCCTATGTCGAGGCGGCTGCGGCCTCGGTCGCCCGTCACGCCACCGACTCGCTCATCGTCGCCGAGAAGTCCACGGTCCCGTCAAGACCGGCGAGCGGATAGCGCAGTGGTTGGAGCGGGAGGCCCCTGCGGCTTCGGAGTCGGTCACCTCACGATGTGGTCTCGAACCCCGAGTTCCTCAGAGAGGGGACCGCCGTCCACGACACCCTCCACCCGGACCGCATCGTCGTGGGCGCCGACAGCGCCCACGCGCATGAGGTGATGCGGTCGCTCTACGAGCCGATGCTTGCCCAGCACGACTGCCCCTACGTCGCGACGGACGTTCGCACCGCCGAGCTCATCAAGCACGCCTCGAACGCGTTCCTGGCGACCAAGATCAGCTTCATCAACGCCATCGCCCGGATCTGCGAACTGGCCGACGCCGACGTGCACGTGGTCGCCGATGCGATGGGCATGGATCCCCGCATTGGCCGCGCCTTTCTCAACGCGGGCCTCGGCTACGGCGGCTCCTGTTTCCCCAAGGACGTCGAAGCCTTCATCTCCATCGCAGCCGAGCTCGGCTACGACTTCGGCATCCTGCGCGAGACCCACCGGGTCAACGCGCAGGCGAAGGCCTGGCCGGTGCAGCAGCTGTCGCGACTTCTGGGCGACCTCGCCGGCAAGACCGTGGCTGTCCTCGGCGTAGCCTTCAAGCCCGGCACAGACGACGTGCGGGACGCGCCGGCGCTGGATGTCATCGAGGGACTGCGGGGCGCGCGCGCCACCGTGCGCCTCCACGACCCCCTCGCGCTGCACGCGGTGGCGGGGCGCTGGGATGACGTCGTCCTCTGCGAGGAGGCGGGCGCCGCTCTGAGCGACGCCGATGCTGTCGTCGTCTGTACCGAGTGGGACGAGTACCGGGCGATGACCCCGCAGCGCCTCGGGGAGCTGCTGCGGGGTGACGTCGTTGTCGACGCACGCGCGGTGTGGGACGCCGACGCCCTCGCCGCGGCAGGGCTGACGGTTGCTGCGGTCGGACGGGCGTCCTCGGGTTCGCCCGCCTAGCTGTCCTGCAGGCCGACCGCGATCGTCTCGGCGACCTGCTCCGCGTCCGACGAGAAGGTGCCCGTCGCCTGCTGATGACGTCCTGACGCCACCAGCCGCTCGAACTCCTCGGCGATCTGCTCGTCGCGGGCGAACGACTCGTCGGGGTCGAGGTCTTCGAACTGCAGTACGCCCATGTCGACGAAGGCATCGCGCACCTTGGGACCCCACAGCCCGATCTTCTTGACGTTGGGCACTACCCGGCTGAACAGCGCTTTGCGGAACTCGCTCATCATCTGGTGGCGGTCGACGTAGTTCACGCACTCCGCGATNCCCCCCCGTCCCCGCCGCCGCCGGCTGCCCCGCTCACGTCCTGTGACTGGAGTTCTGACGTGTGCTCGTCCGCTGTGGGGCGGGGGGGTGGCTCGCGGCCGGGGCGCGGGCGGACCTGCTCCAGGCGCGGGCGGCGGCGGAGCGCGGCCTGGGGGCCGCCATGGAGGGCGACGTCGACGGTGCGGCCGCCGCGTTCGGGGAGGCGCGCGACCGGTTCCGGCGGGCCGAGGGCCGGCTGGGCAACCCGCTGCTCGCCGTGGCGGGACCCGTGCCCGTCGCCGGGCCCAACCTGCGCGCTGTCCGCGACCTCGCCGCCGCGGGGGGCGACGTCGCCGAGGCGGGCGAGCACGTCACCGCGACGGTGGCCGGCCTGCCGGGCGGGATCGGGGCGCTCGCCCCGTCGGGCGGGGCGCTCCCGGTCGACGCCCTGCGGGCGATCGGCCCGCCGGTGTCGCGGGCCCGCGAGCTGCTGGACCGCGCCGCCGGCGCGCTGGACCGCGTCCCGTCCACGGGCCTGGTCGCCCAGGTCGCCGACGCCCGCACGGCCCTGGCCGACCAGCTGGGCCCCGCCCGGGAGAGCGCGGCCCGCGCGGAGCCCCTGGTCCGCGCCCTCCCGGCCCTGCTGGGCGCCGACGGCCCCCGCCGCTACTTCTTCGGCGCGGCCCAGCCCGCCGAGCTGCGCGGCAACACCGGCTTCATCGGCGCCTACGCCGTGCTCACGTTGGACCAGGGCCGCCTGGGCTTCGGGGAGTTCGGGCCCATCCAGGACCTGCCCGACCTGCCGCCGGGCACGGTCCCACCGCCCAACCCCGACTTCCTGGCCCGCTACGGCCACCTCGGCGGCACGGGCTTCTGGCAGAACCTCAACGTGTCGCCCGACTTCCCGACCACGGGCACCGCGATCGAGCGGCTCTGGGAGGCGACCACCGGCGAGCGCCTGGACGGCACCATCACCGCCGACCCGTTCGCCCTCGCCGCGCTCCTGGAGCTGGCGGGCCCCACGGAGGTCCCGGGCTTCGGCACCGTGGACGCCCAGACCGTGGTCCCGTTCGTCAGCAACGAGGCGTACGCGATCTTCGAGGACCCCGAGGAGCGCAAGCGCCTGCTCGGCCAGGTCGCCGCCGCGGCGCTGGGCGGCTTCCTTGACCGCGGCCTGGACAGCGGCGAGGGCGGGGCCGGCGCGCTGCGGGCCCTGCGCACGCTCGGCGCGACGGCCGGCGAGGGTCACCTGCGCGTCCACGCCGCCGACCCGCAGGTGCAGGCGGCCCTGGAGGCCGCGGGCCTCGCGGGCGGCCTGGGCGGCGCGGACGGCGACTACCTGGGTGTCTTCCTCAACGGCGCGTCGGGCTCCAAGATCGACTTCTACCTGGAGGCGGGCCTTGAGGCGGTGGTCCGCCCCCGCGCCGACGGCTCGGCGGCGACCGAGGCGGTCCTGCGCCTGCGCAACGGCGCGCCGACGACGGGGGAACCGCCGTACACCATCGGCCCGAACTCCCCGCGCGTGACCGCGGGCACGGCGGAGCTGTACGCGGCCGCCTACCTGGCGCCGGCCGGCCGCCTCGCCGGGGTCACCGCCGACGGCCAGGCCGTCGCGGGCCGCCTGGGCACCGAGCTGGGCCACCCGGTGGTGGAGACCTTCGAGACCATCCCGTCGGGCGCGGTCCGCACCCTGTCGTACGGCATCGTGACGGATGGGGCCTGGCAGGCGTCTCAGGACGGGGGCACCTACCGCCTGACGCTGCAGCACCAACCCCTGATCCGCCCGCTGCGTCTGGACCTGGTGATCGAGCCGCCGGACGGCATGGAGGTCCGGTCGGCCGAGGCCCCCCTGGAGATCGTGGACGGCCGCGCGCGGTACACCGGCGAACCGGTGGGGAACCTCCCGCTCGAGGTACGATTTGCACCAATTCGGTAATGGCAGCACCATCCTGGGAACAGGGAACGGCGGCAGGCTGGGGAGTAATCACTCCCCGTAGCGTGTTGACGCGGAGAGTGACGAGGCGCTACGCTCGCGGAACGGGCGGAAGCGTCGTGATCGGAACGGAGCAACTCGTGAAGCGGATCGCACTCGTGGGCGCGCTGGTCGCCGTGCTGGGGCTGTGGGCCCTGCCGGCCATGGCGCAGGAGGGGTCGGTCCTGCCCACCCCGACCGAGGGGACGGGCGTGCTGCCCGACGCCCCGGTGGCCACCCCGGCGTCGTCCGAGGACACCGGCGTGCTGCCGGAGACCACCGACGACGACGACGTCGACGTTGACGACGACGAGGCCGTCGCCGCCGCCGACGACGACCTCGCCAACACCGGCTTCGACCTGACCACCGGCCTGCTGGCCGGCGCCGGGCTGCTCGCCGTGGGCGGGACCGCACTGGTCCTGGCCCGCCGCCGCGGCGCGGACGCCTAGCTCGCGACCGAACGGGCGCGGCCGGGATCGGCGGGATCCCCGGCCGCGCCCGTCAAGTCCGGGGCGCACGCCGCCGAACCTGTCGGTGCGGCGCCGCCGCATCCCTGACCCGCCGACCGTCGAGGTGCCCGGGTGTCGCTTCCTCCCACCGGCCAGCACGCCGGCCCCTCCGCGCTCGCGGAGGAGCGGTGGGGCCAGGGGCCGGGGCTGCTGGCCTCGGTGTGGCGCTACCGGTTCGTCGTCGTCGGCGTGACCGTGCTGGCTGGCGCGGCGGGCTTCGGCCTGTCGCGGCTGGTCCCCCCCTCCTACGAGGCGACGGCGCGGCTGTTCCTGGCCGACCCGCGCAACATCGCGGTGCTCGGCGAGGACCGCGTCGCCATCGACCCGGAGCGCTACGTCGCCCAGCAGGGGGAGCTGCTCACCAGCCGCCCCGTGCTGGAGCGTGCGGCGCGCACCCTGGGCGACGGCATGACCGCCGGCGACGTGGGCGACGCGGTCAGCGTCGCCACCGACCCCGAGAGCGACCGCATCGAGGTCACCGCCACCGCCCGTGACCCCCAGGAGGCGGCCGACATCGCGCAGGCCGTCGCCGACGGGTACCAGGACGTCGTGCGCGAGGGCCAGCTGGCGCGCGCGCAGGACGCGGTGGACCAGCTGGCCCCCGCCCGCCAGGACCTCCAGCGCCGGCTCGACGAGCTGCAGGCGCAGACCCCGCCGGGCACCGTCAACCCGGTCCTGGACGGCCAGGTCGCCGCGCTCACCCAGCAGCTGCTCGACCTGGAGGCCCGTGCGCAGCAGGTGCAGGTCAACGCGGCGGCGTTCGGGTCCGGCGTCCAGCTCACGGAGGCCGCGGAGCCGCCCAGCGGCCCCTCCAGCCCGTCGGCACTGCTGTGGACCGCCGCGGGCGTGCTGCTCGGCGCGGGCGCCGCGACCGCCCTGGCCTACCAGCGGGCCGGCACCGCGCGCCGGGTCGAGGGCCGCGCGGACCCCGCGCGCGTCCTGGGCACGCCGTTGCTCGGCGTGGTCCCCGCCTACACCCCGACCGCCGAGGGGCTCGCCGGCCAGCTGACCCTGGAGCCCGGCGTCGCCGAGGCCTACCAGTTCCTCCTGGCATCGATCGAGTTCGCCCTCGAGCAGGTCGGCGGGTCGTCACTGCTCATCACCAGCGCGATGCCCGGCGACGGCAAGACCACCAGCGCCCTGCAGCTGTCCATGACCGCCAGCCGCGACGGCGGGCGGGTCGTCCTGGTCGACGGCGACATCCGCGCGCAGGGCCTCACCCGCCTGCTGGGCGTCCAGGACCGCACGGGGCTCACCGAGCTGGCGCTGGGCAACCTCGAGGTCGACCAGAGCGTGCACTACCTGCCCGTCTCCGAGGAGCTGCTGCTGCCCGTGGTGGGCGCCGGCAGCCGGGTGGACGACCCGGGCAGCTTCTTCCGGGCCCCGGGGTTCCGCAAGGCGCTCCAGCGGGTCAAGGACGAGGCGGAGCTGGTGGTGGTCGACTCCTCGCCCCTGCTCGCGGTCGCCGACACCTCGGTCATCGGCGGGCAGGTCGACGGCATCGTGCTGGTGGTGAACCGGGGCACGCCGCTGGCGCTGCTGGAGCAGGTCCGCGAACGGCTCGCGTTCGTGTCGACCCCGCTCCTGGGCTACGTCTACAACCGCGCCGAGCGCGCCCGCGGCCAGGCCTACGGGTACGGCGCGGTCTACGGAGAGGGTCCGGAATCGTGAAGCGGGCGTTGCTGACCGGGATCACCGGCCAGGACGGGTCCTACCTGTCCGAGCTCCTGCTCGCCAAGGGCTACGAGGTCCACGGCATCGTCCGGCGGTCCTCGACGTTCTCCACCGAGCGGATCGACCACCTCTACCTGGACGCCCACGAGCCCGGCTCGCGGCTGTTCCTGCACTACGGCGACCTGTCCGACGCCAACGTGCTGTCGCGCGTGATGGCCGAGATCGCCCCCGACGAGGTCTACAACCTGGGCGCCCAGTCCCACGTCGCCGTGTCGTTCGAGAACCCGCTGTACTCGGCGGACATCGACGCGCTGGGGACGCTGCGGATGCTGGAGGCCGTGCGCTGCCTGCCCGACCCGCCGCGCTTCTACCAGGCGTCGTCGTCGGAGATGTACGGGCGCGTGGCGGAGGTCCCGCAGTCCGAGACCACGCCGTTCCACCCGCGCAGCCCCTACGCGGTGGCGAAGGTCTACAGCCACCACCAGACCGTCAACTACCGCGAGGCGTACGGCCTGCACGCCTCCAACGGGATCCTGTTCAACCACGAGTCCCCGCGGCGGGGGGAGACCTTCGTCACCCGCAAGATCACGCGCGCCGCGGCGCGTATCGCCGAGGGCCTCCAGGACGTCCTCTACCTGGGGAACCTCGACGCCGAGCGTGACTGGGGGTTCGCCGGGGACTACGTGGAGGCGATGTGGCTGATGCTCCAGCAGGACGAGCCCGACGACTACGTCGTGGCCACCGGCGAGCGGCACTCGGTGCGCGAGTTCTGCGAGACCGCGTTCCGCACCCTGGGCCTGGAGTGGACCGACCACGTCCGCGAGGACGAGCGCTACCTGCGCCCCGCCGAGGTCGACCTGCTGCACGGTGACGCGGGCAAGGCCGCGCGCGTGCTGGGCTGGAAGCCGCGCACCAGCTTCGACGAGCTGGTGCGGATGATGGTCGAGGCCGACCTGGCCCTCGCCCGCCGCGAGCGCGCTATGGTCGACGCGGGCCTGGCCACCGTCGAGTGGCGGGCGGGGCGGCCCTGATGGACCTCGCCGGCGCGCGCGTCCTGGTCACCGGGGGCGCGGGGTTCCTGGGCCGCCGCGTCGTGGCACTCGTCCGCGAGCGCGGGGCCGCCGAGGTCGTGGTGCCGCGCCGCGCGGCGCACGACCTCACCGACGGCGTCGCGGTGGACGCGCTGGTCGCGGCCGCCCGGCCCGACCTCGTGCTCCACCTCGCCGCCGAGGTCGGCGGGATCGAGGCGAACCGGCGCAACCCCGGGCGCTACTTCTACGCGAACATGGCCATGGGCCTGCACGTCGTCGAGGCCGCCCGCCGCCACGGCGTCGCGAAGCTCGTGCAGGTCGGGACCGTCTGCTCCTACCCCAAGCACACTCCGGTCCCGTTCCACGAGGACGACCTGTGGGACGGCTACCCGGAGGAGACCAACGCCCCCTACGGCGTCGCGAAGAAGGCGCTGATGGTCATGCTGCGCGGCTACCGCGAGCAGTACGGCCTGCACGGGGTGTCGCTGCTACCGGTCAACCTCTACGGGCCCGAGGACAACTTCGACCCGGTCACCAGCCACGTCATCCCCGCGCTGATCCGCAAGTTCGTCGAGGCCCGCGACCGCGGTGAGCCCGCCGTGGAGGTCTGGGGGACCGGCGCCGCCAGCCGCGAGTTCCTCTACGTCGACGACGCCGCGCGCGCCATCGTCCTGGCCGCCGAGCGCTACGACGACCCCGACCCGGTCAACGTCGGCGCCGGGGAGGAGATCACGATCCGCGACCTCGTCGAGGTCATCGCCAAGCTGACCGGCTTCGGCGGGGAGGTGCGCTGGGACACCTCCAGGCCCGACGGCCAGCCGCGCCGGATGCTGGACACGACCCGCGCCCGCGAGCGCTTCGGGTTCACCGCCGAGGTCGGCTTCGAGGACGGCCTGCGCCGCACGATCACGTGGTGGGAAGCGAACCGTGGCGTCTGAGCCCCTCCTGCTGCCCGCCCGCCACCCGGTCGCCGGCACGCCGATCTCGCTGACCAGCTACGACGAGGTGCTCGCGCTGCTGGACGACCGGCCGCGCGACCGCGCGCTGCGGCTGGCCTTCTGCAACGTGCACTCGGTCATGACGGCGCGGAAGGACCCCGCGCTGGCGGCGGCCCTGTCGGCGGTCGATGTGGCCACGCCCGACGGCATGCCGCTGGTGTGGTCGCTGCGGCGGGCCGTGCGACCGGACCAGCAGCGGGTGTACGGGCCCGACCTGATGGCCGCCGCCCTGCGCCACGGCGTCGCCCGCGGGTGGCGCCACTACCTGTACGGCGCGACCGACGAGACCCTCACCCGGCTGCGCGCCGCGGCGCTGGACATGGCCCCCGGGGTCCGGCTGGTGGGCTGGCACGCGCCGCCGTTCCGGGCGCTGACCCCCGTCGAGGAGGAGCGCGTCCTCGGCGACATCCGCACCAGCGGCGCGGACCTGGTCTGGGTGGGCCTGGGCATGCCGAAGCAGGAGCTGTGGATGGACCGCGTCCACGCGCGCCTCCCGGGGGTGGCGCTGCTGGGGGTCGGCGCCGCCTTCGACCTGCTGTCGGGCACCGTCCCGCAGGCGCCCGACTGGATCCAGGACCGGGGGCTGGAGTGGCTGTACCGGCTGGCGCGCGAGCCGCGCCGGCTGGGGCCGCGCTACCTGTCGACCAACCCGGCCTTCCTGGTCCTGGCGGCCCGCGAGGCGCTGCGGCGCCCCCGGCCGCCCGGCGCCTGAGGTGCGGGCGTGAGCCGCCCGGCGCCTGAGGTGCGGGCGTGAGCCGCCCGGCGCCTGAGGTGCGGGCGTGAGCCGCCCGGCGCCTGAGGTGCGGGCGTGAGCGCCGAGCCGGGCGGCCTGACGGGGCGGACCCTGGCGGCGCTGCGCTGGACCTACCTGGCCGGTGCGCTGGGCGCCGTGCTCCAGGTCGTCTTCGCGGCCGTCATGGGGCGGCTGCTGGACCCGACCGCCTACGGGCTGTTCGCGATCGCCAACCTCGCCCTGCGCTTCGGCGCCTACGTCGCGCGCATGGGCGTGGGGTCCGCGATCGTGCAGCGCGAGGACCTGCGCGACGAGCACATCCGCGCGGGCTTCGCGTCCGCGGTCGGGCTGGGCGCCGCCGTCGCGGGGGTGTTCGCCCTGGTGGCGCCGCTGATCGCCGCCGGGTTCCGAGAGCCGGCGGTCACCGGCGTCCTGCGCGGGCTGGCGCTGACCCTGGTCGTGCAAGGGCTGGGCAGCACCAGCGAGGCGCTCCTGCGCCGCGACCTGCGCTTCCGGTTCATCGCGATCGCCGAGACCGTCTCCTACGTCCTGGGCTACTTCGTCATCGGCCTGGCCCTGGCGGCCGCCGGCGCGGGGGCCTGGGCGCTGGTCGGCGCGGCGCTGGGGCAGCAGGCGGTCCTGTCGGTCCTGTGCGTCGCCGCGGTCCGCCACCCGATCGCCCCGCCGCTGCGCTGGGCGCCGTACCGCGCGCTGCTGGGCTTCGGCGGGCGGGTGTCGGCGATCTCGTTCCTGGAGTTCCTGGGCAGCGAGCTGGACGCCCTCGCTGTCGGTCGTGTGGCGGGCGCCGCAGCGCTGGGCCAGTACAACCGCGCATGGCTCCTGATCCGCCTGCCCTCCTACCAGGCGACGACGGGCCTCACGCGGGTGCTGTTCCCGGGGCTGTCCAGCATCCAGTTCGAGACCGCGCGGCTGCGCGCCACCTACCTGACGGCCGTGGGGGGCGTGGCGCTGCTCATCCTCCCGCTGTGCGCAGGGATGGCCGTGGCTGCACCGGAGCTCGTCACCGTGCTCCTGGGCCCGCGCTGGGACCAGGCCGCCGTGGTGCTGCCGTTCCTCGCCGCCGCGACCGGCCTGGGCATGATGTCCCACGTCGCGGGCGTCGTGTGCGAGGCTCGAGGGGTGCTCGACGCCAAGCTGCGCCTCCAGGCGGTGCACGTGGCGGTGCTCGCCGGCCTCCTGGCGCTCGCCGCCGGCGGTCCGCTCGTCGGCTACGCCGCCGCGCTGGCCGCGGCCGAGCTGCTCCGCCAGGTGCTGTACAACCGGCTGCTGCACCGGGTCCTCGCCGTCACGGCGCGCGAGGTGGCGCAGCGGTACGCCGCCGCCCTGCTCGCCGCGGCGGCGGTGGCCGCCGCCGTGGCCGGCGTGCGCGCCCCGCTGCGGGCGGGGGGAGCGGCCGATGCCGTGGTCCTGGCGGCCGATGTCGCGGTCGGCGCGGTCGCACTCGCGCTCGCCGTCCGCTTCGGTCCCGGCGCGGTGCGCGCGGACCTCCGCGGCCGGCTGCTCCGTGCGGGCGTCCTGCGCTCGCCCGGCGCGCGCCGCCTGGCCCGGCTCGCACTGGGGCCCGCCCGCGCGGGAGCGGTCGCGTGACCGCGCTCGCGGCGCTCGCCGCTGTCGCGGCGGGGGCGATCCTGCTGGACGTCCTGATCCGCAGGACGGTCGCCGGCGCGGTGGTGGTGGTCGCGGTGGCGGTCGTCGATGCCCTCCTGCCGGAGCCCCTGCAGGTGGCGCTGGGCCCGATCTCGGTGTTCGCGAGCGACATCGCTGCGGCGCTCCTGGCCACCGCCACCGCGGCGCGCCTCCTGCGCGCCGGGCGCCTCGGCGCCGTCCAGTGGATCCTCGTCGGTCTCGCCGCCGTCGCCCTGCTGTCGGTCGCCCGCGGGGCGCAGGCGTTCGGGCCGGAACCCGCCCTCAACGAGTTCCGCCGCTGGCTCGCGGTCCTGGCCGGCACCCTCTACTTCTCCACCTTGGAGCGCTCGCGCAACTGGTACGACCGGCTCGCCGTGGTCTGGCTGGGGGGGATCGCGCTGCTCGTGGCCCTCGCGCTGGTGCGCTGGGCCGCCCTGTCGGTGGGCGTGTCCGGCGGGGTGTTCGGTGACGGCTCCGTCCGCGTGCTGCCGGCACCGGAGGCCCTGGTGATCGCGCAGGGGTTCTTCGTCGTCCTGCCCTGGTGGCGCCGGCACCCGTCGCCCCTCCTCCGCCACGCGGCGCCCGCCCTGCTCGCCGTCGTCGTCCTGCTGCAGCACCGCACGGTCTGGGTCGTGCTGGCCGCCGGCATCGCCGTCCTGGCCGTGCGGGGGGGCGGGGTGGACCGCCAGCTCGTGGCGCTCGTCGGGTCCGGGCTGGTGCTGGGCGCCGTGCTGGGGCTGGTGCTGCTCGACGGCAGCGACCTGCGCCTGGGCGAGCAGCTCAGCGGCTCCGCGACCAACACCGACACGTTCGCCTGGCGCTACGAGGGCTGGGCCGAGCTGCTGGAGCGGGCCGACGAGGCGGGCGGGTGGAGCGCGCTCCTCGTCGGCCTGCCGTTCGGCAGCGGCTGGACGCGCTGGGTGAACGGCGGGTACGTCGAGGTCAGCCCGCACAACTTCTACCTGGAGGCCTACCTGCGGGTGGGGGTCGTCGGCCTGGTGCTCCTGCTGCTGGCCGGTGCCCTCGTCGTCCGCGCACGCCTGTCCCAGCCCGACCACGGGGGGCTGTTCAACGGGGAGGTGCTGCTCGTGCTCGTGGCCTCCCAGGCCGTCTACTGGATCACCTACGCGCCGGACCTGACCCAGAGCCTGGTGCTGGGCCTCGCCGTGGCGTCCGCCGGCCCCGCCACCCGGGCCGCCCGCCGCCCGCGACCCCTCGCGGTCGGAGCACGGGCGTGAGGATCGGGGTCGCGCTCACCTGCCACGACCGCCGGGAGCGCACGCTGTCGTGCCTCGGGCGCGTCGCCGCCCAGACCGGCCACGGCAGCGACCTCGACATCGTGGTCGTGGACGCCGGGAGCAGCGACGGGACCGCGACGGCGGTCGCCGACCGCTTCCCCGCCGCCGAGGTGATCCGCACCGGTGCCGACGTCTACTGGAACGCCGGCATGCGCCTGGCCCTGGCCCGCGCCGCGACCCGGGACCCCGACCACTACCTCTGGCTCAACGACGACACGGACCTGGATCCCGGCGCGCTGGCACGCCTGCTGGAGACCTCGAGGTGGGCGGGCGACGCCGCGATCGTGGTCGGGTCGGTCCGGGACCCGGTGACAGGGACGACGACGTACGGGGGGGTCACGCGCCCGCGGACGACGCGTCCCCTCCACTTCGCGCTGGTCGAGCCGGGCGGGGACCCGCGCCCCGGGGACACGATGAACGGGAACTGCGTCCTGGTCCCGCGCGCGGTCGCCCGCCGCGTCGGGGAGCTGGACCCGGCCTTCAGCCACGGCATGGGTGATTTCGACTACGGCCTGCGGGCGGCGCAGGCCGGCGTGCCGGTCTGGATCGCGCCCGGGACCGTCGGCACCTGCGCGCGCAACGCGCCGGCGCGGCCCGCACGCGGACCGCTCCGGGAGCTGCGCCGCCTGCGCGGCCCGAAGGGGCTCCCGCCGGCGGAGTGGCTGCGCTTCGCCCGCCGCTGGGGCGGGCCGCTGTGGCCCGTCTACGGCACGGCCCCCTACGTCCGCGCGCTGTCGCTGTCGACGCTGGCGCTGGTCCGCCCCGGTCCCGGTCGACCATGAGGGTCGCCGTCGCCGGGCCGCTGGGCCTCGGACCGCTGCGGACGCGGCTGGACGGCGCGCCCGCCCTGCCGCCCGGGCTGGGCAACGCCTCGGTCACCCAGCTGGTCGTGGGCCTGCTCGACGCCGGACACGAGGTGGTGGTCGTCACCCTCGACCGCGCGGTCGGCGACGTGGTCGAGGCGCGTGGCGCCGGGCTGCGGGTCCTGGTCGGGCCCTACCGGCCGGCCCATCGGGCCCGCGACGCCTTCCGCGCCGAGCGCGCCGCGGTCACCGCGCTCCTGGCGGCGGCGGGCGTGGAGCTGGTGCACGCCCACTGGACCTACGAGTTCGCGCTCGGCGCGATCGCGTCGGGGCTGCCGACCCTGGTGACCGCCCGCGACTGGGCCCCCACGATCCTGCGGCACGACCCCTCGCCGTACCGGGCCGTCCGCCTGGCGATGAGCGCCGCCGCCCTGCGGGCCGCAGCCCACGTCACCGCGGTGTCGCCCTACCTCGCCCACCGCGTGGGCCGGTGGGCGCGGGTGCCCGTCGCCGTCGTGCCCAACGGGCTGGACGAGGGTGCGTTCCGCCCGGCGCGCGAGACCCTGCGCCCTGATCCCGTCCTGGTCGCGGCCAACCACGGCTTCGACCGGCGCAAGAACACCGCCACGCTGCTCGCGGCCTTCGCGCTGGCGCGGCGGCGGTTGCCGGGCGCGCGCCTGCGCCTGGTGGGCGACGGCCACGAGGCGGGAGGCGCGGCCGCGACCTGGGCGCGGGCCCGCGGCCTGGACCCCGGCGTGACCTTCGGCGGGCGCCTGGACCACGACGCGGTGCTCGCGCTGATCCGCGACGCGGACCTGTTCGTCCACCCGTCGCGCGAGGAGGCCTTCGGCATGGTCCTGCTCGAGGCGATGGCCCAGGGCGTCCCCGTACTCGCCGGGGCGCGCAGCGGCGCGGTGCCCTGGGTGCTCGACGGCGGGCGCGCGGGGGCCTTGGCCGACATCGAGTCGCCGGTGCGGCTGGCCGACGACCTCGTGGCCGTGCTGTCGGACCCCGCCGCGCACGGGCGCCTCGCTCGGGCCGCGCGGGCGCGGGCCACCGACTTCGCCCTGCCGGTGGTCGTCGGCCGCTACCTCGAGCAGTACGAGCGGGTGCTGCGGACGCCGACCGGGGCCGGGGCCGGCCGGTGAGGGTGCTGCAGGTCCACACCCCGTACCGGGAGCCCGGCGGCGAGGATCGGGTCGTCGCCGCCGAGGCGGCGCTGCTGCGCGCGGCGGGGCACGAGGTCGTGACCCACGTGGTGCCCAACCCCCGGGGGGCCGAGGCGGCGCTGGCCCTGGCGCGCAGCAGCTGGAACGCCGCCGCCGCCCGCTCCGTGCGCGATCTCGCCCGTGCGGCCGCGCCCGATGTCGCCCACGTGCACAACACCTGGTACGCCCAGTCGCCGTCGGTGTACGGCGCCCTGCGCCGCGCGGGCGTGCCCGTGGTCGCGACCTTGCACAACTACCGGCTGCTGTGCGTGAACGGCCTGCTGTTCCGGGAGGGCGCGCCCTGCACCGACTGCGTCGGGCGGCTCCCCTGGCCCGGGGTCGTCCACCGCTGCTACCGCGGGTCGGCGACCGCCTCCGCCGCCGTGGCGGCGATGGTGGCCGTCCACCGCGCCCGCGGCACCTGGTCCGACGACATCGACCTCTGGCTGGCGCTGACCGCCCAGGCGCGCGACCAGCTGCTCGCGGGTGGCCTGCCCCCCGACCGGACCGCGGTGAAGCCCAACGTCGTCCCCGATCCCGGCCCCCGCGGCCTCCCCCCGTCCCGCTCCACCACGGTGCTGTTCGTGGGCCGGCTCGTGCCGGAGAAGGGCGTCGCCCAGCTGGTCGACGCCTGGGCCCTGCGCGACCGAGGCCCGCTGCGGCTGCTGGTCCTCGGTGACGGGCCCCTGCGCGCGGAGCTGGCCGCGCGGCGGGTCCCCGGCGTCGAGGTGGCCGGGCCGCAGGACCCGGGGGACGTGCAGGCGGCGATGCTGTCGGCGCGCGCGCTGGCGTTCCCGTCGCGCTGGGCGGAACCCTGCCCGATGGTCGTCCTGGAGGCGCTGGCGGCGGGCCTCCCGATCCTGGCGGCTGACGTGGGCGGCGTGCCGGAGCTCGCGCCCGCCGCGGCGCGGGTGGCCCTGCCGGCGCCCGGCGACGCCGCCGCGTGGTCGGCGGCGCTGCACGACCTCCGCGACCCCGCCGGCCTGGACGCGGCCGGTGCCGCCGCCCGCGAGCGGTGGTCGTCGGCCTTCTCCCCGGCGGTCGGCCTGGGCGCTCTGGAGGCCGCCTACGCGCGGGCCCGGGCGGCCCGGGTGGCCTGACCCCGCGGGTGGAGCTCGCGCCGTCGCTGGATCGCGGCGAGGACCCCCGTGGCGAAGCGCGCCGCCATGTCCTGCGCGCTGTAGGTCGCAGCAGCCTGCGCGGCGCCGGCGGCCAGCCGGTCGCGGCGCGCCGGATCCTGGAACAGCTCCACGATCGCCCCGGCGTAGCGCCGCGGGTCCCCGCCGTCGTCGACCAGCCGGCCGGTCACCCCGTCGACGAGGTACTCGATCTCCGGCGGGTGGGGGCCGGAGGCACTGGCCACCAGCGGGACCCCGGCCGCGAAGCTGTCGACCAGCACCAGCCCGACCCAGCCCGGGACGCACATGATCTCCGCGACGCGCAGCAGCGCCGCGAGGTCGTCCCCCCAGCGGTGCCCCAGCACGCGGAGCCACGGGCGGGTGGCCGCCGCCGCCTCGACCCGGCCGCGCTCCTCCCCGTCGCCGACCACCAGCAGCACGAAGCCCGGGACGTGGGCGCGCACCTCGTCGGCGGCCTCGAGCAGGAACTCCAGGCGCTTGGTCCGGTCCAGCGCGCCCAGGTAGAGCCCCACGCGGGCATCGCCCAGGTCGAGTCGTGACCGGAGCGCGGCCAGCTGGTCGGCGGTGACCGCCGCCGCCGCCGCGGCCAGCTCGCGCGTGTCGCCCGCGTTCCGCACGACGGTGATGCGGTCGCGCGGGAAGCCCAGGTCCCCGACGATCTCCGCGGTGCCCTCGGTGTAGGCGAACCACCAGTGCACCCGGCGGGACAGCCAGCGCTTCACCGCCTCGCCCGCGGGGCTCGGGTGCGGGTCGTGGTTGCGCCCATGGCCCCAGAGCGCCAGCGGCGCGCCCCCGAGTGCCTGGCGGGCGAGCAGCGCGTAGTTCACGAGCATCTGGCTGGCCTGCTCGACGACCACGAGGTCCGCACCGGCGGCCGGCCGCAGTGCGCGCTGCCAGACCAGTGACCGCCGCCGGCCCATGGGGATCGCGTCGGCCGGCACGCGCACCGCCCAGGGGATGTCGACGGCGTCCCCGCGTGGATCGTCCCGCGGCCCCTCCGTGCTGTGCACCAGATCCAGCTGCACGTCGGCCGCGGCCAGGCGCTCCCGCAGCTCCTCGAAGAAGGTCACGCGGTAGCGCCGGAGGCTGAGCTGGACGATGACGACACGGGCGGTTGACGGCACGGGCGCAGCCTACCGTTCTTCGCTTAACGGGCGCCGTAGCGGGTCTTGACCCAGGCGACCGCTCCGGCCGGCAGCTGCGGCGTCTCCGTGGCGCTCAGGAAGCGGGCGTCGGCGTCCTGCCCGTACGCGAGGTAGGCCGCCCGGTCGTTGCCCTTGAAGTCCCACCAGAACGGGCGGGGGTGGACGGTCCGGTAGGTGTTGCCGGCGAAGCGGTTGCGCTTGGTGGTGTAGAACTCGGGGCCACCGTGCACCACCTGCAGGCCGCTCCAGTAGGTGTAGGACAGGTCGTTGTGGTGGGCGTTGAGGCCGGCGACCTCGTAGACCCCGTCCTCGCCGGTGCCGCGGTCCACGTTGCGGGCCCGGATGCCGAGGCGGTGGCCGTAGACCGCGTTCTCGAAGACCTCCACGTCGCGGCTGTTGCTGATGTAGATGCCGGCCGACTCGTCCGTGGTGACCTTGTTGTTGTTCCGGACGATGTTCCAGTAGATGCGCGTCGGGCCGTAGGAGATCTCGTAGAAGATCCCGAGCCGCTCGTTGTTCTCCACGAGGTTGGACCGGATCGTGACCTTCGCGTTGTCGATGTCGAACCAGATGCCGGGGCCGCGGTTGTCGTGGACCCAGTTGTTGACGAACGTGACGCCCTCGCTGTACTTGGTGAGCTTCATCGCGCCGGCCTCCCAGCCCCAATGGAAGCCCAGGTTGAAGTTGCGGCCCATCTCGGAGTGCTCGACGACGCCGGGGGCGGCGTACCCGGTGCGGGTGTCCTGGCCGCGGCCCTGCAGCCCCAGCTGGCCGTTGTAGGTCATGCGGCAGTAGGAGACGCGGGTGCCCGGGCCCATGCTGATCCCGGCGCCGTGGTTCCAGCTGGCGTCCACGCGGGTGATGCGCCACGCGATGGTGTCGATCGCGTTCACCGCGCCGCGCTGGGCCGGCGAGGAGTAGTGGCGGACGGCCAGGTTCTCGATGACGACGTCGCGGGTGCCCGGCCCGGCGAACGCGGCCTCGGTGACCGTGGCCTCCAGCAGGCCCAGGGTGGCGGGGTCGTCGCGGACGTAGATGGTGTCGGTCGCGTAGTCCAGGTACCAGGTGCCGTAGCGGGTCAGCTCGGCCCGGCTGTTCACGGGGCGCATGCGCCGGCCGTTGCTGAACAGCTCCTCCGGGTTGCCCTCGGCCTCGCGGCCCGCGATCATCTTCGGCTCGCGGCGGTAGACCTGCTGGGTCTGGCCGCCGATGGCCCACACCGCTCCGTCGCGGCGGAACTGCGAGGGAGACAGGACGCGGGCGCCCGACATGATCGCGCCGCTCTCGCCGATGAAGCGGTCGCCGTCCCTGGGGCGGACCGACTGCATGCGGTGCAGGCCGGCGGCGACGATGAAGGTCGTGCCCGGGGGGTTGGCGTCGACGGCGCGCTGGAAGTTGGCGCCGACCGCCAGGCGGACGCCGGCGACGGTGGCCTGGCGGGCCTCGGGGGCGGGGGCCGCACCCTGGACCTGGACGGGTTCGGCGGCGGCGGCCTCGGGTGCGGCCTCGCCGGTGCCCGCGGCGGGCTGGCCGGCGACGGGGGCGGCGTCGGGGGTCGTGGCGCCCTCGGTGCCGATCGGCATGCCGATGTCGGGGAGGGCGGGGGCGGACACGGGGGCGGCACCGTCCTGCGCGGGGGCGGCGGGCGCGGCCGGCGCGGCCGGCGCGGGGCCGGGGGTCACGGCGGGGCCGGTGGGGGGCAGGGCCGCGGCGTCGGGGGCGGCGGGGGCCTCAGGGGCGGGGGCCTCAGGGGTCGCAGGCAGCGCGGGGGCGGGGGGGGGGGCGGGGGCGGTGTTGCGCAGGTCGTCCTCGACCGCGGTGGGGACGGCGCCGGGGCCGCCGACGATGCGGACGGCGACGCCGTCGCGGGCGGCCAGCCAGGCGCGGGCCGGCAGCTCGGTCCAGCGCGCCCCGTCGACCAGGACGAGCAGCCCGCCGCGCGCGGCGACCGCGGCGCCGGCACCCAGGGCGTCAGCGTGCGTCGCGCCGGTGGCCAGCCAGATCTCGGTGGGGGCGATGCCCCCGGTCAGGGCCAGGTCGGCGACCGCCAGGGAGGTGGCGTAGCGGTCGGCACCGGCGACCCGCCGGACCTGGGCCCCGGCGCCGCGGAGGCCCTCGACGACGGTCTCGGGGACGACTGCGGTGCCACCGACCAGGGTCAGGTCGGCCAGGCCGCGGTCGCGGACCAGCGCGCCGGTGGCGGCGGGGACCTCGGCGGCGGCGGTCAGGAGCACCGGCCGGCCCTGCGACGCCGCCAGGGCGGAGACCGCCAGCGCGTCGGGCCACCCGCCGGTGGGGGAGGGGGAGGCGCCCAGGGCGACGTACGCCGAGGACGCGCCGGTGCGGTCCAGGACCGCGCCCGCGGCCAGCGCCGCGGTGGCGAAGCGGTCGGCGCCGGCGATGCGCGACACCTGCGCGATGCCCAGCCCGCGGACGGCCTCCTCGACCGCGGGGGCCAGCGCGCCGGTCCCGCCCAGCAGGACGACCTCGCGAGCGCCCAGGCGGGCCAGCTCCCCGGCGACCGCGGGCGACAGGCCCGCGCCGTCGGTCAGCAGGACCGGCCCCTCCAGGGCTGCGGCCAGCGGGCCGCCGGCGAGCGCGTCGGGGTAGTCGTCCGCACGGACGACGACCGCTGCGGGCGCACCCTCCGGGAACACCGACCGGGCGACGGCGACGGCCGTCGCGACCCGGTCGGGGCCGGCCAGGCGGTGGACGTCAGCGGCGGTCTGCGCGGCGGCCGGGCGGACCGGCGCGAGCACCAGGAGCGTGGCGAGGGCCAGCAGCGCGGCGACGGCGGCGCGCAGGACCTGCGGCAGGGCGGCGGCGGCACGGGAGGTGTCCATGCCTATCGTGTCGTGAGAACCGCGTGGATCGGGCAGGCCCCAGGGGGGCTATACGTCATGGCCCGGTGGGGGGATCCGCCCGGGCTAGTCCAACCGGCCTGGGCATCGCCGCTCCAGATTCCCCGCCGTGCGTCCGATCGACCAGGTACCCGGCCACACCACCGACCGAGCCGATGACGTCTCGGCTACGAATGGCTGAACGCCGACACCGCCGGGAGGGGAGGCACGCCATGCCACAGGTGACCGTCGTCATCGCCACCCACAACCGGCGCAGGCTGCTGGCTCAGGCGCTGCGCAGCGCGCTGGCGCAGCGCCGGGTGGACCTGGAGGTCGTCGTGGTGGAGAACGGGTCGACGGACGGCACCCCCGACTGGCTCCGGTCCGTGCGCGACCCGCGCGTGCGGCCGATCATCTCCGAGCGCGCGCTCGGCGGGACCGGCGCGCGCAACGCGGGCCTGCGTGCGGCCGAGGGCGAGTGGGTGGGGTTCCTCGACGACGACGACCTGTGGGCGCCGGGCAAGCTGCGGGCCCAACTCGACGCGCTCGAGGCGACCGGGCGCACCTGGGGCTACACCGGATGCGTCTACATCGACGGGCGGGGGCGCCTGATGGGCGGTACCCCGCCGTTGGACCCCGAGGAGGTGATGGCCCGGCTGCCGCAGCGTTACGTCGTGCCGGCGGGGACGTCGAGCATGCTGTGGCGCAACGGCGTCCTGCCCGACGGCGGGCTGCTCGACCCGCGGCTCACCTACATGGTCGACTGGGATCTCTCCCTGCGGCTGGCGCGGACCGGCCCGCCGGCCGCCGTCGCGGCCCCGCTGGTCGCCTACCGCCAGCACGGCGCGAACATGTCGGTGCACGCGGCCAGCTACTTCGACGAGGTCGGGGTCATCGCGGAGAAGTCCGCGGACCTGCGCGGAGGGCGCCCGCTGGACCTCGCCTACCAGCGGCGGAACGCGGGATCGGAGTGGATGCGCGTCGGCGCCCGCCGCGAGGCGGCGCGGTCCTACGCCCAGGGTGTGCGGGAGGGTGACCTCGGCTCCCTGGCCCGCGTCCCCGCGCTGCTCGTGCCCCGGTTCGCCCACGCGTTCCTGCGGCGGACCCTCCTCAGCGACCGCCGGTGGCTCCGCGGCGCCCGAGCCTGGCTGTCCGGGCAGGCGGCGTAGCGGTCGCCCGTCCCCGCGGGCCTGTCAAGCCCCGGCAGCAACCCGCCGATGCCTTCGCCCATGCGTCCAGGAACAGCCGTCGTCCTCCCCGGTCAGGTGGTCTCCGCGTGAGCAGCCCCCGCGTCAGCGTCGTCCTGCCGTGCCACAACGCGCGGGAGTGGCTCGGCGAGCAGTTGGCGGCGCTCGCCGCCCAGCACCTCGACGAGCCGTGGGAGCTCGTGGTGGTGGACAACGCCTCGACCGATCTGAGCGGGGACCTCGCCCGCGCGGCCTGCCGGGGGCGCCCGGGCTGGCGCGTGGTCGAGGCCCGCCACGGCCGGGGCGCCGCCCACGCGCGCAACGTCGGCGTGGCCGCCGCGCGTGGGGACGTGCTGCTGTTCTGCGACGCCGACGACGTGGTCGGTGACGGCTGGCTCGCCGCGCTGGTGGCGGCGCTGGGCGGGGCCGACTTCGTGGCCGGGCGCTGGGAAGCCGGCCGGCTCAACGCCCCCTGGGTGCAACGGGCCCGGCCGCTGCCGCAGCAGGACGGCCTGCAGGAGTTCGCCCCGCCGTGGCTGCCTCACGCCGGGGCGGGCAACCTCGGGCTCACCCGCGCGTTGTGGGAGAAGGTCGGGGCCTTCGACGAGGGCTTCCCCTCCCTGGAGGACACCGAGTACTGCTTCCGCACCCAGCTCGCCGGGCACCGGCTGGTGTTCGCCCCCGACGCGGTGGTCCACGTCCGCCTGCGCGGCTCCCTGGCCGCCACCTACCGCCAGATGCGCGCCTACGGCGAGGCCAGCGTGGCGCTGCACCGCCGCTTCGCCGCCGACGGGATGCCGCCGCCGAACTGGCGCCGGGGGCTCGGCGGGTGGGCGCTGTCGGTGCCGCGGCTGCTCGCGGTGCGCGATCGCGCCGCGCTGGGCGCCTGGGTCCTGCGCCTGGGCTGGCGCGTGGGGCGCCTGCGCGGCAGCCTCGGCCACCGGATCCTGGCCCTCTAGCGGTGCGGGGCGAGGCGCGGGCGCGCTGGGAGGCCGTGCAGCTGCGGCGGTGGGCCGAGGCGCCGGCCTGGTGGCGGGCCGTCCCGGCCTTCCGGCTCAAGGACCTCGTCCCCGGGGAGCGGGCCGGTGTCGCGCTGACCTTCGACGACGGGCCCGACCCGGTGACGACCCCCGCGCTGCTGGACCTGCTGGCCCGCCGCGGGGCGCGGGCCACGTTCTTCGTCTGCGGCGCGGCCGCGCAGCGCCACCCCGACCTGGTGCGCGCCGCCGCCGCGGCGGGCCACGCGATCGGGGCGCACACCTGGGACCACCGCCCGCTGCCGCACCAGGCGGCGGCGGAGCTCAGCGTGCAGCTGGACCGCACCCACGACCTGCTCGCCGACCTCACCGGCGCGCCCGTCCGCCACTTCCGCCCGCCGCACGGCTCCACGACCCGCGCCGCCCGCCGCCGCCTGCGCGCCGCGGGGATCGCCGAGGTCCTGTGGTCGGCGCTGGGCTGGGACTGGGCCGAGCGCGACCCCCGGCGCATCGCCGGGCGGGTGGCCCGCGACCTGGAGCCGGGGGCGATCGTGCTGCTGCACGACGCCTGCGGGGACCTGCTGGTCCCCGGCGCGTCACTGCCCCCCGGCGCCGACCCGGACCGCTCCCCGACGGTCG
Source organism: Egibacteraceae bacterium (assembly GCA_030447925.1). Taxonomy (GTDB): domain Bacteria; phylum Actinomycetota; class Nitriliruptoria; order Euzebyales; family Egibacteraceae; genus JAUJNX01. Next base: position 318,516 of record JAUJNX010000004.1, on the reverse strand, counting down.
CGGCCACCGACCTGCTGCTCGACGTCCTGGAGGAACGCGGCCTGCCCGCGGTCGCCCTGCCGCCCCCGTCGCCGGCGCAGCCCGCGTGGTCCTCGCCACGCCCGCTGCCCGGCCCACGCCCGTCGATGGTGCAGCCATGGATGTCCAGGTCCTCCGACCGGCCCAGCTGACCGCCGCGCACCTGGCGCGCTGGCACGCGTTCCAGGCCGCCGACGACCTGCTGGCCAACCCGTTCCTGAGCCCGGAGTTCGCCCTGGCGGTCGGGCGCGTGCGGCCCGCGGCGCGCGTGGCGGTGCTGCGCGACGCCGGGGAGGTCGCGGGCTTCTTCGCCTTCGAGCGCGGCCGCCTGGGCATCGCCGCACCGCTGGGTGCGGGCCTGTCGGACTGGCAGGGCGTGGTGCACCGGCCGGGCTGGACCTTCGACGCCCGCGAGCTGCTGGCCGGGTGCCGCCTGTCGGCCTGGCGCTTCGACGCGCTGGTCGCGTCCCAGGCGCCGTTCGCCCGACACCAGCACCGGGTCCACGACTCCTGGGGACTGGACCTGCGCGACGGCTACGCGGCGTACGAGGCCTCGCGCCGGGCGACGTCCAGCAACCTGGTCAGCCAGATCGCTCGCAAGGCGCGCAAGCTGGAGCGCGAGGTGGGCCCGGTGCGCACCCGGGCGGGCGCCGACCCGGCGGACCTGCGCACCCTGCTGGCGTGGAAGTCCGCGCAGTACGCCCGCACCGGCGCGGTCGACGTGCTCCGCGACGGGTCGGTCGCCGCGCTCCTGGCCGACCTGCTCGCGCGCCGCGACCCCTGGTGCGAGATCGTGCTCCACACCCTGCACGCGGGCGACCGGCTCGTCGCGATCGACCTCGTGCTGCGGGCGCCGCGGGTCGCCACCCACTGGTTCCCCGCCTACGACGTGGAGCTGGCGACCTACTCCCCGGGCAACCACCTGCTCCTGCGCACCGCGGAGGCGGAAGCGGCGCGCGGGACGGCGTGGCTGGACCTCGGCCGCGGCCACGAGGCCTACAAGCCGCGCTTCGCGACCGCGAGCCTGCCCGTCGCCGACGGCGCGGTGGAGCGGCCCGGGCTGGGCGGCGCGGTGTCCGCGGCGGGCGGCCTGCCCCGGCGGGTGTTCCGCCGCTGGGTGGCCGGGACGCCCGCGGGCCCGGTGGCCCGCCGCGCTGCGGTGCGGGCCCGCGCGCGCTACGTCGCGCTGCGGCACCCGTCCCGGCCCCCGGCGCCGCGGCCGGGGAGCGCTGAGGCGCGGGCATCGCCCGCGCCGCCGCAGGGCCGCTACAGGATCGTGCGCAGGACCGCGAACGCCTCGGCGTACTCGACGCCGATCTCCTTGCCGCGGACCGAGGCGAGGGCGGTCACCGACTCCAGGCTGCGGATGTGCGGGCTGGGACGCAGCTGGGTGGGGTAGCGGCGCACGCTCTCGCGCTTGAGCTCGATCTGCTCGGTGATGTCGACGTAGGCGGTGCTGCGCGGCAGCGGCTCGGCGGCCCAGTTCAGCTTGGTCATCTCGTAGGTGAGCACGTGGGGCACGAGGTGCTTGCCGAACTGCGGCGCGATCGGCCGGGCCGCCGCGAAGGCGGCCTGGAACACCGCGATGTGGTCCTGGTCGTAGTCGACGCCGCCGTTGACCAGCAGCAGGTCGGGCCGGTGCAGGTTCATCGCCGCCTCGAAGGCGTCGACCATGTCCCGGCGCGGCACCGTGTCGAGCTTCTCGATCAGGCCCTTGTCGCCGTAGAGGATCTCGTAGGTGCAGCCGAACAGCTCGGCGACGTCGTCGATCTCCGCGACGCGCTGGGCGTAGGTGGTCTCGCCCTCCAGCCCGTAGTGGTGGAAGCCGTCCACGGCCGCGTAGATCACGTGGACGCGCGTGCCGTTGCGCGCGAGCTTGGCCATCAGCCCCCCGCAGCCGAGGACCTCGTCGTCGGCGTGGGGGGCGATGACCAGGACGGACGACAGGCTGTCAGAGCGGAGCATCGGCCCCTCGCAGGTCGCGGTGCTCGGTGTAGTACCGGGCGGTGTCGAGGATGAGCGTGTCGAGGTCGGTCGTCGGCTGCCAGCCCAGCGCGGTGGCCGCGTCCAGGACCGGGACCTTCTCGATCGACTCGGCCTCGGCGTAGGTGGGCCCGTGGATCAGGCGCGCGTCGGCGTGCACGATCTCGGAGTCCGACCCGAGCAGCTCCTTCACCCGGACCGCCAGGTCCCAGATGGTCGTCGCGTTCGCCGGGTTGCCGATGTTGTAGATCTTGTTCGCCGAGTCCAGCGCGGCGTCCATGTGGTCGGTGAGGAACCGCGACAGGTCCGAGGCCGCGGTGAACGCGCGCACCTGGGAGCCGTTGGCGAACACCGTCAGGGGGCGGCCGGCCAGCGCCTGCTGGACGAAGGTGGGCATGACGAACCCGCCCGCCCGGGACTGGCGCGACCCGGCGACGTTGAACGGGCGGATGACGATGCCGCGCAGACCCCGCTGCGCGCTGTTCACCGTCATCGCCTCGGTCAGGGTCTTGGCGATCGCGTACTCGATGCGGGCGTTGTAGTCGGTCGGGACGCGGATGTCGTCCTTCTCGCCCAGCAGCCCGCTGCGGCCGTAGACCTCGGCCGAGCTGAACGTGCACAGCGGCACGTCGGCGTCGATGCAGGCCTCCACGACGGCGCGGGTGGCGACGACGATGTCGGCGCCCAGCCGGCCGGCGTGCTTGAGGATCCCGGCGGGCCCGACGTGGGCCGCGGCGTGGACCACGCGATCGGCCCCGGCGAACGAGCCGCCGCCGGCGAGCCAGCCCTCGATGGGCTCGCGCACGATCCGGCAGCCGGGCCGGTCGAACTCGCGGCCGTCGGTCACCGACGCGACCATCGAGTCGACGATGGTCACCTCGTGGCCGCGGTCCAGGTACGCATCCACCACATGTGAGCCGATGAACCCCAGCCCACCCGTCACGATGATCACGACTACGTCCTCCCGGGGGCGCGGCGGCGCCCCACGTGCTCGTGTCTCGGCTCGTCCCGCCCGTTCCTCAAGCCGTTGCCCGAACGTCCTAGGAACCGCGGCGCAGCCCGAGCACCGCCGGCAGGGTGAGGACGAGGATCTTCAGATCCGTGCGGAACGACAGGTCCTCCACGTAGCGCAGGTCGACCTCGACGTGCTCGTGCATGAGCCCGTCGCCGCGGCGGGTGACCTGCCACAGCCCGGTGACGCCCGGCTTCACGACGTGGCGGGCGTGCTGCCAGGGCTCGTAGCGCTCGACGATCTCGGTCAGCTCGGGCCGCGGGCCCACCAGGCTGAGGTCACCGCGCACCACGTTCCACAACTGGGGCAGCTCGTCCAGGCTGGACATCCGCAGGAACCGGCCGAGCCGCGTGTGGCGCGGGTCCTCGTCGCTCTTGTGGGTGCGGCGGCGGTCCGGTCCCTCGAAGGGCTGCCGGCTGCGGCGCCGGTCCGGCAGCATCGTGCGGAACTTCAGGATGTCGAACTCGACGCCGCGCAGCCCGATCCGGCGCTGGCGGTACAGCACCGGCGCGCCGAGGGTGGCGCGGACGGCGAGGGCCACGAGCAGGAACAGGGGCACGAGGGCGATCACGACGACCAGGCCCACGGCGCGATCGAACGCCGGCTTGCCCCAGCGCTGGTACCAGGTCGCCGGCTGGGCGTCCAGGTAGATCGTGCGCGTGGTGGGGACCACCGGCAGGGTTCGCCGCTCGCGAACTGGGGTGTTCTGCGTCATCTGGGCCAGTATGGCCGACTTGAGGCTCACGTTCGTTTTTCGCCCTGTTGTGCCGGGAGGGGGAGCTGTGCCCACCTCAGACGTCACGAACGCGGCCGTGGTTGCGGCGGCTACGTCGCCAGTTGACGGCGACCCCGTCCGGAGGGTGCAGTGGTACAGGCGCGGCTGGTACGTTGCGCCCGATTCGTCTGATAGAGGGGGATGCGGGTGAAGGTCAGCGTCATTGGGACCGGGCACGTCGGGCTGGTCACCGCAGGGTGCCTCGTGGACCTCGGTCACGAGGTCGTCGGGATGGACGAGGACCTCGCCAAGGTCGAGCTCCTCCAGCGCGGCCGCGTGCCCTTCGTCGAGCCCGGCCTGCCGGAGCTGATCGCCGCGGCGGTCGCGTCCGGGCGGCTCACGTTCACGTCGTCGCCGCAGGAGGCGCTCGCCGGGGCCGAGGTCGTCTTCATCTGCGTCGGGACCCCCCGGCGCGAGGACGGCAGCCCCAACCTGTCCTACGTCCAGGCGGTGGCCGCCACCGTGGCCGCGCACGCCGACCACCCGCTGGTCGTCGCGGAGAAGTCCACGGTCCCCGTCCGCACCGGCGAGCGCATCCGCCAGGCCCTGCGCCTGGCAGCCCAGGCGCGGGCGCGCTCCGGCGGGCCCGAGATCCGCCACGAGGTCGTCAGCAACCCCGAGTTCCTGCGCGAGGGCACCGCGGTCGCCGACACCCTGCGCCCGGACCGGGTGGTCGTCGGCGCCGACTCCCCGCGCGGGCACCAGGTCATGCGCGAGCTGTACGAGCCGCTGCTGGCCCGCCACGACTGCCCCTACGTCGCCACCGACGTGCGCACCGCGGAGCTCATCAAGCACGCCTCCAACGCGTTCCTGGCCACCAAGATCAGCTTCATCAACGCCGTCGCGCGTATCTGCGAGCTGGCCGGCGCCGACGTCACGACCGTCGCCGACGCCATGGGCCACGACGCCCGCATCGGCCGGTCGTTCCTGAACGCGGGCCTGGGCTACGGCGGGTCCTGCTTCCCCAAGGACGTCGAGGCGTTCATCCACATCGCCGGGGAGCTGGGCTACGACTTCGGGCTCCTGCGCGAGACCGACCGCATCAACCGCGAGGCCAAGGCCTGGCCGGTCGCCCAGCTGCGCCGGCTGATGTGGAACCTGCCCGGCAAGGAGGTCGCGGTGCTGGGCGTGGCCTTCAAGCCCGACACCGACGACGTCCGCGACGCACCGGCGCTCGACGTCATCGACGGGCTGATCGCCGAGGGCGCCCACGTCCGCCTCCACGACCCCGCGGCCCTGGACCACGTGCGCGACCGCTACCCCGACGCCACCTTCGCGGCCAGCGCGGAGGAGGCGTTGGACGGCGCCCACGCCGTGGTGGTCTGCACCGAGTGGGACGAGTACCGCAAGCTGACCCCGGACCGCGTCGCGGCGCTGCTGCAGTACCCCGTCGTGGTCGACGCCCGCAACCTGTGGGACCCCGAGGCCCTGCGCCGCGCGGGCCTGACCGTCGCCAGCGTCGGGCGGCCGCTCGCGGAACCGGAGGTCTGAGGGCGCGCCGGTGGGCGTGCCCTGGGTGATGCTGCTGGCCGGGCCGGCGTGGGTCGAGCTGGGCGCCATCGGGGTCGCCGCCCACGACGACGGGCTGGCGATCGCCCTGTCGCGCGGCCTGCACCCCAAGGGCTACCCCCACGTCGACGCCAACGAGGACGCAGTCGTGGGCGCGGCCGGCGACGGCGGGCGGATGGTGGCGGTGCTGGACGGCCACCGCGGCTACGACGCGGCCGGCGCCGCCGCCCAGGTGGTGGTCGCCGCGGCCCCCGCGCTGGTGGGCGCGGCCGCGGTGGGGCCCGGGGACCTGCGCGACGTCCTGGTCGCCGCACGCGAGGCGGTGGCCGCGGCCGTGGCCGGACAGCAGGGCGAGCGCGCCGCCAGCCGCACCGCGCTGACCCTGGCCGTCGCGCGCGACGGGCGCCTGCTGCACGCCACCTGGGGCGACACGAGCCTGGCCCTCCTGCGCCCGCGCCGCGCGGCGGTGGTGTCCCGCGAGGCCGCCTTCCTGGGCCCCGCCACCCCGCTGCCGCGCGTCGCCGACACCCGCCTGCGCCCCGGCGACCGGGTCGTGGCCGTGTCCGACGGGCTGACCACCTTCGCCGGCCCGCGCTGGGCGGCGCTCGCCGCCGCCCACACCGCGGGCCTCCCCGCCGACGAGGCCTGCATCGACCTGGTCTCCGCCGCCGGCGAGCACGGCGCCGGCGACAACGTCGCCGTCGCCGTCCTGGACCCCTGAGGTCCGGCGCCGCCCCGCGACGCTCGGGGCCGCGCTCGACGGACAGGACCCGGGTCCCCCGGGGTCCGGGCGGGCTGGGCCATCCTGCGGCCGGGAGCGCGGGGCGAGGGTGGGGGCACAGCGATGGGACGGGGGCGCACGGCCGGCGAGCGCGGCGCCGTGGACACGACCGTGACCACCGTGCTGCTGATCATCGTCGTGGTGGCGGTCCTCGTGCCCTTCGGCTCGCTGGTGCTGCGCGGCGCGGGTGGCGCCCTGGCGCAGGTCCTGGGCCAGGAGGCCGGCCTGCCGGTCGCCCTGCCCGCGCCCGCCCCGCGCGCCGGCGGGATCGATGGCCCCGCACCGCCGCTGCCGGGGGACGTGGCGGCGACCCCCACCCCGTCGCCGACGAGCACGCGCACGCCCGGGCCCGGGTCGCGTCCGGTCCGCCGCGGCGTCGCCGTCCCGCAGCCCCAGCCCGCCGGGACCGCGACGGGCCTGCTCGGGTTCCTGGTCGCCCTGCTCGCGGCCGCCGGCGTGCTGCTGGCCATCCCGCTGGCCCTGTCCGTCCACCGCGGCCTGCGCGCCCGGCGCCCGCGCACGACGCGCCGCTAGTCGGCCGGCAGCCCGCGCATCGGGGGGACGCGGGCGGAGCGCAGCAGGTCCTCGACCTCGCGCGTCGCCCAGCCGCGCTTGAGCAGCGCGCGGGCCATGCGCGCGGGCGCGAGCCCCGTGCCGCACGCCGGGCAGTAGACCGCCTGCTCGCCGTGGTCGGGCAGCGCCTCGCCGCAGAACGGGCAGGCGTCACCGACGGCCGACAGGCGCGTCAGCGGCGGCCCGCCCGCGTCGGCGATGCCGTCCAGGTAGCCCTGCGCGTACTCCCAGTCCACGTACTCGTCGGGCCGGGGGTCGTAGGCGGGTTCGTGGACCGGGGTCTCGCCCGACTCCAGCAGGGCCCGGAGGTTGTTCTCCAGCATGTCCCAGCCGTAGAAGTGCTCCTCCAGGCAGTCCTGGCAGTAGAGGCTGACCCCCTTGATGCCCTCGGGCTCGAAGATCCGCCGGAAGGCCGAGAGATCCTCGAGGTCGCGCTTGACCGAGGCCGCCTCCCGCCGATCCAGCGGGATCGGGTGGGCGTCCTCGTCGTCGTAGTCGCCGAAGTCCTCTGCGTCGCTCATGACCGCCCGCAGGATAGGACGGATTCCAGGGTGGTGTGCGCTACGGTGTGGACATCCCTCCCAGCCGTCCCGGCACGCGCACCGCGCGCACGGGCATACCAGCCGGGAGGCTTTCGCCTATCCGGGGTTGGACCAGGGACCGGGGTTGGAGGTCGGCAGCGTGGCCGAGGTCGAGATCGGGATCGGGAAGAGCGGCCGTCGGGCCTACGGGTTCGACGACATCGCCATCGTGCCGTCGCGGCGGACCCGCGACCCGGAGGACATCGACGTCAGCTGGCAGATCGACGCCTACGGGTTCGACCTGCCGCTGCTCGGGTCGGCGATGGACAGCGTCGTGTCCCCGCGCACCGCGATCGAGCTGGGCCGCCTCGGCGGGCTGGGCGTCCTCAACCTCGAGGGGCTGTGGACCCGCTACGACGACCCCGAGCCGCTGCTGGAGGAGATCGCCGGCCTCGCGTCGGAGGTCGCCACCGCCCGGATGCAGGAGATCTACAAGCAGCCCGTCCAGCCGGAGCTGATCGGGGCGCGCATCGCGGAGCTCAAGGCCGCGGGCGTCACCGTCGCGGCCAGCCTCACCCCGCAGAAGGTCGAGCGCTGGCACGCGCTGGCGCTGGACGCGGGCCTCGACGTCCTGGTCATCCAGGGCACGGTCGTGTCCGCCGAGCACCTCTCCACGCGCTCGGAGCCCCTGAACCTCAAGGAGTTCATCGCCCGCTACGACATCCCCGTGATCGTGGGCGGCTGCGCCAGCTACGCCACGGCGCTGCACCTCATGCGCACCGGGGCCGCGGGCATCCTCGTCGGCGTCGGCCCCGGCAACGCCTGCACCTCGCGGGGGGTCCTGGGCATCGGCGTCCCGCAGGCGACCGCGATCGCCGACGCGGCGGGCGCGCGCAGCCGGCACCTGGAGGAGACCGGCCGCTACGTCCACATCATCGCCGACGGCGGCATGCGCACCGGCGGGGACATCGCCAAGTCGATCGCCTGCGGGGCCGACGCGGTCATGCTCGGCTCGCCGCTGGCGCGCGCGTCGGAGGCGCCGGGCCGCGGCCACCACTGGGGCATGGCCACCTTCCACCCCGACCTGCCGCGCGGCGCGCGGGTGGACGTCGCCCAGATCGGCAGCCTGCGCGAGATCCTGCTCGGGCCGGCGATGGAGAACGACGGCACACTGAACCTGTTCGGTGCCCTGCGCACGTCGATGGCGACGACCGGGTACGCCACCATCAAGGAGTTCCAGCGCGCCGAGGTCATGGTCGCGCCGGCGCTGCAGACCGAGGGCAAGCACTACCAGCGCGCCCAGGGCGTGGGCATGGCCCGCCGTTGAGGCCGCGCTAGGGAGGACGCACCACCGTGGGGGTCAGCACCACCCTGCTCGGTGACCGCTACGAGCTGGGCCGGCTGCTCGGCCGCGGTGGCATGGCGAGGGTCTACGAGGGCCACGACCGGGTCCTGGACCGGCGCGTGGCCATCAAGGTCCTGGACGCGCGGCTCGCGGCGGACGCCGAGTTCGTCACGCGCTTCCAGCGCGAGGCGCGCGCCGCCGCGCGGCTCGCGCACCCCGGCGTCGTCGCCGTCTACGACACCGGCGAGCACGACGGCACGCGCTTCATCGTCATGGAGTACGTGGAGGGCCGCACGCTGGCCGACGTGCTGGCGGAGGGGCCGCTGTCCCCCGCCCGCGCGGTGGAGGTCGGGCGCGAGGTGCTGGCCGCGCTCGGCGCGGCGCACGACCGCGGGCTGGTCCACCGCGACGTGAAGCCGGCCAACATCATGGTCACGCCCGAGGGCGCGCTGAAGGTCATGGACTTCGGCATCGCGCGGGCCGCGGAGGACGGCACGCGCCTGACCACCGCCGCCTCGGTGATCGGGACGCCCAGCTACATGGCCCCCGAGCAGGTCGAGGCCCGGCCGGTGGACGCGCGCACCGACCTCTACGCGCTCGGCGCGGTGCTCTACGAGTGCCTGGTCGGGGCGCCGCCCTTCGAGGGCTCCAGCGCGATCACCGTCGCCGCGCGGCACGTGAACGACGCGCCCGAGCCGCTGCGGCGCCGCCGGCCCGAGATCCCTCCCCGGCTGGAGGCGGTGGTCCTGCGCGCGCTGGCCAAGGACCCCGCGGACCGCTGGCCGGAGGCGGCCGCGTTCCGTGCCGCCCTGGAGGACGCCGTCGAGCCCGGCGCCGGTGCGGCGGCGGCCGGTGCCGGCGGGGCCGGCGCGGGCTGGGCGAGCGCGGGGGCGGCGGGTGCCGGCGGCCTGGCCGCGACCGGTGCGCGGGCCGGGGCGGGGGACGGCTGGGGTGGCGCCGGGGTGGCGGGCACCGCGGTCCGGCGCAGGGGAGCGGGGCGCGCCCTGACCGCGCTCGGCGCGCTGGTCGCGGTCCTGCTGGCGGGCCTGCTGGCCGCCTCGCTCGGCGGCGACGACCCCGCGGCGCCGCCCTCGCCGACCGCCGCCCCGGCAGCCGGCGCCGTCCCCGCGGCGCCGGAGGACGACGGCGGTGACGGCCAGGACGGCGACGGCGCGGGCGCGGGCGACCAGGGGGGCGCCCCCGCGGGGCCCGCCCCGACCGCGTCGCCGACCGCGTCCGCGCCGGCGCAGGACGACGCGGCGCCGAGCCCCTCCGCCGCCCCCACCCCCGCGGCGCCGCCCTCGCCGGCCGCGACCGCCCCACCGGAGCCGTCCCCTCCGCGCCGTCCGACGACGATCCCGGGGACGACGATCCGGGGGACGACGATCCGGGGGACGGCGATCCGGGGGAGGACGACCCCGATGAGGACCCCGACCCCGATCCGGACCCCGGCGGCGGGCCCGGCCCGGGGGGCGGCAACGGCAACGGCCCCCCGGCAACCCCGGCAACGGCAACGGCAACGGCAACGGCAACGGGAACGGCAACGGGAACGGCAACGGCGGCCCGGGCAACGGCGGCGGCAGGTAGGCGGCGGCCGGGCGACCGCGGTCGCCTGGAAGTCCACACCCAGGAATTGCCCCCGCACTGATCGACCGGCCACACTTCTCCCGATGGCGGGCGAGGAGGGCGAGGGCCGCGGGGCGGGCGTCGTCGGCGGCGTACTCGCCGACCGGTACGAGCTCGGCTCCCGCCTCGGCCGTGGCGGCACCGCGGTGGTGTTCGACGCCTGGGACCGCGTGCTGGACCGCCGGGTCGCCGTCAAGGTGCTCGACGCCCTGTTCACCTCCGCCAACCTCCGCCGCCGCTTCCTGCGGGAGGCGCGCGCGGCCGCCGGCCTGGCCCACCCGGGCCTGGTCGCGGTGCTGGACACCGGCGAGCACGACGGCCTGCCCTTCATCGTCATGGAGCACGTGGAGGGCCCGACCCTCGCCGCGGTGCTCGCCGGGCGCGGCGCGCTGCCGGCCGGCGCCGCGCTGCAGGTGGCGGTGGACCTGTGCGCGGCCCTGGCGGCCGCCCACGCCCACGGCCTGGTCCACCGCGACGTGAAGCCCGCCAACGTCATGCTGCCGCCGGGGGCGGTGCGCGGCTCATGGACTTCGGCATCGCGCGCGCCCTGGGCGACACCGTCGCCCTGACCCTGACCACCGGGATCCTCGGCACCCCCACTACATGGCCCCCGAGCAGATCGCGGCCGGGCCGCCCGACGCCCGGTCCGACCTGTACTCGCTGGGGGTCCTGCTCTACGAGTGCCTGACCGGGCGGCCCCCGTTCCACGGGTCGACGGCGATGGCGGTCGCGTTCCAGCACGTGCGGGCGACCCCAGTCCCGCTGCGCCGGATCGCCCGGACGTCCCGTCGTCGCTGGAGGCGGTCACGCTGCGGGCCCTGGCCAAGGACCCGGCGCAGCGGTGGCAGACCGCCGCCCAGCTGCAGGACGCCCTGCAGCGGGCCGCGGAGGGCGTCACGACGCTGCGTCCCGCCCCGCCCCCGGCGCCGGCACCGGCGCCGGCGCGCGGCCGCGCGCTGCCGGGCGCCGCCGCCCCGCGGCCCGCGGGGCCGGGCGAGGACGGCCTCGGGCTGTTCCGCTCGCCCGGCGAGGTCTGGCGCGCCCCTCCCGGGCCGCCCTGTCGCCCGCGGCCCCCGGCGCCCCGGACGCGGCGCTGCGGCGCGTGCTGCGCGCGGTCCTGGCCGCCGCCGCCCTGGGCGGGCTGGTGCTGGCGGGCGTGCTCGTCGGCCTGCGCATCCCCACTGGGGCGCGGCCCCCGACCCCGCGCCGGTGCGCCTGGCCGCGCAGCCGGAGCGGACTGCGCCGCCCGCGCCCGACGCCGAGGACGACCTGTCGTTCTGGTGGGCCGAGGAGCCGGTCGCGGACCGCGCGGCGACGCCCTCGCCCACCCCCGACGCGTCCGAGGCGGAGCCGGCGGGCCCCGCGGCCGTCCCGCCGCCCCCGTCCGGCCCGTCCGCGGTCCCGTCCCCCCGCGCCCAGGGCGCCGGCTCCGACGCCACGGGCCCCGGCGACCCCGACCCCAGCCCACCCGGCCCCGTCGCGCCGTCGGACCGCGACCCCGGCGCGGGCGGCCCGGGCTCGGGCGACCCGGGCGCGCCCCCGGAGGCCGCCCGCCGCCCCCGCCCGGCTCCGGCGCCCCGCCCGGCGGCCCCCCGGGGGGCGGGGATCGCGGCGGCGAGCCGGACCGCCGCGGCGGCCTGGACCCGCCCGACTACTCCTGGACCTGGCGCGACTGACCCGCCCCGGGGATGAGGTCGTGCGGGACAATCATCCTCGAGATTGATGAATGTCTACCCAGCTCCTGGCAGCGTTGCTCCTCCCACAACTCCCCAGACGGAGGAACGCGTGACGAGGACCTCGATACGGCTGCTGGCGCTCGTGCTGGCGGTCATGATCCCGCTGACGGGTGCGGCCGCGGGCCAGGAGCCGGACCCGCAGGCGGGCGCGCTCGCGCGGCTCGCGCCCTTCGGCGTGCAGCAGGACCCGAGCAAGCAGCTCCCGACCGACGAGCAGGTGGCCGGCGAGGCGCCGCTGCCGGGCGTCAACCCCTTCCTCGCGACGCCGCCCGCGGGCCAGCCGGCGGACCTCGCCTTCTACCGGGAGCTGCTCCGCCAGCGCGCCGAGGCGGCCCCGCCGCCGGCCGCGACGGCGCAGGCGGACGCCCGCGCGTTCGACATCGAGCCGTTCCCGACCGTCCAGGAGGGCGAGCCCGACACCCTGTTCGGCCGCAACGACACCCTCGCCACCGCGCAGCTGATCGGCGAGGCGGGCACCGGCGAGGGCGAGGTCCCCGAGCTGGAGATCGAGGGCACCCTGGCCGAGGTGCCGGTCGCCGAGACCACCACCGCGTCCACCGAGGACGACGGGGCGATCCCGCTCGCGAACCCGACCGGGCTGGGCGTGGACGCCGAGGCCGACCGGTCGCGCGCCGCCGCCCAGATCGGCGACGGCCCGCACGGCACGATCGAGGGCGACGGCACCGGCGACTTCGACTTCTACGCGCTGCCGGCCGTCGCCGCCGGGCAGTCCATCGCCGTCGACGTGGACGCCCAGGCGCTGGGCAGCACGCTGGACCCGCTGGTGCTCCTCTACGACGCCGAGGGCACGATCCTCGCCGCGAACGACGACGCCTTCGAGCCCGGCGCCCCGCTCGACAGCTTCCTGGCCTTCACCGTCCAGGAGCCGGGCGACCACTTCGTGGCCGTCGTCGGGTTCCCCTCGGTGCCCGAGGACCCGTTCGACTCCGCCAGCGGCCTCGGCGCGGGCTCCGAGGGGCCCTACGAGGTCGCGATCGACCTGGACGTCCCCGAGGACATCGACGTCTACGGCGTCGAGCTGGCGGCCGGCGACGTCGTGTCGGCGTCCACCGAGGGCGCGGCCACCCGCGTGAGCCTGTTCGACCCGGAGGGCAAGGAGGTCATCGGGTCCGACCAGGACGCCTCGGTCATCTACCCGGAGGGCACGCGCCTGCTGGGTGGCGGCAACGCGGTGCTCGACCACGTCGCCGACCTCGACGGGCGCCACTTCCTGGCGGTCTACCGGGGGACCGGGGACTACGAGACGCGGGTGCGCCTCCAGCGCCCGCCCGCGGAGACCGGTGACGGCGGCACCCAGGTGCTGTTCCTGGACTTCGACGGCGAGGAGCTGAACACCGCGGTGTTCGGCGGCCCGGGCGTGCGCACGCTGTCGCCGCTGTCGGCCTTCCTCGGCGGCTGGGGCCTCGGCGCGGACGACGAGGACGCCGTCATCGACGCCATCGTCGCGTCGGTCGAGGAGAGCCTGTCCAGGGACCTCGAGGAGCGCGGCCTGGAGGACGACTTCGACATCGAGATCCGCAACAGCCGGGACCACCCCGACACGTTCGGCGAGGAGGACGTCAGCCGGATCGTCATCGGCGGCACCATCGAGGAGTCCGGCATCTCGACCATCGGGATCGCCCAGACCATCGACCCCGGCAACTTCGACCGCGAGGAGACCGCGCTGGTGCTGCTCGACCTGCTCAGCGCGGACGCCGGCAACGCCAACTCGCTGAACCAGTTCGTCGGCCCCGAGACCGACGTCGTGGCGCTCGTCGGCACCGGTGTCGGCAACGTCACCGCCCACGAGGCCGGGCACTTCTTCGGCAACTTCCACACCGACCGCACCAACGACCTGCCCAACATCCAGGACGAGGGCGGCGACCTGGCCAACCTCGTCGGGCCCGGGCCGGACGGGGTGTTCGGCACCGAGGACGACATCGACGTCGACTTCGGCGAGGACCGGTTCAGCCTGTTCGAGGGCCTGTCCGGCGTCGAGGACACCCTCACCCGCATCTCCTTCGCGCTCACCGGCCCGGCCGAGGAGGCGGGGCTGGGGGTCGGCGACCTGGCCGTGGAGGTCACCGGCCGCCGCGCGCGGGTCAGCTGGGCGGCGCCCGCCGCGGGCGCCGAGGCCTACGTGGTGCGCGCCCTGCGCGGCGACGAGGTCGTCGCGACCCGCCGGGTCCCGGCGTCGGCCACCCGGGCCCAGTTCCGGCTGCTGCCCGCGGGGGACTACGCGTTCTCCGTGACGGTGGTCGCCGACGGCGCCGAGGGCCCGGCGACGTTCTCGCCCCCGGTGGCCATCGGCCGCTGACCCCACCCGCACCGGTCCCACCGCGGCCGCCCGGCTCATGCCGGGCGGCCGCGTCCGTTGCGCTAGCGTTCGGACATGAGCACGCCGCCCCCGCCCGACCGGGACACCGTCCTGGTGCTCGACTTCGGTGCGCAGTACGCCCAGGTGATCGCCCGGCGGCTGCGCCAGCTGCAGGTCTACGCCGAGATCGTGCCCGGCGACGCGCCGGCCGCCGATCTGCTCGCCCGCCACCCCAAGGGGCTGGTCCTGTCCGGCGGGCCGCAGTCCGTGTACGCCGAGGGCGCGCCCCGGATGGACCCGGCGGTGCTCGAGGCGGGGGTTCCGGTCCTGGGGATCTGCTACGGCCAGCAGCTCATGGCCCAGGCCCTGGGCGGCGAGGTCGCCCCCACCGGCGCCCGCGAGTTCGGCCCCACGGCCCTGCGCGCGGTCCCCGACAGCGCGCTGTTCGACGACGCGCCCGCCGACCAGACCGTGTGGATGAGCCACACCGACACCGTCGTGCGCCCGCCGCCGGGATTCCGGGTGGTCGGGTCCACCGACGTGACCCCGGCGGCGGCGTTCGAGGATCCCCAGCGGCGGCTGTTCGGCGTCCAGTACCACCCCGAGGTCACCCACACCCCGCACGGCATGGGCGTGTTCCGCGCGTTCCTCGACGCCACCGGCGCGCGGCGCACCTGGACGCCGCACTCGGTGGCCGAGGCCGCCGTGCAGGCGATCCGCGACCAGGTCGGCGACGCCCGCGTGCTGTGCGCGCTGTCGGGCGGGGTGGACTCCGCGGTCGCGGCGGCGCTGGTGCACGCCGCCGTCGGCGATCAGCTGACCTGCGTGTTCGTCGACCACGGCCTGCTGCGCAAGGGCGAGGCCGAGCAGGTCGAGGAGGCGTTCGGCGCGCACTCCGCCGCGCGCCTGGTGACCGTGCGGGCCGCCGACCGCTTCCTGGACCGGCTCGCGGGGGTGACCGACCCGGAGCGCAAGCGCAAGCTGATCGGCACCGAGTTCATCCGCGTGTTCGAGGAGGCGGCCCGCGAGCACGCGGGCGACGCGCAGTTCCTGGTCCAGGGCACGCTGTACCCCGACGTGATCGAGTCCGGCCACGGCACCGCCGCCACCATCAAGAGCCACCACAACGTCGGCGGGCTGCCCGACGACCTGCGCTTCGCCCTGGTCGAGCCGCTGCGCTGGCTGTTCAAGGACGAGGTCCGGCTGGTCGGCGAGGAGCTCGGCCTCCCGGCCGAGATCGTGTGGCGCCAGCCGTTCCCCGGTCCCGGCCTGGCGGTCCGGATCATCGGCGAGGTCACCGCGGAGCGCCTCGACCTGGTGCGCGCGGCCGACGCGATCGTCCTGGACGAGCTGCGCCGCGCGGGCCTGGAGAAGGAGATCTGGCAGGCGTTCGCGGTGCTGCCCGCGATCCGCTCCGTCGGCGTGCAGGGCGACGCCCGGACCTACGGGCACCCGATCATCGTGCGGGCCGTCACCAGCGAGGACGCCATGACCGCCGACTTCGCGCGGCTGGACTGGGAGGTCCTGGCCCGCATCGCCAACAGGGTGGTGAACGAGGTCCCGGGGGTAAATCGGGTCGCCTACGACGTGACGTCCAAGCCGCCAGGCACCATCGAGTGGGAATGACGTGAGACTGCGACGATCGGACTGCTCCCGGCCCGGGATCACCCGGCGGCCGGCGGGCAAGGGGTTCGAGTACGTCGACATGGCCACCGGCAGCAAGGTCGACGACCCCGCGACGCTGGACCGCATCGCCGCGCTCGTCCTGCCGCCCGCCTGGCACGACGTCTGGATCGCCCCGTACGCCAACGGGCACCTGCAGGCGGTCGGCACCGACGCGGCGGGCCGGCGCCAGTACCGCTACCACGACGAGTGGCGGCGGCGGAAGGACGCGGAGAAGTTCGAGGACATGCTCGCCTTCGCGCGGTCGCTGCCGGCCCTGCGCGCCGGCATCGACCGCCTGCTGGACGGCGGCGAGGAGCTGACCCGCGACCGCGTCCTGGCCGCGTCGGTGCGCCTGCTGGACCACGGCTTCTTCCGGGTCGGGACCGAGGAGTACACCGAGGCCAACGACACCTTCGGCCTGGCGACCATCCGCAAGGAGCACGTGCGCCTGGACGGCGAGGAGCTGACCTTCGACTACCTCGCCAAGAGCCACAAGCGCCGGGTCGTGCACTTCGTCGACCCGGAGGTGGCGGCGATGGTCGGCCGGTTGAAGCGCCGCCGCGGCGGGGGGCCGGAGCTGCTCGCCTACCGGCAGGACGGGGAGTGGCGCGACGTGCGCTCCCACGACGTGAACGCGTTCATCAAGGAGCTGTCGGGCGGGGACTTCTCCGCCAAGGACTTCCGCACCTGGAACGCGACCGTCCTGGCGGCGGTCACGCTGGCGGTGTCGGTGCCCGCGCTGGGGTCGGCGACCGCGGCGAAGCGCGCGAAGAGCTACGCGGCGAAGGAGGTCGCGGAGAAGCTTGGCAACACCCCCACCGTCGCCCGCGCCTCCTACATCGACCCGCGGGTGTTCGACCGCTACGACGCCGGTTACACGATCCAGCCGGCCCTGGAGGCGCTCGGCGAGGCCCCCGGTGACACGCCCGCCATCCAGGGGCGGATCGAGGAGGCCGTCCTGGGCCTCCTCGAGGAGCCCCGGCAGTCCGACGACGTGGACCGCGTGAAGGTCGCCTAGGTCGCCCGTCCGCTGCGGCGACTCGCCGAGCTGGACAACACCCGCCCGTCGCTGGGAGGCGCCGGGCGCGGTTGAGCGGCCGCGGTCAGCCGCCCGCGTGGGTGACCTTGTCCGGGGTGATGCGCACGATGACGCGCTGCTCGCCCTGCTGGTGGAAGGGGTAGGGACCGCCCAGGTACTTCTGGGCCATCGCCTCGATGTGGGCGTTGTCGGTGTCGTCCTCCATCTGCACCGTGCCGCGGACCTGCACCCACTCGTAGGGCTGGTCCTTGTTCACGATCGACACCGCCACCCGCGGGTCGCGCTCGAGGTTGCGGTGCTTGACCCGGCCCTTCGCGGTGTTGAACACCACGAGGTCGCCCTCCCGCCCGACCCAGACCGGCGTGGTCTGCGGCGACCCGTCGTCGTTGAGGGTCACGACGTGGGCGAAGTTGACGTCGTCGAAGAGGTGGTGCGCGGCCTGGGGGATCTGCTCAGTCATGGCCGCCACGCTACTCCCGACGCGTGGCAGGACGGTCCTGGCACACCCCCCACCTAGACTCGGGCCATGGCCGACCTGTCGCTGGACCAGGACGCGCCGGAGGCGCCGCTGGACGGCGTCGACCCGGCGCTGCTAGAGGGCATGAACCCCGAGCAGGCGCGCGCGGTGGCGCACGACTCCGGCCCGCTGCTCGTGGTCGCGGGGGCCGGGTCGGGCAAGACCCGGGTCCTCACCCACCGGATCGCCCACCTCATCCGCGACCGCGGCGTGGCACCCCAGGAGATCCTGGCGATCACCTTCACCAACAAGGCCGCCGACGAGATGCGGCTGCGCGTGGGCGCGCTGGTCGGCGACCGGCTCGTGGGCGTCGGC
The DNA here is from genome assembly GCA_030447925.1 of Egibacteraceae bacterium. GTDB lineage: Bacteria > Actinomycetota > Nitriliruptoria > Euzebyales > Egibacteraceae > JAUJNX01. Next base: position 300,784 of record JAUJNX010000004.1, on the reverse strand, counting down.
CGCGACGACCAGGGCAACCCCTCGATCCGCCGCTGGGGCGGGATGTGGGTGTCCACCTTCCACGCGGCGTGCGCCCGGCTCCTGCGCGCCGAGGCCCCCCGGCTGGGCTACGAGAAGTCGTTCACCATCTACGACGCGGCGGACTCGACCCGGCTGGTCGGCCTGTGCCTGCGCGAACTGGACATCGACACCAAGCGGCTGACCCCGCGCGGCGCCGCCCACGCGATCTCGGCGGCCAAGAACGAGCTCGTCGACTTCGAGACCTACGCCCTGCGCGCGCAGAACTGGTACGAGGAGAAGGTCGGCGAGGCCTACCGCCGGTACCAGGAGCGCCTCCACCGCGCGAGCGCCTTCGACTTCGACGACCTGCTGGTCAAGACCGTCGAGCTGTTCCAGCTGTTCGACGACGTCCTGGACCGCTACCGGCGCCAGTTCCGCCACATCCTGGTCGACGAGTGGCAGGACACCAACCGCGCGCAGTACGAGATCGTGCACCTGCTGGCCGCCGAGCACCGCAACCTGTGCGTCGTCGGCGACGCCGACCAGTCGATCTACGGCTTCCGCGGCGCGGACATCCGCAACATCCTGGAGTTCGAGCGCGACTTCCCCGACGCCACCCGCATCACGCTGGAGCGCAACTACCGGTCCACCCAGACGATCCTGGACGCGGCCAACGCGGTCATCGCCAACAACGTCCGGCGCCTGCCGAAGAACCTGTGGACCGACGCGGGCGACGGGGTCAAGGTCGTGCGCTACCTGGCGGAGAACGAGCAGGACGAGGCCGCCTTCGTCGCCGAGGAGATCGACCGCCTGGGCGACCAGGAGGGCGTGAAGCCCGGGGACTGCGCCGTCTTCTACCGGACCAACGCGCAGTCGCGGGTGCTGGAGGAGGTGCTGATCCGCCTCGGCATGCCCTACCAGGTGATCGGCGGGACGCGCTTCTACGAGCGCCGGGAGGTCAAGGACCTCCTCGCCTACCTGCGACTGCTCGTCAACCCCGCCGACGACGTCAGCGCCAAGCGCGTCCTCAACGTCCCGCGCCGGGGGATCGGCGCGAAGAGCGAGGAGGCCCTGGACCGCTTCGCGTCCCAGGAGGGCGTCGCGTTCCTGGAGTCGTGCCGCCGCGCCGAGGAGAACCCGTGGCTGGGGCCGCGGGCGGTCGGGGCGGTCCTGGACTACGTCCGCACGCTGGACCTGCTGCGCACCTGGATGGTGGAGACGTCCCCGCCCCTGCGCGAGGTCGTCGAGCAGACCTGGGACCGGACCGGCTACCTCACCGAGCTCCAGGCCGAGCGCACCGTCGAGGCGCTGGGCCGGGAGGAGAACGTCCGCGAGCTGGCCGGCGTCGCCGACGACTTCAACGACCTGCAGCCCGACGCGACCCTGGCCGAGTTCCTGGAGCGCATCGCCCTGGTCAGCGAGCAGGACAGCCTGGCCGACGGCGACGCGCGGCTCACGCTGATGACCATCCACAACGCCAAGGGGCTGGAGTTCCCGGTGGTGTTCCTGGTGGGGCTGGAGGACTCGGTCTTCCCCCACCACCGGTCGCTGGGCGACCCCGACCAGATGGAGGAGGAGCGCCGGCTGGCCTACGTGGCCATGACCCGCGCGCGCCAGCGGCTGTACCTGACCAGCGCGTGGAGCCGGACCCTGTTCGGCGGCACCAACGCCAACCCCCCGTCGCGGTTCCTGAAGGAGGTCCCCGGCGAGCTGGTGGAGGACCGCTCCGCCGAGCGCGGGGCGGCCAGCCGCCGGGCCGTGGCCAAGGTCGGGGTGCGGTCCCAGTACACGGGCCGGGGACCCGCCGCCGACGACGACGGGCCCGACATCGGCGTGGGCGACCGGATCCTGCACCCGACCTTCGGGCCCGGCCGGATCCTGGAGCTGTCGGGCCGCCCCGGCAACGAGGAGGCGCTCATCGCCTTTGACGAGTACGGGACGAAGCGGTTGCTGCTGGCGTACGCGCCGCTGGTGCGGGCCTGAGGGTTCCGCCCGTCCGGTGGCGGAGGTCCTGGAGGCGGGGGAGATCCACTTCTTCTTCCGGCCGCGGGTCGAGGAGGGGTCCCCGGCGGGGCTGGGCGACGTGCAGCAGTTCCTCGTCGTGCTCGTGCCGCGGGGGACGGGCCGGTTCCGGCTGCTGCGCGTCGGCCGCAAGCGCCTGCCCGACGCCGCCCGCCACGAGCGCGTGTGGGCCTACGTCGAGGCGGCGGGCACCGACCCGGCGGCGGTGCGCCCGCGGCTGCTGGCCTCGGTCTACGACACCGCGACGCGCGGGACCCGCCACCAGCCGCCGGCGCGGCCGGTGGGGGAGGGCGTCTACGCGCTGCTGCGCGGGGACCGCGACACCCAGCTCGCCTACCTGCTGGCCACCCCCGCGGAGCCCGGGCCCGTCCAGCGCGAGCTCAACGTCACCGCCGAGGCGCGCCTGATCGTCAGCGCGCGCAACCCCGAGGCCCCCACCCCGCGGGACGTCGGCCTGTCGCCGGGACGCCGTCCCGAGCTGCCCGCCGACCTCCAGGCGCGCTTCGGCACCCGCCGGTGGGCGCCGGTCGACCCCCCCGCCCTCCTGGACATCGAGGGGGTCGAGCTGCTGTTCATCGCCGTCGCGGCGGCGCTGGACCCGGCCCTGACCGGCGCGCTGGAGGCCGAGGAGCGCCGCGGCGGCGACGTCGACGTCTTCGACCGCCTGCGCCTCGACCGCGACGCCCACCCGATCGTCCCCCTCCTGGCGGGCGATTGGGCCTAGCGGGGGTGGGTCGGGGAGCACCCTGAGGGGGGCGGGTGTTCGTCCGGACAGGGTCGGGGTGCTTGGTCTCCGATCGCAGTCGTGCTTAACTCTGGCCACCAGCCCGGTCGAGGGAGCCCGAGTGGCCTCACGTCGGGCTTTCCAATTTTCGGAGAACCCGACGCTTCAGCTGTTCCCGCAGGCGGTGCGCTCGCCGCGGGGTCAGGCGGTCGGAGAGGACCGAGGACCGAGGACCGCGGCCACCGTCCACTGTCCGGCCGGACGGTGGCGGACCCTGCACTGGCGCTGACCGTGTCCCGCGCCCCAACCCCAGGGCGGCGCCGCGCGTAGTACCCACCGTGAAGCGCAGGGACGGCGGGGAGCGGGGCGGCGGCATCGTGCTGGCAGAGCCGGTCGACGAGCCGGGACCGGACGACCTCGGGGATCTCGGGCTGGAGGCGTTCTGCCGCGGCCTGCGACCCCGCCTGCTCGACTCCCTGGCGCTGCGCCACGGTCATCACGTGGCCGAGGAGCTCACACAGGAGACGCTGGCGCGCGTGTACAGCCACTGGGACACCGTCCGGGGGCTGCCCAGTCCCCGGGCGTGGGCCTACCGGGTCGCGTTCAACCTGGGGAACTCCCTGTTCCGCCGCAAGCTGGCGGAGCACCGCGCTCTCACCCGTACCGGCGCCGTGCCGCTCCCGCCCGAACTCGACCGCGCCGACGTGCTGGACGTGCGCGCCGCCGTCACCGCCCTGCCCGTGGGGCAGCGGTCCGCCCTGATCCTCCGCTACTACGCCGACCTCTCGGTCGCCGAGGCCGCCCAGGCGCTCGGCTGCTCGCCGGGCACCGTGAAGTCGCAGACCCACGAGGCCCTCCGGACCCTGCGCCGCCACCTGGGTCCGACCCTCCCGGACGGAGCCGGATCGTGAGCGGTCCCGCGCTGGACGAGACCCTGCGGCGTGCGCGGGTCGACGCGTGGGCCCCGCTGGACCTGGCCGACGTGGCCCGCCGCGCCCGCGCGTACCGGCGCCGGCGGCGGGCGCTGGCGGTCTGCGCCGTGGCCGTGCCGCTGCTCGCCGTGGCCGCGACCCTGACCGCGGTCGTCCCGCCCGGCCGTGAGCTGGCGATCGCCACGCAGGCCCCCGCGGAACCGCCGCCCCCGCCGGGACCGTCCGGACCGGCGCCCTTGCTGCCCCACCCCCCGGCCGTCCCGCCCCCGCCCGCCCCGTCCGCCGCGCCGCCCCCACCCACCACGCCACCCGCTCCCGCGGAGCAGGAGGGCCCCGATGCCGCCCCGACGCCATCCCCGGAGGGTGCCCCGGCGCCGCCGCCCACCCCGGCGGTCGCGCCCCACCGGTTGCTGCTGGAGGCGGAGGATGGGGTGCTGACCGCGCCGATGGAGGTGGTCCGCGACCCCGGCACGGGTGCGGCCTCCGTCGGCGTGGCGGAGAGCACGGGCCCCAGCGCCCGTGACCCCAACCCTGGCGCGGTCGACCTCGAGGTGCTCCTGCCCGCGGCCGGGCGCTACCACCTGTGGGCCCGGGTGAGCGGCTCGCACACGGGGAGCAACTCCTTCTTCGTGTCGGTCGACGGCGGGCCGGAGCTGGCCTGGCACTTCCCCGACGTGGAGGGACGGCTCACGACCGCGGGCTGGGAATGGGTCCGGGTGCCTGCCGCCGACGGCGCGCCCGCCCACGACCTCGGCGCCGGCCTGCACCGCCTGCGCGTCCACAACCGCGAGGACGGGGCCCGGCTGGACCGCCTCCTGCTGACCACCGATCCGGGCGAGCGGCCCGCCCCCTAGAGCGGGTCGCCTTGTTCGTGAGCAGCCGGCGTCCGCGGTCACCCAGCCCGCCCGAGCGTCGGGACCGATCACCCCGCGAAAGGACAGCGATGCCACCGGCAACCCCAGCTGAACGAAGGCCGCGCACCCTGCCCCGCGCCCGCCGCTGGGCGGCCGTCGCCGTGGCCGCCCTGCTCGCGGGCGCCTGCGACGGCGTGTCCGGCGCGACGCTCCGGCCCGCACCCGCGCCGCCGGCGGTCGTGGCCCCGCCCCCAGCGCCTCCCGCCGGTGGCCCGCCCGCGACGAGCCCCACCGCGCCGGCCCCCGCGCCACCCTCCCCACCGGCACCTGCTGCCCCGCCGATCGGGGACTGGTCGGAGCCCGTCCTGGGCCCCGACGGAGCGGTGGACCCCGCGGCGTACGAGGCCGTGGCCGCGGCGTATGACCGGCCCGCGACCGTCGACGCCCGCCTGGGGCCGTCCGCCGACGACTACGGCGCGGCCGCCGACGCGCCGACGCTGCCCCAGCGTGGTGAGGGCGGCCTGGAGGGCGACCGCGACGCCTACGACGACCGCACCTGGACCGACTGGTTCGCCATGTCCGGGCCGCTGGCCTACAGCCCCGACACCGACGGCGACGCCGGTCTGGCCCGCGCCCGCAACGGCTCGGTGTACTGCTCGGGTGCGGCGCCGGGATGGCTCCTGGACCACCGGGTCCAGACGGAGCCGGACCAGGGCAACCACTACAGCCGCGAGCGCGACCCGGCGCTGGACAGCGCGAGCTGGGCCGCGGCGTCCGGCGGCGCGGCGCCGCGGCTGCCGGTGGCGATGGGGCAGGCGCGCGCGGGCGGGTCCATCTACTCGGTGGTCGCGTTCCGCGACGGGATGGTGGGGATCACCGGCAACGGCAACGACCCCAACACCAAGTACGGGCGCTACCCCGCGTCGCGGGTGCCGGAGGGCGACGTGCCCACGGCCGTCGCGGTCACGCCCGGGGGCGAGTTCGCCCTGGTCACGACCTGGGACACCCGACGCCACGTCGGTGAGGTCGCGGTGTTCGCCCTGGAAGGCGCGGTGCACGCGACCGGCGACGCCGACCCGGAGGACGGCTTCCGGTTCGGGTTCCCCAGCAGCACCACGGTCCGCGACCTCAAGCTGCTCGGGGCGGTGGACCTCCCCTTCGCCGCCCCCACCGACATCGAGGCGACGGCGGACACGATCTTCCGGTCCAGTCGCGGCGAGACCGACAACGTCGGCCTGGACCTCGGCCGGCAGGGCGAGCGCGATGTCTGGTACGGCCACAGCGGCAGCATCTGGAAGCGGACCGCCAGAGCGGGCTACGCCGTGGTCTCCTCCCGGGCGGAGGACGCGGTCGCCTTCGTCGACCTGCAGCCGCTCCTCTCCTACTACCGCGACATGCACTTCACGACCCAGGACCGCCACCAGCAGACCCAGGAGGTGGGACCCGCGCCGGACCAGTGGCCCTTCACGTTCGCCCACGCACCGGAGCAGGCACCCCTGGTCGCGGCGACCCTGCACGTCGAGGCTCCGACGGCCGTGGCCGCGGGGTACGCCCGCCCACCGGGCTCCAACGACTGGCGCTCCCCGGAGGTCTGGGACGACGGCGTCTTCGCGGGCAGCGCCTACGTGGCGACCCTGGCCGGGCAGTTCCTGCGCTTCGACGTCGGCGGGCTGGCCACCGAGGAGGAGGCCGGTGTACCGGCCCAGGTGGACGCCGTGGACGTGGGGCGCAACCCCACCTCGATCGAGTACACGACCGACTTCGCCGTCGGCAACGACCTGGTCGTCACCAGCCGGGGCGACCGCGCGGTGGTGCAGCTGGAGGACGATCTCACCCGGGTCGGGACGCTGCGCGACAGCAGGCTGGTGGATCCCGTCGGGGTCGCGCTGTCACGCAACCGCCGCTTCTGCGGTGGTGCGACCTACCTATCGGCCCTGGACCACCGCGGCGCGCAGGTCGTGAACTACACGGTGCGCGACCGGGGGGACTACGGCTTCGGCCACGCCCTGGCGATCCCCGGCCGGCCGTTCCTGGCGCTGATGGCGGAGGTGATCTGAACCCGCGGGCCGTGACCGCGCCGCCCCTACCGCCGGCCGCGGTCAGGGGCCGGTCGGTCCGTCCCCGCAGGCGGTGCGCTCGCCGCGGGGGTCGGGCGGCAGGTCGGTGGCGGTGCGGGGGTCGGCGTAGAGCTCGCCCCCGTGGACGGTGCTCGGCACCGGCCGCAGGGAGGCGCCGTCCCCGCCGACCAGGATCCCCTCGGGGGTCCAGACCCGCCCGTCGGGCGACTCCAGCCGCCGCGAGGCCGCGCACCAGGTGACCGGCACGCCCGGGTCGGCGAACACCCCCACCCGGCCGGCGACCACGGCGACCAGCAGCGCGTCGCCCGCCGCGCGCGCCGGGGTGACCCCCTCGACGGCGGGGACGGGCCCCAGCGGCACGAAGGGCGCCCCCGGCGGCCCGGAGCGCAGCAGGTAGACCGCGCCGACGAGCACCACCAGGACGCCGGCGACGACCGCGGCGACGGGCCACTGCAGGCCCATGCGCTCGCGCAGCACGATCTTGCGGGCGCGCCGCGCCGCGCGCGGGGGCAGGTACCCGCGCGGCCCGTAGTCGGGAACCTCGTCCACACCCCCATCTTCGCAGCCGGATGGCGGCGGACCGGCCGCTGGTATGCTCCCGCCCGTTCCCCGACGAGCCGACAGGAGGGCCGGCACAGCGTGGCCATCCGCGTCCTGATCGCCAAGCCGGGGCTCGACGGGCACGACCGGGGCGCCAAGATCGTCGCCCGCGCGCTGCGCGACGGGGGGATGGAGGTCGTCTACACCGGCCTGCACCAGACCCCCGAGCAGATCGTCGAGGCGGCGCTCCAGGAGGACGTCGCGGCCGTGGGCCTGTCGATCCACTCCGGGGCGCACATGACCCTGTTCCCCCGCGTCGTCGAGCTGCTGCGCGAGCGCGACGCCGCGGACGTCCTCGTGTTCGGCGGGGGCATCATCCCCAAGCCGGACATCGCCGAGCTCCAGCAGCTCGGCGTCAAGGCCATCTTCACCCCCGGCGCCCGCACCACCGACATCGTCGAGTGGGTGCGGGCCAACGTGCCGGACCGCGACTGACGGAGAACCCGTGGACCTCCTCGAGCACCAGGGCAAGGACCTGTTCCGCCGGTACGGGGTGCCGACGACCCCGCAGGGCAAGGTGGCGACCGCACCCGCCGAGGCGGAGGCGCAGGCGGCCGAGTTCGGCGTGCCGGTGATGGTGAAGGCGCAGGTGCTGACGGGCGGCCGCGGCAAGGCGGGCGGCGTGAGGTACTGCGCCGACCCGGCCGCCGCGCGCGCCGCCGCCGAGGCGATCCTGGGCCTGGACATCAAGGGCCACGTCGTCCGCCAGGTGCTGGTGGAACCGGCCAGCGACATCGCCGTCGAGTACTACCTGTCGCTGCTCCACGACCGCGTCAGCAAGGGCTACAAGGTCATCTTCTCGACCGAGGGCGGCATCGAGATCGAGACCGTCAACCGCGAGACGCCGGAGAAGGTCGCCAAGGTCGACCTCGACCCGACCGTGCCGCTGGACGCGGACCGCGCCCGGTCGATCCTCGAGCAGGGCGGGCTGGCGGGGGAGGACCTCGACGGCGCCACCGACCTGCTGGTGAAGCTGTACGCGGGCTTCGTGGACGCCGACGCGACGCTGTTCGAGGTCAACCCGCTGATCCGCACGACCGACGGCCGGGTGATCGCGCTCGACGCGAAGGTGTCGATCGACGGCAACGCGCTGTTCCGCCACCCCGACATCGCCGCGCTGGACGACACCGACGCCGACGACGGGCTGGAGGCGCGGGCGCAGGAGGCCGGGCTGCAGTACGTGAAGCTCGACGGCGAGGTCGGCGTCATCGGCAACGGCGCGGGGCTGGTCATGGCCACCCTCGACGTCGTGTCGCAGGCGGGCGGGCGGGCCGCGAACTTCCTGGACGTCGGCGGCGGCGCGGACGCCGACCGCATGGCGGAGGCGCTGTCGCTGGTCCTGTCCGACCCGCAGGTCCGCAGCGTCCTGGTCAACATCTTCGGCGGCATCACCCGCGGCGACGAGGTCGCGCGGGGCGTCCTGGGGGCGCTGGACCGGCTGGGGTCGGTGTCCCAGCGGCTCGTCGTCCGCCTCGACGGCACCAACGCCGAGGAGGGGCGCGCCATCCTGACCGAGGCGGCCCACCCGTCCGTCGTCCCCGCGGCGCAGATGCTCGCGGCGGCCCAGCAGGCCGTCGAGCTCGCCCGCGCGTCCACCACCAGCGGGAGCACCTCGTGAGCATCCTCCTCGACGCCGACACCCGCCTGGTCGTCCAGGGCATCGGCAGCCAGGGCACCTTCCACGCCAAGCGCAACCAGGCCTACGGGACCCAGGTCGTCGCCGGCACCCACCCCAAGCGCGGCGGGACGACCTGGGAGGAGCTCGGCGTCCCGGTCTTCACCACCGCGGCGGAGGCGGTGGCCGAGCAGGGCGCGAACACCTCGATGATCATGGTCCCGGCGCCGTTCGCCGCCGACGCGATCCTCGAGGCCGCGGACGCGGGCATCGCCACGATCGTGTGCATCACCGAGGGCATCCCCGTCCACGACATGGCCCGGGTCTACAACACCCTCTACCCGCGCCAGGCCGACGGGACCTTCCTGAAGGAGGGGCGCCCGGTCCTGGTGGGGCCCAACTGCCCGGGGATCATCTCCCCCGGCGCGGCCAACGTCGGCATCATCCCCGGCGAGATCACCTCGCCCGGCAACGTCGGGCTGGTGTCGCGGTCCGGGACGCTGACCTACCAGATCATGTACGAGCTCGCGCAGGCGGGCATCGGCATCTCGACCTGCGTCGGCATCGGCGGCGACCCGATCATCGGGTCGGACTTCCTCGACATCATCCCGCGCTTCGCCGCCGACCCGGCCACCGAGGCGATCGTCTTCGTCGGCGAGATCGGGGGGACCGAGGAGCAGCGCGTGGGGCGCTGGATCGCCGACAACGCCGCGGACACCCCGGTGGTGGCCTACGTGGCCGGCTTCACCGCCCCGCCCGGCCGGCAGATGGGCCACGCGGGCGCCATCGTGCGCGAGGGCTCCGAGGGCGGGGAGACCGCCGCGGACAAGAAGACCGCCCTGGAGGCCATGGGCATCGCGGTCGGCACCAACCCGACCGAGACGGCCGAGCTGATGATCGCCCGCCTCCGCGGGTGAGTGCTAGCACTTCTGCTAGCATCCGGGGCATGGCCCAGATCTCCGTGCGCAACCTCGAGGAGGACGCCGTGGAGCGCCTGCGCATCAAGGCGCGGCTCCACGGCCGGTCGCTCGAGGCCGAGGTCCGTGACATCCTGGAACGTTCGTCGCGGCTCAGCCGGGAGGAGTTCATCGCGTTCGCAGACGCGATGAAGGCGGAGATCCGGGACCGTAACGGTGGCCGACTCCTGCCGGACAGCACGCCCCTCGTCCGGGAGGACCGAGACCGCTGAACGTCGTCGTCGACGTGAGCGTGGCAGCGAAGTGGTTCCTACCGGAGGAGCAGGAGGACCACGCTCGCCGCGTGCTGACCGATGCGGACGTACTGCTGGCCCCCGACCTCCTCCGCGTCGAGCTGGCCAACGTGCTGTGGAAGGCGGCGGGTCAAGGTCGACTCGACCCGGAGCAGGCCGTGCGCATCCTTGACGGCATGGACGATCAGCCCTTGGACGTGCGTGCCGCCGGCCCGCTCCTGCCCCGTGCCCTCCGCCTCGCGATCCAGCTCCGGCATCCGGTGTACGACTGCGTCTACATCGCGCTCGCAGAGCGGGAGGACTGCAAGGTCGTCACCGCAGATCGGCGGCTCCACGACCGGGTGGAGGGCAGCGCCCTGTCGGGGCGGACCGCGCTGCTGGAGGTCGTCTCGACGCAGCTGACCGCGGCGGCCGGAGGCGGCAGGGCGTGAAGCGGATCGCGGTCCTGGTGTCGGGCGGGGGGACGAACCTGCAGGCGCTGCTCGACGCGCCCGACCTCGGGGGGCGCGTCGAGCTGGTCGTCGCCGACCGGGCCGGGGCGGGCGGGCTGGACCGCGCCCGGGCGGGGGGGATCGCCACCGCGGTCGTCGCGCCCGCCGACCACCCCGACCGGGCGGCGTGGGACGGCGCGGTGCTCGCCGCGGTCGCGGCGGCCGACCCGGACCTCGTCGTCCTGGCGGGGTTCATGCGCGTGCTGGGCCCCGCGTTCCCGCGCCGGTTCCCGACGCTCAACGTCCACCCGTCGCTGCTGCCGGCCTTCCCCGGCGCCGGCGCCGTCGAGCAGGCGCTCGCCTGGGGCGTGAAGGTGACCGGCTGCACCGTCCACCTCGTCGACGAGCAGGTGGACCACGGCCCGGTCGTCGCCCAGGAGGCGGTGCCGGTCCTGCCCGACGACACCGCGGCCACCCTGCACGCGCGCATCCGCGCGGTCGAGCACCGGCTGCTCCCGCGGTGCGTCGCCCTGCTCTGCCGCGACCGCGTGAAGGTCGACGGCCGCCACGTCACCGTCCTCCCCGCCTAGGAGCCGCGCCGTGCCCTCCCCCGACGTCGTCCCCGTCCGCCGCGCCCTGGTCAGCGTCTACGACAAGACCGGGCTGGCCGACCTGGGGCGCGGGCTGACCAAGGCCGGCGTGGCCCTGGTGTCGACCGGGTCCACCGCGCGGCTGCTGCGCGAGGCGGGCGTGGAGGTCACCGACGTCGCGGCCGTGACCGGGTTCCCCGAGATCCTCGACGGCCGGGTCAAGACCCTGCACCCCGTGATCGCCGGCGGGATCCTGGCGGACCGGTCCAAGGACGCCCACCTCGCGACCCTCGCCGACCACGGCATCGACGCCATCGACCTGGTCGTGGCCAACCTCTACCCGTTCCCCTCCGACCCGTCGATCGAGCAGATCGACATCGGCGGGCCCACCATGGTCCGCGCGGCCGCGAAGAACCACGACGCCGTGGGCGTCGTCGTGGACCCGGCCGACTACGACGTCCTGCTCGCGGAGCTGGCCGACCGCGGCGGGCTGACCGCCGCGACCCGCCGGCGCCTGGCCGCCGCGGCCTTCGCGCACACCGCCGCCTACGACGCCGCGGTCGCGGACTGGTTCGGGCGCGGCACGCCGCTGCGCTACGGGGAGAACCCCCATCAGCGCGGCTGGTTCCAGCCGGGCGAGGGCGGGCTGGGCGCCGCCCGCCAGCTGCACGGCAAGGAGCTGTCCTACAACAACCTGCTCGACGCCGACGCCGCCTGGGGCATGGCCGCGGAGTTCGACCAGCCCTGCGTCGTGATCGTCAAGCACACCAACCCGGCCGGGCTGGCGGTGGCGGCGACCCTGGCCGACGCCTACCCGGCGGCGCTCGCCGGGGACCCGGTGAGCGCCTTCGGCGGGATCGTGGCGGTCAACCGCCCGCTCGACGCGGCCACGGCCGGCCGGATCGTGGAGGTCTTCACCGAGGTCGTGTGCGCGCCCGCGGTCGACGACGACGCGCTGGCGGTCCTGCGCACCCGGGCGAACCTGCGCGTGCTGGCGCTGGAGCCCCCGGCCCCCGGGCAGCGCGCGGTCCGCAGCGTGGCCGGGGGCCTGCTGGTCCAGGACGCCGACACCGGGCCGGAGGACGAGGCGGCCTGGACGGTGCCGACCGCGGCCCAGCCCGACGCCGCGACCCTGGCGGAGCTGCGCTTCGCCTGGCGGGTGGCCAAGCACACCAAGTCCAACGCGATCGTGCTGACCGCCGGGGGCGCGGTGGTCGGCGTCGGCGCGGGGCAGATGTCGCGGGTCGACAGCGTCCGCATCGCCATCGACAAGTCCGGCGGGCGGGTGCGCGGGGCGGTGCTGGCCAGCGACGCCTTCTTCCCGTTCCGCGACGGCCCCGACGCGGCGCTGGACGCCGGGGTGGTCGCGATGATCTCGCCGGGGGGCAGCAAGCGCGACGACGAGGTCGTCGCCGCGTGCGACGAGCGGGGTGTCCCGATGGTCTTCACGGGCCGCCGCCACTTCCGCCACTGAGGGATCACGGGCGCGTAGCGCTCCACCAAAGTGCGCGGTGAGCCTGCGAGCTAGCAGGGGTACCCTGCCGCCATGTCCGCCGTGCGCCTCCTGCCCTGGCCCGTCCACGAAGCGGTGGACTACCTGCTGGGCCTGTCCTTCGTCCTGGCCCCGTTCCTCCTCGGGCTGCGGGAGTCCGTCGCCTTCCCGGTGTTCATCGCCGTGGGCGTGGTCGTGCTGGCCAACGCCCTGCTGACCCCCGGGCGGCTGGCGGTCGCCAGGATCCTGCCGGTCCGCGTCCACGCGGTGCTCGACTACATCCTGGCGTTCTTCCTGATCCTCGCGCCGTTCGCCTTCGGCTTCGCCGACGACGACACCGCGCTGACGGTGTCGGTGTTCGCGGGCGTCGCGGTCCTGGTGATGAGCCTGGTGACCGCGTTCCCGCTGGACCTGGGCACCCCCGCGGCCACCGGCGAGGGCTCCACCGCGTCCTGACGAACGCCGAGGGGCCGGGTCCGCGGACCCGGCCCCTCGGTGGTGGCGGTCAGCGGGTGAGGTAGCCCTCGCGCTCGAGGTGCAGCAGGATCTCCTGCGCGGCCTCCTCGGGCGTCAGCGCGGTGGTGTCGAGCACGATCTCGGCGTCCGCGGGTGCTTCGTAGGGGTCGGAGATGCCGGTGAACTCTGGGATCAGCCCCGCGCGGGCCTTGGCGTACAGCCCTTTGCGGTCGCGCTGCTCGCAGACCTCCAGCGGCGTGTCGACGTGCACCAAGACGAAGCCGCCGCCGGGCTGGACCATCTCGCGGACGGCCCGGCGGGTGCCGTCGTAGGGCGCGATGGGGGCGCAGACCGCGATCCCGCCGGCGCGGGTGATCTCGCTGGCGACGAAGCCGATCCGGCGGATGTTGAGGTCGCGGTGCTCCTTGGAGAACCCCAGCTCGGAGGACAGGTGCTTGCGGACGACGTCGCCGTCCAGCATCGTCACGCTGCGCCCGCCGCGCTCCAGCAGCTTGACCAGCAGCACGTTGGCGATGGTGGACTTGCCTGAGCCCGACAGCCCGGTGAAGAACACCGTGAAGCCCTGGGCGGCGCGCGGCGGGTGGGTGCGGCGCAGCTCCTCGGCGACCTCGGGGAACGTGAACCAGGTGGGGATCTCGCGGCCCTCGGCCAGGCGCGCGCGCAGCTGGGTGCCCGAGATCGTCGTGGGGGTGACCCCGGCGGGGACCTCGTCGTCGGGGACGTAGCGGTCCTCGTCGGCCAGGTAGACCATCATCCGGAACGGCACCATCGCCACGCCGAGCTCGTCGGCGTGGGCCGCCAGCAGTTCCTGCGCGTCGTAGGGGCCGTAGAACGGCTGCCCGTCGGCGCCGTTGCCCGGGCCCGCGTGGTCGCGCCCCACGATCAGGTGGGAGCAGCCGTAGTTCTTGCGGATGATCGCGTGCCAGACGGCCTCGCGCGGGCCGGCCATGCGCATCGCCAGCGGCAGCAGCGACAGCATCGCGGTGTCGCGGGGGTAGCGCCGCAGCAGCGCCTCGTAGCAGCGCACCCGCGTGTAGTGGTCGATGTCGCCGGGCTTGGTCATGCCCACGACCGGGTGGACCAGGAGGTTGGCGCCGGCCTCGGCCGCCGCGCGCAGCGTCAGCTCCTGGTGCGCGCGGTGCATCGGGTTGCGGGTCTGGAAGGCCACGACCCTGCGCCAGCCCAGCTCGGCGAACGCCGCGCGCGTCTGCGCGGGGGTGCGGCGCAGGGTGCGGAAGTCGTAGTGCTCGGGGGTGCGGACCGCCTCGACGCGCCCGCCCACATAGACCGGGTTGGACCGCCCCAGCAGGTGGGCGACGCCGGGGTGGGTGGTGTCGGTGGTGCCGAACACGGCCTGGGCCTCGGCCTCGCGGTCGGGGCGGTACAGCTCCTGGACCGACACGGCGGCGAGCAGCACGCCCTCCGGGTCGCGCAGGGCCAGCACCGCGCCCGGCTCCAGCCGCTCGGCGACCTGCTCGGGCACGTCCAGGGTGACCGGGATCGGCCACAGGCTGCCGTCGGCCAGGCGCATCCCCGCGAGCACGGCCGCGTGGTCCGCGCTGCCCAGGAACCCGCGCAGCGGGGAGAACCCGCCGACGGCGAGCAGCTCCACGTCGCACAGCTGGCGCGGCGTCAGGTCCCACGAGACCCAGTCGCGCGACGCCGCGCGCAGGTCGGCGGCGCGCTGCTCGTCGACCAGCAGCTCTGTCAGCGCGCCGCCGTGCGGCGCGACGAGATGCTCCACGCTGTTCCTCCAAGGGGGATGGGGGGTGTCCGGTGACCAGCCGGCCGGGGCGACCATACCGGCCCGGCCGCGGGCGGCCCAATCACGGGGCTCGCCGGAGATAACCGTACGTTCTTCCCAATCAGCTTGACTCGGACATAGCGGTTGCACAAGAGTGTCGCGCGTCACGTTCGACCTCTTCCCGGAGATGCCCCAACGTTGCGGCAGCCCACGACCGTCTCGCTCACCGTGACCCCCTGGCCGCTGCCGCCCGGCGCGCCGGCGCCCCCCGCGGACCCCGCCTCCCCCGGCGACGCCGCCGGCGGGGCGGACCTCGGCGACCTGGCCGTCGCGGTCATCGACGCCGCCGGGGACACCCTGGAGGTCCGCGTCCTACCGCCGGGCTCGCGCCGTCGCGCGGTCGCCAAGCGGCTGTTCGACGTGGTCTTCGCGGCGCTCGTCCTGGTGCTGCTGCTCCCGCTGTTCGCCGTGCTGGCGGCCGGGGTGAAGCTGAGCTCGCCCGGGCCGGTGCTCTACGGGCACCGCCGCGTCGGGCGCGGGGGGCGGACGTTCCGCTGCTGGAAGTTCCGCACCATGGTCGACGACGCCGACCGGGCGCTGGCCACCCTGCTCGCGTCACGCCCGGACCTGCACGAGGAGTTCGCGCGCACCCACAAGCTGCGCGACGACCCCCGGGTCACCCCCCTCGGGCGCTGGCTGCGGCGCACCAGTCTGGACGAGCTGCCCCAGTTCTGGAACGTGCTGCGCGGCGACATGAGCGTGGTCGGCCCGCGGCCCCTGGTGGAGCTGGAGACCGCGCGCTACGGGCGGGCCATCGGCCCGGTCCTGCAGCTGCGGCCGGGCATCACCGGGGTCTGGCAGACCTCGGGGCGCAACGACGTCCCCTACGTGCTGCGCGTGCAGATGGACACGACCTACGTGGGCACCTACAGCCTCCGCGGCGACCTGCGCATCGTGCTGCGGACGGTCGGGGTCGTCCTGCGCACCCGCCGCAACGGGGCCTACTAGCGGTGCGGCGCACCGTCCTGGTGACCAACGGGCTCGCCCGGGGTGGGGCCGAGACCCAGCTCGTGCGGCTGGCGGCGGCCCTGCGGGCGCGCGGCGACGCCGTGCGCATCCTGTCGATCCTGCCGACCGCCGCCTTCGCCGACGAGGTCGCCGCGCTGGGCGTCGGCGTCACCGTGCTGGCCCCCGGCGCCCGCCCCGGCGCGGCGGCCCTGGTCGCCGCCGCCGTCGCCGACCTGCGCCGCGACCGCCCCGACGTGCTGGTCAGCTTCGTCTACCAGGCCGACGTCCTCGCCCGCGTGGCGGGGCGGCTGGCCGGGGTGCCCGTGATCGTGTCGTCGCTGCGCGACGAGCGCGCCGGGGCGGGCGCGCAGGGTGGGCGCGCCCGCGCCCGCGAGCTGCTGCTGCGCGCCACCGACGGCCTGGCGACGCTCACGACCACCAACTCCACGGCCGCTGCCGAGCGGTTCGCCCGCCGGGGGGTGGTGTCCCCGCGGCGCCTGCGGGTCGTGCCCAACGGCCTGGACGCGGGCGCCGTCGCCCGCGGCTCGGCGGTGCGCGACCGGGTCCGCGCCGTCCTCGGCGCGCCGCCGGGCGCGCTCGTCTGGCTGGCGGCCGGGCGGCTGGCGGCGCAGAAGGACCACGCGACCCTGCTGGGTGCGCTGGCGGCCAGGCCCGGCGAGCGGCTGTGGATCGCCGGGGAGGGCCCGCTGCGCGCCGAGCTGGAGCGGCGGGCCGCCGACCTGGGCGTCGCGGACCGCGTCGCGCTGCTCGGCCTGCGCGACGACCTGCCCGACCTGCTGGCCGGCTGCGACGCGCTCGCGCTGTCCTCGGCCTGGGAGGGGCTGCCCAACGTCGTGCTCGAGGCCATGGCGGCGGCCCGCCTGGTGGTCGCCACCCGCGTCGGCGGGGTGGCGGAGCTGGTCCGCGAGGGCGTCACCGGCGCCCTGTGCCCCCCGGCGACGTGCCCGCCCTGGCCGCGGCGATGGGCCGCGTGGCCGCCGCGGGCGCGGCGGGCCGGGCGGCGATGGGCGCGGCCGGCCGGGCGGCGGTCGTGACCTCGTACTCGCTGGAGGCCGCGGCGGCCGCGTGGGACCAGGTCCTGGCCGAGGCCGAGTGGCTGGCCGCCGCCCGCCGCGGCCGGCTGCGCGCCGCCGCGCGGGTCGCGGGGGCCGCCCTGCGCACGGGGACCGGGTCGGGGGCCGCGCGATGACGCCGTCCCCCAGGCGCCCGGCGTCCGAGGTGCACTCCCCGAGCCGCCCGGCGTCTGAGGTGCACTCCCCGAGCCGCCCGGCGCCTGAGGTGCACCCCCCGAGCCGCCCGGCGTCTGAGGTGCACTCCCCGAGCCGCCCGGCGTCCGCGGTGGATCGGCCGGGGTCGGCCGCCGTCGCGCGCGACGCGCTGCGGGTCGAGGGCGGTCGCGTCGTCCGGCTCGACGAGCCGGCGCTGCGCGTCGCCATGGTCGTGACCCGGTCCGACATCGTCGGCGGGGCGAGCGTCCACGTCCGCGACCTGTGCCGCGGGCTGGCCGCCCGGGGGATCGCCACCACCGTGGTGGTCGGCGGCGACGGTCCCTACCTCGACGACCTCGCGCGCCACGGCGTCGACGCCGTGCGCGTGCCGTCCCTGGACCGCGCGGTCCACCCACTGCGCGATGCGGCGGCGGTCGCGGCGCTGCGCCGGATCCTGGCCGGCCTGCGCCCCGACGTCGTGGCCACCCACACCGCCAAGGCGGGTGCGCTGGGCCGCGCGGCGGCCGCGTCGCTGGGCCTGCCCGCGGTCCACACCCCGCATGGCTGGCCCTTCGAGATGCAGGTCGGCGCCGCCCAGGTCACCGCCTGGCGCGTCGCGGAGCGGCTGCTGGCCCGCCTGCCCGCCACCCTGGTCGACGTCAGCGAGCACGAGCGCGACCGCGCGCTGGCGGCCCGCGTCGGCCGCCGGGCCCAGCACGCCGTGGTCCACAACGGCGTGCCCGACGTCGGGCCGTCCCTGCGCGCCGACCCCGCCGCCGACCCGCCGCGGCTGGTGATGGTGGCGCGCTTCGAGGCGCAGAAGGACCACGCGGCGCTGCTGCGCGCCCTCGCCCGCCTGGAACGTCTGCCCTGGACCGCCGACCTCGTCGGGGACGGCCCCCTGGAGCCCGCGGCCCGCGCGCAGGTCCGCGCCGCCGGGCTGGGCGCCCGCGTCCGCTTCCTGGGCGCCCGCACCGACGTGCCCCGGATCCTGGCGGCCGCCCAGGTCGCCGTGCTGACGACCCGGTGGGAGAGCCTCCCGCTGGCGGTGCTCGAAGCCATGCGCGCCGGCCTGCCGGTCGTCGCCACCGCGGTCGGGGGGATCCCCGAGGCCGTCGACGACGGCACCACCGGGCTGCTCGTGCCGCCCGGCGACGACATCGCCCTGGTCGCCGCGCTGCGCCGGGTCCTGGACGACCGCGCGCTGCGGGCGGCGATGGGCCTGCACGGGCGCCGCCGGTACCTGCGCCGCTTCACCCACAGCCGGATGCTCGACGACGTCGAGGCCCGCTACCGCCAGGCGGCGGGCCGCCCATGAGCGTCGCAGGCCGCAGGCCGGAGTCCGCAGTCGTGAGCCGCCCGGCGTCTGAGGTGCGCCCATGAGCGTCGCAGGCCGCAGGCCGGAGTCCGCAGTCGTGAGCCGCCCGGCGTCGGAGGTGCGCCCATGAGCGTCGCAGGCCGTCCGCTGCCCAACCTGGTCATCGCCGGGGTCGGCAAGGCGGGGACGACGTCGCTGTTCCGCTGGCTGGGGCGCCACCCCGACGTCTGCGCGTCGGCGGTGAAGGAGACCGACCACTTCGCGCCCCTGCGCCACGAGGGCGGGCGGGTCGGGCCGCTGGCGGACTACGCCGCCACCGTCGCCCACTGCGGCGACCAGCGCTGGCGCCTGGAGGCCAGCCCCGCCTACTGCTACGGGGGCGAGCCGGTCGTCCGGGCCCTGCGCGCCACCCTGCAGGACCCGCGCATCGTCCTGTGCCTGCGCGACCCGGTGGACCGGCTGTGGTCCAACCACCGCGACCTGCACAGCCGCGGCAGCCTGCCCCCCGGCATGGACATGGCAGCCTTCGTGGCCGCCTGCGCCCGGCTGCGCGCCAGCGGCGAGGACCGCCTGCCCCGGCACCGCGCCTACCGCGGGCTGTCGATCGGGCACTACGAGGAGTACGTGCCGATCTGGCTCGACGCCTTCGGCGACGACCTGCGCGTGGTGTTCTTCGACGACCTGGTCGCCGACCCCGCGGGCGTGGTCGCGGGGCTGTGCCGCTGGCTGGGGATCGACGCCGCGGGCGCCGCCGGCCTGGTCGACGGCGCCCACAACCGCACCGTGCGCCACCGCAGCGAGGCCCTGCGCCGCCTCGCCTACGGCCTCAACACGCTCGGCCGCCCGGTCCTGCGCTCCCGCAGCGGGATCGTGCGCGCGCTGCGCACCACCTACGAACGCCTGAACGCGATCCCCGAGGAGCCCGCCCTGGACCCCGCCGTCCGCTCCGACCTGGCGGCCGCCCACGCCCCCGGCCTGGCCGTCCTGGCCGACGCCCTGCGCGCGGCCGGCTACCGCGACCTGCCCCCCTGGCTCGCCGCCGCGGCGGTCGCACCGTGACCGCGCCCGTCCGGTCGGTCGCGCTGTTCCTGCCCCACGCGGGCGGCGGCGGCGCGGAGCGCGTCGGGGTCACCCTGGCCGGCGCGCTGGCCCGCCGCGGGGTGCGGGTGTCGCTGGTGCTGGCCCGCGCGGAGGGCGAGTACCTGCCCCTGCTCGACCCCGCGGTCGAGGTGGTCGACCTGCACGCCCTGCGCGTCCTCGCCGCCACCCCGGCGCTGACCTGGTGGCTGCGGTCCGCGCGGCCCGACGTGCTGCTCGCCGGCCTGTCGCACGCCAACGTCGTCGCCGTCCTTGCCCGCGCCGCGGCCCGCACCGGCACGCGCCTGGTGCTGTGGGAGCAGAACACCCTCACCCCCAAGGTGCGCATGGCCCGCCGCGCCCGCACCCGGCTGCTCATGGCCCCGGCGATGCGGGCGACCTACCGGGCCGCCGACGACCTGGTCGCGGTGTCCGCCGGCGTCGCCGACGACCTGACCGCGGTCCTGTCCCTGCCCGCCGGCCGGGTCCGCGTCGTCGCCAACCCGGCGGTCACCGCCGACCTGGCGCGCCGCGCCGCCAAGCGGCTCGACGACCCGTGGTTCGCCCCCGGGGCCCCGCCGGTGCTGCTGTCGGTCGGGCGCCTGGAGCCCCACAAGCGGCTGGACCTGCTGCTCGACGCCGCCGCGCCGCTGGTCCGCGACCGCGCGGCGCGCCTGCTGATCCTCGGGGAGGGCGTCGAGCGCCCCGCCCTGGAGCGCCGCGTCGCCGAGCTGGGGCTGCGCGCGGGCGTGCGCATGCCCGGCTTCGTCGACCCGTACCCGTGCATGGCCCGCGCCGCGGTGTACGTCCTGGCCTCCGACCACGAGGGCCTGCCCACCGCGCTGATCGAGGCGCTGGCCCTGGGCACGCCGGTCGTGGCGACGGACTGCCCGTCGGGCCCGCGCGAGATCCTGGACGGCGGGCGCCACGGCCGGCTGGTGCCGACCGGGGACGCCCCCGCGCTGCGCGCCGCGATCCGCGCCACCCTGGCCGACCCCGGCCCGCCGCCGCCGCCCTCGGCGTGGGCCGCCTACACTGAGGACGCGGCCGCCGACCAGATGCTCGCCGTCCTGGCCGGGGCGCGGTGACCGCGCCCGTCCGCTTCCCGCCCGCCCTGCGGGACGCGCTGCCCGGGTCCGTCGTGGGGGCGGCGCGGGCGGGCCGCCGCGGCTACCGGCTGGCGACCAGCCCGCTGCGCCCGCTGCCGCACTTCCTGCTCATCGGTGCGCAGAAGGCGGGCACGACGTCGCTGTACGACGCGATCGCGCAGCACCCGCGCGTCGTGCACGCGCTGGGCAAGGGCGTCCACTACTTCGACGCCGCCGGGCGCGGCGCCGCCTGGTACCGCTCGAACTTCCCGGTGGTGCTGCGCCCGGGCCGCGACGACCCCGCCCGCGCGCCGTTCCTGACCGGCGAGGCGTCCCAGGAGTACCTGCCGCACCCCTGGCCCCCGCCCGCGTCGCCGCGCTGGTGCCCGGTGTCCGCCTCCTGGCGGTGCTGCGCGACCCCGTGGACCGGGCCGTCTCCCACTACCACCACAGCCGCGCGCTGGGCACCGAGAGCCTGCCGCTGCGCGAGGCGCTGGCCCGCGAAGCGGAGCGCGTGGCCGGCGAGCTGGCGCGGGTCGCGGCGGACCCGCGCGCCGACAGCGTCGCGCTGCGCCACCACGCCTACGTGACGCGCAGCCGCTACGCCGAGCAGCTCGCCCGCTGGCTGGCGCTGTTCCCGCGCGAGCAGCTGCTGGCCGTCCGCTTCGAGGACCTGGTCGCCGATCCGCCCGCGGTGCTCGACCGCGTCTTCGCCTTCCTCGGCCTGCCGCCGGCCCCGTCGGTGACCGTCCGCCGGCTGAACGCCCGGCGCTACGACGACGTGCCCGGCGTCCGCGCCGCCCTGCGCGCGGAGCTGGCCCCGCGGAGGACGACCTCGAGCGGCTGCTGGGACCGGGCTTCCGGTGGGCCACCTGACGGCCAGTTGGTAGGGTCTGCGTCGAACGTACTTATTGTCAGGAGTGGTCATGGATCCCCGTGTCGGGAGCGGTACCGCGCCCGTGCTCGCCGCCATGTGGCGGCTGCGCTGGCTGGTGCTGGCCGTCACGCTCGCCGGCGCCGCGGCGGGCTACGGCCTCACGGCTCTCCAGACCCCGGTGTACGAGGCCCGCGCGCGGCTGACCCTGGCCGACCCCGCGTCCTCGTCGGTGTTCCGCGCGCCCGTGACCGGCAACGCCGGCCGGCGCGCGGGCAACGTCGTCCAGGCCCTCGGCTCGCCCGCGGTGGCCGAGGAGGCCGCGGCCCTGCTGGGCGGGGACCTGGGACCCGGGACCGTGCGCAGCCGCGTCCGCGCCAGCGCCGTCGAGGACACCGACCTCGTCGACGTCGTCGGCACCGGGCCGACCGCCCAGGAGGCCGTGCGGGTCGCCGACGCCGTGGTCGCGGCCCACCAGACCGTCGCCGCCCGCGACCTCGCCGCCCGCGGGGACCGCACCGTCGCCCAGATCGAGGCCGCCGCCGGTGAGCTGCGCGCCCGGCTCGCCGACCTCGACGCCCGCGTCGCCACCGCGCGCGAGGCGGCGACCGCGGCGGCCGTCGCCCGCGAGCTGCCCGGCGGCGACGTGGTCAGCGAGACCCGCGCGCGGCTGGCCGCCGACGACGAGGTCGAGCTGGCCACGCGGGAGCGCAACGACCTGCGCGGGGAGCTGGAGGCGCTGGACGCCCGCGCCCGCCAGGTGCGCATCGACATCGAGCTGTACGGCTCCGGCGTCGCGGCGGTGCAGCCCGCGGCGGCGCCCGGCGCGCCGGTGCGCCCCCAGCCGCGCTCCGCCGCGCTGATGGGCGGGGCCATCGGGCTGTTCGCGTCCGCGGCGCTGGCCGCCGCGGCGGGGGCGGTCCGCCGGGGTCCAGGACCCGACCGCGCCGGCCGCGGTCCTGGGCGCGCCGCTGCTCGGCGCGGTGCCGGTGTTCGCGGCCCGCGACGCCCACTCGCTGCCCGACCCCGCGGCCGGGCCGGCCGACCGGGTGGCGGCCCGCGCCTACACCGTGGCCGCGGCGACGCTGGCGACGGGCCTGGCCCGGCGCGGGGGCAAGGTGCTGCTGGTCACCAGCCCCGGGCGCGGGGACGGTGCCAGCCTGAGCGCGTTCAACCTGGCCGCGGCGGTCAGCGGGCAGGGCAAGCGCGTCGTGCTCCTGGACCCCGAGTCCCTCGACGAGCTGGCCCCCGGGTCGGTGCGCTCCGCCACCATGCGGATCGTCCCGCTGCACGACCCCGCCCCGCAGGCGGCCGTGAGCTCGACGCTGGACCGCCTGCGCGACGAGGCCGACCTGGTCGTCGTGGACGCGCCCGGGCTGCTGCTCAACGCCCGCGCGGCGCAGGTCGCGGCCATGGCCGACGGGCTGCTCGTGGTCGTGGGCAACGGCACCGCGCTGGACGTGCTGGACCGCACCCGCGAGCGCATCGACCTGCTGGGCGTCCCCGTCCTGGGCTACCTGTTCAACCGGGCCGCCCTGGCCCGCCCCGCCCCCGCCGCCGCCGCCGACCCCGCCGAGCCGGTCCCGCCCCCGGCCCCCACCCGCCGGACCCGTGTCCCCGTCCGGTGACGCGCCGCCCCGGCCGGTGACACCGGCGACCGCCCCCCTGCGCCGCGCCGCGGCGGGGGCGGACCGGGCGACGGGCAGCCGGGTCGTGGCGGTCGTGGGCACCGGCCGGAGCGGGTCCACGCTGCTCGCGCTGCTGCTGGGCACCTCCCCCGAGATCGCCACCGTGGGCGAGCTGACCGGGCCGCCGCCGGGGGCGGACGGGCTGCGGTCGCGGTGCTCGTGCGGGCGCACGCTGGGCGCCTGCCCGTTCTGGGACCGGGTCTCGGCCGCCGCCGCCGCGCGCGGGACCGACTTCGGCCCGGCGCGCTGGGACCTGCGCTTCGAGGTGCCCGGCGGGCGCCTGCGCCGCCGGCTGCTCGTCCGCTCGCTGCACGCCAGGGCCGCCGACCGCGTCCGCGACCGGCTGGTGCTGGCCGCGCCCGCGGGGGCGCGACTGCGCGAGGTCGCCGCGCGCAACACCGCGCTCGTCGACGCCGTGCTGGCGGTGACCGGCCGGCGCGTCCTCGCCGACGTCTCCAAGGACCCGGTGCGCGTGCACTGGCTGGCGGCGCTCACCGATCTGGACCTGCGCGTCGTGCACCTGGTGCGCGACCCGCTCGGGTACGCGGGGTCCCAGGTGCGCCGCGGCGTCCCCGTGGCCCGCGCGGTCCGCCAGTGGCGGCGCAGCGCCGCGACGGTGGGGCGCCTGCTCGACGAGCTGCCGGCGGGGCGCGCCCTGCGCCTGCGCTACGAGGACCTGTGCGCGGACCCGGTGCGCGAGCTGGACCGGGTCGCGGCCCTCGCCGGCGTCGCCCCCTTCGACCCCGCGGCCGTCGCCGCCCACGCCGACGCCGAGCACCACGTCATCGGCAACCGCATGCGCCTGGCGGTCACCGGCGCGGTCGCGCTGGACGAGTCCTGGCGCGACCGGCTCACCCCCCGCGACATCGACCTCGTCCTGCGCCGCACCGCCCCCCAGCGAGCGGCCCTGGGTTATGCGTAGGGGCGGCGTGCTGCGGTGGGCGGCGGGGCTCGCGCTGGAGGGCCTGGTCTTCACCATCCCCTGGCAGGGCGCGGTGACGGTCGGCGCGGTCGGGCGCCTGAGCCGCCTGGTGGGGCTGGTGGCGCTGGCCGTCGCGGCCCTGGCCCTGCTCGTCGACCGGCCGCGGCGCGCCCCCGCGGCCGTCCACTGGCTGCTCGCCGCCCACGTCGCCGTCGCGACGGCGTCGTGGTTCTGGAGCCTGCGGCCCGACGCGACCGGCGCCCACGCCCTGACCATGGTCCAGCTGCTGGCCATGACCCTGCTGCTGTGGGAGTTCGGTGCGCGGCGCGCCCAGCGGGTGCGGTTCCTGGTCGCCTGGGTGGCGGGCTGCTGGACCGCCGCGGCGCTGACCTGGCAGTCCTACCTGACCGGGACCGAGGCGGGCGGCGGGGGCTACCAGGACCGGTACTCGATCGGCAACGCCAACGTGAACGACGTCGGGCTGCTGCTCGCGCTGGGCATCCCGGTCGCCTGGTACGTCGCCGGGCAGGTGCGCGCGCCCTGGCTGCGGCTGGCCTGCCGGCTCTACCCGGCCGGGGGGCTGCTGGGCATCGCGGCGACGTCGTCGCGCGCGTCGCTGCTGGCGGCCGGCGTCGGGCTGCTGGTGGTGCCCGCGTCGATGCGCCAGCTCACGCCGCTCGCGCGGGTGTGGACCGCCGCCTGGGTGCCCGCGCTGCTCGCCGGGGTCGTGCTCGTGCTCGCCCCGCAGGCGTCGATCGACCGGCTGTCGACCACCGCGGACGAGGTCCGCAGCGGCGACCTGAACGAGCGCCGCCAGCTGTGGGCGGCGGGGCTGGACGCCTTCGCCGACCACCCGCTGGGCGGGGTCGGCGGGGGCGCGTCGCGCCACGCGATCGCCGAGCGGACCGGTCGTGAGGCGGGGGCGCACAACACCTTCATCTCGATCGCCGCGGAGGTGGGGGTGCTGGGGCTCGTGCCGTTCGGGCTGGCACTGGTCGTCGTGGGCGGCGTGCTCCTGCGCCTGCCGTTCGCCGAGCGCCGGGCCGGGCTGGTGCTGCTCGCGACCCTGCTGCTGGGCCTGGTGCCGCTGCACTGGGAGCGCAGCAAGGGGCTGTGGTTCGTCGTGGCGGTGCTGGCGATGGGCCTCGCGGTCCCCGAGCCGGCCGTCGTCCGGCCCCGCGCCCGCCTGGTCCCCGTGCCGGTGCTGACCGCGCCGCGCGTGGCCGAGCCCGCCGGGGCGGACCGGTGACGGCGCCTGCCCCGGCTCCGGCCCGGCCTCGCGGCGCCGCCGCCCCGCCCGCCCGGTCCCGCCCACGGGGCCGGTGGCTCGCGCTCCTCGCGGCGCTGGTCGCGGCGGGCGCGGTGCTGGGCTGGGCCGCTCGGCCGGCTGGGGACCACGTCCCCGCGCCACCGGCCGCCGCCCCCGCCACGGCCCCACCCGCCGAGGTCGCGGCCTGGTCGCCGGGTCGGGCGTACGCGCAGGGTGCGGTGGTGAGCCACGGGGGGCGGCGGTGGGTGGCGGCGATGCCGTCGGCGGGGTGGGCGCCGGGTGCGGGGGCCGAGGTCGGCCCGGCGCAGGGCTTCGCCCAGGGCGTGACCGGCGGGGCCGGGGGCCGCGAGGTGTGGGTCACCTCGCTGGCCGACGACGGCGACGGCTCCCTGCGCGACGCGCTGCGCGGCGGGGGGCCCGCGTGGGTGCGCTTCGCGGTGGACGGGGTGATCCGGCTGTCGGCGCCGCTGCGGGTGCCGTCGGACACGACGGTGGACGGGCGCGGCGGCGCGGTGACCCTCGCGGGGCGTGGCCTGCGCCTGGACGAGGTCGCCAACGTGATCGTGACGGGCCTGTCGCTGCGCGACGGCACCGGTGCGAACACCGACGCCGTCCTGGTGCAGCGGGGGTCGCGGCGGGTGTGGCTGGATCACCTGGACATCGCGGGGTTCCCCGACGAGGCGATCGACATCTCCCAGGGCGCGTCGCTGGTGACGGTGTCCTGGGTGCACGTGCACGATCAGGACAAGGGCATCCTGATCGGGTCGTGGGGTGACAACACCTCCACGGAGTCCATCGCCCACGTCACGGTGCACCACAGCTGGTTCGACCGCACCCACCAGCGCAACCCGCGCGCGGTGCGCCACAGCCGGGTGCACGCCTACAACAACTACCTGCACGGCTGGACCGGCCAGGGCATGAGCATCGCCAACTGGGCCCAACTCGCCAGCGAGGCCAACATCCTGGAGGCCGGTGACCGCGAGAACGGGCTGGTGACGGGGGCGAGCGGGTCGGGCCGCGCCCCCGAGGAGGGCTACGCCCGCACCGACGGCGACCTGCTCGCCGGCGGGGCGCAGCAGGACGAGCGCGCGCCGGAGCGCGTCTTCGACCCGCGCGCCGCCTACGCCGTCGAGGTCGCGCCCGCCGACGACGCGCTGCGCACCGCGGTCACGACCCACGCGGGCGTCCCCGACCCGGTGGGCGGGGTCGCGCGCACGGGACCCTGGCGGCCCCTCGACGACCCCGGGAGCGGCGGGTGACGACCGTCAGCGTGGTCGTGCCCGCGCACGGGCGGCCCGGGCTGCTCGCCGAGGCGCTGGCGGGGGTGGCGGCGCAGACGCGCCCGCCCGACGAGGTCGTCGTCGCCGACGACCTCGGCGACGAGCGCGTGGCCGCCGCGGTCGCCCGCGCCGCCGCCGCCGGCCTGCCCGCTCGCCACCTGGCCTGCCCGCCCGCCCCCGACGACGCCGCCCCGCCGTCGGCGTCGCGGTCGCGCAACCGGGGGCCGCAGCCGCGTGCGGCGACGTCCTGGCCTTCCTGGACGACGACGACCGCTGGGCCCCCGGGTACCTGGCCGCCGCGCTGGCGGAGCTGGCCGCCGCGCCGGTGGTCGTCACCTGGACGCGCTTCGTGCGCGAGGGCCGGAGCGGGGACGGCCGGTCGGTCCCGCCCGGCCTGCGCGCCGCCGACGTGCTGGCCGCCAACCCGGGGGTCACCGGCTCGAACCTGGTCCTGACCCGCACGGCGCTCGACGCGGTCGGTGGCTTCGACGAGGCGCTCCCGGTGGTCAACGACCTCGACCTGTTCGTGCGCCTGCTCGACGCGGGGTTCGCCTACGCGGTCGTTCCCGACCGCCTGGTCGACAAGCGCCTGCACGCCGGGCCGCGGATCGGCACGGCGGGCGCCGCCCGCCGGGAGGGGCTGCGCCGCTACGCCGAGAAGCACGCGGCCCGGCTGTCCCCGCGCGACCGGCGGCACCTGCGCGCCGAGGTCGTGCGCGACGCGGGCCGGACGGCCCCGCCGCCGCGCCGCGCGCTGGCGGCGGCGCACCTGCTGCTGCTCCTCGGCCCTGCCGAGCTGCGCCGCTGGCGCGCCGAGAGCCGCCGCCGCGCCCTGCCCTGACCGGCCGCCGCGCCGAGCCGGTCAGCCCCGACAGCACCGCTGTCACGGTGTACCCGCAACCGGCCACCGCCCGTCTCGGCCCGGCCTGTGCATGAGCGCCCCGCCACCGGATCCTGGCGGCTCGCACTGCCGACCTCCGACCGCCCCGTCGTCGCCGAGCCCGATCACGGCGCCCTCGGGGTCGTATCCTGCCCTGCATGGCAAGCGGCCACGTTGTGGAGTTCCCGCTCCACCTGGAAGTGGAGCGGCCCCCGGCGCTACGATCTGAGCGACCCGGTCCAATTGCGCCGTGTGTATGAGATCGTGCTTCGCGAGGGCGGTGCGGCCGACATCCGCCGCTTCATCGACCCCGAGGTGGTCCGGGAGCTGCTCCCCGACCTTGTGCTCCCCGAGCACGTCCGGATCGCGTGGGAGGACTGGGCGGCGTCGACGCGGGCCGCGTAGCGAGCTGACCCCCTGCAGGAGGCGATCGCCCGGTTGTTCCTGGGGTCGCCAGAGGCCCGCCGCTTCGCGCTGGCCGGCGGTGCAGCCCTGATCCTCCGCGGCCAGGTCGACCGTGCCACCGAAGGCCTCGACTTCTTCGCCCCAGGTGTGGAGGACGTCCGCCTCGCCACCGAGGCGCTCCGCCACGCGCTGCGCGCTGCCGGGTTCGCCACCGAGGTCATCCGGTCTGGTCCCGCCTTCGCCCGACTGGTGGTCACCGGCCCTGACAAGGACCAGGTACTGGTCGATCTCGGCTACGACCACCGGATGCGTCCGGCCGAGCCGACGTCCCTCGGTCCCGTTCTCGCGCTCGACGAACTCGGCGCTGACAAGCTCCTCGCACTGTTCGGACGCGCCGAGGCCCGCGACTTCGTCGACGTGCACGCGCTGGCGCAACGACTCGGCATCGACCGACTGCTCGGCCTGGCCAAGGAGAAGGACAGCGGGTTCGACGAGTACGTCCTGGCCACGATGCTCGGCACCATGCCCCGGCTGCCGAGATCGGAGTTCGAGATCGACGATGTCACCTATGCGGCACTCGATGTCTTCTATCGAGACCTGCGGGCGCGGCTCATCGCGAACGCACTCGACGAGGAGTAGGTGAGCGGGCGTCGCCGGCACCCCTCGCAGCCGTTCCTACGGGGCGGGGAGCCAGGCCGGGCCGTCGGGCAGGGGGCGGGCGCCCGCGTGGGCGACGATCTGGTCGCGCAGGGCGAGGTCGGCCCGGGCGACCTCGACGCGGTAGGACCTCGCCGGGTCGAACACGCGCTCGGGGCGCCGGCCGGCCTGGCGCGCACCGCCGCGCAGCAGGTCGCCGCGAACCCGGGCGTAGCCCTCGGCGGGGGAGCGGTTGTCGCGCCCGGGCCGCGTGGGGTTGGTGGTCACCGCGTGCTTGGCCCGCCCCGCCTCCAGGATGTTGGCGTCGCTGGCGAGTTGGGCCCAGTTGGCGATGCTCATGCCCTGGCCGGTCCAGCCGTGCAGGTAGTTGTTGTAGGCGTGCACCCGGCTGTGGCGCACCGCGCGCGGGTTGCGCTGGTGGGTGCGGTCGAACCAGCTGTGGTGCACCGTGACGTGGGCGATGGACTCCGTGGAGGTGTTGTCACCCCACGACCCGATCAGGATGCCCTTGTCCTGATCGTGCACGTGCACCCAGGACACCGTCACCAGCGACGCGCCCTGGGAGATGTCGATCGCCTCGTCGGGGAACCCCGCGATGTCCAGGTGATCCAGCCACACCCGCCGCGACCCCCGCTGCACGAGCACCCCATCGGTGTTGCCACCCACCCCGCTGCGCAGCGACAGGCCGGTGAGGATGACGTTGGACACGCCCTCCACCCGCAGGGTCTTGCCGGTCACGGTGACGTTGGCCCCGCGCCCGTCGACGGTGGTGTTGGAGGGGATGCGGATCGGCGCGGACAGCCGGATGACCCCGTCCACGGCGAAGCGCACCCAGACGGGACCGGGGCGGGCGAGCGCGTCGCGCAGCGTCCCCGGCCCGCGGTCGGCCAGGGAGGTCACCCACGCCTGGCGCCCGCCGCGCCCCCCGGTCACGCCCTGGGCGAAGCCCTGCGCCGGGCCGACCTCCGCCCCGGCGCCCGGCGCCCACCCCGCCGACGGCATCGCCGCCGCCCACCGCCGCCCCCCGTGGACGACCACCGCACCCTGCGCGTAGGCCCGCGCCGGGGACCAGGCCGCGGCGGTGGGCGCGGCGGGCGCGGTCTGCGCCCCGGCGGCCGACGGCACCGCAAGGACGACGAGGAGGGCCGCCACCAGCGCGGCGGGGAACGAGCGGGATCGCGACACGGGGAACGGCCTCCGTCGTGCGGGCAGGGTGCTACCGGAGACCTCGGTGCCGTGACCCCCCGCGCCGATGGGCGGAAGGGACCAGGCCCTCCCCCCGGATTGACCACGCCCCCGGGCCGGTCGGGCGCGGGCGCGGGCGGCAGGATGGCGCCATGAGCGCCGCGTCCCCTCCGCCCGGCCCCGCCCTGGAGCGCGCGGTGCTGGCCCTGCTGGCGGCGCGGGCGCCGGGGGCCACCGTCTGCCCCTCCGAGGCCGCCCGGGCGGTGGGCGGCGAGGACTGGCGGGACCTGATGGAACCCGCCAGGGCGGCGGCCCGGCGCCTGGTCGCCCGCGGCGACGTCGAGATCACCCAGCACGGCGAGGTCGTGGATCCCACCACCGCCCGGGGCCCCATCCGCCTCCGCCGCACCCCGCGCCCCGTCCCGCCTGCCCCCGGAACTGGCACCTGGGACGCCCCCGACACGTGAACCCTTGTAGCAGTGCTCGCGGTCCTGGCCGGGGTGGCGCTGCTGGTGCTGCCGTTCAGCCTCACCGCCGACGGCATCGGCCGCCAGACCACCACCCCTGTCCTGTGCGGTCCCGGGCTCGCCGAGGCGGTCGGGCGCGATCTCTACAACTGCCGCCCGCGGGCCGGGCAACGAATCGCCACCGGCCTCGTCGTCGTCGCCCTCGCGAGCGCGGCAGGCACCGCCGGAGTGACCCTGCTGGCCTACAGCCCCGACCGCATGGCAGAGACCGGGGACTGACTGATCCGCCCCGCGGTGCGTGCGCGCCAGCCCGTCGCGCCGTCCGGTCGCCCCGCCTGAGCCAGCGTCCGGAGCTGACGCCCCCGTCCCTACTCGGGCCGGCCCGGGACCCCGTGCGATGTGGTGGACCTTCACCGGCCGCACGAGGTCGCACCGCTGGCGGTGCGGGCGCTGGACCTGGTCGACGACGCCCTGAGCAGGTGGATAGGCCACGCGGCACCATGAGGGCGGGGCCGCATCGCTGAACCCGTACGGACGTCTGCCGCCCGCCTGCTCGGCGGCGAGGTGACGTGGGGGCACGCGCTGCGCTATCGCCAGGTCTGGCGCGAGTTCGGGACTATCGGTACCGATAGCCCCTCAATGCCGTGGCCCCGCCCCCGTACGTAGCCGTTCAGGGGGCGGGGGCCTCGTGCGTCAGCCGCTGTCCTGAACCGGCGGTCCGTCCAGCGGTCGGCCGGGCCGGTGGCTTGCGGCCGTGCGCCGCAGCCTGCGCCCCAGCAAGTCGTGGCCCGCTTCGCGGTGCGCGGCCTCGGCCACCCTGGAGGCGACGCGGGCGGCCTCCTCGGCGCTGTCGGCCTTGACCAGCAGGTACGTGGTGACCGTCCCGGCCGCGGTGTCCTCGGTGAGCAGGACGTGCCGAGCCAGCCCGGTGTCGGCCGCTTGCTTGCGGACGGCGTCGCGGTTGGCGTCGTCCAGCGGGCCGGCGACCTCGTGCACTACCCCCGTCCACCAGGTAGGCCGGTCGTCCTGCCGCCACGGCCGGAACATGCTCACGGCTCCGCCCCCGCCACGCTGACCCCTCCCCATTCGCACCACCTTGTGACCGTGGGCGGACCGTAGGTCGACCCCGCCGAGCACTTGCTCACGGCCGTGAGCGATGGCGTGGTGGGGCGCGTACGTTGGGCCACCAGGCCACCTAGGAGGACGGCATGGCCCAGCAGCGCGTGGTGACCGTGGGGGACCGCATCGCCATGTGGCGCAGCCTGCGGGGGTGGACCCAGCGCCAGCTCGCCGACTTCTCCGGCCTGTCGGCGGGCTTCATCGGGATGCTGGAGTCCGGCCAGCGCCAGCTCAGCCGCCGCCGCGACCTGTCGGTGCTCGCCGACGCGCTCCAGTGCACGCCCGAGGACTTGACCGGCGAGCCGTTCGTGCCCGGCGACGCCGACGAGGCCCGCGCCTACTCGGCGATCCCCGATCTGCGCGTGGCCCTGCTGGACGCCAGCGTGGACGACCCGCCCGACGTCGCGGTGCGCAGCCTGGACGAGGTGCGCCGCGACATCGCCTGGGCGCAGCGGCAGTGGACCGACGGGCGCTACGACAGCTTCGGGCCGCGCGTGCCGGGCCTGCTCGACGAGCTGCACGCCTTGGCCGCCAGCGCCCACGAGCCGACCTCGCGCGCTGCCCTGGCCGCCCTCGTCGAGGCCCACTATCTCGCCTACGTCCTGGCCAAGGGCCTGGGCCACCCGGACCTGGCGCTGGTGGCGGGCAGCAACGCCGTGGAGGCGGCCACCCGAGCTGGCAACCCGACGCTGGTGGGCTTCGCCGACTGGGTGCACGTCATGGGCCTGGAGCGCGCCGGAGCCCGGCGCAAGGCCCCGCGCATCGCTGCCGCTGCCCTGGCGCGGATGGAGCCCCACGCGGGCGACAGCGACACCGCCACCCAGGTCTACGGGATGCTGCACCTCATCGCCGGGCTGCTCGCCGCCCGCTTCGAGGACCGCGCTCTGGCCGACTCCCACCTGGCCGAAGCCGAGCGCCTGGCCCTGCACACCGGGGAGGGCAACGCCTTCCAACTCCACTTCGGCCCGACCAACGCCGCGATGTGGCGGGTGGAGTCGGCGGTGGAGCTGAACGAGGGGCCGCGCGGGGAGGAGATGGCCTCCGACGTCAACCCGGCGGCGGTCGCCTCGCCAACCCGTGAGGCCGACTTCTGCCTGGTGCTGGGCCGCGGCCTGGCACAGCGCGAGGACGGCGCGCGTGACCGCGAGGCGCTGCGGCTGTTCCTGCGTGCCGAGCGCCTGGCCGCCCACAAGGTCCACAACGACCCGCTGGTTCGGGGCATCGTGGAGGGCATGGCCCGCCGGGACCGCGGCGGCAACGTCGACCTGCGCAGCTTCGCCCGGCGCATCGGCGTTGGCGCGGAGTAGCCGAACCCGCTGGCGTGAACGGCACTTCGCAGTAGATCGGGCCGTATGCACCCTCCCCAAGCGGGGAGGGTGCGGTGGAAGGGATCATCGGGGCGGCGATCGGTGCGCTGTCGCTGGTGCTGGCGACCTGGCTGAACAACCGGGAGGCCGGGCGGGGAGCTGGGATCATCGGACCGAAGCCCTGAGCGCGGTCCTGGCTGCGCACAACGACCTTCTGCGCCAGCCGTCGGACCGTGAGCGAGAGTGGGTGCTGCACGAGCGAGCCGACGACGCGGATTTGTGGGCCAGCGAGGCGGTGCGCGAGGCGACGAATCGCCTCCTCGGTCATCCGCTCGCGTCCACGGCGCGGGGCGCGGCCCTGGACGGTGAGCCCGCACCGCCCAGGGCCTCCTGCGACGGCGCTAGGGGGCGGGGAGCCAGGCGGGGCCGTCGGCGACGGCGCGGGCGCCGGAGTGGGCGGCGATCTGGTCGCGCAGGGCGAGGTCGGCGGGGGCAACGGTGACCCGGTAGGACGCCGCCGGGTCGAAGACCAGCTCCGGCCGGCGCACGCCGTCCTGGACGGCGCCGAAGCGCAGCAGGTCGCCGCGGACCCGGGCGTAGCCCTCGCCGGGCGAGCGGTTGCCCGCGCTCGGCGTCGTGGCGTTGGTCACCAGCGAGTTCTTGGTCCGCTCGGCGCTGATGACGTTGCCCTCGCTGGCGATCTGGGCCCAGTTGGCGACGCTCATGGCCTGGCCCGTCCACCCGCTGATGTAGCTGTTGTAGACGTGCACCCGGCTGTGGCGCACGGCGCGCGGGTTGCGCTGGCCGGTGCGGTCGAACCAGCTGTGGTGGATGGTCACGTCGGCGATGGACTCGGTGGAGGTGTTGTCGCCCCACGAGCCGATCAGGATGCCCTTGTCCTGGTGGTGGACGTGGACCCACGACACCGTCACGCGGGTGGCGCCCTGGGAGATGTCGATCGCCTCGTCGGGGTAGCGGGCGATGTCGAGGTGGTCCAGCCACACCCGCGTCGCCTTGCGCTGGACCAGGACCGCGTCGGTGGTGTCCCCGGTGCCGTCGCGGAAGGCCAGCCCGGTGAGGATCACGTTGGACGTGCCGTCCACCCGCAGGGTCTTGCCGGTCACGGTGATCGACGCGCCGCGCCCGTCGACGGTGGTGTTGGAGGGGATGCGGATCGGCGTGGCCAGCTGGATCACCCCGTCGACCGCGAACCGCACCCACATCGGCCCGGAGCGGCCGAGCGCCTCGCGCAGGGTCCCGGGCCCCGTGTCGGCCAGCGAGGTCACCCAGACCTCGCGGCCGCCGCGGCCGCCGGTGACGCCTTGGGCGAAGCCCTGGGCCGGGCCGACCTCGGCGCCGGCGCCGGGCGCCCAGCCCGCGGACGGCACCGCCGCCACCCAGCGGCGCCCGCCGTGGGTCACGACCTCGCCTGGTGCGTAGCCGCGCCCCGGTGCCCACGCCGCCGCGGGGGCGGGCGCTGCGGTCTGCGCGCGGGCGACCGCGGGCAGCGTGCAGACGAGCAGGACGGCCGCGACCAGCACGGCTCCGAACGAGCTTGCACGCGACACGAGCGGTCTCCGTCTCCCAGGCGAGTGATGCCTGAGAGGTCGGAGCTGCGCCGAACCTCATCCATGAGCGGAAGGGACTACCTCCCCTCCCCGGGGGACTACCCGCCCCCTGACCCGTCCGGGCCCGGGGGAGCACCGCGGACCACCGTCTGGACGACCAGGGTCTGCGCCGACGCCGGGAGTTCGATGCCCCGGTAGGCGTCCGGCCCGCTCTTGTCCCGCAGGGCGTAGGTCTCGAGCGTGCGCACCGTTGCGGGGTCCGCGTCGATCAGCCGGATCTCGAAGCGCTGCCCCTCGTCCCCACCCTCCTCCAACCCGATGTACAGGGGCGGGCAGATCCAGGAGGGACCGGTCACGGTGCACTCCTCGTCCATGGGGTGGAACAGGTCCTCGCCCTCGGCGCGGATGACGCCCCAGAGCGCGTGCTCGTTCGCCAGCGACCCCTCGATCGAGCCCATGAACGCGGTCGGGCGCTCGCGCACGACGGCGCCGGCGGGAGGTGTGACGATCGTGACATCGGCGGCCGCGACCCGCGCGGGCGGTGTCCCCAGGCCCAGGAGCACGGCCGCCACGATCAGCAGCGCCAGCACGTAGGGGAGCAGCTGGCGGGGCAGCCACCGTGGCTGGGGGATCCAGTTGGCGACCATGCCGATGAGGGTGAGCACCACCAGACCGACGAGCGCGGCAACCACGACGCTGGGGTTCATCGCACGTTATGTACCCAAAAGAGAGGTACGTAGACCTGGGTCCCCGAGGGGCGGGCCCAGGGGGTCAGGTGGTGGCCGCCTCGTAGGCGGCGCTGACCTCGGCGACCGGACCGTCGAGGACCAGGCGGCCCTGGTCGAGCCAGAGCGCGCGGGTGCAGATCTCGCGGATGGTCGACAGGCTGTGGCTGACCAGGAAGACGGTGCCCGCACCAGCGAGCAGCTCCTGGATGCGGTCGGCGCTGCGCCGGCGGAACTCCGCGTCGCCGACGGCCAGGGCCTCGTCGACCAGGAGCACCTCGGGGCTGACGGCCGTGGCGATCGCGAACTGCAGGCGCGCGGACATCCCCGACGAGTACGCCCGCAGGGGCACGTCGGCGAAGTCCTCCAGGCCCGCGAAGGCCAGGATCTCGCCGGTGCGTGCGAGCAGGTCCCGGCGGCGCATGCCCAGCGCCGTCCCGCCGACCAGCACGTTCTGCCGCCCCGACAGGTTGGGCTGGAGCGCCGCGGCGACGCCCAGCAGCAGGGGTGTGGTCCGCGCGTGGACCGCGCCGCTGTCGGGCGGCAGCAGGCCCGCGACGGCGCGCAGGAAGGTGCTCTTGCCCGACCCGTTGCGGCCCAGCACCCCGACGGCCTCGCCCCGCCCGATCACGGCGGTGACGTCCTGGACCGCCCGGATCGCGCGGTAGGGCCGCGGCCGGAAGCGCGCGGTGAACGACCGCTGCAGGGTCGGGCGGCGCGAGTCCTCGTAGACCCGGTAGGTCACCGACAGCCCGTCGACGACCACCGCGGGGTCCGCGGCGACCGGCTGCGGGCGGTCCTCCAGCTGCGTGCGCTCACCAGCCACGGCCGTACTGCCCCTCCTCGCGCTGGAAGAAGACGAACCCGCCGACCAGGGCGGCCAGCGCCCACCCGGCCGCCAGGGCCCACACCGACGGGGTGGCGGCGCCGTCCAGCAGCAGCTCCCGGGCGAGGCGGACGTACACGTGCATGGGGTTGAGCTCGAACAGCGTGCGGGCCCAGCCCGCGGGGATGCGGTCGGCGGTGAAGAAGATCCCCGACAGGTACAGCCACAGCCGCAGCAGGTAGGGCAGGAGCTGCTCGATGTCGCGGAAGTGGAACGTCGCCCGCCCCGCGGTCAGGGCGACCCCGGCGTTGAACGCGGCCTGCAGCGCGTAGGCGGGCAGCAGCCCCAGCCAGCCCCAGGCGGGCCGTTCGCCGGTCAGCAGCACCAGGCCCAGCAGGACGGCGACGACGGGTCCCTGGGCGATGCTCTCGCGCACGGCGGCGGCGATCGGCAGGATCGCGCGGGGGAACGTGAGGCTCTGGATGAGCCGCATGTTGGTGACGACGGTCCGCGCCCCCGCGGCCACGGTGCGCTGGGTGTAGTAGTAGACGAACATGCCGGTGACCAGGAACGCCGGGTAGTTCGCGACGTCGGCGCGGGCGTTGAGCACGACGCCGAAGACCATGTAGTAGATCCCCGCGGAGATCAGCGGGTTGAGGACGTGCCAGCTGCTGCCCAGCGCGGTGTCCATGTGCTGGGCGCGCAGCTCGCCGAGCGGCACGGTGACGGCGAACTCGCGGCGGGCCCACAGGTCGCGCAGGTAGACGCCCAGCGGCGGGCGTCCCCCCAGGCGGACGAGTTCCGGGTGCTCGGCGAGGACGGCGTCCACAGTGCTGGCCATGGCTCCGGACTCTACCTGAAAGCCTTAATACGTACGAAGCCGACCGGTCGTCTGGAAACGGGAATCCGCGTCGCCCGCGACGAGGGCGTCGCGCAGCACCGCGGCGGCGACGGCGGGGGCGGCGGCGGCCACCACCTCCTCCCAGACCCGCCCCGCCGTGCCGGCCGCCTCCCCCCCGCCCCCGCGCACCCAGGCGGCGACGGCGCGCCCCGGCCGGCGCAGCGGGGCGGGGTCCAGGCCGGGCCCGGCGACGACGACGAGGTCGGCCGCGTCGGGCACCGCGCGGCCCGCCGGCACCGAGGCGCTCCAGCCCAGGCCGCGCAGCGCGCGCGCCAGGCGGTCGGCGTTCCCGTGCGCACCGGCGCCGGGGGCTGGCAGGACGACGGCGCGGTAGGCCGCCCGGGTCAGCACCCTGCGGCCAGTCAGCCGGTCCAGGGCCACCGCCCGGGTGACCTCGGCGCCGTGCAGGGCCGCGAAGCGCCGCCAGTCGGGCGCCTGGAGGCCGGCGCGGGCGGCGGCCTCGTCCAGGCGGCGCGCCGCCCGGCCGTGGTGGAGCAGGACCACGTCGTCGACGACCACGACCCGCCGGCCGGTCCGGCGCACGCGCCAGCACAGGTCGACGTCGGCCGCGCCGTGCACGTAGCCCTCGTCCAGGCCGCCCAGCTCCGCCCACGTCCGCCGCTCCAGCAGCAGCGCCGCGCCGCTGACCGCGGCGACCTCCACGACGGTGCCGCCCAGGGCGGGCCGCGGTTGGCGCAGGTGCTCCGCGCGCGGGACCTCGCCCGGCACGGGCACGAAGGCGATGCCGCGGTGCTGCACGGTCAGGTCGCGCCGCGACCCCGACAGCAGCGCCTGGCGGGGGTGGACCAGCTGCGCCCCGACCACGCCCACGTCGCCGGTCAGCGCGCCGCGCATCCGCTCCAGCCAGCGGGGGGTGAGCGGCTCGAGCTCGTCGTTGAGCAGGCAGAGCAGGTCGCCGGTGGCGCGGTCGGCGCCCGCGTTGACGGCCGCCGCCGGCGGAAGGTTCCCGGGGACCTCGATCAGTTCGACGTCGCGCTGGCCGGACAGGTACCGCCGGGTCGGGCGGTCCCCGCCGACGTCGACCACCAGGATCTGGACGCCGGGCCGCAGCGTGCGCCAGAGGGCGGGCAGCAGGCGCGCCAGCCGGTCGCGGCCCTCGCGCGACACGACCACCAGCGAGATCGTGCGCGTGTCGGCCGGCGGGGGCGGCAGGCGGATGAGGCGCTCGCGCACCTGGCGCTCGCGGGCGGCGGCGCCCAGGCGCCGGCTGATGGTCGCGGCGCGGCCCGGGATGCGCTGCAGCCGCCCGGTCACCGCCGGCCCTCCGGCGACGGCTCGGCGGCCGGCTCCAGGTCCAGGACGCGGTCCAGCACCACCGTGCCCCCGGCGGGGTCCGCCACCGCGGTCAGGTCGACGGCGCCCGGCCCGATGCCCAGCGGGCGCGCGCCGAGCAGCGGGCGGGCCAGGCGCAGCAGCTCCTCGGCGCGGTGGGCGAAGGTGTGGCGGGCCAGGACCGCGGCCCGGCCCCTGGCCGCGACCTCCCGGCGGGCCTGCGGGTCGGCCAGGTAGCGGTCGACCAGCGCGGCCAGCTCCACGCGGTCCCGGTAGGTGACCACCCCGCCGTCGAACGCCTCCTCGATGCCCTCGACGTGGTCGGAGATCACGAACGCCCCCGCCGCCAGCGCGTCGTACAGCCGGTTCGACAGGTAGCCGGCGGCGCGCATGTCCTCCCAGTGGTCGTTCAGCACGATCGCCGCCGAGGCGTACCAGCGGTGCAGCTCGGCGTTGGGGACGTGCTCGCCGCGGACGTGGCGCGGATCGATCAGGCCGGGGGTCCAGTTGCGCCCGTAGACCGCGAGGTCGTGGCGGGTGGGCAGCAGGTCGGCCAGGATCCGCCGCCGCGCCCGCCGCGAGTTGCCCACGAACAGCAGCGCGTGCGCCGGGCCGCTGGGGTCGGGGAGGAAGCGCTCCGGGTCCGTCGCCTGCGCCAGCGCCGCGACCGGGGTCGAGGTCCGCGGCGCCAGCTCGGCCGCCCGCTGGGCCGACCCGGCGAGCACCAGGTCGTAGGCGTCGCAGCGGGCCGGGCTGACGAGGTCGGGGTGGCTGATGTTCCACAGCACGCTGACCTGCGCCGGCCGCGGGGTCCAGTCCGACAGCCCGAACAGGTGGACCACGGCGTCGCAGCGCGCCGCGGTCCCCGAGCGCCACTCGGGCAGCAGCAGCACCCGGGTGGGGTGCCCACGGCGCTCGAGCTGGCGCTGGAGGTCGCGGGCGAAGGCGTGGTCGCCCCAGCGGGCGGCCTCGGCGCGGGCGGGGACCCCGGCCAGGACGCCGACGCGCTCGGCCCGCGCCCAGTCGCCCAGCAGGTCGCGCAGGCGCAGCGCCCGGGCGGCGGCGGTGTGGCTCGCCAGCACCGCCCGCCGGTGGCGGTCGGCCAGCGCCGCGCGGGCGCCCGGGTCGCCCAGCAGCGCCGTCACCAGCGCCGACGGGTCCCCGGCGGGGTCCCAGACCGCGACGTCGTCGTCGACCAGGTCGCGGGCCGCGTCCGCGTCGGTGACCACCAGCGTCCCGGCCGCCATCGCGTCCAGGACGCCGGCGGGGACGGCGTCCCAGGCGCGGGCGGCCGCGTCGGCGTGCAGGACCAGGCGCGCGGCGGCGTAGGCGCCGGGCACGCGGTCCGAGGGCAGCGGCCCGCCCGCGAGCGGCGCCACGGCCGGCACCGCGTCCCAGCCGGCGCCGTGCAGGCGCACGTCCAGGCCCGCCGCGGCCAGGCGGGGAGGGCGGCCTCCAGCGCGCCGGAGTCCTGGCCGCGGTCCGCGACGACCAGCACGTCGGCGCCGGGTCCGGCCTCGTGGTCGGGGCGGAACCGGCCCGGGTCCGCGGCCAGCGGGAGCAGGGCGACGCGCTTGGGGCCCTGGCGCTCCAGGTGCTCCTGCGCCGGCCGCGAGGTGGCCAGCACCAGGTCGTGGTCGGCGAACCACGGCCGCGCGACCCAGCGGTCGGCGCCCCGTGCACCCAGGCGACGGTGACGGCGCCGGCCGGGGCGCGGGTGACGTCGAAGTCGTCGAGCAGGTTGACCACGATGTCGATGCCGGCGGGCAGGCGGTACCACCGGCCGGCATGGCGCTCGGCGAGGGTGACCCGCCAGCCCAGCCGGGCCAGCGCGGCGCCCAACCGGGCGGCGGTCTCCCCACTCCGGGCCGCCGCGGGGGTCGTCCAGGGCCACGGTGATGGCGACGTGGAGGGGTCGTCGGACCAGGCGCCCGTGCCCGCCAGGCGGTCGAGGAAGACCTCGCGGAACGCCTGCGGGCCCCAGCGGTCCGCGACCCGGGCCGGGTCGCCGGGACGGACCGCGCGGCACCAGGCGACGGCGCCGCCGTCCACCACCACGCGGTGGCCCGCGGCGCGCAGGGCCAGGCTCAGGTCGACGTGGTCGCCGTCGCGGGTCGCGGCGGCCAGGGCGTCGCGGCGGACCAGCAGGCACTCGCGCGGGAGGGCGGGGACGGCGCGGACCCCGCCCGGGGGCAGGGGGTCCTCGCCGGCGCCGAGGGGGTGCGGGGCGGGCACGCCGTCGCCCCCGCCCAGGCCGATCCCGCGGGCCGCGACGGTCAGGTCGGCGCGGTCGACCAGGACCGGGCCGGCCGCCGCCGCGCCGGTGTCGGCCAGGGTCCGCACCAGGCTGGCGAGCCAGCCGGTGCCGATCGGCTCGACCTCGTCGTCCAGGGCCAGGACCAGGGGCGCGTCGCCGGGGGCGTCGGCCAGCGGGGCATCGGTGACGGTGACGTCCAGGGCGCGGTAGCCGGTGTCGGTCAGGGCGCGCAGGCAGCGCTCCAGGGCCTCCGCGCCGGACCGGCGGACCAGGACCTGCACGCGCGGCCCGGCGCCGCTGCCCGGCGGGGGAGGGCGGCCAGGACGCGGGCGCCCAGCTCGTCGCGCTCCTCGGCGGTGGCGGGGCGGGCGCGCCGCGCCCGGCGCCCGGTGCGGGCGGGCGCCGCGGCGGCGGCGGCGGCCAGCAGCCGCCGGGCCGCCGCGCGGGCCGGGCGCAGGGCCGCGGTCGCGCCCAGGGCCAGGCGCACCTCGCGGCGCCCGCTCAGCGCGGACAGCCGCCGCTCGGCCTCGCGCAGGCGCTCGCGCACCTCGCGCGACTGCTCCTCGCGCGCCGCGCCGCGGGCCGCCTCCGCGACCGCCTCGTCGGCGCGGGCGCGCTGGGCGGCGAGCTGTGCGCGCAGGGCCGCGGCCTCCTCCTGCACCGCCTCGGCGCGCTCGCGCTCGGCGGCGATGTCGTCGCCCACCCGCCCGAGCGCCGCGACCGCCTGCTCCGCCCGCTCCCGCCAGCCCGCCGCGTCCGCCTCGGCTGCGGCCAGCGCCGCCTCCACCCGGGCGGCGGCGGCGCGCGCGCCGGCGGCGTCGGCCGCCGCAGCGGCCGCCCGAGCGGACTGGTCGCCGACCTGCTCCTCCAGCTGCGCCGCCTCGCTGGCGGCCTGCCCGCGGTCGGCCTCGGCGGCGGCGGCGCGGGCGGCCAGGTCGGCCACCTCCCGCTCCAGCGCCGCCGCGCGCCGGGCGAGCGTGCCCGCCAGGGTCGCCGCGGCCGCGCGGCGGGCCGGATCCGGCGACGGCCCCTCGATCAGGGCGGCGGCGGCCAGGTCCCGCGCTCTCGCCCGGCCCGGCCGGGGCGGCCAGGTCGGCGGACGGGGCCAGCGCGGACAGGGCCGCGGCCGCCGGGGTCAGCACCACGGTCGCCAGCGGCAGCGCCCCGCCAGCCACGGCGGCGCGGGGTCCGCCGCGTCGGCGGGGAGGTCCCAGACGGCGGGGATCCCCGCCGCGGCGCCGCCAGCAGCGCGGGCAGCGCCTCCACCGGGTCGCCGCGGACCACCAGGCCCTCGGCGTCCACGCCGTCGACCACCTCGACCAGCCCGAGCCGGTCGCCCAGCGCCGCGCGCGCCTCCGCCGCCTCCGCCGTCCCCGCGATCGCGATCCGCATCCGTCCTCCGCTCATGGGTGCACCTCAATCGCCGGGCGGCTCGCCAGCACGGACTCCGGCCTTCGGCCTGCGACGCTCATGGGTGCACCTCAGTCGCCGGGCGGCTCGCCAGCACGGACTCCGGCCTTCGGCCTTCGACGCTCATGGGTGCACCTCAGTCGCCGCGTGGTCGCAGGAGGGCGAGGTGGGTGTCCGCCTGGGAGGCGAGCAGCCGGTGGGCGACCACCGTCGCCCGGGCCCGCGCGGCGAGCGCCGCGCGCAGGTCGGGGTCCTCCGCCAGGCGGCGCAGCGCCTTGGCCCACCCGTCCGGGTCGCCGGCGAGCAGCCCGGTGTCGCCGTCGCGCACCCCGGCCGCGTAGGGCCCGGTGTCGCTGTAGACCCCGGGCAGGCCCAGCGCCGCGTGCTCCAGGAACGCCTGGTCGCCCGCGAGCGCGCCGTCGCCCGCCAGGGGCGCCACGGCCAGGTCCCACCGGCCCGCCCGCAGTCCCGGCCAGCGCGCCACGTCCCCGCGGGCGGCGCGAGGCGCCGGTACCAGCCCCCTCGCCCGTCCCGCCGGCGACGTCGAGCGACCACCCCGGCCCGAGCTCCTCCAGCGCCGGGCGGAGCAGCTCGAGGTCGTCGGGCCCGGCGGTCCAGCCCAGCGCCAGCACCCGCACGGTGCCGTCCCGCGGCCGCGGCGGCGCGGGCGGGCGGCGCAGCCAGGCGCCCTCGTCCAGTGCGTCGGGCACCACCACCACGCGCCCCGCGCGGGCGCCCACCCCGTCGAGGCCGTGCGGCCCGCGGCGGGGACGACCACGACATCGGCCGCGCGCAGCAGGTCGGGGTCGGCCGCGCCGCGCAGGCCGGTGAGGTCGACGACCAGGTGCAGGTCGCGCGCGGCGCGGGCCGCGACCACCGCCGCCGCCGCGCCCGCGTCGAGCCCCGCCGCCGCGACGACCAGGGCGTCCGCCCCCGCTCCCGGGTCGGCGGGGTCGGCGACCGCCGCGCGCGCCTCGGGCGTCACCGACGGGTGGCACCACGGCGCGTGCACCCGCGCCCGCGCGACCGGGCCGCCGCCCAGCACCGCGACCCGCACCGGCGCCGGGCCGCGCCCGGCCACCGTGCCGAAGGTGCGCGCGCGCAGCAGCGCCCCCGGCAGCGCAGGTCGAGGTCCTCGCCCGCGCCCGCGGGACCGCGCACGGCGGGGATGCCGAGCGCGCGGGCCGCGGCGAGCACGTCGGCCGGGCCGTCGGGCGCGTGCACGACGTCGATGCCCTCGTCGACCAGGACGCGCGCCAGCCCCCGCGTCCCGCGGCCAGGTCCCCGCTCCCCGGCCGCCCCGCGCAGGGTCAGGCGGTCGCGGCCGGCCCGCAGCACCAGCGCCTCCCAGTGCGCGCCCGCATCGGCGGCCCCGGCGCCGGCGCCCACCAGCAGGACGCGGGGCCGGGCGTCGAGGTCGCGCAGGGCGCGCGCGCAGCCCGCTGCTGCACCCGGCGCAGCGGCTCGCCGCCGACGAAGGCGCGCACGTGCGCGGTGTAGGTGGGGTGCAGCGCGTCGACCTGCGCGCGCCCGGCCCGCAGCAGGTCGCGCTTCGCGTCGCCGAAGCTCGCCGTCCGCGCGTGGAAGACCAGGGTGGCGTCGTCCACGACGTTGGCCCACCCGGCGCCGACCATGCGCATCCCCAGGTCGTTCTCCTCCCCGTACCCGCGGGGGAAGTGCGCGGCGTCCAGGAGGCCGACCTCGTCCAGCGCGGCGCGGCGCAGGTACATGCAGAAGCCGTTGCCGGTCGGGCCCGTCGGGCGCACGCGGGGGCCGGCGCGCCGCAGCGCCCGCCCGGCCGCGTCGCGGTGCGCCCACGCGGGCAGGGTGTTCGGCCCGCCGGGCACGGGCACCGAGAACGCGCCCGCGTTGTCGGAGACCGCGGTGGCCGACCCGACCCGGTCCCCGGCGTAGGCCGCCTGCTGGAGCCCCGCCAGCCAGCCCGGGGTGACCTCGGTGTCGCTGTTCAGCAGGACGACGTCGCCCGGCGCCAGGGCCATGC
Organism: Egibacteraceae bacterium; assembly: GCA_030447925.1. GTDB lineage: Bacteria > Actinomycetota > Nitriliruptoria > Euzebyales > Egibacteraceae > JAUJNX01. The sequence goes on along the minus strand of JAUJNX010000004.1, from coordinate 257,259 downwards.
CGCGGTTGGCGGTGGGCACGAAGCCGAGGTTGCGGTCGTTGCGCAGCACCCGGACGCGCGGCCAGGTGGCCGCGTCGGCGAGCAGCGGGGCGACGTCGGGGTCGGGGCTGGCGTCGTCGAGGAGCAGCAGGTCGGCGTCGCCGGTCGTGCAGCGGCGCAGCGCGCTCAGGCAGCGGCGCAGCTCCTCCGGCGCGTCGTGGACCGGCATGACGATCGTGACGTGCGGCGGCGCGGCCCAGCGATCGGGCACGGACCCGGCGCCCGCGGCCTGCGGCGCTGGCCGGTCCGGGCGGCGCGCCCGGCGGCCGGGGACGACGGCGTCGCGCAGCGGGCCGACCCGGCGCCCGATCGCGATGGCGGCGCGGACCCCCGGCCGGGCGCGCAGCCGGTCGACCCGGTCGCGGGCGATGGCCAGCTCGCGGCGGGCGCGCTCGAGGTCCTCGTCGAGGCGGTGGGCGCGCCGGTCGGCGTCGCGGGCGGCCGCGCGCTCCAGCGCCACGTGCCCCGACAGCCGCGCGACCTCGGCCGCCAGCCGCCCGGCCTCCGCGTGTCCCGCCCAGCCCGCCGCGAGCCCGGCGAGCAGCGCCCCGCCCCCGCCCGGTCGGCGACCAGCAGCCGGTGCGCGGCGACCGCCGCCGCCCCGGCCGGCGCCAGAGCTGCGGCGGACGCGAGCGCGGCAGCGGGCACGAGGCCCGCGGCGGGCGCGGGCGCGGCGGCGGCGGGCGCGGGCGCGGCGGCGGCGGGCGCGGGCGCGGCGGCGGCGGGCGCGGGGCCCGGGGCGGGCGCGGGGGCCGCGGGCAGCAGCGCGGTCAGCGCGGGCGGCAGCGACCCGGCGGCCGGGTCGACGACCACCGCGGCCGGGTCGGCGCGCAGGGCCTCGGCGAGCGTGCGCAGCCAGCGGTCCGCGACCGCGGCCGGATCCGGGCCGTCCAGCAGGGGCGCCGGGTCGGGGACCGACAGGACCGTCACCAGCGGGGTGACGCGCTGCCAGAACGGCAGGACCAGGGCAGCGCCCGGGTCGTGCCACGCGACCGCGCGCCCGGGCAGCGCGGCCACCAGCGCCGCGGCCCGCGCGCGCAGCGGCGCCAGCTCCTCGGCGTCGCCCCACCCGGGCGGCAGGCCGGGCGGCACGCCGTGGGCGGCCCCCAGCGCGGCCGCCACGTCCGACCCGACCGCGGTGAAGGCCGCGGAGTCGGCCTCGGCCACCCCGCGGAGGCGGAGGAGGTCCAGGACGGCGCCGCCCCCGCTGATGCCGGTGACGCACAGCACCCGCCGCTCCACCCCACCTCCCCACGTCGGACCCGATAAAGCCGCGTAAGCCTACGTACTTCTCAGAACAGACAGCAACGGGGGGTGGGCCGTCGGCCCACCCCCTGCCGGATCGTGGTCGCGTGCTAGCCGGTGACGACCGACTCGCAGGCGACGAACGACACGTAGCTGTCGGCGTCCGCGCAGGTGTCGGTGTCGGGCCCACCGTCGAGCAGGTCGGTGGCGTTGCCCCCGATCACCAGGTCGTCCTCGCCGCCGCCGTACACCCGGTCGTTGGCCAGGCCGCCGTCCACCACGTCCGCGCCGCGGCCGCCGTAGACGAGGTCGTCGCCGTTCTGACCGGCCACGTCGTCGTCGCCGAACTGGCCGCGGACGACGTCGTCGCCGGTGCCGCCGAAGACGACGTCGTCGCCCTCGTTGCCGCGGACCGCGTCGTCGCCGGCGTTGCCGCAGAGCACGTCGTCGCCGCCGCCGCCCGCGATGTCGTCGCGGCCGTCCAGGCCGATGATGACGTCGTCGCCGGCGGTGCCGACGATCTCGTCGTCGCCGTCGGTGCCGACGATCGTCGCCGGGTACCCCTCACAGGTGAGCTGCGGGGCGGGTCCGGCGGCGAGGACCAGCGGTACCGACGTGAGCGCCAGCGCGAGCGCGGCACCCTTGTTCCATCGCTTCATGGCGTTCCTTCTTGTGGCTTTTGTCTGATAGGACGGCCACATACTAGGGGCTGCCCTGTCCACATCAAAAACGCTAAGCTCACAAATTGACCCACGCCTCGCCTGTCGCAGGCTGCACCGGCCCACGAGCCCTGGACCCAGGAGGACGGAGCCCTGAGCATGCACGCACTGGTAACCGGCGCCGCCGGCTTCATCGGCAGCCACCTCACCGAGGCGCTCGCCGCCGCGGGTGCGCGCGTGCGCGCCATCGACGCGTTCACCGACTCCTACGACCCCGCCGTGAAGCGGGCCAACGCCGCGCAGGCGGGCGTCCCGGTCGTGGCGGCCGACCTGGCGGTCGCCGACCTCGACGGGCTGCTCGACGGCGTCGACGTGGTCTTCCACCTGGCCGGCCAGCCCGGCGTGCGGCCGTCGTGGTCCTCGGGGTTCTCCCGCTACCTGGACGCCAACGTCCTGGCCACCCAGCGCGTGCTCGAGGCGGTCAGGGAGCGCGAGGGCGTGCGCATCGTCTACGCCTCCAGCTCGTCGGTGTACGGCCAGGCCCCGCGCTACCCCACCTCCGAGGACGACCTGCCGGCACCGCACTCGCCGTACGGGGTCACCAAGCTGGCCGGGGAGCACCTGTGCGGGCTGTACGCCGCGAACCACGGCGTCGACACGGTCGCGCTGCGCTACTTCAGCGTCTACGGCCCGCGCCAGCGCCCCGACATGGGCCTGCACCGCTTCTGCGAGGCGGCGCTGGACGACAAGCCCCTGCCGCTGTACGGGACCGGCGAGCAGGTGCGCGACGTCACCTACGTCGGCGACGTGGTCGCGGCCACCATGGCCGCCGCCACCGCGCCCCTGCCGCCGGCCGCGGTGCTGAACGTCGCCGGCGGCGGCGCCGTCAGCGTCAACGTCCTGCTCGACCTGATCGCCGACCTCGTCGGCCGCGACCTGCGCATCGAGCGCCTCCCCGAGCAGCCCGGCGACGTCGCCGCCACGGGCGGCACGACCGACCGCGCGCGCGACCTGCTGGGCTGGCGCCCCCGCACCGACCTGGCCGAGGGCCTGGCCGCCCAGCTCGCCTGGCACCAGGCGCAGCGGTCCTGCTGAGCGGGGCTTAGCGTCGATTAGCAGGGCCCTGTCGCGGGGAGGGGAAGGGCCGCAGGGCACAGCGACAGGAGCGGCAGGCATGGCGGAACGCGACACGATGCCGCCGGGGGACGACCACCGGCGGCCGGAGGGCATCGACGACGCGACGGTCGAGGCCGTCGGCAAGCTCGGCGAGGCGCTGGAGACCATCGAGCGGGCGCGGGGCCGGCTCTACGACTTCCACCAGCTCATGGGCCACGCGGACCTCCAGCTCGACGAGGCCGCGGAGGCGTTCGAGGCGGCGGGTCTCGCCGAGGACGCGGAGCGCATCCGCAAGGAGATCGTCGGCCGCAACGTGATCGCGGGCCGCTGGACGTTCCAGATCGTGGAGGACTTCGACGACGGCTACTACGCCGACTTCCGCCGGGTCGAGCACGACCTGCGCCAGCAGCGCACGCAGGGCGTCCGCCACCTGTTGGAGGCGGAGATGAAGGAGCGGCGCCGCACCCACGGCCGCCCCGGCCACGAGTCCCGCCCCGCCCGGGGCGAGTAAGGGCCGTCGCGGGGCTTCGCGGGCGGGAGCGGCCCGGCGGGCGGGGCGCGGCTCTAGACTCGGCCGCGATGGTCCAGTCGACCGGGCGGCCGCACGTCGTCGAGGGCCTGCGGCTCGTCGCCCTGGTGGGACGCGGCGGCGAGGGCGAGGTCTGGGAGGCGCGCGATCGCCGGGGCCGGCGTCGCGCGCTGAAGCTGGTGCGCCCGGACTGCCTGGCCCCGCCCCGCGAGGCCGTCGTGCGCGGGCGCCTGCTCGTGCGCATCGACCACCCCGCGCTCGTGCGCGTCCACCGCAGCGGGCTGCTCTCGGGCTGGAGCGACGACCCCGGCGCCGGCGGCGAGGCCGAGCGCGAGCTGGAGGGCTGGGGCTTCGTCGAGATGGACTTCATCGACGGCCCCAGCCTGGCCACCGCCGCGGCCGACCCCGACGTGCTCGAGCGGCTCGCGCCGCTGGCCGAGGCGCTGGACCTGCTGCACGCGGGGCACTGGTCTGACGGGGTGCCCATGGTCCACCGCGACGTGAAGCCCGCCAACATCGTCGAGGACACCGACGGGCGGCTCATCCTCGTCGACCCCTCGACGCTGCGCGGCGTGGACGACGGCCAGCTGACGCGCATCGGCACGCCGCTGTTCTGCGCGCCGGAGGTGATGCTCGGCGACGTGACCCCGGCCGCGGACGTGTACTCCTTCGCCGCCACGATCGTCGCGCTGGCCACCGGGCGGCGGGGGTCGGCCCTGGCCGAGATCCTGCGCGACCCCGGGGAGTTCGACCTGCCGCCGGGCGTGCGCCAGGCGCTGTCGTCGCACCCGTCCCAGCGCCCGCTGTCGTGCCGGGCGGTGCTGCGCCAGGGCCTGGTCGCCGACCCCCTGCCGGAGCTGCCCACCTGGGGCGACGCCTGGCGCGACGGGACCGGCGACCTCGCGGCCGGCCCGGCCGCCCCCGACGACGGCTGGGGCCCGCCCGACACCGGCCACCCGCGCGCGGCGCCGGGCGCCCGGCCGCGCGCGCGGGGTGCCCACGCGGCCGGGGGGACCGGGACGGCTGGGCCGGGCACCTGGGAGGACGTCGCCGCGCCGGGCGCCGGGGGCGACCTCGCCGCGACGGGCGTCCGGGGGGACGGGGCGGCGACGGGCGTCCGGGGGGACGGGGCGGCGCCCGGCAGCGGGGGCACCTGGGAGGACGGCCCCGCGCCGGGTGGCGGGGGCGACCACGCCGCGGGGGGCGCATGGGACGCGGGCGGGCGGGGGGACCGGGCGGAGCCTGCGGGGCCGGGCGGGGCGGGGCGGGCGGTGCGCGCCTGGCCGCCGCCCGCCGAACCCGATGGCCCGGCGCCCGCCGCGCGGGGTCCGGCGGCCCTGCCGTGGGTCGGGCTCGCGACGCTGCTGGCGTTCGCCCCCCTGGTGGCGCGCTTCCTCGGCGTGGGGCCCGACGCCTTCGCGCTGGCGGCGCTCGGCACGGTCGCGGGGCACGTCGGGGCGGTGGCCGTCGCCGGCGCCCCGGTGCTCCTGGCCGTCGTCCCGCCGCTGGCGTGGGCGGTCGTGGTGGGCGACCGCCTCGGCGCCACCCGCCGGCGCCGGCTGTGGGCGCGGGCGCTGCTGCTGCCCGCCTTCGCGGCCCTGAGCGTGGTCCCGGCGGCCGTCCTGGTCCCGCGGCTGCTGCCCCCGCCCTACGCCGCGGCGGCGGAGGGCGCCATGCCGCCGCGCGACGTCGCGCTGCTCGGGGTCCTGGGCCTCGCCAGCGCCCTGCTCGGCGTCGCCGCCGCCCGCGCCCGCGACCTGCCCGGGGTCCTCCTGCGCCTGCTCACCCTGCCGGTCTGGCTGGTGGGCGCCGCGGCGATCGTCGTCGGCGGCCTGGCCCTGGCGGTGCCCGCGGTGCTGGTCGGCCGCGCACCGGCGCTGGTGCGCACCGCCGCGCTGACCGTCGCCGGCCTCGTCGAGGTGGCCCTCCCGCCGCGCCCGGACACGTCGCCCACAGGGGACGATCCCCGCGCGCTGGTGATCCCGCGGGCGGGGTAGGCTGCACCGCCGCGGGCCGCGGATGGCCGTGCAGGAGGAGCCGGAGCGTTGAAGATCACCGTCGTGGGTGCGGGCAAGTACGGGTCGACGACCGCGCTGCGCATCGCCCAGGCCGGGTACGCGGACGAGGTCGTGATGACCGACATCGTCGAGGGGCTGCCCCAGGGCCTCGCCCTCGACATGAACCAGTCCCGCCCGATCGAGCGCTACGAGACCCGCGTCGTCGGCACCAACGACTACGCCGACACCGCGGGCAGCGACATCGTCATCGTCACCGCCGGCAAGCCCCGCACCCCGGGGATGAGCCGCATGGACCTGCTGCAGGACAACGCCAAGATCGTCGGCGGGGTCGCGCGCCAGGTCGCCGAGCACGCGCCCGACGCGGTCGTCATCGTCGTCTCCAACCCGCTGGACGAGATGACCGCGCTGTTCCAGAAGGTGTCCGGCTTCCCGCAGGCCCGGGTCATGGGCCAGGCGGGGATGCTCGACACCGCGCGGTTCGAGGACAAGATCGCCGAGAAGCTTGGCGTCAGCCCGCTGGTCGTGGAGGCCATCACGCTGGGGTCCCACGGGGAGACGATGGTCCCGGTGCCGTCGCTGGCCACCGTCGACGGCAAGCCGCTGCGCGACGTGCTCTCGGCGGAGGACATCGACCAGCTGGTCGACGCCACCCGCAACGGCGGGGCGGAGGTCGTCGCGCTGCTGAAGACCGGCTCGGCGTACTACGCGCCCTCGTCGGCTGCCGCGAAGATGGCGGAGGCGGTCGCCAAGGACAGCGGCGCGCGGATGCCGGTGTGCGCGTGGGTGACCGGCGAGTACGGCATCAGCGACGTCTACCTCGGGGTGCCGGCCGCCCTCGGCCGTGGCGGCGTGCTGCGCGTCGAGGAGCTGGACCTGGAGCCGGGCGAGCTGGATGCCCTGCGCGCGGCCGCCGAGGCCGTGCGGTCCAAGCAGTCCGACGTCGACAGCCTGGTGTGACCATGACCCGCGAACGCCGCACCGCTCCCGTCCCCGCCGACAAGGCCGGCCGCTCGCGCCCGAAGGGCGACGACGCGCCCGAGATCGAGCTGTCCGACGAGGAGCTGCGCGCCCTCGCCGACGAGGGCATCGACCCGGACGACGTCCAGCGCGTCGCCCGCGAGCGCCGCGACGCCGTCGAGGCCAGCGACCACGACCGCGACACCGCCCGCGACCACCTCGAGGGCCTGGTCCTGGAGCAGGACGACTACTGACCCCCCCGGGGCCGCGAGACGCCGCTCAGGCGCCCGCGACGGTCAGGCCCAGCGCGCGCGCCGTCTGGGCCTGGCGGAGGTCCGCGGTGACGAAGGTGAGCGCCGCGCCGCCCAGGCGCTGCGCGGCGGCCAGGTGGAGCGCGTCCAGGGACCGCGCGCCGGTGACCTCCGCCAGGTCGGCGGCGAGGGCGCAGGTGGTGTGGTCCAGCTCCACCACCGCGGTCCTGGCCCAGTCGGCTGCGAACTGCTGGGCGGCAGGTGCGCGATCCGCGGGGGCGAGCCGCCGCGCGAGGATCCGGCGCACCTCGACCTGCGTCACCCGGATCGAGGCCCACTCCGTGTCGGCGAGGAGGAGCTCCTCGAAGCGGTCCGCGTCGGGTTCCGCCAGGTAGACCCGGAGCAGCGCGCTGCTGTCCAGGTACAGCGTCACTCGCCCCGGTCCTCGTCCATCATCGATTGCACCGACGTGGTCGCGCGGAAGCGGCGACGGGCGGGGTGGGGGGCGCTGCCGTCGCCCGGCGTGACCCAGCCGTCCGCGATGCCCTGGTCGAGGCGGACGTGCCCGGGGAGGGGGGCCAGGATGGCCTTCGCGCGACCGCGCTCGGTCACCTGGATGACCTCACCCCGCGCAGCCCGGTCGAGGTACTCCGACAGGTGGGCCTTCAACTCCGCGACACCCACGTCCATGGTCATCTCCCGTACCCCGGATGACCATCAGGGTACCGGCGGCGCCTGCCGGGACGCCGCCGGCGGCTGGCTAGAGGCGCAGGAGGCGGCGGAGCTCGCGGGCCTGGCGGCGGCTGACCTCGATGCGGCTCGCCTGGTGGTCGTCCATGACCAGGACGAGGTTGCCGCGGTAGTCGGGCACCAGCTCGCGGACGTGGTCGAGGTTGACCAGGTGCGACCGGTGCGCGCGGAAGAAGCGCGGCAGGCGCCGCTCGAGGTCGGCGAGGCTCGCGTTGACCAGGACGCGGTCGCTGGCCAGCTTCAGCGACGAGTAGCCGCGGGCGGCGCTGGCGTAGACGACGTCGGCCTGGTCGACGAACACCGTGCGGTCCCCCAGCTGCACGGGGATGCGGCGCAACGGTTCGTGCACCGGCGGCGGGGGCGTGGGGCGCGGGTCGTCCTCGTCGGGCCCGTCGCCCAGCGCGCGGTCGAGGGCGCGGCGCAGGCGCTCCCGGTCGAACGGCTTGACCAGGTAGTCGGCGGCCGCCAGGTCGAAGGCGGCGACCGCGTGGTCGGGGTAGGCGGTGGTGAACACCACCGCCGGCGGGCGGGGCAGGGTCCGCAGCGCCGCGGCGACCTCCAGCCCGGTCCCGCCGGGCATGCGGATGTCCAGCAGCACCACGTCGTAGGGGATCGAGCGCAGCAGCACCAGCGCCTCCTCGGCGTCGGTCGCCTCCCCGACGACCTGGACGTCGTCGAACCCGCGCAGCAGGAAGCGCAGCTCCTCGCGGGCGGGCGCCTCGTCGTCGACGATCAGGCAGCGCGCCCGGCTCATGACAGCGGCAGGCGCAGGTCGACGGTGGTCCCCGCGCCGGGGGCGGAGCGCACGTCCAGGCCGTAGCGCTCGCCGAACAGGGTGGCGAGGCGCTCGCCGATGTTGCGCAGGCCCACGCCCCCGCCCTCCCCGGCGCGGGCGCGCGCCAGGGTCGCGGCGTCCATGCCCACGCCGTCGTCGCGCACGGTCACCGCGGTCATGCGCGCGAGCGGGTCGACGCGGGCGCGCAGGGTCACCGTCCCGCCGCCGACCTTGGCGGCCAGCCCGTGCTTGACCGCGTTCTCGACCAGCGGCTGGATGACCAGCACCGGCACCTGCACCCCCAGCACCTGCGGGTCGACGTCGTAGCGCACCCGCAGGTGGTCCCCGAAGCGCGCCTGCTCCAGCGACACGTAGGTGCGCACGAAGAAGTACTCCTGCCCGAAGTCGGCGAAGTGGCCGTCCTGGCGGATGGAGTAGCGGAAGAAGTCCGACAGGCGCAGGAGCAGCCGGCGGGCCTCCTCCGGGTCGGTGCGCGACTTCGACGCGATCGTGTTCAGGGTGTTGAACAGGAAGTGCGGGTTGATCTGGGCGCGCAGGGCGGAGAGGCGGGCGTCGGCCGCCAACTGGCGCTCGCGGTCCAGCTCGGCGAGCTCCAGGTGCAGCGACAGGATCCGGGCCAGCCCCTCGACGGTCTCGCGGCGGGGGGTGCTGGCGTCGGTGCGGTAGACCTTCAGCGCGCCGACCGTGCGGGCGTCGATCGCCAGCGGGGCGATCACGGCGGTGCGCAGCGGGCAGAGGCGCTCCGGGCAGCCCAGCTCCGCGCGCTCGCGGACCACCGCCGTGCGCGCGGTGGCCAGGACGCGAGCGGTCGCGTCGGTGCGCAGGGCCTGGCCGGGCAGGTGGTGGTCGCGGCCCGGCCCGACGAAGGCGAGCACCTGCTGGGCGTCGGTGATCGCCACGGCGTCGCCCCCCAGCAGCGGGCGCAGGATGCGGGCGGTGCGCTCGGCCGCCTCGAAGGTCAGGCCGCGGCGCAGCGGGATCCCGGGGCCCAGGTCCAGGAGCCGCACGTCGGTCGCGCGCCGCGGCGGGCGGGCCGGGCGCCGCACCTGGCGCGGGCCGCGCAGCGCCGACGGGTAGCCGACGATCAGCGCCGTTGACAGCGCGACGCCGGCCAGCAGGGTCGCCCCCGCGGGCAGCGGCGGGTCGGCGACGACCTGGGTCACCAGCCACACGACCAGCCACAGCCCGGCCACCACCGCCGCCAGCAGCGGCGACCCGCCCATCCGCGGCACCGCCCGCACCGCCCGGCTCACGCCCGCGCCTCCGGGGCGGGGCGGGTGCGGCGGGCGGCGGGGTCGGCGAGGCCGGTGATGGTCAGGGCCGCCAGGCGCTCGGCCTGGCGGTCGGCGGCGGTGCCGTGCAGGCGGCTCATGACGTCGTCGAGGTCGGCGGGGACGGTGGTGGCCCGCGACACCCCGACGGCGACCAGCAGCGCGACGGGCGCGGCCACGAAGGTGGGGGTCAGCAGCGCGGCCCCGCCGCCGGCCAGCGCCACCGCGACCGCGCCGACCGCCGTCGCCGCCCCGGCGACCATGCCCGCCACGGCGCCCGCCGCGGTGGTCCGCTCCCACCAGATCGACAGCACCACGACGGGTGTCAGCGCCGACCCGGCCAGCGCGAACGCCCACGTCACCATCGTCGCGGTGAACGACGGGAACAGCGCCGACAGGTACTCGGGCCGGACGGCGAGGGCCGGCAGGGTGGCGATGACCGCGATCGCGACCGTCGCGGCCCGCCCGGCGCGGACGGCCTGCGCCGGGGTGGCGGAGGGGTTGAGGTGGCGCTCGTAGACGTCGTGGCCCAGCGACGCGGCGCCCGCCAGCAGCAGCCCCGCGATGACCGACAGCAGCGCGAGCTGCGCGCCGGAGGCGACGATGCCGAGCCCCGCCTCGCCGCCGACCAGGCGCCCGAGGGCGAGCAGCGCGTGCTCGGGCACGCGCAGGACCCCGTCGACGGTCAGCGCCTCCAGCCAGGGCCGCCCCGCGACGGCCCCGGGCAGCAGGGACCTCGCGGCGACGCCCAGCAGCACCGCCAGGCCGTAGAAGACCCCGGCCAGCCCCAGCACCCACACCGTGGTGGTGCGCGCCGCGGTCCCCGACGGGGCGGTGAAGTAGCGGTTGGTGACGTGGGGCAGGCCCGAGGTGCCGAGCACCAGGGTGAGCACCAGCGCGAACTGCTCGACGGGCCCGTAGCGCGCGCCCGGCTCGGCGAAGGTCGGCGGCGGCCCGCCGCCCAGCCGGTCGTCGGCGGGGGCCAGGCGCCAGCCGTCGTCGTCGCGCACCGGGTTGACCAGGGGTTCGGCGTCCAGGTCCCCGACGGCGCGCCCGTAGTCGAACCCGCCGACGACCACCGCCCCCGCCAGCCAGACCAGGATCGCCATCTTGAACAGGAACTGGACCGCCTGGGTCCAGGTGGTGCCGCGCATCCCGCCCACGAGCACCAGGGCGGTGACGCTGACGGTCGAGAACAGCACCCCGCTGACGTACGGCGACAGCCCGAGCAGCCCCGACCCGACCACCAGCTCCCACGTCAGCCCGCTGGCGATCGCCTGGGGGACGAGGTAGCCGAGCACCACGAACTGCACCACGGCGACGGTCACCAGCCGCACGGCCTCCGACGAGAACCGCCGGCCCAGGAAGTCGGGGAGCGAGAACTGGCCGAACCGGCGCAGCGGCGCGGCGATGAACAGCAGCAGCGGGACGAACCCGGCCGCGAAGCCGGTGGCGTACCAGACCCCGTCCAGCCCGAAGGCGTAGACCGCGGCGGCGACCCCCAGGAACGAGGCGGCGGAGAAGTAGTCGCCGCAGATGGCGCAGGCGTTGGTGACCACGCCGATCTGCTGGCCCGCCAGGTAGAAGTCCACGGTCGAGGCGCGGCGCGGGCGCAGGGCGACGACCAGCACCGCCGTGGCGGCCAGGACCACGGCGGCGGTCACGACCCCCGGGTTGCTCACGGGAGCGGGTCCGGGTCGGGGTCGGGGTCCTGGTCGCCGAGCATCCGGTGCTCGACGGTCGCCGCCAGCGACGCCGCCGCCGCGGCCAGCACGAAGAAGAAGACGTAGAGCCCGACGGCGGTCATGACGAACGCCGGGCTCATCCCGCCGACCAGGCGGCCCTCGCTCCACCAGCCCAGGACCAGGGTCAGCGCCGGGACCGCCAGCAGCACGAGCAGGAAGACCGCGAAGTGCGCCAGGGCGACGCGGCGCTGGGTCCGGAAGGCCGCGTCGACCTCGGCCGCGGTGTCCCCCGCATCGCGCATGACCGGTCACGGTACCCGCCCGGGGGAGGCCGCGCGCCCCCGCCGCTCGTCGTCCGGACCGACCGCTCGTCCGCGCCTGCCGACCGCTCGTGGAACCGCTCTTGCCGGGCCGGGCGCGCGGGCGTTCCGTGATCCCACGAGGACCGCAACCGAGCAGGAGGGGGCGCATGTCGCAGGTGGCCGCGGGCAGCGACGACACCTACAAGTACAAGCTGAGCACGGTGATCTCGGCGTCCTCCGCCGGGACCCTCATCGAGTGGTACGACTTCTACATCTTCGGCAGCCTGGCCGCGATCATCTCGACGCAGTTCTTCGCCAGCGGTGACGAGGGTGCGGCGCTGCTGCAGACCCTGGGCACGTTCGCCGCGGGCTTCCTCGTGCGGCCGTTCGGAGCCGCGTTCTTCGGCCGCATCGGTGACATCGTCGGCCGCAAGTTCACGTTCCTCGTCACCATCAGCCTCATGGGCGGGGCGACCTTCGTCATCGGCCTGCTGCCCTCCTACGCCACCATCGGCATCGCGGCCCCGATCATCCTGCTGGCCCTGCGCCTGCTCCAGGGCCTCGCGCTGGGCGGGGAGTACGGCGGCGCGGCGATCTACGTCGCCGAGCACGCGCCGGACGGGCGCCGCGGCTTCTACACCTCGTTCATCCAGACCACGGCCACCCTCGGCCTGCTGATGTCCCTGCTGGTGATCGTCGGGCTCCGCCTGCTGATGGGCGAGGAGACGTTCACCCAGTGGGGCTGGCGCGTGCCGTTCCTGCTGTCGGGCCTGCTGCTGGTCTTCGCCCTCTACATCCGGGTGCGGCTGCGCGAGACCCCGCTGTTCTCCAAGCTGAAGTCGGAGGGCAAGACCTCCAAGGCGCCGCTGCGCGACGCGTTCGCGGGCGGGGCGTGGAAGCTCATGCTCCTGGCCCTGCTGGGGGCGACCGCCGGGCAGGGGGTCGTGTGGTACACCGGCCAGTTCTACGCGCTGTTCTGGTTGCAGAACCTGGCGGAGAACCAGCTGGACCTGGTGCAGTCCAGCACGATCGTCGGCATCGCCATCCTGCTCGCCACGCCGTTCTTCATCGTCTTCGGCGCGCTGTCGGACCGCATCGGCCGCAAGCCGATCATCCTGGCCGGCTGCCTGCTGGGGGTGCTGACCTGGTACCCGATCTACGTGGCGATGAACAACTCCATCCGGCCGGACGGCTACAACGCGGTGGCGCTGGTCCTGCTGGTCTTCATCCAGATCCTGTACGTCACGATGGTCTACGGGCCGATCGCGGCGTTCCTGGTGGAGCTGTTCCCGGGACGGACCAGGTACACGTCGCTGTCGCTGCCGTACCACATCGGCAACGGGGTGTTCGGCGGCCTCGTCCCGCTGACCTCGACCTACATCGTGCAGCAGACGGGCAACATCTACGCCGGGCTGCTGTACCCGGGCGTCGTCGCCCTGATGACCTTCATCATCGGGTTCTTCCTGGTGCGCGAGACCAACCTGGTGCGCATCTACGACGAGGTCGGCGCGGTGCCCCTGGAGGAGGCCCAGGGACGGCCCGCGCCGGCAGCCAGCTGAGCCGTCCACAGGCCGGGGGGCGTCCGGCGGGCGCCCCCGAACGGCCTCGGGTACGGTGCCGCCACCACCGAGTCGGGAGGGAGCCGCAGTGACGGAGCCGACCATCGAGAACCTGCTGCGTGAGGGCCGGACGTTCCCGCCGCCGGAGGACTTCGCCGCGCGGGCGACGATCCCCGACGAGGGGGTCTACCAGCAGGCCGAGGACGACTGGCAGGGGTGGTGGGTGTCCCACGCCGAGCGGCTGCGCTGGCTGCGGCCGTGGGACACCGTCCTGGAGTGGGACGCCCCGCACGCGAAGTGGTTCACGGGCGGGCAGCTCAACGTCAGCGACAACTGCCTGGACCGCCACGTCGACGAGGGCCACGGCGACCAGGTCGCCTACCACTGGGAGGGCGAGGACGGCTCGCGCCGGACGCTCACCTACCGCGACCTGCTCGAGGAGACCTGCCGGTTCGCCAACGCCCTGAAGTCCCTGGGCGTCGGCAAGGGCGACCGGGTCGCCATCTACCTGCCGATGATCCCCGAGCTGCCGGTCGCGATGCTGGCCTGCGCGCGCATCGGCGCCATCCACTCGGTGGTGTTCGCGGGCTTCTCGGCGCAGTCGCTGGTCGACCGCATCGACGACGCCGACGCCCAGGTGGTCATCACCGCCGACGGCGCCTACCGCAAGGGCAACGTCATCCCGCTCAAGGCCAACGCGGACACCGCGATGGCCGACACCCACCGGGTGCGCACCTGCGTGGTGGTGCGCCGCACCGGCGAGGACGTCGTGCTGCGCGACGAGCGCGACCACTGGTACCACGACGTCGTGGAGGGCCAGTCCACCGAGTGCCCGCCCGAGCCGATGCACGCCGAGGACGTGCTCTACATCCTCTACACCTCGGGGACCACGGGGAAGCCCAAGGGCATCGTGCACACGACCGGCGGCTACCTGACCCAGGTGGCGGCCACCCACCGGATGGTGTTCGACCTCAAGCCGGACACCGACGTGTACTGGTGCGCCGCCGACATCGGCTGGGTGACGGGGCACAGCTACATCGTCTACGGCCCGCTGGCCAACCGGACCACGTCGGTGCTGTACGAGGGCGCGCCCGACCACCCGGCCCGCGACCGCTTCTGGTCGATCGTCGAGGACTACGGCGTCACGATCCTCTACACCGCGCCGACGGCGATCCGGACCTTCATGAAGTGGGGGCCCGACCTGCCGGGCGCCCACGACCTGTCCAGCCTGCGCCTGCTCGGCAGCGTCGGCGAGCCGATCAACCCCGAGGCCTGGGTCTGGTACCACCAGTACATCGGCGGCGGGCGCTGCCCCGTCGTGGACACCTGGTGGCAGACCGAGACGGGGGCGATCATGATCTCGCCGCTGCCGGGGATCACGACCCTGAAGCCGGGCTCGGCGATGCGCCCGCTGCCCGGTATCAAGGCGGTCGTGGTCGACCAGGCCGGCGACCCCGTCCCACCTGGCGGCGGGGGCTACCTGACCCTCCAGCGGCCCTGGCCGTCGATGCTGCGCACGATCTGGGGCGACGACGACCGCTACGTCAGCACCTACTGGTCGCGCTTCGGCAACGAGGTCTACTTCGCGGGCGACGGCGCCAAGCTGGACGACGACGGCCACGTCTGGCTGCTCGGGCGCGTCGACGACGTCATGAACGTGTCGGGCCACCGCATCTCCACCACCGAGGTCGAGAGCGCCCTCGTCGACCACCACGCGGTGGCCGAGGCCGCGGTGACCGGCCGCAGCGACGCGATGACGGGCCAGGCGATCGCGGCGTTCGTGTCCCTGAAGGGCGACCGCCAGGGCGACGAGGCGCTGGCGGCGGAGCTGCGCGAGCACGTGGCCAACCGCATCGGCAAGATCGCGCGACCCGCCAACATCCTGTTCACCGACGACCTGCCCAAGACGCGGTCGGGCAAGATCATGCGCCGGCTGCTGCGCGACATCGCCGAGGGTCGCGAGCTGGGCGACGTCACCACCCTGGCCAACGCCGACATCGTCAGCCAGATCCAGGCCCGCTCGACCGCGGCCGCGGCCTCCGAGTAGCGCTCACCCGGCGCGGAGGAACCCGGCGACCGCCTCGGTGAGGCGGCGCTGGGCCTCCGCGTCGTCGACGTCGGGCGCGAGGTCCCCGTCCTGGGGCCCGTAGCGCCCGAACTGCGCGTGGTTCATGCCGGGGATCTCGACGGTCGTCGCCGACGGCGGCAGGGCCCCGTCGGCGGCGGCGACCTCCGCGGGGGTGGCGAGCCCGTCGCGCGACCCCGTCACCGACAGGACGGCGAGGTCGCCGCGGCCGGCCAGCCCGTCGCCCGGCGTCGCGTACGAGCCCCACAGCACCAGCCCCCGCGGGGCCGGGTCCGCCGCGCCGGCCCAGCGGGCGGCCATCGAGCCGCCCAGGCTGTGCCCGCCGACCCACCACTCGTCGATGCCGGGCTCCGCGGCGATGACGTCGGCCGCACGGCCGGGGGCGAGGAACGCCCAGCGGAACGGCACCGCCGGGACGAACACGGCGGTGCGGGTGCGGGCGACGATCGGCGCCCACGTCGCCGCGTAGGCGTCCGGCGCGACCCGCGCGCCCGGGTAGAAGACCAGGCCGCGGTCGGGCGGGCCGCCCGCCGGCAGGATCGCGACGCCGCCGCCGCGCCGCTCCAGCCGCACCGCGGGGTCGGCCGCGACGGCCGCGAGCGCCGCGGGCTCGGCGTCCGGCCCGGTGACCCCCAGACGGCGAGCCCGGCCGCCGCCGCGAGGACGAGCACCACCAGCGCGGCGACCACCCCCAGCACCCGGCGGCGGGCGCGCCCGGGGCGCCAGGGCCCGCTCACCACCCGTAGCGCGCCGGGGGGCGGTGACCGACGTCGGCGGGCAGGAACGCGTAGACGGCCGCGTCGCGGGGCCGGCCCCAGTGGACGATCCCGGCGCGGCGGACGCCCTCGTAGGCGGCCCCCGCCGCCAGGGCGACCCGGGCGGAGCCGGCGTTGCCGGGTTCGATGAGCAGCTCGATGCGGCGGGGACCGAAGGTCGCGAACGCCCACTCCGCCAGGACGCGGGTGGACGCGGTGGCCAGGCCGCGCCCGCGCGCCGCGGGGCCGACCCAGTAGCCGATCTCGGCGACGCCCGGTCCGCCGCGGAAGTGCAGGCCGGCGGACCCGACCAGCGGCCCGCCCGCCTCGGTCCGCACCGCGAAGGTCAGGCCCGCGCCGCGCGCCGACAGCGTCCCCTGGCTCATCAGGTAGGCGACGGCGTCGGCCTCGGTGTAGGGGTCGGGCATGGCGATCCAGCGCAGGACCTCGGCGTCGACGGCCGCGACGATCGCGGGCACGTCGTCGAAGGTCATGCGGTCCAGCACGGCCGGCCCGCGGGTGAGCGGCCGGCCGGGCCAGCGCAGCGGTCGGGGCGGCCAGGCGGTGTCCACAGGAGACAGAGCCTACGGGGACGCGACCGCCGTAGGCTGTCCCGAAGTTCCCCTGCGCAGGAGGTCGATCGACGTGGCACGGCGGTTCAGCGGCATGCAACCCTCGGGGGAGCCCCACCTGGGCAACTACGTGGGTGCGATCGCGCGCTGGGCCCAGGACCAGTCGCCCGACCACGTGTACTGCGTCGTCGACCTCCACGCGATCACGGTCCCGCAGGACCCCGCGGCGCTGCGGGCGCAGACCCTGGAGCTGGCCGCCTGGCTGTACGCCGCCGGGCTGGACCCCGACGTCGTCACGCTGTTCGTCCAGTCCGCGGTGCACGAGCACGCCGAGCTCGGCTGGATCCTGCAGTGCGTCGCCACCATGGGCGAGCTGAACCGCATGACCCAGTTCAAGGACAAGAGCGCGGGGCGCGGCTCGGTGCTGGTGGGCCTCTACACCTACCCGGTGCTGCAGGCCGCCGACATCCTGCTGTACCAGACCGAGGAGGTGCCGGTCGGTGAGGACCAGCGCCAGCACGTCGAGCTGACCCGGGACGTCGCCCAGCGCTTCAACAGCCGCTTCGGGGAGACCTTCGTCCTGCCGAAGGCGACGCTGCCGCCCGTCGGGGCGCGGATCATGGACCTGCAGCAGCCGGACCGGAAGATGTCGAAGTCCACGTCGACCCCGGCGGGGGTGATCCTGCTCGGCGACGACGAGGCGACGACGCGGCGCAAGATCATGCGCGCGGTCACCGATTCCGGCTCCGAGGTGCGCCCGGGTCCGGACAAGCCGGCGGTCACCAACCTGCTCGACGTCTTCGCCGCGGTCACCGGGCGGTCCCCGGTGGACATCGCCGCGGACTACGACGGCCGCGGCTACGGCGACCTGAAGCGCGACCTGGCTGAGGCCGTGAACGCCCACCTCCGGCCCACGCGCACCCGCTACGCCGAGATCGCCGCGGACCCCGGCGCCCTGCGTGAGCAGCTGCGCAAGGGCGCGGGCCGCGCCCAGTCCGTCGCCGCGGAGACCCTCGACCGCGCCCGCCGCAACGTCGGCCTGGCGGGGTAGCGATCTTCACGGCCTTCAGATGCCAACGATCACTCCTGCAGCGGGGTCACGTCACTCCCCACGAGTTGGCCCAGCACGCGTCCAGGATCCCCCACCACCTCGCACACCGCCGCGATTGCGGTCTTCAGCGCCTCCGCCGCGTCGGGCTCGCGGGGGTGCAGGGAGACGGTCCACCCGCCGTTCACCGGCAGCACGCACACCGGATCGATGTCGGCTTGCTCGGGCAGCACGGCGGTCATCCACTCCGCCGTCGCCAGTCGGTCCAGGGTGGGCAGGGGTCGCCCGTCGCGGTAGCGCAGGCGGACGCGCCAGCGCGGGATCACGCCTGGACCTCCGGCCTCTCGTCCAGGCGAGCCAGCACGAGTGCCTGAACGAGCCACACGACGGCGAGCCCTGCCGATGGGTCACCGGATCGGGTGAAATCGTCCAGCAGCACATCCAGCCCGCCCCGGAGTGCAGCCGGCCGGCCTCCTGACGACCACCGCACGTCCGCCACCTGCGGATCGCTCCGCCAGCCGCCGAACACGACCGCCGCCCCATCCCGTTCAAGGGTCACCGCCGCACGAGCCCGCGTCTCAAGCGGCAGGGCGTACCGCGCGCTCACCATTGTCGTCCCCCCTCGCTAGGCTCCGGTGCGCCCAGCGAAGCGCCCATCACGGGCAAGGGCGGTACAAGGCAGCACAAACGGGCTGCAAGTCAGGTGGGCGGGCTCACCGTGGGTTGGAGCGAGATGGACTGGACGCCAATGGAAGTGCGGGAGCTGCGCGCTGCTGTCCGGCTCAGCCTGCCCCACTTCGCGAGACGGGCCGGCGTCTCCGTTGGCAGCGTGCGCAATTGGGAGCGGGGCACACACAGCCTGATGCCGTCATCCAAACGGCTGTTGGATCAGGTCCACAGCGGTCTGTCGAGGTCGCAGCGCGACCGTTTCGAGCAGGCGCTACAGCAGCGGTCCTGCCTCAGCGAGGTGGATCGGGAGGATGCACTGGACCTCGACCGCAGGCATCTCCTGGAACTGGGGCTGCTCTCCGCAGCCGCGCTCGCGCTCCCCCCGGACTTCCTCGGCGGCCGACATACGCCCGCGACCTACTCGCGCCGTTCGGTGAGCCGGGCAGACGTCGAAGCCGTGCGCGACATGATCGCGCTGCTCTCCCAGACCGATCAGCGCCGTGGCGGAGGACATGGGCGAACGGCCGCGATGGAGTACCTACGCGCCGACGTCGCAACCTCCCTGCATGGGCGTTTTCCGGATACCGATGTGCGCCGTGACCTGTTCTCCGCTGCGGGAGAACTCGCCTACCTGTGCGGGTGGATGGCATTCGACGACGGGGACCACGGCGCAGCGCGACGCCACTACGACATCGCCGTCGAACTTGCCGACGAGGCCGGCGACCCGCCACTCGCCGGCCACGTCCTGCGCGCGATGGCTCACCAAGCCCTCGACCTAGGGCATCGGTATGAGGCCCTGGCGTTGGGAGCCGCCGCGGTCGAGGGCGCTCGCCACACCCTCGCCAGCCGGCGTGAGCGCGCCTTGCTCGGTGTCGTGCATGCACGCGCACTCGCCGCCACGCGGCAGCCGCAGTCCGCCATGAACGCCCTACGCCAGGCGGAGGAGGATCTTACCGCCGCCACCCCCGACGACGAGGCGCCCAGCCGGGTGTTCTTCTTCGGCGAGGCCAGCCTGGCGCACGAGACCGCTCGCACGTTGCACGACCTGGGGGAGGTTCAGGCAGCTGTGGCGCAGTTCGAGCGCAGTATCCGCCTTCGCGAGGCCGCTCGGTTCACGCGCACGCACGCGGTCACCCTTGGATACCTGGGCGCGTTGCAGCTCGAATCCGGCAGTCTCGACGAAGCTTGCCATTCGTGGGCGCAAGCACTGAACTTCATGGACGGCATCCGCTCCGGGCGCACGCGCCAGGTCGCCGTGGCCGTTCGCAACGCCCTCCGGCCCCACCTCCCCAACGCGACGGCGGTGGTCATCGACGTTGACATGCGTGCGGCCGAACATCTCCGACGCTATGTGCCGAGCACCCTGTAGATCGGTAGGGAACCCGAGGAGGAGCGCCATCACGATGACTGCGGAGTCGGACTCACAGCATGGTTTCAGCCCGGTCGCGCACATCGTGGGTGGCCGCTCCGAACCGACGGATGACTTCTGGGGCGGTTCCCGTGCCATCATCCGCATCGACAATCCGTTGTTCGGGCCGGACTCGGTGAAAGGTTTGGCCGAGTTCTCGCATCTGGAGATCGTTTTCCAGTTCCATCTCGTTGACCCGACTGACTTCAGCACCGGGGCGCGCCGACCGCGCAATAACCCCGCCTGGCCGGACGTGGGCGTGTTCGGCCACCGCAATATGCGTCGCCTGAACCGACTCGGCGTCTCCCGCTGCGGCCTTGTCGAGGTCAGCGGTCTCGATCTGCACGTCGAAGACCTGGATGCGGTCGACGGCACCCCGGTCCTGGACATCAAGCCGTGGTTCGCCGAGATGGGACCGCGGGGTGCTGTCCGACAGCCGGCATGGCCGGCGGAGATGCTGCGCTTGTACTACGCGGACGCCAAAGTGGAGTAGCGCGGTGGTGCGTCGTGATGTGGCTGGGGCCGAGCCGTCGCGTGCTCAGTAGCATGCGGTCATGCGCGACGCGGCGGATCAGGGCGGGGTGGCGGGGTAGCGATGCCGGTCGTCGTGCTGGACCGCGTGGCCAAGCGCCACGCGGAGAAGCAGGTGCTCGCCGGGGTCACCCTCGGCGTGGACGACGGTGACCGCGTCGGGGTGATCGGGCGCAACGGCAGCGGGAAGACCACGCTGCTGCGCCTGCTGGCGGGCGCCGAGGAGCCCGACGACGGCCGGGTGACCTACGCCGGGGGCGTGCGGCTGTCCTACGTGCCCCAGGAACCGGCCCTGGACGACGCGGCCACCGCACTGGAGGCCGCGACGGCGGTGGCCGCGGGGCGGGTCGGCGACGGCGCCCGGCCCGCCGCGCCCGCCGCCGCCCCGGCGGTGGCCACGGCCGCGGTGGACGAGGACACCGCGCGGCGGGTCGTCGCCTTCCTCGACCGGCTCGGCGTGGCGGACCCGCAGCGCCGCGTGGGGGAGCTGTCGGGGGCCAGCGCAAGCGCGTCGCCCTGGCCGGGGGCTCGCGCGCGACGTCGACCTGCTGATCCTCGACGAGCCGACCAACCACCTGGACGTCGACGCCGTGGAGTGGCTGGAGCAGCACCTGCGCGCCCGCCGCGGCGCCCTGCTCCTGGTCACCCACGACCGCTACCTGCTGGACCGCCTCGCGACCCGGATCGTCGAGGTCGTCGACGGCGCGCTGCACACCGGCTACGGCACCTACGCCGACTACCTGGAGACCCGCGCCCTGCGCGAGGAGCAGGCGGCCCGGGTCGAGCAGAAGCGCCGCAACCGCGCCCGCACGGAACTCGAGTGGCTGCGCCGCGGCCCCGCGCGCGAACGTCCAAGGCGCGCTACCGCGTCGACCGCGCCCACGAGCTGCTGGCGTCGGGCCCGGGACCAGCCGCCGCCGACATGGAGCTGGGGCTGCCCAGCCGCCGGCTGGGCACGCGCGTGGTCGACGTGCTCGACGCCGGCAAGCGCTACGGCGACCGCTGGGTCCTGCGCCACCTGACCCACCGCCTCGCCGCGGGCGCCCGCATCGGCGTCGTCGGCCCCAACGGGGCGGGCAAGACCACGCTGCTGTCGCTGGTGGCGGGGCGGATCGCGCCGGACGAGGGCGAGGTCGAGCGCGGCGAGACCGTCGCCGTCGGCTGGTACGGCCAGGACCCCGAACCCCTGCCGCCGGGGCAGCGCGTCCTGGACGCGCTGCAGGAGGTGGTCCTGGAGACCCGCCTCGCCGACGGCGAGCGCATCACCGCCGGCGAGCTGCTGGAGCGCTTCGGCTTCCCGTCCCAGGCCCAGCGCGGCCTGGTCGGCGAGCTGTCCGGCGGCGAGCGGCGCCGGCTGGAGCTGCTGCGCGTCCTGGCCACCGCCCCCAACCTGCTGCTGATGGACGAGCCGACCAACGACCTGGACCTCGACACCCTCGGGGTGCTGGAGGACGAGCTGGACCGCTGGCGCGGCGCGCTGGTCGTCGCCAGCCATGACCGCTACTTCCTGGACCGGGTCTGCGACGACCTGTACTCGATAGACCCGGACGGCAGCGTCCGCCACCACCCCGGCGGCTGGACGGCGTGGCGCGAGGCGCGCGACGCCGAGCAGCGCGCCGCCCGCGCCGCACCGGCGGACCGCCGCGACGACACCCGCCCGCGCCGGCCGCGCCGGCTGGCCCACCGCGAGCGCCAGGAGCTGGCCGGCCTGGAGCGGCGCATCCCGGAGCTGGAGACCCGCCGCGACCAGTCTCACCGCGACGCTGTCCTCGGCGCCGGACAACGACGCGCTGCGCGCCGCGGGGGAGGAGCTCACCCGCGTCCTGGCGGAGCTGGAGACCGCCGAGGCGCGCTGGCTGGACCTCGCCGAGCTCGCGGAGGCGGGGTGATGGAGCAGCCGCTCATCTGGGTCGACCTGGAGATGACGGGGCTGGACCCCGACCGCGACGTCGTCCTGGAGATCGCGGTCATCGTCACCGACGGCGCGCTCGAGCAGGTGGTCGAGGGGCCGGACCTCGTCGTGCACCAGCCCGAGGCGGCGCTGGCCGGCATGGCCCCCGTGGTGGTCGACATGCACCGCCGGTCGGGCCTGGACGAGGCCGTGCGCGCATCCACCACCACCCTGGCGGAGGCCCAGGAGCAGGTGCTCGCCTTCCTCCGCGCGCAGGTCCCCCAGCCGGGGATGGCCCCGCTGGCGGGCAACTCCGTCCACGCCGACCGGATGTTCCTGCGCCGGCACCTCCCGGCGGTCGACGCGCACCTGCACTACCGCATCGTGGACGTCTCCACCCTCAAGGAGCTGGCCCGGCGGTGGGCGCCGGGTGCGCTCGCGGGCGCGCCGCCCAAGGGCGGCGGCCACCGCGCGATGGCCGACATCCGCGAGTCGATCGCGGAGCTGCGCTACTACCGGACCGCGCTGTTCCGCCCCGCGGACCCGCCGGAGACTGACCCGCCGCGGGCGGGCGCGCCGCAGGCGGTGCCGACTCAGACGTAGCCGCGGAGGTGCGCGGCGGTGGCCACGCGGTCGACCGCGATGGCGAACGCCGCGTGGCGCAGGTCGGTGCCGTCGGCCGCGGCACGGTCGCGCACCTGCCGGTAGGCGGTGACCAGGTGGCCGGCGAGCTCGCTGTTGACCCGCTCCTCGGTCCAGCTGAACTGCTGGATGTTCTGGGTCCACTCGAAGTAGGACACCGTCACCCCGCCGGCGTTGGCGAGGATGTCGGGCAGGACGACGATCCCGCGGTCGCGCAGGATCCGGTCGGCGACGGGGGTGACCGGTGCGTTGGCGGCCTCCACCACGATCGGCGCGCGCACCCGGTCGGCGTTGTGCTTGCCGATGACCCCGCCGAGGGCCGCCGGCACCAGGACGTCGACGTCGAGCTCCAGGAGCTCCTCGTTGGTGAGCGGGTCGGCGCCCGGGAACCCCACGACGGTCCCCGCCTCGCGCACGTGCGCGCCGAGCGCGTCCACGTGCAGCCCGCCCGGGGCGATGATCCCGCCGCGCACATCCGACGTCGCCACCACGCGGTACCCCTGCGCGGCGGCGACCCGCGCCGCCCACGACCCGACGTTGCCGAAGCCCTGCACGGCCATGGTCATGTCGCCGGGCGCGCGACCGGCGTCGCGGGCGGCCTCGTCGCAGACCATGATCGCGCCCCGCCCGGTCGCGGCCTCACGGCCCAGCGACCCACCCAGCGGGACGGGCTTGCCGGTCACGATCGCCGGGGTGTGGCCGTGGCGCTGACCGTAGGCGTCCATCATCCAGGCCATGGTCTGGGCGTTGGTGTTGACGTCGGGCGCCATGATGTCGCGGTTGACGCCGACGACGTAGGACACCTGGGCCATGTAGCGCCGGGTGAGCTGCTCCAGCTCGCTGCGCGACAGCGCCGTGGGGTCGACCTGGATCCCGCCCTTCGCGCCGCCGAACGGGATGTCGACCAGCGCCGTCTTCCAGGTCATCAGGCTGGCCAGGGCGCGGACCTCGTCGAGGTCGGCGTGCGGGTGGTACCGCACCCCGCCCTTGTAGGGGCCGCGGGCCCCGTTGTGCTGCACCCGGTAGCCGGACACGGCGGTGACCGTGCCGTCGTCGCGGCGCAGGGGGAGCTGGACGCGCAGCTCCCGGTAGGTGCCGGCCAGCACCTGCCGGGTCGCGTCGTCCAGCCCCAGCTGGTCGGCGACCTCGTGGAAGAAGAAGGTCACCGCCTCGAACGGCGTCAGGTCCTCGCTCGGCTCCGCCACGCGGGCATTAGACCACGGTGAGGGTGACCTCGATGTTCCCCCGGGTGGCGTTGGAGTACGGGCACACCTGGTGGGCCTTGCTCCACCAGCTCCCGGGCCTCGTCCGGGGTCAGGTTGGGCACCGCGACCTCGAGCTCGACGGCGAGCCCGAAGCGGCCCTCCTCGACCGCCCCGATGCCGACATCGGCGGTGACCGTGGTCCCGTCGACGTCCTTGCGTGTCCGGCGCCCGACCGCCTTGATGGCGCTGTGGAAGCACGCGGCGTACCCGGCGGCGAACAGCTCCTCCGGGTTGGTGAGCGGGCCGCCCGGACCGCCCATCCCCTTCGGGATGGCGAGGTCGAGGTCCAGGACCCCGTCGGAGGAGGTGACGTGGCCGCTGCGGCCGTCACCGGTGGCCGTGGCAGATGCGGTGTAGAGGATGTCCATGAACGGAGCAAGCGCGAGGCGGTGCGCGGCTATTCCGCCGCGGTCCGCTCACGGACGGCTCACGGGCCGTGGCCTGGGTCCCCGCGCCCGGCGCCGTTGTGCAAGAACAGATGCATGATCGTCAGCTGGTCGGCCGACGTCCGCCCCCCGTGGCGGGTCGAGGTGCGCCACGACCCCGGGGCGCCGGGCCGGCAGGACCCGTCACTGCCCGCGAGGGTGGAGCGGGCCCTGCGCGACAGCGACCTCGCCAGGTCCCCGCGGGTGCGGCTGGCGTCCGGCGCCCTGGTGGTCGAGCTGTCGGTCAAGGGCGAGGACGAGCCCGACGCGCGCGCGGCGGCGGCCGTCCTGGTCCGGGCGGCGGTGCGCGGCACGGCCTCCCCCCGCGCCACCGGCTGGTGCGCGCCGGGCGGGACCGCCCGCTGAGGTTCCCCTAGAGCGTGTCTGACGGATGGTGGCGGGTGAGGTCGCGGGTCCAGATGCGCATGGAGGCGACGTCGATGGTGCCTTCGAAGACGTACAGGCGTTTGTCGGTGCGCATCGCGACCGCCCGGTAGGCCTTGATCTTGTTGACGCACCGCTCGGTGCTGTTGCGCTGCTTGTAGACCTGGGCGTCAAAGACGGGAGGGCGGCCGCCGGTGCTGCCGCGGCGGCGCCGGTTGGCCTGCTGGTCGGCCGGTTCGGGGATCACCGCCCGGACGCGCCGGCGGCGCAGCTGGGCGCGTAGCGCCCGGTTGGAGTAGGCCTTGTCGCCCAGCAGCCGGCCCGGCCGGGTCCGCGGGCGGCCCCGCCCTGGCCGGCGGACCTTGAGCCGGTCCAGCAGCGGCCCGGCGGCCAGCGCGTCGCCGCGCTGGCCGGCGGTGGTGACCCTGGCCAGCGGCCTGGCGCGGGCGTCGGCCAGCAGATGGATCTTGGTGCTCAGCCCGCCGCGGGACCGCCCGATCCCCTCCCGATCCGCCCGCCGCCGCGACCGGCGGTCACCAACGTCACCGTCAGTGCGGTCAGGCGGCGGATCGTTGTGATTCGGTAGCGCCCCTGTGGGACCGGAGGGTCCCGCCACACCCTCCAGCACGCCGACCAGCCGGGCGGCGGGCACGTCGGCGGGCGGGGCGTGGCGGGCGCCGGCGGCGTGCTGATGCGCCCGCACCACCGTCGAGTCGATCCCCACCGTCCACTCGCCCTCCCCGGCGTCACAGCCGACCCGCAGCCCGTCCAGCACCCGCTCCCACGTCCCGTCGCCAGACCAGCGGCGATGCCGCTCATACACCGTCTGCCACGGCCCATACCCAGGCGGCAAGTCCCGCCACGGACACCCCGTCCGGGCCCGCCACACCACCCCGTTGACCACCTGCCGGTGATCCCGCCACCGGCCCCCGCCGCGGCGTGGCATCCGGCAGCAACGGCTCGATCACCGCCCACTCCGCATCCGAAAGATCATGACGACTCTGCATGCCGCCGGTCTACCGGCCCGCACCCCAAACCCGCGCAACCACCTTCGTCAGACACGCCCTAGCCCGGGCCCGCCACGTGGCCGGCGTCGGCCGCGTCCAGGGGTGGGTGCAACCAGGCGACGGCGCCGATGCGGCGCGCCGTGGCGGCGCCGCGCTCCCACTGCGCGCAGGCCGCGTCGGGGACCCCGGCCGCGGCCAGGGCGCGCGCCGCGGCCAGGCGCGCCTGGGCCTCGTCGACGACCGCGCCGATGGCGGCGTAGTCGTCCGCGGCGCCGACGTGGTCGCCGTCGAGGAAGCAGTGCGCGGCGTCGCGCCACGGCGTCGCCACGATGCCGTCCAGCGCGTCGGCGCCGTGCCCGAGCGCCGCGGCGGTCAGCGGCAGGTCGATCCCGATCGACGGCTCCAGGAACCGGCCGGGCAGGAGCGCGAGCAGCTCGTCCACCAGCACCGCCGCCGCCGCGCGGTCGCCCTGGTCGAGGGCCACGCGGGCCCGGCAGGCCAGCGCAGGGCCCAGGACCTGCGCGTCCATCGCCGCGCGCGCCAGCGCCAGCGCCCGGTCCGACAGCTCCACCGCCGCGTCCCGCCGCCCGCGCCCGAGCAGGACGCGCGCGCGGCCGACGAGCAGCTGGCCGGCCTCGTAGCCGGTCTCCTCCGCCGGCGGCGGGTCGCCCGGCGGGAGCACCAGGTCCCACCGCCCGGCGGCGTGGTCGGCGATGCGGTCGGTCATGTCCAACCACGCCAGCAGCCGGGTCAGGCCCAGCCGCGTCGCCATCACCCGCGCCCGGCCGCGCTCCAGGGCCTCCCCGCGCAGGTCGCCGAGCACCGCGCGGTCGGCGGCGAGGTTGGTCAGCGTCTGGGCGCCCTCGGCCGACGGGCGGGTGGCGAAGTGCTCCAGGGCGCGCTCCTGCTCCGCGAGCCCGCGCGGGTCGCCCAGCGCCGCCCGCGCCCCGCCCAGCGCCGCCAGGGCGCGCGCCTCCAGCTCCGGCAGCCCGAGGTCGGCGGCCTCGCGCAGCGCCCGCTCGGCCAGGGGGACGGCGTCGGCGCCGTCGCCGGCGACCAGCCGGAGGGACGCGGCGTCGATGCGCACCCCGGCCGACGCGGCCGACGGCGGCTCGTCGCGCACGAGGCGCAGGGCCCGGTCGACGTGCTCGCGGGCGGCCAGCCCGTGCCCGTGGCGCCAGTCCGCGCGGCCCAGCGCCGCCTCCGCCTCGGCGGCCAGCACCCGGTCGCCCGCGGCCAGGAACAGGTCCCGCGCCTCGCGCAGGGCCGGCTCCCCGTCCCGTTCACGGCGAGCGCCGTCTGGCCGAAGGCGAGCAGCAGCGCGGCGCGGTCGGGGTGGTCGGCCGGGGTGAGGTCGGCGGCGGCGCCGTAGCAGCGGACCGCGGTCGCCTCGGCCCCCTGGGCCCGGGCGCGGTCGGCGGTCGCGCGCAGGGACCGGCGCGCCCGCTCGCGCAGCCCGGCGGCGGGCAGGCCGGCGCGGCGGGTCAGCTGGAGCGCCTCGCCGTAGTGGTAGGCGAGCAGTTCGGCCTGGTCGGCGGGCAGGGTCTCCAGGTGGGCGGCGGCGGCGAGGTGCTTAGCCGCCCGCTGGGCGCGGGTGAGCTGGCCGTAGGCGACGTCGCGCAGCAGGACGTGGCGGAACGCGTAGGTGGCCCCCGCCGCCGCGCCCCGCCGCCGGACGAAGTCGCGGTCGGCCAGGCGGTCCAGCGCCGCCGCCGCGTCACCGGCGGACCGGGGACCCAGCGCGGCGACGGCGGGGGCCGCCCTCCTGGCCGAGGACCGCCAGGTCGTGCAGCACGCGCTTGTCCTGCGGGCCGAGGGCGTCGATCCGCGCCGCGACGACCGCCTCGACCGTCGCGGGCACCGCGTCCTCGCGCCCGCCCTCGCCGAGCATGCGCACGTACTCCTCGGCGAACAGCGGGTTGCCGCCGACCTTGGTGAGCAGGTCCCGCGACGGCGTCGAGCCGGGCAGGCCGCGCTCCGCGCGCAGGGAGGCCAGCAGGCGGCGGGTCGCCGCCGGCGACAGCGGCCCGAGGCGCAGCGTGGTGGCCTGCCCGTCGCGGCCCCAGCCGGGCCGGCGCTCCAGCAGCTCGGGCCGGGCGGTCACCACCGTGAGCCACGGCACGCCGGCCGCGCGGGCGGGCAGGCCGGCGACGAGGTCCAGCAGCTCGTCGTCGGCGTCGTGCAGGTCCTCCACGACCAGCAGCAGCGGGCGCTGCGCCGCCGCCCCTCCAGCAGCCGGCACCACGCCGACCGGGTCTCCTCGCGCAGGGACCCTCGCCGTGCGCCTGGTCGGGGACCAGCAGGCTGCGCAGGGCGCGGCGCACCCAGCGGGCCTCCTCGCGCGCGGGCAGCGCGGCGGCGGTCACCTCCGCCAGCCGTGCGTCCACGGTCGCGACCGGGTCGTCGGGTCGCAGGCCGGCGTGGGCGCGCAGGACCGCGGCCAGCAGCAGCGAGGTCGCGTTCTCCGCGTAGGGCCACACGTGCGCGGCCAGCCAGGCGGCGTCGCCACCCAGGCGGCGCAGCTCGTGGACCAGGCGGCTCTTGCCGATGCCGCCCGGGCCCGTCAGCGTCACCAGGTGCGGCTGGCGCGTCGTGGCGCTGCGGCGCAGGAGGCCGTACAGGACGGTCAGCTCGCGGTCGCGGTCGAGCAGCGGCGTGGCCGTCCGCAGCGCGCGGCCGGCGGCCGGCGGGGGCCGCAGGTCGCCGAGCACCGTGCCGGCCGGGCCGTCGCGGTGGCCGGCGACCGCGGTGGTCGCCCACCGCAGCCCCGGGCCCACGGCGATGGTCCCGGGCGGGGCGCCCAGGACGAGGCGGGCGGCGTCGGCCAGGGCGGGGCCGGTGACCGACCAGCGGCCGGGACCGGCGGCGGCGACCAGCGCGGGTCCCCCGGTGACGGCCAGGACGACGCGGTCGCGGTCGGCGGGGGCCAGCCGGTCGCGGACCTCCGCCGCCGCGCGGACGGCGCGTTCGGGGTCGTCCTCGTGCGTGCGCTCCGCGCCGAACAGGGCGGCCGCGCTGACCCCCAGCACGTCCTCCACCACCCCGCCGTAGCGCTGGGCGACGGAGCGGACCACGGCGGCCACCCGGCGGGCGGCGGCGCGCTCGTCCTCTGGGTCGCCCGCTGCCGCGTCCACCCGCGCGACCAGCACGGTGACCTGCTTGCGCTCCTCCTCTGGGGTGCGCGGCGCGGCGGGCGGGTCGGCCGTCGCCGGGACCGGGCCCAGGGGCTCCTGGTCCAGGATCGCGCGCTGCGCGCGACGCAGGTCCTCGCCGGGCTCGACCCCAGCCGGTCGACCAGCACCCGGCGGGCCGCGGCGTAGGCGGCCAGCGCGTCGCCCTGGCGCCCGGTCAGGTACAGGGCGCGCATGCGCTGGGCGTGCAGCTGCTCGCGCAGCGGGGTGGCGCGGACCAGGCCGGCCAGCTCGGCCACCAGCTCCTGCGCGCGGCCCAGCGCGAGGTCGGCCTCGATGCGGTCCTCCAGCGCCGCCAGCCGGAGGTCGTCCAGCCCCGCCGCCCGCGGCCAGGTCAGCCCCGCCTCGGCCAGGTCCGCGAGCGCCGGGCCGCGCCACAGCGCCAGTGCCGCGTGCAGCAGCCGCGCGGCCTCGCCCGGCTCGCCGGCCGCGAGCGCCTCGCGCCCCTGGCCGGCGAGCACCGTGAAGCGGTGCAGGTCCAGACGGTCGGGGTCGACGTGCAGGGCGTAGCCCGGGGGCTGGGTGACCAGGCGGGCGGCCCCGGGGTCGTCCGGCCCGCCGTCGAGCAGCTTGCGCAGCGCGGACACGGCGTTGTGGACCACGCGGCGCGCGGTGGCCGGGGGCGTGCCCGTCCACACGCCCTCGAGCAGGGTGCTGACCGCCACGACGCGGTTGGCGTCGAGCAGCAGCAGCCCCAGCACGCCGCGTTGCCGCAGGCCGCCGAGGGGCAGCGACCGCCCGCGGTCGCGCACCTCCAGAGGCCCGAGGACGAAGAACTCCATCCGGCCCTGAACCTAGCAGGGACGACCGGTCAGATGCGGTTGAAGATCAGCTCGCGCTTGACCTGCTGGATCGCGGTCGTGACGTCGATGTCGCGCGGGCAGGCGTTGGTGCAGTTGAACGTCGTGCGGCACTTCCACACCCCGGTCGCGCCGTTCAGCACCTCGAGGCGGTCGGCGGCCGCGGTGTCGCGCGAGTCGAAGATGAAGCGGTGCGCGTTCACGATCGCGGCCGGCCCGATGTAGGAGTTGTCGGGCCAGAAGATCGGGCACGACGTCGTGCACGCGGCGCACAGGATGCACTTGGTGGTGTCGTCGAACTTCTCGCGGTCCGCGGGGGACTGCAGCCGCTCCTTGTCGGTGGGCACCTGCTCGTTGACCAGGAAGGGCATCACCCGCTTGTAGCTGGCGAAGAAGCCGTCCATGTCGACGATCAGGTCCTTGTGGATCGGCAGGCCCTTGATCGGCTCGACGTTGATGACCGACGGCAGCTCGCGGATCAGGACCTTGCAGGCCAGCCGGTTGCGGCCGTTGATGAGCATCGCGTCGGAGCCGCAGATCCCGTGCGCGCACGACCGCCGGAAGCCGAGGCTCCCGTCGATGTGCCACTTCACGTAGTGCAGGGCGTCCAGCACCCGGTCCATGGGGTCGACCGGGACCGCGTACTCCTCGAAGTGTGGTTCCTCGTCCTTCCCCGGGGTGTAGCGCAGCACCCGGAGGGTGACCTCGCTGGTGGTGGGGGTCGCTTCCTGCGCGGCCTCGCTGGGCACCGTTACCGTTCCTCTCTCAGTACTTGCGCTCCATGGGCTCGTAGCGGCCCAGGGTGACCGGGCGGTAGTCGATGTCGATGCCGCCGTCGGCGCCCCGCCGCACCATGGTGTGCTTGAGGAAGTTGCCGTCGTCGCGCTTGCTGTAGTCGTCCCGGTAGTGCGCCCCGCGCGACTCCGTGCGGTTGAGCGCCCCGGCGACCAGGGTCTCCGCCAGGTCCAGCAGGTGGCCCAGCTCGATCGCCTCGAGCAGGTCGGTGTTGTAGGTCGTGCCCTTGTCGTCGACCGTGACGCTGCGGTAGCGGCGCTGGAGGTCGCGCAGGACGTCCAGCTGCGTGGTCAGGGTCTCGCCCGACCGGAACACCGTGGCGTTGGCGTTCATCGAGTTCTGCAGCTCGACGCGCATGTGCACCCCGGCCTCGCCGGTGGTCGCCGAGCGCACGCGCTCCAGCTGGGCGGCCACATCGGCGGCCGGGTTCGCCGGCAGCTCCGCGTGGCGGGTCGAGCGCGCGTGCTCGACGGCGGCGATGCCGGCCCGGCGCCCGAACACCACGATGTCGAGCAGCGAGTTGGTGCCCAGGCGGTTGGCGCCGTGGACGCTGACGCTGGCGCACTCCCCGGCCGCGTAGAGGCCCGGGAAGACCTGGGTGGGCGAGACCCGCACCTGGGCGTCGATGTCGGTGGGGATCCCGCCCATCGCGTAGTGCGCGGTCGGCTGGATCGGCACGCCCTCGGTGTAGGGCTCCACGCCCAGGTAGGTGCGCGCGAAGTCGGTGATGTCGGGGAGCTTGCTGTCGATCTGCTCGCGCGGCAGGTGGGTGAGGTCCAGGTAGACGTAGTCGCCGTCCGGCCCGGCCCCGCGGCCATCCAGGATCTCGGTCTGGATCGCGCGGCTGACCATGTCGCGCGGCGCCAGGTCCTTGATGGTCGGCGCGTAGCGCTCCATGAAGCGCTCGCCGTCCTTGTTGCGCAGGATGCCGCCCTCCCCGCGCGCGGCCTCCGACAGCAGGATCCCCAGCCGGTAGATGCCGGTCGGGTGGAACTGGAAGAACTCCATGTCCTCCAGCGGGAACCCGCGGCGGTACAGCACGGCCGGGCCGTCGCCGGTCAGGGCGTGGGCGTTGGAGGTGACCTTGAACATCTTGCCGAACCCGCCGGTGGCGAAGACCACCGACTTGGCGCGGAAGACGTGCAGGTCACCGGTCTTCAGCTCGTAGGCGACGACGCCCGCGGTGGCGGCGCCGTCGGGCGAGGCCAGGAAGTCCAGGACGTAGAACTCGTTGAAGAACTCCACGTCGCGCTTCACGCACTGCTGGTACAGCGTCTGCAGGATCATGTGGCCGGTGCGGTCCGCGGCGTAGCAGGCCCGGCGCACCGGCGCCTCGCCGTGGTTGCGGGTGTGCCCGCCGAACGGCCGCTGGGCGATCGTGCCGTCGTCGTTGCGGGAGAACGGGAGCCCGAAGTGCTCC
The DNA here is from genome assembly GCA_030447925.1 of Egibacteraceae bacterium. Lineage (GTDB taxonomy): Bacteria > Actinomycetota > Nitriliruptoria > Euzebyales > Egibacteraceae > JAUJNX01. The sequence goes on along the minus strand of JAUJNX010000004.1, from coordinate 225,193 downwards.
AGCTCGATCACCGCGTCGACGGCCTCCTTGCACATGACGTCGATCGCGTCCTGGTCACCGAGGTAGTCGGACCCCTTGACCGTGTCGAACGCGTGCCACTCCCACTTGTCCTCCTCCAGGTTGCCAAGGGCGGCGCACATGCCGCCCTGCGCGGCCCCGGTGTGGGAGCGGGTGGGGTACAGCTTGGTGATGACCGCGGTGCGGACCTTGCCCGCGGCCTCGATCGCGGCGCGCAGCCCCGCGCCGCCCGCACCGACGATGACGACGTCGTAGGTGTGCTGGTGGATCATGCGCTTGCTCCTGTCACGACGACGGTGCGCAGTCGATCGGCGAGAACGTGACGATCGTGATGGTCCCCAGCACGATCATGAACGTCGCGACGACGTAGAGCAGGGTCATCGACCAGAACCGCCGCTGCGGGCTGCGCACGTAGTCCCGGATGATCCAGCGCATGCCGTTGGCGCCGTGCAGCGTGGCCAGGAACAGCTGGGCCCAGTCCCAGGTCTGCCAGAACGGTCCCGACCAGCGGCCGCAGACGAAGGCGAAGTTGACCCGCCCGACCCCGCCCTCGATGAGGTGCATGATGCCGATGTGGGTGAAGATCAGCCCGATCAGCAGGATCCCGCTGACGCGCATGAAGACCCACGAGTAGAACTCGGCGTTGGAGGTCGTCCGCTGCCGGGCCGGCGAGACGCGGGTGTCGATCTCCGGGTTCTGGATCGAGGTCGCCACTAGATGATCCCGTTCTCGGTGATCTCCTGGATGGTCGCCAGGCCCATCGGGATGACGGCGCCCAGCGACAGGACGACGAACAGCACGTGCTGGACGCGCATCATCATCGTGTTGCGCGCGGCCCCCTGGGACCAGAAGTCGATCAGGGTGATGCGCAGGCCGTTGAGGCCGTGGTACAGCACGGCCACGACCAGGCCCATCTCCAGCAGCCGGATGACCGGCGAGTGGTAGGTCTCGATCACGCCGTTGTAGAGGCCCTCGTCGACCACCACCAGCGACGTGTCGAGCACGTGGGCGAACAGGAAGGCGAAGATCGCGACACCGGTGACCCGGTGCAGGACCCAGGTGACCATCCCCTCGCCGCCGCGGTAGAAGGAGACCTTCCCGCGGGGCTGTCCGGCCCCGCCGTGCGTCCCCCCGCGGACCGTCGGTGTGGCCTGTGCCATCGCAGCGTCCATTCGTCCTGTCGATGTGCGCCGGGCCGTGGCGGTCGACCCCCGTCCACAGCGGCCACGACCGGTCGCGCCGGGCGCGTCCGAGGATCTCGAATCTACCAGCACGACAGGAGCCCGGAGGTGGTCCTCCGGGCTCCGTGGGTTCCTCGTGCTCTGCTTCGGGGGGACATCCGTTCGCGGCCGGCAGCGGGGGGTGTGGGCGCACCCGGTCCCGCGGGGCCGGCCGATCAGTCGCTCAGGGGCACCTCCGGGAGTCGCTCGCGTGCGGGGGACAGGGGGTGCGCACGTCAGACCAGCCCGACCTCGCGGGCCAGGATCACGGCCTGCACCCGGCTGCGGCAGCGCAGCTTGGTGAGCGTGCGCGACACGTGGGTCTTGACCGTGGTCTCGCCCACGCGCAGCTCGCGGCCGATCTGGCCGTTGGTGCGGCCCTGCGCGACGAGCTTCAGCACCTGCAGCTCGCGCGGGGTCAGGCGCCCCATGGCGGCGGCCGCCGCGGGGTCGCCGCCGGGGAGGCGGTCGGCGAAGGTGTCCAGGACCCGGCGCAGGGCGCGCGGCTCGATGACCGCGCCGCCCTCCGCGACGGTGCGGACCGCGGCGACCAGCTCCGACGGCTGGACGTCCTTGCCGAGGAAGGCGCCGGCGCCGGCGCGGAGCGCGGGGAAGACGCGCGGGTCCACGTCGACGCCGGACAGCAGGACGACCCGCGGCGCCCCCGGGAGGGCGCGCAGCCGCGCGGTCGCCTCCAGGGCGTCCGTGCCGGGCAGGTCGATGTCGGTGACGACGACGTCGGGGCGGCGGCGCAGGCACTCGCGCAGCAGCTCCGCCCCGTCGGCGGCCTGGCCGACGACGCGGATGCCCTCCTCGGCGTCCAGCAGGGCGGCCAGCGTGCCGCGGGTCAGCGCCCGGTCGCAGACCAGGACGGTGGTCCCGGCGGTCCGCTCCGCGATCCGCTCGCCGCGCCGGTGGGCCGGCAGGTGGCGGGACGCGACGGGCTTGGCGTACGCGGTGACGGTCATGCGGTCTCCTGTCCTGGTGGTTCCCGCGGTCATCGCGCGGCCGCCTGGCTGAGCATCTGGCAGTCCGGGGACACCGCGTACCAGGCCCCGTTCACGGCATGGCCCTCGAGCTGGCCCGGGCCCTGGTCACCGGCGAAGGTGTAGAGCGGCCAGCCGTCGCAGCTCACCTGCGGGCCCTGCTGGCCGTCGATGCGGCGGATGGTCGCCGGGTTCAGCCCCGCGCCGGCCTGCACCTCCCCGCCCCAGGGCAGCTGGGGCCACTGCGCGACACACGCGCCGGAGCAGGTGGACACGTCGCGCTGGTCCTCGGTGAAGCGGTACAGCGTCAGGCCCCGGCCGTCGACCAGCACGGGCCCGATCGCGGACTGGCTGACCGCGACCACGGTCGGGCCCGCCGCCGGGGGCGGGGGCGCGGCCTGCGCGCCGGCGTCGAACGCCGCGTCGTCGGCAGCGGGGGCGTTGAGCCCACCCACCGGCGCGGTCGTCTCGTCGCCCCGCAGCCAGCCGCAGCCGCCGGCCGCGACCGCCAGGGCGACCAGCAGCACCGCCTGGAGCCTTCCGTTCCGCACGCGCTCCCCTTCCGTGCCGGGCGTCGTCATCACCCGGGGATACGGGCCGATCGGACGTTGCCTTCATGGACAGGGGAGAAATGCGTCGAGCCCGGGAGGAGACGTTCCCCTCCCGGGCTCGACGCCGGGGGACGGTCGTGGATCAGGGTGCTGGGCCGGCGGGGTGTGGGCACGCCCTCCTCCGACCCGCCACCAGCATCCCGCGCGGGCCCCGCGGCGTCGTCCGCCGAAGGAGGCGGCCCCGGTAGCCCGTCGGGCGACGCGCGGGGGGCCCGCGCGGCGGGGCCTACGGCGCCGCGGCGAGGTCCACGAGCAGGACCGTCGTGCCGTCGGGGTCGCTGACGCCCAGCGCGGTGGAGCCCGCCGCGGGCACGCCCGCGCCGAAGGTCATGGCCAGGTCCCCGCCCGTCGGGGTGAACGTGCCCGCGGGCACCCGCGTGCCGTCCGCCTGCGCCAGCCAGACGCTGTGGGGCCGGTCCCCGGCCAGGCCGGCGATGCGCAGGTCGACCTGCGCGCCCCAGCCCCAGTCGCGCACCTGCGCGGTGCCGGTCACCCCGGCGGCGCCTGGGTGAAGGCGAGCGGCGGCGCACCGGTCTCCTGGGCCAGGGCCGTGTCGGGCGACGGGTCGTCCCCGAACCCGGTGGCCAGGCCGCCCACGAGCAGCACGAAGGCGGCCGCGGCGGCCGCGGCCAGCGCGGGGATCAGCTCCGGCCGGCGGTCGGCCCGCCGCCCGGCCCGGCGGCCCAGCGGCGCGACCGGCGGGAGCACGAGGTCGTCCGCGCGGCGCGGGTGGCGCCCGGGGACGTCCGCCCGGGCCCCGACGGGCCGGCGCAGCGCGACCACGGTCTCCTCGTCCGCCGCCGCCGGCAGGGCCGGGTCGGCGGCGCGGGCGCGCACCCCGGCGCCGCGCAGCAGCGACAGGGTGCCGGCGACGCGCCGCAGCTGCTCGAGCTCGCCGCGGCACTCCGCGCAGGTCGCCACGTGCCGGGCGATCGCGTCGCACTCCGGTCCGGGGACCGCGTCCAGGGCGAAGGCGCCCAGCCGCACCCGGATGTCTGCGTGCTCACCGGCCATCCAGCCAGCCTGCCTCTTCGAGCGCGACGCCGAGCGCCTTGAGCCCGTAGTACAGCCTGCTGTAGATCGTGCCGGGCGGCACGCCCAGGTCGGCCGCGACCTCGGGGATGGGGCGGCCGTTGAGGTGGACCTCGACGAGCACGACGCGGTGGCGCTCGCTCAGCTGCTGGAGGGCGGCCTCGATGCCCGCCGTGGTCAGCACCTGCTCGAGGTCGTCGAACGGGTCCGGCGTCTCGGGGACGTCACGGTCGACGACGCGCGGGCGCACGGCGCGGGCACGGGTCATGTCGACCAGGATGTTGCGGCAGATCGCGAACAGCCAGGTCCGCAGGGACCCCACGGCCGGGTCGAACCGGTCCGCGGCGCGCCAGGCGCGCAGGAAGGTCTCCTGCACCGCCTCCTCGGCCAGGCCCGCGTCGTCCAGCGTGCGGCGGGCCAGGCCGAACAGCTCGCCGGCGTAGCGGCTGTAGGCGGCCTTCAGCTCCTGCTCGTCGTCCAGGCGCTCCGGGCGGGGGCGTGGCCGCAGGGTCAGCGCCATGCGGTCACCGCAGGCTCCGGCGGGTCAGGCAGTAGGCCGCGGCCCCGCCGACGCCGGCCAGGAAGATGTAGACCCAGGCGTTCCAGGTGCCCACGGCCAGGCCCAGGGAGGTCACCACGACCGTGCCGGTCGCGGCCACCCGACGGGTCAGCACGCCGCCCGAGCCGTCGGGCGCCTGGCGGGCGCGGCGCCCGGCCACCTCCTCGAGGGGCTCCCAGTCGTGCCAGGGGCCCGCCGCGGGCGCGTTGCGCGGCCCCGTCGCGGGGGCCGCGGGCCGCGGCCCGCCGAGGGTGCGGCGGCGTCCAGGACCGGGTGGCCCCAGCCGGTGCGGATCGCGCCCCGGGGCGAGCGCGCCCGGTCGCGGTGCAGGCCGTAGACGATGTCGACGTGGTCGAGGTCGGCGGCGCCGTCGCGCAGGACCGCGCCCCAGCCCTCCTCGACCGGCCACGCCGCCGTCGCCCCCGCTGCGGCGTCGTCGTCGGCCCAGGCGGTGGTGGTGCGCGCGGCGGCGTGCCGGCCGGCCGCGCGCCGCCGGCGGGAGCCGGCGCCGCGGGGGTCCACGTGTCGGCGGCCAGCCGCCCGGTGGGGGCCGGCGCGGTGGGGGTCCAGGCGTCGGCGCCCGACCGTGCCGTGGGGGCCGGCGCGGCCCGCGTACCGGTGCTCGCCGCAGGCTCCCACCTGGTCGTGCTGCGCCACGGGGCCGGCTCGTCGAGCGCGGACGGCCCGCGCGCCTCGCCCGCGGTGCGCCAGCCGGAGGCGTCCGCCCCGCCCGGGGCCCGGGCGGCGTCGCCAGGCACCGGCGCCGCCGGTGCCCCGGCGTGGGTGGTGCGCGGGGTGGTCGGTGCGGCCGGGGTCCACGCGTGGGTGGTGCGCGGGGTGGTCGGTGCGGCCGGGGCCCACGCGTCGGTGGTGCGCGGGGTGGTCGGTGCGGCCGGGGCCCACGCGTCGGTGCTGCGCGGGGTGGTCGGGGCGGCCGGGCTCCAGCGGTCCGTGGTCGGGGAGGAGGTCGCCGCGGGCGGCGTCGGCGCCCAGCGGTCGGTGGTGGGCGCCGGGGCTGCCGGTGCCCAGGTGTCGGTTGCCCGCGGCGCGGTCGGGGCCGGGGGGTCACGGGTCCGTGGCCCGCTCGGAGGTGGCCGGCGGTGCGGGTGCCCAGGTGTCGGTCGTCCGCGGCGTGGCGGGAGCCGGGGTCGGGGTCCACGCGCCGGTGCTGCGCCACGGGGCGGGGTCGGCGGGCGCGGACGGCGACCACCGGTCGCGGGTCCCGCGCTCGGCCGCGTGGGGCGCCGAGTCCCAGGAGGTCCACGCCTCGCCGCTGCGCCCCGCGGGTGCCGGCGGCGTCCACGGCCGCTCGGCGGGCGCGCTCGCCGGGGACGGGCTCGGCGGCGCCACGTGCTCGGTGCCCTGCCAGCCGTCGCCGGTCCGCCACGCCCCGCTGTCCTGCGCCGCCGACGTGCCCCGGGCGGTGGCGCCCCAGCCGTCGTCGTCGTCGTCGGCCGTCGTCGCGGGCTGCTCGCCGGACGGGTCCTCCAGCCAGGCGCGCCACGCCGAGCGGTCCGGCGCCTCGTCCCAGCGCCGCGGCTCCTCGCCGCGCTCCCAGCTCGGCCGCCAGGGTTCGGGGGCCGGGGGGACAGGAACTCCTGCTCCAACCGGCGCAGCTCGGCCTGCCGCTCGGGTGTGGCGTCCAGGCCCAGCGGCCCGGAGTGCCGCCGTAGAACCAGGCCGGCGAACCGGCGTCGTCGTCCTCGCGCTGGGCCAGCCGCACGCCGCGGGGCATCGTGCCCTCGTCGGCGCCGGGGTCGCCCCAGCGGCCGTTCGCCCCCACCTCGCGATCCACCTGCGGTGTCACCTCCACGTGCCGGCCGGGGCCGGCACCGTTCGTCCCCCTGCCCGGTGGGGTGGGACCGTTCGCCCACCCCACCGGTCCTCGCGGTCAGTGACCGGCGTGCCCGCCGCCGATCGGAACGCCGCTCTGCTGGTGCGGGGCGGCGATGGTGTCGCCGCCCGCCATCGTCAGGCTCACGGTCGGCGTCGCGGTGGGCGCCGGGCTGGCCGCCTCCTCGGCGCCGTCGCCGTCGCCCTGGCCGCCGTCGCCGTCGCCCCGGCCGCCGTCGCGGTCGCCGTCGCCCTGGCCGCCGTCGCGGTCACCGTCGCGGTCACCGTCGCCCTGGCCGCCGTCGCCCTGGTCCCCGTCGCCGTCGGCGTCCGGGTCCTCCTGCTGGTCCGCGGCCTCCTGGTCGGCGGCCTCCTGGTCCTCGCCCGCGTCGCCCTCGGCGGCGGGGTCCTCGTCGGCGCCGTCCGCGCCGATCGAGAAGTTCTCGGTGTCCATCGAGATGGTGGTGTTGGCGCTGTCGGCCACGAAGTGCGTGTGGTTGCCCCACCCGCACCAGTAGTCCATCCGGTAGTCGCCGGGCGGCAGGTTCTCGACGGTCAGCTCCACGGGCGCGTCGCCATCCAGGCTCTGCACCGCGCTGAACACCCGGTAGGTCGGGGTCTGGGGCAGCCCGTCCGGCGCGTCGAGGTCGACGACACCGAAGTGGCAGTGCCCGCTCAGGTCGCCGTCCGCGTCCACGTCGCGGTACAGGGTGTCGCCGGCGCCGCCCGCGGGGTCCACGGTGAAGGCGTCCAGCGGCATCGCCTGGCCGTTGCCCAGATCGACGGCCTGCGGCTCGGCCGTGACGGTCCCGCCGTCGACGGTCAGGTTGCGCAGGGCGGTCACGACCGGGTCGGCCCGGACCACGACGCTCAGCTCCAGGCAACTGGTCTCGCCGATCAGGTCGACGCCGCCCTGGCTGACGTCCAGCCCGGTGTCGTCGCAGTTCTCGGCCAGGGTGGAGGTGTCGGGGTCGACCTCGAGGTTGTCCACCGCGGTCCCGATGATCCTCGCGACCGGGGCGTCGCCCGCGTCCTCGTCGTCCCCGTCGTCCCCGTCCTCTGCGGGCGGGGCGGTGGGGTCATCGGTGGGGACCTCGGTCGGGTCCTCCCCGGCGTCGTCGCCCCCGTCCGGGTCCTCCCCGTCCGGGTCCTCCCCGTCCGGCGCGGCCGTGGGCTCGCCGGTGGGCGGAGCGGTCGGCGGCGTGACCGGCTGGCGCGATTGGAAGAAGGCGAGCAACTGGCCCAGGAACGATTGGAAACTGCTCTGGGTCACGGTCTGCTGGGTGGCGCTCGACTGCGCGAACGCGATCCCAGGAACGCCAACCGTCAACATCGCAGCGACGACGGTCAGCACCAGGATCCGGGACGCGCCCGGACGACGCCTGGCACGCGGACCAGGTGCCGCATGCGGCGGAGAGGGTTTGGCTTGCGCCATTGCAGGCTCCTCAAGGCAGGAAAAGACGACAGCACGGTCAGCAATCGATCCCTGTGCGGCGCCGACCGGTTGCGGATGAGAAGTGCCCTCTTCTCATCTGCTGGCCGTGACGCGGGATCGTGTTGGACGGACTGCCCCCCGCAGAGCAATCGGGACCCTAGGTGCGTCCTCGCGGCGCAGCAACGGCACGCGCTACCGACGAGTTGGCTTCTATCGCACTCGGAGGAACCTGCCCACCGGCTTCGGGTGGTCGCCGGGGGGTGCCCATCGGTGCAGCGTGGACGCGAGCGTGACGCAGGGTGATGTCGCCTGGGGTCAAAAAGGGAGCAAGTACGCGCAACGCCGGTCCCCGCTGCGGCAATGTCCTTCCGGACAGGTGGGCACCTGTCCGCTGTCCATATGGACCTTCTGCCGAGGGGACCTGGACCGTCGGCCGTATCGATCCATGGAAAGGATGCGCGCTCTCACCATCACGGACTAGGTTTCGGTGGCCCCAATCGGGTGGTGCGGCAATCCCTCATGAGGGGGGTGCCGAACCACCCTCGTTGGGGCTGGTGTTGCCCCGGACCTCCTGGCAGCGTCGCCGCACCGCTCCCGTCCCCCCTTCCCGAGGTTGGCGATGACCGACACCCGACCCGAGTTCGCGGTCGCGCTCCGCGGCTACGAGCGCACCCAGGTCGAGGCCTACGTGGCTCGCCTGCACCAGCGGCTGGCCGAGGCCGAGCGCCGCGCGGAGACGACCGACGCGCCGGCCGCCGACCGCCCGGACCCCGTCCGCGGGGCGCAACCCGACGACGTCGACACCGGCGAGCTGCCCGTGCCCGGCGCGGCCGCGGAGGACGACTTCGCGCGGCTGGGCGGGCGCGTCGCGGCGATCCTCCGGCTGGCCGAGGAGGAGGCCGCCGAGCGCCGCGCCCGTGGCGAGCGGGAGGCCCGGGAGCTGCTGGACCGGGCGCGCACCGACGCCGAGGAGCTGCGGCGGTCCGTGGAGGGCGCGGCCGAGGAGGTCCGCGCCGCGCGCGCGGGGGCGGAGGAGGACGCCCGGGCGATCCTCGACGGGGCGCGCCAGGAGGCCGACGACCTGCTCCAGCGCACCCGGCGGCACGCCGAGGACCAGGCCGAGGGCATCGTGACCCAGGCCGAGGTCGACGCCCGCCGGATCCTGGAGGAGGCGCGGGCGACCGCCCGCGCGGCCCTGGAGGAGGCGGAGCGCCGGCGGGCCGACCAGGAGGCGACCACCCAGGCCCTGCTGGAGCGCCAGCGGCGCATCGCCGCCGAGCTCACGCGGCTGCGGACCACCCTGGCCGAGTTCCCGGCCGAGGCCCCCGCCGAGGCGGCGGGCCGGCCACAGGGCGAGCGCACCCCGTGACGGGCCGGGCGGATGGCTGAGGGGGCGCCCCCGGAGGGCCTCGCGGACGTGCTCCTGGCCGACCGGTACCGGGTGGGGCGGCGGCTGGGGGACGGCCCTGCGGGGCACGTGTACGCGGCCGACGACGTGCTGCTCGGCCGGCCGGTGGCGGTGAAGGTGCTCGACGGGCTGGACGACGAGGTCGCCGCCGGGCGGGCGCTGCGCGCGGCGCGGGCGGTCGCTCGCGTGCGCCACGACGCGCTGGTCGCGGTGGTGGACGTCGACCACGGGCGGCCGTCGTTCCTGGCGCTGGAGCGGGTCGAGGGCGGCAGCCTCGAGGACGTGCTCGCCGACGGGCCCGTGGCGCGGGCCCGGGCCGCGGCGTGGGCGGCGGACCTGCTGGGGGCGCTGGCCGCCCTCCACGACGTCGGCGCGGTGCACCGCGACGTCCGCGCGGACAACGTGCTGGTGACGGGCGACCGCGCCCGGCTGACCAGCGCCGGACTGGCCGAGGCCGCGCGCGACCCCGCCCTGGGGCTGCGGGTCGGCCCCGAACCCGGCGCCGGGCCGCGCCCGGCCCCGTCGCCGCAGCAGAGCCGGGGCGAGCCCGCCGACGCGCGCTCCGACGTCGCGGCGGCGGGCGTCCTGCTGGCGCGGCTCCTGCCCGACGCCGCCGAGCCGGGCCTGGCGGCGGTCCTGGCCCGCGCGACCGCGGCCGACCCGGCGGACCGCCAACCCGACGCCGCCGCCCTGCGCGCCGACGTCCTGGAGGCACTGCCGCCCCTGACCCCGGTGGACGCGTCCGACGAGACCATCCGACTGGCACGCCCTCCCCGGACCCCGCGCCCGGCTGCCCCGCCGGGCCCAGCGGCCGCCACCCCTCCAGGTCCCCCGACCTCCACCGCCGCCTCCGAGGTCGGCGGCGAGACAGGTCGGCCCGCGGCGCCCTCCGAGGCCCACGGCGAGGCCGCGGCGGCCGAGCCCCGCCCGGCCGCACCCTCCTCAGGACGCGGCACGGGAGCGGGTCCCGTCGCGCGCGACGCCGCGGCTGGTGGGCAGGCGGCACCGCTGCCGGGGCCTGGCACGGGTCAGGCCGCTCCCGGCGTGGCGGGGCCGCCGACGGCGCCGTCCGGGGAAGGCGCCGGGGAGGCGCGGCCCGGGCCGGGTGCGGGCGGGTCCCCGCGGCACCGGCAGGGGGTCACGGCCCGGCGCCGGGGCCGGGCGGCGTCCTCCCGCCTGCGGGGGTCCGGTTGCGGGTGCCCCGACAGCGCCCCCCGCCCCGGGCGGCAGGGCGCCCGGTCGGCCGGTGGGGCCGCCGGCGGCGGGCGGGCAGGCGCCCGGTCGGCCGGCGGCGCCGGATGCGGGCGGGCAGGCGGCCGGGGGGCGGGTGGCGGGCGGGCAGGGGACGCCGCCGCAGGGGGGGTGGCAAGGCCGCGCCCGGGACGGGCGGCAAAGCGGGGCGGGGGCGGCCGGGGGCCGGAAGCCCGCGGCGGGCAACGGCGGCGCCCCGGCAACGGCGGGGATCGCGCCGGGGGCCGGCGGACCCGTGGCGCGAGGCGGAAGGGGAGCCGCCGCGGGCGGCCCGGCACCCCAGGCGGGAGGCCGGACGCCCAGCCCGGCCGCGGGCACGGGGCGGACCGAGCCCGACCGGCCCGCCTCGGGCGGGCCGGGCGGGCCGGGCGGCCAGGCAGCGGACGCCGCCCAGGCGGCCGCCACGACCGCACCGCGGCTGCCCCGGGGCGCGGTGGGGCCCGAGCACGGGCCGGTCCCCGCGGAGCGGGTCATCGACACGGCCACGCCGCCCCCGGTCGACCCGCCGCACCACCATGCCGCGGGCGCGCCCAGGACCCGCACCCCGGGGGTGGTGCCGCCCCCGCCGCGGGCGGACGTGACCAGGATCGTCCCCGCGGCGATCGTGCCCACGCCGCAGGCACCGCCGCGGCTGCAGGGCGCCGCGGAGGCGCGAGGACGGGGGCGGGCCGCACCGGCGACCGGCCGGCCGGTGGAGGGGGAGTGGACGCGCGCCGACGGCGCCGCCCAGGCCCCGCCCGCCCGGCCGGTCGCCGCTCGCGGTCGTTCACGGGCCGACCGGGTGGCGGCGATCGTGCTCATCATCTCGGTGGTCGCCGCCGTCGCCCTGCTGATCGCCCTGCCCCTGCTGCAGGGCCGCGGCGCGGGCACCGACGTCGTGCCGGGTGACGCGACCTCGCGCGTCCCCGACGAGGACCCGGCGGCGGGCCCCGCGGACATCGCCGCGCTGCAGGAGCAGGCCGACCGCGAGGCCGTCGGCACGGAGAGCGCCGACCTCGTGCGCCGCGCGGCCCTGCTGGACGACCTGAGCGGCGCCGAGCGCGACGTCGAGCTGGTGTCGATCTACGGCAGCGCCCTCGTCCGCCGCGACAGCGGCGGGGCCGACGTCGAGGTCGCCGGGCGGCTGGTCGAGCTGCTCCGCCCGCAGCTGTCGCTGAGCGCCCTGCTGGCCGCCGTCGACGCCGACCCCGAGGCGGCGGGCCCCGGAGGGCGGCTGTTCGCCGGGCGCCTGCGCGTCCTGCTGGGCTACGAGGGCGAGCAGCTCCGCGAGGAGGCGGCCAGCCTCTGGTTGACCGCGCAGGCCTCCGGCGCCTCCGGTGACCTCGACCCGGCCTTCAGCCAGACGGCCATGGACGTCCTGGAGTCGATCGCGGGCGACCCGCCCGCCTAGCCGGTCCGCGCCACCTCGGGGGGCGAGGGCGCCCGCCCCGCGGCAGCCGGTACTCAAGCGCCCTCGCGGGTCTGTCGAGTTGGTTCCGCATGCAGGCCATGCGGTTGCGCGCGCGCGTCCACGCGCTGGGGATGGCGCGTGACCTCCTGCCCCGCGGCAGGACGCTGCCGCTCGACGTCTGGGCGTTCCGGCACCGCTGCATCCAGGTCGTGCTCTGGCTGCACGTCCTGGGCATCGGGGTCTTCGCCGTGCTGCGCGGCTACGACCCGCTCCACGTCCTCGCCGATGTCGCCGTGGTGGCCCTGGCGGCGCTGGCGGCGGGCTGGGGCACCCTGAGCCGGCTGACCCGGTCGTGCCTGGCGACGTTCGGGCTGGTGCTGTCGTCGGCCGTCCTCGTGCACGTCTCGGGCGGGATGATCGAGCTGCACTTCCACTTCTTCTTCGTCCTCGCCGCGGTCACGCTCTACCAGGAGTGGCCGCCGTTCCTCATCGCCATCGGCTTCGTCGTCCTGCACCACGGCGTGCTCGGCGTGCTCGCGCCGCGAGCCGTCTACAACCACCCCGACGCCTGGGCCCACCCCTGGACGTGGGCGCTGGTCCACGGCGGGTTCGTGCTGGCCGCGAGCGTGGCGAACGTGACCTCCTGGAGCCTCAACGAGCGGCAGGCCTTCGACCCGCTCACCCGCCTGCACAACCGCGCCGTGTTCACCGAGCGGCTCAAGCAGGCCGTGGACCGCGCCGCCCGGCAGGGCTCCCTGACCGCCGTGCTGCTCATCGACCTGGACGGCTTCAAGGCCGTCAACGACAGCCAGGGGCACGCCGTGGGCGACGCGGTCCTCGTCACGGTCGCCCGGCGCCTCAAGGCGAGCGTGCGCGGCGGGGACCTCGTGTCGCGGTTCGGGGGCGACGAGTTCGCGATCCTCTGCGAGGACGTGCCGTCGCCCGCGGCAGCCAGCGACCTGGCCGACCGCCTGGCCGCGGCCCTGCGCGACCCGATCGAGGTCGGGACCTCCCGGATGGTCGTCGGGTGCAGCGTCGGGGTGGCCAGCGGCGGGGCGGGGCAGGGCGGGGCCCTGGACCTGCTCCGCGACGCCGACCTGGCGATGTACGTGGCCAAGGGTCGCGGCAAGGGCCGCGTCCAGCGCTACGAGCCGGGCATGCACGCCGCCGTGGTCGACCGGTTGGAGCTGCAGGGCGACCTGCGGCTCGCGGTGTCGCGGGGGGAGCTGTCCGTCCACTACCAGCCGATCCTCGCGCTGGCCTCGGGGGAGATGATCGGCGTGGAGGCGCTGGTGCGCTGGCAGCACCCCCGGCGAGGTCTGCTCGCGCCCGCGCTGTTCATCCCCCTCGCCGAGGAGATCGGGGTCGTCCACGACCTCGGCCGCTTCGTCCTCAGCACCGCCTGCCGCCAGCTCACCGCGTGGCAGGAGGCCCACCCCGACCGGCCGCCGCTGGCCCTCAACGTCAACCTGTCCGGCTGCCAGCTCGAACGCGCCGACCTGATGGACGAGGTCACCGCGGTCCTGCACGCCACCGGGTTCGACCCCGCGCTGCTGGTGCTGGAGATCACCGAGACCGTGCTGCTCGGCAACACCGGGACGGTCACCGCCCGCCTCGGCCAGATGCGGCTGCTCGGCATCCGCATCGCGATCGACGACTTCGGGACCGGGTACTCCTCGCTCAGCTACCTGCGCGACTTCCCGGTGGACGTCGTCAAGATCGACAAGTCGTTCGTGGACCTGCTCACCGGCGAGCCGGAGACCGCCGCGCTCACCCGGGCCGTGGTCGAGATGGCCGCCGCCCTGCACCTGCGCACGACCGCGGAGGGCATCGAGCACGTGCGCCAGGTGGAGCAGCTGCTCGCGCTGGGGTGCGAGACGGGCCAGGGGTACCACTTCTCCCGCCCGCTGCCCGCCCCGGCCCTGGAGGCGCTCCTGCTGCGCAGCCGACAGGGGCCCCACCCCGCGCTGCAGGGTGGCGCCGGGGCCTGACCGGCGGGGCGGAGGGTCGCGTCAGACGCCGTCGGCCGCGGCCCCGGCCCACCCGTTCCCGGCCCCCGCGAGGGCCAGCTCCAGATCGGCGTCGGCCGGCGCAGGCGTGTCCGCATCCCCGGCGTCCGCGTCGACCTCGGCCTCCGCGCCCGCGCCACCGTCCGCGCCGTCGGTGTCGGCGTCGGTGTCCGCGCCGTCGTCGGCGCCCGCGCCACCCTCCGCGTCGGGGTCGGTGTCGGTGTCCGCGCCGTCGTCGGCGCCCGCGCCACCCTCCGCGTCGGGGTCGGTGTCGGTGTCCGCGCCGTCGTCGGCGCCCGCGCCACCCTCCGCGTCGGGGTCGGTGTCGGTGTCCGCGCCGTCGTCGGCGCCCGCGCCACCCTCCGCGTCGGGGTCGGCGTCCGCGCCGTCGGCGCCCGCGCCACCCTCCGCGTCGGGGTCCGCGTCCGCGCCGTCGGTGTCGGCGAGGTCGGTGTCGTCATCCGTGGCTTCGGCGTCGTTGGCGGCGGGGTCGGTGTCGTCGGCCGTGGCCTCTGCGGCGTCCGCGTCGACCTCGGCCTCCGCGCCCGCGCCACGGTCCGCGTCGGCGTCGGCGTCGGCGCCGTCGGTGGCGGCGGAGTCGGTGTCGGCGGAGTCGGTGTCGTCGGCGGTGTCCGCGCCATCGGTGGCGGCGAGGTCCGCTGTGGCCTCTGCGGCGTCCGCGCCGTCGGTGGCGGCGGAGTCGGTGTCGGCGGAGTCGGTGTCGTCGGCGGTGTCCGCGCCATCGGTGGCGGCGAGGTCCGCTGTGGCCTCTGCGGCGTCCGCGCCGTCGGTGGCGGTGGGGTCGGTGTCGTCGGCCGTGGCGTCCTCGGCGGGAGTGGCCGCCTCGGGGCGATGCCCTCGACCGCACCGGTCGCGGCGTCCGCGACGAGCGGGGTGTCGATGTCGCCCGCGTCGGTGCCGGCGGTGGGGTCCGTGGTGGTCGCGTCACCGGGGGCGGGGTCGGCGGCGTCGGGGTCGCCCGGGCCACCATCTTCCACGGCCGCGTCCACCGCGTCGGTGTCCAGCTCGACGAGGTCGGCGGCCGCGGCCGGCCCGCCCGTGTCCCGGGCGGCGTCGGCGCGGGAGCCGGCGGTGGCCTCCGCGGGGGCTCGTCGGCTTCCAGGACGCCGACGCCGCCGACCACCAGCGGACCGAACTCGTCCTCGGGCTCTGCCGGGGGCTGGGCGGCCACGAGCAGCAGGATCGGGTCGTCGTCGGCCACCTCGGGCGCCGGGGGCGCGGACGCGGCGATCAGCGTCGCCGGCGACGGTGCGGGCGCCGGCGCGGGGTCGGCCTCCGCGACCGCGGTCGCCGGCCGCGGGTCGGCGGGAACCGGGTGGGCGGGAACCGGGTGGGCGGGAACCGGGTCGGTGGGAACCGGGTCGGCGGGAACCGGGTCGGCCGCCAGGGTCGTGACGGGGGCCGCGGCCTCGGCGACGTTGGCCGCCGGGCTGGACGCCGCTGAGGACGTGGCGGCGAGGGTCGTGGCGGGGGCGGCGGCCACGGTGGCGGTCGGGGTGGACGGCGCCGCGGGGGCGGGCGCGGACGGCGCTGCGGCGACGGCGGGGGTCGCGGGGGTGGGCCGGGGTGCTGCGGGGGTCGTGGCGGGGGCGGGCAGGCCGGCGGCGGCGGCCAGGGTCGGCAGCGCCGGCGCGCGGCGGCGGCGACGGTCGTGGCGGGGGCGGACGGCGCGGACGGCGCTGCGGCGACGGCGGGGGTCGCGGGAGTGGGGCGGGGTGCTGCGGGGGTCGTGGCGGGTGTGGGGAGGCCGGCGGCGGTCGTCAGGGTCGGCAGCGCCGGCGTGGTGGCCGGGGCGGCGACCGCGGGCAGGGCGGGCGGTCTGCCGGTGGCGGGGTCCCGGGAGGGGACCGCCGGCGCGCCAAGGGGCCCGGGCCGCGCCGAGGGCGGCCCGCCGGCCAGCGACAGCAGCGGTGCCGGCCGGAGGATGCTGGGCGGTGCCGGTCGCGCGACGTCGGCCGGGCCCTCGGCGATCAGGGTCGTCGAGGTCTCCGCGGCCCCCGCCGGCGGGATCTCGGCCGCCGTCACCGGCGGCGGGACGCGCTCGACGGGCGCGTCCCCGCCCCGCGTGGCGGGGCTGACCAGCCACGGCGCGGGCACGAGCCCGCCGACCGCCTCCGCCGCGGCGGCGCGCACCCGCCCCGCCCCCTCGGCGGGGGGCGCCGGCACGGCCGGCGGCGGTTCGACGGCCCGGTCGGGGAGGCGCAGCGGGTCCATGCGCGCGACCAGCGACAGCACGTCGGGACGCCCCGACGCGATCGCGGCGGACGCCTGGCCGAACAGGACGACGCCCGCGACGCCCGACACGACCCGCTGGGCCGTGCGCCGCCGCTCGCGGCGGGCGCGCTGGCGCCGCGGCCCCAGTCCCCTGCGCGGCGCCGGCAGGGCATCCTGCAGCGCCGCGTCGACCTCGGGGTCCAACGACACCCATCCGCCCGCGTATGACCGGTTCACGAACTCCCTCTCCCGCTTACTGCGCGTCGCTGTGAGGGCATACGGACGCGCACCCGCCTACCTTCAGTGACGTCCCCGAACGGCGCGGCGTTACGATCGCTGGAGATCTGGCAAGCAGAGGGGATGACATGTCGGAACCGGACCGCGCGACGGCCTCCGGCATCCCCGCCGCACCCGTCTACCGGCCCGGCGACCGCCCGCTGGGCGACGACGCCTACGCCCGCGACCTCGGCGACCCGGGCACCTTCCCCTACACCCGCGGGGTGTACGGGACCATGTACCGGGGCCGTCCCTGGACGATGCGCCAGTACGCGGGGTTCGGCAGCGCGGCGGAGTCCAACGCCCGCTACCGCTACCTGCTCGCGCAGGGCCAGACCGGCCTGTCGGTCGCCTTCGACCTGCCGACCCAGATGGGCTACGACTCCGACGCGCCGCTCGCGGCCGGGGAGGTCGGCAAGGTCGGCGTGGCCATCGACAGCCTGGAGGACATGCGCGCCCTGTTCGACGGGATCCCGCTGGACCAGGTCTCCACGTCGATGACGATCAACGCGCCGGCGTCGATCCTGCTGCTGCTCTACGAACTGGTCGGCGAGGAGCAGGGCGTCGACCCCGCGCGGCTGCGCGGCACGATCCAGAACGACGTGCTGAAGGAGTACATCGCCCGCGGCACCTACATCTTCCCGCCGCAGCCCAGCCTGCGCATCGTCACCGACACCTTCGCCTACTGCGCGGACCGGCTCCCCAACTTCAACACCATCTCCATCTCCGGCTACCACATGGCGGAGGCGGGGGCGACGGCGGTGGAGGAGATCGCCTTCACCCTCTCCGACGCGATCGCCTACGTCGAGGCGGCGGTGGGGGCGGGACTGGCCGTCGACGCGTTCGCGCCGCGCCTGTCGTTCTTCTTCGTGGCGCGCTCCACGCTGCTGGAGGAGGTCGCCAAGTTCCGCGCCGCCCGGCGGCTGTGGGCGCGGATCATGCGCGACCGGTTCGCGGCGACCGACCCGCGGTCCCAGATGCTGCGCTTCCACACCCAGACCGCCGGCGTGCAGCTCACCGCGCAGCAGGCCGAGGTCAACATGGCCCGCGTGACCGTGCAGGCGCTGGCCGCCGCGCTCGGCGGCACCCAGTCACTGCACGCCAACGCCTTCGACGAGGCGCTGGCGCTGCCGTCGGAGAAGGCGGCGCGCCTGGCCCTGCGCACCCAGCAGGTCCTGGCCCACGAGACCGACGTCACCCTGACCGCGGATCCGCTGGCGGGGTCGTGGTTCGTCGAGTCGCTCACCGACGAGCTGGAGGCCCGGGCCGCGGACCTGATCGCCCGGGTCGAGGAGCTCGGCGGCGCGGTCGCCGCCATCGAGCGCGGCTACCAGAAGGACGCGATCGAGCGCAGCGCCTACGCGCACGCCCAGGCGGTCGAGCGCGTCGAGCAGGTCGTCGTCGGCGTCAACCGCTTCACCATGGAGGAGGACGTGGAGCCCGAGCTCCTGCGCGTCGACGAGGGCGTCCGCGACGCCCAGGTCGCCCGGCTGCGGCGCATCCGGGAGGAGCGCGACCAGCAGGCCGTCGACCTCGCCCTCGCCGACGTCGTCAAGGCCGCGGGGACGCCGGACGAGAACCTGCTCCCGCCGATGCGCGAGGCCCTGCGCGCCATGGCCACGGTGGGCGAGCTGTGCGACGCGCTGCGCGGCGTCTTCGGCGCCCACCGCCCCGCCGACGCCTTCTGAACGCCGACCCTCGGCGCGCAGGCACTACGGAGCGGTGACGACGCGTCGTCTCGCGCCGCCGTGCCGCCTATGGTGCACTCCGGACGCTGCGCAGGCGTGCACCAGCAGTCGAGGAGGAACGCGCCATGGTCGCGGAGCCGGCGGACGGACCCGTCCCGCGCGGGGTGGAGCCGGTCGCGGGAGCGGTCGCGGGGCTGCTGGCGGGCCTGGTCGTCGCGGTCCCGCAGTCCGCGCAGGGGATGATGGCCCCCGGCCTCGCCGGGTTCACCTCCGACGCCGTGGGGCTGGGCCTCTTCCTGGTCCTCTCCGCCCTGGTGGGCGCGGCGTTCGGGACCGTGTTCGGCTACCGCCCGCGCGGGTACGCCGCCACCATGGGCGGCGGCCTCGTGGCCGGGCTGCTGTGGTGGGTGCTGCGGTCCCTGACCCTGCAGCCGCTGCTGACGGGGGGCGGGCCCACCTGGGCGCTGGACGCGGCGACCGCCTCCTTCCCGTTCCTGATCGGCGACGTGCTGTTCGGCGGGCTGCTGGGCCTGGGCCTGCACCTGCTCGTCGGGCTGTTCCTGCGCGCTCGTCCCGCTGCGGTACCGCACGGGCCGCCCGCCGAGGGACCCTCCACCCGCATCGTCATCCTCGGCGGGGGGTTCGGCGGGGTGGCGGCGGCGCAGGAGCTGGAGCGCCGCCTGGCCGGGGCCACCAGCGTCGAGGTCACGCTGGTGAGCGACAGCAACGCGCTGCTGTTCACCCCGATGCTCGCCGAGGTCGCGTCGAGCTCACTGGAGCCCCAGCACATCAGCACCCCGGTGCGGGCCTCGCTGCCCGGCACGGTGTTCCGGCGCGCCGAGGTCGAGTCCGTCGACACCGCCGCGCGGGTCGTGCTCGCGCGGCCGTCCCCGGCGGCGCCCGCCGAGGCGCTGCCCTACGACCACCTGGTGCTCGCCCTGGGCGGCGTGCCGAACTACCGCGGGCTGCCCGGCCTCGCGGAGCACGCGTTCGACCTCAAGACGCTCGAGGACGCGACCGGCCTGCGCAACCACGTCATCGGCCTGCTGGAACGCGCCGACGTCGAGCCCGACGCCGACGAGCGCCGCCGCCAGGTGACCTTCGTGGTGGCGGGCGGCGGGTTCGCGGGTTCCGAGCTGATCGCCGAGCTGTCCGACCTGGTCGTGGGCGTGGTGCGGTACTTCCCCCGCCTGGACCCCGCCGAGCTCCGGTTCGTCCTGGTCCACTCCCAGGACCGCATCCTGCCGGAGCTGGGGCCGCAGCTCGCCGCCTACGCGCTGGACAAGCTCAGGGAGAAGGGGATCGAGTTCCGCCTGGGGACCAGGGTCGCCGCGCTCCGCGCCGACGCCGTCGAACTGGACGACGGCACCGAAGTGGGGACCCGCACCCTGGTCTGGACCGCCGGCAACCAGCCCCATCCGGTCATGGGCACGCTGCCCTTCCCCCGCAGCCGGTCCGGCGCCGTGAGCTGCGACGCGACCATGCAGGTGGGCGGGACCACCGACGTGTGGGCGGTCGGCGACTGCGCCGCGATCCCCGACCCCGACGGTGACGAGGGCGTCCTGTACCCCCCGACCGCCCAGCACGCCCTGCGCCAGGGGGCCGCCGTCGCCCGCAACATCGCCAGGGCGCTGCGCGGGCGCCCCCCGCAGCCGTTCCGCTTCAGGACGCTGGGGATGCTCGTCGTCCTGGGCCACCAGCAGGCCGCGGCCGAGATCCGCGGGCTGCGCTTCTCCGGGCTGGTCGCCTGGCTGCTGTGGCGGGGCATCTACCTGGCCAAGCTGCCGGGTCTGGAGAAGAAGATCCGGGTGCTGCTGGACTGGACCCTGGACCTGTTCTTCCCGCGCGACATCGTCCTCACCCAGGTCCCCCGGACCCCACGCAGCGAACCGGTCCTCGCCGACCGGGGGGAGCGGCGCGCGTGAACAGGACCGCCGCACCGTCCGCGCTGTGGACCGGCGCCGTCGCCGGCGTCGCCGGAGGCCTGGTGTTCGGGGCGGCGATGGCGCTGGTGGGCACGCTGCCCACGGTCGCCTCGCTGGTCCGCACCGACAGCCTCGCGGTCGGGTTCGCCGTCCACCTGGTCATCGCGGCGGTGCTGGGCGCCGGCCTGGGGATGCTGGTCGCCGACCAGCGGACGGGCGCCGGCGAGAGCCTGTTCTGGGGCCTGGCCTACGGTGCCTTCTGGTGGTTCCTGGGGGCCTTGACGCTCCTGCCCCTCCTGCGCGGCCGGCCGGTCGACTGGGGTGTCGCGGCTGCCGAGGCCGCGTTCCCCAGCCTGCTCGGGCACCTGCTGTACGGCGCCGTCGCCGGGCTCGTGCTGGTACTGCTCCCTCTCGCAGGCCGAGCCCCGCCGGGTCCCCGCAGGGGAACCGCGGCCGCGGTGCTCCGCGGGTCGGTGGCGGGTCTCGCCGCGGTGTGGCTGCTGGTGTCCCAGCTGGCGGCGGCGTACGAGCCCCTGGCGCTGACGGTGATGCAGGCGGCCCCGCGTCCCGTGGTGGTCGCCGGCACCGCCCTGCTCGGCCTGGCGGCGGGCTGCGGGCTCGCCCTGCTGTACCCGCGCCCCGCGGACGGCGCCGGACCCCTGCTGATCCGCGGGATGGCCTACGGCTTCCTGCTGTGGGTCGTGGTCGCGTTGACCGCGGTACCCCTGCTGCGCGGCGCGGGGCTGGCGTGGTCGGCCGGGCAGGTGCGTGACGGCTTCGTGACCCTGCCGAGCTACCTCCTCCTCGGTGCCGTCACCGCGCTGGTGTACCGGGTGCTCGACGGGGCGGGGCGGGTCCTGTTCGCCGGGCCCGCGCAGCGCGCGAGGCGGGCCGAGGGCGAGGGGGCGGGGACGCGGGGGATCCGGGCGGCCGTGCGCGGGGCCCTGGCCGGCACCGCCGGCGGGCTGCTGTTCACCGTGATCATGGTGCGGATCGGGTTCCTGGGCACGGTCGCGGGGCTGGTCGGCGGGACCTCCACGACCACCGGCCTCGCGGTGCACCTGGTGATCTCGGTGCTGATCGGCGCCTCCTACGGCCTGGTGTTCCGGCGCCAGACCTACGATCCGGCGTCCGCGCTGGGCTGGGGGGTCGCCTACGGGCTGTTCTGGTGGGTGCTGGGCGCCCTGACCCTGCTCCCGGTGTGGCTGGGCGGCGAGCCCCAGTGGGACGCCGCGGCGGCGGCGGCCGCGTTCCCCAGCCTGATCGGCCATCTGGTCTACGGGAGCGGGCTGGGCCTCGTCTACTACCTGCTGGAGGCGCGCGACAGCCCCTGGTGGCGCACCCGCACCCAGAGCGAGGCGCTCCGGGTCGCCCGCCGCCAGGAGCAGCTCCAGACCGCCGCCCCGGCGGTCTGGGTCGTGACCCTGGTGCTCGCGCTGATCATCCCGGTCATCCTGGCGGCGGGCTAGCCACCGACCGGTCGCGCCAGGACGTGGCCGCGGACGGCCGCCAGGGTGGCGGGGGCTGACACCAGCTCGCCCGCCGCCAGGGCGGCGACCAGGTCGGCGACGGTGTCGAGATCGTGGCGGGGGGCCAGGAGGGCGGTGCGCAGGCCGGCTCCGCGCGCCGCGGCGAGGGTCGCCGCCAGGGTGCTGCTGGTGCTCATGGGCACGCCGGTGAACAGCTCGGGGAGGGGGCGGGCGGTGGCGACCAGGGTGTAGCCGCCGTCCCTGGCGGGACCCAGGACCGCGTCGGCGTCCTCGAGCAGCGCCAGCGCCTCGCGCAGGTCCCGGCTCGGCACGGTCGGGCAGTCCCCGCCGAGCAGCAGCACCCGGTCGAACCCGCGGGCGAACAGGTCGGCCTGGGCGGCGGCGAGCCGCGCGGCCAGCCCGTCGCCGCGCTGGGGCAGGCGCGGCACCTCCGGGGGCAGGACGCCGGCGAACCCGGTCGCCGCGCCCGCGGTCACCGCCCACACGTCGGCGCCCGAGTCCCGCGCGGTCGCCACGGTGTCGGCGAGCAGGGCCGCGGCCAGCGCCGCGGCCTCGTCGGGGGTGAGGGGCGGGCACATGCGCGTCTTGACCTGCGTGGCGACCGGCGCCTTGGCGATCACCCCGATGGCGGGTCTCACCGCTGCGCCGGCGATCGGTCCAGGGCATGGGCGACCAGGACGGCGGTCATCCGCGCCGTCGCCTTGACCGTGGGCCACAGCCGACCGGTCACCTTGCTGGTCCCTGCGCGGACGCGGTAGGCGACCGGCGCCTCGGTCACCCGCAGCCCCGCACGGCCCGCCCGGAGGATCATCTCCAGCGGCCAGCCGTAGGTCCGGTCGCGCAGACCCAGGGCCAGCAGGGTGTCGCGGCGGATGGCCCGGTAGGGGCCGATGTCGTGGACCCGCGTGCCCGCCAGCAGGCCGCACGCACCGGCCAGGACGGTGTTGGCCACCCCGATGTGCCAGGGCATCGCGCCCGGCTCCCGCAGGGCCGCCAGGCGGCGCCCGACGACCAGGTCGGCATCCCCGCGCAGCACCGGCCCGGCGACCGCCGGCAGGTCGTCCCAGTCCAGGGTCCCGTCGGCGTCCAGGAAGACCAGGACCTCGGCGCCCGCCGCCGCCACCGCCCCGGCCCAGCAGGCCGCGCCGAAGCCGCGCCGGGGCTCGGTCACGACCTCGGCGCCCAGGGCCGCCGCCACCCGCCCGGTCCCGTCGCGCGACCCGTTGTCCACCACGACGACGCGGACCCCCGGCGGCAGCCCGGCCAGCGCGACCGGCAGCGCGTCGGCCTCGTCGAGCGCCGGCATCACCACGCACAGCCGCCCCGCCGCCTCCGGTCCCAGGGCGGCCCCGTGGTCAGCCGCCCGGTGACGGGCCTGCGCGCGCGTCGGCATGGTTCCTGCATCTCCCGGGGTCGGTCCGACCAGCGTGATCGTCGGCGAGGGTACGTGCATCGGCACGCCTCGGAACGCACGGCCGCCACCCCGTAAGTCCCCCGGCCGGGAGCGGTAAGGGAACCGTAGTTTTGCGGCCGGGACCGAGGCCGTAGCCTTCCCCGGCATGAGCCTCGTCCCGCTGCTCGACGCCCAGCAGGCGCCCCTGCCGGCCCAGGAGTTCTACGCCGACGGCGACCCGGGTCCCATCGTCGCCGCGCTGGCGCACGTGCCGGAGGTGCTGGAGGTCACGCTGCCGTTCCTCGGTGTCGTCCTGGGACCCTCCGCGCTGTCGCTGCGCACCAAGGAGATCGTGATCCTGCGGACCTCCGCCGTCCTGGCCTGCCGCTACTGCGTCGACACCCACACCGTGGCGGCGCGCGACGCCGACCTGTCGGTGGACGAGGTGCGGGCGCTGCGCGGCGAGGCCGAGGTCGCCGGCGCCTTTCCCGACCCGGCCGACCGCTCGCTGATCGGCTGGGTCGACGCGGTCGCCCTGGGACCGGGCACGCCGCCGCCCGAGGTGGCCGCGGCCGTGTCGGCCTCCGTCGGCGAGGCCGCGCTGGTCGAGCTGACCCTGCTCACCGCCACCACGCTGCTGCTCAATCGCTTCGCCACGTCGCTCGGGCTGCCCACGAGCCCGGAGACCCTCCGGCGCCTGGGCGAGGAGGGCTGGCGATGAGCGTCGCCGAGCGCATCGGCCCCGCCATCGACGCGGGCCGGATGTCGGGCCGGGTCTGGCTCTACACCAACTACCACTGCAACCTGGCCTGCTCCTACTGCCTGACCTCGTCCGCGCCGAAGGTCGATCCGCGGCTCCTGGAGCCCGCCGCGGCGCTGCGGCTGGCGGAGGAGGCGGCGGACCTGGGCTTCCGCGAGCTGGGCATCACCGGTGGGGAACCGTTCCTGCTGACCTGGCTGCCGGAGCTGCTGGTCGACCTGGCCGCGCTCCTGCCCGTCACGGTCCTGTCCAACGGCACGCTGTTCACCCCGAAGCTGGTGGAGCGGCTGCGCGCGCTGGCCGACCTGCCGGTGGCCATCCAGATCTCGCTGGACCGGCCGGACCCCGTCGCCAACGACGCGATGCGCGGCCCGGAGAACTTCGCCCGCGTGCTGGCGGCGCTCCCGCGGCTGGTGGAGGCGGGCATCACCGTCCGGCTGGCCACGACCGTGGAGCTGGAGGAGATCGGCCCGGGGAAGACGCCCGAGCAGGAGCGGCTGTGCGCCCTGCACCGCTCGGTGGGGATCGGCGACGACGACCACGTCATCCGCCCGATCGTGCGCCGGGGCCGGGCCGCGACCGGCGGCATGGGCGTGCCGGCGACCCGTGACGACCTGGAGCCCGAGCTGACCGTCACCGCGGACGGCGCGTTCTGGAGCCCCTTCGCGCCGACGGTCACCGCCGGGCGGCTGGACACCGAACTGCTGCTGACCCGGACGGTGGTCCCGCTCGCCAAGCCGGCCTCCACCAGGCTCCGCCTCTTCGAGGGCCGGCCACCCGGGCACGACACGACCCTCGGGATCCGCTGAGCGTGACGTTCCGCGCCCGGTCGGGCGCGCCGCCACCTGGCACCACGCACGGGAGGGACCATGAGCACGACCATCGGCAGCGCACCCGCACGGGCCGCGGAAGGGGGCCGCGAGGCCGCCGCCGCGGGCTACGGCCTCGCCGTCCTGCGCATCGTCGCGGGGGTCACCTTCCTCCACGAGGCCGCGTGGAAGATCCCGCCGGCCTTCGGGCAGCCGGACGGCAGCGGGCTGTGGGAGTGGGCGAACTTCGCCATCGAGCACCCCGTCTTCCCGCCCTACACCGCGCTGGTGGAGGCCGTCGTGCTCCCGCTGTTCCCGTTCTTCGGCTGGGCGGTGTTCCTGCTGGAGGCGGCCCTGGGCGGCTTCCTGATCCTGGGCCTGCTGACCCGGCTGTGGGGGGCCCTGGGCGTCGTGCAGTCGCTGGCGATCGCCTTCTCGGTGGTCAACGTGCCGGGGGAGTGGGCCTACGCCTACTACCTGTTCACCGCGGGGCTGATCGCGGTGACCCTCGGCGCGGGCGGGCGCCGCCTGGGCCTGGACCAGGTGCTGCGGCCGCGGTGGTCGCTGTCGGACGCACCGCTGGCGCGGCTCGCGCTGCGCCTCTCCTGATCGGAGCGTGCTCATGAACGGTGGGATCCGGACCGCGGCACTGGTCCTCGGCGTGCTGGGCGTGCTCAGCGGCGCGGCGGGGTTCGCCGTCTCCGCCGGCCAGCCCTTCACCGCGGCGGAGGGCGCGAGGGTGGGCGAGCTGTTCCACCTCAACCCCCTCGGCTCGCTCGTCAGCGTCGTGCTGGGGCTCGTGGCCATCGCCGGCGCGGCCGCGCGGCTGCGCGTCGTGGTGCTGGTCGCGGCCGCGGGCTGGCTGCTCGCCGCCCTGCAGGTCGTGCTGCAGTCCGGGCGCGAGCCCAACCTCCTGGGCGGGACCGCCTCGACCCTGGCGCTGTTCCTCGGCCTGGGCGCGGGGCTGCTCGCCCTGGCCGTCGCGCCCGAGACGCCCGACGCGGCCGCGCCGGCGACCGCGGACACCTAGGCCGTGGCGGCCCGCGCGCGGGTCCTCGCCGCCGTCCTGGCGGCCCTCGTCCTGGCGGCCCTCGCGGCCCTCGCGGTGTGGTGGCCCCGCCCCGGACCCGCCGACCAGCTCCCCCGCCTGGCGGCGGGGGGCACGCTCGCGGCCCTCCCGGAGGGCCCGGTCGAGGTGGTGGCCGAGACCGTGCGGCTGCGCGCGGGCTTCCGCGAACGCCACGTGCACGGCGGGCCGACCTTCAACCACGTCATCGGCGGCCGGGTCCGGCTGATCGAGGAGGACGGCACGGTGCGCGAGCTGGGCGCCGGGGGGTTCTTCTTCGAGCCGGCGGACCGCCCGCACACCATCGAGGTGCTGGAGGCCGCCCGCCTGGACGTCGTGCGGCTGGTCCCCGAGGGCGCCGAGGCCACGACGTCACTGGAGGAGCCGTAGGTGGGGACCTACCTGGTCACGGGCGGGGCGGGGTTCATCGGCTCGCACGTGGTCGACGAGCTGCTGGCCGAGGGGCACCGGGTCCGCGTGGTCGACGCGCTGGACCCCGTGGCCCACGACGGGCTGCCGGACTACCTCGACGACCGCGCCGACCTGGTGGTCGCCGACCTCGCCGACGCGGACGCCTGGTCGGGGCTGCTGGACGGGGTCGACGGCGTCTGCCACCAGGCCGCCAAGGTCGGCCTGGGCGCCGACGTCATTGACGTCACCGCCTACGTCCACGCCAACGACGCGGGCACCGCCGCCCTGCTGCGCGCCATGGCCGAGCGCGGCTCCACGGCCCGGCTGGTGCTGGCCAGCAGCATGGTGGTGTACGGCGAGGGCCGGTACCGCTGCCCCGACCACGGCGTCGTCCGCCCCGGCCCGCGGGCGGCGGCGGACCTGGACGCCGGTCGCTTCGAGCCCCCCTGCCCCCGCTGCGGCCGCGACCTCGTGCCGGAGCCCGTGTCCGAGGACGCGCCGCTGGACCCCCGCAGCGTGTACGCGGCGACCAAGCTGGCGCAGGAGCACCTGGCCGCGGCCTGCAGCCGGGTGACGGGCACCCCGGTGACCGCCCTGCGCTACCACAACGTCTACGGCCCGCGGATGCCGCGCGACACCCCGTACGCCGGGGTCGCGAGCATCTTCCGCAGCGCGTGCGCCGCGGGGCGGGCGCCCGCGGTCTTCGAGGACGGCCGCCAGCTCCGCGACTTCGTGCACGTCACCGACGTCGCGCACGCCAACGTCCTGGCGCTGCTGGCCCCCGAGCCGGTGCCCGGCGCGTGCAACGTCGCCTCGGGCGCGCCCCGGACGGTGGGCGACATGGCCGCGGCGCTGGCCGCCGCGTTCCCCGGGGTGGGCCCGCCGGAGGTCACCGGGGCGTACCGCCTGGGCGACGTCCGCCACGTCGTGGCCTCGCCCGACCGCGCCGCGCGCGACCTCGGCTTCCGCGCCCGCGTGCCCTTCGCGGACGGCGTGCGGGCGTTCGCCACCGCCCCGCTGCGCCGCCCCGCCGCCGCCGCGCGCCCCGCCGACCACGAAGCGGTGACGAACGGGGGTGGCGCGGTCTGACCCTCGTCAGCCCGGCTGGACGCAGCGGAAGCCGACGTGTGACGTCGACGTGTCCACGGGCTGGGGATGGCGGGCCGCGGGGCGGTAGCGACGGCAGTAGTTGGGCGCGCACAGGTGCGAGCCGCCCTTGAGCACGCGCTGGGGGATCCCCGTGTCCGCCGGTGCGCTGCAGCACTGCGCGCTTCGGGTGTGACCCGGCTGCCATGCGTCCGCCGTCCACTCCCAGACGTTGCCGATCAGGTCGACGAGGCCGTAGGGGTTCGGCGGGTAGGACCCGACGGGCGAGGTCCGCTCATGACCGTCGCGGCCGTGGTTCTGCCAGGGGAACTCACCCTGCCAGGTGTTGGCCATCCAGCGACCGCCCGGGACCTGCCGGTCGCCCCAGGCGTAGACGGCCCCGGCCAGCCCGCCGCGGGCGGCGAACTCCCACTGCGCCTCGGTGGGCAGCGCCTTGCCCGCCCAGCGGGCGTACGACTCGGCGTCGTCCAGGGCGACGTGGACCACCGGGTGGTCGGCAAGCCCGTCCAGGGAGCTGTCCGGACCCTGCGGGTGGCGCCAGTCCGCGCCCGGCACCATGCGCCACCAATTGCCGACGTCGCCGAGGTCCACCGGCCCGGGGGGCTGCACGAACACCAGCGACGCGGGCACGAGCAGCTCCGGAGGCGTGCCAGGGTAGGTGGCGGGATCCGGTGCCTGCTCGGCCACGGTGCGGTGGCCGGTCGCCTCCACGAAGGCGGCGAACTGCGTGTTGGTGACCGGGTGGCGGTCCATCCAGAAGCCCTCGACGGCGGTGTCGTGGGCCGGGGCCTCCTCGGGGTAGTGCTCGTCGGAGCCCATGCGGAACCCGCCGCCCGGCACCCAGCACATCCCGGGGTCGGGCGCCGGGTCGGGCTCGGTCATGCTCCCGTCGGGGCGGTGGCGGCGCGGTCGCGCAGAGGATCGTCGGTCTCCTCCTGCCACTGCGCCAGCAGGTCCCGCAGGCGGGACAGCACCCCGGCCTGCGCGGGGTCGCGCGCCAGGTCGTGGAACTCGTGCGGGTCGTTCACCACGTCGTAGAGCTCCTCGGCGGGAGGGTCTCCGAAGCGGGTCATGGCGCGGCCCTGCAGCGTGTTGACGAACTGGGGGCGGCGGGAGTGGGTGTAGGCGATGTCGCCGTCGATGCTGCGCAGCGGGTTGGGACGGCCGGCCAGGTTGACGATGAGCTTGTACTGGTCGCCGCGGATCGTGCGGCGGGGGAACGTCGCCGAGTCGCCGGCCCCGTGGGAGGTGAACTCCGTGACCAGCGAGCTGCGCCACGGGATCTGCCACTCGCTGAGCAGCCGCACCAGCGATCGGCCCGGCAGGCCCGCGGGCGCCCGAGTGCCCGTGGCCTCCAGGATCGTCGGCACGATGTCGATCGTCGACACCTGCTTGTGGCCCCGCACCGCCCCGGTCCACTGGCGCCCGGGGTAGCGCACCAGGAACGGGATCTTGATCCCGGCCTCGTAGCTGCTGGTCTTGGCCCGGGAGAACGGCGGTCCGTGGTCCCCGACGAAGATGATGAGCGTGTTGTCCAGCACCCCCTCGGACTCCAGCATGGTCATGAGCATCCCGATCCCGGCGTCCAGGCGCTCCACCGAGTTGTAGTAGCCACGGGTGCGCTCGCGGACCTCGGGGGTGTCGATGCCCTGGAAGGCGAACGGCGCGACCGACCCGGGCGGGTGCGGCCGCGCCGGCAGCCCGTGGATCTGGTGGTGGAACGGCAGGCCGCTGACGACGTGGGGGTCGAAGTAGTTGGCCATCAGGAAGAACGGCCCGGAGCCACCGCGGACGAACTGCCGGCACCGGTCGCGGATCAGCGCCCCGTCTTGCGAACCCGCCGCGTCACGCGCCCAGTAGTCCCACGGGAAGGCCGACTCGGGGGCGACGTGCAGCTTCCCCACGATGCCGGTGCGGTAGCCGGCGTCGCCGAGCATCGCCGGGAGGGTGCGGATGCCGTCGCGCATCCGGAAGCCCGCGTTGGAGAGCCCCACCTGCCCGTTCTGGTGGGGGTACAGGCCGGTCAGCATGCTCGACCGCGACGGGCTGCATGACGCCTGGGTGACGTACGCCCGGTTGAAGCGGACCCCCTCCCGCGCGAACGCGTCCAGGTTCGGGGTTCGCGTCACGCGGTCGCCGTAGCACCCCAGCTGCTGGCCCAGGTCGTCGGCGGTGACGAGCACCACGTTGGGACGCGTGGCAGCGCGCGCGGACGCCGCACGTGGGAACCCGCCGGCGCCCAGCGCCGTCCCCGCGAGCGCCGCGGTGCCCAGGCCCTTCAGTAGCCCACGTCGGGACAAGCCCCCGCGGTCGGTCGTGCCCATGCGCCACTCCCTGCGGCCGGTCCGATGCTGGTCCCGGACCCTAACGCCAGGCCCTGCGGCGGCGCCTCGTCCGCAAGGACGGTCCGGTCCCGCTGCCCTCCGCGCGGCCAGCGTGCGGCGCCGCACCTCAGGCGGGGGGCGTTGCCGGGACCTCGGCGACGGGGTCCAGGGGGAGGCGGACGCGGAACTCGCAGCCGGGGCCGGTGTTGCGCACCGCGATGTCGCCTCCGTGGGCGTCGACCAGCCCGCGGGCGATGGCCAGGCCCAGGCCCGCGCCGCCGTCGTCGGCGCGCGGGGTGCGCGCGACCGACCCGCGGTAGGCGGTGTCGAACACCCGCGGCAGGTCCTCCTCCGCGATCCCGCCGCAGGTGTCGGCCACCTCCACGACCCCGTGGGGGCCGTCGGCGCGAGCGGTGACGGTGACGGTGCCGCCGGGCGGGGACTCGCGCACCGCGTTGGCGAGCAGGTTGCGCAGCACGCGCATCAGCTCGGGGACCGCGACCGGGAGCTCGGGCGACCCGCCGTCGGCGACGACGTCGAGGCGCACGCCCTTGCGCTCCGCGACGGGCGTGACGCCGACGGCCGCGTCGGCGACCAGCTCGCCCAGGCTGACGCGCTCCTTGTGCAGCGCGAGCGGCCCGGCGGTGACCCGGCTCAGCTCGAACAGGTCGTCGACGAGCGCGCCGAGGCGGTCGGCCTCCTCGCGCAGGGTCGCGTGGTAGCGGCGCACCGTGGCCGGGTCGGTGACGATGCCGTCCTCCAGGGCCTCGGCGATCGCCCGGATGCCGGCCAGCGGCGTGCGCAGGTCGTGGGAGACCCAGGCCACCAGCTCCCGGCGGGCGCGGTCGGCGGCCGCCTCGCTGGCGCGGGCGGCGCGCAGGCGCGCACCGGTCTCGCGCAGCTGGCGCTCCACGGCGGCGAGCTCGCGGATCGGCACGGTCCCCGGCGGACCGGTGACGGTGGCGGGGTCGGTGAGCCCCCGGGCCGTCGCGTCGAGCGACCGCCCGACCGCGTCCACCCGCCGGGCGAGCAGGAAGGCGGTCATGATCCCGACCTCGGCGCCGGTCGCCACCACCACCCCGAGCGCGAGCAGGTCGTGACCCGACTGGAACATCGCGACGCCTGCGGCGATGGCGCCGGCGGCGACGGCCGTCACCGCCGTGAGCGCCACCAGCGACGCCTGGATCCAGAACGTGGCCGCCCGCGCGACGCGCAGCGCCCACGCCCCCAGGACGCCGACCGCGGCGGACACCCCCCCGCTGATGCCCACCAGCAGCAGCCCGTCGGCCAGCGGGACGCCGATCGCCTGACAGGCGAGCAGGATGGCGAGGAGCCCCAGCAGGCCCAGCGTGACGGCGGTGGCGGCGCGCACCGGTCAGGCGTCCAGGCGGTAGCCGACACCCCAGACGGTCTGCACCAGCTGCGGGTCCGACGGGTCGGCCTCGATCTTCTCCCGCAGGCGCCGCACGTGGACGGTCACCGTGGAGGTGTCGCCGAACGTGTAGCCCCACACGTGGCGCAGCAGCTCCTCGCGGCGGAACGCCTGGCCGGGGTTGTGGAGCAGGAAGGCGAGGAGGTCGAACTCGCGGATGGTCAGCGACACCGGTTCGCCGCGCACCGTGACGGTGCGGGCGCGCTCGTCCAGCGCCACCGGGCCCGCGACCAGCGGCAGGCGCTGCGGGGCGGGACCGTCGGAGCGGCGGGAGCGGGTGAGCACGGCGCGCACGCGGGCGGTCAGCTCGCGCGGGGAGAACGGCTTGGCGAGGTAGTCGTCGGCGCCGAGCTCCAGACCGGCGATGCGGTCCGCCGCCTCGCCCCGGGCGGTGAGCATGATGACGGGCACCGCGCTGGTGGCCCGCAGGCGCCGGCACAGCGCCAGGCCGTCGAGGCCGGGGAGCATGAGGTCGAGCACCACGAGGTCCGGCTCCCGGGCGGTGAGGGTCGCGAGCGCCTCCAGGCCGTTGGCGATGACGGCGACCTGGTAGCCCTCGCGCTCCAGGTAGCGCGTGACGATCTCCGCGACCGTCGGGTCGTCCTCGACCACCACGATCTCCGTGGTGCCGGCCCGGTCGCGCACGTCGCCCATGGTCGCACGGTACCCGCGCGCGGGGCGCACGCGGTGACGATCCGGTGACGGCACGCGCCGCGGGCGGCAGCGCCAGTACGGTGCCGCCCCGTGCAGCCGCGAGCCGATCCCGCCCCCGCCGCCCGCGACCGTCATGGTGCGGGCCGCGCGCCGCGGCCGCGCCGGAGCCCCTGGCTCCTGGCGCTCGCGGGCCTGGGGCTGGCCGGCTACGGCGGCGTGGCCGTCCTGGCGGCGCGGGGGCGCCGGCCCCGTGTGGTGGTGGGCGGTCGCGGCCGGGTGGGCGGTGCTGCTCGGCGGGCTGGCCGCGCGGCGCCGGGGGCCCGAGCGGGCGGGCGTGGTGGTCGTCCTGGTGGCCGGCGCCCTGTTCCGGGTGGTCCTCGTCCCCACCCCGCCGGTGCTCAGCGACGACCTGTACCGCTACCTCTGGGACGGTCGGGTGCAGGCCGCCGGGATCAGCCCGTACCGCTACGCGCCCGCCGCGCCGGAGCTCGCGCCGCTGCGCGACGACCTCGTCTGGCCCGGGATCAACCGCAAGCCGGTGCGCACGATCTACCCGCCGCTCGCCCAGGCGGTGTTCGCCGTCACCTGGCGGCTGGGGTGCGGACGCCGACGGCGTGGAAGGCGGTGGTCGTGGCCGCCGACGTCGCGGCGACCCTCGTCCTCACCGCCCTCCTGGCCGCCCTCGGCAAGGACCGGCGCCACGTCGTGGCCTACGCCTGGAACCCCCTGGCCGTGCTGGACGTGGGCCAGGCGGGCCATCTCGAGGGTCTGGTCGTCCTGGCGGTGGCGCTGGCCGGGCTGGCGTGGGCGCGCGGCCGCGACCGGCCGGTGGGGGTGTGGCTCGGGGTCGCGGCAGCGCTGAAGCTCTACCCCCTGCTGCTCGTGCCGGCCTTCCTGCGCGCGCGGGCGGCGCCGTCGCCCCGCCGCGCCCTGGTCGTCGGGGCGATCGCCGCCGGGGTCCTGGCCGCCACCTACCTGCCCGTCGCCGCGCTGGGGGAGTCGGCGCTGGGCTACCTCACCGAGGGCTACCTCGTCGAGGAGGGCTACGACGACGGCGGGCGGTTCCGGATCGCCTATCGGCTGGGACTGGACTGGCGCGTGGTGGTCCCCGCCGGGCTGGCGGCGGTCGCGTGGGCGGTGCTGCGGTCGCGCCGCCCCGCCCCGGTCCGGGGGCCTGGCTGCTGGGCGCGGCGGTCGTCGCCGCCACCCCCTACCCCTGGTACGCGCTGCCCGTCGCCGCCCTGGCGGCCGGGGGCGCCGCGCGTTGGGCGTGGGGGCTGGTCGGCGCGGGGTTCCAGATCGCCTACCTGTCGTCCATCCTGCGGGTCGGACCGCGACCCGACGCCGTCCGGGTGCTCGCGGGCGGGCTGGTGGTGTGGCTGGCGCTGGTGGCCCGGGACCACGCCTGGGCCCGCCGGGCCGTCCGCGAGCAGCCGTGAGCGGGCGGCGGGGCCGTCAGGGGGCGGGGCGGTGCCGCCCGTGGTCTCGTAGAACCACCGGCGCAGGCCCAGGGCCGTGCCCTCGGGGACCAGGCCGGCGCGCTCGTCGGGGCTGAGGACGGGGCGCCAGCGGTGGACGCGCAGCAGGCCGGGGGAGCGCCCGGCGAGCAGGACCAGCTCGTCGCCGGTCCAGGTGACGTGGCGGCCCTCCAGCTGGAACGGGCCCGGGCCGGTG
This sequence comes from Egibacteraceae bacterium, assembly GCA_030447925.1. Classification (GTDB taxonomy): domain Bacteria; phylum Actinomycetota; class Nitriliruptoria; order Euzebyales; family Egibacteraceae; genus JAUJNX01. The sequence goes on along the minus strand of JAUJNX010000004.1, from coordinate 192,197 downwards.
CCCGCGTCCTCGCCGGCCACTACGGGGCGGTCGGGGTCAGCGCCCAGGTGCCGCGGGCCAGGTCGTAGACCGCCACCGCCTCCCCCGTCCCGCCCGCCCCGGCCAGCCACAGCCGCCCCCCGCCCGCGACGGCGGGCGACGGATCGCGCCTCATCTCGGCCCGTCGGGCTCGCCGGTCCAGGCCGCGCCGTCGGGCGCGAGGCGGCGCAGCAGGCCGTCGCCGACCTGGTAGTCGAGCACCACAGCGGACAGGTCCGCGCCGGAGCCCCCACGGCGAGCACCTGCACCACCGGCCCGAACGGGGAGCTCGACCAGGCGCCGGCGGCCGGCGCGTAAGCGAGCAGCCCCGCCGCGGAGTCGGTGAACGGGGCCGCCGGGGGCACGACCACGGCGCGGTCCCCGGTCCAGGCGAGCCGCACGGATCCCTCCGCGAGCACACCGCCGACCGGCGGGCCGGGCGCGCGCGGGGCGGCGGGGACCGGGCGCCAGGTGTCGGCGGCCGGGTCGTACGCGGCCCCGTCGGCGAGCCCGGCAGCCAGGTCCCCGCCGCCGAGCACCAGGACCTCGGTCCCCGTCCACACCGCCCCCGCCCCGCCCCGCGGGGACAGCGGCGACGGGGCGAGCTCGCGCCAGGTGTCCGCCGCGGGGTCGTAGGCGGCGCCGTCGGCGAGCACCCCCGCGCGGCCCACCCCGCCCCAGACGACCAGCTCGCGTCCCGTCCAGGCCGCGGCGGCGGCGCGCCGCGGCGCCAGCGGGAACGGCGCCAGCTCTCGCCAGGTGTCGGCGGCCGGGTCGTAGGCGGCGCCCTCGCGGGCGGCGTCCAGCGACACCCCGCTGCCGGTGGCGAACGCGCCGCCGACCACCAGGACCTCGCGGCCGGTCCAGGCGACGGCGGTGCCGGTGCGCGCCGGCACGGGCGCGGTCCGCCCCGCGGTCCACCGCCCGGCCGCCTCGTGCGGACCTCGCGCCGGGACGGGACGCGGCGGCGGGCGTCGCGGCGGCGGGGCCGGGGTCTCGGTCACCTCCTCCACCGCGAGCTGGCCGGTCGACGGCTCCTCGCCGCCCGGGCCGAGCGCGCGGACCCCGCGACCGCCACCACCAGCGCGGCGACCAGCGCCGCCACCGCCGGCAGCCCGACCCGCCCCCGCCCCGGGACCCGCCCCGGCGAGGGCGCCCGCGCCGACTCCCACCCCGGATCGCTCACGGCGCCGGACGCCAGCGGTTCACCTGGAGCGCCCCGGACGCGGTGTTCTCCAGGACGACCAGCTCCGTGCCGGCCCAGACCGCGCCGACCGTGCCGACGGCCGGATCGGGTGCCGCGCCAGGCCCGGGGCGGGCAGTCGTGCGCGACCAGGTGCCGCCGGTCAGGTCGTAGACCAGGACCCCGGTCGTGGCCGGGCGCGACCCCGCCAGCCACAGGCGCCGCGCACCGGGGTCGTAGGCCGTCGCGGTGCTCTCCAGCGCGTCGGTTGGCCCGTCCTCCGGTTCCCACGCCGCCGCCCCCCCGGCCAGCCGGTGGGCGCGGGGGCGGGGTCCGCTGCCCGAGTAGTCCACGACGACGGCCGTGAGGTCGTCCCCCTCGCCGACAATGGCGAGCAGCTGCGAGCCCTCCACCTCGGGCAGCTCGGACCAGGCCCCACCGGCCGGGTCGAGGGCCAGCACGCGCACCCGCTCCTCGCCCGGCCCGACGTAGCTGATCGGCGGGACGGTCACCGCCGCGCGGCCGGTCCACGTGGCGGTGGGCTCGCCACCGATCCCGAAGACGACGGGGAACCCCAGGGGGACGGGCGCGGGCGGGAGCGGACGCCAACGGTCTGTCGCAGGGTCGTAGGCGGCGCCGTCGGCCAGCCCGGCCGCGAGGTCACCGCCGCCCAGCACGAGCAGCTCCGTTCCGGTCCACACCCCCCGGGCCCCTCCCCGGGGCGACAGGGGCGACGGGGCCAACGCGCGCCAGGTGTCGACGGCCGGGTCGTAGGCGGCGCCGTCGTTCAGGACGCCGAGGCGGCCGACCCCTCCCCAGATGACGAGCTCCTCGCCGGTCCACGCCCACGCGGGGGTGCGCCGCGGCTCCAGCGGAGGGGGCGGCAGGACGCGCCAGGTGTCGGCCGCCGGGTCGTAGGCCGCCCCCTCCAGGGCCAGGTCGACCGCCGTCCCGTCGCCCGCGTCGATGCTCCCGCCGACCACGAGGACCTCGCGACCCGTCCAGGCGACCGCGCCGCCGTAGCGGGCCGGGACGGGGCTGGGCGCGCCCGCCGTCCAGGTGCCGGGCAGCTCGGCGGGCGTCGGGCGGGGCGAGGGGCGCGGGCGGGGGCTCGGGCTCGGCCGGGGCGAACGGGAGGGGGAGGGGGTCGCCGTCGCTTCCTCGACGCGGAGCTCGCCCGGCGGGGGCTCGTCGCGGTCGGGTCCCAGGGCGCGGGCGCCGACGGCGACGACGACCAGGGCGGCGGCCACCAGCCCCATGGTCCGCAGCCGGGTCCCTGTCCCGCTGGGGGCGCGTGGGGGTCGGCGGGACGATTCCCAGGGCGCCTGAGCCATGCCCAGACGGTACGGGATGCCGCGCGACCTGTCCCTCCGGCCGGTGCGAACCGTCCGGGCGGCCGTCTCCCGGTGGCCACCGGTACAGGCGCGGGTGGGTAGGTTCGGAGGCTCGAGGCCGGGCGGGTCGGCGACCGGCGGGCAGCAGGGAGTTGACGGCGGTGCGGGGCGTGCGGCGGAGGACAGCGTGGACCGGGCTGCTGCTGGCGGCGGTGCTGGCCCTGACCGTCGCGCCCGCGGGGGCGCAGGCACCGCCCGCGCCCGCTGCGCCGGCCGCGCCGTCGCCGCCCCCCGGGGGGCCGTGGCAGCTGACCTTCGACGAGCAGTTCGACGGCGCCGCCCTCGACGGGGCGCGCTGGGTGCAGTACGAGGGCGCCCAGAACGCCGAGGACCTCAACCACTTCTCGCCCGACGACGTGCAGGTGGCCGGCGGGCTCCTGCGCCTTGGCCTGCAGCGCCGCGAGGTGGGGGGCAAGCCCTACACCTCCGGCGGGATGGGCACGCACGGCAAGTTCAACCAGGCCTTCGGGCGCTGGGAGGTCCGGGCGCGCGCGCCGCGCGGCCAGGGCCTGGCGCCCTACGTCGCCCTGTGGCCCGACGGCCCCGGCGCGGCCTGGCCGCCGGAGGTCGACCTGTTCGGCTGCCCCGCGGAGCCGCGCACGGAGGCGACCTTCGCCAGCATCAGCGGCGCCCCGGAGGCGCCGGTGACCCAGGAGCTGGCGGCGTCGGTGGACTGCGCGGGTGACTTCCACACCTACGCGGTGGAGTGGACGCCCGACGCGCTGCGCTGGTCGGTGGACGGCGTCGAGCAGGGCGCCATCACCGAGGACGTGCCCACGACGCCGATGGCGGTGGCGATGGGCCTGACCGCCGGCGCGTGCGACGACCCGGTGACCGGCTGCCCCGGGGAGGACACGGTCCTGCCCGCCTTCTTCGAGGTCGACTGGGTCCGGGTCTGGCGCCTGGACGACCCGTCGGCGCCGCAGCCGTCGGCGGTGTTCACCGCCCCGCCGCTCGCGGTCGCCGGCGACCCGCTGGCCGACATCACCGCGGCGCTGGAGGAGGCCGGGGTGGCGGCCGGCGCCGCGGCCACCCCCGCCGCCCCGGACGCGGCCCAGCCCGCCCCGCCGTCACCCGCGCCGTCGCCGCCGCCGTCCCCCAGCCCGGCGCCGTCCCCGGAGTCGGTGACCGCCCTGCCCGTGCTCGCCACCACGGGGCTGCCCGGGTTCCTGGTCCTGGCCCTGGCGGTCGTGTCGTTCCTGGGCGGCCTGGCGCTGGTCGTGTGGGGCCGTTCGCTGCCCCCGCGGCCCGGGTTGGGCTGACCCCCGGCCGGTACCCTGGCGGTATGGAGCGCATGCGCATCGTCGTGCTCGGGGGTGGCCCCGGGGGGTACGAGGCCGCCCTGGTGGCGGCGGAGCAGGGTGCCGACGTCACCGTCGTCAACCGCGAGGGGCTGGGCGGCAACAGCGTCCTGTGGGACTGCGTCCCGTCCAAGGCCCTGGTCGTCACCGCCGAGGCGATGGGCTGGATGTCGTCGGCCAACCGGCTGGGCGTCCGCGCGCCCGCGGGCGGGGACATGCTCGCCCAGGCGCACGTCGACATCGGCGCCGTCATGCGCCGCATCCAGACCCTGGTCGGCAACCAGTCCAACGACATCGGCAAGAAGGTCGAGCTGGCGGGCGCCCGGATCGTCGAGGGCTTCGGCCGCCTGGTCGGGCCCCAGCAGGTCGAGGTGCAGTGCGCCGACGGCACCACGTCGACGCTGCCCGCCGACGTCGTGCTGGTGGCGACCGGCAGCCGCCCGCGGGCGCTGCCGTTCTCGCGCCCCGACGGCGTCCGCGTGTTCACCAGCCGCGAGCTGTTCAACCTCCACGAGGTCCCGCCGCGCCTGGTGGTCGTCGGCTCCGGCGCGACCGGGGCGGAGTACGCCCACGCGTTCGCCCGGCTGGGCAGCGAGGTGCACGTGATCTCCTCCCGCGACCAGATCCTGCCGAGCGAGGACGCCGACGCCGCCGCCGTCATCGAGGACAGCTTCGAGCGCTGGGGCATGACCATCCACCGCGAGAAGCGCGCGGTGGACCTGGAGCGCGGCGCCGACGGCATCCGCGTGAAGCTCGGCGACGACGAGTGGGTCGAGGGCACCCACGCGCTGTTCTGCATCGGCCAGGTGCCGATGTCGCGCGGGATCGGCCTGGAGATGGCGGGCGTCGAGGTCGAGAAGAACGGCGCCGTCCCCGTCGACGCGGTCAGCCGCACCAACGTGCGCACCGTGTACGCCGCCGGCGACGTGACCGGCCGGGTGATGCTCGCCAGCGTCGCGGCGATGCAGGGGCGCAACGCGATGTGGCACGCCCTGGGCGGCGCGGTCTCCCCGCTGCGCTGGGACGCGATCGCGTCGTGCATCTTCACCGACCCGGAGGTCGCGACCGTCGGGATGTCCGCCCAGGACGCGGTCGACAGCCACGTGCCGGTGCAGACGGTCACGCTGCCGTTCACCGGCAACTCGCGGGCCAAGATGGCCGACCACACCGAGGGCTTCGTCAAGATCCACGCGATGGAGGGGTCGGGCACGGTGCTGGGCGCCGCGGTCGTCGCCAACCGCGCCAGCGAGCTCATCGCGCCCCTGTCGGTCGCCGTCCACAACCGGCTGGCGGTCAGCCAGGTCGCGCAGGCCTTCACCGTCTACCCGTCGATGTCGGGCAGCGTCGCGGAGGCCGCGCGCCTGCTGATGGGCCGCCTCAACCGCGTCTGACCAGAGGATGGCGCCGGTCGCCTCCCACGTCCGCCGCTCGATCCCGTCCGACTCGCGGCCGGCGTCGCCAGACGTGAGCCGCCCGGCGTCTGAGGTGCACACATGGACGAGACCGCGCGGGTCCGGGCCGCCTGGGACCGCGCGGCGCCGGGCTACGACCGCGCCATCGCCTGGTTCGAGCGGTCCTTCGTCGGCGACGGCCGGGACTGGATCGCCGGGCGGGCCCAGGGCGAGGTGCTCGAGGTCGGGATCGGCACCGGCCGCAACCTCGGGCGCTACCCGCCCGGGGTGGCGCTGACCGGCGTCGACCTCAGCCCTGCGATGCTCGGCCTCGCCCGCGACCGCGCCGCCGGGCTGGGCCTCGACGTCCGCCTGGTCGAGGGCGACGCGCAGGCGCTGGACCTGCCCGACGGCGCGTTCGACACCGTGGTCGCGACCCTGGCGCTGTGCGCCGTCCCCGACGACCGCCGCGCCGTCGCGGAGCTGGTCCGCGTCCTGCGCCCCGGCGGGCGCCTGCTCCTGCTCGACCACGTCGTGGCCACCAGCCGCGCCGCCCGCCTGGTCCAGCGGGCGCTGGACCCCCTGGCCCGCCGCCTCGACGGCGCCCACCTCCTGCGCCGCCCCCGCACCCTGGTCGAGGCGGCGGGCCTGGCGGTCGAGGAGGCCGAGCGCACGAAGCTCGGGGTCATCGAGCGCCTGTCGGCCCGCCGCCCCGCGTAGGCGGTCAGACGGCGATGTCGCGGCGCTCGAAGGCCGCGACCGCCAGGGCGCACAGGGCGAGGGGGACGGCCACCAGCAGGGTGAGGCCCAGCGCGTCGGGCGGGCCGACCAGCGGGTTGTCGCCCAGGTACCAGGTGAAGGGGGACAGCGGCTCCAGGAACGCCAGGGCGTCGACCTGCGGGGCGAAGGTGAAGGCGACGTAGGAGGCGACCGCGAGCGCCGCCGTCACCCCCACCACCAGGCCGCGCCGGCCGGTCGCCGCCCCCAGCGCCAGGGCGACGGCCCCGAAGGTCAGGGCCAGCAGCGCCAGGCCGAGCACCGCCAGGGTCAGCCGGGCGACGGGGATGCCCATGTCGGCGACCCGGGTGGCGGTGACGACCGCCGCCCACAGCACCGCGCCGAGCAGCGCGACCGCCGCCCCGAGCCCGCCGGCGCGCTCCAGGACCAGCCGCGCGCGGCTGAGCGGGTGGGCGAGCAGCAGGTCCAGGGTGCCGTCCTCCTCGTCGCCCGCGATGGCCCGGGCGCCGTAGGTGGTGGCGGCCATGATCAGCAGCAGCGGGCCGATCAGCCCGAACACCGTGCCGCGCAGGTAGCCCGCCGGGGTCTGGTCGAACCCGATCGCCTCGTAGATGGCGCTCTCCCGGGTCTCCAGCAGGCCCTGCTCCACGAAGGACCGGTAGGGGGCGACGTAGATCAGGGTGACCGCGACGAACCCGAGGCTCCAGAACAGCAGCGACCGGCGCTGGTCGCGCAGGGTCTTGCCGAGCACGCTACGCAGCACGGCGGCCCGCCTCCTCCGACGCGTAGTGGGCGAGGAACGCGTCCTCCAGGTCCGGCTCGTGGCTGCGGACGGTCAGGACGGTGAAGCGCGCCGCGGCCTTGACCAGCGCGTCGGCCCTGCCCTCCACCACCGCGCGGACCGTGGCGCCGTCGACGGACACGTGGCGGACGTCGGGCAGGTCCGCGAAGGCGGCGGCGGGCACCGGTGCGTCGAAGTGCAGCTCGACCTCGTGCACCGCTCGCTCGCGCAGGGTGTCGACGTCCTCCACGGCGACCAGGCGGCCGGCGCGCAGCACCGCCGCGCGGTCGGCGACCTCCTGGACCTCGCCGAGCACGTGGGAGGACATGAACACCGTCCGCCCGGCGGTGCGCGCCTCGCGCACCAGGCGCAGGAACTCCTGCTGCTGCAGGGGGTCCAGCCCGCTGGTCGGCTCGTCGAGGATCAGCAGCTCCGGGTCGTGCGCGAACGCCTGCACGATGCCGACCTTCTGGCGGTTGCCCTTCGACAGCTCGCGCAGGGGGCGGCGCAGGTCCAGCTCGAAGCGGTCGGCCAGCGCGCGCACGCGCGCCGCCGGGACGCCGCCGCGCAGGTGGCCGAGGAAGGTGAGCAGGTCTCCGGCGCTGTCGCGCCCGCGCACGGGCAGGTCGCCGGGCAGGTAGCCGATGCGCCGCCGGACCTCGACGCCGTCGCGGCGCGGGTCGCGGCCGAGCACCTCGACGCGCCCGGCGGTGGGGCGCAGCAGGTCGAGCAGGAGCCGGATCGTGGTGGTCTTGCCGGCCCCGTTGGGCCCGAGGAAGCCGTACACCTCCCCGGTCCGGACCTCCAGGTCCAGGCCGTCCAGGGCGCGGTGGCGGCCGCGCCCGTAGTCCTTGGTGAGTCCCTCGGTGCGGAGTGCGACGCCGTTCATGACGCCGATCCCTTCTCGCGGTCCCACCGCTCCCAGAGGGCGGGCATCTCGCGTTCGAGCCAGTCGTACAGGTCGTGCAGCTCCTGCAGCCGCGCCCGCCGCGCGGGCGGGGCGTCGGCCAGGAGCGCCAGCCCGTCCTCGGTGATGCGCTTGAAGCCCGCGTACTGGGTCGACTGCGCGCGCGTGAGGCGGTCCCACACGCCGGGGGGGATGCGGTAGTGGTCGCGCCGGTCGCCCGGGCGCCGCTGCCGCTCGACCCAGCCGGTCGGCGCCAGGAAGGTGATCGCGCCGCTGATCGAGCCCCGGCTGGCCTGCAGCACGGCGGCCAGCTGGGCCGCGGTCTGCTCGGGTGGGTCGCTGATGAGCAGCCAGGCGATCACGCGGCCGGCCATCCGGAACAGGCCCTGCCGCTCCAGGCCGGTGGCGAACGCCTCGATGAAGGCCAGCTCGTCCGCGGACGGCGCGGACGCATCCCCCCGCGACGTCATGGCCGCTCCCGGTTCGCTGCGTTCAGAACATACTGAACGCGGCGAACGAGGGGGTCAAGCCTCGATGGTCGCGAGCAGGTCGCCCGCGTTCACCACGTCGCCGGGGCCGACGTGGAGCGCGGTCACCGTGCCGGCGCGGTGCGCGGGGATCTGGTTCTCCATCTTCATGGCCTCCAGGACCAGGACGACCTCGCCCGCAGCGACGGTGGCCCCCGGCTCGACGGCGGTCTTCACGATCGTGCCCTGCATCGGGGCCACCAGGTCGCCCGACGCGCCGGTCCCGCCGCCGGTCGCCCTGCCCCGGTCGCGGGTGGGGCGGCGCAGGGTGCGGGGGTCCTCGGGCTCGAACAGCGCGACCTCGAGGCGCTTGCCCCCCACCTCGACGGTGAAGGTGCGCGACGGCGCCTTGGGCGCCTCGCTCGCGGCCTGGGCGGCCTGCGGGGACGGCGGGATCGGCGACAGGTCCCACTCGCGCTCCACCGACACCGTGGACACGTCCCCGCGCGCGAAGTCGGGGTGGTCGACGGCGAAGCGCACGAAGTCCAGCGTCGTCGGCACGCCCTCGACCACGAACTCGTCGATCGCGCGGCGCAGGCGGCGGCGGGCGGTCTCGCGGTCGCCGCCGTAGACCACCAGCTTGGCCAGCAGCGAGTCGTAGGACCGCGGGATCTCCCACCCGGCCCAGACGCCGCTGTCGACCCGCACCCCCGGACCGCCCGGTTCGCGCCAGGCGGTGACCGTCCCCGGGGACGGCACGAAGCCCGCGGCCACGTGCTCGGCGTTCACGCGCGCCTCGATGGCGTGGCCGCGCAGGACGATGTCGTCCTGGGTGAAGGGCAGCTCCTCGCCGGCGGCGATGCGCAGCTGCCAGTGGACCAGGTCCAGGCCGGTGACCAGCTCGGTGACGGGGTGCTCGACCTGCAGGCGCGTGTTCATCTCCAGGAAGTGGAAGCGCCCGTCCTCGAACAGGAACTCGCAGGTCCCGGCACCCACGTAGCCCACCGACCGCGACAGGCGCACCGCGGCGTCGCCCATCTGCTGGCGCACCTGCGGGTCGAACCCGGGGGCGGGGGCCTCCTCGATGAGCTTCTGGTGGCGCCGCTGCGCGGAGCAGTCGCGCTCGCCCAGGGACAGGCAGGTGCCGTAGGTGTCGGCGAGGACCTGGATCTCGATGTGGCGGGGGCGGGTCAGGTAGCGCTCGACGTAGACCTCGCCGCGGCCGAACGCCGCCACGGCCTCGCGCTGCGCGCCCTCGAGCGCCGCGCGCAGGTCGGCCTCGCGCTCGACCACGCGCAGGCCGCGCCCGCCGCCGCCGTACGCGGCCTTGATCGCGACGGGGTAGCCGTGCTCGTCGGCGAAGGCGCGCACCACCTCGGGGTCGTCGGTCGGCTCCATGGTCCCCGGCACCACCGGTACCCCGGCGGCCATGGCCGCGGCGCGGGCCGACAGCTTGTCGCCCATGGCCGTGATCGCCGACGGCGGCGGGCCGATCCAGGTCAGCCCCTGGTCGACGACGGCCCCCGCGAAGTCGGCGTTCTCCGACAGGAACCCGTACCCGGGGTGGATCGCCTCCGCCCCCGACCGGCGCGCGACCTCCAGGATGCGCGCCCCGTCCAGGTAGCTCTGCGCCGGGGCGGCCGGTCCCAGCAGAAACGACTGGTCGGCCAGGCGCAGCCACGGCGCGTCGCGGTCGGCATCGGAGTACACCGCGACGGTCCCCATGCCCAGCTCACGGCACGCGCGCAGGATGCGCAGGGCGATCTCGCCGCGGTTGGCCACGAGCACGGCACGGAACATCGACGTCGCCTCCATCACTGGTCCATGCCCGCCGGCCGACCCGCGGACCCCCGAGCATCCTAGGATGTCGGAGGTCACCAGCGATCGCGTCCCCCGCGCACGTGCGCTGCGGAGGGACCGCGTTCCCAGCCGAGGGTCGGAACAACCATGTCGCGCACCACCACCCTGCTGCTCACCGGCGTCGCCCTGCTCGCGCTCGCGGGCTGCACGCCCGGCGAGCCCGCCGTCGCGCCCAACGACCAGGTCGCCGCCGAGGACCGGACGGAGGAGGGCGTGCCCCCGGGCGGCGAGCAGCCCGCCGCCGCGGTCGGCACCCTGATCCCGTTCGCCGCCAGCCAGCAGATCGAGTACACCCAGGTCCCCACGGAGCCGGTCCCCGCCGGGCCGGCCACGTTCAGCCTGACCTGCGAGGGCCTGGAGCACAACGTGGTCCTGGAGGAGCTCAACGACCTGCTCGCCGTGGAGTGCGACGAGGCCGGCGAGTTCACCGGCGAGCCCATCGACCTCCCCGCGGGCACCTACACCTACTACTGCAGCATCCCGGGCCACCGGTCCAACATGCAGGGCACGATGACGGTCCAGTAGTGCTGCGCGTCCTGGTCGCCGACGACAACCCGACCATCCGCCTGGGCCTGCGCGCCCTGCTCGACGGGTTCGACGACCTCCAGGTGGTGGGCGAGGCGGTCAACGGCCGCGAGGCCGTGGACCTCGCCGCGGCCCTGCGCCCCGAGGTCGTGCTGCTCGACGTCCGCATGCCCGTCGTGGACGGCGTGGCCGCGGCCGTCGAGATCGCGCGCGACCGGTCGGTCCTGATGCTCACCTACGCCGACGACGCCGAGGTCGTGGCCGCGGCCATCCGGGCGGGGGCCTCCGGCTACCTGGTGCACGGGACCTTCGACCCCGAGGAGCTGGCGGCGGCGATCCGCGAGGTCGCCGCGGGCGGGATCGTCCTGGCGCCCGCCATCGCCCCGGCGATCGTCGACGCGCTGCGCCGCACCGGCGAGCGGCAGGAGTCGATGCCGGTCCTCACCGAGCGCGAGTTCGAGGTCATGGACCTGGTCGTCAAGGGGGCCACGAACACGTCCATCGCCCGGACGATGTCGATCAGCGAGAAGACCGTGAAGAATCACATCAACCACATCTACGGAAAGCTCGGGGTCGTCGGCCGGTCGGAGGCGATCGCGCTCTGGTTGGGGATCGGGAAGTAGGGCAGCAGTCGCGACCGCTCCTCGTCGAGCAGGTCGCGTCGCTGTGCCGGTTCGTCCTCACCGCCCGCCTGGTGATCGTGGTCGTCATCGTGCTGACCGCCGACCTCGTGCGGCTCCCCGTCGGCTGGCTGCCCGTCGCCCTGCTGCTCACGGTCCTGATGTCGGTGCTGCCGCTGTGGTTCTGGGACTCCCTGCGGCGGTCCCTGCTGCGCGGTCCCGCGGTGGTGGCCGTCGACCTGGTGATCACCGCCGGCGTCCTGCTCGTGACCGGCGGGAACGGGCCGTTCCTGCACTACGGGCTGACCACCGCGGCGCTGGCGGGCCTGCTGACCAGCGGTGCGGGCGCCGCGGCGAGCGCCGCCGTGCTGGCCGCGGCCCAGGCGCTGACCCCCGGGTTCGGCGGCGAGGGGATGGCCGCCGGTCTCCTCCAGGAGCTGCTGGGCCTGCCGGCGCTGCACCCGCTGTTCGCCGCCGCCATGGCCATGGTCCGGCGGCTGCTGATCCGCCAGGCCCGCACGGAGGCGGCGCTCACCTCCGCCGTCGAGCGCGCGACCGCGGCGCAGGAGCGCGCCCGCCTGGCCCGCGAGATGCACGACTCGGTCACCAAGACCCTGCAGGGGCTCGCGCTGTCGGCCGCGGCGGTCGAGCGCGCGGCCCAGCGCGGCGCGCCGCAGACCACGGCGCTCGCGGGCTCGCTGACCAGTGCCGCCCGCAACGCCGCCTCGGAGGCGCGCGAGCTCATCAACGACCTGCGCGTCGACCGCCTCGAGGACCCGCTGGAGGCCGCGATCCGCGAGCACATCGCGGGCTGGTCCGGGCAGCGCGGGGTCCCGGCCACCTTCACCTCGCAGGGCGACGCGGGGGAGCTGTCGGCGGGCGCCCGCTACGAGCTGTTCGCGATCCTGAAGGAGGCGCTGCGCAACGTCGAGCGCCACGCGCAGGCGGAGCACGTCCAGGTCACGCTGCGTGCGGGGCAGCGGGCGGCCTGGCTGTCGGTCTCCGACGACGGGGTCGGGTTCGACCCGCCCGCCGGGCTCTCGGAGCTCGCCGCCGCCGGCCACTACGGGCTGGTGGGCATGGCCGAGCGCGCCGAGCGCGCCGGCGGCTACCTCGACGTGGTGGCCCGCGCCGGCGCGGGCGTCACCGTCAGCGCCGTCGTCCCCTACGTGGTGGACGACAGCTGAATCTCCTCCTCGAGCAGGATGCTGGGGGCCCAGGCGGGGACTACGGTCCGTGGCATGGACCGGAGGGTGGCGCGAGCGTGGCTCGCCGTGGGCGGCGTGCTGGTCGTCGTCGCCGTGACCGCGCCGGAGGGCACGCCCCAGGCGCTGGGTCACGCGGCGGTGAACGGGCTGTCCGCGGCCGCCGCGCTCGCCGGGATCGTCCGCAACCGCCCGCGCACGCCGTGGGCCTGGCTGGGGATCGCGCTGTCGCTGTCGATCTACGCGGTGACCAACCTCGCGTGGGCCGCGCAGGCCGCGGGGGTGGGCGGGACGACGGCGCGGCAGCTCGACGTGGTCCTCAAGCCCGTCGCCTTCTTGATGCTGTCGCTGTCGCTGTTCGTGTTCCTGCGTGACGGGCGGCTGCCGCTGCCCCGGGCGGCGCTGGTCGACGGGCTGCTGTCGCTGTTCGCCGGCGGCATGGTCCTGCTGATCTGGATCGTGCTGGGGCTGGGTGACCCGGGGGCGCTCACGCTGGTCAACCTGCTGGCGCCGGTCGCCCTGGCGGGGCTCACGGTCGGCTTCGTGGTCATCGGGCAGCGCATGAGCCGGGACCGCGGGCAGGTGCCGGCCAGCATGCTCGCGGTCGTGGCCGCCGCCGCCCTGGCCCTGCTGGGGATGGCCCTGGTCGTCCTGCTCCAACCGGACACCCCGCGCTGGGTGGACGGGACCTGGCTGCTCGCGTCGGTCCTCAACGCCGCCGCCGCCCTGCACCCCTCGATGGCCTGGCCCGCGCCCGCGGGGTCGCCGAGCAGGGTCACGCTGACCCCGACCCGCCGGCTGGTCCTCGGAGCGGCCCTGCTCGCCAACCCGTTCGTGGTCTGGCTGTCCATGGTCGTGCAGGCCGACGAGGCCCTGGTGCTCGGCCTCGGGGTCATCGGCATCGCCGCGCTCGCGGTCGTCGGCATGACCGCCACAGAGGTCCAGGACCGCCGCAACCCCCTGCGCGGCCGCCACTCGTTCCGGGTGGGATAGGGCCCAGCACCGGGCTGGGCCGCCCGGGCCCGGGCTATGGGTCCTGACCCGGGGGACGACCCTGCGTGACCGTACCGGTCCCGTTCACCTGGCTGCCCCGGCGCGTTCGCCGTTCGTGCCCCGGATCTCGCCACCCTCGTGTCGTCACCCACCGTCACGAGGAAGGCAGCATCCCGTGCGCTCGACCCGCATCCCGCCGGCGACCGCCGTCCTGGTCGCCGTCGCCGTCGTGCTGGCCGTGCCCCCCGCGCCCGCGTCCGCCCAGGCGCTGGACGATCCCTTCGCCGGCGGGGATTACACCTTCTCCACGACCGACTTCGGCGGGGAGGACCCCTTCGCCCTCGAGGCGACCACCAGCGCGCCGGTGGAGCCGTTCACGTTCGGGGCGACCGCGACCGACGATCTGCTGGACCTGAGCGGGACGATCGAGTTCGGGACGACCCCCGCCGGCACCGCCGACCTGTTCGCTCCCGCGCCGTCGTTGTCGTTCCCCTGGGACGGCGGGGCGACGGCGAGCCCGGCCCCGGCGGTGCAGGCCGGTGCGTTGCAGGCGGAGATGCAGCGCTGGCAGCGTGATCTGCAGGCCGACGGTGTGATCGCGCACTCGGCGGCGGAGGTGTTCAACAACCACCAGCAGGAGTTGTCGTCGCGGTTCGGGTTGTCCGCGCAGCAGGCGACCGAGGCGCTGGGCGGCTCCTACTCCAACCGGGTGGGTCAGCGGATCACGGGCCCGGCGATCGTGGGGCCGGCGATCGTGGGGCCGGCGATCGTGGGTCCCAAGATCGTGGGTCCGGCGATCGTGGGGCCGGGGATCGTGGGTGAGGGGATCGTGGGGCCGTGCCTGGATGCGTCGTGCCCGAACTGGGGCGCATCAACGGCTTCGCCTCCGCCCCGTCGGCGCCGTCGGCGGTCACCTCGGGCGGGTCGGCGCCGGTGTGGAACACGCCCGCGGTGCGGGCGCCTGCGGGTGGGTCGCGGGTGCAGCCCGCGCCGGCCGCGCCGGCGGCGCCGTCGGCGGTGCGCCGGCCCGAGCACGACACCGTCGCCGCACCCGGCCCCGGCCGCAGCCGCAGCAGCAGCCGAACTGGGTGCAGCAGGCGGGCCAGGCGGCGGGGACGTGCTGACCTACCCCCATCCGCTGGACCCCCGTCCGCGGCGCCTGGCGTGACGCGTGGCGCTACCTGCCCGGCATCGGCCCGGCCGGCCAGCGCGAGTTCGCCCACTGACGCCGCCCCGCGCGGGCCCATCAGCGGCTGGCGGCGCGCAGCTCGTCGAAGGCGCCCAGGCGGATGCGGTGGACCGCCTTCCAGCCGGGCGGCGCGCCGCCAGCCCGGCTCGGGCGGGCGGCGCGCCGCGCCCGTCCGCCTGGCGGGCCAGGTCGACCGCGAGCAGCACGGCGACCGCCTCCTCGGCGGTCGCCCCGCCCGTCACCCGCAGCACCGCCCCGTCCCCGATCCCCGCCGTCACCGGGCCGGTCACAGCGGGATGTTCCCGTGCTTGCGCGCGGGGCGGGCGACGCGCTTGTCCGCGGTGAAGCGCAGCGCGCGGACGAGCGCGGGGCGCGGGTCCGGGACGGCTCGATCACGTCGTCCAGGCACCCGCGCTCCGCGGCCCGCCAGGGTTGGCCAGCTCCTGCTCGTAGTGCGCGACGAGCCCGGCACGGGTCGTGTCCGCCGTGCCCGCGGCCTCGGCCGCAGCAGTTCTTGCGGTAGAGGATGCCGACCGCGCCCGCCGCGCCCATCACGGCGCGATCTCCGCCGTCGGCCAGGCCAGGTTCACGTCCGCCCCGCAGTGCTTGGACCCCATCACGTCGTAGGCCCCCCGTACGCCTTGCGCACGATCACGGTGAGCTTGGGCACGGTCTTCGCAGTAGGCGTAGAGCAGCTTGGCGCCGTGGCGGATGATCCCGCCCCTGCTCCTGCGCCGTGCCGGGCAGGAAGCCGGGCACGTCGACGAAGGTCACGATCGGGACGTTGAAGGCGTCGCAGGTGCGCACGAAGCGGCCGGCCTTCTCCGACGCCGACACGTCCAGGGTCCCCGCCAGCACCATCGGCTGGTTGGCGACGATCCCCACGGCGTAGCCGTCCAGGCGCGCGAACCCGACCACGATGTTCTGCGCGAAGTCGGGCGACACCTCCAGGAACGCGCCGTCGTCGACCACGGCGGCGATCAGGTCGCGCACGTCGTAGGGGACGTTGGAGCTGTCCGGCAGGAAGTCGTCCAGCGCCGGGTCGGCCCGCAGCGGGTCCTCCGAGGGCGCGAGCCGCGGGGGCTGCTCCAGGTTGTTGGAGGGCAGGAAGGCCAGCAGGGCCTTGATGTCCTCGATGCAGGAGGTGCTCGTCCGCGGAGGCGAAGTGGGCCACCCCCGACCGCGTCGCGTGGCCTGGCCCCGCCGAGCTCCTCGAAGGACACGTCCTCCGGTCACCGCCCGGATCACGTCGGGACCGGTGATGAACATGTGCGAGGTCTCCGGACCATGAACACGAAGTCGGTCATGGCCGGGGAGTAGACGGCGCCGCCGGCGCACGGGCCCATCACGGCGGAGATCTGGGGGACGACGCCGGACGCCTGCACGTTGCGGAAGAAGATGTCGCCGTAGCCGCCCAGCGCGACGACGCCCTCCTGGATGCGCGCCCCGCCGGAGTCGTTGAAGCCGACCACCGGCACGCCCATGCGCATGGCCAGGTCCAGGACCTTGACGATCTTCTCCGCGAAGACCTCGCCCAGGGACCCGCCCAGGACGGTGAAGTCCTGGCTGTAGACGCAGATCGGGCGGCCGTCGACGGTGCCGTGGCCGGTGACGACGCCGTCGCCGAGGATGCGCCGCTCCTCCAGCCCGAGCCGGTGGCGCGGTGGACGGCCAGGCGGTCGGTCTCCACGAACGACCCGGGGTCAGGAGCAGCGCGAGGCGCTCCCGGGCGGTCAGCTTCCCCGCGCGTGCTGCTTCTCCTCCGCGCTGCGGCCGCCGGCGTGCTCGGCCTCGGCGACGCGGCGGCGCAGCTCCTCCAGCCGGGCCTTCGTCGTGTCCGTCACGCGGCGAGTGTAGGGAGAGCCGCCGCGCGCCCGGCCCCGCCACGGGAGGGCCCCCCTGCCCGACGGGCCCCTCCGCCCCGGGGCGGCGAGGCGTCCACTGGGGCCCGCTCCCGGAGGAACCGATGCGCCCCACCGCCGCCACGCTCGCCCTGGCCTGCCTGCTGGCCGCGGGCGGCTGCACCGCGTCGCCCCCCGCCGCCGTCGCACCGGCCGCCCCGACCGCCCCGGCGGCCACCCCGGTCCCGCCGCAGGCCCCACCCGGCGGCCAGGCGGGCACGGTCCCGCCTGGCCGCGCCCGCCGGTCTGGTCTACGCGGAGCCCACGCCCCAGGACGTCGCGCCCTGCGCGCGCTGGCGGCCGCGATGGGCGACGAGGTCGCCGACTTCCAGGTGCGCAGCGCGCGACGGGCGGCCAGGACCTCGCCGTGCTGCTCGTCACCCGCTACGCCTCCACCGACGTGCAGGGCGCGGCGTTCACCGACCAGCGCCGGGCCCAGGCGCAGGCGCAGGGTCTCACGCTCGCCGAGAGCGCATCGCGGGGCGCCCCGCCCTGACCGCCGCGGGCCCGCCGGCGCACGTGTCGTGGGTGCAGGCCCCCGACACCCTCGTCGTGCTCCAGGCGGCGACCTCCCCCTGCTGCGCGCCTGGCCGGCGCGCTCCTGGACGCCAACCCGCCGGTCGGAGGACGCTAGCGCTCGTCCCACCAGGTGGACGCCGCGGGCGCGGTGGGCCCCAGCGGCGGCCGGCCTGCTCGATCCACACGAACAGCACCCCGGCCAGGGTCGCGACGCCGAACGCGAGCGCGGGTGGCGATCAGCGACGGGACTACCCGGACGGCCCCCCGCGGGCGCGCCGCGGGCCGCCGCGGCGGTGGAGGACTCCGCGCCGACCGCCGCGGTGGTGGACTCCGCGCCGCCGCCGGCGGCCGGGCCGGGATCCTGGAAGGCCGACCTGGGACGCCCGGCGGGATCGGCAGCAGGGTGCGCAGCAGCTCGATCCGCAGCGGGTAGGCGCGACGGCCAGCGGGCTGCCCTCCCTGGCTGCGCAGCCGGACCGAGAGTGTCGCAGGGGCCCGGGGGACCCGGCGGTCAGGGGCGGCGCGGTCACCTCCAGCAGCTGGGGCCCGACCCGCCGAAGGGCGCGGCGGCGGCCAGGTCCGGCAGCGGCTGGCGCGCGGCGTCGTAGGCGGTGACCTCGAGGGTCGTGGTCCGCGACGCGGGCCTCCGGGTCGCCCAGCAGGGTGACGCGGACGACCGCTCCCCAGCCGTCGGGGATCTCCACGGCGTAGAACAGCAGCTCGTTCTCGCGCAGCTGGTCGCGGTGGGCGCCGTCGGGCACGACCGGCGCGAGGCCGAACGTGCCCCCGCCGACGATGCGCGGCAGGGTCCTGGGCGGCGGCGGGCCGGCACTCAGGGCCAGCAGCGCGAGTGCACCCAGCGCGGCCCGCAGGCGGTGCGCCCTCACCGGTCCCGCAGCCTGGCGCGCATGAGCAGCACGCCCGCGGCGGCGCCGGCGACGGCGGCGGCCACCACGGCGGGCAGCGAGATCGGCGGTGCGGGGCGCGGACCGCCCAGCGGCCCCTCCTCGGCGGCGGGCCCTGGCGGGTCCGGCCGCGTGGCGGCGCCCGGGACCGGCGCCTCGGCGAGGTCGACCAGGAGCTCGAAGCGGTAGCGCCGCGACGGGTCTGGGCGGCCCAGCTGGAGGCCGGGGACGCCTGGGCCGGACAGGCCGGGGCCCAGGCCCGATGTGGGTCCCCCAGGGCCACGCGGACCAGGCGCGTCCCCGGCTCCGCGCACAGCCCGGCGTCCTCGCCGGCGGTCGAGGTGCTCAGGGCGACGTGCGCGGTGACCGCGCCGATGGCGTCGGCGCCGTCCTGGGCGCACTGCAGCTCGCCCAAGACGTCGTCGCGGCGCAGGCCCAGGGCCAGCTCGCCGGACCGCACCGCCCCGGCCCGGCCCGGCCCGGCGGACCCTGGGGCTCCCGGGAACGGTGACCGCGGTCGACAGCGCCTGGCGCCCCTCGACGGCGACGGCGTACCAGCGCTCCTCGCCGCTGGCGATGGTGTCGGTGTACAGGCCCGCCCCCAGCGGCAGCGCCAGCTCGCTCCGCGGGCCGCCCTCGACCGGCGTGCCCTGCGGCAGGTAGCTGCGGAACGCGTTGGCGAGGCCCTGCGGGTCGTCGATGTCGGTGAACGCGCCGCCGGTCACCTCCGCGATGCAGGCCAGATCGCCGCGCCCTCGTCGTCGACCTGGAAGCCCACGGTGTTGACGCGCACGGCCAGGCCCGCGGCGGCGAGCCCGCGCGCGACCTCGCAGGAGTCGGGGGCCCGCACTCGTCGATGCCGTCGGAGACCAGGATGATCGAGCGGTCGCCGGTGGCGGGCAGGTCGGCGGCCCCGGCCTCCAGCGAGCGCCCGATGGGGGTGAGGCCCGTCGGCGCAGCCCCGCCGCCGCGGCGTTGATCCGGCCCACGTCCAGCGGGCCCACGGGCACCAGCAGCTCGGTGTCGTCGCAGCCGGCGACGCGGTCGTCCCTGCCGGCGCGGTGGCCGAACACGCGCAGCCCCACCGCCTGGCCGCCGGGCAGCGTGGACAGCACGTCGTCCAGCGCGTCCTGCGCCACCGCCAGCCGGGTGCGGCCGTCGCCCGCGTCGCTGGCCATGGAGCCCGACGAGTCGAGGATGATCAGGGTGCTCGCGCCGCCGCGGGCGGCGGGGGTGCGGCCGGCGACGGCGCGGGCCCGCGCCCCGGCGGGACCGGCGGGCAGCACCGCCGCGAGCAGCACGGCCGCGAGCAGCACCGCCGCGAGCGGCACGGCCCGCGAGCGGCACGGCCGCGGGCGGCCGCCCGCGACGCCGCCGCGGGCAAGGCGCGGCGCCGGGCCGGGCGCGGGGCGGGCGGGCGGTCACGGGCCCAGCCTCCGGCCCCTCCCGGCGGGCACCAAGCGACCGGTCGGGCAGAGGCCGGGGCCCGGCCCAGGCCCGGCCGTGGGCCCCGTCCGGGCGCGCGAGGACCGCCGGCGCGCGGCTCGCCACGATGTCGCCGTCGTCATCCACCCGTCCACCCCAGCGCCGAGGGAGTCCATGGCCGTCGCAGCGGAGCGCACGCGGTGAACCCCCGCCAGCGCCGCGGGCTGCTCCTGCTCGGGGTGGCGGCCCTCGGGGCCGTCGCCCTGCTGGTCACGCTCTACAACTACGTGGCCCAGGTCGGCTCGCAGGTGGGACCGCTCACCACCGCCCTGCAGCTGACCGCCGACCGCGCCGCCTTCGAGCCGCTCGACGGGGCGGTCCGCGAGGTGCAGATCCCGCGCCGCTACCTCCCCGACCAGGCCTTCCGGACCCCGGCGGACGTGGAGGGGCTGGTCGCCTCCGCCGACCTGCCCGCCGGGGTGATGCTGCAGCAGGGCATGCTCGTCCCGCCGCCGGTCGCCGCGCCGGGGGAGCGCTACGTCAGCCTCCAGGTCACCCCCGAGATGGGCCGGGCCGAGCTGCTGCAGCCGGGCAGCCGGGTCGACGTCGTCGGCACCTTCCGCGAGCCCGAGCAGCCGGCCGAGGTGCAGATCGTCATCCAGGCGGCGCGGGTGGTGGACAGCTCGGCGGCCACCCCGGGCGGCCCCGAGCTGCCGGGCCCCGCCGACCCGGAGGACCCGGAGGCCGAGGACGAGGAGGTCGCGCCCGAGCTGGCGGTCGCGTCGCGCGCGGTCACCTTCGCGCTGACCGTGGAGGACGCCCTGCGCGTCGCCTACGTCCAGGACGTCGCCGAGACCATGCGGCTGTTCATCCGCCCCGCCGGGGACCTGGCCGAGGTGCCGGAGGCCGGCCGCCGCTACCAGCCGGTGCGCCCGGGGGAGGGCCGATGACCGCCGTGGACCGCGTGCTGCCGCTCGAGGACGCGACACCGGTGCCGGGCGCCGCGCGCATCGCCATCGCCTGCCCGCACCCGGCCGAGACCGCCCAGCTCGCCTCCCTGATCGTCGAGGGCGGCCGCCACCAGCTGGTGGCGGCCACCGACACCCTGCCCGGCGCCGCGGCGCTGGCGCGCGACGGCGCCGTCGACGCGGTCGTCCTGCACGAGGAGCTCGGCCCGCTGGGGGTCTTCGACAACCTGCGGTCGCTGGTGTCCCAGGCGCCCGCGGTCGGGGTGGTGGTCCTGGTGCGCGAGGAGACGCCGCAGGCCTACCGCACCGCGCTGCGCGGCGGCGCCCGCGGCCTGCTGCGCACCCCCCCGACGGTGGAGGACCTGCACGCCGCCCTGGACGGCGCCCTGGACTGGAGCCGGGTGGTGTCGGCGGGGGTCGGGGCGCCGGTGGCGGGGGAGGGGCCCGGCGGGCGGCTGGTCGTGGTCGCGGGGGCCAAGGGCGGCGTCGGCACCTCCCTGATCGCGGTCCTGCTGGCCCAGTCGCTGCTGGAGGGCCGCCGCCTGCGCGTCTGCCTCGTCGACTTCGACCTGCAGTCCGGGGACGTGGGCAGCCTGCTCGGCCTCCAGCCGCGCCGCACCGTCATCGACCTGCTGGCGCTGACCGACGAGACCGACCGCGGGCCCATCGAGGAGGGCCTGTCCGCCCACGAGTCCGGCCTGCGCGTCCTGCTCGCCCCCGAGGAGGGCGAGCAGGCCGAGCGCGTGGACACCGCGGCCGCCCGGCGCATCCTCGGCGCGCTGCGGGCGCTGTTCGACGTCGTGGTCGTCGACGTCGGCACCGTGGTCAGCGAGGCCGGCGCCAGCGCCACCGAGGTCGCCGACGCCAGCCTGCTCGTGGTCACCCCCGACGCCCTGGCCATGCGCGGCGCCACCCGCCTGGTCGCCCTGTGGGAGCGCCTGCGGGTCCGGGGGGCGGACTGCCGCATCCTGGTGAACCGGGCCAGCCGCCGCAGCGAGGTGCAGGGCGACCTCATCGGCAGGGTCACCCGCCTGCCGGTGCTGCGCACCCAGATCCCCGCGGGCTTCTGGGAGCTGGAGCCCATCGCCAACGGCGGCGGCACGTTCAGCGTGTTCAAGCCCGGGCCGGTGCGCACCGCGATCGCCCGCGTGCGCGACGAGCTCGGGTACCGGCCCGGCGGCGCCGCCGTCGACCCGACGGCCCGGCGCCGCCGCAGCGGCCTGCGCCGCGCCGCCGCCGGGGAGGGCGGGTACCTCACCGCCGAGTTCGTGGCCATGCTCGGGCTGGTCACCGTGTCGGTGCTGCTGCTGCTCCAGGCCCTGCTGATCGGCCTGACCCTGGTCATCGGCCAGCACGCCGCCCGCGAGGGCGCCCGGGCCTACGCCCGCGGCGGCGCGACGGAGGAGGCGGCCCTGGCCGACCTCCCGGGGGCATGGCGGGCGGGGGCCGACGTCGGCCGCGCCGGGGGCGACGTGCGCGTCACCCTGCCGGTGCCCGCCCTGGTGCCGGTGGCGGCGGACTGGACGCTGACGGTCGAGGCGGGCGCCAGCCGCGACGGGCGGCGGTCGCTGTGAGGCGCCGCCGCGCCGAGGACGGCTCCGCGGTCGTCGACTTCGTCATCACCCTGCCGCTGCTCGTGCTGGCCGCGGTCCTGGGGGTGCAGGTGTTCCTGTTCTTCGCGGCCGTCACCGCCGCCGAGCACGCGGCCCTGGAGGGGGCGCGGGCCCACAGCGAGGGCCGCAACGGCCGCCGGGTCGCCTACGAGGCCGTCATGCCACTGCTGCGCGAGGGCACCCGGGTCAGCGACGGCTGCGACAGCGTCACGGTCCGGATCGCGGTGCCCGTGGTCGCCACGGGCCGCACGTCGGAGCGCTGGGTGGCCGACGCGACCGCGGCGATCCCGCCGCGCACGCCGTCGGGGCTCCTGTCCGGCCTGGTGGGGTGCTTCTAGATGGGCCTGCGCAACCGGCTCGAGCGCGAGGGCGTGGTCGCCCCCGGCGGCGTCGCTGACGAGGAGGTCGGCTTCTACCGGCGGCGCCTGCTGGACGGCGTCGACCTCGGCGAGCTGTCGGCGCTGGACCCCCAGCAGCGCCGGGCCCGCCTCCAGCGCATGGTCGCCGACATCATCAGCCGCGAGGGCCCGCTGCGGTCGACCTCGCAGCGCTCCGCGCTCATCACCAGGGTGGTGGACGCGGCGCTGGGGCTCGGCGTGCTGGAGCCGCTCCTGGCCGACGAGTCGGTCACCGAGATCATGATCAACGGCCCCGGCGAGGTGTGGGTGGAGCGCGCCGGCCGCCTCGAGCGGGCCGGGGTGACCTTCACCGACGAGGCCGAGCTGCGCCAGACCGTCGACCGCATCGTCGCCGGGGTCAACCGCCGCGTCGACGAGTCCAGCCCCATGGTCGACGCGCGCCTGCCCACCGGCGAGCGCGTCAACGTCATCCTGCCGCCGCTGTCGCTGCTCGGCCCGGTGGTCACCATCCGGCGGTTCCCGCGGCCGTACTCGATGGCGGAGCTGGTCGCGCTGGGCAGCCTGGACGAGCCCGCCGTCGCGCTGCTGCGCGCCGTCGTGCTGGCCCGCTGCAACGTGCTGATCTCGGGCGGCACCGGCACCGGCAAGACCACGTTCCTCAACGCGATGTCGGGCCTGATCCCGGCCCACGAGCGCATCGTCACCATCGAGGACGCCGCCGAGCTGTCGCTCCAGCAGCCCCACGTCATCCCGCTGGAGGCGCGGCCCGCCAACGTCGAGGGCCGCAACCAGGTCACCATCCGCGACCTGGTGCGCAACAGCCTGCGCATGCGCCCGGACCGCATCATCGTCGGCGAGGTTCGCGGCGGTGAGACCCTCGACATGCTCCAGGCCATGAACACCGGCCACGAGGGCTCGCTGGCCACCGTCCACGCCAACTCCGCGCACGACGCGCTGCTGCGCCTGGAGACCCTCGGGTCGATGAGCGAGCTGCCGATCGCCTTCGAGGCCATCCGCGACCAGATCAACGGCGCGATCGAGGTCATCGTGCACCTGCGCCGCGCGGCGGACGGCCGCCGCCACGTCGACGAGGTGGCGGCGCTGGTGTCCGAGCACCGCGACGCCTACCGGCTCGTGCCCCTCGCGGTCCACGACGCCGCGCGCCCGTCGCACCTGCCGGGGCGCCGCGGCGGCCTCGTCCGCCACCCCGCCCCCCCGGCCCTGCGCGAGCGGCTGGCCCGCGCCGGGATCGCGCTGGAGGAGGTGGCCTGATGCCGGCGCCGCTGCTGCTGCTCGCGCTGGCCACCGTCGTGGCGGGCCTGGCCGGGCTGTGGTTCGTCCAGGACGGCCGCGCGCGCCGGGCGGCGCTGCTCGGGTCCATGGGCTCGGGGCGCCGGCCCGGCACGCAGCTGCACGCGCTGGCCGCGGTGGGCGACCGGCTGGAGGGGCGGCTGCGGGGCACCGTGCTCGGGCGGCGCGTCGGCGACCGGCTCCGCGCCGCCATGGTCGGCCTGCGCGTGGTGGACGTGCTCGCGCTCGCCCTGGCGGGCGCCGTGGCGGTGGGCGTCCTGGCCAGCAGCGTGCTGCCGCCGGTCCTCGCGGTGCTGCTCCCCGCCGTCGCGGTCGGCCTCGGGTGGTTCGCGCTGGGCTGGCTCCAGCAGCGCCGCCTCTACGCCTTCGTGCTGCAGCTGCCCGACCTGGCCCGCCTGCTCGCCAACGCGGCGTCGTCGGGGCTGGCCCTGCCCAGCGCCGTCGAGCTGGCCGCCGAGGAGCTGGAGCAGCCGGCGGCCGCGGAGCTGCGCGCCGTCGTCGACCAGCTGCGCTTCGGCCTGCCGCTGAGCCAGGCGCTGCTGGACCTCGCCGAGCGCATGCCCTCCCGCGAGGTCAACGTGCTGACCCGGACCCTGCTGCTGCAGTACCGGATGGGCGGGGACCTCGTGGCCGCGCTGCGGTCGCTGGCGGACACCCTCGACGTCCGCCGCGACGTGCTGCGCGAGGTCCAGACCCTGCTCGCCCCCAGCCGCAGCGCCGGGCTGGTCGTCGGCGCGCTGGGCTGCGGGTCGCTGCTGCTGCTGGAGCTGCTGCGCCCCGGCGCGATCTCCTCGATGGTCACCACGTTGCCCGGCGTGATCGCCCTGGTGGTGGCGGGCTGCCTGTACTGGCTCGGCTTCCGGGTCATCGGCCGGGCCACCAGGTTGGACGTCTGATGGGCGGGTTCGGGCTCCTGCTGGTGTCGGCGGCGGGCACCTGCCTGCTGCTGGGCGGCGCCGGGTTCCTGCTGCTCCGCGGCGGCGGCGGCCCCCCGGCCCTGGCGGCGCCGGTCGCCCCCGGGCAGCCCGACGCCGAGGACGCCGGCGGCGCCGACCGCTTCGTCCGCGGGCTGTCGGCGCGCCTGGGCGTGGAGCTCCTGCCGCTGCTGCCCGACCGCATGCTCGCCCAGGTGCGCCGCCGCCTCGACGTCGCCGGCCACCCCGACGGCATGACCGTCGTCGACTTCGTCGGCCAGCGCGCGCTCGTCGCCCTGCTCACGTCAATGGGCGCGGTCGGGGTGTGGGTGCAGTTCGGCGACTGGCGGGGCGCGCTGGCGCTCGCGGGCGCCGGGGCCTTCCTGGTCGACGCGCGCATCGCCGCCGTCGGGCGCCAGCGCCAGGCCCAGATCGACCGTGACCTGCCCGACTTCCTGGACCTGACCGCGATCTCGATCGCGGCGGGGACCGGCTTCCGGGCCACGCTCGCGCGGGTCGCGGAGTCGACCGGCGGCCCGCTGGGCGAGGAGCTGACCACGGCGCTGCGCCAGATCGAGGTCGGCGCGTCGCGCCGGGAGGCGTTCGCCGACCTGCGCGAACGCAATGCGTCCAAGGTGCTCGGCCAGTTCGTCGGGGCCGTCCTGCAGGCCGAGGACCTGGGCACGCCGCTGTCGGACGTCCTGCTGCGGCTGGCGGCCGACCTGCGCAAGAAGGCGGGCCAGATGGCCCGCCAGCGCGCCTCGCGCGCCGAGCTCACCGTCACCGCCGTCGTGGTCCTCGTGGTCATGCCGGCCACGCTGCTGCTGATCATCTCCTCGTTCGCCCTGACCTCGGACTGGTCGGGCATCGGCCTCCTCGGCGGGGTCCTCCCGTGAGCCGCCCGGCGCGTGAGGTGCAGGCGTGAGCCGCCCGGCGCGTGAGGTGCAGGCGTGAACGGGACGCGGCGGCTGGCCGAACCGCTGGCGCTGCTGTGCCGCGCGGTCCTGATGGCCCGGATCGCGCTGCTGGCCGTGGCGGTGGGCTGGGCGACGCTGCGGGGCTACCCGGCGTTCCCGCTGCTCGCGGGCACGCTGGCGGCGCTGGGCGCCTCGGCGCTGTGGCTGCTCGCCTGGCCCGCCACCACCCGGCTGGCCGACCGGCCCTGGTGGGTGCCCGCCGACGTCCTGCTCTGCGCCGCGGTCCTGGCCTGGGCCGGTCCCGTGGAGCTGTACGCGCGGCTGTGCCTGACCGCGCCGCTGCTGGCGGGCCTGCTGCGCCGCGGCCCCGGCGGCTGGCTCGCGGGCGGCAGCCTGGCCGCGGTCCGCCTGGCCACCACCTGGGGCGGCGCCGACACCGCGGTCGCCGTGGTGCTCGACGCGGCCGCGTTCGTCGTCTGCGGCGTGGCCGGGGCGACGGTCCGGGAGTCGCTGGACCGCGCGGAGGCGTCGTTCTCCCGGGCCTGGTCGGGCCTGCGGACCCGCGCCGCCGCCGAGGAGCGCCAGCGCCTGGCCCGCGAGCTGCACGACTCGGTCATCGCGACCCTCAACGGCGTGCGCCTGCTGACCGCCGTGCTGGCCGACGACGACGACGCCGAGCGCCGGACGCTGGCCCTGAGCGGGCTGGAGCGCTCCCTGAACGCCGCGCTGGACGAGGCGCGCACGCTGGTCAGCGACCTGCGCTTCGCGGGCGCCGGGGAGCCGGTGGCCGACGCCGTGCGGCGCACCGTCGCCGCCTGGTCCGACCGCACGGGCATCCCGGCCTGCGTGCGCGCGGGCGAGCTGCCGCCGCTGGGCCCGGAGCCGGCCTACGAGCTGGGCTGCGTCCTGCGCGAGGCGCTGGAGAACGTCGGCCGCCACGCGCGCGCCGGGAGCGTCGTGGTGCGCCTGGACGCCGACCGCAGCGGGGTCGTGCTCGAGGTCGCCGACGACGGGATCGGGTTCGACGGCGGGACGGACCCCGCCGAGCTGGCCGACCGCGGGCACTACGGGGTGCTCGGGATGCACGAACGCAGCGCGCGGGTGGGCGGGACCCTCGTCGTCGGCCCGCGGGCCGGGGGCGGCACGGTCGTGTCGCTGCGGCTACCGGCCGCGGTCCCCGCCGAGCCGAGGGAAGGGATGGTCGCCGCATGATCTCCGTGCTCGTCGCCGACGACAACGCCGTGGTCCGCCAGGGGCTCCGCGCGATCCTGTCGGGGTACCCCGACATCCAGGTGGTCGCCGAGGCGACCACCGGCGCGCAGGCCGCGCGCGTCGTCCGCGGCCAGCGGGTCGACGTCGCGATCCTGGACGTGCGCATGCCGGTCATGGACGGGGTCGAGGCCGCCGCGGTCATCAGCCCCACGACCCGTGTGCTCATGCTCACCTACCAGGACGCGCCCGACACGGTCGCCGCGGCGATCCGCGCGGGCGCCAGCGGCTACCTGGTCCACGGCCGGTTCACCCCGGTCGAGCTGGTCGACGCGGTGCGCGAGGTCGCCGCGGGCGGCAACCCGCTGTCCCCCGCCGTGGTGTCCGCCGTGCTGCGGGTGGCCCGCGACGGCGCGGCCCCCCGGGCGGTCGACGACCGGCCACGCCTCACCCAGCGCCAGGTCGAGATCATGGAGCTGATCGCGTCGGGTCGCTCCAACGCCGACATCGCCGGGCGCCTCGGCCTGTCGACCAAGACCGTGAAGAACCACATCAACGCGATCTACGCGGTCCTCCAGGTGCGCAACCGCACCGAGGCGATGAGCCGCTGGCTGGGCCTGGGCGGCCCAGGACAGAATTGAGCCCGGGGACCCTTCCGGGCGGAACGTCACCACTCCTACGCTCCATCCGACCCCGGCAGACCATTTGGAGGGAATCCCATGCTGACGTTGCACCGGAGCGCGCTGCGCGCCCAGTTCGGCCGCCTCGCCGACCGTGTGCACGGTGACGAGCGCGGGGCGGTGGACAACATCGTGACGATCGTGCTGATCGTCATCGTCGTGGTCACGATCCTCGTGCCGCTCGGCACGCTCGTGATCCAGCTGCTCGCCAACTCCACCCTCGCGACGTTCTCGAACGCGCCGGCCAACGCGGGCGCCGGGTTCGACAACTTCACCACCCAGTTCTCCGGCGCGGGCCAGTAACCAGCACCGTGCGGCGCTTCCGGGACGACAGCGGGTTCACCCTCACGGTCGAGGCCGTGCTGTTGATGATCGTGTCGGTCGTGATCATCACCGCCGTCGGCCCGGTGATCATCCGGGAGCTCACCAGCTTCACCGAACGCGTCGCTGACGCGATCCTCGAGGAATGACGTCGTGCGAGCCCGGGAGGAGGAGCGCGGCGCGATCGTGCTGTTCCTGATGATCACGTTCCTGATCATCGGGACGGTGGCGGTCCTGCTGCCGATCGGCTACGCCAGCGTCCTGCGGGCGCGGACCGCGACCGCGGCCGACGCGGCCGCGATCGCCGCGGGTGTGGAGATCCGCCGCCAGCTGGTGGAGACCCTCGCCCGCTTGCAACCGCCCCACGTGTACAGCGAGGAACTGGTGGCGGCGGCGGCGGGCGCCTACGCGCTCCGCAACGGGGCGGTGCTGACCGACATCTCCGTGCACGACGACCGTGAGGCCCGGGTCCGGGTGCACAGCACCGACACCCGGATGGGCGGCGTGCCGCCCGACGTGCGGGCGCGCTCCCGGGTGGACCTCGCCCGGCTGCGCGTCCGGCTGATCGATCTCGAGTGACCAGGTTCCAGGGAGGCACGCAGATGAGCACTCCGCGACGTCGCGTCGCACGCATCGCCGTCGGGATGATCGCCGCCGGGCTGGTGGCCCTGCCCGCCGCGCCCGCGCTGGCCCAGTCGCCGGGCGGCTACACCGTGTGGGCCGATCCCGGCGCGTCCAGCTCGGGGTCGTGGCTGTACGGCGGGTCCAGCGGCGCGACCGTCCCGGTGTACGGCAACGCCTGGACCCAGGACCCGCGCACCACCGCGGGCACCGGCGACGACCTGATCTACGGCAGCCTCGCCGGGCTGTACGGATCCCCGGGCCGGGTGGCGCAGGTCGTGGTGCCCGTGCCGGCCGCACCCGCACCCGTCACGCCGGTCGCACCCGTCGCGCCCGTCGCGCCGGCCGCACCCGCGCCCGCGCCGGTGGGCGTCGAGAACCTGGGCAACACCGTCGACACCTGGTTCACCGGGCTGCCGTCGTCCTTCTCCTTCCGCTTCCAGCCGTGGGCGACAGGGCAGGTCGAGGGCCTGACCGCCGGCGTGCTGGGCGACGTCGCGAACGAGGACCCGTTCCTGGCCACCATCCTCGACGAGAAGGGCATCTCCTCGGCCGTCGGCGGGCTGGCGGGGCGCGGCATCAACGACCTGTACGCCCAGAACCCGGGCCTGAACCGCTGGCTGGACGGGGCGGGCGGCGTCTCCACGATCATGCAGGCGATCGGGATCTTCTGACCCTTCCGGGTCGGATCGGGCGACGGGACCAGGGACGGGAGGGGACGGGCATGGACCAGCAGCGCAGCGCGGCCGCGGGTGGCGGGCGCACCTCCAGGCGCACGCGCCTCCGGGTCCCGGTCGTGGTGGCGTCGGCGCTGGCCATGCTGGCCGCGCCGACGACCGCGTCGGCCCAGGCGCTGGAGGACCCTTTCGGGGGTGGGGACTACACCTTCGCCACGACCGACTTCGGCGGCGAGGACCCGTTCGCCCCGCTGTCGACCACCGGCGGGTCGTCGTTCGAGGCGGGCGCCGGCTTCACCACCGCGCCGGTGGAGCCGTTCACCTTCGGTGCGGCGGACGCGGAGGAGTTGCTGGACCTGAGCGGACCGATCGAGTTCGGGACGACGCCTGCCGGCACTGCGGATCTGTTCGCCCCGGGGTCGTCCTCGACGCCGTCGTTGTCGTTGCCCTGGGACGGCGGAGCTGCGGCGGGCGCCGCTCCCACGGTGCAGACCGATGCGTTGCGGGCGGAGATGCAGCGTTGGCAGCGTGATCTGCAGGCTGAGGGTGTGATCGCGCATTCGGCGGCGGAGGTGTTCAACAACCATCAGCAGGAGTTGTCGTCGCGGTTCGGGTTGTCCGCGCAGCAGGCGACCGAGGCGCTGGGCGGCTCCTACTCCAACCGGGTGGGTCAGCGCCTGGTGGGCCCGGCCACCGTCGGGCCGGCCATCGTGGGCGAGGGCCTCGTCGGCGAGGGCATCGTGGGCCAGGGCATCGTGGGCGAGGGCCTGGTCGGGCCGTGCCTGGACGCGTCGTGCCCCAACTGGGGGGAGATCGCCGGGTTCGGCGCCACGGCCCCGGCGGCCGGGGGGCAGCCGGGCGGCACCCTGCCGGGCGGCACCCTGCCGGAGGCGGTGACCCGCACACCGGGCGGCAGCACGACCACGCCGGCGCCGTCCGGCACCCAGCCGGCGCCGGTGCCGCTGCCGGTGCCGGGCATCGACGCGATCCCGTCGGCACCGCCCGCGCAGTCCCCCCAGGAGGGCGGGGGCGAGGGGACGGCGGCCGCGCCGAACCCCTTCCGGGCACCCATCTACGCCGCGACCGGCGCCGGGTTCTCCTACCTGCTGAACCGCGGGATCCAGCCCGACCTCGGTCAGGTGCCGGAGTCGACGATCGCCGCCCGCCTGGCGCCCAACATCGCCCGCGGGGCGGTGCAGGACTACGTGTTCGCGGGCGGGTTGCCGCCCATCAACACCGGCGACCCGTGGACCAGCGCGATCGCGAACGGCTGCCAGGGGGCCGCGGCGACCCAGTGCATGCTGTTCGGCTCGCGCCGGGTCCTGAACCCCGGGGTCGACAGCATCATCGCCAACCAGCGCGCGAACGCGGGCGCGGACGCGCTGATCGACCCCCGCACGGTGACCCTGTCACCCAACGCCAGCCTGAACATCCCGCAGGGGCGCACGCCCGACTCGCCGTGGACGAACCCGTCGGCCCTGGACGCCGCGGAGTTCCTGCCGGCCTCGGGCACCACGCCGGAGATCAACCCCAACACGTTCGCCGATCCCGGCGTGCGCTTCGACCCGGTCTTCGGCCTGCCGCGGCTGGGCACCCCGCCCGGCGCGACCGACCCCGCCGTCGAGTACTCGATCGCCGACATGCAGGCCTTCACGCCGGAGCAGCGCCAGTTCACCCAGCGGGTCACCGACGGGACCATCCTCGGCATCAACCTGGCCGCGCCGCTGCTGAGCACCGCGACGGACCAGACGCTGCGGGCGTTGGGTCAGGAGGACAACTACGCGCTGAACGTGGCGCGCAGGCGGTGTTCGGGGCGGGGCCTCCGGTCGGCGTGCCGATCTCGCTGGCGCAGGGCCGTATTGTGCGCGGCGCGTTCGTGTACCCGACGGTCCAGTCGGTGATCGCCCGGACGGCATCCGACGCGCTTCGTCGGGCTGGCCCCGGCGTCGGTCGGGCAGGCGCTCAGCGAGGCGTGCAGCGATGACAAACCCGGTGGTGAACGCCGCGGCGGGGGTTGGCGTGCAACTGGGGGCAGAACCCCAACCAGCAGCCGCCGGTGGCGCCGCCGCCCAGCAGGTGGGGGCGCCGGTGACGGCGACGTCGACGGTGACGACGGCGGCGTTGCAGGCGGAGATGCAGCGCTGGCAGCCAGACCTGCAGGCCGACGGTGTGATCGCGCACTCGGCGGCGGAGGTGTTCAACAACCACCAGCAGGAGTTGTCGTCGCGGTTCGGGTTGTCCGCGCAGCAGGCGACCGAGGCGCTGGGCGGCTCCTATTTCAACCAGCGGGGTCAGCGGATCACGGGCCCGGCGATCGTGGGGCGGCGATCGTGGGGCCGGCGATCGTGGGTCCCAAGATCGTGGGTCCGGCGATCGTGGGGCCGGGGATCGTGGGTGAGGGGATCGTGGGGCCGTGCCTGGATGCGTCGTGCCCGAACTGGGGCGCATCAACGGCTTCGCCTCCACCCGTCGGCGCCGTCGGCGGTCACCTCGGGCGGGTCGGCGCCGGTGTGGAACCCGCCCGCGGTGCGGGCGCCCGCGGGTGGGTCGCGGGTGCAGCCCGCGCCGGCCGCGCCGGCGGCGCCGTCGGCGGTGCGCCGGCCCGAGCACGACACCGTCGCCGCACCCCGGCCCCGGCCGCAGCCGCAGCAGCAGCCGAACTGGGTGCAGCAGGCGGGCCAGGCGGCGTGGGACGTGCTGACCTACCCCATCCGCTGGACCCCGTCCGCGGCGCCTGGCGCGACGCGTGGCTACCTGCCCGGCATCGGCCCGGCCGGCCAGCGCGAGTTCGCCCACTGATGCGAGGAGCCCCGCATGCCCGTCCGGAGATCGATCAGCCTGCTCGTCGCCGTCTGCCTGCTGGCAGCGGGCTGCGGGCCCTCCTTGACTTCGACGACCTCGCCGAGGCGGGCCGCCGCACCAGCGAGCAGGGCACCGCCCGGATCGCCGTCACCAGCGTGGTGGACGGCGGTCTGGAGCCAGCCCAAGCAGCGCACCGACGCGACCGGGCTCATCCAGTTCGAGCCGGGCTCGGCATGGAGCTGGAGGTCCGCGATCGGGGCCCCGCCTTCACCGAGCCTGGGTTGGCCCGGCGACGCCGTGCCGATGGTCGTCATCGGCGACAGCCACTCTACGTCCGCTCCGCCGCCTGGCCGGTGGAGCAGCCTGGACGAAAGCTGGCCGCGGACGACGCGGCGGCGCAAGGGGGTCTGGGCAGCGCGGACCTTCGGCAGCCGCCTCGAGCTGCTGGCGGGCGGCGTCACCGCGCTGGAGGAGGTCGGCGAGGAGGAGGTCCGCGGCGTGCCGTCGTCCACTACCGCGTCACCGCTGTCGACCTGCCCCGCGCCGCGGAGGCCGCGCCGGAGGACCAGCGCGCCATCCTCACCGAGCTCGCCGAGCAGGAGGCATCACCGAGCTGCCCTTCGACCTGTGGGTCGGCGAGGGGCTGGTCCGGCGCATGTCCTACCGGCTGGACCTGCCGCGGGCGGCGGAGGGCGAGCGCCACCGCCGGGGTGGCCGGCGGCGCCTCCATCGTCACGATCGTGGAGTACTTCGACTTCGGCGTCCCTTCCAGCCGCGCATCCCCGACGACGTCGTGCTGGCCACGGCGGAGACGGTGACCGCCGCTCCGACGGAGGCGCCGTGATGCCCAGGGAGACCGGGATGGGACAGGACCCGTCGGCGCGCCGCCTGCGGTTGCGCTGGGCGATGGTGCGCGGGCAGCAGGCCGCGGTGGTGCTGGTGGTCGTGCTGGCCCTCGTGCTCGGTGCCGGCGACGGTGGCGGTCACCACCATCCCCGAGCTGCAGATGCGCGTGGAGCCCGACCTGCCGGTCCTGGCGCCCGCGGCCAGCCGGGAGCAGGCGGTCGCCGAGGGTGCGCCCGCCGAGGCCGCCGCCACGGTGTGGGACCTCACCGACGTCGCGCCCGAGCCCGCCCCCGCCGAGCCGGCGCCCGCCGAGCCCGCGCCGCAGCAGCCCGCGGTCGCGCCCGGCGACGCCGCGGTCCCCGCCGCCCCCGCCGCGCCGGTCACCCCGGCCGCCCCGGCCGCCCCGGCCGCCCGGAGCAGCAGGTCGCCGCCGCCCCGCAGCCCCCGCGGCGGTTCCCGCGGAGCCGACCGAGGAGCCCGATCCGGAGCCGACCGAACCGGTGGACGTGGCCCGCGCCGACGAGGACAGCGCACTGCTGGATGCCGCCGTCGCCGCCGCGCGCGCCGGAACGGCGACGCGCGGAGCCGAAGCAGGACGCGCCCACCCCCGCCGCGACCGCGCCGCCATCGGGCGCCGACGCCCCCACCCCCGACAAGGACGAGCCGGAGCCGGACGAGGACCCGGCCCGCGCCGACCGGTTCGCCCGCCCGCCGGTCGAGCCCGACGGCGACGAGGAACGCGGGACCGCCCCCGCGGGCGGCGGGGGGCAGGCGGCGTCCGACGCCCCGCCCGCCGACGCCAAGCCCGACGCCGCGCCGGCCGCCCCGCCCGCCGACGCCAAGCCCGACGCCGCGCCGGCCGCCCCGCCCGCCGACGAGCCCGACGACGCGCCGGCCGCCCCGCCCGCCGACGAGCCCGACGACGCGCCGGCCGCCCCGCCCGCCGACGAGCCCGACGACGCGCCGGCCGCCCCGCCCGCCGACGAGCCCGACGACGCGCCGGCCGCCCCGCCCGCCGACGCCAAGCCCGACGCCCCGCCCGCCGACGAGCCCGCGGCGTCCGAGGTCCGCACGTCGGCCGCCCTGGTCGTGTCGGCGCCCGCGGCGCCCCTCCGCGAGCTGCGCCCCGACGGCGACACCGTCGTCGTCCGGCCCCTGCCCGCGGAGTCCCTGACCGCACCCTCGGTGGTCCTCGCCGCGGAGACGCTCACCGTGGAGACCCGGACCGCGGCCCCCGAGACCGCCACCGCCACCGCGGAGGCCGCGACGGCGACCGCGCTGCCCGCGGAGACCGGCACGGCCGGGAACACCGTCGCCATGGTGCTCGAGGGCGGCGCGCGCAGCTGGACGTCACCGCGGAGGCCGGCGAGCTGGTCGTCCGCGTCGTCCAGGGCGAGCCGGCCGACCTCCCCGAGTGGTTCGCGCCTTCTCCCGGCCCGGTTGACCGTGCCCGCTCACGACCGCCCCGCCGGCCTGGGAGGACACGTCCGATGCGAACGACCGGCGGGTGAGGCGGCGCGCCGTCGCGCGCGCTGGTGCTGGTGGGCGCGACCCTGGTGGCCCTCGGCGTGGTCGCGCCGCCCGGCGCCGCCGCGCCTGCGGGGCCCGACCCCGCCACCGCGGCCGGGCCGGCGGAGGACCCGTGGGCAGGCCTGGACTTCGGTGTGCTCGACGTCGACCTGGACCTCGGGATCCTCAGCGACCCCCAGGCCGTGATCGACGCGGAGCAGCTGGCGGAGTCCCTCCACCACCAGTACCGCCGGGTTGACGCGCCCGCCGCGGAGCAGGCATTCGCCGACTACGGGGCCGTGCGGGCCGCGGTGGAGGCGGCCAACCCGCAACTGTCCTTCGACGAGCTCGGGGAGCATCCCGAGGTCCAGGCGGCCGCGGCGCGGGTGACCGAGGCCAACGCCCCGCGGGCGCGCCGCCTACGACCAGTGGATGAACGCGCAGTGGGCTGCCCGGCAGGCCGCGTCGCGGCAGGCGGGCGCGACCGCCTTCGGGGACATGATCCCCGGCCTCGAGACGTTCCTGGAGCAGCCCGGCGACAACCCCTACGGCATCCAGCGCGTCGGCGTCGACGCGTCGGGGTGGCGGTGCTGCAGCCCGCACCGGACGCGGTCCCGGACCTGTTCGGGGTGGCGGCCACCCGATGGAGATCGGCCGGAACCTGAACCCGACCGGGAGCGCCGGCAGTTGCGGCAACGTCGCGATGGCCTGCGACAGCTGGCTGGCGGGCCGGCCGGCGTCCGGTCACGAGTGGCTGAGCCCGCCCGGCCACGTCCGCACGGCGGAGCTGACGGAGCTGTTCGGCCCGGCGATCCCGATGGACGGGCTCGCCGAGCTCGTCGACCTGCTGCCCGAACCGGGTGACCGCGGCCTCGGGCGACCTTCGCGCGGCCGGGCGAGGACTCCGTGGGACGCGTCTGGAACGCGGTCAACCACGACGGCGACGTCTACTCCATCAACTTTGGCGGCACCCTGCCGGAGGACACCTACGACCTGCGCCTGCACATGACCGGCTACGCGCCCGTGACGGGTGACACCGGCGCCGCGGAGCCGGCGACGAGGTCCGAGCAGCGGCGGGCGCCCCGGCGCGGACGGCGGGACGGACCGCGAGGGCGCCGGGGGCGGGATCACGATCGCGCCGGAACTGCCCCCGTGGGACCCGGAGCTGGACGGGTCGACGCTGCGGCCCTTCCCCGCACCCGCGCCGGTCGCGCCGCAGCTGGAGACGTTCCCCACGTCCCCCGACGACCTGACCTGGACCGATACGGGGCGCCGCAGCCCCAGCCCGAGGACCTGTGGGCGCCGGAGACCTTCCGCTGGGCGAACCGGCGGCGCCGCAGGTCTACACGTTCCCCGCGGTGCCCGAGGAGGAGCTCGCGGCGCAGATGGCGGCCTGGCAGCGTGATCTGCAGGCTGAGGGTGTGATCGCGCATTCGGCGGCGGAGGTGTTCAACAACCATCAGCAGGAGTTGTCGTCGCGGTTCGGGTTGTCCGCGCAGCGAGCGACCGAGGCGCTGGGCGGCTCCTATTCCAACCGGGTGGGTCATGATCACGGGCCCGGCGATCGTGGGCCGGCGATCGTGGGGGCCGGCGATCGTGGGTCCGGCGATCGTGGGTCCCAAGATCGTGGGTCCGGCGATCGTGGGTGAGGGGATCGGGGCCGTGCCTGGATGCGTCGTGCCCGAACTGGGAGCGCATCAACGGCTTCGCCTCCGCCCCGTCGGCGCCGTCGGCGGTCACCTCGGGCGGGTCGGCGCCGGTGTGGAACCCGCCCGCGGTGCGGGCGCCCGCGGGTGGGTCGCGGGTGCAGCCCGCCCGCGGCGCCGTCGGCGGTGCGCCGGCCCGAGCACGACACCGTCGCCGCGCCCCGGCCCCAGCCGCAGCCGCAGCCGCAGCCGAACTGGGTGCAGCAGGCGGGCCAGGCGGCGTGGACGTGCTGACCTACCCCCATCCGCTGGACCCCGTCCGCGGCGCCTGGCGTGACGCGTGGCGCTACCTGCCCGGCATCGGCCCGGCCGGCCAGCGCGAGTTCGCCCACTGACACCGCCGCCCACGACCGGCCCGTGCAGGGCCACCGACGCCGAGCGCCGGAACCAGGAGCCGACATGCATCATCCCCGATGGGTTGCTGCACGCCTCGCCGCCGCCGCGGTCGCCGCCGCACTGGTGGTCCTGCCGGCCGGCCCCGCGCTGGCGCAGGACCCGTCGCGCCGACCGCGCCGGGGGAGCTCGCCGCCGCCGGCCCCAACCCCTGACGCCCGAGGCAGGCGGCGCGCCGCCGGACTGCGGCCCGTTCACCATCGACCGCACCGCATGGGAGACCTGGGGTGGGGCGATCCAGAGCGGTGACCTCAGCCAGGTCCTGCGGCCAGAGTCGATCGGCTACACGGGCGCCGGCATCCCGTTCTCCCTGGGGATTCTGTCGACCACCGACGGCTTCGGCAGCGCACTCGCGGCCCAGCCCGCCACCATCGTGCGCGGCCTGACCGGTCAGACCCTGCTCAACAGCAGGCTTTTCATCGACCCGGCCGTGAACTTCGGGGCGAACATGGCGGCCGACGGCGCCGTCATCTACGGCGTCGACCACCTGGGCAGGGAGCTGCAGGCCGCCAACGGGTGGTTCCTGACCGAGCGGGGCCGGCAGTACGTCCAGTACGCCAACACCCTCCCGCCGGGCAGCGCAACCAGTTTCTCGAGTACATCGTGTCGAACCGCAACCGCCCCGCGAACCCGGCGTCGCCCAGCACCCTGAGCACCAGGCGGCTGGACAGCGGCGCCCGGGGACGCTGCTCCAGGCCTCAGGCCTGATCCTCGGCGGCAACGAGTTCGTGATCCCGCAGGTCGACGCCGCGCTGTCCCCGGTCTGGCGCGCGACGCGGACGGGCGCCCCATCCTGCAGACCGACCAGGACTGGTTGAACTACTACGGCCCCGGGCCCTCAACGTCGGGCTGGGCGTCGCCGTGCCCTTCACCGTCGAGAGCGTCCGGTCCACCGCACGCCCCGGCAGACCGCCCTGACCGCCGGGCTGGGCTTCGGCCTGCCGGGCTTCCAGACGCTGCTGACCAACGCCGCGCTCAACCCGCCGCAGGACGACGGCCTCGTCCGGCAGCGTGGGCGTGCCGGTGGCGGAGGGCCTGACCCGCGTGGCAGATGGTGTGTGGTGGGTGGTGGGAGCAGGTGGACGAGCGTCCGGGGGGATCGTCGATCCGTGGGCGCGGTGGGATGGGTTGGCGGTGCAGACCGGGGCGGCGGTGTTGGGGCCGGTGGCCGATGTGGCGGGGCAGTTGGGGACGTTGGGCGCCGGCCGGTACGTGGCGGGGGAGGGGTTGGCCAACGACGTGCTGACCGCGGAGGGCGGGCGGCGTTGGACCGGCGGGTGGCGTCGGCGGACGCGACGTTGCGGACCTATGGGCAGCCGGGGGTGGCGGCGGCGGAGCTGTTGGGTGGGGCGGGCAGCGCGGTCGGTGGGCTGTGGGAGGCGACGGCGGGGGTGCTGGGGCAGGCCAATGAGACGGTGTGGCGGACGGGTGAGGCGGTGGTGACCGGTCAGGCGCAGTGGCAGGGCGGGTTGCAGGGGTCGCCGTACCAGGTGCGCCGCACTGCTGCGGGGGTGCTGGAGCGGGTGGAGCCGGCGGTGCAGGGTGCGCCGATCCCCAGCCGGGTCAGCGAGGGGGTGCACGATTGGGCGGCGGGGGTGTCCAACGCCTGGCAGGACTCGCTGGCGCCGGAGACTGGCCGTGTGATGACCCGCGGATGCGCTGCTGGGGCCGCCACGCCGGTGAGCTGCTGGTCGGCCCCGCCACCTCCACCGCGCCGCGGCTGAGCGGAGTGCACCTCGGCGGGTGCAGTCGGGCTGCATCGTCGCCGGCTCGCGTGACCCGCGGGACCCGAACAGTGTCGGGCGGTTGCAGGTCGGCGTCCCCGCCGCCCCTGCGGCGCCGCGGTTGGCGGAGTGCACCTCGGCGGTGCAGTCGGGCTGCATCGTGGCCGGGTCGCGTGACCCGGCCAACCCTGCCAGTGTCGGGCGGTTGCAGGTCGGCGCGCGGCCGTGCCGGCGCCGGTGGTGTCGGGTGGGCAGTGGGACCGGGCGGCGCGGGCGGCGGCCAGCAGCTGGGACCGTACCGTCAGCGGCGATGTCGGCGGGGTCGTGCGCGACGGGGTGGGCTGTGTGACCAGCCCGCGGGCCTGTTGGACCGGCCGGCCCGCCAGCGCGCCGCCGCCGCCGTCGAGGCCGGCGTCGTCGGCGGGCGGGGACCAGGTGCAGCGCGCCACCCAGGCGGCGGGCAGCAGCTGGGACCGGGTGCAGCACGGCGACGTCGGCGGGGTGCTGCGAGACGGCTGGAACTGCGTCACCAACCCCGCCCGCTGCTGGAACGGCGACTGACCACACCCCCGCCCGGGTGGGCTCTGGCAGGCTGGGGCGGTGCCGCCGCCCTGAACTGGTCCGCGCCCTCGTCGACGGCCCGTCCCTGGTGTCCGCCGTCGACTGGCACGACGTGGCCGGGTCGACCAACGCCCTGGCCACCGCGGCCGCGGCGACGGGCGCGCCGGAGGGCCACCTGGTGCTCGCCGACGTGCAGACGGCCGGGCGGGGGCGGCGCGGACGGGCGTGGAGCGCGCGCGCCGGGGACGTCCCTGCTCCTGTCGCTGGTGACCCGGCCCCGGGTCGGTGCCGCCGACCTGCCGCTGCTGACCCTGCTGACCGGACTGGCCCTGGCCGAGGCGGCGGGGGCCGGCGCGGTCCTGGAAGTGGCCCAACGACCTGCTGGCCGGGGGCCGGAAGGTGGCCGGGATCCTCGTCGAGGCCGCGGTCCCCGTCCCCGCCGCGGCGGGCGCGCCGCGGCCGTGGTCGGCGTGGGCGTGAACGTCGACTGGCGCGGGTGGACCGCCCGCCCGCGCTGGCGGGCGCCACGTCGCTGGCGGAGGCGGGCGGCTCCTCGGACCGCTGGCGGCTGCTCGAGGCGTTCGTGGCGTCCTTCGGGGACCGCTACCGCGACTGGCAGGACCACCCCCGCGCCTTCCTGCCCGCCTACCGCGCCCGGTCGGCGACGATCGGCGCCCGGGTCCGGGTCGGGCTG
This sequence comes from Egibacteraceae bacterium, assembly GCA_030447925.1. Classification (GTDB taxonomy): domain Bacteria; phylum Actinomycetota; class Nitriliruptoria; order Euzebyales; family Egibacteraceae; genus JAUJNX01. The sequence continues at coordinate 153,050 of JAUJNX010000004.1, read as the reverse complement.
CGGGGGAGCAGGTGGTCGGCACCGCGACCGCGGTCGCCGACGACGGGGCCCTGGAGCTCCGCACCGACGCGAGCGGCTCGCTCCGCCTGCTCGCGGGTGACGTCGAGCACGTCCGTCCCTCCGCGTGAACCTGCGCGCCGCCCGCGTGCGACAGGACGTCGGAAGGCGACAAAGGGTATGAACACGCCCTGAACCGCATGTGACGCCAGGCCCAACGGGGCCCGTCCGGCGGGTGTCGCCCGCCCCGCGCGGTCACCGGACCGCCGCGGATCAGGACGAGCAGGAGCCCCGCACCATGCCAACCCTCGCCGCCACCGCACGCCTCGCGGTGCTGTCCCTCCTCACCGCGACCATGATCCTGACCGTCCCGCATGGCGACGCGCTCGCGCAGGCCGCACCGCCGGACGGCGGGGGCCTGGTGCCCGCGACCGGCGACTGCCGGGAGACCGCCGCGCCCGGTGACCACCTGTTCAAGGACAACCTCATCACCTACCTCAGCTCGCAGACCGTGGGGCGCGTCCTCCCCGCCACGAGGAGGTGGCCTACATGACCGCCAACGTCGAGTGGTGCTCCGACGGGCGGGCCTTCACGTGGGGTCCGCACGTCCGCGGCCGGCGGGCGCTGACCGGGGCCGCGGACGACGACGGCCACTGGTGGGGCACCCAAGGCGCGCTGGCCAGCGGTGAGAGCCGGGCCGGCGGCGGGCTGCGCGTGTTCACCCTCGAGAGCCAGTTCACGCGCAACCACATCCGCACGCTCGAGGCGGCGGTGCAGCTGGGGGTCGAGGGCGGCATCGACATCGACGACCGCCTGCTCACCGCGCCCCAGGCGCTCCAGCTCGAGATCGCCGTGTCCCCGGCCGTCGACGCGCGCGGGTACAGCTCCGTGGCCTGCCGCTCGACCCACGACCGGTCGCGTGGGGACCGGTCCGACGTCGGCCCGACCCGGTGCCACCGCAACGGCGCGGATGTCCCCCTCGGCCCGCCGAACCTGACCGCGTGGTCGGCGCCGGCGCCGACGGCGGCCACGCCGCCGTCGTGGCTGCGCGCGGGCGTCCCCGGCCTGACCGCGCCGGCGCCGGCGGCGCCCCGCGTCTCGTCGCCCGCGGCGCCGGCGGCGCCCGCACGTCGTCGCCGGCCGCGCCCGGTTGCCCGGTCTGCGGCGCGCTGCGGACCTGGCTGTGCATCCAGCCCGGCAGCGTCGACCCGTCCAACCCTGCCAGCGTCGGGTCGCTGCGGGTCGGGTCGACGCCGCGGCCGCCCGGCGCCCTACCGGAGTGCACGTCGCCGGAGGACTGGCTGTGCATCGAGCCCGGCAGCGTGGACGCGTCCAACCCTGCCAGCGTCGGGTCGTTGCGCGTCGGTCGCGGCTGAGGGCTGGTCGCCTCCGGTGGGGCGGCGTCCCGGGTGCCCGCGAACGCCGCCGAGCCGGCCAGCAGCCCGCCGGCCAGCGCGACGGCCAGCAGCAGCCAGGACACGGCGCGCGGCAGCGGCCGCTGGTGGCGGGGACGTAACGTGCCATCGGTGCCTCCTTGGGGTCGGGTGGTGCCGGTGCCGGTCTGTCGGGTCCGGCGGGCCGCCCGGTTCACCTGGCGGATCGGCCGGGCCCGGGCCCCCATCGGCGGGCCCGGCCGGCGGGGCGGGCGCGGCTAGGGTCGGCGTCGTCGCACCGGCCGCGCCCCGGCGCCGGGAGGACCCGCGTGACCGCACCTCCGATCCCCGCCACCCGCCGGGCGGCGGGCCAGGCCCCGCAGGTTCCCGGGACCTCCTGGGAGCCCGCCCGGCGCGTCCCCGACCGGCCCCGGGCGGCGCTGGCGCTGTGGCGGGTCGAGACCGTCCTGCTGCTGCGCGACCCGGTCCTGTGGGCCGGCGCCGCCGCGTCGGGCGGGCTCCTGGTCCTGTCGGTCTGGGAGCGGGCGCCGGTGCTGCACCGCGACACCGCCCGGGTGCCCGCCGCCCTGCTCGCCCTGGCCCTCGCCGCGCTGCTGGCGACGAACCGCGCGCGCCCTGCGCCACGCCCGCGACGGCGCGGGCGAGCTGCTGCGCAGCCTGCCCACGCCCCCGGCGCGGCGGACCGCCGCCCTGCTCGCCGCCGGGGTGGCGCCGGTGCTGGTCGCCGCCCTGCTGGCCGGCGCGTTCGTGGCGGCCCTGCTGGCCGGGGGCGCCGTCGGGCGGGTCGACGTGCCCGCCCTGGCCCTGGGCCCCGCGCTGGTCGGGGCGGGGGCGGCGCTCGGCGTGCTCGTCGCCGCCTGCACCGACCGCGCCGTCGCCGCGCCGCTGGTCGCCGCCTGCGCCGCGGCGGCGCTGGGCCTCAGTCCCGGGCGGCTGCTCCTGCCGTCGCTGCCGGGCGGCTTCTGGGCGCTGGACTGGTGGGCGGAGGCCGGTGGGCCGCCGCCGCCCGGGATCGCCGCGCTGTTCGTCGGCGCCGCGCCGGCGGGTGAGATGGCCGTGCGCACGGCGGCCTGGGAGCTGGTCGTGGTCGCCGCCGCGGGCATGACGGCGGGCGCGGCGGCGCTGGCCCGCGGCCGGGTGCGGCGGGGGAGGGCCGGGGCGGGCGCCGGCGCCCTGCTCACCCTGCTGGCGGCGCTGGGGCAGCAGGCCGCCGTCCCCGCCCGCGTCGACGACCGCCAGCTGGCCGTCGCCACCGCCGACGAGCGGGTGCAGACCTGCCGGCGGGCGGGCGGTGTGGAGTACTGCGCGTACCGGGGCTACGAGCCGTGGATCGAGCGCTGGCGGCCCGCGGTCGACGGCGTCCTCGCCCGGGTGCCGGGGGAGCCCACCGGCGCGCCGCTGCGCGTCCGCCAGCTCTGGCGCACCCACCCCGACGGGCTCGGCCTGGACCCCGCCGCCATGCGCGCGATCCTCGCCCGGATCCAGGGCGTGCGCGCGGGCAGCGACGTGCTCCTGAGCACCGAGTGGGGGACCGGCCGGGGGCGCGAGGACGCCGAGCTGGTGCTCGCCGCGGCCGTGGGGGCGCACGCCGTCGGGTTGCCGGTGGAGCCGCGGCTGCGCACCCTGGCCGAGCTGGACGAGGCCGCCGCGCGGGGGTCGACGGCGCCGGACGACCAGGTGCACGCGTGCGTCGCGGCGGACCAGGCCCGCGAGATCGTGGCCCTCTGGCTCGCGGGGCAGGCGACCCCGGGGGCGCGCCGCAGCCTCGCCCGCTCCGCGGCGGGCGGCCCCGGCAGGTACGCGACGCTCCAGGCGCCCCGGCTGCACCTGTGGTCCGACGTCGCCGTGACCGCGGACTCCTATCGGGTGCTGGCCGGCGGGGCCGGGGTGAGCTGGTCGTCGGCCGGGGGCTGGTCCGCCGCGCGGCTGCTCGAGCGGCCGGATGGGGAGGTCGCCGCGGTGCTCGCCGCCCACTGGGACGAGCTGCGCGACCCGGGGACCCCGGCCGACCGCCTCCGGGACCTGCTGGGCCTGCCCCCGCCGCCCGACCTGCCCGACCCCGACGAGCTGGCGGCGCCGCCCCCCGTCGGGACCCCCGACCACCGCGAGGTCCTGCTGCCGTGCGCCTGATGGTCCCCCGCCCCGTCGCCGCCGCGCTGCTCGCGGCCGTCCTGGCCGCCGGTTGCGGCCCCGCCGCCTCGCTGCCGGCGGAGCCCCCGGCGCCCGACGAGCCCGCCGCCGCGACCGTCCCGCCCGCGGCGGCCCGCTACCTGGAGGGCTTCGCCGCGACCGAGCCCGCGGCGATGGCGGCGATGACCGCAGCGGCCGAGCCGGGATCCCCCGCCGAGCGCTACGCGGCGTTCCAGATCGCCCAGGCGGAGGTGCTGCGGCGCGAGGGCGAGCCGCTGCCGCCCCAGGACGTCCGCCCGGCCGACGGCGGCGTCGACGTGTGCGACACGCTCGACGGCGCGGAGCTGTGCCTGCGCTTCGCCGCGTTCGAGGGCACCGACGCCCTGCGCGCGTTCACCATCGACGGCGTGCCGATCGCCGGCCGCCTGGCGGAGCCGGTCGCCGCCCGGGACGCCGACGGCACCCGCATCGGGCTGCGCGCCGCCTACCAGAGCATCGAGTCGGGGGAGCTGGTCGCGATCCTTGAGGTCACCCCCGGCCCCGCCGCCGACGAGCAGGCCCTGCACTGGCCCGACGCGCGCTACGCGGTGGCCGGCGAGGAGCTCGGGCCGGTCGAGGTGCTCGCCGTCCCCGAGGGCGTCGGGCCCGAGGGCGGGTGGCAGGTGGGGGTGGCGGACCTGGCCCTGCTGGTCTTCGAGGCCGCCGCGCCGGGGGGCACGCTGCGGGTGCCGCTGGCGGGCGCCGACGGCTCGGCGGCGACGGTGGAGCTGCCGGTCGTCCCGCTGGCCGGCTGAACCGGCGCCGCGGTCAGCCCGGGCCCGCCGGGCCGGCCCGGGACCCGCGCAGCAGCAGCAGGTAGCCGTCCTGCACGGTCGGGGGCACGGGGTCGGACCCCGATGGCGGGGTGCCGACGTGGCGGTGGCCGCCCTCGGGGACGCGCCAGGCCGCCAGCGCGCCCGGGTCGCGGAGCTCCGCCAGCCACACGCGGCCGTCGGCCAGCGCCGCGAGCTCCGCCGGCGGCCCGGCGGACACGACCCGGCCCTCGGCGAGCACCACCAGCAGGTGGCACAGCGTCCCGGCGGCCACGGGATCGTGGCTCGACAGCACCACGCAGCGGTCCTCGCCGAGCCCGGCGACGAGGTCGTGGACGCGCCGCACCTGCTCGGGGTCCAGCCCCGTCGCGGGCTCGTCGAGCAGCAGCAGGGCCGGGTCGCCCACCAGCGCCTGGGCCAGGGCCAGGCGCCGGCGCATGCCGCCGGACAGCCGGCGCACCCGCACCGCCGCCTCCCCGGCGAGGTCGACAGCGGCGAGCACCCGCGCGACCTCGGCCTGCCGCGCCCGCCGGTCGTGGTGCTCCCGGTGGATCGCGACGTAGTCGAGGTACGCGGCGGCGGTGAAGCCGGGGTGCAGCCCCGGCTCCTGGGGCAGGTAGCCCAGCCGCCGGCGCACCCGCAGCCGGGCATCGTCGCTGACCGGCTCGATGCCCAGCAGGCGAAGGCGGCCGGCGTCGGGGTCCAGCACGGTGGCCAGGACCCGCAGCAGCGTGCTCTTGCCCGCGCCGTTGGGGCCGAGCAGCCCGGTGACCCCCGGACCCAGCTCCAGGGACACCCCGCGTAGGACCTCCCGGTCCCCGAGCCGCTTGACGAGCCCCTCCGCCACGACGCCGTCGTCCCTGGCCATCGAACCTCCGCTGACGAACCGGTGAACCGTCGCGGCCGCCCGCCGCGACAGGCGGGCGATGACCCCCACCGCCACGTTGCCACCGACACCACAGGCCGCGACCGCGCGCGCCGCCCGCCGGGCGCGGACCTGCCCGGACGGCCCCGGCCCGGGTCCAGGACCCGGGTCCCGACACTTGCGGTTCGTGGCCGACCTCGTGCGCGCACCCCACCCCTCCCCGCCTCCGCCGGAGCCGGAACCCGGGGACGACGTGCTGCTGCGCCGCGTCGGCGAGGGCGACCGCCAAGCCCTGCGCACCCTCCACGACCGCCACGCGCCGTGGCTCACGGTCCGGCTCCAGCGGCGCTGCCGCGACCGGGAGCTGGTCGACGAGGCGGTCCAGGACACCTTCCTGGCCGTGTGGAGGAGCGCGGGGCGGTACCGCGGGGACGGCCAGGTGGCGGCCTGGATCTGGGGCATCGGCGTCCGCCGGCTCATCGACCGGCTCCGCCGCAGCCCGCGCGGCCGGGAGGCGTTCCCGGAGCCCGCGCCGCACCCGTCCGCGGAGGACCAGGCGCTGGACGCCGGCCAGTACGGTGAGGTCGGCGCGGCGCTGCGCCGCCTGCAACCCGACCTGCGCGCCGTCCTGCAGGCCACGGTCCTGGACGGCCTGACCACCCGGGAGGCCGCCGTGCTCCTGGGCATCCCCGCCGGCACGGTCAAGACCCGCGCGATGCGCGCCCGCAAGGCCCTCCGGGAGGAGCTGGGATGAGCGCCCACCCCCCCGGACCGCTGCTCCGGGCCTACGCGGGGGGCGAGCCGGTCGCCGGCAACGTCGACGCCCACCTGCTGGCCTGCGCGTCGTGCCGCGCGGACCTGGCGGCGCTGGTGTCCCCGACGCGCATGGCCGCGAGCTGGGAGGCGATCGCCGACCGCCTCGACGCCCCGCCCGTCACCCCGCTCGAGCGCCTGCTGACCTGGCTGGGCCTGCACGAGTCGTCGGCCCGGCTGGTCGCCGCGACCCCCGCCCTGCAGGTGTCGTGGACCCTCGCGGTCGCCGCCGTCGTGGCCTTCGCGGCCCTGGTGGCGCGCGTCGGCCCCCAGGACCCGCTGCCCTTCCTCACCATCGCGCCGCTCCCGCCGCTGCTGGGCATCGCGACCGCCTACGGGCCCCGGGTCGACCCCACCCACGAGATCGGCCTGGCCGCCCCGCTCGCCAGCTTCCGGTTGTTCCTGCTGCGGGCCGCGGCCGTCCTGGCGGCATCGACCCTGATCGGTGCGGCGGCGGGCCTCGCGTCGCTGGGCCTGGCCTGGACGGCGGTGGGCTGGCTCCTGCCCGCGCTGGCCCTGGTGCTGCTCACCCTGCTGGCCTCGTCGGTGGTCTCGCCGGTGCGCGCCGCGGCCGGCGTGGGCGGCACGTGGGTCGCGGCCGTGGTCGTGCTCGGCCGCATCGCCGAGGACCCGCTGGTGGTCTTCGGTCCGGCCGGGCAGGCCGCCGTCGCGCTGGTCGCGGCGGCCGCGGCCGCGGCGCTGGTGGCGCGGCGCGCGGCCTTCGACCAGGGGAGCCCGTCGTGACCGCCCCGGCGGTCGTGCTGCGCGGCGTCGGCAAGCGCCTCGGGGGCAGGGCGGCGCTGGACGGCGTCACCCTCACGGCCGGCGGCGGCGTCACCGCGCTGCTGGGGCCGAACGGGTCCGGCAAGACCACCCTGCTGCGGCTCCTGGCCACGGTGCTCGCACCCGACCGCGGCGAGGTCCGGCTGCTCGGCCTCGACCCGGGCGACGAGGCCCAGCGCCTGCGCATCCGCCGGTCGCTCGGGTACCTCCCGCAGGCGGCGGGGCTGCACCCCGCGCTCACCGCCTTCGCGTTCGTCGACTACGTCGCCATCCTCAAGGAGTGGCGGGAGCGCCCCGCCCGCCACCGCGAGGTGCGGCGCGTGCTGCACCTCGTCGGGCTGGAGGACGTGTCGGGCGCGCGGCTGGGGACGCTGTCGGTGGGGCTGCGCCGCCGGGTCGGCCTCGCCCAGGCGCTGCTGGGGGACCCCGCGCTGCTGGTCCTCGACGAGCCCGCGGCGGGGCTGGACCCCGAGCAGCGCCTGGACCTGCTGGACCTGCTGGCCCGCCTCGGCGCGGATCGCACCGTGGTCCTGTCGAGCCACGACCCGTCCGGCACCGCCGTGATCTGCGACCAGGTGGTCCTCGTGGAGGCCGGTGCGGTGCGCTTCGCCGGGCCGCCCGCGGCCCTCGTGCTCGAGCGCGGCTGAGCCGGGCGCTACCGCCTACCCTGCCGTGCATGGACGTGCTGGAGACCACGACGGACCCCTCGTCGGCGACCGCGGCGGCCAACCGCGACCGCCACCTCGCGCTGGTGGCCGACCTGCGCCGCGAGCTCGCGGCGGCGGCCCGCGGCGGCGGTGACCGCGCCCGCGCCCGCCACGTCGGCCGCGGCAAGCTGCTGCCGCGGGACCGCGTCGAGCTGCTGCTCGACCCGGGGGCGCCGTTCCTGGAGCTGTCGCCGCTGGCCGCGCACGGCAGGGGCGACGTGCCGGGCGCGGGGATCATCACCGGCGTCGGCCGCGTCGAGGGCCGCGAGGTCGTCGTCGTCGCCAACGACGCCACCGTCAAGGGCGGGACCTACTTCCCCGAGACGGTGAAGAAGCACCTTCGCGCCCAGGAGGTCGCCCTCCAGAACCACCTGCCGTGCATCTACCTCGTCGACTCGGGCGGTGCGTACCTCCCCGAGCAGGATGACGTCTTCCCCGACCGCGACCACTTCGGGCGCATCTTCTACAACCAGGCGCAGCTGTCGGCCCGGGGGATCGCCCAGATCGCGGCGGTGATGGGCTCGTGCACCGCGGGCGGGGCGTACGTCCCGGCGATGAGCGACGAGACCGTCATCGTCCGCGGGCAGGGGACGATCTTCCTGGGTGGGCCGCCGCTGGTCCGCGCCGCCACCGGCGAGGTCGTCAGCGCGGAGGACCTCGGCGGCGGCGACCTGCACAGCCGGACGTCGGGGGTCACCGACCACCTCGCCGCCGACGACCCCGACGCCCTGCGCATCGTCCGGTCGATCGTGTCGACCCTGGCGCCGCGGGCGCCGCGGCCGTGGGACCTCGCCCCCGCGGAGGAGCCCGCCGCCGACCCCGCCGACCTGTACGCCGCCGTCCCGCCCGACGCGCGCATCCCCTACGACGTCCGCGAGGTGATCGCCCGCGTCGTTGACGGCAGCCGCTTCCACGAGTTCAAGGCGCTGTACGGCACGACGCTGGTCACCGGCTTCGCGCGGATCGGCGGCCACCCGGTCGGGATCGTCGCGAACAACGGCATCCTGTTCCGCGAGTCGGCGCTGAAGGGCGCCCACTTCGTCGAGCTCTGCGACCGGCGCCGCGTGCCGCTGGTCTTCCTGCAGAACATCGCCGGCTTCATGGTCGGGCGCGACTACGAGGCCGGCGGGATCGCCAAGGACGGCGCCAAGATGGTCACCGCCGTCGCCTGCGCGTCGGTGCCGAAGCTGACCGTGGTCATCGGCGGGTCCTTCGGCGCGGGCAATTACGCGATGTCGGGGCGGGCCTACTCGCCGCGGTTCCTGTTCACCTGGCCCAACGCGCGCATCTCGGTGATGGGCGGCGAGCAGGCCGCCACCGTCCTGGCCCTGCTCCGCCGCGAGCAGGTCGAGGCGGACGGCGGGTCGTGGACGGCCGCGGACGAGGACGCGTTCAAGGCCCCGATCCGCGACCAGTACGAGCACCAGGGCAACCCGTACTACGCGACGTCGCGCCTGTGGGACGACGGCATCATCGACCCGGCCGACACCCGCACGGTCCTGGGCCTGGCCCTGTCGGCCTGCGCGAACGCGCCGATCCCCGAGCCCCGCTACGGGGTCTTCCGGATGTGACGGGCCCGGTCGCGCATAGCATCCGACCCATGTTCGACGCGGTGCTCGTCGCCAACCGGGGGGAGATCGCCGTCCGGGTCCTGCGCACGCTGCGGCGGCTGGGGGTCCGGTCGGTCGCCGTCGTCGCCGACGACGACGTCGGCGCCCCGCACGCGGCGCTGGCCGACGAGGTCGTGCGCCTGCGGCCCGGCGGGTACCTCGACGCGGCGGCGATCGTCGCGGCGGCCGTGGCGACCGGCGCGCAGGCCGTCCACCCGGGCTACGGCTTCCTGTCGGAGAACGCGGGCTTCGCGCGCGCGTGCACCGCGGCGGGCCTGGTCTTCGTCGGCCCGCCCGCCGGGGCCGTCGAGGCCATGGGCGACAAGATCGCCGCGAAGCGCCTCGCCGCCGACGCCGGCGTGCCGGTCCTGCCCGGCGTCGCCGAGCCGGGGCTGTCCGACGACGACCTCGTCGGCCGCGCCGGGGCGGTCGGGTTCCCGCTGCTGGTGAAGCCGTCCGCGGGCGGCGGCGGGAAGGGCATGCAGGTCGTCCGGTCCGCCGGCGACCTCCCCGCCGCCCTGGCCGCGGCGCGCCGCGTCGCGCAGGGCGCCTTCGGCGACGACGCCCTGCTGCTGGAGCGCTGGGTCGACCGTCCTCGCCACGTCGAGGTCCAGGTCCTCGCCGACGCCCACGGCACCTGCGTCGCGCTGGGCGACCGCGACTGCTCGCTGCAGCGGCGGCACCAGAAGGTGCTCGAGGAGGCGCCGGCCCCCGGCGTCGACCCCGACGTCCGCGGCCGGATGCACGCCGCCGCCGTCGCCCTCGCCCAGGCGGTCGGCTACCAGAGCGCCGGCACGGTCGAGTTCCTCCTCGACGGCGGGGACTTCTGGTTCCTGGAGATGAACACGCGCCTGCAGGTCGAGCACCCGGTCACCGAGGCCGTCCTCGGGCTCGACCTCGTCGCCGCCCAGCTGGCGGTGGCGGCGGGCGCGCCCCTGGCGCTGGGGCCCGCCGACCTCGTCCCGTCCGGCCACGCCGTCGAGGCCCGCGTCTACGCCGAGGACCCCGACCGCGGGTTCCTGCCCACCGGCGGGCGGGTGCTCGGCCTGGTCGTGCCCGACGGCGTGCGTGTCGACCTCGGCATCGCGGTCGGCACGGTCGTGGGCACCGCCTACGACCCGATGGTGGCGAAGGTCGTCGCGCACGGCGACGACCGGGCGGAGGCCCTGCGCCGCCTGGATGCGGCCCTGGCCGGCTTCGCCGTGCCCGGCGTGACCGTCAACGTCGCGTTCCTGCGCCGCCTGCTCGCGCTCGACGACGTCCGCGCGGGGCGGGTCGACACCGGGCTGATCGACCGCCTCCCCGAGGTCCCGCCCGCCCCGCCGCCCCGCGAGCTGGCGGTGCTCGCCGCGCTGCTGCCCGCCGCCGCGGCGCCTGCGCCCGGCGTCGCGGTCGACCCGTTCGACGTGCCGTCCGGCTGGCGGGTCGGTGGCCCCGCCGAGGTGGCGGTGGGGGTGGAGGTCGCCGGGGAGGCCGTGCAGGTGCGCGTGGGCGGCGGCACCGTCCGCGTCGGCGACGAGTCCGCCGTGCCGGCCGACGTGGCCCTGGCGCCCACGGGGGTCGCCACCCTGCGGTTCGGCGACGCGGTGACGCGCTGGGCCGTCGCCCGCGACGGCGACCAGGTCTGGGCGACCCGCGGGGGCACGTCGTGGCGCGCCCGCCTCCTGCCCCGCCTCCCCCGCCCCCGCGCGGAGGCGGCCGACGCGGGGTCCGGCACCCTCCGCGCCCCCCTGCCCGGCACCGTCACCGTCGTCGCCGTCGCCGAGGGCGACGCCGTCACCGCGGGCCAGACCCTGCTGGTGCTGGAGGCCATGAAGATGGAGCACCCCATCCCCGCCCCCGCCGACGGCACGGTCACCAAGCTCCTCGCCCGCCCCGGCCAACAGGTCCCCATCGACGCCCCCCTCGCCATCGTCACCCCCACCTGACCGGTCCGCCCGCCCACCTCCTGGACCCGCCGGTGGATCACCGTGGGAAGCACGTGCTCCCCTGCCGCGTCCCTCCAGGTGGGCCACGCCGCAACCCATACTGGAGGGCCATGGCGTACGAGCTGCACGGGCTGGTCACCCTGGACGAAGCGGCCCAGGAGGGGGCGCAGGTGCTGGGAGGCGTGACCGTCTCGCGGTTGCAGCAGGGGTACTCGCTCCTGCCCGGCCCCACCGCCGGCCGGCCCCACGACGAGCTGCCGACCGGATGGCCGTTCGGACATCTGACGTCCCGGTGGCGGGAGGCGGCCATCGCGCTGTCGCACACAGCCGCGATCGCTTACGTGGAATGCGAGTTCCACGGCGGGGCCGGGTGGCAGTTCGCAGTGGTCTGGGAGGCCGGGCAGACGGTGCTCGGACCCCTTGGAGGCGACAAGGTCACGGCGGCTGGATACCACCGACCCGCCAGCCAGTGGCCGATCAACGCGGCGCTGCGCCGGCTGGGCGTGCGGACCGCCGGCGGTTTGGACGAGTTCGATCACCTCGGCCTGGGCCGTCATCGCAGGACAGGGCGGTGGATCGGCACGCGTTGACGCTGCGGGGTCGCACGGGTCGGCGGTGGGATGCGCAGACCCCTTCGGCGGGCCTGGGTCAGGCCGCCGGGTTCAGGTCGGGTAGCGGGTCGCCCTGTGGCGCCAGCGGCACGATGACACCGGTCCGGGCGGTGGCGTGGCCGTGCGCTGGGACGACGACAGCGGGAGGGCGCGCTTCGGCGATGCCGCCGACCGACGTGAACTGGGCGCGGCGATGGCAGCTGGGCCTCGGGGTCGCGGATCGCGGCGGCCTTCGCCCACGCGCTTCAGGCGGGTCGGTGGGGGTCGTGGCGTGCGGGTGGGGCCAGGGGTGTGCCGCGCGGCAGGGACCGGAAGGTGCGGGTGCGGCGGGTGGCGGTGATCTGGCCGCTGTCGGGTTCCAGGGTGAGCGTCCAGCCGTGGGTGTGGACCAGGGTGTGGTGGCGGCGTGATAGCAGGGCGAGGTTGTCCGGATCGTGGTCGCCGCCGTGCTCGCGATGCACGAGGTGGTGGACGTCGCTGTGGCCGACGGGGTGTTGGGAGCCGGGGAACCGGCAGCCGCGATCCCGAGCCTGCACCGCGATCCGTGTCTTGGTGGGGATCGATGCTGCGGTGAGCTTGTCGGACACCGCCAGCGGCCGCGCCCCGTCGAACACCACCGCCCGCACATCCGCATCAGCCGCCAACCCATCGGCGAGGCGGGCGCTGATCCGCGGCAGCGGCCCCCGCACGTTCAACTCGACGGTCCCCGCAGGCGAGGCGGTGAGGTCGGAGACCTGGACGTGGGCGATCAGCAGCGGCCGCGCCGGCCGGCCGCTGTCGCCGCCGAGCCAGTCCGCGGCGATCCGCGCCAGGGCGGCGGCGTACTGCCGCGACCGCGACCCCGCCGACCACCCCGGCGCCTGCCCGTCACCGGCGGCCGCTGCGTCAGCGTCGGCGCTGTCCGCCCCGCCACCTGCCTCGGCCCCGGCGTCGGCGTCGGCGTCGGCGTCGGCCCCAGCGTCGGCGTCGGCGTCGGCGGCGGCAGCCCCGGCGTCGGCGTCTGCGGCGGCACCGGCTGCGGCTGCCGCGTCGTGAGCGGCGGCGGTGGGGGTGGGGGTTGGTGGGCCGGCGGCGGTGTCCAGGGCGTTCAGGATCGGCGCGGCGGTGACCGCGTCGAACTCGCCGTACAGCCGCACACCACCATCCAACGCCGCCTGCACCGACACGAACCTGGACTCGCGGCGGCGCACCTCGGCCCGCTCCACCTCGCGCGGGGCGCGCAACTCATCCGCCGCCGCCTGGACCGCCCAGACGAGGTCGTCGGGGTCAACGGCATCCGCCGCGCTCGCGGCGACCCGGGCGTCCAGCACGGCGCGGGCGTCGGCGGACAGGCGCTTGGCGGCGGTGGTGATCGCGCGGACCTGACCCCACGACACCGCACCCTCGATGAACAGCGCCGCCACCGCCGGCAGATCCGCCAACGCCTCCCCGGCGGCGATCAGCATCCGCCGGTCCGCGCCGGTCAAGCGACAGGCCACGCCCAGGAACAGGTCCAGCGGCAGGCCCTCCACCGCCTCGGACACCCCGGACGAGGCGAGGCGGCCTGCCCGGATGACGGCGCGGGCCAGGTGGTGCTCGGCGCGGCGCACGTCGTCGAGCAGGAGACCCAGCTCCTCGCCGTCCGAACACCTGTTCGTCATGGGTGGAACGTAGCAGGAGGGTGTGACAGAAACGGAGGGCACTGACCGTCCGTCCGCTCGGCGGATCGTCCGGTTTCTCGTACCCTCGCCCGATGCGCGCGAGCCGACTCCCCTCTCTCCTCCTCCTTGCCACGCTCGCCCTGACGGGCTGCCAGCCCGCGCCGCCGGACCCCCCGGCCGCCACCCTGCGCCCCTCCGTCGCGCCGCCCAGCCCGACGCCGACCCCGACACCGCTCGCGAGCGAGGCGTCCTTCACCCCGCCCGACCCGATCGACGCGGCCTACGTCGAACGCGTCCTCAACCGCCTCTACGCCACCGAAGGCGAGGTGGTCCGCGAGATCGTGGAGACCCGCGCGGTGAGCGATGACGCCGCCGCGCAGCTCAACGAGATCTACACCGAGGAGTACGCCGCACTCGTGGCGGAGGCGTACGCCGGGATCACCGACGAGCAGGTGCAGGCGCTTCGCGACCCGCCCGGCGACAGCACCTTCGAGGTGGAGCAGGTCCTCAGCGCCAGCGCTGACTGCCTGTTCGTGAGCGGCCGCCGACAGTACCGGAAAGTGCAGATCGAGCCGCGTGACCGCACCGGTGAGATCGACTTCGTCCAACTCGTCCGGGACGCTGAGACCAGTCCCGACAACCCCACCGGCTGGGTGGTTGCGGATCTGCGGACACGACCCATCGGTACCCAGGAGGAGGACCTGTGCGCCTGATCGCATGCGCCGTCGTCGTGGCGCTGGTGGCCACGGCGGGCCCGGCGGCCGCGGACCACTGCGCGGGCCTGAACGGCGCCGGTGTGCTCGTGGTCGAGTGTTCCGGGAGCCACTCCACGAGCGCGACGGCGGGCGGCACCGCGCGGAGCGGAGAAGCGGCAGGCGGGTCTGGGCGGGTGGTGGATCCGTTGTTGGTGGGGCGGGTGGTGAGTAGCGGGACGTTGCCGGGGGGTGGGGGGTGCGTGAGCGTGGGGTTGCAGGAGTTCGGGTCGGTCGAGGCGGCGGAGAACGAGAACCGCGTCGCGTTCCGCCGGCTCGAGAACAACGTCGACCCCGCCTGCCCGCCCGCGCCGGGGGAACCGCCGGTGGTCCTGCCGTCGCCGGAGGTGGTGGCGCTGGCGTTCTGGCGCCAGCTGGAGCTGCCCACGCCCCGGCCGCAGGTCGCGCCGGGCTGGGCGATCACCGGCCTGCCCTCCTACCTGGAACCCGGCACCACGACCACCGTCGAGGAGACCTTCGACACGGTGCTCGGCCCGCTGACCATCACCGCGACCGGCGAGCAGGTCGCCGTCGACTGGGGTGACGGCACGACCGCCGGGCCGGTGCCCGCGACCCTGGGCGGGCCCTACCCCGGCGGGGGGATCACCCACGTCTACACCGACGTGGGCACGGTCACGATCACCGTCACCCAGTACTGGGAGGGCACGTGGTCCCTCCCCGGCCAGGGCGAAGGAACCTTCGACACCGTGACGCGGACGACCCCGATCGGGGGCTTCGAGGTCCGCCAGGTGCAGGCCGTCCTCGGCTGAACCGCCGATACTGGACGGGACAGGGGCCGACCGGGGGAGTGACGAGGGTGGCGGAGCCGCGCGGTGCGGGTCGGGGCGGGGGCGTGCTGTTCCTCGCCGTGCTGCTGTTCGTCGCCTACCTGGCGGTCCAGTCGGCCAGCGGGGCGGCTCGCCTCGCGCTGATGGCGGCGTTCGTGGTGGTGGTGGCGCTGTTCGCGCTGACCGTCGCGCGCCGGCGGTAGAGGAGGCGATCCGTGAGCATCTCGTTCGAGCTTCGCCCGGAGCAGGAGGAGCTGCGCCGCCTCGTGCGCCAGTTCGCGCTCGACAAGGTCGCGCCGCGCGCGGAGGAGATGAACCACCGCGGCGAGTTCCCCGTCGACCTGGTGCAGGAGATGGGGGCGCTGGGGCTGTTCGGCCTGCCGTTCCCCGAGGAGTACGGCGGGTCGGGCGGCACCTACTTCGACCTGTGCCTCGCGATCGAGGAGATCGGCCGGGTCGACCAGTCGCTGGGGATCACGCTGGAGGCCGGCGTGGGCCTGGGCGCGATGCCCATCTGGAAGTTCGGGACCGAGGAGCAGCGCCGCCGCTGGCTCCCGCCGCTGGCCCGCGGCGAGCGCCTCGCCGGCTTCGGGCTCACCGAGCCGGGCGGCGGCTCCGACGCGGGCGCCCTGCGCACCCGCGCGCTGCAGGACGGCGACACCTGGGTGATCAACGGCTCGAAGTCGTTCATCACCAACGCGGGCACCGACATCAGCGACTTCGTGACCATCACCGCGGTCACCAACCAAGACCCCCGCGAGATCACCAACTTCGTGGTGCCCCGCGACACCCCCGGGTTCGTCGTCGGCGGCGGCTACCGCAAGGTCGGCTGGCACGCCTCGGACACCCGCGACCTCGCGTTCGACGACGTCGTCGTGCCTGCGGAGCACCAGCTCGGCGAGCGCGGGCGCGGCTTCGCCAACTTCCTGTCCATCCTGGACGAGGGCCGGATCGCGATCGCCGCGCTGGCGGTGGGGCTGATCCAGGGCTGCGTCGACGAGTGCGTCCGCTACGCCCACGAGCGCGAGGCGTTCGGCAAGCCGATCGGCGGGCACCAGGCGGTCGCGTTCAAGATCGCCGACATGCAGGCGGCGGCGGAGCTGGCGCGCAACCAGTGGTGGCACGCGGCGTGGCTGATGGAGCAGGGCCGCCCGTTCAAGCGCCAGGCGAGCATCGCCAAGCTCTACGCGACCGAGGCCGCCGTGACCGCCGCCCGCGAGGCGTGCCAGGTCTTCGGCGGCTACGGCTTCACCACCGAGTACCCGGTGGGCCGGTTCTACCAGGACGCCAAGATCCTGGAGATCGGCGAGGGCACCAGCGAGGTCCAGCGCATGCTCATCGCCCGCGACCTCGGCCTGCCCCGCGCCTGAAGCGGGGCGGGGCAGGCCGCCGATGCGTCTAGGACGGGTCCTCGAGCAGGAACGTCACCTTCAGGCGCACCCGGTAGGAGGTCACCTGCCCGTTGTCCAGGATGACCTCCTGGTCGCCGACCCAGACGTGCATGACGTTGCGCAGCGTCTTGGTGGCGCGGTCGATGCCGGCCTTGATGGCGGCCTCGAACCCGTCGGGCGACTCCGCGCTGATCTCACTGACGCTGGCGACGGACATGTCGGCTCCTCTCCTTGCACGGACTAGCGGATCGGGTCGGCATCCCCGCGCCGCGCCGGCTCCAACCGCGGTCAGCGGGTCAGCCGGCGCCGGACGAGGGCGACGAGGCGGGTGGCCTCGCCGAGCCGCAGGGCCGACGCGACCGCGAGGTAGGCGGCCCCGGCCAGGCCCAGGGCGACCGGCGCGATGAGCAGCAGGGGCAGGTCGCCCAGCAGCGTGTCGACGGCCAGCGCGACGACCGCGGCGGCCAGCGCGGCGACGGTGATGGGCAGCAGCTTGCCGCCGCCCAGCCGCACCGGCCCGAAGCGCCGCGCGACGGCCCGGCGCAGCAGCGCGTACTCCAGCCAGGCGGTCGCCCCGGCCGCCAGCGCGAGCCCCGCCGCCCCCAGCCGGTAGGCGTTGTCCGCGCGGCGCAGGTCCAGGTCCACGGGCTCCGTCGCGGGCAGGGCCCCGACGATCTCCACCCCGGCCCCGGTCAGCCCGATGCGGTCGAGCTGGAGCATGAGCACCGCCCCGGCCGACAGCGACAGCAGGACCCGCAGGGCGCTGAGCAGCGCGGGCAGCCGCGTCTCCCCGACCGCGTAGATCGAGGACTGCAGCAACCGCGACGCGGTGGTGGCGGGCAGGCCGACGCTGTAGGCGGCCAGGAACACCCACACCTGCACGGTCTCCAGCGGCCCGAACTCCAGGCGCTGGTAGAGCGCCCCGACGATCAGGTCGCCGACGGCCAGGTACAGCAGCGTGGTGGGCACGACGAAGAACGCGACGCGCTCCAGGCCCGCCGACAGCCGGGCGCGCACGACGTCGCGGTCGCCGGGGCGGGTGGACGACAGCTCCGGCAGCTCCGCCGCGGCGACGCTCATGCCGAACACGCTGACGGGCAGGAGGTACAGCGTCTGGGCGAAGAACAGCGCCGAGGCCGCGCCGCCCGCCAGGAAGCTGGTGAGGAACAGGTCGACGTAGCCGCTGAGCTGCACGACCCCGCGGCCGGCGACGACCGGTGCGAAGGCGCGCAGCGCCTGGCGGACCCCGGGCAGGTCGGTGCGCAGGCTGGGGCGGATCCCCCGCCCGACGCGAGCCACGGTCGGGACCTGGACGGCGAACTGCAGCAACCCGCCGGCCACCGCCCCCCAGGCCATCGCGGTGGCCAGCGTCACGTCGCCCGCGCCCGCCAGCACGCCGCCGATGAGCGCGGCGACGATCGCGGCGTTCCACACCACCGGCGCGACGTAGGACAGGAAGAAGCGGCGGTGGCTGTTGAGGACGCCCAGGCACCAGGCCGACAGGGCCAGGAAGCCCGCGCCGGGGGTGAGGATGCGGACGAGGTCGGCGGTCAGCTCGGCGCGGAGGCCGGTGAAGCCGTAGGCGAGCAGGCCGGTCAGGGGCTCGGCGAACACGATGCCCAGGACCGCGAGCACCCCGGTCAGGGTCGCGAGCAGCCCCGCGATCGCGCCCGCCACGCGCCCGGCCTCCTCGTCGCGGCCCTCGGCCAGGAGCCGGCTGTAGACGGGGATGAACGACGCGGACAGCACGCCCTCGCCGAGCAGGTTCTGCAGGACGTTGGGGATCCGCAGGGCCGCCGCGAACGCGTCGCTGGCCGGCCCGACGCCGAGGAACGCCGCCGTCGCCAAGGTCCGCACCAGCCCGCTGACCCGCGACAGCAGGATGCCGGCGGCGACGAGGGTGGCGTTGCGGGCGGTCGAGGGGGCGGTCCTCACCCGTGGAACGCTACGTGCAGGTGGTCGTGGTGGACGATGCGGTCGGTGAACGATCGGCCGCCCCCGCCGTCGAGGTCCCAGGGGCCGCCGAGCTCCTGGACCTCGCCGAGGTCGAACAGCGCCTGCTGCATGCGCCGGGCGGGCGAGTCGGGGCCGGGCTGGGCGACGACGGGCAGGTCGCCGACGCGCCAGACGTCCACGGCGCGCCCGCCGGTGTGGTTGCTGGTGCGGTCGGTGCCGAACACCCGCTGCGGGTGGCCGTTGACCAGGCAGGTGACGCCGTAGGGGAACATCCCGGCCATCGCGCGCATGGCGGCGAGCAGGCGCTCGTCGACGCGCCCGGCGTGGACGTCCCAGCGGGCGGTGTCGGGCAGGGCGATGCGCGGGTCGTCGAGCACGGCGGCGGCGGCGGGCGGCAGGTCCGGCGGCCGGGCGACGGGGTCCCCGCCGGCGGAGGCGAGGCCCTCGACCGCCCACGCCCCCCCGGGCCCCAGGCGCAGGCGCACGTCGATCGTCCGGGTCACGACCTCCTCGGCGGCGTCGCGGAGGAGGCGCTGCTCGGTGACGACCAGCACGGCGCAGCGGTCCTGCGCGCTGGACTCCCCGCCGAGCTGGGGGTAGACGACCCGCCCGGCCGACCGGGCGGCGGGGACCAGCAGCGGTGCGGCGACGGCGGTGACGTCGGCGGGCACCGCGACCGCCGGGGGGCTGCCGGGCACCAGGGTGGGCGCGAGAGCGCGCGCGACGACCGCGCCGGCGGGCTCGCCGGCGGCGTAGCTGGTCAGGGCCACCGCGACGCGGCCCGCGAGGCGCTTGGCCTCGAGCAGGGCCTCGCCGGGGGCCGGCTGATAGGGGGGCGGGGCAGGGCTCGGGGTCGCGCTCGGGGGCCGGATCGGGGTGCCGGTGCGGCGCCCTCCCTCGGCGCCCGGCCCGCCCCGGCCCGGACCGTCCCCGCCCGGGCCGTCCCCGCCCACGTCGCCGGTGCAGGCGACCACCGCACCGGCGACGGCCCCCGCCAGCAGCGCCCGGCGCGACAGGCCCGTCACGGCGCGGGCTGGGCCGCCCCCAGGGGCAGGCGGTACTCGGTGATCGGGTGGCCGTCGAGGTCGGTGCGGGCGGCGACCGCCGTCCAGCCGAGCCGTTCGTAGAAGGGCCCCGCACCCGCGGGTCCGGCGAGGGTGACCAGCGCGGCGGTGTCGGCGCCCGCCGCCCGCGCGGTCCCGACGAAGGCCGTGACCAGGCGCGCGCCCAGCCGTGGTCGCGCGCCCAGGTGTCGACGGCGACGTGGGTCAGCACCGCGACCTGCTCGGGCGGCCCGGTGCCGGGCCGCGGGCCGGACGGGGCCAGCCGCCGCGCCACCGCCCGGGCGTAGCGGCCCGCCCGGCCGCGGGCGAAGTCGCGCAGGAGGGCGGGGTGGGCGGCGAGCCCCGCACCGCGCGCGGCCAGCACCGCACCGTGGGTGCGCAGCGCCCAGCGCCAGTGGGCGGCGTTGTCCAGCGTCCCGACCAGCATCCCGGCGGGGCGGCCGTCGGCGACCCCGCCAGGGCGACGGCGTGGGGGCCCTCCAGGAAGGTGCGGTGGTAGGCGCGGAGGAAGCCGGGTCCCAGCCGCGCGAAGAACCCGCCGGGCAGCGCCCGGCGGTGCAGGTCGGCGGCGTACGCCGCCGTCGCGGGGTCCAGCAACCGGACCCCCAGGTCCTGACGAAGCACGACCGCTCCTCCCGCCGTCACACGGCGGGCGGGAGCGTACCGATCAATACTCCTGAATAGGGTGAAGCGGCTCTATCGGTTGATCAGGTGCGGATGGGTTCCTCGTCGCGGACGTCGCCCGTCACCTGGCGGAGCCGGGCCACGCCCTCCTCGGGGCCGTTGACCAGCAGCCGGTCGCCGTCGGCGAAGCGGAACGTCCCGCGCGGGCGGTAGATCCAGCGGTGTCCGCGCTGCACCGCCAGCAGCTCCATGCCCGACCGCGTGCGCAGCTTCAGCTGATCGGGGCGCTGCCCGATCACCGACCCGAGGTCGGTCACCAGCGCGTCGGCGACGATCTCGTCGGTCTCCGCCAGCGCGGCGGCGACCACCGGGTGCGGCTCGTCGGGGCCCTCGGCGATGCGGGTCATCTCCTGCGCCGCGTCGGCGATCGCCTCGGCCGACGCGCCGATGGCCAGCAGGCCGCGCAGCTCGCCCAGCTCGCTGTCGTCCAGGTCCGCCGCGGCGCGCAGCACCCAGCGCTGGAGGTCGAAGTACAGGTCGTCGGACTTGTCCTCCAGGCTGGAGACCTCGCGGACCAGGCCCTGGTCGCGGAACAGGATCGCGGAGTAGGCCAGCCCGACCGCGGCCTCGGCGGCGTTCTTCAGCTCGATGATGGTGTCGACGGCGCGGTCGAGGTTGGACAGGCGCCCGGTGGGGCGCGGGGCGGCGAGGTGGTAGGGCTCCCCTCCCGCCAGCGACCGCACCAGGTCGACGCCCTCGGCGGGGCCCTGGAGGAACAGCACGTCGCCGTCGGACAGGACGGTGTCGCCGCTGGGCCCGTACTCGTAGTCGACGTCGCGGCGGATGGCGATGACCCACATGCCGGTGGCGCTCGGCAGTTCCAGGTCGCGCAGGGACGACCCGGCCAGCCGGTTGTCGGGGCGCAGCTTGACGCGCGCGACGACCTCCTCGGCGTGGCGCAGGTCGTCGCGCAGCTCGCCGGGGACGCCCAGGTCGCGCAGCACGACGCGGGCGATGTCCTCGGCGGCGTCGGCGATCTCCTCGATTGAGGAGGCCATGCCCAGGACGGCGGCGAGCTGCTCGGCGTCCTCGGGCGAACGGGCGGCGAGCATGCACAGCACCCGCAGGTCCCGCACCGCCGCGTCCATCCGGCGCTCCAGGCGCTGGACCTCCCGCGCGAGGTCGTGGTCGTCGAAGAAGACCGCGGCGAAGGCGAGGTCCAGCATCAGCTCGGCCGCGTCCTTCGTCTCGGTCAGCAGGTCCTTCACGTTGCGGCGCATCGAGCCTCTCCGGGCATGGTCAGGGGGTGATGCCGTAGGCCAGGACGACGGCGACCAGCGCGACGGAGCCCGCGAAGTCGACCGATGACGTCACGATGGGGATCCCGTAGGTGTCCGGGTCGACGCGGAGGGTCACCGCCGCGATCGTCCCGTAGTAGGCGACGGCGATGACGAACAGTACCGACACCAGCCCGCCGGTGAGGCTGATGCCCAGCATCGCCGGCAGGCCCGGGCTCTCCAGCCCCGCGGCCACCGCGGCGAGGTGCGCGCCGACCGCGTTGAACACGTAGACCGGCAGCCCGAGCAGCAGGATCGACGCGGCGTCCAGCCGCGCCTCCCGCGACGGCGTCGGCGACGGCTGCAGCAGGCCGAGGTGCAGGCGGCTGGACAGCCGGCTCGACAGGATGCCGCCGAGGGCGCCCGCGCTCGACACGAACGCGGGCTGCAGGACGAGCAGGGCCGGCAGGGCCGCCAGCAGCGCCAGGCGCTGCTCCAGCACGAGCCCCGCCAGGGTCGACAGCACCGCGGCGGCGAGCAGGATCGGCCAGGACTCGCGGGTGATCTCGCGCAGGAGCCGCAGCGGGGCGAACGCGCCGTAGGCGAAGGCCGCGATCGACAGGAGCCCCAGCGCCGCGCCCAGCGCCGGAGCGACGATCGGGATCCCGACCAGCAGCGAGGCCAGCCACAGCGCGGGCAGGGTGAGCACGTCGCCCAGGGTCGACACCACCGGGGCCACCACGTTGTCGAGGTCCCAGCCGAAGCGCACCGCGCCCCACGCCAGCCCGACGCTGGCGACCAGGACGACCACGGACGCGAGCAGCCCGCCCAGCACCGAGATCATCACGAGGTCCAGGACGCCGATGGAGCGCTCGACGCCGACGGCGACGGCGACGCCCTTGCTCAGCAGGCCCAGCACGGTCGACATGACCGCGGTGAGGATCATCGACGCCAGGACGTTCTGGGCCAGCACCCCGTCCCGGCGCCAGCTGAGCTGGAACTGCCCGGTGTGGATCGCCGTCGACAGGCGGTTGCCGAAGGTCGAGAAGACGTTGCCGCGCAGGCCGATGGCCGCGGGGACCAGGATCAGCAGCCCGGGCAGGCGCTCGAAGGTGCCGGTGATGGAGCCCAGGACCAGGCCCGCTACGATGCTCGTCGAGCTGTTCAGCCCCAGCGCCACCAGACTCTGGCGGGCGGTGTCGCCGGGACCCAGCAGGCGGACCGCGCGGCGCAGCAGGTCCAGGGGCGACGGCGGTGCGCGGCGCGCGCGGGGCGGGGGCGGGGCCGCGGGGCGCGGGCAGGCGGGGGCGGGCGCGGGCGGGCGCCGCTGACGCCGGCGGCGCCACCGGGGGCAGGTGGTCCCGCGTCGCGGGGACGGCGTCGTCCGGCATCCGGGGCGGAGTCTAGGCCGGGTGGGCCACCTAGGATTGGGCCACCCCGCCGACAGGAGCGCAGGCCCATGACCGGCATGTTCACGCTGTCCGAGACCCACCGCGAGTTCCAGTCGGTGGTGCGCCAGATCGCCGCCGACCGCATCGCGCCGCGTGCCGCGGAGATCGACGAGACCGCCGAGTTCCCGTGGGACGTCAAGCAGGTGCTGGCCGAGAACGGCCTGCTCGGCCTGCACGTCCCGGAGGAGTACGGCGGGGCCGGTGCCGACACCCTCACCTTCGCGCTGCTCGTGGAGGAGGTCGCGCGGGTCTGCGCGTCGTCGTCGGTGATCCCGCTGGTGCAGAAGCTGGGGACCGTGCCGCTGCTGATGGGCGCGTCACAGGAGCAGAAGAAGTCGTGGCTGCCGTCGATCGCGGCCGGCGAGGACCTCATCTCCTACTGCCTGTCGGAGCCGGGCGCGGGGTCCGACGCGGCGGCGATGACGACCTCGGCGCGGCGCGACGGCGACGGCTGGGTCCTGAACGGCACCAAGGTGTGGATCTCGATGGCGGGGGCGTCCAGCCGCTACACGGTGCTGGCCAAGACCGACCCGTCGAAGGGCGCCAAGGGCGTGTCGGCGTTCTTCGTCCATGCCGACGACGCGGGCTTCTCGGTGGGCAAGAAGGAGGACAAGCTGGGGATCAAGGGGTCGCCGACGTGCGCGGTGCACTTCGACGACTGCCGGATCCCCGGCGACCGCCTGGTCGGCGAGGAGGGCCGCGGCTTCACCTACGCGATGCAGGCGTTCGACCACACCCGCCTGGTCGTGGGCGCCCAGGCGGTCGGGATCGCCCAGGGAGCCATCGACGTCGCGTCGGCGTACATGAAGGAGCGCGAGCAGTTCGGCAAGCCGATCGCGTCGTTCCAGGGCCTGCAGTTCCTGCTCGCCGACATGGCCATGGAGACCGAGGCGGCGCGCCAGCTGGTCTACGCGGCGGCGGCCAAGGCCGACCGCGGCGACCCCGACCTCACCCTGTTCAGCGCCTACGCCAAGTGCAAGGCCGGCGACGTGGCCATGAAGGTCACCACCGACGCCGTCCAGATCCTGGGCGGCTACGGCTACGTCCGCGACTACCCCGTCGAGCGCATGATGCGCGACGCCAAGATCACCCAGATCTATGAGGGCACCAACCAGATCCAGCGCGTCGTCATCGCCCGCCAGCTCCTCGGCCGCTACTGACCCCGCGGGCCTGCGGGCGCGCTCGTCACTGGCCCACCCGGCCGTCGATGCGCTCGCGCAGCAGGTCGGCGTGCCCGCAGTGACGGGCGTACTCCTCGATCCGGTGGACCATCAACTCCCGGATGGCGATCCCGTCCTTGCCCACGCGCTCGCCGAGGTCCGGGTGCGCGGCCAGCGCGGCGTCGGTCGCGGCCTGCTCGCGCGCCAGGGCGGCGTACGCGTCGTCGACCACGGCTTGCTCGGGGACCGCTCCGTCGAAGTCCGCGCCACGGTCGCCGTACAGCTTCGGCAGCGGATCGGCGTCGCCGATCCAGTTGCGCCAGTCCCGCTCCACCTCGGCCAGGTGGCGGAGCAGGCCGAGCAGCGACATCGTCGACGGCGGCACCGACCGGCGGGCCAGCTGCTCCGCGTCCAGGCCCTCGCACTTCATCCGCAAGGTGATGCGGTAGTTCCTCAGGTAGTCCTGCAGCGTCGCCAGCTCGCCGTCGGGACTGACCTCGTCACTGCGGGGGTCGTCGCCGGGGTCGACCCACATGTCGGGGTAGGTGGTCGCCCGGCTCCAGCGCGGGGGTGGCTCATCCATGCGTCCCCTCCTCACCATCAGCGTTCCTGCACACGCCCCGTCGCCCGTACCCCGGGCGCCCTCACCGGACGCCCGACGCGCCGCCGTTGACGCCGCTCCCCACGCGGGCCAGGCTGGACCGCCGGACGGACCGGCGACGGACCAGGCGGTGCCAGGTGGGCGTGGACGTCGGCGTGCGCGTGCTGGTCGAGGGCGACACGGCCGCGGTCACGGCCCTCGTGCGCGCGAACCGGGCATTCATGGCCCCGTTCGACCCCGAGCGGGACGATGGCTACTTCACCACGGAGCACCAGGGCCGGCTCCTGGCCCAGGCGCGGTCCGAGCATGAGCGCGGCACGACCCTCCCGTACGGGATCGTCGCCGACGGCGAGCTCGTCGGGGAGATCACGGTCAGCACCATCGTCCGGGGCCCGTTCCAGTCGGGGGAGCTGGGCTACTGGGTCGGCGAGGCGCACAACGGGCGGGGCATCGCCACCGCGGCGGTGGCTGCGATGGTAGAGGTCGCGTTCCGCGAGGCGCGCCTGCACCGCCTCCAGGCCGGCACGCTGCTTGACAACGTGCGGTCCCAGCGTGTCCTGGAGCGCAACGGCTTCCAGCGCATCGGCGTCGCGCCGCGGTACCTGCGCATCGCCGGGCGGTGGCAGGACCACGTCCTGTACCAGCGCGTGCACGACGGGTGGGGATGACCGGTCCGGGCGGAGGTTGGGGACCCGGGGCGCCGGGGGTCGTGCGCCTGCCGTCGGGGCGCACGGTGCGAGGGCGGGCGCTGCGCCGGCCGCTCCCCGGCGGGCCGCTCCCCTCCTTCGGCCTGTACCTGCTCGGCGCCCGGCCGCCCGAGGTCCCCTGGGCGGTGCGGTGGGTCCCGTGGCCCGACTTCGGGCTCCCGCGGAACCGACTGGACGCGCGCGCCGCCCTCGAGGAGGCGTGGGCGCGGGCGGCGACCGAGCGGGTGGAGGTCGCCTGCGGCGGCGGGCGCGGCAGGACCGGCACCGCCCTGGCGTGCCTCGCCGTCCTCGACGGCGTGCCGGCGGACCACGCGGTCGCCTACATCCGCGAGCACTTCGACCCGCGCGCCGTCGAGACCCCGTGGCAGCGCCGGCACGTCCGCCGCTTCGCGCCAGCCGGCTAGCGCGACGATTGACAAACGTGTTTGTCGAATGCGATGGTGCTCGGCATGGGGGTGGGGGTCGATGTGGTGGCGGGGGAGGGGCGGTTGCGCGGGGCGCTGTCGCCGTTCCGCCGGGCGCTGCTCGCGGAACTGCGCGACCCGGCGTCGGCGCGCGCGGTCGCCGACCGCCGCGGGGGGCCGCGCCAGCGGGTGAACTACCCCCACCGCGAGCGCGAACGGGCGGGGCTCGTCGAGCTGGTGGAGCTGCGCCCTCGGCGCGGGCTCACCGAGCGCGTCGTCCGCGCGACCGCCCGCGCGGTGATGGTCGACCCCGAGGTCACCGGGGACGTCGTCGCGGCAACGCAGGACCGCTTCGCTGCCGACGCGCTGCTCGCCGCGGCGGCCCGCACGGTCAGCGACGTCGCCGGCATGCGCGACCGGGCCGCGGCCAAGGACCGCCGGCTCGTCACCTTCGCGATCGAGGCCGACGTCGGCTTCGACCGCCCCGCCGACATCGAGCGCTTCGCCGACGCCCTCGCCGACCGCGTCGCCGACCTCGTGGCCGCGTTCGACACCGGCCGCACCGACCACCGCTACCGCGTGCTCATCGGGGGCCACCCCGCACGCGAGGAGGAGCACCCGTCATGAACGAGCTGCCGCCGTTCCGCGTCGAGGTCGTCGTGGCCGCGCCGCGCGACGCCGTCTGGAAGGCCCTGACCGACCCCGCCGAGGTCCGGCGCTGGTTCGGCTGGGAGTACGAGGGGCTCGAGGAGGAGATCCGCCTCATCTTCGTGGAGCACGCGAAGCACGAGCCGCCGGATCGCATCGTGTTCGCCGAGGACGGCACGATCGAGCTGGAGGAGGACGGTCCGCGGACGATCGTGCGGGTCGTGAAGCCCGGGCCGCTCGCCGACGCGTCGTGGGACGACCTGTACCACGAGGTGGTGCAGGGCTGGCGGACGTTCCTCCAGCAGCTCCGCGACCAGCTCGAGCACCACCCGGGGACCACCCGCCGGACGGTGTACCTCACCGGCGAGGTCGTGCCCGCGGACGCCGTGGCCGCGCTGGCCGCGCGCTGGCCGGGGCCCGTCCGCGACGAGGGCCGCCACCAGCGCACCGTCGCCCCGCCCGCCGGCGCCGCCCCCGGCGCCGGCGGCCTCGTCACGCTGGTGACCGCCCCGCCCCTGACCGCGCGGGACCGCGGCCACGGCACCCTCACGGTCACCGCCTACGACCCGGACCCCGCGACCTTCACCGCTCTCGAGCGGTCCTGGACGACCTGGTGGTCCACCCTCACCGGCTGATCGCCGCCCGCGGGCCGCGGACCGGGCGCTCGGCCGTGGCGAGCTCGGCGGCAAGGGCGTCGAGGAGGCGCGGGTGCCGGACTCGTGGCCGGCGGGGTCGTCGATGTCGTCGAGGGGGTGGTCTGGCCCGCCGGGAACCGCCGGCGGGATCTCGGCGTCCTACGGGCATGAGCGACCGACGCCTGCTGCTGGTCCTGCTGCTGACCGCGGGGTGCGCGGCGGACCTCTCGGCAGACGTGCGGCCGGTGCCGACCCACGGGGGCGACGGGCGGTCCTCGGATGCCGCCCTGATCGAGGGGCGGCTGGCCGGGGACGCGGGCGTCGACGGGGGGTGCCTCTGGCTGGAGACGGCCGACGGGCCCCTCGCGGTGTGGTGGCCCGCCGGCCACGCGGCACGCTTCGATCCCGCCGAGCTGGTCGGCCCCGGCGGGCAGCTCGTGGCCCGCGAGGGCGAGCTCGTCACCGCCGGTGGCGGCTACGGGGCCCACGAGGGGATGGCGCGGTGCCGGCTCGGCCAGGACGAGGTCGCCCGGGTCGGCATCGTCGACCGGGTCCGCTCCTGACCAGTCAGGTGGCGGCCGGGGAGGAGGCCGCCTCGCGGGCGAGGGCCTCGCGCGCCCTGACCAGCGATACTGGCGGCATGTCCGCGATCGAGGTCACGCGTCTTCGGGACCGCGTGCGGGACGTGCTCGCCTCCCAGCCCCTGGTGCGGTTCGCCTACCTGTTCGGGTCGGTCGCCCGGGGGGACGCGCGACAGGGCAGCGACCTCGATCTGGCGGTGTACCTCGACGGCGGGGCGACGCTCCTCGACGAGGCGCGCGTCGAGGGCGACATCGCCCGCGCGCTGGGACGGGACGACGTCGACCTCCTGGGCCTCCACCGGGCTCCGCTGTGGCTGCAGTTCCGCGTGCTGGGGGAGGGCGTGGTCGTCTTCAGCCGTGACGAGCGGGAGCGGGTGGCCTTCCGGGAGCGCGTCGAGCGCGCGTTCCTCGACTTCCGCCCCTTCCACGACGAGTACCTGGCCATGACCCGCGAGCGGGCCCGCAGGGGCGCCCTCAGCCGTGGTTGATCGCGCCCGCGTCGACCAGCTCTTCGCGCTCCTCGCTGGCTATGTCGCCATCCTGCGGGACCTCGCCGGCACGCCCCTCGACGACTACCGCGCCGACCCGCGGAACTACGGGAGCGGCGAGCGGTTCCTCCAGCTCGCCATCGAGACGGCGCTGAGCGTCGGCCACCACCTTGTCGCGGCCCGCGGGCTGGGCCAGCCGACCACGTACGCCGAGGTGTTCGTGCTGCTGGGCCGAGGCGGGATCCTGGATCCCGACTTCGCCGCGAGCCTGGAGCCGATGGCGCGGATGCGCAACCGGCTCGTGCACGTCTACGAGGACATCGATCCCGCGTTCGTCCACGGGCTGCTGGCGACCCGCCTCGACGACTTCGATCGCTTCGCGGCCGAGGTGGTCCGCTACCTCGATC
This sequence comes from Egibacteraceae bacterium, assembly GCA_030447925.1. GTDB lineage: Bacteria > Actinomycetota > Nitriliruptoria > Euzebyales > Egibacteraceae > JAUJNX01. The sequence goes on along the minus strand of JAUJNX010000004.1, from coordinate 124,826 downwards.
GCGCCCCCGGCCCCGGCGCCTAGATCACCGCGCCGGTGACGAAGGCCCAGGGGCGGCCGTCGGGGCCGGTCTCCACGAAGCCCTCGTCGCCGGTGTGCAGCCAGTCGTCACCCGCGTCGGGGGTGACGACCGGGCCGCGGACGCACAGCTCGCCGCGATCGCCCTCGGCCAGGGAGGTGCCGTCCAGCGCCTGCACGGTGAGCTCCGTGCCGGCCAGCGGCGTGCCCACGGTCGGGGCCGCGTAGCGCGACAGCCAGTCGCGGGTGGCGGGGCCGGCGTCGGCGGGGACCAGGCTGGAGGCGCAGGTCGCGGCGACCACGCCGTGACCGGGGGCGACGGGGACGCCGGTGCGCGCGGCGGCCGCACCGACCGCGTCGCGGCCCGCCCCGGCGGGGACCAGCAGGTGGCGCACGCCGTGGGTCCGCTCGGGCGGGGGCAGCACCGCCAGCACGTCGGCCGGCACCAGCGCCAGCGTGGCCCGCTCCGCCACCGCCTTGGCCCAGAACCCGGCGGGGTCCAGCCCGCGCACCAGCACCACCGACGCCCCGGCCAGGAACGGCCCCAGCAGCCCCAGCGCCAGCCCGTCCACGGTCTGGGTCGACTGCGCGACCAGCAGCCGGTCCCCGGCCTCCAGCCCCCAGTCGGCCAGGCCCGCCGCGGCGGCGAGCAGGTTGCCCTGGGTCAGGCGCACCCACGACCGCGGCGTGCCGACCAGCAGCGCCACGTCGCCGGCGCCGACGCCCGGGTCGTCGTAGTCGTCGCCGAACGCGAGCACCTCCTCGCCGTAGCCCAGCGCCCCGTCGCCGGCGGCCGCGGGGTCCGACGCCCGCCCGCCGGGGCCCGCGCCGATGCGCACGAACTGCAGGACGTGGTCCGTTCCGTGCACCTCAGACGCCGGGCGGCTCAGGGGGTCGGGGGCCGCGGTGTCCTCGCCCACGAAGGCGCTGCGCGCCCCGACGGCCGCGAGCGCGCGCCCCAGGTCCGCCGTGCCGGCCGCGGGGTCCAGCGGCACCGCCGCGACCCCGACCCGCCAGCAGGCGAAGGCGACCGCGACGGTGGTCCAGTGCGACCCCAGGACCAGCCCGACGGAGTCGCCGCGCCGGACGTCCAGCTCGTCGACCAGCAGGTTCGCGGTCTTGGCCACCCAGTTGTCGAAGGTCGCGTGGCCCAGCTCCGTGCGCTCGCCGGTGCGGTCGTCGTAGAAGGTCAGGAACGGCTGGTCGCCGCTTCCCCGCACGCGATCGCGGGCCAGGGCGGGCACGGACGGGGGCAGGGGGCGGGGAGGCGGCGGCATGCCCGACATCCTGCCCCGGCCGCACCCCGGGGCGGGGCGGGATGGGCAGCAGGTGACGAGAAGGCAACGTGCTACCGTCTTCGGGATGCTGCCGGAGCCCGGACTTCCGCTCCGCCCCTCCCACCGAACGAGGCCTGCACCGTCCGTGTCGACCCATCTGGGGCAACCGCGCCAGCCCTCCCGCGAGCCCGCGGGGGACGACCCGACGGGTCAGTTCGGGCCCGCGGTGGTCGGCGGGGCGGGCAAGCCGCCGCGCAGGCGGTCCGGACGGCGCATCTGGCTGCCCATCGCGTTCGTCCTCGTCCTGTCGCTGACCGCCGCGGGGACCGTCGCGGCGGCCGCGTGGCTCGGGGGCAGCCCGGTCAACCGGCTGGCGGTCGGGGGGCTCGGCGCCGAGCAGCTCCAGGCGGCCGAGGCCTCGGAGCCCGCCCTCTCGGAGGTCGCGGGCCTCACCAACTTCCTGGTCGTCGGCACCGACTCGCGCGCCGGCCTCAGCGAGGACGACCTGCTGCGCCTGGGCACCGACGGCGAGGACGGCACCAACCTCACCGACACCCTCATGCTCGTGCAGGCCGACGCGGAGAACGACACCGCGTCGGTCCTCAGCTTCCCGCGCGACCTGCTCGTCACCCGCTGCGACGGGTCGGAGGGCCGGATCAACGACGCGTTCGGCGTCGGCGAGGACAGCGGCGACAGCGACGGGCCGACCTGCCTGGTGGAGACGATCCGGCGGTTGACCGGCGTGCGCATCGACCACTACGTCCAGGTCGACTTCCAGGGCTTCATCGGGGCGGTCGACGCCGTCGGCGGCGTGACCTTCCACGTCGAGGAGCCGCTGGAGGACGCCTACGCCGGCCTCGACATCCCCGCCGGGTGCACGACCTTCGACGGCCAGAAGGCGCTCGGGTTCGTCCGCGCCCGCCACATCGACAGCGACTTCGGGCGCATCGCCCGCCAGCAGCGCTTCCTGCGCGAGCTGGTGGCCCAGGCCGCCAGCGCCGAGACGCTGTCCAACCCCACCCGGGTCCTGGACCTCGTGCGCGTGCTGCAGCAGTCCATCAGCGCCGACGACAGCCTCACCACGCTGGAGATGGCCCGCTACGCGTGGACCTTCCGCGACCTCGCGGGCGACCGGCTCCAGACCTTCACCGTCCCGGCCGTGGACGACGAGTACGGCGACGCCGAGGTCCTGGTCGTGCAGGAGGAACCGGCCGAGGCGCTGTTCCGGCGGTTCCGGCTGGGGACGATCGACCAGCCCGCCGCGGTGGCCGGTGCGGCGCCCCCCTCGCCGGGCGAGGTAGGGTCTGCGGGCGCGGAGGCGCCCGCCAGCGCTCCCGCGCCCGGGAGCGGGTCGGTCGCGACCAGTCCACCTGCTCCCGCGGAGACCCCGGCCGCACCCGCGCCGGAACCCAGCCCCACCTTCGCGGGCGCGTCGACCTCGGACGTCGCCTGCTAGACCCGAGGAGTCAGGCGATGAAGGCCCTGGTGCTGTCGGGAGGCGCCGGCACGCGCCTCCGCCCGATCACCAACACGAGCGCCAAGCAGCTCGTGCCGGTCGGCAACAAGCCGATCCTGGAGTTCGGCCTGGAGGCGATCCGCGACGCGGGCATCACCGACGTCGGGATCATCGTCGGGGAGACCCACGAGGAGATCCGCGCCCACGTCGGCGACGGCTCCCGCTTCGGCATCTCCGCCACCTACGTCCACCAGCCCCAGCCGCTCGGCCTCGCCCATGCGGTGCTGACGGCCGAGGCGTTCCTGGGCGACGACGACTTCGTGATGTATCTCGGCGACAACCTCATCGTCGGCGGGATCGCGGAGTTCGTGGAGGAGTTCCGGACCACGCGACCGGCCGCGCAGATCCTGCTGTCCCCGGTCGGCGACCCGCGCCAGTTCGGCGTCGCGGAGCTGGGCCCCAACGGCGACGTGACCCGCCTGGTGGAGAAGCCCGAGGACCCGCAGAGCGACCTGGCGCTGGTCGGGTGCTACGTGTTCTCCGCCCGCATCCTGGAGGCGGCGCACGCGATCAAGCCGAGCGACCGCGGCGAGCTGGAGATCACCGACGCGATCCAGTGGCTCATCGACGAGGGCGACACGGTGCGCTCCCACGTCATCGAGGGCTGGTGGGCGGCGCGGTGGAAGGACACCGGCAAGCTCTACGACCTGCTCGAGGCGAACCGCATCGTCCTGGAGTCCTACGAGCAGCGCATCGACGGCCACCTCGACGAGCGCAGCGAGGTCCAGGGCCGCGTCGTCATCGAGGAGGGCGCGCAGCTGGTCAACACCTTCGTGCGCGGGCCCGCCATCATCGGCAAGGGCACGCGCCTGGTGAACACCTTCGTCGGGCCGTACACGGCGATCTACCACTCGTGCGTGATCGAGGACTCCGAGATCGAGCACAGCGTCGTCCTGGAGCAGACCACGATCCGCGACATGCGCCGGCTCGTCGACTCGCTGATCGGGCGCAACGTCGAGGTCGGGCGCACCGACCGCAAGCCGCACGCGTACCGGCTGATGCTGGGCGACCACAGCAAGGTGGGACTGGTCTAGATGCGCATCCTCGTCACCGGCGGGGCCGGGTTCATCGGCTCCAACTTCATCCGCCACGTGCTGACCACCCAGCCCGACGTGCGGGTCACCAACTACGACAAGCTGACCTACGCGGGCAACCCCGCGTCGCTGCGCGACCTCGCCGACGACCCGCGCTACACCTTCGTGCAGGGCGACATCGTCGACGGCGCCGCGCTCGCCGAGGTCCTGCCCGGCCACGACGCGGTCGTGAACTTCGCCGCCGAGACCCACGTCGACCGGTCCATCACCGGGTCCGCGGAGTTCGTGACCACCAACGTGCTGGGCGCGAACACCGTCTTCGAGGCCGCGATGCGCGCCGATGTCGGCCGCGTCCTGCACATCTCCACCGACGAGACCTACGGCTCGATCCCCGAGCCGGACTCCTTCGTCGAGGGCGACGCCCTGGAGCCCAACTCGCCGTACGCGGCGTCCAAGGCGTCCGCGGACCTGCTCGCGCGCTCCTACGGGGTGACCTACGGGTACCCGATCACGGTGACCCGGACGGCCAACAACTTCGGCCCGTACCACTTCCCGGAGAAGGTCATCCCCCTGTTCGTCACCAACCTGATCGACGGCCAGCCGGTGCCGCTGTACGGCGACGGGCGCAACGTGCGCGACTGGACCTACGTCCTGGACAACGTCGCGGCGCAGTGGCTGGTGCTGACCGAGGGCACGCCCGGCGAGGTCTACAACGTCGGCGCGGGCAACGAGATGACCAACCGCGAGCTGACCCTGCGCCTGCTCGACCGCTTCGGCGCGGGCGAGGACATGATCCGCCACGTCGCCGACCGGCCCGGCCACGACCTGCGCTATTCGGTCGACACCGCCAAGGTGCGGGCCCTGGGGTGGAAGCCGGAGACGGCCTTCGACGCCGCCCTGGACGCCACCATCGACTGGTACCGGGCCAACGAGTGGTGGTGGCGGCCCCTCAAGGCGCAGGGCGCGACCCAGCGCCGCGGCCTGCCCCCGGCCGGGCCCGTGCCGTCCACCGACGCGCGCATCGACCCGGAGGCGGAGCCCGAGGGCGGGGCGCGGCCGTGAGGGTCGTCGTCACCGGCGCCGGGGGGCAGCTGGGGCACGACCTGGTGAAGGCCTTCGCCGACCACGACGTGGTCGGGCTCACCCGGGCCGACCTGGACGTCACCGACGAGGCCGCGGTCGTCGCGTCCGTCCGCGACCACGCCCCGGACCTCGTCGTCCACGCCGCCGCGCACACCAAGGTCGACGCCGCGGAGTCCGAGCCCGACGCGGCGTGGCGCGCCAACGCGCTGGCGCCGTGGTGGGTGGCGCGGGCCTGCGCGCTGGGCGACGCGGTGATGGTGCACGTGTCCACCGACTACGTGTTCGACGGGCGGTCCGACCGGCCCTACACCGAGTTCGACGCGGTCAACCCGCAGTCGGTCTACGGGCGGTCCAAGGCGGCGGGTGAGCAGCTGGTCCGCCAGACCCTCCCGCGGCACCACATCGTGCGCACCTCGTGGGTGCTCGGCGCGCACGGGGGCAACTTCGTGCGCACCATGCTGCGGGTCGGCCGCGAGCGCGACGCGGTCAAGGTCGTCGCGGACCAGACCGGGTCGCCGACATTCACGTTCGACCTGGCCCCGGCGATCCGCCGCCTGGCCGTCACCGGGCGCTTCGGGACCTACCACCTGACCAACAGCGGGACCTGCACCTGGTACGAGCTCGCCGTCGCCGCTTACCGCGAAGCGGGGCTCGACGTGGCGGTCGCGCCGATCACCACCGCCGAGTACGGGGCGCCCGCCCCGCGGCCGGCGAACTCGGTGCTCGACAACCTCATGGCGCGGCTGACGGGCCTGCCGCCCCTACCGCGCTGGGAGGAGTCCCTGCCGCGGCTGGTCGCCGAGCTGGCCCCGGCGGCCGCCAGGTGAGCATGTGAGCGCCGCGGGCCGAAGGCCGGAGTCCGTGCTCGGGAGCCGCCCGGCGTGTGAGGTGTACGCATGAGCGCCGCGGGCCGAAGGCCGGAGTCCGTGCTCGCGAGCCGCCCGGCGTGTGAGGTGCACGCATGAGCGCCGTCGCGCCGGACCTCGTCCGTCCCGGCACCGGCGACGCCGAGGTCCGGGTCGCCGTCGTCGTCGTCGTGCACGACACCCGCGACGACCTCGTCGCGTGCCTGGAGTCCCTGCGCGACGCCGGCGCCGACCAGATCGTGGTCGTGGACTCGGGGTCCAGCGACGGCAGCGCCGCCGCGGCGCAGGCGGCCGACCCCGACGCCCTGGTGCTGTCGCTGCCCAACGTCGGCTTCGGGCAGGCGGCCAACACCGGCGTCGCCGCGTCGTCGGCCGAGGTCGTCGTCCTGGCCAACGCCGACACCCGCTTCCCGCCGGGGTCGGCAAAGGCGATGCGGGACTTCCTGGTGGCCCGGCCCGAGGTCGGGGTCCTCGGGCCGCTGATCCGCTTCCCCGACGGGCGGCTGCAGCTGTCCGCGCGGTCGTTCCCGTCGATCGGGCAGGCGCTCGCGCACGCCGCGTTCGGGCTGTTCTGGCCGCAGAACCCGTGGACGCGCGCCTACCGCCTGAGCGACTGGGACCACCGCAGCGAGCGGGTCGTCGACTGGGTCAGCGGCGCGTGCATGGCGGTGCGGCGCCAGGCGTTCGACGCCGTCGGCGGGTTCGACGCGCGGTACTTCATGTTCGTCGAGGACGTCGACCTGTGCGCGCGCATGGGCGAGGCCGGGTGGCTGGTCGTGTTCTCACCGGTCACCGAGATCCTCCACACGGTCGGCGGGTCGGTGTCGCGGGTGCGCTACCGCATGGCCGTGGAGCACGCGCGCTCGCTCGACCGGTTCTTCGGCGCCCGGTACGCGCGCGGGCGGCGGGCGGCGCTGCGGCCGCTGATCCGCCTGGGGCTGGTCGCGTGGGTGCTGGCGGCGATGGCGTGGACGGCCCTGCGGGGGAAGACGCACGGGCACGCGTAGGGGGGCGCGGCCGGGGGGTCACCCTGTCCAACAGGGCGGGGAGGTGTGACCCCCGACCCGGTGGACTATGGTCGGTCGCATGCAGCACAGGCCGGAGACCCGTAACGGTTGGCAGGTCGCCGACGAACGCGGTGGCTGGCACGCCGTCATGACCGGCGAGCCCGCCCCCGGTGCTCCTGCCGTGCCCGCGGACGACCGCGACGAGGGCGCGTGGCGGCGGCCGCCGTCCGACGAGGTCCCGCCCACGACGTCCCCCATCACCTCCCGCGCCGCCCGCCCCACCCCCCGCGACGGGCCGCCCCCGGCCGCCGACCCGTGGGCCCCGCCCCGCGACGAGCCGTGGTCGTCCCGCCCGCCGGCCCCGGCGGCGCCCCCGCCGCGGGCCCAGCGCCGCCGCCGGCGGGCGACCAGCCGTGGTCGTCGCGCCCGGCCCCGCCGCCGCCGGTGCCCGACGCGCCATGGTCGTCAAGGTCCCCGAACGGCCCGCCGCCGCCGGCGGGCGAGCAGCCGTGGTCGTCGCGCCCGGCGGCCCCGCCCGCCTCGCCGCCGGTGCCGGACGCGCCGTGGTCGTCCAGGTCCCTCAACGGCGCGCCGCCGCCGTCGGGCGAGCAGCCGTGGTCGCGGCCTGCCGCCCCGGCCGCGCCCTCGCCGCAGCGCGACGTGCCGTGGTCGTCCGGGTCGCCCGACGATGCGCCGCCTGCGGGTGAGCAGCCGTGGTCGTCGCGCCCGGCGGTCAGCCCGGGCGCGTCGCCGCCGGTGCCGGAGGCGCCGTGGTCGTCCAGGTCCCCCACCGGGGCGCCGCCGCCGTCGGGGGAGCAGCCGTGGTCGTCACGCCCGGCCGCGCCGACGGTGCCGGAGGCGCCGTGGTCGTCCAGGTCCCCCAGCGGGGCGCCGCCGCCGTCGGGGGAGCAGCCGTGGTCGTCACGCCCGGCCGCGCCGCCGGTGCCGGACGCGCCGTGGTCGTCCAGGTCCCTCAACGGCGCGCCGCCGCCGTCGGGGGAGCAGCCGTGGTCGTCACGCCCGGCCGCGCCGCCCCCGGTGTCCGACGTGCCGTGGTCGTCCAGGTCTCCCGACGGCCCGCCGCCGGCCGCGCCGGTGTCGGAGGCGCCGTGGTCGTCCCGGTCGTCGAACGGCGCCGCCCCGCCCCCGCTGACCCGCCGTGGTCGTCGCGGTCGGCGGGGGCCGCGGCGCCGGAACGGGACGAGCCGTGGTCCTCGCGGTCGCCCAACGGGTCGCCCCCGGCGCCCGCGGCGCCGCTCGGCGAGGCGGCGTGGTCGTCGCGCGCGGGCGGCGGCGGGGCGTCCGCGGTGGACGCCGACCGACGCGACCTCGCGGGCGGCCGCGGCGCCGTGGTCGCCGACCGCCCCCGCACCGGTCCCGCCCGACCCCCGGCGGCCGGCGACGGGTGGGACGACGTGCCCGCCCAGCAGGGCGCCGCCAGCGGCTGGACCCCCGAGCCCGAGCCGGACCCCGCCCCCGCCCCCGCCGCCGCCGCCGTGGAGCGGTGGGACGGCTCGACCCGCCGGGCCGCCGCGGACGACGACGGCTGGGAGCCGGCGACGACGGGCGGGGGCGACACCGACCCGCCGGCCGCGGCCCCCGTGCCCTGGCGCCCGCCCTGGGAGGCGCAGCCCGCACCCCCGGCGGCCCCCGCCGCTCCCTGGCGACCCGAGACGCGGCACACGCGTGCGGCCGCCGAGCGTCCCGCCGCGGTGGATGACGACGACCCCACCCCGCCGCCCGGCACGTTGGCCTGGTCCGCCCCCGGCGCGCCCGCGCGCGACGATGTCGCCCCCTGGGCCGCACCGCCCCCCGGGGAGGTGCGCGCACCGGCGCCCCGCGACCCGCAGTGGGAGCCGTCGCCCGGTCCCGAGGCGCGCCGGGCCCCTCTGGACGACGACGACCCCGCCTGGGCGCCCCCGGCGCCCGGCCCCCGCGCGCCGCCGCGGACGGCGCCGGCGTGCTCCCGGCCGCGCCGCCGACCAGCCGCCCCTGCGCGCCGCGCGGAGGGCACCGGGGTACTGCCCGCCTCGGCGCCGACGACCCGGACCCCGCGCGCCGACGCGACCAGCGCCCTCCCGGTCCAGGAGCCGACGTCCCGCGCGGCGGCCACGACGGCCCTTCCGGCGCAGGAGGCCGGCACCCGCCGGCGCCGCGCGGCCGCGGCGGACCCGACCATCCCGTCGGGGAAGGGTCCCCGCCCGCTGGTGGCCCTGGCGGTGCTCGTGGTCGTCTGGGCCGACGCCGTGGTGGTCGGCGGCCAGCTCAACCCGCCCCGCCTGGTGTTCCAGGCCGCGGTGCTGGTCCACCTCGCATCGCTGGCGGTCGGCCTCGGCGGGGTCGTCGCGATCGACGCGGTGGGCCTGCGCTGGCTGCGGGGACGGCGCCCCCTCGGCGACGTCCTGCGCGTCGGCGCCGACGTCGAGCTGCCCATCTGGCTGGGCTACGCGGGGCTCCTGGTCAGCGGCGCGCTGCTGGCGCCGGACCTGTCGCAGCCGCTGATGTGGGTCAAGCTGCTGCTCGTGCTCGGCATCGGGGTCGGGGGGCTCAACGCCTACCGCCTGCGCCGCGCAGCCGCGACGTACCCGGCGCTGCTGACGCGCGCCGACGCGCCACCCGGGCTGGTCCGCCGCGCGGCGGTCGCCGCCGTGGTGTCCCAGCTGTGCTGGTGGGGCGCGCTGCTGACCGGCGTCCTGGTGCGCTTCAGCCCCAACTAGCAACAAAGTTACCTCTTGCCCCTTCTGCGCTCGTGCGCCAGCATGTTGATGACGCTGAGTCATCGCAACGCTACGGAGGGGTTGACCCCACATGCAGCGCTTGGTCCTGGTGTCGGTCGTCCTCGCGCTGCTGGCGCTCCCCGCCCTGCCCGCGGTCCCCGCCGCGGCGCAGCCGGCGGCCACCTGCCTGCCGTCCGGCGGCGAGCAGATCGTCCCGGCGACGCCGGACCCCGGTGACTTCCGCATCACCGGCGGGGGCTCGGGCCACGGGGCCGGCATGAGCCAGTACGGCGCGCGCGGTGCCGCCCTGCTGGGCTGCGACGCCGAGACCATCGTGGAGACCTACTACCCGGGCGCCCAGGTCGGGACCATCAGGATGCCCGGCGCGGTGCGCGTGAGCCTGGACACCGACGCGACCTCCCGCCGGGTCAGCGGCGTCGAGGGCACCATCCCCTTCGAGCTGTGCCGCGACGGGGAGTGCACCGACACCGGCCTGCGCCTGGCCCCCGATGTCACCTGGACGGTGGGGCTCACGATCGAGGGCGGCGACGTGCGCTACGTCGTCCGCGACGGCGACCGCGAGATCTGGCGCGGCGGCGACCGCTACGCGCTGCTGCGCGCGCGGCTGTCGGCCGACGACGGCGACCGCAGGATCATCCGCGCGGGCAACCGCTACCGCTGGGGGTTCCTGGAGTTCGACAGCGTGTACGACGCGACCCCGACCATGTTCGTGACCGTGGAGGTCGCGCCGTTCGACCGCTACCTCTACGGCCTTGCGGAGGTGCCGTCGTCGTGGCCGGAGGAGGCGCTCAAGGCCCAGGCCATCGCCGCCCGCTCCTACGCCGTGATCCGGCGGCTGCGCCACGAGGGCGCCCGGACGGCCTGCCGCTGCGACCTGTACGCCACCACCGTCGACCAGGCCTACTCGGGGTGGGAGAAGGAGAGTGAGGGGTCCCGGGGCCAGTTCGGCGCCCGCTGGCGCGCGGCGGTGGACGCGACCCGGTCGCCCGACTACTCCGCGGCGCGGGCGGTGACGGTGGACGGGCAGGTGGCCGACGCCTTCTACTCCTCGTCCCACGCCGGGTACAGCGAGTCCACCGCGTTCGTGTTCGGCGGCGTCCTGCCGCACCACCAGCCGGTCGACGACACGCGCTGGGAGAACGCCGGGGACAACCCGCTGCGCACCTGGTCGCGCACGGTCTCCGCCGACGAGCTGGGCGCGGCGTTCGGCGTCGGCCGCGCGCTGGAGGTCACCTTCCCCGGCCCGCAGGGCAACGCCTGCCGGGTCGGCGACCTCGACCTGGGCTACGGCGGCGTCACGATCGTCGGCACCGAGCGGACCCGGACGGTGGACGGCAACCAGTTCCGCCGCAGCATGGACCTGCGTTCCACGCTGTTCTCGGTCAACGCCGACGCCGGCCAACGGCTGCCCCACGGGCGGTCCCGCGGGGCGGATCGGCGTGGCGCCGGAGCCGCGCCCGGCACCGCCCGCGCCCGAGCCGCCCGCGCCCGAGCCGCCCGCGCCACCGCCGCCGGACGTCCCGCCCCCGCGGTGCCGGAGCCGCCGCCCGCCCCGGAGCCCCCCGCCCCCGTCGACCGCGTCGCCGGTCAGACCCACGCGTGGGCACGGCCGTGGCCGCGGCCCGCCGCCACTGGGACCAGGCCGAGGTCGCCGTGGTCACCACCGGCCGCGACTACCCCGACGCGCTGGCCGCCGGCGCCCTGGCCGCCGGGCTCGACGCCCCGCTGCTGCTCACCGACCCCGCCGGCCTGCCCGGGAGGTCGCCGCCGTGCTCACCGACCTGGGCGTCGACCGCGTGGTGGTGGTCGGCGGCGAGGTCGCCGTCGGCCCGCGCGTGCTGGAGGACCTCGCCGGGCTCGGCCTGGCGGTCGAGCGCGTCGCCGGCCCCGACCGCTTCGCGACCGCCGCCGCCGCCGCCCGGGCCGCCGGCGTCGGTGCCGACGGCACGGTGGTCCTGGCCCGCGGCACCGACTTCCCCGACGCGCTGTCCGCGGCGCGCTGGGGGCCGGTCCCGACGGCCCGCCGACCCTGCTGACCGAGCGCGACCGGCTGCCGGCCCCCACCGAGCTGGCGCTCGCGGCGCTGGGCGCCCGGCGCGTCCTGGTCGTCGGTCGGTCCCGCGGCGGTCGCCGACCCGGTGGGCGCCCGCCTGGAGGAGCTCGGCTACACCGTGGAGCGCCTCGCGGGCGCCGACCGCTTCGCGACCTCGGCGGCCCCCCCCGCGGCGGTGCTGGACCGGCTGGGCGCCGACCCGCGCCCGCTGGTCGTGGCCACGGGGTCGGACTACCCCGACGCCCTGGCGGCGGGCGCCGTCGCCGCGCGCCTCGACGCGCCCCTGCTGCTCGTCGACGGCCGCGACCTGGCCGCGTCCCCGGCGGTGGGGGTGTTCCTCGCCGAGCGCGGCGGCCGCTTCGACCGCGGCATCGTCCTCGGCGGGACCACCGCGCTCACCGATCTGGTCCGCGACCAGCTCGCCGCCGCGCTGTGAGGGCAACAGTCGGTGCCCCGCGGACGTCGTTCAAGGCGGGGCCCGCGCCCGCCGACGCTGTAGCGTATCGGTGCGTGACGTCAGGGTGACGGCGGGTGTGAACTCGGGTGCAAGGAGGTGTCCGTGCCGACCGGTGATCCCTTGCCGCACGCGGACCGCGTGGATCTCGTCGTCGTCGGGCTCGGTTATGTCGGCCTCCCGCTGGCGGCGGAGGCGACCCGTGCTGGACTGTCGGTGGTCGGCCTCGACATCGACGCGCAGCGGGTGGCCGCCCTCGCCGGGGGACGGTCGCACGTCGACGACCTGACCGACGACGACGTCGCCGACCTGCTCGCCCGGGGGTTCGTCCCCACCGGCGACACGAGCGTCCTGGCCCGCGCGGACACGGTGGTCATCTGCGTGCCCACGCCCCTGAGCGCGACGGGGGGACCGGATCTGGGCGCGGTGGACGGCGCGATGGCGACCGTCGGCGCGCACCTGCACGCCGGCCAGCTCGTGGTGCTGGAGTCGACGACCTACCCCGGCACGACGGAGGACCGGCTCCTGCCCTACCTCCAGGACGCCAGCGGGCTGAAGGCCGGCCCCGACTTCCACCTCGCGTTCTCACCGGAGCGCATCGACCCGGGCAACCAGGTCTACGGCATCCGCAACACCCCCAAGGTCGTCGGCGGGGTCACCGAGGAGTGCGGCGACCGCGCGGTCGCCTTCTACGGCCGCTTCATCGACAAGGTGGTGCGCACCCGCGGGACCCGCGAGGCCGAGATGGCCAAGCTGCTGGAGAACACCTACCGCCACGTCAACATCGCGCTGGTCAACGAGATGGCGGTCTTCTGCCACGACCTGGGCATCGACCTGTGGGACGTGATCGACGCCGCGGCCACCAAGCCGTTCGGCTTCCAGCCGTTCCGCCCCGGTCCGGGCGTCGGCGGGCACTGCATCCCGATCGACCCCAACTACCTGTCGTTCCGCGTGCGCCAGCTGGGCTACCCGTTCCGCTTCGTGGAGCTGGCCCAGGAGATCAACGAGCGCATGCCCGCCTACGTCACCTCGCGGGCGCAGCGCCTGCTGAACGACCAGGGCAAGGCGGTCAAGGACGCGCGCATCCTGCTGCTCGGGGTCACCTACAAGCCGGACATCTCCGACGACCGGGAGTCACCGGCCCGGCCGGTCGCCCGCCGGCTCAAGGAGCTGGGCGCCGAGGTGCGCTTCCACGACCCCTACGTGCCGGCCTGGCGCGTGGACGGCGTCCACCTGGAGCGCCGCGACCTGACCCGGGCGCTGCCCGGCGCCGACCTCGTGATCGTCCTGCAGGCCCACGCCAGCTACGACCCGGACCTGATCACGCGGCTGTCGCCCCTGGTCCTGGACACCAGCGGCACCCTGTCGGGCCCGCGCGTCGAGCGTCTCTGACGCCCGGTCAGGCCGCGCCGCGGTAGGCGGCCAGGACCGCCGCGGCCGGACCCAGCTGCTTGGCCCGGCCGTGGTCCAGCCACAGGACCCGGTGGGCGAGGGTCCCGACGGTGTCGAGGTCGTGGCTGACGAGCACGACCGCGGCGCCCGCCGCCATCATCTCCGCGATCCGCGCCGACGAGCGCGCCTGGAACTCCTGGTCGCCCACCGACAGGACCTCGTCGACGATGAGCAGGTCCGGGCGCACGTCGGTGGCCACGGCGAAGCCGAGCCGGGCCAGCATGCCGGTGGAGTAGCTGCGGACGGGCACGTCGAGGAAGTCGACCAGGCCGGCCCACTCCGCGATCGCCGCGGCCCTGCGGCGCATGTCGGCGGGTGCGCGGCCGAGCAGGGTGCCGTACAGGACGACGTTCTCGCGGCCGGTCAGCTCGGCGTTGAAGCCCGCGCCCAGCTCGATCATCGGCGCGACCGTCCCGCGGACGACGATCCGCCCCCCGGTCGGGGGCAGGACGCGCGCGACGATCTTCAGCAGCGTCGACTTCCCGGCACCGTTGTGGCCGACGACGCCGAGGACCTCGCCGGGGTCGACGCGGAACGACACGCCGTCCAGGGCGCGCAGGCGCTCGTAGGTGACCTGGCGGCGCAGCAGCCGGATCGCGAACTCCTTGGCCGACCCCGTCCGCTGGCGCGCCAGCCGGTACTCCAGCGCGAGCGCGTCCGCCTGGACCACCGGCGCGGTCACAGCAGCACGACCAGACGGCGCCAGCTGCGCGAGAACGCCCACGCGCCCACCAGCAGCGCGGCGGCCGCGGTCACGCCCATCGACACCCAGACGTACCAGGGCGGGACCCGCCCGAGGTAGACCAGGCTGCGGAACGCCAGCAGGAAGCCGTAGAGCGGGTTGGCCTCGATGAACGGCCGGAACCGGTCGGGGACGATCGTGACCGGGTAGAAGGTCGGCGTGAGGTAGCCCAGGAGGGTGAGCAGCACGCCGGTGAGGTCCAGGACGTCGTAGAAGTAGACCGCGCCGGCCGCGACCAGCAGCCCGACGCCGGTGACCAGGGCGAGCAGCAGCAGCGCGGGCAGGGGCACCAGCACGACCGTCCAGGGGATGCCCCAGCCGATGACGAGCTGGATCACCAGCAGCGGCACCAGGTTGATGGCGAAGTTCGCGCCCGCCGCGGTGGCCGCGGCCAGCGCGAAGACCTCGGGCGGCACGTAGACCTTGGTGAGGATCCCCGCGCTGTTCACGATGCTGGAGCCCGCGGCGATCACGCCCTGGGCGAAGAACCCGGCCACCACCACGCCGGACAGCAGGTAGAGCACGAACGGCTCGCCCTCGGGGAGCTCGAAGCGGAAGACCTGGCTGAAGACCGCGAACATGACCGCCGTGGTGAGCAGCGGGTTCAGCATCGTCCACCAGATCCCCAGCGCCGAGCGCTTGTAGCGCACGGTGAGGTCGCGGACGACCAGCAGGCGCAGCAGGCCGCGGTGCTCGCGGAGGTTGGAGAACTCCGTCAGCAGCGGCGGGCGGCGGGCCGCGGAGTCGTAGACGGGCAGGCCAGACGCCACTGCGGTCATCCTCGGCAGGCTAGCAGGGGGCTCTGTGCCCCTTATGTCCGGGTGGGCGTTCACCCGGCGCCCGCCCTATGCTGCCGACCGGCCGTGGGGAGCGGGAGCCGGAGCGGTCGTCCACGTGGGCACACCGCGCGTGCGTGCGAAGGCGGGGGATGCGCAGATCACTGATGGCGGCGGCGGGGGTGCTGGTCCTGACGCTGCTGGCCGCGGGGCCGGCGGCCGGCCAGCAGCAGGCCGCCGGGACGGGCCTGCTGGGGCGCTACTTCGACAACCCCGACTTCGGCGACGTCGTCACGGAGCGGCTCGATCCCACCATCGCCTTCGACTGGGGGCGCGGGATCCCCGACGGCATCCCGCTCACCGGCAAGGGCGACACCTTCGGCGTGGTGTGGACCGGCTACGTCCAGCCGGAGTTCACCGAGGAGTACACCTTCACGACCTCGTCCGACGACGGGGTCCGGTTGCGCATCGACGGCGAGGTCGTCCTGCGCAACCTCACCGAGCACGCCCAGACCGAGGACTCGGGCAGCGTGACGCTGGAGGCGGGCCGGCTGCACGAGATCCAGCTCGACTACTTCGACGTCGGCGGCGAGGCGATCATCTTCCTGGCCTGGGAGAGCGCCAGCCAGCCGCGCCAGCTCGTCCCCACCGAGCGGCTCTACCCGCCCGACACGCCTTTGACCGCGCCCACCCCCGTGGCCACGCCCGCCCCGCCGCCACCCCCCGGGCCGCCCGACCTCGCGGTCGTGGCCAGCGGCGTGAGCGGCGCGACCCAGGCGGGCAGCCCGCTGCTGTTCACCGCCACCGTGGTGAACCAGGGGCAGAGCCCCACCCCGCCCGGGGTGCCCGTCAGCGTGCAGTTCCTGTCCGGCCCCGGCGAGCTGGCGGCCGCCGAGCACGCCGGACCCATCCAGCCGGGCGAGGTCGTGAACCTGACCTCGACGACGGCCTGGACGGCGCAGGAGGGCGAGTTCCAGGTGACCGCGGAGGTCGACGAGGTCGACCGCGTCGACGAGGTCGACGAGGCCAACAACAGCGTCCCGCAGAACCTCGTCATCGCCCCCGCCGCCGTCCCCGCGGTCGCGGCGGCGGCGCGGGACCCTGCCGAGCCGATCCAGGCGGCGATCCTGGGCCTGCTGGTCCTGGGCGTGGGGCTGCTGCTGGCCAACCTGCTGCTGATCTGGCGCCGGCGGCGGGCGGCGGCGGCGGCCCCGCCGGCGCCGGCGTCGGGGCGGGCGCGCGACGGGACCACGACGGTGCTCCCGCACGCCGAGCCCGTCGAGGTCGTCCCGCCGCGCCGCCGACCGCGCACCTGAGCGCCCGCGTGGACCCTGGGCGCGGCCGCCGGGTCGCCGTCACCGGCGGGCGCGGGTACGTGGGGCGGCGCCTCGTCGCGCTCCTGCACGCGCAGGGCTTCGACGTCACGGTGCTCCACCGGCCCGGCCGCGGCGGCGACGAGCCGCTGCCCGGCCGGCACCGCGCCGTCGACCTGCTCGACCCCGCCGGGCTGCGCGACGCGCTCGACGGCGCCCACGTCGTGGTCCACCTCGCCGCGCGGTCCGGCGGGATCCAGTTCCAGCGCGTGTTCGACGCCGACGTCTTCCTGGACAACCAGCGCGCCACGCGCGGGGTCCTGGAGGCGTCGGCGCGCGCGGGCGTGGCGCGGGTGCTGGTCGCGTCCTCCGCGGTGGTCTACGCCGAGCACGACAGCCACCCGATCCCCGAGACCGCCCCGTGCGTCACGCCCTTCCGCGACCAGGTCTCCGGCTACGCCTGGTCCAAGCTCACCGACGAGCTGCTGGCCACCTGGTACGCCGACGCCGGGGCGTTCGCGGTCACCAGCGCGCGCTTCACCGGCCTGTACGGGCCCGGCGGGTCGTTCGACCCGGCCCGGGCCACGGTGGTCCACTCGCTGATCCGCCGGGCCGTGGAGGCGGGGCCGCGCGGGCGCCTGGAGGTCTGGGGCCGCGGTGACGCCGTGCGCAGCTTCCTGCACGTCGACGACGCGGCCCGCGCGCTGGCCGCGGTGCTGCAGGCCGGGTCGGGCGGCGAGGCCTACAACATCGACGCGTCCGAGGCGGTGACCATCCGCGAGCTCGCGACCCTGGTCCGCGACGCCGTGGACCCCGCCCTGGACCTCGTCTTCGACCCCGACCGGCCGGAGGGCGCGCCCTACCGGGTCCTGGACACCGCGAAGCTGCGCGCGCTCGGCTTCGCGCCGCAGGTCGACCTGGCGGCCGGGATCAGGGCGACCGTGGCGGCGTACCGCGCCGCAGCCCGGTGAGGACCTCGCGGCGCAGGAACGCGACGAAGCGGTCGTGGCGGTCCCAGACCAGGCGCCAGGCCGCCGCCGCCAGCGCCGCCCGGCGGGCGTCGTCCGCCAGCGCTTCGAGCGCGGCGCGCCAGGCGCCCGTCCCCGCCCCCGCGGGCACCAGGACCCCGGCGCGGCCCCCGTCGAGCTGCTCGGCCAGGCCGCCGACGGCGCTCGCCACGCACACCGACCCCACCGCCATGGCCAGGACCGCCGACCCGCTCTGGGTCGCCAGCCGGTAGGGCAGGACGGTGGCGTCGGAGCGGGCGACGAGGTCCAGCAGCACGCCGGTGTCTACGTAGCCCGCCACGGACGCCAGCCACGGGGCGGCCGGGGGCGCGCCCGCGCCGGCGACCGCGAAGGTCCAGCCGGGGACCCCGGCCCGCGCGAGCGCGGTGACGGTCGCGGTGCCCTTGTAGCGGCGCCGCACGACGCCGAAGTGCACGGCGACGAGGGGACCGGGGGGGCGTGCCCGCAGGGGCAGGGGTGCGGGGACGACGCCCAGGGGGACGGGCAGGGGGGTGACGGCGACGTCGCGGCGCGGGAGGCGCTCGGCGACGTAGGCGCTGTGGGCCACGACCAGGTCCGCGCCGCGGACCAGCCCGCGCAGGCCCGCGCCCCAGCCCGCGGCGGCGGTGTGCAGCCGGTGGTCGTGGACGACCAGGACCAGCCGCGCGCCGACGGCGCGGGCGGCGGCGTGGACGGGCCGCTCCAGCAGCGGCACGACGTGGTTCTGGACGACGACGACCTCGGGCCGGCGCTCGCGGATGGCGCGGGCGGCGGTGGCGGCCAGCGCGCGGTGGGCGAGCAACGGGTGGCCGCGCGGCGGGGACCCCGCCACCGCCTCCAGCTCACGGCCGGCGCGGGTGACCGCCGCCGCCTCGACCCCCGCGCGCCGCGCCTCCGCCAGCCAGGACGCGCTGGACTGCGCGATCCCGCCGCGCCCCAGCCAGTCGACCAGCAGCAGCGTCACGCCCGGCCCAGCCCGGCGGCCAGGGCCGCCGCCACCCCCGCGGCGCGGGCGCGGACCAGCGCGCGCGGCGTGGGCCCCGGGGCGCAGGGCGAGGCGGGCCAGCGCCACGGCGAGCAGGCGCAGGTTCCAGGCGATGACGACCGGGACGGCGGCGGCCGCGGCGGCGGGCCCCTGGGTGCGGCGCACACAGCGCAGCGCGTTGGCGGCCAGCAGCCGGGACTTCTCCGGGCGCACGTCGCCGCGCCCGCCCAGGTGGCGCACCGTGCAGTCGGGCCGGTACTGCACGACCGCCCCCGCCCGGCGCAGGTGCCAGAACCACTCCGACTCCTCCCAGTACAGGAAGTAGTCCTCGGGCAGCGGGGTGGCGGCCAGCAGGTCCCGGCGCACCGCGACCAGCAGGGCCGACGCCGCGTCGATCCGCTCCGGGCGGTCCGGCAGCCGCCACTTGTGGACGCGCAGGACCGCGCGCAGCAGCGGCACGGGGCGGTCGGGGAGCAGCAGCCACTCGCGGGCCAGCGCCCCCGGAGTGGGCAGGGCGGCGACGGTGCGCTCGACCGCACCGGCCGCGTCGCGGACCCGCGGGACCGCGACGTCGGCCTCGCCCGCGGCCACCGCCCCGGCCAGGCGCAGCACCGTCGCGGCGTCGGCCTCCAGGTCGTCGTTGGCGAAGACCACCACCGGGGCGGCGGCGCGGGCCGCGCCGCGGTTGACCGCCGCGGCGTAGCCGACGTTGGCCGCCACCGCCACCCGGGTCACGCCCCGCGCGGCGCAGACGGCGGCCACGGCGGGGTCGTCCTCGACGTCGACGACGACGCGCTCCAGCGCCGGGTCGGCGAGCCCGGCGAGCAGCCGGTCCAGCGGCGCCGGGCGGTGGAAGGCGACCACCACCACCGTCGCCGCCGGCCCCGGCCCGATCATCGTGGCAGCGACCGCAGGATGCGCCGCGCCCGGGCGTGGCGGTACAGCCGGATCGCCCAGTCCGGCGCGGCGGCGCGGGCGCGGGCGCGCAGCCGGGCGCGCAGCGGGGCCGGGGCGGGTGCGGCGCCGGGGCCGCGCAGGGCGGCCAGGTCCTCCTGCAGGCGGGCGATGCGGGTGGCGCTGCCCGGCGGCAGCAGCAGCGGGGCGGCGTCGAAGCGCTGGAGGATCGCCAGGCGGATGCCGTCCCAGATGCGCGGGTCGATCGCGCCCCACGAGCTGTCCGCGCCCTCCCAGCGGTGGTAGACGCTGGTCGTCCGCCCGGTGTCGTGGACCCCGCAGAGCAGGACCAGCTGCAGCAGCAGCTGCCAGTCCTCCAGCACCGCCAGGCCCTCGTCGAAGGCCAGCCCGAAGGTGCGCAGCGCCTCCCGGGGCAGCGCCACCGAGCAGATCGGGGTCTGGTTCATGAACAGGTGCTGGACGAGGTCGAAGGTGCGCGCGTGCGTCGCCTCCAGCCCGCTGGTCGTCACGTAGGACCCGACGTGGCGGTCCCCGCGCACCCGCACCACCCGGCGGTCGACGGTGACGCTGCGCAGCACGCGGGCCGGAGCGGCCGCGGATGCCTGGGTGAACACCTCGATCCAGTCCGCCGTCACCAGGTCGTCGTCGTCCAGGAACGCCACGTAGCGGCCGGCGGCCGCTTCCAGGCCCAGGTTCAGGGGCCGCGCCCGGCCGCCGCCCTGGACCTGCAGGACCCGGACGCGCGCGGCGAACTGCGGCGCGAACAGCGCGACGAGGTCGCGGACGCCCGCGAGCACCGCGGTGTCGGAGGTGTGCACGAGCAGCAGCACCTCGAAGTCGTCGACCGTCTGCGCGGCCAGGCAGGTCAGCGCCTCGAGCAGGCTGTCGGGGCGCAGCCCCTGGGTGCGCACCAGGACCGACGCGAACGGGGTCGGGACGGCGGCGGGCGGCTCGGCGGCGCCGACGCGCAGGTGGGCGAAGGCGCGCACGAACTGGTTGACGGTGGCGGTCCCGTCCACCCGCCGGCGCAGGTCCAGCAGCAGGTCGTGCAGCGGCGCGCCCTCCTGCAGCGCCGGGTGGTCGGCGGGGAAGTGCTGGTCGCTGCGGTACAGCCCGAGGTCGCGCTCCTGCACCTGGCGCCAGCCGCGGCCGGCGAGGTCGCCGATCAGCCGGCCCTCGGTGAAGAACTGCACGTGGGTGGCGTCCAGCAGCCCGGTCGGGGTGACGTCCCAGCGGCCCATCAGCAGCTTGGCGCCGACGTCGTAGTGGGCGACGTTGGGCACGCTGACGAGCAGGTGGGGCCGGTCGAGGTCCAGCGACACGTCGCGCAGGGCGTCCAGGAACGCGTCGGTGTCGCGCAGGTGCTCCAGGGTGTCCAGCAGCAGGATCGCGGCGACCCGCCGGCCCGCGACGATCGCGCGCAGCCGGTCGCCCAGGCCGGCGACGTCCTCCAGGTCCAGCTCGTGGGTGGCGAACCCGCGCGCCTCGAGGTCGGCGCGCCCCTCGGCGGCGAGGTCGCAGCCCACGTAGTCGAAGCCGCGCTCGCGCAGCGGCTCGGCCGCCGGGCCGTACCCGCAGCCGAGGTCCAGCACCAGCCCCGCGGGCACCTGCAGGTCGGCGAGGAGCCCCACGACGCGCCCGTAGGTCGAGTCCCACGCGAAGCGCAGCCGGTACTGCTCGGCCCTGGTCATCGGCGCAGGCTCCTAGTACCGGTGGACGGCGTACTCGCCGCCGACGAACTCCGCGACGCGGTCGGCGCCGGCGAGCGGGTCGGGCATCCGCCCGTCGGCCTCCCGCCGGCGGTACTCCTCCAGCGCCTCGCGCTGGGCGGCGGTGCCGCCCGCGGTGACGGCGGCGACGGTCTCGGCGAGCACGTCGGCGCGGTCGTACTTGCGGGCGAGCATCAGGCGGCCGAGCAGCGCGTAGAAGTGCTCGGCCTCGGTCGGGAGCAGGGCCGCGTCGTCGCTGATGCGCTTGTCGTGGAAGACGACCGCGGTGGGCACGTGGACGACGCGCAGGCCCGCCAGGCGCACGCGCCAGGACAGGTCGACGTCGTCGCAGTACAGGAAGAAGTGCTCGCTGTCGAAGCCCGACAGCCGCCGGAACAGCGACCGGCGCAGCAGCATGCAGCACCCGCTGGCCCAGCCGGTGTCGCCGCGGCGCAGGTCGTAGCGCTTGGGGTGCTCCAGGGGAGCTGGCGCGCCTCGGCGATGCCGACGTGGTCGTCGGCGGCGACGGCGAGCAGCTCGGACAGCATCGTCGGCGCCGGGTAGGTGTCGGGGTTCAGCACCAGGACGTGGTCCTCGTCCCCGGTGGCGCCCAGGCGGTTGTTGCCGCCCGAGGACCCGAGGTTGGCGTCGAAGAAGTCGTAGGTGACCGCGTCCAGCCCGGCCGCCCGCCCGTGGACGTCCAGCTGCGCCGCGTCCTGCGCCGACAGCACCGGCGTGGACGAGGAATCGCCGATCGCCAGCCGCACGCCGTCCAGGCCGCGGCGGTCGCGGGCGTGGCGGGCCATGGCGCCGACGGCGCTCAGCAGCCGCCAGACCGCCGCGATCTGGTTGTTGAACAGCACGACGTGCACGCACACGCTCGACACCGCCGGAACACTAACCGCTCCCCGACCGGGGAAACCGGCCACCCCGCGTCAGCGGCGCGCGGTCCGCCGGCGGTCGGCCGGCGGGGCGGGGACCGGGCGGGCGGGGCGGGCGCGGCGGTGGCCGGCCGCGGGGGCCGGGGCGGGGCGGTCCGGGGCGGGCGCGCGCAGGTGGCGGACGGGTCCCGGCCCGCGGGCGAGCCCCCACAGCAGCGCGGCGCCGTAGGACAGGTGCATGGCCGCGGTGTCCGCGGCGACCTCCGCCGCCAGGGGCGCGGGGCGGTCGGGGCGCACCGCCACCGCGCCGAGCACCGCCGTCCACGACGCCACCACGCCGAGCAACGGCAGCCGGGTCCGTCCCGCCGCCGCGGTGGCCAGGCCCGCGCCCAGCGCGGTGACCAGCGCCGCGGGCGCCAGCGGCCGCGGCGAGGGCAGCACCCCGTTGAGCCACAGCATCTCGGCCTTCGCCAGGCCGTAGCGCCAGTGCTGGCGGGCGACCGCGGCGACGCTGCCGCGCGGGCGGTAGGTCGAGCGGATCGCGGGGTCCAGCAGGATGCGCCCACCGGCCCGGCGGATGCGCCAGGCCAGGTCGGCGTCCTCGCCCGCCCCCGACGGCAGCGGGCGGAACCCGCCGAGGCCGAGCAGGTCCTCCCGCCGCCACGCGCCCAGGTAGACGGTGTCGACCTCCTCCCGCCTCCGGGCGTGGTGGAAGCGGCCGGGCCCGACGCCCAGGGGCGAGCGCATGGCCAGGGCGGCGGCGCGCTCGCCGCGCGTCCGGCCCTCGGGCACCAGCCGACCGCCGACCGCCGCGGCGCCGGACTCCCGTAGCGCCGTGACCGACCGGCGCACGTAGTCGGGGGCGTAGGTGGTGTGGGCGTCGGCGCGCACCAGCACCTCGCCGCGGGCGTGCCGCGCGGCCAGGCCCAGCCCGTGGGCCTGCAGCCGGCCGGGGTTGTCCAGGAGCCGGAGGCGGTCGCCCGCGTGGGCGCGCGCGGCCGCCAGCCGCGCCCGCGTCCCGTCGGTCGAGCCGCCGTCGGCCACGACGATCTCCAGGGGCCCGTCGTAGTCCTGGTCCAGCAGCGAGGCGAGGCAGCCGTCGATGGTGCGCACCTCGTCCAGCACGGGGAGGATCACGCTCACCGTCACGCGCGGATCGGGGGAGGGCGCCATCCCCCGGACGCTAGCGGACCGTCGCCGGCGTCGATCCGGCGCTTATCCAGCTATGTACTATTTGTGACGTGGCAGAGGAGCAGTATCCGGCGGTCTCGGTGGTCATCCCCGCCCGCGATGACGCCGAGCGGCTGCCGGGTGCGGTCCGCGCCGCGCTGGACCAGGACTACCCCGGGCCGCTCGAGGTCGTGGTGGCGGTGGCGCCCTCCCGCGACGGCACCCTGGACGCCGCGGCCGAGCTGGCCGCGGGCGACCTGCGCGTCCGGGTCGTGCCCAACCCGGCGGGGACCGCGTCGGCGGGGCTGAACCGGGCGCTGGCCGACTGCTCCGGCGACGTGGTCGCCCGCGTCGACGCCCACTGCGAGCCCGCCCCCGGCTACCTGCGCCGCGCGGTGGAGGTGCTGCGCGCCACCGGGGCCGACAACGTCGGCGGGATCCAGCGGGCGACCGCCGCGCGCGGCTTCCCCGCCGCGGTCGCGCGGGCGATGTCGTCGCGCTTCGGCACCGGCGACGCCCGCTTCCACTACGGCGGGCCGGCGGGCCCCGTGGACACCGTCTACCTGGGCGTCTTCCGCCGCGAGGCCCTCGAGCGCGTGGGCGGCTACGACGAGACCCTGCTGCGCAACCAGGACTACGAGCTGAACTGGCGGCTGCGCGCGGCGGGGGGCCTGGTCTGGTTCTCCCCGGACCTGGAGGTCACCTACCACCCGCGGTCCACCGTGCGGTCGCTGTGGCGCCAGTACTACGAGTACGGCCAGTGGAAGCGCGAGGTCCTGCGCCGCCACCCCCGGTCGCTGCGCTGGCGCCAGGTGGTCCCCCCCGCGGCCGTCGCCGCGAACGCGCTGGGGATCGCCCTGGCCGTGCCGACCGGCGGCCGCAGCCTGGTGGTCCCCGCCGCCTACCTCGCCGTGGTGGCGGGCGTCTCGGCGCGCATCGCGGGGGTGGGGACCGCCGGGCTGCAGCTCGCCGCCAGCTTCGCGACCATGCACACCGCCTGGGGGGCCGGCCTGCTGGCCGGGCCGCGCCGGCGGGTCAGCCCCGGCCCAGCACCAGCACGTCGACGTCGGGCCAGCGCGCGGGCGCCAGGACCGACCGGCCGTCGATGACGGCGCGCACGCCCGGCAGGTCGTCCTGGCCCAGCCGCGCGTAGTCGTCGTGGTCGGTGTGCACCACGGCCGCGTCACAGGGCTCGCCGAGGGCGAAGGGGACCAGGCCGAGCTCGGTCAGCTCGGCGTCGTCGTACAGCGGGTCGTGGACCGCGGGCGCCGCCCCGCGCGCCGCCAGCTCCGCGACCAGGGGGAACACCCCCGAGTACGCGGTCTCCTTGACCCCGCCGCGGTAGGCGGCGCCCAGCACCGTCACGCGCAGCCCGTCCAGCCCGCCGAGGTGGCGCGCCAGGCGGTCCACGACGCGACCGGGCACGGCCTCGTTGATCGCCCGCCCCGCCGCGGGCAGCCGCGCCCCCGGGTCCCCGGCCAGGTACAGGCGCGGGTAGACCGGGATGCAGTGCCCGCCCACGGCGACGCCGGGGCGGTGGACGTGGCTGTAGGGCTGGCTGTTGGCCGCGGCGATCACGGCGTGGACGTCGATGCCCAGGGTCTCGGCGTGGGCCGCGAACTCGTTGGCCAGGGCGATGTTGACGTCGCGGTAGGTGGTCTCGGCCAGCTTGGCCAGCTCCGCGGCCTCGGTGCTGCCCAGGTCCCAGACGCCGTTGGGGCGGGGCAGGTCCGGGCGCGGGTCGAAGTCCAGCACGTCGCGGTAGAAGGCGGTCGCGCGCGCGGCGCCGGCGGGGTCCAGCGCCCCGACCAGCTTGGGGTAGCGGCGCAGGTCGGCGAAGATCCGCCCGCTGTTGACCCGCTCCGGGCTGAAGGCCACGTGCAGGTCGACGCCGGGGGTCAGCCCGGAGCGCCGGGCCAGCGCGGGCGCCAGGCGCGTCCGGGTGGTGCCGACCGGCAGGGTGGTCTCGTAGCTCACCAGCGTGCCCGGGCGCAGCCCGTCGGCGATCGCGGCGGTGGCCGCGTCGATCGCGCGGAAGTCGGGCCTCCCGGCCGCGTCCAGGACCAGGGGGACGACCACCACGACGGTGCTGCTCGCCGCGACCGCCGCGGCGGTGTCGGTGGTGGCGGTCAGGCGCCCCGCGGCCAGGACCTCGCCGAGCCCCTCGGCCAGCCCCTCCTCGCCGGGGAAGGGCGGCTCGCCCTTGCCGACCAGGGCGACCACGTCGGGGTCGATGTCGGCGCCGACGACGTCGTGGCCCGCCTGGGCGTAGCGGACCGCGAGCGGCAGGCCGATCTTGCCGAGCGCGACGACGCAGGTGGTCGTCACCGGCGCGCCGCCTCGGTGAGGTCCACCGTGCGGTGCGGGGCGTCGGCCGCGGCCAGGTCCACGGTCACGCCCTTGAGCGCGGACTCCAGGCAGGCCTCGGCGATCTGCACCGCGAGCACCCCCTCGCGCATGGTCACGACCTCGCCGCCGTCCCCGCGCACCGCGTCGCGGAAGGCGGCCAGCTCGACCGCCAGCGGTTCGGGCTTGGCCAGCGCGTAGCGGATCATGTCGCCCTCGGTCACGCCGCGGAACGCCGAGATCGCGTCCCAGGACGTCGGCACCTGGCCGTTGGCGTAGAAGGTGAGGTCCGCGGTGAGGGTGTCGGCGACGAAGCAGCCGCGCTCGCCGGTGACCATCGTCACGCGCTCCTTGGTGGGGGTGAGCCAGTTCACGAGGTGGTTGGTCACCGTCCCGTCGGCCAGCAGGCCGGTCACCGCGAGCAGGTCCTCGTACATCCGCCCGGTCTTGTGGGCGGTGCGGGCGCTGACCGACGCGAACGGGGTGCCGGCGACCCAGCCGGTGAGGTCGATGTCGTGGGTCGCGAGGTCCTTGGTGACCCCGACGTCGCGGATGCGGTTGGGGAACGGGCCCTGGCGGCGGGTGGCGATCTGGAACAGCTCGCCCAGGTCGCCGGCGGCCAGGCGCTGGTGCAGCGACCGCAGGGCCGGATTGTAGCGCTCGATGTGGCCGACGCAGCCGACCAGCCCGGCGTCCTCGAACGCGCGCGCCAGGCGCACGGCGGCCTGGGTGTCCTCGGCCAGGGGCTTCTCGACCAGGGCGGCGACGCCCGCGGTGGCCAGGGCCAGCCCGCTGCGCTCGTGCTCGGCGGTCGGGGTGGCCACGACGCACAGGTCCAGGCCCAGCTCCAGGAGCGCGTCGAGGTCGGGCAGGCACGGCAGGCCGTCGGCGGCGCGGTGGAGGTCACCGGACGGGTCGGCGACGCCGACCAGCTCCACGCCGTCGAGGTTGCGCAGGACCCGGACGTGGTTGCGCCCCATCATCCCCAGGCCCAGCACCCCCGCGCGCAGCACCGGGGCGGTCACGCGCGCACCGCCGTGCGGGCCCCCGCGGCGCGGGCGCCGGTGACCGCGTCCACGACCGTGGCGACCTCGGCGGGGGTCAGGTCCGGGCGGACCGGCAGCGACAGGACCTCGGCCGCCGCGCGGTCGGTCTCGGGGAGGTCGTCGCCGGCGTGCTGCTCGGCGTAGGCGGGCAGGCGGTGGATGGGCGTCGGGTAGTAGACGCCGCAGCCCACGCCGCGCTCACCGACCGCGGCCAGGAGCGCGTCGCGGTCGTCGGCCCGGACCGTGTACTGGTGGTAGGCGTGCGTCATGCCGGGGGCGACGGCCGGCGTCACGACGCCCTCGACGCCGGCGAGCTCCGCGTCGAGGTCGGCGGCGTTGCGGCGCCGGGCGGTGTTCCAGTCCGCCAGCCGGCGCAGCTGCACCCGCCCGATCGCGGCCGCCAGGTCGGTGAGCCGGGCGTTGAAGCCGACGATCTCGTTGCGGTAGCGCTGCTCCATGCCCTGGTTGCGCAGCAGCCGGACCTGCCGGGCCACGCGGTCGTCGTCGGTGACGACCATCCCGCCCTCGCCGCAGGTCATGTTCTTGGTCGGGTAGAAGCTGAAGGCGGCCAGCCCGCCCCACGCCCCGGCGGGCAGCCCGTCCAGCGCGGCGCCGTGCGCCTGGGCGGCGTCCTCGACGAGCAGGAGGTCGTGGCGGGCGGCGAGGTCACGGAGCGCGCGGACCTCCGCGGTCTGCCCGTACAGGTGCACGGCCATGATCGCCGCGGTCCGGGCGCTGATGGCGCCGGCCGCCGCGGCGGGGTCCAGGCAGAACGTGCCGGGGCGGATGTCGGCGAACACCGGGGTCGCCCCGCACAGCCGGACGGCGTTCGCCGAGGCCGCGAAGCTGAACGACGGCACGATGACCTCGTCGCCCGGCCCGATCCCCGCGGCGAGCATGCCGAGGTGCAGCGCCGTGGTCCCCGAGCTTACCGCCACGCAGGTCCGCCCGCCCACCAGCGCCGCGAACTCCGCCTCGAAGGCGGCGACCTCCGGCCCCTGCGCCAGCCCACCGGACCGCAGCACGCGGTCCACCGCGGCGCGCTCCCCGTCCCCGATCAGCGGCCGGGCCAGCGGGATCCCGACGGCTCCGCGCGTCTGCGTCACGTGCAATCTACTCCCCGGATTGGCTCCGCTACTTATCGTAGTGAGAAGGAGACCGTTATGTCGAATTCCGGACGATCTCCGGGGGAAGGAGCGCGCGGACGGCGGTGGCCAGGTCGGCGAAGGGGTCCCGGCCGGTCAGCTCCCGCTCGGCCCACCGGCGGGCTGCCGCGCGGTGGGCGGCGAGGGCGGCGGGGTCGGCGGCCCAGCGGCGCAGGACCGCGCCCGCCTCCTCCGCTCCCGCGGCGACCGCGCCCGCGCCGGAGCGCGCGAGCAGGTCCGCGACGCGGGGGAGGGGCGTGGCCAGGACCGCCAGGCCGCTGCCGAGGTACTCGTAGCACTTGGTGGGCACCGCGGCCCGGAAGGCCGGGGTGTCGTCGAGCAGCGCCAGCCCGGCCCACGCCCCGCGGGCCAGCGCCCACGCGCGGCGCGAGGGCAGGCGGCCGTGCAGGCGCACGCGCTCCCCGGCGCGCCCGCGCACCTCGTCCGCGTCCGCGTCGGCGACCGGCCCGACGATGTCCAGCCGCCAGGGCGGCGCGGCCAGGACGGCGTCCACCATCGCGGCCAGCCCGCGGCTGGGGCGCACGTCACCGACGTACAGCGCGCGGGGCTCGGGGTCCGGCTCGCCCGGCGCGGGCAGGTCGCCGGGGCGGGGCAGGTTGCGGACCACCCGTCCGCGCGCGGGCGGTCAGCGGCGGGACGTGGTCGTCGGCGACGACGGTGAGGTCGGCGCGCGGCCGCGGCCCGGACCGAGCCGGCCACCAGCGCGGCGGCCGCCCGCCGGCGCGCCCCGGTGCTCCAGGCGCGGTCGGCGAGCAGGGCCCCGTAATCCTCGTGGACGTCGACGACCAGCCGGCGGCCCGCGCCGCCCCGGCGCCAGGCCAGCCCGGGGGCGGCCAGCTCCGGGTCGACGACGACCAGGACGGGGGCGGTGACGGCGCGGGGCAGCGCGAGCGCCCGCGCGAGGCGGCCCAGCCGCCCCGGCCGCGGCCGGGCCCGGACCGCCACCCCCGCGGGGCCGCCCGCCGGGTCGCCGAGCCCCTCCAGGCCCACGCGCAGCCCGGCGTCCACCAGCGCCCCGCAGATCCGGTGCAGGCGCGCGTCGGCGACATCGTGGCCGGTGGACGCCACGACCACATCGAACCCCTTATGTGACACTACGAGTAGTATGCGGTACCAGCGAGGGGAGGCGCGTGAGGGTCGTCAGCGTGGTCGGGGCCCGGCCCCAGTTCGTCAAGCTGGCACCCGTCGCGGCCGCGCTCACCGCGGCCGGCCACGACCACACCGTCGTCCACACCGGCCAGCACTACGACCCGCGGCTGTCCGACGTGTTCTTCACCGAGCTGGGGATCCCCGCCCCCGCGGTCTCCCTCGGCATCGGCTCCGGCACCCACGGGCGCCAGACCGCCGCGATGCTCGCCGCGCTGGAGGACGTGCTCGTCGCCGAGGCGCCCGACTGGGTGCTGCTCTACGGCGACACCAACTCCACGCTCGCCGGCGCGCTCGCGGCGGTGAAGCGCCACCTGCCGCTGGCCCACCTCGAGGCGGGGCTGCGCTCGCGCAACCGGCGGATGCCCGAGGAGCACAATCGGGTCCTCACCGACCACGCCGCCGACCTGCTGCTCGCGCCGACCGCCCTGGCGGTGGCCAACCTCGCCCGCGAGGGGCTCGCCGACCGCACCCGGCTGGTGGGCGACGTGATGGCCGACGTGCTCCTGCGCGTCCGCGACGAGGTCGCCCGCGAGCCCGTCGCGCTGCCCGCCGGGGTGCCCGAGCCGGGCGCGTACCTGGTCGCCACGCTGCACCGCGCGGAGAACACCGACGACCCTGTCCGCCTGCGGGCCGTCGCCGACGCGCTGGCCGGGCTCGCGTCACCGGTGCTCCTGCTCGTCCACCCGCGCCTGGCCGCGCGGGCGGCGGAGGCCGGGATCGACCTCGCCCGCGGCGCCGTCCGCGCCCTGCCCCCCCAGCCCTACCGCGCGACCGTCCAGCTCCTGGCCGGCGCACGCGGCCTGGTGACCGACAGCGGGGGCCTGCAGAAGGAGGCGTTCCTGCTGCACGTCCCCTGCACCACCCTGCGGTCGGAGACCGAGTGGCCCGAGACCCTGGCCGGCGGGTGGAACGTCCTGGCCGACCCGCCGGGGCTGGCCGGCGCGGTCACCCGCCCTCCCCCCGCCCCCACTCCCGCGGCCCCCTACGGCGACGGCCGCGCCGCCGAGGCGGTCGTGGCGGCGCTCGCGGCCGGTCAGACGGAGTCCAGGGCCACCGCGTCCTCGCCGACGTCGACGAACCGGGTGTAGTCGCGGATGGTCGACGTGGGGTCGCCGTGGCCCATCACGGTGCCGCGGTGCAGCCACAGGCAGTCGGTCGCGAGCTGGCGCACCGTCGCCAGCCCGTGGCTGACCAGCAGGATCGTGCGGGCCTCCGCGCACAGCTCGCGCATCTTGGCCTCGGACTTCTTGCGGAACGCCGCGTCGCCGGTGGACAGGGCCTCGTCGATGAGCAGGATGCCCGGGTCCAGGTGGACCGCGACGGCGAACGCCAGGCGCCCGTACATGCCCGAGGAGTAGGTCTTCATCGGCAGGTCGAGAAAGTCGCCGAGGTCGGCGAACGCGGTGATCTCGTCGTAGCGCGCCTCGATGTCGGCGCGGTCCAGCCCCGCGGCCATGCCGCCGAGCACCACGTTCTCGCGCCCGCTGAGGTTGCCGTTGAAGCCGACGCCCAGCGCCAGCAGCGTCGTCACCTTGCCGCGGACCTCGACCCGGCCGGTGTCGGGCGGCAGGATGCCCGCGATCGTGCGCAGCAGGGTCGACTTGCCGGCGCCGTTCGCGCCGATGACGCCGAGGACGGCGCCCTGGGGGACCTCGAACGACACGCCCTTCAGCGCCTCGACGACCCGGACCGCCCGCTCCCGGCGCCCGAGCCGCACCAGGGCGCTCTTCAGCGTCGGCACCTTCTCCGCGGTGGTCCGGTAGCGGACGGACAGGTCGGTCACGCGCACGGCGGGGTCAGATGCGGACAGCGAACTCACGCTCCCTGGTGAGGAAGAACCAGCCGCCCCCGAGCAGGAGCCCGACCGCCCACAGCGCGGCGTAGCCCAGCAGGCCCGGCGACGGCGACCTGCCGTCGAGCAGGACCTCGTGCCAGGCGCCGAACAGCGGGAACAGCGGGTTGATCGCCAGCAGCGGCCGGATGCGCTCGGGGGTGTCGTCGACCGCCCACAGCACGGGGGACAGGTACAGCCAGATGCGCAGCAGGTAGGGCAGGAAGCTGGAGGTGTCGCGGAAGTACACGGTCAGGGCCGCGAACACCAGCGCCAGGCCGAGGTTGAACACGGTGTGGATCGCGACGAGCAGCGGCACCCACAGCAGCTGCCAGCCGACGGGCTGCCCGCCGATCAGGTGGAAGACGCCGTAGACGCCCAGCATCGGCACGTAGAGCAGCAGCGCCGACGCGACCGCCGACAGCGGCAGCAGCGCCCGGGGGAAGGCGGTGTTGAGGATCAGCCGCCCGCCGCTGACGATCGAGGTCGCCCCCAGGCCGAGGGCGTTGCGCGTGAAGGTGAACGCGAACAGCCCGGCCAGGAGCACCGACAGGTAGTCGGGGCCGCCGCGGTCGCCGCCCAGGATGATGCCGAACAGCACGTAGTACACCCCGGCCAGCAGCAGCGGGTTCAGCACCTGCCACAGCTGCCCGAAGGCGGTGTCGTAGCTGGCGGCCTTGAGGTTCATGCGGGCCAGGTGCACGGCGAACCGGCGCCGCCGCCACAGCTCGCGCAGGTAGGGGCCCAGCGGGGGCACCTGCCGCGTGTGCGGCTCGAAGACCTGCAGCGGCTCGACCGCGGTGCTCACGACGCCTCCTCGGTGAGGAACGGGCGGAGCTGCTCGACCGCGTGGCGGCCGTCGTGGAAGGTGCGGGCGTACTCGGCGCCCTGGGCGGCGACCGCGCGCGCCCGGTCGCGCTCCTGCACGACGTCGAGCAGGACCTCGCGCAGGTCGGCGGGCGTGGCCTGGACGATGGGCAGCTCCGCGGGCAGGCGCTTGCGCACCCGGTCGGCGACGTGGCCGATCACCACACGGCCCGCCGCCATCGCCTGGCAGGCCAGCACCCCGTAGTCGCCCAGGGCGAACTGGTCCAGCACGACGTCGGCGTCCGCCAGCGCCGCGGGCATGTCGCCCGGCGCGACGTCCCGCAACCGCCGGTACGCGATGACCCCCCGCGCCGCCAGCTCCTCCCCGACCGCGTCGGCGTGCGCCGACCCCTTCAGCAGGTCGCTGGTGCCGGCGTGCACGACGACCGGCACCGGGCGCTCCAGCACGCCGCCGGCGGGGTGCTCGGGCGTGGCGACGGTGACCGGCAGCCAGGTCGCGCCAGGCACGTGGTCGGCCAGGTCCAGGGTGGTCACGAAGCGCGGCCCGTCGAACGCCGCGACCTGCTCCAGGAGCCGCTCCACGTCCTGCTCACCCGGCAGCCGGGACGGCAGCAGGTCCTCGGGGAAGGGGGACCACGGCTCGAGCGCGCGGTGCAGGCGGGGGCTGCGGACCTCGGAGCCGTGGAAGACCAGGGCGACGGCGATCCCGTGGGCGCGCAGGACGGGCAGGTCGCCCGCGAACGACCCGCCGTTGAGCAGGCCGAACAGGCCGGAGCCCGACTCCAGCAGGACGTGGGTCGCGCTGCCCAGCACCCGGCGCAGGTGGGCCAGCTGCCACTCCAGGTCCTTCCAGCTCTGCACCGGCACGTCCTCGTCGGCGGGAAAGGCGAGCGCCGACCCCCGCTCGACGGCCAGCGACCGCGCGGACGCGACGGCGCCCTCGCGCTCCAGCGCGCGCGCCCAGGCCCAGGCCTGCCCCGCGGTGTTGCGCGGGCCGATCACCACCGCCGGCCCTGCGCGCCGCGTCGACTGCTCGGCGGACATCGCGGTCCGCGGCCGGCGCGGCCCCGGCGGTGCCCCCTCGGCGGCCGCGGCCGCCGGGCGCGGCCCCAGCAGGTCGGCGTACACCGCGAGCAGCCGCTGCTCCTCGTGCTCCCAGCGGTAGCGCTCGAGCACCGGGGACGGGTCCCGCAGCGGCGCGGTGTAGCGATCGATGTCGGCGAGGATCCGGCGCGCCGCCGCGGCGAGGTCCTGGGGGTCCCCGGCGCGGAAGACCTCCCCGACGCCCAGCTCGCGGGTCAGCGCGGCCATCGCGCGCACGTCGCTGGTGAGGATCGGCAGGCGCGCGTGCAGGTACTCGAAGTACTTGTTCGGCAGCGCCACCTCGTAGTTGCCGAAGTGCAGGATCGGGCTGATGCCGATGGTCGCCGACGACAGGTACGCCGCCACCAGGTCGTTGGGGACGTAGGGCAGGACGTGCAGGCGGTCGCGGCAGCCCAGCTCCTCGGCGGTGCGCTCGAGGTGGCGCATCCACGAGCTGTTGCTGACCACCGCGGCGTGGACCTCCGGCAGGAGGGGCAGCGCCTCGACCAGGGTGTGCACGCCGCGGCTGTGGTTGACCCCGCCGCTGTAGACGATCACCGGCACGCCGTCGGGGAGTCCGGCCGCGCGGCGCACCGACGGCGCAGGCCCCTCGGCGGGCTCGGCGACCGTGGTGATGTTCATCACCACGTCGGGGCGGCGGGCCAGCCGGTGCGAGCGCTGCAGCACCGCCGCCAGCGGCTCCGACACCGTGATCACCCGGTCGGCCCGCCGGATGTACTCGCGCTCCAGGTCGGTGTAGGCGCGCAGCTCGCGGGGGCGGTGGTGGGCCACGCCCGGCACGTACTCGTGCGCGTCGTAGATCCACGGCACCGCGCGGCCGCGCGTGCGGGCGCGGGCCGCGGCACGCTCCGCCACCCCGATCAGGTGGACATCGTGGGCGTGGAGGACGTCGGGCTCCAGGGCATCGATCTCCGGCCCGAACGCCAGCTCGTAGTCCTCGAGGAAGGGCAGCACCCGCCGCCAGCCGGCCCGCAGCCGCGACGCCCGGGCGGGGGGACGCGTCACCGGCACCTCCAGACCCTGCCGGTAGCGGCGCTCGCGCACCTGAACCACCAGGCGGCGGGGCCGCAGCGCCGCCCGGCGCACCTCGACGCCCAGCCGCACCCCGAGGCGCAGCGCGCGGGCGCGGGCGCTGCGGTCCGCGGCCGGCGCGAGCTCCGCGATCCGGCGCTGGGCGCGGCCCTTCGCCGCCGCGACCTCCCGCTCCGCGACCTTGCGTCGGCGCTTGGCGACGATCAGGTCGGCCTTGGTCGCGTACGCGACGCGGGGCAGCCGGACGCCGGGGAGCCCGGGACCGCCGCCGGGCGTGGTCGCGCAGCGCGAACAGGACGGGGAGGCGCACGATCCAGGCCTCGCCCAGCCAGCTCTCCACGCGCTTGCCGGTCGAAGACAGCCCCAGCACGGTCACCCGGTAGCCGCCCTCGGCGAGGCTCACCGCCATCTTCTTCACGCGCGTGTCGACGGTCACGTCGTTGGCGACGAGCATCACGACGTGGGGCGGGTTTGCGGTCATCGCAGGAGGTCCTCGTAGGCGGCCAGCAGGCGGGCGCGCTGGCTGGGCCAGCCGTAGTGGGCGGCGACGGTGCGGGTCACGGCCGGGCCGGGGGCCAGCTCGGCGCGGCGGCGCAGGGCGGCGTCGATGGTCGCGCCCACGGCGGGCGCGTCCAGGCTGGCGGCGACCAGGCCGAGGCGGTGGCGCTCGACGAAGCCCGCCATCTCCGGCAGGCGGCTGACCACGACCGGCAGGCCGGCGGCGACGTAGTCGAACAGCTTGTTCGGCAGCGCCAGCTCGTGGTTGCGGCAGGTGGGCTCCAGCAGGTGCACGCCGAGGTCGGCGCTGCGCAGGTAGCCGGGCAGCTGCGCGGCGGGCACGGCGGGCAGGACGTGGACCCGGCCGGCGACGCCCGCGGCGGCGCCCGGTCCAGGACGTCACCGGTCGACGACCCCGGGCCGACCAGGGCGAGGTGCCACGCGGGGGAGTGGGCCATGGCGTCGACCACCAGCCCGACTCCGCGGCCCGCCTTGACCGTCCCCGCGTAGGCGACCAGCGGGGTCCCGTCCGCGCCGACGTCGTCGCGCAGCGCGCGCGGCGCGGCGCCCGCGCGCTCCACGTCGGGGGAGTTGAACAGCACCAGCGGGCGGGCGCGCAGGCGGTAGCGGCGGGCCAGCTCGTCGGCGATGCCGTCGGAGACGGTGACCACCAGGTCGGCGGCGCCGATCCAGCGGGCCTCGTGCGCCCGCCAGGCCAGGCGTTCCCGGCGCGTCCAGCTGGTCTGCTGCTCGACGTACAGCTCGTGGCTGTCGTAGACCACCCGCGGGCGGGGCCGGCCGGGGTGGCGGCGGTGCCAGCGCCGCGCCAGGCGCACCGCGGCGGCGAGGGTGCCGAGGTCGTGGGCGTGGACCACGTCGGGCCGCGCGACCCGCCGGGGGAGCGCCGACGCGGTCCCGTGCCAGTACTCGACGGGGAGCAGGCCGGTCCGCGCGGTCTTCAGCACCGCGCCGCCGCCGAGGCGGACCGCGGCGCCGGCGGCGCGCAGCCCCAGCGCCCCCGCGGCATGGCGGGCGTGCGCGGCGTCCCAGGCGGGGCCGGACGCCCCGTGCGCCCGGGCGGCGCCCAGCAGCGATCGCCGCGCCGCCGCCTCCGCCGCCAGTGCCCGCGACCGGCCGACCACGCGGTCCTTGACCGTCCGGCGGTAGGGCAGGCGCAGCACGCGGTAGCCCCCGCGCTGCTCGACGCCCGGCAGCCCCGCCGCCGCGGTGGCGACGACGGTGACGTCGTGGCCCGCGGCGCCCAGCGCGCTCGCCTCCTTGTCCACGCGGCTGTCCGCCGTCATGGGGTTGAGCACGAGCATGAGGACCCTGCTCACGCGCGCAGGCCGGGGACGCGGCGCGCCGCGGAGCGCGCGAGGCGGTGCAGGGCGGGGTGCTCGCGGAGGACCTCGCGGACCCCGCG
Source organism: Egibacteraceae bacterium (assembly GCA_030447925.1). Classification (GTDB taxonomy): domain Bacteria; phylum Actinomycetota; class Nitriliruptoria; order Euzebyales; family Egibacteraceae; genus JAUJNX01. The sequence continues at coordinate 89,408 of JAUJNX010000004.1, read as the reverse complement.
GGCGGGCGCGGCCAGCGCCCGGCCGCCGCGGCGCAGCAGGGGCGAGGCGGGCTCGGAGGCGGCCAGGGCCGCCTCCAGCTGCGCGATCCTGGCGAGCAGCCGCTCGACGGCGAAGCGCGGGGCGCTGCGGGTGAGCAGGCCGACCCCGGCGGTCAGGGGGTCGACGTCGCGGCGCAGCCGCTCGACCTCGGCCTCCAGCTCCGCGACGCGCCGCTGCCCGTCGGACCGGGGCCAGTCGATCGGCCCCAGCGCCGGCCGGGTCGGCGGTGCCCGGTAGGCCTCGGCCAGCAGCGCGCCGACGACGGGCCGGTCGTGGCGGGCCGCGACCCAGGCGCGGCCCCGCTCGCGCAGCGCCGCCCGCCGCGCCGGGTCGGCGGCCAGGCCGCGCACCACCTCGGCGAGGTCCTCGACGGTGGCCTCGACGACCGGGACGCCGGGGTTGCGGTCGCGGTTGCGCGGGTGGACGTGGGCGACGGCCACAGCGCCCACGGCCATCGCCTCGACGGCGATGAGCCCGTGGTCGCCGATGGTCAGGCTGTCGACCACCACGTCGGCGGACCGCAGCGCGGCCAGCAGCCCCGCCCGCGACAGCCCCGACAGGGCGCGGTAGCGGATGGCGCCCTCGGCCTCCAGCGAGCGCAGGGCGGGGTCGACGACGTCGGAGCCCTTGGTCGCGCGGCTGGACGGGACGTGGACCACGACCGGGACCTGCGGCTCGGGCCCGCGGGCGGTCGCGAGGGCGGGGACGTCCACGACGTGGGGCACCCAGGTGGCGTCGGGCACGTAGTCCAGCAGCCCGGGGGTGGAGACGAACGTGCGGTCGCAGTAGCGGCGGCAGATCGCGATGCGCGCGACGATGCGCGGCTCGTCGCAGGGGACGTCGGCGAGGCGGAAGTAGGAGTGCGGCTCGCGGGCCAGGTGCACCGACCGCAGGCGCACGTCGGACCCGCGGAAGTGCATGATCACGCGCTTGCCCAGCGACCTCAGCAGCGGCAGGTCCCACAGGTCGGGGAGCCCGGGCGCCTGGGCGTCCAGCAGGGAGCGCCCGTACTGGAAGTGGAAGACGTCGAAGCGGCGCACGGCCTCGTCGACGACGTCCCAGCGGTGGCGCGGGTCGGTGAGCAGGCGCTCGCGGTCCAGGACGCGGTCGGCGCCGAAGTCGAAGGCCGGGTCCCCGTAGCTCCAGACCTCCGCGGCGAACCCCAGCGGGCGCACGGCCGCGGCGTACTCCGTCGCCTGCCCCGCGATGTTGCGCGGCGCGTACAGGACCCGGGTCACCGCGCGCCGCTCCCGGCGGGCGCGGGCTCCAGCGCCGCGTAGGCGGCGAGCAGCCGGTCCGCGTCGGCCTCCCAGGACAGCGCCGGCGCGGCGCGCCGGACCGCCGCCGCGTGGCGCGCGTGGTCGGCGCACGCCCGGCGCACGGCGGCGACCAGGGCGTCGGGGTCCCCGGGCCGGTACAGCGTGCCCAGGTCGTGGGCGCGCACGACCGCGCGGAGGGCGGGCAGGTCCGCGGCGACGACCGGCACGCCCGCGCGGACCGCCTGGAAGAGCTTGTTCGGGAGGGCGACGCGGTGGTTCTCCCAGCCGTCCTCGAGGGGGACGAGCGCGAGTCCCGCGTCGCGCAGCACCGCGTCGACGTCGTCGATCGCTAGCGCGGGGCGCACGTCGATCCCGCGCAGGTCCAGGCCGCGGGCGTCACCGGGTCCCAGGACCGTGACGGTGAGCGGGGCCAGGCGGGGCGCGGCGCGGGCGAGCGTCCCCAGGTCCCGCCCCGCGGCCACCCGGCCGGCGTACACCAGGCCCCGCGGGGGGCCCGCCGTCGCTGCGCCGGGCCCGGCGGCGGGCCCCGCGGGGAAGGTGTTGCGGACCACCGCCACCCGGGGCCAGCCGTGGTCGCGGCGCAGCCGCCCGGCGAGCGCGTCGCTGACGGTCACGACCAGGTCCGCCCGGGCGCCCCGGCGGCCCTCGGCCCGCCGCTCCGCCCGGTCGGCCAGCGGTGTCGGCCGGCCCTCGCGCCGGCGTCCCGGCCAGTACTCGTGGGCGTCGTACACCAGCCGCGCGCCGGTGCGCCGGGCGACGGCCGCACCCAGCCCCAGGGTCGGCGCGTCGTGGGCGTGGACGACGTCGGGCCGCTCGCCCGCGACCGCGGCACGGGCGGCTGCGACCCAGCGCGCCTCGGCCGCCCGCCGGTGGGCCGGCAGCAGCGCCCACCGGGCCGCCCGTCCCGGCCCGCTGGCGCGCAGCCGCCGGCCGCCGGGACGCGCCGGTGCCCCGCCCACCCACGCCGCCGTGACCCCGGGCGGCAGGGCCGGGTCCGCCGGCGCCGGTCCCCGGCCCACGACGTGCACCCGGTGCCCCGCGCCCGCCAACGTCGCGCTCTCCCGCAGCACCCGCGCGTCGCCGACGACGTCGGAGATCACGAGCATGAGGATGCGCACGAGGGTCCTCGGCCGAGCGGGCGTACTTCTCGCAACAACTCTACTCTTCCCGGCCTACCGGTCATGCTGCTCAAACCACGCGTCCCGCCACCGCCGGCGCGGGGGCGCGGACGGCGGCGAGCAGGGCGGCGTAGGAGCGGGCGCCGTGGCGCAGCAGGCGGTGCTCGACGACCTCGGCGAGGGCGGCGGCGGACAGCGCGGCGCGCAGGGCGGGGTCGGCGAGGCGGGCGATCGCGTCCGCCCAGGCCGCGGGGTCGTCGCCGGCGAGCAACCCCGTCTCGCCGTCGCGGACCGTCGCCGCGTAGGGCCCGAAGCGGCTCGCGACCACCGGCAGGCCCAGGGCGGCGTACTCCAGGACCTTGAGGTCGCTCTTGCACGCGTTGAACGGGGTGGGGGCCAGCGGGGCCAGCCCCGCGTCCCAGCGCGGCGCCTGCTCGCGCAGCCAGCGCACGAACGCCGGGTAGCTGCGCGCGCCCAGGGGGATGTCGACCCGCCGGTACCACGCCTGCCCGGGCCCGGGCTTCTCCCCGCCGACGACGGAGAGCTCGACCGGGCGGCCGGCGGCGGCCAGGCGCGCGAGCGCCGGGCGCACCAGCGCCAGGTCCGCCGCGTGGGTGCGGCTGCCCACGTAGACCAGCCGGAGCGGCTCGTCCGCCCCGCGCCGACGCTCCGGGACGGCCGGGGGTGCCAGCCACAGCCGCTCGTCGAGCAGGTTCGGGACCACCTCCACCGCCCGGGCCAGCCCCGCCACCCGCTCGGCGAGCGCGGCGGTGCTCACGGTCACGAGGTCGGCCTCGGCGAGCAGGCGTTCCACGGTGTCGCGGAACGGGCCGTATTGAGGGGCGCGCGCGCCGCCGACGTCCAGCAGGTCGTCGTCGAGCTCGTAGACCAGCGCCAGTCCCGCCCGCCGCCTGCGGTCCAGCAGGTCGTCGACCAGGTGGGGCGCCACCGCCGTGCGCTGCACGAGGAGCACGTCGAAGCGCCCGTCCTCGACCTCGGCGGGGCCGGCGAGCGCGTGCAGGACGGCCGGGACGACGTCGGGGTGGCTGAGCCGGCGCAGGACGCGGATGTGGGCGGACGGCGACGGCCCCGACGCGCCGGTGGGGACCACGGCGCCGACGCGCACGACCTGGGGTCCGGTGCCGTGCTCGGCGAACGTGCGCCGGCGCCGCAGGACGTCGCGGTAGAGCGCGTCGTAGTCCTCCGCCATCCGCGCGGTGGACCGCAGCGACACCGCCGCGGCCTGCCGGGCGGCCTCGTGCCAGCCGGCCGGGTCACCCGCGATGCGCAGGATCTCGCGGTAGGCGCGCTCGGGATCCGCGGGGTCCAGCAGCCAGCCGCCGCCGTGGGCGCGGACGCGCTCGCGCAGGGCGCCCAGGTCGGTCGCCAGCACCGGCAGCCCGACCGACCACGCCTCGGACAGTGTGTGACTGTAGGTCTCGGGCCAGATCGAGAAGATCGCGGCGAACGAGGGCCGGATCGCCCGCGCCTTGGCGGCGAACTCCTCGCGGCGGTACGGGCCGTGGCGCACGCCCACCCCGTCGAGGCGGTCGCGGGCGACCTTGCCCAGGAAGTGGAACTCCAGCCGCCGCCCGCCGTCCAGCGCCGCCAGCGCCTCCAGGAAGTCGGTGCCCTTGTGCACGTCGAGGTTGCCCGACGCCAGGATCCGGATGCGCCCCTGCGCGGGGGGCGGCACGGCCACGGGCCGCTCCCGCGCCAGGTCACGGCCGTGCTCGATGACGGGGAAGGGGCGGGTGGCGAGCTGGGGGTAGGTGGCCAGGTGGACGTCGCGCGCGGTCACCGAGGTCGTGACCGCGGCGTCGACGGAGGCGAGCATCCCGCCGACCTCGTGCTGCCAGGTCTTCACCCAGCGGTGCTTGAGCGGCGGGGTCTCCTTCATCCAGCCCGAGGGCACGGCGCAGTCGCCCGCGCCGGGGGTGCACGTCCCCCCGCAGAAGCGCTTGCGGTCGTCCAGCAGATGGACGGTGGGGCAGCACAGGTAGAAGTCGTGGAACGACAGCACCACCGGCACCGACAGGGCGGCGGCCACCGCGGGCAGGTCCAGCGTGTGGGCGAGCAGGTGGCGGACGTGGACCAGGGCGATGTCGTGGCGGACCAGGACCTCGGCGACGATCCGGCGGTAGTCCGCGTCGGTGGTGTCGGTCACCTGCCAGGTGCGCTCGCGGGGCCAGTGCGCGATCGCGGTGAGCTCGCCGTCGAGGTGCCACAGCCGCAGGTGGTCCGGGTTCGCGGTCAGGGCGAAGCACTCGTAGCGGTCCGACAGGGCGCGCATCAGGTCCAGGTTGGTCTGCGGCGTGCCGCCGCTGCCCTCGTGGAGGACGAACAGCAGCCGGGGCCGCGCGGCCCACCGGGCGGCGTCGTCGGTGAAGGCCCGGTCGACGCGCTCCTGCACCGCGCGCAGCTCGGGGGAGGACAGGAACGCCCGCACCCGCGCTGTGTAGTCGGGGAAGCGCGCGTCGACCTGGGCCCGCCCGTCCTTGATGAGCTGGAGCTTCTCGGGGCCGAAGCTCGCCTCCCGCCGGTGGGCGACATGGGTGGCGTCGTCGACGACGTGGCTCCAGCCCGCGTGCAGCGCCCGCATGCAGAAGTCGTTCTCCTCGCCGTAGCCGCGCGGGAAGCGCGCGACGTCGAACGTGCCGACCGCCTCCAGGGCCGCCCGGCGCACGTACAGGCAGAACCCGTTGCCGGTGGGGGTGCGCGGGTAGGTTCGCCCGCTGGTCCGCGTGACCAGGCGGGCGACCTCGTCATGCCCCAGCCACGCGGGCGCCGGGTTGCGCACGCCCGGTCGCGGCACGGAGAACGCCCCCGCGTTGTCCGACACCGCGGTCGCGGTCGCGATGCGCTCGTCGGCGTGCACGGCCAGCAGCAGGTTCTCCAGCCAGCGCGGGCCGACCTCCGCGTCGCTGTTCAGCAGCACGACGTCGCCGTCGGTCTCGGCGAAGCCCCGGTTCACCGTCGCGGTGAAGCCGAGGTTGCGGTCGTTGCGCAGGACCCGCACGCCGGGGCGGTCGGCGTGCCGGGCGAGGACCTCGGCGACGGCGGGCTCGGTGCTCGCGTCGTCGAGGAGGAGCAGGTCGCAGGGCACGGTGGTGTTGCGGACCAGCGCGTCGAGGCACACGGCCACGTCGGCGGCCGCGTTGTGGATCGGCACGACGACGGTCAGCGGGACCCGGGCCGCGAGCCGCTCGAGCAGCGCGCCGGGCACGGCGAACAACGCCGCGGCCACGGGGAACGGCGCGACGGCCGCGGCGCGGGGCGCCGGGGCGGCCTCCGGCGTCGCGAGGGCGCCGCGCACGCGGTCGGGGAGCAGGTCGGCGGCGCCGGGGAAGGCGCGGGCGAGGGGCACCGCGGCCCTGCGCACGGCGGCGGCCAGCGGGGCGCGCCCGTCGGCGATCCGCAGCGCCACGCGCACCGACCGGCGCGCCCGCAGCCGCGCGAGGAGCGGCCCGGTCGCGCTCGGCCGCGCGCCGGGCCTCGGCGGCCTCCCGCCGCGCGCGCGTCAGGTCGGCGCCGGCCCGGTCCAGCCGGTCCCCGCGGTCCTCCAGCTCCTCGTCCAGCTGGCGGACCTGCTCGCGGAGGCCGTCGAGCTCCGCCGCCGCGCGTCGCTCCCGGGCCGCGCGCTGCAGGTCGTCGCGCCAGCGCTCGTCGAGGTGGTCGGCGAGCCCATCCACCGCGGCGCGGTCGCCCGCGACCAGTGCGCGGTGGACGGCCTTGGCCAGCCGCATCTGCGGCCCGTCGCCGAAGCCCGGGTCGCGGTGGTGGCGCAGCGCGTGGTCGCGGGCGGCCTCGATGCCCGCGCGGGTCGCGCCGTCCGGCGCGGGCAGGGCAAGCGCGGCGACCAGGGCGTCGACGGCCGCGTCCAGGCGGGTGAACAGCTCGTCGTGGCGCAGCAGGACCGGCGCCGCCGCGCCGTGCCACGCCGCCACCGTGTAGCGCAGCCACAGGTGGGCGGCCCGCTGGGGCTCCATGCCGTTGCGCACGGCCAGGGAGGCCGCGACCTCCGCCGGGTCGCGCACGACCAGGACGACGGCGTCGATCGCGGCGGCCGTCGACCAGAACGGCAGCAGCAGCGAGGTCCGCGGGTCCTTCCACGCGGCCGGGGACCGGCCGCCGAACGCGGCGGCGAGCTCGGCGGCGGCGCGGACGCGGTGCGGGTCCCAGCGGGCGTCGCGCTCCCAGCCCCTCGGGGGCAGCGGGGGGTCGGCCCAGGACCCTCCCAGCAGGCCGAGCAGCTCCCTGTTGACCGCGCTCAGGCCGACGTGCTCGCGGAAGCCGTGCGGGTTCTCGGCCGCGGGCCCGAGCAGGGCGTCCTCCGGGCCCAGCTCCACGCCGAGGAGTTGCAGGACGCGGGCCGCCAGCGAGGTCCCGCTCCGGTGCATACCTACGATGGAGATAAGCCTGAAATCGGACATAGCCGCATGCTAGCAACAGCCCTGCGACGCCCCGGCGCGACGGGTCAGGCGCGGACGTCCAGCCGAGGGGCGCGCAGGACGGCCACCAGCAGGCCCGCCAGGGCGACGACCTCGCCGGCGACGAAGCCGACGGACACCCGGAGGGTGGGGGACCCCGGGGCGAGGATGACCGTCAGGGCGGCCACGACCAGCGCGGTCAGCCACGGCGCCACCAGGCGCCCCTCGGACCGGCGGGCGATGAGGATCTGGTTCAGCAGCAGCGACCCCGTGGCCAGGATCACCCCGAAGACCGTGAGCGCGACGAAGGTCGCGTCGGGCCGGGTGATGCGCAGGACGACGGCGAGGACCGGCGGGCCGATCGGGTACGCGACGGCCGCGCCGACCAGCGCGAGCCCCAGCGTGACCGGCGCGGCCAGCACGGCGATCCGCCGCAGCTTGGCGTCCTGGGCCTCGCGGGCCAGGCGCGTCAGGGGGCCCATGACCCGCGACAGCAGCCCGCTGATGGCGAACACCAGGGGGACGCGCGCGAGCGTGACGACCAGGAAGAAGCCCGAGATCTCCGCGGCGCTGGCGCCGAGGGGGATGAGCACCAGCGGCCCGGCGGCCAGCAGCGTCTGGGAGACGGCGTTCGCGGCGGTGGTCGCGGCCAGGAAGCGCGTCGCGCCGCTGTCCTCCGGGCCGGCCAGCTCCCCGGCGGCCTCCGGGTCCGCCGGCAGCGCCCGCCCGCGGTCGTAGACCCACCAGGCGGCGACGAGCGCCGGCCCGAGCGGCATGACCCACGCCAGGGCCCGGGTCGAGTCGAACAGCAGCAGCGCCGGGAGGGCCACCAGGATCCGCCCGAGGGACTCCAGCGCGGTGGCCGCGCCGTAGGACCGGAACCGGTTGGTCCCGGCCATGCGCCCCTTGATGACGTAGAAGGCCCCGTAGCTGAGGATGAGCAGCGCCGCCACGCCCGCGAGGTCGCCCGCCCCGGCGTACAGCTGGTCGCGCAGGAACCAGGTGAGGCCCGCGATCAGCAGCGCCGACACCGCCACCCAGGCCGCGATCACCCGGACCGACCGGTCCAGCGCGTCGGGGGCGACGCCGCGGTGCAGCGACCGGGCCACGAACGCCTCGGCGGAGAACAGGACCACCGTCCCCGCCAGGTACTGGATGGTCCACAGCACCGTGATGGGCTGGTAGGCCTCCTCGCCCAGGGCCTCGACGCCGAGGATCTGGAACAGCAGGGCGCCGATGCCCGAGGCCAGCGAGCCGAACAGGACCCACTGGGTCGCGCGCCGGGTGGGCTGCCGCGGCGATCGCGACGCGGTGACGGTCGTGGGGACCGCTACGGTGTCGGCCACGCCTCTCTCTCCTCGGTGGAACGGGACAGCGGCCAAGGCTAGCGGGAGCCCGGCCAGGGGGGTCGACCGCCCGGACAGGGGGTCGCCGCGCTAGCCTGCCCCGCGTGCATGCCCTGGTAGTCATCCCCACCTACAACGAGTCGGCGACCATCGAGCGCGCGGTCCTCCGCGCCCTGGACGCCACGCCCGACCTGGACGTCCTGGTCGTCGACGACGCATCGCCGGACGGGACGGGCGCGATCGCCGACCGGCTGGCCGCGGCTGACGCCCGCGTGCACGTCCTGCACCGGCCCGGCAAGGGCGGGCTGGGCCCGGCCTACCGCGCCGGCTTCGCCTGGGGCCTGGCCCGCCAGTACCAGGTGCTGTGCGAGATGGACGCCGACCTGTCCCACGACCCGGCCGACCTGCGCCGCCTGATCGCGGCCACCGACGGCGCGGACCTGGTGATCGGGTCGCGCTACGTCCCCGGCGGCCGGGTCGAGAACTGGCCGGCGCACCGCCTGCTGGTGTCGCGCTGGGGCAACCGCTACGTGAACCTGCTCACGGGGCTGCCGGTGACCGACGCGACCGCCGGCTTCCGCGCCTTCCGCCGGCCCGTCCTGGAGGCCGTCGACCTGGCCACGGTGGTCAGTGACGGGTACGCGTTCCAGCTGGAGATGGCCCTGCGCTCCTGGCGCGCGGGCTTCCGCGTCGTCGAGCTGCCCATCACGTTCACGGAGCGCTCCGAGGGCGCATCGAAGTTCACCCGGTCGATCGTCGTCGAGGCGCTGTGGCGCACGGCACGATGGGGGCTGGCGGGGCCGCGCCGGGCGGCCGGGGTCCACCCGGACAGCGTCGCCGCATTGCCGCACGCGGTCTAGGGCACCTACCCTCGGGGAACCGCATCCCTGTACGCCGACGACGCATGCCGCCAAGTCTGGAGAGCGCCTTCTCATGAGCTCCACCGTCCCCGACCAGCAGCAGACCCATGTGGTGATCATGGGCGCCGGGCCGGCCGGCCTGACGGCCGCCTGGGAGCTCACGAAGAACGACGTCGGCGTGGAGGTGCACGAGGCCGACCCCGTCTTCGTGGGCGGCATCTCGCGCACCGCGTCCTACAAGGGCTTCCGCTTCGACATCGGCGGTCACCGCTTCTTCACCAAGGCCGACGAGGTCAAGAAGGTCTGGCACGAGATCCTGGACCCCGAGGACTGGCTCCACGTGCCCCGGATGTCGCGGATCTTCTACCGCGGGAAGTTCTTCGCCTACCCCATCAAGGCGTTCGACGCCCTGTTCAAGCTGGGCGTCCTGGAGGCCGCCCTGTCCGTGCTGTCCTACCTGCGCTACAAGGTGCTCCCACGCAAGCAGGTCCGCAGCGTGGAGGACTGGGTCGTCAACAACTTCGGCTACCGGCTGTACCGGCACTTCTTCAAGACCTACACCGAGAAGGTGTGGGGCATGCCCTGCGACCAGATCTCGGCCGACTTCGCCGCGCAGCGCATCAAGGGCCTGTCGCTTCTGGAGGCCATCCGCAACGCGTTCAACACCGGCTCGAAGCGGGGCAAGGACGGCGAGGTCATCAAGACCCTCATCGACGAGTTCGAGTACCCCAAGCACGGTCCCGGCATGATGTGGGAGCAGGCGACCGAGAAGGTCCGGGCCCGCGGCAACAGCGTCACCCTCGGGTCGCGGGTGGTCGCGATCAAGCACGCCGATGGCCGGGTCACCGAGATCGTCATCGAGCGCGACGGGCAGCGCAGCAGCGTCACGGGTTCCGACTACATCTCGACCCTGCCAATGCGTGAGCTGGTCCACATGATGGAGCCGGTGGCGCCCGAGGAGGTGCGCCGGGCGGCCGACGCCCTCGGGTACCGGGACTACTTCACCGTCGTCCTCGTCGTCGACAAGGCCGACGTCTTCCCGGACAACTGGATCTACATCCACGACCCGTCCGTCCAGCTCGGGCGCATCCAGAACTACAAGAACTGGTCGCCGTTCATGGTCCCCGACCCGTCGCAGAGCGCCCTGGGGCTGGAGTACTTCTGCTTCGAGGGCGACGGGCTGTGGACGTCGGCGGACGAGGACCTCATCGCCCTGGGCAAGCGCGAGCTGGAGGCCATCGGCCTGGCCAAGGCCGCCGACGTCGTCGACGGCACGGTCGTGCGGATGAAGAAGGCCTACCCGGTCTACGACGACGACTACAAGGACCACGTCGCGACCATCCGCCAGTGGCTGGAGAAGGCCGCGACCAACCTGCAGCTGGTCGGCCGAAACGGCATGCACAAGTACAACAACCAGGACCACTCGATGATGGCGGCGCTCCTGGCCGCACGGAACATCCTCGGCGAGAGCTGGGACCCGTGGAAGGTCAACACCGACGCGGAGTACCACGAGGAGGTCCGTGACGACCACGACGACGCGGGGCGGGCGACGCCCAAGCGCGTCGCCAGCGTCTAGCACCACCCGGCGGTGGGGGGCCGTGGCGACGAGTGAGACCATCGGCCCCTCTCGGCAGCTGCTCCGCCCCGGCCGTGTGCCGCTGGGCGGGCGCGTGCCGGAACCCGACGCCCTGCTGCGGCGGGTGGGCGCCTCCGGGGTCGCGCGGCGGCTGCTCGACCCCTCCCCGCGGGCTCGGCGCCTGGGCAGCTGGGCCGTGTTCGGGCTGTTCGTCGTCCAGCTCGCGCTGATCGTCCCGCGCCACGAGCCGTGGTTCGACGAGGGGCAGGCCTGGCTGCTGGCGCGCGACGCGACGCCGTGGGAGCTGGCGCGCGACCTGCTGCGCTACGAGGGCAGCCCTCCGCTGTGGCACGCGCTGCTGATGCTGCCGGCCAAGCTCGGCGCCCCGTACTGGACGATGCAGCTGATCGGCGCCGTGGCCGCGACCGCGGGAGCGGCGCTGCTGGCCTTCCGCAGCCCCTTCCCGCTGGTCCTGCGCGCGGGGCTGCTGTGCTCCTACGTCATCGGTTACCAGTACGCCGCGGTCGCGCGCAGCTACACCCTCATCCCGCTCGCGCTGTTCCTGGTGGCGCTGGCCTGGCCGGACCGCGAGCGCCATGTCGGGCGGCTCGCGCTGGCCCTCGCGATGCTGGCCACGGTCACGCTGCACGGCTTCCTGGTCGCGGGCTGCCTCGCCGCGATCCGCACGGTGGAGGCCCTGCTCGCCTGGCGCCGGCTGGACCGGGCCGCGCACCGCGAGCACCTGCTGGCGGGCGCCGGCCTGCTCGCGCTGGCGGCGGTCCTGGTCGCGGTCCTGTTCCCGCCCGCCGACCTCGCCAACGCGCGGGCGACGCCGTTCAGCCCGACCCACTGGGCCCTGTTCGCCCCCGGCGTGGTCAACTCCAGCCTCACCGGCAACGTGCTCGCCTCGGGCATTGCCGTGGTGGTGTCGGCCGCCTGGTTCGCGCGCACCGGGACGCTGGCGCTGTGGCTGCTGCCGACGGTGGCCCTCGCGTCGCTGTCGGCCCTGCGCTACCACTCGCCGTGGCACGACGGCCTGCCGTTCATGGTCTGGGTGTTCGCGCTGTGGGTCAGCTTCGGCCAGGCCGTCCCCGGCCGGGACCGGCCGCGCGGGTGGCTGCGCCTGGCGGCCCTGTCGGTCCTCGCGGGGGTGCTGGTCGTCCAGACGGTGTGGTGGGCGCAGTCGTGGTGGTTCGACTGGCAGGAGCCCTACTCGGCCAGCGCGCAGCTCGCCGCGCACCTGGACGGCCTGCCGGAGGGCACCGAGGTCTACGCCACCAGCTTCCACGCCGTCGGCGCGCTGCCGTACCGCGACGACAACCCGTTCGCGAACTACAACGGCGGCGGGCTGCCGGCCTACTACACGTGGTCGACCGACCTGCAGATGGCCGGGCGGGTCATCGACGTGTGGCTCGGGCAGCCCGACGTCGTCGTCTGGGGCGTGAAGTTCCCGTGGCAGGAGAACCTGCCGGAGCTGCCCGGGTACCGCCGCACGGCGCTGTACGAGGGCAACCTGTACTGGAAGAACCGCGTGCTCGAGCGCGACGCGTTCGTCGTCTACGAGCGCGCCCCGTGACCGGGACCGCGACCCTGCCGCGCAGCGCCGTCGCCGCGGCCCCCCGCGCCCTGCCGGGCTGGGTCTGGATCGGGCTCGTCGCGCTGATGGCGCTCGCGGCGCTGGTCGCCTCGCTGGTGCTGTCGGGCTGGCTGTTCCCCACCTTCTCGGCCAACAACGACGAGCCGGGCTACGCCTACCAGGCCCGCCTCCTGCTCGACGGGCGCCTGACCCTGCCCGCCGACGTCTACGAGCCCTTCTTCCGGCCGTGGATCTCGGGGCGGATCGGCGACCGGCTGGTGCCGGTGTTCCCGCCGGTCTGGCCCGCCGTGCTGGCGGCGTCGGAGCTGCTGTCGGGGTCGATGCGCCCCGCTGCCGCGCTCACCGCGGCGGTGGCGATCGTGCTCGTGGTGCTGTTCGCCCGCGAGGTCACCGGCGACCGCTGGCTGGCCGTGCTCGCGGGCGCGCTGGTCCTGGCGTCGCCGTTCTTCCTGTTCCAGACCGCCACGCTGCTGGCCTACCCCTTCGCCGTCGCCGTGCAGCTGGCCTTCGCCGTCTGCCTGCTGCGCGCCGCGCGCACCGGGCGGGCCGGCTGGGCGCTGGCGGCGGGCGTCCTGGCCGGCCTGGCGGCCTTCGCGCGCAGCTACGACGCCGTGCTCTTCGCGCTGCCGGTCGGGGTCGCCGTCCTCGTCTCCCTCGCGCGCGACCGCCCGCGGCTGCTGCGCACGGTCGGCTGGGGGCTCGCCGGGGCACTGCCCGTCCTCGCCGCCATCCTGGCCTACAACGTCGCGACCACCGGCGAGCCGCTGCGCTTCGCCCTCCAGGCCGCCGCGCCGGGCAACCAGTTCGGCTTCGGGCCGCGGTCCATCGTCGTGGGCGCCCCGCCGGTGCAGTACGACCTGGCCGAGGCGGTGCGGACCACGGCCGCGACGGTGCTCGCGCTGCCGGGCTGGACCTTCGGCGGGCTGCTCGTGGTGCCGCTGGCGATCCTGGGCTGGGCGCTGCTGGCGCGCCGGGCCGCCTGGCTCCTGCTCGCGCTCGTCGCGGTCTTCCCCGTCGGCTACTTCTTCTGGTGGGGCAACGCGCTGGCGACCATGGGGGTGGCGCTGTTCGGCCCGCAGTACTACCTGCCGGCCCTCGCGCCCCTGGCGGTCCTGATCGCCGCCGGGCTGGCCGACGTGTGGCGCCGGCGGCGCACCGCGGCCGTGCTGATCGGCTGCGCGCTGCTCGCCGCCACCGCCGTGCGCCTGCCGGAGCGCATCGCGCTCAACGCCGGGTTCCGCGACGACCACGCCGCCGAGCTGGCCGCCGTCGACGCCGCCGTGGACGGGCCGGCGGTCGTGCTCATCCCCTCCGAGCGCGACGGCCCCTGGATCGGCCACCCGCGGCCGCACCTGGTGAACGACGTCGACCTGGCGGACCCCGTGATCTACGCCGCCGACAGCGGCGCGGCGAACCTGGTCCTGCCCCAGCGCTTCCCCGACCGCGCCCTGTTCCGCCCCGAGCTGGCGGTCCGCACCACGGTGACGAACACGACCGGCCAGCGCGTGGTCAGCGTCTACGCCACCGACGGGCGGCGCAGCGACCGCTGGATCCTGGACCAGGACTCGCGCCTCGGCGCCACCTACGCGGTCGACTGGCTGCTGGGGCCCGACGGGCTGCGCCCGGCCGCGACCGGACCTGCGGTCGCCGGACCCGCCCGGGCCGAGGACGACCTGGACCTCGGCGCCGGCGGGCCGCTGGCGATCGGCGTCGCGCAGGGGCCCACCCCCGACCTGGCCTCCGCGGCCGTCGCCGAGCAGCGCACCGCCGCGCGCGTCGACGGCGGGCAGGTCGCCGTCCTGGCCCCCGGATCGCCGTGGCGGGCCCCGTCCCCCAGCGGCCCCTGGACCGCCGAGCCGGTCGACGACGCCCTGGGCCTGACCGTGACGGCGGCGCCGTGAGGGCGCGGCTGGCCGTCCTGCTCGGCGCCCACGTCGTGACCCGGGCGATCCTGGCGGCGTTCGCCGCCGGCGACCGCTACCCGTTCGGGCTCGGCGTGCAAGTCCTCGGCGACACCTTCCTCTACGACCGCTACGCCGACGCCCTCCTGGCCGGTGGCCGGCCCTACCTGGACGTCGCCATCGAGTACCCGCCGGGGGTGCTGCCCGTGATCCTGGCGCCGCAGCTCGCGGGCGGGGACCCGGGCCGGTACCGGCTCGCCTTCGTCGTGGTCTGCCTCCTGCTGGACGCCGCGGTCCTCGCGGCGGTCCTGCGCCTGGCCGGCCGCACCGGGCGCGGCCTCACCGGCGCGTGGGTGTGGGTCCTGGGCGTCGCGCTCCTCGGGCCGCTGGCGTTCCTGCGCCTGGACCTGCTCCCCACCGCCGCGGCCGTCTGGGCCGTCGAGCGCGGGACCGCGCGGCGGTGGGGGACCGCGGGTGCGCTGCTGGGCTACGGCGCGGCGGCCAAGGTCTTCCCGGGGCTCCTGGCCGTCCCCGCCCTCGCCGCCGCGCTGGCGGGGGCGGCCGGATCCGCGGCGTCGCGCCGATCAGCCGTCCGCCTGGTCGTCGGCGGGGTGGTGGGCGGGCTGGCGACGCTCGCGCTGGCGGGGCCGGGGGTCGTGGCCATGGCCCGGTCGGTCCTGGGCTACCACCTGGAGCGCGGGATCCAGATCGAGAGCGTGTGGGCCACGCCGCTGCTGGTCGCCGCCCGCCTGGGCGCGTCGGTCCGGCCGCTGGAGGTGTTCGGCGCCTGGCACGTCGACGGCTGGATCGCCCCCGCCGTCGAGCAGGTGGCGACCGTCGGGGCGCTCGCTGCGCTGGCGGCGGGCACCTGGCTGACGGTCCGGGCCGTGCGCACCGACCCCGGCAGCGGGCTGGCCGCCGGCCTGTGCGCCACCATCCTGCTGCTGCTCGCCACCGGCAGCGTGCTGAGCCCCCAGTACCTCGTCTGGGCGCTGGGGCTCGGCGCTGCCGCGCTGGCCGCGACCGGCCTGCCGCTGCGCCGCCCGGTGCTCGTCCTGCTGCCGGTGGCGCTGGCGACCCAGGTCGTCTACCCGGTCCTCTACGAGCAGCTCCTCGGCCTGGGCCGCCGCGCCCTGCTGGTCCTCGCCATCCGCAACGCCCTGCTCATCACCGCCGCCCTCTGGTCCGCCGTCGCCCTCTGGCGCGCCACCCGCCGCGCCGCCCCGGGCCCCGCCGCCCCGGACCCGGCCCCCGCCGACCTCGCGCCGGAGCCGGCCAGACCCGCCGCGTAGCGGGGTCGGAGCGGCCGGCGGAGCGGCACCGCCCGTTGCGTGCGCGCGCACCCGCCCGCTAGAGTGCGTGCGAACGCACATTCTCAGCGGGGAGGGGTTCCAGGGCATGGCGCTGTCGACGGCGGACGGGCTGGCGCTGGTCCGCGCCCACGGTGCTCCCGAGCGCTGGCTGGCGGTCCTCGTGACCCTGCGGGCGGACGGCCTGCCCTCAGTGTCGGTGGTCAACGCCGGGATCCTGCCCCACCCCGTCACCGGGGTCCCGGTGATCGGGCTGGTCGCCCGCGGCGCCACCGCCAAGCTGGCCAACCTGCGCCGGGACCGGCGGGCGACGCTGGTGTTCCGCGCGGGCTGGGAGTGGGTCGCGGTCCACGGCCTCGCGGCGCTTGCCGGTCCCGACGACCCGCTCCCGGGGTTCGACGCGGCCCGGCTGCCGGTCCTGCTGCGCGACATCTACGCCGCCGCGGGCGGGAGCCACCCCGACCTCGCCGAGTACGACCGGGTGATGGCCGCCGAGCGGCGGGCCGCGGTCCTGGTCACCCCGGAGCGCTTCGCCACCAACCCGCCCGGCACCGAGCACCAGGAGCCCGCATGACACCCGCGCCCCCGCCCGTGGCAGCCGGGACCATCCAGCTGTGGACCGACCTGCTCTGCCCGTTCAGCCACGTGACCGTCCACCGCCTGTGGGAGGCCCGCGCGCGCCTGGGCCTCGGCGACCGGGTGCGCCTGGACCACCACACCTTCGCGCTGGAGCTGTTCAACGGGCCGCACCCGCGGCGCGGCACCGACACCGAGGCGGTCGGCCTGGGCCAGGTCGCACCCGACGCCGGCTTCCGCGTCTGGACCGCACCCGACGACGTCTACCCCCACACCGTCCTGCTCGCCGCCGAGGCCGTCCACGCGGCCAAGGGGCAGGGCCCCGTGGCCGCCGAGGTGCTGGATCGGGCGCTGCGCCGCGCCTTCTGGCTGGAGTCGCGCTCCATCGCCCACCGGCAGGTGATCCTGGACGTGGCCGCAGCCACCGCGGCGGTGGACGTCCCCGCCCTGGCCGCGGCGATCGACAGCGGCCGGCACCGCCGCGACGTCATGGACGACCACGCGGTCGCCCAGACCGACGCCATCCCCGGCAGCCCCACCCTGCGACTGCCCGACGGGACCAGCGTCACCAACCCCGGCATCAGCGTGCACTGGGAGGGACCGTGGGCGGAGGGCTACCCCGTGGTCGACCACGACGACCCCGGCGTCGTGGACGACCTGCTGCGCCGTGCCGCCGCCTGAGGTCGCCCTGCGCCGGATCGTCGTCGGCGCGCTGGGCACCAACTGCTGGGTGGTCGGCGCGCGTGGCGACCGCGCGGCGCTGCTCGTGGACCCGGGCGACGAGGCCGCCCGCATCCTGGACGCCGTCGCCGACCTGACCGTCACCGCCGTGCTGCTGACCCACGCCCACTTCGACCACGTCCTCGCCGTGGCGGAGGTGGCCGAGGCCCTGGGGGTGCCGGTGCTCGCCCACCCCGACGACGCGGCGGTGTGGCCGGGCGAGCTGGACCACCTCCGCCTGCACGGGCACTGGGACGCCGGCACGGCCACCGCGGACCTGCTCGCCGACGCCCCGGACCTCCTGCGCCCGCGCGCCGGTGCGCGCTGCTGGGACGGCGCGCACGCCCCCGTCGCCGATCGCCAGGTCCTGCGGATCGGCCCCCTCGCGGCCACGGTCTGGCACACGCCGGGTCACACGCCCGGCGGGGTGAGCCTGTCGCTCCCCGGGCACGTCCTCACCGGCGACACGCTGTTCCCCGTCGGGCCGGGCTTGACCGGCGCGGCGTGGCCCCTGTCGGACTTCGGCGCGGTCATGGCCTCCGCCCGCAGGCTCCTGGCCCTGCCCCCCGCCACCGTGATCCACCCGGGCCACGGCCGCGACACGACCGTCGCCGCGGAGCGCCCCCACGTCGAGGGGTGGCAGCGGCGGGGCTGGTGACAACTGCCCGGCCGGGGACGCCGCGCCGCGGGTCAGGGGGCGGGGGCGAGACCGGCGTCGAAGACCGAGAGGGCTTGGCGGGTGGGTTGGACCGGGGGGGTGACGTCGAGGAAGAGGGTGACGCTGCGCACGACCCGGCGGCGGGAGGTCGCGCCCGCCGCGTCCAGCGCGGCGGCGAGGTCGTCGGTCTGGGGACCGACGCGAGCGGCGTAGGCGGGGGCGGGGTCGGCGCGGGCCGCGTCGTAGTGCTCGGGGAAGCGCGGCTGCTCCCAGGTGGCCGCGATGATCCGGTCGCGGGCGACGAAGGCCAGCGGGTGGGCCAGCCAGTAGTCGGCCCAGACCGCGTCGACGCCCTCGTCCTCCAGGGCGGCGAGGACGGCGGGCAGGTCCTCGGACTGCGCCTGCGAGCGCCAGGTCCCCGCCAGCCCGTCGGTGCGCAGGGTGGCGACGGTCCCGTCGACGGTGGACAGCGCCAGCGCGGCGACCAGCAGCCCGGCGACCACCGGCCCCGCGCGCCCCGCGCGGCCCCGCGGCACGAGCGCAGCCAGGCCGACCGGCAGCGCGCCGTAGAGCACCACCAGGTAGCGCGGCTCCTCGGTGAGGAACGCGAACCGGGAGGCGACGTAGAGCACCGGCGCGAGCAGCGCGGCCAGCAGCAGCGCGTCGCCGGGCGCGGCCCCGCCGCGCAGGGTCACGAGGCGCAGCAGCCCCCGCGACCGCCGCAGGGCCGCGACCACGACGAGCGCGAGCAGGACCCCCACGACGACGAGGGGGAGTGGCTCGGGCAGGACGGGGGTGTCCGCACCCGCGGGGATGGGGCGGCGGACGCCGACGAACTGGCCCAGGACCGACCCGAACAGCGCCTCGGCGCGCTGGGGGATCGTCGAGGGCGTGACCACGCGGTCCAGGAACGTCGGTGGCCGCCCGCGCAGCGCGACCACCAGGAACGGCGCGGCCCCGACCGCGAACGCCGCCGCCGCGGGCAGGAGCAGCGCCCACCGGCGCCGGCCCGCCGCGCCGAACCAGTACAGCCCCGCGGGCAGCAGCAGGAACGCCGAGGTCCAGTTGGTCCAGAACGCCAGCCCGCAGACCAGGCCGAAGGCGGCGGCGCGCAGGACGGGGCGGCGGTCGTCGGGCCGGACGCCCAGGGCGAGGGCCAGCCCGGCGAGGCCCAGGAACAGCGCCGCGGTGTAGGTGCGGGTCTTGAAGCTCCAGGCCAGCGAGAAGAACGGGCCGACGGCGAACAGCGCCGCCGCGGTCTCCCCGGCCCAGGTCGGGTCGCCCGGCGCCGCCAGGCAGCGCCGCGCGACCACGGCGACGAGCCAGCACGACGCCACCGACAGCGCCACCTGTGGCAGGCGCAGGAGGAACGGGCTGGTGGGGTCCAGCGCCAGCAGCGGCGCCTGGAGGTACTGCTCCAGCGCCCCGAAGTAGGCAAGCGGGTCGGGGAAGTACAGCGGGTAGCGGCCCTCGAGGATCCCCTGGGCGGCCATGCCGGCGGCGGCCTCGTCGCCGTCCAGCCGCCCGACGGGGGAGGCCAGCAGCCACAGCCGCACCGCGGCCGCCGCGACCAGGATCGCGGGCAGGACCAGCCGCCGCGCCCTCACGCCGCCCCGGAGGACAGCGCGCGCAGGTCGAACCACCCGCCGTCGCGCGGCGTGGTCTCGTAGGGCGCCAGGGGCAGCGGGGCGCCGGGCCGGATGTCGGTGCAGGGCAGCGGGTCGCCCATGACGATCCGGTCGGGCGAGCGGTCCTGGACCAGCAGGCTCATCGGCCGCACCGCCCAGTGCCACAGCGGTGTGCCCGCGAGGATCGGCAGGTCGGCGTTCTCCTCGCACGGCCCGGGCAGGGCGGCGACGGCCGCCTCCAGCGCCGCCGTCGCGTCGGTCCAGCGCAGGCTCTGCACCCCGAGAACGGCGGAGAACGCCAGCGCGCAGAGCACCGGCACCACCCCGAGGGCGGACCGGTCGGCGGGCCGGGGCAGCCCCAGCGCGTCGAGCCCGGCGAGCAGCAGGAACGGCGCGCTGACCAGCGGCGCCCAGCCGCGGTAGTCCAGGGCGTAGCCCCAGCGGTTCTCCAGGGCCCAGACCAGCAGCGCCATCCCCGCGGCGCCGACCGCGCCGCCGGCCAGGGCGGGGAGGGCGGGCCCCCCGCGGCGCCAGCGACCGGCCAGCACGACGAGCAGCGCGAGGGCGCTGGTCGCCGCGAGCGCCAGGAGCGGCAGGCCCCGCACCGCCCGGTCGAACCAGGTCTGCACCCAGTAGAGGTTGAACGTCTCGGCCTCGTAGCCGGTCTCCTCGATGGCCAGCACGCGCAGGGCGCCGGCGGCCAGCAGGGCCGCGGCGGCGCCCAGGCGCCACCAGCGGGCGCGGGTGTCGACGGCCGACTGGAGGACGAGCAGTACGGCCACGATGCCGAGCAGGCCCCCGGCCGCGGGGTGCAGGAAGGTGACGACGACGAGCAGCACCACGGCCAGCGGCAGGTGCCGGCGCGCGGTCCCGCCGCCGATCCACAGCACCACGGGCCAGGTCAGCTGGATCGCGGCGATGGCCTCGCTGACCAGGAAGAACTGGCCGGGCAGGGTGACCAGCCCGATCCCGAGCGCGCCCCAGACGAACAGGTCCGGGCGCCGCCGGCGGGTGACGACCCAGCACAGCGCCAGCGCCAGCGGGGCGACGACCGCGAACGACGCGGTGAAGACCGCGGCCAGGAGGTCCAGGTCGTCGGTGAACCGGCTCGCGAGCAGCACGGGGGCGAGCAGCAGGTTGCTGCTCAGGCGGAAGTGGGTGACGAAGGGCACCTGCTCGTTGAGGGTGGCGAACAGGATGTAGCTGCCGTCCCAGGCCAGGCCCGCGCGCGCCCAGGTGGCCACGGCGGCGCCCGCCGCCAGGACGGCGACGGCCAGGAGCGGGGAGCGGTCCTCGCGGGTCACGCCCCGATGCTGACACGCGACTGACCTAGGATCGCCTGACCGATGGACGACGGGAGGGGACAGGAGCGGTGAGCGGCGGCGCGATCGCCGCGCACCCGCGGGCGGTCCTGGGCACGCGCACGGCGCCGGCCCGGGTCGCGCGCCTGGTGCCGCCCCTGCTGCTCGCGGTCTACGCCGCGCTGCTGGCCGTGGCCGTCGCCCGCCACGAGCCCTGGTTCGACGAGGCGCAGGCGTGGCTGCTGGCCCGCGACGCCGGCGTCGTGGACCTGTTCGCGCGGCTGCTGCGCTACGAGGGCACCCCCGGCCTGTGGCACGCCCTGCTGCTGGTGCCCGCGAAGCTGGGGCTGCCCTACGCGTCGATGGCGGTGCTGGCCGCGGCGGCCGCGGTGACCGGGGCGGCGCTGCTGGCGCTGCGCTCGCCGTTCCCGCTGTGGCTGCGGGCCGGGCTGCTGCTGTCGTTCCCGCTGGGCTACCAGTACGCGGCGGTGGCGCGCAGCTACGTGCTGCTCCCGCCCCTGCTGTTCGCCTTGGCCGTGCTGCACGAGCGCCGCCACGACCGCATCGGCCTGCACGCGCTGCTGCTCGCGCTGGTCGCGTCGACCAGCGTCCACGGGCTGCTGGTCGCCGGGTCGCTGGCGGCGGTCGACGCCGTCGGCACGGCGCGCGCCTGGCCGTCGCTGACCGCCGCGTCGCGCCGCCGCCACCTGCTCGCGGGTGCGGGTCTGGCGGCGGTCGGCGCGATCACCGTGGCGCTGCTGTGGCCCCCCGGCGACACGCTCCCGGGCACCGGCACCCGTCCGGGCCTGGCCGGCGTCCGCGACGTGGGGCTGTTCCTGGACCTCGCGCTCACCGGCGTGCCGGCGCTGACCGCGCTCGCGGTGGCGGGCAGCGCGGTCCTGCTGGCGCGCGCGGGGGTGCTCGCGCGCTGGGCGCTGCCCACGCTGGCGCTGCTGGTGTTCTCCGCGGTCCGCTACCACGCGCCCCACCACGACGCGCTGCCGTTCCTGGTCCTGGTCCACGCCCTGTGGATCGCCCTGGCCCGCCGGGCGACGGGCGCGGCCGGGCCGGAGGGGTGGTGGCGGACGCTCGCGCTGGCGGCCCTGGTCCCCCTCGTCGCCCTCCAGGTCCTGGGCTGGGCGCGCGCGTGGCGGGCGGACGTCACCGGGCCGTACTCGGGCGGCCCGGGGATCGCCGCCTACCTGGCCGGGCTGGACGACGACGTCGTCGTGCACGGCTACGACCCGCGCATCGTCGCGGCCCTGCCCTACCTGGACGGCAACCCGTACGCGAACCTGCGCGGCGGCCGGCTGCCCGGCTACTGGACCCACACGCCCGGCGGCCTGCCCCACGGCATGGACCTGGACGAGGTGGCGCGCACCCGCCCCGACGTCGTGGTCTGGGGTGTGGCGGGGGCGGACACCCCCGAGCTGCCGGGCTACCGCCCGGTGCGCCGCTTCGACGGGGTACAGATGGGACGGGACGGACCTGTCCGACGGGACGACGTCGTGGTCTATGAGCGGACCCGCGTCCTCGGAGGGTCGTCGTAGGCTTTCCAGGGGTATGCGCGCCGGGGGATGAGCCGCACCGTCGCGGTTCGTGCTGGGTCCGGTGTGGGAGGTGCGGTGAGCGGGACGCTGGTGCGGGGGCCGGGACCTCGCACGCGGGAACGACCCCCGTCGACCGCGGCGCGCACGCGGTCCGCGCCGCGGCTGCCGTCGTGGCTGCCCGGCCTGGCCCAGGCGGGCCTGCTCGGCGCGTTCGCCGTCCAGCTCGCGCTGATCGTCCCCCGCCACGAGGTCTGGTTCGACGAGGCCCAGGCGTGGCTCCTCGCCCGCGACAGCGGCCTGGTCGAGCTGTTCGCCCAGCGCCTGCGCTACGAGGGCAGCCCCGGCCTGTGGCACCTGCTGCTCATGCCCTTCGCCAAGGCGGGGCTGCCGATCACCGCCCTGGGCTGGATCGGCGCCGCCTGCGCGCTGGCGGGGGCGGTGCTGCTCGTGCGCCGCGGGCCGTTCCCCCTGTGGGCCAAGGCCGGCCTGCTGTTCGCCTATCCGATCGGCTACCAGTACGCCGCCGTCGCCCGCAGCTACACGCTGATGCCGCTGCTGCTGTTCGCCGTGGCCGCCGCCTGGCGCGACCGCGAGGCGCGGGTCGGGCGCCTGGCGGTGCTGCTCGGCCTGCTCGCCAACGTCAGCCTGCACGGGCTGCTCGTCGCCGGGGCGCTCGGCGGCCTGCACGGCCTGGACCTCTGGCGGCGCCGCCGTGACCTGGCACCGGGGGTCCTGCGGGCGCACCTGCGCGCCGGCGCCGCGCTCGTCGCGCTCGTCGCGCTCCTCGTCGTCGTGCTCGTGCCCCCGGCCGACCTGGCCAACGGCGGCGCCGAGTCCTACCTCGACATCTACGGTTTCGAGCGCATGTGGTATCTGCTGGCGTCGTCGCTGGCCCGCAGCGAGCTGCTGCTCGCCGCCGCCCTCGCGCTGCTCGTCCCGCTCCTGCGCAGGACGCGCACGCTCGCCCTGCTGGCGCTGCCCACGGTCGCGCTGCTGGCCCTGTCCAGCTTCAAGTACCACGCCCCGCACCACGAGGGCCTGCCGTTCCTCGTGCTCGTGGCCGTCCTGTGGATCGCGCTGGACCGCGACCGCGACCTCCCCCGCTCGGCCGGGGGCACCCGGGCCCGCCGGGCGGCGCTGCTCGCGCTCGCGGCGGTGCTGGCCGTGCAGGGCTGGTGGTGGTGGCAGGCCTACGAGGACGACTGGGCCGAGCCGTACTCGGGCACGCCGGCGCTGGCCGCCCACCTGGCGGCCCTGCCGGAGGGCACCGTGGTCTACGGCAGCAACTGGCAGTCGATCGCGGTCCTGCCCTGGTTCCGGGACAACCCGTACGCCAACTACAACCGCGGCGAGGGCCCCGGCTACTACCTGTGGCAGGACCAGGACCACGACGAGCTCCAGCTGCGCGGGCGGCTCATCGACGTGGCGCTGGGGCGGCCCGACGTGGTCGTGTGGGCCGTGAAGTTCCCCTACCAGCTGGACCCGCCGCGCATCCCCGGCTACGCCGCGACCCACGTGTTCCCCGGCGAGATCAGCCGCCGGTCGGGCCCGCCGCTGTGGGGGTCCCAGCGGGTCGTCCGGGCGGAGAACCAGCTGCGCCGCGAGCGCGGCCTGCACGACCTCGACGCCTTCGTGGTCCTGGAACCGGTGCAGCGGTGAGCAGCGCGACCCTCCTCCGCGAGCGGGCGCGGCCGGCGGCCGTCCCGCTCCCGCCGCCCCCCGGCCCCAACCGCTGGACGCGGGTGGGCGACGGGCTGGTCGGGGCCGCGCCGTGGCTGCTGCTCGGCGCCTTCGTCCTGCAGCTCGCGCTGATCGTCCCCCGGCACGAGGCCTGGTTCGACGAGGCCCAGGCCTGGCTGCTCGCCCGCGACAGCGGGCTGGTGGAGCTGTTCGCCGAGCGCCTGCGCTACGAGGGCAACCCCGGCCTGTGGCACCTGCTGCTGTTCGCCCTGACGCGCATCGGCATGCCCTACGAGGGCCTGGGCTGGGTGTCGGCGGCCATCGCCGTGGCCGGGGCCGTGCTGCTGGTCCGCCACGGGCCGTTCCCGCCATCGCCGTGGCCGGGGCCGTGCTGCTGGTCCGCCACGGGCCGTTCCCCCTGTGGGTGAAGGCGGGCCTGCTGTTCAGCTTCGCCCTGGGCTACCAGGAGGCCGTCGTGGCGCGCAGCTACGTGCTGCTGCCGCCGCTGCTGTTCGCGCTGGCGGCGACCTGGCCGGCGCGGGCGCGCCGGGTGGGCCGGCTCACCGTCCTGCTCGCCCTCCTCGCGGGGGTCAGCCTCCACGGGCTGCTGATCGCCGGGTCGTTCGCCGCGCTGCGGGCCTGGGAGCTGCGCCGCACCTGGCGCCGCCTGGACGCCCGCCGCCGGCGCCACCACCTGGTCGCCGGCGCCGCGCTGGCGCTGCAGGTGGCGGTCACGGCCGTGGTCCTGTGGCCGCCCGCGGACCTGTCGCCCCTGTCGGCCGGCTGGGACCTGCGCGGGGAGAGCATCCTGTGGCTGCTGGACCGCAGCCTCACGGGCACCGGCTGGCTGACCGCGGTTGCCCTGGCCGCCACCGTCCCGTGGTTCCGGCGCACGCGCACCCTGGCGCTGTGGGCGCTGCCGACCACGGTCCTGCTGCTGTTCCTGGCCCTCAAGTACCACGCCCCCCACCACGAGGAGCTGCCGTTCCTGGTCTGGGTCACGGTGCTGTGGATCAGCTTCGGGCGCGACCGCGGCGGCGACGACCGGCGCCTGCGCCGCGTCGCGCTGGCCGGCATCGCCTGCGTGCTGGCGGTCCAGGTCGTCTGGTGGGGCCGCACCTACGCCTATGACTGGACCGAGTCCTACTCGGGCGGGCGCGAGCTGGCCCGGTACCTGGCCACCCTCCCGTCGACGACGGAGGTGTGGACCGCCGACTGGCCCGCGCTGGCGGCGCTGCCCCACTTCGACGGCAACGTCTTCGACAACTTCAACAGCGGCGTCGAGCCGTCGTACTGGGTGTGGCGCGCGGACAAGACCGGCCAGCTCGACCTGGCCGTCATCGACGCCTACCTGAACCAGCCCGACGTGTGGGTGTGGCCGGTGAAGTTCGACTCCGAGCGCGAGTACCCCGACCTGCCGGGCTACCGGCGCGTCCTGCTGGTCGAGGGTGGCGTGTACAGCAAGGACCGCGTGGTCGACGACGAGGCCTTCGTCGTCTACGAGCGCGTCGTCCCCTAGCTGGCGGCGGTCGACCCGGAGGTGCCGTACCACGTCCCCGCGTGGTACGGCGTGGCCGCCCGCAGGATCCTGGGGCCCAGCAGGCCGTGCCCGGCCTCGCGGTGGGCGGCCTCCACGATCGCGGTCGACACCTCCTCGGCTTCCTGGTCGCTGTCCGCCTTGACCAGCAGGTAGGTCGATACCGTGGCGCCGTCCTGGACCACCAGCGCGAAGCGCGCGAGACCCGTCTGCAGCGCCTGCTGGCGGACGGCGTCGCGCCCCTCGCAGTCCAGCGGCCCCGTCAGCTCGTGCTGGACCCGTGCCCACCAGGTGGGGCGGTCGTCCTGGCGCCAGGGCCGGAAGATCACGCGCACTCCATCCGATCGGGATCGGTCCTCGACCTGCCCGGATGGTGGCGGACGGTGACGACCGATGCAAGCTACGTCTGCAAGGACGTTCGAACGGTGGTCAGGTGGTCACGCCATGGCGTACGGTGCGTTGGTACGCGCAGATGCAAGTGCAGACAACCGTCCACCAAGGAGATGCGGGTGTTCGACGATGTCCGGTGGCGCAAGAGCGCCCACAGCAGCGCGCAGGGGAACTGCGTCGAGGTCGCGACCCTGCCGGACGGCGGGATCGCGCTGCGCAACTCGCGGCACCCGGAGGGCCCGGCGCTCGTCTACACCCGCGCGGAGATCGACGCCTTCCTCCGCGGGGTGAAGGACGGCGAGTTCGACGACCTGCTCGGCACGGGTCCCGCGTAGGGCCGCCGGCGCGCGGGCTTGGTGGCCGTCCGGGCTGTACGGCCATCGGGCCCCGTGCCATACTCGCGGCATTTCCTCCGGGGGGAGCAGGGAGCATGGCGGGAGGACAGCCGGCGCGCGTGCCGTCGGTTGCGGAACTGGGTGCGGCGGTGGACGGCGGGCCGACGGTCCTGCGCATCGCCCTCGGCGCCCGCCTGCGACTGCTCCGCGAGGCCGCTGGCGTGACCCCCAAGGACGCCGGCTACGCGATCCGGGCGTCCCACGCCAAGATCAGCCGCCTGGAGCTGGGGCGCGTGGGCTCCAAGCAACGCGACATCGCGGACCTGCTCACCCTCTACGGCGTCCACGACGAGGACGCGCGCCGGGCCTTCCTCGACCTGGCCCGGCAGGCGAACACGCCCGGCTGGTGGCACCGGTACTCCGACGCGATGCCCTCCTGGTTCGAGCTCTACGTCGGGCTGGAGCAGGCCGCCACCCTGATCCGCGCGCACGAGGTGCAGTTCGTCCCCGGCCTGGTCCAGACGGCCGACTTCGCCCGCGCCCTCATCAGCACGTGGAGCCCCGACCTGCCGGAGGAGGAGGTCGAGCGGCGCGTCGACCTGCGCCTGCGGCGCCAGACGGTCCTGACGCGGCCGGAGCCGCTGCGGCTGTGGGCCGTCGTGGACGAGGCCGCGCTGCACCGCCCGGTCGGCGGGCGCCAGGTCCTGCGGGCCCAGCTCGCCCACCTGGCGGAGCTGCTGGACCTGCCCAACGTCACCGTGCAGGTGCTGGACGACCGCAGCGTGGGCCACGCGGCCGCCAACGGGCCCTTCAACATCCTGCGCTTCGCGGCCCCGGACCTGCCCGACGTCGTCTACCTGGAGCAGCTCACCAGCGCGCTGTACCTGGACAAGCGCGCCGACGTCGACCGCTACGCCCTGACCATGAACCGCCTGGTCGTCGAGGCCGACACCCCCGAGCGCACCCAGGACATCCTGGCCGGGATCCTGCGCTCCCTGTGACCACGGCGGGTCACCCGCCGACCTCGGGCTCCGTGGGGAAGGCGTCCGGCCGGTCGATGAGCGGGGGCCGGGCCCCCTCGATGTCGCGCAGGGCCTCCGCGAGGTCCTGCTGGTCGTAGACCCAGTCGATCAGCTCCCAGTGGAAGGCGTAGCCGCCCAGCCACTCGGGCATCGCCTCCGACGCGTCGGGGCGGAAGGTCGTAGCGTCGGCCAGGATCTCGGCCTGCGCGCGCAGGGCGTCGTCGGGGTACCCGGCGGGGTCGAAGCCGGCGTGGGGGGACAGCAGCGGCGCGTCGGTGTCGGCCGCGAACCAGCGCTCCCCGGCGGCGGGGGTGGCCAGGTGCGCGATCAGGCGCTCCGCCGCGGCGTTGCCCGACACCAGCGCCGCGACGTCGGTGGCGCCGACCAGCGGCCGGCCCCAGCGGTCGTCCACCGGCGGGAAGGCGAAGACGTCGACGTCGGTGCCCGGCTCGACCGGGTCCTCCTCGCGCACCCCGGCGTACAGCGGCCCGGCCAGCGTGCCCTGGCGGTGCAGGACGCAGGTCGGCGGCGTCTCGAAGGCGCCGGCGGGGGCGGCCTGGTACGGGGTGGTCAGCAGGGCGAGGCGGCCGCCGGGGACCCGCCCCGGCCGCAGGACCAGCTCGTCGAACAGCTCGGCCGCGCGGGTGACCTCCGGCGAGTCGAACGGCAGGTCGCGGGCGATCCAGGCGTCGTAGGCGTCGGGGCCCGCGGTGCGCAGCAGCAGGTCCTCGAACCAGTCGGTCAGCACCCAGCCGGTCTCCTGCGCGGACTCCACCCCCGCGCACCACGGCGCGTCGCCGTCGGCCTGGATCTGGTCCAGCAGGGCGACCAGCTGGGCGTAGTCCGACGGGACCTCGTAGCCGCGCCGGGTGAACACGTCGGGGCGGTACCAGACCAGGCTGTCCACGGTGGCGCGCAGCGGCACCCCCCAGCGGGCCCCGGCGACGGTGCCCTGGTCCCGCAGCGCGGGGACCAGCGACGCGTCGAGGGCGGCCGTGTCGATCACACCGTCGAGCGCGCGCACGTGCGCGCCCTCCACCAGGTCCGCCAGGTCGGTCCCCGACACCACGACGACGTCGGGGAGGGGGTCGGCGCCCTCGCCGGGCGTGGCGCCGGGGTCGTCGTTGCCCTCCGCCGCGGTGCGCCGCGCCTCCAGCTCCTCGGGCACGTCGCCGGCGACCTCGTACTCGACGAGGATGCCGGTGTCGGCCTGGAAGGCGGCGAGCACCTGCTCGAACGCGACCTGCTCCTGGCCGCCGAAGGAGCCGAGCACGCGCACGACCGGGGGCGCGTCCGCCGCGCCGGCCGCGGTGCAGCCCGCGGCGGTCAGGGCGGCGACGACGAGCAGGGACACCAGGCGCGCGCGGGCGCCGCGAGGGGGAGGTGGCGACATCTCCGCAGATCCTAGCCGCGCGGCCCAGCCGCTCCCTGTCCCGCCGGCGGGGGGTCAGGGCAGGTCGAGGTCGGCGAACGCGCGCGCCGACAGCGCCGCGGGGCCGCCCAGGACGGTGATGCCGGTGCCGGCCAGGCGGCGGGCCTCCGCGCGGACCTCCGGGGGCGCCCCCTCCGGCGGGCTCGATCAGCAGCACCGGCGTCCCCAGGGCGCCGGCCGCCAGCGCGTCGGGGAAGTCGCCCGCCGTGGCCACGGCGGGCCGATCGACGGGCTCGGGCCAGGTGTCGCGGGCCAGGGCCAGCGCGGTGGCGACGCGGTCCGGGCCGGCGACCCGGCGCACGCGCGCGCGGCGGCCGCCAGCGCCCCGTCCACGGCGCCGCCGACGCGCTGCTCGCCGCCGACCACGACCACCTCCGCGGTGCCGAGGTCGCGAAGGGCGTCGGCCGTGGCCGCGGGCAGCTCCCCGGCCGCGGTCAGCAGGACCGGTGCGCCCCGGGCCGCCCGGCGGCGCCGGCGGCCAGCGCGTCGGCGAACCCGTCGCCGTCGGCCAGCAGGACGGTGGGGGCGCCGCCGGGGAGGCCGCCCGGGCGACGGCCGCGGCCGTCGCCACCCGGTCCGGGCCGTCGACGCGCACGACCTGCGCGCCGCCGCGCGCCAGCGCGGCCTCGACCGCCGGGGACACCGCCGCGGGCCCGCCGACCAGGACCACCCGGGCGGGAAGCAGCCGGGCCAGCTCGGCGGCGGTGGCCGTGGGCACGCCGTCGCGCTCGACCAGGAGCACCGGGCCCCCGGTGGCGGCGGCGAGGGCGCGGCGGCCAGCGCGTCGGGGAAGGCCACGCCGGTCGCGACCGTGACCGCGGGCACGGGGCCGGGGAACGACGCGGCCGACAGCGCGGCGGCCGTGGCGAAGCGGTCCGCGCCGGCGAGCCGGTGGGCGCGGACCCGGGGGACGGCGCCCACCAGCGGCCCGCGCACGACCGGCGCGCCGTCGACGAAGGCGATCGGCTCGACGCGCAGGGTCCGCGCGCCGCGCGGGTAGCCGACGTCGGGCGCGGTCCAGGCGTGGTAGGCCAGCCACAGCGCCCCGTCCATCCCGAGGAACAGGTCGGGTGACCCCGGTCCCGCCACCGCGCCGGTCGTGGCCAGGAGCGGGCCGTCGCGCGGCTTGCGGCACGGCCCGAGGGCCCGTCGCAGACCGCGTGGCCGATGGCGTAGTCGTCGGTGCCCCAGTGGTTGCCCGCGTACAGCAGGACGTAGGTGCCGTCGATCAGGCCCAGGCCCGCGCCCTCGACGATGGGGACCTCCCAGTCCTGGTCGCGGGTGATCAGGGCGCGGGGTGCGCCGTCCAGCGCCAGCCCGTCGGCGGTGAGCCGCGCGGACCACACGGTCGGGTCCTCGCCGCCGACCACGCCCTCGCTCTTGAACACCAGGTAGAGCGCGCCGTCGGCGTCGACGAAGGGGTCGGGGTCGATGGTGCCGCCGCGCTCGCGCTGGCAGACCAGCGGGCCCGCGGACCGGTCGGTGAAGGGACCGCCGGGGCGGACGGCGACGGCGACCGACAGGCAGTGCAGGCCGGTCGCCCGCTCGCGGATCGCGTAGTACAGCAGGTAGCGGCCCTGCCACGCCTGCACGCCGGGCGCCCACAGGTCGCGCCGCTCCGCCCACGCGGGCAGCTCGGGCAGGGCGTCCCCGCCGGCTCCCAGGCGACCAGGTCCGGTGAGGTCCTCACCGGCACGTTGGCCCCGTCGTTGGTCGAGTACGCCCAGTACAGGCCCTCGGCGACGAGGATCTGCGGGTCGGGGAAGTTGCCGGGCACGGGGTTCACGATCGGCGCGAGCGCGGCGGGCCCCGCGGCGAGGGCCACGGCGGCCAGGAGTGCCCGGATCATGTCGCTGCCCCTGTTCGTGACAAAACGTCACGAACAGCCTACTCACTGCAATCAGTAGGAACGGGACAGGACAGACGGAACGCGGGCGCGGCGGGGCAGCCGGACCCCGAGCGCGACCGCGAGCAGCACCACCCAGGCCAGGACGGACGCCGCGACGATCACCGCCGGCGGCACGGGCGGCGCCCACGCCCCCGGGCCGGCCAGCGCGAGCGGCCCCTCCACCCCCACCGTCCAGCGGCGCAGCCCGACCACCAGCGCGACCACCTGGAGCGCGGCCAGCAGCACCGCGGCCGCGGCCGCGACGGCCCGCCCGGCCGCGACGGCCCGCCCGTCGCCCCAGCGCTCCGCCACCAGCGCGGCGGCCAGGACCGGCACCCCGGCGGCCAGCGGCAGGGTGTAGCGGCCCTGCCAGATGAAGCCGAGGTCGTTGATCCGGCCCGCCTCCAGCAGCGCGGGCACGACCGCGACGGCGCCCGCCACGGCGAGCAGCGCCAGCGCCGCCCGCGGCGGCCCCGCGCGCAGCCCCGCGACCAGCAGCCCGGCGGCCACCCCGAGCCAGCCGAGGTGCAGCGCGGCGGGGAGCCGCACGTCGAGCCAGCCCAGCACGCCGACGAGCTGCTCGACGTAGGCGGGCGTGCGCAGCACCGACGCCACCACCGCCGAGCCGTAGGTCAGGGGCACCGGCGGGCGCACCGTGGACACCAGCAGCGGGTTGCCGACCACCAGCAGCCAGCCAAGGGCGAACGCCACGACCGCAGCGCCGAGCGCCGCCCAGGCCCGTGCGCGCCGATCGCGCAGGACCGCGGCGGGCACCCCCGGGCGGGCTGCCGCGAGCGCCGCGACCACGGCGATGCCCACCCACAGCCCCGACACCGGGCGCAGCAGGGCCAGGGTCACCCCGCTGATCCCGGCTGCGGGCACCGCCGCCCGCGCCGCGACCCCGCCGGGCCGGGCGATCAGGACGAGCGCGGTCCACAGGCAGATCGCCGCGGCGGCCTCGGCCCCGTTGGGGTTCACGACCCCGGTCAGCGACAGCGCCATCGGCGTCGCCGCGGCCAGGACGCCGAGGACCCGCCAGCGCGACCTCCCGGCGAGCCACAGCGCGGTGGCGAGCAGGGCGGCGCACAGGGCCGCGGAGGCGGCGCGGGCGAGCAGGAGCCCGCCGGTGCCGGGCGCTGCGCGCAGGGCCCAGCCGACCAGCGCGTAGTAGGCGGGCGGGTGGCGGCCCACGATGGTGGTGGCCGTCGCGGGCGCGGACGGGTCCGGGGCGGGGCGGGCGGGCGCGCTGCACGACGCCGGCTCGGCGGGACGGCCGGCGAAGCAGGCGGGCTCGGGCAGGGCCGCGACCCCGGCGGGCACCTCGACGAGGGTGCGGGGGTCCTCCGGGTCGGCCCCCGGGGCGCCGAGCACCTGCCCGCCCGCGACCGCCGCGGCCCGCAGCGCGTGCGCCGGCTCGTCGGGCCCCGCGGACGGCGGGGTGGCGACGACCCACCCCAGCGCGATCACCAGCAGGGGTGCGAACAGCGCCCACCAGGGCGGTCCGGCCGGCGTCGCATCGTCGGGGGCGGGCACGCGCGCAGGCTAGCCCCCTCGCCCCGGCCCCCGCCCGCCCGGCCGGGCCCTCGAGATCGCGCGCGGGCTGCCGAGACAACCACCCCGCGGCGGCCGTTTCCGACGCGGTCCCGTCGACTGGCCCTACGCTGCCGTTCGGGGGATGATCGGGGGAGCGAGATGGGGCACGGTCGGGGGAGGGTGCGGGGTGTGCTGCTGGGCGCCCTCGTCGTGGCGGCGGGGCTGCGCGCGGTGGCGACGGCGCTGTTCCTGCCGCTGTGGGACCCGATCGACGAGCGCGCCCACTACGCCTACGTCGAGGGGCTGGCCGAGGGACGCGGGCTCGCGGTGCTCGAGGACCCGCTGCCCCTGTCGGTGCAGCGGCTGGCCAAGGCGAGCCCCACCGGCACCGACCGGTCGGCCCCGCTGGCGCCGGGGGATCTCGGCGGGCAGCAGCACGAGGCCGCGCAGGGGCCGCTGGCCTACGCCCTGCTCGCCCCGGTCCACCGGCTGGCCGACGGCGTGGACCCCGCGACCCGCGTCCTGCTCGTCCGCGCCGCCAACGCGCTGCTCACCGCCGTGCCGACCGTGCTGCTCACCTGGGCGATCGCCGGGGTGCTGTTCCCCGCCGCCCCGCGGTGGCCCCGCTGGCGACCGCGCTCCTGGTCGGCTGGCCGGCGCTCGACGCGGCGGGGGCGCGGGTCAGCAACGACGGGGTGGTGATCCCGCTCGTGCTCGCGTCGGTGTACGGGATCGCGCGGGTCGCCCGCGACGGGCCGGCGCCGCGCTGGGCCGTCCTGGCCGGCGGGGGCGCCGGCCTGGCCGTGCTGGCCAAGGCGACGACGGCGGCGGTCGCCCCGGTCCTGGCGGTCGCCGCCGTCGGGGCCCTGGTGCTGGCGCGCACCCGCCCGGCCCGTGCCGCCGGCTGGATCGCGATCGCCACCGCGAGCGCCGCCCTGCCGGTCCTGCCGTGGCTGGCCGTCCAGCACGCGGTCTACGGCCCCGGCGGCGCGGTCGACCGCTTCAACGCGCTGGTCGGCCCGCTGGTCGGGCGCTTCCCCCGACCGCCGCCACGCTGGCGCGCTACGCCCGGGAGGCCGCCCCGTCCCTGTTCGGTCTGGACCTGCGGCCGTTCCCGCAGCCGACCCTGATCGCCCTGGTCGGCGCGTACGCGGTGCTGATCCTGGTCGGCCTGGCCGTCGCCTGGCGCGCGGGCCGGCGGCGGGATGCCTGGCACCTGCTGTGGCTCGCCGCCGCGGTGCCGCTGACCTTCGCCGGCCTGGCGGCCGTCGTCCAGCTGGCCCTGGACGGCTACGGCGGGACCCCCGGGCGCTACCTCGCCCCCGCGCTGCCGCTGCTCGCGATCGCGGTCGCGGCGGGCGCAAGCACCGGCCTCGGGCGGGCGGGCGCCGTCGCCGTGGCGGTCCTCGTCGCGGTCGGCCTGCAGCACCAGGTCGGGCAGGCCGACGCGTTCGTGTCCGCCGGATACCTGCGCGACCTCCCCGGGCCCGGCCTCGCGCCGGTGGTCGTCCAGGAGCACGCCGACGCCGCGGCGACCGCCGCGGCGATCACGGTCCGCGCCCCCTGCACGCCGCGGGCGCTCGCGATCGGGTTCCCCGGCCCGCCGCCCGCGACCCTGACCGTCCGCGACGCCGCGGGCGAGCGCAGCGTGGCGCTGGTCGGGACCAGCGGCGCGCGGCCGGACGCCCTGTTCGGCTCCTACCCGCTGACCGCGACCGCCCGCGACTTCACCGTCGCGTTCGGCCCCGGCGGGCAGCGCGTGCTGGCCGCGGCCGCCGACCGCGACGCCCGGGTCGCGCTGGTCGCACCGGGTGCGGGGAGCCGCGACCCGGTCGTCCGGGTCGCCTGCCAGGTCCCCGACCCCGAGGCGCTGCGCTTCGCCCAGACCTACTGGCCGCAGCACCCCGACCTACCGCTGGCGGTCGTCCGCGCCTGGCCGCGCCTGTGGGCCGGTGCGGCGTGGGCGGCCCGCCGCGACGCTGCTCACGGCGGTGGCGGCGCTCGCCCGCCGGCCCGGGCGAGCGGGGCGGGCGGGGGCGCCGGCGCCTCGAGCGGCGGCCCTCTCCGGTCGGCCTGCGGTGACCCCGCTGCGGGCGGGTGGGGGGGAGGCGCCCAGCACGGCCGCGGCCATCGCGACCGCGGCGGTCAGGGCGGCGACCAGCCACGACGCGGTCGACCAGCCGCGGGGCCAGCCGGTGACGACGTCGTGGGACAGCGGGGGGTGCTGCACGAACAGCTGCGCGAAGCGCACGTCGTCGGCGTCGGCGACGGCGCAGTAGACCCGCGCGACCGGGTCCCCCTGCTCCCCGTCGAGCGCCAGCGACGGCTCCCGGTCCGCGTCCGACACCGACGCGTACGGCGCCCCCGCCGCGGTGACGGTGAAGGTCTCCGCCAGGCCGCCGGTGTCGTAGTAGCCCCAGGTGAGCCCCCCGAGGTCCTCCTCGGCGACCCGCGCCGCCGGGCGCGCGGGCTGCTCCCCGGCCGCCAGCGCCAGCGCGCGCGGGGGTTCCTCGGGGAAGGCCAGGCCCACGAGGGTGGCCGGGCAGGGCGGGTCCACCACGACCGGGGGCAGCGGCCCGTAGCGGTCGGCCTGCTCCTGCGCGACGGCCGGCGCCGCACCCGGGACCGGCAGCCCGCGCTGGTACAGCCCCTCCACGTAGCGGTCGGCGAGGGCGACCTCGGCCTGCAGGGTCACCGCCGCGAGCACCGCCACCGCGACCGTGCCCCCGCGCCGCCCCAGCGCCGTGACGGCGCTCCCAGCCACGAGGACCGCGAGCAGGGGCAGCACGGCGTGGAGGTAGCGCCCCGCCACCGACCCGACGCCTCCCAGGGCGAGGTGCACGACGGCGACCATGGTCGCGAAGGCCAGGGGCAGCGCCGCCGCGAGCAGCACCAGGACCAGGGCGTCGCGCCTGCGGCGGCGGGCCAGCGCGGCGACGACACCCACCGCCCCCGCGCCCGCCACGAGGCCCAGGACGAGGGTGTGGTACCCGACCGGCCCCAGGAACTCCTGGCCGAACAGCCCGGCGGCCGCGAAGTCCCAGTGGTCGCGCACGGTCGCGGCGGTGAAGGGGCGCGGCCGCCCCAGCGTCGCCGACAGCACCTCGTTGAAGCGCTCGACCGCCCCGCCGGGGCTGCCGTAGACCTCGCGCTGCCAGTGCAGCCACGGCAGGACCGGCGCGGCTGCACCCGCCGCCCCCAGCAGCGCCCACACCGCCACGGCGCCGGGCCGGCGGCGGTGGCGGACCACGGCGGCGAGGGCCAGCAGCAGGGCGGGCCCGGCGATCACGACGGCGCTCGCCTTGGTCACCACCGCCGCCCCCGCGGCCAGCCCGGTCAGGAGCCCGCGCAGCGGCCCGGGGCCGTGGCGCAGGGCGCGGGCGACGCCCAGCAGGGTCGCGGTCGCGAGCGGGAGGACCAGCGCGTCGTTGTTGACCGTCGCGCCGCTGGCGTTGAACGCCTGCCAGGTGACCACGACCGCGGGCGCGAGGGGCCAGACGGCGTCGCGGGCGGGGAGCAGCGCCCTGGCCAGCAGGTAGGTCAGGGGCACCGTCGCCAGGGTCAGCGCCATCGTCAGCGCCCGCAGGACGTACAGGCGCTCCAGCGGGCCGAGGTCCACGGCGAGGCGGAACGCCGGGGCGAGCAGCGCGTAGTACGGCGGTCCCTGCCCACCCTCGTACTGCTCGCGGGCCGCACCCCAGCGGTTGTCCAGGGGGGAGGCCGACACGTCCCGGGACGCGGTGCCGCCGACGGGGTCCAGCTTCGTGAGCGCCAGCACCTCCGCGGGGACGCGGTCCTCCTGGATGACGGGGATGCCGTCTCCCCTGGCCAGGGACCGGACGTAGCCGTAGTGCTGGCCCTCGTCGGTCTGCCACAGGTTGGAGACCGCAACCCAGTACAGGCCCCGGGCGCCGCCCACGACGACGAGCAGCGCGAGGACGGCCAGGTGCCAGCGCAGGGTGCGGCGCGCGGCGCGGCGGCGGCGCCCGGTCCCCCCGTCCTGGCTCATCGCCGCAGGCTAGGGCCCCGCCGCGCACTAGGCTCCTGGACGATGGCTGGATCCGACGCGGTGCCGCGCGCGGCACGGGTGCACCTCGCGCTGGTCGGCGCGCTGGTCCTCGTCGCCCTCCTCCGCGGCGGGTACTGGGCGGCGGTGCTGGACCTGTGGTACCTGGACGAGGCGGCCCACTACGCCTACGTGCAGTCCCTGGCGACCGGCGAGGGCATCCCCGTGCTGCTCGAGGACCGCGTGCCCGCCGAGGTCACGGCCGCGGCCAAGGCCAGCCCGACCCGGGGCGAGGCGGCCACCCCGGTGACCGCCGCGCCCGACGACCCGGCGTGGGGGGCGTTCGCCCAGCAGTACGAGGCCGGGCAGGGCCCGCTGTACTACGCGCTGCTCGCGCCGGTGTCCTGGCTGGCCCGCGACGCGCCGGTGACCCAGCGCCTGCTCGCGCTGCGCCTGGTCACGCTGCTGCTCGTCGCCACGGCGGTCCCGCTGGCCGCCCTCCTGGCCCGGGCGCTGTTCCCGCGGCTGGTCGCCGCCTGGTACCTGGCGCCGGCCCTGCTGGTCTCCTGGCAGTCGTTCAACGCCAGCGGGGCGAGCGTCACCAACGACGCCCTGGCCTGGCCGCTGGGGCTCGCGGCGCTGCTGGGCGTCGCGCTGGCCGTCCGCCAGGGCCCGACGGTGCCGACCGCGCTGCTGACCGGCCTGGCGGCCGGAGCGGGGCTGCTCAACAAGCTGACCTTCGTGGTCGTCGCCCCGGCGCTGCTGCTGGGCGCCCTGGCGCTGGTCCGCGCCCACCGCGGCCGGGTCGCCGACCTGGTGCGCTGGGCGCTGGTCGCCGGGACCGCGACCCTCCTGCCGGTCGTCGCCTGGCTGCTGTGGCAGCGCCGGGTGTACGCGCCCGTCGGGGTCGTCGAGCGCTTCAACAGCGTCCTCGGGCCGATCCTGGGGCCCCCGCGGCCCCTGGGCGCCGACGCGGTCGGCGACTACGCGCGCCACGTCGCCAGCGAGCTGTTCGGCCAAGAGCTGTTCCAGGTCGGCATCGGCCCGCGCGCGCAGGTGCTGCTGGCGGCGCTGGGCGCCGTGGTCGCCACCGGGGTCGCCGCCGCGCTCCTGCGCCGCCGGTCCGGCGCGGCCGCGGTGCTGTGGCTGACCGCGTCGCTCCCGCTGGGGTTCCTGGCCATGGTCGCCGTCGTCCAGGGGGCCCTCGGCGGGGTGGGGTCGGTGTCCGGGCGCTACCTCGCGATCCCGCTGGCCGCGATCGCGGTCGCCGCGGCCGGGTCCGCGGTGCTGGCCGGCGGCACGCGGTGGGGGAGCGTCGTCGTCGCCGTACTCGTCGCCCTCGCGCTGCAGCTGGAGGTCCGCCCCGCCGGGGACTACGTCGCGGCGACCTACCTGCGCGGGCTGGTGCAGCCGGGACTGGCGCCGGTTGTGGTGCAGGACACCGCGGAGGGCTCCGCGGCGTCCGCGGCCGTGGTCGTCGACCCGCCGTGCCCGGCGCGCCTGCTCGGCCTCGGCTGGTCCGGCGAGCCGCCGCCCACCCTGGCGGTCGCCGGGGCGGGGCAGGCCCCGCGCCAGGTCGACCTGGTCGCCGCCGAGCCACTGGCGGGCACCGCCGTCCTGGGCACCTACGACGTCGCGGGCCTCAGCCCGCCGCTGCGCGTCGCCGCCCCCGCGGCGCCGCCGCTGCTGGTCACCGCCGCAGACCGCACGCCGGCCCTCGCCCTGGAAGGGGCGGGCGGCGACCCGGTCGCCCGGCTGCACTGCCCGGCGGCCGAGCCCGACGCCGTGCGCTTCGCCCAGACCCACCACCCGCTGCACCCCGACGTCCCCCACGCCCTCGTGGTCGCGTGGCCGCGCGCGTGGGCCGCGGCCGGCTGGGTCGCCGCCGCGCTCGCGCTGTCGCGCTGGCGCCGCGCCGCCGCGACCGCGCCGGCCCGTCCCCCCGCGCGCGGCCGGGGCGCACCCACCCCGCACCGCTCCCGCCCGCGCGGGTGGGCGGGACGGGACCGGATCCCGGCGGGACGGCGGCCTGACGCGGCGTCAGCCCGCCGGCGTCGGCGGGCGCTGGTCGACCAGTGTGGCGCCGCACAAGCGCAGCGTCCCCGCCTCGGGGAAGCCCAGCGACAGCGCCCCCGCGCCGGCCGGGTCGGCGGGGACGGCCAGCTCCAGCTGGCGCAGGGTCTCCGCGCGCAGGAGGCCCGCCGCGGCGCCGCCGCGCCGCACGTGCAGCAGCAGGTCCGACCCGGTGGCCCGCAGGCCCAGGCGGCCGTCGGCGCGCAGCTCCAGCGTCTGGCCGCCCTCCGCCACGACCTCGGCGCAGGCGCCCTCCCGCCCCCGCAGCTCGGCGGTCCCGCCGATCACGGCGAGGTCGCCCGTGACCTCTGGCACCGGCGTGAACGCCACCTGGAGCCGGAACGCCACCTCGTCCTCCGGCGGCGCGGCCGGGGGCAGCGGGCCCGGGAAGTCGACCGCGACGCCCTCAGCCTGGAGCCGGAGCAGCTCCTCGGCGGTCACGTCGGGGGCGTGGAGCGGTTCGGGCATGGCCGCGGGGACGGCCGGCAGGCCCTCGGCCAGGAGCCCGTCCGCGGTCTCGATGGCCCCGGCGACGGTCCCGCGAAGGCGCCGGCTGTCCTCGGTGACCCGGTCCAGGGCCGTGACGTTGACAACCGCGCAGGCGGCGAGCAGCGCCGTGGCCAGCACGGTGGCGGGCAGCCTGGCGCGCCCCCGCCACACGGGCGCCGACGCGCCGGCCGCGACCAGCAGGAGCAGCAGCATCGCCAGGTGCAGGTAGCGGCTGGACGCCGCCTGCTCGACCCCCAGGGTCAGCACGCGGGCCAGGCCGGCGCTGGCGAAGAACGCGAGCACCGCGAACAGCGCGGCCCAGCTGGCCAGCGGCAGCCCACCCCGCACGGCCCGGACCGCCACGGCGACGGTGAGCAGGACGAGCGCCGCGGCGGCCGCCTCCGGCGGCAGCCCCGTGTACCCGCCCACGGCGCTGGTCAGGCCGTGGCCGACGTAGGCGGGCACGCGGGTCAGGGCCGCGGCGGACAGC
Source organism: Egibacteraceae bacterium (assembly GCA_030447925.1). Classification (GTDB taxonomy): domain Bacteria; phylum Actinomycetota; class Nitriliruptoria; order Euzebyales; family Egibacteraceae; genus JAUJNX01. Next base: position 50,642 of record JAUJNX010000004.1, on the reverse strand, counting down.
GGCGGGGACACGCCCCACACCGCCCGCCACAGCGCGTAGGCCGCGAGCGCCGGCGCGGTGACCAGGACCGCCCGGGCCCACCGGCCGCGGATCACCAGGGCGGCGCCGGTCCCCGCCACCAGCGCCAGCGCGACCCCGCTCCAGGGCATGGCCAGCAGCAGCAGGGCCGCCGCCCCCGCGTCCGCCCGCGGCCTCGCCCGCTCCAGCAACCCCCAGGCGACGAGCACCAGCAGCAGCGGCGCGGTCCAGCTGAGCTGGAAGGCGTTGTAGAGCTGCTCGACGGCGGCGCCCATCAGCAGCAGCGCGACCGCGGCGAGCAGCGCGGGCAGCCGCGGGACCCCCAGCCGGCGCAGCAGCCACCACCCGGCGGCCGTCGCGCCCGCATGCAGCGCGATCGCGGTGTACAGGTAGGGCCGGTAGCTGGTCAGCCCGCCGAGCTCGAACAGCGCCCGGTACACCAGGACCGGGAAGGTCGACCAGTGCTCGTTGTGGGGCAGGAACAGCGTCGCGGCGGTCAGGTCGCGGCGGCGCAGCAGGAACGCCCACTCGTCGGTCACGAACCACATGCCGTCCCCGCCGCGGGCCAGCAGCACGACCCCGCCGGCGAAGGCGGCGAGCGCGACCAGCCGCCAGGCCCACCGCCACCGGTCCGGCGCCCGCCGCGCGCCGGGCGGGTCCCCGGCGTCCGGCATGGCGGTGGCGCCGTGCGCCTCGACCCCCGCGTCCGCCGCCGCTCGCGTCATCCCCGCCTCTTCCCGCCCCGGGGGAGGGCCGGGGGTGTGCGTCGGAGGATACGTGCGCCCAGCGCTGCGGGGTCCGCCAGGAGGCCAGGGCGCCCGGCCGCTCAGATCGTGCCGTCCTCCACGGCCCTGGCGATCCAGGGGATGACCTCGTCGAGCATTTCGTCCAGCGTGGTCGTCGCCGTGAAGCCCAGGACCTCCCGGGCCTTGGTCACGTCGGGCACGCGCTTCTGCACGTCGTGGGCGAAGGGCTCGTCGCTGGTCCAGCGGAACGGGACCTCCGGGCCGCGGATCTTGCGCCAGATCGTCTCGGCCAGCTCCAGCACCGTGGTCGACTCGGCGGTGGACAGGTTGAAGTCCTCGTTCCGCGCCGCGGGGTGCTCCATCGCGATGCGGATGCCGCGCGCGAGGTCTCCCCCGTAGGTGTAGTGGCGGACCTGGTCGCCGGACCCCAGCAGGTGGAGCGGGTCCTGGCCCTTCACGATCTTCTGGACCAGGTCGGGCACGACGTGGCTCATGGCCAGCTTCACGTTGCCCGACAGCACCTCGGCCTCGCCCAGCGCGCGGCCCTCACCGATCCCGACGCAGTTGAACGGGCGGACGATGGTGTACGGGAGCTGGTACTGGTCCCACGCGGCCCGCGCGAAGTACTCCACCGCCAGCTTCTGGAAGCCGTAGCTGGACAGCGGCGGCGGGACCTCGCGCTCGTCGCCCTCCTTGGACGGCCAGCGGTCGGTCGACTCGAACACCATCGAGGACGACAGGTAGGTCACCTTCTGGAGCCGGCCCTCGCGGTGGGCCTGGATCGCGGCGTCGCAGGTGGCCGCGATGATGCGCTCGTTCTTGGCCAGCAGGTCGTAGGCGTAGGCGTGGAAGTAGCTGATCCCGCCGATCAGCGCCGCGCCGGCGATCAGGTGGTCGCAGTCGCGCAGCAGACCGGCGAGCAGCGCCGGGTCCTGCGCGTCGCCCTCGACGAGGCGGTAGCCGGGGTGGTCGTCGTAGGACCGGGCGACGCGGCCGTACTTGGAGAAGTTGTCGACCCCCACGACCTCGTGCCCCGCGGCGAGCAGCTCCTCGACCACGTACCCACCGATGAACCCGGACGAGCCGGTGACCAGGACCCTCATCTGCCGACGTAGCCTTTCTGCGCCCGCCACTCCTGCAGCTGGGCGGTCGTGAGCCGCGGCCCGAACGCGAAGCGGTACCAGTCCAGGTACCGGGGGATCCAGGCGGCGACGCGGAAGTTGGAGGCGCCCTCGGTGCGGTCCAGCCAGATGGTCGGCAGCTCCGCCACCGGCAGGCGCAGGCGCCGCGCCTTGGCGGTGAGCTCCAGGCCGATCTCGAACCCGTGGCGGCTGTCGATGCCGACCTCGCGGACGAACGCGGTGGCGTAGGCCTTGTAGGAGTTGGTGGCGTCGCGCGTGCCCACGCGGGCCAGGAACCCCAGGCTGCGGCCCGCGAGCCGCGACAGCACCCGCTTGACCAGCGGCCCGCCGACCTGCTGCCCGCCGGGCGCGTAGCGCGAGGCGGCGGCGACGGCGACGCCCCGCTCCACCAGGCGCGCGAGCTCGCCGATCTGGCGCGGGTCGTCGCTGCCGTCGGCCATGGTCACGACCAGGACCGGCGCGCGCGCGTGCTCGACGCCGAAGCGGATCGCGTTGGCCGGACCGCGCCCGTAGGTGTTGAGCGTGGGCACCAGGCGCGGCTCGGTCACCGCGTACTTCTCGATCACCGGCCAGGTGGGGTCCGCCGGCGAGTCGACGACGACGAGCACCTCCGCGCCGTCGTCGAGGGCCTCGAACAGCCGGTCGAGCACCGGCACGACGCCCTCGGCCTCGTTGTAGGCCGGCACGACCACGCTGACCCGCGGCCAGGACCCCGCGTCGGTCACACCTGCACGCCCGCGCCGCGCTGGCCCCAGATGTCCACCACCGGCAGGTCGGTCGCGAGGTCGCGGTACTCCTCGTGCGGGGTCGCGAGCACCAGCACGTCCGCCTCGTCCAGCACCCGCTCCAGCGGCACCAGCGACGTGTCGGTGGTCACGTGCGGGTCGGTGCACAGGACGCCCGCGGCCTTGAACTGCAGGATGCGCTTCAGCTTGTACGACAGGCTCTCGCGGGTGTCGTCGCTGCCCGCCTTGAAGGCCATGCCCAGGACCCCGACGACCTTGTCGCGCAGGTCGAAGCGCCGCTCCATACGCGCGACCACGTAGAGGGGCAGGCCCTCGTTCACCAGCATCGCCGCGTGGCCGAGGCCGAAGTTGTTGTCGTTGAACGCCGCGAGCTGCATCGTGTCCTTGAACAGGCACGGGCCGGCGGCGAAGCCCGCGCGGGGGAGGTCCGCGGCGCGCGGGTAGTCGCGCGACAGCGCCTCACGGATGCGCTCGTAGTCCAGCCCGCTGTCGTTGGCGATCATGTACAGCTGGTTCGCCGTCGCGAAGCGGATGTAGCGCCAGGTGTTGGTGAACAGCTTCGCCAGCTCCGCCTCCTCGGGGTTGAGGTGGACGAGCTGGTCGGTGAGCCGGGAGAACAGCGCCGACGCGCGGTCGCGCCCGATGTCGGTCCGGGCCCCGACGATCTGGGGGAGCGTGAACAGTTCCTCCATCGCGTGGCCCTCCGCGATGCGCTCGGGGCAGAAGGCGACGTCGACGTCGACGCCCAGCCGGGCGATCATGCGCTCGACCAGGTCGGTGACGCCGGGGTACACCGTCGAGCGCAGCACCAGCAGCTGGCCGTCGCGGAAGTACTGGCTGCACAGGTCCAGCGCGCGGGGGATCGCCTGCGGGTCGGGGTTGAGGTGCTCGTCGACCGGGGTCCCGATGACCACGACGAGGTGCTCGGCGTCGGCGACGACCGCGGGGTCGGTGGTGGCGCGCAGGGCGCCCGACGCGATCACGCGGTCCAGGACCGGGGCCGCACCGGGCTCCTCGAAGGGCAGGACGGCGTCGTTGACCAGCTTCACCGCGGCGTCGGACACGTCGTAGCAGACCGTCGACAGCCCGCGGTCCGCCAGCGCGATCGCCAGGGGCAGGCCGACGTGCCCGCAGCCGCCGATGACGACGACGTCGGTGGGGAAGGGATGGTCCGCGTTGGTCATGAGAACGTCGACTATAGAAGGAGCGACCCGCTGCACCTCCCATGGCCGCCCGTCCGGCAGTCCCGGGGGCAGAATCGGGCGATGGACGCGCGCCTGTTCGACGACCCGCCAGCCCCCGCGGCCACCGACCCGCCGCACGCCCGGGCCGCCCCGGTCGACCCGGTCGACCCGTCGCAGCCGCTGGCCGCGCGCATGCGGCCCGCGACCCTGGACGAGGTCGTCGGCCAGGCCCACCTGGTCGGGCCGGGCGCCCCGCTGCGGGCCGCGATCGAGGCCGACGACCTGCGCAGCGTCGTGCTGTGGGGCCCGCCGGGGACCGGCAAGACCACGCTGGCCCACGTCATCGCCGCCTCGACGCGCGCCGCGTTCGCCGAGCTGTCGGCCGGCAGCGCCGGGGTGAAGGACGTCCGCGCCGTGCTGGCCGAGGCCCGCGCGCGCCGCCGCGCGGCGGGCCGGCGAACGGTGTTGTTCATCGACGAGCTCCACCGCTTCAACAAGGGCCAGCAGGACGCGCTGCTGCCCGGCGTCGAGGACGGCTCGGTCGTCCTGGTGGGCGCCACCACCGAGAACCCGTCGTTCGAGGTCAACGCGCCGCTGCTGTCGCGCGCGCTGCTCTACCGGCTGGAGCCGCTGGCCCCCGCCGACGTCCGCGCGCTGCTGCGCCGGGCGCTGGCCGACCCGCGCGGGCTGCCCGGGACCGAGGTCGGCGACGACGCCCTGGAGGCGCTGGTGATCGCCGCTGACGGCGACGCCCGCGTGGCGCTGACCGGGCTGGAGGCGGCCGCGGGGGTGGCCCGCGGCCGGGCCGTCGAGGTGGCGGACGTCCGGGCCGCGCTCTCCCAGCCCCACCTGCGCTACGACAAGGCCGACGACAACCACTACGACCAGGTGTCGGCCTTCATCAAGTCGATGCGCGGCAGCGATCCCGACGCGGCCCTCTACTGGCTGGTGCGGATGCTGGCGGGGGGCGAGGACCCGCGCTTCCTCGCCCGGCGCATGGTCATCCTGGCCAGCGAGGACGTCGGCCTGGCCGACCCCGGCGCGCTGGAGGTCGCCGTCGCCGCGTTCTCGGCCCTGGAGCGGGTCGGGCTGCCCGAGGCGCGCTTCGCCCTGGCCCAGGCCGCGGTGCACCTGGCGCTGGCGCCCAAGTCCAACTCGATCACCACGGCCCTGGGACGCGCCGACGAGGCCGTCGCGCGCCTGGGCAACGCGCCGGTCCCCGCCCACCTGCGCGACGCCCACTACCGCGGTGCGGCGCGGCTGGGCCACGGCGTGGGCTACGCCTACCCCCACGACGACCCGCGCGGCTGGGTCGACCAGCGCCACCTGCCGGAGGGCCTGGACCGCGGGGACCTGTACCGGCCCGGCCCCCACGGCGAGGAGCCCGCCCTGCTCGCCCGCTGGGCCGCCGGCCGCGGTGGAGCGTGACTCCCGGGCGCCTGACCGCCGGCGCGTCGGTCCGCCAGGAGCCGGTCCGCCGGGCTGGCACCCGTCCGCTACGCTCTGTCCACTATGGACGCCGTCATACTCGCGGGGGGTAAGGGCACGCGTCTCCGCCCGCTCACCAACACGTTGCCCAAGCCGCTCGTGCCGTTCATGGGCGAGCCCTACGCCGCCGGCCTGCTGCGCCGCCTCGTCGCCGTGGGGGTCACGCGCGCGACCTTCCTGGTCGGCCAGGACGCCGACCCGTGGAAGCCGCTGGGGGACCTCGGCGACGAGGTCGGGCTGGAGGTCGGCGTGCTGACCGAGGAGGCGCCGCTGGACACCGCGGGCGCCGCCCGGCGCCTGCTCGCCGCGGGCACCGACGACGACGTGCTGGTGTGCAACGGCGACATCCTCACCGACCTGGACCTCGGCGACCTGCTCGCCGCCCACCGCTCCGCCGGCGCGACCGCGACCATCGCCCTGACCCGCGTCGAGGACACCAGCGCCTTCGGCGTCGTGGTCTGCGACGGCGACGGGCGGGTGCGGCGCTTCGTCGAGAAGCCCCCGCCCGGCACGCTGCCCGACGACACCGTCAACGCCGGGAGCTACGTGCTCGCCCCCGACGCGCTCGCGGGCTTCCCCGGCGACGGGCCGCTGTCGTTCGAGCGCCAGGTGTTCCCCGGCCTGCTGGAGGCCGGTGCGGTCGTGCAGGGGCGCCCGTCGGGCGCGTTCTGGGCCGACCTCGGGACCCCCGCCCGCTACCTCGCCGGCCACCTGGCCGTCCTGCAGCGGCGCTGCCACTGGCCGGAGGCGCCCGGCATCGTCGACCGCGGCGACGCGACCGCGGTGCACGCCTCGGCGTCGGTCGCCGAGGGCGCGGTCCTGGACCCGGGGACGCTGGTCGGCGCGGGCTGCACCGTCGGGGCGGGCGCGCACCTGTCGAGGTCCGTGCTGCACGACGAGGTCCGGGTCGGCGAGCGGGCCGTCGTCGTCGACGCCATCCTCGCCCCCGGCTGCCGCGTGGCGGCGGGCGCGACGGTCGGTCCCGGCGCCGTCCTCGGCGAGGGCGCCGTGGTCGACGCCGACGGCACGGTCCACGACCCCGGCGCCTGACCCCGGCGGCACCTGACCCGTGGCGCGGTCCCCGGGCGGCCCGTCGCGTCTGGAGGTCCGATGTCGCTCGTCCTGCTGCTCGCCGCCGCCACGGCGGTGGGCGTGGCCTTCGACCGCTTCTCCGTGCCCGGCGGGCTGATCGTCGGCGCCATGCTGGGGGCGGCGGCGGTCACCCTGCTGCGCGGCGGGCCCGAGGTCGACATCCCCGCGCCCCTGCTGACCGCCTCCTACGTGCTCCTCGGCGCGGGCATCGGCGCGACCGTCACGCGCGGGGTGGTGGTGTCCCTGCGCGCCGCGCTCCTGCCCGCCGTCCTGTCGGCGGTGCTCATCATCCTGGCCGGCGTCGCCATCGCCGCCCTTCGTCCCCACCACCCCCGACTGAGCCCCCGGATCCTGCGGCCCCTGCTGAACGCCTGGTCCGGTGCGCGCGGTGGCATCCGCGCGATGGGAGGAGCGAGGTCGCCGTGTCCCTGCGCGCCGCGCTCCTACTCGGGGTCCTGTTGGGTGTTGCCCGTCCTGGTCGACGTGGCGATCGCCGTCTTCGGGGTGCTGGGCATCGCGCGGGGCCCACCGCACGACCTCCGCCACTTCGGCCGCACGTTCTTCCTGGGGCCACGACTGCGGGCCGGTTCTTGTCACACCCTGCTGGTACGTTCCATGGCATGACGAACAGTTGTTCGGACGCAGAGGAGCTGGGTCTCCTGCTCGACGATGTGCGCCGGGCCGAGCACCACTTGGCCCGCGCCGTCATCCGGGCAGGCCGCCTCGCGGGGTCCGGTGTGTCCGAGCGTGTGGAGGGTCTGCCGCTGGAGCTGCTCCTCGGTGTGGCCTGCCGCTTCACCGGCGCGGACCGGCGGACCTTGATTGCGGCGGGTGAGGCGTTGGCGGATCTGCCGGCGGTGGCGGCGCTGTTCGTCGAGGGTGCGGTGTCGTGGGGTCAGGTCCGCGCGATCACCACCGGCGCCAAGCGTCTCACCACCGCCCAGCGCAACGTCTTGGATGCCCAGGTCGCCGCCAGCGCGACAGACAGCTTCGACCCTGACGATCTGGTCTGGGCCGCCCGCGCGGCCGCCGACGACCTGCGCGCCCGGCGCACCGTGGAGCGGGCCGAGCAGCGCCGCCGCGACGCCAACTTCGTGTCGGTCCAAGCCGCCCTCGACGGTGGCGTCCGCCTGTACGGCGAGCTCGACGCGATCACCGGCGCCCCCATCCTCAACGCCCTGGACGCTGCCGCCGGCCCACCCGCCCCCGCAGACCCCGCCGCAGCCGCCGAGGCGGGGGCCGAGGGCGACGCCGTCGGTGGGATTGGCGTCCGTGGTGGTGACGCTGACGCAGCGGCCGCCGGTGACGGGCAGGCGCCGGGGTGGTCGGGGTCGTCGCGGTCGCGGCAGTACGCCGCCGCGCTGGCGAAGATCGCCGCCGACTGGCTGGGCGGGTACACCCGACGGCCGGCGCGGCCGTTGCTGATCGCTCACGTCCAGGTGTCCGACCTCACCGCCTCGGCGGCAGGGACCGTCGAGTTGAACGTGCGCGGGCCGCTGCCGCGGATCACCGCACGCCTCGCCGACGGCCTCGCCGCCGACGCCGACATCCGCGCCGTGGTGTTCGACGGCGCCAAGCCGCTGGCGGTCTCCGACAAGCTCACCGCAGCCACGATCCCGACCAAGACGCGGATCGCCGTCACCGCCAGAGATCGGGGCTGCCGGTTCCCCGGCTCGCAAGACCCACCCGGTCACAGCGACGTTCACCACCTCGTCCACCGCGAACACGGCGGGGACCACGATCCGGACAACCTCGCGCTGCTGTCACGCCGCCACCACACCCTGGTCCACCACCACGGCTGGGCCTTGACGCTAGAGCCGGACAGCGGGCAGATCACCGCCACCCGACGCGCCCGAACCTGGCGGAGCCTGCCGCGCGGCACACCCCTGGCCCCACCCGGACGCCACGACCCCGACCGACCCGCCTGACCCCACCCACCCACCGGCACGCCGCCGCGGAACCACCCGCGCCGGCGCGCCGGCATGCCCGGGCTCGGCCACCCCGCAAGCACCCCAGTGCGCCCCACTCGGGCGTCACGAGCGTCTCGACCAAGCGAGACCACCCGAGCGGGTCTCGCCACCCCGCACGGGAGCGGCGCGCCCCGTTCGCGCTTCAGGCGGGGGGTGGTGGGGCGGTGCGGGCGGTGGCGAGGGCGACGCCGATGGTGGCGAGGGCGAGGCCGGCCCAGGCGGGCGGGGGCATGGTCTCGCCCAGGACGGCCCAGGCGATCAGGGCCGCGAGCGGCGGGACCAGGAAGAACAGGGCCGACACCCGCGAGGCGTCCCCGCGGCGGATCATCGCCAGCAGCAGCGTGACCGCGACCAGCGAGTTGCCCAGCACGAGGTAGGCGAGCGCGCCCCACAGCTCGGGGGTCCAGTCCACGCGCAGGTCCTCGGCGAGCAGGGCCACCGGCAGGGTGCCGGCCAGGCCCGCCGCGTACTGCACGAGGTTCGCCGTGACCGGGTGGTGCCCGCCGCCGAAGCGCTTCTCGTACAGGGTGCTGGCGGTGATGACGACCAGGGCGGCGGACGCGCACAGCAGCGCCGCGACGCCGGTGACCCCGACCGCCGAGCGCGACACGATCACCAGCGCCGCGCCCGCGAGCCCGAGCGCGAACCCGGCCCAGCGCCGGCCGCCGATCCGGCCCTCGCCCGCGAGGTGCGGGGCCAGGAGCGCGACGAGGACCGGCTGCAGCGAGGTGACGAGCGCGACCGTGCCCGCCGGCGCGCCGAGCTCCAGCGCGGTGTAGGCCAGCCCGAAGTAGGCCGCCTGCAGCAGCAGGCCGACGACGACCAGGTGCCCCCATCCGGCGGCGCCCCGCGGCGGCGCCGGGCGCAGCACGATCGCCACCGGCGCGAGCACCACCAGCACCAGCGCGTAGCGCAGCGAGAGGAAGGTGAACGGCTCGGCGTGGGCCAGTCCCAGGGCCCCGAAGCTGAACCCCGCCGACCACATGACCACGAACAGCGCGGGGGCGGCGCGCAGCCCCCGCGGCGCCGCCGCGGCCGCGGCGGGGGAGGCGCCGGCCATGGCCCGAGCGTAAGCCGGGTCAGCCGATGCCGAGGGTGCGGTAGCCGGCGAGCGTCCGCGCCGCGACCGCGCGGGGGGACAGCAGCGTGCGCAGGACCTGGGCGCGGCGGCCCGTCCGGGCCCGGGCCCCCACCGGGTCGGCGGCCACGCGGCGCAGCGCCGCGGCCAGCCCGGCGATGTCGCCCACGGCGACGAGGTCGTCGGGGCCCAGCACGTCGCGGACCCCGCCGGAGTCGGTCGCCACGACCGGGACCCCGGCGACGACGGCCTCGGCGGCGACCAGCCCGAGCCCCTCGCGGTGGGATGGCTGGGCGACGACGTCGGCGTCGCCGAGGGCGGCGCGCAGCCGGGCGGCGAGCACGTCGTCGGCGGCGCCAGGGCGCCGGGGAGGGTCAGGTCCACGCCCAGGCGCGCGGCGAGCGCGGCGAGGCGGTCGCGCTCCGGCCCCTCGCCGACGACGGTCAGGGCGGCGGGGAACGGCAGGCGGGCGACGGCGGCGATGAGGTCGGCGAAGCCCTTGCCCTCCACCAGGCGGCCCACCGCGGCGATGCGGAAGACGTCGTCGCCGCGCGCGGGCAGCGGCAGGCTCGGCGGGGCCAGGTGGGGGAGGGCATCGGCCCCACGGCGTCCGGCGCGCGCCCGGTGGCGGCGGTGAGCCGCTCGCCGAGGTGGCGCGACACCGCCTCGACGCGGTCGGCGGACCGCAGCGCCCACGCGGCGGTGCGGGCCAGGGCTGGGCCGGGCCTCCAGCAGGGCGACGTCGGTGCCGTGGACCGACACCACCACCGGCACGTCCGCCCCGGCGGCGCGGGCGACGACCGCGCCCGGCAGGCACCAGTGGACGTGCAGGACGTCGGGACGGCCCGCGGCGGCCTGCGCGCGCACGCCGCGGACCAGCGCCGCGCCCAGCGAGGACAGCAGCGCCGGCCCCTCCGGGGACCGCACCAGCTCGTGCATGCGGCCGTGGTAGGCCAGCCGCTCCCAGGCGTCGGGCGCGTAGCGGACGCGCCGGACGGTGATCCCGCCGACGTCGTGGCGCAGCGGCAGCCCGGGCGCGTGCGGCGCGACGACGACCACCTGGGCGCCGGTGTCGCGCAGCCCCCGCGCCCAGGCCAGCAGGAACGGCGCGACGTGGTCGTCGGGGGAGCGCGGGAAGACGTGGGTGAGCGCCAGCACCCGCAGGCCGCGGCTACCCACCGCGGCGCAGGGGCGGGGCCGGATCGTCCAGGGCGAGCTGGTGCGCCGGGGCCTCGTCGACCACGCGGCGGACGCGGTAGGCGGGGCGGTCGCCCCAGCCCCAGTGGCGCAGGGTGTCGCCGAGCAGGCCGGTGGCGATGAGCTGCACGCCGACGAGCAGGGCGACCACCCCCAGCAGCAGCAGCGGCCGCGCCCCGATGCCCTGGCCGAACACCAGGCGCAGCACCGACAGGTACAGCAGGATCGCGAAGCCGACCGACGACACCGCCGCGCCCACCCCCCCGAGCAGGTAGAGGGGCCGGTCGGCGAAGCGGGTGAGGAACAGCACCGTGGCGAGGTCCAGCAGCGTGCGCGGGAAGCGCAGCGCGGACCGGTACTTGGTGCGCCCGCCCTGGCGGGGCCGGTGCAGGACGGGGACCTCGCCGACGCGGAAGCCCAGGTCGTGGGCGAGCACCGGCAGGAAGCGGTGGAAGTCGCCGTACAGCGGCAGCTCGTGGGCGACCTCGGCGCGCAGCACCTTGAGCCCGGTGTTGCCGTCGCGGATGGGCAGGCCGGTCAGGGCCCGCGTCGCCGCGTTGTACCAGCGCGAGGTCACGCGCTTGACCAGCCGGTCGTTGCGCTCACGCCGCCAGCCGCCGACCAGGTCCAGGCCCTGCTCCTCGACGGCGCTGACCAGGCGGAGCAGCTCGCCGGGGACGTCCTGGCCGTCGGCGTCCAGGGTGGCGACCAGCCGCCCGCGGGCGGCGGCGAAGCCCGCGGCCAGCGCCCCGGACTTGCCGAAGCGCCGGCGCAGGACGACCACCCGCACCCGCCCCGGCGCCGACCGCGCGTAGTCCTCCAGCAGGGCGGTGGACCCGTCGGTCGATCCGTCGTCCACGTAGACGATCTCGCTGGGGGCGTCCAGCCGGCCCAGGGCCGCGCACAGCTCCGCGTGGAAGACGGGCAGGCTCTCCCGTTCGTCCAGGACCGGCACCACGACCGACAAGTACGACATGCGGCGCATACTAGGGGACGAGTGGCCGTGGGAGGGCCTTGTGGTACACCGTGGGCCCTGCTGTCCGGTCGCCCCAGGAGCCCTCCCCCATGACGAACGTGCCGTCCGACGTCCCGCCGCGCGCCGAGCTGCCCGGCCGCGAGTGGCCGACGGTCAGCGTCGTCATCGTCAACTTCAACGGCCGCGAGTACCTCGACCGCTGCCTGGGCTCCCTGCGCGAGCTGGACTACCCGGCCGACAAGGTCGAGGTCGTCTTCATCGACAACGCGTCCTCGGACGGGTCGGTCGAGCACGTCCGGCGCACCTACCCCGAGGTGCGCGTCACGGTCAACGACCGCAACACCGGCTTCTCGCCCGCGGTGAACCAGGGCGCGCGCCTTGCCGGCGGCACCTACCTGGCGCTGCTGAACAACGACGCCGAGGCCGACGCGCAGTGGCTGAAGCGCGCCGTGCAGGTCCTGGACATGGAGGACCGCGTCGCCTGCGTCGCCTCCAAGATCCTGCGCGAGGACCGCACGACCGTCGACTACGCCGGCGGGCAGATGGCCTTCTACGGCCACGGCTTCAACGCCCGCAACGACCAGCCCGACGACCCGTCGGACCAGGCCAACCGGCCGACGCTGTTCGCCTCCGGCGGCGCCATGCTCGTCCGGCGCACCCTGTTCCTGGAGGTCGGCGGCTTCGACGAGAGCTACTTCGCCTACTTCGAGGACGTCGACTTCGGCTGGCGCCTGTGGATCCTGGGTCACGAGGTCACCTACGTGCCCTCGTCGGTCGTGTACCACCGCCACGGCCAGACCATCAAGCGCTTCGGCTACCCCCGCGAGCGCTACCTGCTCGAGCGCAACGCCCTGGCGACGGTGTTCAAGAACTACGGCGACGAGCTGCTCGCCCGCACGCTGCCGGGGACCCTGGTCCTGGCGCTGCTGCGCGGGCTGTCCGACGACTCGACCGCGCTGCCGGACTACCGCATCGGCACCGAGGCGCCGCCGCTCGGCGACATCACCGTGTCGTCGCTGACCGGCGCGCACCTCGCGGCCATCCGCGACTGGGGCCTGGACCTGTCCGGCCTGGGCGCCAAGCGCTACGCGATCCAGTCACAGCGCTTGGTCGACGACCGCCACATCGTGCGCCTGTTCGAGGAGGCGCTGCTGCCCAACGTCCCCGACCGGGACTTCCTCCAGGTCTTCCGCTCCGTCGTCGGGGCGTGGAACCTGGAGGAGCACCTCAAGTCGCGCGGGCGCATCCTCATCGTCACCGCCGACCGCCTGGGCAAGAAGATGGCCGGCCCTGCGATCCGCTGCTGGGAGATGGCCAAGCTGCTGTCGCGCGACCACCTGGTCACGCTGGGCACCACCACCCCGCCGGAGCTGCGCAGCGACGACTTCGAGGTCGTGCAGGTCAACGGCGACCGCATCGATGAGCTCCTGAAGGACACCGACCTGGTGATCTTCCAGGGCTTCATCATGTTCTTCTACCCCCAGATCGCGGCGTCCGACGTCCCCGTCCTGGTCGACATCTACGACCCGTTCCACCTCGAGGGGCTCGAGCTGCGCCGCGAGGAGGCGCCGATCGAGCGCTTCGCGACGGCGCAGTCCGACACCCGCATCCTCAACGAGCAGCTCGCCCGCGGGGACTTCTTCGTCTGCGCCTCCGACAAGCAGCGCGACTTCTGGCTGGGTCAGCTCACCGGCATCAACCGCGTCAACCCCGCCACCTACGACCAGGACGCCTCGCTGCGGTCCCTGCTGGACGTCGCCCCGTTCGGGCTGCCGTCGGAGCCGCCGGTCAAGCGCGAGCAGGTCGTGAAGGGCGTCGTCCCCGGCATCGAGGCCGACGACTTCCTGCTGCTGTGGGGCGGGGGCATCTACAACTGGTTCGACCCGCTGACGCTCATCCGCGCGGTCGGCCAGGTCGCCGCGGACCACCCCGACGTGAAGCTGTTCTTCCTGGGCTCGGCCCACCCCAACCCCGACGTGCCCGAGATGCGCATGGCCGCGGCCGCCTACCGGCTCGCCGAGGAGCTCGGCATCCTCGACAAGCACGTCTTCTTCAACCCGGGGTGGGTGGAGTACGACCGCCGCGCGGACTACCTGCTGGAGGCCGACCTCGGCGTCTCGACCCACTTCGAGCACATCGAGACCGCGTTCAGCTACCGCACGCGGATCCTGGACTACCTGTGGGCGTCGCTGCCGATCGTGGCCACCGAGGGCGACTCGCTGTCCCGGCTGGTGAACGACAACGCGCTGGGCCTGACCGTGCCCGCCGAGGACGTCGACGCGCTGGCCGACGCGATCCGCCGGCTGCACGACGACGCCGACCTCTACGCCACCTGCCGCGCGGCGGTCCAGGCCCTGGCGCCGGACATGACCTGGGAGAAGGCGCTGGCGCCGATCGCGGCGTTCGCCCGCCGCCCGCGTCGCGCCGCCGACCGCGTCGGCCGGCCCGCCCAGTACGTCAACACCCAGCGGTTGATGGTCAGCCGCCCCGCGACCTACTACGTGCGGCGGTTCTACGACTACTACCGCACGGTCGGGCCGCGGATGGCGCTGACCCACGTGCGCAACTTCGTCCGCCTGCGGACCGGCCGCTGAATGCTGCGGTGGCTGGGGATCGGACTCCTCGTCCGGTTCCTGCTGATGCCGTTCGCGGTCAGCAGCGACCTCCTGGCCGTCTACTGGCGCGCCCACGTCATCGCCTTCGAGGGCCGCCTCTACGGTGACTACCTGGTGAACATGGGCGCCCACCACCTGCACGCGCTGGCGCTGCGGGTGCTGGCGCCGCTGCTCCCGCCGGAGGGGTCGCTGTGGACCGACCCCTGGAACTGGGGTGATGCCGAGGCGCTCGGGCCCCAGGTCCTGCGGGCGTTCGTCGACGCGCCCGGTGCGTTCGGGACGCTGTTCGTCCTGAAGCTGCCCTACCTGGCCGCTGACCTCGCGGCCGGGGCCGCGCTGCTCGCCCTGGTCCGCGGCTCCGGCGGCGCCCGGCGGGCGTGGGTGTTCTGGATGCTGTCGCCGATCGGGCTCTACGCGAGCTACGTGTTCTCCCGCTACGAGGCGTTCCCGGTGGCCCTGGTGGTCCTGGCGGTCCTGCTGGTCGAGTGCGACCGGCCCTGGGCCGCGGCGCTCGCGCTGGGCGCCGCGGTCACGATGCGCTCCTACCCCGTCCTGCTGATCCCCGTCGTCGCCCTGGTCGCCGTGCGCGGGCTGCCGCGCCAGGCGGCGTGGGGCGCGCTGGCCCTCGTGCCGCTCGCGGTGGTGATGGCCACCAACAGGGTGTTCGGCGGGTCGGTGGGGGAGTTCGCCCGGCTGGGGGACTTCTCCACCGGGGGCAGCCTCTTCGCGGTCACGCTGGACCAGGGCGGGTCGGTGCTCTACGTGTTCTTCCTGGCGCTGTTCACCGTCTACGGGCTGGTCGCGGGCCGTGCCCTGGGCTGGTGGGGTCCGGGGCCGGTGGCGCGCGGGGACCTGTGGGTGTGGCTGCTCGTCGTCCACGCGCTGCTGTTCGCGCTGGCCGGGTCCTCGCCCCACTACTTCATGTGGATCACGCCGTTCGTCGCGCTCGCGCTGGCCCGCCGGCCGGCGTGGCGTGGCGTCCTGTGGCTGCACCTGGCCGCCGTCGCCGTCGCGCTGGTGGTCGCCGACACCGGCGGCTGGGGCTGGGCGGCGTTCGCCCCGCTGGTCCCCGAGCTGCCCGGGCCCGCGGGGCCGCTGGTCGCGCCCGCCCTCGCCGAGCGCCTCGACCCGCTGCTGGACACCACCTTCACCGTCCTGGTCGCGCTGTTCGCCCTGCCCGCGGTCGCGGAGCTGTGGCCCCGCCGCGAGGACCTCACCCGCCCGGTCCCCGTCCCGGCCTGACCGCCGGGGATGCCTGGATCCGGGCCAGGGGCCGGTGCGCGGCGGTGACCTTGTCCAGGGCGTCGCGGACCGTGCGCAGCTCGCCGGGGTCCAGGTGGCGGGCGAAGTGCTCGCGGATGCCTTCCAGGTAGGCGGGGGCGGCGGCGCGCAGGCGGTCGCGGCCGGCGTCGGTGAGCACGGCGAACGCGGCGCGCCCGTCGTCGGGGTCCGGCGCGCGGCACACCAGGCCGGCGCGGACCAGCTCGTCCACCAGGCGGCTCACCCGGGTGCGGCTGAGCACCACGCGGGCGGCCAGCTCCTGCATCCGCAGCCTGCGGCCGGGCGCGGCGTCGAGCTCGAGGAGCACGTCGTACCAGGTCAGCGGGACCTGCCCCGCCGCCGCCAGCCGCGCCTCGATCGCGCGCAGCGCGGCGTTCTGGGCCAGCAGCAGCGACCGCCACGCGGCGATCTCCAGCTCGTCCTCGGCCATGCGGGCAGGGTACCCCAGCAGATGCGTGCGGACGCACGCAGCCTGCTACAGTGCGTGCAGACGCACGTATCTAGGAGGGAACCCGATGACCACCGCCGCGCCCGCCGTCCGCACCGTCCAGGGAATCGCGCTGCCCGCCCCCGGCACCTGGGAGATCGACCCCGGCCACGCCGAGGTCGCCTTCATCGGCCGCCACCTGCTGTTCACCAAGGTCCGCGGCCGCTTCCGCGGCGTCCAGGGGGCCGTCACGGTCGCCGAGGACCCGGCCGACAGCCGCGTCGCGGTCACCATCGACATGGCCTCGGTCGACTCCGGTGACCGCACCCGCGACGACCACCTGCGCTCGCCCGACCTGTTCGACGTCGAGCGCCACCCCACGGCCACCTTCACCAGCACCGCCGTGCGCTGGACGGGCACCACCGGCACCGTCGAGGGCGACCTGACCATCGTCGGGGTGACCCGCCCGGTCACCCTGGACGTCGTGTTCGCCGGTGCGGTCCGCGACCCGTGGGGCCAGGACCGGGCGGTGTTCTCGGCCTCCGCGCAGATCGACCGGGAGGACTGGGGCCTGACCTGGAACATGGCCCTGGAGGCGGGCGGGGTCCTGGTCTCCCGCGACATCCGCCTGGAGATCGAGGTCGAGACCGTCCGCCGCGTCGACGCGGAACCGGCGGGGTGACCCGGCGGGGTAGCCCCCCGCGACCGCCAGCGCCGCCGCGCCGGCCAGGAGACACAGCCAGGCGGCGGTGAACCCCGGGGCGGCGAGCAGCAGCCCCGCGGCGCGGCGCGCGGCGGTCGCCAGGGTCGGTGCGACGGTGGACCAGTCCGGGCCCAGGACGTCGAAGACCAGGTCGCCCTCGGCGGGCGCGCCGTCGCGCAGGATCCGCCCGCCGGGGTAGGGGTCGTTGACCAGTGGGCTGTCGTCCTGCGGGACGTTGGCATAGACCCCGACCGTCCCGCCACCGGCCCAGGCGACGTCGAACGCGGCCCCGCCGGGCACCGCCACCGGCCGCGGGAAGCGCGCGACCGCCCAGCGGTTGTCGCGCAGGGCCCCGCCGTCGATCCGGGCCCGCGCGCGCACGGGCGCGCCGGGCGCGTCGCGCAGGCGCACGGTGAGGGTCCCGGCCACCGGCTCCCCGGCGGTCGAGACCAGCACCGCGACGGCCGCGACCTCGTCGCCCGCGGGCACGAAGGTCTGGCCCACCCGCACGCCGGGCCCCAGCGGGAGGGCGCCGTTGTGGGCGTGGACGCTCGGCTGGCCGTCCACGCGACCGCAGCCCACCAGGAGCAGGGCGAGCAGCGCGACCAGGGGTGTCCGCATCGTTGCCAAGCGTAGGGGAACAGGCTAGTCCTTCCGAACTGCGGCCTTCGCCTAGTCCTTCGGGACTGCCGCGTTCGCCTAGTCCTTCCGCGTGCCGGATCTGGTCCCGGCGTGCCGTGCTCGGTGTCCGGGGGTCCCCCGAGACCCAGTGCATGGACATCCTCACCGCGCCGCTCCGCACCCTCGCCGTCACGCTGCTGACGATCCTCGGACTGCTGGCCCTCGTCCCCTCCGCCTCCGCCGCATCCACCCCCGCCGAGGCCGAGCAGCGCCTGCTCGACGCGATCAACCGCGAGCGCGCCGGCGCCGGCCTCGGCGCCCTGGTGATGGAGTCCCAGGTCACCGACGTCGCCCGCGGCTGGGCCGGCGCGATGGCCGGCGGCGACACCCTGGCGCACAACCCGTCCTACGCCCAGCAGATCACCGGCGAGCGCGTCCGCGCCGGCGAGAACGTGGGCTACACGGTGAAGACCGGCGCCTCGCTGGACGAGCTGGTCGACCGCCTCCACACCTCGTTCATGAACTCCCCCGGCCACCGCGCCAACGTGCTGGGCGACTACAACGCGGTCGGCGTCGGCGCCACCCTCACCCCCGGCGGCAAGCTGTGGATGACGGTCAACTTCGTCCTGCGGCCCTACGCCCCCGCCCCGCCCGCGCCGCCCGCGCCCCCCGCCGCCCCGGCCGCCCCCGCGGTCGACGGCCAGGTCGAGGAGGCCGTCGCGACCTCCCGCGAGGTCTTCGGCGCCGGTGACAGCGCCGGCCACGTGGTCCTGGCCCGCGGCGACGTCTTCGCCGACGCGCTCAGCGGCTCCGGGCTGGCCGGCCGCGAGGCCCCGATCCTGTTCACCGGCGGCGCCTCCCTGCACCCCGCCACCCGCGCCGAGATCGACCGGGTCCTGCCCGCCGGCGGCACCGTCTACCTGCTGGGCGGCGAGGCCGCGATCGCCGGCGCCGTCGAGGTCGAGCTGGCCGGGTCCCGCGTCGTCCGCCTGGCCGGCGCCTCCCGGGTCGAGACCTCGGTGCGGGTGGCCGAGGAGGTCGTGGCCCGCAACGGCGCCCCCGCCGAGGTCCTGATCGCCCGCTCCGACGACTGGGCCGACGCCATCAGCGGCGGCGCCTACGCCGGCCGGGCTCGGGTCCCGCTGCTGCTGACCGAGCGCGACCGCCTGCACCCCGCCGTCCAGTCCTTCCTGGCCCGCACGGGCGGCGCCCGGCGCCACGCCCTCGGCGGCAGCGCCGCCCTGGCCGACGCCGTGGTCCGCGAGGCCGGCGCCGGCCGGGTCGCCGGCGCCGACCGGGTCGGCACCGCGATCGCCATCGCCGAGCAGCTGTGGGGCCGCACCCGCGGCACCAAGGGCGACAACTTCGTCGGCATCCAGGGCTACCGGGCCGACGGCTGGGCCTACGCCCTGGCCCAGACCGCCTGGACCGGCCGCAACGCCGCCCCGCAGCTCCTGGTCGGCGACGAGGTCAGCCCCGCGGTCGTGGAGTACCTGCAGCGCAGCCAGTACGGCGCCGGGACCACCGCGAACCTCCGCACCGCCTCCACCGTCCCCGGCCCGGTCGGCGACACCCTCCGCGCCCTGCTGGCCCGCTAGAGCGTGTCGCCCGACTCCGTGCTCGTAAGCCGCCCGGCGTTTGAGGGGCACCCCTAGGCCCGCAACACCCCGCGGCCCCGCCGCCCCCGCCGCCCCCGCGCCCCCCGGGCCGCGGGGGCGCCGGCGTTTCCGGGGACGCTGCTAGCGTGCGCGGGCGGCCGGGGGGCGGCCCGGGGAGCGGAGGTGGCGTGGGCGGGGGAGTGCAGGAGGCGGCGCGGCGCTGCCGGCGGCTGGTGGAGGACCGGCAGGTCACCGACCGGATCCCCGGGATCGTCGCCGCGGTGGTGCGCGACGGCGCGGTCGCCTGGAGCGCCGGGATCGGCATGGCCCGCCCCGACCGGCCCGGCGACGCGCCGACCACGGCCACGCGCACCAACGTGGCCTCGATCACCAAGACCTTCACCGCGGTGCTCGTCGCCCAGCTCCGCGACGAGGGCGCGCTGGCCCTGGGCGATCCGGTGGCCGCGCACCTGGACGTCCCGGCCCACGGCGGGCTGACCGTCCGCCACCTGCTGGCCCACACCGGCGGCCTCCAGCGCGAACCCCCCGGCACCGCCTGGACCACCCTGGAGGTGCCGCCGCTCGAGGCGCTCCTCGCCGGTCTGGCCGGGGCGGAGGCGGTCGGCCCGCCCGACCGGCGGATGCACTACAGCAACCTCGCCTACGCCGTGCTCGGCGCGCTGGTCGAGCGCCTCGACGGGCGACCGTGGGCGGCGGCGCTGGCGGCGCGGCTCCTGGAGCCGCTCGGCCTGGACGCGACCTCGACCGACCCGGGGGGCGACGCGGCGACGGGCCTGTTCGTCGATCCCTGGGCCGACCGCGTGCGCCCCGAGCCCGTGATGGACTGGGGCGGGCTGGACCCCGCGGGCGGGCTGTGGAGCAGCGCCGCCGACCTGGCCCGCTGGGCGGCGTTCCTGGCCGCGCCCGACCCCGCGGTCCTGGCCCCCGCGACCGTGGACGAGCTCTGTGCCCCGCAGGTCCTGCGCGAGGTCGCGGGCTGGACGCTGGCCCACGGCCTCGGCGTCCAGCTCGTCCGCCGGGGCGACCGGGTCCTGGCCGGCCACGGCGGCGGCGCGCCGGGGTTCCTCAGCGGGCTGCTCGTCGACCGCGCGACCGGCGTCGGCGCGGTGGTGCTGACCACCACCGGCCGCGGCGCCGACCCGGTCGGGCTGGCCGCGGACCTGATCGCGGCGCAGCTGGACGCCGACCCGCCCGCGCGCGCCCCCTGGCGGCCCGGCCCGCCGGTCCCGCCGGAGGTCGAGGGCGTGCTGGGCCCCTGGTGGACCGAGGGCGTCGCCTTCGTGTTCCGCTGGTCCGCGGGCCGCCTGGAGGCCGTCGCCGAGGGCGCCACCGCCGCCGCGGCGCCCGCGGTGTTCACCCCCGAGGGGCCCGACCGCTGGCGCACCGCAAGCGGCCGCGAGGCCGGCGAGCTGCTCACCGTGGAGCGCGACGGCGCAGGCGTGCCGGTGCGCCTGCTGTGGGCCACCTACCCGTGCACCCGCCTGCCGCTGGCCTTCGCCGACCTGCCGGACACCGGTTCCGGCGGGGGGCCTCGGTAGCATCGCGGGGATGGCCGTCCGCACCACCCCGCCGCGCACCCTCCTGAGCTCCGGTGAGCTCCTCCGCAACCTCGTCGCGAAGGAGCTGAAGGTCCGCTACAAGGGCTCCGCGCTGGGGTTCCTCTGGTCCCTGGTCACGCCGCTGCTGCTCACCGGCGTGTTCACCGTCGTGTTCGCCACCTTCCTGCGCATCCCGCTGGGGGAGGGCAACTTCGCGACGTTCTTCCTGTCCGGCTACCTCGTCTGGCAGTTCTTCTCGAACTCGGTGAACAGCGCGGTCGGCGCGATCGTCGGCAACGGCGCGCTCATCAAGAAGGTGTGGTTCCCGCGCGAGGTGCTGCCGCTGTCGCTGGTGCTCAGCCAGGGGGTCCACTTCGGCCTGGCGCTGCTCGCGACCTCGCCGCTGTTCATCTGGCAGCGCGGCGTCCACCTGGAGGCGATCCCCGCGATCCTGCTGGGGTTCCTCCTGCTCACCGCCTTCACCGCGGGCGTGGCGATGGTCTTCGCGGGGCTCAACGTCGGCTTCCGCGACCTCCAGGAGCTGACCCAGGTCATCTTCCTCGCCTGGTTCTACCTGACCCCGGTGATCTACCCGCTCTACACCGTGCGGGAGTCCGGGGCGCAGTGGGCGGTCCCGTTCGTCCTGGCCAACCCGGTGACCTGGTTCGTCGAGCTGTTCCACGCGGCCCTGTACGGCACGCCGGTCGCGGTGGGGCCCAACCCGCCGCCGCACTGGCCGGACGCGACCACCTGGCTGGTCTGCAGCGCGTGGGCGGTGGCGGCGCTGGCCGTCGGCACCGTGCTGTTCCGCCGCTGGGCGCGCACGTTCGCGAAGGAGGTCTGAGGTGGCGGGGGAGGCCGACCCGCGCTGGGCGGTGCAGGTCGACGGGCTGTGGGAGCGCTTCCGCATCGCCGGTGACCGCCCGCCCACGCTCAAGGAGCGGCTGTTCACGTTCCGGCGCGCGGAGTACCGCCAGTTCGAGGCGCTCAAGGGCGTGTCGCTGCGCATCCGCCACGGCGAGTCGGTCGCCCTGATCGGCCACAACGGGTCGGGCAAGTCGACGCTGCTGAAGTGCATCGCGGGGATCCTGCCCGCCGACGAGGGCTCGGTCCGCGTCGACGGGCGCCTCGCCACCCTGCTCGAGCTGGGGGCAGGCTTCCACCCCGACCTCACCGGCCGGGAGAACGTCTACCTGAACGGCGCGATCCTCGGCCTCACCCGCCGGGAGGTCGACGGCTCCTTCGCCGCGATCGTGGACTTCGCCGGGGTGGGGGAGTTCATCGACACCCCGGTGCGCAACTACTCCTCGGGCATGTACGTGCGCCTGGGCTTCGCCATCGCCGTGCACGTCGACCCCGACGTCCTGCTCGTCGACGAGGTCCTGTCGGTCGGCGACGCCGCGTTCCAGGAGCGCTCGCTGGCGCGCATGCGCGGGTTCGTGGAGCGCGGCAAGACCGTCGTGCTGGTCAGCCACGACCTCGGGGCGGTGCGCGCGCTGTGCCGGCGGACCGTCGTGCTGGACCACGGGCGCCTGGTCTTCGACGGGCCGACCGACGACGCCATCGAGGCCTACGAGGAGCTGGTCGCCGGCGGCGCGCCACCCCCCGAGCCCGAGCCCGACCCCGTCGGCCCCGCGCGCACCGGCGACGGCGGCGCCCGGATCGTGGACGCCCGGCTGCTGCCCGCGGTCGACGGCGCGCGGCCGTCGGGGACCACCGCCCAGCTGGTGGTGTCCTTCACGGCCGAGGAAGCGGTGCGCGAGGCCGGGTCGCTGTCGCTGGGCATCGCGGTGCGCCGCCCCGACATGGCGCTGTACGTCTACGAGACGCGCACCGCCTGGCGGGGCATCTACCTGGCCCCGCCGCGCCCCGGCGCGACCGCGGCGGTGACCTTCACCCTGGACCTGGCCGTGCTCACCGGGGAGTACCTCGTCGACCTGCTCCTGGTCAACGCCTCGACCGGGGTGATCCACGACCGCTGGCAGGAGGCGCTGGGGTTCACCGTCACCAGCCCCGAGCACGACTTCGGGGTCGCCGCGCTGGACGCGCGCATCGGCGTGGCCAACCCCGACGGCTTCTGGCCGGCGGAGCTGCACGCCCCCCCGCCGGAGCGCGGCGGGCCGCGCGAGCACCCGCTGCGGGAGGACCGCCCGTCACCGGGCCACGAGCCCGACGTGCCGCGCGTCGACCCGGCGCTCGCGCGCTGAGGCCGGGGTGAAGGTCCTCGCCTGCGTCGTGAACTGGAACACCGCCGGCCACCTGCCCGGCGTCCTCGACGCGCTCGCCGCCCAGACCCACCCCGACCTGGACGTCGTGGTGGTCGACAACGCCAGCGCCGACGGCAGCGGGGACGTGGTGCGCCGCCACGGGACGGCGCGGCTGGTGGCCAACGCGGAGAACCGCGGGTTCGCGGGCGCGGCCAACCAGGGGGTCGCCCTGGCCCGCGCGGCGGGGGCCGGCGCGTTCCTGGTCGCCAACCCCGACGCGCTGCCCGCACCCGACTACCTGGCCCGCGCGGTCGCGGCGCTGGCCGCGGGGGAGCGGCGCGCGTCGGTCCAGGGCAAGCTCCTGCGCACCGGGCCGGGCGACCTGATCGACACCACCGGCCACCTCGCCTTCGCCACCCGGCTGTTCCGCAACCGCGGCGAGGGCGAGCCCGACACCGGCCAGTACGACGCGCCGGGCGAGGTCTTCGGCACCTCCGGCGCGCTCGCGCTGTACCGCCTCGACGCCCTCGACGACGTCGCGGTGCGCGGCGAGGTCTTCGACGAGGACCTGTTCGCCTTCTGGGAGGACGTGGACCTGGACTGGCGGCTCCAGCTGCGCGGCTGGTCCGCCTGGTACGCCCCCGAGGCGACCGCCCGGCACGAGCGCGGCGGCGCCGGCCCGCGCCGCAGCGCCGTCGTGGAGCGGCTCAACTTCGTCAACCGCTTCCACGTGGTGCTGAAGAACGACGACCCGGGGGCGCTGGCCCGGTCGCTGCCCGGCGTGGCGCTGACCACCACGCTCAAGGCGGGCGAGCTCGCCCTCACGGTCCCGTCGGCCTTCCTGGGGTCGTTCCGGTCCTGGCGGACGGTGCCGCGCACCCTCGCGCGACGCCGCGCGGTGCAGGCGGCTGCCACCGTGGACCCCGCCGCGGTCACCGCGCGCTGGTTCCAGCCGTTCGACTACGCCGCCTGGGTCGCCACCTGGTGGCGACGAGTGCAGGGCTGATTGCTCACCGTAATTGCCGACCTTGACGGCTCTCCACACCCGCGTCAGAATGACACGCAGGTAATTCCGAGCCGGTGATCTTGCACCGGCCGCGATGGAGGAGGGCCACCGGTGGAGATCGAGGAACTGCCGTGGGCCGCCGATGCCAAGTGCCTGCAGGCTGACCCGGAGACCTTCTTCCCCGAGAAGGGCGGCTCGACCAGGGAGGCGAAGCGGATCTGCATGCAGTGCGACGTCCGGGACGAGTGCCTGGACTATGCGCTGGAGAACGACGAACGGTTCGGGATCTGGGGGGGCCTGTCGGAGCGCGAGCGCCGCAAGCTCAAGCGGATCGCCTCCTGACGGGGGGCCCGGCGGCGCCGCCGGCTGGCGCCGGGCCCGGAGGGTTGGGCTAGACTCCGGCGTCGCCGGGCGACCGGCCCTTCCCATCATGACGTCATTCGACCCTGCTGATCCCGTGCCTCCGACCCCGGCCATGACGCCGGACGGGTCGCCGACGCCGCGCGTCTACGCGATCCTGGTGGTCTACAACGGCGGCGAGTGGCTGGAGGACGTGCTCGACACCATCGCCGCCCAGCGCTACCCCGCGCTGGAGCTGGTGGTCGTCGACAACGGCTCCACCGACGGCAGCGGCGTGGTCCTGGACCACCGGGTGTCGGCGGAGCGGCTGGTGCGCTTCCGGCGCAACGTCGGGTTCGGCCGGGCCGTCCAGGCGGCGATGCAGCGCGCCGACATGAGCGTCACCGACCACGTGCTGCTGCTGCACGACGACCTCGTCCTGGCCCCCGACGCGCTCGAGCGGCTCGTCGCCGCGCTGGAGGCCGACCCCGCGCTCGCGGTCGTCGGCCCCAAGCTGCGCGAGTGGACCGAGGAGCCCGTCCTCCAGGAGGTCGGGATGACCATCGACCGGTTCGGGCGGGCGGAGTCGCCCCTCGAGCCGGGCGAGCTGGACCAGGGCCAGCACGACCGCCGCCGCGACGTCCTCTACGTCAACACCGCCGGGATGCTCGTGCGCGCCACCGCGCTGCGCCAGCTCGGCGTCCTGGACCACCGCTACGTCGCCTTCCGCGACGACCTCGACCTGTGCTGGCGGGCCTGGATCGCCGGCTGGCGGGTGGGGCTCGTGCCCGAGGCCGTCGGGTACCACATCGGCGCGGCCGCCCGCGGCATGCGCCGGCTGGGCCTGGGCCGCTCCCCGCGGGAGCTGGCCGAGCGCCACGCGCTGGCCACCCTGATCACCCACTACCAGGCCCGCCGCCTGGCCTGGGTCCTGCCCACCGTCGCGGTGCTGGCCGTCCTCAAGACCGTCGGCTTCGTCGTCACCCGGCGGGTCGGCGACGCCTTCGCCGTGATCCGCGCCTACGGCTGGAACCTGTTCTCGCTGTTCGGGACCCTCAAGCGGCGGCGCGCGGTCCAGCGCGCGCGCAAGGTGCCCGACGCGGAGCTCGCGTGGCTGTTCGTGCCCGGGATCCCCCGGTTCGAGAGCTACATCCAGTTCGTCGCGGAGTGGATCGCCGGCGGGACGACCAAGGCGTTCCTGCCCGACCCCGACGAGCCCGGCACGGTGATCCAGCCCGAGGGGCCGGCCCTGGTGCGCTCCGTGCGCGACCACCCGGCGGCCTGGACCGCCGGTGTGCTGGCGATCGTCTACGCCATCGGCGTCGCGCCCCTGCTGGGGCCGGGCCAGATCGTGGGCGGCGAGATCCTGCCGTGGCCGGCGTCGCCGCTGGACTTCTTGCGCGCCTACGGGGCGTCGTGGAGCGCCGGCGCGCTGGGGTCGGCGGCGCCGTCGTCGCCCGCGCAGGCGCTGCTGGGCGTCGCCGCGATCGCCGGGCTGTGGTCGGCGTGGCTGGCGCAGCGGCTGCTCGTGCTCGGGCTGCTGCCGCTCGCCTGGGTCGCCGCGCTGCGCGCCGGGCGGCTCGTCACCGCGCGGACGTGGCCGCGCGTGGTCGGCGCCACCCTCTACGTCCTGTCCCCGGTCGTCCTCGGCGCCTTCGCCCAGGGGCTGATCGGCCCCCTCGCGGCGGCGGTCCTCCTGCCCGGCCTGGTCGTCCTGGCGGTGCGCGTCGTCGCTCCCGCGGAGCTGTGGTCGGGCACCGGTGCGGAGCGCTCGACGATCACGGGCGCCGTCGCCGCGTCGGCCTGGCGGGCGTCCGCGCTGCTCGCGCTGGGGATGGCGCTGCTCGTGGCCGTCGCGCCGCGCCTGTGGCCGCTGTCGGCGGTCGTCCTGGGGGTGGCGCTGGTCGCGGGCATCGTGCGCCGCGAGGGCCTGCCGCGCATCGCCTTCGCCTGCGTCGCCGGGCTCGCCCTGCTGTCGCCGTGGGTCGCCGGCGCGGTCCGCGAGGGGCTCCCGCTCACCGCCGCCGGCGCCGTCGGCGACCTGCCGCTGTGGCGCGCCCTGGCCGTCGTGCCCGACGTGCTCGGCGGCCAGGCCCTGGCCGGCGCCCTGGCCGCCGCCGCCACCACCGCCGCGGTCGTCCTGCTGGCGGTGCTGCTGGGGACCCGCGAGAGCCCGGCGCTGGTCGCCGCGCTGACGGGGCTCCTGCTCGCCTCGGCCCTGGCCACCTGGGGGGCGGTGCGCCTGGGCGCCGACGGCGTCTGGACGCCCGCGTTCCTGCTCCCCGCGGCGCTCGCCGTCGCGGGGCTGGGGGTCGTCGCGGCCCGCCGCGTCGGCAGCGGGGTGACCGACGCCTCGGTCGTGCTGCGCCAGGCCGCGGTCGTGGGCACCACCGCGCTGCTGGGCGTGGGGGTGCTCGCCGGGTTCCTGCAGGCCGGCACCGGGCCGTGGGTCGGGCTCACGCGCGAGCCGGAGCTGCTGCCCCCCTTCGTCACCGCCGACACCGACCGCGTCGGGCCCTACCGGATCCTGCTGCTGTCCGAGGAGGGCGGGCGCGTCACCTTCGACGTCGTCGACGGCGACGGGGCGCGCATGACCACCTTCGGGACCGTGCCCGACCGCGAGTTCACCGCGGCCATGGCCCAGGCCGTGGCCGGCGCCGCCGGCGGGGCGGACGCCACCGCGGCGGCCCGCCTCGGCACGCTCGGGGTGCGCTACGTCGTGCTCGACCCGTCCGCCCAGCGCGGGCGGCTCGTCGATGCCCTGGATGCCCAGCCCGACCTGCGCCCGCTGCCGTTCGGCACCGGTCGGGCCTACCGGGTCCTGACCTGGCTCCCGCGGGTCGCCCTGCTCAGCCCCGTCGAGGCCGAGGAGCTGGTCGCCCTCGGCGCGACCGACGCCTACGCGACCGACCGCGACGAGTCCGGGCTCGCGCGCGTGCGCACCGACCTGTACCGCGGGCGGCTCGCCGCGGTCGACGGCGGGCTGCTCGTCGTCGGCGAGGCGCCGTCCCCGCGCTGGCGCGCCCTGTCGGGCGGGGCGGACCTGCAGCGCGCCGCCCCCCCGGAGGGGACCCCCGGCGCCACCCTGCCGCTCAACCTGTTCGCCGTGCCCGAGGGCGTGCTCGTGGACGAGGTGCGGACCACCAGCGGCGCCCACGCGCTCGTGCTGCTCGCCCAGGCCTTCGTGTTCCTGCTGGTCGTGTCGCTCGCCCTGCGCCCGCCGGGGCTCGGGACGCGGCGCCGGCCGCTGCGCACCGCCACCGCGCCCCCCGCCGTCGACGTGCCGCGCGGACGGCCCCTGCCGGACGGCACGGGGCCCCTGCCCGAGGAACTGCGCCGGGGCGGCGCCCGACAGCCGGAGCCCACGCGATGAGCTGCGCCGCGGCACCCGCCCCCGACCCGGGGCCGGGCGCCTGAGCGACGACGAGAGCCCGCTGCCGCCCCCGGAGCGGCTCCCGCGCCGCGCCGAGCTGGGCGCCGCCCGCGAGGCCGAGGAGCGCCGCGCCCGCAAGTCCCGGCGCGGCAAGCCCGACCCGGCCCCGGTCGACCCCGCCCCGGAGCCCCGCGGCGCCGCCGGGCCGCCCCGGCGGCGCCGACCGGCCGCGCCCCGGGCGCCGCCGGCCCCGCCGCCCCGCCGCCCGCCGCCCCCGCGGGCGAGCCCTCCTTCACGTCGCGGAGCCTGCGCCCGGCCGCCCCGCCGCCGCGGCGCGACGAGGACCCCGCGCGGGCGTTCGACGGCCGCGCGGCCAGGCCCCGGCCGGACGGCCCCGGCGGGGCCGGTGCCGCCCCGGCGCGCGCCGCCGACACGACCCGGTCGTTCGACACCAGCGCGCTGCGGACCCCGTCGTCCCCGCCCGGCAGCGGACCCGGCCCCGTGCCCGGCCCGGCTCCCCAGGGCTGGGAGGCCCCACCGGTGCGCGGCGGCGAGCCCGGCGACGCCACCCCCGCCCCCTCTCGACGACCGCAGCGGCCGTGACCGCCGCCGCTGGCGGCGCGCTGCCAGGCGCCCGGCACCCCCGGCGAGCGCCGCGCGGGCCAGGACCGCCGCGCGCCCGCGGAGGCCGGCCCGCGGCCGGCGACCGCTGCGCCGCCGCAGGCACGCGGTGCCGCACCCCCGCCGCAGGCCCGCGGGACCGCTCCGCCAGCGGAGCAGCGCGGCATGGCCCCCTCGCCCGAGCAGCGCGGCATGGCGCCGCCGCCGCAGCAGCGCGGCATGGCGCCGCCGCCGGGGCAGCGCGGCATGGCGCCGCCGCCGGCGGGGCGGGGTCGATCCCGCCGCAGGCCCGGGAGGCCGCACCGCCGCCGGCGCGGGGACCGCGCCGCCGCAGGCGCGGGGGACCGCGCCGCCGCAGGTGCGCGGGACCGCCGCCTGGGACCCCGGCACCGTGCCGCCGCCCGCCGCGCCCTCCGCCCGCGGGGACCGCGGCAATGGCGCGCCCGCCGCGCCGCCGACCGGGCGCGGGAGCTGGGACGACATCCCCACCGTGCGCGGGGACCGCCGCGGCACCACGGTCTCCGGCGACGCGCCGACCCCGCCGCCCGCCGACGCCACCCAGCGCGTCGCCGCGCGCGGCGCGCCCCGCGCCGCCCGCACCCCGCCGGGGTCGTGGCGCCCCCGGCGCCCGCCCGGCACCGGGCGCCCGGCGCCCGGCATGCGCCCCGCACCGCCCCCCGCGACCCGGCCGGGGACCCCCCGCCCGCGCCGCGACGACGGCGACGGCGACGGCGCCACCACGCTGCTGCGCGGGACCCCGGCGGCCCCCCGGCGCCGCCGCCTGCTCGTCATCCCCGCCGTCCTGGCGCTGGTGGTCGGCCTGGCGGTCCTGGAGACCGCCGTCGCCCCGGCCCCGCAGGCCGCCCCCGCCGTGGTCGGCCAGGCTCCCGCGTCGTCGGGCCACTGGTACTGCCCGGTGACCGCGGGGCAGGGCGAGTCGGCGACCCTGGAGATCGCGGCGGCGGGGGACACGCCGTCGTCGGTGTCGGTCCTGCGCCACACCCCGGACGGCACCGTCGCCGCCGCCCCGGTGGACATCGCCCCCGGCACGGAGACCGACATCCGGCTCGAGGGCGACGAGGCCGCCCAGCCCCTGTCGCTGCGCTGGACCGGCGGCCCCAGCGTCGCGTCCTGGCGCGTCGAGGGCGGCCAGGCCGCGGCCGCGCCCTGCGCGCAGGGCCCGTCCGACGTCTGGTACGTCGGCGGCCTGGACACCGCGGGTGGGGCGCGGTCGACGCTGCACCTGTTCAACCCGTTCCCCGAGGACGCCGTCGCCGACGTGACCTACGCCACGACCCTGGGCCCGGACCCGCGCGAGCTGACCCGCACGATCCTCATCGAGGGCGAGAGCAGCCGCCGTCTGGACCTCTACGAGGTGATCCCCGAGGAGGACGACCTCGGCGCGATCGTGACCGTCGCGTCCGGCCGCCTGGTCGTGCAGGGCGAGCTGACCTACGCACCGCCCCAGGGGGGTGAGGGCCCGACCGGCCGCGCGCTGGTCCCGGCCGCGCCGGCTCCCGCCGCGAACTGGGCGTTCGGCCAGGCCGCCGCGCGCCCGGAGCCCGACGGCCCGGAGCCCGCCGCCCTGTCCTGGCTGACGGTGCTCAACCCGGGCGACCGCGAGGCCGCCGTCGAGGTCCGCGTCAGCGACCCCGTCCCCGGCGGGGAGCTGCTCGCGGAGACCACCATCGGGGCCGGCGGCGTCGCCCGCATCGCCCTGGACGGGGTGAGCGCGCAGCCGGAGTTCGGGGTCGTGGTCAGCACGGTGAACGACGAGGAGGTCGTCGTCACCCAGGGCACCGAGCTGCGCGGCGGCGACGGCCGCACCGGCGTGGAGATGTCCCTCGGCGCCGCGCCCGCGCAGCGCTGGGCGGTCCCCGGGGGCGGGACCGACGGGCGCACGGCGGAGCTGGGGGTCTACAACCCCGGCGGCCGGCCCGTCACGGTCGACGTGGGCACCGGTGACGGCGCCCCCGCCACCTGGCAGGACGTCGTCGTCGCGCCCAACAGCCGGACGTCGATCGACCTCGGCCAGGCGGGTCCCGACCGCGCGCAGGTGCCGCTGGTGGTCACCGCCGACGGCCCCGTGGTCGCCGAGCTGTCAGTCCGCGCCGCGACCGGCGCCGCGCCCGACCCGCTGCGCTCCTGGGGCGCGGTGGCCGTCCCGGCCAGCGCCTGGACCGGCCCGACCGAGCGGCCGGCGGTCGTCGCCGACCCCGGCCTGCGCACCACCCCCCTGGGCGCCGTCCCGTCCCCCGACGAGGACGCCGGCGAGGGCGGCTAGGGACCTACGGCTCCTCGTCCCACCAGTCGTCGAACTCGGCCTCCAGGCCCATCGCGGTGGCGACCTCGCGGCCGACGGCCAGCCGGATCAGCTCGCCGAGCTCGCCCCGGGACACCGCGCGCAGCTCGATCGGGCGGCGGTACACCGTCACCCGCGCGCGCTGGCCGCGCCGGCCGGCGCGGAAGGCCGCCAGGGGCGGCTCGTCGTCGCGCGGCTCGGTGGGCGGGACCTCCTCGACCACCAGCTCGGCGTCGTCGACCGCGTCGAGCAGCGCGTCGGGGAGGGCGTCCACGGCCTCCTCCACCAGGCGCGTGAAGCGGCGGGCGTCGCGCACCCGGTAGCCGTCGGACGGGCGGCGGCTGCGCTCGTTGTCGGCCCGCAGCGCCCGGCCGTGTCGGTCCTCACGCACGCCGCATCCTATGTTGCGGATGACCGGTATCGCACCGCTGGGGCAGTAGCGTTGCGCCCATGCTCGAGACGGTCCGGTCCTGCCGGCGCACGGGCTGCGCGAAGCCCGCAGGCGCCTCACTCTCGTTCCGCTACGCCACCCGCCAGGTGTGGGTCGGTGACCTCGTGACCGGGGAGGACCGGTCCCGCTACGACCTCTGCGACGTCCACGCCGACGCCACCACGGTGCCGCGCGGGTGGACGCGCGTCGACGAGCGCAGCCCGCGCCCGGAACCCGCCGCCCCGCCGCCCGCGAAGCTGCCGGAGCCGATCGTGCTGGAGGAGGAGCCGCTCCTGGCCCCCGCCGTCGGCGCCACGACCGGGGACCGCTACGCGCGCCTGCTGGCCGACCTGCGCCGGCTGCCCGGGGGTGGCCGGCCGGGCGGCGCACCCGAGGCGTCCGCCCGCCCGGCCGTCGCGCCCGTCCCCGCACCGGTCCCCGAGCTCGCGGGCCAGCTGGCGATCCCGGTGCCCCGTGACGACCGCAGGGGCGTGGTCGTGTCGTTCCAGTCCTACGTGGGCTCGCGGCGGCGCGGGGAGGACTAGTCCACCGGAATGGGTAAAGGGGTCAACCCGGGCCATGGGCCCGGCGGGGGGCGCGCGCCGAGAACAGGAGCGACGTCCCCTCCGTCCCATCCGGGAGGCCCCCATGCCGCAGTGCTCCAAGTGCCGCTCCACCGACGTGATGCACGTCCGCCTGACCCTGCGGACCGGCCCGGTGCTGTTCCACCACTGCCGCGGCTGCGAGCACCGCTGGTGGGTCGACGCGGAGGCGGGCGACCGCATCGAGCTCCCCCAGGTCCTGTCCCGCGTCGCGGCGTAACACCCCTACGATGCCCTGAGCCTCGCCGCCGCCCGGCGGCGCCGATCAGGAGCACCGACGTGCGCGACCTCGGCCCCATCGTCAAGGCCTACGACGTCCGGGGGGTCGTCCCGGACCAGCTGGACGCCGAGACCGCGCACGCGCTGGGCCGGGCCGCCGCGGTGGAGCTGCAGGGCGCGGCCGTGGTCGTCGGCCGCGACATGCGCCCCACCGGGCCGGAGCTGTCGCAGGCCTTCATGGAGGGGGTGCGCCGCCAGGGCGTGGACACCGTCGACATCGGCCTGGCCTCCACCGACGAGCTGTACTTCGCCTCCGGGCGCCTGGGCCTGCCCGGGGCGATGTGGACCGCCTCGCACAACCCGGCCCGGTACAACGGGCTCAAGCTGTGCCGCGCGGGCGCGGAGCCGGTCGGCATCGAGTCCGGGCTGATCCAGATCCGCGACCGGGCGCTGGCCCAGGACTTCCCCCAGGCGGCGCGGGAGGGGTCCCACAGCACCCGCGACGTGCTCGCCGACTACGCCGACCACGTCCGCACCTTCCTGGACCCCGCGGCCCTGCGACCCACCAAGGTCGTGGTCGACGCGGGCAACGGCATGGCCGGGCTGGTCGTCCCGCCGGTGTTCGCGCCCCTGCCGATCGACCTGGTCCCGATGTACTTCGAGCTCGACGGGTCGTTCCCCAACCACGAGCCGAACCCGATCGTCCCGGAGAACCTGCGCGACCTGCAGGCCCGCGTCGTGGCGGAGGGGGCGGACGTCGGCCTGGCCTTTGACGGCGACGCCGACCGCATGTTCTGCGTCGATGAGCGCGGGGAGCTGGTCGGGCCCTCGCTGCTCACCGCGGTCATCGCCGACACGCTGCTGGCCAAGAACCCCGGGTCGACGGTGCTCTACAACCTGATCGTCTCCAAGGTCGTGCCGGAGGTCGTCACCGCCGCCGGGGGCACCGCCATCCGCACGCGCGTGGGCCACTCCTTCATCAAGGGGCGCATGAAGGAGACCGGCGCGCTGTTCGCCGGCGAGCACTCCGGCCACTACTACTTCCGCGACAACTACCGCGCCGACAGCGGGCTCATCACCGCGGTGATCCTGCTCGAGGCGCTGAGCCGGTCCGGCGGCACGCTGTCGGCGCTGGTGGCGCCCTACGACCGCTACGTGCAGTCGGGCGAGATCAACACCGAGGTCCCCGACACCGCCGCCGCGATCGAGGAGGTTGCCCGGGCCACCGCCGGGGAGGGTGAGGCCGACCGCGAGGACGGCCTGACCGTCACGACCCCCTCCTGGAGCTTCAACCTGCGCCCCTCCAACACCGAGCCCCTGCTGCGGCTCAACGTCGAGGCCGACGACCGGGCGACCATGGAGTCGGTCCGCGACCGCGTCCTCGACCTGATCCGCGGCTGACACGAGGAGCACCCATGGCCGTCGCCAAGGAGCTGATCGACCTGCTCGTCTGCCCGAACTGCCACGGGCGGATCGAGTACAAGGAGCGGCGCAACCTGATCATCTGCACGGAGTGCGGACTGCACTACCCGGTGCGCGACAACATCCCGGTCATGCTCGTCGAGGAGGCCACCCGCCCGCCCTCCCGCGCCCGGTCCGAGGCCGGCTCGTGAACCTCGACGCCCCCGGCAGCTACAGGGCCGTCGACCCCGCCGACGCCCTCGCCGACGTCGAGGCGACGGCCGAGCAGTGGACCCGCGCGCGCGGGCTCGCCGGCGTGCGCCTCGACCTGGCCGGCGTCGACCACGTCGTGATCACCGGCATGGGCGGGTCCGGCATCGCCGGTGACGTGACCGCCGCCGTCGCCGCGGAGGCCGGCTTCCCCCTCCCGGTCGTCGTCCACAAGGGCTACGGCGTCCCGCCGTTCGTCGGCCCGCGCTCGCTGGTGGTCGCCTGCTCCTACTCCGGCGGCACCGAGGAGACCCTGTCCGCCGCGGAGGCGGCGCTGGACCGCGGGGCGCGGCTGTTCGCCGTCACCAGCGGCGGCGCCCTGGCCGACCGCGCGGCCGCCGCCGGCACCCCGGTCGTGCGCATCCCCGGCGGGGGCATGCCCCGCCACGGCCTCGGCTGGCTGGCCGTCCCGGTCCTGGTGGCCCTGGGCCTGGACGCCGACCTGGACGAGACCGTCGAGGTCCAGGGCGAGCTGGCCGCCGCGGCCGCCCGCGACGTCCCCAGCGCGGAGAACCCCGCCAAGCAGCTCGCGCTGCGGCTGGCCAGCGGCAGCGTGCCCGTCGCCTGGGGCGCGCGCGGCATCGGCCAGGTGGCGGCGTACCGGCTGAAGTGCCAGCTCAACGAGAACGCGAAGGTGCCCGCCTTCTGGGCGGAGCTGCCGGAGCTGGACCACAACGAGATCGTCGGGCTGCAGGAGCCGTCGCCCCTGGCCGGCAACCTCGGCCTGGTCCTGTTCCGCGACCCCGCCGGCGAGCACCCGCGGGTCGCGACCCGCTTCCAGGTGACCGAGGACCTCGTCGGCCCGCGCTTCGCGTGGATGGCGGAGGTTGCGGCGCGCGGGCGATCCCCGCTGGCCCGGCTGGCGTCGCTGCTGCTGCTCGCCGACCTCGGCAGCGTCTACACCGCCCTGGAGCTGGGCCACGACCCGACCCCCATCCCGTCCATCGACCGCCTCAAGCGGGCACTGGCGGACGGCTGATGGAGCTGACCGAGGCGCTGCAGGGGTTCGTCCCCGACGTGCTCGTGACCCTGGGCTCGGGGCTGGGCGCGCTGGCCGACGAGGTCGCCGACCCGCTGGTCGTGCCGTTCGCCGATGTCGGACTGCCGACCTCGACGGTGCCCGGCCACCAGGGGCGCTTCGTCGCCGGGACCCTGGCCGGGGTGCCCGTCCTGGTCCAGCAGGGGCGGGTGCACCTGTACGAAGGGTTCTCGGGGAGGGAGGTGGCCACCTTCGTGCGCGCCGCCGCCGCCGTGGGCGCGCGGGCGTTCGTGGTCACCAACGCCGCGGGCGGGATCACCGCCGACCTGTCGCCCGGTGACCTGATGGTGCTCACCGACCACCTGAACCTGACCGCGACGTCGCCGCTGGAGGGGCCCGACTTCGTCGACCTCACCGGGGCCTACGACCCGGAGCTGGTCCGCGCGGCCCACGCGGCCGCCGAGCAGGCGGGGGAGCGGCTCGCGCAGGGCGTCTACGCCGGCCTGCGCGGCCCGGCCTACGAGACGCCGGCGGAGATCGCGATGCTGCGCGTCCTGGGCGCCGACGCCGTGGGCATGTCCACGGTGCACGAGGTCGTCCAGGCCCGCGCGCTGGGCCTGCGCGTCGCCGGGTTCTCCCTGATCACCAACGTCCACCGGCCCGGCGGGACCCCCACCCACCACGGCGAGGTCATGGACGTGGGCGCGACCGCCGGTCCGCGTCTGGCGGAGGTCCTGCGCCACCTCCTCCCCGCGCTGGCGGGGTGAGCGCGGCGCCGCGGTCGTACCATCCGCGGTGGGAGGACGGCGAGGAGGCGGTCATGGCGCTCGACATCGACATCGCGGCGAACCTGCGGCCGCTGCTGCGGTCGGAGTACGACGAGCTGGTGGAGACCGGCGCCCTCGAGGGCGCGCGCGTGGAGCTGCTCCAAGGGGTGCTCGTCGAGGTGACACCGCAGGGTGTGCCGCACACGGCGGCACTGGTCACGCTGCACCGCATGTTCGCGCCGCTGCTGCAGCGGGGCTACGACCTCCGGGTCCAGTTCCCGCTCGCGGCGGGACCGGCGGACGAGCCGGAGCCGGACCTCGCCGTGGTCGAGGCGCGGGACCCCTGGGAGGGCCACCCGTCGACCGCCGCGCTGGTGGTCGAAGCCGCGTACAGCAGCCAGCGCATGGACCTGGGCTACAAGGCGCGGCTGTACGCGTCGGCAGGCGTGCCGGACTACTGGGTGGTGGACCTCGCCGCCCGGCGGGTCCTCGTCCACCGCGAGCCCGGCGCGGACGGCTACGCCGCGGTGCACGTCCTGGTGCCGGGCGAGACGGTCGCCCCCCTGGTCGCGCCCGACCTGGCCGTCGAGGTCGCGAGGGTCGTGGGGCGCGCCTGACGG
The DNA here is from genome assembly GCA_030447925.1 of Egibacteraceae bacterium. Lineage (GTDB taxonomy): Bacteria > Actinomycetota > Nitriliruptoria > Euzebyales > Egibacteraceae > JAUJNX01. The sequence goes on along the minus strand of JAUJNX010000004.1, from coordinate 15,065 downwards.
GCCGTCCTCCCGGCCCCGGAGGCCGGGAGCCACGTCGGTAGGCTGGCGGTCGTCACCCGCCGACCGACCCCCGGAGCCCCGCGATGCCCGACCTGCCCCCCTACGACGTCGCCGACCTGGACCTCGCGCCCGCGGGCGCGGCGCGGGTCGAATGGGCGGACCGGTCGATGCCCGTCCTGGCCGCCATCCGCGAGCGCTTCGCCCGCGAGCGGCCGCTGGCGGGCCACGTCATCGCCGCGTGCCTGCACGTCACCACCGAGACCGCGAACCTCATGCGCACCCTGGTCGCGGGCGGCGCCGAGGTGACCCTGACCGCGAGCAACCCGCTGTCGACCCAGGACGCCACCGCGGCCGCGCTGGTCGCGGAGTACGGGATCTCGACCTACGCGGTCCGCGGCGAGAGCAACGACGTCTACTACAAGCACATCGACGCCGCGCTGGACACCCGCCCGACCATCACCATGGACGACGGCTGCGACCTGGTGAACCGGCTGCACGCCCAGCGCCCCGAGCAGGTGCTCAACGTCGTCGCCGGTACCGAGGAGACCACCACCGGGGTCATCCGCCTGCGGGCGATGGAGGCGGCCGGCGCGCTGCGCTTCCCGATCGTCGCGGTCAACGACACGCCGACCAAGCACCTGTTCGACAACCGCTACGGGACCGGCCAGTCGACCCTCGACGGGATCATCCGGGCGACGAACATCCTGATCGCGGGCAAGACCGTCGTGGTCGCGGGCTACGGCTACTGCGGCCGGGGCGTGGCCAGCCGCGCCAAGGGGCTGGGCGCCGACGTCGTCGTCACCGAGGTCGACCCGATCCGCGCCCTCGAGGCGACCATGGAGGGCTACCGGGTCATGCCGATGGCCAAGGCCGTCGAGCAGGGCGACGTCTTCATCACCGTGACCGGCAACACCTCGATCCTGCGCGAGGAGCACTTCGAGCGCATGAGGGACGGGGCGATCGTCGCCAACTCCGGCCACTTCGACGTCGAGATCGACACCCGCGCGCTGGAGAAGCTCAGCACCGGCCGGCGCGAGGTGCGCCCCAACGCCGAGCAGTTCCAGCTGCGCGACGGGCGCCGGATCGTGCTGCTCGCCGAGGGCCGCCTGGTCAACCTCGGCGCCGCCGAGGGCCACCCTGCCGCGGTCATGGACATGAGCTTCGCCGACCAGTGCCTCGCGGTGGAGTGGCTCGCCCAGAACGCCGCAGAGCTCGAGCCGCGCGTCTACGAGGTGCCGATCGAGCTCGACGCCCAGGTCGCCCGCCTCAAGCTCGCGTCCATGGGCCGCGAGATCGACACCCTGACCCCCGAGCAGACCCACTACCTGTCCTCGTTCGACCAGGGCACCTGATGGACCTGCTCGACCTGGAGGCGGTGCTTCGGGAGCGCCGCGACGGCGCGGCGCCCGCGTCGTCGTACTCGGTGACCCTCCTGCGCGACCCGGTGCGGGCGCAGCGCAAGATCATGGAGGAGGCGTTCGAGCTCTGCCTGGAGCTCGGGCGCCCCGAGGTCGACCCCGACCGCGCCACCGAGGAGGCGGCCGACCTGCTGTTCCACGTGCTGGCGGGGCTCGCGGGCGCGCGCGTCCCCCTGGCCGGTGTCCTCGCCGAGCTGGACCGGCGGCGGTCGTGAACCTCGCGGTCGGCGACGACCTGCGGGTCGGGGTGCCGTCCAAGGGGCGGCTGCGCGACGAGTGCCTCGCGCTGCTGTCGGCCGCCGGGATCCCCACCGGCGGGCTGCACGGCGCCGGGTCGATCGCGCGCACCAGCGGGCTGGCCCTCATCGAGATGCGCCCGCGCGACGCGGCGGCCGCCCTGGCAGCCGGGGCGCTGGACGCCGCGTTCCTGGCCACCGACATCGTCGCCGAGCACGACCTGGAGGACCTGCCCACCCTGGAGCTGGGTTTCTCGCGGTCCCAGCTGGTCGTCGCCAGCCGCGACGACGACGGCCGGGCGGCGCTGGACGACCTGGAGGGGGCGGTCGTCGCCACCCACCTCCCGCACGTCACGGAGAAGGCGTTCGCCGCGCGCGGGGTGGGCGTGCGGGTCGTGGCCATGGGCGGGTCGCTGGAGGGCGTCTGCGCCGCGGGCCTGGCCGACGCGATCGTCGACCTCCGCGAGACGGGCACCAGCCTGGCGATGAACCGCCTGCGGGTCCTCGAGACCCTGCGCGACTGCCAGGCCCTGTTCGTCCACCGGGCGGGCGCGGACCTCGCCGACGTGGTCCTGCGGCTGGGCGCCGTGCTCGCCGCCCGGCGCCACCGCTACGTGATCCTGCACGTCCCGCCGGAGCGGCTGGACCAGCTGACCCAGCTGTTCCCCGGCCTCGCCGCCCCCACGGTCCTGCCGCTGGCGGGCCGCCAGGACCTGCTCGCGGTCCACTTCGTGGTCGCGGCCGAGGAGCTGTGGACCCGGCTCCCCGACCTGCGCGCCGCCGGCGCCACCGGCATCGTCGCCCTCCAGCCCCAGGCCCTCCTGCCCTAGCAGGGCAGGAGGGCCAGGCGGGGCCGCTGCCTAGCGCGGCGGGGGTTCCATCACCGCACCGTCCGCCCCCTCACCGTTCCCGCCCCAGGACCACAGGCGGCCGTCGCCCCACACCAGGGCGTCGCCGTTGCGCTCCCCCGAGGGGTTGGGCAGGACCGACCAGCCGCCGGTGGCGGGATCCAGGGCGTAGAGGGGGTACCCCCCGGCACCGACCGAGACCAGGAGCCGGTCGCCGGTCCAGCCCGTCCACCCCGGGGTGAACCGGCCGGGCAGCGCCGTCGTGCCGAGGTCGGTCCAGCGCCCGTCGGCGTAGCGGGCGGCGCGGGTGTCGAACACCCCGCCGGTGTCGGTGTCGGTGTCGGTGTAGGCCGTGCCGATCGCGATCAGGTCGGTCCCCGCGCCCGCTCGGCTGAGGCTGCCCTCGACCGGCGGTGCGGGGAACTCCCGCCACCGGTCGGCGGACGGGATGTACGCGCTCCACGGTTCCCCGGGGGCGGCGGTGCCCGGGAACAGGACCTCGGCGCCGGTCCACACCGCGTCCGTGAAGCCGTTCGCGCCCTGGAGCGGACCGGCGGCCATGACGCGCCAGGCGTCGTCGTCCAGGTCGTAGACCGCGCCGTCCAGGAAGACCTCGCCACCGTTCTCCAGGTCCTCCATGTCGACGAGCTGGCCGCCGTACACCACCAACTCCTCGCCGGTCCAGGCGACGGCGGGGAACGATCGGGGCCGCAGCGGGATCGGCGCGGTCTCGCGCCAGCGCTCCGTGTCCAGGTCGTACACGGCCGTGACCACCTTCGCGTCGTCCGGCGCCTGCCCCACGGCCAGGACCTGCCGGCCGGCCGCGAACAGGGACGGCTCCACCATCGGGGTCGGTGGGGCCGGGACGGGCCGCCACCTGCCCCTCGCCGAGTCGTAGCGAGCGCCGTCGTACGCCGGTGCCGGCAGGTCGGCGTCGGCCGGTTCGCCGCCGAGCACCACCAGCTCGCCGTCGGCCCAGACCGCCCCCGGTCGCCAGCGGGGGCCGATCGGGGCGGGCGGGAGGGCCGCCACCAGCGCGTCCTCCTCGGTCACGGGGGCGGGGCTGGCGAGCGTGAAGGGCGACGGCTCCGGCTCCGGGGTGCCCTCCGGGACCGGGTACTCGCTGGGGGAGGGCAGCGGCGGCGGGCTGGGCGGCCCGACCGGCGTCGCGCCCGGGAGCGGGGCCGGGTCGCTCCCCGGGCTGCCCAGCGTGATGCCGGGGTCGGCGCCGCGCGGCAGGGCGACGGCGATCCCGCCGGTCAGCAGCGCGAACACGGTGGCCACACCGGCGGTGCGGCGGGTCGCTGCCCGCACCCGCACGCGTCGGCGGATCGCGCGCAGGTCGGGGTCGGGGACGGCGCCGTCGGCGGCGCGCTCGAGCAGGTCACGGATGTCAGGCACCGTGCAGCACCTCCGGGATCGTCACGGGCACGTCGCCCAGGCGGTGCCGCAGCGCGGCCACGGCCCGGTGGGTGAGCGACTTCACGGAGCCCTCCTTCAGGCCCATGCGTGTCGCGGTGTCGGTCACGGACAGGTCGAGGAAGTAGCGCAGGACGAGCACCTCCCGCTGCCGCGGCGGCAGCCCGCGGAGCGCGGCCCGGATGGCCAGGACGTCGTCGGGGTCCGTCGCGCCGGCCGCGGGGCGCGCGCCCGCCCGGGTGTAGGCGCGCCGCTCGGCGGCCTGGCGGCGCCACCACGAGTTGCTCAGGTTGATCGCCACGCGGTGGAGCCACGCGCCGGGCGCGTCCATGCCGCGCACCCGCTCCCACCGCTCGTGTGCCCGGACGAAGGCGTCCTGGGCCAGTTGCTCGGCCAATGATCGGTCGCCGCAGTGCAGGACGAGGGTGCGGACGAGCTGCTCGTGCTGGCTGCGCACGAACGCGTCGAACCCCTCGCTGTCCACCGCTGCTCCTGGTAGCACCGCGATGCTCATGCTCTCCCAACGCGCCGGGCGCCGCGGAGGTGAGCACGCGGACCTTCCGCGGTCCGCCGGAAGACGGTGAAACCCCGATGCGCCGGTGAGGAGCACCGGGGCGGGGTGAGTGCGATCAGGGGAGCGGTCCACGATGACGTTCCTCCGGTCTCGTTCCCCGCCCGCCGCGGTGGCGCCTGGGCGGGTGGCCGTCGCTGTCGCTGGCCACCGCGGGGCCGCGCCCCGGCGGGGCATCGAGATCGGCGCGAAGGGGCCCGCGGCCCGCGCCAGTGACCGGCCGGACGGGGCCGCGCGCGGCGATCGTGGGCCCCGGTCCCCGCCGTTCGGCCCGGTCCACAGCCGGCCCGCGGCCGGCCGGCGCCGCGCCGCTAGCGTGCGGCGGGGCCCGCGACGCGGGGTGCCGTCGCCGACCTCCTCGTGCCGGGGCGGCGCCCCGCCCGGGGGGGGCGGGCCGGGGCGGCGGGGGGGGGCGCGGCCGGCCGCGGGAGTTGCGCTGGACGCGCTGCGGCTGGGCGCCGGCGGCCGCGAGGAGCTGGCCGACGGCGTGCTGGCCGCCGGCGGCTGGGCCTACGCCGGGGCCGTCGCCCGGGCGGTGCGGGGGATGAAGGCCGGCGGTCGGTGGGCCGCGGCGCCGGCGCTCGGGCGGCTGCTGCGGGCCGAGCTGGGGCTGCCGGGACCCCGCGAGGTGGCGACCACCTGGGTCCCGTCCCCGCGCGGCGCCGGCGGGCGCGCGGGTTCGAGCTGCCCCGCCTCCTGGCCGGCGCCGGCGCCGTGGGGCTGCTGGCCGCGACCGGGGACCTGCCCGACCAGACGGCGCTGGACCCCGCCGGGCGCCGCGCGCTGCCCGCGGACGCGTTCCGGGCCACCCGACCGGTGCCCGCCGCGGTGGTGCTGGTCGACGACGTGCGCACGACCGGCGCGACGGCCCTGGCGGCGGCGGGGCGCTGCGCGCCGCCGGGGCCCGGCGGGTCCTGGTCGCCACCCTCGCCGTCGCGGGCGACCGCGCCCGCGCCGCGTCCGGCTGAGGGCTAGGGCGTGCCGCCGCGGGGGTGGCGGAGCTCGTTGCCGAGGTGGGCGGAGACGCAGCGCAGCGTCACCGCGACGAACAGGCCCGCGACGCCCGCCAGGATCGACCCGACCGCCAGCGCGACGACGACGACGATCGGGTGCAGCGCGACGCTGCGCCCCAGGATCAGCGGCTGCAGGACGTTGGCGGCGACCTGCTGGATGACCAGGACCAGCCCCAGCGTCACCAGCGCGGGGACCGGCCCGGCGCCGACGAAGGCCACCAACACGGCCAGCGCGCCGGCGACCACCGGCCCCACCAGCGGGATGAAGCACGACAGGAAGATGATCGCGGTCAGCGCCGCCGCCAGGGGCACGCCGATGAGGACCAGCCCGATGCCGATCCCGACCGCGTCGAGGAACGCCACGATCGCCAGCCCGCGGACGTAGGCGGACAGCGACTGCCAGGCCCGGCGGCCCAGCGCGGCGGCCTCCTCGTGGTGACGGCCCGGCAGCCGGTCGCGCACCCAGGTGGCGACGCGGGTGCCGTCGGCGACCAGGATGGCGGTGAACACCAGCGCCAGGACCGACCCCGTCACCACCTGGCCGACGCCGGTGACCGCGGAGAGGATGGCGCTGGCGTCGGGCTCGGCGCCGTCGGCCAGCTGCTGCAGGCCCGCGGTCGCCTGGTCGCGCACCTGGGGCGACAGGCGCAGCGCCACCCCGAGCCGGTCCAGCATCGGCTCGGCCCCGTCCTGCATCAGGCCGCGCAGGTCGGCGAGCTCGCGGACGACGCTGGTGACCAGCACGCTCGTGGCGGTGCCGATGAACAGGACGGTCGCGACCACGACGAGGGCCGCGGCCAGGCCGCGCGGCACCCGGCGGCGGGCCAGCCACTCGACCACCGGGACCAGCAGCGTGGCGAGCAGGACGGCCATCACCAGGGGGACGACGACCAGCGCCAGCCGTCCCAGCACCTCGGCGACCAGCGCCAGGGCGACGCCGATCACCAGCAGGCGCCAGGCCCACCCGGCGGCACCGTCGAGCCACGCCGGCACGGAGGCGGGCGGCGCCCCGCGGTCGTCGCCGACGGGCGCGACGGCCACCCCGGCCCCGTCAGACACCGGCGCGGCCGGACCCCGCGCGGCTGCCCTGGCCCTCGCGCGCCTCCTGGGGCGCGCCGGCGGGCAGGTGGTAGGGCACGCTGGTGGTCACCACGCCGCGCTCGAACAGCAGCACGTTCTTGATGAGCAGGGCGGTCTGGTTGTGCAGCGGGGCGTGGTACCAGCGCGGCAGCACGAACTCGGGCAGCACGCAGGTGACCACGATGCGGCGCCCGTCGGGCCGGAAGGCCCGCACGTACTCGCGCAGGGAGTCCGACAGCGACCGGAAGGGGCTGTCGACCAGCTCGAGCGGCAGGTCCACTCCCCAGTCCTCCCACTCGTGGAGGATGCGGGTGCTGCGCTCGGTGTCCAGGTTGATCGACAGGGCGCGGGTGGTCGTGCCGTCCAGGCCCTTGGCGAAGGCGATCGCGCGCAGGGTCGCCTTGTTCGCCGCCGACGCCAGCACGACGACGTGGTGCTCGACGGGCTCCTCCACGACCGGCGCGCCGGCGCCGGTGTCCAGGGAGGTGACGTCGGTGACCACCAGGTCGCCCTCGTCGAGCAGCGCGCGCTTGATGCGCAGGTCGTACCAGTGGTCGCGGAGCTGCTCGGTCCAGTTGCGCGACTGGCTCTCGGCCACCAGCGCGGTCACCGTCCCGTCAGGGCGGCGGGCGACCTCGTCCGCCAGCGCCTGGCGCAGCTTCGCGATCGACCCCCGGCTGCGCAGCGGCGCGACCTCACGGACCTCGATGTCGGGGGCGAGCTCGCGGAAGCGCGGGATGACCTGGTCGTCGACGGGGACGGCGAACGCGGTGATGGAGGTGGCGCGGACGGCCAGGGCGTAGCTGATCCCGCGGGCCATGGCCTCGTCGACCCGGTCCAGGACGAGACAGACGTGCTGCGGCCGGGGCGGTTCCTCCACCGCGACGTCGGCGCGCAGCTGCACGCTGACCTTGGCGTAGTGGGCCCGGATGCGCCACATGACGTAGGCCAGGACCGGCATCGCGACGATGACGATCCACGCGCCCAGGGCGAACTTGCTGATGGTGACGACGATCAGGACGACACCCGTCGTCAGCGCCCCGACGCCGTTGATCACCGCGCCGCGCTGCCAGCCCGGTTCGCGCACGCGGCGGTGGTGCAGGACCATGCCGGTCTGGGACAGGGTGAAGGCGGTGAACACGCCGACGACGTAGAGCTGGATGAGGTTGGTGACGCTGGCCCGGAACAGGATCAGCAGGAGCGATGCCACCACCGCCAGCACGAGCACGCCGTTGGAGAAGACCAGGCGGTCGCCGCGGCTGGTGAACTGGCGCGGCAGGAACCGGTCGCGGGCGAGGACCGACGCCAGGCGCGGGAAGTCGGCGTAGGCGGTGTTGGCCGCCAGGATCAGGATGGCCGCGGTCACGACCTGGACCAGGTAGAAGCCGAAGCCCCGGCCGCTGAACACCGCCTCGGCGATCTCGGAGGTGACGGTCGGGCCGCCCTCCTCGTGGACCACGTTGGTGCGGTCGGCCAGGAAGCTGATGCCCAGGAACATCGAGACCGAGATGGTGCCCATGATCCCCAGCGTCGTCGCCGCGTTCCGGCTCTGGGGGTAGCGGAAGGCCGGGACGCCGTCGGAGATCGCCTCCACCCCGGTGAGGGCGGTGGCGCCGGAGGAGAAGGCGCGCAGGAGCAGCAGCAGGCCGAGGCTCTCCTCGATCGGGACGTCCAGCCCCGCACTCGCCGCCTGGGGGCAGCCGACCGTCGCGCACTGCGCCAGTCCCCACAGGATCATCACGAACATCACGGTGATGAACAGGTAGGTCGGCAGGGCGAACAGGAGTCCCGCCTCCTTGACCCCGCGCAGGTTCACCAGGGTCACGAGCGCGACGAAGGCCAGGGCCAGCAGCAGCCGCTCGGGCGCCAGGCCGGGGACCGCCGAGATGATCGCGTCGACGCCCGCCGCGATCGAGACCGACACGGTGAGGGTGTAGTCGATGAGGATGGCCGCGGCGGCCAGAAGGCCGGGCAGGTCGCCGAGGTTCTCGCGCGTGACGATGTAGGACCCGCCGCCGCGGGGGTAGGCGCGCACGGTCTGGCGGTAGCTCAGCACCACGATGGTCAGCAGCGCCGCGACCGCGATGGACAGCGGCATGATGTTGGCGAAGGCGCCGGTGCCCGCCAGGAGCAGGACCAGCATCATCTCCTGCGTGGCGTACGCGGTCGACGACATGGGGTCGCTGGAGAAGACCGGCAGCGCCATCCACTTGGGCAGCAGCGTGTGGTTCAGCTGCCCGGAGGGCCGCGGCGCGCCCACGAGCAGCCGCTTCAGACCCGCACCCGACACCACCACGACGCCGCTCCTGTCCACCGTCGCCGTGCGGGTGCTCCGCGCGGCGCGGGCTATGGTAGGTCCGATTCCAGCGAGCGAGGGTCTGGCATGCACGCGATCATCGCCGGCTGCGGGCGGGTGGGCGCACAGGTCGCCACCGCCCTCGCCGCCGACGGCCACGACGTGGTCGTCATCGACAAGAACCCGCAGGCGTTCGCCCGCCTGGGCGCCGATTTCACCGGCAGCACGGTGACCGGGATCGTCTTCGACCAGGGCGCCCTCGACGCGGCCAAGGTGCGCAAGGCGCAGGCGTTCGTGGCGGTGACCAGCGGGGACAACTCCAACATCGTCGCCGCCAGGACCGCCAAGGAGCGCTACGGCGTCGACCGCGTGGTCGCACGGATCTACGACCCCCGCCGGGCGGAGATCTTCGAGCGCATGAACGTGGAGGTCGTCGCGTCGGCGCGCTGGACCGCGGAGCGGCTGCTCGGCGCCGTCCAGCCGGAGGCGGGGCGCCTGGCGCCGCTGGCGATGGGCACCGACGTGGTGCTCGCCACCTTCGAGGTGCCCGACGGCACCCACGGGATCGGTGCGGACCGGCTGACCCGCCCCGGCCACAGCGTGCTGGCGGGCATCACCCGCGCCGGCAACACCGTGGTCCCGCCGCCGGGCGCGCTGCTGGAGGGCGGGGACCTGGTCCACCTGTCGGTCGACCGGGCGTCGCTGGACGCCGTCCGCGCTTCGGTCGCGGCACTGGGAGGCGAGCACTGATGCGCGTGGTCGTGGCGGGCGGGGGCAACGTGGGGCGCTACCTGGCGCTCAACCTCGATGCGCGCAAGCACCTGGTGACGCTGCTGGAGCGCGACGCGGCGACGCTGAAGCGGCTGGGGGACTGCCCGTTCCGCATGGAGCTGGGCGACGCGTGCGACCCGGCGGTGCTGGAGCGCGCCGGCCTGCGCGAGGCCGACGTCCTGGTCGCCGCGACCGGCGACGACGAGGACAACCTGGTCATCAGCCTGCTGGGCAAGCAGGAGTTCGCCGTCCCCCGCGTGCTCGCGCGCGTCAACCACCCGACCAACCAGTGGCTGTTCGACGAGTCCTGGGGCGTCGACATGGCCGTCAGCCCGCCGGAGGTGCTGACCCGCTTCGTCGAGGAGGAGGTCACCGCCGGGGACCTGGTCTCGCTGCTGAAGCTGGAGCACGGCCAGGTCGAGCTGCTCGAGGTCCGCCTGGACGCGAGCTCCCCGGCCGTCGGCCACCGCGTCGAGGACCTGGCGATCCCCGCCGACGTGACCCTGGTCGCGGTCGTCCGCCACGGCCACGTCACCCCGTGCCGGGGCAAGACCCCCTTCCAGCAGGGCGACGAGGTCATCGCCCTGGCGGCGACCGAGCGGCACGAGGAGCTGCGCCGCCTCCTGGTCGGCTGACGGCGGGTCTCAGCCGGATGCGTAGGGGCCCGCGACCAGGGCGTACTCCGGGTTGCGCATGCGCCGCGACCCGTCGCGGTCCTCCGCGACCGTCCCGGTGAGCAGCAGCCCCGCGCCCAGCTCGATGCCGGGCAGGCGGGTGCGGCCGCTCCAGGACGCCGTCAGCCGTCCGGTGCCGTCCTCGACGGTCACGTCGAGCCCGCGGTCGGGCACCAGCCGGAGCTTCTGGACCACGCCGACGACGTGGGCGCGGTGGCGCGGGCGCACGTCGTCGATGGCGATGGTGTCGGCGTACTCCGCGCGCCAGCGCCGCAGGTCCGCCTCGCGGTCGCGGTAGGCGGGGTCGACGTCGCGCGGGGAGGGGGCGGTCGGGTCCGACATCGCGGGGAGTGTAGTGGCGCGACGCTCCTGCCGATCTACCCCTTGCGGGGCCGCGGCCGGTTCCGCGAAGATCCGAGGTTCCGCACCTCTCGGTGCGAGCGGTAGGAGGGACGCCAGGTGGACATCACCATCAAGGCGAGGTGCGACGTCTCCCCGCGGATCCGGCAGGCGGCCGTGCAGCGCGTCGAGCACGCCGCCCGCTTCCTCGACCGGCTGCTGGCCGTCGAGGTCGTCTTCGCCACCGAGGGCGTGGGGCGCCCCGCCCTGGTGGAGCTGACGGGCCGCACCAAGCGCGAGCGCATCCGGGTCGAGGGCCGGGGTGCCGACCACCGCGCCGCGGTCGACGTCGCTATCACGCGCTTCGAGCGCCAGCTCGCCCGGCACAAGGCGCGCGGGGTCACGCGGGTGCGCCGCCGCGGCCTGCGGTCCGGCCTGGTGGCCGCGCCCCTGCCGCCGCCGTCGCGGCTGCTGACGGCGCCGCGCCCCGCGCCGGCCCCGTCCTGGCCGGCGCCGCGGATCACGCGCACGACCCGCAGCGCGATGCCGCCGATGCTGCCCGACGAGGCGGCGGTCCAGCTGGAGCTGCTCGGCTCCGACATCCTGGTCTTCCGCAACGCGGCGACGGACCGCTGCAGCGTCGTCTACCGCACCAGCGAGGGGACACTCGCCCTCGTGGAGACCGTCGACGCGCCGGTCTGACCCGCCCCCGCGGCGCGCCCCGGGTCCGCCGGTCCGGGCTATTCGCGCAGGTCGGTAGACTGGGTCCGCATCTCGTCGCGTCGACCTGCCCTGTGGAGCCTGCATGAGCCAGACCGAGACGACCCGCGGAGACCTGATCCGCGTCGTCATCGCGGATGATCACGCCCTGTTCCGCCGCGGGCTGGAGATGGTCCTGGCCACCGAGACCGACATCGAGGTCGTCGCGGAGGCCAACAACGGCAAGCAGGCCTACGAGGCCGCGGTCGAGCACATGCCCGACCTCGTGCTCATGGACGTGCGCATGCCGGCACACGGCGGGATCGACGCCACCAAGCGCATCAAGGACGCGGTCCCCCACATCAAGATCCTCATGCTCACGATCAGTGACGAGGAGGAGGACCTCTACGACGCGATCAAGGCGGGGGCCAGCGGCTACCTGCTGAAGGAGATCTCGATCGAGGAGGTGGCCGACGCCATCCGGTCGGTCCGGGCAGGCCAGTCGCTGATCTCGCCGTCGATGGCCTCCAAGCTGCTCACCGAGTTCGCCGCGATGGCGCGCAAGGACGAGGAGAAGCAGCAGATGCCGGCCCCCCGGCTGACGGACCGCGAGATGGAGGTCCTCACGCTGGTGGCCCAGGGGATGAACAACCGCGACATCGCCAAGGCGCTGTTCATCTCCGAGAACACCGTGAAGAACCACGTCCGCAACATCCTGGAGAAGCTCCACCTGCACTCGCGCATGGAGGCCGTGGTCTACGCCGTGCGGGAGAAGCTGCTCGAGATCAAGTAGCCCGAGTTGTCCACACCCCCGGCCAGCGGCTCCCGCCCGGCGACCTAGACTCGGGTCTGATCCCGGGCGCGCAGCGCTCCACCAGTGTGCGCGGCGAGCCCGCGAGCGAGCAGTTCCGAGGGAGGTGTTCATGGTGCTGCAGAAGCTGCTGCGCATGGGCGAGGGCCGCCAGCTCCGGCAGCTGCAGGCCCTGGTCCAGCAGGTCAACGCGCGCGAGGACGAGGTCGCGGCGCTCGACGACGAGGGGCTGCGCGCCCGGACGGCGCTGCTGCGGGCGCGGCTGGCCGACGGCGAGACGGTGGACGACCTGCTGCCCGACGCGTTCGCCACGGTCCGGGAGGCCGCGCAGCGCGTGCTGGGCCAGCGCCCCTACGACGTCCAGGTCCTCGGCGGCGCCGCGCTGCACCTCGGCAACATCGCCGAGATGCGCACCGGCGAGGGCAAGACCCTCACCTCGACCATGCCCGTGTACCTCAACGCGCTGGCCGGCAAGGGCGTCCACGTCGTCACCGTCAACCCCTACCTGGCCAGCCGCGACGCGGAGTGGATGGGGCGCGTCTACCGCTTCCTGGGCCTGGAGGTCGGGCTGGTCTACAGCCAGCAGCCCAAGGCCGACAAGCGCGCGGCCTACGCCGCGGACGTGACCTACGGCACCAACAACGAGTTCGGCTTCGACTTCCTGCGCGACCACATGGTCCTGACCAAGCCGGACAAGGTCCAGCGCGGGCACCACTTCGCCATCGTCGACGAGGTCGACTCGATCCTGATCGACGAGGCCCGGACCCCGCTGATCATCTCCGGCCCCGCGGACCAGGCGACCGAGTGGTACACCGTCTTCGCCAAGCGGGTCGTCCCGCGGCTGGAGATCGACGTCCACTACGAGGTCGACGAGGCGAAGCGCACCGTCGCCGTGACCGAGGAGGGCGTCACCCGCGTCGAGCAGCTCCTGGGCGTGGAGAACCTCTACGAGAGCGTGAACACCCCGCTCGTCCACCACCTGCAGAACGCGATCCGCGCCAAGGAGCTGTACCGCCGCGACGACGAGTACATCGTCGACAACGGCGAGGTCCACATCGTCGACGAGTTCACCGGGCGCATCCTCCACGGCCGCCGCTACTCCGAGGGCCTCCACCAGGCGATCGAGGCCAAGGAGGGCGTGCGGATCAAGGAGGAGAACCAGACCCTCGCGACCATCACCCTGCAGAACTACTTCCGCCAGTACGACAAGCTCTGCGGGATGACGGGCACGGCGAAGACCGAGGAGTCCGAGTTCGCCCACATCTATGACATCGGGGTCGTGCAGGTCCCGACGCACCGCCCGGCCGTCCGTGAGGACCGCGCCGACCTGATCTACAAGACGGAACAGGCCAAGCTCGACGCGATCGTCGAGGACGTCGTGGAGCGCCACGGCCGCGGCCAGCCGATGCTGATCGGCACCGTCTCGGTGGAGAAGTCCGAGCGCCTGTCGGGGCTGCTCACGCGCCGCGGGATCGACCACGAGGTCCTCAACGCCAAGAACCACTTCCGCGAGGCCGAGATCGTGGCCCAGGCGGGCCGCATCGGCGCGGTCACCGTCGCCACCAACATGGCCGGCCGCGGCGTGGACATCAAGCTCGGCGGCAACCCGGAGGCCCTGGCCGACGCCGACGCGCGCCGCCAGGTCGACCCCGACGAGGACCCGGAGGGCTTCCAGGCGCGCTACCTCGAGGCGCTGGAGCGCACCAAGGCCGAGACCCGCGCGGAGGGCGACAAGGTCCGCCAGCTCGGCGGGCTCTACGTGCTGGGCACCGAGCGCCACGAGTCCCGGCGCATCGACAACCAGCTGCGCGGCCGCTCCGGCCGGCAGGGCGACCCGGGCGAGAGCCGGTTCTACCTGTCGCTGGAGGACGACCTCATGCGGCTGTTCAACGCCGCCGCGGTCGAGTCGATCATGAACCGGCTGAAGCTGCCGGAGGACCTGCCGATCGAGGCCAAGATGGTCTCCAAGGCGGTCCAGCGCGCGCAGGGCCAGGTCGAGGCCCGCAACTTCGAGATCCGCAAGAACGTGCTGAAGTACGACGACGTGATGAACGAGCAGCGCCGTGTCATCTACGCGCAGCGGTCCACGGTGCTGGAGGGGCCCGACGACAAGGTCGCCGAGATCGCGGAGGACTTCGTCGAGGACGCGGTCAAGGGCCTGGTCGCGATCCACGCCCCCGACGGCGTCTACCCCGAGGAGTGGACCCTCGACGAGCTGTGGACGGCGCTGGAGCAGATCTACGACGTCGGGGTGGACCGCGCCACGGTCGACACCGAGGACATCACCCACGCCCGGCTGGAGGAGCTCCTCCTCGACGACGCGATGGCGCGCTACGAGGAGCGCGAGCGCGACCTGGGGCCCGACGTGCTCCGCCTCGTCGAGCGCCGCGTGATCCTGTCCGTGGTCGACCGCGTGTGGCGCGAGCACCTCTACGAGATGGACCACCTGCGCGACGGCATCGGGCTGCGCGCCGTCGGCCAGCGCGACCCGCTCGTGGAGTACCAGCGCGAGGCGTACGACGCGTTCGCCGGGATGATGGCCCGCATCAAGGAGGAGGCGGCCGGCTACTTCTTCCGGCTGCCCGTCCAGCGCCAGGAGGCGCCCCAGGCGGGCGCCGAGGGTCCCGCCCCCGCGGAGGCGCCCGCCGCGGCGCCGTCGCCCAAGCAGGCCAACGCCCGCCCTCCCGCCGTCGCCCGCCCCGCCCTGCGCGACGAGGTCCGCGCGCCCACGCGCGTGCAGTAAACCTCGGGTGAGACCGCCGGCCAGTCGGCGGCGCCCGCGGCCACGGCCCGGGCCGTCGGCGACCCGACGCCCCCCCCGAACCGTGACGGCCGGACAGCACGGCAACACCGCCGCGAGGGCACGAGAGAACGGTGCGCGGTAGATCTC
>JAUJNX010000019.1 GCA_030447925.1 Egibacteraceae bacterium | reverse complement strand
GTGTGGAGCAGTCCTTGTCTGGGCGGGGGGGGGTGTGTGGGGGCCCCGGGCGGGGGGGGGGGGGGGCCCCCCCCCCGGGGCCCCCCCCGCCGCGCGGCGACGCGGTCGTGGACCTGACCGCACCGCCGCGGCTGGTGAGGGCCGCCGGTCAGCAGGACCCGCGGCCGGCCTGGTGGGCCAGGACGTCGCGCATCAGGCGGTGGATGGTTTCCGGCGCGGGCTCGCCGGCCGGCGCGGCCGCCCCCCGCTGACCCCCGCCGCGCGCCGGACCCCTGCCCCGCTCGGGCGACCGCGCTGCGACCACGCGGTGCGAGGATCGGCCGGACCGATGAGTTCCCGCGGGCGGCGGGGTCGGACAAGGACGTGACCGTCCTCGGAGAGGAGGCGCGTTGACCGTGCCGCTGGACATGGCCGTGTCGCTGGACGGTTGCACCTGACCCCCGGCCGCGGCTCCTGCGGCGGGCGGGGCGGGCGATCTGTGGGCTGGTGCGCATCGGCGCCGAGCGACGGTGCGCGACAGGCTGGGCCCATGGACCGCTGCGCACCGTCCGGCACGTGCCCCCTCGACGTCTCACCGCCGCGCGGGCCGGACCGCGCGGCAGCGGCCCGCGGCGGTCGGCGTGCGGGCCGCTGAGGAGCGGTGGCGGCGGTCGCGGCGACGGGGGTGTGGGCCCGCCCGGTGCGCCGGCTCACGGGCGGGCTCGTGCTGGCCATCACCCTGGT
Organism: Egibacteraceae bacterium; assembly: GCA_030447925.1. Lineage (GTDB taxonomy): Bacteria > Actinomycetota > Nitriliruptoria > Euzebyales > Egibacteraceae > JAUJNX01. The sequence goes on along the minus strand of JAUJNX010000019.1, from coordinate 5,512 downwards.
GGCCTTCTCCGCGCTGGCGATCGCCACCGTGCTGCCGACGGTGGAGGCGGACCTCGGCGGCCTGGCGCTGTACGGGTGGGTGTTCAGCGCGTTCTTCCTGGCCAGCCTGCTGGGCACCGTCGTCGCCGGCCGCGCGGCGGACCGGCGCGGCCCGGCCGCGCCGTTCGCGGTCGCCCTGGCGCTGGTCAGCGCGGGGTTGATCGCGGGTGGGCTGGCCACCTCGATGGCGGAGCTGGTCGCCGCCCGGGTCGCGCAGGGGCTGGGGGCCGGCGCGATCCCGGCGCTGGCGTACGCCGTCGTGGGCCGCGCCTACCCCCCCGCCCTCCGGCCCCGCGTCTTCGCCGTCTTCTCCACCGCGTGGGTGCTGCCCGCGGTGGCGGGGCCGGCGCTCACGACCCTGGTGGTCGGGGCGGCGGGCTGGCGCGCGGTCTTCCTGGGCCTGCTCCCGCTCGTGGTGGTCGCGGCCGTCGCGGCCCTGGGTCCGCTGCGTGCCCTCGGCCCGGTCGGCGGCACCGACGCCGGCGGCGCGGGGAGGGCGGTGGCCGGCGCGCTCGTGCTGGTGGCCGGCGCGGCGGCGGTGCTGGCGGCGGGGACCGTCGGCGGGCCGGGAGGGGTGCTGCTCGCCGTCGGCGGGGCGGCGGTGGCGGTGCCCGCACTGGCCCGGCTCGTGCCCGCCGGGACGCTGCGCCTGCGCCCCGGGCTGCCCGCCACGGTCGCGGTGCGCGGGCTGCTGACCGCCGCCTTCTTCTCTGCCGACGCCTACGTCTCCCTGGCGGTCGAGGCGCGCGGCGGGGGCACGCTGCTGGCCGGTGTCGCGCTGTCCGCCGCCTCGCTGGCCTGGACGGCGGGGGCGTGGGTGCAGGCGCGACGCCTCGCCGCCGACGGGCCGCGGCGGCTCGACCGCATCGGGTTCGGGCTGCTCGCCGCGGGCGCCCTCGGGCTGGCCGCCGTCGCCGCGGGCCTGCCCGTCGTGCTGGCGCCCGCGGCCTGGGCGGTGGGCGGTCTGGGCATGGGCATCGCCTACGCGCCGCTGGCGGTGACCGTGCTCGCTTCCGCCCCGCGCGGGCAGGAGGGGGCGGCGAGCGCGGCGCTGGGGCTGTGCGACACCCTCGGCGTGGCGGTGGGGACCGGGGCCGGCGGCGCGCTCGTCGCCCTGGGCGAGGTCCGCGGATGGGCGCTGCCCGCGACGCTGGCGGTGACGTTCCTGGCGGCCGCGGGCACCGCCGTGGCGGGTGTCGCCGCGGCGGGCCGGCTGCCGGCGCGCCTCGACGGCACCACCGACGGCGCCGCGGCGCAGGGCCCGGGCACCGGTGGATCCCCGCCGCCGGGGGCGTCGGACAGGGACGTGACCGTGCTGGGCGAGGAACCGCGGTGACCGCTGGTGGGCGCGGTGGTCAGGTCGGGGAGCGCAGGGCGTCGGCGGCGCGCCACTCCAGCAGCACGATGCTGGCGTCGTCCTGCAAGCGGCCGGCCTGGTGGGTCAGGACGTCGCGCATCAGGCGGCGCAGGATCTCGGGTGCCGGGTCGCCGCTTGCCGCGGCGCGGAGCACGAAGTCGGCAAGGCGCTCCTCGCCGAAGAACGCGCCGTCGGGGGACCGGGCCTCCACGATCCCGTCGGTGTGGATCAGCAGCCGGTCGCCGGGTTCCAGCTGCGCCTCGCAGACCCCGGGGGGCCCGGTGAGCAGCCCCAGCGGCGGGTCCGGCGGGCAGTCCGGCGCCCGCACCAGCGAGCCGCCGCGCAGGATCAGCGGCGGGGGGTGCCCGGCGTTCACCCACCGCAGCCGGCCGCCGGCGAGGTCGACGCGGGCGAGCACCGCGGTCGCGAACCGCTCCTCCCCGAACTGCTCGGCGATGACGGCGTCCATCTCCGCCGCCGTCGCGGGCAGGGTGCCGGCCTCCCGGCGGCCGTGGCGGTACGCGCCCACCGCGCCCGCGGCGAGCAGCGCCGCCGGCAACCCGTGGCCGATGGCGTCGAGCACCAGCAGGTCGGCCGTGTCGCCGTTGACCGCGTAGTCGAAGGTGTCGCCGCCGATCTCGTGGGCCGGCTCCAGCGCCCCCGTGATCACGACCCGCTCGGAGGCGAAGGTCAGCGGGGGCAGCAGGTCCCACTGGATCTCCGCCGCGATGGTCAGCGGCCGGCGTCGGCGGAGCCGGGCGAACAGGTCGGTGTAGGCGTCCATGCTGATGATCAGCTCGGCCAGCAGGCCGGCGAGGTCGGCCACCCCCTCCTCGAGGGCGGGGGTGAGCGTGCCGGTCACGAACTCCGCCACGCCGACGCGCTCCACGCCGTCCAGCAGCGGCACCCACAGCCGCTCCCGCCCGTCCTCGGTGGCGGCGCGGGTGACCTGCACGCGGCGGAAGGCGAGCCCCGCCAGGCTCCCGTCGACCGGGAGCTCCTCCCGCTCCGCCACGCCCGGACCCTGCAGGGGCAGCAGCCGCGACTGCTCGTAGTCCAGCAGGTACAGGATCAGGTCGTCGACCCCGAACGCGCGGGCGTGCTCCGCCGCGACGGGCGCGAGCCGGTCCGCGCTCAGCAGGTGGGAGGCCCGCAACAGCGACCGGAGCGCCCCCGCCGCCGCATCCGCGGGAATCTCCTGCACCGGCGGGACCCTAGCGCGATCGTCCGATCGCCGAGCAACCCGGGTGGACGTGTGGCGCGCGGGCGGACACCTTGGGGGCATGGACGCGATCGAGGGTGAGCAGGTCGAGCTGACCGCGTACGAGCGCCGCGCGCTGGCGGAGATCGACGCGTGGAAGCGGCGGACGCGGGCTGTCGGCGCCGGCGGGCCAGGCATCGCGGTGCGGGTGCTGCGGCGCATCCCCGGCGTCGATGCGCTGAGCCGCGTGCGGCCGCCGTCGCTGCCGCCAGGGGTGCAGGCGGGGCTGGACCGCGCGATCCGCACCGCCCTGGACCGGACCAACGTCGCGGCCCAGGCGACCATCGACCTGGAGGCGGTCCGCGCCCGCGTCGCCGGGGTGCACGACCTGGAGCGGCTCGACGACCTGGTCCGCCCGCTCGCCGGGCGCTACGTGACCATCGCGCGGGTCGAGGGCGCCGTCGCGGGCGGCGGGCCCCCCCCCGCCGCCCCCGCGGTCGTCGCCGCGCAGGCGGCCGCGCTGGCCGCCGACGTGACCGTGCTCCTGGGGCTGTCGCTGCGCGCGGTCGGGGAGACCCTGGCGCACTACGGCGTGGACATGACCGCGGAGGAGGAGCAGCTCTACGCCGTCCAGGTGCTGGGCGTCGCGTTCGCCGGCGACGACGCCACCCGCACCGCGCTGCTGACCAACGCCACCCGCCTCGGCCGCGCGCTGACCACGCGCCTGCTGGTCGCCGAGTCCATGGAGCGCTTCGCCGTCGTCCGCCTGACCCGGCGCATCCTGGAGCGCCTGGGCATCACCGTCGCGCAGGGCAAGGCGGGCCAGCTCGTGCCGATCGCGGGCGCGCTGATCGGCGCGCAGGTCAACGCCGCGTTCCTGGAGCGGGTCACCGAGGCCGCCTACATGCTCGGCCGCGAGCGCCACCTGCTCCGCCGCCACGTCCCCGCGGGCGGCGCGGTCCCGGGGAACGTCCTCGCTGACGTCGCCGACGCCTTCGGCGTGGACCTCGCCGCCCCCGGCGGCTGAGGCGCACCCCGGGGTCGTGGCGCGGCCGTGCCGCCCGGCGGCGGGGCGCCGCGCGGTGCGGGCCTGGCGCTGGCGGCGCCCGCGCGCGCCTAGGTTGGCCGGTACGGACGGCGGCGAGGGGGACCGACGGTGGGGTCGGGGGACGACGAGCGGCGGCTGCGCGGGTACGTGGAGGACGAGCTGCGCGCCAGCGCCGTGTACCGGACCCTCGCCGACCAGGTCGAGGGCGAGCAGCGCGCCGTCCTGCTGCGCCTCGCCGCGGGCGAGGAGCGCCACGCCCGGCACTGGCAGCGCGTGCTGGACCCGGGGAGCGACCCCGGTGGGATCGCGGCGCCGCGGCCGGACCTGCGCCGCCGCGCCCGGCTGCGCCTGCTGACCTGGATCGTCCGCGCAGGCGGCCTGCTGCCGGTGCTCGCGCTGCTCGAGCGGCGGGAGGCGGCGGAGATCGACCGCTACGGCGGCGAGCCCCACGCGCCGGTGGAGCTGGTGCAGGAGGAGCGCGCCCACGCCGAGCTGCTCAACGCCGTCGCCCCCGGCTGGCGGGCGCGGGTGGCGGGGACGCTGCGCGCCGGCGTGTTCGGCATGAGCGACGGGGTGGTGTCCAACCTCGCGCTGGTGATGGGTGTCGTCGGGTCGGGGGCGGTGCGGGGGACGGTGATCGTCGCCGGCGTCGCGGGCCTGCTCGCGGGCGCGCTGTCGATGGCGGTGGGGGAGTACGTCTCGGTGGCGTCCCAGCGCGAGATCCTCACCGGCGGGGTCGACGCCCCGCCGCCCGACGACGCGATCGGGTCGCCCCTGCGCGCCGCCCTCGCCAGCCTCGGCGCGTTCGCCGTCGGCGCCGCGGTGCCGCTGCTGCCGTTCCTGCTGCCGGCCGGGGCGCCGTCGGCGCTGATCGCGCTGGCCGCCGCGGGGCTGGTCCTCTACGCCCTGGGGGCGGCGATCAGCCTGCTGACCGCCAAGCCGGCGTGGCGGTCGGGCGGGCGCCAGCTCGCGCTGGGCATGGCCGCAGCAGGTGCCACGTATGTGATCGGCCAGATGGTGGGAACGGTCGTCGCATGAGCTATGCGAAGCAGATGCTGGACACCCACCCGCAGACCTTCGAGCTGGACGCCCAGCTCCTGGTCGAGGCGATCGACGCGCTCCAGGACTGCGCCCAGGCGTGCACCGCCTGCGCCGACGCCTGCCTGGGCGAGGACGGGGTCGCCGACCTCGTGCGCTGCATCCGCCTGGACCTGGACTGCGCCGACGTCTGCGCGGCCACCGCGAAGGTCATGACCCGCCAGACCGCCTACGCGCCGCCGATCAGCCGCGCCCTGGTCGAGGCGGCCCGCACCGCCTGCGCGACCTGCGCGGCGGAGTGCGAGCAGCACGCCGGCCACCACGAGCACTGCCGCGTCTGCGCCGGGGCCTGCCGGCGCGCCGAGCAGGCCTGCTCGCGCCTGCTCGTGGCCATGGGGGCCTGACCCGCGAGCGGTCGCGCTACGGGGGTGGGGCGGCCGTCACCGCGTCGAACGGGACCGCGAGGTGGGCGCCGGCGGCGTCGAGGTCGGCCGCGCCCTCCTCCGGCGTGACGCCCTGCTCCGCGGCGAAGCCCGGGCCGTGCGGGGTGACGGTGCCGCGCACGTCGACCTGCCCGCCGGGGGGCACCGTCGCGGGTGACTCGCCGTCCCCGACCAGCCGGACCCAGATGCGGTCCGGCGGGTCCCCGACCCAGAAGCCCTCGTCGGCGTCCACGGTCTGCACGGGCAGCGCGCGCCCCTCCACGACCGCGCCCACCTCGGCCGGCAAGACGGGCGACCACGGCGCCGGCACGGGGGTCCCGTCGACGCGCAGGCGCCGGCCGGGGGCCGGGGCGGGCGGGGGTGGCGCGGGCGCGGGCGGCGGCGGC
>JAUJNX010000015.1 GCA_030447925.1 Egibacteraceae bacterium | reverse complement strand
GACCGGCGCGGCCGGCCCCGGCGCGGCCGGTCCGCCGGCGTCGCGGCGGGCGGTCTGCCAGGCCTCCTCGCTCTCCAGGGGCGCGGTGGGGTCCAGGACCGGGCGGCCCGGGGACGGGCGGGGGGCCAGGGCCTGCAGCGCCGCGCGCAGCGCGGCGGCGTCGGCGTAGCGGCGGGCGGGGTCGATCACGGTGGCCCGGTGCAGGACTGCGGCGACGTCGGCCGGGGTCTCCGGCAGCAGGCTGCCCAGCAGCACCGCCAGCGCGTAGACGTCGGACCGCGTGGTCGCGGGCGCCCCGCGGCGCTGCTCCGGCGACGGGCCGTCGGCCCGGATCGGCTCGCCGCCCAGGCGCAGCCCCAGGTCGCGGTCGCGCGTGGCCTCGGTCAGCCCGGCCGACGTGATCCGCGCGACCCCGCCCGCGGTCACCAGCACGTTCTCGGCGCGCAGGTCGCGGTGGACCGCCCCCGCCTGGTGCACCGCCGCCACGGCGTCGAGCAGGTCGGCGCGCAGCCGCGCCGCCTCCCTGTCCGCCAGCGGCCCGCGGGCCAGCAGGACGTCCAGCGGCGTCCCCTCCAGGTACTCCAGCACCAGGAACGGCGTCTGGTCGTCGAGGCGGTCGCCGAGGTCCAGGACGCGCATGACGCGCGGGTCCAGCACCGCCGACGCGGCCCGCGCCGCCCGCACCGCCCGGCGCGCCGCCACGCCGTCACCGATCCCGTCCAGGACCTTCACCGCGACGCGGCGGCGCAGCAGCTCGTCGCGGGCGGCGACGACGTGGCCGGCCCTCCCCGCCCCCAGCAGCTCGTCGGTCACCCGGTACCGCCCGGCCAGCACCTGGCCGGGCGCGACCGGCGCCCCCATGGTCGTGGTCACCCGCACGCCTTCCCATCGTTCTCGTCCCCGCGCAGGTGGTTCGGAGACCCGCCCAGGGCGGCTTGCCGCCCGTTCGTCAGTGCGCTCCGGATCGCTGCGACTACCGCCCGTCATCGAAGAGCCCCACGGCGTCGACGATCTGGCGGGCGACGGCGGGCATCGTGGTGTTGGTGTCGCGCGCGCGCCGCTGGATGCGCGCGAACGCCTGCTGCTCGGACAGGCCCGCGCGGTCCATGAGCACGCCCTTGGCCCGCTCGATGAGCTTGCGGGCCTCCAGCGCGTCGCGCAGCTCCACGACCTGGGCGCGCAGGGCGGAGAACTCCGCCGTGCGGGTGACGGCCAGGGCGAGCGCGGTCTCGACCTGGCGGGCGTCCACCGGCTTGACCAGGTAGGCGGCCACGCCCGCGGCGATCGCCCGCTCGAGCAGGCCGGGGTCGTCGTGGGCGGTGATGGCCACGATCGGCACCGGACCCGCCGCCGTGATCCGCCGCGCCGCCTCCAGCCCGTCCATGCCCGGCATGACCACGTCCATGATCACGGCGTCGACCTGGTGCTCGGCGACGGCGGCGACCGCGGCCGCGCCGTCGCCCACGCGCGCGACCACGTCGTGGCCCGCACCGGCCAGCCGGCGCTCCAGCGCCAGGGCGATGATCGGGTCGTCCTCAGCGATCAGCACGCGCACGGGCCACCTCCCGGAGCAGCGGGACGCTCACGCGCACCTCGTAGCCGTCGGCCGTCGGCCGCGCGTCCGTCGCCCCGCCCAGCCCGTCGGCGACGAGCCGCTGCACCAGCGCCGTCCCCAGACCTGCCGGCACCTGGGGCCCACCCCCTCCCTGTACCCCGTCCGGCGGCGTTGGACCGGGCCCCTGGTCGACCACCCGCAGGCGCAGGGCGTCACCGACGGTGGCGAGGCGGACGTGGACGGCCCCGCGCCCGTGGCGCAGGGCGTTGGTGACCAGCTCGTTCACGACCAGCGCGATGCGGGTGGCCTGGTCCCCGCCGACCTCGGTGGCGTCGCCGGTCACCGTCAGGCTGCGGCCCTCGGCCAGCCGGTCGCCCAGGACGCGCACGATGCGCTCGACGACGGGGAGCAGGCGCACCCGGTCCCCGCCGCGGCGGGCCAGCGCCTGCTGGACCGCGGCCACGCTCTGGATGCGCGACAGGGTCTCGGCCACGACACGGTCCAGGTCGGCGCCCGCCTCCGCCGCCTGCAGGCTGAGCAGGTCGGCGACCAGCTGGAGGTTGTTCTTGATGCGGTGGTGCGCCTCGACGGCGAGGAGGCGCTCCATGCGCGCCTCGTTCTCGGCCTGGGCGCGCGCGACGGCGTTGTCCTCGACGATGCGCGCGACGACGTCGGCGAGCACCGCCGCGCCGGCCAGCACGCCCAGCCGCACGGCGAGCACGCCGGGCGGGACCGGGTCGGGGAACAGCAGGACGGCCAGCGCGTACCCGGCCAGCGCCAGCACCGACAGCGCGACCTGCCGCCCGCGCGACTCGGTCAGCGCGACGAACGGGATGACCAGGAAGTACAGCAGCCAGGAGTCCGACCGCCAGCCGCCGTCGACGTAGGTGAGGGCGGCGGCCAGGACGGTCAGGCCGACCGCCCACAGGGTGAACAGCGCGTCGCCGACCGGCCGCACCACCAGGCGCGGCCACGGCAGCAGCGCCAGGATCCCGTTGCCGACCGCGGCGGCGCCGGCCAGCGCGAGCACCGCGCCCGGGTAGGCGACCGGCCGCGCCCCCGGCAGCAGGGCGGTCGCGAGCACCACCGCGACCGACGCCCAGCCGAGCGCGACGGCGACGCCGACGACGCGCAGCCGGACGGCCGTGAGCGGATCGACCGGCGACGGTAACGTGGACATGAACAACATTGTCCCGCGGGTCGCGACGCCCGCCGGGATCACGGTCACGAGGCCGGTCCTCTGAGTTCGCGCGAGCGCGCGCCGGGAGGGCCGGCCTCGACGCGTTTCACCGACCCCGGGAGGGAGGAACTGCCGGATGAGCACCGCGACCGCCCCGCGGGTCCCGCGCGCCCGGCACGACGCGCGGCTGGACGCCTTCTTCGACGCGATGGGCGCGACGCGCCTGCTGCGCGCGGAGGAGGAGGTCGAGCTGGCCCAGGCCATCGAGCGCGGCCGCGACGCGCGCGCCGCCCTGGACCGCGGGGGCCTGCCCGCCGGGCAGCGCCGCGCGCTGGAGCGCGACGTCGCCGCCGGCGAGGCCGCGCGCGAGCGCTTCGTCGCCGCCAACCTGCGCCTGGTCGTCCACGAGGCCGCCCGCTCCGCCCGGTCGTGCAACGTGGGGCTGGAGGACCTCATCCAGGACGGCAGCCTCGGCCTGCTCCAGGCCGTCGACCGCTACGACTGGCGCCGCGGGTACCGCTTCTCGACCTACGCGACCTGGTGGGTGAAGCAGGCCCTCCAGCGCGGGTTCGCCAGCTCCGACCGCACCATCCGGCTGCCCTACGCCGTCCACGCCGCCCAGCGGCGCCTGGGGGCGGCGCGCGCGCGGCTAGAGGCGGTGACCGGCCGCGAGCCGACCCTGGAGGAGCTGGCGGCCGCCACCAACCTCGACGCCGCGCGGGCGCGGGAGGCCCTGGAGGCCCCGCCGGACGCCGGCACGCTGGACCGCCAGGTCGCCGACCGCTCCGACACCACCCTGGGCGAGCTGCTCGCCGTCGCCGCCGACGATCCGGCCCAGGAGGCCTGCGACCGGGTGGCCACCGCCGAGGTGGTCGCGCGCCTCGCCCGGCGCCTGGACGAGCGCAGCGCCACCATGCTGCGCCTGCGCTTCGGCCTGGACGGCGCCGAGCCCCTCACCTACGAGCAGATCGGCGTGACCCTGGCGGTCAGCCGCGAGACCGTCCGCACCACCATCAGCCGCGCCCTCGCCCGCCTCCGCGAGGACCTCGGCGTCGCCCCCGCGCGCTGAGCGCCGGGCTACGCCAGGCGCGAGCGGCCGGAGCGGCGGCGGCGCAGCAGGCCGCGGACGACCAGGACCGCGGCGGCGGCCAGGGCGGCGAGGGCGACGACCACCAGGACCGGCGCGAAGACGGCCACGAGGCTCAGCCCGACCGAGGCCGCGTCCTCGGCGGCGCTGACCAGCGGTGTGCCGACGCCGGCCGTGCCGACGTCGACCAGCGGGCGCGACGCGGTCTTCAGCGCGTGGACGACGCCCGCGACGGCGATGCCCAGCAGCCAGCCCAGCCAGGGGCGCTCGGCGAGGAACGGGGAGGCGTCCACCTGCTGCGCGGCCGCGGTGGCGGCGAACACCGCACCGCCCGCCGCGGGCCGCACGAAGGTCTGGATCGCGTCGTTCACCGAGTCGACCAGCGCGACCTTGTCGACGACCACCTCCACGGCCAGCAGGACCCCGACCACGACCAGCGCCCAGGTCTCCGCGATCCACGCGGCGCTGTCGGGCAGGGTCACGACGCCGGTGAAGCGGGCGAGCAGCCCGACGAGCAGCAGCGGGATGTAGGCGTTCAGCCCGGCGGCGGCGGACAGCCCCAGCGCGGTCAGCGAGGCGAGCATCAGACGAACGCCACGCCGCCGTCGACGTTGAGGTCGACCCCGGTGACGTTGGCCGCGGCCGGCGAGGCGAGGAACGCCACCGCCGCGGCGACATCGCCGGGGGTGCTGAGCCGCCCGGTGGCCGCGTAGCCGGCCCAGCGCGCGTGCACGTCGGCCAGCGTCACACCCTGGGCGTCGGCGAGGGCCTGGAGCCGCTCGGTGTCCACGCCCGCGGGGCTGATGCAGTTGACGGTGATGCCCGCGGGTCCCAGCTCCACCGCCAGGGTCCGGGTCAGCCCCACGAGGCCGATCTTGGTGACCGCGTACGGCGCGCGGGTCGGGTTGGGCCGCTTGCCGGTGACCGACCCGATCATCACGATGCGACCGCTGCCGCGCGGGCGCATCAGCCGCGCCGCCGCCCGCGAGCACAGGAACGGCCCGGTCAGGTTGGCGGCCAGCGTCGCCTCCCAGCCGTCCAGTGGCAGGTCCCAGATCGGCCCGATCGCCCCGGGCACGGCGGCGTTGTTGACCAGCACGTCGACGCGGCCGAAGCGGTCGGCGGCGGTCCCGAACAGCCGCTCCACGTCGTCCTCGCGGGCGTGGTCCCCGGGGACGGCCAGCGCCGTGCCCCCCTCGCCGGTGATCTCCGCCACGACCGCGCCGAGCGGGTCGGGGCGCCGTCCCGACACCACCACGGCCGCACCGCCGGCGGCCAGGCGCAGCGCGATCGCCCGCCCGATCCCGGTCCCGCCGCCGGTCACCACCGCGACCTGCCCGTCCAGCTCCCCGGCCACCGCCACCCCTCCGTCGGACCCGGCCGCAGTGTGGCACCACGGGTCGCGTCGCGGCGGGCGGGCGCGGTGGGGTGCGTCAGGCGACCGCGGCCTGGGCGGCGCGGTCGGCCTCGCCCCACGCGCAGATGGCGTCGAAGACGTCGGCCAGGCTCCGGCCCCGCTCGGTGAGCGCGTACTCGACGCGCGGCGGGACCTCGGCGAACACCTCGCGGCGGACGAAGCCCTCGCCCTCCAGCTCGCGCAGGCGCTCGGTCAGCACGCGCGAGCTGATGGCGGGGATGCGCGCGAGCAGCTCGCCGTGGCGCTTGCGCCCGTCCATCAGGTGCCAGACCACCAGGCCGGACCAGCGGCGGCCCACCACCAGCATGGTGCGCGTGACGGGGCAGTCGTCGAGGTGCGGCGGTGAGTTCATGCAGGGAAGTAAAGCACGTTGTAGTCCCTGCTGCACGAGGGAAACTAGCGTCCCGCGCATGACCAACGACCAGCCTCTCGCCGTCCTCGGCGCCACCGGCGCCCAGGGCGGACCCGTCGCCCGCGCGCTCCTCGACGCCGGCCGCCCCGTGCGCGCCGTCGTCCGCGACCCCGGCCGCGCCGCCGCCCTCGCCGACCGCGGCGCCGAGGTCGTCACCGCCGACCTCGCCGATCCCGCCGCCCTGCGCACCGCCCTGACCGGGGTCGCGGGCGCGTTCGCCCACCTGCCGTTCGTCCCCGTCGCCGACGTCATCGAGCGCTTCGCGACCTCGCTGGCCGAGGCCCTGGTCGCCGCCCGGGTGCCCCTGACCGCGTTCACCCTCAGCGGCCCGCCCGCGACGGCGCCGACCGGCGTCGCCTCCTTCGACACCAAGGCGATCGCGGACCGCATCCTGCGCGCGTCCGGCGCGCCGATCGTCCACCTCACGCCCATGGGCTACCTCGCCAACCTCAGCGCGCCGTTCGCCGCGCCGTGGGTCGTCGACCACGACGAGCTGCGCTACCCCGTACCCGCCGACCTGCGCCAGCGCTGGGTCAGCGTCGAGGACCAGGCGGCGCTCGCGATCGCCGCCCTGGACCGGCCCGACCTCGCGGGGCGCACCTTCGCCCTGGGCGAGCCGCTGACCGGGCCGGAGCTGGCCGCCGGCATCGGCGCCGGGCTCGGCCGGGACCTCCGCTACGTACCGGTCGACCCGGCCGAGTTCGCCCGGGACGCGTTCGCCCCCGTCATGGGCGAGCAGCTCGCGGGGGCCCTGGTCCACGACTACCGCTTCATCGGCTCCGGCGCCCCCGGGGTCGCCATCGGCGGGGACGGGAGCCTGGTGACCCGCGAGCTCGGCGTGGCCTACACCCCGCTGGAGGAGTGGGCCCGCACCCAGGACTGGGACGGCGCCGCCGCCGTCTTCCGCTCCCTGGTCGCCCGTGCCTGATGCTGGTCACCGCCCCCGCCGGCGCGGGTCCCGCCGGACCCGCCCAGACCCGGGCCCGCGAGGTCAGGGGGACGACGGCGCCGGCGCGCTGGATCCCGACGCAGCGCTGGACCTGACCCTGGCCGGTGCCGGTGCCAGGGCGGCGGCGAGCTCGGCCTGGAGGCGCTCGCCCGTCGCGCGGTCCAGGTCCAGCAGCCGCGGGCCGCCCCACACCCCGGGGCTGCGGGCGATCAGCAGGTCGAGGGTCGCGAGGTGCGCGCGGCGCTGGAACGGGCTGGCGGTCAGCGCCAGGCCCTGCAGCCGCTCCCGGGGGACCCAGGCCGTGCGGCGCACCAGCACCCCGGAGCGCGCGACGACGACCCCGTCGGCGACCGCCCAGCCCAGCGACCGGTACGCGTCGAGGGCCGCGGCGATCGCGGGCCCGGCCGCGACGGCCGCCACGGCGGGCGCGGCCCACCAGGGCACCGCCCGCGCGGGCCCCAGCGCCGCGAGCGGCCCGCCGGGGGCGGTCAGCCAAGCCAGGCCCGCCACCGGCGCGGCGGCCAGGACGGTCCAGGCGGCGCGCGCCCCAGCCGGCGGCGGCGCGCCCGCAGGGGCATGGGCGTCAGGGGCACGTCCGCGGGGAACGCCGGGCCCGGCGGCTGCGCGGCGCGCAGCCGGGCGGCGCGGACGGCGGGGACCAGGGCCGCGACCAGGGCGAGCGCCTCGGCGCGCGTGCCCAGCGGCAGCACCACGCCGGCGTCGCGCGCGTCGTCCCCGCCGCTCTTGCCCGCGACGTCGACCTTGACCGCGGCGTAGCCCAGGACCCGGCGCAGCAGGTTCTCCTCCAGGCGCAGCGCCTGGACCCGCGCGAGGGGGATGGTCTCCAGCCGCTGCTCCAGCAGGCCGCGGCGCACGCGCAGCTCCGCGCCGTCGCGGACCAGGCGGAAGTCCCAGTAGGCCAGGGCGGTGGCCGCGACCGACAGCGCGAAGGCGCCCAGGGCGACGAGGACCGCGAGGACCGCCAGCCACGACGGGCCCAGCAGGTCGGGCAGGCGCACGACCTCCAGGACGCGCTCGCCCAGCAGCTCCTGCGCCCCGCCCAGCAGCGCGCCGCCACGCCGACGCGGCTGCCGGTCAGCCCCGCCAGCACGAGCCGTCCCGGCGCGACCCGCACCAGCTCCTCACCCGCGCCCTCGGCCACCCCGCGGCCCACCCCCCGGCCGCGCCCGTGGCCCCCGCATCCGCCGCGGCCCACCCCTGCCCGCCGCCCGCGTCGCCCGCGTCCCCGGTGGCCGCCCTCGCGCCGCCCGCCTCCGCGCCCGCGCCCGCAGCTGGGTCGGTGCGCGCGGCCCGCGAGCCGCGGCGGCGCGGCGGGCCTGCAGGAGGGCGGTGCGCAGGCGGTCGGCGGTGGCGGGGGACAGGGCCTCCAGGCGCCCCTCGCTGCCGGTCCCGCCGACGACCTCGACGCGCAGCTCGGTGACGCCGAACAGCCGGTGGCGCAGGCCGCGCACCAGGTCGACGCTCTGCACCCGGTCCAGCGGGATCACGCGCCGCCGGCGCTGGAGCAGCCCCTCCTCCACGACCAGGGCGGCGGCGTCCAGGCGCCAGGTCAGCCGCCACCAGCGCACGACGCCGACCAGCACCGTGCCGCCCAGCACGATCCCCGCCACGAACGCGGGGGTGTCGCCGGCGACCAGGACGAACGCCAGCGGCAGCAGCTGCCCCACGGAGCGCACGAGGATCGCGGCGGGGTGCAGCCGGCCGCTCAGCCCCGTCGCCGCCTCAGACGGCGCTGCCATCGTCCTCGACCTGGGCCAGGCGCTCGCGGAGCCGTTCGGCCTCGTCGACGTCCAGCCCCGGCAGCCGGGCCGAGGTCCCCAGGGCCGCGGTGTGCACCACCAGCTCGGCCAGCCGGAACAGCCGGTCGAGCGGCCCCTGACGGGTGTCGACGAACTGCAGGCGCGAGAACGGCACGACCGTGACGGTCACCCAGACGACCCCCTGGCGGATCCACAGGTCGGTCGCCCGGACCGCGTACCGCCAGCGCGCGTAGCGCAGGACGGCCCCAGCACCGCCAGGGGCACCCCCACGGCCAGCACGACGCCCGGCAGCGTCCACGGCGGCAGGGGGATCGGGGCGAACCGGTCGACGACCCCCGCGATGATGGTCATCCACAGGACGGTCAGCGCCGAGCGCACCCACCACAGCCGGCGCACGCGAGGATGCAGGGGGACGAGGTCGGCACCGGCGGCGACCGAGTCCCCCGGGGGTGCCTGAGCCGGGGCCTCCATGGGCACCAGCGTAGGCCGACGCGCAGGGCGCAGGCGGCCCCCGTCCGGTTGCGGGTGACCGGCGCCGGCCGCATACTGTGGCCTGCCGTGCCCCCTAGCTCAGTCGGCAGAGCGTCTCCATGGTAAGGAGAAGGTCAACGGTTCGATTCCGTTGGGGGGCTCTTCCGGAACCCGGCGGCGTAGCTCAGGGGTTAGAGCACTCGGCTCATAATCGAGTTGTCGGTGGTTCGAATCCACCCGCCGCTACGGAGGGCTGGGCCTGGTGCCCGGCCCTGTACCCATGTGCGTCGGCGCCGGCCGCAGCACCACCACCCCCGAACAAGCGGAGGCGACTCCTCAGATGGCAGGCAGCGACACCCGCCCGAAGGTCACCCTGGCGTGCACCGTGTGCCGGCACCGCAACTACATCACCACCAAGAACCGGAACAACCAGCGCGAGCGCATCGAGCTGCGGAAGTACTGCACCTGGTGCAACGCGCACCGGCCGCACCGCGAGACCCGGTAGGCTGGACCGGCACCCAGGGGCGTAGCTCAACTGGCAGAGCGTCGGTCTCCAAAACCGAAGGTCGGGGGTTCGAGTCCCTCCGCCCCTGCTACGCAGGACACGACCTGATCCACACGCACCCGGCCCTCGTGCCGCGGACGCAAGAAGGAGCGCGGGGTGAGCCCGTCGAGGCGCATGGAGCGCGACAGTGACCAGGAGGGCCGCCCCCGGCGACGGCGACGCCCCCGCGGTGGCCGAGGAGGCCCGCCCGCGGCCGCAGGAGCGGTCCCAGCGGACCGGCGTCGTGGCGTTCCTCCGCGAGGTCCGGGCGGAGCTGCGCCGGGTCGCCTGGCCGTCCCGCCGTGAGCTGCTGTCGTACAGCCTCGTGGTGCTGGTCGTGGTCACCCTGCTGACCCTGTACGTGTTCGGGCTGGACCAGGCCTTCGGCCAGCTCGTCTTCCTGATCTTCGGCGGGTAGGTCCCTTCGCACTCATGAGCCAGTCATCTGCGCACGACGACGAGTACCTCCGCGAGGACGGCTCGGACGTCCCCACGTTCCCGGTCCAGACGCGGGTCGACCCGTCGCGCATCGGGGAGGCGCCGGACGATCCGGACCCCGCCGACGACGTCGAGGAGGCCGACCCGTACTACGGGGTGGCCGCCGACGCCAAGCCGATCCCCGACGCCCCCTCCGACGACTCGTCGGCGGACGTGCAGACCGGCGAGTCCGACGCGCCGGTCGAGTACGCCGAGGACTCCGACGAGATCGACGAGCTCGTCGCCGCCACCATGGCCGAGGTCACCGAGGCGCGCGGAGAGCTTCGCGGGCGCCGGGGACTACGCCGCGGTGAACAGCGACCCCGCGCAGACCGCGGTCGTGAGCGACGACGAGGCCGAGAACATGGGCACCTACGTCGCGCCCCCGGCCCCGGCGGCGAGCTGGACACCCTGGAGCCGTCCGCGCCCCCGGCCGCGACGGCGACGTCGGCCCGGACGCGGGCCAGGGCGAGTTCACCGCCGAGTACGCGCTGACCCTCGGCGGCGACGAGCCCGAGAGCCTGCGCGTCGAGGAGGCGCCGGAGGACGACTTCGACGACCTGCTCGCCGCCGCCGGCGCGAACCAGGACGACGACGTCGAGATCGACCTCGACCTCCTCGGCAGCGCCCCGCGCACCCAGGAGGACGCGGAGGCGCTGGACAACCTCACGGAGCTGGCCGACGACGGCGAGACCGTCGCGCCGGCGGCCGACCCGGCCGCCACCCAGCGCAAGAAGCGCGTGGACTTCGCCCGCCTGCCGGGCGACTTCTACGTCGTGCACACCTACGCGGGCTACGAGGCCAAGGTCAAGGCCAACCTCGAGAGCCGCATCGTGTCCATGAACATGCAGGACAAGATCTACGACGTCATCATCCCGACCGAGGACGCGGTCGAGATCAAGGGCGGCAAGAGCAGCAGGTCCAGCGCAAGGTCTTCCCGGGCTACGTCCTGGTGCGCATGGACCTCGACGACGACTCCTGGTACGTCGTGCGCAACACGCCCGCCGTCACCGGCTTCGTCGGCCCGCCCGGCGCGCGGCCCGTGCCGCTGTCGATGGGCGAGGTCGAGTCGATCCTCCGCGAGCCGGAGGAGGGCGAGGTCGTCGCGCCCAGCGTCGAGTACGAGGTGGGCGAGAACCTGCGCGTCACGTCGGGCCCCTTCGCCGACTTCACCGGCACCATCTCGGAGATCAACGCCGACCAGTCCAAGCTCAAGGTCCTGGTGTCGATCTTCGGGCGCGAGACCCCGGTCGAGCTGGGCTTCGACCAGGTCGCCAAGCTCTAACAACGAGAGGACCCACCACCATGGCCAAGAAGGTCATGGCCCAGATCAAGCTGCAGATCCCCGGGGGCCAGGCGACGCCGGCCCCGCCGGTCGGCAACAACCTGGGCCAGCACGGCGTCAACATCATGGAGTTCTGCAAGGCGTACAACGAGCGCACCGCGCAGCAGCGCGGTGACGTGGTCCCCGTCGAGATCACCATCTACGAGGACCGCTCCTTCACCTTCGTCACCAAGACGCCCCCCGCGGCCAACCTGCTGCTCAAGGCCGCCAGCATCGACAAGGGCTCGGCCAACCCGCACCGCGACAAGGCGGGCACCGTCTCGCGGGACGCGGTCCGGGAGATCGCCGAGCGCAAGATGGACGACCTCAACGCCGTCGACCTCGACGGCGCGGTCAAGATCATCGAGGGCACCGCCCGCTCGATGGGCCTCACCGTCGAGTGACCGCACCGCACCATCGTCGTGGGAGGGACGCGCCGCGTCCCGTCTGCACCACAGGGGGAACACCGCAATGCCCAAGCGTGGGAAGCGCTACCTGGAGGCCGCCGCCAAGGTCGAGCCCGAGCGGCTCTACACCCCGGCGGAGGCCATGAACCTGGCCAGGGAGACCGTCACCGTTTCCTTCGACCCGACCGTCGACCTGGCGATCCGGCTGGGGGTCGACCCCCGCCGCGCCGACCAGAACGTCCGCGGCTCGGTCGCCCTGCCCAACGGCACCGGCTCGACCGCCCGCGTGGCGGTCTTCGCCGAGGGCCCCAAGGCCGCCGAGGCCGAGGAGGCCGGCGCGGACATCGTGGGCGCGTCGACGCTGGCGGCGATGATCGAGGCGGGCGACCTCGACTTCGACGCCGTCATCGCGACCCCGGACCAGATGGGCAAGATCGGCCGCTACGGCCGGGTGCTCGGTCCGCGCGGCCTGATGCCGAACCCCAAGACCGGCACGGTGACCATGGACGTCGCCCGCGCCGTCCGCGAGATCAAGGCGGGCAAGATCGAGTACCGCACCGACCGCCAGGCCAACGTGCACCTGGTCCTCGGCAAGGCGTCGTTCCCCCCGCAGGCGCTGCTGGAGAACTACGCCGCGATCATCGACGAGCTGATCCGCGTGAAGCCCTCGGCCGCCAAGGGCCGGTACGTGCGCACGGTGCACGTGTCGACCTCGATGGGTCCGGCGATCACCGTCGACCCCACGCGGACCCGCGAGATCCTGGCGGACGCCGCCGCCTGATCTGGGGCAATAGCCCCTGAAGACCTCATACTGGCCATGTGTCAGTCACTGAGCGTCCTCGTGTCCTTACTCAAGCGCCCCGCCCGGCTGTCCGGGCGGGGCGTTCGCGCATCCGGACCGTCGTCCCCCTGACCCTGATCGTCGGGCTGGCGGTGGGGGTGCCCCTGGCCTCGGCGTGGGTGACCGGTGCGGTCCACCTGCCCTGGAACGACGACTGGGCCTACGCCCGGGTCGCCCTCGACCTCGCCGGGACGGGCGAGCTGCGCCTGGTCGGGTGGGGCGTCATGGGGCTCGCCGGCCACGTGCTGTGGGCGCAGCCGTGGATCGCCGCCCTCGGGCCGGAGCTGTGGGTCCTGCGGACCGCCCAGGCCGTGGCCGCGGCCGCGGGGCTGGTCGCGACCTACGCCTTCGCGCGGGCGTTCCTGCGCCGGCCGCGGGCGCTGCTGGTGACCGCGCTGGTCGCGGCGGCGCCGGGCTACGCCACGCTGGCCGCCACCTTCATGACCGACACCACCGCCTACGCCCTGCAGATGGGCTGCCTGGCCCTGGGCGCCGCCGCGCTGCGCCGCGGCCGCCCCGTCGCGCCGCCGCTGCTGGCGGGTGCCCTGGTCCTCGGCGTGGCCGCGTTCACGGTCCGCGAGTTGACCCTCACCGCGCCCGCCGCCGTCCTCGCCGCCGCCGCGCTGGCCACGCGCCCGGGGGCGGCGGGCATCGCGGACCGGGGGCGGGGCAGCGGGCGGCACGTGGCCGTCGGGGGCGTCGCGGTCGCGCTGGCCGTCGCGGCGTTCGCGTGGTGGCGGGCGGGGCTCCCCGGGGCGCAGTCCGCGGCGCCGCTGGCCGCGCCGCGGGTGGTCGGCGGGCTGGGGGTGCGCGGCTTCGCCACCGCCGCGCTGCTGCTGGCGCCCGCGCTGGCGCTGGGGCCGCGCGTGCGGCTGCTGCGCGGGGAGCGCTGGGCCGCGCTGGCGGGCGCGGTCGCCGGTGCGGCCGGGGTCCTCGCCACCGGCGGGGACCCGATCGCGGGCAACGTGCTGGAGCGCGGCGGGGCGCTGGGCGACGAGGTCGCCCTCGGCGTGCGCGCCGACCTGTTCGCCCCGGCGGCCTGGGGTGCGCTGACCGCCGCGGCGGGGGCGCGGCCATCGCGCTGGCCGCGCTGCTCGCCGCCGCCGCGGCCCGGGCCGCCCGCCGCCGGTCGTGGCGCCGCGCCGTGCCCGGCGACGCGCTGCTCGGCGTCACCCTGGCCGGCGGCGCCGCGGGCGTCCTGGCGCAGGCCGTCGCGGGCGGCGCGGCCTTCGACCGCTACCTGTGGCCGCTGGTGGCGGCGGGGGCCGTGGCGCTGCTCCGCGGCGGGCCGCTGCGCCGGTGGGCCGACGGCCGCTGGACGGCCGCGCGCGGCGGGGCGGTGGTCCTCGCCGGGCTGTCGCTGCTGCTGACCGTCGACGCCCAGACCTACACCGTCGCGCGGTGGACCGCCGGCGAGCGCGTCGGCGGCGACCCGCTCGACGTCGACGCCGGCTTCGAGTGGGCGGGCTGGCACGACCCGGGCCCCACCGCGCTCGCGGCGACGGGGCCCCTGCCGCCCCCGCGCATCGCCGCGCCCCACCCCGGCTACCTGCTGCTGTTCCGCGCCATGGGCAACTGCCACACCGTGGCGGGCGGGCGGATCGACGACCCCCGCCTCCGCCTGGTCGCGGTCACCCCCTACCGCGCCCTGCCCCCCCTCCCGCGCCGCTGGGTCTACACCTACCGCAACCCCACCGCCTGCCGCTCCTGACGCCCGCCGCCCGGCGACGACCTCGACCGGCCCGTCAGTCGCTCGCCGAGGGCCGGGCGGGCGGATCGTCGTGCCCGGGTTCGACCAGGCCCGCGTCGTAGGCCAGCACCACCGCCTGCACCCGGTCCCGGACCCCGAGCTTGGCCATCGCCACGTCCATGAGCACCACGTCGGGCCGCAGCCGGCGGACGGCGCCCACCGCCTCCTCGCCGGTGGCGGCCTCACCGACCACCGCCAGGCCCGCGGCCTCCAGGATGAGGCGCAGGCCGGTGCGGACCAGCTCCTCGTCGGTCGGATTGGTCGCGGGTGTGCGGAGTTCACCTGCGGGACACCCGCGCGTCGAACGTCGTGAAGGTCGCCGGGCTCGTCGCGTTCCTCCCGCCGGCGTGGGTGGAGGAGGGTCTGGCCCGCACCGCGCGCGCGTTCCCGCCCCGGCGGCCGTCCGCCCGGGTTGCGGGGCGGGTCGCGCGCCCCTAGCGTGGGGAGTCAGCCGCAGACCGTACGGTCGCGCGCGCCCCGGTGCTGCCGGGGGGCGAGCCGAAGAGGCGGGGCAACCCGCCGACCGACGCAGGCGATGCACGCCGTGCCCCTCGCACGTCGCCGTCTCCCTGCGTGGTCCGCGTCCGCAGGTCAGACCCCACGCGAGGACGAGCATGGCAACCAACGGGAGCCCGCGCGCCGACAAGGCGGCGGCGGTGGCGTCGGTGCGCGAGCGCCTGACCGCCAGCTCCGCGACCATCCTGACCGAGTACCGCGGCCTGACCGTGGCCGAGCTCGCACGCCTGCGGCGCCAGCTCCGCCCCATCCAGGCGGAGTACACGGTCGTCAAGAACACCCTGACCCGGATCGCCGCGCGCGACGCCGGGCTCGAGGTGCCGGACGAGACCCTGACCGGCCCGACCGCGGTGCTGTTCGCCGGGGACGACCCGGTCGCCGCCGCCAAGGTGCTGCGCACCTTCACGCGCGAGAACCCCGAGCTGGTCGTCAAGGGCTCGATCCTGGACGGCCGCTTCCTCGGCGCGGAGGACACCCTGCGCCTGGCCGACCTGGAGTCGCGCGAGGAGCTGCTGTCGCGCCTGGCCGGCCTGTTCGAGGCCGTCGTCGCCCAGCCCGCGCGCCTGGCCCTGGCCAGCCTGTCCCAGGCCGCCCGCCTGTTCCAGGCGCTGGCCGACAAGAAGGCGGCGGAGGGCCCGAGCGACGCCGCCCCGGCCGAGGCCGCACCCGCCGACGCCGCCCCCGCCGAGGCCGCCGCGGCCGACGCCCCCGCCGAGTCGTAGACCACCACCCCACAGGAGCACAGCACAGCCATGGCGAAGATCAGCACCGACGACCTGCTCGAGAGCTTCAAGGAGATGACCCTCCTCGAGCTCAGCGAGTTCGTGAAGCGCTTCGAGGACGAGTTCAACGTCACCGCGGCCGCCCCGGTCGCCGTCGCGGCCGCCGCCGGCGCCGGTGGTGGCGACGCCGCCCCCGCCGAGGAGGAGCAGAGCGCCTTCGACGTCGTCCTCGACGCGGTCGGCGACAAGAAGATCCAGGTCATCAAGGAGGTGCGCGCCCTCACGAGCCTCGGCCTGAAGGAGGCCAAGGACCTCGTGGACAGCGCCCCCAAGGCCGTCCTGGAGGGCGTGGACCGCGACGCCGCCGACAAGGCGAAGGCCTCCCTCGAGGGCGCCGGCGCCTCGGTCGACATCAAGTAGCAGGTGCCACCCGCCGGGGAGGGTTGACAGGGGACCCTCCCCACGGCACTCTGTGGCTCCAACAGCGGGCCCGCGGAGGTTGCGTGCCGGACGGCATACAGACACGCAGCAAATTGAAGGCGGTGTAGCTTCGAGCTACACTGCCTTTCCGTGTTGCCTGGGCCTCCCAGGCCGCCCCTGATCCCCTGCCTTCCCCGGGCCCTCGGGTCGCGCCGGTTCCCCAGACCGGCCCCCAAACACAAGCAACGAGGAGCACACCCTTGTCGACGTCTCGTCTGAGCGACGGCACGACGCAGCGTGCCCACCGACTCTCCTTCGCCAAGATCGACGAGCCGCTCCCGATCGACCAGCTCGACCTGGTAGCGATCCAGCGCGGCTCGTTCCGTTGGCTGCGTGAGCGTGGGCTGTCCGAGGTCTTCGAGGAGATCTCGCCCATCGAGGACTTCACGGGCCAGATGGCCCTGTCCTTCTCCGAGCACCGCTTCGAGGAGCCCAAGTACTCCATCGAGGAGTGCAAGGAGAAGGACATGACGTACGCGGCTCCGCTGTTCGTCACGGCGGAGTTCGTGAACCGCACCACCGGTGAGATCAAGTCCCAGACCGTGTTCATGGGCGACTTCCCGATGATGACGGAGGGGGGCACCTTCATCATCAACGGGACCGAGCGGGTCGTGGTCAGCCAGCTCGTGCGCTCGCCCGGCGTCTACTTCGACACGTCGGTCGACAAGACCACCGCGCGCGACGTCTACGGCTGCAAGATCATCCCGTCGCGCGGCGCGTGGCTGGAGTTCGAGGTCGACAAGCGCGGCTTCGCCGGCGTGCGCGTGGACCGCAAGCGCCGCCAGCACCTGACCGTGCTGTACCGCGCGCTCAAGGGCATCGTGTTCGACCCGGTCGCGGGGGAGTACGCGCTGGCCGACCGCGAGGTCCTCGAAACCCCGGTGCCCGACGAGGAGGTCCTGTCCTTCTTCGACGAGTCGCCGGTCATCGAGCAGACGCTGGCCAAGGACACCCTGACCACGCCGGCCGACGCGCTGATGGACATCTACCGCAAGCTGCGCCCGGGCGAGCCGCCGACCCCGGAGTCCGCGGGCGGTCTGCTCATCAACCTGTTCTTCAACGGCAAGCGCTACGACCTGGCCAAGGTCGGCCGCTACAAGGTCAACAAGAAGATCGGCGAGGAGCTGGTCCGCCTGGGCCTGCGCACACCGGACGAGGCCAAGCCGCTGGTGTACGAGGCGCCGCCGGAGCGCATCGCCGAGGCCGCCGAGGGCGCCGGCCGCCACGCCCAGATCGTCTTCGCCGCCGACGAGGCGCACGCGGACAGCTTCAGCTCGATCCTCACCAAGGAGGACGTCCTCGCGACCATGTCCTACCTGGTGAAGCTCACCAGCTCGGGCGAGGCGTTCGACACCGACGACATCGACCACTTCGGCAACCGGCGCCTGCGCAGCGTGGGCGAGCTCATC
The DNA here is from genome assembly GCA_030447925.1 of Egibacteraceae bacterium. Classification (GTDB taxonomy): domain Bacteria; phylum Actinomycetota; class Nitriliruptoria; order Euzebyales; family Egibacteraceae; genus JAUJNX01. The sequence continues at coordinate 58,303 of JAUJNX010000015.1, read as the reverse complement.
CAGAACCAGGTCCGCATCGGCCTGTCGCGGATGGAGCGCGTCGTGCGCGAGCGCATGACGACCCAGGACGTCGAGGCGATCACCCCGCAGACGCTCATCAACATCCGGCCCGTCGTCGCCTCCATCAAGGAGTTCTTCGGCGCGTCGCAGCTGTCGCAGTTCATGGACCAGACCAACCCGCTGTCGGGCCTGACCCACAAGCGCCGCCTGTCGGCGCTGGGGCCGGGCGGTCTGTCGCGTGAGCGCGCCGGCTTCGAGGTGCGCGACGTCCACCCGTCGCACTACGGCCGCATGTGCCCGATCGAGACCCCTGAGGGTCCCAACATCGGCCTGATCGGGTCGCTGGCGTCCTACGCCCGCATCAACGAGTTCGGCTTCATCGAGACGCCGTACCGCAAGGTCGTCAAGGGCCGGGTCACCGACCAGATCGACTACCTGACGGCCGACGAAGAGGACCGGATGGTCATCGCGCAGGCCAACGCGACGCTGGACAAGGAGGGCAACTTCACCTCCGAGTTCGTGCTGTCGCGCGCCCGCAACAACGAGGTCCGCGAGGCCACCCCGGCCGAGGTGACCTACATGGACGTCTCGCCGCGCCAGACGGTGTCGGTCGCGGCGGCGATGATCCCGTTCCTGGAGCACGACGACGCCAACCGGGCGCTCATGGGCACCAACATGCAGCGCCAGTCGGTGCCGCTGCTGCGCAGCGCCGCACCGCTGGTGGGCACGGGCCTGGAGGGCAAGGCGGCCCGCGACGCCGGGGACGTCATCGTGACCGAGAGCGGCGGCACCGTCGTCGAGGTCGCGGCCGACCGGATCCTGCTGCGCACCGAGGACAACCGGCTGGAGAAGCACTTCCTCCGCAAGTTCGAGCGCACCAACCAGGGCACCTGCTACAACCAGCGCCCCATCGTGGACGAGGGTGACGAGGTCCCGGCGGGTGCGGTCATCGCCGACGGCCCGTGCAACGACCACGGCGAGATGGCGCTGGGCCAGAACCTGCTGGTCGCGTTCATGTCGTGGGAGGGCTTCAACTACGAGGACGCGATCATCCTGTCGGAGCGCCTCGTCAAGGACGACGTCCTCACCTCGATCCACATCGAGGAGCACGAGGTCGACGCCCGCGACACCAAGCTGGGCGCCGAGGAGATCACCCGGGACATCCCCAACGTGTCCGAGGAGGTCCTGGCCAACCTCGACGAGCGCGGGATCATCCGCATCGGCGCCGAGGTCAACCCGGGCGACGTGCTGGTCGGCAAGGTCACGCCCAAGGGCGAGACCGAGCTGACCCCAGAAGAGCGGCTCTTGCGGGCGATCTTCGGCGAGAAGGCCCGCGAGGTCCGCGACACGTCGCTGAAGGTCCCCCACGGCGAGGTCGGCCGCGTCATCGGCGTGCGCACGTTCTCCCGCGAGGAGGGCGACGAGATGCCGCCCGGCGTGAACGAGCTCGTGCGCGTCTACGTGGCCCAGAAGCGCAAGATCTCCGACGGCGACAAGCTGGCCGGCCGCCACGGCAACAAGGGCGTGATCGCCAAGATCCTGCCCGAGGAGGACATGCCCTTCCTCGCCGACGGCACCCCGGTCGACATCGTGCTGAACCCGCTCGGCGTGCCGAGCCGCATGAACGTCGGCCAGGTCCTGGAGACCCACCTCGGCTGGGTCGCCTCGCGGGGCTGGGAGTACGAGCAGAAGCCGGAGTGGTTCGACAAGCTCGGCTGGGGCGACGAGATGCGCACCGACCCGGGCGGCACCCTGGCGACGCCGGTCTTCGACGGCTGCCGCGAGGACGAGCTGACCAGCCTGCTGGAGAACACCCGCCCCAACCGCGACGGCGACAAGCTGATCGACGGGTCGGGCAAGGCGCAGGTCTTCGACGGCCGCACCGGGCAGCCGATCGACCAGCCGATCACCGTCGGCTACATGTACATCCTGAAGCTGCTGCACCTGGTGGACGACAAGATCCACGCGCGCTCCACCGGGCCGTACTCGATGATCACCCAGCAGCCGCTGGGTGGGAAGGCGCAGTTCGGCGGCCAGCGCTTCGGTGAGATGGAGGTCTGGGCGCTCGAGGCCTACGGGGCCGCGTACGCGCTGCAGGAGCTCCTCACCGTCAAGTCCGACGACGTCCTGGGCCGGGTCAAGGTCTACGAGGCGATCGTCAAGGGCGAGAACATCCCCGAACCCGGCATCCCCGAGTCCTTCAAGGTGCTCGTCAAGGAGATGCAGTCGCTGTGCCTCAACGTCGAGGTGCTCACGGCGGAGGGCCAGGAGATCCAGTTCCGCGAGGCGGACGAGGACGCATTTCGGGCCGCCGAGGAGCTGGGGATCGACCTGAGTCGACCTGAGCGCTACGGCGACGAGTTCGGCATCGGCGGCTAGGGAGGATTCGAAGTGCTCGACGTCAACAACTTCGACGAGCTGCGGATCGGCCTGGCCACCCAGGACCAGATCCGTCAGTGGAGCAACGGCGAGGTCAAGAAGCCGGAGACCATCAACTACCGCACCCTCAAGCCGGAGAAGGACGGGCTCTTCTGCGAGAAGATCTTCGGTCCGACCCGGGACTGGGAGTGCTACTGCGGCAAGTACAAGCGCGTCCGCTTCAAGGGCATCATCTGCGAGCGCTGCGGCGTGGAGGTCACGCGCTCCAAGGTGCGCCGCGAGCGGATGGGCCACATCGAGCTGGCCGCGCCGGTCACCCACATCTGGTACTTCAAGGGTGTCCCGTCGCGTCTGGGCTACCTGCTGGACCTGGCGCCCAAGGACCTCGAGAAGGTCATCTACTTCGCCGCGTACATCATCACCTCGGTCGACGCCGACGCCCGCCACGACCAGCTGGCGGCGCTGGAGACCGAGATCCACGCGGAGAAGCGCCAGATCGAGAAGCAGCTGGAGGTCGACCGCGACCAGCTGCTGACCGAGCTGGAGGGCGAGCTCGCCGAGCTCGAGTCCCAGGCCGCCAAGACCGACGTCGTGCGCAAGAAGCGCCGCGACTTCGAGAAGCAGATCAAGCAGGTCACCACGGGCGCGCAGCAGCGGGCCGACCGGCTCGACGAGGTCCTGGAGACGTTCAAGTCCCTGGAGCCCAAGCAGCTGGTCACCGACGAGCTGCTCTACCGCGAGCTGCGCGACCGCTTCGGCGAGTTCTTCACCGGCGGCATGGGCGCGGAGGCCATCCGCGACCTGCTCGACCAGATCGACTTCGCCGGCGAGGGCGAGTACCTGCGCCAGGTCCTGGCCGACGAGGCCGAGAAGCTGAAGTCCGGCGCCCGCAAGGCGCGGTCGCAGAAGGCGACCCGCGCCGTCAAGCGACTCAAGGTCGTCGAGGCGTTCCGCCAGACCGGCAACGACCCGACCGCGATGGTGCTCAAGGCCATCCCGGTCATCCCGCCGGACCTGCGCCCGATGGTGCAGCTCGACGGCGGGCGCTTCGCGACCTCGGACCTCAACGACCTGTACCGCCGCGTCATCAACCGCAACAACCGGCTGAAGCGCCTGCTCGACCTCGGTGCCCCCGAGATCATCGTGAACAACGAGAAGCGGATGCTGCAGGAGGCCGTCGACGCGCTGTTCGACAACGGCCGCCGCGGCCGGCCCGTCACGGGTCCGGGCAACCGCCCCCTGAAGTCCCTCAGCGACATGCTGAAGGGCAAGCAGGGCCGGTTCCGCCAGAACCTGCTGGGCAAGCGCGTCGACTACTCCGGCCGCTCGGTCATCGTCGTCGGCCCGCAGCTCAAGCTGCACCAGTGCGGCCTGCCCAAGCAGATGGCGCTGGAGCTGTTCAAGCCGTTCGTCATGAAGCGGCTGGTCGACCTCAACCACGCGCAGAACATCAAGAGCGCCAAGCGCATGGTCGAGCGCGCCCGCCCGGTCGTGTGGGACGTGCTCGAGGAGGTCATCACCGAGCACCCGGTGCTGCTCAACCGCGCGCCGACGCTGCACCGCCTGGGCATCCAGGCCTTCGAGCCGCAGCTGGTCGAGGGCAAGGCCATCCAGATCCACCCGCTGGTCTGCACCGCGTTCAACGCGGACTTCGACGGCGACCAGATGGCCGTGCACCTGCCGCTGTCCAGCGAGGCGCAGGCCGAGGCCCGCATCCTCATGCTCTCGGCCAACAACATCCTGTCCCCGGCGCACGGTCGCCCGATCGCGACGCCGTCCCAGGACATGGTGCTGGGTTCCTACTACCTGACCTTCGCGGAGGGCGCCGACGACGCCGGCACCAAGCCCGCCAACGGCCTGGTGGACAACGCGCTGGAGGGCAAGGGCGGCCTGCCGTCGTTCGCCGGCGCGGGCGAGCTGCAGATGGCCCTGGACCGCCGCGACATCCACCTGCAGCAGTGGGTGCTGGTGCGGCTGCGCGACAAGGCCGTCCGCGCCGAGGACGTCCTGGGCGACCTCGACGGCGAGGAGGTCGTCGACGGCGTGGTCACCTCCAACCGGGGCGTGCGCGTGCTGACGACCCCGGGCCGGGTGCTGTTCAACGAGATCCTCCCGCCGGCGATGCCCTTCGTGAACCAGCTGGTGAACAAGAAGGGCCTGGCCGACCTGGTCAACCGCTGCGCCGACGACTACACCCGGGCCGAGACCGCCGCGGTCCTGGACCGGATGAAGGACATCGGCTTCGCCTACGCGACCAAGGCCGGCGTCACGGTCTCGATCGCCGACGTCGAGGCGCCGCCGGAGAAGGCGGCCATCCTCGCCGAGCACGACGAGCAGGCCATCCGCGTCGAGCGGCAGTTCCGCAAGGGCGTCATCACCGACGACGAGCGCCGCCAGGAGCTCGTGGAGATCTGGACCGACGCGACCCAGAAGGTCGCCCAGGCCATGGAGGACAACTTCCACGTCCTCAACCCGATCTTCATGATGGCCAACTCGGGCGCCCGCGGGAACATGACCCAGCTCCGGCAGATCGCCGGGATGCGCGGCCTGGTGGCCAACCCGCGCGGTGAGATCATCGAGCGGCCCATCAAGTCGAACTTCCGCGAGGGCCTGTCGGTCCTCGAGTACTTCATCTCGACCCACGGCGCCCGCAAGGGCCTGGCCGACACCGCGCTGCGCACGGCGGACTCGGGGTACCTGACCCGCCGCCTGGTCGACATCGCGCAGGACCTGATCATCCGCGAGGAGGACTGCGGCACCGAGCGCGGTCTGCCCATCTCGGTCGGCGAGCGCGACAGCCAGTCGCTGTTCGGCCGGATCCTGTCCGACGACGTGTACTGGCCCGGCACCCGCGACGTGCTGATCGCCAAGGGCGTCGAGGTCACCGACGCCGAGATCCGGCTCCTGCGCGCCGTCCTGGTGCGCGGTGAGAACCCGGAGACCGGGGAGGCGCTGGAGACCCCACCGACCGACCGCGACCGGCAGATCCGGGTGCGGACGGTGCTGAACTGCGAGGCGCGCTACGGCGTCTGCGGCGCCTGCTACGGCCGGGCGCTCGCGGAGGGCCAGCCCGTCCAGATCGGCGAGGCGGTCGGCATCATCGCCGCCCAGTCGATCGGCGAGCCCGGCACGCAGCTGACCATGCGCACCTTCCACACCGGCGGCGTCGCCGGTGAGGACATCACCCATGGCCTGCCCCGCGTGGTCGAGCTGTTCGAGGCCCGCACCCCGAAGGGCAAGGCCGAGATCGCCGGCGTCAGCGGCGTCGTGTCGCTGGAGGACACCGACAAGGGCGTCGTCATCACCGTCGACGGCGGCAGCGAGGACCGGCAGTTCTCGGTCACCGTCCCGCGGCGCTCCCGCCTGCGGGTCGAGGCCGGGGCGACCGTCAAGGTCGGCGACCAGATCACCGACGGGTCGATCGACCCGCACGAGATGCTGGAGGTCCTCGGCGCCCGCGAGACCCAGCGCCTGCTGGTCCGCGAGGTCCAGGAGGTCTACCGGTCCCAGGGTGTGTCGATCCACGACAAGCACATCGAGCTGATCGTCCGCCAGATGCTGCGGCGGGTCACGATCATCGAGCCCGGCAACACCGAGTTCCTCCCCGGCGAGCTGGTCGACCGCATCCGCTTCACGGAGGAGAACCGGCGCGTCGTCGACGAGGGCGGCGAGCCCGCGAACGGCCGCCAGATCCTCATGGGCATCACCAAGGCGTCGCTGGCCACCGATTCGTGGCTGTCGGCGGCGTCGTTCCAGGAGACCACCCGCGTCCTCACCGAGGCCGCCATCGAGGGCAAGAACGACGGCCTGATGGGGCTCAAGGAGAACGATCATCGGCAAGCTGATCCCGGCCGGCACGGGCCTGCGCCAGTACCGCGCGGTGCGCCCGCTGCCGACCGAGGTCCCCGAGCAGTACGCCGCCCCCGACCTGCTGCAGTCGTTCGGTGACCCGGACTTCGAGTACGAGCAGGACGAGGGCTGGTCGATGGGCGAGGGCAGCGGCTACTAGGGCGTGTCTGACGAAGGTGGTTGCGCGGGTTTGGGGGTGGGGGCCGGTAGACCGGCGGCATGCAGAGTCGTCATGATCTTTCGGATGCGGAGTGGGCGGTGATCGAGCCGTTGCTGCCGGATGCCACGCCGCGGCGGGGGGCCGGTGGCGGGATCACCGGCAGGTGGTCAACGGGGTGGTGTGGCGGGCCCGGACGGGGTGTCCGTGGCGGGACTTGCCGCCTGGGTATGGGCCGTGGCAGACGGTGTATGAGCGGCATCGCCGCTGGTCTGGCGACGGGACGTGGGAGCGGGTGCTGGACGGGCTGCGGGTCGGCTGTGACGCCGGGGAGGGCGAGTGGACGGTGGGGATCGACTCGACGGTGGTGCGGGCGCATCAGCACGCCGCCGGCGCCCGCCACGCCCCGCCCGCCGACGTGCCCGCCGCCCGGCTGGTCGGCGTGCTGGAGGGTGTGGCGGGACCCTCCGGTCCCACAGGGGGCGCTACCGAATCACAACGATCCGCCGCCTGACCGCACTGACGGTGACGTTGGTGACCGCCGGTCGCGGCGGCGGGCGGATCGGGAGGGGATCGGGCGGTCCCGCGGCGGGCTGAGCACCAAGATCCATCTGCTGGCCGACGCCCGCGCCAGGCCGCTGGCCAGGGTCACCACCGCCGGCCAGCGCGGCGACGCGCTGGCCGCCGGGCCGCTGCTGGACCGGCTCAAGGTCCGCCGGCCAGGGCGGGGCCGCCCGCGGACCCGGCCGGGCCGGCTGCTGGGCGACAAGGCCTACTCCAACCGGGCGCTACGCGCCCAGCTGCGCCGCCGGCGCGTCCGGGCGGTGATCCCCGAACCGGCCGACCAGCAGGCCAACCGGCGCCGCCGCGGCAGCACCGGCGGCCGCCCTCCCGTCTTTGACGCCCAGGTCTACAAGCAGCGCAACAGCACCGAGCGGTGCGTCAACAAGATCAAGGCCTACCGGGCGGTCGCGATGCGCACCGACAAACGCCTGTACGTCTTCGAAGGCACCGTCGACGTCGCCTCCATGCGCATCTGGACCCGCGACCTCACCCGCCACCATCCGTCAGACACGCTCTAGCCCTCACGCGCCGCATGACCGAGGGCCGGACCCGCAGTGCGGGCCCGGCCCTCGTCGGTTCCGAGGCGGTCCGCGGTCCTGGATCCGGGTGGTCCGCCCCGGCCACTGAAGCGCTCCTACCGCTGCTATGGTAACGGCATGGCAACGGAGACGACGATCGATCAGGTCGGCCGCGTTGTCGTGCCCAAGGCGCTGCGGGAGGCGCTCGGCCTCACGGGAGGCGCCCGGCTCACGATCGAGGAGCGCGACGGGGAGCTGGTCATCTCACGCGTCGGCGGTGGCAGCCAGGTGATCGAGCGGGACGGCCGCCTCGTGCTCGTCGCGCCGGATGACACGGATCCGCTCACGGCGGAGCAGGTTCGTGAGCTGGTCGAGCGGGGTCGGCGCTGATCGGCACCACCTCGCTGACCGCGGACACCTCCGTCGTGGTCGCCGCACTGTCGACCTGGCACGAGCACCACGCCGCCGCGCTCGACGCCATGCGCGATGTCGAGCGGCTCCCCGCCCACGCCTACGTGGAGTCGGCATCGGTCCTCACCCGCCTGCCCGGCGGTCTGGCCCAACCCCTGGGCCGGGTGCTGGAGGTGCTCGACCGATCCTTCCCCGGTCCCGTCCTCACACTGCCGCCCGTCGCCCACCGCGCCTTCGCCGCCACGCTGGCGGCGGCCGGGCTGGGTGGCGGGGCGCTCTACGACGGGCTCATCGCAGCCACCGCCATCCACCACGGCGTGCCGCTCCTGACCTTGGACCGCCGAGCCGCACGCACGTACCTGGCGCTTGACGCCGACGTCCGCACCCCCGACGCAGGAGCGTGACGGGCGCCCCGAGCACTCCCGCACGCCATGAGGGACCGGGCCCGAAAGGTCCTCGAGTCGGTGCCCCCGCCCGCCTCGCCGTCGGGCACCTCCACTTCAGGGTCCTACGGGTGTTACAGGTCCAAGACGGGGTCGGCCGGGAGGGGCGGCCCGTCGGGTAGCGTGCCCGCGCTGCCCACCCACGACCGGAGGACCCGGCGGATGCCAGACCGCCCGACCGCGGACACCTCCGTCGTGGTCGCCGCGCTGTCGACCTGGCACGATCACCACGCCGCCGCACTCGACGCCATGCGGGACGTCGAGCGGCTCCCCGCCCACGCCTACGTGGAGTCGGCATCGGTCCTCACCCGCCTACCCGGCGGTCTGGCGCAACCCCTGGGCCGGGTGCTGGAGGTCCTCGACCGATCCTTCCCCGGCCTGGTCCTCACACTGCCGCCCGTCGCGCACCGCGCCGTCGCGCACCGCGCCGTCGCGCACCGCGCCGTCGCGCACCGCGCCGTCGCCGCCACGCTGGCGGCGGCCGGGCTGGGCGGCGTCGCGCTCTACGACGGGCTCATCGCGGCCACCGCCATCCACCACGGCGTGCCGCTCCTGACCTTGGACCGGAGCGTGGCACGCACGTACCTGGGCGCTCGACGCCGACGTCCGCACCCCCGACGCAGCAGCGCGACGGGCCGCCCCGAGCACTCCCGCACGTCACGAGGGGCCGGGCCCACAGGGGCCCGGCCCCTTCTCGCGTGGTCCGCGGGTCGGCGTGGGAGCTCAGGCGCGCCGCGCCACGCGCTGGGCCAGCACGATCAGCGTCAGCAGGGAACCCACCACGGCCACCACGAGCAGGGCCAGGAGCAGAACGTCCGGTGAGGGCGGCGCCTCGGGACACGGTGCGACCTGGCCCGGCGCGACCGTGCACAACGGGGAAGAGTCGGTGCGGGTGGGCAGGATGATCAGCCACGGCACCGAGCCCAGCCCGCCGGGGATCAGCAGGGTGCCGAGCAGCTTGTCCCCGCGGGTCCAGATGCGCGAGGTCCACAGCAGGACGAGGCCGACGATCCAGCCGGCGAATGGGATGACCAAGCCGCCGAGCGCGAGGAACAGCAGCCCGACGATCTCCCCTCGGGCGGACGGGGGCGGCGCGGCCGGTGCGGGCGCGGGCGCCGCACCGGCGGAGGCGGCGATGTCCCCGGGGTCGCCGAGCCGCTCCAGCACCGTGCGGACACCGGCCTCGCCGTCAGGCATCTCCGCCCGTGCGCTGGCGATGTGGCTCTCGACCTCGGCCAGCACCTCACGTTGCTGGTCGGCCGGCTGGCCCGCCAGCGCGGCCCGCAGCCGGGTCAGGTGCTCGTGCACGAGTGCTTCCTCGACGCTGGTGCTCATCCGCGGTCCTCCAGTCCCAGGAGCCGATCGACCGCGGTGCGGAACGCCACCCAGTCGTCGGCGAACGCAGCCAGACCCGCCAGTCCAGCCGTGGTGATGCGGTAGTACTTGCGAGGCGGACCGCTGGGCGACTCCTCCCAGCTGGTCGCGACCAGGCCCTCCCGGCGCAGCCGCCCCAGCAGCGGGTAGATCGTCCCCTCGCTGGTGACCATGCCGTCCAGCTCGCCCAGGCGCCTGACCAGGTCGAACCCGTAGTGCTCGCGCTGGCGCAGCAGCGCCAGGACGCAGAACTCCAGGACGCCCCGCCGCATCTGGGGCGGCAGTCGACCGCCCGCCCACGAGTGCTTACGGCTCCCGGACGGGGTGGGCCGGGAGGGGCGGCCCGTCGGGTAGCGTCCGCGCTGCCAACCACGACCGGAGGACCTGGCGGATGCCCGATCATCTGGAGACCCTCGACCGCCTCGTGCACGACGTGATCGGACCCGCAGCCGCGGAGGTCGACCGCGCCGGCGCCTTCCCGCGCGCGGGCGTGTCCGCCCTCGCCGAGGCGGGCCTGCTCGGCCTGGTGAGCGCCGCGGAGGTCGGCGGCGGGGGACAGGGGCTGCGCGCCGCCGTCGGCGTCGTCGAGCGCCTCGCCCGCACCTGCGCGTCCACCGCCATGGTCACCTGCATGCACTACGCCGCGGCGGCCGTCCTGGAGGCCCACGGCCCCGACGACGTCCGCCGGGCGGTCGCCCGCGGCGCGCACCTGAGCACGCTGGCCTTCTCCGAGGCTGGCTCGCGCAGCCACTTCTGGGCGCCGCTCAGCACGGCGCAGCGCGCCGAGGACGGCGCCGGGTACCGCCTGGACGCCCACAAGAGCTGGGTCACGTCCGCAGGCGAGGCCGACTCCTACGTGTGGTCCAGCCTCCCGGTCGCCGCGGAGGGGGCGAGCACCATCTGGCTCGTGCCGGCCGGCGCGCCGGGGCTGAAGGTCGCCGGCGCCTTCGACGGGCTGGGCCTGCGGGGCAACGCCTCCAGCCCGGTGCTCGCCGACGGCGTCACCGTCGGGGCGGAGGCGATGCTGGGTCCGGATGGCGGCGGGTTCGACGTGATGATGGGCATCGTGCTGCCCTGGTTCGCGCTGATGAGCGCGGCGTCCTGCGCCGGGATCATGGAGGCCGCCACCGCGGCCACCGCCGGGCACGTCAGCGGCGCCCGTCTCGCCCACCAGGACCAGGCACTCGCCGAGCTGCCGACGATCCGCGCGTACGTCGCCCGCATGCGCATCCTCACCGACCAGGTGCAGGCGCTGCTCGCCGACACCCTCGACGCGCTGGAGCGGCAGCGCGAGGACGCCCAGTTGCGCGTGCTGGAGGTCAAGGCGGCGGCGGGGGAGGCGGCCACGCAGGTCACCGACCTCGCGATGCGCGTCTGCGGCGGTGCCGCCTTCCGCCGCGACGTCGGCGTGGAGCGCAACTTCCGCGACGCGCGCGCCGCCACCGTGATGGCCCCCACGACCGACGTGCTGTACGACTTCATCGGGCGGGCGGTCTGCGGGCTGCCGCTGTTCTGACCGTGACGGCAGGGGAGGCGCAGGTGGGCGGCGAGCAGCCGGTCGTGGTCGTGGGCGCGGTGGCCTACGACCCCAAGGTGGTCACGATCTGGGAGGGCTTCAAGGGCTGGTTCGCCCGGCAGGGGCTGGCCGTGGACTACGTGCTCTACTCGACCTACGAGCGGCTGGTCGACGCGCTGCTGGCCGGGCACGTCGACGTGGCGTGGAACTCCCCGCTGGCCTGGGTGCAGGCGCGCCGCAGGGCCGCCGCGACCGGGCAGGAGGTGACGGCGCTGGTCATGCGCGACACCGACCGCGACCTCACCTCCGTCGTGGTCGTGCCGGTGGACGGGGCGACCAGCGCGGCGGAGCTGGCGGGCAGGACCGTCGCGGTGGGGGCGTCGGACTCGCCCCAGGCGACGCTGCTGCCGCTGGAGCACCTGCGCCGGGCCGGTCTCGACGTCGCCGCGGACGTGCGCGTGCGCACCTTCGAGATCCTCGTGGGCAAGCACGGCGACCACGTCGGTGGCGAGGAGGCCGCGGCGCGCGCCCTGGCCGCGGGGGAGGTCGACGCGGCCTGCCTCCTGGAGCACAACCACCGCCGCTTCCAGGGCGAGGGGCTGCTGTCGCCCGCGGCGTTCCGCGTCCTGACCCGCACCGAGCCGTTCGACCACTGCAACTTCACGGTGCTGGGCGCCGAACCCCCGCCCCCGGTGCGGCGGTTCGCCGAGCTCCTGCTCGGCATGTCCTACGACGACCCCGAGTTGCGGCCGCTCCTGGACGCGGAGGGCCTGCGCGCCTGGCTGCCCGGGCGCACCGACTGCTACCGGGCCCTGGAGTCCGCGGTGGACCACGTGGCGCTGCCCGTGCCCTAGCCAGGGCGGGGTGGACGACGAGCAGAACCAGCGGCTGCGGCGCGCGCCCGGGCCGCTCCACCCGTGGGGGGAGGGGCGCCGTCGTCCCTTGGGTTGATGGACCCCCGGCCCATGGGCGGCCCGCTCCTCGTTGCCTACGGTGCCTGGCACAGGCGGTCTCGAGGCGAGGGGCGATGGTGGAGCGGAGAACGGTGCGGCGGGCGCGGGTGCTGCTGATCGCGTGCCTGGCGGTGGCGATGCTGCTGCCGGGCGCGGGCGCGGGCGCGGGTGCGGCGCTGGCGCAGGAGGCGGGCGGCGGCGTGCCCGTCGGCGGGGTGGAGGGCGTCCCGATCCCGGCCCTGACCTGGGAGCCGTGCGGCGAGGCCGGGGCGGAGTGCACGACGGCCACGGTGCCGCGCAACTACCTCGACCTGTCGGACGGCACGCTGGAGCTCGCGATCGCGCGCCGGCCCGCCGACGACCAGGCCACCAAGATCGGGTCGCTGTTCGTCAACTTCGGCGGTCCCGGCGGCCCGGCCGTGCCGGCGATCGTGAGCGGCGGGGCCTTCCCGCTGTTCCCCGACGAGGTGCTCGCGCGCTTCGACGTGATCGGCGTGGACCCGCGCGGCGTCGGGGCGAGCACCCCGGTGACCTGCTGGTCGACGGAGGAGGAGCTGGCGGCCTGGCAGGCGGGCCAGCCGAGCTTCCCCGTCACCCGCGCCGAGGAGGCGCTCGTCGCCGTCAAGAACCGCACCTACGCGCAGCGCTGCGAGGAGCGCAACGGCGACCTGCTCGAGCACGTGTCCACCGCCGCGTTCGCCCGCGACCTCGACGTCCTGCGCGAGGCGGTCGGCGACGACCAGCTGACCTACTTCGGGCTGTCCTACGGCACCGACCTCGGCGCGGTGTACGCCAACCTGTTCCCCGAGCGGGCGCGCGCGCTGGTGCTCGACGGCGTGCTGGACCCGGTCGACTTCAACGAGGGGCCGCGCGGCACCATCTCCTCGGCGCGCATCGAGAGCGACGAGGGCGCCTACGCCACGCTGCTCGAGTTCCTGCGGCTGTGCGGCGAGAGCGCCGCGGCGTGCCCGTTCGCCGACGGCAGCGACCTCCAGGCCAAGTACGACGAGCTTGCCCGGCGGCTGCGCGACCAGCCGGTGACCCTGGTCGACGAGGAGGGCACCCAGGTCCGCGTCGACTACGCGACGCTGGTGAACTTCACCCGCGGGACGCTGTACGACGCGCCGGCCTTCCCGCTGCTCGGCGCGGTGCTCCAGGAGCTGTGGGTCGCCACGGAGTCCGCGGCCCCCGAGGACGCCGGCGGTGCGTACGCCCGCCTGCGCGAGCGCTTCGAGGACGCGCGGTCCGAGATGCGGTCCGAGGTCCAGGCCGCCCGCGGCTTCGAGGTCGAGGGCGGCGTCCAGGGGCCGGAGGGCTTCGACGCGGTGGCCTGCGCCGAGACCGACAACCCCCGCGCCAACCAGTTCCGCTGGGGCACGGTGGGCCGCCAGCGCGACGCCGTCGCCCCCTACTTCGGCCGGGCCTGGACGTGGGCGACCGGTGCGTGCGCGTTCTGGCCCGCCGTCGCCGTCGACCAGTACGACGGCCCCTGGACCGCGGTGACCGCCAACCCCGTCCTCGTCGTCGGGTCGCTGTTCGACCCCTCGACCAACTACACCTCCGCGGTGAAGCTGGACGGGCTGCTGCCCAACAGCGCGCTGCTGACCCTGGACGGCTACGGCCACACCGCACGGGGCAGCTCCTGCATCGACGCCGCGCTGGCCCGCTACCTCGTCGACCTGACCACGCCCGCCCCTGGCACGGTGTGCCGGCAGGACCTCGGGCCGTTCGACCCGATCCCCGCGGCGCAGGTCGACGAGGCCGCCGCCGGCAGCGCGGCCGCGCTGCGCGCCGCCATCGCCAGCGGCGCGGCACCGCCCCGCGACTGACCGCCACCGCGCGCCAGGAGGGCCGGACCCGCACGGGTCCGGCCCTCCCCGCGCCCGCCGGTCGCCCCGACCGGGGCGTGGTCAGGTGCGCTCGGCGGCGGTGAGGCGCCGGACGACGGCGGAGGCCCGGCGCTCAGGGCAGGGTGTGGGCGGCGCGGTCGACGCGGACCGCGAAGCAGCCGGGACGGGCGTTGTGGACGTGCAGGTAGGCGACCCGGGGGTCGGCGAGCTGGCGCGCGAACTCGGCCGCCGCGTCCTCGCCGTCGACGACGTCGGCGTGGCGCAGCAGGTGCGCGGCGTCGTAGCCGCGCACCGACAGCAGCCGGCTGCGGAGCTGGTCGGGGACCTCCCCCGGGCGGTCGTCGGGCGCGCAGTCCTCCGCGTGGAGGTACAGCGGGCCGGACCCGGTGTAGGGGCTCGCGCCGCGGAACGGGTCGTGCCCGACCAGCACGAGCGCGTCGCCGACCTCGGCGTCGCGCAGGCAGCGGCGGCACGGGAAGCCGGGGGACACGCCGGCGACGACGTGGACGGCGTCGGCGCGAGCGCGCAGGGACGCGGCGGTCTCCGGCGACAGCGGGGTGAGGCGGAACGTCATCGCGGTGGCTCCTGGGCATCGGGGGCTGCGGCACGGGTTGAACGACCCGGCGGCCCGATCCGTGAGGCGCCGGGCGTCACCAGTCGACGAGGCGCCAGATCTCGGGGCTGAGCGTGCCGGGATCGCCGACGTCGGCGAACAGGGCCATGGCCCGCAGCTGGTGGGCGCGGGAGGCGGTGAGGTCACCGGCCCGGCGGGCCAGGTCGGCGAGCATCCCCCGCGAGGTTGTGCGCCTGGGCCAGCGCCGCGTCGTCCCCGGCTGCGGCGGCCAGCGCCGCTCGCGCGTGGCGGTCGGCCCACCCGGGTCCTGGTCGACCGCCGCCGCCAGTGGCGCCGGGCGGGCAACATCTGGCAGAGCGCCGCGATCCGCACCCTGCTCTACACCCTGCGCCACCCCCACCCCCGCCCCCGCCCGCGCTCGCGGCGCAGCACGGCGGCGGCTGCGGAGGCGCCGCACATGCCGTGGACGCCGCCGCCCGGCGGGGTGGCGGAGGAGCAGAACCACAGGCCGGGGTCGGGGGTCGAGTAGACGGGGTAGCGCGGCACCGGCCGGGTGAACAGCTGGGGCAGGTCCTGGATGCCGCCGTTGATGTCGCCGCCCACGTAGTTGGCGTCGTGGGCCTCGACCTGCGCGGGGCCCATGGTGTGGCGGGCCAGGACCCGGTCGCGGAAGCCGGGGGCGAAGCGCTCGATCTGGTCCTCGATCGCGGTGGTCATGTCCACGTCGGACCCGTTGGGCACGTGGCAGTAGCCCCACAGCGCGTGCCGGCCCTCGGGCGCCCGGGTGGGGTCGGCGATCGACGGCTGGGCGAGCAGGACGAAGGGCTTGTCCGGGATCCGGCCGGCGGCCGACGCGGCCTCGGCCTCGGCGACCTCGGCCAGGGTCCCGCAGACGTGCACGGTGCCGGCGCGCCCGACCGCCTCGGCGGTCCAGGGCACCGGCCCGTCCAGCGCCCAGTCGACCTTGAACACCCCCGGGCCGTAGCGGTACCGCCGGAGCCGGTCGCGGTAGGACGCGGGGAAGCGGTGCCCGGCGATGCCCAGGACCTGGCGCGGGGTGAGGTCGAACAGGACGTGGCGGGCGGGGGGCAGCTCCTCGACGTCGGTCACGGTCCAGCCGGTGATCGTCTCCCCGCCCAGGTGCGCGAACTCCGCCCCCAGGCCGTCGGCCAGGACCTGGGACCCCCCGCGCGCGAACGGCCACCCGTGCGCGTGGGCCACCAGGCCGAGCGTCAGCCCGAACGCGCCGGTCATGGGGTTGCTGAGCGGCTGGATCGCGTGCGCGGCGAGGCCGGCCAGCAGGGCCCGGGCGGGCTCCTCGCGGAAGGCGGCGCGGGCCAGCCAGGCCGCCGGCCACACCCCGCGCAGGCCGAAGCCCACCAGCCCCGGCAGGTTGGCGGGCGCCGGGGGCCGGGGGAGGAACGGCGGGGGGCCCAGCACCTCGGCGAGGATCCGGTCCACGTCGCGCACCAGCGGGGCCATCAGGCGCCGGTAGGCGGCCCCGTCGCGCCCCAGGCCCGCCACGGTCTCCTCGACGTCGCGCGCCATGACCACCGCGGTCCCGCCGTCCAGCGGGTGGGCCAGGGGCAGCTCGGGCTGGACGAGCTCCACGCCGCGGTCGGCGAGGGGCACCGACCGCAGGAACGGCGACCCCTCGGCCAGCGCCTGCACGGTCGAGCAGATGTCGTGGACGAAGCCGGGCAGGGTCAGTTCCGCGCTGCGCGACCCGCCGCCGATGGTCGCGCCGGCCTCGACCAGCAGCACGCTCCAGCCGGCGCGCGCGAGGGTGATCGCGGCCGCCAGCCCGTTGGGGCCGGCGCCGACGACCACGGCGTCGTACTCGGCTCTGCGGGGCATGCGGCGCTCCTGTCGCGGGAGACCCCAGTCCTACCGCGGCCGGTCCTGCCTCAGTCGCGCAGCCAGACGCTGACCGAGGACGGTTGGACGGTGCGGTCCACCACCGCGGCGAGCTCCGCCTGGACGCGGTCCAGGTCGACGGCGTCGCGCAGCTGCCCGCGGAAGGCGTCCAGGGCGCGGGCGGCGTCGTAGCGGTCGCGCGCGAACCGCCGGTCGACGGCGCGCTGGAGCACGGCGCACAGCGACCAGGCGAGGCGTACTGTCCGACCGTTCATCCCGTTGCGTGTCCTCATGCCTGCGGTGCGTGACCTGCCCTCACGGTAGAGGACGCGCAGGGGCGGGGCGCGGCCCGCCTTGACAGCAAAGCGTGCCGCCGATCACTCTCTCGCGCAGACGAGTTCGCCCGAGTAGGAGGGGGCGCCCGCCGTGGCTGAGCTGCGCGACGCGTCCGCGGCGCTGCCGGAGCTGGACCCGGTCATCCACGCCCAGGCCCGGCTGCGGGTCATGACCGTGCTGTCGTCGGTGGCGGAGGGGGACCGCACCGCCTTCTCCCGGCTCCAGGAGCTGCTGGAGATGACGCCGGGCAACCTGTCGACCCACCTGCGCAAGCTCGAGGACGCGGGCTACGTCGCCGTGGAGAAGTCCCACCGCGGGCGCACCCCGGTCACCTGGGTCGCGATCACCCCGCGCGGCCGCCTCGCCTTCCGGGAGTACCACGCGGCGCTGCGCGCCTACCTGCGCTGACCGGTGCGGCGGACCCACCTCGGTTGACACCATCCCCACCCGGACCTACCCTGGCGGCAACCGCGCCCGGGCGTGCCCGGGCGTCATGCTTGTCCGTCATCCCTCCGGCAACCCGGGCGGTCCATCGCCCAGGTGCAGTGCTCCGGCGGAGGTCCGCCGCCCACTGTCCACCGGAACACTCCCGAACCACCGACGCGCGGATGCTCCCGTCCGCGCCGACAGCAGCGGAACGCCCGGGCGCGTGGTCCGGTGGACCGGCACCACGAGCACCGACCTCCGAGCACAGGAACCGACCGCATGCCCACGATCCAGCAGCTGGTCCGCAAGGGCCGGCAGGACAAGGCCGACAAGGCCAAGACGCCCGCGCTCAAGGGTTCGCCCCAGCGCCGCGGCGTCTGCACGCGCGTCTACACCACCACGCCGAAGAAGCCGAACTCCGCGCTGCGCAAGGTCTGCCGCGTCCGGCTGTCCTCGGGCATCGAGGTGACCGCCTACATCCCCGGCGAGGGCCACAACCTGCAGGAGCACTCCATCGTGCTCGTGCGCGGCGGCCGCGTGAAGGACCTGCCGGGTGTCCGCTACAAGGTCATCCGCGCCGCCCTGGACGCCAGCGGCGTCCGCGACCGCAAGCAGGCGCGCTCGAAGTACGGCGCCAAGAAGGAGGGCTGACCGATGCCCCGCAAGGGACCGGCCCCCAAGCGGCCGCTGACCCCGGACCCCATCTACGGGAGCCCGCTGGTCACCCAGCTCGTCAACAAGATCATGCTGGGCGGGAAGAGATCCACCGCCGAGCACATTGTCTATGGTGCGTTCGACATCATGCGCCAGCGCACCGGCGCGGACCCCGTCCAGACCTACAAGCGGGCCCTGGACAACGTCAAGCCGGCGCTGGAGGTCAAGTCCCGCCGGGTCGGCGGCGCCACGTACCAGGTGCCGATCGAGGTCCGCGCGGGCCGCGGCACCACGCTGGCCCTGCGCTGGCTGGCCCAGTACAGCCGGGCCCGCCGCGAGCACACGATGGCCCAGCGGCTGGCGGGCGAGCTGCTCGACGCGAGCAACAACGTCGGCGCGACCGTCAAGCGCCGCGAGGACACGATCAAGATGGCGGACGCCAACAAGGCGTTCGCGCACTACCGCTGGTGACACCCCTGCGCCGGCGAACGATGGAGAAGTAGAGGTAGCGAGAGTCATGCCGAAGCGAGAGTTCGACCTCGGCCTGGTCCGCAACATCGGGATCATGGCCCACATCGACGCGGGCAAGACCACGACCACCGAGCGGATCCTCTACTACACCGGCCGGAACTACAAGATCGGCGAGGTGCACGAGGGCGCCGCCACGATGGACTGGATGGTCCAGGAGCAGGAGCGGGGCATCACCATCACGTCGGCCGCGACCACCGCACGGTGGAAGGGCCACGTGATCAACATCATCGACACGCCCGGGCACGTCGACTTCACCGTCGAGGTGGAGCGCTCCCTGCGCATCCTCGACGGCGCGGTCGCCGTGTTCGATGCGGTGTCGGGTGTGGAGCCCCAGTCCGAGACCGTCTGGCGCCAGGCCGACAAGTACGGTGTCCCGCGCCTGTGCTTCATCAACAAGATGGACCGCACCGGCGCCGACTTCTTCGGCTCGGTGGACTCCATCCGCGACCGGCTCGGCGCCAACGCCCTGGTCATCCAGCTGCCCATCGGGGCGGAGGAGAACTTCCAGGGCGTCGTCGACCTCGTCACCATGGAGGCGCGCGTGTGGCCCAAGGGCGCCGACGACCTCGGCGCGAAGTGGGACGACACCGCCATCCCCGGTGATCTGGAGGCGCAGGCCAAGGACTACCGCAACCGCCTGATCGAGGCGGTCGCGGAGACCGACGAGGCGCTGCTCGAGAAGTTCCTGGGTGACGAGGAGCTGACCCTCGAGGAGATCAAGCACGGGATCCGCGCGGGCACCATCGCCGGCGCGTTCACCCCGGTCCTGTGCGGGACCGCCTTCAAGAACAAGGGCGTGCAGCAGCTGCTCGACGCGGTCACCGACTACCTGCCGTCGCCGGTCGAGGTCCCGCCGATCCAGGGCGTGAACGTCAAGACCGGCGAGCCGATGGAGCGCAAGCCGGACGAGTCCGAGCCCTTCAGCGCGCTGGCCTTCAAGATCCAGACCGACCCCTACGTCGGCAAGCTGACCTACTTCCGGGTGTACTCCGGCCTGGTCGAGCAGGGCGCGGCGATCTCCAACGCCACCAAGGACCGCAAGGAGCGGATGGGGCGCATCCTCCAGATGCACGCCAACCACCGCGAGGACCGCGACGCCGCCTTCACCGGCGACATCGCCGCCGCCGTCGGGCTGAAGTTCACGACCACCGGCGACACCCTCGCGGACCCGGCGAACCCGATCCTGCTCGAGACCATGACGTTCCCGGCCCCGGTGATCGACATCGCGATCGAGCCGAAGACCAAGAACGACCAGCAGAAGATGGGCACGGCGCTGCAGAAGCTCGCCGAGGAGGACCCGACCTTCCACGTCCACACCGACGAGGAGACGGGCCAGACCATCCTCGGCGGCATGGGCGAGCTGCACCTGGAGGTGCTGGTCGACCGCATGCTCCGCGAGTTCAAGGTCGACGCCAACGTCGGCAAGCCGCAGGTCGCCTACCGCGAGACCATCCGCAAGCGCGTCGAGCACCACGAGCGCTTCAAGCGCCAGACGGGTGGCTCGGGGCAGTTCGCGGAGCTCGACCTCGTCCTGGAGCCGACCGGCCAGTTCGCGGACGAGCCGCGTCAGGTCCTGGACGACAAGGGCGAGCCCACCGGCGAGACCGGCGGGTACGAGTTCGTCAGCGCGGTCAAGGGCGGCAACATCCCCCGCGAGTTCATCCCGGCCATCAACGCGGGCATCACCGACGCGATGGCGGGCGGGATCCTGGCCGGCTACCCGATGGTCGACATCAGGGCGACGGTCACCGACGGCAGCTACCACGAGGTCGACTCCTCGGAGATGTCGTTCAAGATCGCCGGCTCGATGGCGCTCAAGGCCGCCGCCCGCAAGGCCAGCCCGGCCCTGCTGGAGCCGGTCATGGACGTCGAGGTCAGCACCCCGGAGGACTACATGGGTGACGTCATCGGCGACCTGACCTCCCGGCGTGGCCGGATCGGGTCGATGACCGCGCGTGGGAACGCGCAGATCATCACCGCCCAGGTCCCGCTGGGGGAGATGTTCGGCTACGCGACCGACCTGCGGTCAAAGACCCAGGGCCGGGCGACGTACACGATGCAGTTCCACGGCTACGAGGAAGTGCCCGCTTCGCTCGCCGACGAGATCGTCAAGAAGGTGCGCGGCGAGTAAGCCGCGAGGAGATCAACAACGATGGCCAAGAGCAAGTTCGAGCGCAACAAGCCGCACCTCAACATCGGCACGATCGGTCACATCGACCACGGCAAGACGACGCTGACCGCGGCGATCACCAACGTGCTGCACAAGCACAACCCCAACGTCGCGTTCACGCCGTTCGACCAGATCGACAAGGCCCCCGAGGAGCGCCAGCGCGGCATCACGATCTCGGTCTCCCACGTGGAGTACGAGACCGAGAACCGCCACTACGCCCACGTGGACTGCCCCGGTCACGCCGACTACGTGAAGAACATGATCACGGGCGCGGCGCAGATGGACGGCGCCATCCTCGTGGTCAGCGCGGCCGACGGCCCGATGCCCCAGACGCGTGAGCACGTGCTGCTCGCCCGCCAGGTCGGCGTCCCCTCGATCGTGGTGTTCCTCAACAAGGCCGACATGGTCGACGACGAGGAGCTGCTGGAGCTCGTCGAGCTCGAGGTCCGCGAGCTGCTCAGCAGCTACGAGTTCCCGGGTGACGACATCCCCGTCGTCCGCGGGTCCGCGCTGCGCGCCCTCGAGGGCGACGAGCAGTGGGAGTCCTCGATCCTCGAGCTCATGCAGGCCGTGGACACCTACATCCCCGAGCCCGAGCGCGAGATCGACAAGCCCTACCTGATGCCGGTCGAGGACGTCTTCTCGATCACCGGCCGCGGCACCGTGGTGACCGGCCGCATCGAGCAGGGCATCGTCAAGGTCGGCGACACCGTGGAGATCGTGGGCATCCGCAACACCGTGTCCACCACGGTCACCGGCGTGGAGATGTTCCGCAAGCTCCTGGACCAGGGCCAGGCCGGCGACAACGTCGGGATCCTGCTGCGCGGCACCAAGAAGGACGACGTCGAGCGCGGTCAGGTCCTGTGCAAGCCGGGTAGCATCACCCCCCACACCAACTTCGAGGGCCAGGTCTACATCCTGTCCAAGGACGAGGGCGGGCGGCACACGCCGTTCTTCAACAACTACCGGCCGCAGTTCTACTTCCGGACCACCGACGTGACGGGGACCGTCCAGCTGCCCGAGGGCACCGAGATGGTCATGCCGGGTGACAACACCGAGATGACGGTGGAGCTCATCCAGCCGATCGCCATGGACGAGGGCCTGCGCTTCGCGATCCGCGAGGGTGGCCGCACCGTCGGCGCCGGGCGCGTCACCAAGATCCTCAAGTAGCGCACGCACCTGGTCAGGCGGGGGCCGCGGACGGCGGGCCCCGCCACCGTCTGGAGACGAGAAGCAGGCATGGCAGAGCAGAAGATCCGCATCCGGCTCAAGGCGTACGACCACGAGATCATCGACCAGTCGGCGCGCAAGATCGTCGACACGGTCGAGCGCACCGGCGCGAGGATCACGGGTCCGGTGCCGCTGCCGACCGAGCGCAACGTCTACTGCGTCATCCGCTCGCCGCACAAGTACAAGGACTCGCGCGAGCACTTCGAGATGCGCACCCACAAGCGGCTGATCGACATCCACGAGCCGACCCAGAAGACGGTCGACTCGCTGATGCGGCTCGACCTGCCGGCGGGCGTCGACATCGAGATCAAGCTTTAGCGAGAGCCGCGAGGCTCTCCACGAGGAGTTCACACCGATGGCAACCAAGGGGATCCTGGGCACGAAGCTCGGGATGACCCAGGTCTTCGACGAGGAGGCCCGGGTCATCCCGATCACCGTCGTGCGCGCCGGGCCCTGCGCCGTGACGCAGGTGCGCACCGCCGCCCGCGACGGCTACGACGCCGTGCAGCTGGGCTTCGGCGCGGTGAAGCGGGTCACCAAGCCGCTGGCCGGGCACTTCGCCAAGGCGGGGGTCGAGCCGACCCGCCACCTCGTCGAGTTCACCCTGGCGGGGGACCACAACCCGGGCGACACGCTGCGCGTCGACCAGTTCCGCGTCGGCGAGCTCGTGGACGTCACCGGCACCAGCAAGGGCAAGGGCTACGCCGGCCCCATGAAGCGCCACGGCTTCTCCGGCCTGGGTGCCGGGCACGGCGCCCACAAGGTCCACCGCGCCCCCGGCTCGATCGGCGCATGCGCAACGCCCGGGCGCGTGTTCCCGGGGACGCGCATGGCGGGGCGCATGGGCGGGGACCGCGTGACCACCCAGTCGCTGACCCTGGTCGGCGTCGACCCGGAGCGCAACCTGCTGCTCATCAAGGGCTCGATCCCCGGGTCCAACGGCTCGCTGGTGATCGTGCGCGACGCCGCCAAGGCCCGTGCCGAGCAGGGGAGCGCCGCCTGATGGCCACCGTCACCATCCGCACCCGCGACGGCGGGTCCGCCGACGACCTGCAGCTCGACGACGCCCTGTTCGCCGCGCCGGTCAACGTGCCGGCGATGCACCAGGTCGTCGTGGGCCAGCTCGCGGCCGCGCGCCGCGGCACCTCCAAGGTCAAGACCCGCGGCGAGGTCCGCGGCGGCGGCAAGAAGCCGTACCGCCAGAAGGGGACCGGCCGCGCCCGCCAGGGCTCGATCCGCGCGCCCCAGTGGTCCGGGGGCGGCATCGCCCACGGCCCGACCGGCGAGGAGAACTACACCAAGCGGGTCTCCAAGAAGCTCAAGCGCGTCGCGCTGCGCTCCGCCCTGTCGGACCGCGCGGCGAGCGGCGACGTCATGGTCGTCCGCGACCTGACCTTCGACGCCCCGCGCACCAAGGACGCGATCGCCCTCCTGGCCGCGCTGGGGGTGGCCGACCGCCGCGTGCTGGTGGTGCTCGCCGACGTGGACGTCACCGCGATGAAGAGCTTCGCCAACCTGCAGCGCGTCCACGTCCTGACCGTGGACCAGCTCAACACCTACGACGTGCTGGTCGCCGACGTCGTCGTGTTCGCCGAGGCGGCCCTGCCCCACATCGGGCTGGGCAGCCGCGCGGCGGAGACCGCCGAGGAGGTGGACGCGTGAAGAACCCCCGCGACGTCATCATCGCGCCGGTCGTCAGCGAGAAGAGCTACGCGCTGCTCGACGAGGGTCGGTACACGTTCGTCGTGCACCCCTCGACGAACAAGACCGAGATCAAGCAGGCCATCGCCGCCATCTTCGGCGTGCAGGTCCTGAGCGTGAACACGCTCAACCGCAAGGGCAAGCGCAAGCGCTTCGGCACCACGTTCGGCACGCGCAAGAGCACCAAGCGCGCGGTCGTCACGCTGGCGCCGGGCGAGCGCATCGACATCTTCGAGAGCGGGGCTTGACCCATGGGCATCCGCAAGTACAAGCCGACCTCGCCGGCGCGGCGCGACATGACGGTGTCGGACTTCGACACCGTCACCGCCGACCGCCCCCTGAAGTCGCTGACCCGCCCGAACCCCAAGCGGGCCGGCCGCAACGCCAACGGGCGCATCACCACGCGCCACCAGGGCGGGGGCCACAAGCGCCGCTACCGGGTCGTGGACTTCCGTCGCAACAAGGACGGCGTGCCCGCCAAGGTCGCCACCATCGAGTACGACCCCAACCGGTCGGCGCGGATCGCGCTGCTCCACTACGTGGACGGCGAGAAGCGCTACATCCTGGCCCCCGAGGGCCTGGGCGTCGGTGACATGGTCGTGTCGGGCGTCGGCGCGGACATCCGCCCCGGCAACGCCCTGCCGCTGCGGAACATCCCGGTCGGTTCCATCGTTCACGCGGTGGAGCTGCGCCCCGGCGGCGGCGCCAAGCTGGGCCGCTCGGCGGGCAACCGCATCCAGCTGCTCGCCAAGGAGGGGAACCGCGCGGCGCTGCGCCTCCCCTCCGGCGAGATCCGCACCGTCCTGGCCGAGTGCCGCGGCACCGTCGGATCGGTCGGCAACAGCGAGCACGAGCTGATCAACCAGGGCAAGGCCGGCAGGTCGCGCTGGCGGGGCAAGCGCCCCACCGTCCGCGGCGTGGTCATGAACCCCGTCGACCACCCGCACGGCGGTGGCGAGGGCCGCACCTCCGGTGGCCGCCACCCGACCAACCCCGCGGGCAAGCCCGAGGGCCGGACCCGGGCCAAGAACAAGGCGTCCAACGCCGACATCATCCGCCGGCGCGGCAAGCGTCGCCGCTAACACGAAGGACGACAGCCATGCCGAGGAGCCTGAAGAAGGGGCCGTTCGTCGACGACCACCTGCAGAAGAAGGTCGACGAGCTGAACGCCCGGAACGACAAGCGGGTCATCCGCACCTGGTCGCGCCGCTCGGAGATCTCTCCTGACATGGTCGGCCACACGATCGCCGTGCACGACGGGCGCAAGCACGTGCCCGTCTACGTCTCCGAGGCCATGGTCGGCCACAAGCTCGGCGAGTTCGCGCCCACCCGCGCCATCAAGTGGCGCGGGGCCGGCGAGAAGCAGCAGGTGAAGGTCAAGGGACGTCGCTGATGCCACCCGCCAAGACCGAGAACGAGAAGGCCCGGGCCACCGCCCGGTACGTCCGCGTCGCACCGAACAAGGTGCGCCAGGTCGTCGCGCACATCCGCGGCATGGACGTCGAGGGCGCCCGCCGCCTCCTGCAGTTCTCCCCCAAGGGGGCTGCGGAGCCGGTGCTGAAGACGCTGAACTCCGCGATCGCCAACGCGGAGAACAACGCCGAGCCGCCCTACGACGCCGAGGAGCTCGTCGTGACCTCCGTGGTCGTCGACGAGGGGCCCATGCTCAAGCGCTTCCAGCCGCGGGCGATGGGCCGCGCCTACCGGGTGCGCAAGCGCACCTCCCACCTCACCGTCGCCGTCGGCGTCCCCGCCGAGCGCGGCGGCCGCGGCGCGGCGGGGACCCGCGCGGACGCCCCGGCCGGGCGCGCCCGCCGCTTCGGGCGCCGTACCGCGGGCGCCACCGCGGCCACGGGCGTCGCGACCCTGGGCAGGCCGCCCAGCCCGGCGCCGCCCAGCCCGTACCCGCCGCGCCCGCCGACGACGACTCGCAGGAGTAGCAGGACCATGGGCCAGAAGATCCACCCCTACGGCTTCCGGCTCGGCATCATCGCCGAGCACCGGTCGAAGTGGTTCGCCGACAAGGACTACGCCGACTACGTCATCGAGGACGACCGCATCCGGACGTTCATCCGGGAGCGCGTCCGCCACTCGGGCGTCAGCCGGATCGAGATCGAGCGCACCCGCGAGCGGGTGCACGTGACGGTCTACACGGCCCGCCCGGGCATCGTGATCGGCCGGCGCGGCGCGGAGGCGGACGCCATCCGCGGCCTGCTCGAGAAGATGACCAAGAAGCAGGTCAAGCTCGACATCATCG
The DNA here is from genome assembly GCA_030447925.1 of Egibacteraceae bacterium. Lineage (GTDB taxonomy): Bacteria > Actinomycetota > Nitriliruptoria > Euzebyales > Egibacteraceae > JAUJNX01. The sequence goes on along the minus strand of JAUJNX010000015.1, from coordinate 32,553 downwards.
AGATCAAGCAGCCCGAGCTCGACGCGCAGGTCACCGCCCACAACGTCGCCGAGCAGCTCCGCGGCCGCGTGAGCTTCCGCCGCGCGATGCGCCGGGCGACCCAGAACGCCATGAAGGCCGGCGCCAAGGGCATCCGGGTGCAGTGCTCCGGTCGCCTGGGCGGCGCCGAGATGAGCCGCACGGAGTGGTACCGCGAGGGCCGCGTGCCCCTGCACACCCTCCGCGCCAACATCGACTACGGCTTCGACGAGGCGCGCACCACCTACGGGCGCATCGGCGTGAAGGTCTGGATCTACTCGGGCGAGGTCCTGCCCTCCGGCGCCGAGCGCGAGCAGCAGCTGGCCCGCGCCCGTGCCCGCCGCGAGGCGCAGCGCGCCGCGGCCGCCCCGGCCCCCGCCGACCAGGCGACCGAGGTCGTCGGCTTCGGCGACGTGAACGACGAGCGCATCCGCGAGTCCGTGGACTCGCCGACGCTGGACGGCACGCCGGGCGAGCTCGCCCAGAGCCAGCCGGTGACGCTCACCGTCCCCGAGGCCGAGGACCCGTACGGCCTCGCCGACCTGCCCCCCACCGACGACACTCCGAACCAGGAGGGGTGACGAGATGCTGTCCCCCCGCAGGGTCAAGCACCGCAAGCAGCACCGCGGCAACATGCGCGGGCTCGCCAAGGGCGGCTTCGACGTCAACTTCGGCGAGTACGGCCTCCAGGCCACCACGCACGGCTGGATCACCAACCGCCAGATCGAGGCGGCCCGCATCGCCATGACCCGCTACATGAAGCGCGGCGGCAAGGTGTGGATCAACATCTTCCCGCACAAGGCCTACACCAAGAAGCCGGCCGAGACGCGCATGGGGTCCGGCAAGGGTTCGCCGGAGGGCTGGGTCGCCGTCGTGAAGCCGGGCCGGGTCATGTTCGAGCTGTCCGGCGTGTCCGAGGAGGTGGCCCGCGAGGCCATGCGCCTCGCGTCCCACAAGCTGCCGGTCAAGTGCCGGTTCGTCACCCGGGAGGGCGACTGATGGCGAACGCCGCGGAGCTGCGCGAGCTGTCGGACGCCGAGCTCGCAGAGAAGCACGACCAGTTCAAGCAGGAGCTGTTCGACCTCCGGTTCGCGCTCGTGACCGGGCAGCTGGACAACCCGACGCGGCTCAAGCAGCTGCGGCGCGACATCGCACGGGTCCTGACCGTCCAGCGCCAGCGCGAGCTGCAGACCACCGAGGAGAGCACCAAGTGAGCGCAACACCGGAGACCGGCGCGCCGCAGCCCCGGGGGGAGCGCAAGGTCCGCCAGGGCACCGTCGTGAGCGACAAGATGGACAAGACCATCGTCGTCCGCATCGAGCGCCGGACCACCCACCCCCTGTACGGCAAGACGGTGACGCTGTCGGAGAAGCTCCACGCGCACGACGAGACCAACGACGCCGGCATCGGCGACCTGGTGCGCGTGGTGGAGACCCGGCCCCTGTCCAAGAACAAGCGCTGGCGCCTCGTCCAGGTGCTCGAGCGGGCGAAGTAACACAGAGAGCGAGTAGACAGCAATGATCCAGCAGGAGACCCGGCTGCGCGTCGCCGACAACACCGGCGCCCGCGAGGTCCTGTGCATCCGCGTCCTGGGCGGTTCCGGGCGCCGCTACGCCTCGATCGGCGACGTGATCGTCGGGACCGTCAAGAACGCCATCCCCGCGTCCAACGTCAAGAAGGGCGACGTGGTGAAGGCGGTCGTCGTCCGCGTGCGCAAGGAGAAGCGGCGCCCGGACGGCAGCTACATCCGCTTCGACGACAACGCGTGCGTGCTGATCAACGAGCAGCGCAACCCCCGCGGGACGCGCATCTTCGGCCCGGTGGGCCGCGAGCTGCGCGACAAGCGCTTCATGAAGATCGTCTCGCTCGCACCGGAGGTGCTCTGACCATGCAGCGCGTCAAGCGTGAGGACAGCGTCCGCATCCTGTCGGGCAAGGACGCCGGCAGGACGGGTCGCGTCCTGGCCGTGTACCCCAAGGCGGACCGCGTGCTGGTCGAGGGCATCAACCAGGTCACCCGCCACGAGCGCGTGCGCCAGTCGCGCCGCGGCTCGCGCGAGGGCGGCATCACCAAGGTGGAGGCCCCCCTGCACCTGTCCAATGTGATGCCCATCGACCCGTCCTGCGGGCAGCCCACCCGCGTGGGCACGCGCATCGTCGGCGACCGCCGCGTGCGCTACTGCCGCAAGTGCGACTCGGAGTTCTAGGCACATGACCACCGTCGAAGCACGGCCGATGCCGCGGCTGAAGCGCCGCTACCTGGACGAGGTCCACCCGGCCCTCCTCCGCGACCTCGGCATCGCCAACCCGATGCAGGTCCCGCGCCTGTCCAAGATCGTCGTGAACATGGGCGTCGGCGACGCGGTCGCCGACTCCCGGGCGATGGAGGGCGCGCTGCGCGACCTCACCACCATCACCGGGCAGAAGCCGCGCGTGAACCGCGCGCGCAAGTCCGTCGCGGCCTTCAAGCTGCGCGAGGGCATGCCCATCGGCGCCAAGGTCACCCTGCGCGGGGACCGGATGTGGGACTTCTTCGACCGCCTGCTGGCGGTCGCGCTGCCCCGCATCCGCGACTTCCGCGGCCTGCCGCCCCGCAGCTGGGACGGCACGGGCAACTACACCTTCGGCGTGACCGAGCAGCTGATCTTCCCGGAGATCGACTACGACCAGATCGACAAGGTCCGCGGGATGGACGTGACCATCGTCACCACCGCGGAGAACGACGAGCAGGGCCGCGCCCTGCTGGCCGCCTACGGGTTCCCGTTCGCGGACCGCGTCCTCGGGAGTTAGCACCATGGCGAAGAAGGCACTGATCGCGAAGGCCGCCAGGAAGCCGAAGTTCGGCGTCCAGGCGTACACCCGCTGCAACCGCTGCGGCCGGCCCCGCGCCGTGTACCGCAAGTTCCTGCTGTGCCGGATCTGCTTCCGCGAGCTCGCCCACGCGGGCGACCTGCCCGGCATCCGCAAGGCCAGCTGGTAGCGCCGCATCAACAGGGAAGTGCTGGGGACGCCCCGGCAACCCCACAGGAGACGTACCGATGACGATGACCGACCCCGTGGCCGACATGCTGACGCGGGTGCGCAACGCGAACACCGCCTTCAAGGAGGAGATCGAGATGCCCTCCTCCAAGCTGAAGGCCTCGGTCGCGGACATCCTCAAGCGCGAGGGCTACATCCGCGACTACCTCGTGGAGCCCACCAAGCCGCAGGCGACGCTGCGCATGGCGCTGAAGTACTCCCGCCAGCGCGAGCGCGCCCTCAACGGCATCCGCCGCGTGTCGAAGCCCGGCCTGCGCGTCTACGCGAAGCGTGACGAGATCCCGCGCGTGCTCGGCGGGCTGGGCATCGCCATCATCTCCACCTCCCAGGGTCTGCTGACCGACCGCGAGGCCCGCAAGGCCGGCGTCGGCGGCGAGGTCCTGGCCTATGTGTGGTAGGGGGACGCTGACATGAGCCGCATCGGCAAGGAGCCCGTCCCCATCCCGGACGGGGTCGACGTCACCCTGGACGGCCGCACGCTGACGGTCCGGGGCCCGCGGGCGACGCTGACCCAGGAGATCCACCCCGACGTCGTCATCGAGATCGGCGACGGGCAGGTCCAGGTCCGCCGCAACGACGACGAGCGCGAGCACCGCGCCCTGCACGGGCTGTTCCGGTCCCTGATCGCCAACATGGTCGTCGGGGTGACCCAGGGCTACCGTAGGGAGCTGGAGATCGTGGGGGTCGGGTACCGCGCCGCCCCGCGCGGGTCGGGCCTCACGCTCGCACTCGGGTTCAGCCACCCCGTCGAGGTCGACGCCCCCGAGGGCATCACCTTCGAGGTCCCCACCCCCACGCGCATCGCGGTGAACGGCGCGGACAAGCGCCTCGTCGGCCAGGTCGCGGCCGACATCCGCGCCATCCGCAAGCCCGAGCCCTACAAGGGCAAGGGCATCCGCTACGCGGGCGAGCAGGTCCGCCGCAAGGCCGGCAAGGCTGCGGGCTGACCCGCGCCACCACGACGTCAACGAGGAGCTGAACTTCCATGGATGCAGCGCTGGCCAAGCGCGAGGGGCGCGAGCGCCGGCACGCCCGCGTCCGCCGGCGGGTCCGGGGCACGGCCGAGCGGCCCCGCCTCGCGGTCTACCGGTCCAACGCCGCGATCTACGCCCAGGTCATCGACGACACGCAGGGCCGCACCATCGCCGCGGCGTCGAGCCTGGAGAAGACCCTCCCGGCCCCCGAGGGGTCCGGGAAGGTCGGCGTGAGCGCGGCCGTCGGCCGCCTGGTCGCCGAGCGCGCCCGCGCCGCCGGCGTCGCCGCGGTCGTCTTCGACCGCGGCGGCAACCGCTACCAGGGCCGCGTGCAGGCGCTGGCCGACGCAGCCCGCGAAGCCGGGCTCGAGTTCTAAGAGGAGTTGCAGATGGCAGGCCCAGGAGGCGGCCCGCAGCGCACCGGCGACCGGAACACCGGTCGCGGGGGCGAGCGCGGTGGTCGCGACGGCCGCGGCGGGCGTGACCGCGGTCGCGGTCGCGAGGAAGAGCGCAGCCCGTACGAGGAGAAGGTCGTCGCGATCAACCGCGTGGCCAAGGTCGTCAAGGGCGGCCGGCGCTTCTCGTTCACGGCGCTGGTCGTCGTCGGTGACGGCAACGGCACCGTCGGGGTCGGCTACGGCAAGGCCAAGGAGGTGCCGGCGGCGATCCAGAAGGGCGTGGAGGAGGGCAAGAAGAACTTCTTCAAGGTCCCGATGATCCAGAGCACCATCGTCCACCCGGTGACCGGCGAGGCCGGCGCGGGCGTGGTCTACCTCAAGCCCGCCGCGCCAGGCACCGGCGTCATCGCCGGCGGCCCGGTGCGCGCCGTGCTGGAGTGCGCCGGCATCCGCGACGTGCTGGCCAAGTCCCTCGGGACGTCCAACCCGATTAACGTCGTCCACGCCACCGTGGCGGCGCTGAAGATGCTGCAGCAACCGGCGGACGTGGCGCGCCTGCGCGACCTCGAGCTGGAGGACATGCTGCCCAAGAAGATGCTCGACAACATGCGGCTGACGGCCGGGGCCGCACCGGCGGCGGGGGCCTGACGTGGCGCAGCTCGAGATCACCCAGGTCCGCAGCCTGATCGGCGCGAAGGCCAACCAGCGCGCCACCGTCCGGTCGCTCGGGCTGCGCCGCCTGCACCACACGGTCGTGCACCCCGACCGGCCCGAGGTCCGCGGCATGGTCGCCAAGATCAGCCACCTCGTCGAGGTCCGCTACGCGGGCGCCGACGAGGTCGTCGAGCTCCAGCCGGGCCAGGAGCCCAAGGGCGAGGGCCACCTCGCCGCGGGCCCGTCGGTCCGCGACGACGAGGTCACCGCGCTGCGCGAGGCCGAGGCCGAGGCGCTGGCCGAGCCCGGCCGCGCCGCGGCGGGCAGCGTCGTGGAGCACGCGGCGGGCCTGACCGCCACCGACGCCCCCGACGCGCCGGAGGCGCGCACCGACGCCACCGGCGAGGTCCGCAACCTCGGCGTCGAGTCGCGCAGCGCGCTGCCCAACGCCGTCACGGCGCCGGTCACGGCGGGCGACCCGGCCACCACCGGTCCGCAGGCGGGCGCCCCGGAGCACGTCGACGCCCGCGAGGCCGCGCGAGCCGAGCCGGCTCCGGAGGCTGCCGCCGGTGTGGACGACGAGGCGCTGGCCGACCCGCGCGGGGCCCTGGACGCGGCCGTCGCCGCCGGCGACCTGTCCGCGGACGAGGCCGAGCGCGCGCGCGAGGAGATCGCGGAGGAGACCGGCACGGTCGGCCGTCCCCGCGACGAGGAGACGTCATGAAGATCCACCACCTGAAGCCCGCCCCCGGCGCCCACAAGGCGAAGACCCGCAAGGGCCGCGGCGAGGCGGCCGGCAAGGGCAAGACCGCCGGTCGCGGCACCAAGGGCACCGGCGCCCGCCACAACACCCCGCCGGGGTTCGAGGGCGGGCAGATGCCGCTCCAGCGGCGCCTGCCGAAGCTGCCGGGGTTCACCCCGCGCAACCGCGTCGAGCTCCAGACCGTGAACCTGTCGCGCATCGCGGCCGGGTTCGCCGACGGCGACGAGGTCACCCCGGACCTGCTGCGCGCGCGCGGCATGGTCCGCCGCGGCGACGCGCCGGTCAAGGTGCTGGGCACCGGCGAGGTCGGCCGCCTCACGATCAGCGCGCACGCCTTCTCCGCGTCGGCACGTGCGAAGATCGAGGCGGGTGGCGGCACCGTGCAGGTGCTGCCGCACGCGGACCTGCTGGGCCGCGGCTCCAAGCCGGAGCAGCGGTCGGGCCGGGTCCGCGGCCGGACCGCGCACCTCGGCGACAGCTGACGCCGACCACGGCAGGGAGAGGGCGATGTTCCGCGCGTTCGTCAACGCCTACAAGGTCCCGGAGCTCCGGAAGAAGATCCTGTTCACGTTCGGGATCGTCGCCGTCTACCGGCTGGGTTCGTTCATCCCGATCCCCGGGGTGGACTTCCAGGTGCTCCAGACGCTGCGCGAGCAGAGCGCCACGGCCGGCGCCGCCGGCCTGATCAACCTGTTCTCCGGCGGTGCGCTGTCGCAGTTGGCGATCTTCGCGCTGGGGATCATGCCCTACATCACCTCCAGCATCATCATGCAGCTGCTCACCGTGGTCATCCCGCGGCTGGAGCGCTGGCAGAAGGAGGGTGAGAGCGGCACCAAGCGGATCACCCAGTTCACCCGGTACCTGACCGTGGTGCTGGCGGTCCTGCAGTCGACCGCGCTGCTGGTGGTCATCGGCAACGCGCCCGAGCAGCTGTTCGGCGTGGCGGTGCCCGGCCTGATCCCCGACAACTCGTGGTACATCACCGCCCTGCAGGTGCTGACGCTGACCGCGGGCACCGCGTTCGTCATGTACCTGGGCGAGCTGGTGACCCAGCGCGGCATCGGCAACGGCATCTCGCTGCTGATCTTCGCGTCGATCATCTCCCAGCTGCCCAGCCAGGGCAGCCAGCTGCTCAACCGCGACAACGGCCCCGTCATCCTGGGCGTCGCGCTGCTGATCGTGCTGCTGCTGATCGTCGGGGTGGTCTACGTCGAGCAGGCACAGCGCCGCATCCCGGTGCAGTACGCCAAGCGTCAGGTGGGCCGGCGCACCTACGGCGGGACGTCGACCTACATCCCGCTGAAGGTCAACCAGGCCGGCGTCATCCCGATCATCTTCGCCTCCAGCCTGCTGTACCTCCCCAGCCTGGTCGCGTCGATCGCGGGCAACCCCTCGGTCACCAACTTCATCGACCGCTACCTGAACTCCACGGGCGGGACGTTCTCGCCCGTCGCCACGGTGCTGACGTTCCTGCTCATCATCTTCTTCGCGTACTTCTACACGTCGATCACCTTCAACCCGACCGACGTGGCCGACAACATGAAGAAGTACGGCGGGTTCATCCCCGGCATCCGCCCGGGCCGTCCCACCGCGGAGTACCTCGACCGCGTCCTCACCCGCATCACCCTGCCGGGGTCGATCTACCTGGGCTTCCTGGCCATCATCCCGATGATCGCGCTGGCTTTCGTGCCGGGCGTGTCGTTCCCGCTGGGGGGGTCGGCCCTGCTGATCGCCGTCGGCGTGGCGCTGGAGACGATGAAGCAGCTGGAGTCCCAGCTGATGCAGCGCCACTACGAGGGCTTCCTGCGGTCATGACGCGACTGGTGCTGCTGGGCCCCCCGGGGGCGGGCAAGGGGACGCAGGCGGCGCGCATCGCGACCGAGCACGGGATCCCGCACATCTCCACGGGCGACATCTTCCGGCGCAACGTGGCCGAGCAGACCGATCTGGGGCGCCGCGCCCAGTCGTTCATGAAGCGCGGCGACCTCGTCCCCGACGAGGTCGTGATCGACATGGTCGGCGACCGGCTGGCGCAGGGGGACTGCGCCGCCGGCTTCCTGCTCGACGGCTTCCCCCGCACGGTGCCCCAGGCGCTGGCGCTGGAGGACCTGCTGGCCGACGCCGGCACCCCGCTGACCGTCGTGCTGCGCTTCGTGGTGGACGACGACGAGGTCATCGACCGGCTGTTCCGGCGCGCGTCGATCGAGGGCCGCGAGGACGACACCGAGGACGTGATCCGTCAGCGGCTGGCGGAATACCACGGCAAGACCGAGCCGTTGGAGTTCTTCTACACCGAACGCGGCCTCCTGCGGGACGTGGCGGCCGTCGGCTCCGTGGACGAGGTGACGGCACGCGCCCTGGCGGTGCTGCGCGAGATCCCCCCGCAGGAGCCGTCGTCCGAGGTGCAGCCGTGAGCCGCCCGGCGTGTGAGGTGCACACATGATCGTGCGCAAGTCCCCCGCCGAGGTCGAGCTGATGGCCAAGGCGGGCAAGGTCGTCGCGGAGCTGCACCAGGTGCTGCGCGAGGTCGTCCGGCCCGGCGTCTCGACCCAGCACCTCGACGAGGTCGCCGAGCGCGAGGTCCGCTCGCGCGGCGGCATCCCGTCGTTCAAGGGCTACCGGGGCTTCCCTGCGACCCTGTGCACGTCGGTCAACGACCAGATCGTCCACGGCATCCCCTCGCCCGACGTGGTCCTGCGCGAGGGCGACCTGATCAAGATCGACGCCGGCGCCATCGTCGACGGCTACCACGGCGACTCCGCGGTGACCTGGATCGTCGGGGGCGAGGACACCGTGGCCCCGGAGGTGCGCGACCTCGTGGAGCGCACCCGCCAGGGCCTGTGGGCGGGCCTCGAGGCCGCGGCCAAGGGCCGGCGGCTGTCGGACATCTCCGCGGCGGTCGAGGCCGTCGCGACCCCGCACGGCTACGGCGTGGTCCGCGAGTACGTGGGCCACGGCATCGGCCGCGCACTGCACGAAGACCCCCACGTCCCCAACTTCGGCCGCCCGGGCCGGGGCCCCAAGCTGGTCCCGGGCCTGGTCCTGGCGGTCGAGCCCATGTTCAACCTGGGCACCGCCGACACCCGCACGCTCGCCGACGACTGGACGGTCGTGACCCAGGACGGGTCGCTGTCCAGCCACTGGGAGCACACCGTCGCCATCACCGACGACGGCCCGTGGGTGCTGACGGCCCGCGACGACGAGCCCGCCTGGCCGTTGGCGATGCGGGCCGCCGGATGATAACCTCACCGGAGCGCTTCGCCTTGGCGAGGCCCTTTTGCGTTGCCCGGCTCCGCCCCTGTCCAGGATGTCCCTGACCAGGCCGCCGCGCGGCACGCCCGAGACCGAAAGCGCACGCACCCATGAAGGTCCAGCCCAGCGTCAAGCGCATCTGCGAGAAGTGCCGGATCATCCGCCGGCACGGCCGCGTGATGGTGATCTGCTCGAACCCCCGGCACAAGCAGCGCCAGGGCTAGCGCCCGCACCCGAAGGAGCCCTCCGCACATGGCACTGGCACGCATCGCCGGCGTCGACCTCCCGCGTGAGAAGCGCGTGGAGATCGGCCTCACCTACATCTTCGGCGTCGGCCGCACCCGCGCGCAGCAGACCCTCAGCGCGACGGGGGTCGACCCGTCGACGCGCGTCCGCGACCTGTCCGACGACGACGTGCGCCTGCTGCGCGAGTTCATCGAGGGCAACTTCCGCATCGAGGGCGACCTGCGGCGCGAGGTCCAGCAGAACATCAAGCGCAAGGTCGAGATCGGCTCGTACCAGGGCATCCGCCACCGTCGCGGGCTCCCGGTCCGGGGGCAGCGCACGCACACCAACGCGCGCACCCGCAAGGGCCCGAAGCGCACGGTCGGCGGGCTGAAGAAGAAGATCCGGAAGTAGGGGCGGGATCACCTCATGGCACAGCAGCGCAAGCAGCAGGGCAGCGGTACCGCCAAGAACCGGCAGCGCAAGAAGGAGCGCCGCCGGGTCGAGTCGGGCCAGGCCCACATCAAGAGCTCGTTCAACAACACGATCGTCACGATCACGGACCCGCAGGGCAACGTCCTGTCGTGGGCCTCGTCGGGCAACGTCGGGTTCAAGGGCAGCCGCAAGTCCACGCCGTACGCGGCGCAGATGGCCGCGGAGAAGGCGGCCAAGGGCGCGGCCGACTACGGGGTCCGGCGCGTGGACGTCTACGTCAAGGGGCCGGGGTCCGGCCGCGAGACCGCGATCCGGTCGCTGCAGGCCAACGGCCTCGAGGTCGCCGCGATCAAGGACGTGACCCCCATCCCGCACAACGGCTGCCGGCCGCCCAAGCGCCGCCGCGTCTGACGCCTCAGGAGACTTGACCCACCATGGCTCGTTACACCGGTCCCAAGTGCCGCCAGTGCCGGCGTGAGCGCATGCGCATCTGCGAGAAGCGCCACTGCGCCACCGAGAAGCGCCCCTACCCGCCGGGCGAGCACGGGCGCGGGCGCATCAAGGAGTCCGAGTACCTGCTCCAGCTGCGCGAGAAGCAGAAGACCCGCCGCATCTACGGCGTGCTGGAGAAGCAGTTCCGCAACTACTACGACAAGGCGACGCGCAAGCAGGGCCTGACCGGCGAGAACCTGCTGGTCATGCTCGAGCGGCGCCTCGACAACGTCGTGTTCCGCGGTGGGCTGGCGGTGACGCGCCCGCAGGCGCGCCAGCTCGTCACCCACCGGCACGTCCGCGTCAACGGCCGCACGGTGAACATCCCCAGCTACCAGGTGGAGCCGGGCGACGTGATCACCATCAAGGAGCGCAGCGTCGACATCGTCCCCGTGCTGGGTGCGATGGAGCTCGCTCCGGGCCGGCAGATCCCGGGCTGGCTGTCCCTGGACCAGGGTCAGCGCCAGGTCAGCGTGCTCAACCTGCCGAACCGCCAGCAGATCGACGTCCCCGTCGCCGAGCAGCTGATCGTCGAGCTCTACAGCAAGTAGGAACCACCTCGTACCACCGCAGTCGCCGAGGAGGCGAACGCCGCCGTGCTCACCGTCCAGCGCCCCACCATCACCGAGAACGTCCTCGTCGAGGGGACGCGCTCCACCTTCTCCATCGAGCCCCTGGAGCCGGGTTTCGGCTACACGCTCGGCGCCAGCCTGCGCCGCACCCTGATCTCGTCGATCCCGGGCGCGGCCGTCACCAGCGTCCGCATCGAGGGCGTGCTCCACGAGTTCAGCTCGATCGAGGGCGTCAAGGAGGATGTCACCGACATCATCCTGAACCTCAAGGACCTCGTCCTGCGCTCGTTCTCCGACGAGCCGGTCGAGATCTTCCTGGGTGGTGAGGGGCCCGGCGAGATCACCGCGGACTTCATCACCGCGCCCAGCGAGGTCGAGATCCTCAACCGCGACCTCCACATCGCGACCCTGAACCGCAAGGGCCGCGTGGAGATGTACCTCACGGTCGAGCGCGGCCGCGGGTACGTCTCGGCGGAGCGCAACAAGCGCCCCGACCTACCGATCGGTGTCATCCCGATCGACTCGATCTACTCGCCGGTCCGCCGCGTGGCGTACCGCGTCGAGGACACCCGCGTCGAGCAGATGACCAACTACGACCGCCTGATCCTCGACGTGGAGACCGACGCGTCGGTCACGCCGGCCGAGGCCCTGGCGTCGGCGGGGGAGACCCTGCGCGACCTGTTCGGCCTGTTCGCCGAGTTCGAGGAGGGCGGCCCCGGCGGCCTGTCCATCGGGCTCGACGGCGCGGTCGGCGGCCCGCAGTCGCCCAACCTGTCCCTGCCCATCGAGGACATGGACCTGTCGGTCCGCTCCTACAACTGCCTGAAGCGCGAGGGCGTGTCGACGGTCGGCGAGCTGGTGCAGAAGTCGGAGCAGGACCTGCTCGACATCCGCAACTTCGGCCAGAAGTCGATCGACGAGGTCCGCATGAAGCTGACGGAGATGGGCCTGTCGCTCGCGGACTACTCGGGCGGCGGCGCCGGCTCCTACAGCTGAAAAGGACCTGACCACCATGCCGCAGCCCACGAAGGGCCCCCGGTTCGGCCACGGTCCGGCGCACCAGCGCCTGATCCTGTCCAACCTGTCCACGGAGCTGTTCCGCCACGGGCGGATCACCACCACTCTGCCCAAGGCCAAGACGGTCCAGCCGCTGGCGGAGAAGATGATCACCTTCGCCAAGCGCGGTGACGTCCACGCGCGCCGGCAGGTGCTCAAGGTCGTCCGCGACCGCGACGTGGTCCACAAGCTGTTCACCGACATCGGCCCGGCGTTCGCCGAGCGCGACGGCGGCTACACCCGGGTGCTCAAGCTCGGCCCGCGCAAGGGCGACGCGGCCCCCATGGCCCTCATCGAGCTGGTCGAGGGCATCGAGGCCCCGGGCGCGGCCGGCGACCTGACCGAGGCGCCCCGCCGGCGCTGGAGCCTGCGCCGCCGCCGCGGCGGCACGCTGTCCTCGACCGCGCAGCAGCGCGAGGAGGAGCGGCTGGCCGCGGTCGACCGGGGCGAGGACCTCACCCCGGCAGAGGACGACGAGGACCACGCCGACCACGACCACGACCACGACGACCAGCCCCGCCGCGGGCTGTTCGGGCGCCGGTCGCAGCAGGTCGCGGCGACGGGCGCGGTCGGCGTGCCGGCCGCGGCGCCCGCCGCGGACGACCTCGACGAGGTCGAGGCCGACCCCGCCGAGGTCGAGGCCCGCCTGGCGGCCGAGGAGGACCCCGTGGACAGCGACACCGGCGCGGGCGGTCCCTCCGGCAACCCCGACCAGGACACCGAGTCGCCCTCACCCGACGAGGCCGGCGGCCTGACCGACGACGCGACCGAGGGCGGCGAGCCGATCACTGGCCCGATCCCGGCCGACGAGCAGCCCGGCAGCGGCCAGAACGTCAACGAGTAGCACCCCGCACCACCCCGGAACCCACCTCCCCGTGCGCCTGCGGATCGACCTGGCGTACGACGGGGGTGGGTTCCGCGGTTTCGCCCGCCAGCCGGGCCAGCGCACCGTGCAGGGCGTGCTGGAGGCGGCCCTGGAGCGCCTGGTGGGGCGGGTCGTGGCGACGACCGGGGCGGGGCGCACCGACGCCGGTGTGCACGCGCTGGCCCAGGTCGTCACCTGCGACGTGCCCGAGGACTGGCGGTACCTGGCGGACCTGGGCCGCGCGCGGCGCGCGCTGGACCGGCTCTGCGGCGCCGACCTCACGGTCTGGTCGGTCGCCGTCGCGCCCGGCGGCTTCGACGCGCGCTTCTCCGCCCGCGCCCGGCGCTACCGCTACCGGATCTGCGACGCCGAGGCGATGGCCCCGCTGTGGCGCCACGACACCTGGCACCTGGGCGGGCCACCCCTGGACCCGGCGGCGATGACCGCCGCCGCCGCGGCCCTGGTCGGCGAGCACGACTTCTCGGCGTTCTGCCGCCGGGCGGGGGACCAGCACCTGGTGCGCCGGGTCCTGCGCGTGGAGGCCCTGCGCGCGGGCCCCGACCTCGTCACCGTCGAGGTCGACGGCCAGGCCTTCTGCCACCAGATGGTCCGCTCGATCGTCGGGGCCCTGCTGCCGGTCGGCCGCGGCCGCCGCGACCCCGGGCACGTCGCCGCCGTGCTCGCCGGCCGCGACCGGGCCGCCGTGGGCGCGATCGCCCCGCCGCACGGCCTCACCCTGATCGCCGTCGACTACGCCTGAGCGGTGGCGTCCCGGGGGGCGAACGGGATCACGCCGTCGTCGTGGAGGCGGGAGCGCAGACGGGCGGCGTAACGGTCGGCCGCCTCCTCCCGCTCGCGCCACGGCCGCCGCCAGTAGCGCCCCGTCGCCGCCCACCAGCGCTGCTCGTCCGCCTCGGACGGCTGCGGCGGCAGTGGCACCACGTGCCGTCGCCAGTCGACCCAGTGACCGATCTCGTGCAGCAGCGTCCAGTGCAACTGGGTGGCGCGCGCACTCTCCCGCGTCACGGCCACGCGGACCTGACCGTGGCGGTCCCGCTCGACGCCGTGCCCGTCCGCCACCAGCCGCTCCAACCTGCGGGCGTCGTACACGCCACGCCCGCGACCGAACAGCAGGGTCGCGGGCGTGGCCAGGCTCTCCAGCTCCACCGCGGGTCCGACGTGCCGTCCGATCGCCTGCTCGAACACCAGCCGGCCCCAGACCGGTCGCAGCAGCTCGTGCTTGCGGGTGGGCTGGCGCAGCACGAACAGGGTCAGGCCGCGCAGGTCGTCGGCGGGCACGTGCGCCAGGAGGTGGGCGACGTCCTCGACCGTGCAGGGGTGGTCGGTGCCGGGGCGCGTGGCCTGGATCAGGAACGTCCGCGAGGCGCCGGCGATCGTCCGTTCCACGACCTGGTGCGGACCGAAGCGTTCGGGCGCCGGGCGGAGGCCGTGCCACGCCTCGGGCACGACCATCCGGTTGTCCGCGCCCCAACCCTGGTCGGCCGTACCGATGCGCCGGTTGCGCCGCCGCGCGTCCCACCCCGCCCTCCGCATCCCTGCCTCCTCGCGGGGGCCCGCCTACCCTGCGCGGCGACGGTGCCGCCCCCGGGGACCGGTGACCGCGGGTCGCTCGGCGCGGCCCCGGTAGAACCACCAGTGCAGCAGCCAGTCGACCACGAGCTCGACGGCGTCCCCGATCACGTCCCGCTTCCTCCTGTACTCCCCATGGGCGGGGTCGCGCACGACCGCTTGTCGCGCCGCCCGCTGGGCGCGGTTCACCGCAGGTGCCGCCTGCGGCGGCGCAGGCCGCCGGTGACGGTCGGCAGGAGGGCGAGGCCGACCAGGATGGGCAGCCAGTGGCTGACGATGCGGTAGCCCAGGGCGGTGGCGGTGGCCGCCGCCGCGGGCGCGCCGGAGGCGAGCAGCGAGGCGGTCATGGCCGCCTCCGCGATGCCGACGCCCCCCGGGGTGATGGGCAGGGCCATGCTGAGCTGGGCCACGATGTAGGCGAGCAGCAGGCCCGCGAACGGCGTGCCGCGGCCGACCGTGGACGCGATCACGACGAGGACGGCGACGTCGAGCAGCCAGTTGGCCAGGGCCCACGCCGCCGCCCGGACCAGGACGCGGGGGTCGCGGCTGACGTCGCGCACGGCGTAGAGGCCGCGCGTGACCGCCTCGCGCGTGGCCCCGGGCGGGACGCGCCGGCGCAGCGGCCCCCGGGCGATGCCGCGCGAGGCGCGTTCCGCGAGCTCGGCCAGCGCCGCGATGCGCCGCGGCTGGCGCGCGGTCAGCGGCAGCAGCGCGACCGCGATGACGACCACGGCGCTGACGCCCAGCAGCCCCTGGACCACCACCCCCGGGTTGCCGCTGGTGAAGGCGAGCAGCGACGCCCCGGGCAGCAGCAGGGCCAGCACGGCCGAGGAGATCGCGCCGGACGCGGCCAGCGCGACGGTCGCCCGCGCGGGGTCGACCCCCTGCGCCGACAGCAGGCGGATGTTCAGCGCCATCGCCGCGGCGCTCCCGCCGGGCAGGGTGCGCCCCAGGGACAGCCCGACCACCGTCATGCGCTGCATCAGCCGCTTGGGCGGGCGCTCGCCGGTGCGCCGGACCATGAGGACCCCGACCTCGGCGTAGGCCAGCAGGCTCGCGGCCTCCAGCGCCACCACCGCCACGATCACGTACCACCGCGACGCGGCCAGCGCCTGCCCGGTCGCCTCGAGACCGGCGAGCTGGGGCAGCAGCAGGTACACCGCCAGCCCGATCGCCGCGATCTCCAGGACGCGGCGCAGCAGCGCCCCCCAGGTCCTGCCCTGCCGTGCCACCCGCCCTCCGCTCGCCACCCGGCGCCCGCAGGCGCGTCCCGTCCCGACCCCCTCCAGCCTCGCGGGCGGTGGCGCACGAGCACCTCAGGGGAGTCCCCGAGGCGCAGCGCCCGGCGCCCGGCGCGGTCACCCGCGGGCGCGGGCCTGGGGGTGCACCGCAGACGCCGGGCGGCTCACGAGCGAGGCGACACGCTCGAGGGGGCCGGGGGGCGCTCGCCCTCGCGCAGGAAGTCCAGCAGCGCGGCGTTGAACGTCTCGGGGTCCTCGGACTGCACGAAGTGGCCCGCGCCCTCGATGCGCTGCACGCGGCCGTTGGGCAGCAGGTCGTGGCCCGGGTCGGCCAGGCGGGGTGGCAGCACGGGGTCCGCGGCACCCCACAGGACCAGGGTGGGCGCGGTGATCGGGCGGGCGCGGCGCCGGGGCCTGGCGGCGCAGCCGCGCGGCCAGGCGGGCCCCGCCGTCGGCGGCCAGGCTGCGGCCCATCGAGCGGTAGTAGGCGAGCGCCCCCGACAGCGCGCCGGGCTCGGCGAACGCCTCGGCGTAGCGCGCCAGGTCGGCCTCGGTGAAGGCGTCGGGCCGGACGGTGGCGGCCCGCAGCAGCCGGCGCAGGACCGTGGCGCCCCCGGCGCCCAGCAGCAGCTCGGGCACCGCCGGCAGCTGGAAGAACCCCATGTAGGACGACCGCAGCAGCTGGGCCGGCGAGGCGAGGGCGCGCCCGAACACCGCCGGGTGCGGCGCGTTGGCGACCACCAGCCGGTCGACGACCTCGGGACGGGACATGGCGGTGAGCCAGGCGATGACCCCGCCCCAGTCGTGGCCCACGACCACGGCGCGCTGCTCGCCCAGCGCGCGCACCAGGCCGGCGACGTCGCCGGTCAGCGCCGGCCCCCCGTAAGCGGCCTCGCCGCGCGGTTTGTCCGACAGCCCGTAGCCGCGCAGGTCCGGCGCGGCCACCCGGTAACCCGCGGCCGCCAGCGCGGGGATCTGGTGGCGCCAGCCGTACCAGAACTCGGGGAAGCCGTGCAGCAGCACGACCAGCGGGCCCGTCCCCGCCTCCGCGACGTGCAGGGTGACCTCGCCCACGTCGACCATGCGGTGGGTCACCAGCTCGTCGACCGCGGTGTCCATCGGTGCCTCCGACCGGTTGAAGGTGGGGTCGCTGCGGAAGTAGGCTATCCAGATGCGAGGGGCGCGCCGTTCGCGCGCGCCCGATGTCTCCGTCTCCTCGAGGAATCCCGAAACCCATGCGCACGTACTCACCCCGGCCCTCCGACATCCAGCGGACCTGGTTCGTGGTCGACGCCCAGGACGTCGTGCTGGGCCGGCTGGCGACGCAGGTCGCCCACGTGCTGCGCGGGAAGCACAAGCCGACCTTCGCGCCCCACGTCGACACCGGTGACTTCGTCATCGTGGTCAACGCAGCGGGCGTGAAGATGACCGGCAGCAAGGACGTCCAGAGCCTGTCCTACCGCCACTCGGGCTACCCCGGCGGGCTGAAGTCGATCTCCTTCGGCCGCCTCCTGGAGGAGCGGCCGGAGCGCCTGGTCGAGCAGTCCGTGCGCGGGATGCTGCCCAAGAACACCGTGGGGCGCCAGCAGCTCACCAAGCTCAAGGTCTACGCCGGGCCGGACCACCCGCACGCCGCGCAGCAGCCCGTCCCGCTGCCCGCGCACCTGTCCGCCGCGCTCAAGACCGTCTAGGGGAACGAACACCCGATGCCTGACGTCAAGATCTTCACCGGCCGCCGCAAGACGGCGGTCGCGCGCGTCCGCGTGTACCCGGGGACCGGCGAGTTCCGGCTGAACGGGCGGTCGCTGGAGGAGTACTTCCCGATCCCCGCCCTCCAGGCCGACGTCCGCGAGCCGTTCCGCGTGACCGAGTCCGAGGGCCGCTTCGACGTGGTCGCCCGCATCGCGGGCGGCGGCATCGCCGGCCAGGCCGGCGCGCTGCGCCACGGCCTGTCGCGCGCGCTGGAGGGCGAGGACCCGGAGTGGCGCGCGCCGCTGAAGAAGGCCGGCCTCCTGCGACGCGACGCGCGCGAGACCGAGCGCAAGAAGTACGGCCTCAAGAAGGCGCGCAAGGCGCCGCAGTACTCGAAGCGCTGACCGCTCCTCCGCAGCTCGCAGCACGGCCATGGGCCGCCTGTTCGGCACCGACGGTATCCGTGGGGTCGCCAACACCGAGCTGACGCCCGAGTTCGTCCTGGGACTCGGGCGTGCGCTGGTGCGCACCCTGCGCGAGGAGGGCATCGCCCGGCCGCGGATCGCGGTGGGGCGCGACCCGCGCGCGTCGGGCGAGATGCTCGAGGCCTCGCTGGTGGCGGGGATCTGCTCGGCCGGGGGTGACGCCGTCGTGCTCGGCGTCCTCCCCACCCCGGGCGTCGCGCTGCTCACGCGCAGCATCGGCGCGGACTCCGGCGCGGTGCTGTCGGCCAGCCACAACCCGGTGGCCGACAACGGCATCAAGTTCTTCGGCTCGTCGGGCTACAAGCTCACCGACGCCGAGGAGGACCGGATCGAGGAGCTGCTGCAGCGCAGCGACGAGGACCGGCCCACCGGTGCGGCGGTCGGCCGCCGCCACGACGCGCCGGGCCTGGTCGACCGCTACGTCGACCACCTCGTCGCGCTGGGCGAGGCGGGGCGCGGACCCCGGCCGTTCGCGGGGCTGCGCGTCGTGGTCGACTGCGCGAACGGCGCCGCCTCGACCGTCGCGCCCCTGGTCCTGGACCGCCTGGGCTGCACGGTGACCGCGCTGTGCGCCGACCCGACCGGCGACGACATCAACGACGGCTGCGGCTCCACCCACCCCGAGGTCGCCGCGCAGGCGGTGCTGGCGACCGGCGCCGCCCTGGGACTGGCCCACGACGGCGACGCGGACCGGCTGATCGCGGTCGACGGCGACGGCCGGGTCGTGGACGGCGACGCGATCCTCGCGGTCCTGGCCGCCCGCCTGCACGAGCAGCGCGGCCTGCCGACCGTGGTGACCACGGTCATGACCAACCTCGGCTTCAAGCGCGCAATGGAGGGGCTCGGCATCGGGGTCGTGCAGACCAAGGTCGGCGACCGCTACGTGCTGGAGGCCATGCGCGAGGGCGGCCACCCGCTGGGCGGCGAGCAGTCCGGGCACGTGATCTTCGCCGAGCACGCCACCACCGGCGACGGCGTGCTGACCGCCGTGCAGCTCCTGGGCGCCGTGGTCGACACCGGGCGCCCGCTGGCCGACCTGGCCACCGTGATGCGCCGCCTGCCCCAGGTCCTCATCAACGTGCCCGAGGTGGACCGCGGGCGCCTCGCCGACGCCGAGCAGCTGTGGAAGGCCGTCCGGGCGGAGGAGGAGCGCATGGGCGACGGCGGCCGCGTGCTCGTCCGCCCGTCGGGCACCGAGCCCGTCGTCCGCGTGATGGTCGAGGCCGAGACCGAGGACGACGCGCAGGCCACGGCGGACCGGCTCGCCGCCGTGGTCGCCGAGGAGCTGGCCCTCGCTAGCTGAACAGCGGCAGGGCCAGCGGGTAGGCGTAGGTGCGGCCCTGCGAGGCGGCGGAGAGCGCCTGGACGGTGAACACCAGCCAGAGCACGCCCAGCGGGATCAGCAGGAACAGGCTGAGCCCGAAGGTGAGCAGCACGCCGATGCCGATGACCAGGGCATAGATCAGCGCCGAGATGTGGAAGTTCAGCGCGGTCACGGCGTGCTGGCGCACGAAGGGGCTCTGGTCGCGCTTCAGCAGCCAGATGATCAGCGGTCCCAGGAAGGCCGGGGCGCCGCCGGCCAGCCCGCCGAGCAGCGCGGTGAGGTGCACCCCCACCGCCCAGTTGCGGTCGTCGTCCATGACCTCACGGTACGGCCTGGCGGCCCGCGCGCGCCTCGTCCTGCCGGATGACCTGTCGCACCCCCCGCACCCCCGGGGACGGTCCGGGCCGTGCCCGACGTCGTCGCCGCGGGCTACGGCGCGGGCTGGCGGGGCAGGGACCACCCCCGCGCGGCCGGCGTGCTGGGAGGGGCCCACAGGCTCCGGAGGAACAGGGCGCACAGCGCCGCGGACGGCACCAGGACGAACATGACCCAGCCGACGGGGGTCCTGACCACCCGGAGCAGGTGGCCGACGTGGGGCACGGTGGCGACGGCGCGCACCACACGGGCGGGCAGCACGGTCGGCGTGGCGTCCGGCAAGGGGTTGGCGTCGCCCTGCGTGCGCACGACCACCCGGCTCTGCTCGTGGCCGACCTCGATGACGCGGTGCAGGACGGGGGTGCCGGGCCGGGGGAGCAGGACGGCGTCCCCGATCCGGACCTGGCCGGCGTCGACGTGGCGACCCAGCACCACGCTGCCGACCGGGGCGGCCCGCCCCATGCTGCCGCTGCGGATCAGCATCGAGGTGAACCCGAAGGCCACCGGCAGCACCGCGACGCCCAGGAGGGCGATCGCGGCGACCAGGGCGGCCGTGGCCGGCGCCCGGCTCCCCGGCCGCGGCGTCGTGGGAGGGGTGCGGCGCACCATCGGACCTAGGGGTTGTTGTCGGTCTGCTCGGCGTCGAAGGTGAACGTCGCCGTGGTGGACGCGCTGGCGTGGGTGTTGCCGGTGCTCGAGGGGAGCAGGACCCGGAAGCAGAGGGTCTCGCCGGCGCCGGCGGCCAGCGTGCGGTCGCCGGCATCGGCGCCCGTGCCGGCGTCGCCGACGATCAGGCCGGCGCTCGCGTCGAGGTCGCCGTTGTAGAGCTGGGTGCCGTCGAAGTCGTCGCAGGGGGTGCCGGGCGTGGTGGCATCGACGGCCCTGACCGTCAGGACCAGCTGGTCCTTGAGGGCCTTGGTGTCGGGGTCGGTCGCGGTGGAGGAGATCGCGTAGCGCAGGTCGTCGCTGCCGCCGGCGTTGGTGACCACCACGTCGTCGGTGACCTGGTCGCCCGGCATCATCCCGGAGAACGACACGATCGCGCTGGTCGGCGCCACGGTCAGGTTGATCGAGCCGGTGCTGAAGGTGTTGCCGGCGTTGGTCTCCTGGTCGCTGAACACCGCGAGCGTGCCCGTGACGGTGACCACGCCGAAGGCCAGCAGGGCCACGAAGGTGGCCACCAGCCGCCGTGCGATCGTGGCTGTCACGGTCTCGTCCCTCCCGCTGCGGTTCCTCTGCAGGGGGATCGGCTGGTCCGGGCCCCGTCCTGAGTGCCGGGTCGCCCGCGACCCGGCGCGACGTGCCCGTCAAGTCCGCGTGGCGGGTGACGAGACTCCGGTCATGACCAGGGGGGCGGGGACGGCGGCCGCGGGCCGTGTGCTGCCCGCCGCGCTGGCCGTGGTCCTGCTGGCCGTCGCGCTGGCGGCCGGGTCGGTCGGGGACGCCGCCGGTGTGTACAGCGACGCGGAGCCGGCCGGCGGCAACACCTTCACGACCGCCGCGGACCTGGTCCTCCCCTACGACCAGACGGTGCTGGCCGACGGGCCGGTGGTCTCCTACCGATTGGGCGAGAGCTCGGGGACCACGGCGACCGACAGCTCCGGCGCCGGCCTGGACGGCTCCTACGTCGGCGGTCCCCTGCTGGGCCGCCCCGGCGCCCTGGCCGGCGACACGGCGGTCGAGTTCCGCGACGGGGTGGCCGACCACGTGGCGGTCCCCCACCACGCGTCGCTGGACGTCGACGACGTCTTCAGCATCGAGCTGTGGGTCCGGCGCACGGTGCTGAACCCGACGGGCCCACGCCAGACCATGGTCTGCAAGGACGCCGGCGGCTTCTGCCTGGGGTTCGACGACGACTCCATCCAGCTCCACAGGGAGGGCGGGGGCACCAACATCACGGTCGGCCTCGGCGCTCCTCCGGGCATCACCGACACCACCGCGTTCCACCACCTCGTGGTCACGAAGGACGGCGGCACGCTGAACAGCTACTGGGACGGCCAGCCGGTGCAGTCGTACTCGAGCGGGTTGGTCGCCGACATGTTCCTGTCCACGAGCGGGCCGCTGTACCTGGGCGCCAAGGACGGGGCGGCCGACAGCGAGCCCTTCCCCGGCCTCCTCGACGAGGTGGCGGTGTTCGACTACGCGCTCAGCGCGGCCCAGGTCGCCGCCCACTACGGCGCGCGCTGACGTCGATCCGTCCCGGCCACGCGGACGATCCCGAGGCGGCCGGCCGGCGGACCCGGGTCTGCGGCGGCCATAGGATCCTCCCGTGCCCGACGTCGTCGCCCTGGCCGGCGGGATCGGGGCGGCGCGGTTCCTGCGCGGCCTCGTCCGCGCCGTCGACCCGACCGCGCTCACGGTGGTCGCCAACACCGGCGACGACCTGCGCCTCCACGGGCTGCACGTCAGCCCCGACCTGGACTCGATCACCTACACCCTGGGCGGCGGGGTCGACGCGGAGCGCGGCTGGGGCCGGGCCGGGGAGACGCTGGCCGTGTCGACCGAGCTGCGGGACCGCTACGGCCGTCCCGCCTGGTTCACCCTCGGCGACCGCGACCTGGCGACCCACCTCGTGCGCTCCGAGGTCCTGGCCGCCGGCGGGACGCTGTCGGAGGCGACGGCGCGGATCGCGGCGGCCTGGGGGCTCGGCTTCCGCCTGCTGCCGATGACCGACGCGCCGGTGGCCACGCGCATCACCACCACCGACGGGCGCGACCTGCACTTCCAGCAGTGGTGGGTGGGGGAGCGGGCGGGCCCCGACGTCGCCGGCGTCCGCCTGGAGGGCGCGGCCGACGCCCGTCCCGCGCCCGGCGTCCTGGAGGCGATCGCGGCGGCGGACGCGGTGGTGCTGTGCCCGTCCAACCCGGTGGTGTCGATCGGCACGATCCTGTCGGTGCCCGGGATCCAGGACGCCCTGGCGGACCGGCCGGTCGTCGGCGTGTCCCCGATCGTGGGCGGGGCGCCGGTGCGCGGCATGGCCGACCGGCTCCTGCCCCCCGACCAGCTCAGCGCCGCCGGTGTGGCCCGCCGCTACGCCGGGTTCCTGGACGGCTGGGTGATGGACACCCGGGACGCCGACCTCGCGGACGAGGTGGCCGACCTGGGCGTCCGGGTCGCGGTGACCGACACGATCATGACCACCCCGGAGATCGCGGAGGCGGTCGCGCGCGCCGCGCTGGGCCTGGTGCGGCCGTGGTCCTGACGGTCCTGCCGGTCCAAGGCATCCCCGAGGTCCGGCCCGGCGACGACCTCGCCGCGCTGGTGCTCGCCGCCGCGGAGCTGCGCGACGGCGACGTGGTGGTCGTCGCCCAGAAGGCGGTCAGCAAGGCCGAGGGCGCGGTGGTCCGGCTCGACCCGGCCGAGGACCGCGCCGCCGCCCGCCGCCGGCTGGCGGTGGAGCAGTCGGTCCGCGTGCTGGCCGACGCGCCGTGGACCGTGGTGGTGGAGACGCGCCACGGCCTGGTCTGCGCCAACGCCGGCATCGACGCGTCTAACGTCGAGCCCGGGGTCGTGACTCTCCTCCCCGACGACCCCGACGCCAGCGCGCGCGGCCTGCGGGCCGCGCTCCAGGACCGCACGGGGCTGCGGCTGGCGGTCCTGGTCACCGACACCTTCGGGCGCGCCTGGCGCCACGGCCAGACCGACGTGGCGATCGGCCTGGCGGGCCTCGCCGCCATCCGCGACGAGCGCGGGACGCGCGACCGCTTCGGCACGGTCCTGGAGGTGACCGAGGCCGCGGTCGCCGACGAGCTGGCCGGGGCCGCCGACCTCGTGCGCGACAAGGCCGCCGGCTTGCCCTTCGTCATCGTCAGCGGCAACGCCTGGGCGCCCAACGACCCCCCGCCCGCGCCCGACCAGGTCCGCCCCACCGCCCACGACATCATACCTGTTCGCGCGCGGGCGCGGGGCGCTGGCCGACGTGCTCGCCGCGCCGGTCCCCGCCGCCGCTCGCCCCCCGCGTCCCCACCGCGGGGGACCGGCGCAGGGTGGTGGCGGCGGCGCGCGCCGGCGGCGAGGGCCGGGTCGAGGTGGGCGAGGACGACGGGCCGGAGGGCTGGGCGGTCACCCTGCGCGCGCCGTCGGCCGCCCCCGACGACCTGGTGGCCCTGGGGGCGGCCGTCGCGACCGCCCGCGCCGCCCTCTACGATCTGGGTCTGGCCCCCGCACCCCGCCCGACCGACGACCCGCTCCGCCGCGCGGTCGGCGCGCGGTCGTAGCGGGGCCGCGGCGGAACCCCGGCGGGGCCGCACCCGTTGGGACCTCCCGTCCCGCCCGCTGCCGACGAACGATCACAGAGAAGGACGACGCACCCGTGGCGCAGGAGACCGAGCAGAGCAAGCGCGCGCGCCAGAAGCAGCGCCGCGAGGAGAAGCTCGCCCGCGAGCGGGCGGCGGCGGCGAAGGCGCGCCGCAACCGCCTGGTCGCCTTCGCGGGGGTCGGTCTCGTCGTCCTGCTGGTCGCGGGCCTGCTGGTCGGCCAGCAGGTCCAGCGCCGCAACGCCGAGCAGGCCAACATCGCCGCGGCCGAGGCCCGCCTCGACGACCTCGGCTGCACCCCGATCGAGGCCGAGGAGCAGACCGGCGCCGGCAACCACATCCCCGACGCCCAGCTCGCGCAGTCCCCGCCCGAGGTCCTGTACCCCGAGCGCCCCGCCGCCTCCGGCACGCACTACGGCTCGTGGGCCCTCACCGGCGTCTACGACGAGCAGGTCGACGAGCGCATCCTGGTCCACAACCTCGAGCACGGCTACGTGAACTTCTACTACGACGACGACGCCGACCCGGCGCAGGTGGAGCAGCTGCGCACCTTCGCCCAGGAGCAGATCGACGGGCGCTTCCCCAAGATCGTCGTCGCGCCGTTCGGCGAGGCCCTGCCCGGCGAGGCGAACTTCGCGACCGTGGCCTGGGGCCAGCGCCAGCTGTGCCAGACCTTCGACACCGGGGTCGCTGCGTCCTTCCTGACCCAGCACCACAACGGCGCGGACGCGCCGGAGCGCTTCCTGCCGCCGCACCGCAACGAGGGCGAGGGGCTGGACCCCGCGAGCGCGGACGGCCCGCTGCTGCTCCCGCCGCTGGGCCAGCCCGCCGAGGCGACGACCGAGGACGCGCCGTCCACCGACAGCACCGTGTCGCCGGAGCAGGCGGAGGAGACCCCCGTCGAGGAGCTCACCGCGAAGCCCTCGCCCGGCGGCTGAGACCGGCGGCCGGGGTCCCGTGACGTCGGGATCCTCCGGTCAGGGGTCGTCCGCACGGCCATCGGTGCCGAACAACCCCCTGGCTACCCTCGGAGGGACCGAGGCGAGAGGAACGCACGCCATGTGTGGGATCATCGGTTACACCGGTCCGGACCCGGCGCTCCGCGTCCTGCTCGACGGGCTCGCGACCCTGGAGTACCGGGGCTACGACTCCGCCGGGGTCGTGCTCGTCGACGACCGCCCGGGCGCGCCCGCGGAGCTGGCCGTGCGCAAGCGCGCTGGCAAGCTGCAGGTGCTGGTGGACGACGTCGCCGGGCAGGACCTCACCGGGTCCACCGGGCTGGGGCACACCCGCTGGGCCACCCACGGGGACCCCAACGACCGCAACGCGCACCCGCACGTCTCGGGGGACGGCAACGTCGCGGTGATCCACAACGGGATCATCGAGAACTACGCCGACCTGAAGTCCGAGCTGCTGGCCAACGGCTACACCTTCCGGTCCGACACCGACACCGAGGTCGTGGTCCAGCTCGTGGCCGCCCTCTACGACCGGGCCGCCCAGTCGGGTGAGGGGTCCCCGCTCGCGCGGGCGGTCCGCATCGCGGTCAAGCGCCTGGAGGGCGCGTTCTCCCTCGCCTTCGTCGACCGGCGCGAGCCGGGCGTCATCGTCGCGGTCCGCCGCGAGGCGCCGATGGTGCTGGGCCACCGCGACGGCGCGTCGCTGCTGGCCTCCGACGTCGCCGGCCTGCTGGCCCACACCCGCGACGTCGAGGCGCTGCTCAACGACCAGGTCGCGATCCTGACCGCCGACGGCATCACGGTCACCGACCTGGACGGCGCCCCGGCCAGCGGGCACCGCTTCACCGTCGACTGGGACGTCGCCGACGCCGAGATGCAGGGCTTCGCGCACTTCATGCTCAAGGAGATCCACGAGCAGCCGCGCGCGGTCCGCGAGACCCTGCTGGGGCGCACCGACGACGACGGCCGCATCGTCCTGGACGACCTGCGCGTGCCGTCGGAGGAGCTGCGCCACGTCGACAAGGTCGTCATCGTCGCCTGCGGGACCAGCTTCCACAGCGGGATGGTCGCCAAGTACGCGATCGAGCACTGGGCCCACATCCCGGTCGAGGTGGAGATCGCCAGCGAGTTCCGCTACCGCGATCCCATCCTGTCCCCGCACATGCTCGTGGTGGCGATCAGCCAGTCGGGGGAGACCGCCGACACGCTGGCCGCCGCCGCCCACGCCCGCGCGCAGGGCGCCACGGTGGTCGCGATCACCAACGTGGTCGGGTCCTCGCTGGCGCGGGAGGCCGACGCGGTCCTGTACACCCGCGCGGGGCCCGAGATCGCGGTCGCGTCGACCAAGGCGTTCACCACCCAGATGGTCGCGCTGGAGATCCTGGCGCTGTACCTGGCCCAGCTGCGCCGGGCCCTGTTCCCCGACGAGGTCGCCGACCACCTCGCGCGCATGCACGCGCTGCCCGCCCTGATCGAGGAGGTCCTGGACTGCGAGCGGCAGATGGCCGACCTCGCCCAGACCGTCGCGCGGGCCCGCTACGTGATGTTCTTCGGGCGCCACGTGGGGCTGCCGATCGCCCTGGAGGGCGCGCTGAAGCTCAAGGAGATCAGCTACCTCCACGCCGAGGGCTTCCCCGCCGGGGAGATGAAGCACGGGCCCATCGCCCTGATCGACGAGGGCGGGCCGGTCGTCGCGCTGGCCACCCGCGGCCACGTGCGCAGCAAGATCATCTCCAACATCGAGCAGGTGAAGGGCCGCGGCGCGGTCGTCCTGGCCATCGCCACCGAGGGCGACACCGAGATCAAGGAGCACAGCGACCACGTCGTCTACGTGCCCGACGTCCACGAGCTGCTGACCCCGATCCTGACCGTCGTGCCGCTCCAGCTGCTCAGCTACCACGTGGCCATCGCCCTGGGCCGCGACGTCGACCAGCCGCGCAACCTGGCCAAGACCGTCACCGTGGAGTGACGGCGGCGCGGTGAGCGTGGTCGGGATCGGCGTCGACGCCATCGAGATCGACCGCGTCGGCCGCGCGCTGACCCGGACCCCGGGCCTGCGCGACCGGCTGTTCACCGCCGCCGAGCAGGCCGCATGCGGCGAGCGCACCGGGTCGCTCGCCGCGCGCTTCGCCGCGAAGGAGGCGGTCGCCAAGGCGTTCGGCACGGGCATCCGCGACTTCGCCTTCCGCGACGTCGAGATCCTCAACGACGACCTCGGCCGCCCGGTCGCGACGCTGCACGGCGGCGCCGCGGCGCTCGCCGCCCGCCTCGGCGTCACCGCCGTGCACGTCTCGCTGTCGACCAGCCGCGACCTCGCGATCGCCAACGCGGTCCTGGAAGCGGGGACTTGACCCTGACGTGACGTCAGGCCGGAGCATCGGGTCATGACGACGACGTGGCGGATCGGGGAGCTGGCCGAGCAGGCCGGCCTCACCGTCCGCACCCTCCACCACTACGACGCGATCGGGCTGCTGCGCCCGTCCGCCCGCTCCGCCGCCGGCTACCGGCTGTACGGGGCGGCGGAGGTGGCGCGGCTGTACCACATCCTCGCGCTCCGCCAGCTGGGCTTCCCGCTGGAGGAGATCGCCGCCTGCCTGGACGCCCAGGCCGGCGGCGAGCGCGCGCTGGTCGCCCGGCAGCTGGCACGGGTCGACGAGCAGCTGGCGGCCCAGCGGCGCCTCCGGGCGCAGCTGGCGCAGCTGCTCGACGTGCTCGACCGGGGGTGGGCGCCGTCGTCGGCCACGTTCCTCGACACGATGGAGGCGATGACCCGGATGGACCAGTACTACAGCCCGGAGGTGCGGGACCGCATCGACGCCCGCGGCCGCGAGCTCGGGCCCGAGCGCATCGAGGAGGCCCAGCGCGAGTGGGCCGAGCTCCTCGACGCGGTCAAGGCGGAGAAGGACGCCGGCACCGACGTCGCGGACCCGCGCGTGCAGGCGCTCGCGCGCCGCTGGCAGGAGAAGGTCGCCGAGTTCCACGGCGGCGACCAGGGCATCCGCGACGGCCTGATCGCGATGTACGACAAGGAGGGCCCGGTCGCCGCGTCCCGCGGGATGATCGACCAGGAGACCTGGGACTACGCCATGCGCGCCATCGGCTGGACGTCCTCCGCCGACGGCTGACCGCGCCCCGATGCCGACCACCATCACCGCCGTCCGCGTGTTCGACGGCACCGACCTGATCGCCGCGACGGCGGTGCGCGTCGACGGCGACCGCATCGCCGCCGTCGGCGGCCCCGAGATCGCCAGTCCCGGCGACCTCGTGGTCGACGGCCGCTGGGGGACGCTCCTGCCCGGCCTGATCGACGCCCACGTCCACCTGCTGCCGGGCGCGCTGGAGCAGGCCCTGGTCTTCGGCGTGACGACCGTGGTCGACCAGTTCTCCAAGCCCGACCTCGTCGCCGCCCTGCGCAGGCGGGCGGGGGCCGACCCGGCGCTGGCCGACCTGCGCTCCGCGACGGTCGGGGCGACCGCACCGGGCGGGCACCCGTCGATGATGTACGCACCGATCCCCTACGCGACGGGGCCGGACCAGGCCGCGGCCTTCGTGTCCGCGCGCGCCGCCGAGGGGGCCGATCACCTGAAGGTCATCAGCGACCTCGGCGCGGACACCCCGTTCCCCAACCCGACCCTGGACCCGGCGACCATCGCCGCCCTGGCCGCCGCCGCCCACGACCGCGGGCTGCGGGTCGTCGCCCACGCGACCACCCGCGCGGCCGCGCGGGCGGTGGTGGCGGCCGGTGTCGATGGCCTCGAGCACGTGCCCACCGAGGGCCCGCTGGACGAGCCGTTCGTCGCCCTGGCCGCCGCCCGCGGGGTCACGCTCACCCCCACCCTGGCCACGATCAGGGCTTCCTGGGCCGCGACGGCGGGGCGCGGGTGGCCGCGGACCCCGACCTCGCCCCGTTCCTCGGCGAGCCCTGGCGCGCTGGCCTGATCGCCGGGCCGCACCGCTGGCCCGGCGGGGAGCGGCGCGACTACGGGGTCGTGCGCGACAACGTCGCGCGGCTGGCCGCGGCGGGCGTGCCCGTCCTCGCCGGCACCGACGCGCCCAACCCGGGCACCGTGCACGGCGCCAGCCTGCACCGCGAGCTGGAGCTGCTGGTCGACGCGGGCCTGACGCCCGTGGCGGCCCTGCGGGGGGCGACCTCGGGACCCGCTCGCGCCTACGGCATGACCGACCGCGGGGCGATCGCGCCCGGCCTGCGCGCCGACCTCGTGCTGGTCGACGGGGACCCCACGGCGACGATCACCGCCACCCGCCGGATCGCCGGCATCTGGCGCGGTGGGCGGCCCGCGGACCGCGGCGCCTACACCGGCGGCGCGGCCGAGCGCGCCCAGCTCGACGCGCTGCGGGCCCAGGTGGAGCGGGTCACCGCCGCGGTGCGGGAGTGGACGGCCGCTGGCGGCGCGGCCTTCGGGCGGACTTCGTCCGACCGCCCGGAGTAACCGGACGTCTGGTACCTTCCGCCCCTTCGCACCTGAGCCGAACAGGGGGGCACATGGACGGACGCCAGGGGCTGGATCGACGGGGGTTCCTGCGCGCGGCCGTGACGTCATCGGTCGCGCTGGGGGTGGGCGGGGCACTGGGCGCGCCCGCCCTCGCACAGGAGCAGCAGGAGCGGCCCGGGTTCCGCCGGGTCCCGCCGGAGCGGATCGGGGTGCAGCTGTACAGCCTGCGCTCGATCCTCGCGACCGACCTGGAGGGGACCCTCGCCGCGGTCGCCGAGATCGGCTACGCCGAGGTCGAGCTGGCCGGGCTCTACGGGCGCAGCGCCGCGGAGTGGCGCGTGCTGCTCGACGGGTTGGGGCTGCGGGCGGTCTCGGGCCACACCGGCCTCGACGTCATCCGCGGCGACTTTCCCGCCGCGATCAACGACGCGCTGATCGTGGGCCAGCGCTACATCATCTGCCCGTGGGTGCCGCCGGAGGTGCGCACGATCGAGGGCTACGAGGCCCTCGCCCGCGACTTCAACGCCGCTGGCGCGCTGGCCCGCTCCGCGGGCCTGCAGTTCGGCTACCACAACCACGACTTCGACTTCGACTTCGTCGTGGAGGAGGAGCGGCGCCTGTACGACGTGCTGGCGCAGGGCACGGACCGGTCCCTGGTCGACCTCCAGCTCGACCTGTACTGGGCCGTCGTCGGCGAGCAGGACCCGGTCGAGCTGTTCACCCGGTACCCGCGGCGGTTCTCCACGGTCCACGTGAAGGACCGCGCGGAGGACGGCTCCTTCGCCGACGTGGGCGAGGGGACGATCGACTTCGAGCGCATCTTCGCCCGGCGGGCGCTGGGCGGCATCCAGCACTACATCGTCGAGCACGACCAGCCCGAGGACCCGCTGGACAACATCGCCGACAGCTACGCCAACCTGCGCCGCCTGCGCTTCTGACCGTCGGCGGCGGTCGGGGCCGGGTCCGCCCGGCCGCCGCCCGGTCGTAGCATCCGGGTCATGCAGCCCCTCTTCACGCCCGCGCAGGTGCGGGAGATGGACCGCCGGGCGATCGCGGGGGGTGTGCCCGCGGCCGCGCTGATGGAGCGGGCGGCGGGGCACCTCGCGCGCGGGATCGTGCGCGCGGGCGGGCGCGCCGCCGGGCTGCGCGTCGCGCTGCTGTGCGGGCGGGGCAACAACGGCGGCGACGGGTTCGTGGTCGCGCGCCTCGCGCACGAGCACGGCTACCAGACGGATTGCCTCGTGGCCGCCGCCGAGTCGGAGCTGCGCGCCGAGGCCTCGGTGCAGCTCCGGGCCGCGTCGGCCCGCGGCGTGCAGGCAGTCTTCGCCGACGACGAGCGCTGGCACCGCAAGCTCGAGTGCATGGCCCACCGCGACCTCCTCGTAGACGCCCTGCTCGGCACCGGATCCCGTCATGAGGTGCGCGGCGCGGTCCAGGAGGCGATCCAGGCGATCAACCGCAGCGGCGTCCCCGCCCTCGCCGTCGACATCCCCAGCGGCATCCACCCCGATACGGGCGAGGAGCTGGGCGAGAGCGTATGGGCGCTCCGCACCGTTACCTTCGGGCACCCCAAGCCCTACCTCTTCCAGGGGATCGGCCTGGAGCACTCGGGCTTCTGGACCGTCGCCGACATCGGCTATCCCCAGACCCTCCTCACCGAGCCGACCGACGCGCGCCTGCTCGACCAGAACTGGGTCGGAAGCCTCCTCCCCGAGCGGCTGCGCGGGAGCCACAAGGGAGAGAACGGCTCGATCCTCATCGTCGCGGGCAGCCGCGCGATGCGCGGCGCGGCCACGCTCGCCGCCCTCTCCTCCCTGCGCAGCGGGGCGGGCCTCGTGACCGTCGCGGGCATCCCCGAGGTCTGCGACGCCGTCGCCGCGCAGCTTCCGGAGGTGCTGCTCTTTCCCCTGCCGGAGATCGACGGCGTCGTGAGCCCCGATGCGGCCCCGCTCATCCTGGACAAGCGCGACCGGTACAAGAGCGCCGTCTTCGGCCCCGGCCTCACGCACGAGCGGCCCGTGATGGAGTTCCTCGCGGCGGTGTTGGAGAAGTGGCAGAAGCCGGCCGTGCTGGATGCGGACGCGCTCAACGCCATCGCCTACGACGGGGTCCGGCTTCCCGAATGCGAGTGCGTGCTCACGCCCCACCCCGGCGAGATGAGCCGCCTCCTGCACTCCTCGATCGCGGAGATCCAGGCCGACCGCTTCCACACCGTGCGCCAGGCGATGGCGGAGCTGGGCCACTGCGTCCTGCTGAAGGGTCCCTACTCCATCGTCGGCGAGCCGGGCCAGCCGATGATGGTCAACCACACGGGCAACCCGGGCCTCGCCTCCGGCGGCATGGGCGACGTCCTCTCCGGCGTCATCGCGACGCTGCTCGCCCAAGACCTGCCCGGCTACTACGCGGCGAGCTGCGGCATGTTCTGGCACGGCACGGCCGCCGACCTCTGCGCCCACGACATCGGCCCCATCGGCTACACCGCCCGCGACGTCGCCGAAGCCCTCCCCTCCGCCCGCGTCCACATCACCACCACCTGCGACTCCGGCCGGGCCGAAGGGGCGTAGGGTCGTTGGTCGTTGGTCGTTGGTCGTTGATCGTGGACCGGAGCAAGGGCCCCTATCTGCTGAGGCTGCCCGAGGGATGACTTCACGGTCTTCGGTTCACGACCAACGATCAACGATCAACGATCAACGATCAACCATCCACGACCAACGACCAACGACCAACAGCCCTTCAGCTAGAATCCCCTTGCCGTGCGCTTGTCTCTTGCCCTCCTGCTCCTCCTTGGTGCCCCGCTTGCGCTCGCGCAGGAAAAGGTGACGCTCGCCTTTCCCGACGTCGGGGAGCGCGTGGCTTGGGCGGGGGCGGCCCTCGTCGAGGAGCTCCCCGCGTTCGAGGAAAAGGACGCCGGCGGCAAAACTCTGGACTTGATCCCGTTGGCCAAGGACACCGTCTTCGTGTGGGACAAAAAGACCGGCAACCTCGCCTCTCGGCCCGCGAAAGCGATCAAGGGGCGTTGGACCCTGGCGGCGGCAGACTTCAAGGAGATCGCCCGCGCCGTGGTGCGCGTCGAGAGCGCCGGGGTGCCCGTGCCGGCGGCCATCGTGGAGCTGGACGACGGCAAGGAAAAGCGGTCGTCCCTCCTTGAGGGGGGCGAGACCCACTTCTTCGGCGTGAAGCCGGGCAAGATCACCGTAAGGGTGAGCTACCGCAAGGAGGGCTCTAAAGCCGCGCCGGTGACCCAGACGTTCAACCTGGCCCTCCAGCGCAAAGAGCCCGAGCCGGTACTGACCGTCGCCCTCCCGGCCGGAGCCGCGGCCGTGCGGCCGATGCCGGGCGGGACGACGTTGCGGGAAACGCCTCCCCCGAGCGCTCCCACCCTCCAGGCTCCGCCCGCGAACCCGTTCGGGCGCGCGCTGGTGATCCTCGCCGCCCTCG
>JAUJNX010000018.1 GCA_030447925.1 Egibacteraceae bacterium | reverse complement strand
CCGGGGCCGGGGGCTTGGGGGCGGTACCCCCCGGGGGGCCCCGGCAAACTTGTTGGGCGGGGGCGGGGGCCCGACAAAAACCATATACACCGCCCCCGGGAGCCCCCCCCCCTCCCGCCCAAACTACAACCACCCCCCCCACCACCCGCCCACCTGGGTTCGCTGCATCATGGGGTCCACCCGCGCCCGCAGCGGGGCGCGCCCGTCGCCGTGCCGTCTCCGGGAGGGCGAGCGCCCGGCACGAGGCCGACCAGCTCGGTGGCGACCCGCTGCGCGACCTCCCGGAACGCCGCCGCCAGGGGCGCGTGCCCGTCCCGGCGGGTGGCGACCGCGATCGGCGACCCCGCCACGTCGCGCAGCGGCACGTAGCGCACCCCCCAGTTCGGGTACTGGCGCTCGACGGAGGCGGCGGTGGTGGTCACGTGCCCACCGAAGGCGACGGCGGCCATCATCTCCCCCATGGTGGAGAGGTCGTCGGCACCGACGTTGGGGGCCATCCCGCCGCGGTAGTCGTTCGCCAGCCAGTAGTCGCGCCACTCCCGCGACGACGACAGGTGCGCGGCGATGAACGGCTCGTCGAGCAGGGCGGCGACGTCGATCTCGTCGGCCTCGGCGAGGGGGTGGCGCTCGGGCACCATCGCCACGCGCGGCTCGTCGAGCAGCGTGGTCAGCTCGAGCCGGTCGTCGGGCAGCGGCGGGCGGACGATCGCGGCGTCGACCCTGCCCTGGGCGACCTCGCTCACCTGCTGGGTGAAGTCGAGCTCCACCACCGTGAGCCGGACGCCCGGGTGGGCCGCCGTGAACGCCTGGAGGATGGGCCGGTTGAGCTCGGCGGCCCCGTTGGCGAACAGGCCCACGCGCAGCTCGCCGGTGATCCCCCGCGCCAGGTCGCGCACGGCCGCGAGCGCCTGGTCCGCCCGGTCCAGGGTCGCCCGCGCCTGCGTGAGGAAGACGTGGCCGACCTCGGTCAGCTCGACCCGGCGCCCGCGGTCGAACAGCGGGGCCCCCAGCTCCCGTTCGAGCTTCTGGATCTGCTGGGACAGCGCGGGCTGGGCCAGCGGGATGCGCGACGCCGCCCGGCCGAAGTGCAGCTCCTCGGCCAGCACGACGAAGTAGCGCAACTGCCGCAGCTCCACCCACCCCTCCTCGACCGGTACACGCAGCGTAACCCCCGCGACCACCCGAACTCGATGGCCCGTAAGGATGGGACCGCCTCCCAGCGCCCGCAGAGGGACGGGGGCGTCAGGCGCTCGGGCGGTAGACGCTGACGTGGTCCCGGCTCGACGCGGTGAAGGGCTCCTCCCGCCATCCGCCCCAGCGCTGGTCGAGCAGCAGGTCCGCGAGCTGGGCCATGAGGTCGATCTCGGCGGGCCACGCGTACCGGATGGTGTTCTCCAGGACCTCCGTCTGGCCGCCGGTGATCCGCACCCACGCGCTGTCGATCCGCTGCGCGACGGCGTCGTGGTTCTGGATGGTGAACGACACGTGGTCCGGTGCGCGATAGCGCGCGCCCGCGACGTGGTGTGGAGGCGTCCGCCGGTTCTCGTCGGGCACGAACGCCTCGACCACCACCGCGCCCCCCGGCGACAGGTGGCGCGCGGCGTTGCGCAGCGTCGCGACCTGCAGGCGCTGCTCCGGCACGGCGAACAGGGTGTTGAAGGCGATCAGGACGACGGCGAACTCGCCGTCCACGCGCTCCGCGACGAAGTCCCCGAGGACGGCGGTCACCCGGTCGCCGCCGGGCTTGGCAGCCAGGCGGTCGAGCATCGGGCGTGAGGCGTCGATGCCCACGACCTCGGCACCGAGGGACGCGAGGGGGAGCGCCAGGCGCCCTGTGCCGACGCCGAACTCCAGCACGCGGCCGCCCCCCGCCAGGTCAGCGACCTGCTCCGCTGCGGCCTGGGCGTCGCGCTCGGTGGCGGCGAGCATGTCGTCGTAGACCGGCGCCCACACCTCGCCGTACGCGGCCGGGTCGTAGCTCACGCCGCCAGCGCCGCGTCGAGGTCGCGCACCGCGGGCAGCGTCGCCCATGGGTCGAGGCGACGCCGCAGACCGCGCACCCGCTCGGACCACAGCGGCAGGCCCCGGGCGGCGTCGAGCGCCTGGACGGCCGTCCGTGCCGCCTCCTCGGGCTCGCCGCACTGCGCGAGATGGCCCGACAGCGTGGACAGCAGCGTGGCTCGGCGCCGCGCGTCGCCGCCGGTCGACAGCGCCAGGCGCAGGGCGTCGGGAGCCGAGGGGTGGCCGAGGAAGGCGAGACCGCGCGCGGCGCAGTCGGCGACCCACTCGCCGCCCGCGACGTCGGCGAACCAGCCGTCGGGCGAGTAGAACCCCCCCAGCCGGACCCGCCCGCGCGTCTCGGGCGAGTCCATCTCCATGAGATGGCGGAACCTGCCGCGGTCACCGACCGCCGCGTGC
The DNA here is from genome assembly GCA_030447925.1 of Egibacteraceae bacterium. GTDB lineage: Bacteria > Actinomycetota > Nitriliruptoria > Euzebyales > Egibacteraceae > JAUJNX01. Next base: position 8,236 of record JAUJNX010000018.1, on the reverse strand, counting down.
TCCTTGGCCGCATGGACCCGCACCCACGTGCGCGCCTCCGCGGGCGCGTCCGCTGGCATCTGTGACGCCGCCTGCCGCAGGGCGTACGTGGCAGCCTTCGGGTCGGCGGTCGCAAGGTTGGTCCGGGCCAGCGCCAGCGACGCGACCGCGAGCCAGTACAGCGCGGTGTCACCCGCCTCGCGCGCGGACTCGCGGGACAGGGTCAGCAGCGCGATCGAGTCGGCAGCCCGACCAGCGTCGAGCGACAGCCAACCGGCGAGCGCCGCCGCGTCGCTGAGCAGCGAGGTCGACCGGCGGCGCGCCTGCCGACCGGAGGTCGCGAAGCTGAGGCGCAGGACGCGGTCGAGATGCGCCCGCGCGGCGGGCAGGAGCACGGCGGGCGGCGAGGAGTAGTAGGCGCCCGCCAGCGCGGCCGTGACGTCCTCCACTAGGTCGAGCAGACCACCGTCCACAGCTCCGGGGCGGGCGACGGCGGCTTCGAGGCGCTCGGACGCCGCGGGCGGCAGGACGGGACTGTCGAGAGCTGCGCGCGCGTCGGCGACGGCTCGTCGAGCGAGCTCGTTGCCCCGGTCGGGGCGGCCCGTGCGCAGGGCTGCCTCGGCGTCGTCGCGGCGTGTCAGCGCCCGCGACCGCGGATCGTCGAGCACGCCGTGCCCTCCCGTGGCTGGGGTGGCGGAGCCTACCGGACCAAGGGCTGACCCCTCCCGCGGGGGGGCACGCGCGCGGCGCGGCGCGTGGACCTGATCGAGGACGTGCCCGTCGGTCCTAGCTGCGGTAGTTGGTGAAGCGCAGGGGGAGGTCCTGGTCGTGCTCGCGGAGGACGGCCTGGGCCTGCTGGAGGTCGTCGCGGTTCTTGCCGCTGATGCGCAGCTGCTCGCCCTGGATCGCGGCCTGGACCTTGAGCTTGGACTGCTTCACGGCCTTGACCAGGGCCTTGGCCTTGTCGGTCGGGATGCCGTTCACCAGCCCGATGTCGAGGCGGTAGGTGCGGCCGCCCGCGGGCTGGGGCGCGTCGTGCTCCAGGGTCTTCAGCGACACGCTGCGGCGGACCAGCTTGTCCTTGAGGACGTCGAGGGCGGCCAGGACGCGCTCCTCGGAGTTCGCGGTGACGACGATCCCCTCGCCGGACCAGGCGATCGACGCGCCGGTGCCCTTGAAGTCGAAGCGCTGGGCGACCTCCTTGGACGCCTGGTTGATGGCGTTGTCGACCTCCTGCCGGTCGGTCTCCACCACCACGTCGAAGCTGGAATCCGCCATCGCTGCGCTCCCTCGGTGACCCGCGAATGCCGCGATGCTACCCAGCGCCCGGGCGGGCCGGGCGCGACCCCGAGGCTGGTCCGGGACACCACCGATGCCCGCGCGCCGCGCCCGCTCCTACGGTGAAGCCTCCAACCGGTGCGATCACGGAGCGACGAGCCATGACCTGCGCACACTGCGGGGCCGCTGCCCGGGGGACCGAGCTGTACTGCTCGGGCTGCGGCCGCGCGTTCATCCCCGACGTCGGCGTCCCTCGCGCCCAGGGCGCCGCGGCGGCCGCCACGCTGACCGCGCCCGCCCCGGCGCGCCAGGCGGTCGCGCCGATGGCCCCGGGCAGCCGGTCCTGGGCCGCCGCCGCCCACGCCACCGCCCTGGTCGGCGCGCTGTCGGGCGGCATCGCGGCCTTCGTCGGCCCGCTGATCATCTGGCTGGTCCGCCGCGACGACCCGTTCGCCGGCGAGCACGCCCGCCAGGCCCTCAACTTCAACCTGTCGGTGCTGCTGTACGCGGTGGTCGGCACCGCCGCGGGCCTGATCGTGACGCTGCTGACCATCGGCCTCGCCGCGCTGGTGCTGGTGCCGCTGGCCCTCTTCGCGGTCGTGGGCTACCTCGTCGTGTCGATCGTCGGCGCCCTGGCGGCCGCCGACGGCCGGCCCTTCACCTACCCCCTCACCCTGCCCCTGTTCCGCTGACCCCGGCCCCGCCGGCTGGCGGTCCCGCCCCGCGCGCCCTACAGTTCCGGTGCTGCGGTGGGATACCCAAGCGGCCAACGGGGCCTGACTGTAAATCAGGTGGCTCAGCCTTCCGAGGTTCGAATCCTCGTCCCACCACCACGGATCTCCGCGCCTCTCTGTCGGGGTGATCGCTGATGGCTGCGTGAAGCGGTGGCACGTGGTGACGGGTGGGGGGCGCGGTGTGGGGCGGGCCATCGTCGAGCGCCTGCTCGCCGGCGGCGACGGTGTCGTCGCCGTCGACCTGGACCCCGCTGCCCTGACCTGGGTCGCGCGCAATCCGGCGGGGCCGCGGGTGGTCGGGGTACCGGGCAGCGCCGCGGATGAGGGGGTCGCCGAGCGGGCCGCCGACCTGGCGCAGGCGCGGGGACCGCTCGCCGGGTGGGTGAACAACGCGGCGGTCTTCCGCGATGCGGCGCTGGACACCGCCACCGCCTCCGAGGTGCTCGACCTCATCGCCGCGAACCTCGCCCCGGCGGTGGTCGGCTGCGCGACGGCCGTGCGCCGGTTCCTCGCCGCCGGCACGGGTGGGGCGATCGTGAACGTCTCCAGCCACCAGGCCCAGCGGGCGGTGCGCGGCGCCCTGCCGTACGCGACCGCGAAGGCCGCGACGGAGGGGCTCACCCGGGCGGCCGCCGTCGACCGCGGCCCCGCCGGCATCCGCGTCAACGCCGTCGCGCTCGGCTCGATCCGCACCGAGCGGTACGAGCCCACCTCGCCGCGCAGAGCCCCGGGGCCGCGGCCCGTACCCGGGAGCAGATGGCGGCGCTGCACCCGCTCGGCCGGGTCGGTCGGGTCGACGAGGTCGCCGACACCGTCGCCTACCTCCTGTCCGACGCGGCCAGCTTCCTCACCGGCGCCGTCGTCCCCGTCGACGGCGGCCGCGCCGCCCGCGGCGCGGATCCCGAGGAGGCCTGAGCCCATCCCACAACTGCAGGAGGCGCAGCGTCAGCCAGTCGGGACCTGGCGGTGCACCGAACGGGCGCCGGTGGGCTGCGGGTCGCTGATGCGGTCGACAGGGAAGGTGCGCCAGTCCCCGCGCTCGAGGTCGAAGGCGACGAGGTACCAGCGGCGCGCGGCCGCCACGAGGCGCACGGGCTCGACATGCCGGCGCTGCGCATGCCCGTCGCGGCCGGTGTAGCGGAGGCGGACGCGCTCGTGGTCGGCCACGGCGGCGAGGGCGGTCAAGACGTCGGGGTGCACCGCCGGTGGCCCGTGGTGGCGCGGCGTCACGAGGGGCGCAGGTGGTCGATCGTGGTCCGGTGGCGTTCGGTCAGGCGCTGGGCGATCAACGAGCGGTGGCAGGCCTCGGGGTCGCGCTCGACGCAGAGCAGCGCGGCGGTCCCGCTGCTCGGCAGCCGCGAGACGATCGGTGTGAGGTCGGCGCGGTCGAGGATCTCGGTGGTGTAGCGGCGGGTGTACTCGGCGGCGAGCTCGCGGCGCGAGCGCTTGCCGACCCCCCGGCGGTCGTCCTCGGCGTACTGGAGCCGGCGGAGCTCGGTGGTCGGGGCGAGCTCGGGGTGGTGCTCGGAGGCGATCCCGGCCTGCGTGAGGGCCGCCTGCAGCCGGCGCGCGTTCGCCCAGGCGTGGTCGGGTCCGCGGACGCCACGGCGCTGGCGCACGTCGAGCAGCAGGCGGACGTCGGCGTCCCGCAGTCGCTGCAGGAACCACTCCGCGTCGAAGCCGTGGACGCCGATCGTCACCATCCTGCGCGTCACGCGACGGCGGTCCCCTCGAGCTCGACCATCTGGCCGGGGATCGCCAGCCGCGTCACCTCGACCATCGTGGTGGCCGGTGCCACCCCGGCGGCGCCCAGTCGCGTCGCCACCGCGCCGTAGTGCGGGAGGAGCAGATCGACGTCGGTGGTGTAGACGTTGAGCCGGACGAGGTTCGCGAGCGCCATGCCCGCCTCGGCGAGCACCGCCTCCAGGTTGTCCAGGCTCAGCGCGAGCTGCGCCGCCATGTCGCCGTCGTGCTGGGGCTCGCCGTCGGCGTTCATCGCGGTCTGCCCGGAGCAGTACAGGGTCCGGGTGTGCCCCGAGACGATCTCCCCCTGGTTGAACCCCAGCGCCACCGACCACGACACCGGGTTGACCGCCGTCCGCTCCATCGCCACATCTGCTCCGTCCGCGTATCGAGGAATCCGTCGGCGACGAGCGTCGCAAACAATCACGACACTCCCCGTCGTGTATTCCGCTACGGTCCTCGCATGCGCGCCGACCGCTTGGTCTCGCTCGTGCTGCTGCTGCGCCAGGGCGGTCGGATGACGGCGGCCGCGCTGGCCCGCGAGCTGGAGGTCTCCACCCGGACGGTGCTGCGCGACATCGAGGCGCTGTCCGCGGCCGGCGTCCCGGTCTACGCCGAGCGCGGCCGGCACGGGGGGTTCGCGTTGCTGCCGGGCTTCCGGACCGAGCTCACCGGACTGAACCACGACGAGGCCCTCGCCCTGCTGGCCGCCGGGTCGGGGCGCGGCGAGCAGGTGTTCGGCCTCGGCTCGGCGCTCGCCTCGGCCCTGCGCAAGGTGGTCGACGCGCTGCCCGAGCGCCACCGGGCCACCGCCGGCGACGCGGCCCAGCGCTTCCTCATCGACCCGGAGACCGACCTGCTCGCACGCCGGCTGGTCGCTGAGGAGGTGCCGGGCACCACGATGCTCGAGATCGGGCGCGCGGTGCTCGCCGGGCACAAGCTGCGCATCCACTACGCGGCCACCGGCCAGGCACCGCGGTGGCGCACGGTGGACCCGATCGGCCTCGTCACGGTCCGCGGCCAGGGCTACCTGCTGGCCACGAGATCCGGCGAGGACCGCACCTACCGGCTGTCGCGCGTGCTGGCCGCCGAGGAACTGGCCGAACCGGCGCAGCGGCCGGACCGGGTCGACCTCGACCGGCTCTGGCGGGAACGCAGCACCCGGTTCCGGACCGGCGGCGACCAGGTCACCGTGCGGGTCCGGGTCGACCCGGCGCGGCGGGAGGACCTGGTGCGCACCGCGCTGGCCGTCCTCGCCGAGGGACCCGACGCCGACGGCCGGCTCCGGCTCGAGGTGACCTTCCAAGACTTCCGGCATGCCGAATGGGCGCTGTGGCAGCTCGCCACGCACGCGGAGGCACTGGCCCCGCGGTCGCTGCGCACCGCCCTGCGCAACCGCGCTGCCGCGCTCGCCACGCACTACGGCGTGTCCTGAGCGTGTCCCGGGCGGGCGGCCGGCGCTGCGACCCCGTGGTGCGAGGCTCCGGACCGATGAGTTCCCGCGGGCCGGGGGGTCGGACAAGGACGTGACCGTTCTCGGAGAGGAAGCGCGTTGACCGTGCTGCTGGACATGGCCGTGTCGCTGGATGGCTGCACCTCGGCGCCCGACGGGACGGACGGGGGGTTGCACGACTGGTACTTCGATCCCTCCCCGTCGAGCAGGGCGATCATCGACGAGCTCGTCGAGGAGGCGGGCGCGCTGCTGATCGGCCGCGGGGCCTTCGGGTCCGGGGAGGACGCCGGCGGGTGGGACGACACCCCCTACCGCGTCCCCCACATCGTGGTGACCCATCGCCCACCGGCCCGGCCCCTCGGCCGCACCATCGACTTCCGTTTCGTCGAGGGCGTCCCCGAGGCGGTGGCCGCGGCGGTCGCGGCGGCGGGCGACGGCGTCGTCGCCCTGGGCGGGGGCGCCGACGTCGCCCGTCAGTGCCTGGCCGCCGGGCTGGTGGACGAGGTGCAACTGCACGTCGTCCCCGTCGTCCTGGGCGGACCCCGGCTGTTCGACGGGTTCCCGGGCGGTCTGCGGCTCACCCCGACGCGGGTCGTCGACGCGCCGAACGTCACCCACCTGCGCTACCGCGTCGGCGGTTGATCCGACGCGCCGCTCAGCCCAGGTCGTAGGCGGGGAATCGAACGCGCGGATCAGCGCGCGACGCGGTGAGAAGGGCGGGCGACAGGGTGGTGTTGCGGCCCCCCGGCGGTCCAGGTCAGGGGCGGGGGAGGGTGCGGAAGAGGCCGGGGAGGCGGTCCTCGAGACGGTCGTCATCGACCTGGCGCTGTCGGCGACCGTGCCCCGCACCACCTCCATCACCGCGACGGTACCCGAGCGCGGCTGCGGGCTGGCTCGGGGCCAGGTGGGCAGCCCGTCTCCCTGGCGCCCCCGGACCTCCTGGCCGGGCCGGCCGCGCTCAACGCCGCCATCGGCCACCGCGCGGGCGGTCCGCCCTGACCCCGATCCACGGCCCGCTCGATGACCTCGACGCGATCCTCACGTCCGAGGACCTGCCCCTGCGCTAACCGCGGGGGCGTCGAGGGGGTGGGCCAACTCGTCGCGGTGCAGCGGGGGAGCAGGGGTGCCGCGAGCACGGCCACGGCGGGGGCGCCCCCGGATGCGTTCCTGCAGGTCGGCGAGGTTCGGAACGGGCTGCACGTGGCCCACCCACGTTGCGTACTCCGAGCCGAACGCGGACAGCAGGGCGTCGAACGGCTGGTGATGGTCCCAGCCGTTGACGCGGTCGCGGCATAGGAGGTCGCGATCGGGCCATCGGCCGCGGCGCTGGCGGGTGGGGCCGGGCCTGGCGCATCCATGGACGCGATGGGTGCATCGCTGGTCGGGCTTGAGAACGACCGTGGTGGCGGCTTGCCTGGGAGGTGCTGGAGGTGCACACCGCTCAAGGAGATGCGAGTGAACGACCATGATGGCCCGGCGTTCGACCGCCGTGCGTTCGACCGCCGTGCGTTCCTCGGCGCCGCGGGGAGCCTGACCCTTGGCGCGGTGCTGCTGCGGGCCACGCCCGCCCTGGGCGCCGTGCCGCTGCGGATCGCCGGGCCGGGACCGGTCTTCCCCCCGGGCGCCCCGCCGGAGACCGCCACGTTCGTCGACCCGACCGCGACGATCGTCGGCCCGGACCACGTCACGCTGGAGGAGCGCATCTACGTCGCGCCGTTCGCCCGGCTGGTCGCCGGGGCGGGCGCCCCGATCGTGGTGCGCAAGGAGTCCGACGCCCAGGACCGCGTCACGATCGAGGGGCGGGTCGCCCGCAGCGCCGAGGACACCGCCCGCGTGCGTGCCCTGGGGCTGGCCGACGACGCGGGCGTGGAGATCGGCGAGCGCGTCATCCTCGCCCACGGCGCCGCCGTCCGCGGGCCCGCGCAGGTCGGCGTGGGCGGGACCTCGCTTCCCGACAACGAGGGCCAGCCGGAGACCTTCGTCAGCTTCGGCGCCCTCGTCGACGGCGCGGTCCTGGAGAAGAACACGCAGGTGTCGCCGCTCGCGCGGGTCGGCCCCGGTGTCCGGCTGCGCAGCGGCTTCCTGGTCCTGCCGGGCCGCAACGTCACCAGCCAGGCGGAGGCCGACGACCCCGCGCGCGGGAAGGTCACCCGCATCGCGGAGGCCGACGTCGCGTTGAAGGAGGCGGTCATCGAGGTCAACACCGGCTTTGCCCGCGGGTACACCGAGCTGTACGCCGACGACCCCCGCAACGTCCGGGGCATCAACTACGACCCCGGCAACCGGACGTTCAACCCGCGGCGCGACCTGCCGACCCTGGCGGGTCGCGGGACCCGGGAGCCCGGCTTCCGCAACCGGATCATCGGCGACGTGCGGCTGGCCGACAGCCGGGGGACGCTGGAGGGCCGGATGGGCAACGGCATCTCCCTGCGGGCGGACGAGGGCGAGCCGTTCGCCGTCGGCCGCATCCGCGCGATGGGCGACGGGGTCGTCTTCCACGCCCTGGAGGAGTCCGAGCTGGTCGTCGGGAACGACGTCGTCTACGGGCAGGGTGTCATCCTCCACGGCGGCGGGCGGCCGGGGACGGGCGAGGAGCCCGAGCCGACGACCGTCGAGGACCGGGTCGTGTTCGGCTCCGGCGCCGTGGTCTTCCGGTCGCTGCTCGGCACCGGCGCCGTCCTGGGCTCCCGCAGCGTCATCCTCGGCACCGAGCTGCCACCGGGCGCGGTCGTGGCGTCACGGACCGTCTACCTCAACGGGGAGGTCGTCGGCCGCGTCGAGTGGTGACCCGCCGGTCGGAGGAGGCGGAGGCCGCACCGGGGCTCCGCCGCCGCGGGGGGGCGGCGGCGGGGGGCGGAGCCGCCCCGCCGCGGGGGGGGGGGGGGCCGGGCCCGCGCGCCCCCCCCCCGGCCGGGGGGGCGCTGTGGGGGCGGGGCTGCGGCCAAGCCCCCCCCCACCGGGGGGCCGGCCCCCCCCCCGCCCCGCGCGCCCCCCCCCGGCGGGGGGGGCGAGGCCGCCGCCAGCGAGGGTGCCGGAGGTGGCGTGGCCA
>JAUJNX010000014.1 GCA_030447925.1 Egibacteraceae bacterium | reverse complement strand
CCCCGCTTCCCCCCCCCCCCCCCCCCCCCCACCACACACACACCCTCCCCCACTCCCCCACCCCGCGGCTCTCCCGGTGCCGCTCGGGGGGGGGGGGGGCGGGGCGCGCGGGGGGGGGGCCGGGCCGTGGGGGGGGGGGGGGCCGGTGGGGGGGGGGGGGGGGCGCCCCCCCCCCCCCCCACCACCGGCAACTGCAGCGTCCCGTTCGGACCCGGCGTTCGGTGCGGTGTGTTCCTGCGGTGATGCGGCGACGCCGAGCCCGTGGGGCTCGGCGTCGGGTGGTGCTAGCGGCGGAGGCCCAGCCTGCCGATCAACGAGCGGTAGCGCTCGATGTCGGTGCGCTGGAGGTAGCCGAGGAGCCGGCGTCGCCGGCCCACCAGCTGCAGCAGCCCGCGCCGCGAGTGGTGGTCCTTCTTGTGCGTGCGGAGGTGCTCGGTGAGGTGGTTGATCCGTGCCGTCAGGAGCGCCACCTGCACCTCCGGCGACCCCGTGTCGCCCTCGAGGGTGGCGTACTCCCTGATCAGTGCTTCCTTGTCCGGGATGACGGCCTTGGTCAACTGCTGCTCCTGTGGGGCTCGGGACCCGGCGGGTGGACCTGCGTCGGGGACCGCGTTGCGGTGGTCCTCCTGCGGCCCGGCCGCGGACCCACGGGTCCCCCAGCCAGCCCGCGCACCCAGATCCGGGCACGATGGGGTGCCGCCTGGTGGCGGCGTCCCCCGAATACTGCCACGGGCGGGCCCGGACCGCATCACCCTGGACGACCGGTCATGTGGGTCAGGCGTCGCCGCGCGCCAGCAGCCGGCGGGCCTCGTCGCGGTCCAGGACCATCTGCGCGACCAGCGCGTCCACCTCGGCGTACGTGCGCTCCTCGCGCAGGCGGTGGCGGAAGTCGACCGACGCGGTGACGCCGTAGAGGTCGGCGTCGTGGTCGAGCAGGTGGGCCTCCACGCGCAGCCGGCTCCCGCCGAACGTGGGGTTGACCCCCACGCTGGTCACCGCCGGGTGCGACGCGACCGGGCCGTGGCCGGGCGCGACGTGGAACAGCCCGGCGTAGATCCCGCGCGCGGGGACCGCGACGCGGGGGTCGACCTGCACGTTGGCGGTGGGGAAGCCCAGGACGCGGCCGCGCTGGTCCCCGCGCACCACCACCCCGTCGACGAAGTGGGGGCGGCCGAGGAGGTGCGCCGCCCGCTCGACCGCGCCGGCGTCGACCGCCGCGCGGATCTGGGTCGACGACACCACCACGTCGGACTCGGCGAGCAGCGGGACGGCGAGCACCTCGAACCCGCCCGACGCGCGCAGGGTCGCCACGTCGCCGGCCGCACGGTGCCCGTAGCGGAAGTTGTCCCCGACCACGACCGCCCGCGCCTGCAGCGGGTCGACGAGCACGTGGTCGACGAAGGCCCGCGGGGCGAGGTGGCGCAGCGTGTCGTCGAAGGGCAGCACGACGACGAGGTCGACGCCCAGCGCGGCGACGAGCTGCGCCCGCCGGCCCGGGGTCATCAGCAGGCGCGGCTGGCTGCCCGGCTGCACGACCTCCTGAGGGTGCCGGTCGAAGGTGACGGCGACGGCGCGGACGCCCAGCTCGCGGGCGCGGCGCACCGCGGTGCCGATCATCGCCTGGTGACCGCGGTGGACGCCGTCGAAGACGCCGATGCAGACCACCGAGGGCGCGGCGGGCGCCGCGCTCACCCCGGTCACGATGCGGTCGGCGAACGCGTCGCGCCCGGGGAGGAACGCGTCGTCAGGCATCCGCGCCGCCGCCGCTGGCGCCGGGCACCGGCGCGGGCGCCGCGGGGGCGAGGACGACGAGCGGGCGGGCGACCGGCCCGGCGTCGGAGAGCATGGCGACCAGGCGGCCGTCGCCGTCCACCGCGGCGACGTCGTCGTCGCTGCCCGAGGCCGAGACCGGGCGGCCGAAGCCGAGGTCGCGCACCTCGCGGTCGTCCAGCCGGCGGCGTGGCCGGTCCCCCATCGCCGCGGCCGGGGTCAGCAGGACCTCGTCGAGCCGACCCTCCCCCGCCAGCGCGAGCACCCGCTCCAGGGGCACCGCGTCGCCGGCGGTGAAGCGGCCGGAGCCCAGGCGCCGCAGGGACACCAGGTGCGCGCCGACCCCCAGCCGGTCGCCCACGTCGGCGGCCAGGGTGCGGACGTAGGTCCCCGCCGAGCAGGTGACCAGGAAGGCGGCCTCCGCGCGCGGGCCGGGCACGAAGTCCTCCAGCACCAGGTCGTGGATGCTGACGGGCCGGGGCGCGCGCTCGACGACCTCCCCGCGGCGGGCCTTGGCGTGCAGGCGCTCCCCGCCGACCTTCACCGCGCTGACCATCGGCGGGATCTGCTGGATGTCGCCGACGAACGCCTTGAGCGCCTCGCACAGCGCGCCCTCGTCCACCCCTGAGGCGTCGCGGGTGGTCAGGACCTCCCCCGCCGCGTCCAGCGTGCTGGTCGTCACCCCCAGCTGCATGCGCGCGTCGTAGGTCTTGGCCGCGGCCTGCAACCACGGCACCAGCCGGGTGGCGCGGCCGACGGCCACGACCAGCACGCCGGTGGCGTCGGGGTCCAGCGTCCCCGCGTGGCCGACCTTGGGGGCGTGGCGCCGCCCGCGCCCGCCGGACAGCACGCGGCGCACCCGGTCCACGACGTCGTGGGACGTCATGCCGGCGGGCTTGTCCACCACGACGACGCCGTCCACCCCGCCCGGCCCCTCAGCCGACCAGGGCGGGGTCGGCGCCGCTGGCGAGCAGCGCCACGACGCGGTCCACGACCTCGTCCAGGGGCCCGGCGACGGTGCACCCCGCCGCGAACGCGTGGCCGCCGCCGCCCAGCGCCGCCGCCGCCCGCCCGACGTCGACGCCGCCGCGGCTGCGCAGCGACAGCTTCCAGCGCGGCGCGCCCGCGCCGACCGGGAGCTGGCGGACCAGCAGGGTCGAGCGCGCGCACGCCACGCTGCGCACGACGTCGACGACGCTGTCCAGCTCGCCGGTCGCGACCTCCAGGTCCGTCACGTCGCGGTCGTACACCACCGACCAGGCCAGGCCCACCGCGGGGATGAACGCCGCGCGCTCGCACACCCGGCCGAGCAGCTTCAGGTAGCCCAGGCTGTGGGTCTCCCAGACCTGCCGGTTGATCGCCGCGTGGTCGATGTGGCGGTCGAGCAGGCGCGCGCCCAGCTCCATCACCTCCGGGGTGACCGAGGCGAAGGCGAAGCGCCCCGTGTCGGTGACCAGGCCGGTGTAGAGGCAGGTGGCGCTGCTCCGGTCCATCGTCCCGCCGGCGCGGCGGATGTGCTCCTCCCCCAGCACCGCGGGCGCCGCGGCGTCGGGGGAGACGACGCGCACGGACGCGCGCGGGGAGCCGCTGGAGGGGTGGAACACCACCAGCACCGCGCCGGGCGGGGGGACCGCGCGCTCTACCGCGCCCAGCCGGGCGGGCGCGGCGCAGTCCAGGACGACCAGGACCGCGGGCGCCGGGGGAAGTCGTCGGCACTGACCAGGTCGCCGACGCCGGGGAGGAACGCGTACTGCGCGGGCACCTCCCCCGAGCCGCCGGGGGCGACGCCGAACGCGGCGACGACCTCGGTCCCGGCGGCGCGCAGGTGGTGGGCCAGCGCGAGCATCGACCCGAGGGCGTCCCCGTCGGGTTCGACGTGGCACGCGAGCGCGACCTGCGGCGCGCCGACCAGGAGCGAGAGGGCCCGCGCCCAGTCCCGCTCACCCACGCTGCTCATCCCTGGTACGGCTCCCGGTCCGGCTCCGCGGCCTCGCTCAGCAGGCGGTCGATCCGCCGTCCCTGCTCCGGCACCGGATCGTGGACGAAGTGTAGGTCGGGGACGTGGCGCAGGCGCAGACGCTGGCCGACGGCGCGGCGCAGCAGGGACTGCGCGCTGGCGAGGCCGGCCGCGGTGGCAGCGCGGACCTCCTCGACGTCGGGCAGGACCGTCCAGAAGACCTCCGAGGACTTCAGGTCCGGTGACGTGCGGACGTCGGTGACCGTCAGGAAGCCGATGCGGGGGTCCTTCAGGTTGAGGACCTCCTCGGCGACGATTTCCTTGACCGACTCGCTGACCTTGCGCGTGCGCTGGCTCATGTGTGCTCACCCACCACGATGTCGAGGTCGAAGGCGATGACCTCGGCGCGCGGTTCCCGGTTCACGATCTTCTCGACGTCCTGGGCGATGCGGCGCACGCCCGTCTCGGATCCCGCGGCGATGGCGATCCCCAGCGTGCAGCGCTGCCACAGGTCTTGGTGGTCGACCTCCGCCACCGAGACGTTGAGCGCGTTGCGCAGCGCCGCGATGAGGGCCTTGACCACCCCTCGCTTCGCCTTGAGCGAGGTGGCGGCCGGGACGTGCAGTTCGACGCGGAGCAGCCCTCCGACCATGGGGGTGGGGGTGGCGCGGGTCAGACCCGCGCCACCTCCCGCTCCTCGAAGACCTCGAACTCGTCGTCGACCTTGACGTCCTGGAACTTGTCCAGGCCCAGGCCGCACTCGAAGCCGGTCGCGACCTCGGTGACGTCCTCCTTGAAGCGGCGCAGCGAGCCGATCGTGTCGGTCGCCACCACCACGCCGTCGCGGATGACGCGCAGCTGCTTGCCGCGGCGCAGCTCGCCCTCGGTGACGTAGCACCCGAAGACGAACCCGGCGCGCGGGACCCGGAAGGTCTCGCGCACGGTGGCCCGGCCGGTGATGACCTCCTCGAAGGTCGGGGCGAGCATGCCCCGGACCGCCGCCTCGATGTCCTCGACCGCCTTGTAGATGATCGAGTACTGCCGCAGGTCGACCCCGGACTCCTCGATCGCCTGCCGCGCGCGCGACGCCGGGCCGAACGTTGAAGGCGATGATGATCGCCTCCGACGCCTGCGCCAGCGAGACGTCGTCCTCGGTCACCGCACCGACGCCCTTGCGGACGATGCGGATCTTGACCTCGGGCAGCTCGAGCTTGTTCATCGCGTCGGCCACGGCCTCGACCGACCCGGACACGTCGCCCTTGATGATGAGGTTGAGCGTCTGCAGCTTGCCCTCGGCGATCGCGCCGGACAGCTGGTCCAGCGTGATCGGGCGGCGGTTGGCCAGCTCCGCGCGGCGCATCCGCGCCTGGCGGCTGGCGGCGATGTCGCGGGCCGTGCGCTCGTCCTCGACGACGCGGAACTCGTCACCGGCGGCGGGCACCTCCGACCAGCCGAGCACCTCGACCGGGTCCGACGGGCCGGCGACCTTCACCGGGCGACCGTCGGCGTCGAACATGGCCCGGATCCTGCAGTCGGCGACCCCGGCGACCAGGTTGTCCCCGATCCGCAGGGTCCCGGCCTGCACGAGCACCGTGGCGACGGCGCCGCGGCCGCGGTCCAGGTTGGCCTCGATGACCGCGCCCCGGGCCTTGCGGTCCGGGTTGGCGGTGAGCTCGGCCACGTCGGCCTGCAGGAGCACGAGCTCGAGCAGGTCGTCGAGGTTGGTCCCGGCCTTGGCCGACACGTTGACCATGGTCGTCTGGCCACCGAACTCCTCGGCGACCAGGTCGTACTCGGTCAGCTGGGTGCGCACCCGCGTGGGGTCCGCGCCCTCCTTGTCGATCTTGTTGACCGCGACGATGATCGGCACCTCGGCCGCGCGGATGTGGTCGATGGCCTCGACCGTCTGCGGCTTCACGCCGTCGTCGGCCGCGACGACCAGGATCGCGACGTCGGTCACCTCGGCGCCGCGGGCGCGCATGGCGGTGAACGCCTCGTGGCCCGGGGTGTCGATGAAAGTGATCTTGCGGCCGTCCTTGACCACCTGGTAGGCGCCGATGTGCTGGGTGATGCCGCCCGCCTCGCCCGACACGACGTCGGTCTTGCGGATGGCGTCCAGCAGCAGCGTCTTGCCGTGGTCGACGTGACCCATGACGGTCACGACCGGCGGGCGGGGCCGCAGCGACGCGGGGTCGTCGTCCGCGTCGGCGCCGAACTCCAGCTCCTCCGGCGTGACCATGCGCACGTCGGCTTCCAGCTCCAGCGCGACGAGCTCGATCAGCTCCTCGGACATGGACTGGGTGACGGTGATCATCTGGCCCATGCCGAACAGGACCCGGACGATGTCGGTCGGGTTGACGCCGACCAGCTTCGCGAACTCGCCCACGGTGATGCCGGGGACGACGTCCACGGTGCCGGTGACGGTCGCCTTGACCGGGCCGGAGCGGTTGCGGCGCGGCCCCGCCGAGGCCTCGAACTGCTCCTGCAGCGTGGGGTCGCGGCGGCGCTTGTCCTTCTTGCCGCGGCCCGGGGCGCCGGGGCGTCCGCGGCCGGGGGCACCGGCACCGCCGGGGCCACCAGGACCGCCGGGGCCACCGGGACCGCCCGGCGCACCGGGGCGGCCGGGGGCGCCGGCGCCGGGGGCGCCGGGACGCCCGGGCGCACCCGCGGGGCGGGGGCGCCGGCACCGGGCGCGCCGGGACGGCCCGCACCGGGCGCGCCGGGACGGCCCGCACCGGGACCGCCGGGCCGGCCGGTGCCCGCGCCGGGACGGGCGCGGTCACCCGGGCCCTGCGGCCCGCGCGCGGCGGGCTGCTGGGTCTCGGCGGGACGCTGGGGGGCGGCGCGCGCAGCGGCGGCGGGATGGACCGCCGGCCCTGGCCCTCCTTGGGCAGGTTGGCCTCGACGCGGCGGCGGGGCTGGATCGCCTCGCCCGACGCGAGCGGGCTCATCGGCTGGCGCGGGCGCACGGGGACGGTCGGCTCGCCGGGGCGCGGCGGGCCGGAGCGGGCGACACCGGGGATGCCCTGCGGGGGCACCGGGGCGCCCCCGTCCGGCCGGGGGCCGCGGTTGGCGTCGGGCCGGGGGCCGCGGTTGGCGTCGGGGCGCGGACCGCGGTTCTGGTCCGGGCGGGGGCCGCGGTTCTGCTCCGGACGGGGCCCGCGGCTCTGCTCCGGGCGCGGGCCGCGGGCGGCGCCGTCGCGGCGCTGACCGCGGTCGTCGCGGGGCCGCTGCTCGCCCGGCCGCGGCGCGGGGCGCACGACCCCGCGCGCGCGGCGTCCTGAGCGCTGCGGGGCGAGCGGACCACGCCGGCGCGCGCGGCGTCGCGCGCACCGGAACCGGCGTCCGCCGGCGCGGGAGGCGCGGCGGCGGTGGGACCGCCGTTGCTCGCCGCGTCACCGGGAGACGGCGCGACCGGCGACGGCGCGGGCGCGGCGGCCACCGCGTCGACGTCGGCGTCGGCGCGCGCGGCCGGGGCGACCGGCTCCGCCACGGGCGCCGCGGCGGGTGCCGTGTCGGCGACCGGGGCCGGGGGGCGACCGGCGCGGGCGGGGCCTCGACGACCTCGTCGGCGCCGCCGACGCTCACGCCCTGCGCCCCGGTCGGCCGGAACGGCGACGTGGGCGGCGGGCGGTAGCGCCGGACCTCGCCGTCGCCGCCGTCTCCCGCGGGGGCGGGGGCGGTGGCCGGCGCGGACGACGCGGCCGCGGCGCGCTGCGCGGCGGCGATGTGCGGCGGGACGATGCGGCGGGCCTTGGCGTCGCGGGGCTGCCCGACCCCGGTGAGGTCGTACTGCTCGGCCTCCCGGCGCTCGCGCTCGTCCTGGCGGCGCTTGCGCTCCTCGCGCTGCCTGCCCAGGCTGGCGCGGAAGCGGGGCCGCGTCCGCGTCCTCGAGGGTCGAGGAGTGCGACCTCGCCTCCACGCCGAGCTCGCGCAGGCGACGCATGACCTCCGGGTTGGGGAGGCCGGTCTCCCTGGCCAGCTCGTAGACGCGTACCTTGCTCACTCACTCACTCCTGGTGGGCCGACGTGATCGGCCCTCGAACGTCTTGAGAAATCTGCTGTGGTCCCGCGGCGGCGGCGATGGCGGCGCGGAGCCGGTCCCCGTCCAACGTCACCGAGCCGCCCGCCAGGCGCAAGGCCCGGCGGAGCGCGGCGCCGTCACGGCGGAGCGCGTCGTCCGTGCAGGAGGGACGGCCGCAGAGGTAGGCGCCGCGACCCGGCTCACGGGCCAGCGCGTCGACACCGACCGCTCCGTCCGTGACAACCAAACGGACGAGCTGATCCTTCCCTGTCCGCCGACGGCAGGCGACGCACCGCCGGACGGGCATCCCCAATCTACCCCCTACGCTTCCTCCGCCGCCTGCTGGACGACGGGGTTGCCGTACTCGTCGATCTCGCCCCGGTCGTAGGCGGCCTGGAACGCCGCCTGCTCCTCAGCGAACTGCGTCTCGCTCTTGATGTCGATACGCCAGCCGGTCAGGCGGGCGGCCAGGCGGGCGTTCTGCCCCTCCCGGCCGATCGCCAGCGAGAGCTGGTAGTCGGGGACGACGACCAGCGCGGTGCCGTCCTCCGGGTACAGGTAGACCTCCGACACCTTGGCCGGCGACAGCGCGTTGGCGACCATCGCGGCGGGCTCCATCGCCCAGGGGACGATGTCGACCTTCTCGCCCGACAGCTCGTCGACGACCGCGACGACCCGGCTGCCGCGGGCGCCCACGCACGCGCCGACGGGGTCGACGGAGGGGTCGGTCGACTCGACCGCGATCTTGGTGCGGTAGCCGGCCTCGCGCGCGATCGCCTTGATCTGGACCAGGCCCTCCGCGATCTCGGGGACCTCCAGGCGGAACAGCTCGCGCACCAGGTTCGGGTGCGTGCGGCTGCACACGATCTGCACGCCCTTGGCGGAGCGGCGGACCTCGATCACCAGCGCGCGCAGGCGGGTGCCGTGCTCGTAGCGCTCGGTGGGCACCTGCTCGGCGTAGGGCAGGATCGCCTCGGCGTTGCCCAGGTCCAGGACCGTCGTGCGCTGGTCGTGGATCTGGATGGTGCCGGTGACGAGGTCGCCCTCCTTGCCGGAGTACTCGCCGTAGGTCTGCTCGCGCTCGGCCTCGCGCAGGCGCTGGAGCAGGACCTGCTTGGCGGTCTGGGCGACGACGCGCCCGAAGTCCGTGGGTTCATCGACCCACTCAGAAACCACATTGCCGTCGTCGTCGAGCTCCTGGGCGTAGACGGTCACCTCGCCGCTGGCGGTGTCGATGAGGACGCGCGCCTCCTCGGCGTCGCCGGCGGAGCGCTTGTAGGCGCTGGCCAGCGCCGCCACGAGCGCCTCGATGACGGTGATGAAGGAGATGCCCTTCTCGCGCTCGATGCTCCGAAGTGCCTCGATGTCGACCTTCATCCTGTCTCCTTCACCATGGGAGGCGCTGGGTGGCCAGCACGACCGCGTCGTAGGGCACCCGGAGCTCGCCGTCGTCGGTGCCCAGCACGACCGCGTCCTCCTCCGCCGCCCGGACCGTCCCGTCGACGTGCTCGGTCCGGCCGTCGTCGCGCCGCAGCTGCACGCGCACGGGGCGGCCCTCGACGCGGTCGAACGCCCGCCGGTCGCGCAGGGGGGCGTCGACGCCGGGGCTCGTGACCTCCAGCAGGTAGCCCGCGTCCAGGTCCTCCATGGCGTCCAGCAGCGGGCCGAGGTCGTGGGAGACCCGCTCGCAGCGGGCGAGGTCCACGCCCCCCTTGCGGTCGACGACCACCCGCACGAGGCGGCGGGCGCCCTCGCCGCGCACGACGACGTCCACGAGGTCCAGCGCGGCGCCCTCGACCACGGGCAGGGCGGCGTCGCGGATGCGCTCGGGAAGCGCGACGGATGCTCCTGGCACCGGCACTCCCTCCTTGTCGTCTGGCCGATGAGCCCCGCTCCCAACGGCGCGGGGCTTGCGGGTGGTACGGACGGAACGGGCCCGGGAACGCGAGAAGTGGGCGGTCCGCCCACTTCCCGATACCTGTCCTCACGGACCGTGTCCGACCCAGAACCGTAGCAGTGCCCCCCCGTCACTGCACGGGATACAGCCCCGTGACGGCGAACGACAGGTGCACGCGGCGCTCGGCGACCATCGCGCGCGCGAACTCGTCGGGGTCGGGGTGGCCCTCGGGGCGCACGGCCTCGTACAGCCGCAGCAGCGCCGCGGTCGTGGCGTCGCCGGGCTCCGCCGCCACGGGGCTGAGCCGCGCGTCGCCCTCCGCGACCACGTAGGTCCAGAAGTCCGAGCTGGTCACGTGCAGCGACACCCGCGGGTCGCGGCGCAGGTTGCGGGTCTTGGCGCGGTCGTCGGTGATCGACACGTGCACGGCGTCGTCGAGCAGCGCGTAGACGACGTTGGACATCTGGGGCCGGCCGTCGGCCTTGACGGTTGCCAGCACGCCCTGGTGGCGGTCGGCGAGGAAGGCGCGGGCGTCGGCGGCGGACAGGGCCATGCGGGGACCTTTCTCGAGGCGGGCGCGCTCGCGCCCGGGATCAGGCGCGGCGGCTACGTGCGGCCGGTCGCGTCGCGCAGGGGGGGCAGCAGCGCGGCGTGGACCCGCGGGGCCGCGGCGAACACCTCGACGGCTGGGCCCGTGACGGGGCGGCCCGCGAGGTCGGTGACGACGGCGCCCGCCTCCGCGGCGATCAGTGTCCCCGCCGCCAGGTCCCAGCGACCCTGCCCGGTGCCCAGGTAGAGGTCCCCGCGCCCGCAGGCGAGGTCGACGAGGTCCGCGACGGTGCTGCCGGTGACGCGGACCGACAGCACGCGCGGGGCGATCGCACCGACGGCGGCGGTGATGCCGGTCAGCGGCCCGAACAGCGCGAGCGCGTCCTGCGGGCCCACGTCGGCGGCCGCGATCGGGGCGCCGTCCCGGGTCGCGCCCTCCCCGCGGACGGCGGCGAAGGTCTCCCCGGCCAGCGGCACGCAGACCGCGGACGCCGCCATGCGGTCGCCGGCGTCGCAGAAGCCGACGGCGACGGCCCAGCGCGGCTGGCCCTTCACGAAGTTGGTGGTGCCGTCGAGCGGGTCGACGTACCAGCGCCGCCGCCCGGCCACGTCGGCCTCCTCAAGCGGGGGGCCCTCCTCCCCCACCACGAGGTCGTCGCCGAACGCGTCGCGCAGGTGGGCGCGGACCAGCGCCTCGGCCTCGCGGTCCGCGACGGTCACGAGGTCCCCGGGCCCCTTGTGCTCGGGCGCGACGCCGCGCGCGAAGTGCTCGCGCAGCAGCGCCCCCGCCGCGCGCGCCGCCGCCACCGCCACCTCGATCTCGCTCTGCACGAGGCAGAACCTAGCCCGCGTCGGGTGCGGGTCAGGACACGACGACCGGCGCGCCCTCGCCGCGCTGGGCGCGGATCTCGTCGGCCATCTCGTTGGCCAGGTGCACCAGGGTCTCCACGATGTCGGCCTCGGCGACGGTGTAGACGACCTGGCCGTGCTGGATGATCTGGCCCTTCTCCTTGCCCGCCGCGACGCCCAGGTCGGCCTCGCGGGCCTCGCCAGGGCCGTTGACGACGCAGCCCATGACCGCGACGCGCAACGGCACGTCGATGCCCTCCAGCGCGGTCTGGACCTTCTCGGCCAGGGTGTAGACGTCGACCTCCGCGCGCCCGCAGGAGGGGCAGGACACGACGTCGAGGCCGCGCTCGCGCAGGTGCAGGCTCTCCAGGATCTGGATGCCGGCCTTGACCTCCTCGACCGGGTCGGCCGACAGCGACACGCGGATCGTGTCGCCGATGCCCTCCGCCAGCAGGGTGCCGATGCCGACCGCCGACTTGGTGATGCCGGTCTTGGGCGGGCCCGCCTCGGTCACGCCGAGGTGCAGCGGGTAGTCGCAGCGCTCCGCCAGCAGGCGGTAGGTCTGGATCATCACCCAGGGGTCGCTGTGCTTCACCGAGATGGCGATGTCGCGGAAGTCGACCTCCTCCAGGATGCGCGCCTCGTCCAGCGCGCTCTCCACCAGCGCCTCCGGCGTCGCGCCGCCGTACTTGGCCAGCAGCCGCTGCTCCAGCGACCCGCCGTTCACCCCGATGCGGATCGGGATGCCGCGCTCCCGCGCCGCGTCGCCGATGACCTTGACCTTGGAGTGGTCCCCCGCCTTGTGGATGTTGCCCGGGTTGATGCGCACCTTGGCGACACCCGCCTCGATCGCGGCCATCGCGTACTTCCACTGGAAGTGGATGTCGGCGACGACGGGGACCGTGGACTTCGCCGCGATCGCGGCGAGGGCGTCGGCGTCCTCCTGCCGGGGGCAGGCGACGCGGACGATGTCCACGCCGGTCGCGTTCAGCGCCGCGATCTGCTGGAGGGTCGCGTTGACGTCGTGGGTCTTCGTCGTGGTCATCGACTGCACGCTGATCGGCGCGCCCCCGCCGACCTCCACCCCGCCGACGCGGATCAGCCGCGAGGCGCGGCGCCGGGGCGGTTCCACGACCGGCCGGACGGGGCCGGTGGAGAGCACGGGCAGTGAGGTGGGCATGGCCCCAGATTACTGCTGGAGGCTCTCGGTGATCGGGCGCGTGATGTCGTTGATGATGGCCGCGCCGGACAGCACGACGAAGAACGCGAGGACCGCCAGCGCGATCGGCGTGATCACCGACGGGTCCATCTGCCAGCGGGTCCCGCGCACCCCGCGCAGGCGCCGGACGCCGTTCACGGCCTCCTCGATGAGCAGCACCGCGACGTGCCCGCCGTCCAGCGGCGGCAGGGGCAGCATGTTGACGATCCCCAGGACCACGTTGAGCGAGGCGAGGACCACCAGGACCGAGAACAGCTGGCCCTCCTGCCCGGCGCGGTTCACGATCTGGCCGGCGCCGATGAGGCTGGAGGGGCTGGGGTCGTCGAGGGCGCGCGGCTCGTCGGAGCCGACCGAGGAGAAGAAGGCGGCGAGGTTCTGCGGGGCGAAGACCTGGCCCAGCCCCGCGACGTTCGCGCGCGTGAGGTAGGCCAGCGAGTAGTCGCCGCTGATGGTCTGCCCCAGCGCCTCGCCGACGCCGTAGTCGGTGGTGCGGACGTCGCCGACGGGGCGGATGCCCAGGAACCCGACGCGCTCGCCCTGGGGGTTCACCTCGGCCGGCGTCGCGTCCAGCACGACCTCGCGGCCGTCGCGGTCCACCGTCAGGTCCAGGGTCTCGCCGGGGCTGTCGCTCACGATCGCGAGCAGCGCGTCGAAGTCCGGGGTGGCGGTGCCGTCCACGGCGACGATGCGGTCGCCGTCCTGCAGCCCGGCCGTCGCTGCCGGGCTGTCCGGCTCGACGGCGGCGATCACGTTGGTGGCGACCGCCCGCGGCACCGGGAACAGCGCGAGACCCGCGAACAGCAGGACGAAGGCCAGCACGAAGTGGGTCGCGGAGCCGGCGACCAGCACGACCAGGCGCTGCCAGCCCGGCTTCTCGTGGAACAGGCGCCCGTGCGCGTCGTCGGTGACCGGCTCGAACCGGTTCATCCCGCTGATCTTCACGTAGCCGCCGGCGGGGATGGCCTTCCAGCCGTACTCGGTCTCCCCGCGGCTGAACGACCAGATCTTCGGGCCGAAGCCGAAGAAGAACTGCTCGACCTTCATCCCGAACAGCTTGGCGGTCGAGTAGTGGCCGAACTCGTGGAACATGACGATCAGGATGATCGCGGCGACGAACAGCGCGATGTACATCAGGCCTCCCGACCTCGGTCGTCCAGCACCTGCCGAGCCGCGGCCCGGGCCTCGTCCTCCGCCGCCAGCAGGGTCTCCAGGTCCCCCACCGCCCCCGACCCGCGGGACCCCAAGACTGCCGCGACGACCTCGGCGATGCCGAGGAACGGCAGGCGGCCCGCGAGGAAGGCGCCGACCGCCTCCTCGTTGGCGGCGTTGAACACCGCCGGGGCGGTGCCCCCGGCCCGTCCGGCCGCGCGCGCGAGGTCGAGCATGGGGAAGGTCTCGGTGTCCACCGGCTCGAACTGCAGCGTCGCGGGGCGGGTCCAGTCCATCCGCTTGACGGCGTGGTCGAGGCGGTCCGGCCAGCCGAGCGCGAGCTGGATCGGCAGGCGCATGTCCGGTGGGCTGAGCTTGGCCACCGTCGCCCCGTCGCGGAACTCGACCATGCCGTGCACGATCGACTGCGGGTGCACGACCACGTCGATGCGGTCGTAGGGGATGGCGAACAGCAGGTGGGCCTCGATGACCTCCAGGCCCTTGTTCGCCAGCGTCGCGGAGTTGATCGTGATCACCGGGCCCATCGACCATGTCGGGTGGGCCAGCGCGTCGGCGGGGGTGATGCGCGCGAGGTCCGCGCGGGTGCGCCCGCGGAACGGGCCCCCGCTGGCGGTCACCACCAGCCGGGCGACCTCCTCGCCGCGCCCCGCGCGCAGGCACTGGGCCAGCGCGCTGTGCTCGCTGTCGACCGGCACGAGCTGGTCGGGCCGGGTGACCGCGCCGCGCACGAGGTCCCCGCCGACGATCAGGGACTCCTTGTTGGCCAGGGCCAGCCGGCTGCCGGCCTGCAGGGCGGCCAGGGTCGGGCGCAGGCCGCGCGACCCGTCGATGCCGTTCAGGACCACGTCGGCGCCGCTGCCCGCCAGGGCCGTGACGCCGTCGGCGCCGGCGAGGACCTCGGTGCCGGGGCCCAGAGGCGGGCGGGACCGGGCGGCGGCGCGCTCGTCTGCCAGCGCGACCCGGGGCACGCGCAGCGCGCGGGCCTGCGCGATCAGGGCCTCGTCGCCGGTGCCGGCGGCCAGCCCGACGACGCGGAAGCGCCCCGGGTGGGCGGCGATGACATCGAGCGCCTGGACCCCGATGGAGCCCGTGCTGCCGAGCACGACGACGGTGGTGGGGTCCCCGCCCGGCCCGGCCCCGGCCTCGGCCGGGGAACCGGCGGGCGCGCCGGTGGCTCCCGGCGCGACCACGGTCACCGCGGCGCCCCGGTCGGCGCGGTCGGGACGGGCGGGGCGGTGGCGGCAGGGGCGGCGGACGGGGTGGTCACAAGTGGGAGGCGGGCGCGCTCGAGGCGGTCGCCGGCGCCGCGGGCGGCGGGGAGGGTGCGCCCGCTGGCCAGGGCGTAGTCGGCGTAGAGCTGCCCGCACGCCGCGTCGATGACGGTCCCGCGGTTGCGCCGCAGGGTCGCCGGCACCCCGGAGCGGGTGAGCAGCTCGGTGAAGGCGCGCTGCGCGGCGGGCGGCGGGGCCTGCCACGGGACCGCCGGGGTGGGGTTCATGGGGATGAGGTTGACGTGCGGCACGGGGCCGGGCAGGCGGGCGGCGGGCCCCCGCCCGGTGACCAGGTCCGCCAGCGCCCGCGCGTGCGCCGGGGAGGCGTTGATGCCGTCGATCAGGACGTACTCGAAGGTCAGGCGGCGCCCGGTGGCCTCGACGTAGTCGCCGCAGGCGGCGAGCAGGTCGGCCAGGGGGTGCTGGCGGTTGACGGGCACGAGGTCGTCGCGCAGCGCGTCGTCCGGCGCGTGCAGGCTGACCGCCAGGGTGATCGGCAGGCCCAGGCCCGCGAGGCGGCGGATGCCCGGCACCAGGCCCACGGTCGACACCGTGATCGACCGGGCCGACAGGCCGAAGACGTCGTGCAGCCAGCGCACCGCGGCGACCGTCGGCTCCACGTTGGCCAGCGGCTCGCCCATGCCCATGAACACGACGTTGGTGACGTGGCCGGGGACGTCGGCGGGCAGGGTCGCGGCGCGGTCGGCCAGCAGCCGCTGCATCACGGTGACCTGGCGCACGATCTCGCCGAGGCCGAGCTGGCGCCGGAACCCCGCCTGGCCGGTGGCGCAGAAGGGGCAGCCCATGGCGCACCCCGCCTGGGTCGAGATGCACACCGTCGCGCGGCCCGGGTACAGCAGCAGGACGCTCTCGACCGCCTCGCCGTCCCGGTTGGACAGCAGGACCTTGCGGGTCATGCCGTCGTCGGCGACGGACTCGCGCACGACCCGCGGGGGCGGGTCCAGCGTGGCGGCCAGCTCGTCGCGCAGCGCGGCGGGGAGGTCGGTCATCTCGGCGGGGTCGTCGACGCCGCGCGCCAGCCAGCGCTGGACCTGGCGGGTCCGGTAGGCGGGCTGCCCGGGGAGCGCGTCGAGGGTGTAGGGGTCCACCGGCCGGTTCAGATCCCCAGGGCGAGCAGCAGCAGGTGCGCCGCCGGGAGGGTGAAGAGCATCGCGTCCACCCGGTCCATGATGCCGCCGTGGCCGGGGAGCAGGTGGCCCAGGTCCTTGATGCCGAGGTCGCGCTTGAACAGCGACTCGGCGAGGTCACCCAGCGTGGCGGCGGCGAGCACCACGACGCCGAGCAGCAGCGACCCCGCCACGTCGAGGTCCGGCACGGTCCGCGACGTGACCAGCCCGGCGAGCAGCAGCACCGTCACCAGCGCCCCGGCCAGGCCCTCCCAGGTCTTGCCCGGGCTGACGCCGGGCGCCATCTTGTGGCTGCCCAGCTGGCTGCCGACCGCGTAGGCGCCGATGTCGGTCGCCGCGGTCAGGCCGATGACGGCCAGGACGTAGGCGGCCCCGTCGGGGCGGGCCAGCAGCAGGCCGATGAAGCTGGCACCGAAGGGCACCCACAGGGTCGCGAGGAAGGTGGCGCCGAGGTTCTCGACCACGCCGCGCCGGTCGCCGTCCAGCGTGGTCCAGGCCAGTGACCCGAACACCAGCACGACGGCGGCGAGGGTGTGCGCCACCGCGCCGAAGGCGTAGGCGCCGTAGAAGGCGACCAGCCCCGCGACCACGGCGACCGCCGTCACCGGGCGGACGCCGCGCACGCGGTAGGCGTGGTCGACCTCCAGCAGCCCGACCACGACGATCGCCGCGACGTAGGTCAGGAAGACCCAGTCGTTGAGGAACAGCGTGCCGATGAACAGGGCGGTGAGGATGACCCCCGACAGGATCGCCAGCGGGAGGTTGCGGCCCGCACGACCCGGCCCCGGCGGCGCCGGCAGCGGCGCGGTGCTGAGGGGTTCGGTCGCGTCCTCCGTCGCCATCCCTGCCTCCCGGCCCACCTCAGACCTCCAGGAGCTCCCGCTCCTTGTTGGCCAGGACCTGGTCGACCTGGGCCACGTAGCGGTCCGTGAGCTCCTGCAGGCGCACCTCCGCGCGCTGGGCCTCGTCGTCGGGGATGTCCCCCGAGTCGGCGAGCTTGCCCACCGCCGTCCGCGCCGAACGTCGGACGTTGCGGATCGCGACCCGGCCCTCCTCGGCCCGCTCGCGGGCGAGGCGCACGAACTGCTTGCGCCGCTCCTCGGTCAGCTCCGGGAAGACGACCCGGATGACCTGGCCGTCGTTGTTGGGGGTGAGGCCGAGGTCGCTGGTGGAGATCGCCCGCTCGATGTCACGCATCGCGGACCGGTCGTAGGGCGAGACGACGAGCATGCGCGGCTCGGGGACCGACACCCCGGCGAGCTGCTGGAGCGGGGTGGGCGCCCCGTAGTAGTCGACCTTCAGGTCGGTGATGAGCTGCGGGTTGGCGCGGCCCGTGCGGATCTTGCCGAACTCGCCGCGGACGTGGTCGACGGCCGCGTCCATCTTCAGCTCGGCGTCGTCGAGGATCTCGTTCTCATCGAGCGCTTCGGTGCTCACGGTCGCTCCCGGCTGTTCGTGTGCGCTAGTTGGTGTGGCCCGCGTGGACGAGGGTCCCGATCGGCTCGCCCGTCACGATCCGGCGGATGTTGCCCTCGACCAGCAGGTCGAAGACCAGGATCGGCAGCCCGTTGTCCTTGCACAGCGAGATCGCGGTCTCGTCCATGACCTTGAGCCCCTGCACCTGGACGTCGCGGTAGGTCAGCTCCTCGAAGCGCACCGCATCGGGGTGCTGCTTGGGGTCCTTGTCGTACACCCCGTCGACCTTGGTGCCCTTGAGGATCGCCTCCGCGCCGATCTCCAGCGCCCGCTGGGCGGCGGCGGTGTCGGTCGAGAAGTACGGCGCGCCGAGCCCGGCGGCGAAGATCACCAGCCTGCCCTTCTCCAGGTGGCGGATCGCGCGGCGGCGGATGTACGGCTCGCAGATCTCGGCCATCTCGACCGCGGACTGCACGCGCGTCTGCAGGCCCCGCTTCTCCACGGCGTCCTGCAGCGCCAGCGCGTTGATGACCGTGGCGAGCATGCCCATGCTGTCCGCGCTGGACCGGTCCATGCCGGTCGCCTGCGGGGACGTGCCGCGGAAGATGTTGCCGCCGCCCACGGTCACGCCGACCTCGACGCCAAGGGTGCCGGCCACGTCGACGAGCTGGTCGGCGATCGACGCCACGACGACGGGGCTGATGCTGTTGTCCCTGTCGGCGAAGGCCTCGCCGGACAGCTTCAGCAGGACTCGCCGGTACGTCGCGTCGGTCACGTCAGTCCTTGCGCAGGGGTCCGCGCGCGGGGCGCGGAAGGGGTGAAGGGCATGCTAGCCCCTCCACCCCTCCCCCGATCACTCCTCGCCGACGCGGTAGCGGGCGAAGCGGCCCACCTCGATCTTCTCGCCCGACGTGCGCTGGAACTCCGCGATCACCTGGGCGACGGTGCGCTTGTCGTCCTTGATGAAGGGCTGGCTCAGCAGCGCCTGCTCGGAGAAGAAGGAGCGCAGGCGCCCATCGACGATCTTCTCGACGATGTGCTCGGGCTTGCCCTCGTCACGCGCCTGCTTCGTCGCGAAGTCGCGCTCCTTGGCGACGGTCTCCGGGTCGACGTCCTCCTCGCGCACCACCGTCGGCCGCGCCGCGGCGATGTGCAGGGCGATGTCGTTGGCCAGCGCCCGGAAGTCGTCGCGCTTGGCGACGAAGTCGGTCTCGCAGTTCAGCTCCAGCAGGACGCCGACCTTCGGCGGCAGGCCGGGCTGGGGGGCGTGCAGGTAGGCGTGGACCAGGCCCTCGCTCGCGGTGCGCGAGCCGACCCGGCCGCTCATCTTGGCGCCGGTGCGCTCGCGCACCAGGTCCGCGGCCTTGTCGAAGTCGCCGTCGGCGTCGGTCAGGGCGCGCTTGCAGTCCATCACCCCGCGCCGGTGGCGTCGCGGAGGCGCTTGACGTCGGCGGCGGTGATCTCTGCCACTTCCGTGCTCCTCGGTCGATCGTTGTGGTGGGTGCTACTCGGCCGGCGCGGCGCCGTTGCCGTTGCCGGTGGCGTCGGCGGCCCGGCGGGCGGCCTCCTCCTGCTGCAGCGCGATCTCCCACTCCGCCAGCGGCTCGGCGGCCGGGGCGGCCGGGGGCGCGGGGACCGGGGCGGGGGCGCCCGCGGGCGCGGCCACGGCGGCGGGCACGGGGGCCGGGGCGGCCGCCGCGGCCGCGCGGCCGCGCCGCCATCGCCTGCTCGGCCTGGACGTCGTCGTTGCTGCGCGAGGCGCGGCGCTGGTAGCCCTCGGCGACCGCGTCGGCGACCAGCTTGGTCAGCAGCGCGCCGGAGCGGATGGCGTCGTCGTTGCCGGGGATGACGTAGTTGATGACGTCGGGGTCGCAGTTGGTGTCGACCACGGCGACGACCGGGATGCCGAGGCGGTTCGCCTCCTTGACCGCGATGTGCTCCTTGACGGTGTCGACGACCCAGATGGCGTCGGGCACCTTCTGCATGGTGCGGATCCCGCCCAGGTTGCGCTCGAGCTTCTCGCGCTCGCGCTGGAGGGACAGGACCTCCTTCTTGGGCAGCAGCTCCAGGGTGCCGTCGGTCTCCATGCCCTCGAGCTCGCGCAGGCGGGTGAGACGCGCCTTGATGGTCTCGAAGTTCGTGAGCATCCCGCCGAGCCAGCGGTAGTTCACGTAGGGCATGCCCACGCGGGCGGCGTTCTGCTCGATCGCCTCCTGGGCCTGCTTCTTCGTGCCGACGAACAGGATGGTGCCGCCCTTGGCGACGCTGTCGCGGACGAACTCGTAGGACTGCTCCAGCAGGCCGATCGTCTGCTGGATGTCGATGATGTAGATGCCGTTGCGCTCGCCGAAGATGAAGCGCTTCATCTTCGGGTTCCAGCGCCGGGTCTGGTGCCCGAAGTGGACACCGGCCTCGAGCAGCTGGCGCATGCTGACGACCGCCATGCGGGTGCTTCCTCTTCTCTCGTCGCGGTTGGGCCTCGCGCACGCGGGCCGGAGTGACCGGCAGTCGGCCTTCCCCGCCGAGACGGGACCGCAGGCCGCGCGCGTGTGCTGTGGTGTCGCTGTGTCCCGATCGGGCGCAGCGCAAGAGGTCCGGGTAGACCCGGACCGCGGTCCACTCTACCCCACCCTCACCCCCGCCCGTGGTACGGGAGCGGGTCGCGCGGGACGCCGTGCTCGCGGACCTCGTAGTGCAGGTGCGGGCCGGTGCTCGCCCCGGTCGAGCCGACGCGCGCGCAGGAGGGCGCCGGCGGCCACGGTCTGGCCCGCGGCGACCAGCACCGCCGAGGCGTGGGCGTAGCGCGTGGTCAGGCCTGCGCCGTGGTCGACCTCAACGAGGTTGCCGTAGCCGCCCGCCGGGCCCGCCCAGGTGACCACGCCGGGGCCGGCGGCGGCGATGGGCGCGCCGGCGGGGGCGCCGACGTCCACGCCGGCGTGGAGGCGCCGCTCGCCGGTGATGGGATGGGTGCGCGGGCCGAACCGCGAGGTGATCGGGCCGTCCGCCGGCCAGACCGGGAGCCTGCCGGTGCCCGCGGTGGTCACCCCGGGGGCGAGGGCGGCGGGGACGGCCGCGGCCAGCTCGTCGAGGCGGTCGGGGTCGACCAGGGCGACCCGCCAGCGCGCCCAGCAGGCCGAGCGGGTCGACGTAGCGACCGTCGCGGCGGGCGCCCCAGTCGAGGTGGCCGCGCCCGGCCGCGACGCGGCCGAGCACGTCGCCGGCCGCGACCGGCTGCCCCTCGGCGACCGCGAGGTCGTCGAGGACCCCGTAGGTCGTCGCCAGCCCCCCGCCGTGGTCGATCGTCACCCACCCCGCCCCGGCCACGCGCCCGGCGAAGGCGACCGTCCCGGCCAGTGGGGACCCGCACGTCCTCCCCCGGCACCGCCCGGAGGTCGACCCCGGTGTCCTGCCCCGAACGCGCTGTCCGGCGGGTCGAACGGCCGGACCACCTCCCCCGCCACCGGCCTCACGACCGCCGCCGCCAGCACGAGCGCGACGCCCCACCGCCCCATCCATGTCGTCCACGTCGTCATGGATCAGAAGCTAGTGAAACCCCCGACAGACCGCCGCGCCCCCTGTGGACAACCAGGAGGTCACCCCAGGACGGCCTGCACCTGCCCCACCTCGAACGCCGGGATCGACGCCTGGCTGGTCACGTCCTCGAACGTGCCGCTCTCCCCGCCGACGCTCCAGGTGACCGTCCAGTGCTGCACGACAGTGACGTCGACCACGCCGACGTCGGTGTAGACCCAGCTGATGCCGCCGTCGGGGTAGGGACCGCCGAGGTCACCGTCGGCGTAGCGCCGCGGCCCGCTGCCGTCGCCCCAGTCGACGGTGAGGTGGGAGAACGCGGCGCTGATCCGCAGCGGCCCGAGGACGGTGTCGAAGGGGAAGTCCTGCGCCCGGCGTCCGCCGCTCTCCAGGTAGGCGGGCAGACCCGTGATCGCCCGGCCCGGCGCGATCCACGGCTCGGGGGCCGGCGGTTGCGCCAACTCGCGATAGCTGAGCGCCACCTGCTCCGGCGACGGCAGCACGACGCCCCCTCCGACCCGGGACACATCCGGCCCCCTAGGGCGTGTCTGACGAAGGTGGTTGCGCGGGTTTGGGGGTGGGGGCCGGTAGACCGGCGGCATGCAGAGTCGTCATGATCTTTCGGATGCGGAGTGGGCGGTGATCGAGCCGTTGCTGCCGGATGCCACGCCGCGGCGGGGGGCCGGTGGCGGGATCACCGGCAGGTGGTCAACAGGGTGGTGTGGCGGGCCCGGACGGGGTGTCCGTGGCGGGACTTGCCGCCTGGGTATGGGCCGTGGCAGACGGTGTATGAGCGGCATCGCCGCTGGTCTGGCGACGGGACGTGGGAGCGGGTGCTGGACGGGCTGCGGGTCGGCTGTGACGCCGGGGAGGGCGAGTGGACGGTGGGGATCGACTCGACGGTGGTGCGGGCGCATCAGCACGCCGCCGGCGCCCGCCACGCCCCGCCCGCCGACGTGCCCGCCGCCCGGCTGGTCGGCGTGCTGGAGGGTGTGGCGGGACCCTCCGGTCCCACAGGGGGCGCTACCGAATCACAACGATCCGCCGCCTGACCGCACTGACGGTGACGTTGGTGACCGCCGGTCGCGGCGGCGGGCGGATCGGGAGGATCGGGCGGTCCCGCGGCGGGCTGAGCACCAAGATCCATCTGCTGGCCGACGCCCGCGCCAGGCCGCTGGCCAGGGTCACCACCGCCGGCCAGCGCGGCGACGCGCTGGCCGCCGGGCCGCTGCTGGACCGGCTCAAGGTCCGCCGGCCAGGGCGGGGCCGCCCGCGGACCCGGCCGGGCCGGCTGCTGGGCGACAAGGCCTACTCCAACCGGGCGCTACGCGCCCAGCTGCACCGCCGGCGCGTCCGGGCGGTGATCCCCGAACCGGCCGACCAGCAGGCCAACCGGCGCCGCCGCGGCAGCACCGGCGGCCGCCCTCCCGTCTTTGACGCCCAGGTCTACAAGCAGCGCAACAGCACCGAGCGGTGCGTCAACAAGATCAAGGCCTACCGGGCGGTCGCGATGCGCACCGACAAACGCCTGTACGTCTTCGAAGGCACCATCGACGTCGCCTCCATGCGCATCTGGACCCGCGACCTCACCCGCCACCATCCGTCAGACACGCTCTAGGCCCTGGATCTCCTGCAGCGTGCTCGCGCTGCTCGCGTTCGCAGCGGCCGCCAGGGCCGGGTCCCCGTAGTCCTCGTACACCACCCGCGTGCAGAAGTTCTCCGGGTCGTTGTCGAAGACCTCGTACATCAGCCGCCGCCCGACGTTCGCGTTCGCCGGGCCAGCATCACCACCCCCACCCGGTGGTCCCCCGCCGACGGTCGTCACGCTGTCCTCGCAGACGATCACGCCGTAGTCGTCCAGATGGCAAGGCTCAGCGTGCGCGATGCCCGAGTGCATCAGGAGCAAGCCACTCGCGAGGACCATAAGGATCACGAGGCTGCGCACAGGTCACTCCTCGTTCCATCCATGCGTGTTTCAATGCCCGAAATCCGCCAACCGGTGGGGTTCGTAGTGCTGACCTCGAGGCGGACCAGGTCCGTCGAGCCCGAACGGTCCGGTGGATCCATGAGCGTGCCCGACAGGTCGCGGAGTCCGACTGCTGTGATGCATGTGCTCGATGAAGCCCGAACTTCTTTTACAACCATCGTCACGTTCCCCGGAGGTCGACGAACCTCGGGTCGTGGAACAGCTATCTCCCGCAAGAGAGCTCTGCTCAGTCTGGTCGACGTACTGCTCGTTGTAGATCGACTCGAGGAGGAGGCGGGCTTCGGGGGTGACCACGCCGGCCTCGAAGGAGAGGCGGGCCGCGTCGCCGTTGATCTCGTAGAGGCGGTTGATGACGCGTTCGGCGTAGGCGGGGGGTGATGGGGGTGGGGACCGCGTAGGGGTCCGTCGGGGTGGGGGGTTGGGGCTGGGGTCGCGGTGGGGGTGGGAGGGGCCGGGGTGGGGGCGAGGGTGGCGGCGGGGGGCTCGGGGGCGGGTCGCTGGCAGGACGTGGCCAGCAGGAGGCAGGCCGCCAGGGCCGCGAGGGGTGCTGCCCGGCGCATGCGCTCTCCTGCCGATCGGGGATCGGCAGGAGGCTACATGAAAGGCGGTGAGTTTAGGCCGACCGTTCGGACATCTTGGCCCGAAGGCCCAGCACCGCCTTGGTGTGCAGCTGGCAGACGCGCGACTCGGTGACGCCCAGGACGGTGCCGATCTGCGCGAGGGTCATGCCCTCGAAGTAGTACAGGACGATCACCGTCTTCTCGCGTTCGGTCATGCGGTCCAGCGCGCCGGCGAGCAGCGCGCGCTGCTCGAGGACCTCGTAGCTGGACTCGGGGTCGGCG
The DNA here is from genome assembly GCA_030447925.1 of Egibacteraceae bacterium. Taxonomy (GTDB): domain Bacteria; phylum Actinomycetota; class Nitriliruptoria; order Euzebyales; family Egibacteraceae; genus JAUJNX01. Next base: position 85,589 of record JAUJNX010000014.1, on the reverse strand, counting down.
GCCTTGTGGTCCTGGAGGGTGTCGACCAGGGCCTGGCGCTCGCTGTCGTCGCCGGAGAAGGACTCGTCCAGCGCCACCAGCGACACCAGGGACACCTGCGTCAGGGTCGTGCGCAGGTCCTTGACCGCGATGCCCATCTCGTCGGCCAGCTCGGACTCGCTGGGCGACCGGCGCAGGCGCGTCTCCAGCGCGGTCAGCGCGCGCTCGACGTCGCGGGCCTTGGACCGCACGCTGCGCGGGATCCAGTCGATCGAGCGCAGCTCATCGATGATCGCCCCCTTGATGCGGGCGATCGCGTAGGTCTCGAACTTCACGCCCTTGCCGAGGTCGAACTTCTCGACCGCGTCGATCAGGCCGAACATGCCGTAGGACACGAGGTCGGCGTGCTCGATCGTGGCCGGGAGCCCCACCGACACGCGGCCGGCGACGTACTTGACCAGCGGCGAGTACTGCGGGATCAGCCGCTCGCGGGCCTCGATGTCGCGGTCGCGCTTGTAGCGGTGCCACAGCGCGACGATCTCGGGGTCCTGGGAGACCTGGCCGTTGCCGCGCGGCCGCTCCCCGGCCCGGCGGCCGGGGGTGCCTGCTCGTCGGCGGCGGCGGCCACGGGCGCCTCGGCGGACTCGGCGGCAGGAGGCGCGGCCGGCTCGGCCGGCGCTGGGGCGGGCGCGGCGGGGCGGCCGGGCAGGTGGTGCGGCTCACGCTCGCGGGTGTGCGTGCTCATATGCGCTCCGAAGGTGGTCCCGCGACACGTGGGTGTACAGCTGGGTGGTGGCGAGGTTGAGGTGGCCGAGCAGCTCCTGGACGCTGCGCAGGTCGGCCCCGCCCTCCAGCAGGTGTGTCGCGTAGGTGTGCCGGAGGGTGTGCGGGGTCACCTTGCCGACGCCCGCCGCGCGCGCGGCGCGGTCCACGGCCGTCCAGGCGTCCCGGGCGGTCATGCGGGTGCCGCGGCGGGTGAGCAGCAGGGGTCCCCCGGGCTCGGGGACGAGTTGCGGGCGGCCCTCGGTCAGCCACCGGCGGACGGTCAGCACGGCGGGCTCGCCGAGGGGCACGATCCGGGTGCGGTCGCGCTTGCCGTGCAGGCGGGCGAGGCGGGCGCCCAGGTCGATGGCGCCCACGTCGAGCCCCACAGCCTCGCTGACCCGGGCGCCGGACGCGTAGAGCAGCTCCAGCAGCGCGCGGTCGCGCAGCCCGGTGACGGTCGCGGGGTCCGGTGCGACGAGCAGGCGGGCGACCTGGTCGGGTTTGAGGACCCGGGGCAGACGGCGCTCCGCCCGCGGCGAGCCCAGGGCGCGCGCGGGGTCGTCGGCGACGAGCCCGCGGCGGGTCAGCAGCGCGAAGAAGCCGCGGATGGCGGCGGCCTTGCGCCCCAGCGAGGCGCGGGCGTACCCGCGCTCGGTGAGCGACGCGAGCCACCGGCGCAGCACGAGCAGCTCGACCTCGTCGGGGTCGTCGATGGCGAAGTCCGCGCAGAACGCGGCGAACTGGCGCGCGTCGCGCAGGTACGCGACGACGGTGTGGGCGGTGAGCCCGCGCTCGTCGTCCAGGTGGGCCTGGAAGACGGCCAGCGCGTGCCGCCATGCGGGCGGCAGGGAGGCATCGGGCTGCGCCGGCGGCGCGCCGTCGCCACTGCGCTCCTCCACGCCGCCTCCTCCTGACTCCTGCACGTGACTCTCACATCACTCAGCGTCACTACAGGTTCGCACAATTGCGCGTGACTTCAACCCGCAGTGTTGCGCACCCGTCGCCGGGAGGGCCGGTGGGCGAGACTGCGCGGATGCCACGGCTCCTCCTCTGCGTGCTGTTCGCCCTGCTCACGGCACTGTCGGGGTGCGGGGGCGCGCCCGGCGGCGAGCGGCTCGCCGCGGCCGGGCCCGCCACCCGGGCCGCCGGAACCGCCGCGTTCTCGCTGTCCCAGACCTACCGCGGCGGCGCCACCGGCGACTACCGCCTGGCCGGCGACGGCCAGATCGACCTCGCGGCCGGGAGCGGGCGGGTCCGGCTGACACCCGAGGGCCTGGGCGACCTGGCGGCCACGGGCGCGTTCGAGACCGTGTACCAGGGCGGGACCGTCTACGTCAGCGCCGCGGTGCTCCAGGCGCCGACGCCGTGGGTCCGGCTGGACGGCGGGGACGGCGGCGCGGGGTTCGCCCAGGGCTTCTCCGCCGACCTCAGCCGCAGCCTGGCGTTCCTCGCCGGGGCCGGGGACGAGGTCGAGCAGGTCGCACGCGAGGAGGTGCGCGGCGTGGCGACGACGCGCTACCGCTTCACCGCGGACCTGGAGGCGGCGGCCGCGGCGGCCGAGGGCGACGCGGCCGCCTGGCTGCGCGAGCAGGTCGCCGACCGCGGCCTCACGCGCCTGCCGGGCGAGGCGTGGCTGGACGGCGAGGGCCGGCTGCGGCGCCTGCGCTACTCCCTGGACCTGGACCAGAGCCCCACGGCCGGGACCGCGGCCGGGTCGGCGGCGGTCGAGACCACCGTGGAGTACTACGACTTCGGGCTCCCCGTGGACGTCGCGCCGCCGCCGCCGGACCAGGTCACCGACCTGTCGGCGCTCGGCGGGGGCACCTGAGCTCCTCCCCGTCGCGAGTTCAGGACCCCGCGGGGTCGGGCAGCCGGGGGCCGGGGGCGGCCGGGCAGCCGCCGAGGAGCTCGGTCTCCAGCAGGACGCGGCCCAGGGCCACCCAGGCCGCTCCGTAGTAGGACGGGGTGCGGCGGTCCAGGGCGGTCGCGGCGTCCAGGAGCGGGCCGACGCGGTCGCGGTCGCCGGCCGCCGAGGCCGAGGCGGCGGCCGCCACGGCGGCCATCGGGTGGCGGACCCGGGTCACCGGGCGGCCCGACAGGTCCGAGGTCTGCGCGTGCATGGACGGCGCGACGTCGGACAGCGTCGGCCACAGGGCGGCGGCGCGGTGCCGCGCCCGCGGGTCGCAGGCAGCCGCGAAGCGCACCGGCAGGCGCGCGGCGTCCAGGCCGTAGCGGGCGCTGCCCCCGCTGCTGCCCGGCGCGGGGACCGGCATGGCGTCGCCGTCGATCACCACCGCCCAGTCGGGCGGGAAGCGGTGGTCCTCGGCGAGGTCGTCGACGACGGCGTAGCCGCCCTCGGTCAGCTCGTCCCACCAGGCGGGCTCACCGGTGAGGGTCCCCAGGCGGCCGAAGGCGAGCGGGTCGAAGTAGCCGGGGTTGACCGTCAGCGTCCGGCCGGCGGCCCACGGGCCCGCCACCAGGACGGGGCCGGCGGGGGTGTCGGCGGTCTCCAGGCGGCGGACGGCCCGGGCGATGCGCAGGGCGTCGCGGGCGTAGCGGGGTTCGTCGAAGCGGTCGGCGGCGATCAGCAGGGCGTGGGCGGCGTCCACGTCGGCGTCGGCGGCGGGCTCCGGGTCGGTGATGCGGCCGTCGCGCCAGTGCCACGACAGCAGGCCGTCGCGGCGCTGGAGCTCCTCGCGGGTCCAGTCCCAGACGACGTCGAAGCGCGCCCGGTCGCCGACGGCCACGGCGAGCAGCATGGCGTAGGCCTGGCCCTCGCTGACGGTGTCCCCGCCCTGGTCGCGGCGGATGACACGGCCGTCGGGGTCGACATAGCGGTCCAGGAAGTCCCGGGCGGCCGCCTCGGCGTCGGGGTCGGCGGCCCCCGCGGGGACCGGTACGGCGACGGGCTGGCCCGACGGGGCGCCGCCCGGCAGGAGGAGGGCGGCGACCACGGCGAGCGCCACCAGGGGGACCAGGGCGCGCCGGCGCGCGCGGCGGCGGCGGGCGCGCTGGCGGGCGGCCCGCGTGCTGCGCCGGCGGGGCATCCACTCGTGCTCCCCCGACTCCACGGCCGGGACGACCACGGCGGTCATCGCGCGAGGAGCTCGTCGAGGGGACGGTCGCGCAGCCCGGCGATGACGTGGGGACGGCCCTGCGGGTCGACCTCGTCGACGAGGCCGAAGTGGGCGATGGCCATGGCGACGCGGGTCGGCGCGACCCGCGACCGCGTGCCGGCCGCGCGGTCGATGACCCACAGCGCCCCGGCGCCGCGCACCAGCACCGGCCCGCCCGCCGCCACGACGCCACCGACCGCGGGCGGGGAGGGCACCGGGTCCGCGGCGGGCGCGGGCGCCGGGTCCACGGCGGGCGCCGCGCCGGGCGCGGGGTCCGCGACGGGGGCCGCGCCGGGCGCGGGGTCCGCGACGGGGGCCGGACCCGGGGCGGGCGCCGGGTCCCCGGCGGGGGCCGGGGCGGGCGGACCCGCCGCCGGGTCCGCGCCGGGCGCCGGGTCCGCGGCCGGGCCCGGGGTCAGCGGACCGGCGCCGGTGGCGGGGGCGGCGGCGCCGCGGCCGGCGGCGGTGGCCGGGTCGGTGGCCGGGATCGCGGCGGGTGCCGCGGGGTCGGGCCGGGGCGCACGCGGGAGGTGATCACCCGCCGGATCTCGATGCGCTCCTGGCCGGCGAGGAGCGCCGCGCCGTCGTCGGTCCCGGGCGGGCCGAAGGTGGCGACCGGCTCGGACCGGGCGAGCGCGAGGTCGACCTGCTCGCCCATCCGGCTGTCGGCGCGGCTGGTCGCGGTGGTCACGACGTAGTCGAAGTCGCGCCACCCGCCGGGGTTGGCCGCGGCGACCTCCGGGTCGAGGTCGAGCTTATAGATCCACACACCGCGTCGGCCTCCGGCCACCCGCCGCGGGCGACCAGCTCGATGCGCAGGGGCTCGTCGACCAGCAGCCGGGCCCCGGCGGCGTGGCGCCGGAGCCAGTCGTAGGCCTCGTCGACCGCGGCATCGTCGTCGCGGGTCAGCGCGGGCTCCAGTCCCCGGTCCCACACCGGCGCCACGAGCACCGCCGCCGCGAGGGCGGCGCTCGCCGCGACCGGCGCCGCGGGGCGGCGCAGCGCCCGCGGGGCCCGGGCCACCCGCAGGCGCCAGCCGACGTCGACCAGACCGGCCGCCAGCAGGGCGGCGAAGGGCAGCAGCGCCACCACGAACATGGCGGGCAGGTAGCGCGTCGTCGCCCCCGAGGCGGCGAGCACCAGCACCGCGATCGCCGCGGGCCGCAGGCGGCGGACCGCCAGCGCGGGGACCAGGGCGGCCGCCCCGGCCGCGAGCAGCCAGGGGTCCAGGGCCAGCCAGCGCAGCAGGGTGGACACCTGCTGCTCGCCCCCTGCCACAGCGGCGGGGTGCCGTCGCGGGTGAGCAGCTGGAAGGCGATGCCCTCGACGAGGCTGACGTGGCCCTCGCCGGGCAGCAGCTCGCCGCGCAGCAGGGCCAGCAGCAGGTACGCCGACAGGGTCAGCACGCCCAGCGAGACCGCCAGGGTGAGCGCGTAGCGCCGGGTCGTCGGGCGGCTGGACTGCCACAGCTGGAGCGCCAGCCCGGGCAGCACCAGCAGCGAGGTCTCCTTGGTCAGGCAGGCCAGGGCGAACAGGACCCCGGCGCCGCCCGCGGCCCGCAGGCGGCTCGTCGGGCTGGCGGCCAGCGCGAAGGCGCCGAGCACCAGCGGGACGGCGAGGTTGTCGAGCAGCACCTGGCGCCCGAAGAAGACCGTCAGCGGCGACGCGGCCCACGCCGCGACGGCCAGGGCGGCGGGGATGCGGGCCAGCCCGATCCGCCGCGCCCAGACGTACAGCAGCGCGCAGCCGGCGACGTGCAGGGCGACGACGGCCTCGCGGCCGGCCAGGACGGCGTTGGCGGCCCGCGCGACCCCGCCGACCGGCGCGAGCAGGAGGCTGAGCAGGAGCCAGCCCAGCGGGGGTGGTCGTACCAGTAGGTGTAGGGCGCGAGCTCGCCGCGGGTCAGGACCGACCAGGTCTGGGAGACGTAGGTGCCCTCGTCGATCGAGCGGGCGGGCCAGCCGCCCAGGTTGGTGCCGTAGAGGGCGGCGATGCCGCCCAGCAGCAGGGCGAGCAGCAACCCGCCCAGCACCGGGCCCGACCAGCGGCGCACGGCGCCGGGGACGGCGGGCAGGCGGGGGGCCGGCGGCGCGGGGGCCCGCGCGGCGGGGGGCGGACGTCGACGTCCAGGGTCACGGCGCACCTCGGGGCGGGACGGGGCGGGTCGCGGGGCGGCGGAGCTTGGCGGCGGCGCGGCCGGGGCGCGGCGCCCCGACGCGACCGCGGCGGTTCGCGTGTGCCGGGCCGGGGCGCTGCGCCGCGGCGGGCGGCGCGCTGCCCGGGGGCGGCGGAGGGGGTGGCGCGCGGGGCGGTCTGGCCGCCATCGCCGGGGGGGGGGCCGGGTCCGCCCCCTGGGGGGCCCCGCCGTGGGCGTCGTTCTCCCAGCCGCGCTGGCCGCGCCGCTCCCGCCGCCCGGCGGGCAACGCCGCCGCGGACAGCAGCAGCTGGTAGGCGGGGGTGCCGATCAGCAGGCGCGCGTAGTCCCGGAGGGTGGCGCGCCGGCCGAAGGTCCGGCAGAACTCGTCGAGGCCGGCGACCTCCACCGCCACGGTCGCCGCGGTGGGGACCAGCGGCAGGAACGACAGCATCGCGATCGGGAGCGGGACCTCCAGCCACAGCATCGCCGCGATCGACACGGGCACGAGCGGGGCCCCGAAGGCCTGCGCGAACGGCATCGCCAGCGTGTAGACGGCCAGCGCCCGCTGGCGCAGGGTGGGCAGCTTGCGCCACTCGCCCTTGCGCAGGACCTGCAGGAAGCCCTGGTTCCAGCGCGTGCGCTGTTTGAACAGCGACGCCACCGACGGCGGGGTCTCCTCGCGGGTGACCAGCCGCGGGTCGTAGGCGACCGCGACGCGCGCACCGCTCGACGACAGCCGCACGCCGATCTCGCAGTCCTCGGCCAGGCAGTCGGCGTCCCAGCCCCCGGCCTCGCGCAGCGCGCGGGCCCGGAAGAACACCGTGTTGCCCCCCAGCGGGATGAACCGCGCCTGCGCGTGGAAGTGCAGTCGGCTGCGGAACCAGAAGTAGTACTCCAGGACGTTGCGGACCGAGTACCAGTTGGACCAGTGGTTCATGAGCTGGACGCCGGCCTGGACGACCTCGGCGCCGCTGGTCAGGAACAGCGTGTCGACGTGGCGGACGAGGTCGGGGTGGACGTCGTCCTCGGCGTCGAAGACCCCGACCACGTCGCCGGTGCAGTGCGGCAGCGCGGTGTTGAGGGCCTTGGGCTTGTTCTTCGGCCAGTTGTGGTCGACGACCACCCGGACGCGGGGGTGCTCGGCGGCGACCTCCTCGGCGACGCGGGCGGTCGCGTCGTCGTCGTGGCCGACGACGACGAGGACCTCGACGTCGGGATGGTCGGTGGCGGCCAGGCGCTCCAGCGTCCGGCGCAGGACCGCCTGCTCGTGGCGGGCCGGGACGATCAGGCTGAACGAGAGCGCGGGGGCCTGTGGGGCGGGGAAGCGGGTCCGCTCCAGGTGCGACGGCGTGCGCCAGGCGAACAGCATCCATGCGAGCGTGGTCGACGCGACCAGCGTGAGGCCCCCGACGACGACGAGGAAGAGGACGGCGGTCACTGGACCGTCGCCCCGACCGGCTGCGGTGCGCCGGTCGCGCCGGCCGCGCCGGTGCGCAGCTCCCAGGCCCAGCGGGCCACGTGCAGCATGGCCTCGGCGACGATGGCGCGGCTCATCTTGCTCGAGCCCTCCTGCCGCTCCACGAAGCGGATGGGGACCTCGGCGAGGCGGAACCCGGCCTGCCAGGCCCGCAGCGTCATCTCGAGCTGGAACGCGTAGCCGTCGGTGGTGAGGGTGGCCATGTCCAGCGTCTCGATGACGCTGCGGCGGTAGGCGCGGAAGCCGGCGGTGGCGTCGCGCACCGGCACCCCGGTGAGGGTCCGCACGTAGCGGTTGCCGCCGCGCGACAGCAGGTGCCGCGACATCGGCCAGCCCACCACCGAGCCGCCGGGGACGTAGCGCGACCCGATGGCGACGTCGGCGGTGTCCAGCGCGTCGAGCAGCGCGGGTAGGGCGTCGGCCGGGTGGGACAGGTCGGCGTCCATCTCGCAGACGACGTCGAAGCCCTGGGCGAGGCCCCAGGTGAACCCGTCCCGGTACGCGCTGCCGAGGCCGAGCTTGCCGGAGCGGTGCTGGGCGTGGACCCGCGGGACGGCCCGGGCGAGCTCGTCGGCGAGGTCGCCCGTCCCGTCCGGCGAGCCGTCGTCGACGACCAGCACCGACGCGCGGCGGTCCGCCGCCAGCACGCGCATCACGGCGCGCTGGAGCGTGGCGATCTCGTTGTACGTGGGGATGACGACCAAGGCCCGCGTCATGCCGCTTCCTTCCAGGTCCACAGGACGTTGCCGACGAGGTTCCAGCCCGAGCCCAGGGCGATCGCCCCGAGGTTGGCCAGCAGGAGGGGGAGGCCCGCCGCGTCGGCGAGGACCCACAGCGAGGCGGCGGTGACGGCCAGGCTCCCGAGCGCGGTCAGCTGGAAGCGGGCGAGCCGCGCGAGCGACAGGCGGCGGACCGGGAAGGTCCACAGCTCGTTGCCGAGGTAGTTGGCGAGGATCGCGATCTCGGTGGCGGTGACCGAGGCGGCGATCAGGGGCACGGCCAGGCGCTGGTGCAGCAGCGCGAGGACGGCCGTGTTGATGGCGACGCCGACCGTGCCGACCATGGCGAAGCGGACGAGGGTCCGGCTGGTGCGCACGCCGGCGGTCCGCGACCGGACGCGGTGGACGCGGCCGGCATGGCGTCGGTCGCGCGCCCGGTGCGACGGGCCCCGGTGCGGGCGGCCGGGTCGCGCGGCCGGGACGACGGCGGCGGGATGGGCGGGACGGCGATGAGCCGCTCCGCGGCGACGGCGCCGCGCAGGACGGCGCCGCGCGCCACGACCGGCGACCGCTTGGGCCGCTCGGTCGTGGCGGCGGACCCCGGGGCCGCGGCGCGGCGGGCACCACCGCCGACGGCGGGCTCCCCGGGAGGTCGGCGGGCGCCCGTGGCGCGGCCGCGGGGGCCAGCGCTCCGGCGGCAGCCGGACGGGCGGCGCCCTCGGCGGCGGCGGCGGCGGGGGCGGCGGTCGCGGCCGGGCGGGCGGCCCCCTCGGCGGCGGGGGCGGCGGCGGGGGCGCGGCCGGGCGGGCGGCGCCCTCGGCGGCGGCGGGGGCGGGGGCGCGGGGCCCGGCCGGGCGGGCGGCGCCCTCGGCGGCGGCGGGGGCCGGGGCCTCGGTGCTCGTGGCGCCGGCCGGCGACGGGCGGGCGGGGGTGGCGGGTGCGGCCGGGCCGTCGGTGGGCTCGGCGTCGGCGGGGATGGGCGGCTGCGCCGCAGGGGCGCGCCGCCGGGTCGGCACCCTCGGCGCCGGCGGGTGACCCGGGCGCGGCCGCCCGCACCGGCGCCGCGCCCGCGGCGGCCGGCGAGGGCATGCCCGGCGTGGGGATGATGCGGGCGGGGTCCGCGGGGGCGCGGAGCGCGCGGCGGCCGGCGGGGGTCACGCCCCACCCGCCCGCACGGCGGCCTCGACGGCCCGGCCGACGGCGGCCTCGCCGCCGACGATCGTGACGCGGGACGGGGCCAGGCGCGCCAGCTCGGCAGCGGCCGGTCCGGGCAGGGCGTCCCTGGCGGTCAGGAGCAGGGCGGCGCCGTCGGCGATGACCGCCGGCGCGACGGACAGCGCGTCGGGGAAGTCCTCACCCGTGGCGAGGTAGACGGCCTCGGTGCCGCCGGGGTGCACCACCGCGGACAGGGCCGCGGCGGTGGCGAAGCGGTCGGGGCCGGCGACGCGGGTGGTCGGGGCGATGCCCGCGAGGGCCGCCTCGACCGCCGCGGGCACGACGTCAGGGCCGCCGAGCAGGACGATCCGCGCCGGGGGGGCGGCGGCCAGCGCCGCACCGGTGGCGGGGGCGAGCGCGTCCCCCCCGGTGAGCAGCACCGACCCGCCGGTGGTGCCGGCGGCGGCGCCGCCGACCAGCGCGTCGGGGAAGCGCTCCCCCGTGGCGACGTACACCGTCGACCCGGCGGTGTCCAGCCGGTCGGCGATCGCCACCGCCGTGGCGTAGCGGTCGGGACCGGCCAGCCGCTCGACGGCGGGGTGCGCGGCGGCCAGGCCCGCCACCACCTCGTCGGCAACCGCGGCCGGCCCTCCCAGGACGACGACGCGGCCGGGCCGCAGCCGGTCCAGCTCGCCCGCCGTCAGCCGCGACAGGGCGTCGGGGTCGGTCAGCAGGACCGGTCCGCCGTCGGCCGCGGCCAGGGGCCCGGCGGCCAGGGCGTCGGGGAAGTCGTCGGCGCGGGCGACGTAGGCCACGGCCACGCCCGGCTGGTGCTGCCGGCGCGACACCTCGACGGCGGTCGCGATCCGGTCGGCCCCGGCGACCCTGTCGACCACGAGGTCGGGGTCGACGGGCGGGTCGGTCGGGTCCACCGGCGGGTCGGTGGGATCCACCGGCGGGTCGGTCGGGTCGACCGGCGGGTCCTCGGCCCGGGCCAGCGACGCGGTGTCGGTGACGGTCGCGCCATTCTGCGCGGTCACGACGACGGTGAGCTCGACGGTGCCGGGGGCCGGGTCGGCGGGTCCGACGAAGGTGCCGTCGGCGCGGTCGGTGGCCAGCTCCTCGGCGGTCAGGGGTCGGGCGGTGCACACGTCGCCGTCGCAGGACGTGACCGTGGCGGACCACTCGTAGGTGACGCTGACGCGGAACCCGTCGACGTCGGCGGTGAACGGCACCACCTCGCCGGCGCGGTAGGGGTCCTGCTGGAGCAGGATCTCGACCGTCGGTGCGCCGCCGCCGCCACTGCCGCCGCCGCCCGGCGCCGTGCCGGGGACGACCGCCTCGACGGAGCCCGTGCCGGGGTCGATCTGGGAGGCGCCGACGTTGACGACGCCGATGTCGACGTAGACCAGGCCGCCGCCCGGGGTGCGCTTCAGGTCGACGGGGTTGACGCTGTCACCGGCGACGACGGTCGTGACCTCGCCGGTGGCGGGGTCCAGCGCCTTGACGAACTCGAGCGTGACGTCGCCGAAGTAGACGAGGCCGCCGAGCTCCTCGACCGCGCTGATCGAGGCGCGCCGGCCGTTCTCCTCCGGGTGGGGGTACTCGTACAGCGGCGGGACCGGGGTGATGCGGTCGCACAGGGGGTTGTCGAACGCGGCCTCGTAGCCGTACTGGGGGGCGGCGCCCTCGAAGCAGGGCCAGCCGAAGTTCTCCTCCGCGCCGCCCAGCGCCAGGCGGTTGAGCTCCTCGACGGCACCCCAGCCGGTGTCGGAGACGTACAGGTCCCCGCCGGCGAGGCTCATGCGGAACGGGTTGCGCAGCCCGCGGGCCTCGACCGCGACGACCGCGCCGGTGGCGGGGTCGACGCGGATGATGCGGCCGTCGTAGGTGGTGCCGACCTGAGAGCGGAAGGCGCCGCCGTCGGGGGGGCCCTCGTCGCAGGGGTTGGCGAAGCCGCCGTTGTCCTCGACGTTGTAGTTGGCCCCGTCCCCGGCGCTCATCAGCAGCGAGCCGTCGGCCGGGTCGACCTCCAGGGCGTCGACGCCGTGGGTGATGTACTGGAAGCAGAACTTGTCGTAGCCCTCGAGGACGATCTCCTCCGGGCCGAGCGTGCCGTCGGCGCCCAGCTCGTACTTGACGAGCCGACCCGTGGTCGGGCAGCCGTCGAGGTCGTTGGGGTTGTCGGAGTCGCGGTTGCCGAGATTGGGGCACGAATCGCCCCAGCCGTCGTCGACCTGATAGGTCGCGAACAGGTGACCCGCGGTGAACGCCAGCGACGTCAGGCCGAAATCACCGAAACTCGAGACGTCATCCTCAAAATTGATGGTTTGCATCGGCTCGTCGCTGGTGAGGCTGGCGAACACCTTGATGACGCCCGGCTTCTCGGCGATGACGACGCGGTCGTCGGGGAGGAACTCGATCGCCGTCGGCTGGTTGAGGCCGGCGAGGGTGACCTCCTCCGTCGCCGGCGGGCCCTCGCCGGCGGCGACCTCGACCAGGGCGACGTCGTCGACCTCGATCCAGTCGGTGCTGGGCGTCGCGTCGCCGAACAGCGCCAGCGCGAAGCTGACCGCGTCGACGCCGGCCGGCACCGCGTCGGTGACCGCGCGGTACTCCGTCCACTCGGCGGTGGCGGCGACCTCCGGCTTGTAGGAGACCCCTGAGAAGCGCCAGGCGCCGGAGGCGGCGTCGCGGAAGTACAGCTCGACGGCGATGTCCTCGGCCGCCGCGCGGTACCACAGCGACAGCTCGTAGGTGGCGCCGGGGGTGGCGGCGCTGGCGCACGCGGGGTCGGCGCGGCCGGGCACGACCTTGTGGTTGGCGCCGGCGGCCAGAGCAGTCGCCTCGACGCGCTGCGCCGCGGCGTCGGTGCGCCCGGCGACCAGGTCGTAGACGCCGTCGTCGCTCGCCGGGTAGGGCTCGCGCTGCCAGCAGTCGGCCACGCCGTCGCCGTCGGTGTCGCCGTCCGCGAACGACGGGTTGGCGACGAGGTTGGCGCCGGGTGCGGCGGAGCCCGCGACCGGTGTCAGGGCCGCGAACAGCAGCGCGAGGACGAGCAGGGGGACCAGGCGGGAGGTGGCGATGTGCACGACGAGTTGACCCCTCGGGGAAATAGGGAACGCGAGCGTGGTGGCATGCTCGGAAGAGGACGCGGCGTGCCGCGGCCCACCGCACGACCGTGATGGCGATCACGCGGGGAGTTTGTTTCTCAGGGATCGCCCGCGCGCCCGCGGCGGGAATCCCGGTTGTGCTGTTGCATTCCTTCTTGGTGCGCAGTGCAATAGAACCGGCGGGCTTGGGAGGGGTCAAGCGCTTGGCGCCGAAATGATCACGCTTGGCTATCAAGGCCGCACGGGGTGAGATCAGGTGACTAGGAACTCCCGCGGCCGGGAGCAGGGCGGGCTAGTCCGATCGGGTGGGGGTGGCCGACGCGTAGCCGCGGGCGGTGTGCCGGGCACGCCCCGCCGCCACGAGTGCCTGGAGCACCGCGAGCGTGCGCGGGAGGGGGAGGTCCGCCGCGGCGGCCAGCACGCCCGCCGACGCCGGCACCGGGCCCAGGAGACGCGCGACAGCCGCGACCGGGCCGGTGTCGGGTGGCGCCCCGGCGAGCGGGCCTGCCGCAGTGGCCGCTCCAGGACCGGCCGTCGGGGCCGCTCCCGGGGCCGCCGTCGGGGCCGCTCCCGGGGCCGCCGTCGGGGCCGCTCCCGGACCCGCTCCAGGGGCCGCCGGCGGGGCCGCGGCGGGAGCGGGCACCGCTGCGGCGGGGACAGGCAGGACGTCGAGCAGCGCGGCGAAGTCGGTCAGCACCTGGGCGCCGTCGCGGACCAGGTCGAGCGGGCCGCGGCTGGCGGGGGCGTTCAGCGAACCGGGGCAGGCGAAGACGTCGCGGCCGGCCTCCGCGGCCAGGCGGGCGGTGTGCAGGGCGCCGCTGCGCGTGTGGCCCTCGACCACGACGACCGCGTCGGCGAGTGCCGCGACGATGCGGTTGCGGGTCAGGAAGTGGTGCGGGCGGGGCGGGGTGCCCGGGGGGTGCTCGGTCACCAGCCCGCCGGACGCCGCCACCGCGTCGCGGAGGGCGCCGTCGCCGTGGGGGTAGTCGACCCCGAAGCCGGTGCCCAGGACCGCGACGGTCGGGCCGCCCGCGTCCAGCGCGCCGAGGTGGGCGGCCTGGTCGATGCCGCGCGCCATGCCGCTGACGACCGTGATCCCCCGCGCCGCCAGGAAGCGGCCCAGCGCCCGCGCGGTCGTCAGGCCGTCGTGGGTGGCGCGGCGCGTCCCGACCACCGCGACGGCCGGGCCGTGCGGCGGCGGCGCGCCGCGCCACAGCAGCCACGGCGGCGCACCGAGCTCCGGCCAGGCCCAGGCGAGCCGCTCGGGGTAGCGGGGCCGTCCCGCCAGCAGCACGCGCGCGCCCTGGTCGAGCAGCGCCCGGGCGAGCTGATCGGGCCCCCGCTCCCCCACCGCCGGCCGCGGCCTCGACGCCAGCGCCCGCTCGACGTCGTCGAGCACGTCGGCAACCTCGACGCCCCCGGCCCGGGCGCGGGCGGCGACCGCGCCCAGCAGCAGCTCCGGCCACGCCCCGCCAGCCAGGCACCCGACCACCCTCGCCACCAGCTCCGGCTCGACGCCCTCCCCCAGCGCCTGGGCCCAAGCCGCACTCGCCGTGGAAGGAGGCGGGTGGGAGCTCATCGGCGGGGGGAGGGGGTCTCGGGGAGGGCGACGCGATGGGCCCGGGCCTCCAGGACGTGGTCGCGGCGCACCAGGTCGTCGCCGTCCAGGTCCGCGCAGGTGCGGGCCACGCGCAGGGTACGGTCGTAGCCGCGGCCGGTCAGCCCGCCGAGGTCGACGGCGAGGGCGAGCGCCCGCAGGGCCTCGGGGGTCGCCGTGGCGCGGACCGCCGCGACCGGGGCATCGGCGTTGCGGCCGGCGTCCCGCCAGCGCGCCGCCGCCGCGGCCCGCGCCCCGCCCACCCGGCGCGCGACCGTCGCGCTGGGCTCGCCGCCCCTCGGGTCCAGCAGCTCCGCGGCGGTGAGCGGCGCCACCGCCGGGGCCAGGTCCAGCCGGTCGGCCAGTGGCCCGCTCAGCCGCGAGCGGTACGCCCAGACCGCCTCCTCGTCGCACGCACAGGCGGGCCCGCCGCCGCAGCGGCACGGGTTGGCGGCGGCGACGAGCTGGACGCGCGCGGGGTAGGTGACCGTCGCCCGCGACCGGGCCACCCGCACCACGCCCTCCTCCAGCGGCTGGCGGAGGGCGTCGAGCACGGCGCGGGGCCACTCGTACAGCTCGTCGAGGAACAGGACCCCGCGGTGGGCCAGCGACAGCTCGCCCGGGCCGGCGACACCGGAGCCGCCGCCCAGGAGCGCGGCCGCGCTGACGCTGGCGTGCGGGGAGCGGAACGGGGGCCGGTCGTCGACGAGCGGGGCGGCCGGCGCCTCCAACCACCGCCCCGCGACGGACCGGATGGCGGCGAGCTCCAGGGCCTCGTCGCGCGACAGCGGCGGGAGGACCGAGGGGAGGCGCCGGGCGAGCATCGACTTGCCGCACCCCGGCGGGCCGAGGAGCAGCAGGTGGTGCCCCCGGCGGCGGCGATCTCCAGGGCGCGCCGAGCCTCGGCCTGCCCGCGGACGTCGGCGAGGTCGGGCGCCGCCTCCGCCGCGGCGGGCGCGGCCTGGGCAGCGACCGGCCGGGGGCGGGCCTCGCCGCGCAGGACCGCCACGGCCTCGGCCAGGTCGCGGACCCCGGCGACCTCCAGGCCGCCCACCAGGGCCGCCTCGGCGGCGTTGGGCTCGGGCACCAGCAGGCGCGCGACCCCGTGCGGGGGCAGGGACGCCGCGGCCGGAAGGACGCCGGGGACCGCGCGCAACCGGCCGTCCAGGGACAGCTCGCCGAGCAGCACCGTCGAGCGGAGCGCCTCCTCGCCCACCGCGCCCAGCGCGGCGAGGACCGCCACCGCCATGGCCAGGTCGAAGCGGGCCCCGACCTTGGACACGTCGGCGGGCGCAATCGTCACTTGACCAAGACCAAGAGGCCAGGCGCGTGCCCGGACTGCCTGTGCTGGGCCAAGCCCCGGCCTGGCACAGGAACGATCACGATGCTGTCGTACTGAGCGGCGGAGCCGTACTGCCGCTACGGGTGGTCGCCACCGAGGAAAGTCTTGGAGGCCGGCATCCCCCTACCAATCGCAGCTACCACCCGCACTCGCAGGTCCGGTCCTGCGGGCCAGGGGCAGGAGTTGCAGCCTGCTGGGCGACGGAGTCGTCGAGCGTCCGCTGGGCGGGGTGCGGCGGCTCATGACGCGCGAGCAGCCAGGGCGCCGTCGGGGTAGCCGCGAACGCCGACGAGGGAGTTCGCGACCGATGCGCCGTCGCGACGTTGTCGTCCTGGCGGACGACGCCTTCGCCTGGGGCCGGAACATCCCCTCATGTCCCAGCCTCGCCGTCCGATCCCTAGCTCGAGGACGAGCTCAGGAGCACGAGATGGGATGGTTCGCTTCCGCGTTGGCCGGCGCTGTCGACCAGGCGCTGGTCGAGCACTTCAACTATCAAGATGACCTGCGTGATGCCGCTGTGCGTCTGGAGCCGCCCTTCGACGCCACGAGCTATCTGCGCCAGATCGACATCGACATCGCCGCCTACTCCCGCGACTCGGTGGAGGGCGCCGCCGCGGCGGTGGTAAACATTCTGATCTCGGGGCATCCCGTCCTTGTAGTGGACGACGGAGGACCGGTCACAGCGCTAGATCTCATCGCGGTGGCAGCAGCGCACGTCACTGAGGTCGGCGGGCTCCCCTCATCGGTACTTGCTGTGGACTCGGGCCTCACCGACGCGGAGTGCCAAGTGGCCCTAACCGGGTTCGCCGAACCGCGCTGGTGGGTGTGGGAGAATTTGGAGAACGTCGCGTACGCCGGCTCCCGCGCTAGGCAGTGTGTTCAGGAGTTCCTCGCCGCCTACACGAAGGGAGAGCAGCCCTTCGTCCTCGCGACCACGGCGGACCTCCACGCTGTCCCCCGACAGCTCCTGCCGCTCGTGCAGGTCGTGAGGACATCGGACGTGCTGCTGACCGACGCCCAGGATGCGCTCTCGGTCGACGTCGAGGCGGACGCCGCGGATGAGCCAGACCCGCATGTGATAGCCGGCATCGTGGCGCTCATGAACGCTTCCGGTCTCGAAGCGTCCGTAGCGCTCGGTCGTGCCAACCAGGCGGCGCATGAGTTGGCGGCCAACGTCGATGAGCTTCTCCGGCTCGTAGCTCGAGATGAGTACGGCGAGCTGTTGACCCGTCTGCAGATAGGCGTGGTCCAGGAGCTGCACGCTCGCTGCCAGGCCTGAAGGGGCTGCGGGCCGCTGCGGCGTTCCAGGACCCCGAATGGGCTCGCGCACGCCGAGGGCGCGCAGACTGTGCGCACCTTGCTGCTGCGGACGCGGTCGGCCATGAGCACGGGGTGTAGCCCATGTGTGGGGGCCTGCGTGCCCAGGTTCACCGCTCGGGCGCCGGGAGGCCCGCCCGTGCGGGTCGTACACTGCGCCGGCGCTGGGGCCTTTCCCTTTGTAGGCCAGGATGAGGCAATCGTGCCAGACGTCATCGGCCGGGTCGTCGCTGAGCCACGAGCGGCAGTGCGTGGGCATGCGGCTCTCGAGGTGGATCCGGCCGCGCGGGCGAGCCGCAGCGAGGCGACGTTGTCCGGGTCGACCTCGAGCCACAGGCGTGCGAGGCCCAGCGTTCGGTGGGCCCATTCGGTGAGCACACCGACGGCGCGCAATCCGATGCCGCGACGGCGTTCCTCCGGTCGAACCCAGTAGGCCCCGTTCTTGTGGCACTGTGCCCGCGGCGTGGGCGGTGGCTCACCGTGCTGTGCTTGGCGGCAATGCCCAGGTCGGTGCAGGCGCTGCGCAGGCGTGGGAGCGGTAGCAGCTGCAGTTGTCGGACAGCACCCGCTGCACGGTCACGCCGGCGGCCGGCGTGTCAGGCGACAGCTCTCCGCGTGATCGCGATGGTGGCGGTCTCGTCGCGGTGGATCTGCGGCGCAGGCGGAGTTGTGCGGCTCTATGGCCTAGGAGAGCTTCTCGCGTTTGAGCCGCGCTCCCACGGCCACTCTCTATGTGGCTGGTGTGATTCGTCAAGACCTAATGTGAGGGGGAGGAAAGTGGCCCGGACCAATGGATGGATGGCAGGAGCGATTGCCCTATTCGTCATTGCCACCGCCGTCTCGTTGAACCTGTATGGGACGGGTAGGAGCCTAACCGAGGCGGCCCTGGTATGGGTTCTCGGGCTGCTGCTCGCCGGCGCTAGCCTGTACGTCGCCCGGCGCTACCCGGCTGACACCGCCGAGGAGGCAGTTCGTGTCATCCTGACTGCCCGCGATTTGCGTGTCGTCGGGAGTGTATTTCTCGATCGGCCAGCCCTGGCGTCGAAATTCGGCATCACCTTCGAAGCGGCCCGCCGACTGCAGGGGATGACCGATGACCAGGAAAGCGCGCTCAGGGGGATCATCGCCAAGATGATTACTCGAGATCGCGGACCCTCCCGGCAAACGTCCCAGCTGGTCAACGGTGCGCTGTTGGTTACAGGTCTCGTGGTTGCGGCCCTTCTGGACGGCTTCCTCGTGATCGCCGGGTGTGAGTGATGACGCGCCGCAACAAGACTTACTTCGACGTCGGATCCCGTACGCAGCGCATCCTGTTCATTGTAATCCTATTCATGTTGACCCTGCTCGCCTATATCGGGACAGGATTCTTGGACGTGAGCGCCCTTGCGAAGATCTGGTTGCGCAATGGGATCTTGATCGCCGGCTTCGGCACGCTCTGGGGCGTGACCCGTTACGTCGAACGCAAGCGGCGGCGGCGGGCAGCCGAAGGTGCGAGGAACGACCTCGTCACTGCCTTGTCCGACATCGCTCGCTTCCCTGTCCTTCGTGAGGAGCTGCGGCAGGAGTTAAGTACCGCCTCCCGGCTGGCGAACCTGAGCACTGACAACGTCGCCGCCCTCATCGAGGGCGGCTACATGCGTGAGGCGGAACCGGGCCTGTCCGCCAGCAATGACTTTCTGTTGAACCTGACGTTTGCAGCCGCTGGCCTCGTTCTCGGATTTTGGTTCCCGTGCTTCCTCTGAGGGCACCTGCCTCCCCTCCTGCCCTTAACGGCAGCAGGAGCGGCCAGGGCGAGTCCTGTGTGTGTCGTGTGGGTCCTGCCCGCGACTGCAGTCGTTAGAGTGCCCGTAGGGTGATGCCGGCGTGATTGTCCACGACCGACGGCCACCGGCGACCGATCGCGCGGGCGACATCCCAGGTGAGCCTATGCCCACCGCCAATGAGTGACGCGCTGGACCGCGGATACCCCCCCAGCAGGCCAGTGATCCTCGCCTCCATGCCCTCGTCCACCTGCTGCAAGTCGTTCTCTTCAGGCTCCCAAGGGACCATCGCGAGTAGGCTGTCGGCACTCCGCAGTTCGTGGAGGTCGGCAGCGACCTGGACAGCACCCAGCCCGATAAGGGCCCGGAACAACTCGTCCCGCTTCCGCTGCACCTCGCGGTACTTGTCGTCCGTCAGGTCCTCCACAGCCGGCGATTCATCCCAGCTGATGACGGCCAATGTGGGTCCGGGCACCCTGATCTCGAACTCATCGGGAGCCGTACGCTTCGGCGCGAAGGGCCGTAGGACCACACCGAGTTCGTCCATAGATACGCTCGCTCGCGTGTGGATAGATTTCGGCGTCATCTCCGGGAGTGGGCGGTCGTTGCGGAACAAGCGCATCACGCGTGCGGCTCTTCAGTCGCGAGCCCGACATCTCGGCGTTCCTCTGCCGTCAGGCCTGCCAGCGGCTGTTGGTCTGCGGTCCTCTCTACGGCGCCCAGGGCCTGGGCCAGCTCGGCGATTGGCCCGCGAGCGAGCACTGCGCGTTCGATGAGGAGTTCCACCGCGGCCGCCTCCTCAGCGGAACCGGCCAGACGCTGGGACCAGTGCTGGCGGGCGTTCTCGACGTCGACGTCTTCAAGGAGGCGCGTGACCAGGCCTGGGTCGAGTTCGTCGATGACCCTGACGAACTCGGTGAGGTCTTCGGTCATGTTCGCCTGGCGGAGAGTTAGGCCGGCAGCGAGCTCTCCTGCGGAGGCAGTGAGAACCGCGGAGGCCGCGTCCCGGTCCTCGTGAAGCAGCGCGGCCAGCGCCTCCGCGCACCAACCCCAGCGCAACCCGTCCTGGGGGTCGAGCTCAATGTGACCGCCCCGCTCGATGAGCTCGGCGGCGACTCGGGGGGCGATCGGGACGATTCTTGTTGGGAGATGCTCGATCTCGTTTCGGTGGCGCTCTACCCACGAGCGTGCGGGCTGGCGTTGGGGGCCGTTTGCGAGGCTCACCACGAGGTGATGGATTCCGGCGAGGTCCCGCCAGTGTCCCGCTGTAATCCGATCAAGGTGGTCGAACGGGATTGCGCTGAGCATCGCGGCGAGGGCGTCGGGCGCGAAGCTGGAGAGGGAGAATGTAAGCAGATCGAGTTGGTCGGTCTCGTCCAATGCCGCGCGGGCGAGGCTTCGCCCGGCGGCCGCCCAGTCAGTCGAGTTGACGAGGTCGAGTATGGACTGCCGGAGCGCGTCGTATGCAGGGTCGGCCGCCCAGAACGCCTGGTCTTGAGTGCCCAACATAGGGAACAGGCTGAATGCCCAGGGAGTCATGTCTCGGCTCGCGGCTGCCAGGTCCTGTTCCAGCCTTTGGGACAGCGACGGGGTCATGGCGGCTAGCGCGGCGGCGGCGGCACGAGGAGCAAGATGTACGAGGTCGTTGACCAGTTCGACGTTGCCGCGGAGGCTCACCCCAGGCGGTGCGCTGGCGACCAAGGCGACGAGCCGGTCAGAGTCGATCGCATCTTGGAACCGAGAGCGCCAGGCATCTGAGTCGACGCCGTGGGCGTGGGCGAGTTCGGTGAGCAAATGGCCCCAGTCCTCGCCTGCCTCGGGTGTCCCGTGATCGGTGAGCCGTTTAGCGACGGCTTCGGGCGCCACCTGTGCGCTGACCGCGCCGTGCAGCTCCGGGTACTGCGATCGCAGACCGCCGAGCACCCATCTGATGCCGTAGACGTCGTCAGAGGTCACGGCCAGAATCCACCTGGGCAAGGTGGCGGTTACTCGCTCGGCAAGGGAGACGCTCAAAGCGTGCCACCAGCCGATCTCCCACAGCAGGTAGGCGGCGACATTCCGTTCGCGGCCGGGTGGCGTCGCCAAACAGGCGCCGACGAGGAACTCGGCGGCTTCTTGGTCCAGGAGCATCCCGGGCCGGCCATATCGCAGCGGATCGGACTGGTCGACGGCCTGCAGCACCCACAGCTTCCCCCGAAGCGTCTCGTCGGGGTCCAACAGTCGCGACCGCAGGAACGTGACGACCTCGCGGGACTGCGGCTGCTCCGGTGTCTGGCACAGTGCCAGCAGGCCTCGGTCAGCTATGCGCAGATGCGGGGTCCGCAGGCGCCCCTGACGGTCGACGACCAGCCGGTGCTCAGCCAGGGTCGCGAGTGCGTCGCGCAGCCACTGCTCGTTGCGGCCAAGCGTGCGCACATGCCGGAGGAGGCCATCGAGTGAGGCGCCCGCGTCGAGGGAGAGTAGTTGCGCGGCTGCGAGGATCCCGAACACTAGGGGTGCGTCGCCCTCTGCCGCCAGGCTGTCCAAGGCGATGCCGATGCGTCGCTCACCGCCGCTGAGCACGTACATGAACTGCCACGGGTAGTCGGCGGACCTGGCCGCCTCGATGCGTCGTCCGAGCGGCTCGCGTAGCGCACCGTGGCCGACGCGGTCGTCGATCTGGGCGACTAGTCGCGTGACCTCCTCCTCGTGGTCCAGGCAGTACTGCCTGACTGCAGCGACGGCTCGCTTTGCAGAGACGGGTACTCGTTCACGACCTGGAGGCCGCTCAGTCGAGATCACAAGGACCGCGTGGTCGGCGGAAGCGGCGCGCTCGAACTGCGCGACGACGTCGGGCGATAACGCCTGGGCATCATCCACAACTGCCAGGACGGGGCCGCGAACGGCTTCGAAGGCCCGGACGGTAGAGCTGGAAGCCACCCCCGGCTGGGCAAGCTCGACGACCGCCCAGCCTTCCTCGTTGAGCCGCCGTGCCCCCTGGAAAGCCGTGATCGACTTGCCGGAGCCGCTTTCGCCAACAAGGGCCGCGAATTGCGCCTGCCTGAGGCGGTCTGCAGCCCACCCGGCGGCAGGCATCTCCGGGCAGGCATTGATGTCCTGTGGGCCAAGACGGTAGCCGAGCAACGCCGCGCTCAGGTCTCGGAAACGGGTGAAGGTCACCCACCGCCAACCGGGCAGGTCGACCCTGGCATCAAGCACATCGGCGAGCGCGGGCATGACCTCATCGGCCGTGCCCGTCACAGCCTCGTCACCAGTGGCCGATGGCCCGACCCGGATGACGGGCCAGCGGCTCTCCGCGGGCCTCAGCAGCTGCCTGACAACGACCTCGTCGGATCCCGAGTAACCGACGACGAGTAGGGCCCTTGGCCGGTCAGCGCTCAACCCGACGACGTGGTCGATCACGTCCTGGGGCACGACGCCGTGTTGATGTGGGAGGACCCAGGGGACGTCCGGCTGGGCAGCGTCGCCGTGCGGCTTGGCCAGCAGCTCCGCGCGGCCAGCCAGGGATGTGCCGAACAGCTGCTCGTGGGCCCGCTCGAGTGCGGTGTCCCAATTGAAAGAGACGATGTACTCGACGAGCCCGGCATGAACAAGGCGGGCGAGGGCGTAATGTGCGGCGGCAGGCTCCCGGTCCGCGTCGAGCTGGGTGAAGGCATGCTGGAAGGCACGCCTCACGTCATGGTCACTCTCCACCAGGCGCCAGGCCACAGCAACGGCGTCGCGGTCTTCGCCGATCAACTCCTTGGCGGTGCCGAAGGCGCCTAGCATGGCGGCGAGGCTGGCGCGGGCGGCGGGGACCGCGTCGATGGCGTGCCACAGCAGCGATCGCAGCTGTGCGGTCATGGGAAAACGCGCCGCTGACAGTCCAGCGCCGAGGACGGTCACCGCGCCGTAGCTTCTGATCTTGCTGGCGGCGGCGCCCAGCTGGTCACTGTCCACGTCCCCACTCTGGCAGCACATCCGAACCCCAGCCACGCCTAGGACGCGCACCAGGGCCGCGGGTGGTCAGGTACCCGCAGCCGCCAGCCGCGGTACCCCTGGATCCGCCTCCCTGATCCAAGCCCTCCAAGGACGGGCCGGGCCGCCCCCTCGTAGGGGAACGGCCTCGACCTGGATGACTTCGACGGCGGTCAGGCCAGCACAGCCAGGGACCGGGAGGGGCGTGGGCGGGCAAGGCGTCGCTGCAGGTCGGCGAGTTCAGCCGCGGTTGGCGCCGCCGCCGAGGTCACCTGCTGTGCGGTGATGTCACGGCCGATCGCGACCTGTCCGCTGAGGTCGCCTCCCACGGAGACACCCGCGGGGTGGCCGCGGTGGCGGTCGCGCCGGACGGCACCTGGCTGGCATCCGCCGGCCGGGACGCGACGGTGCGGATCTGGGGGACCCTGTCACCGGCGCCCAGCGCGCCGAGCTGACCGGCCACACCGGCGGGGTGAGGGCGGTGGCGGCCGCGCCGGACGGCACCTGGTTGGCATCCGCCAGCGACGACGCAACGGTGCGCATCTGGGACCCCGCCACCGGCGCATGCGCCGGACTCATGCGCGTCGAGGCACCACTCGATTGCTGCACCTGGGACCCGAACGGTTACCGCCTCATAGCTGGGGGCTTGCGAGGTCTGTACAGCTTCACCCTCAGGCAAGGACTTTCTCGGGCTGAATCCACCGTCGCGTGAAGGGTCGGGCTGCACCCGCCCGCTGGGTGGAGGAGGCTCTGACGGGGTGCTCAGCGATGTGCAGGCCTTCCTCACAGGCGGAGGCACGACCGTCACACCGCCAGCGCCAGAGGCCAGGCGCGTGCCGGGGACTGTCTGTGTTGACCGACCCTGGCCCGGCCATCACGACCACGATGCTGCAATGCTGAGCGACGGAGATGTACCTCGCTACGGGTGGTCGCCACCGGGGGGTCTTCTAGGCCGACATCCCCCTACCCGACGCGGCCGCCTAGCTGTGGTTCCCAGGTAGATCGTCGATGTGGTGAGAGCCTCCTGCCCAGTTCTGGTCAAGGACGCGGGCAATGAGCTCTCGTGGCGCATCACTCATCCGCGGGCGAAGCTGACGGTGGCTGGTCGCGGGCTGGCCGTGCAGCGAGTGGTCGAGTTGGGCTGGCCGGCGGTGGGCGCCCGGCGGCGGCTGCGCTCGGCTGGGCGCGAGGGCGTTCGCCGAGCGCGTTAGCGAGGCAGTGGGCCTTGGGCCTTGGGCCGCACCGCCCTGTCAAGCAGCTCGTCAGGTCCTTCCGTAGCGCCGCCGTCCTTACTCCTCCGCGGCGCGGGACGCGACCCACATATCCAGCCGTTGGCTGCCGTCGGTGCTCGAAACTGCTGCCCCGAACAGCTTGGCGCCGGCACAACGCGCTCAACACCTACACTTTCGGGTCAGAGCAGACTCGATCAGGGGTGTCAGCGTGAGTAACCAGACCCTCATCCCGGGTGCCGGGGCGGGCTCCATGCTGGAATCCGTCCTGCTGGACGATGCCCGCTCGGTCCGTGTCGGAGCAGTGCACCGGATCGGCTACCACGAGGCCATCGTGCTGACCCACGACCGGTGGAAGCAGGACGCCGGAGGCCTGCCCCAGTTCTCCTTTCTGCTTGCGACCGCCCGCGATGTCACGGCGGCAGGCTTCGACGACGACGAGGTACTGCTCCTGCGAGTCGAGGGCACCGCCCCGCTGGCGATGGAGTCCGATCTGCTCGCCGTTCGCGAGGAGTCGCTGCGTAACGCACTCGCCGAGGCCAACGACCCAAAGCCCTCGGTCGTGCTCGACATGGACCTGGACCCGTTCACCAAGAACCGGGTCTCCTACACCGGGCTGCGCTGCAAAATCCTTGGAACCTTTTACGAAGATCATGTGGACGGCCAGAAGGTCCTTGAGTTCGGCTCCGACGTCGACAACTTCTACGCCACCTCGACCTACCGGGTCCTCAAGCCGATCCGAGACGGCCTGTCGGAGATCGCGTCGTACCTCAAGCCCGCTCCAGGGACTCCGCTGGAGCTCGTGCGCATCGGGACCGTCCGGTACTCCTCGACCCGTCGGCGCGCCAAGATCTTTGGCGAGGCTGCGGCGGAGGTCAGGGTGAACATCCACGACTTTATCGGCCACAAGACCGGGATGTTCGGGATGACCCGCATGGGCAAGTCAAACACCATGAAGACGGTGGTGGCCCGGACACAGGCCGTGTCCCAGAGGCGCGTTGCCTCCGGGGAGCGGCCGGTCGGCCAACTCATCATCGACCCACAGGGTGAGTACGCGAACCCCAACATGCAGGACGGGACCGAGATCGCCGCTATCGGCGCCGCCCACGTCGTCATCTACAAGTTCGGTGGCCAGACCGGGGCAAGTAACGTCCGACCGCTCGGCATCAACTTCTTTGACCCGGCGCAGCTCGACTTCGCCAAGGCCATGATCGCCGCGACGCTGGCAGACGGCAGCGCCGACTACATCCGCGCATTTGTCAACGCTGATCTCCAGGGTGATGCCGCCGCTGGAGAGTCATCCGAGGAGTCGTTCAAGAGGCGTGTGCACGCCGGGCGCGGACGACTCATGCTCTACGGAGCCCTCGCAAAGGCCGACTTCCCAATCCCGCAACATGACGCCAAGAACCCAAGCCGACCTTATCGGGTGTGGGTCACCATGAGGGCGTCGGTCGCTGATGCCATTCTCAAAGACATCCCGGGTGCTCTCACGAAGGCCAGCAAGGGTCCCGACGTGGGGATTCATCGCACTCACATCGTAGCGGTCTGTGAGTGGCTGGCCGAGAAGGCGGAGGCCGGTGACTTCATCGCCTACCCAGACGACGCCAAGCAGCAGAAGGAGTTCAAAGGTGGGCTGGACTCCATCTTCTCCGGCGACGCCTTCAAGTCGACGCTCCCCATCTTCACACAAGCCAACGGAGGCCGCTTCGTCTCCGGGTACACGAAGCTCAAGCCTCTGAGGTCCTTCCACGAGGCGACAGCCACCGCCGACTTTCGTGACGATATCTACACAGAGCTCGTACGCGGCCGCATCGTCATCGTGGACCTCCACCTCGGTCCGCAGGTCGTGACCCGCGAGCTGTCGGAGAGGCTAGCGGGTCACCTCATCGCCAAACAGACCGATGTGTTCACCGGCGGTACCGATGCCCCTCCGGACATTCAGATCGTCCTTGAGGAGGCTCACAATCTGTTTGGAAGGGAGCGCTACAAGGACGACTACGACGTGTGGGTGCGGCTCGCGAAGGAGGCCAGCAAGCTCAACATCGGCCTTATCTATGCTACCCAGGAAGTATCCGGCGTGGCGCATCAGGTCCTCGCGAACACCAAGAACTGGGTCGTCGCCCACCTCAACAACACCACCGAGCTGCGTGAGCTAGGCAAGTTCTACGACTTCTCCGAGTTCGCCGAGGCCATCATCGCGTCCGAGGACCGAGGCTACGTGCGGCTCAAGACAATGAGCTCGCCCTACATTGTACCCGTGCAGATCGACCGGTACGGTATCGACCTAGTCAACGAGGCCCGCGCGGCCGCCGGCGATCCACCGCTGACTCCGACAGGAGGGAGCGGCCACTCGACTCTGGGATCGCCTGTGAACGGGTCTTCCGCGCCAGATGGTATGCCGCCGCGCTCCTCGGACGGCGCCTCGGGCAACGGGCGGCAGCGGTAGTGCCGTACGAGACGGTCGGAGGCGGCTTCGAGCAGGCATCCCGCATTGGACACCGAGAAGCTGCGGTTCGCGCTCTGGCAGACAAGCGGACATTCCATGTGCCCGCTGAGCATGTGCCTGACAGGGCCGAGCTTCGCAAGCGGGTTCAGCCGCGGTCGGCCTTCCCGCTTCCCGCCGACCCCGATCGGCTTGTCGCTGCGATCGCGATCGACGGGTCCCGGCTCACGGAGCGGGTCCGCGATGGGCTGCCATCGGTGGTGTATGGCTACGCGCAGACGGCCGCCGCGTATGTGGACCTCGGCGCGATGGAGACGCAGCGAGCCGAGCGGTTCGTCGATCCTCATGCTCTCGATAAGGCCGTCAACAGTGCGCTGGTCTCCTTCGACCTGCCGTGCGCCGGGGCGTACGAACGGGTCGGCCTCGACATCACGACGTCATGGCGGCACGCCATCGACCGCATCTTCCGCTCCAAGAGGGTCGAGGTGAACAACCTTAACAAGACGCTGCTCGACCTACTGATGCTGTTGCACGGCACACCGGGTTCACAGGCCGCCAGGGTGCCGGTGAACTGCCCGCACGACGGTTGCCGAGAAGAGGACGTGCCGGTTGCGGCCGCAGCGGCGGCGCCAACCGGGCAGCCGTGCCCCAGTTGCGGGCACGCCCTGTTCACCACCGACGTGCTCCGTGTCCATGAGGAAGTGGTGGAGGAGGGCACGAACGAATCGGCGTTGAGCCGGCTCATGTCCGTCGCTGAGCTGCTGGTTCTGGTCGGTCTCGCCACTCTGTTGTGGGACCAGCATCGCCGAGACCTGCTGCCGTCCACGCTGTTCATCGTCGACGGCCCCCTCGCGATGTACGGACCTCCTGCAAAGCTGCGCAAGCGCGCTCTTGACTACTTCCAGGCCATGGCCTCGACAACGCCGGGGCCCGGTCCATTCGTTGTGGGCGTGGAAAAGACTGGCGCCACGGTTGACTACGCTCGCGCCTTGGTGCGCAACGGCGTTCTCGAGCCGGGCGACCTGCTCACGGTCGACACCTACGTGCTGTCTTATGTGACCAATACCAGCTCGGTCTCCGCGTATGGCAAGGAGACGTACTGGGGACGGAAGTTTATCTACCGGAGCATGGACGGGCGGGTGCTGGTCCCCACGGTCGTGCCAGCCACCGGCGCGCCGTACGACACCACAGGAGGGCTGCCCGACCCGGCGTCGTACCCGACGCTGGCCGCCACCCTTGACGTCTTCGACCGCACGGGCTCATCTATGTACCAGGACGGGATCATCCCGGTGGCGCTCGCCCACGGCAAGGCTGCGTTCCCCATCGGAGTTGGCACCGACGTGCTCAGGCTCGTCGCCCGCCACAAGCTTGGCATGGTCCGGTCACCGTTCCCCGCGACGTGATGGGTCGGCCTGCACCCCAGCGGTTAGGCGTGTAGAAGCAGTGACAACATGACCGTGTCGACAGCCGCCCCAGCATCTGCGTCCAGGGTCCTCCAGACGGTCCCCGAGATCCCGGCTCAGATCTCGCCCAGCGGCGCTCGTAAGCTCATCACGGACCTGCATCCCGTCGATCACCCGCTCGCGACTGCTCGCTACCAGTCAGCGCTGCGCTACCCCGGGGCGAAGTCGGCGCTCGCACCGGCTATCGGCCGGCTGGTTGAGTCGGCCAAGCGATCTGCCCAGATCCGCCAGATTCATCTTTTTGTGGAGCCCTTCGCAGGAGGGGGCTCTGTCTCGCTGCGTCTGGCGGGCACCGGGACCGTGGACCGCGTCCTACTTGCAGACGCCGACCCGTTGGTTGCGGCGTTCTGGCAGGAGGCCGCGGCGAACACCGACTACCTCGTGGACCGGATGTGGGACGAATGGCGCACCTACATCAAGCCAGGCGGAGCGCCGGCGGTGGCGCGCTGGGACTACTGGAGAGCATGGGCTCCCCCTGCGGGAGCCACCGCGGCCACGGCCCGTGCCACGGCCGCGGTTAAGGCGCTGTTCCTGAACCGAACCACGTTCTCGGGCATCCTTCACGGGCGAGCCGGTCCCATCGGTGGACGGCAGCAGCTGTCGGAGTACAGCATCGGTGCGAGATGGACACCGAGCGCTGTTGAAGAGCGCCTTAGGCTTGCCGGGCACCTGTACGACACCGGGCGGCTCCTCGACGTGTGGTGCAAGGACTGGCGCCGGACCCTGGACGATGTCGCCGAGCACTACGCCCAACTGCTCCCCTCACGGGTCCTGGCCTACCTCGACCCTCCCTACCTCGACAAGTCCCCAAAGCTCTACCAGCGAAGCTTCGACCCGCGTGGTGGCTATGGTCGCATCTCAGGGCCAGTGGACGATTTGATGTGGGGCGACACTCGCATGCACTTTCGCCTTGCCGAATACCTCACGACCCGGGCGCAGTACCGCTGGGTGTTGTCCTACGACGCCCACCCCTCCCTCACGACCAGCCCGTGGCTGTATGCAGATGACCGAATGACACCCTCCCGACAGGACCGAGAACTGCTCGGCATTCGCTGCTGGCGAATCACGAAGCGTCACGTCACGATGCAGTACTCGGCGTCGGCCCGGACGGGCCGCGGGCACCGCGACGAATTACTGCTGACCACGCTGCCTCCGGCAACGGTGCCGCGCAATGCTGAGCTAAGATCCATTCCCTGACCCGTGCACCCCGCGCTTGATTGCGCCGCGGATAGCGCCGCAGCGAGCGCTTGGACGCTTCTGCGGCGGTCAGCGGGGCCACCGGCTGACCCGCAGCGATGCGTCCGACCATCAGCCGGCGCCCCATCGGGGTCAGCCGGGCGTTAGCGTGCGACACGAGTGCCTCCTGGCTGGTGATCAGGACCTTCGACAAGCCCAGATCACGCCCGGAGGCTCTCACCCTGCCAACAACGCTCGTGGTCAGTACAGCTATGGGTCAGTCGCCCCATCAATAGGAGGACGGGCATGGCGGGGAATCAAGTAGGAGAGCCGTTACCCTTGGGCCTTGGCGGCGCTGCGCGGCCGCCTGGAGCGCGGCACGACCTGAGGATAGTCGGTTGCGCCGCTCGAGCAGCTTCAACAGCTTGAACAGCTGGCGTACCGGGGTAACGGGCCACTGCAGCTAACGGCCGACGGCTAAGCCTTCGGGCGCGATAGTTGACGCTGAAGCATTCGACCGGGAACGAGTGTTGGATTGATGCAGGACAGTGGCGACGTTGCGATCGGCTGGACACATCACCTGCCCGACGGGGCCGTGGGCATCAATCTGCGGTTGCGTCCCGACGAGGTGCCGCCGGGAAAACTCACGTGTACCGTTCGCGCACCTGACGGTCACTCTTGGAACGCGCAGCGCGCGTACTTGAGCTCCGGGCGACGTCCTTTTGTTGCCCAGCTCGCGTTTCCCCGTGACTTTGTCGATGCCGAGGGCTGGGCTGCTCTTGAGCACCAGACCTACGAGGCCGTGTGGCGGTGGAGAAGCGTTGGGCTCCCCCAACGTTGCACCGTCTTGTTCGAATACCCGCCGCCGCAGGAAGCCTAAAGGAGCGTGCCGCTAGTGGTGGGCTAGTCGCTGCCAGCGAGCGTGGAGCGCAGCGGGTAGTCGGAAAGCGGAGGCTGGCCCTGCCTTTCGGCAGCCGGCGCCAGCGTCGCTTACACAGGTACTACTGGCCCTTGGCCAGCAAACGAACGCGCTCAGCCAGCCGTTCCCGTCCGAGGCGTGCGGTGATTCCGCCGAATCAGTCCGCGGTCGTCAACAACGAGGTCGCGTCGTTGGCCGACACCGCGAAGGCAGGGGTTCTGGCATAGCGCCACACTCGCCAGCGGCGAGAAAGCAGGCACGCGCTCAGTTCTGACCTCGGTTTCGACGTTGGACGAGGTGCGGACCGCGCCGACGCCTACGGCAGGTGAGGATGACGTTCACGAGCTCGTGACTGGTGACCCATAGCGCGATGCCGCAGGTCAGGCTGGCCAGCGCGACCTGGGCCAGGCGCGGCGCGCGGGCCAAGACGGCGATCGCCAGCGCCACGTTGAGGACGCCGAGCACGCGGAAGGCCACCAGGTACAGGCGCGGCGTCACGTTCGCTCCTCGCCCGCCGCAGGGTGGGCGGTGGCGGTGCTGGACAGGTTGAGGCCGAGCGGGCCGAGGCCGGCGGCGTGATAGGCGACCTCGCCGATGCGGACCGCGGCGCGCTCGGCGTGTTCGCGGCTGTCGGCGCGTACGAGCATGGTGAGCGTCAGCCGCGCGTAGGTGGTGTTGAGGGTCTGGCCGCGGACGTGGCCGGTTTCCTGCAAGGTCTTGAGCAGCAGGTCCTGGTCGTCGGCGTTGTGGTGGCCGCGCGGGGTGCCCCACACCGCCGTCACCCGCCAGGCGGGCCGGGGATCCTCGTCCCAAGGTCTGAACATCGCGATCGGCCTTCCGGTCCTGATCATCGGGAAGAGGGCCGCCACCCGGGGCGGACGTGCCGGGCGGTGACCTCGCCCAGCGAGGCGGTTCCCGCCGCGGCCACGGCCGCCGCGAGAACGTGGGAGGCGATCTGGCCGGCGTGGCGTTCGTCGGCGGCCTGCACGTGCAAGGTGACGGCGAGGCCGTCGGTGTGGATGAGCACCTGTGCGGGCTGGCCGCGTCGCAGCCGGCAGCGCCTCCTCCACGCGGTGGGTGACCTCGAGGCGTTCCCGCACCGACCACGGGAGACGCGGGACGTAGCGGGTCGTAACGCGCCAGGACCTCCAGGTCACGTCCAGCCACCTCGGTCCCCGCTGGCCGCCGGCTCACCGTCGAGGAGAGCGAGAACGAGTGCTTGGAGGAGGTGGACAGCGGCGAGCCCCGCAGCCGGATCGCGGCTCGCGGTGAGGTCACGAACCGTGCGGTCGAGCGCGTCGCGCAGGACGGTGAGGGTGCCGCCGGCGAGCCAGCGGATGTCCGAGATGCAGCCATCGGCCCGCCACGCGGCGAACACGGCTGTCGGCCCTTCGCGTTCAAGGACGGTCTGGGCGCGTGCGCGCGCCTCCAGCGGCACGGTGTACCGGGCACTTGCCATCGGAAGCCTCCGAAAGTGGGCGTCACGAGGTAGACCCCGGGTCATCAGGGGTGGAAGGACCCGGCCTGATCAGGGCTGCGCAGCCGCGGGTGATGCGGTCACTGCGACGCGGAGAGGGATGCCCTCGCGGGCCTTGCGCCGGACCTCGTCGTGGAGCGCGACGATCGACGGCTCCAACGTGGACAACCGCACAGTGCGGTCACCGACTAGGACGAGGGGATCGATGACACGGGCTTTGGAGTAGCCGCGGAGGTGGACGTTGACGGGGTCGATGTCCACCCAAAGGGCGGGCGTGAACTCGTCCAAGACCTCGTTGACGTCCGCGCGACCAGTACCTCGAAGCAAGGTGAGCAGCTCGTCGTCGGTGCGCAGCAGATCGGCCGCGGTGACGAGGCCATGGTCCAAGGCGATGCGGACGGCGTCGGCCAGGCGGGTGTTGGCGTACAGTTCTCGGGGGTCCATGAACAGCTCGGTTACTTCGCGGTGGTACTGGCGTGTGAACCACACCGCCTCGTTGACCTCGGTCACGACCATTTGCCCCTGTCGCACAGTCAGGGTCGATAGGAACCGGCGGACGCGGTCGGGGGTGAGCCAGCCGACATGGACCAGGTCTCGGAGTGTGTAGTCAACCCGGTCGGCGCAAAGGTCTGGTTGTGGTTGCTCCAGCAGCGGCCACCGGTCCGCGTCCAGTAGCTCGTCCATGTCGACCTGGTGGTGATCGAGGACGGCGGGTATGTCACTTTCGCGGACCCAGTCGGTGAATAGGTGCTCGTGGTAGGTCTCGTCGCGATTGTCGAACACCTGGTCAGCGACGTGCGAGAAGGCGGTGTGGGAGACATCGTGGATTAGCCCGGCGGCCTGTTCCTCCAGGCTGCCGCCGAGTCGGCGGATCAACAGCATCACACCGGTCGCATGGGCGAGCCGGTACAGATCGCGGCCGGGCCGCACGAGGTAGCTCGCGCCGGCTTGGTGAATGTGGCCGAGTCGCTGGACGGCAGCGCTGGACAGCAGGTCGAGCAGGAGCGGCTCATGAATGACGTGCTCGCCGTAGACGGGGTCGTCGATCACTTCGCGGCGCACAGTGTGGGGGCCTCTCGGTTGAGCGGTACCGGATCTGGCCGGACTCTGTCGCGGGCAGCGTGCAAGTGTGGGCCGTCGACCCCGAACCAGGTGACGCTCGCGGTGGCGGCACGGACGGCTCGGGCGAGCGCCTCGATGGGTCCGACCTGTTTGAGGTGTGAGGCGAGGAAGACCCCCGCGAGCAAGTCACCCGCACCCGTCGTGTCCACGACGTCCACCGTGGCGGTCGCCAAATTGGTCACGGCGTCAGGGGTGACGTAGCGGGCGCCGCTGGCCCCGAGCTTGATGACCGCTAGGGCGCCAGCGGGTAGCCCTAACAGGTTGTGCTCCTCTTCGTTGAGGAACACGAGATCTGCGGCGTCCCGGACCTGCCGGGACTGCTGCGGAAAGGTCATGGCGAAGTGCTCGAACAGGTCGACCGACACTGTCGGTCGGCTCGGGAGACGGCGTGCGATATCAAGCCAGGCGAGCTGCTGCCCGGGCGGGGCGGTCGCCAGATGGACGTGACGGGCGTTGAGGTAGTCCGCTGGAAGCGGCCACGGTTTCGGGTCCCGGGCCACCCCCCAGTCGGCGCTGAAGCGGCGGCTCCCGTCAGGGTGCTGGTGGATGACGAACCGTGGTGTAGCGCCGGCTAGGACGAGGACGCCTCTTCGGTCGACGCCGAGCCGGTCCAACGGTGACGGGTCGAAATCCAACCCGACAGGCGCGACGACGCCGACGAGAGCCGGATCGACCATGCCCGCGCCGACCGCGCAGTAGTAGGCCGATCCGCCGTGTGAGACCTTCGTGCCCGACACGGTGCGGTCCTCGTTGGAGGCCAGATGGCCGACGATCAGGAGTTCAGGCGACACGGGCGCCTCCGAGGACCTCGGGCTGCTGTCCGGCCGTGCCGTCCCGGTACACCGAGATCGCCTTCAGGCCGCTCTGCCAGGCGCTGAGGAACACGTCGCGGACCACTCCCGGACGAGCGGCCGCGGGCAGGTTGATCGTCTTCGATGCCGCCTCGTCGACGCATCTGCTGGCGACGGCGACGATGCGCAGGTGGGCCAGCGGGGACACTTCCGCGGCGCATCGGACCACCTCGCGGACCTCGGCGGCTACCCGGTCCGGGAGCTGACAGGTTCCCTGACGTGAAATCGCCGCCAGCGTCGCCTCCGCGGTGTCGCCGGGGTAAAGCCGGTGGATCCAGTTAGCGAGGTCCGCCTTCACCGCGCCATCGAAGTTCACGACGCCGAACCAGGGTTCGATGCTGGTGGAGGCATCGAGCAGCAGTGCGCTCCGTCCAGACGGTGGCAGGGCCGTGGTGCTGGCGTTCCGCAGCTCGCCCCGCTCGCGGATGGTGGCGTCGAGCCGTTCCCAGGCGTCCGGCGCCACGGTGGAGGAGCGGATGCGTCCGTACTTGGCGGACAGGAACGTCGCGTCGGAGGCGTAGCGGGAAGCGGGGAAGGCGGTGAACGACCCACGGTCCGCGGCCAGCCGGGCAGACGCGACCTTGGATTCGTAGGTGATGAGGGTGAGGATGTCTTCAAGGATCTCCGCCGCGCGGGCGGAGCCGTAAGGGACGCGTAGCCGGACCAGCAGGTCGGCGTATCCGCAAACGCCGATGCCAATCTTGCGCTTTGCCGCCATGACCGAACGGCTGGTGATCGTCGGGTAGCCCGCAAGACTTACCTGGAGTGCGTTGTCAAGAACCCGCGTCAGCGCGGCGACCACCTCGCGGAGCAGCTCGTGGTCCACGGCTTGGTCGCGGGCCAGCGCGGCAAGGTTGACGTAGCCGAACACACACGACTCCCCAGGGGCGAGTGCTACCTCGGCGCACGGCGCGGTGGTGACGTAGCGGCCGGTCAGGGGAGTGGGATTGTCCGCGTCGTAGCGTTCTAGGAACAGCAGGCCGGGGTCACCGCATCGCCAGGCCGCCTCCACGATGGCGTCCCACAGCTCCCAGGCGCGCAGCCGCGTCCCGTCCCGGAGAACGAACGCATCATCGGCCGCGAGCGCGTCCATGAACCGCTGCGACACATTGACCGAGAGGTTGAAGTGCGACAGCGGATGGCCGGATGCCTTGAAGGTGACGAACTCATGCACTCGCGGGTGGTCGATGCTGAGGTTGGCCATGTTGCCGATGTAGCGCTCGTACAGCTCGGCGGCCGCGAGGCGCTCGGCGTGCTCGTCCAGCGCGACCAGCACTGCCATGGGATCCTCGACCGGGTCCAGGTCAAACCCGGAACCCATGTTCTGCTCGTAGTAGGACTCGATGACCGGTGTGACGGCGGTCAGTGGGGCGCGCAGGTCGACCGGCACCGCGACGCACGAGCTGAGCGCCCTCCCGTCGACTCGGCCCGCGTTGGTCAGCAATGGTGTCCCCAGAGTCACCAGCTTCCCGGCCATGTGACCCGCGAACTGCTCGCGGAGGCGGGTGACCTCTGCCAGGGGCGTGCCGAGTTCGTGCTCAGGTGCGAACACCGCGTCCAAGACTCGGTCGACGAACTCGTGGGGGCGCTCGTCGACGGCCAGGATGTTGCCCGTGCGCAGCACGTGGAGCGCGGCGGGTGAGTACTCGACCATGCTGCACCTCCGGGCGTCCGTCAGGTTCGTCGTCAGCAGCGTAGGGATGGGCTCTGGGGCGGCGCTTGCGTGATCCCGCAAGTCGCCAGTCCCCGGGTACGCTCTCCTCGGCTCACCCGACAGCAAGATTCGCGCGCCTAGGAGGCGGCGATGGAGGCACACCCGACGTCGGCACCGTCCGACGTCGCAGCCCTGTCCGCCCCCCAGACCTTCGGCGTCGCGCTCCGCGAGCTGCGGAAGGCGCGCAAGGTCCGCCAACTCGATCTCGGGCTCCTCCTGCATCTGGACCACTCCAGCGTCAGCCGGCTGGAGAGCGGCCAGCAGGCGCCTCAGCCCGGCGACGTGGAGCGCATCGCCAACGCGCTGGCCCTGGGCGACGTCGAGGTCGCGCGACTGCGGAGCGCCTATGAGACCGATGTCCTCCGCCGTCACCAGATCGCCTCGGAGGTACTGCTCGGCACGGACGAGTCCCTTCGCCTGCTTGACGAGGAGGCGACGGAGGCTCGCCAGCTCCGACTAGCGGGACGTCCGCAGGAGGCCGCCGATCTGTCTGCGCGTTCCGCCCGCTGGATCCGGCTGCTCGCCCGCCGCACCACCAGCGACCGGGCCCAGTCCCACCTCCTCGGCGAGCTCGTCCGCCTCTTGGTCGAGCAGTGCAAGAGCCATCTGGACTACGTGCTCCCTGCCGACTCGTGGGCCGTCGTTTCGCCGCAGGTCGAAGAGCAGCAGCGGGTGGCCGAGTACCTCCAAGACGCCCGTCTCCTCCAGCTCGCCGACATGAGTCGTGAGGGCGCGCTCTACCTGACAGGCCGCTACGACGACGCCTACGTACTCTCCCGCAGGTTTCTGCAGGACGGCGCGCTCGACCCCGCCTGGCAAGCCGAGCTGCTCCGCGCCGCCGCCGTGAACGCCGGCTACGTCGGCGACGACCAAGGCGTCCGCCAGATCGCTGGGCTGACCGATCGGCTCCTCGGCAACACCGACGAGCTGGGCGACATCGGCACCGCGTTCCTCCTGGAGGGACTTGCCCGGGGCCAGGCCGCGGTGGGCCACCCAGAGTCGATCGCGACCATCGAGCGGGCGTGGGGGTTGATCGACCGTGGCCGCAACCAGCCCAATTTCTCCGAGCTTCGGGCGGTCCAGCTCATCCGCACCCAGCTCAAGACCCGCCTCACCCTTGACGGCCACCTCCGCGACGAGGACGAACGCCTCGGGGCGCACGGCCTGGCAGCCGCGGAAGCGGGCAGCTACGACCGGCACGGCCGCGAGATCGCCGCGCTACTACTCCGCGGTGACGCCGCCTGAGCCATGGGTCGACCGGTCCGACTCT
This sequence comes from Egibacteraceae bacterium, assembly GCA_030447925.1. Classification (GTDB taxonomy): domain Bacteria; phylum Actinomycetota; class Nitriliruptoria; order Euzebyales; family Egibacteraceae; genus JAUJNX01. Next base: position 49,491 of record JAUJNX010000014.1, on the reverse strand, counting down.
GACTGAATCATCCATCACGCTTGGGGGGTAGGGCGTCCGCTGGCCTCGGCGGGGGCGCTGCCGTTCCCGCTGGACGTAGCCGGCGCGGCGCTCTGTAAGTCGTTCCACGAGATGGGGGGACTGCTGGTCGGACACGGAGGAGTTTCCCTCGGTGCACTGTTGGTGGACAGGCGTGATTCGGCCCCGGCATGTGTACATGCGTGGTGTGCCCGCTGGTCGCGGTTGTGGGGGCCGCTGGAGGCGACCGGGGTCGACGCAGGTCGGTACTCGGCCGAGGTCGACTGCGGTGCCAGGAGCCTGTTGGACGGGGGCCGAAGGCCTCGCGCTGGCTGCTGGGGCGGTCGGCCGCGGGGTGCTGCGGCCAGGGTCTGGTGGCGCGGGACGGGCGTAGTGGTGGATCTCTCGAGTACGTCGCCGTCGATCGGGTCGTCAAGGCGGCGGGGCGGGACGCCGCGGCCGGTCGCCTGGGCGACGGTGACCAGGCCGTACTGGCCCTCCGCGAGGTCGACAGGCGGGCGAGGTGTTGCAGTTCCTTCACGGCACGGCTCCTGTGCTAGGACGTGGGCAGGTGGACACGGACACGGACACGGACACGGACACGGACACGGACACGGACACGGACACGGACACGGGCGCGGACACGGACACGGACACGGACTGGCGCAGCGACCGGGTCGGGGCGGCCGAGCGCGGCGAGAACCCGACGGTGCTCGCGCGCATGCGCACCGGGTGGGCGGTGATTGGCGACACCCAGCACCTGCCCGGCTACAGCCTGCTGCTGTACGAGGACCCCGGGGTCGATCAGCTCGTCGAGCTGCCCCGCGCGCGGCGGGCGGCGTTCCTGTACGACCTGGCGCTGCTCGGCGAGGCCGTCCAGCTCGCCTGCGGTGCGGCCGACCCGGAGTTCTGGCGGCTCAACTACGAGGTGCTCGGCAACAGCCACCACCAGCTGCACGGCCACGTGCACCCCCGCTACCTGTGGGAACCCGAGATCTACCGGCGTGGGCCGGTGTGGCGCTACCCGGACCGCAACGGATCCGATCACGCGCTGGGCGACCGTCACCGCCCGCTGCGCGACGCGCTGACCCGCGCGATCCGCCAGGTGACCGCCGACGCCTACGGCTGATCCGCGGCCGGCACGAGGCGGCTGTGCAAGCATCCGTGCGCGGCGACCTGGGCGAGGTGGACGTGAAGCGGATCGTGATCGTCGGCTGCGGCGGCAGCGGCAAGTCCCACCTCGCGCGCCAGCTCGGCGCCGCGCTCGACCTGCCGGTCACACATCTCGACGCCGTCTACTACGACGAGGCGTGGGCGCCGCTGCCGCAGGCGCAGTTCGCAGCCGCCCAGCGCGACCTGGTCGCCGAGCCCAGCTGGGTCATCGACGGCAACTACGCCTCCACCCTGCCCATCCGCCTCGCCGCCGCCGACACCGTGGTGTTCCTGGACCTGCCCGCCACCACCTGCCTGGCCGGCATCGCCCACCGGCGGCTGCGCCAGGGCGGCGGGCAGGACAAGGCCACCGGCGCGTACGACCGCATCACCTGGGACTTCGTCCGCTACGTCTGGAACTACCGCCGGTCGATGCGCCCGCGCGTCCGCGCGCTGATCGACCAGCACGCCGGCCCCGCCGAGGTCACGGTCCTGACCAGCCGACGCGCCGCCCGCCGCTGGCTCATCGCTGCCACCGCCGGCCGGCCCGCCCGGTAACCGCGCTCAGCTTCCGAGTGGCCGCGGGCCAAGGGGTCTGGCACGTCCGCGGCGCGATCGAAGCCCGGCAGATCCACCCGGAACCGCCACCGGCCATGCGACCCGGCCTGGCGAGGCCGGTGACCCGCGCCCGCGGGCGCGACCCCGCCCGTAACCTGCCTCGGGTTGCTGCGGCTCGGTGGACGGCTCGACCGGTAACCGGCATCCGCGGATGCGACCCGGCGCGTGACCCCGCCGGTGACCTGCGCCGGCGGAGGCGATCCGGTACGCGTCGCTCGTGTCGTGGGAGGGCGGGTGTGTGCACCTCGTGGGTGACCCGCGGGGTCGGATGCGACCTCGTGGTGACCCGCGGGGTCGGATGCGACCTCGCGGGTGACATGGCCGGCGGCCCGCCCCGGCGGATGCGACCTCGCGGGTGACTGGGCCGGTGGGCCGCTGGGTCGGATGCGACCCGGTGTGTGACCTCGTCGGTGACCCGGTCGGCGGACGCGACCGGATGAATTTCCGATCTGGCGTCCACATCGGGGTGGGTGAGGCGCCGGTAGTGCCTGTGACAGGTCCGTCGCGACGAACAGGCCGCCGCCATGCCCACCACTGCATGCACGCCGTCTGGGTACCCGGTGGCGCCCGCACCGCCGCCGCAGTGCGGCGTGGGGTCGGCGGGGCTTGGCGGAGCCGCGCTGGCCCCCCACCCCGCAGCCCCCCACCCGCTGCACACCTCCCCCGACGCCGCTTCTCGCCGCCGTTGTGGTGGCAGGTGTGGATTCTCGCCGGTCGGCGCCCCAGTAGTGGGGCTGGGATGCTGACGATCGCGAAGCTGTCCGCGGGCGGGGAGGCCTACTACCTGTCGACGGTGGCGACCGGGGTGGAGGACTACTACGTCGGCACCGGCGAGGTCGCCGGCTACTGGGCCGGCACCGCCGCCGCGGAACTGGGCGCGACCGGCGACGTCACCGCCGAGTCCCTCCGCGCGCTCCTCGGCGGCACCGACGCGGCCGGCGGACGGTTGGCCGGGATGCGCGGCAACCGCAAGGTGCCCGGGTGGGACGCCACCGTCGCCGCGCCCAAGTCGGTGTCGCTGCTGTGGGCCCTCGCCGAACCCGACGCCGCCGAGGCGGTCCGCGAAGCCCACGACGCCGCCGTCGCCGCCGCGCTGGCCTACCTGGAAGGCCATGCGGCGTTCACGCGCCGGGGCACCAACGGGGTGGAGCACGTCCAGGTCGACGGGCTGGCCGCTGCGGCGTTCCGCCACCGCAGCTCCCGCAACCTGGACCCGCACCTGCACACCCACGTGCTGATCGCCAACACCGCCCGCACCGGCGACGACGGGCGGTGGCGCACCATCGAGTCGCGCTACCTGTACGCGGGCGCCAAAACCGCGGGCTATCTGTACCAGGCGGTCTTGCGTCACGAGCTCACCGCCCGGCTCGGGGTGGCATGGGGGCCGGTCGTCAACGGACACGCCGACCTCGCCGGCATCCCCCGCGCCCTGATCGAGGTGTTCTCCACCCGCACCGCCGAGCTGCGCGACCACCTCGCCGTGGAACGCGGCGAGGCCGGCGACGGGGAGGTCCGCCACGACTGGACCGCCCGGGAAGCCGAACTCGCCGCCTACAAGACCCGCCAAGCCAAGCAGCGGTTCACCGACGGCCAACCGCTGCGCCAGCGGTGGCGGGCCATCGCCGAGGCGCACGGCTGGACCCCCGACGACTTCACCCGTCTGCTCGGCCAGACCACGGTCCAGTCGCTATCGCCGACGCGGCTGGGAGCCATCGCCGCCGAACTCGCCGGCCCATCCGGGCTGACCGCCACCGACGCCACCTTCGACCTCGGCGATGTCGTCCGAGCCTGGGCGCAGCGCCTCCCCGCGGGCGCGCCGGGCGAGGAGATCCTCGCCCTGGCGCGCAAGACCGTCGCCGACACCCACGTCGCGGTGCGGCTGCTGCACCCCGACGGTGCTGACCCTGACCGCCGCGACGACCTCGCCGCCGTCAACGCCGTGCTCACCCGCCTCGCCCCCGCCGCCGGGCCGGAGGTGCTCGCCTCGGCGTCGCTGGTCGACGCGGTCACCCAGCTGCTCGCCGCGGGCGTGGACGCCGACGGGTTGACCGCGAGGTTGACCGCACGCGAACTGGACTCCGCCCACGATCCCGTCGCCGTTCTGGTCTGGCGGGCGCAGACCCTCGCGGCCGAGGCGGGCGTCCCCGCCCGCCAACCCGGCGTCGCCGGTGACCGGCCCGACTGGCACATCACCGCCCGGCCGGGCGGCGCGGTGACCGTCACCGCCGCCCGGCCCCGCTACTCCACCCCCGAGCTGCTCGCCACCGAACAACAAGCCCTCGACGACGCCACCCAGCGGCGCGGCGCCCGCTGCGGCATCGCCGATGACCGCAGCGTCGCCGTCGCATTGGGCGAACACGCCTTCCTCGCCGCCGAACAGGCAGCACTCGTCCGCCGGGTCACCACCGACCGCGGCGGCGTCCACGTCGTCATCGGCCCCGCCGGCACCGGCAAAACCGCAGCGCTGGCCGCCGCCGCCCGTGCCTACACCCTCGCCGGGATCGACGTGCGCGGCTGCGCGCTGTCGGGCCGCGCGGCGCTGCAACTCGCCCAGGACACCAACATCGCCGCCACCACCATCGCCGCGCTGCTGCGCGACCTGGACCCCGACGACCCGATCGACGGGCCCTTCCCCCGCCTGCCGGCAGGGTCGGTCCTGATCGTGGACGAGGCCGGGATGGTCGACACCCGCACCCTGGCCAAGCTGCTTCTCCGCGCCCGCCGCGACGACGTCCGCCTCGTGCTGGTCGGTGACCCCGCCCAGCTCCCCGAACTCGGCGCCGGCGGCCTCTACGCCGCCCTGCTCCGACAGCTGGACCCGATCGTGCTGGCCACCAACCGCCGCCAGGTCCACGACTGGGACCGCCACGTCCTGGCCCGCCTCCGCGACGGCGACCCCGCCCCCCTGCTCACCGCCTACCACCACCACGACCGGCTCACCGTCGCCGACACCGACACGACCGCCCGCGACCGCATGGCCATCGACTGGGCAGCCTGGGCCGCCACCCAACCCGACCGCAGTCTCGGCCAGGCGGTCATGCTCGCCGCCCGCCGCGACCACACCGACGCCCTCAACCGCACCGCCCGCACCCTGCTCCGCGCCCAAGGCCGCCTCGGCGCCGACCAGCTCACCGCCGGCGGCCGCGTCTACGCCGTCGGCGACCGCATCGTCTGCCTGCGCAACGACCGCCGCCTAGACGTCGTCAACGGCACCCGCGGCGCCATAACCGCCATCGACCCCGCAGGCGGCGGCGCGGTGACCGTCACCGTCGACGGCGCCGAACCCCGCCAGGTGGTCCTACCCGGCTGGTACCTGCGCGACGGCCACCTCGGCCACGGCTACGCCCTCACCGTCCACAAAGCCCAAGGCGCCACCGTCGACCGCGCCTGGGTTTACGCCGACCCGCGCACCGTCGGCACCCAGTGGCTGTACACCGCGCTGACCCGCCACCGCGACACCGCCCACCTCTACACCTCCATCACCACCCTCGACGAGCTCGGCGTCGCCGCCGAAACCCACGGGCCCGCCCCCGACCCCAACACCCGCACCGCCGACCACGCCTTACGTGCGCTGGCCGCCAAGGGTGCGCGCAGCCAGGCGAAGACCCTCGCCACCGACCACAGCACCCCCGCCACGGCAACGGGCCTCGTCGACCACCAGCCCGAAGTCGCCCCCCGCCCGGCAACGCCCGCGGCGCCCGCCGCGCCTGCGCCGCGTCCGCCCGCCCGCGAGTGGCCCGCACCCATCGGCCTGGACCTATGACCCCCCAGCCCACCACGCCGAGCACCCCCGGAGCAGCCGTGGCCGCCACCACCGATCCGCCGCACCGGCCAGGCACCCAGGGTGCGACCCCCCTGCAACCCACCGCCAACCCCGACCACGCCACGACACCCGGTACGCCACGCGGCGACCGGCTCGTCCTCGCCGCCGCCGGCGCCCTGGTCGCAGCCGTCGCCGTCCTCGCCTTCCTCGTCTCCTTCGACGCCATCAGCACCCACGCCGTCGCCACCGGCGCGTTCCCACCCGCCCTCGGCTGGGCCGCACCCCTACTCGTTGACACCTTCACCGTCGCCGCCACCCTCGTCGTCTACGCCCGCAGCCGCGCAGGCATACGCGCACCCTTCGCCTGGGCCTACGTCGCGGCCTCCACCCTCGCCTCCCTGCTCCTCAACATCGCCCACGCCCCCGACCACCTCGACGCCCAACTCATCGCCGCCCTCCCACCCCTCGCCCAACTCGCCGCCATCGAACTACTCATGAGCGAAGCCCGCCGCCTCACCCGACCCACCCCGCCCGCAGCGCTGCCGACTTGGCCCGAACCCGCCGCGGGGCAACAGGCGGAACGCACCGCAGCGGCCGATCGACAGTCCCCGGCGGCGGCCAGGACCCCCGACACACGCGAGCGCATCGCGGAACTGCTCACCGCCGCGCAGGTGCGCGGGACCACCGTGACCGGCCCCCAAGCCGCCGCAGCCACCGGTGTCAGCGTCCGCCGCGCCCAGCAGGTTCTCCAGCAGCTCAGGATGCAGACCGACCTGCCCCCGGGCCCGACAACAGCGCCCAAAGCAGACGCGGACAACGCAAGCAAGGACGGCGCAGGTGCTGAGGACCGCGCGGGTGCCGCATGAATCCCGACGAGCTGGCGCACTACATAAAGTCGGTTGTCGATGCGGCACCACCGCTGAGTCCCCGTCAACGCCAGCAGCTAGCTGCGCTGCTCGCTCCGCGACCCGCCGCCGACCTCCCTACCCCCGCACCAGCCAACGTGGAGAACGGGCTTCCAAACCCAGGGCGTCTCCTCGTCGAACAGCCCTGACGGCCCTGCCACCACGTGACCCCTACATGGTTCGGGCAGGGCTACCACGCCCGCGCCGATCGCGGTGAGCAGTGCCCCGACGAGCGGGAGCCAGTCCTCGATCACGCCGCCTCGGTCCGCCAGGTGATCTCGACGTCCTCTGGAACGAAGACGCCGCGCTGGCGCTTGCGGGACGGAAGCAGGCGCACCGTGATGAGCGTTCGAATGACCTCGCGCTTCTCCACGACCTCCATCGCGTCGAAGCGCGCCCCGACGTCCTCCCGGCCGATCAGGTCGGCCAGCAGGCGCGGGGGCACCGGAGGGGCCGCGCGGCGCTCGGCGTCGCGGATCAGGGGCAGGAGGCGCGCCTCGATCCGCGCGAGCGCTTGCGGCGTGATGCCGCCGGGGGTCGCAGCGGAGTCGTAGAAGCCGTCAAGCTGGGCGCGCAGGTCTGCCGCCTCGGCGCGCGCCGCCTCGGCCTGCTCATCCGAGTCCCGCGGGCTGAATAGTTCGACCGCGTCGGGCCGCGCGAGGCGCTCCACGACAACCTCACGGACCAGGGCGTCGACCCAGTCGACCTTGCGCCCGACGTGGAAGCCCTCCGGGCATAGGTAGATCGCGTACGTTCGCTTGTGATGGCGCTGGGCCCTCACTCCGGCGCCGCACCCCTCGGCCCCACAGGTCGCGATGCCCGACAGCAGATGGCGGATCGCGCCATCGTGGCGCGTCTTGCGGGCCGGGTCGTTCAGCCTGCGGACGAGTTCGTGATGGGCGGCCAAGTCGATGATCGCGGGCCAGTCGGCATGCCCGACGACCTGGCCCCGTGCGACGCGCAGACCGGCGTAGCCCGGGTTCGTGAGGATGCGCTTCACCGCGATGACAGGCCAGCGCTGCACCCCGCGGGGCGTTGGGATGCCCTGGGCCGTCAGGTCCTTCGCAATGCGGTAGCACGTGTCGCCCGACAGCACGCGGTCGGCCATCTCGCGCACGACCTCCACGATCGTGGGATCCCACTCGGTCCGCAGCAGCACCCCGCTCGTCGAGTCGTAGACCCGGGCGTGGCCCCATAGGAGGGCTCCGTGGGGGCGGCCCTTCGCCGCCTGCCCCGCCTGAGCGCGCAGGATGCGATCCCGCGTCTTCTCGCTCTCGTACGCCGCATCCACCCCGTCCTCGGCCAGCGTGCGCCACTCCCTCGCGATCGAAAGGTCGTAGGTGCGGCGGTGCGACGTGATGTGAATGAGGACGCCATGACGCCGGGCCACCTCCAACAGCGTCGACCAGACCACGAGATCACGCGAGCCCCGCGACGGTTCCCACAGGACGATCACGTCGTAGCGCCCGTCCTGGATCGCCGCGACGAGCCGGGGCCACTCCTCCCGGACCTTCGTGGCGTACCGCGAGGCCGAGCGGTCCCCGTCGGTGTAGTGGTCCGCATCCCCAAACGTCCAGCCGCGCTCGGCACACGCGGCCACGTTCTCCTCGTGCTGCTCGTCGGTCGACCGGCCCGTGCCGTGGCGGTCGCGCGAGACGCGGTCGTAGAGGGCGGCGCGCAGCACGCGCGGGGCGGCTTCGGGGGTCGTCATGCCCCAGCACTCTAGACCCTCTACAAGTTACGTGTGAAGGGGCGAGCGACACGAGCACCTTGCGGGACGGCAGCCCGACCCCGAGCGTCCCCAGCGCCGCCCGCACCCGGTCGGCCGCCTGGTGCGCGGCCGCGCCGTGCGACCCGATGACCGAGAACCCCGGCAGCGCCTTGCTGACGTGCGCCTCCACGGTCACGCCCACCGTCCGCAGGCCGACCACGGCCACCGTCCGCGCCCGCCCCAGCACCGCAATGCCACCCCCGAGGGCCGTGCCCCCCGCCCCACCGACCCCCGCACCCGCGCCGGACCCCGCGGCCGCCCCGACGGTCGCCGCACCCGCGCCGGACCCCGCGGCCGCCCCGACCGTCGCAGCCCGGCCCCGCTCGTCTCCCGGCCCCGCGCCAGCCGCCCCGCCGGGCGCTGCGGGGGCTCCGCCGGGCCCGGCGGCGGTGGCGCCCGGGGCGGCGGTGGCGGGAGAGCCGGGAGTGGGGGTGGGGGTCATGCGACCACGCCGCGGAGGTGGTCGATGGTGGGGGTGCCGCCGCCGGGGGGCCAGGTGACGCCGATCAGGTCGATGCGGACCTCGGGGGCACCGGGGCGGCCGGCGGCCAGGTGGGCGGCGGCCAGGGCGCGCAGCTGCGCCAGCTTGCGGGGGGTGACGGCCGCGAGCGGCCCGCCGGTGCCCGCCCCCCGCCGCGCCTTCACCTCGCAGACCACGAGGACCGGACCGTCCCGGGCGACGATGTCGATCTCGCCGCGCAGGCCCGCGCCCGTCGGGCGCCAGTTCCGTGCCAGCACCTCGATGCCCTGCGCCTCCAGGTGGCGCACCGCCACCTGCTCACCGGCCCGTCCCAGCAGCGTGTTCGATCCCATGGCGGCGGAGCCTGCCGGGTCCCCCGCCCGTGGCGCCCGCCCACCTGTGGACGAGCGGGAGCGGACCGCCACTGCGCGCCAGCTGCCTGTCAATAACAGTTGACAGTGCCGCCCCGTCAACCTACATTGACGTCATGACCGAGACGGAGGACACCGTGACGATGGCGACCGCGGCGGGCAGCCGCGACCCCTCGATCGGCCTGCGGGCGGTGGCGTCGCTGCGCCTGCTCGTGGACCGGCTCCAGGCCCTGCAGGTCGACAACGCCCGCGAGCGCGGGTGGTCCTGGCAGGAGATCGCCGACGCGCTGGGCGTGAGCCGCCAGGCCGTCCACAAGCGCTACGGGAGGCGATGACCGTGTTCGAGCGCTTCACCAGCAGTGCGCGCGACGTCGTCGTGATCGCCCACACCGAGGCGCGCGAGCTGTGCGCCGGCCACATCGGGACCGAGCACCTGCTCCTGGGCCTGCTCGCCACCGGCGGGACCGCCGCGGGGGTCCTGGGCGACCTCGGCGTCCGCGGACCCGACATCCGGGCACGGATCGCGCGGCTGCCCCGCAGCGGCGCCCCCGCGGACCCCGACCCGGAGGCCCTCGCCGCCGTCGGCATCGACCTCGACGCCATCCGCCGGCACGTGGAGGCGAGCTTCGGCGCAGGGGCGCTGGACGCCCCGGCACGGGCACGCCCACGGCGCCGGCCGTGGGACCGAGCCGGCAGGGGGCGCCGGCGCCGGGGCCACATCCCCTTCTCCCCCCGCGCGCAGAAGGTGCTGGAGCTGTCGCTGCGCGAGGCCCTGGCCCTGGGCGACCGCCACATCGGCACCGAGCACGTGCTGCTCGGCCTCGTGCGCGAGGGCGCGGGGCTGGGCGCGGCGACCCTGGTCGCCGCCGGTGTCGACCTGAACGCCGTGCGCGCCGCCGTCCTGGCCGCCCGCCGCCGGACCGCCTGACCGGCGTCCGCCGCACCGCGGGCCGACGCCACGGGCCGCGCCGGGGCGCAGCCCACCCCGCCGCACCACGTCGCACCGGCGAGTCGCGCACCGGGAGCGCCCGACGTGCCCCGGGACGGCACCGCACCGCGGGGGTCACCCCGCCGCGTGTCACACCCGGGGAGTACCGTGCCGCCATGACCTCGACGCAGGTGCCGGGCGCGCCCGCGCGGCGGCGGGGCGTCGCCGGAGGTGCTCGTGCACCTCCCCCCCCGCCGCCGGGCCCGCGACCTCATGGACCGCCACTTCGCCGAGCCGCTCGACCTCGACGCGATGGCCCGTGCCGCCGGCTTCTCGCGCTACCACTTCGCCCGGACCTTCCGCACGGCGTACGGCGAGACCCCAGCCGCCTACCTCAGCCGGCGCCGGGTCGAGCGGGCCATGGACCTGCTGCGCTCGGCAAACCTCACCGTCACCGAGATCTGCATGCTCGTCGGCTTCTCCAGCCTCGGGTCGTTCAGCTCGCGGTTCTCCGAGCTCGTGGGCTGCTCGCCGTCGGCGTACCGGCGCCGGGAAATCGCGCGGGGCGCGCCGCGGCCCATCCCGGGCTGCTTCGTGCTGGCCTGGTCGCGCCCCGGCACCGGGACCGCAAGCGCGGAGAAGCCCGGGCCGCAGCCCCCGGCCTAGCCTCCCCGGGAGACCCACCGACCAGGGAGCGACCGATGATCACGCGCATGTCCATCGCCGGCGTCTACGTGCTGGACCAGGACGCCGCGAAGGCCTTCTACACGGACAAGCTGGGCTTCGAGCTGCGCAGCGACGTGCCGATGGGCCCCGACCCCGACGGCATGCGCTGGCTGACCGTCAGCCCGCCCGACCAGCCGGACCTGGAGATCGTCCTGGCCGACTGCGCCATGGGCCACGACCCGGAGACGACCCAGCAGCTGCGGGCGCTGGTCGCCAAGGGCGCGCTGGGGACGGGCGTGCTCACGACCGACGACTGCCAGAAGACCTTCGAGGAGCTGTCGTCCCGCGGCGTGGTGTTCCTGCAGGAGCCGGCGCAGCGGCCCTACGGCGTCGAGGCCGTGCTCCGCGACGACTCCGGCAACTGGTGGAGCCTCAACCAGCCGGCCGCCCCGGCCGGCGACGCGCCCTAGACGAGCCCGACCGCCCAGGCGAGGGCGCCGCCGACCAGGACCACAGCCGCGACGAGCAGGGCGACGTCGCGGCTCTTGGCGTCGCGGTACCGGCGGGTGGCGTTGAAGCCCATCAGCTCTGCTCCTCGGCGAGGAAGGACGGCGGCGGCCCGGGATCGTCCTTGGAGAGCTCCTCGACGTTGACGTCGCGGAACGTCAGCACGCGGACGGAGGGGACGAACCGGGCCGGGCGGTACATGTCCCAGACCCAGGCGTCGCGCAGCTCAAGCTCGAAGTACACGTCGCCGTCCACGGCGTGGGGGGTGACCTGGACGTTGTTGGCCAGGTAGAACCGCCGCTCGGTCTCCACGATGTAGGAGAACATCGCCACGACGTCGCGGTACTCCCGGTAGAGCTGCAGCTCCATCTCGGTTTCGTACCGCTCGAGGTCCTCCGCGCTCATGCGTCGATGCTAATCGCCGGCCGGCGCGTGGATCGGCAGGGTGTCGACCCTGGTCACCGGCCAGATCACGACGAACGCCCGCCCGATGAGGTCCTCGGCGGGGATGGTCCCGAGGTAGCTGCGGCTGTCCGCCGAGTTCGTGCGGTTGTCGCCCATCACGAAGTAGGACCCGGCCGGCACCGTGAACGGGCCGAAGGTCTGGCCCATGTCTGGCCCGAACAGGTACCCGCCCTCCGCCTGGGTCTCCTCCTCCAGCGCCACCCCGTTGATGAGCACCTGGTCCTGGCGCACCTCCACGGTGTCACCGGGCAGACCGATGATGCGCTTGATGAAGTCGCGCTCGTTCGGCGACGCGCCCAGGCCCGAGGTCAGGAAGTCCACGACGCGCTGCGGGACCGTCCGGGTGTCGGGGCCCGCGAAGCCGTCGTCGTCGCGGAACACCACGACCTCGCCGCGGCGCGGGTCGCGCACCTCGAACACGACCTTGTTGACCAGCACCCGGTCGCCCACGTCCAGGGTCGGCAGCATCGACTCCGACGGGATGAAGAACGCCTGGATCAGGAACGTCTTCAGCAGCAGCGCCAGGACGAACGCGACCAGCACCAGGACCGGCAGCTCCGCGAGGAAGCTGCGGGAGGGAGCCGGCGCCTGGTGCCGCCCGCTCCGCCGCACGGTGGCGGGGGTGCCCACCTCGGTGCCCCGCGGTCGGTCCGCGACGCCCAGGTCGGGGACCTCAGGCACCAGCCGGCTCGCGGAGCTCCTTGATCTTGGCCTTCTTGCCGACGCGGTCGCGGAGGTAGTACAGCTTGGCGCGGCGCACCTTGCCGCGGCGCATGACCTCGATGCGGTCGATCACCGGCGCGTGGATCGGGAACGTGCGCTCGACCCCGACGGCGTTGAAGCTGATCTTGCGGACCGTGAAGGACTCCCGGATGCCGCTGCCCCGGCGGGCGATGACGTCGCCCTCGAACACCTGGATGCGGGAGCGGTTGCCCTCGGTCACCTTGACGTGCACGCGGACGGTGTCGCCCGGCCGGAACTGGGGCACGTCGGTGCGCAGGTTCTCGATGTCGACGAGGTCGGTCGGGTTCACGGGGGTCAGCCTTCCAGGGACGGGAGTTCGGTCGCGCGGCGGTCGCGGTGGGGGCGCTCGGGTGACACGGCCAGCATGACACCGCGCCGCACGGCGCAGGAACGCCCAGGATAGGCGCGCACGTTCCGGGCGGTCAACGTGACGGGTCGCGCCCCCCCTGCCGGGCGAGCCAGGCCGCGTACAGGTCGGGGCGGACCGCGCGGGTGCGGGCGACCGCCTGCTCGCGGCGCCACTCGGCCACCCGCCCGTGGTGGCCGCTGCGCAGGACCTCGGGGACCGCCAGCCCGCGGAACTCCGCCGGCCGGGTGTACTGGGGGTACTCCAGCAGGCCGTCGGTGAACGACTCGTCGCCCCCGCTGGCCTCGTTGCCCATCACCCCCGGCACCAGGCGGGCGACGGCCTCGATCAGCACGGCCGCCGCGGCCTCGCCGCCGGCCAGGACGTAGTCGCCGATGCTGACCTCGTCGGTGGCGAGCAGCTGGTGGACACGCTCGTCGATGCCCTCGTAGCGCCCGCAGAGCAGGAGCAGGGCGGGCTCGGCGGCCAGCTCCTGGACGAGGGGCTGGTCCAGGCGCCGGCCGCGCGGCGTGAACAGCACGGTGCGGGGCCGGGCCTCGATCGACCCGTAGAGGCCCTCGACGAGGGTGACGAACGGCCCGGGCGCCAGGACCATGCCGGGCCCCCCGCCGAACGGCAGGTCGTCGACGCTGCGGTGGCGGTCGGTGGCGGCGGCGCGCAGGTCGTGCACGTCGACCGTGAGCAGCCCCGCGGAGCGGGCGCGCCCCAGCAGGGAGGCCGACAGGGGGCCGTCGAAGTACTCGGGGAAGATGGTGACGACGTCGATCGCCAGCCGCGCCCCGGCCGTCACGCGCCCCGCCCCGCGTCCTCCGCCGCGTCGTCGAACAGCCCCGGCAGCGGCTGCACCACGACGCGGTCGCGGGCGACCTCCACGAGGGCTGCGACGGCGGGCACCAGGACCTCGCGCCCGTCGGGGGTGCGCACGGCCAGGTAGTCGTGGGCGGTCCCGTCCAGCAGCCCGTCCACCGTGCCCAGCGGCGCGCCCGCCGGGTCGGTGACGGGCAGCCCGACGACCTGGTCGGTCCAGTAGGCCTCGGCGTCGTCGGCGTCGAGGTCCTCGGCGGACGCCTCGCGCTCCAGCACGAGGTCGCGCAGGCCCACGGCGGCGTCGCGGTCGCCGATGCCCGCGAAGGTGACGACGCGCATGCCGCGGTGGTCCAGGGTCTCGGCCACGGTGAGGGGCCCCCGGGCCGTGGCGAACACGGTGCCGGGGGCGAAGTCCTCGGGGACGTCGGGGTCGGGGTGGACGAACACGGCGCCGCGCAGCCCGAAGGGCCGCCGGACGACCCCGACGGCCACGCGACGGGGCGGCACTACTCGACGATCTCCACTGTTGCCGACGTGCCCTCGCGGGTCGCGGCGGCCTTGACCATGGTGCGGATCGCCTTGGCGGTCCGCCCGCGCTTGCCGATGACCTTGCCCATGTCGTCGGGGTGGACGCGCAGCTCGAGCACGAGCTCGCCGTCCTCCTCGACCGGGGTCACCTTCACCTCGTCGGGGTTGTCGACCAGCGACTTGGCGATGTAGGTGAGGATGTCGGCGCCCATCAGACGGTGCCGTCCCCGGCGGCGGCCTCGACGGGCGCCTCGGCGGGCGCCTCGGCGGCGGCGTCATCGGCCGGCTCCTCCGCCGCGGGCTCGGCCTCGGCCTGCGCCGCCTGGGCGGCGGCCTGCGGGCGCTCGGCCAGGGCGCGCTGCTGCTCGTCGCGCTGGGCCTGGTCGCGGGCGGCGGCGGCCTGGGCGCGCGCCTGGTGCTTGGCGCTGCGGTCACGGCCGGTGTCGCCGGGCCGGAACTCCTCCCAGATCCCCTGGATCCGGAGCAGCTTCACGACGGCCTCCGACGGCTGGACCCCGTTGCGGAGCCAGTGCAGGGCGCGGTCGCGGTCGATCGAGATGGTGGAGGGCTCGTGGATCGGCTGGTAGTAGCCGATGTCCTCGATGAACCGCCCGTCCCGGGGGGAGCGGACGTCCGCCACCACGACCCGGTAGAACGGCTGCTTCTTCTTGCCCTCGCGCCGCAGGCGCATCTTCACAGCCATGGCTGGTGTCAATCCCTCGTTCGGCTGGCGTGGCCGGCGCACGCCGTCGGTGCCGCCGGGGTCCCGGCGCGTCTCTCTCGGTCTGGAGACGGATGTGCGGTCCGGTCGGCCGCACGCACGCGTTCCCGGCTCCCGCGGGGGGCCGAGGTGGGTCAGGATACCGCCTCGCTACGCTGCCCCGCATGGAGGCGATCGACGAGGAGCGCTTCGGCGCGCTGGTGGGCCGGGCGCTGGACGGGCTGCCCGAGGAGCTGTTCGCCCAGCTGGACAACGTGGCGGTCGTCGTCGAGGACGAGCACCCCGACGACCCCGAGCTGCTGGGCCTCTACGAGGGCGTGCCGCTGACCGAGCGATGGGAGTACGCCGCCGTGCTCCCCGACCGCATCGCGATCTACCGGCTGCCCCTGTGCGACATCGCCGCCGACGAGGCCGAGCTGGTCGAGGAGGTGCGCATCACCGTCGTCCACGAGCTCGCCCACCACATGGGCATCGACGACGACGCCCTCCACGACCTCGGCTGGGCCTGACCCGCCCGCCGGTCGTCAGGACGCCAGTGTGCGCTCCGCGTGGACCGGCTGGACGATCGGCACGGCCCGGACGATCTCGGCCACCGTCGCCCTTGCGGGGTACGGGGTGCCGTCCACCTCCAGCGCTTGATGTCCGGGCACCGCGATCGGGACGGTCATGACGAACGGATCGGCGATCGCCAACGCGATGATGGCGCGATCCCCCTCTCCGTCCATCTGCGCGGCCAGCCACGACACGGTGTCGGAGGGGACCGTGCAGATGTAGACGATCTCGTCCAGCCGGTTCGCGGGCTGCTCCACGAGCAGAGTCGCCTGCTCGGGGACCATCAGCGCCCGACCGATGCGGGCGTACACGTCCTGCCGCTCGTCCCGGCGGGCATCCAGGGCGAGCCGCGTGACGAGCTCGCGACCGGCCACGTCGTAGTGCCGCTCGTGGTGCTCGACGATGTCGAAGGGGCCCGGACGTCGGAGGTGAGCGGCCAGCACCTCGACGAGACCATCGCGCAGGGTGGCGAGGTCGGGTCGGCCGTACACCAGGCCGCGGGCCTGCGGCGACGTGGCGTACAGGCCGTCGTCAGTCTCCCGGACCATCAGGTGGATCGTCTCACCGCTCACCACGCACCACCTTCAGCGCCGTCTGCCGGTCGAGCCCGACCTGCTTCATGAGTATGTCGCGGACAACCCCCGGGGGAAGCGTCGCCCCCTGGTGGAAGGCAAAGGTGAGCGGAGGCCGTCCTTCGGCGACCAGCCTTCGGTGGGAGCCCCCGGCTTCACGAGCGACCTGATAGCCGAGCTCTCGCGTGAGGACACGGAGCATCGCGGCTGCCTTCAGCGACGGGAACGGGTTGGACACGACCCGACCGTACGGGGTGCCTGTGACAGATCCTGCGTCAGGAGGAGCGCCGACCGCTCGAGCTAGCGGCGCTTCTTCTTCTTGCGGGCGGGGACGCGCTTGTTGAGCTGGCGGTCGGGGCCGCCCGGGCCGGCGGGGGCGCCGGCGCCGACGGGGAGGCGGGGGCCCGCGCCGGTCAGGGCCGACAGGTCGGGGGCGCCGCCGGCCATCAGCGCCTGCGGGTCCATGCCGCGCAGGCCCTTGAGGCCCTTCGCCCCGCCCATCGACTTCATCAGCTGGCGCATCTGCTCGAAGTTGCGCAGCAGCTCGTTGACCTCCTGCGCGCTGCGGCCCGACCCGCGGGCGATGCGCTTCTTGCGCTTGCCGTTGAGGATCTTGGGGTCGCGGCGCTCCTGGGTGGTCATCGACTGGATGATCGCCTCGACCGGCTTGAGCTGGGCGTCGTCGAGGTCGACGTCCTTCAGCGCGCGGCCCATTCCCGGGATCATCCCCAGCAACCCCTGTAGCGGGCCCATCTTCTTGACCTGCTGCATCTGGGACAGGAAGTCCTCGAGGGTGAACTCGGCCGACAGGAACTTGGACTGCAGGTCCTGGGCCTGGTCCTCGGTGTAGACCTCCTCGGCCTTCTCGATGAGGGTGAGGACGTCGCCCATGCCGAGGATGCGCCCCGCCATGCGGTCGGGGTGGAAGGCCTCGAACTCGTCGAGCTTCTCCCCCACCGACGCGAACTTGATCGGCCGGCCGGTGACCTCCGCCACCGACAGCGCGGCGCCGCCGCGGGCGTCGCCGTCGAGCTTGCTGAGGATGACGCCGGTGAAGTCGACAGCCTCCTGGAAGGCCTTGGCGACGGTCACGGCCTCCTGGCCGATCATCGCGTCGATGACGAACAGCGTCTCGACCGGGTTCACCGCCGCCTTGATGTCGACGGCCTGCTGCATCATCTCCTCGTCGACCGTGGTGCGGCCGGCGGTGTCGACGATGACGACGCCGGCGCCCAGGCGGCGGGCCTCGTGCAGCGCGTCGCGGGCGACCTGCACCGGGTCGCCGGTGGTGACCGGGGCGTAGACGGGCACGCCGACGCGCTCGCCGAGGACCTGGAGCTGGCGGACCGCGGCGGGGCGCACGAGGTCGCCCGCGACCAGCAGCACCGACCGCCCGCGCTTCTTCAGCAGCGCCGCGAGCTTGCCCGCCGCGGTGGTCTTGCCCGAGCCCTGGAGGCCCGCGAGCATCACGACCGCCGGGGAGCGGCTGCCCAGGTCCAGCGGCGCCGACGCCTCGCCCAGGATGCGGACGAGCTCCTCGTGGACGATCTTGACCAGCTGCTGGCCGGGGTCCAGCGCGGCGGAGACCTCGGCGCCGACGGCGCGCTCGCGGATGCGCCCGACGAAGGTGCGCACGACGCGGAAGTTGACGTCGGCCTCGAGCAGGGCGAGGCGGATCTCGCGCAGCCCGTCCTCGACCTGCTGCTCGGTCAGCGCGCCCTTGCCGCGGAAGCGGGCGAAGGCGGACTCGAGGCGGTCGGACAGGGCGTCGAACATGAAGGCGCGCTCCAGAGGAAGGGGGTCCCCAGCGTACTTACGGCGCGGGGTGGTCGACAGGGCTGGGCAGCAGGTGGGCAAGGCCGATGCGGTCCAGCGCGAAGGTGCGCTCGTCGACGCGCAGGTGGCACCAGCCGCGCAGCAGGTCGTCGCGGAACGACCACGGGTCCACGACCCGGTCGGTCGCCGCGCCGCCGCGCGACGAGGCGAAGTAGCGCAGGCGGACCTGGCGGCCGTCCTCCACCGCGCGCTCCAGGAGCGCACGGACCGCGCGCGGGCCGACCGCCTCCTCGGCGACCAGCGGGAGCGCGGGGGCGCCCACCTCGGCCACCACGGCCTCCGCGGCCAGGTCGACCCCGGCGGCGCGCAGGGCGGCGCTGACCGCAGCGGGGCCCTTGTCGGAGACCGCGACGGTGGGCGCGACCCCCCGCAGCCCCGCGCCGGGCGCGGTCAGCACGCGGTGCAGCGCCTCGGGCGCCCCGACCACGACCACGCACCCGACCCCCTCGACCCGCACGCCGGCCCCGGCCGCGCCGGGACCGGCAGCACCGGGACCGGCAGCACCGGGGCCGGCCGCGTCGGGGCGAGCGGCGTGCGGGGCGAGCGGTGTCGGCGGCGGGAGCGCCAGCCTGGTCGGCACCGCCATCGGCGGCGGTAGGGCGGCGGCAGCGGCCGGGGTGGAGCGCCGCGCTCGCCGTGGATGCGGTCGGCGGCGCGGATGCGGTCGGCGGCGCGGGTGCGGTCGGCGCCCTTCCGAGCGCGGCGGGGATGGGGTCGGCGCCCGGGTCACCCGCGGGGGCCGGCCCGGCGGCGGCGCCCTCGCCGCGAGCAGGGCCGGCGGCGGGCGTGTCCGGGGGGTCGAGGTCGCGGACGGCGAACAGGGGGGCGGGGCCGGCGGGCGCGGGGAGCGGGAGGGGCTCGTCGAGGAAGGCGGCCCGGGCCTCGTCGAGGGGGTGGACCACGCCGTCGACGGGGGCGACCAGGGCCCGGCGCTGGAGCCAGTCCAGCGGCGGCGGCAGCGTCCCGCGCCCCCACCAGCCGCGGTCCAGCAGGACGTCGACCGGCTGCGGCCCGCCGGTCGCCAGGGTGGCGAAGGCGTCGCGGACCCCCGCGGGGCCGCGGTCCAGCAGCGCGCGGATCGCGCCCGGCGCCCCAAGCGCCTCGCGCAGCAGGCGCAGCGCCTGGGCGCGGTTGGCCGGGGGCCGCGGGGAGCCCCAAAGGCGCAGCGCCTCGCGCACGACCTCGCGGTCGAGGTCCTCGATGCCGACGCCCACCTAGGAGTCCCCCACCGCCGTCGCCCCGGAGCCCTCGCCGCCGCCGAACAGGGCCTCCACGAACGCGTCGGGGTCGAACTCGGCGAGGTCGTCGATGGTCTCCCCCAGCCCGACCAGCTTCACCGGGATGCCCAGCTGGCGCTGGATGGCGATGACGATCCCGCCCTTGGAGGTGCCGTCCAGCTTGGTCAGCACGACCCCGGTGACGTCGACGGCGTCCAGGAACGCGCGCGCCTGAGCCAGCCCGTTCTGCCCCGTGGTGGCGTCCAGGACCAGCAGCACCTCGTCGGTCGGGCCCGCGTCGCGCTCCAGGACGCGCTTGACCTTCGACAGCTCGTCCATGAGCGCGGTCTTGTTCTGCAGGCGCCCCGCGGTGTCGACGATCAGCAGGTCCGCCCCGGCCGCCTTCGCGGCCTGGTAGCCGTCGAACGCGACGGCCGCGGGGTCGGCGCCCTCGCCCGCGCGCACCACCCGGGCGCCAGCGCGCTGGCCCCAGGCCTCGAGCTGCTCCGCGGCGGCGGCCCGGAAGGTGTCGGCGGCCGCCAGCACGACGGTGTCGCCCTGGGCGGTCAGCCGCGCGGCGATCTTGCCGATCGACGTGGTCTTCCCGGTGCCGTTCACGCCGGTGACCAGCCACGTCGAGGTCCCCTCGGCGCGCCGGTGCAGGCGGCGGTCGGCGACGCCCAGCTCCAGGCGCAGGACCTCCTTCACCAGGGCCAGCGCGCCCTCGCCGGTGCGGATGCCCTCCGCGCGGGCGCGGTCGCGCAGCCCCTCGACCAGCTCCATGGTCGCCTCGACGCCGACGTCGGCGGCGATCAGGGACTCCTCGAGCTCCTCCCATGCCTGCTCGTCCAGGCCGCGGCGGAAGATGGTCGACATCGCCAGGCCCAGCCCGGCCCGCGACCGGCCCAGCCGGGCGCGGAAGCGCTCGGTGGTGGTCAGGCGGGGGGCCTCGGGCGGGGCCTCGACGTCGGCGGCCGGCGCGGGGGCCTCGGCCGGCGCCACCAGGTCGGTGGAGACCAGGTCGGGGTCGGCGAGGTCGGGGTCGGCCAGGTCGACCGCGAGCGGCGGTTCGGCGCCCTCCAGCTCATCCGGCGGGACGGCGACCGACGGCGGGCTCGTGGGCTGCTGATCGCGGAGCTCGGTCCGGAACTCCTCGTCGATGCCGCCGCGAGGCCGCCCGCCTCGCAGCAGGGCGACGCCGCCGGCGACCAGCACCAGCACGCCCACGACGATGGCGACGACGAGCTCGATCGCCAGGTCCACACGTCCTCCGACTGGTCGGTGTCAGTAGTCGGCGACCAGCCTAGGTGCCCGGCCGTGCGGGATCGGGTCCCCGGGGGCAGCCCGTCGGCCTACCCGGGGAGGCGCACCTCGTCGGACGCGTCCAGGCGGAGGTCGTCACCGCCGAGTCGCTGGTGGACCACGCGCGACACCCCGTCGCCGCGCATCGACACCCCGTAGAGGGTGTCGGCGATCTCCATGGTCCGGCGCTGGTGGGTGACGACGATGAGCTGGGCGCTGGACTTGAAGCCCGCCAGGACGTCGAGGAAGCGCTGGAGGTTCACGTCGTCCAGGGCTGCCTCGACCTCGTCCAGGACGTAGAAGGGCGACGGGCGGGCGGCGAAGATCGCGAACAGCAGCGCCAGGGCGGTCAGCGACCGCTCGCCGCCGGACAGCAGCGACAGGCGCTTCACGCGCTTGCCGGCGGGGCGGGCCTCGATCTCGACCCCGGTCTCCAGCAGGTCGCCGGGCTCGGTGAGCACCAGGCGCCCCTCCCCGCCCGGGAACAGGCGCGGGAAGATGCGGTCGAAGTTCGCGGCCACGTCGGCGAACGCCGCCGCGAACACCTCGCGGATGCGGTCGTCGACCGCATCGACCACCTGGACGAGGTCCCGGCGCGACGCGCGCAGGTCGTCCAGCTCGCCGGACAGGAAGCCGTGGCGCTCCTGCAGCGCCGAGAACTCCTCGACGGCGAGGTGGTTGACGGTGCCCAGCAGGCCGAGCTTGCGCGCGAGGGACGCCTCGGCCTCCGTGAGCTCCTCGTCGCTGCCCTCGGCGTCGCGCGCCTCCTCCGGGTCGACGCCCAGGTCGGCGAGCCGGGCGCGGACCGCCGCGATCTGCTGGGACAGCTCCTGGCGGCGCAGGTCCTCGGCGTGGCGGGCCGCCACCAGCTCCCCGCGGGCCGCCTCCAGGTCGCGGAGGCGGGCGCGCAGCGCGCCGAGGTCGCGCTGCAGGCGGCCGCGCAGCTCCTCCTGGCGGTCGCGGTCCCGCGCCGCGAGGTCCAGCGACTGCTGCGAGCGGGCCAGCGCGTCGGCCGCGACGACCGCGAGCGCGGCGCACCGGTCCAGCGCGGCGAGGCGGGCGGCGCTCGCGGTCGGCCAGCCGGCGCTCGACGTCGGCGGCCTCCTGCTCCAGGGCGGCGCCGGTCCTGGCGAGCTGCGCGGCGCGCTGCTCCACCTCCGAAAGGGCCAGGCGCGCCTCGACCTCGGCCTCGCGGGCGCGGGCCAGCGCGTCGTCGAGGCGCTCGGCGTCCAGGTCGCCGGCGCCTGCGGTGCCCTCGTCGGCCTCCTCGGGCGGGGCGGCCTCGAGCTCCGCGAGCCGCGCGCGGCGGTCGGCGACCTGGCGGTCCAGGTCGTCGCGCTGGCGCTGGACGAGGTCGCGGTCGCGGCGGGCGGCGGCCAGCCGGCGGGCGGCCCTCGCGGCGGTCGGCCTCGGTCCGGGCCAGGCCCCGCGCCTCCTGGGCCGCGGCGGCGGCGGCCTGCGCGGGCGGCGCCCAGCTCGGCCGCCCGCGCCTCCGCGGCGGCGCGGTCGGCCTGGCGGGCGGCGAGGACGGCGGCGGCCGCCTCCGCCTCGCGGTCGGCCTCGGCCGCGAGCGCGCGCGCCCGCACCGGGTCCGTCCCCGCGCTGCCCGCGCTGTAGCCGCCGCGACCGGCGACCTCGCCGGCCGCGGTCACGTAGCTGCGGTCGGGGGAGGCCGCGGCCAGCCGGCACGCGGTGTCGAGGTCGGCCACCAGGACCACGTCGCGCAGCAGCGGGCGCAGCGCGGCGACGACCCGCTCGTCCCCCCCGACCAGCTCCGCCAGCACCGTCCCCTCGCCGCCGTCGCCCGCCGCGGGGGCGGGGGCGGAGGTGGAGCCGCCGCGCGCCGTCGCGGGGGCGGGGGTGGAGGTGGAGGTGGAGGTGGAGGTGGAGGTGGAGCCGCCGCGCGCCGCCGCGGGGGCGGGGGCGGGGGCGGAGGTGGAGGTGGAGGTGGAGCCGCCGGGCGCCGCCGCGGGGGCTGCTCGGCGTCGGGGGCGGGGGCGGGGAGGAGGGTGACGCGGGGGGTGGCGGCGCGGACGACGTGGGCCAGGGCGGCGGCCGCGGCCGGGTGGGAGTCGGTCACCAGGGCGTCGCGGAGGGGGCCCAGGGCGGCGGACAGGGCGGGGGCCAGGGACGGGTCGATCGTGACCGCCCCGGCCAGGGGGCCGAGCAGGCCCGGGAGGCCCGCGCCCGCGAGGGCGCCCGCGCCGGCGCCGGCGGGGACCGCCTGCGCGCGCAGGGCCTCGGCGCGGGCCTGGAGCCGGGCGACCGCGCGGTCGGCCTCGCGCTCGGCGGCCGCCGCCGCGGCCAGCGCGGCCCTGCCGCGGTCGGCGGCCGCCCGCGCGGCGTCGGCGTCGGCGCCCAGCCGCCGCGCGGCGCCCGCGTGGTCCTCCGCGGCGGCGGCCGCGGCCACCTCGTCGCGCTCCAGCTCCGCGATCCGGTCGGCCAGCCCTCGACCTGGCTGGCCAGGCGTCCCTGCTCCCCCGCCGACTGGGCCAGCCCGCTCGCCAGCGTCGCCCGCGACCCCTCCCAGCGCAGCCGGCGCTCGCGCGCCTGCGCGCGGCGGCGCGCCTCCGCAGCCGCGGCCTGCTCGTGCGCCCGCCGCGCCCGCTCGGCCTCCTGCCGGTGCCCTCCGGCGTCGGCGACCGCCGCCGACGCGGCCCGGCGCTCGGCCTCGGCGCCGTCGCGCTGGGCGTGCGCCTCCGCGGCGCGGGCGCGCAGCTCCGCCGGGTCGCGGCCCGCCACCGGCTCCTCGACGGCCTCGGCGAGGCCGCGGGTGCGCTCGGCGATGCGGTCGACCAGGCCGCGGCTGCGCTCGGTGAGGTTGGCCAGGCGGAAGTGGACCTCCGCGGCGGCGCGGGCGGCGGGAGCCTGCCGCGACAGCTCGCGCTCGAGCGCGTCGTGGCGGTCGCGGGCCTCGCCCAGGCGCGCCTCGACCTCGGCCAGCTGCGCGGCCGACGCGCCGCCGCCCTCGTCCTCGCCCGCGAGCCGCGCCGTCAGCGCCGCCAGCTCGCGCACCGCCAGGGCGACGCGCACGCGCTGCAGCGACGCCGTGAGCTCGGCGTGGCGCGCGGCGGCCTCGGCCTGGCGCTCCAGCGGGCGCAGCTGGCGGCGCAGCTCGCGCAGGAGGTCGGTGAGGCGCTCCAGGTGCTGCTCGGTCTGGGCGAGCTTGCGCAGCGCCCGCTCCTTGCGGCGCCGGTGCTTGAGGATGCCGGCGGCCTCCTCGATGAACGCGCGCCGGTCCTCCGGCCGCGCGTTCAGGACCGTGTCGAGCTGACCCTGCCCCACGATGGTGTGGTTCTCGCGGCCCAGCCCGGTGTCGCTGAGCAGCTCCTGCACGTCGAGGAGGCGGCACTCCTCGCCGTTGATGGTGTAGGTGTTCTCGCCGTTCGCGAACATCGCGCGGCCGACGGTGACCTCGCTGAAGTCGATCGGCAGGGTGCCCGCGGCGTTGTCGATGGTGATCTCCACCGACGCGCGCCCGAGCGCGGACCGGCCCTGGCGCCGGCCGCCGCCGGACCCGGCGAAGATCACGTCGGACATCGCGGTCCCGCGCAGGGCCTTGGCGCTGCCGGTCCCCAGCACCCAGGTGAGCGCGTCCACGACGTTGGACTTGCCCGAGCCGTTGGGGCCCACCACGACGGTGATGCCCGGCTCGAACGCAAGGTCCGTACGGTCGGCGAACGACTTGAACCCGCGCAGGGTCAGGGACTTCAGGAACACGCGACTCCTCGGCGGTGGACCGACGAGCCGTCAGCCTACGGGCAGCGGCGCGCGCGACGCGGGAGGGGGCGTCGCCCCCGCAGGTCAGCGGGAGGCGAGCACGACCTCGGGTACGTCGACCTCGAGGGCGACGGAGGCCTCGACCGCGGCGCGCAGCACCGCGTTCTCCTCCTGCGCGTGCCGCAGCGCGGACTCCAGGTCCACGACGCGAGCGCGCAGCGCCGCGTTCTCCGCCAGCAGGCGGTACGGACGGTTGTCCCAGCTCCCCACGAGCGCCTTCATCGGGTCCTCCGTGCCGGTCGGCCGTCGCCCGCGCCGGGCAGGGCACGACGGGCGGGTCTCTGCGTTGGTTTCGTCTGCTGCGGGCGGCGCCGCGGCGACGCGAGCTCCATGGGGAGGAGCTCGGCCGGGCGTTGCGGGCGGCGCGACGGGTGTGTACCCGCTTTCACGAGCGCACTATACGTCGCCCCCAATCGGGCTGGCAAGGTTACGACGGTGTTTCGCCCGCCTCCCCGCGTGCGCAGCGAGCCTGCGAGCAAGCAGTTGCGGCAGCGTTTCGGCCGCCTCCCGGGCCCGCGTCGGGCAGCCTAGTGGACCGTCGGGGTGTCGGAGGCGGGGGCACCCGGGCGTAGCCTTGGCCGGATGGCACAGTCGAGGTGGTTCCGGTTCCTGGTGCGGTGGGCGCGGCGGCTGCTGCTCCCCCTGGCCGCCCTCGCGCCCCTGGGCTGGCTGGCGGGGATCGCCGCCATCGCCTGGGCGGCCGCGCGCCCCCGCCCGGCCGGCGTGCGCGAGCAGCCGATCCCACCACCCGGCCTGCCCCCCGGCCGCGTGGTCGAGGTCCCGGGCGTGGGCGAGCTGTTCGTGCGCGACACCGGCCCACCCGACGGCGACGGCGACGGCGACGGCCCGGCCCCCACCATCGTGCTCCTGCACGGCTGGATGCTGCCCGCCGACGCCACCTGGTTCCCCAGCTACGGGCCGCTGTCACGCTACGGGCGGGTGCTCGCGGTGGACCACCGCGGCCACGGGCGCGGGCTGCGCCCCTCCGCCCCCTTCCGCCTCAGCGACGCCGCCGACGACGTCGCCGCGCTGCTGCGCCACCTCGGCACCGGCCCGGTCGTCGCCGTCGGCTTCTCGATGGGCGGCCCGGTCGCCCAGCTGCTCTGGCAGCGCCACCCCGACCTGGTCCGCGGGCTGGTCCTGATCGCCAGCAGCGCCACGTTCAACACCAGCTGGCGGGACCGCTACACCTGGCGGTCGATGGGGCTGCTCCAGCTCGTCCTGCGCATCGTCCCGCGCCTGTGGTGGGAGCGGCTGCTGGGCAGAGCGGCGCAGTTCGGCCCCAGCCGCATCCGCCGCGTCCTGCGCCGCGGCGTGCCCGAGGACGTGCGCCGCCTGCTGCCGTGGTTCGTCAGCGAGCTGGACCGCGGCAGCGCGGAAGACGTGGCGGAGGCCGGACGCGAACTCAGCCGCTTCGACGCCCGCGAATGGATCGCCGACATCGACGTGCCCGTCGCCGTCCTGGTCACCATGGAGGACGCACTGGTGCCGCGGCGCAACCAGCTGGATCTCGCCCGGCGGATCCCCCAGGCCGTCGTCCGCGAGCTGGCGCTGGAGCACGACGGCGTGTTCACCGGTCCGGCCACGTTCCTGCCGGCCCTGCGCTGGGCCGTCGAGCACGTCCTGGGGCTGCGGCCCGCGACGCCGGTCAGGTCTGGCAGTTGGCGCAGTGGTACGAGGGCTGCCCCTCGACCACCTCGCCGTAGCGGATCCGCTGGCGGCAACGGGCGCAGGGCAGACCCTCCCGGTTCCACACCTTGAGCCAGCCGACCGGCTCCGGGTCGGCGTCGTCGGCGTCGTCGGCGTCCTCCGACGCCTCGGTCTCCGCCGCCGCCCGGTGCTTGACCGCGTCCTGCAGCACCTCCAGCAGCGACCGGTAGAGCCGGCGCACCTCCTGTGCGGACAGCTTGGAGGAGCTGCGCCGCCCGGCCAGCCCGGCGCCCCACAGCACCTCGTCGCTGTAGCGGTCGCCGAGCCCGACCACGAACGACGGGTCCGCGAGCAGCGTCTTCAGCGCCAGGTCGCGGCGCACGAGCTCCTTGCCGAACGCGGTCCACGTGAAGGTCTCCGCGAGCGGGTCGATCCCCCCCTTGGACAGCTCCGGCAGCGCGGCGACCTCGGCCGTCGGGACGACCAGGAACTCGGCGTCCTCGCCGCTGTCGACGTAGCGCAGCGCGCCGCCCTTGTCGAGGGTGGCGACCAGCTGGAGGTGGCGCGCGGCGCCCTCCTCCACCGGGCCGACGGTCAGGGTGCCGTGCTCCCCGGAGCGCACCACCAGGCTCTGGCCGCCCTCCAGGTCCAGCACCAGGTGCACGCCGCGGCGGTCCACCGCCGTGATGCGCCGGCCCGTCAGGGCCCCCGCGAGGTCCGGGTTCCCGCCCCGGGCCA
This sequence comes from Egibacteraceae bacterium, assembly GCA_030447925.1. Lineage (GTDB taxonomy): Bacteria > Actinomycetota > Nitriliruptoria > Euzebyales > Egibacteraceae > JAUJNX01. The sequence goes on along the minus strand of JAUJNX010000014.1, from coordinate 23,074 downwards.
CCAGGGCCGGGGACTGGACCGTCACCGCGGCGACCCGCCGGCCGACCGCGTCCCGCTCGAGGTCCTTGCGGACGACCTCGGCCTCCGGGAGCAGACTCACGCGCCGTCCTCTCGTGTCAAGCCCGAACCCTCACGCCGACGAGACCCTCACCCGGAGGCGGCGTCATCGCCCCCAGACGGTAGCGCGAATCGGTGCCGCAGCGCGGCGACCGCCTCCGCCGCCGCCGCCTGCTCCGCCGCCTTCTTGCTGCGCCCCTCGCCGTGGCCGAGCCGCTCACCCGCGACCACCGCCACCGCGGTGAAGTGGCGGGCGTGGTCGGGCCCCTCGCCGGCGAGCTCGTAGAGCGGGGCGGTGCCCATCAGCGCGGCGGTCAGCTCCTGCAAGGTGGTCTTGTGGTCGCGGGTGTCGGCCCGCGCCGCGGTGTCGGCGACCATGCCGCCGAACAGCCGCCACACCAGGGCGAAGGACGCCTCGACACCGGCGTCCAGGTAGACGGCGCCGAGCAGCGCCTCGACGGTGTCGGCCAGCAGGGAGTCCTTGTCCCGGCCGCCCGACTGCTCCTCGCCGCGGCCGAGCAGCAGGTGGGCGCCCAGGCCCAGGGACCGCCCGACCTCCGCGAGGCTGGTGGTGTTCACCACCGAGGCGCGGATCTTGGCCAGGCGGCCCTCCGGGGCGTCGGGCAGGTCGCGGTAGAGGTGGTCGGTGACCGCCAGGCCGAGCACCGCGTCGCCCAGGAACTCCAGCCGCTCGTTGGTCGGCAGGCCCCCCGCTTCGAAGGCGTGGCTGCGGTGGGTGAGGGCCAGGCGCAGCAACCCCGGGTCGGCGAACGCGACCCCGAGCCGCTGCTCCAGCTCGTGCAGCGCCCCCGCCGCGTGCACGCCCCCCGGCCCCGGCGGCGGCGGCGCAGCGCTCATGCGTGCACCTCAGGCGCCGGGCGGCTCACGCGGCGGATCCGGCGATGGCGTCGGCGGCGTCGCCGACGGCGCGCAGGCGGACGAGGTCGACGTCGGCGACGCGCACCTCGACGCCGCGGCGGCGCAGCGCCCGCTCCACACCCTCGATCACCTCGACGAGGTCCAGGGAGTCGGCGTGCAGGTCCTCGTCGAAGCGCACGCCGCGCCAGGCCGTGGCGGGCCGCCCGGCCAGCCCGAGGTCGCCGTCGTCCAGGCCCATCACCCTGCGGATGCCGTCGACGAGCAGGTCCAGGACCTCCTCGGCCGAGACGCGGGTGCTCATCGCGTCAGAGTAGGGCGTGCAGCCGGGCGACGACATCCCCCCGCGCCGCGACCGCCGCGGTGGCGATCGCCGCGGCCAGCTCCGCCTCCCCCGCCGCGCCGTGCGCGACGACCACCACGCCGTCGACGCCGAGCAGCAGCGCCCCGCCGTGCACCTCGCCCCGGCCGCCGGCCACCCCGCCCGCCACCCCGCCGGGGCCCGTGGCCCCGCCCGCGGCCATGGCCTCGACGGTCTTCAGGAACACGTTGCCGGTGAACCCGTCGGTCACGACGACGTCGACCGCCCCGGCCAGCACGGCGGCCGGCTCGACGTTGCCCGCGAACCCGGGGAGGGCGCTGAGCAGCGCGTGGGCCGCGCGGGCCAGGCTGTTGCCCTTGCCCGGCTCCGCGCCGACGTTGAGCAGGCCGACCGACGGCGACACCCGCCCGCGCGCCGCGGCGTACGCCCCGCCGAGGCGCGCGTGAGCGACCAGCGCCTCGGGCTGGACGTCTGGGCTGGCGCCCGCGTCGACCAGGACCACGCCGTGGCCCACCGGCAGGACCGGCGCGACGACGGGGCGGCGCACGCCCGGCACCCGCCCGAGGCCGAGCAGCGCGGCCGCCAGCGTCGCCCCGGTCGACCCCGCCGACACCACCGCGCCCACGAGCCCGCGCGCGAGCAGGTCGATGGCGACCGCGATGCTCGCGCCCGGCTTGGCGCGGACGCCCAGGGCCGGGTCCTCGCCCATGTCGATGACCTGATCGGCGGCGACGACGTCCAGCCCGGTGCCCGCGAGGGCCGCCGGGTCGCCGACCAGCAGGACGTCGACCTCGCCCGCCACGGCGCGGGCCGCGGCGATGGGGACGCCGGGGGCGTCGTCACCGCCCATCGCGTCGAGCGCGACGCGGGGACGCGGGCCCACCGGGGTGGCGGGCCGGACGGGCGCTGGCGTCAGTCCTCGACCTTGACGACCTCACGACCGGCGTACCAGCCGCAGGTGGCGCAGACCGTGTGGGGCCGGATCGCCGAGTTGCAGTGCGAGCAGCGCGCGGCCGTCGGCGGGGCGGTGCGCAGCCACTGGGCCTTGCGGTGGTGGGTGTTGGCGCGCGACTTCTTGCGCTTCGGGACGGCCACGGTCGGTCCTCGCTCCTGGGTTCGTGTCGGTGCTGGTGCGGCGGTGGGTGCGGACCTTACTCGCCGTTGCGCTCCACGCGCAGCGACGACAGGGCCTCCCACCGCGAGTCGACCACCTCGTCGTGGCGGTGGTCGGGCAGGTCGTTCAGGTCCGTCCCGCAGGTGGGGCACAGGCCCCGGCAGCCGGGGTCGTGCAGCGGCGCGACGGGGACGGCCGGCGCGAGCGCGTCGCGCAGGAGCGTGTCCACGTCGATGCGGCCCTCGCGGATGGTGTAGCCCGGCTCGACGTCGTCGGCCTGCGCCCGGGTCGGGTCGGTGAACAGCTCCGCCACGTCGGCCTTGACGTCCACCGGCACCGGGGTGAGGCAGCGCGCGCACTGCATCTGCAGCTCGCTGCGCAGCTCCCCGCGGACCAGGAGCCCGTCGACCACGCTCTCGAGCACGCCCTGCAGGCGCAGGGTGCCGACCGACTCGGTGAGCGGCAGGTCGAGGTCGGCCGGGGGGTCGAAGGACAGGTCGATGCGCCGGGACGTCCCGGGACGGTCGACGAGGTCGACGACGGACAGCACGGTGTCGTGCGTGGGAGCCATGGGAGTGCCTGGGGTGAGATGCGGTGGGACCACGCGAGCAGGCGCGACCAGGCCGCGGTCGGGCCTGGGCCGACCACGCTAGCACCTGCCACGGGCGCGCTCAGCGGCGGTCCGCGCGCTCCTGGTCGTACAGCTGGGTGTCGCGGACCGCGTCGTCGTCCTCGGGCAGCGACACCGCGGCGGACCCCACCCGGAACCGCTCGCGGCCCTTCACCACCGACTCCAGGGTGCGGCGCAGCAGCTGCTCGAAGCCGGCGAGCCGCGCGTCGACGTAGTCCTCGGCCTCGAGCTTGAGGCTGCGGGCCTGCTCGCGGGCCTCGGCGAGGATGCGGTCGCCCTCGCGGCGGGCCAGGCGCGCGACCTCGGTCTGGCCGGCCAGCCGCTCGGCCTCCGCGCGGCCGTCCTCGCGGAGCTGCTCGGCCTCGCGCTGGGCGGCGGCGATGACCTCGTCGCGCTCGCGCAGGACCCAGCGGGCCTCGCGCACCTCCTCGGGCAGGGCGGCGCGCAGGTCGGCCACCAGGTCCTCGAGGTCGCCGCGGCTCACGATCACCGACGTGGTGAGCGGGAGCGGCCGGGCGTCGGCGAGCAGGGTCTCGATCTCGTCGAGGAGGGCCTCGGTGTCCACGGCGGTCCTTCAGGTCGTCCGTTCCCGCAGCAGTGCGGCGACGGCGGGCGGGACGAGATCGGCGACGTCGCCGCCGAATCGTGCCACCTCTTTCACCAGCGATGACGAAAGGTACGACCAGGCGGGGCTCGTGGGCAGGAACAGGGTGTCGACGCCGGCGAGGTGGCGGTTCATCTGCGCCATCTGCAGCTCATACTCGAAGTCCGCCGCCGCGCGCAGCCCCTTGACGATCAGGCCGACACCCAGGTCGCGGCAGACGTCGACGAGGAGCCCCTCGAAGGCGATGACCTCCACGCCGGGCAGGGCCGCGGTCGCGTCGCGCAGCAGGTCGAGCCGCTCGTCGAGGGTGAACAGCGGCCGCTTGCTGACGTTGCGCAGGACCGCGACGACCACGCGGTCGAAGCCCTCGGCCGCCCGCTCGATGACGTCGAGGTGCCCGTTGGTGACCGGGTCGAAGCTGCCGGGGTAGACCACCGCGACGGTCATGGCTGCGCAGCCTCCTCGATCCGGTACCAGCGCAGGACGGTGTCGCCGTAGGCGCGGTCGCGGTCGTGCACCAGGGGGGCGGGCGGGAGGGCGTCGAGGTCCGGGTCGCGGCGGTCGCGCTCGACCACGACGCGGGCGCCGGGCGCGACCAGACCCGCGGCGGCCAGCCGCGCCACCGCGGCGGTCACGCGCCGCAGGGGCAGCGCGTAGGGCGGGTCGGCGAGGACCACCGCGTACGGCGGGGGCGCGCCGGGCGCGGGGCGCCGCGGGCGCAAGCGGCGGTCCCGGGTGCGCGGCGCAGGTCGCCGTCCCAGGTGAGGGCGTCGGCCTGCACCACCACGGCGCGGTCCGCGACCCCCGCGCGCTCCAGGTTGGCCGCGACGGCCGCGAGCGCGCGGGCGTCGGACTCGACCAGGACCGCGAGCGCCGCGCCGCGCGACAGGGCCTCGATGCCCAGGCCCCGGAGCCGGCGAACAGGTCCAGGACGGCGGCGCCCGGGACGTCGTCGGCCAGCGCGCTGAACAGCGCCTCGCGCACCCGGTCGCTGGTGGGGCGCACCCCGCGCCCCGGCGGCGCGCTGAGCGGCCGGCCGCGCGCCGACCCCGCGATCACGCGCACGTGCGCCCCCGCGCGGCCGGACCCGGGCGGCCGTCATCCCGTCTCCAGCGCGACGAGGCGGTCCTCGCCGTAGCGGCGGCGGACCTCGGCGGCCAGGTCGGGGTGGGCGGTGAGGTCGGGGTCGGCGGCGACCAGTGCGCGCGCGTCCGCCCGCGACCAGCCGACCTCGGCGACGTCGCGGACCAGGCGCGCCAGCTTCAGGTCGGGCAGGCCGGACTGGCGGGTGGCGAACAGGCTGCCCTCGCCGCGCAGCACCAGGTCGCGCTCCGCCAGCGCGAAGCCGTCGGTCTCCCCTTCATCGCCTCCAGCCGCGCGTTGCCGCCGCCGTCGGGGTCGACGTCGGAGGAGAACAGCACGCAGTAGCTGCGCGCCGTCCCCCGGCCGACGCGCCCGCGCAGCTGGTGCAGCTGGCTGATGCCGAAGCGGTCGGCGTCCTCGACGATCATCACCGTCGCCTCCGGGACGTCGACGCCGACCTCGATGACGGTCGTGGCGACGAGCACCTGCACCTCGCCGCTGCGGAAGCGGTTCATCGTCGCGTCGCGCTCGGCGGCGGCCAGGCGGCCGTGGACGAGCCCGACCTCCAGGTCCGGGAAGACGAGGTCGGCGAGGCGGGCGTGCACCTCCTGCGCCGACGCGACGTCCTCCATCGCCTCGGAGGCCTCCACCAGGGGCGTGACGACGTAGGCCCGCTCCCCAGCGGCGACGCGCTCGCGGACGAAGTCGTAGAGCTTCTCGCGCCGCGGGGAGTCCGACGGCAGCACCGTGGTGACGATCTCCTGGCGGCCGGGGGGCAGCTCGTCCAGGACGGTGACGTCGAGGTCGCCGTACACGGTCAGCGCCAGCGACCGCGGGATCGGCGTGGCGGTCATCACCAGCACGTCGGGGGTGCGCCCGTCGGGGCGCTTGTCGCGCAGCCGGGTGCGGTGCTCGACGCCGAAGCGGTGCTGCTCGTCCACGACGACCACGCCGAGGTCGTCGAACAGGACCTGGTCCTCCAGCAGCGCGTGGGTGCCGACGAGCAGCTGCACGTCCCCGACGGCCAGCTCGGCCAGCAGCCCCCGGCGGCGCGACAGCGCGGTCGACCCGGTCAGCAGCTCCAGGCGCGGGCCGTCCAGGACGTTGACGCCCAGCGGCGCGAGCAGGCGGGTGAGGGTGCGCACGTGCTGCTCGGCGAGGACCTCGGTCGGGGCCATGAGCACGGCCTGGCGACCCTGGTCGACGGCGCACAGCATCGCCCAGGCGGCCACCAGGGTCTTGCCGGAGCCCACGTCGCCCTGCAGCAGCCGGTGCATGGGCTTGGGCCGGGCCAGGTCGGCGCCCAGCTCGACGAAGGCGCGCAGCTGCGCGGCGGTGGGGTCGAAGGGCAGCCCGGCCAGGAACCGCGCCGCCAGCCCGGGGTCCGCGGCCGGGAGAGGACCGTTGTCCAGGCCCACCGCGTCGGCCTCCAGGCGGGCGCGGCGCTGCTGGAGGCCGATCTGCAGGCAGAACAGCTCGTCGTAGACCAGGCGCCGCCGCGCGGGGCGGACCGCGTCCAGCGACGGGGGCCGGTGGATGTCGCGCACGGCGGTGTCGAGGTCGAGCAGGTGGCGGCGCTCGGCGACCTCGGCGGGCAGGTGGTCGGGCAGCGGGGGCAGGCGGTCCAGCGCCTCGGCGACGAAGCCCGCGATCCGGCGCGACGGCAGGGCCTCGGTCGCGGGGTAGGTGGCGACCACGCGGTCGCCCTCGACGGCGACCTCGCCGGGGCCCAGCTCGACCAGGCGGGCGTTCTTCATCTGCCAGGCGGTGCGGAACCGCTCCAGCACCCCGCTGACGGCCACCCGGCGGCCCGCCGGTGTCGCCTTCGCGCGCCACTCCTGGTTGAAGAAGGGGATCTCCACCGTCCCGCCGCCGTCGGCCACCAGCAGCGCCTTGGCGATGGTCATGCGCCGGCCGCGCGGCCGGGCGACCTGCCAGCGGCCGATCTCACCGACGATCGTGACCGGCTCGCCGGGCGTCGCGTCGGCCAGCGGCACCTGCGCGCCGACGTCGCGGTAGCGGTCCTGGTGGGGGTAGTGCTCCAGCAGGTCGCGTACGGTGCGGACGCCCAGGGCCGTGCGCAGCACGGTCGCCGCCCGCCCGCTGACCGAGGGCAGCAGCGACACGTCCCCGTCGAGTACCTCGGTCGCCTCCATCGAGGGGCCGAGTGTAGGATGGGCGGCCACTGCGGGGCGGTCATCTCGGCGCGCCCCGCGTCCCCTCCGCCACCACCAAGATCACCAAGGATGTCCGCATGTCGTCTGCCGTCTGCGAGGTCTGCGGGAAGAAGCCGCACTTCAGCTTCCAGGTCAGCTTCTCGCACAAGCGCTCCCGGCGGCGCTGGAACCCCAACATCCAGCGCATCCGCATCTGGGACAACGGCGGTGTGCGCCGCGCCAACGTCTGCACCTCGTGCATGAAGGCCGGCAAGGTGCAGCGCCCGCCGCAGCGGGTGGTGTGACCTGAACCGAGCACTGCTGGACGCCGCCTCCTCCGTCCTGGAGGCGCTGCGGGCCCTGTCCTGGGCGCGCGAGGAGTTCGAGCCGGACGACGACGATGTCGCGGACGCCTTCGAGGTCCCCGAGATGCCCGCCGACCTGGACGGCGACCTCGACCAGGCGGAGGCGGCGCTGACCAGCGCGCTGGTCACGCTGACCGCCGCCATCGCCGGCCCGGTCGGCGCGCGCGACGGCGGCGCGCCCCCGCCCGCGCGCTGACCGCGGGCGGGTAGGTCAGCGCCGCTGCCACCCGTGGTCGACCGGGCCGATGCCCCGTCCCAGGCGCAGGCCGTGGCGGATGGCCCCGGTCACGAACGCCTTGCCGCTGCGCACCGCCGACTCGACGTCCAGGCCGCGCGCGCGGGCCACGGTGATCGCCGAGGCCAGCGTGTCGCCGGTCCCGTGGGTGTCGACGGTGTCGAGCCGCTCCGACGTGATCTCCACGACCCGGTCCCCGTCGGTCAGCAGGTCGACCGCGGCGGCGTTGCCGGGCAGGTGACCGCCCTTCACCAGCACCCAGCGCGGGCCGAGCGCCTTGACCGCGGCCGCCGCCCGGCGCAGGTCGCCGACCTCGTGGACCTCCACGCCGGTCAGGACCGTCACCTCGCCGAGGTTGGGGGTGACCAGCTCCGCCAGGGGCAGGACGAGGTCGCGCAGGGCGTCGACGGCGTCGGGCCGCAGCAGCGGGTCGCCGTGCTTGGAGGCGGCCACCGGGTCGACCACGAACCGGTCGATGCGGTGGCGCCGCACGCCCTCGGCGACCGCGGCGATGATGTCGGCCGACGCCAGCATCCCGGTCTTGGCCGCGTCCACCCCGATGTCACCGGCCACGGCGTCGAGCTGGGCGGTGACGAAGGCGGCGGGGACCTCGTGGATGCCGTGGACGCCCAGGGTGTCCTGCGCGGTCAGCGCCGTGATGACGCTCATCCCGAAGGCGCCCAGCTCCTGCATGGTCTTGAGGTCCGCCTGGATCCCCGCGCCCCCGCCCGAGTCCGACCCGGCGATGGTCAGGGTCCGGGGCAGGGTCACGGGCGCACCTCCGGTGCCGGTGGGGTCGCCGCGCCGGCGTCGGCACCCTGGCGGTAGTGGTCCCAGCCGTAGCCGGTGAGGTCGACGTCCCCGGTGGCGGTGGCCAGGACCACGGCCGGGCCGTCGCCGGCGGGCAGGAACTCCCCGACGACCGCGGCGGGGACGCCGTCGGCCGCGCCGGCGGCGGCGGCCGCCGCGACCGCCCGCTCGGCGGGCAGTGCGGCGACCAGGGCGAAGTCCTCGCCGCCGCCGCAGACCAGCCGGACGGCGTCGGCGCCCAGCGCCGCGGCCGCCGTCGCCACGCCCGGCGCGGCCGGCAGCGCCGCCGCGTCGAGCCGCGCCCGGACCCCCGACGCCGCGCACACGTGGCCGACGTCGGCGCCCAGCCCGTCGGACACGTCGATGAGGGCCGTCGCGCCGGAGAGCGGCCAGCACCTGGCCCGCGGCGACGAGGGCGGAAGGCCGGCGGTGGGCCGCCAGCAGCGCGGGGTCGGGGTCGACCCCGCCGCCACCTGCGCGAGCGCCGTCGCGGCCGCGCCCAGGCTCCCGACCACCACCAGCCGGTCCCCCGGCCGGGCGCCGTCGCGGCGGACGCCCCCGCCCTCGACGTCGCCCAGGACGGTCACCGACAGGGCGAGCTGGTCGGCCGCGACCGTGTCGCCGCCGACCAGGCGCAGGTCCCCAGCGCGCGCAGGCCGCCGCCATGCCCTCGTAGAGCGCGACGACGTCGGCCTCGGGCACCGACGCGGGCCGGGACAGGCCGACCAGCGCCACGCGGGGACGCCCGCCCATCGCGGCGACATCGCTGCAGTTCACCGCGACGGCCTTCCAGCCGACGTCGGCCAGGGTGGACAGGTCGCGGCGGAAGTGGACGCCGTCGACGACGACGTCCACGGTCAGGCAGACCTCGCGGTCGCCGACGCGCAGCACCGCCGCGTCGTCCCCGGCGCCCACCAGCAGGTCGCCCTCGGCCTCGGCGAGCAGCGGGCGCAGCGTGCGCAGCAGCGCGAACTCGCCGTCGGCCGCGGTCAGCGCGAACCCGCCAGCGCCGCGAGGGCGTCCTCGTCGTCGATCTCGCCGAACTCGCGGTACGCCTGGTCGACGGCCAGGAACTCCGCCGGCGACGACAGGACCACGACCGCGTCGGCGACGCCGGCGAGCTCGTCGGCGATCCCCGCGGGGCGACCGGGACGGCCAGGACCACCGTCGCGGCCTCGCCGCGGCGGGCCAGCTGGCAGGCCTGGCGCGCGCTGCCGCCCGTCGCGATGCCGTCGTCGACCACGACGACGGTGGCGCCCTCCAGGTCGACGGCCGGCGCGACGCCGCGGAACAGGTCCACCCGCCGGCGCACCGCGTCCTCGCGGTCGGCGATCTCGGCCCGGACCTGCTCGTCGGTCAGCCCCAGCTCCGCCACCGCCTCGTCGTCCACGTCGACGTGCCCGTCGGCGCCGACGGAGCCGAAGGCCAGCTCCTGGTTGTGCGGCGAGCGCAGTTTGCGCACGACCGCGACGTCGAAGGCGGCGCGCAGCTCGGCGGCGACCTCGGCGCCGACCGGCAGGCCGCCCCGCGGGATCGCGAGGACCACCAGGGGGTCGGCGCCCTGCAGCGCGGGGTGGTCGCGGAGCGCGGCCGCCAGCTGGCGTCCCGCCTCCCGCCGGTTCTCGAAGACCGTCATGGCCCGTCCTGTGTCGGGGATCCGCCCTCTAGGATGCGACGACCATCCCCGGTCCGGCCCCCCGAAGGGACACCATCGTGGTCAGCGCCTACGTCCTCATCCTCACCGAGGTCGGCAAGGCCGCAGCCGTCGCGACGGCCGCCGCGGCCATCTCCGGGGTGGAGGCGGCCGACGACGTCACCGGCCCGTACGACGTGATCGTCCGCGCGCAGGCCGGCGACATCGACGAGCTGGGCCGCATGGTCGTCGCGCGCATCCAGGCCATCGACGGTGTCGACCGCACCGTCACCTGCACCGTCGTCCATCTCAGCTAGGGGGCGTAGCGCGCGTCGCGGGACGCCGCGTCCAGGGCGAGGCCGAGCAGGCGGTCGACCAGGGCGGGGAAGTCCAGGCCCTCCGCCGCCCACACCGGCGGGAACATCGAGGTGGGCGTCAGGCCGGGGATGGTGTTGATCTCGTTCAGCAGCACCTGCCCGGTGGCGGGCACGTAGAAGAAGTCCACCCGCGCCATCCCGCGGGCGCCGATCGCCCGGTACGCGGCCCGCGCGTGCTCCATGCAGGTGCGCTCCACGTCGGGCGGGACGTCGGCGGGGCAGCGCAGCTCGACCGGGGCGAGGTACTTCGCGTCGTAGTCGTAGAACACCCCCGTGTGGACGGTCTCGCCCGGGCGGGTGACCTCCACGATGTCGTTGCCCAGGACCCCGCACTCCAGCTCCCGGACGCCCGCGACCGCCCGCTCCACGATGACGACGCGGTCGTGGGCGAGCGCCTCCTCGATGCCGCCGACCAGGTCCCCCCGGTCCGCGACCGCCGCGATGCCGATCGAGGAGCCCTGACGGGCCGGCTTGGTGAACAGCGGGTACGCCGAGGACCCGTCCGCGGCGCCGCGCAGGGCGGCCTCGACCCCGTCCAGCACCGCGCCGGGGTCGGCCTCCCAGGCGGACCGGTGCACCGTGGTGTAGGGCGTCTGGGGCAGGCCCGCCGCGGAGAACACGTGCTTCATCTGGCGCTTGTCGATGGCGATCGCGCTGCTGGCGACGTCCGCGCCGACGTAGGGCACCCCGGCGCTGGCCAGCAGCCCCTGGACGGTGCCGTCCTCGCCGTAGGGCCCGTGCAGGACCGGGAAGCACACGTCGACGGGGCCCAGGACCTCCGCGCCCGTCGGGTCGCCGCCGAAGCGCACGAGCTGGGGGCCCTTGCGCGACTGCACCAGGGCGACGGTGTCGCCGTCGTCGGGCACGCGGGGCAGCACCCCGGCCGGGGTGTCCTCGACGCCGTCGACCAACGTCCAGCGGCCGTCGCGGGTGATGCCCACGCAGGTGACCAGGTAGGGGTCGCGGTCCAGCGCCGCGATCACCGACCGGGCCGACAGGCACGAGACCTCGTGCTCGCTGGAGCGGCCGCCGAACAGGACGAGCACGCGGGTGCGGGTGGTCATGCGGTCCTCCCGACCGGGCCGGCGGCGCGGTCCAGTCCGTGGAACTCCGGCTTGGGGTCGCGGCCCATGAGGGCGCCGCCCATCGCTGCGGGGTCCGCGCCCTCGTGCACGACCTTCACGACGTGCTCGACGATGGGCAGGTCCACCCCGCGGTCGCGGGCCATGTCCAGCAGCGCCCGCGACGAGGTCACGCCCTCCGCGACCATGTGCATCTCGGCCACCACGTCCTCCAGGCGCCGGCCCCTGGCCAGCTGCTCGCCGACGTGGCGGTTGCGCGAACGGCGGCTCATGCAGGTGGCGACGAGGTCGCCCATGCCCGCCAGCCCCGCGAAGGTCAGCGCGTCGCCGCCGAACGCCAGCCCCAGGCGGGTCATCTCCGCCAGGCCGCGGGTGACGAGCATCGCCTTGGTGTTGTCGCCGAAACCCAGGCCGTCGGCCATGCCCGCGGCCAGCGCGATCGCGTTCTTCACCGCACCGCCGAGCTCCACCCCGACGATGTCGGGGTTGGTGTAGACGCGGAAAGCGGGCGTGTGGCAGCGCTCCTGCACGGCGCGGGTGGCGGCGTCCGCCCCGGCCGCCACCGTCGCACCGGGCAGGCGGGCGGCGACCTCGGCGGCCAGGTTGGGCCCGCTGACGGCGACGACGGCCGCGGGGTCGAGGTCCAGGACGTCGCGCACGACCTCGCTGGCGCGCAGCCGGGTGTCGAGCTCGATGCCCTTGATGAGGCTGACCGACACCGCCGCCCGCGGGTAGTCGCCGCGCCAGTCCGCGAGGCTGGCGCGCAGGGCGTGGCTGGGGACGGCCAGGACCACGAGGTCCGCGCCGTCCAGCGCCCGGCCGGGGTCCGCGGTCGCCCGCACCGCGGGCGGCAGGTCGACGTCGGGGAGGTAGCCGGGGTTGCGGTGGTCGCGGTCCACCGCGTCGGCGACGTCGCTGCGGCGGGCCCACAGGACCACGTCCTGGCCCGCGTCGGCGCAGAGCAGGGCGAAGGCGGTCCCCCAGGACCCCGCCCCCATGACCGCGACCTTGCCCACCGACCCCCCTCCCGCGTGCGTCCGTGCCGGAGCGGCAGTGTAGAGGGGCGGGTGCCCGGCGCCCCCTCCGCGCCCCCCGGCCTGTGCACGGACGGGGCACACCTAGGATGGCGCCCGTGTCGGGGTCACTGGTCACCGCCGTCGTGCCGCTGAAGGCGCTGGACCGCGCGAAGGGGCGGCTCGCGGGCGCCCTGGACCCGCCCGACCGGCGCGAGCTGACCGCCTGGATGTTCGGGCGGGTGGTGGCGGCGCTGGGGGCCGCCGCCACCGTCGACGACGTCCTGGTGGTCGTCGGCGACGCGGCGGGCGAGGCGCTGGCGGCGCGCCACGGGGTGCGGTCGCTGCGCGAGCCGCGGCCCGGGCTGCCCCAGGCGCTGGCGGCCGCTGACGCGGCGACGGCCGGGCGCCGGGCGACCCTGGTCGTCGCGGCCGACCTGCCGCTGGCCCGGCCCGAGGACCTGGACCGGGTCTGCGCCGCGGGCCGGCGCGACCCCGGCCCGGCCGTGGTGGTGGCACCGACCCAGGACGGCGGCACCGGCGCGCTCTACCGCCGGCCCGCGGGGGTGGTCGGGACCGCCTTCGGACCGGGATCGGCCGGCGCCCACCTCGCCCTCGCGCGGGCTGCCGGCGTGCGCGCGGTGCGCCTTGACGTCCCGCGCCTCGCGCTGGACGTCGACACCGCGGAGGGGCTGGACGCCGTGACGGCCCTGGACGAGGGCACCCGCACCTTCGCCGCGTCCCTGCGCCGCACCGACCAGGCCGACCCGGCCGCGTAGCATCCGCCGACGAGCCGCGAGCGCACCGGGAGGGCCATGCCGCAGGGCACCGTCAAGCACTTCGACATCACGACCTCCACCGGGACCGTCCTGCTGGACGACGCGTCGGAGGTCGCCGTGAACGCCCCGACCTTCGCGGCCTCCGGGCTGCTGGAGCTGCGGCTGGGCCAGCGCGTGCGCTTCGAGGTCGACGACCGCGACGGCACCCGCCAAGCCCGCGACCTGCAGATCGTCAGCTTCTAGGCCGCCCGGATGCGGTGCGCCGCCCGCCCGGCGGCGCCGGGCGCAGGTCGGGCCGGCGGGCGTGGGTCGCACCGGCGGGACGGGGCGCGGGCGGCGGGACGGGGCGCGGGCGGCGCTCAGGGGCGGGCGCGGGCCCAGTCGGCCTCGAAGCGGGCCAGCTGGTCGGTGGCCGTGGCGACGTCGCGCCGGGCGGCGTCGGTGATGGCGGCCAGGCGGTGCTGCCAGCGGGCGCGCTGGCCCGACGGCAGGTCCGCCGCGACGACCCGGGCCAGCGCGTCGCGCAGACCCCGGCTGAGCGCGACGAACTCGTGCGCGTCGATCCGCATCGGGTCCGCCTCGTCGTAGCTCATCATTGCACAGCGTAACCAACTCTCACGCCAAGTGCCGCGGCCCGCGGTACGCCGGCGTGTGGAGCGGCAGCATGGACGCCATGACCGACGCGCTCACCCGCCCCAGCCGGGCCCGCTCCCGCCCCGTCGCGCGCGCGGTGGGCTGGCTCTCCGCCATCTCGGCCCTGGGCGCCGCACTGCTGTCGATCGGCCACCTCGGCGTCGAGGTGCCGCTGGTGTCGGCGCTGGGCCCCGGCGGCGACGGCGTCGTGCCGGTCGCGGCCGGGATCTTCGCCGTCGGCGCGCTCCTCTACGCCGCCGTCGCTTGGGGAGCGTTCGCCGGCGCCCGCTGGGCCTGGACGGCGGGCGTCGCCGTCAACGTGCTGGCCCTGCTCGGCGGCGTCCGCGAGTACCGCGGGATCGCAAGCGCCGTCGCGCTCGCCCTGGCGCTGGCCGCGCTGGTCCTGCTGCTCGTCCCCTGCGGCCGCCGCGAACTGCGCCGCTAGGGTTCGTGGCGTGGACGGGCGGCCAGGAGGGGGAACCATGGAGGACCGCGGGGACGACACGGTGTTCAGCGAGCACAGCGTCGCCGTCATCGTGCTGCCGATGCACCTGACCGACCTCGTGCGCCTCGCGCGCCAGCTCAGCAAGAACTACCCGGGCGCCATGGCGCGGGGCGGCACCCTGGACGGTCGCGAGTGCCTGATCATCGAGGAGCGCCGCGCGTGGAAGGCGCAGCGCGAGGAGGAGCAGGCCGCCGGGCGGCCCGCGCTGCGGCCGGGGTCGTCCCGCCTCGTGCCCGTGGAGAAGGGCGAGGGCCGGGCGCAGGCCTGACCCGCGTTTCTGTCACACCCCTCCCGTAGGGTCGAACGCAAGTTCGATCGATGAGGGAGGGTGACGTGGAGGACGTGGGGACGACGTGCTCGGTGGGCGGCTGCGACCGGGAGGCCGCGACCCGCGGCTGGTGCCAGGGCCACTACCTGCGCTGGTACCGGACGGGTGACGTCCGCGCCGACCGCCCGCTGGCGACCCGCCGGCGCGAGGAGCCCTGCACGGTCCCCGGCTGCCCGCGCACGACCCGCGTGCGGGGCCTGTGCCCCGGGCACTTCCGCTCCCTGCGCCGCGCCCAGGCCGCCTGATGCCGGCCCCCGCCCCGCACCGTCCACCCGGAGCCCGATGCGGCGCTCCTGCGCCTACCCCCAGTGGGAGGGCGACGTGACCGGCTGCGCGGTCGCCGTGTGCACGCGGCCCGCCTACGCGGGTGGCCTCTGCGAGCCGCACTACCGCCGCCGGCGGCGCACCGGGTCGGTGTCCGCGGACCGCGCCGTGGGCGAGCCACCGCAACCGGCGGCCTGCGCTGTCGACGGCTGCGGCCGCCGCGCCACCGAGCGCGGCTGGTGCCACGCCCACTACCTGCGCCGGACCCGCACCGGCGACGTCCAGCCCGCCCAGGACATCACCCGCCGCCGCCAGTCCGGGCGGTGCAGCGTCCCGGCCTGCGAGCGCCCGGCCCACGCGGCGCAGCTGTGCCGCGCCCACCACAAGCGCCTCCTCAAGGGCGACCTGCGCCCGGAGACCCCGATCCGCGAGTCGGCCCCGCGCGGCAGCGGCTGGGTGCAGCGCCTGGGCTACCGGTACGTCCCCGTCGCCCCTGCGGACCGGCACCTGGTCGACGGCGCGCGGGAGGCGTTCGAGCACCGCCTGGTCATGGCTCGGTTCCTCGGGCGACCGCTCCTAGGAGAGGAGAACGTGCACCACCGCAACGGTGACCGGCTGGACAACCGGCTCGAGAACCTCGAGCTGTGGTCCACGATGCAGCCCCAGGGATAGCGGATCGACGACAAGGTCCGACACGCAAAAGAGGTGCTGGGGCTGTACGCCCCGCACCTCCTCGCCGCTACGGAGTAGTCCCGATGGGATTTGAACCCACGTTACCGCCTTGAGAGGGCAGCGTCCTAGGCCGCTAGACGACGGGACCGCAGCTCGGGGGGAAGGAGTCGAACCCTCAATAACTGGACCAGAACCAGTCGTGTTGCCGATTACACCACCCCCGAAGGGCAGATCGCAGACTACCAGCGACCCGCCCGGGCGGCAAAGGTCACGGCCTGCGCCGTCAGCCGTGCACCAGGTCGCGGGCCGCGCGGATGCGCGCCACCACGGTCGCCCGGTCCAGCAGCGCCAGGGTCTCGGGGAGGGGCGGGGACACCGCGCTGCCGAAGACGGCGACGCGGACGGGCTGGAAGGCCTTGCCGCGGCCAACGCCGACCTGCTCGGCGACGCCGTCGAGGGCTGCGTGGATGGACGCCACGTCCCACTCCTCCAACTCCTCCAGCGCCGCGGCGGCGGCGTCCAGGACGCGGTCGGCGGGGGCCCGCAGGTGCTTGGCGACTGCGGCGTCCTCGTGGACGACCTCCTCGCGGAACAGGGGGGCCACCAGCGGCACGGCCTCGGACAGGATCTGGATGCGCTCGCGCAGCAGCGGGGCCAGGCCCAGGATCAGCCGCGCGTGCTCCGGCTCCGGCGGGACCAGGATCAGGTCGGCGTCGGCGAGGATCGGCTGGAGGCGCTCGGCCAGCTCGCCGTCGTCCAGCTCCTTGATGCGGTCGCCGTTCATCGCCCGCAGCTTGTCGGTGTCGAAGTAGGCCGGGTTGGACCCGACCCGGTCGAAGGAGAAGCGGTCGGCCAGGTCGTCGGCGGTCATCCGCTCGGTGACGCCGTCCCAGCTCCAGCCCTGCAGCGCGAGGAAGTTGACCATCACCTCGGGCAGGTAGCCGGCCCGGCGGTAGGCGTCGATGGCGACGTCGCCGTGGCGCTTGGACAGCTTCTTGCGGTCGGCCCCGACGATGATCGGCAGGTGCGCCCAGCCTGGGCGCCCCGCGTCGGCGGGCCGGCCGGGGTAGCTCGCGGCGGACAGGGCGTCGTCGAGCAGCCGGTCGCGCAGGAGCAGGTCGCCCAGCAGCAGCTGGCGCGGCGTGGCCGACAGCAGGTCCTCGCCGCGGGCGACCAGGGTGATGCCCATGGCCAGGTCGTCGACGGTGTTGGCGAGGTAGTAGGTGGGCGTCTCGTCGGCCCGCCAGATCACGAAGTCGCCGATGGTGGACCAGTCGATGGTGATGCGCCCGCGGACCTCGTCGTCCCAGGCGACCGTGCCCTCGTCGGGGGTCCGCAGGCGGATCGTCGGCCGGCGGCCCTCGCGCTGGTAGCGGTGGCGCTCCTCGTCGGACAGGTCGCGGTGGGCACCGTCGTAGCCGGGGGGGCGGCCCTCGGCCGCGGCGCGCTCGCGCGCGGCCTCCAGCTCCTCCGGGGTCTCGTAGGCGTCGTACGCCAGGTCGGCCTTGAGCAGGAGGTTGACGACCTGCTCGTAGAGCAGGCGCCGGTCGCTCTGGACGTACGGGCCGTGGGGCCCGTCGACGCCGGGGCCCTCGTCCCAGTCCAGCCCGAGCCAGCGCAGGGCCTCGAGCATCCCCTCGGCCGACTCGGCGCTGACGCGGTCGGCGTCGGTGTCCTCGATGCGCAGGACGAAGTCACCACCGGTGCGACGGGCCCACAGCCAGTTGAACAGGGCCGTGCGGGCCCCGCCAACGTGGAGCCAGCCGCTGGGGGCGGGGCAGAAGCGGACGCGTGTGCCAGGCATGGCCATAGGCTAGTGGGGATGGCTCTCGCGTCACGCCTGTACCGGGCCTCCCACGACCTGCCGAACCCCGTGCGCGCCGCGTCGATCATCGCGCTGCCCGTCCTCGCCTTCGCCACCAACGCGGCGCTGGGGACCCGCTGGGTGGCGCCGCTGTTCGCCGCCTTCGTCGCGCTGACCCTGTTCGCGCTGTGGGCGCACCTGCCGGTGTTCGCGTGGGACGGGCCGTTCCCGTTCAGCGACCGGGGGATCCACGTCGGCGGCGAGATCCACCCGTGGGACGCCGTCGCCGCGGTGGAGCCGGGCGAGGGGCGCAACCTCGCCGCGGTCCTCACCGACGGCCGCCGGGTGACGCTGCGCGTCCGCGGCGAGCGCACCTGGGACGAGTTCCGGACCGCCGTCCTGCGCCACAAGCCCGAGGCCGTCGCCTTCTGATATCCCGCAGCCCCGGCGGTCACCCGATCGGGTGACCAATCTGCTCCCCCCTGTGATCCGAATGGGGGCCGATGACGCAGCGGGAGCAGAAGAGCACAGGGGGCGAGCGGCGCGGCCGGCGGCTGGCCGCGCGCCTCGCCGTTGTCGCGGTGCGGGCGGGGACCGCCGTGGCGGCCCCGGGGCTGTCGGCCCTGCTGGGCCGCGAACCGGCGCCCGCCGCGACGGCGCCCGCGGCGCCGGCACCGGACCCCCGGCCGTCCCCCACCTCCGCGCCCGGGGCCGCGGCGTCGCCGTCGCCCACCGGCCCCGCCGACGACCCTGTCGCGGGCGCGCCGCCCCGGCTGAGCGAGCCGATCCGGTTCGACCGCGAGGCGTCGCTGCGCGCGGGGCGGATCGTCATCCCCGCCATCGGGCTGGACACCACCTACGGCATCGGCGTCCACGACGCGGTCCTCGAGGAGGGGCCCGGCCACTGGCCGGACACGGCGCTGCCCGGCCAGGCCGGCAACGGCGTCCTGTCCGGCCACCGCACGACCTGGACGCACCCGTTCGGCGACCTCGACCGGCTGGCGCCCGGGGATGTCGTGACCGCGTCGGTCGGGCCCCAGCCGGGCGTGGACTATCGCGTCACCGGGGTCCAGATCGTCCCCGAAGCCGAGTACGTCGACGTCGTCCTGCGCCAGCCCGACGACCCCACCGCCCGCCAGCTGACGCTGTTCGCCTGCCACCCCAAGGGCAGCCGGACCCACCGCATCGTCGTCACGGCGCAGGCCGACCCCCTTCCCGCCCCTCCCGGAGCGGGCTGACGCAACGCGAGTGAGGAGCAGCAGTGCCACGACGCAGACAGGTTCCGGAGCTGTTCGGCGGG
This sequence comes from Egibacteraceae bacterium, assembly GCA_030447925.1. Classification (GTDB taxonomy): domain Bacteria; phylum Actinomycetota; class Nitriliruptoria; order Euzebyales; family Egibacteraceae; genus JAUJNX01. The sequence continues at coordinate 4,431 of JAUJNX010000014.1, read as the reverse complement.
CAGCCGGTCATCGCCTTCCGCCAGGAGATCGACCGCCGCCGGTTCCTCACGGCGGCCGCCATCGTCGGCGTGGGCGGCACGCTCGCCGCGACGTCATGGCGTGACCCGCGCGCACTGGCGCAGGCCAGCATGAGCGACCTCGACATCCTCAACTACGCGCTGACGCTGGAGTACCTGGAGGCGGACTTCTACCGCCAGGGGCTCGAGGCCGCGATCCTGGAGGGTCGCGAGCTCGAGCTGGTCGGCCCGATCGCCGACCACGAGCGGGCGCACGTCGAGGCCCTCACCGACACCATCACCCAGCTGGGCGGCACCCCCGCCGAGCTGCCCCGCTTCACCTACCCCGACGGCACCTTCGAGGAGCGCGACGCGTTCCTGTCCACCGCCTCGACCTTCGAGGAGCTGGGCGTGACCGCCTACCACGGCCAGATCACCGCGATCGAGAGCACCGACCTGCTGGCCGCCGCCGCCGCCATCGCCGGCGTGGAGTCGCGGCACGCCGCGATCCTCGCCGACCTGACCGGCGGGAACCCGTTCCCGGCCCCGGTCGAGGCGACCAGGACGATGGACGAGGTCCTCGCCGCCGCGCAGGACTTCATCGAGGGGAGCCGCTGACATGGGACTGACACGACGCACGCTGGTCAAGGGCGCCGCGCTGAGCATCCCGGCGGCCACGGCGCTGAACCTGCTGGGGACCCGCTTCGCGGGCGCGCAGGCCAGCGACTTCGCGAACGACGTCGAGGTGCTGCAGTACGCGCTGACCCTCGAGCACCTCGAGGCCGAGTTCTACCGCCAGGCCAACGCGGCCGGGCTGCTGTCGGGCAAGGAGGCGGACTACCTCCAGCGCATCGGCGCCGACGAGGAGGCCCACGTCGTCGCCATCTGGACGACCGTCGAGCAGCTCGGCGCCGTGCCGGTCCCGCCGCCCGGCGTGGACTTCGGCCAGGCGTTCGCCAGCCGCGAGTCGCTGCTGGACAGCGCCTTCACCTTCGAGAACGTCGGCGTCTCGGCCTACCTGGGCGCCGCCGGCTTCATCTCCGACCCGGCGATCCTGCAGGCCGCCGCCGGTATCTTCGGGGTCGAGGCGCGCCACGCCGCGATCCTGGGCAGCATCAGCGGCCGCCAGGCCGAGGGCGGGGTGTACATGGGCGCCACCGAGACCCCGCTGCCGCGGGCCGACGTGCTCGCCGCCGTCCAGCCGTTCCTCACCGGCGCCGGCGGGGCCGCCGACGAGGCCGCCGTCACCTCCTAGGGCTTGAAGTGCACGGGCTGCGGTTCCGCTGAGCGGTCCATGGGGTGGACCATCTGGAAGCGACCAAGCGACCAGATCGGTCTCACCCCATGACCCTTGCGGAGGTTGTCCATCAACGTCGGCTGGCGGTGCTGGGCCAACGCGGCGCGCACCGCGGTGACCGAGGCGTGCGGGGGTGTCGGACATCAGCCGCACGACCCACTACCGCTGGCGGGACCGGGCCGCCCGCCACGAGCTGGACGCGCGAGTGCCCGAGCCGCGGCGCACCCCGTCGCAGCCCAACAACATCCCGCCGGGGCGGTTCGGTGTCGATGGCGTCGGCGCAGCGGCGTTGGGCGACGGTGAGGTAGGAGCAGGTGGTGCGCACGTCGGCGTGGCCCTCGGTGCTCGCAGCGGGCTCAGGCGGGCAGCTGGCCGGCGTGCTCGATGAGCAGGTCGACGAAGGCCGCGGCGACGGGAGGCGGCATGCCGCGGTGCCAGAGCGCGTGCACCGCGGTGCCCAGGACGGCGCCGGTCAGGGGCCGCCAGACGAGCCCGTGTCGGGCGCCTGTCTCACGACGGTGTCCGAGGGTGATGCCGTCGCCGAGCGCGGCGAAGGCGAGGGCGGTGGGGTGATCGGCCGCCTCGATGACGGCCGACGGCCGGGTGGCGTGTCCTTCGAGCAGCTCCAGGAGCTCCCGGGTCAGGGTGGGCAGCATCGTCAGCGGCCACAGGTACAGCCGGAGGCCGTCCAGGTCGCGGGCGGTCACCTCGGTGAGGGCCGCGAGCGGATGACCGGTCGCGGCGATGACGCCCAGCGGCTCACGGAGCACCAACCGGCAGTCCCAGACGCCGGGCTCATCGGGCAGCTCCCTGACCAGCCCGAGGTCGAGGTCGCCGCGTCGCAGCGCATCGACCTGCCGGACACTCGGCATCGACGAGGGTGATACGCGCGCGTGGGGATGGTCGTCCTCCAGCGCCCGCAGGACGGTGGGCAGCAACGCCGGCGGGAGGTTGGCGGGGACCCCGATGCGCAGCAGGCCGTGGCCCTCGTCGCGCAGCGCGCGCACGGTCTCATCCACCCGGTGGATGGCCGCCAGGGCGGCGATGGCATCGGGCAGCAGGCGCCGGCCCGCGTCGGTGAGGCCGACGTGGTGGGTGGAACGCGTGAACAGCGCGACACCCAGGCGGCGCTCCAGGGTCTGGATGAGCTGGCTGAGCGCGGGTTGGGAGGTGTGGAGCCTCACGGCGGCACGTCGGAAGTGCAGCTCCTCCGCGACGGTCACGAAGGCGCGCAGGTGGCGGGTCTCCATCCGCCGAGCCTACGACCGCTCCCCGCGGGACGGTGATAAGGCGTGTGGAAGAGCTCGGTGCTGGTTCCGATCGCCCCGGCCGTCAGCGGCCCATAGCCTCCGGTCGCAGGCGGATCGAGCGAGAGGGGCTCCGGGATGGCGAGACGAAGGATGGCGATCGCTGCGGTGGCATCGGCCTTGCCACTGGCGGTCGCCGTGGTGGTGCTGGGTATCGGCGGGGACCGGGCGGAGGCCAGCCGCGAGCGCGAGGGCGGCCGTCTGCTCGCTCTGCGCGAGGTGGCGGACGAGGTCGCGATCAGGGAGCTGGCGAGCCAGTTCGAGATCACCTTCGACGAGGGCGACTTCGACGGTCACCTGCAGACGTGGGACGGCGACAACATCACCTTCGAGGCCGGCGCGCTGGGCACGTACCGGGGACGGGAGGAGTACCTGACGTTCCTGCGCGGCTTCTACGACTCCGTCACCCCGCCGGGCACGCGCCACCTGATGACCAACTTCGTCGTCGACGTGCGCGGCGACACCGCGACGATGACGTCGTACCTGACCGTGCTAACGAGGCAGTCGCCCGATGCTCCCGAGGGTCAACAGGTGCCGGGCTTCCTGGCGACCAGCGTGCTCCGCGACCGGCTGGTCAAGCGCGACGGGGAGTGGAGGTTCACGCACCGCAACCTGGCGATCGACCAGGACTTCACCATCCCACCCGAGCAGGGCGACCGGTGACGTCCACCGGTCCCCGACGGCCGTACGTCCTCGCCGCGGGCCAGGACCGCGATGGGGCGCGACGCGGTTCGGCCCTCAAGATGGGTGGGGACGACACCGGCGGACGGTTCGCGCTGCTGGAGCACACCTCGCCCAAGGGGCTCAGCGCCGCGCTGCACGTGCACTCGCAGGAGGACGAGGCGTGGTGGATCGTCGACGGGCGCCTGCGCTTCACGATCGGTGATGACGACCACCGCGTGGAACGGGGCGCGTTCCTGTACGTGCCCCGCGGCGTCCGCCACCGGATCGTCGTCGAGTCCGACCGCGCCACGATGCTGACCATGGTCACCCCCGCGGGGCTCGAGGAGTTCCTGCTCGGGCTCGACCCCGACCAGACCGCCGACGAGCTGGAGGCCCAGGCCCGGCGCTACGGCGTGACGATGCTCGAACGACCCGGCGGCCAGGAGCGGCCATGACCCGGGTGCTGGTCACCTACGCCTCCACCACCGGCAACACCAGGCGGGTGGCCGAAGCGGTGGCCGGCGGCGCTCGCGCCGTCCCCGCCACCGACGTCGTACTGCTGCCCGTTGAACGCGTCGCCGGACACGACGTCGCGGCTGCCGACGCGCTGATCGTCGGCAGCCCCAACCACCACCAGGGACCCGACAGCCGGGTGCGCCGCTTCGCCGAAACCGTCGTCGTCCAGCTGTGGAGCGAGGGCCGCCTGACCGGCAAGGTCGGGGCGGTCTTCGGCACCGGCGGCGGCTTCGGCAGCGCCGGCGCCGGCGGCGAGCTCATGCTCCTCGACCTGGTCGCCCCGCTCGCCTGGTCCGGCATGGTCATCGTCCCCCTGCCGACGTCGACCCCGGGCTTCGCGTCAGGCGGGCTGGCGTGGGGACCGTGGGCGCGCTCCTCGGCTCCCGACATGACCGCCGCGCAGATCGATCCCGAGGCGCTCGTCGTGGCGCACCATCACGGGGGCAACGTGGCGAGAGTCGCCGCGCAGCTTGCCGCGGGCGGCCCGCTCTTCGCCGCGGAGCGGCCGCCCGGAGACACCACCGGAGGAGATCGCTGACGCCGCGGCGGGTCGGGCCGGGTCCGGTGGACCCGGTCCCGCCCGACCGGCCACGGCCGCGGCCGCGGCCGCCCCCAAAAGCAGCGCGTAGCGGTACGAGACTGCCAGGGCCA
>JAUJNX010000001.1:1267600-1281150 GCA_030447925.1 Egibacteraceae bacterium | reverse complement strand
TGGACCTCGGCGCCCGGTACTGCACCAGCCGGCCGCGGTGCTCCGAGTGCCCTGTCGCCCTGCAGTGCGCCTGGGCCGGCGAGGCACGCCCCGACCCCGCCGAGGCCACCCGACGCGCCACAGCCGCCGCGCCGTTCGCCGGATCGACGCGCTACCACCGCGGCCGTCTGCTGGACGCTCTGCGGTCCGGGGCCGTGCGCAGCGACGACCTCGCCGCGGCGGCGCTGCTGGCAGACGCCGGCGAGGCGGCGACCCTCGCGGCCGGTCTCGTGCGCGACGGGTTGGCGGAGTGGGACGACGACCGCTTGCGCCTGCCGGCCTGACGTTTCTGGCACGCAGCGCAGCGGGCATGGTCCGGCCATGGCGAGCACATCTGTTTCTGCGCCGAGCCCCACGGTGCCGGAGAGCCCTACGGACCTGAACCGGCGTGACTACCTCACGGCGCTGAAGCGAACCTTCGCCGAGATCAAGACCGACGACGTGCCCGGCCTCGCCGGCGGCGTGGCGTTCAAGATGTTCCTGTCGCTGTTCCCGTCGCTGCTGGCGGCGGTCGCGGTCTTCAGCATCGTCACCACGCCGGGCGAAATTGCCGAGATGATCGAGCAGGCCAGGGGGGTGCTTCCGGGCGCGGCGGTCGAACTCATCAATAGACCGCTGGAGGAACTGGCGAACACCAAGACAGGCACCGCGGGCATCGCCGCCGCGCTCGGTATCGCGACGGGATTGGTCTCGGCCACCGGTGCGGCGGTCTCGTTGATGAAGGCGCTGTCGCGCGCCTACGACGTTGCCGAGACACGCAAGTTCTTGCGCCAGCGGCTGATCGGTCTGCTGCTCACGCTCGCGTTGATCGTGGCGCTGGTGGGCATCGCGCTGCTGCTGGTCGTCGGGGGGCAGCTGCAGACCTCGCTGTTGCCCGGTGTCGTACCACCGCTGGCCTACGGGCTCGCGGCCGTGCGCTTCGTGCTGGCACTGGCCGTGCTGGTGTTGCTGTTCGCCTTCGTCTACTGGGCCGGCCCCAACCGCGACCATCCGTCATGGGTCTGGATGTCGCCGGGAGCGCTGTTCGGCGTCATCGGCTGGCTCGTGGTCGCGGGGGGATTCTCGCTCTACGCGGAGACGGCCGACAGCTACCCCAGGACGTACGGGACGATCATCGGTGTGGTCGTCCTGCTGATTTGGTTGCAGCTGTCGATGCTCGTGATCCTGGTCGGCGCCGAGTTCAACGCCGAGGTGGAGCGCATGCGCTCGCTGCACGTGCGCGTCGGCGAGGGGGCGGGATTCGCGCAGCCTGCCGTCGCGGCTGCGTGGGTGCCCAGCGACATCGAGGCGGGCCTGGGAACGCTGTCGCAAGGGCAGGGGGAGGCGCACACCCTGCAGACGCCTGCGCCGCCGCCGGTGGAGGACACCGTGCGGCTGCGCGCGCCGATACCGCCGGTAGCGCCCGAGACCGCGCCGGCCGTTGCGGAAACGAACGCACTGGCGCCAGAGGCGCCTGCCCTGCTGAACCCGCCCTCGGCGCGAACGGCCGGCGCCGCCGCCGCAGCACTGACCGCCGCCGCCGTCTTTCTCGGGTTCGCGCGCCGGCGCGCCCGGCGGTAGGTTTCCAGTCCAGCGATTCGGCGCTTTCGCGCCGACCGGTCCAGGACCTCGATGGCTCGCACTGGTAGCACTCCGGCGTTGTCCGGAGCCCCGCAGACACCGCGCCGCCCGGTGAGAAGCGCCATCGTTCACCCGCTGCAGCACTTCCTGCACACCGAGGCCGCGAGCGGGGTCTTCCTGCTGATTGCGGCACTCGTCGCGCTGGTGTGGGCGAACTCGCCGGCCGCCGGCTCCTACGAGGCGCTGTGGCACACGGAGCTGGGCATCAACCTCGGCCCACTGCACCTCGTCGAGGACGCCCGCCACTGGGTCAACGACCTGCTGATGGCTCTGTTCTTCTTCGTCGTCGGCCTGGAGATCAAGCGCGAGCTGGTGCTGGGCGAACTGCGCGACCCGCGGGTGGCCGCGCTGCCGCTCATTGCCGCCGTGGGCGGGATGATCGCCCCGGCGCTGCTGTATCTGGTCTTCAACCTCGGCGGTCCCGGCAGCCCTGGGTGGGGCGTGCCGATGGCAACCGACATCGCATTCGCGGTCGGCATCCTCGCGCTCGTCGGCCGGCGCGCGCCCTCCGCGCTGAAGGTGTTCCTGCTCACGCTTGCCGTCGCCGACGACCTCGGTGCGATCGCGGTGATCGCCGTGTTCTATACCCGCGACCTCGCACCGACCTGGCTGCTCGTCGCGGCCGGAACCGTGGGGGTCATCATCGCGATGCAACGGCTGGGGATACGCCGATACGTGCCGTATGTCGTTGCCGCCGCCGTGCTCTGGTTGGCGGTCTTCGAGTCCGGAGTGCACGCAACCATTGCCGGTGTGGTGCTCGGCTTTCTCACGCCGTCGCGGCCCTTGCATCCACCGGAGGACGTCAGCGGCCTGGCGGAGCGGCACCTCGAACTGCTGCAGGCACAACCCCCCGACGGCATCGCCGACGAGGAGGAGCAGGCCACGCTGCTCGAGGTCGCGCGGCTCGCGCGGGAGGGGGTCTCGCCCCTGGCGCGGCTGGAGTCGATGCTGCATCCGTGGACGTCGTTTCTGGTGCTCCCCCTGTTCGCCCTGGCCAACGCCGGCGTTCGCCTGCCCGCGACCGGCATCGCAGCGACGTTCACCGAACCGGTGACGCTGGGCATCATCGCCGGGCTGGTGGTCGGAAAGCCGCTGGGGATCGTGCTCGCGTCGTTCATCACGGTGAAGGCGGGTCTGGGGACACTGCCACGCGCGTGCGGGTGGCTCGAGATGATCGGCGTCGGGATGCTCGCGGGCGTCGGGTTCACCGTCGCGATCTTCATCGCCGGCCTGGCGTTCACCGATCCGGTGCTCACTGACGCCGCCAAGATCGGCATCCTCGGCGCGTCGCTCGCGGCCGGGCTGCTGGGCGCGCTGTTCCTGGCGCTGCGCAACGCCGCGGAAAACCCCGAAGAGATCGCAGCCTCCACCCCCTCCACCAACTGACGCAGCCGTTCGGCGGTGATGTCGCAGCGTTGCCGTACCGTGCTCGCGATGGCGAAGACGAGGGTCCAGTCCCGGTGCGAGCAATGCGGGCACATCGAGCCCCGCTGGGTCGGCCGCTGCCCCGCGTGCGAGGCCTGGGGGACGATGCAGGAGCAGGCCGCCCCGGCGGCACCCGCGGCCAGGCGGCCCGCTGCCACCAGCCCCTCGCGGCCCGCGGTCTCGATCCGCCAGGTGTCGCTGGACGCCGAGGAGCGCGCGGTCACGGGCATCGACGAGTTCGACAGGGTGCTCGGCGGCGGCCTCGTCCCCGGATCGGTCACGCTGCTGGGCGGGGAACCCGGAGCAGGCAAGTCGACGCTGCTGTTGCAGGCAGCCGATGCGTTGGCCGCGAGCGGGAGAACCGTGCTGTACGTGTCCGCCGAGGAGTCACCCGGCCAGGTCCGGCTGCGCGCCGAGCGCCTGGACGCGCTGGCCGAGGGTTTGTTGCTCGCGGCGGAGAGCGACATTCCCGCGATCCTGGGTCTGGTCGAGGCCCACCGTCCCGCGGTGCTCATCGTCGACTCCATCCAGACCGTGCGGCTGCCGGAGCTTCCAGGACCGGCAGGTTCGGTCGCGCAGGTGCGCGACTGCGCGGCTGCCCTGGTCGGCGCGGCCAAGGAACGCGGCATCGCGACGGTGCTCGTCGGGCACGTCACCAAGGACGGTCAGCTCGCGGGGCCGCGCGTGCTGGAGCACCTCGTGGATGCTGTGTGCGAGATGGAGGGCGACCGCCACCACGCCCTGCGCCTGCTGCGCGCGACGAAGAACCGCTTCGGCGCGGTGGGTGAGGTCGGGTGCTTCGAGATAACGGGGGAGGGCCTGGTGGGCGTCGACGACGCCGGCCGCCTGTTCGTGGGAGACACCCCGCTGGGTACCCCCGGGGTTGCCGTCACGGTCGCGCTGGAAGGCCGCCGGCCCCTCGCGTGCGAGGTGCAGGCGCTGGTCGCGACCACACCCTTGCCCAACCCGCGTCGCGTGGCCTCGGGACTGGATTCGCAGCGGCTGAACCTGCTCGTGGCCGTGCTCGAACGGCGGGCGTCCGTCAGCCTGTCCGACCGCGACGTGTACGCGTCCAGCGTCGGGGGCGTGCGGCTGGGCGAGCCGGCGGTCGACCTCGCCCTGTGCTTCGCGATCGCATCGAGCCGGATGGAGCTGCCGGTACCGGCGGGGACGGTCGTGCTTGGTGAGGTGGGTCTGGCCGGTGAGCTTCGCTTGGTGGCGTCGACGCAGCGGCGCCTGAGCGAGGCGCAACGCCTCGGATTCACCGGAGCCGTGGTGCCGGCTGCGTATGATGGCCCCGACTGCGGGTTGCGGCTGCAGCGCGCGCGAGATCTGTCGAAGGCTCTCGACGTCGGGCTGGCGCCGAGGCGACTGGTCAGCGCGTGACGGGGCTGTCGCCGCCCGGGTGAAGACGTTCGCCTCCTGATCGGACCGGGTACGTGGCGCCTCGCGAGCAGCGGGTTTTGTCGGTTCTGCAGAAGGTCGCGCCCGGCACGGCGTTGCGGGAGGGGATCGACCGGATCATCAAGGCCGGCATGGGCGCCATCATCGTCGTGGGCGACGACGGCATGGAGCCGCTGGTCTCCGGTGGGTTCCGTCTCGCCACGAACTTCACGGCGCAGCGGCTGAGCGAGGTCGCCAAGATGGACGGGGCGATCATCGTCGACGAGGGCGTGGACCGCATCGTCTACGCCAACGTCCAACTGGTGCCGGACCCGTCCGTTCCCACGTCGGAGACCGGCACCCGCCACCGCACGGCGGAGCGGGTGGCACGACAGACCACCAAGCCCGTGATCTCGGTCAGCGAGTCGATGCGCATCGTGACGCTGTACGTCGACGACACCAAGCACGTCCTCGAGGAGATCTCGTCGATCCTGTTTCGTGCCAACCAGGCGCTCGCGACGCTGGAGCGCTACCGCATCCGCCTCAACGAGGTGTCAGCGGCGCTCTCGGCGCTGGAAGTCGAGAACATGGTGACGGTCCGCGACGTCCTGGTCGTGTTGCAGCGCGTGGAGATGGTGCGCCGCATCGCCGACGAGATCGAGGCGTACGTCGCGGAGCTGGGCAGCGACGGCCGGCTGCTGCAGTTGCAGCTCTACGAGCTCATGCACCAGGTCGAAAGCGAGCGCGCGCTCGTGGTGCGTGACTACCAGCCGGACCGTCGGCGCAAGGTCGAGACCATCCTGTCGGACCTCGCGGCCATCCCCGCCGAGCGGCTGCTGGACCTGTCCACGCTGGCGCAGGGGCTCGGTCAGCACGACGCCAACAACAGCTACGACGAACTCGTTGCGCCACGCGGCTACCGGCTCCTGTCGCGCATCCCGCGGCTCCCCGACCGTATGACCGAGCGACTGGTCGCGAAGTTCGGATCACTGCAGCGACTCATGAACGCCACGCTGGCCGAACTCGACGATGTCGAGGGCATCGGCGAGACCCGGGCCCGGTCCATCCGGGAAGGGTTGGCGCGCCTGGCCGAGGCGTCGGTCCTGGAGCGCTACACCTGACCTCCGTCGGTCGGGTTGGGAGGGGCCTGACCAGCGACTTTTGGCGTCTTGTTCGAGTCCCATCTGTGTTACGGTAGTTCGTCGTTGCTGCCCGATAGGCGCCACATTTGCGCGCTCTCGAGAGGATTCGCCTGCATGAGTTATCGCGTCGGAGACACGGTTGTCTATCCGCATCATGGGGCTGCCATCATCGAGAAGAAGGAGAAGCGCAACCTGTCGGGTGAGGAGCGCGACTACCTGGTTCTGCGCCTGACCTACGGGGATCTCACGCTCATGGTGCCGGCCGATGCGACGGAGGAAGTCGGCCTGCGCGACGTGGTCAGCAAGAAGCAGGTCGACGAGGTCTTCACCTTGCTCGAGGCCCGCGATGGCACGATGCCGACCAACTGGTCGCGCCGCTTCAAGGCCAACTACGAGAAGCTCAAGAGCGGGGACATCTTCCAGGTCGCCGAGGTCGTGCGGAACCTGGCGCTGCGCGAGCGCGAGAAGGGCCTGTCGGCCGGCGAGAAGCGCATGCTGACCAAGTCCAAGCAGATCCTGGTCTCCGAGCTCGCGGCGGCGATCAAGAAGAGCGACGAGGCGACCGAAGCGCTGATCGACGAGAAGCTGAGCGACTGACCCGGCGCCGCTGGATGCAGCGGCTCGATCCGAACGGGAACCATGCGGCTGCGGAGCACCACCTCGAACGCGGCGTTGGTCGAGGTCGTGCGTCTGGTCGTCGTCGTGCTCGCCACGGCGGCGGCTTTTCGTCTGGCGGCAGCGGTGGACGACGCGAACCAGCTGCTGTTCATCCTGCTCGGCGCCGGCATCGGCTACGTCATCGGCGGCATCGTCGGCCGGTTCACCCTGGGGCGCATCGACGCCGCCGAGCGCAGCCTGCGCGGCGTGCCGGCGCAGAACCTGCTGGCCGCCGCCATGGGTGGCATGGTCGGGCTGGTGATGGCGACCGCGCTGTCGTGGCCGGTCCTGCTGTTCGGCGCGAAGCTGTACACCGTGCCGCTGGCGATCCTGTTCATGGTCGTCTTCACGCTGACCGGGGCGCGCGTCGGTGTCGCCCGCGGGGGCGACCTCATGCGGTCACTGGGGGCGACCGGGCGCCTGCCGGTGTCGTCCCCGTCAGGCGGGCGCAGGGCGAAGATCGTCGACACCTCGGCGCTGATCGACGGGCGCCTGGTCGACGTGTGTCGCTCGGGCTTCCTGGAGGGCACGCTCGTCGTCCCGCAGTTCGTCCTGTACGAACTGCAGGGACTCGCCGACGCGGGTGACGACGACCGCCGCATGCGAGGCCGGCGCGGCCTGGACGTCCTCGGCGCCCTGCAGCACTCGGCCGGCATTGCGCTGGAGGTGACCGACCTCGACTACCCCGCAATCAATGCCGTGGACGCCAAGTTGGTCGCGCTGGCCAAGGACCGCGGCGCGAGTCTGTTGACCGTGGACGGCAACCTCGGTCGCGTCGCGGAAGTGCAGGGCGTCACGGTGCTCAACCTGCACACGCTGGCCGATCACCTGCGGCCGCCCGTTCTGCCCGGCGACCGCCTCGACGTGCGGGTGCTCAAGCCCGGCAAGGAAAAGGACCAGGGGGTCGGCTACCTCTCGGACGGCACCATGGTCGTGGTGGAAGGTGGCCGCGCGAAGCAGGGCGCACAGGTCGTGGCCGAGGTCACCAGCATCCTCAACAATCCGCAGGGCCGGATGGTGTTCGCGACCGCTGTGACGCCCGACGAGCCCGCGCGGCTGCATCCCCGCGCCTCGGCCTGACAACTGGACGACCTTCTGGTCACAGCGGCGATCATCGTGGCAGCCGGCTCCGGGGAGCGCCTGGGCGCCGGCAAACCGAAGGCGTTCGTCGACCTGGGCGGCAAGACGATGGTGGCGCACGCGGTCGCGGCGTTCGCGGCGGCGCACTCGATCGACCGAATCGTGGTGGTGGTCCCGCCGTCGGTCGGCGATGAACTCGCCTCGGGGGCGGGACCAGGCGTCGTCACCGCGCCGGGCGGGCGCACTCGCCAGGAGTCCGTCGCCGCCGGCCTCGACGCATGCGGCGCCGACGTGACGGTCGTCGCGGTGCACGACGCCGCCCGGCCCCTGATCACGCCTGGCCTGGTCGACCGCACCGTCGCCGCACTGGTCCCGCCGTGGGACGCGGTCGCGCCCGGTGTGCCCGTGGCCGACACGATCAAGATCGTCGACAGCCGCATGGCGGTGCTGCAGACGGTCGACCGCAGCGGCATGTGGGCGGTGCAGACGCCGCAGGTCTGCAGCCGCGCCGTACTCGAACGGGTTCATGCCCGGGTGGCGACGCAGGCGGACGCCGCCACGGACGACTTGTCGCTGGTCGAGCGCGCGGGCGGCCGTGTCCGTCTCATCGAGGGTGATCCCACCAACTTCAAGGTGACGTCCGCGCTGGACTTGGCGTTCGCTGCGCAGCTGCTGGCAGCTCGGTGATGCGCATCGGCCAGGGAATGGACGTCCACGCGTTCGCCGACGACCCCGACCGGCCCCTGGTGCTGGGCGGCGTCATCCTTCCGGAGGGGCCGGGGCTGACCGGCCACAGCGACGCCGACGTCGTCCTGCACGCGCTTACCGACGCCCTGCTGGGTGCCGCGGCACTGGGTGACCTGGGCACCATCTTCGGCACCGACGACCCCCGCTACGCGGGCGCGCCGTCGTCGGCGTTCGTCGGCGAGGCGATGCGCCGCGTCACCTCCGCCGGTTGGCGGCTGGTCAGCGCCGACTGCACCGTCGTCGCGCAGCGCCCACGGATCGGGCCGTACCGCACGCGCATCACCGACGCCGTCCACCACATCCTCGATGTGGATCCGGGGACGATCAGCGTGAAGTCCACCTCGACGGATGGGCTGGGGACGATCGGGCGCGGTGAGGGCATCGCGTGCCTGTCGGTGGTCTTGCTGGAGCGCCCCACCGCCTGACCCGGCCGCCCAGTGGCTGCGGTGCCGGGGGCCCGATCACCTAGGCTGCGCGCATGCGTCTGTACAACACGCTGTCGCGCACCGTCGAGGAGTTCACCACCCGTGACGAGGGGCGCGTCGGCATGTACGTGTGCGGGCCGACGGTGCAAAACGTGCCGCACTTCGGCCACGCGCGTGCAGCGGTCGTGCCCGACGTGCTGCGGCGGTGGCTGACGCACAGCGGCTACGAAATCTTCTACGTCCGCAACATCACCGACGTCGAGGACAAGATCATCGAGCGCGCCGCACAGGAGCAGCGTGTCCCGGCGGCGGTCGCGGAGACCTACACCCGCATTTACGAGGAGCAGATGGCCCGCCTGGGCGTGCTTCCTCCCGACGTGGCGCCTCGCGCGACCGGCCACATCATCGAGATGATCGGCCTCATCGAACGCCTCGTCGAGGTCGGTGCGGCCTACGAGGCCGGCGGCGACGTGTTCTTCTCGGTGCGCAAGTTCGACACCTATGGCCGGCTGTCGGGCCGCAACGTCGACGACCTGCGAGCCGGGGCGCGGATCGAGCCGACCGAGCGCAAGCGCGACCCGCTGGACTTCGTCCTGTGGAAGGCCGCCAAGCCCGGGGAGCCGTCCTGGGCGTCGCCGTGGGGGCGGGGCCGGCCGGGGTGGCACATCGAGTGCTCGGCGATGGCGGCGAAGTACCTCGGTACCGCCTTTGACATCCACGCCGGGGGTCTGGACCTGATATTTCCGCATCACGAGAACGAGATCGCCCAGTCCGAGGCGGCCAGCGGTCGCCGCTTCGCGCGGTACTGGCTGCACAACGGCATGGTCACCCTCGACGAGGAGAAGATGTCGAAGTCGGTGGGCAACGTGATCGGCCTGGGTGAGGCACTGGACCGCTTCGGAGCGAACGTGCTGCGGCTGTTCCTGCTGTCGGCGCACTACCGCTCGCCGGTGGACTTCAGCGAGGCCCGCCTGGCCGAGGCCCGCGCGGGGTTCGACCGCTGGGCGGCACTGCTGCGCGCCACGCACGGGCTGCCGCTGCCGGCGGCCGAACCGGCGGTCGCAGCCGCGGCGCGAGCCAGGTTCACCGAGGCGATGGACGACGACCTGGCCACACCCGCGGCGCAGGCGGCGTTGTTCGACCTCGCCCGGGAGGGCAACCGCGCACTGGAGCAAGGCGACAAGGAAGCGGCTGCGGGCATCAGCGCCACCCTGCGCGAGTTGACCGGCCTGCTGGGCTACACCTTCGACGGCGGGAGCCACGCCGACGACCTGGTGGGACCGCTGGTGGAAGAGTTGCTGCGACTGCGCCTCGAGGCTCGGGAACGGCGCGACTTCGCCACGGCCGACGCCATCCGCGGACGGCTCGGGGAGATCGGCGTGATCGTCGAGGACTCGCCGAGCGGGGCGCGCTGGCACCTCGGCGGGGCGTGACGCACGCGATTCCGGGGCGCGGCCCGGTCGCCGAGGCACTGCGGGCGGGGCGAGCGCTGCGGGAGGTCGTGGTGGACACGCGGGCAGGCGACGCGGTCGACGGGCTGGTGGCCGCGGCCCGCGCCGCAGGTGTATCCGTGCGGCGGGCAGAGCGCGCTGACTTGGACCAGCTCTCCGGAGGCGTCCTGCACCAGGGAGTCGTCGCCGCCGCGCCGCCGTTTCGCTATACCCCGCTCGCGGACTTCGTGGAGTCACCGCTGGTGGTCGTGCTCGACGGGGTCACCGATCCGCAGAACCTCGGTGCCATCGCGCGCAGCGCCGAGGCCGCCGGGGCCGGTGGCTTGGTGATCCGGGAGCGACGCGGCGCCTCCGTCACGCCCGCGGCCGAGAAGGCCTCAGCGGGCGCCCTGTCGTGGCTGCCCGTGGCGATGGTGCCCAACGTCGTTCGCGCACTCGCCGACCTGCGTGAGCGCGGCTTCTGGTCGGTCGGTCTGGCGGGCGAGGCGGTGGACACGGTGTGGGACGCGCCGCTGCTCGACGGGCCCGTCGCGGTCGTGATCGGCGGCGAGGGATCCGGATTGTCGCGCTTGGTCCGTGAACGCGTCGATGCGCTCGCCCGAATCCCGATGGCGGGCTCGATGACGTCACTCAACGCCTCGGCGGCCTCGGCGGTGGCGCTGTTCGAGGTCGTCCGCCGCCGCGGCGGCCCGGCCCGGGACGGCGCCGTGCGACCCGCGCACTAGTTCTTGTGATCTCGCCCCAAAGGCCGCCGCGAAATCTTGTGACGCGTCGTGAAGTTCGAGCGGATCGCAGGAATCTGGGGTTGGTTGGCTTGACCCCGTAACGTCGCGCTTCAAGACTCGTTACCAACGTCACAAGGCAGCGCCGAACCCCACGCCGCTCTCAGCAGCCGACGGAGGACCACTCCATGTCCGATGCTCTTACGCTCCGGCCTGTGTCGCCGACCGCACAGACCGATGAAGAGTTGGTCACCCGATCGTGGGGTGGCGACGACGAGGCTCTGGAAACCCTGCTGACGCGCTACCGCAACTTCGTGCGGATGAAGGCGCGCTCCTACTTCCTGGTGGGCGCCGACCGCGAAGACGTCGTCCAGGAGGGGATGATCGGCCTGTACAAGGCGATCCGCGACTACAAGGACGATCGCGAGGCCAGCTTCCGCGGCTTTGCGGAGTTGTGTATCACCCGCCAGATCATCACCGCCATCAAGACCGCGACCCGCCAGAAGCACCATCACCGCCATCAAGACCGCGACCCGCCAGAAGCACGCTCCCCTGAACTCCTACGTGTCGCTGTACCTGCCGGCGTACGGCGACGACGAGCCTGACCACGAGATCGTGGAGCAGTTCGTCTCCGACGCCGTCGATCCCGTCGACAGCGTCATCTCCAGCCAAGAGCTGGCGGTGCTCGAGGAGTACTTCGGGGAGATCCTGTCCGATCTCGAGGCCGAGGTTCTGCAGCGCTACATCGAGGGCCAGAGCTATCAAGAGATTGCCGCCGAGCTCGACCGCCACGTGAAGTCCATCGACAACGCACTGCAGCGGATCAAGCGCAAGCTGGACATGTACATGGAGAGCCGGCGCCTCAGCGAGGCTGTGTAGCCCGACCGGCGTCGGACCGGCCCCGCGCGGTGTGCGCGGGGCCTTTTGCTGTGCCTTTTGAAGTTGCTGACGCTGGGAGATTTTCATGGTGCACTGTGTTAGCTAACGCTCTGCAAGTTTTTTGTTTCGGGTAGTTATATCGGGGCATATAGGCCAGAGCACCGGGAAGCATCGATCCTCGAGGCACCACACGGTCGCCCGGCCCCAAAGCCGGCCTCGAGGGGAGCCAGTGGCGAGCCCGCCCCGGTAACGCAGCAGTTGGTCCTACGACCGCGTTCCCGAGAGAGGCCACGTCATGAAGTTGTTCCCGCGCGTTCGCGTAGCTTACGCACTGTCATTGGCACTGTGCGCTGTGTTGATACTCGTGATGGCCCTGCCCGCGGCTGCGGCGCCACCGGCGCACGCAAACGCCGGCGGCAAGGGCAAGGCCAAGCCGCAGAAGGCTCCCCGCGCCCAGACCACCGAGGTCACCGAGGACAACGACACCAACGACAACAACACCCCGAACAACGTCCCGGACGACGGTGACAACCGGCACCCCTCGGGCCGCGACAAGTCCGTGGAGGCCGGGGGCAGTGGCAACCAGGGCAAGTCCCAGTCTGACCCCGACGGCGACAGCAACGGTGGCGCGGATAAGCCCGACGGTGCCGGCGGTGTCGACCTCGCCGACCAGGACGGTAACAACGGTTGCGGCAACGACGACGACTTCGAGGACGACAACAATGGCAACTGCGGCCCGAAGGTGAAGGAGAAGGCCAAGCCGGAGGTAGCGCCCGTCGAGGCAGCCAGGCCCGCGCCCAAGCCAGCACCTAGGCCGGCACCCAAGCCTGAGACACTGCCCGGCAAGGGGTCCTGCAGTGACGGCAACGGCACGTGTGTCCCCAGCCGCCCAGAACAGGGCTCGTGCTCCGAGGGCACCGGGACGTGCGTTCCCGCACAGGAGTCCTGCAGCGTCGGCTCCGGCGAGTGCACACCCGACGTAATCGCCGGCAGCCCCACGCTCATCGACGAGAATATGGGTGAGAGCCCCGCACCCGAGGGCGAGGTCCTGGGCACTGAAGCTGAGGGTGAGGGTGAGGGTGAGACCGCTGTCGCCGGTGTGCAGCTCGAGCGCGCCGAAGCCGCGCGTCCGCTGGGCGCGGTTGGTGCCGCTCCCGCCGAGCAGGCTGCACCGGCTGCCGTTTCCGGCGCCTCCAGGGCGCTGGCGGCAACCGGCGCACCGGCCATCGTGCTCGCGCTGCTCGCCCTGGCCGGCATGGGCGTCGGCACGGGGATGGTCCGGCGCACGCGGAAGCGCTGATAGCCGCAGCGCGTAGGAGCGCGCTCGAGGAGCGGAATGCCTGGCGCGTAGGAGCGCTCCACAGCTACCCGCCCCACCAAACGGCCCCCGGTCTCCGGGGGCTGTTTGTCGTTTGTGTCCCTTCTTCGGACCGGCGAAGCGGCCCCTTTTCATCAAAGTTGGCGACGCTCGTACAGCGGCATCTCGCCAAGGTTGTCCCAAGGCCCCAAACGGGCTTGTCATTGCTTCGGCGGCGGGGGATGCCGGAGCACCAGAAGGGACACCGCCGTGCTTCACACCTCACTTCACCGGGACCGCTGGTTCGTCGTCCGCGTGCTCCTGACAGGGATCCTCGCCACCGTGCTGTTGCTCGGCCGCCTGCCCGACGCCGGCGCGCTCGAGGCGCTGGTCGAGGAAGATGGCGCCACGGTCGCGGCGGAAGGCCAGGAGCAGGCTGCCCAGGTACCGGCCGGTGACACCGCCGCCGTCCCGGTGCCCTCGGAGGAGCCGTCCGCCAAGCCCGCTCCCGCCAAGTCCGCTCCTCCCGAGGACGACACCGTCACCCCACCCCCCGCTCCCAAGCCTGCACCTCAAGCCACGGTCGAGGCTCCTGCGGCCAAGCGCCAGCCGGCCCCCAAGGCGCGGCCGGCCAAGCGCCAGCCGGCCCCCAAGGCGCGGCCGGCCAAGCGGACGTCGCCCGC
>JAUJNX010000001.1:148036-1267500 GCA_030447925.1 Egibacteraceae bacterium | reverse complement strand
CGGCCAAGCGCCAGCCGGCCCCCAAGGCGCGGCCGGCCAAGCGGACGTCGCCCGCGCCGTCGCACCCGGTGACTTCTCCCAAGAAGACGGTCACCAAGAAGAAGGACAGCACCACATTCACCGCCTCCGCCCAGAAGATCGACGCAACCGCGACGGCCGTGGCGACCAACCCGGCCGTCAAACTCGACCAGTGGGCGAACCTGAGAAATAATTGGATCAACGGGGCGCTCGTCCCCGAGGTTTCACAGTACGTCGAAAACGACACCGTTCCTTTCCGCGCCAGGCTCACCGACCTCGGCGTTGGCATTCGTCACACCCTGACGATCGAGTGGGATACCACCAAGAGCGGCAAGCACGCCTACGACTACATCCGCAGCTACAACGCCACGGAGACCGCCGCGAACCCGTGCATTGGCACCGTCCTCTGCGGCGTGTTGCCACCCGGGACGTATGCCATCCCGACGGACGGGCAGTTGCCCGCGCGCGTGCCCCAGGGTGCGGGATCCTTCACCATATGGGGCGGCACGATCAACGCGGTCAGCGGCTACCCCGTGAGCGGCCCATATTCCACAGACGGCTCCCAGCGCATCACCCTTACCTTCACCAGCTTCACGGGGGACGCCCTGCTGGCGTGGGGCGGACACATCTCTTCTCGGCTGCAGTGGAATCCCGCGGAGACTGCTGCGCAGATCACCGGATCGCCGTACCACATGCGGACATTGGAGCTCAGTGGAAAGTCCGACGGCCAAGAGGACCGCTCACTGCAGGCCAACGGCGTACTTATCCCGCTCATCGAGGTCGTGAAGACGGCCAGTCACACGACGGCGCAGGCCGGCACCCAGGTGACCTACACGTACGCCGTGAAGAACATCGGCGAGATGGACCTGTCCAACGTCACTCTCTTCGACGACAAGCTGGGGACCATCTCCCTGGGCACGACCACCCTTCTTGTGGGCAAGACCGTCACGGCGACGAAGACGTACACCCTGACCACCGAAGATGTGCCCTCCGTGACGAACATCGCGACGGTTCAGGGCACCGCCAGCAGCGGCGACACGGTCACCGACACGGACACCAGGACCGTCAACGTGACCCCCCCGCCGCTGCCCAAGATGTCGTTCACGAAGACGTCGAACGCCCCGTCCGGCGGGGTCCCCGCGGCCGGCGGCTCCTTCGCCTACACCCTGACTGCCACGAATGCCTCGAACGCCACGGCGGCTGCGACCAACGTGGTCGTGAGCGACATCGTCCCCGCGGGCCTTCGCGTGAACTCCGCGACGTGGCGCATCGGGACCGGCACACCGACGGCTTGCACGACGAGCACCCCCGGGAGCGTGTCGTGTTCCGTGGGGAGCCTCGCGATCGGCGAGTCCGCCGTTGTCACGATCAACGTGACGGGCACCGGCACTGTCTGTGGGAACGTCACGAACAACGGCTCGGTGGCCGGCGGCAACTTCAACCGCCTCACCGCCGCGGCCCAGGTGCGCCTCACATGTCCGGAGCTGGGGATCACCAAGTCGGCTGATGATGATGCGGTGGTGCCGGGTGAGGGCTTTGCGTACACGGTCACGGCCGGCAACTCGGGGACGGCGCCGGCGGGGTCGGTGACGGTGACCGACACGGTGCCGGCGGGGTTGACGATCACGCAGCCGGTGACCTTTACGGCGCCGGGTGGTGAGGGCGAGTGTGACGTGGACGGCCAGGTGGTGTCGTGCGAGGTCGCTGATCTGGGCGTCGGCGAGTCGGCGGTGGTCACGATCGCGGTGACCGCGACGGTGGCGGCGTGCGGCACGACCAGCAACGATGCGACGGCTGACGCGGCCAATGCCGATGCGGTGTCGGTCAGCGACGGTGACGGTGAGCCGGTCGCGGTCGACGTCAACTGCGCGCCGGCGTTGGACATCGCCAAGTCGGTGTCGTCGTCGAGGCCGTATGTGGTGGGCGACGAGGTCGGCTTCCAGGTCGTGGTCGACAACGCCGGCACGGCGCCGGCGGCGGGTGTGGTGGTCTCCGATGACCTCGACGACGGTCTGGCCGGTGTGGCGGCGTCGTTTGTGAAGGGTTCGGACGCGGCGGTGGCGTGCACGGTGGCTGTGGGCAACGCGGTGTCGTGCGAGGTGGGGTCGTTGGCGGTGGACGCGTCGGTGACGGTGTCGGTCACGGCGGAGTTGACGATCGACAACTGTGACGGGGTGAGCAACATCGCGGCGGTGTCGGCTGACAACCACGCCACGGTTGACACCAGCGTCGCGCCGGTCAGCGTGGCGGTGACCTGCACCCCGGAGCTGGACATCGCCAAGTCGGTGTCGTCGTCGGGGCCGTATGTGGTGGGCGACGAGGTCGGCTTCCAGGTCGTGGTCGACAACGCCGGCACGGCGCCGGCGGCGGGTGTGGTGGTCTCCGATGACCTCGACGACGGTCTGGCCGGTGTGGCGGCGTCGTTTGTGAAGGGTTCGGACGCGGCGGTGGCGTGCACGGTGGCTGTGGGCAACGCGGTGTCGTGCGAGGTGGGGTCGTTGGCGGTGGACGCGTCGGTGACGGTGTCGGTCACGGCGGAGTTGACGATCGACAACTGTGACGGGGTGAGCAACATCGCGGCGGTGTCGGCTGACAACCACGCCACGGTTGACACCAGCGTCGCGCCGGTCAGCGTGGCGGTGACCTGCGCGCCGGAGCTGGAGATCACCAAGTCGGCTGATGATGATGCGGTGGTGCCGGGTGAGGGCTTTGCGTACACGGTCACGGCCGGCAACTCGGGGACGGCGCCGGCGGGGTCGGTGACGGTGACCGACACGGTGCCGGCGGGGTTGACGATCACGCAGCCGGTGACCTTTACGGCGCCGGGTGGTGAGGGCGAGTGTGACGTGGACGGCCAGGTGGTGTCGTGCGAGGTCGCTGATCTGGGCGTCGGCGAGTCGGCGGTGGTCACGATCGCGGTGACTGCGACGGTGGCGGCGTGCGGGACGACCAGCAACGATGCGACGGCCGACGCGGCCAATGCCGATGCGGTGTCGGTCAGCGACGGTGCCGGTGAGCCGGTCGAGGTCGACGTCAACTGCGCCCCCGGCCTCGGGGTCGCCAAGTCGGCACCCGTCAGCACGGTCCGGTCCGGCGAATCGTTCGGCTACACGATCACCGCGAGCAACCCCGGTACCGCGCCGGCGGAGGCGGTGACGGTGACGGACCTGGTGCCCGGCGGATTGACCATCACGCAGCCGGTCGCCTTTACCGCGCCCGATGGTGAGGGCGAGTGTGACGTCGCCGGCCAGCTGGTGACGTGCGATGTCGGCGACCTTGGTGTCGACGATGACGCCGTCGTCACGATCAACGTGACGGCAACAGACGAGGCCTGCGGCCCCACGGCCAACACGGCTACCGCGGATGGAACCAACGCGGATCCGGCCAGGTCCGAAGAGGTGCCAGTCGCGGTGGACTGCCCCGTGATCCCGCCGGCGGATGAACCTGCCATCAAGATCACCAAGTCGGTCGATCGTGACCTGGCGACCGTCGGCGAGGAGGTCGTCTACACCTACGTAGTGCGCAACACCGGCAACGTCACGCTGTCGACCGTCACGGTGGAGGACGACGTGATCGGAACCATCCTGGACGTTGCCGAGGGCACTGTGCTGGAGCCTGATGGCGAGACGACGGTGACGAGTCCGTACATCATTACCGCTGCCGACGGGATGAACGGCTCGGTGACGAACGTGGCCACGACGTCGGGTACCTCGGCAGCGGGTGCCACCGTCACGGACGAGGACGAGGTGACCCTCCCGGTGGCGACCACCGTCATCGAGGACCCCGGCTTCCTGATCGTCACCAAGTCGGTGGTCGGAGACGACGAGGGCGAGCGGTACGCCTACAGCGTCGACTGCGGGTCGTTCGGCCTCGGACAGGAGGCAACGTTCGGGTTGCCCGCTGAGGGTGGCAGCCACGAGGTCGGTGTCGGCATTCCCGTCGGCACCCAGTGCAAGGTCGTCGAGACCGACGCTGGTGGCGCCGACGGTACCAGCGTTGCCGTCAACGGAGGCGCGGCCGAGGCGTCGCGGTCGGCGATCGTGACGATGGCGGCGGACGGTGCGAGTGTCGCGTTCACCAACACCTTCGAGGTGGCGCCGGAGCCGGGGCCCGAACCCGACCCTGATCCGGAGCCGGACCCAGACCCGCGGCCGCTGCCGGACCCGCGGCCGCTGCCGGACCCGCGGCCGCTGCCGGACCCGGGCCCAGACCCGATCCCGCCGACGCTGCCCGCGACGGGTGCGGAGACGAGCATGCAGCTGATCGTTTCACTCGGGGCACTGCTGCTGGGGGGCAGCCTTGTGCGTGTGACGCGGCCTCGCCGCCGCGGATGGCTCCGAGCCTGACGACGGCGCGGTAGGCGCCGGCGCCCGCGGGGGTGCCGGCGTTTTACGGTGTCCCATCCAGCCGCGGCAGGATGGGTTGCATGCGGATGTTCCTGCGCCCTCGCTGGCTGGTGACGCACCTGGTGGTGATCGCCCTCGGCGTGCTCTTCGTCAACCTCGGTTTCTGGCAGCTGCGGCGCCTGGACGAGCGGCGCGCCGAGATCGCGACGATCACCGCCAACATGGCGACGGCCCCCCAACCGCTGGAGACGGTGCTCGCGCGCCACGGCAACGATCCGCGCGCGCTGGCCAACCGAAGGGTGACCCTCGCGGGTACGTACCGGCCGCAGGACGAGGTCTTGCTGACCCCGCGATCGAGCGGCCGCCGTGCCGGTCATCACGTGCTGACGCCCCTGATCACGGAGAACGGCTCGGCGGTGATGATCGACCGGGGCTGGGTGCCGTTCGCCGACGACGAGCCGCCGATCGACGACGCGGCGCCCGCCCCCGGCGAGGTGGCGATCACCGGGATCCTGTTTCCCACGCAGGACGCGGCGCGGTACGGCTCCGCGACGGGTGGCTCCCGGCTGACCTACATGTCGGAGCCGGACATCGACCGTGTCCAACCTCAGGTCGGCGTGGCCCTGTACCCGTTCTCCGTGCTGCTGCAGGAGCAGCAACCCGCGCCACGGGACCTGCCGGTACCGGGAGCGCCTCCCGAGGTGTCAGAGGGCTCGCACCAGTCCTACGCCTGGCAGTGGTTCTCGTTCGCGGCGATTGTGTTCGGCGGGTACCCGCTGCTGATGCGCCGCAGCCTCGCGTCTGCCCGTGAGCCGGCGCCGGCTCAGGTCGACGGCGGGGGGTGAGTCTCGTCGTCGCCGCCCGCGGCGCCGGTACTGACGGGCGCCTCCGTCTTCGAGCCCGGCGCCGGTGTGCCCGCTGACGCGGTCGCGGAGGGTTCCGCCGTGTCTGCCGGGGCCGGTTTGGAGGGCGCGGACTGCACGGACTTCACCGTCTCGGTGGTCTTCTTGGGCTTGGGCGCCGGCGCCGGGCGCGGCTTGGGCGGCTTGCTGCCGACCACCGACCGCAGCGCCCTGAACACGAAGACCACGACGAGGACCAGCAGACCGAGGGCAGCCAGCGTCACGATCGCGTCCTGCAGGTCCGTCTGTTTGGGAAAGACGTTGCGCAGCGGCCGGAGCATGAACGTGTCCGCCAGCTCGTCGACCTGCTTGACGATGACGTTGCCCTCCCGCGCGCCGAAAGCCGCGAGCAAGGCGTCGAGGATGATGATCAGAACCGGGATCAACAGCAGCAGCATGACGATGCGCTGCACCGCATTGAGTACTCGCATGGCTCCAGTTCAACCCGCCCCGGCGCCGGTTGCAAGTGGGGATGTGCGGATGGGCGTTGTTTTGCGGTGATTTGGCCGTCCGCGCGGGTATCGCGTACCGCGTAGGGTTGGCTTTCGACCTCGAGAACAGGTGCTCGGTGTATGGAATATGTGTCGATGCGCGGCGCCAAAGTCCCAGCGCTCGGGCTCGGGACATGGTTGCTCGAAGGCGACGAGTGCACCCGGACGATCCCCCTTGCCTTGGATGTGGGCTACCGGCACATCGATACCGCCCAGGGTTATGAGAACGAGACCGAAATCGGCGCGGCACTGCAGCGGGCGGATGTCGCGCGCAGCCAGCTGTTTCTGACCACGAAGATCGGCAACGGCCGTCATGGCGCGGCCGACGTCGCGTCGTCGACCCAGGAGAGCCTCGCCCGTTTGCAGACCGACTACGCCGACCTGCTGCTGATCCACTGGCCGGTGCACTTCGACCGGGTCGGCGAGACGCTCGAGGCCATGACGCAGCTACAGGAACGCGGTCTGACGCGCACCATCGGTGTCAGCAATTTCACCCGCTCGCAGTTTCGCTACGCGGCCTCGGTGGCCCCGGTGGCGTGCAACCAGGTCGAGTACCACCCCTTCCTGAACCAGCGCCCACTGCGCGAGGCCGTGCGGGCTGCCGACGCCGTTCTCACGGCGTACTCACCCCTCGCGCGCGGGGCGGTGTTCGACGACGAGACGCTGATCCGCATCGGGCAGCAACACGGCAAGTCGCCGGCACAGGTGGCGCTGCGCTGGTTGCTCGACCAGGAGCTGCTGGTCGTGCCCAAGGCCACGAGCCGCGATCACCTCGCGTCGAATCTCGACGTTTTCGACTTTGTGTTGACGGCCCCCGAACGAGCCGAGATCGACGGCCTCGCCCGAGGCCAGCGTCTGGTGGACCCGCCGTTCGCGCCGCAGTGGGAGGACTGACCACCGTGTCGGACAACCTGACCCGCGCCGACGCCTTCGCGCGCTCGGACCTGGTGGCAGACGTCACCTACGACGTCTCGCTCGACCTCACCGCCGGGGACGAGACGTTTGGCAGCCGCACGGTGGTGACCTTCACCTGTCGCGAGCCCGGAGCCGCGAGCTTCATTGACCTCGACGCGGCCACGGTGGAGTCCGCGACGCTCAACGGGAACCTGCTCGAGCCGGAGGCCTTCGCGGACTACCGGCTGCGGCTGGAGAACCTGCAGGGGACCAACGAACTGGTCGTCGAGGCCACGTGCCGCTACCAGCACACCGGCGTCGGACTGCACCGGTTCGTCGACCCGGTCGACGCCAACGTCTACCTCTACACGCAGTTCGAGGCCTTCGAGGCCCACCGCGTGTACGCCTGCTTCGACCAGCCGGATCTCAAGGGCCCCTTCACACTCGCCGTCGAGGCGCCGCGCGGCTGGGTCGTCGTCAGCAACGGAGCCGTGACCCAGCGACCACAGGCGGGCGCCGCCGGGCGGTGGTCCTTTGCTCCCACGCCGCCCGTGTCGACGTACATCACGGCGATCGTGGCTGGGCCGTATGAATCCGTGCACGACCGCCACGGCGACGTCGACCTCGGCATCTACTGCCGCGCGTCACTGCGCGAGCATCTGGACCCGGACGAGATCTTCGAGGTCACCAAGCAGGGGCTGGACTTCTTCACGCAGGAGTTCGCCTACCCCTACCCGTTCGGCAAGTACGACCAGCTGTTCGTCCCCGAGTTCAACGCCGGGGCGATGGAGAACGCCGGCTGCGTGACGTTCGCCGAGGCCTATGTCTTCCGCTCCAAGGTCACCGAGGCCACCCGCCGCCGCCGCGCCGAGGTGATCCTGCACGAGATGGCCCACATGTGGTTCGGTGACCTCGTGACCATGCGGTGGTGGGACGACCTGTGGCTCAACGAGAGCTTCGCGACCTACCTCGCCTACCGCGGCCTGGTGGGCGGCACACGGTTCACCGACGCATGGTCCGACTTCGCCGCCGACCTCAAGGGCTGGGCGTACAACCAGGACCAGCTGCCGTCGACGCATCCCGTGGTTGCCGACATCGTCGACACCGATGCCGTGCGCAACAACTTCGACGGCATCACCTACGCCAAGGGCGCCTCCGTGCTGCGCCAGCTGGCGGCATGGGTCGGCGACGAGGAGTTCGTCGAGGCGCTGCGCGGCTACTTCCCGCGCCACGAGTTCGCCAACGCGGAGTTGCGCAACTTCCTCGCCGCGCTGGAGGAGGCGTCGGGCCGCGAGCTCGGGTCGTGGGCGCAGCAGTGGCTGCAGACGGCGGGTCTGGGAACGTTGCGCCCGGTGACCCGGGTCGAGCAGGGTCGCTACGGCGACGTCGCGGTCGCACAGGAGGCACCCGACGAGCACCCGGTCTTGCGCGCCCACCGTGTCGGCCTGGGGCTGTATGACCTCGGGGATGACGAGCTGGTGTTGCGCCGGCGGGTGTTCGCCGACGTCGACGGCGCGACCACGCGGATCGCCGAGCTGGACGGGGAGCCGGTCGCAGACCTGCTGTTGCTCAACGACGGCGACCTCGCCTACGCCAAGGTCCGCCTCGACGAGCGTTCGATCGACACCCTCAGCGACCACCTGGGGCGGCTGGCCGACCCGCTCGCGCGCTCGGTGTGCTGGGGCGCGCTGTGGGACATGACGCGCGACGCCGAGCTGCTCGCACGCCGCTACGTGCGCGTCGCCGCGGCCCAGGCCCGCGGCGAAGCCGATGTCGGGGTGCTCGGGATCCTGCTGAGCCGCATGGCCGCCGCGATCGAGCGCTTCGGTGCGCCCGACAACCGCGAGACGCTCCTCCGTTACCTGGCCGACAGGGCGTGGGAGGCGGTGGAGGCCTCCGAGCCCGGCACCGACCCGCAGTTGGTGTGGGTCCGGTCGTTCGCGGCCAACGCCACCAGCCCCGAGCAGGTGGACCAGGTGCGGGCACTGCTCGACGGCACGGCCGAGGTCAAGGGCCTGGCCGTCGACACCGACCTGCGCTGGCATCTGCTGACCTCGCTTGCCGCTGTGGGCGCTGCCGACGAGGCCGCCATAGCCGCCGAGGTCGAGCGCGACCCCACCGATCAGGGCCAGCGCCGCGGCGCCACGGCGCGTGCCGCACGTCCCGACCACCAGGCGAAGGCCTCGGCGTGGCAGTCCGCGGTGGATGATGCCGCCATGCCCCTGGCCATGCGCCGCGCGCTGGTCGCCGGCTTCGCGCAGTACGGGCAGGAGGAGGTCCTGCGTCCCTACGCGCAGCGGTACCTCGAGCACTTGCCGCGCATGTGGCAGTCGCGCAACGCCGAGGAGTCGCTGCTCCTGACCGCCGGGCTGTATCCGGCGACCCTCGTCGAGGCTGCGACGCTGGACATCGCGGACGGGGCACTGGCCGCCGAGGGCGTGCCCGAGCCCGGCAAGCGGCTCATTCTGGAGGCACGCGACGCGACGCGCCGCGCGCTGCGCACCCGCAACGCCGACCGTGACTGAGGCTGCGCGAGGTGCACGTCCGGTCCCCTGCGGGTGGGGCATAGTGGCGGCATGATGCGACGGGACCCGGGGGAAGCCCGGTGGCGAGTCTGGCGCCGCCGAGTCTTCGGCGTCTTTCTCGCCGCCGCGCTCGGGATCGGCTTGTTCCTGTCCTTTCGGCCCTCCAGCTTCGGCGAAGGCGAGGAGGTGGCGGTCCAGGAGGAGCCGACGGAGGATCCGCGCGACAGCCGCGGCAACAACCGCGACGCCACCGAGGGCCCCGACGATGGGGAACCCGCCGAGGACGAGAGCGAGGGCCTGACGCAGCAGGAGGCCGACGAGCTCATCGGGGCCGCTCGCGATCCGGAAGAGACCTCCGTCCAGGTGCTCGACGCCGGCGGGGGATCCTCGGCCACCACGGCCGTGGAGGCCGCGCTGGACGACCTCGGCTACGACGTGGTGGCGGTCAATGCCAGTCGCACCCAATATCCGGTGACCACCGTGCTGTACACGGAGGGAAACGACGCCGAGGCCGAGGCGCTGCGTGCCCGTGACGAGCGGTTCACCGAGATCGCGCCGAACGAGCGGCTGTCAGACGGCGTCGACATCCACGTCGTCGTGGGACCTGACTGGGCCGAGTAGCCGTCAGGCGACGCTCGCCCGGTCGCGGGCGCGCCGAGCGGCGCGAAACGAGCGCACGCCCAGTGCGACGTACACCGCGCACAGCAGGAACGTGATCGTCGAGGCGACCACTGCACCAGGCCGTTCGACCTCGTCGCCGGCAAGCAGTGCGGGCAGTTCGACGACGTTCATCAGCGTCCCCAGCACGCCGAGCAGCGCCACCGCCAAGGCGGCGTGGATGGCGTGGCGGTGCAGCGGCTCGCGGCCCGCGGCGACTCCCAGCGCCAGGATGATCAGACCCAGAGCGGCCGGGATCAGTGCCGTCACGGCCTCTGATCCCGTGGCGAAGAACGACACGACGCCGACGACGATGAGGGCGACCCCGAGGGCGCGGGTGATGGCAGTCAACGCAACGGCTCCTGTGGTGCAGGTGGCGGATCTGGTCGGCGCCACCGTAGCCGGTGGCTACGACGGCCTACCATCTGCGGCCGTGACCGGACCCGAAGACCCCGTCGAAGCAGCCGTCCTCGAGCACCTCGAGCGCCTGGCGGCGCCGTACACCGCGGTCCGGATCGACCCCGCGTTCGCAAACACGGCGTTGTTCTGCGAGGCGTACGGCTACGCCATGGACGCGTCGGCCAACTGCATCCTGGTGGCTTCCAAGACCGGCGAACGCACCTATGCGGCGTGTCTGGTGCCGGCGACCCGGCGGCTGGACGTCAATGGCACGGTGCGGCGCCTGCTGGGTGTGCGCAAGGCGTCCTTCGCTCCGGCGGAGGAGGCCGTGGCATTGACCGGGATGCTGCCCGACGGGGTCACGCCGTTCGGCCTCCCCGAGCACATTCCGGTGTACGTCGATGCGCTGCTGCTCGGCCACGACCGCGTCATCGTCGGCGGCGGCAGCCGGTCGCTGAAGATCGAGGTCTCCACCGCGGTCCTGGCCTCGATGCCCGCGGCGCGGGTCGTCGAGGGCCTGTCCAAGCCCCTCGCGTAGCTGTCCACCGGCGGCCGCGTTTTTCTCCGCGGTGCGGTGCGCGCCTGGTCCACGCTCGCCCGGCGAGACGACGGCTGGGCGAACGTGGATCACTGGCACGACGTGCGCGCGTTCCTGCTACAGCAGGCGCGCGAGGACCTTGACGGCGGGGCGGACATCCGGCCGTGCTTGGTCGCGTTCTGCGGCGAGCAATTGCTGTTCGTGGCGTTCCTGCGCAGCTTCGACGAGGGCGCGTACGCAGACCCCATCATCGAGTTGCTGGCGCTGGCCGCGCCGCTGGGCGCGGACCGGCTCGCCCTGTCGCTTCCCGGACGGGCCTGGTCTCTGCACGACCCCGTGCCGCCCGTCGTCGAGGGGCTGGGCGATCTGCGCCAGCGCGTGCTGTGCACGATCACCGTCGATGCAACCGCGGGGGACGCCGGCGTGAGCATCGTCGTGCGTCCGTTCACCCGCGCCGACGCAGACGTGGTGTGGGGCCACCCGGCGTGCAGCGACGACGGCGAGGGCTGGGTCGTCTCCGCCTTGAGCCTCGCCACGCAGTCCCGCGCTGCTCTGGCAGCGTCGAAGGCTGACATCAGCTGCCAGGCGCGGCGGTGCGTGGCGCTCGGTCACATCCTGGCGTTGCACGACGGCGTGGCCAAGGAGCTGGGTCTGGACGATCGACCCCCCGCGCGGTGAGCAGGAAACGGGCGCCGGGACGCCGAGGGACACGTTCTGGCCACCGAGCCGTCACCATCCCGGTGCCGGATCGTTGAGAGTGGGGCGCTGCTTTGCAGCCCGTCCCCCCGACCCTTGAGGTACGCCGCTGTGACTGCCATTCGTATCCGGGCGCTGCTCGCCACCGCCATCGCCGCCACGTTGCTGGCCGCCGCGGCGCTGTCGCCGGCGGGCGCGGCCGCCGAGCACACCAAGACCGACGTCGCCGTGACGGGCGCCGAGGGCACGCCGATCTGGATCAGCATCTACCGTCCCGCGGGCGCCACGCGCAGCAACCCAGCGCCGGTGATCCTGCACTCGCACGGGTGGGCCGGGTCGCGAACCAAGTCCGACGGGGCCTTCCAGACCGAACTCGACCGGGGCTACGCCGTCGTCAGCATCGACCAGCGCGGCTTCGGCCAGAGCGGCGGGCTGGCCAACGTGGAGGACCCCGACCTCGAGGGCATCGACGTGATTCGCGTCATCGACCACGTGGCCTCGCTGCCGTGGGTCGCCAAGGACCGCGACACGCGTGGGCGGATCATCGCCAACGACGCGGTGCTGTTCGCGATGGGCGGCAGCTACGGCGGCGGCTACCAGTACATCGGCGCGCTGACCGAGATGCGCAACACGGGCCGGACCCGCTTCAACGCGCTGGCCCCGGAGATCACCTGGTTCAACCTGTCGCAGGCGCTCGCGCCGCAGAAGGTGACGCGTTCGGCGTGGGCTGCGGCGCTGTACGCCGCCGGCGCGAAGGACATCGTGGAGTACGTGCACCCGGCCTTCGCCTGGGGCTTGACCACCGGACAGTGGCCCGACGGCACCAACCCGGCGATCCACAACCTGGACAAGGAGTTCTTCGGCCACGGGCCGTCCGGGTTCGTCGCCAAGGGCATCCGCTTGGACATCCCCACCCTGATCAGCCAGGGCGCGAGCGACAACCTGTTCAACCTCAACCAGGGGATCGCCAACTTCCAGCGGACGCTGACACCGCGGGCGCGTGCGCGCAGCCTGTTCCTGTCCTTCAACGGGGGGCACGCGCTGCCGAACGCGGCGCCCGTGGGCTACGCGACCTCGGGTGACGCATGCGCCGGCGAGGGCGGCTTCTCCGCGCTGCGGCTGCGCTTCTTCGACGCGGTACGGGCGGGGCGCAGCCCGGCGAACCTGATGCCGACGGCGTACAACCTGACCAGCGCCGACGCGAAGACGTGCCTCCGCACCGACAGCATCAACACCTACCAGCGCTTCACGCCCGGTGTCGACATCGAGGTGGCGACGGGCACCGCGACGCCGACCGGCGCCGGGGCACCGCAGCACCTCGAGGTCGCGAACGGGCCGCTGACGATCACAGGCATCCCGAAGTTGCGCTCGACGGTCACCACGGCCGGCGTCGACCAGCGCGTGTTCTTCGCCATCTCCGTCGGCACCAGCCCCGCCAACGCCAGGGTGGTGCAGAACAACGTGATGCCGCTGCGCGAACTGACGCCGATCGTCCAGACCGAGCGCACCATCGAACTTCCGGGCATCGCCGTGGACGTCAAGGAGGGCGAGAAGGTCTTTTTGACGGTGTCGCCGGTGTCGGACATGTCCTTCGGGCACGGCAGCATCCGCACGCCGGGCGTCGTGGGGTTGGAGAACCTGCGCCTGGACCTGCCGGTCTCGCCGGCGGCTGTTCCCGACGCCGGCTGATCAACGGCGGCTCGCGGCGGCCGCGAGACGCCGCCGCGTAGGAACCACCGCTAGGCCCGTCTTCGAGCGGGTCCAGCCAGGCCTCTCGCCGGTCGGCAGCCGGCGCGCCCTCCCACGGAGCGCCGACCGCGTCACTGACGAACGTCCGGGCACCACCCCGGCGGCGAGGCGTTCGGGTGACCGGGGGGCGCCGTCATGACCGGAGCATATTCGTGGCAACCTGAAGTCCGAACGACCGTGGAGGCACAGGTGAAGGCAGCCCTGGATCAGGCAGCGGCCGTGTGGGAGGCAGACCGGCGCGGACGCCGGCGGCTGGCCACGATTCGCGTCCTCGCCGACACCTTCGTGCCGCCGGTGGCGCGGCCGGCGAACGCGCCCCCGTTCGGCGGGTTCTGGCCCCGCACGGCATCCGATCTGGGCATCGACCGCGCGGCGGCGGGCTGGATCCTGACGCGGCTGCCCGACGAGCAGCGCGACGGCCTGGTCCGGCTGCTGGACCTGCTGGGCGTGCTGGGCTTTGCGGCGCTGCCACTCGCCGCGCGCGATGCGGTGCTGCGCAGCGTCCGCGGGGACCATGACCTGGCGCGGGGTGGGCGGGGCTGGCCGAACTGGTGACCGGCCTGTTCTACGGCCTGCCAGCCGACGACGGCCGCAACCCGAACTGGCAGGTGCTCGGGTATCCCGGGACCGCCCGCCGTGACCCCGCCGCCGGACCGTCCTCGCATCGCCCCCTACGTGCCGGCTCCGGCCGACGATCGGATCACCCTGGATGCCGACGTCTGCATCGTCGGGTCGGGGTCAGGGGAAGCGTCGTCGCCGCGATGCTGGCGCAGGCGGGGCTGGACGTCGTCGTGGTCGAGGCGGGCGGGCACTTCGAGAAGCACAACTTCCCGGCCGCCGAGATCGCCGCCTACGACGCCATGTACTGGCGCGGAGGGTGGACGCTGTCCGACGACGGGCGCATCAAGATCGGCGCCGGGGCGACGCTCGGCGGCGGGTCGACGGTGAACTGGTCGAACACCGTTATGCCTCCCGACGGCGTGCGCCGTGAGTGGGCCGACGAACACGGCTTGAAGGACGTGGACACGCCGGCCTTCGACGAGCACCTGCGCGCGGTCTCGGGCGAATCTCGGCGACGCTGGCGTGCAGCGACGCCAACGGCCCCAATGCGTGCATGGAACAGGGTGCCGAGGCGCTGGGCTGGTCCTGGCGCTGCGCGACCCGCAACGCCCGCGACGACGTCTACAGCGCCGAGACCGCGGGCACATCGACTTCGGAGACCGCACGGGCAGCAAGCAGGGCACGCTGAACACGTACCTGCACGACGGGGCGCAGGCCGGTGCGCGGATCCTCGTGCGCACGCGCGTCGACCGCATCGACACCTCGGGCGGGACGGCGTCCGGTGTCACGGCCACGATGACGTCGCGCGACCGGCGCCTGGACGTGACGGTCAGGGCGCCGACGGTCGTGGTCGCGGCCGGGGCGCTGGAGACGCCCGCCCTCCTGCTGCGGTCCGGGCATCGGCGGGCCGGCGGTCGGCGCCAACCTGCGGCTGCACCCCGTGTGCAGCCTGGTCGGCAGTTACGAGGAGGACCAGCAGGCGTGGTGGGGCGCGCCGCACACCCGCATCGTCGACGAGTTCGCCGCCATCAACGGCGGGTACGGCTTCCTCATCGAGGGGCTGCAGTACGGACCTGGCTACCTCGCCGGCGGCCTGCCCTGGCCCAACGGGCACGACCACAAGGTCGTCATGAGCGGCTTCGGGCGTGCCTCGTCGTGGATCGGCCTGGTGCGCGACGTCGGGGCGGCCGCGTGACGCTGGACGACAACGGCGACTTCCTTCGTCACCTACCCCTTGGACGAGCCGCGGGATGTGGCGACGATGCGTACGGCACTCGCGTCGATGGCGCGGCTGCACGAAGCAGCGGGTGCTCGCGCGATCCTGGACCTCACGCCCGGCAAGCGGGTGATGTGGCGACGTGGTTCGAGCATCGGGTCCTTCGTCGAGCGGGGACGCTCGGTGCCGTTCCACCTGCCGTACCGCGTCGTGGGCAGTGCCCACCAGATGGGTACCGCACGCATGGGCGCGGACCCCGCCACCAGCGTCGCCGACCCTGAGGTCGGCTGCACGACACGCCGGGCGTGTGGATCGGCGACACCAGCGCGTTCCCGACCGCCACGGGCTCGAACCCGATGCTGACCTGCATGGCGTTGGCCCGCCGGACGGCGACCGCGATCCTCGCCACCCGCTGACAAGGGTGACCGGGCGTCCAGGTATGACCTGCGCGCCGGTGGAGAACATGGGCCGCGTATGCAAAACATTCGCGGCCAACTCGTCGTCGCCACGCCGGCTCTCGGCGATCCCAACTTCGCCCACACAGTGGTGCTCCTGCTCGACCACAACGAGGAGGGGGCGCTGGGCATCGTGCTGAACCGCCCCAGCAAGTCCGACGTCGTCGAGACGCTGCCGCGCTGGCACTCCTGGCCACGGCACCGGAGGTCATGTTCATCGGCGGCCCGGTCAGCCCGAGGCCGTCGTGGCGCTCGCGCTCGCCGACGGCGAGACGGAATCGGTCCAGCCGGTTGCGCCCGGTGTGGCGATCGTGGACCTGCGCTCGGACCCGCTGTCACTCGTCGGGGAGGTCAAGGGGCTGCGGCTGTTCGCCGGGTACGCCGGCTGGGGCGGTGGGCAACTCGAGGCCGAGATCGACGACGGGGGTGGTTCGTCGTCGACGCACTCCCCGACGACGTCTTCGGCGACGACCCCGACCGGCTGTGGGTGCGCGTGCTGGCGCGCCAGGGCGGGCTGTTCTCCACGATCACCGAGGACCCGTCGCTGAACTGACACCCCGCGGCGAAGCAGCGCGGGCCACCTACCGTGGGGCCATGGAGACGCTCAACATGCTGCGCGGCCTGCTTGTCGCGGGTGCGGTCCTCGCCGTCGTCGTCGCGGTCGTGCAGGGACAGTGGGCCGCCGCCGCGATCCTGACCGCCGGCATCCTGGCGCACGGTGCGCTCTGGGTGCGCCTGCACCGCGACAAGGCGGCCGCCGGCGCCGGGGATCAGACGCCGCCCGCCAGCGGTTCGTAGCGCACGCCCGTCGAGGTCCTGCGAGACGTTCCACAGGCGGTGCGCCGTCTGCGGGTCGCGCGCCGCGCGGGTCATCGACACGGCCACCGGGTTCCCCGCACTCGCCGGGACCTGACGGCCCGTAGTAGTCGCCGCCGGACACGTCGGGCGCCACCGCCGCTCGCACCGTCGGCAGCCCCCGCGCGCAGCGGACTGCCCACGACGTTGAGCACCTTCCACAGCTGCGCCCCGACGCGCCGGCCCGCCATCTGCGGACCGGTGCTCTGCAGGTGCGTGCGCGAGTACCCGGGATGCGCGGCCACGGCGGTCAGGTCCAGCCCTGCCGCCTCGGCGCGCCGCTGCAGCTCCAGCGTGAACAGCAGGTTGGCGAGCTTGCTCATCGAGTACACGGCCCACTTGTCGTAGCCGCGGCTGGCGTCGAGGTTGGCGAAGTCCATGCGCCCCAGCCGGTGCATGACGCTGGAGATGGTGACGACCCGCGCGCCCGGTGCCGCCAGCAGCGCGGTCAACAGGTGCCCGGTCAGGGCGAAGTGGCCGAGGTGATTCGTCCCGAACTGCATCTCGAAGCCGTCGACCGTGGCGCGAAAGGGCAACGCCATGACCCCCGCGTTGTTGACCAGCACGTCGAGAACGGCGTGGCGCCGGCGGTACTCCTCGGCCGCGGCTTGGACCGACGCCAGATCGGCGAGGTCGAGTTCGAGCACTTCCACCGTGGCCCCCGCGCCGGCTGTGGCGCGGAGGTCGCCGGCGGCTTGTTCGCCCTTGGTCGTGTTCCGGCAGGCGATCACGACGAGGGCACCGTGGCGGGCGAAGACCCGTGCCGCCTCCAGGCCGATGCCGCTGTTGGCGCCGGTGATCAGGATGCGTTTGCCGGCCAGATCCGGCACCTGCTCAACCGTCCAGCGCTTGCGTCCCATGGGGTGCTTCCTGCCCGTCGTGTGCGGCCAGTGTCGCGCGGCGCTGGTCCGGAACGGCGATCCGCGCCAGATCAGCCGCCACCACCACGTCGTCGAAGTGCGCCCGCGCCTGTGCCAGGAACTGTTCGGGATCGCCGTAGCGCTGGCTGAAATGGGTCAGGACCAGCCGCCGCGCCCCCGCCTCGGCGGCGATCCTTCCCGCCTGCCCGGCGGTCAGGTGCTTGTAGCGCTCGGCGAGGTCGGCGTCGGCATCCAGGTACGTCGCCTCGCACACCAACAGGTCCACGCCGCGCGCCAGATCGAACGCCGCGTCGCACAGCCGGGTGTCCATCACGAAGGCGAAGGACTGTCCCTGCCGCTCCTCACTGACGTCGGCCAGGGCCACCTCGCGGCCCTCGACGACGACCGAACCCTCGCGCTGCAGGTGGCCGACGGCGGGTCCGGCCAGGCCCAGTGCCGCGAGGCGCTCGGGCAGCAGGTGTCGGCGCGAAGGTTCCTCCAGGCGCCACCCGAGCGTCGGGATCCGATGGTCAAGCGCACCAGCCGTCAGCACGAAGGGGGGACCGCCGAAGACCGTGCCCGGCCGCGAGGGCGAGACGCGCAACGGCGTCGTCTCGCGGAACGCGGCAGCGCCGCGCAAGCGGTCGAAGAACTTGTGACCCTCGGCGGGGAAGTACACGTCCACCGGCCCCCGCGCCTGATCCAGCGACAGGCGCTGGATGACGCCGGGCAGCCCGAGGCAATGGTCGCCGTGGAAGTGGGTGATGAGAATCTTCGTGAGCTTGGCTGCGGACACGCCGGCGAACAGCATCTGGCGCTGGGTCCCCTCACCCGGGTCGAACAACAGGACCTCGCGGTCCCACCGCAGGAGGTAGCCGTTGTGGTTGCGCTCGCGAGTCGGCGTCTGCGCCGCCGACCCGAGCACGATGAGCTCGCGCATGACGGCGCACGGTACCTGTCCGCACCGCCACGGCTCGACGGCGGCGCGCATGGGTATGCCGGGGCCATGACTACCTCCGGCCCGGACCGCCTCGCTGACCTCGACCTCGATCCCAACGAGGCCTCGGGCCTGCAACGCGTCGGTTCACCCGATCTGCTCGACGCTCTGGGGTGGGACCTGGGCCTGTGGTCGGTGCTCGACGAGGTCGACGCTTCGGAGTGCGTGGTGATGCTCGGCCACGCCGCGGGTGCCTCCCTGCACGAGGGGTGGACGAGCCGGCGCCTGAACGCCCGGCGCGTCGGCCACGACGGCCCGGTGCAGGACGCCGAGGCCGTCGCCATCTGGGACGGCCGGGTCTACGTCTTCGGCTCGCACCACGGCCACAAGGTGGGACCGATCCGCCGCAAGGTCCAGTGGGTCGCGCGCTTCGCCGAGTCCGAGGTCACGCTCGGCGATGACGGCGCCCCGTCGGTCCCGCTCACCGTCGTGCACACCGAACTGAGGCTGCACCGGCTGCTCAACGACGCGCTGCTCGACAGCGGACTGGACCTGCTGGCGATGACCGACGAGATGAACGCTGCCTTCATCGACGCGACGATCGGCAAGCTGCGGGGCACGCCCGAGGAAGGCCGCGTCCGGCCCGGCGACTGGACCGTCAACATCGAGGGAGCCGACTTCACGGACGCCGGCGCGTTGCTGCTGGGCCTGCGGTTTCCCGTCGGCGCGGACGGATCGGCGCTGATCGTGCAACTGACGGACTGGGACGCGATGTTCGACCAGCCGTGGCAACTGCCCACCGTCGAGGCGATCTGGCAGGTCGATGCCGTCGGCCGCAACGGGACGCTCGCGGGCGTGCGCGACCTGTGCACGTTCGGCGACACGCTGCACGTCGTGACGGGTGACCTCGACAGCGCGGGCAAGGGCAGCATCATCCGCGACAGCTACGACGGCGGCACCTCGACGGTGTCCACGCACTTCTCTACGAAGCTGTCGGGCGCCGGCGGTGGGCGCGTGGATGCGCAGTTCGTGCGCGAGTTCGCCGACAACCCGCGCATCGAGGGCGTCGCCGTCGACGCCCAGGGGCGGTTCTTCTACGTCAGCGACGAGGACGAATCGGTCTCCCTGCGCAGCACGCCGCTGCTCACCCCCGAATAACCCCTCGAACAACCAGGGAGCGGGACAGGGTTCGGCGGGTCCTGGGCGAGCAGGGCGGCAAGCCGTCCGTGCATCGGAGCCTGCTGTCATGTCCACCGCTGCCCGCCTGTCCCGCCGCGACCTCCTGCGCCGGGGCGCCCTGACCGCGTACACGTTCGAGCACGGCAGCGTCTTCCATCCCGCGTACGGGGCGAACATCCCGTCCACCTACGCCATCAACCGCACCGCATGGCTCCTGCTCGCCGAGGCCGCGGCCGATCCCGCCAACGGCGTGGTGATCGACGCACGGGTCGACGGCGGTGTCGAGGAGTCCATCCTGAGCCGGGCCGTGTCACGCCCCGACGGCACCTTCGAGATCCACGCCAACCCGACACGCGGCCGCAGTCGATCATGTTCGGCTTCCCGGCCGAGGCCTGGACGGTGCGGGCCGGCGCGTTCACGACGCAGGTCGTCGCCGATCGCGGCGACCGGGTGGACCTGGGCGCGGTCCGGCCGGCTAGCGCGCGGGGATGCGCACACGGATCGGATCCGTGCGCAACTCCCCCCAGCTCAGCTCCTGGGCGCAGTGCGCGCAGGTGACGACGGGCGTCGTTTCGTGCTCGCAGGTGGTGTGCGTGAGCGTCACCGGCGCGGCGTCGTCATCTGCCTCCCAGCGGTCGCCCCACCGCATCATCGTGAGCAACACGGGCAGCAGTTCGCGGCCCTTTGGGGTCAGCACGTATTCGTAGCGCGGCGGGCGCGCCTCGTACTGCCGGCGCTCCAGGACGCCCCGGGCGACGAGTGACCCGAGCCTGTCGGCCAGGACGTTACGGGCGATGCCGAGATCGGCCCTGAAGTCGTCGAAGCGCCGGACGCCGTAGAAGGCGTCACGCACGATCAGCAACGACCAGCGCTCCCCGATGACATCCAGCGTCCGCGCGACCGAGCATTCCATTGCCGAGAAATCCGTCCGTCCCATACCCCCAGGATACGCAGTGGGTTGCAACAAGCAACCCAATGGGGTTAGAGTCAGTCCTACTTAGAAACTCACTGAGGAGGGCGTCATGGATGGGTGGACTGAGCAGGGACTGGACCTCGGACTGACGATCGAGGATCTGATGCACGACCTCGACCCGGGATGGGACCGCTGGGCGCCGACGGCGCCTGCCGCAGCGGCCGACGTGAGCGCGCTGCTCGCGGCGCTGACATGAACACCGAGGCGCTGGGCCTCCGGTTGCTGTGGCTGGGCGCCCGCAGCTTCGGTGCGGTGTCGTCGCGCGCCGGTGCCGCGTTCGCATGGCAGCTGTGGTTCACCCCGTGGCGCACGGGGACATCACCCGCTGCCGCGGCGCGCGAGGCCGGCTGGCTGCGCGACGCGACGCCACTGTCCATCCCCTTGGCAGGGCAGACGATCCATGGCTTCACGGCAGGGGCCGGCCCCACCGTGCTGCTCGTGCACGGGTGGGGCGACGCCGGCGCGAGGATGGGAGCGTTCGTGGCACCGCTGGCCGAGGCCGGCTATCGGGTCGTGGGGATCGACCTGCCCGCGCACGGCGCGACCGCCGGCCGTACCACCAACGCCTACGAAGCCGCCGGGGCCATCCGTGCGGTGGCCGACGCGCTTGGCGGACTCCACGCCGTCATCGCACACTCCATGGGCGGTGCCGAGACCATGCTCGCCTTGCGCGAGGGGCTTGTCGTGAGGCGTGTCGTCCTGCTGGCGTCGGCGGTGCGCCTCGAACACGCCATCGGCCAATTCGCCGCCATGTTCCACCTCCCGCCCAGGACGGTCGCGGGCCTGCGACGCAAGATCGAGGCCCGCTTCGGTTCCGGCGTGTGGGCTGATCTGGCTGCAGATGCGACGGCGGCAAACCTGCGCGTGCCGGCGCTGATCGTGCACGATCGGGACGATCAGCAGGTGGACTTTGCCGATGGTCGCACACTGGCCGCTGCCTGGCCCGGCTCCCGATTCCTGGAAACCAGGGGACTGGGGCACCACCGGCTACTGCGCGACGCCGGCGTCATCGAGGAGGCGGTCGCGTTCGTCAACGCTGGGTCCGGGATGAGCCAAACAACCCGGCGGCGCTTGGCTGAAACCTAGGAGCCGGTCGAGATCGCCGGCACACCTTCGGCCAGGGTGCCGACGTTGAACGAGATCCCCGACGGCACCTCGCTCGTGTCGTACACGATCACGCCGGTCGCGGACGCCAGGCCGAGCGCGCCGAAGCTGAACGTCACGTCGTGCACCGCCTCCGGACCGGTGGCCAGGCCCGCGGCGGTCATCGCGCCGTGGATGTCCGTGATGGCGAACGTCGCCTTCATGACAGCGTTGCCGCCCGGCTGCAGCGACAGCGCGATCGGGGTGGCCGCGAGGATCGGCTTGCCGTCGATGGTCAACTCGGTGCTGCCCGAGTATGCACCGGGCGTGCTCGCCGCGGCGGTCGCGGGGGCGAAGAGGAACACCTCGGCGACCATGTTGTCGATGTCGCCGGTGAAC
Organism: Egibacteraceae bacterium; assembly: GCA_030447925.1. Classification (GTDB taxonomy): domain Bacteria; phylum Actinomycetota; class Nitriliruptoria; order Euzebyales; family Egibacteraceae; genus JAUJNX01. The sequence goes on along the minus strand of JAUJNX010000001.1, from coordinate 1,245,767 downwards.
TTGCCCTTGAACGTGGGCAGCACGTACGGGTCCGTGGCCGGGTCCGAGGCCATCTGCCGCGGCACCCCGTTGGTGGCGTAGCCGCCGCCCGCGCCGCCGGTCACCGACGCCGTGGGCTTGGTGGTGTTCCACGACGGGAAGGCCGTGGCGCCGGTCGCACCGAGGTTGCCCGCCTTGGTGGTGCCCTGGTGGAACCAGACCAGCTGCCCGCAGAACGAGGGGCCGGTGGGGTTGCCCGCGGCATCGGTGGACTTGAAGTAGCAGACCCCGTCCGCCGCGGAGGCGGGAATGGCCGCCAGCACGACCAGAGCAACGATCAAAAAGCGGCGCGAGATGCGTCCGGGCATGACAGGGCCTCCAGAGTTGATTGACGTCGCACCGTGTTTCGACGTCCGCCGGCGGTTCTCCTGCCACCCCCAGGCCCGCTGTCCCCCCCGGGTTGCGTGGACTATTCGACCGGACGGTCCGGCCGAAGTGTCCACGTCGGCGGCGGTCGGGGGTGACGCCGGCGTGCGGGGAACAGGCGCGGGCCGAACTCGCCCCAGCCGTTCTCCGGCTCGATCAGCGACATGTGGTCGCCCTGTTCCAGTGCCAGCAGCTCGACGTCGCCGCCGGCGGCCCCGGCGGCCGCGGCGTAGCGCCGGCTCTGGTCGATCGGCACGACGGAGTCGCCGGCGCAGTGGGCCACGACCACCTCGGCTGGCAGCGGCACATGCGCTACCGGCGAGGCGTCCGCCACCAGCGACCCGCCGAGAAACCGGTCCACGGCGTCGCCGCCGACACCCTGTCGGCGTGCCGCATCCAGGTCGCACAGGCCCGCGAGCGACACGACGCGGGCGACGGCGGCCGGCATGCGCTGTGCCACCGCGAGCGCCAGGTGCCCCCCCGCCGAGTGCCCGACCACCGTCACGGACGAGCACCCGCTGTCTGCCGTGGCCGCGCGAATCGCGGCAGCGACGTCGTCGAGCGTGCAGGGCCATCCGCCGCCGCTGCCCACACGGCGGTACTCCACGCTCCACGACTCCCAGCCGCGCCGTGCCAGGTCCACGCCGATGCCGTCCATCAGGTCGCGCCGCCAGGCGTCCATCCAGAACCCGCCGTGCAGCAGCACGACGACCCCCCGTGCGTCCGAGTCCGCGTGTCGCACGTCCGCCACGTGGTCGGCGGTCCCGCCGTAGGCCACCTCGGCCACCGGCCACTGGGCGCGCAGGGCCAGGTGGCGGATACCCCACCGGAAGCCGTCGATGCCCTGGCCGGGCAGCACGCGGACGACCTGGCCGGCCGCGTCGACGCCGGGACCGACAACCGCCCCGTCGGCGTCCGCGGCGGACGCGGCCAGCGCCCACCCCATGTCGGCGGCCCACCGCTCGCAGTAGCCCAGCAGCCGCTTGCGGGTGTTCGGGGCGGGGGCCGACAGCGACGGCCGGTGCAGCGCCACCTCGGAACCGACCTCGACGAAGACGCTAGGCATCCGGCGACTTCAGCAGCTGCCGCAGAATGATCGTGCGCTGGATCTCCGACGTCCCCTCGTAGATGCGCGTCCCCCGCACGTCGCGGTAGAGGTGGGCGAGGAGGTGATCGGACTCCAGCCCGCTGGCGCCGTGGATCTGCAGCGCGGCGTCGACGACGAACTGCGCCGTCTCGGTGGCGTACAGCTTGGCCATCGCCGAGGCCGTCGTCACCTCGTCGGCCGCGCCCTCGTCGTACAGCCGCGCGGCGTCGTACACGAGCATGCGTGCGGCCTTCACCCGCGTCGCCATCTCCGCAAGCTGGTGGCCCACCGCCTGGAACGAGGCGATGGGCTGGCCGAACGCCTGGCGCTGCGACGCATAGGAGACCGCGGCGTCCAGCGCCGCCTGCGCCATGCCGGTCGCAAAGGCCCCGACGCTGGGGCGGAACAGGTCCAGGGTCCGCATCGCGACGCGGAAGCCGGCGTCGACGTCGCCCAGCACGTCCTCGGGTCCGACGGCGACGCCGTCGAAGGTCAGCCGGCCGATCGCATGGGGGCTGAGCATGGCAATGGACTCGCCCGAGAGACCCGGGCTGTCGCCGGCGACACAGAACGCCGTCACGCCGCGCGCCCCGGCAGCGGGCGTCGTGCGTGCGAACACCGTGTAGACGTCGGCGTCCGGGGCGTTGGAGATCCACGCCTTCTCCCCGTACAGCCGCCACCCGTCGAGGTCGCGCTCGGCTCGCAGCGACAGCGCCGCGGCGTCGGTGCCGGCCTCGGGTTCTGTCAGCGCGAAGGCCGCCACCGCCTCGCCGGCGGCCACCCGTGGGATCCAGCGCCGCGCGACCTCCTCGCGCGCCGACTGGACGATCGGGTATGCGCCCAGCCCCTGCAGCGCCAGCGAGGTTTCGGCCTCGGTGGATTCGCGCGCGAGGGACTCGCGCAGGTGGCACAGCGTCGCCGCCGCCACTTCCGTGCCAGCCGCCCCGCCGAGGCGTCGCGGGAACAGTTGCGGCAGCAGCCCCGTCTCGCCGAGCGCGCGCACCAGCGGCCGGTTGACCCGGCCCGGCGTCCCGGCCTCGGCGAGGTCTCGCAACCTGGCGCGTGCGATCAATCGCACTTCCTCATCGTTCATGGTTTCTCCGTCGAGGCCGCAGCGGACTCGGGCCGCTGCAGCCCGATGACCATGGCAGGATGACGCATCGCGTGCCAGCGCGAAGGGACAGGAGGCGGCGTGCGCATCGGGATCGGGCTGCCGACGAGCACGCCCGGCGCCACCGGCCACGGGTTGCTGGACTGGGCGCGGCGCGCGGACGAGGGACCGTTCTCCAGCCTGGGCGTCGTCGACCGCATGGTCTACGACAGCTACGACCCGCTGGTGGCGCTGGCCGCCGCGGCCGGCGTCACCACGCGGCTGACGCTGTGCACCATGATCGCGATCAGCCCGATCCGCCGCACCGCGGTGCTGGCGAAACAGGCGGCGTCGGTCGACGCGATCTCGGGCGGGCGACTGGTGCTGGGGGTGTCGATCGGCGCGCGGCGGGACGACTACGAGGCCGCCGGCGCGCAGTACGCAGGGCGTGGGGCGCAGCTGTCACGGCAGCTGGCCGAGCTGCGCGACATCTGGGACGACGAGCAGGTGGGCCCCCGGCCCTCGAGCAGCGGTGGGCCCGTGTTGCTGGTGGGGGGCGGCTCCGGCGCGTCGTTTCAGCGAGCCGCACGCCACGCCGACGGCTACGTCCACGGCGGCGGCCCGCCGCGGGCGTTCGCCAGCGCCGCCGACAAGGCCCGCGCGGCGTGGGTGGAAGCGGGCCGTCCGGGCGAGCCGACGCTGTGGGGGCAGTCGTACTTCTCCCTGACGGGCGGGGGCGCGGGCGACGCGTACATGCGCGACTACTACGCCTTCACGGGCGGCTTCGTGGAGCGCATCGCCGCCGGCCTGCTGACCACACCCGAGGCGATCCGCGAGCAGATCCGCGGCTACGCCGACGCCGGCTGCGAGGAGCTGGTGCTGCTCCCGGCCACCTCGGATCCGGCCGAGCTCGACGCCCTTGCCGACGTCGTGGCCTGAACCGTGCCCGCGCCTCCGACCGCCCCCCCACCCACGCCGGCAAGCCGGAGTTGCGGGCCTATAGACCGGCAACTCGGAGTTACGGGAAGGCGGGGGGCGCGGCAATGAAGATCACGGTCGTCGGCGCCGGCCCTTCAGGCCTGTACTTCGCGCTGCTGATGAAGCGCAACGACCCGTCGCACGAGATCACGGTGCTCGAGCGCAACCCGCCCGACGCGACCTACGGGTGGGGCGTCGTGTTCAGCGAGGACACGCTGGCCGAACTGCGCGACGCCGACTATCCCACCTACCTGGCCTTCGACGAGGCGCTGGTGCGCTGGTCCGCGATCGACGTTCGCTACCGCGACCGCACGCTGCGCTCGTTCGGCCACGGCTTCTCCGCGATCGCGCGCCCCAAGCTGCTGTCGATCCTGCAGGAACGCGCCCGCGACCTCGGCGTCGACCTGCGGTTCGGCGTCGAGGTGGCCGACGTCAACGAGCTCGACGGCGACCTGATCGTCGGCGCCGACGGTGTGCGGTCGGTTGTGCGCGCAGCCTCGGAGAAACAGTTCGCCACCACCTGGGAGGGGTTGGGCAGCCGCTACGTGTGGTACGGCACCGACCTGGTCTTCGACGTCTTCACCTTCATCTTCCGCCAGACCAAGTACGGGCTGTTCCAGGTCCACGGCTACCCCATCGACGGCCAGCGCAGCACCTTCATCGTGGAGACCACCGAGCAGACCTGGCGCAACGCCGGCCTGGACCGGATGACCGAACAGGAGTCGCTGGCGTTCTGCGCAGACCTGTTCGCAGACCACCTCGGCGAGCACCGGCTGCTGTCCAACGCCTCGGTGTGGCGCACGTTCGACACCATCCGCAACCGCTCGTGGTCGACCGGCAAGACCGTGATCATGGGAGACGCCGCACACACAGCGCACTTCTCGATCGGCTCCGGCACCAAGCTGGCCATCGAGGATGCGGTGGCGCTGGCGAAGGCCTTCGCCGCACACCCGGAGAACCTCCCTGCGGCCTTCGCCGAGTACGAGCTGGAACGTCAAGGGGCGGTCGAGCGCTTCCAGGAGGCAGCGACCGACAGCGCGCGCTACTTCGAGCAGGTGTCGCGGTACCTGGACTTCGAGCCGGAGCAGTTCGAGTTCAACCTGCTGACCCGGTCGGGGCGGATCACCTACGCCGACCTCGAGCTGCGGGACCCGGCCGTGGTGAACCGCATCGACCGTCTGGTCGGTGCGGCGCCGCAGCGCATCGTCACGCAGCCCTCGGGGATGACCCCCTTGCAGATCGGGGATCTGACGGTGCCCAACCGGGTGGTGCTGGCGCCGGTGCTGGCGGATTCGTCCGACGAGGGCACGCCGGGGGCCGACGTGCGCGCGGCGCTGGTCGAGGCCGCGGAGGCCGGCGCCGGCCTGGTCATGGCGGGACCGGTCGCGGTGTCGGCCCATGGGCGCATCACGAGCGGATCGCCGGGGCTGTGGACCGCCGCGCACGCCGGCGAGTGGCAGGCGGTCGTCGCGGCGGTCCGCGCCGCCGGCTCCGCGGCCGCCTTACGCCTGACGCACTCGGGCCGACGCGGCTCGACGCGCCCCCGCACGCGCGGGGTCGACCGCCCGCTGGGCCGCGGCGGCTGGACGACCCTGGCGCCCTCGGCGATTCCGTATGCCCCGTGGATGCCCGCCCCGGCTGCCGCCGAGGAGCAGCACTTCCGCGACGTCGCCGAGGACTTCGCCGCCACCGCCTCGTTTGCGGCACAGTCCGGCGCGGCGGCGCTCGTGATCGACTGTTCCGACGGGTACCTGCTCGCGAGTTTCCTGTCGCCGCTGTCGAACCAGCGCATGGACGGTTACGGCGGGTCGCTGGAGAACCGCCTGCGGTACCCGCTGGAGATTCTCGACGCCGTGCGCGGGGCGTGGCCCGCGGACCGCCCCGTGGGCGTGCGGCTGGTCGCGGACGACCGCCACCGCGGCGGCCTCACACCCGACGATGCTGTCGAGATCGCGCGCCGCATGGCCGCCGCCGGTGCCGCGTTCTTCGACGTCGCCGCGGGGCTCACCGTCGGCACGGACGCCGGCGCCGGCGACTACCGGCGCCTCTACCAGGTGCAGCTCGCGGACCGCATCCGCAACGAGGCAGGTGTCCCCGTCATCGCCGGCGGCAGGATCACGACGTTGGACGAGATCAACACGGTTGTGGCCGCGGGCCGCGCCGACCTGTGCGTGCTCGATCCTCGGAGGTACCGGTGACGACCGTACTGATCACGGGCGGGAACAAGGGCATCGGGCGCGCGTGCGCGCAGCGCTTCGCCGCCGACGGCCATCGCGTCGTGGTCACCGGACGCGACGAGCGGGCGCTGGACTCGGTGGCGAAGGAAGTGCCCGGCGTCGAGCCGCTGGCGTTCGACGTCACGGACGAGGCCGCGTGGAGCGCGCTCGACCTGCGTGTGGACGTGCTCGTGGCGAACGCGGGCGTCGCAGCCACCGCGCCGTTGCACACCACGACGCTGGAGCAGTGGCGCTCCACCTACGAGATCAACGTCACCGGCGTCTTCCTGGGTGCGCGCGCCGTTGTGCCGGGCATGCGGGAGCGGGGGTGGGGGCGACTGGTTGCGGTGGCGTCCGTCGCGAGCCACCGCGGGGTGCGGTACGGCTCGGCGTACAGCGCGTCCAAGCACGGGCTGCTCGGGTTGATGCGGTCGATCGCCGTCGAGGTCGCGGGGACGGGCATCACCTCGAACAGCGTCTGTCCCGGGTTCGTCGAGACCGACATGGCGCAGCGCAGCGTCGACCGCATCGTCGAGACGACAGGTCGCGACGAGCAGGACGCGCGCGCCGTGCTGGAGAACATGCAGCCGCTGGGACGGATGGTGCAGCCGGCCGAGGTCGCGGACGCCGTGGCGTTCTTCGCCTCGGCCGAGGCCGCCGCGATCAACGGCCAGTCGATGATCCTCGACGGGGGAGGAGTGCAGCAGTGACCGCTTTCCGCGCGTCCGCCGGATGGACGTCCGAGTGGGCAAACTTCGGCTTCGTCGTCGACGACGGTATCGCGACGATCACCTTCGAGCGGCCCGACAAGCTCAACGCCTTGACGCTGGACGTCTACGCCGACCTCCGCGACCTCCTGGCGGAGATCGAGCATCGCGACGACGTGGCGGTCGTCGTCATCACGGGAACCGGGAAGGGCTTCTGCTCGGGTGGCGACGTCGACGAGATCATCGGCGAGTTGCTCGGACACGGCGACAACCGGAGGGTCCTCGAGTTCACCCGCATGACCGGCGCGGTGGTGCAGCGTCTTCGGGAGTTGCCGCGGCCGGTCATCGCAGCGGTCAACGGCACGGCGGCCGGTGCCGGCGCCGTCATCGCGCTGGCCTCGGATTTCCGGCTGCTGTCGCGCTCGGCGTCCTTCCGCTTCCTGTTCACCAAGGTCGGCCTCGCCGGCGCCGACATGGGGTGCGCGTACCTGCTGCCGCGCCTCGTCGGCCTGGGGCGGGCGACGGAGATCCTGATGCTGGGCGAGAAGGTCACCGCCGACGAGGCGCAGGCGATCGGGTTGGCCACCCGGGTCGTCGCCGACGACATCCTGGTCGCCGAGGCGCACGACCTCGCCCGGCAGCTCGCCCAGGGACCGACCTTCGCGTACGCCGCGACCAAGACGCTGTTGACCAAGGAACTCGACATGAGCCTGCCGGCGGCCGTCGAGATGGAGGCGTGGGTGCAGGCGTTGCTGATGCGCTCTGACGACCACGCCGAGTTCTACGCGGCGTTCCGGCAGGGGCGCGACCCGAACTGGACGGGGCGATGACAGAGCACCGCTTCCTCAACCCGCCGGACCTCCTGCCCGGGCAGGGCTTCTCGCATGTCGCCCTCGTCGCGCCGGGAGCGGTGGTGGAGATCGCCGGCCAGACCGCGCATCAGCGCGACGGCCGCGTCAAGGGCACCTCGATGGCCGAACAAGCGGACGCGGCGCTGTCGAACCTCGCCACGGCGCTGCACGCCGTCGGGGCCGAAGCGGCTGATCTGGTCGCGATACAGATTTACGTCACGAGCGTGCAGGCATACCGCGACGACCTGACCGACATCGGCGCGGCGTGGCAAAACCATCTGGGCAAGCACTACCCGACGGTGTCATTGTTCGGCGTGACGGAGCTGTTCGATCCCGCCGCCCGCATCGAGATCCTCGCTCGGGCGGTAATCGCCGACCGCCCCGCGGACAGGACATGATTTCGACCTGTCCGTCGTCGGGTACCTGCGCGGTCCACCTTCCGGCGCGTGGACCTACAACGTGGTGACCCATCTCGGTGAAATCGGCGGCCAACCGGAAAGCCGCGGACGGGGCTTGCTCGGACAGACCCCTGGACGCTCGGCGGGGGCGGGCGTAGGTTCGGCGGATTCCGAGAGATGACCGACAAGGGGGCAGTCGTGGCCGAGCAGACGAAGATCCTGCTGGACGAATCCGAGATGCCGACGCGTTGGTACAACGTCATCCCGGACCTGCCGCCACCGCCGGTGCCGCGGGGACTCACGAGCCCATCGGTCCCGAGGACCTGGCCGCTGTTCCCGATGGCGCTGATCCTGCAGGAGGTGTCGACCGGAGTCCTACATCGACATTCCGGAGGAGGTCCTGGATGTGTACCGGGTGTGGCGGCCGTCGCCGCTGTACCGCGCGCACCGCCTGGAAAAGGCGCTCGGGACCCCGGCCAAGATCTACTACAAGTACGAGGGTGTCAGCCCGGCCGGCTCCCACAAGCCGAACACGGCCGTGCCGCAGGCCTACTACAACGCCGCCGAGGGCGTGCGCCGCCTGACCACCGAGACCGGCGCCGGCCAGTGGGGCAGCGCGCTCGCCTTCGCGTGCGCCCAGTTCGACCTCGAGTGCGAGGTGTGGCAGGTGGGCGCGTCGTACCGCCACAAGCCGTACCGCCGCTCGATGATGGAGGTGTGGGGCGCCACGGTGCACTCCAGCCCCTCGGAGATGACCGAGGCCGGCCGCAGCATCCTCAAGGACTTCCCCGACAGCCCCGGCAGCCTCGGCATCGCCATCAGCGAGGCCGTGGAGATGGCCGCGCAGGCCGACGACACCAAGTACGCCCTGGGCAGCGTCCTCAACCACGTCCTGCTGCACCAGACCGTGATCGGCGAGGAGGCGCTGCTGCAGCTCGCGAAGGTCGGCGACACGCCCGACGTCATCGTGGGCTGCACCGGCGGCGGGTCGAACTTCGGTGGACTCGCGTTCCCGTTCCTGCGCGAGAAGATGGCCGGCAACATCAACCCGACGATTCGCTGCGTCGAGCCTGCCGCCTGCCCGTCGCTGACCAAGGGCGAGTACCGCTACGACTTCGGCGACACCTTGGGCATGACGCCGCTGGTCAAGATGCACACCCTCGGCCACGACTTCATCCCCGAGGCCATCCACGCCGGCGGCCTGCGCTACCACGGGATGTCGCCGCTGCTGTCGCACATCTACGAGCTCGGCCTGGTCGAGGCCGAGGCGATCGCGCAGTTGGAGTGCTTCGAGGCCGGCGTGCAGTTCGCCCGCACGGAGGGGATCGTGCCGGCGCCGGAACCGACGCACGCCATCGCCGCGGCCATCCGCGAAGCGCTGGCAGCCAAGGAGGCCGGCGAGGAGCGCGTGATCCTGACCGCGATGTGCGGCCACGGGCACTTCGACATGGGGGCCTACGACGCCTACTTCGCAGGCGAGCTGGAGGACTTCGAGTACCCGGAGGAGAAGGTGCGCGAGGCCATGGCAAACGTCCCCGTGATCGCCTAGCGCCAACGCCTCCCCCAAGAACCCGTAACTCCGAGTTCGACGCACATATGCACGCAACTCGGAGTTGCGGGGGCTGGGGGCCCCCGATGTGCGGCTACATATTTGTGGTGCAGGAATACGCCGGGTCCGTGGCGAAGTAGTCCGTGACACATCCGCGGACCGCCGCCCGCGCGGCGAAGGAGGCTTACCTCATGCACCGTCGCATCCGAATTGCATTTGCCTGTGCGCTCGCCGTGCTGATGCTCGGCGGCCCGGTTTCGGCACACGACTTCACCGGCTCCGAGGAGCGCAAGAACAGCAGGGGCCAGACGACGTACACCAACGACGTCCGGTGCAACAAGGGTCAGACCGCCGACGCCGGCGGCGTCAAGGTCTACCGGGCCCAGTCCGGCACCAGCGGGGGCGTCGGCGTGTGCAACGACGGCACCGGCGCGCTCGGAAGCCGGGTTCCCCTCCAGGGTCGTGCCGTCATCCAGGGCTCGCAGAACGGTGGCACCGCCTACATCGACGGTGACAAGCACAACCAGCCTTCGCAGATGCAGGGGTGGGCCCGCGCCGACGCTTCCTCGGGCGGCCTGAAGGTGCGCTGCGGTGACGAGAAGGGGCGCCGCGACGCGTCGCACCCCACCACGACTGACGGTCAGGAAGACTGCGGCTAGACCGTCTTCTCGACGTTTGACGGCCCCGGCGTTCGCGCCGGGGCCGTCGTCGTCTGTGCGCCAGGCGGCGCGGCGAGAAAGTCGGAGCGTCGTTCTCACGAACCAGGCGCGTCCGGCGCGGTGGTGAGGACGGCCACGCCGCGGTCAGCGGGCTGCGGCGGCGTCGGCGACGTGGCGGACCAGCGCCTTGACATCCTCGTCGTCGTGGTACAGCCCGAGCCCGATGCGCAGGCGGTCGCCGCGGAAGTCGGTGACGACGCCGGCGGCGTGGAGGCGGTCGTAGATGCTCTTGGCGTCGGGTGTGCGGAAACTGAGGAAGTGGCCGCGGCGCTGCGCGTCGGGCGTCGGCAGGATCCCGTCCAGGCCTGCGAGCAGCTGCTCCTGCAGCGCCACGACGTGCGCGTGGATCTCGCCGACGCCGATGCCGAGGCCGTCGAGCCATCGCTGTACGGCGTTGAACCGGTACAGCCCGCTGACGTCGAACGTGGCTCCGAGAAAGCGCCCGCCGTCGGCCGGGTAGGCAACCTCGCCCGCGGGTCCGCTGACCAGCTCGCCGAAGCCGGCCATCCACCCGGTGTCGGTGGGGCGAGCGCCGTACCCGGGCGGGCAGGCGGCAAAGCAGACACCTTCACCGGCCATCGCGTACTTGTAGCCGCCCGCGACGTAGAACGCCCTGTCTGCCAGCGCCGAGAAGTCGGTCGGCACCGCCATGAAGCCGTGATAGGCGTCCACCACGAAGAAGGTCGCGGGGTCAGGCACGGCGGCGGCCAGCGCCGGCAGGTCGTCGACGACGAACCCGCTGTCGAACAGGACGTGACTGACGAACACCAGATCGTGCCCCCCGCCGGCGGCAGCCTCGGCGAAGCGCTGCGCGAAGCTGTCCAGCGGCGCCGAGGCCACACGCTGCGCCACCACGCGCCCCGCTTCCTCCCAGCGCGCCAGCTGGCGGGCGAAGCTGTGGAACTCGGCATCGGTGGTCAGCACCCGGGCCGGTGCCGGCAGGCAGGACACGATGCGCTTGACCAGCTCGTGGGTGTTCGGCGCAAACGTGGTGGCGGCGGGGTCGGGCAGCCCGATGCGTCGAGCGATGTGGCGCTGCGCCTCGGGGATGACCTCGCCGAAGACCCGGTCCCACTTGTCGTCGTGCAGCGTCGCGGCGTCCAGCCACGCCTGCTGCTGCGCCTCGAAGGTGACGTCTGGCCACGGGTGGTGACTGTGCGCCGCGGCGTGCAGACGGTGGGGGTCGGATTCCAGGAAGCGGGAGAAGTGGCGCTTGTAGCTCATGGGTTCTGTGCGTAGCGAAACCCGAGCTGGTTGCGCACGTCGGACGGCAGCTCGGGCAGCGCCGAGCGCGGAATGAAGTAGGTCGGGAGGTCGAAGAGGTCCGAGAAGATGCGGTGCTTGCGCGCCGCAGCCTCCAGGTACCCATGCCCCGAGGTGCCGCCCGTGCCGATGCGGCCGCCGATCATCCGGTGTGCCATCAGCGCGTGGCGCTGGCGCCACGCGGTGAAGCCCTCGTCGATGTCGATCAGGCCGGTCAGGAACCGAAACGGCATGTGGAAGATCGGCTCGTCGCGGTAGAGGTTGATCAGCAGCGCGGCCAGGATCGCCCGGTGCGACAACCGGCGGCGCCCCTGTTGCTGCAGCTCCTCCCAGCGGCCACGGTCGAACAGGGCCGTGAACGTGGTCGTCATCTCGTCGAAGCGGGCGAGTTGCACCGCCCGCTCCTCGGCGTCGATGTTGGGGTGGGTCTCGACGATGCGCCGGTCGCGGGCGAGCATCTCGTCGACCGCCCCCCGGTACGCGCGCCAGAAGTCGAAGTCGCCGAACGACACGAACGGCGTGCGTTCGAGCCACTGCCCCACGTGGTCGAGCAGCGACGTCTCTTCCTCCGTGCCGTGGACGAGATCGCCGTGCTCGGTGCTCAGCACGTCGGTGTACGCCGCGCCCTTGATCTTCAGGCGGTGGCGCGGCCGCAGCCCCAGACGGTTCTCGATGATCCGAAACTGCACCGACTGGAACCCCGACGCCGGTACGAGGTCGTCGCGGAAGTCCAGGAAGTCAAGGGGCGTCATCGTCTCCAGCACGCCGAGCTGGTCGATGAGCAGGCGCTGGATCTCGTTGATCCGCCGCAGCGCGTGGACGGCACGGCCGACGTCCTTCTCGGCCACCGTGTCGCCGCCCATGATCTTCAGGACCGCGTCGAGCTCGTGCAGGATCTGCTTGAACCACAACTCGAACGCCTGGTGGACGACGATGAAGAGCATCTCGTCGTGCGCCGGCACCCCGCGCTTCGCGCTCTCGGGCTTCTGCGCGTCCAGGATGCGGTCGAGCTGGAGGTAATCCCAGTAGTACAAAGGCGAAGAGTCGGCGGCCATCGTGGGCAGGCTACGCCTCGTGCGCTGTCGGGGCGCTAGCGGGTGATGGAGAACTCCACGCGCTCGACGCCGAGGTTGTCCCCGCCGCCGTGGTTGGTTCGCGACATCGCGACATACCTCCCCGTGGGCAGCGATGCCGTCAGGGGCAGCTGCCACGTATGGAGGCCATCGACCGGCATCCACACGGGGGTGTCACAGCGTCCACGCTCGAAGGTGCCATCGCGGCTCACGAGCCAGGAGCAACCCGTGTCGAGGCGGCGCTTGACCGCAGCCTGCACGAACAGCAGTTTGCCCAGCGCCTCTCCGGCCTCGCCCCGGATAGCACGCAAGTCGGCGCGGTCGTGGCACGTGCCCTGCGCGGGGCGGGAGATGCGAGACCAGGTCGCCGGATCACCGTGGGTGCTCGGCTCCTCGGCCGGGGTGCCGACCGGACCCGGCGGCGTCCACGGGGTCAGGGCGGTCGGCGACAGCGGGTCGACGAGGATCTCCTTGCGGGTTGCGCCGGCGCCCGCGCTGCCCCAGTAGAGCTCCCCCCGCTCACGTATGCGGCCCTCGACGTCGTCGTTCGAGGTGGTGCCCCAGTAGTTGTTGCGGGCATCGATCTTCAACCCGGCGTTGCCACTGCCGGTTGTTGCCGCTATGTCACCGGAATGCCACCGCTGCTGCGGACCGCGCAGGAGGTCGTTGCCCGACAGGATCCACGCGCCGTCGTCGGCCACGCCGCAGTCGTACGCGCGCTTGGGCCCCGCGATGAGGGTGCGCCGGTTCGCCCAGAAGTCGCTGCCGGTGATCGTCACGACCGAGGTTGTGCGACCCGAGATGGCCCTGCCGTTGTGCAGGAAGCGGCTGCCGGTGATCGTCGTGTCCGCGGCCGGCATGACCAACCGGATCGCGGCCGCGTTGGCGCGGAAGACAAGGTCGCTCAGGCGCGGCGAGTCATAGGTCGAGGCCACTGCCGTCGATGCATTGCTCAGCACCGCGGACGCGACCTGGCTGCGCGAGTCCGCCGTGTGCATCGTGGCGGTGCCAACGAAGCGCAGGCCGTGCCAGTCGCGGTCTCCCGATTGCGACGTGAAGGTGATGCGTTGTGTCCGCGTCCCCCGCGCCAGCAGGACGCCGCGAACCGACAGCGACGAGCCGGGCAAGCCTTCCACGCGCGTGCCGGGTTCGATCGACAGCGTGGCTGCGGGTGCGACGTCCACCTCGCCCTCGAGCACGTACGGCCCGCCCGCGGCGGTCCAGGTCGTGTCCCGGTCGACGGCGGTGACGACGGTCTCGGCGGCCGCCGGCGCGCCGACGAGTGCAAGCGCGCACGCCACCGCGGCAGCGCCCGTGCGCATTCCCGTCACCCGCATTCCCGCACCACCTTGGCCTGTCCCCCTGCAACCATCCCTGCGACCCACAGTACTGGGCCTTTCGCACCCTGTCACGACGTAGCAGGCTGTGCCGATGACACCCGAGCCCCCGGAGGCGTTCAACATCGCCGACCACTTCCTCGGAGACCGTCTCACGGGCGGCGACGGGGGGCGTGTCGCGCTGCGTCTGGACGATCGCACGGTCACCTATGACGAGGTGGACCGCCTCGCCAACCGCACCGGCAACGCGCTGCGGGCCGGAGGGGTCCGCCAGGAGGAGCGGGTGCTGGTGGCGCTGCCCGACGGGCCGGCGTACGTGGCGGCCCTGTTCGGCATCCTCAAAATCGGCGCCGTCGTCGTGATGGTCAACCCGGAGCTTCCGGTGGACAACCTCGCCGCGATCATGGCGTACTCGCGCGCGCCGGTGGCGGTCGTGGACCCGACCGTCGCCGAGACGTTCAAGGTGGCGGCGCGCACGGCCGGACGTCCCCTCCATCTGCTGGTGGTCGACGGCGACGCGCCCGCCGGCGACGACCATCTGGCGACGGTCGCGACGCACCGCGACGACCCGGCGATCTGGCTGTTCTCCGGCGGCACGACGGGCAGCCCGAAGGCGGTGGTCCAGAGCCACCGGTCGTTCGCCAACACCACCCGGCTGTATGCCAGGGACACGCTCGGCTACACCGCCGACGACATCACCATGTCGGTGCCGAAGCTGTTCTTCGGCTACGCGACCGGCTCGAACCTGCTGTTTCCCTTCTCCGTCGGCGGGTCCGCGGCGCTGTTCACCGGCCGCCCGACACCCGAGGTGCTGTTCGCCAAGATCGCCCAGCACCGCCCGACGATCCTGATCAACGTCCCCAAGCTGATCAAGGAGATGGTCGACCACCCGGACGCGGCCTCGCAGGACATGTCGTCGCTGCGGTTCGTCACCTCGGCCGGCGAGGCGCTGCCCCCCGCCCTGTACGACCGGTGGATGTCGACCTTCGGCGTCGAACTGCTCGACGGCCTCGGCACCGCCGAGATGTGGCACGTGTTTCTCAGCAACCGCCCCGGCGACGTCAAGCCCGGCTCCCTGGGCCGGCCCGTCGAGGGCTTCGAGGTGCGTGTCCGAGACGCCGACGGCAACGACGTCGCCGACGGTGACGTCGGCCGGCTGTGGGTCCGCGGCCACTCACGGGCCATCGGCTACTGGCAGGACATGCCCAAGACCATGGAGGCCTTCCGAGGGGAGTGGTTCGCGGCCGGGGACCTGGTCCGCCGCGACGCCGACGGCTACTTCTTCTACGTGGGCCGTGGCGACGACGCCGTCAAGGTGGGCGGCAAGTGGCTGCTGCCCGCAGAGGTGGAGGGTTGCCTGCTGGGCCACGCCCTGGTCCGCGAGGCCTCGGTCGTCGGTGCGCCTGACCGCGACGGGCTGACCAAGCCCGTTGCCTTCGTCGTCGTCGATCCCGCGGCCGGCGAGGGCGTCGCCGGCGAACTCCTCGAGCACACGCTGGCGACGCTGGAGCCGTACAAGCGCCCCCGGCAGGTGGTCGTCGTCGAGGCGCTGCCGCGCACCCACCTCGGCAAGGTCAACCGCGGCGCCCTGCGCGAGCAGGCGATGGCCGCCCTGCGCTGACCGCCCCTCATCGACCTCGACCCCGCACCCACGGTAGCGCGTCAGCCCTGCGCTCACGCAGCCGAAGGCGGTAGCGCGCTAATACAAAAACATCGGCTTGCCGACGACCTGGCGCACCTTCGGCCGGTAGTGCTTGGCGTCGTAGAGCGCGTCGACGTCGACACGCTTGACGCCCTGGCGCGTCACGCTGATCGGCACGTCGGTGTACGCGCCGCTGCGCAGCGCCACCATCCGGCCGCTCGCACCCTGGGTGGCGAGGTCCGCCGCCATGACGGCGTAGTTCGTGGCGACCATCAGGTCCAGCGAGTCGGGGGCGCCCGAGCGCATCAGGTAGCCCAGCGTCTGCTCGACCATGCCGACACCGGTGAGTCCCTTGAGCTGCTCGGCGAGCTGCTGGCCGATGCCGCCGAGTTTGCGGTGCCCGTAGGCGTCGGCCTCGCCGCGCAGGTGCATTTCACCGCCCTCGATGGTGGCGCCCTCCGAGACGGTGACGACGGCGTAGTTGCTGGGATTCGCGGCGCGGTCGGCCATCAGCAGCTCGGCCAGGCGCCCCGCGTTGCACGGGATCTCGCTGATGACGGCGCGGTCGGCGCCGGCGAGGTAGGCGGCGATCAGCGAGGTCTCGCCGCTGTAGCGGCCGAACAGCTCGACCACGGCGATGCGTTCGTGCGAGCCGGTCGAGGTGCGTAGCTGGTGGATGAACTGGACGCTGCGGGTGACGGCGGTGGAGAAGCCGATGCAGTAGTCGGTGCCGTGGACGTCGTTGTCCATCGTCTTGGGGATCGCCACGACGGGCACGCCCTCGTCGTGCATCCGTAGCCCGTACGACAGCGTGTCGTCGCCGCCGATCGGGATCAGCGCGTCGAGTTGCAGGTGCTCGAGCACCTTCAGCACGTGGCCCGTGAAGTCGTGCGGATCCTCGCCCTCGGCCTGGCCCGTGAGGAACTCGGGAACCTCCGACCCCTTGACCTTGCTCGGGTTGGTCCGCGACGTGTGCAGGACGGTTCCGCCGCTGCGGTCGATGGTCCGCACGATCGACCGGTTCAGGGTGACGGTGTTCGCCTCGACCGAGGCGGGGTCGGAGGGATCGATGCTCAGCAGTGCGCTCCAACCGCGACGCAGCCCCACCACCTCGTGGCCGTCGTCGATCACACGCTCCACCACGGCCTTGATGCACGGGTTGAGGCCGGGGACGTCGCCCCCGCCGGTCAGGATTCCGATGCGCATGCTGCCTCCGTCGCCAGTCGAGCCGACACGCTAGCGCGGGCGCTGCGCCGCCATCGGCACGCCCGCTGTCCGGGCATGCCACAGCGCCCGTCTCTGGTGGAGGCGGGGTGGTGGGGCGGGTTCATAGGTCTGTCGGGGTTCGGTCGATGGTGAAGGTGGGGCCGTGGCGGGTGACGCGCCAGCCGAGGTGGTGGATGCCGTGGTGGCATGACCAGCACACCAGCACCAAGTTGTCCACGACCGTGTCGCCGTTGCGGGAGCGGTAGACGATGTGGTGGATCTGGCAGCGGCTGGCCGGCGCCCGGCAGCCGATACAGCGTTTGTCGCGGGCGATGACGGCTTTGCGTTGCGCCGTGGAGGGGTCGCCTGTGGCGCGCCCGACGTCCCAGATTTTGCCGTTGGCGTCTTTGACGACGATGGTGGTGTCGGCGTCGCAGACGAACAGCCGCGCGGTCTCGCTGGACACCGGCCCGACGCCGTCAAGCCACGCGGGCTGGGCGTCGGGGCCGCCGGCCTGTGCGTCGGGTGAGGTGACGAGCAGCATGTGGGGGCGTTGCGACGCCACGGCCGGCAGGTCGCCGCGGTCGCACGCCTGCTGGCACAGGGTGACCACGGCGTCGTGGCGCCGCTGCGCCAGGGTGCGGTCGTCGTCGGCGGAGGTCTTGGCCGCCAGGGGTTCCATCGCGGCGGTCACTTGTGCTTTGGCGGCGTCGGTGAACTGTGCGCGCATGGTCCACAACCCGTCGGCGTCGCGCTGGGCGTCCCAGACCACGCCGCGCCGGGCCAGCGCGCGGCGCTCACGGTCGCGGATCACGTCGGGGTCGTGGTGGGCGGTCCACGCGTCGATGCGCCGGGCCAGTTCGTTGCGGTCCGCGCCGGGCGCGGTGTCAGCGACCATGCCGTCGAACGCGGCCGCCGTGTGCTGCTCGGCCTCGACCGCCTTGCCCCAGGCGTCCATGTCGCCGCCGGCGTCGCGGCGGCGCACCGCCGCCTGGCGCTGAAGCTCCGCCAGACCCCGCGCGGCGGCGCCGGCGTGGCCGGGGGTGATCGCGCCGGCGGCCAGCTTCTTGGCGGTCTTGGGCATCCGCCGCAGGGCGCACCTGCGGTCCGCGCCTGCGCGCGCGCCTCGCCTGGCGTCACACCCGTGGCGCGGCCCAGCCAGTCCGCGGCCGAGCGTTCACCCGCCGCGGCGTAGGCCTTGCGGTGATCGACCTCGCCGAGGCGGCGCAGCTTCTCGGCGTGCACCACCGACTCGCAGCGCGCCAGCACCGCCACACTCGCCCGCAACGCCTCGTCGTCGACCGCGGCGCTCAACGCCGTCGACGACAGCCGGCCGATCACCCCGACCACGGTGTCAAGCAGCGCCTCATCCGACAGGCCGCAAAGCCTGTCGTCGACTGCTGATGTCCCCCCGGATCGCATGCCCGAAGTGTACCCGAACACAGGTTCGATGAACGCGCAACAGCAATATTGTGTATTAATTCTTATCCACAACAACCAGCAAATATGTCGCACGCAATGGCGGCAACGAGGTAGTCCCTGCTCCCTCAGGTCACGCTGACGGCGCCGGCTCCAGGATCTGCGGCCCCACCGTCTCGAACGACCGGTGGCCCGACAGCGCCAGCGTCAGGTCCAGCTCGGCGAGGATCGACCGGATGACCTGGCGCACGCCGTCCTCGCCACCCACGCTCAAGCCCCACATGAACGGGCGGCCCAGCAGCACCGCCCGCGCCCCCAGAGCGACTGCCTTGATGATGTCCGAGGCGGTGCGCACCCCGCTGTCGAGCAGGACCGGGAAGCCGTCGGGCACGGCCGCGACGACCCCGGCAGTGCGTCGAGCGACGCCACCGCCCCGTCGACCTGGCGGCCGCCGTGGTTGGACACGATCACGCCGTCGATGCCCTGCTCGATCGCGGCGCGCGCGTCGTCGGGGTGCAGCACGCCCTTGAGCAGGATGGGCAGATCGGTCGCGGCACGGATCGTGGCGAGGTCCTCCCACGTATACGCCGGGTTCGCGAAGACGCCGATCCACCGCATGATCGCGGCGCCCATGTTCTCCTGGGGTTCGTCGAGCGACTCGAGGAACACCGGGTCGCTGAGGTAGTTCGCGATGCCCTCGCCGACGATGAAGGGCAGATACGCGGTCTGCAGGTCAGCGGGTCGCCAGGCCAGCATCGACGTGTCGAGCGTCACGACGATGGCTTCGTAGCCGGCCGCCTCGGCGCGTGCGATGAAGCTGCGCGTCAGCGCCTCGTCGTTGGGCCAGTACAGCTGGAACCAGCGCGGGCCGTCCCCTGCGGCCTCGGCCACGGCCTCGATGGTGTGCGAGGCGGCGGTGCTCAGGATGAACGGCGTCCCGACCGAGGCGGCCGCACGCGCGACCGCCAGCTCACCCTGTTCGTGCACGATCGTCTGCACGCCGATGGGCGCGAGCAGCATCGGCGCGGGATAGTGCTTACCCAGCAGCTCGACGGACAGATCGCGCTGCGCCACGTTGTTGAGCATCCGCGGGACGATGCGCCACCGGTCGAAGGCGCGGCGGTTGGCCTGCATCGTGAAGCCGCTGCCGGCGCCGCCCTCGACGTAACCGCGGGCCTCGGGGGTCATCGCCTCGTATGCGGCCTTCTGCAGGGCGTGCGACGCGACGGGGTGCGCGGGGCGCTGCTGCGCCAGGCCGTTGAGGTAGATCTCGTTCTGGTAGTTCGCGAAAGTCTCGGTCATGGCGCGCACGCTACGCGCCGCGCTCGAGCGGCGACAATGGCCACCAATGACGCTGCACATCGGACCATTGCGCCTCGACCCCCGGTCGTTCTCGCCCCCATGGCCGGGGTCACCGACGCGCCCTTCCGGGTCGCATGCGCCGAGCACGGCGGCGGGCTCTTCGTCTCCGAGATGCTGACCGCGCGCGGGCTCATCGAGGGCAACGCCAGGTCGGACGAGATGACGCGCCACCACCCTGCCGAACGCCACCGCTCGCTGCAGCTGTATGGGTCGGACGCACGGGTGATGGGCGAGGCGGTGCGGCGGCTGGTGGCCGAGGACCGCGTCGACCACGTGGACCTGAACTTCGGGTGCCCCGTGCCCAAGATCACCCGCAACGGCGGCGGCGCGGCGCTGCCGTTCAAGCGCCGCCTCTTCACCGAGGTCGTGCAGGCTGCCGTCCGCGCGGCGGGTGCCGTGCCCGTGACCGTCAAGATGCGCATGGGCCTGGACGACGAGCGGCTGACGTACCTCGACGCCGGCCGGCGCGCCGAGGCGGCCGCGCCGCGGCGATCGCGCTGCACGCGCGCACCGCGATCCAGGGCTACAGCGGCAACGCGCGGTGGGACGCCATCGGCCGGCTGAAGGAGGCGGTCGGCACCGTGCCGGTGCTGGGTAACGGCGACATCTGGGCGGCGGGGGACGCCATCGCCATGATGGCGGCGACCGGCTGCGACGGGGTCGTCATCGGCCGCGGATGCCTGGGGCGGCCGTGGCTGTTCGCCGACCTCGCCCGGGTGTTCGCCGGCGAGGCCGCCGCCGGCCCGCCGCCGCTGGGCTCGGTCGTGGACATGGCGCGCCGCCACCTCGCGTTGTCGCTGGACTGGTACGGCGACGAGGTCGGCGCCGTGCGGCGCTTCCGCAAGCATCTGCGCTGGTACCTGCAGGGCTACCCCGTCGGAGCCGCCGTGCATCGCGCCGCTGGCCTGGTCGACACGGCTGCCGGCGTGGACCGCATCCTCACCGCCGCTGATCCGACACTGGCCGTCGTCGAGTCAGCCGCGGCGGCGCCGCGCGGGCGGGTGGGCGCGATGAAGCGCCTCGTTCTGCCCGACCGCTGGTGCGACGATCCCGACGCGCTGCCGGTGCTCGACGACACGATGGTGGCGGTCGATGGCGGTTGAGCCTCGGCTCGTCCTGGCATCCGCGTCGCCCCGCCGCCTGGACCTGCTGCGCCTTGCCGGACTCGACGCGGTCGTGCGCCCGGCCGACATCGACGAGCGCCGCCTGGCGGCCGAGGAACCGGCGGCCTACGTCGAGCGCCTGGCCGCCGAGAAGTCGGCAGCCGTCGCGGTCGCCGCCGGCGAGGTGGTGGTGGCAGCCGACACCGCCGTGATCCTCGACGGCGACGTGCTGGGCAAGCCCGCTGATCGCGACGATGCCGTCACCATGCTGCGTCGGCTGCAGGGTCGGGCGCACCTGGTGTCGACGGGGGTTGCCGTCGTCGCGGGCGGGACCACCGGTTCCACCGTCGTGACAACGGAGGTGGTTCTGGCGCCGCTCGCGGACCCCACCATCCACGCCTACGTCGCCACCGGCGAACCGCTGGACAAGGCCGGCGCCTACGGCATCCAGGGTCGGGCCGCCGCGTTCGTCACCCGCATCGACGGCAGCTGGACCAACGTCGTGGGCCTGCCGCTGGTCGAGACCCTCGACCTGCTGCGTCAGGCGGGGGTCACGGCGACGTAGACGGCTTGCGCGCCACTGATGACCTTCTTGTAGCCGCGGCGTATGCCGCCGTAGTGGCGCCGAATGACAGCCTCGGCGGCGGCCTCCTCGCCAGGTTCCAGCACGCGGCCAGTGCCGCGGAAGGCAGGTCCTGTGGGCCGCCCGAGCGCTGAGCACGGCGCCACCAGCACGTCTGCCGTATGGCGCAGCCGCCGGATCTTGCCGCTGTCAGCGAGCGATCGGAAGACCACGACGCTGCCGTGGAGGCCGAACCACACAGGGGTGGCCACGGGCTCGCCGCTGCGGCGGTAGGTCACCACCGTGCAGTACGCGTCACCTTCCAGATCAGCCGGACCGCCGGTCGCCGGCGTCTGCGCGAGCGCGAGCCCCGCGTCGGTCACCACCTTCGGGTACAGCGCGTTCAACCGGTACGCGAGACGTTCACTGACTGCCTGCATGCGAGCTCCTATCTAGTCATCGCCAAGATAGGATGGCGGCAGCCATCTTGTCAACGTCTAGTTGCGGCGTAGCATGCGTCGGCATGCCGTCGGACCAAGCGCCCCGCCCCTACCACCACGGTGATCTGCGGCGGGCGGTTCTGGACGCCGCGCTCGCGGACATCGCCGAGCACGGGCCCGCCTCGTTGAGCCTGCGTCGGGTGGCGCGGCGGGCGGGCGTGTCGCACGCGGCGCCGGCGCACCACTTCGGCGACAAGGCCGGCGTGCTGGCGGCGGTGGCGGCGGAGGGCTACCGCCGGCTGGGCGACGCCACCTCGGCCGCCTTGCAGCAGTCGGCGGACTTCCGGATGGTCGGCTTCGCCTACGTCGAGTTCGCGCTGGGCAACCGCGCCCACTTCGAGGTCATGTTCCGCCCGGAGCTGTACGGGGCCGACGACGAGGACCTGACCGCCGCGCGCGATGCCGCGGCTGAGGTGCTGGCCGCCGCCGTGCGCCCGGCCGTCGGCACCGACGAGGAACAGGTGTGGCCCGCGATGGTCGGCGCATGGTCCTTCGTCCACGGGTTTGCCACGCTGTGGCTCAACGGGAACTTTCCGGCCGAGGTCCAGGGGGAGGCGGTGCAGGTTCTGGCCGACGCGTGGACGACGCTGATCCGGGCCGCCGCCGGCCCCGCGGGAAAGGCAGCAGCGGCGCTCCAGCTCGGGGCGGCGGGCGAGCTCGTCGGCGTAGCGGCGGAAGACCGCCGCGACGCGCCCCGGCTGCTCGTCGGGCAGGACCAGCTCCAGCAGCAGGTCGACGAACGCGCCGGAGGTCCGCGACCGCCGCTTGAACAGCTGGCTGGCCCCGCCCTCCTCGCGGTTCATCTGCAGCTGGTAGCGGAACGCCTCGGGGTCCAGCCGGCGCTGCTCCAGCGCGCGGCGCCACTCGGCCTGGACGTCGGTGACGACCAGCTCCAGGGAGGGGTCCGCGGTCCCGGCCTCGCGCAGCCGGTCGCGGTAGCGGGCCAGCGACAGGCGGGTCCCCGCCTCCACGATCGGCAGCGTGTCGAGGGTCAGCACGCGCTCGGGGGCCAGCAGGCGCCCGTCCAGCGGCGTGGGCACGAAGCCGTACCACAGGCGCCGGAGCCGGTCGAGGTCGGCGGAGCGGGCCCGGTCGCGCCACTCCAGGACCATGCCGGTCACCCAGACCGCGCCGCGCTCCCCCGGCAGGCCCCACTCCAGCACGACGTGGGCGGTGTCGTCGGGCAGGACGTAGTCGGCCAGCGCGCGGTCCTTGCCGCTGTCGTCGTTGCCCAGGAACTCCCGCCGCCCGGGGCGCAGCACGGCGAACAGCAGGTTGAGCATCGAGGACTTGCCGCCGCCGTTGCGCAGCCACAGCACGCTGTGCGACGGGCGCCCGTCCTCGCCGACCAGCGCGAGGGTCAGCGGCGCCAGGCGCGCGTCGCGGTGGCCGACCGACGCGAAGTGCACGCGGCGCAGGTGCAGCACGCTCAGCCCTCCCGCGCGGGGGCGGCGGCGGCCAGGACCCGCCACGCCTCGACCGCGGCCAGCTCGCGGACCTCGACCCGGTAGCGGTGCAGCGCCCGGTAGGTCCCGCCCTCGGCGTCGGACAGCTTGGTCATGAAGCCCTGGTCGGCCAGGCGCTCCAGGGCGTACTTCACCATCCCGCTGGTGGTCGACACCCCGGCGCGGCCGTCGGCGGTCTCGCGCACCGCCTGGCGGCGCAGGTACAGCCGCCACGCCTGCTCCAGCTCCGGCTGGCCGGCGTCGGGGTCGTCGTCGCCGTGGCGCTCGCGGAGGCGCTCGGCCGCGTCGCGCAGGAAGCGCTCGACCGCGGCGACGCTGCACACGCGCACGTCGTCGTCCAGCAGGCTGGCCGGCGTCGGGTAGCAGTAGGCGGCGATGCCGACGTGGATGAGGCCGTGCAGGAGCCGCTCGTTGACGCTGAGGTTCGCCCGGTAGTCGCCCAGGCGCAGGGCGAACGGCGAGTCGGTGCGCGGGGCCAGGACGACCCCGCTGGCGTCGGCGTCCAGGACCGTCAGCCCCAGCCCGTCCGCGACGTGGTCGACGACGTCGCGGAAGGCGGCGTCGGACCGGTAGCGGGTGACGAGGTCGAGGTAGGCGCCGTCGGCGGCCGGCCGCAGCCGCGGCTGGAGCCCCAGGGCGACGAGCTGCGCCGCCGCCCCCGCCTCGCGCGCCACCGTGGTGCCGCGGCTCATGACCCGGTGCCCTGGAGCAGGAGGTCGGCCCCGGCGAACTGCGGGTCGAACAGGGGCGTGCCGTCGTCGGTCGCGCGCAGCGGGCTGGGGCCCTCCGGGGCGTAGGCGTGCAGGGCGCTGAGGGCGACCAGCTCCGGGACGGAGTCCCCCGCCGCGCGGGCGCGCGCGAGCAGCGCGGACAGGCGCACCGGCCCGGCCCCGACCTGGTCGAGCACCGCGTCGGCGGCGGCGCGGACCTCCGCGGGGAACCGGTCGGTGCCCACGTCGATGGCCACCAGGTCGGGGTCGCGGGCGGCGCCGCGGTCCTCGTCGTGGACCCGGCGCGGCGACAGCAGCGACTCGACGAGGTCCACGACGCGCGCCAGCCGCGGCGGGACGGCCCCGACCGCTGCGGACAAAAAGGCCGCCGCGGCCGGCCCGCCCCCCGCGGCGCCCGCCCGCAGCAGCGGCTTGAGCAGCTCCTCGCCGAGGTCGACGAGGCGGACGTCGCCGGCCGGGGCGAAGCGCTGGCGCTCCTGCTCGGCCAGGAAGACGCTGCGCGCGCCGAGCACCTGCTCGTGCAGCTCGAGGTGGCGGGCCTGGCACTCCGCGACCACGCGGAGCAGCTGCGCCGCGGAGACCGCGGCCTCGCCGCCGTCGCCGGTCTCGGCGAGGTCCCCGAGGGTCTCCTGCAGGGTGGCGCGCAGCTTGCGCTCCACCGCGAGGCGGTCGGCGAGGTGGGCCAGCGCGTCGTCGAGCAGCCGGGGCACGTCCTCGCCCCAGTCGACCTGGCGCAGGTCGCGCCGGGTGCCGTCCAGCGCGCGCCGCACCTTGCCGGCGAACTGGAGAGACCGCAGCCGCGCCTCGCGGGCGGTGGCCAGCGCCTGGTCGATGCGGCCGCGGCGCAGCTGGCTCTCCAGCACCGCCTCCGCGGCGGCGTGGGCGTCCTCCACGTCGCGGTCCAGCGACCCGGCGAACAGGTTCACCGCCTCGTCGGTGGCGCGCAGGACGACGGTGCCGTCGGGGGCCTCGACCTCCTCCAGCAGCTTGAAGACCAGCTCCGCCCGGCGGTAGGACGGGCCGGACCAGTCGCCATAGGGCACCGCGAACGCCTCGCGGCGGTTGCGGTCGTTGAGCAGCCCGTCCAGGACCGCGGCGGCGACCTGGTCGGCCTGCCCCGCCGGGCGGTCCGGCGCGGCGGCGCGGGCCAGCGCGGCGACCCGCCGCCGCACGTCCGCGGCGGTCGCCCCCCAGTCCAGCCCCATGGAGTCGATCACGCCGTCGACCGCGGCCAGGGCCAGCGCGCGCAGGTCGTAGACCGACCAGTCGCCGTCACGCGCGCCCTTGCCGGCCTCCAGGTCGTGCACGGGCAGGGTCCTGGCCAGCGCCTTGACCCGCCGTGCCAGCCCGGCCGCCCGCTCCTCGCCCACCTGGGGGAGGCTAGCGGGACCGCGCCCTCCCCCCGGTCAACCACCCCGTCCGGTCGTCAACCGGGCCCGGCGAGGAAGCGGGCGAGCACGTCGCGGTCCTGGTCGCGGGTCAGCAGCGGCGCGGCCTGCTCCGGGGGGAGCCAGCGCAGCGCGTCGACCTCGTCGCCGGCCGCGAAGGCACCGCCCTCGGCCTCCATCGCCCAGTAGTGCACGACCTTGTCGCGCGCCCGCCCGTCGCGCCCCGCCACCTGGTAGCGGACCTCCCCGAGCGGGCGCCCCGGCCGGGCGCGGTGCCCGGTCTCCTCCAGGACCTCGCGGACGGCGGCCTCGAGCACGGTCTCGCCGTCGTCGACCTTGCCCTTGGGGAGGGACCAGTCGTCGTAGCGGGGCCGGTGCACGACCGCGACCTCGACGCCGCCGTCCGCGCGGCGGCGCCACAGGACGGCGCCGCCCGCGACGATCAGAAGTCGCCCCCGACGAGCATGGTCGCCTCCGTGCCGTAGTCCTTGGTCAGCTGCGCCGCGTCGCGCCCGGTCTCGCGCATCTGCGGGCTGGCCATCGCCGCCTGCAGGTCGGCGTCGCTGGCGAAGGTCGCGGTCGCCATCAGGTAGTAGGCGGGGTCCCCGCCGCGCGGCGTCCCGGTCATGCGCGTGACGGTCCAGGTCGCGCCGGGCACGGTCTGCGCGAGCGGCAGGTGGGTGTCGCGGTAGTGCGCGTCGAAGCCCTCCGGGTCCGCGGGCTTGGTGTACAGGACGACGAGACTGGCCACGCTTCAGCTCCTGTTCGCATCGGATCGGCGGCACGTAGTCTGCACCGGCGGTGGGGCGTGGCACGATCGGCTGCACTGTGCGCTTCGACACCGACGCCATCCGCGCGGCCGCCGCCGACCTGTCCGACCGCGTCCGCGACCACCGCCGCGCGATCCACCGCCACCCCGAGCTGGGCTTCGCCGAGCACCGCACCGCCGCCTACGTCGAGTCGGTGCTCGCCGAGCTGGGCCTCCCGTCGCGGCGGGTGGTCGGCACCGGCGTCGTCGCGGTCGTGCGCGGCGACGGGCCGGGCTGCGTCGGTGTGCGCGCCGACCTCGACGCCCTGCCGGTGACCGAGGCGCCCGGGCGCGACGGCTACCGGTCCCAGGTCGAGGGCGTCGCCCATGCCTGCGGCCACGACGGGCACACCGCGATGGTGCTGGGCCTGGCCGAGCTGCTGGTCCGCGCCGACCGCCTCCCCGGCACCGTCGCGCTGTACTTCCAGCCCGCCGAGGAGGGCCCCGGCGGCGCCGCCCCGATGGTCGCGGCGGGGGTGCTGGACGACCCGGCGCCGTCGGCGGTGCTCGGGGTGCACGTCTCGCCGCGCCAGCCGACCGGCGTGGTCGCGCTGCGGCCGGGACCGTCGACGGGCTCCGACGACGCCTTCTTCATCGACGTGATCGGCAAGGGTGGCCACGCGGCCCACCCCGACAGCGCGATCGACCCCATCCCCATCGCCGCGCAGGTCGTCACCGCCCTCCAGCAGGTCCTCACCCGCGAGGTCGACCCCGTGCGCCCGGCGGTGTTCACCCTGGGCGTGATCCGCGGCGGGACCCGCCACAACGTCATCGCCCCCTCGGTGCGCCTGGAGGGGACGCTGCGCACGGTCTCCCAGGCCGACCGCGAGCGCCTGGTGCGCCGGGTGGCCGAGGTCGCCCGGGGCACCGCCGCGACCCACCGTGCGGTGGCGGAGGTCGAGCACCGCCGGGGCTACCCCGTGGGCGTCAACGACCCGGACCTGACCGCGCTGGTCACCGAGGCGGCCCGCGCCGTCCTGGGCGACCGCCGCGTGGTCGCGCTGCCCGACCCCAGCCTGGGCGGGGAGGACTTCTACGCGTTCGGCGACACCGGGCTGCCGGTGACCATGTTCACCCTGGGCGTGGCGGACCCGGCGGCCGGCCGCGCCGCCCCCCTGCACAGCCCCGACTTCGACCTCGACGAGGCCGCGCTGCCCGCCGGCGTCGCGGTCTTCGGCGAGGCCGTCCGGCGGGTGCTGGTCGCGTCTACGGTGGGCACCTGAGCGGCCCGGCGACCGACCCGGCGCCGCACGGTCGTCGACGGGGTGCACCGATGAGCGAGCGCGTGGAGCTGACCGACCAGGAGTGGCGGGCGCGGCTGTCGCCCGAGCAGTACGCGGTCCTGCGCGGGCAGGGCACCGAGCGGGCCTTCACCGGCGCCTACTGGGACAACAAGGACGAGGGCACCTATCGCTGCGCGGCGTGCGACCTGCCGCTGTTCTCCTCCGCCGACAAGTACGACTCCGGGACCGGCTGGCCCAGCTTCAGCGCCCCGCTGGAGCCCGGCGCGGTGGGGCTCGAGATCGACACCAGCCACGGCATGCGCCGGGTCGAGGTCGTGTGCTCGCGCTGCGGGTCCCACCTGGGCCACGTCTTCGACGACGGGCCCGCGCCGACCGGCCAGCGGTACTGCATGAACTCGGTGTCCCTGCGCCTGGAGCCCGCGACCCCCTGACCCCGTTCCAGGAGGCCGTCGCCGCGGTCCTGGACGGGCTGGGTCCCGGGGAGGTCTGCAGCTACGGCGAGGTCGCCGCCGACGCCGGCTTCCCCCGCGCCGCGCGGGCGGTCGGCACGTTCCTGCGCGACCACGGCGGCCGCCACCCCTGGTGGCGCGTGGTCCGGTCCGACGGGCGCCTGCTGCGCGGCCGCGAGGCCGAGCAGACCCTGCTCCTGGCCGCCGAGGGCGTGGCGGTCGCCGACGGCCGCGTCGCGCCGGTCAGGTCGCGGCGATGAGGGCGACCGCGGCGGCCGCCGCGGCCAGCCCGGTGCGCTGGACGGGGTGCAGGCGCTCGCGCAGGACGACCGTGGCCAGCAGCACGGTGCTCGCCGGGTAGAGCGACGACAGGACGGCGACGAGGCTGAGCAGCCCCTCGCGGACCGCCAGCAGGTAGAGCACGTTGGCGGTCATGTCAAGGATCCCGGCCGCCAGGACACCGCCGAGCGCGGCGCGGGGGACGCGCAGCGGCTCCCCCGCGACCTGGCCGATGGCCGCGAGGAGGGCGATCGACCCGCCGCGGGCGGTGACCAGCGGCCACAGCCCGGCCTCGTCGCCGGTGCGCTCGAGCAGGACGAAGAAGAGCCCGAAGGCCACCCCGGCGAGCAGCGCCGTCCGCACCGCCGCGGTCCCCGGCCCGCGCGGGGCGCCCGCCGGCGCCTCCTCGCGCGACACCAGGACGATGGCGAGCAGCGCGACGACGACCCCGGTCAGCGCGAGGGCGGACGGCCGCTCCCCCATCGCCAGGCCCGCGCCCACCGGCACCGCCGCGGCGCAGACGGCGGTGATCGGGGCGACGACGCTCATGGTCCCGCCCGCCAGGCCGCGGTAGAGCAGCAGCAGCCCCACGCCCCCGGCCAGGCCCGACGCGGCGCCCCAGGCGAGGTCGGCGCGGGTGGGCGACCCGCCCAGGACCGCCACGGCGCACAGCAGCACCACCAGCCCGGCCGCCTGGGACACCAGCGTGACCGCGACGGCGGGGGCGCGGCGGCTGGACAGCCCGCCGAGGAAGTCGGCGGCGCCGTAGGTGGCGGCGGACGCGAGGGCGAGGAGGACGGCCATGGGTCAGGATCTTATACCGGCCGGTGCGGTATCCTGGACCGATGCCGAGCCCCGACGAGGTCGCCGCCGCGGTGGCGCGCAACCTGCGCGCCCAGCGCACCGCCCGCGGCTGGACCCTGGACACCCTGGCCACCCGCGCCGGGGTCAGCAAGGGCATGCTCGTCCAGATCGAGCAGCAGCGGACCAACCCGAGCATCGCCACGCTGTGCCGGCTGTCCGACGCGCTCGGCACCGCCCTGGGCAGCCTCGTCGAGGTCGCCGAGGCCCCGGTGGTCCGGGTGGTTCCCGCCGACCAGGTCGTCACCCTCTGGCACGGCCCGGCGGGCGGGCGCGGGGACCTGCTGCTCGGGGCCGATCCGCCGACCTACCTGGAGCTGTGGGACTGGCGCCTGGCCGCCGGGGAGGCCCACGACGGCGTGGCCCACCCGCCGGGCAGCCGCGAGCTGCTCACCGTGCTCGAGGGCGCGCTGGTGGTGGGCGTCGACGGCGCCGACCACCGGGTGGAGGCCGGCGGCGCGGTGCTGTTCCGCGCCGACCGCCCCCACCGCTACGCGGCGGGCGGTCCCGGCGGGTGCCGGTTCGTGATGGCCGTCAGTCAGCCGCCGCCGGAACCGTGACCGCCGCCCCGTCCCGTCGTGAGTCGGCGGCGGCGCCGTCCCGGCCGACCAGGCTGACGCCGCCGAAGTAGTGGTGGCGCGTCCGCCAGCGTCGCACGTCCCAGCCGTCGGCCGCCAGGGCGGCCAGCCCCGCCTCGTCGGACCCCGGCTCGGCGTGCACGACCCCGCCCGCGGGGCCGGCGACGGCGTGCAGCCGGGGCCGCTCCACCGCCGCGGACGGGTCCAGCCCGTCGTCGAGCACTCCGGCCAGGGACTGGACCATGGCGCTGCGGATGCGCGCCCCGCCGGCCCCGCCCGCGACCGCGACCAGCCCGTCGTCGTCGGCGACGACCGTGGGCACGACCATGCTGCCCATGCGCGCGCCGGGGACCAGCGGCCCGCGCAGCAGGTCGCGCTCGCCGAGCATGCTGTTGAGGTGCACGCCGTAGTCGGCCAGCCAGTCCCCCGACCCCAGCCCCAGGGTCGAGGTGAGCGCGCACGCGTTGCCGTGGGGGTCGACGACGCCGACGTTGGTCGTGTGCCCGTGCGCGTCACCCCCGGCCAGGGCGCCCGCGACGGCGCGGGCCCGGGCCGCGGCGTCGAGGCCGGTGAGCACGGGCAGCCGGGCAAGGGTCGCGGTCATCCCCGCCAGGTCCCGGCGGGCGAGCAGGTCCACCCCCGCGCGCGGCGTGCGCGGCGCGTCGGCCCAGCGCGCCTCGTAGGCGTCGAGGTCGGCGCGCCCCAGCGACCCGCCGCGCTCGGCCATCAGGGCGACCAGGGCGTCGGCGACGGGGCCCTTGTAGAAGACGCGGGGACCCTCGCCGCGCAGCAGCTCCAGGAGCGGGACCAGGCCCGGCAGCACCGGGACCCCGCCCGCGCCCAGCGGGCGGCCGCCGGGCGCGTAGGCGGCGGCGCCCTCGTTGAGGGTCATCGCCGGTTCCAGCATCGCCAGGACCCGCGCGTGGCTGGGCGGCAGGGCGACGCCCGCGCGGGCCAGCGCGAGGGCGGGCTCGACCAGGCGCGACCAGGGCAGGCGGCCGTAGCGCAGCCACAGCGCGTGCAGCCCCGCCGGGAGCCCCGGCACCCCCACGGCGCCGGCCCCGACCAGGTAGGGCACCGGCTCGGCCTCGAAGGTGATGACGACCTCGACGGGGTCGGGCTGGGCGGTGCCGTCCAGGCCCGGCACCGCGACGAAGCAGTCCAGGGTCTGGGCGCTGCCGGCGGTGGCGTCCCAGTGGATCGCGTGGCCGCCCCCGCCCAGTCCGGTCATGGTCGTCTCGGCCACGCAGGCGGCCAGGCCGGCGGCGACGGCCGCGTCGGCGGCACTGCCGCCGTCGGCGAGGACCTCCGCGCCCGCGGCGGCGGTGGCAGGGTGGTGGGCGGCGACCGCCGCGGGGACGCGGGACATCGGCGAGCTCCGTTGCTCGGGTGCGTGAACGGGGACGGCAGGGGCTGCGTAACGAGTTGACCACGGGTACGTCACTACTGAGGATGCGCGCAACGGTCGGTCCAGCGACGCTCCCATGAGTAGTCTCACACTCACTCACTGTTCAGTCGATCGTCAGGAACCCGGTCGTGCCCGACGCCGAGCCCGGACCACGCCCCGCGGTGGGCCGCGCCGCGTCCCCGGGCCTGGAGGACCTGCTCGAGCGCATCGCGACCGGTGACCAGGCAGCCTTCGCCGCGCTCTACGACCGGACGGGATCGAAGGTCTACGGGCTCGTCCGGCGCATCCTGCGCGACCCGTCACAATCCGAGGAGGTCGCGCAGGAGGTGTACCTGGAGGTGTGGCGGCACGCCTCCCGCTTCGACCGCGGCCGCGGCCGGGCGCTCACCTGGCTGCTGACCATGACCCACCGCCGCGCGGTGGACCGGGTCCGCAGCGAGCAGGCGTCGCGCGACCGCGACACTGTGGTGGGGACCCGGGACGCACGGCCCGGGTTCGACGAGGTCGCCGAGGAGGTCGAGGTCAGGCTGGAGCACCGGCAGGTGCGCAGGGCGCTGGACCACCTCACGGGGCTCCAGCGCGAGGCGGTCGAGCTCGCGTACTACAGCGGCTACACCTACCGCGAGGTGGCCGAGCTGCTGGACACCCCGCTCGGCACCGTCAAGACCAGGCTGCGCGACGGGCTGATCCGCCTGCGCGACGAGCTGGGGCCAGAGGCATGAGCGCCGGCATGAGCACGGATCCGCACGACCTCGCCGCGGCCTACGCCCTGCACGCCCTGCCCGACCTCGAGCGGGTGCGCTACGAGCGCCACCTCGCGACCTGCGAGGTCTGCCGGGCCGATGTCGCGTCCTACCTCGAGGTGGCCGCCCAGCTCGGCGCGGCCGTGGAGCTGGCCCCGCCGCCCGGCCTGCGCGACCGCGTCCTGGCCGAGGTCGCCGCCCTGGCGCCCCCGCCCGTGCCGCTGCGGCCCGCCCTGGCGCCCGCCCCCGCTCCGGCGCCGGCACCCGCCCCCGCTCCGGCCGTCGCCACGCTGCGCCCCCGGCGGCGGTGGCTCGCGCCGGTGGCCGCGTCGCTGGCATCCGCCGCGGTGGCCGTGGGCGTCACCCTCGCCGGGGTCCGCCTCGCCGACCGCCCCGACCCGGCCGACCGCGCCCTGGCGATCCTCACCCAGCCCGGGGCCACCACCACGCCGCTGGAATCCGACGCCGGGCTCGAGGGCAACCTGGTCGCCGCCCCCGGCGCCGACGAGGCCGTGGTCGTCCTGGCCGAGGCGCCCGACGACGAGGGCACCCTCACCCTGTGGACCATCCGCGACGGCGCCCCGGTCTGGGAACGGCCCCTGCCCGCGCCCACCGCCGACGACGCGACCGTCGTGGTGCTCGACGACGTCGACGACGCGGCGGGGGTCGCGGTGTCGCTGGAGCCCGACGCCGAGCGCGCGGACGCGCCGCGCGGCCCGATCCTGGGTCAGGCCGCCCTGCCGGGATGACGGTCCGGTGACGGTCCCGGCGGCCCCGCCCGGGGCGCGGCTACCGTCGGTGGGGTGAGCGAGCGGGCGGCGGTGCGCGCGGCGGGACGGGGATCGGGTGCCCCGAGCCCGGCCGCCGCCACCCCGCCACGGGGCGCGGCCGCCGCGGCGGGTGCGGTCGCGGCGCTCGCGGCCCTGGGCGCCGGCGAGCTGGCCGCCGGGCTGCTGCTCGCACCCTCGCCGGTCGTCGCGGTCGGCGACCGCGTCGTCGCGCTGGCGCCCGGGGGCGTGGTCCGCGCCGCCATCGACGTGCTGGGCACCGCGGACCGGCCCGCGCTGCTGGCCGGGATCGTGGTCCTGACCGCGGGTGCGGGCGCCCTGCTGGGGCTGGCCGCCACGCGCCGGGGGTGGGCGTTCGCCGCCGGGCTGGCGGCCTTCGGCTGACCGGGGTCCTGGCCGCCACCGCCGACCCGCGCGCCACCGCCCCCGCCGCACTGCTGCCCAGCCTGACCGCGGTCCTGGCCGGGGCCGCCGCCTTCCGCGTCCTCGCCCCCGCCCGCGCCCGGCGCCCCGGGTGCCCGCCGTCCCCGTGCCCGCCTTCGACCGGCGCGCCTTCTTGCGCCGCGCGGGGATCCTCGCCGGGGTCGCCGTGGCGGGGGCCGGGGCGGGTCGCGCGCTGCAGCAGCGCGCGGGTCGCGGCCGCGTCGCGGGTCGGCCTTGCCCTGCCCGCGGCGCGGCGGCCCCTCCCCCGGTGCCCGCCGCGGCGCAGCTGGACGTCGCGGGCCTGGAGCCCGTGGTCACCCCCAACGACCGCTTCTACCGCATCGACACCGCCCTGCAGGTCCCCCGCGTCGACGCGGCGTCGTGGCGCCTGCGCGTCACCGGCATGGTCGACCGGCCCCTGGAGCTGTCGCTGGACGACCTGCTGGCCCGCGAGGTCGTCGAGGCCGACGTCACCCTGGCCTGCGTCTCCAACGAGGTCGGCGGGCGCCTGGTCGGCAACGCGCGCTGGCGGGGCGTGCGTCTGGACGACCTGCTCGCCGAGGCCGGCGTCCGCCCGGGCGCCACCCAGGTCGTGGGACGGTCGGTGGACGGGTTCACCGCCGGGTTCCCGACCGCCACCCTCGACGGGCGCGACGTGCTCGTCGCCGTGGGATGAACGGCGCGCCGCTGCCCTTCGAGCACGGGTTCCCCGCCCGGCTGGTCGTCCCCGGCCTCTACGGCTACGTGTCGGCGACCAAGTGGCTGGCCGAGATCGAGCTCACCACCCTCGAGGCGCTCGACGGCTACTGGATCCCGCGCGGGTGGGCCAAGGAGGCGCCGATCAAGACCGCCTCCCGGATCGACGTGCCCCGGCCCGGGTCCGACATCGCGCCGGGGCCGACGCCGATCGCGGGGGTGGCGTGGGCCCCGACCCGCGGCATCGACCGCGTCGAGGTCTCGGTCGACGGCGGCCCCTGGCAGACCGCGCGCCTGGCCGCCGCGATCGGGCCCGACAGCTGGCGCCAGTGGGTGCTGGACTGGGACGCGACCCCGGGCGAGCACAGCCTGCGGGTCCGGGCCACCGACGGCACCGGCGCGACCCAGACCGAGCAGCGCGCCGACCCGGTCCCCGACGGGGCGAGTGGCTGGCACACCGTGACCCTCCGCGTCACCTCCTGACACACCTGGAGTGCTCCCCGCAACCGGGGCATACTCCGCCCATGAGCGGCACGGCCGTGGGGGTGGGCGCACGGGCGGCCCGCTGCTGGACCGGCTCGCCGCGGCGGTCCGTCCGCACGCCGGCCGCGCGGCGGCGGCCGCCCGCCGGGCGGGGCCGCTGGTCCCCGGGCTGGCGTGGGCGGCCCTGCTGGCCGCGGCGGCCGCGGCGCGGCCCTGCCCGCGGCCCGCGCCGTGCTGGTCCAGGTGGCCTGGTCAGGCTGGCTGCTCGCCCAGCTGGTCGTCCTGCTGCCGACCCGGTCCCTGTCGTGGCGCGCGGCCGTCCAGACGGCGGCGGCCGGGGCGGGGACGGCGGTCGCCGCGGGGTGCTGCCCCTCGACCGGCTCGTCGGCGCGGCGGTCGAGGACCAGCTGCTGGTGGTCGTGCCGCTGGTGGCGTTCCTGCGCGGGACCGCGCGGGCCCGCTCGCGGGGCTGGCTGACGTGATCCTGGTCGGCGCGGCTTGGCGTCGGCCACCAGGCGGTGCAGGCGGCGGTCGCGCGGGCGGCCGGGGACGACCCGGGCGGGTGGGCCCTGTGGTCGCTGCTGCCCGGCGGGGTCGCCGATGGCGGCCGCGCCTGGCCGGGCTCGCCCTGTCGGCCGGCGTGGTCGCCGCGGCGGCGGCGGTCGCCCGGCGCTTCGGCACCCCGGCGTGGCCGGGGCACCTGCCCCGCCCCCGTGCCGCTGCTCGTGCTCGTGCTCGTCGTGGTCGACCGGGTGGTGTGGGAGGCGCGGGCCGCCCTGCCCGGCTGGCTGCTCCGGGTCCACGACGTGCTCGGCGGCGGGGCCTCGCCGGTCCGCTGCTGGTCGGCCTGATGATCGGGGCGGTCCTGGTCGACCACCGCGACCTCGCCCGGCGGCGGGACCGCCTGCCCCCGGCTCCCCGGCGAGCGCGGCGACCTGGGCGACGTGCCCGCGCGGTGGTCGCGGCCGCCCCGGGCGGCACGGCCCTGGCCGAGCTGGGCCGCCTGCTGCGCCTGCGCCGGCGGCTGGGTTACGCCACGACCCCGACGGGCCCCGGCCGCGACCCGGCCCAGGACGACCTGCCCGAGGCGGTGGAGGCGTCCCGGCGGCGCCTGGCGGCCGCCCTGATGCGGGCCGGGTGGGACGCGCCGCGGGTGCGGACCCCGGCCGCGCTGGCGGTGGGCCGCCGCCGCGGTCGCCGACGCGGTCCTGCGGCGCCTGCCGCCGACCGCGGGGACGCGCGTGCTGGCGGCGGGCAGCGCGCCGGGCTGGGTGGTCGACGCGCGGCACCTGTTCCAGGGCAGGCTCGGGCGGGGCGGGCGGGTCAGCGGGTTCCACCACCGCGGGTCGGTGGGCGCCGACGCCCGCGCGCGGGTGGTGCCGGGCACCAGCTCCGCGCCGGACGCCCGCGGGGTCTACACCGCGGTCGTCGAGCTGGCCGACGGCGACCGCTGGGTGCGGGCCGCGGAGCCGACCGCGTTCTTCCCCGACGACTGGCCGCGGGCCCGGGTCCTGGACGAGGTCCACGACGCGCTGGTCGGCGCGCAGGTCGAGGGCACGCGCTGGTACGGCACCACGCCGTCCGGCATCCCCGTCACCGGGTCGGTGGACCGCCACGGCGCGGTCCAGGCGGCACCGGTGCCCGAGCCCGCACCAGGGCACCCGTGACGTCCTCCAGGACGTCGCCGGGGTCCTCCACGCCGGCGCTGAAGCGGACGAAGCCGGGGTGGACGTCGTCCCCGCCCCAGCGCGCACGTCGCTCCGCGGTGCTGCGGACGCCGCCGAAGCTGGTCGCCGGGACCACCAGGCGCAGCGCGCCCAGCCAGCGCTCGGCGTGCTCGCGGTCGTCCAGGGTGAACGCCACGACGGGGCCGAACAGCGCCATCTGCCGCGCCGCGAGCGCGTGCGCGGGGTCGTCGGGGAGCCCCGGGTAGCGGCAGCCGCGCACCTCGGGGTGGTCGCGGAGGGCCGTGGCGACGGCCAGCGCCGTGGCGCACTGGCGGCGCAGCCGGACGTCGAGGGTGGCCAGCGACCGGTGCGCCAGCCAGGTCTCCATCGGCCCGGCCACCCCGCCCATCTGCGTGCGCCAGCCGGCGAGGGGCGACAGCAGGTCGGGGTCGCGCGCCGCGACGTGGCCGAGCACCAGGTCCGCGTGGCCGGTCATCGCCTTGGTGTCGCTGCTGACCGAGAAGTCGGCGCCCAGTGCGAGCGGGCGCTGGGCGAGCACGGTGGCCGTGGTGTTGTCCACCGCCACCAGCGCACCCGCGGCGTGCGCCCGGCCGGCGAGCGCGGCGAGGTCGCAGACGTCCAGGCCCGGGTTGGTCGGCGATTCGAGCCACAGCAGCCGGGCGCCCTCCAGCGCCGCGCCGTGGTCGCCGCCGGTGGGGACCAGCCGGACCCGCACGCCCATCGGCGTGCCCTCCGGTCCGTCGGCGGCCCCCGCCCGCACCACCCTGGTCGCGTCCCGCATCCCCGCCCCCTCCGGCACCCGGGCAGGAGGCTAGCCGGGGTCCTGGCGGCCGTGCCACAGGGCGGCCCCGGTGGCGACGTCGAAGACCGCGAGGCGGCCGGGGTCCACGGACAGGTCGGCCGGCCGGCCGGGTCGCGGCGCCCGCCCCGGGCGGAAGCGGGCCGTCAGGACGGCCTCGCCCACACGCACGGCGACCAGGTCGGCCGGGCCGGTGGCCTCGACGCGTTCGACCGTGCCGCGCAGGGCCGCGGGGCCGCCCTCCTCCGCGGGCAGGAGCTGGTGGGCGCGCACGCCGATCAGGACCGGGCGGCCGACCAGCCCGCGCAGGGGTCCGGGGATCCCGGCCGGCACGCGCAGGAGCTGGTCCGCGAGGCGGTAGGCCACCCCGGCCCCCGCGGCGATCACCTCCGCCCGCGCGAGGTCCATCCCCGGCGTGCCGGTGAAGCCGGCGACGAAGGTGTTGGCCGGCCGGGCCAGCAGCTCCGCCGGCGGGGCCACCTGCTCGAGGGCGCCGTCGCGCAGGACCGCGACGCGGTCGCCCAGGGCCAGCGCCTCGGCCTGGTCGTTGGTCACGTAGATGGTCGTCACCGCCAGCCCGGCCAGGAAGACGCGCAGCTCGCGGCGCAGGCGGGTCCGCTCGGCCGCGTCCAGCGCGGACAGGGGCTCGTCGAGCAGGAAGACGCGGGGCGCGCGCGTGGTGGCGCGCCCGATCGCCACGGCCTGCCGACCGCCTGCCGACAGGGTGCGCGGCCGGCGCGACAGCAGGCGCGACAGCCCCAGCACGCGGCTCTCCGCGGCCACCCGCCGGTTGACCTCGACCGGGTCGACGCCGCGGAGGCGCAGCGGGAACGCGAGGTTCTCCGCGACGGTGAGGTGCGGGTAGAGGACGTGCTCCTGGGCGACCAGCGCGACGTCACGCTCCTGCGGGGGCAGGGCGTCCACCGGCTGGCCGTCGATGCGGACGCTGCCCTCCGCGAGGTCGACCAGGCCGGCGACGACGCGCAGGGTGGTGGTCTTACCGCTGCCCGAGGGCCCGGTCACCACCAGGAGCTCGCCGGGGGCGACGGTCA
The DNA here is from genome assembly GCA_030447925.1 of Egibacteraceae bacterium. Taxonomy (GTDB): domain Bacteria; phylum Actinomycetota; class Nitriliruptoria; order Euzebyales; family Egibacteraceae; genus JAUJNX01. The sequence continues at coordinate 1,208,416 of JAUJNX010000001.1, read as the reverse complement.
GGGACAGGTGCGACAGGGCGACGGTCCCGTCGGGGTGCACGACCGTCACCGCGTCGAGGGCGACCTCGACCACCCGCGGCTCCTCGGCTCGGGGGCGCCCCCACCCGGGGCGCCCCGAACCGTCGAGGCTAGTCCGTGCGCGCGGCGTGTGCGGCGGCGTCGTGGGCGTCGCCGAGCACCGGCGACAGGTCCGACAGGACGCGCTCGCGCCCGAGGGCGATCTCCGTGGGACCCTTGAAGATCCCGCCGGCCGCGGGGCGGCCCCCGGCGATGCCGACGACCGCGGCGTGCCGCGCCTGCGTCCCGAAGCCGCCGAGCAGCGGCTGGAGCAGGTCGCGCTGCCCGAACAGCGCGGGCGCCGCGCCGAGGTAGCCCTGGAGGCAGCAGTTCGTGAGGTCGAACGCCATGGTCAGGTAGCTCTCGCGGCTGCGGAAGGCGTCACCGAACGCGACCGCCGGGGCGGGGGTGAGCTCGCCGCCGATCTCGGTGACCTTCTGGGTGTAGAGCGCGAGCAGGGCGGCGTCGTCCTCGCCGATGGTGCGCAGGTAGTCCGCCTCGACCCCCGTGAGCAGGTTGGCGGCGACGCCCTGGCGGAAGAACTCCGCCTTGAGGTGCTGGAGCGTGCGCAGGTAGTTGAAGACGTCCGCGGGACCCGCGAACGAGGACGGCTGGGCCTGGGCCGCGGCGGCGGGGGTCAGGAACTGGACCCCGATCGCGGCGGGCGAGGCGAGGATCACCTTGAGCAGGTCGCGACGTCGCATCAGGCGGCTCGGTACTCGGCGACGCGGTTCAGCACGTCGGCGGCGGACAGGGGGGTCTCGACGGGCGACGGCAACGGCCGCCCCCCGCCGAGCGCGGCGATCGCCGCCGCGCAGCGGGACCGCACGCCGGCCAGGGACGCGCCGACGTTGAACAGCTCCGGGTTCTGGATGCTGGGGAGCATCCCCTGGAAGCCGCCCACCCACAGCTCCTGGAGCTGCGAGCTGAGCTGCAGGAAGCCGTCGCGCGACGCGAGCGACTCGTCGGGAAAGGTGAACTCGGCGCGCTCGACCTCCGGTCCGCCCGCGTCCGCGAGGATCTGGGCGATCAGCTTCTCCTGCGCCTTGGAGATGTTGTAGACCTCGGTGACGACCTCGAGGTCGCGGCCCGAGAGGATGCCCGCCTCCAGCCCGCGCTCGTCGAAGTCGCACTCGAGGGCGACCAGGGTGAGGGCCAGCTCGACCAGGTCGAGGTCGCCGCCCGTCGGCTGCTGTGCGATGCCCACGCGCCCGCCGCGCTGGAGCAGCGCGGTGCCCACCAGGCCCGCGGCCCCGAGCGCCGCACCACCCTCCAGCACGCGTCGCCGCGTGAGGGAGCTCCGCTCCCCCGTCCGGGACGCCGGTGGCGTCTCCCAGACCTGTCGGTCCTCCATGGCAGTCCCGCCCTCTCCTGCTCGCGCGCCCAGGGCCGGTCCCCCCGCCGGGTACCGCCCCACCCTCGTTTCCGACCCCTCGAACCGACCTACCGGGACGTCATTCCCCTCCCGCTGCGGGTGACGCCGGTCGGGGGTCATCATAGGCAGTCGCCTTCACGACGATGCGTTGCTGGGCAGACCCTTTGGGGTGGCATGCGAACATCGTGATCGTCCGTTCGGCCGGGTCCGCTGGTTGCGGAAGCACCACATCCGGATACGTCGCCTCTGGCTCGATCGTCGTGCCCGTCACCCGGTAGACCGTCGTGCGGCCGCCGGACTCGACGCGGACCTCGTCGCCGGGGACGAGCAGGTCCAGCCCGTTGAACGGCGCGGTGAAGGTCGTGCGGTGCCCCGACAGGACCGCGTTGCCGGGCTGCCCGGGGAGGGGCGTGCCCGGCCAGTGCCCGGGCCCCCGCTCCAGCACCGCCTCGTGCACGCCGCTGTGGTACGCGGTGTCCAGGCCCATCTTCGGGATGACGACGCGCCCGATGGGCACCAGGGTGTCCTCGGGGACCTCGACCACGGGCAGGGCGGCGGCGTGGATCCCGATGGGGTCGTCCTGCACCCGCGCGGACGAGAACGGCACCTGCCCGGCCAGGAAGCGGTCGACCAGCGAGACCCGCGTCGCCGGGGGGCGCAGGTCGGGCAGCAGCAGCGCCACCAGGGCGACCGCGATGACCCCGGCCCGGGCCAGCCGGCGCCGGCGGCGCTCGCGGCGCAGGGCGGCGCGCTGCAGCCGCCGGGGCGGCAGCAGGCGCTCGGTGCGGTCGTGGGACCGCGGCCGCTCCACGCCGTGTGCTCGTTCTGTCGCTGCCCGCATGACCCGGCCAGCGTACGCCGCGCGCCGTCCTACAGATCGATGAAAGCCGGCCGCAGCGATCGGAAGGCGCGGCCGCGGTGGGAGACCGCGTCCGTCTCCGCCGGCGTCAGCTCGGCCGCGGTGCGGCCGCCGCCCTCGGGGACGAAGACGGGGTCGTAGCCGAACCCGCCGGTGCCGCGCGGCGCCGGTGCGATCGTCCCCTCCAGGGTCCCGGCGGCGGTCCACTCGCGGCCGTCGGGGGCGGCGAGGACGGCGGCGCAGACGAAGCGCGCCCGCCGGTCGGCGATCCCCGCCAGCCGTCGCAGCAGCAGGGCGAGGTTGGCCGCGTCGTCCTGCTCCGGGCCCGCGTAGCGCGCCGAGCGCACGCCCGGCTCGCCGCCCAGGGCGTCGACGGCCAGGCCGCTGTCGTCGGCCACGGCGGGCAGCCCGGTGGCGTCCGCCGCGGCCCGGGCCTTGAGGCGGGCGTTGTCCAGGAACGTCGCGCCGGTCTCGTCGACCGCGGCGAGCCCGGCCGCGCGGGCGTCGACCAGGTCGATGTCCAGGCCGTCCAGGATCCGGCGGAGCTCGGCGACCTTGCCCTGGTTGGTGGTGGCGAGGACGACCCGCCTCACCCGAGCGCCCCGGGCGCGGGCCCGTCCGGCAGCGCGAGCGCCTGGGCCGCGAGCAGGCCCTCGACCCCGGCCGCGGCGAGCGCCAGCAGGGCGTCCAGCTCCGCGCGGCTGAACGGGGCGGCCTCGGCGGTGCCCTGCACCTCGACGAAGCGGCCGTCGCCGGTCATGACCACGTTCATGTCGACGTCGGCGCGCGCGTCCTCCTCGTAGCACAGGTCCAGCATGCCGACGCCGTCCACGACGCCCACGCTGACCGCCGCGAGCGGGTCCAGGCGCGGCCGGGCCTTCAGCAGCCCGCGGGCGACCATGGTGTCCAGGGCCAGCGACAGGGCGACCCAGGCGCCGGTGATCGCCGCGGTGCGGGTGCCGCCGTCGGCCTGCAGCACGTCGCAGTCGACGTGCACGACGTGGGCGCCGACGCCCTTGAGGTCGATCGCGGCCCGCAGGCTGCGCCCGATCAGGCGCTGGATCTCGTGGGTGCGCCCGCCGACGCGGCCCTTGGCGGACTCCCGCGGGGTGCGGTCGGAGGTGGCGCGCGGGAGCATGGCGTACTCCGCGGTCACCCAGCCCCGCCCCTGCCCGTGCAGCCAGCGGGGCAGGACGGTGTCCACGCTCGCGGCGCAGAGCACGCGCGTGCGCCCGACGTCGATGAGCGCCGAGCCCTCCGCGAACTCCTGCACCCCGGTGGTGATGGTGACCGGGCGCAGGTCCGCCGCCCCCCTGCCGTCGCCCCTGACCAGCCCCACGGTCATGCCCATGCCGGCACCCGCCCCACGTCGGGCGGCGCGACCCGCGGGCCCAGGAACCGGGCGGCCAGCGCGGCGAACGCCGCGGGGTCGCCGGTGGCCAGGAACCGGTGGGCGCCGCCGCGGTCGGCCAGCGCGTCGTCGTCCACCAGCCGGGTGAACACGGCGCGCGCGGTCTCCTCGGCGCTGGAGGTCAGCACCACCTGGGGGCCCATGACGTAGGCGAGCACCCCGGTGAGCAGGGGGTAGTGGGTGCAGCCCAGGATCAGGGTGTCCACCTGCGCCGCCACGAGGGGCGCCAGGTAGTCCGCGGCGACCTCGCGCACCTCCGGGTCGGTGGTGCGGCCCTGCTCGACCAGCTCGACGAACCGGGGGCAGGCCTGGGACAGGACCTTGAGCTCCGGGTCGGCGGCGGCCAGCGCGCGCTCGTAGGCGCCGGAGGCGATCGTGCCCTCGGTGCCGATCACCCCCACCCGGCCGTTGCGCGTCGCGCGGGTGGCCGCGACCACCGCGGGCCCGATGACCCCCGTCACCGGGACGGTGAAGGCCGACGGCGCGGTCGCCTGGGCGGCCGTGGCGGTGTTGCAGGCCACCACGACCAGCTTGACGTCGTGGCGCGCCAGCTCGTCGACGGCGGCGACGGTGAAGCGGCGCACCTCCGCCGGGGGGCGCGGCCCGTAGGGCGTGCGGGCGGTGTCACCGAGGTAGACCAGCCGCTCGTCGGGCAGCAGGTCCATGAGGGCGCGGGCCACGGTGAGCCCGCCAACCCCCGAGTCGAAGACCCCGATGGGCCGGGGATCGGGCATGGGGGCGAGTGTAGTCCGGCGGCGCGGCGCGGCCGGTCAGCGCACGGCGAGCAGGACGCGGTCGTCCAGGTCCTGCCAGACGACCCCGGTCTCGCGGAAGCCCGCCTCCGCCAGCGCCGCGCGGTGCAGGTCCAGGGTGGTGGCGGCGTCGCCGTGGTCCGCCTCGTGGTCCAGCGCGCGGCGCCGGCGCACCAGCCGGGCCAGGGCGGGGTGGGCGGCCGCGGCGTCCCACCAGCTCGGGGGCGCCCCGGTCCAGGCGTCCCAGCCGTCGCGGCGGCCGCGGCGTCCCACCAGGCGTCCCAGCGCTCGTCGCCGGCGGCCCGCGCGCGCTCGCCGCGGCGCGCCGAGGCGGCGGCCGCGGCCCGGCGCAGGGTGGGCTCGGCGGGGCCGTAGGACAGGTTGTCGCCGTTCAGGAACAGCCCGCCGGGGCGCAGCAGCCCGGCGAGGTCGCCGTACAGCCGGACCAGCGCGTCGGGGGCCAGCCAGTGCAGGGCGGTCGTGGACAGGACGGCGTCGACCCGGTCGACCCCGAGGGCGGTGGTCCAGCCGGGTGCCCGCAGGTCGGCCTCGACGAAGCGCAGCCGGCCGCCGCGGTCCCCCAGCGCGCTGCGGCCCAGGCCGAGCAGCACGGGGTCGACGTCCACCGCGACGCAGCGCGCGGCGGGCAGGCGGTCCAGCAGCCGGGCGGCCAGCGAGCCGGGCCCGCAGGCGAGGTCGACGGCGACGGGGTCGGGGCCCAGCAGGTCGGCGACGACGTCGAGCATCGCGTCGAAGCGCTCCTCCCGCCGGGGGAGGTAGCTGCGCTGCTGGTGGTCCCAGCGGCGCAGCCACGCCCAGCCGGCCTCCGGCGCCAGGGCCGGCGCGGCCGCCGCGCCGGTCGGGGACCCGCCGCCGGCGGTCACGCCGGCTGCTCGGCCGCCAGGCGGTGGCCCAGCCCGACCAGGCCGTGGCCGAGGGACTCGCGCCACGCGGGGACGGCGCGGGCGGTACGGGGCAGGTGGTGGCGCCGGGCGTTCGCGGCCTCGCGCCGGCGGTCCTGCTGGAGCAGCAGGACGAGGAACTCGGGGTGCATGGGAGCCTCCGTAATCGATGATCGCGCTACACTCATTACGATACCGGGGCGGAGGTAAGACTTCAATGGACTTCAGGCATTACACCGACCGGACCGCCCAGCTGGCGGTCGACCTCGCCAACGCCTTCCCCGACCCGTTCGACCGCACGGTCCCGCCGACCGTGGAGGAGCTCCGCGGGCTGCTGGACGGCTACGAGCTGCGCAGCGACCTGGTCCCCGGCGACGTCGAGCGCCTCGGTGACCTCGCCCTGGCGCTGCGCGGGATCTTCGCCGCCCGCGACCCCAGCACCGCGGCCCAGCTGCTCAACGCCCTGCTCGAGCGCACCCGCGCCGTGCCCTGGATCAGCGAGCACGGCGGCGCCGACCCCCACCTGCACTTCGGACCCCAGCAGGCCGACATCGTCGACCGGGTCGCCGCCAGCACCGCCATGAGCCTGGCCGTCGTGCTGTGCGACTACGGCATCGAGCGCCTCGGCCAGTGCGCCGCCGCCGACTGCGTGGACGTCTTCATCGACACCTCCCGCTCGGCCAAGCGCCGCTACTGCTCGACCGGCTGCTCCAACCGCAGCAACGTCCGCGAGCACCGCGCCCGCGCACGCGACGCCGTCGGCTAGGCCGCGGGGTGGCCGGCCCGGCGGCAGACCTCGCGGCACGCCTGCTGTCGCCCCTCGGCGATCGCTGGCGCCACACCGTCGCCGTGGCCGCCCGGGCGCAGGAGCTGGCCGCGACGGTGCCCGCGGCAGAGCGCGACCTGCTCGTCGACGCCGCCTGGGTGCACGACCTGGGCTACGCGCCGGAGCTCGCGGTGACGGGGTTCCACCCGCTCGACGGGGCTCGTCACCTCGCGTCGCAGGGGTTCCCGGCCAGGCTGTGCGCCCTGGTGGCACACCACTCGGGCGCCCGCTTCGAGGCCGCGCAACGGGGCCTGTCCCGGGAGCTCTCGGCCTTCCCGCTCGAGGACTCACCGGTCCTGGACGCGCTCATCACCGCCGACCTGACCACCGGTCCCCAGGGCCAGCGCCTGACGTTCGGCGAGCGGGTCGACGAGATCCTCGCCCGCTACCCACCCGATTCCCCGGTGCACCAGGCGATCGTCCTGGCCCGGCCGGTCCTCGCCGCCCACGTCGCCCGCGCCGCGGACCGCCTCACCCGCCTGCGGTGAGGCCGGATCACGCGACATGGGCGGCGTCCCCCGGCGACCAGTCCAGCGCATGGTCCACCCGCGCCCGCATCGACGGGTGGATGTCCAGGGATCCGAGGTCCCCGAGCGGCACCCAGCGCACCTCCTTGGTCTCCGACGGCTGCGGCCGGAGCGCGCCACCCGCGAGCGCGGCGCGGAAGCACAGGCTGAACTGCTGACGGACCTCCCCGTCGCTGTAGCGCATGACGTGGCGGGGGTCGGTGTACACCCCGATGAGCCCGATGACCGTGACCTCCAGGCCCGTCTCCTCGCGCGCCTCGCGCACGGCCGCGGCGGACGCGGACTCGCCCACCTCGATCGCGCCGCCCGGCAGGGCCCAGCGGTCGTTGTCGACCTTGTGGATGAGCAGGAGCCGGCCGTCGTGCACGACGGCGGCGGTCACCGACGGCACCAGGCTCGTGGGCGCCGGTGCGTCGGGGTCGTCGTAGTAGTCGATCCGGGCCATCGCTCAGCCTCCCGCGGGCGTGACGAGCGCGGCCCTCGCCGAGGCCCAGACGCGGTCGAAGCTGGTCAGGTAGTGGTCGACCACGCGCCCGCCGGGCACCCGCCGGAGGTGCAGGACCGGTGACTGCGCCGCAGGTGACCCGTGGACGTGGGTGTTCACCAGGACCGGCTCGTCCGATCGGACGATCGAGGCGTACAGGGTGGCGCCGTGCAGCCGGACATCCAGGCCCGGCACCCCCCGCGCCTCCTCGAAGTAGCGCAGGCTCAGGCGGACCCGGGAGACCATGCCATCGCCGAGGCCCTCCTCCTCACCGCGAAACGCGACGGCCGGCTTACGGCAGGCGCGGAACGTCCTCAATCGTCCCCGCGGCGTGGTTCCGGCGTTCCGCTCGGCAGGCGCGGAACGTCCTCAATCGTCCCCGCGGCGTGGTTCCGGCGTTCCGCTCGAGGACGTTGCATGGGCGCATGGAGCGGTCGAGCACCCCGGGTTGCCCGTGTACGTGAGCTGGCCCGTGGACGAGCGCCCCGCCTGGCGGGTGCGGCTGCGGTACGCCGTCCGGCAGGGAACGATCCGGCCGGGGCGGCCGGAGGTGGGGAGGCTCACCGACGCGCTCGCCGCCACCGGTCGCGCCAGAGGTCCCGTGGTGCGGTTCGGAGGCGGGGAGGTGGAGGTGGAGCTCACGGTCAAGGGCGTCGATGACGTGGAGGCATCGTTCGCCGCGCTCGCGATCGTCGACAGCGCGGCTCACGACGTCGCCTGCGCGGCACTCGGCGAGCTGCTGGACCGCGCCGCCGGACCGGCACCCGGCAGGCCGAGGTGAGCCCGCAGGCCCGTCAGGCCCAGAGGGTGGTGGAGAGGTCGTCGGCGATGGTGTCGACGTCGCCGGGGTCGTAGGCGCCGGTGGACAGGTACTTCCAGCCGGCGTCGGGGCTGATGACCGCGACCTGGGAGCCCTCGGGCAGGCGGCGGGGCTGGCAGACGCGGATCGCGACGGCCAGGGCGGCGCCGGTGGAGACCCCGGCGAAGATGCCCTCGCGGGCGACCAGCTCGCGGGTGGCGACCAGCGCGCGGCGGCTGTCGACCTTGATGCGGCTGTCCAGCACCGCCTGGTCCAGGACCGGCGGGACGAAGCCCTCGTCGAGGTTGCGCAGGCCGTAGACCAGCTCGCCGTACTCGGGCTCCGCGGCGAAGACCCTGATCGCCGGGTCGTGCTCCTTGAGCCGCCGGCCGACGCCGGTGAGCGTCCCGCCGGTCCCCAGCCCCGACACGACCGCCGCGACCCCGGGCAGGTCGCGCAGGATCTCCGGCCCCGTGGTCTCGTAGTGCGCCCGCGGGTTGGCGGGGTTGCCGTACTGGAAGGGCATGTAGAGGTCGGGGTCCGCGCCGGCCAGCTCGCGGGCGAGGCGCACCGACCCGTTGGACCCCTCCGACGCGGGGCTGAAGACGATGTCGACGCCGTAGGCCGCGAGCAGCGTCCGGCGCTCCGCGGAGGTGTTCTCCGGCATCACGCAGGTGAGCTTGTACCCCTTGGGCGCGCAGATGGCCGCGAGCGCGATGCCGGTGTTGCCGCTGGTCGGCTCGATGATCCGGCTGCCCGGGTGCAGGCGCCCGGCGCGCTCGGCGGACTCGACGAGGTACTTGGCGACGCGGTCCTTGATCGACCCGGTGGGGTTCAGCCCCTCCAGCTTCAGCCACAGCGAGTACCCGGGCGGCGACAGCGACGGCAGGCCGACGAGGGGGGTGTCCCCGACGGCCTGGCTGACGTCGATCGCCCTGGGCACGCGGGTCAGCCGCCCGCGACCGCCGGGAGGATCGACACCTGGTCGCCGTCGGCGAGCGGCGTCTCGATGCCGCCCAGGAAGCGCACGTCCTCGTCGTTCACGTAGGTCTGGACGTAGCGGTTGAGCTGGCCGTCCTGGCCGAGCAGCGCGTCGCGCAGTCCCGGGTAACGCGACGCGAGGTCGTCGACCAGCTCGCGGACCGTGCCGCCCTCGCCCGACACGGCCTTCTCGCCGTCGGTGTGCTTGCGCAGGACGGTCGGGACGCGGACCTGGATGGCCATCGCAGCTGCTCCTGGTAGAGGGTGGTCGACGGGGTTCAACGAACGCCGCCGGGCGCTTCTTCCCCGTCCACGAGCACCCGGCGCTCGGTCACCCGCCCGTCGACGATGTCGAACCCGCGGATCACCGGCGCGCCCGGCTCCTGCAGGGAGACGATCAGGTAGACGGCCTCCGGGTAGAAGGCCAGCTCCACGTCGGTGGGCGACGGGAACGCCTCGGTGTGGGTGTGGCTGTGGTAGATCGCCAGCAGCTCGGTGTCGCGGTCGTCCATGTCGCGCATGGCGGCCAGCAGCTCGCGCGAGTCCATCGTGTAGTAGGTCATGGAGCGCGCCGCGTTGGGGATCGGGTAGTGCCCGCGCAACTCCCCGTCCCGGCCCGCGAGCAGGCCGCAGACCTCATAGGGGAAGTCGCTGCGCGCGTGCTCGACCATGGCGTCGTAGGTGGCCCGGTCAAGGGCGATGTCGCCGACGATCTGCGCGCGGGTCATGGCCCAACCCTAAGCCGCCCGGCGCCTGAGGTGCAGCATGGGCCGCCCGGCGCCTGAGGTGCAGCATGGGCCGCCCCGCGCCTGAGGTGCAGCATGGGCCGCCCGGCGCCTGAGGTGCATCAGCGGCCGTTCAGCCGGATCCTCCCGGGTCCGGCGCGCAGGGCGCCGACCACCGCCGCGTCGTGCCCGCCGGCGCGCAGGGCGGCCACCGCCTCCGCCGCCCGCGCGGGCTCCGCGCCGAACAGCAGGCCCCCCGAGGTCTGGGCGTCGGCGAGCAGCAGGCGGGTCACCTCGTCGGTGCCGCCGGGGTCCAGCGCCTCCTCGGCCCACGCGAGGTTGCGCCGGGTCCCGCCCGGCACCACCCCGTCCGCGGCGAGGTCGCGCACGCCGTCCAGCAGCGGCACCGCCGCCACGTCCACCTCGGCGTCGACGCCGGACGCCTCGGCGGCCTTGCGCAGGTGGCCCAGCAGGCCGAAGCCGGTGACGTCGGTCGCGCCGGTCGCTCCGGCGGCGAGCGCCGCGGCCGCGGCGGGCCCGTTCAGCCGGGTCATCGACGCGACCGCCGCGGCCGCCAGCCCGCGCGGCGCGACCCCGCGCTTCAGCGCGGTCGCGGTGATCCCGACCCCCAGCGCCTTGGTGAGCACGAGCGCGTCGCCGGGGCGCAGGCCGGCGTTGGTGAGGATCCGGTCGGGGTGGACCTCACCGACCACGGCCAGGCCGTACTTCGGCTCGGGGTCGTCGACGGTGTGCCCCCCGGCGATGGCGAAGCGGCCCTCGCGCGCGACCTCCGCGGCGCCGTCGAGCACGTCGCCCAGCACGTCCAGCGACAGCTCGTCCCGGTTCCAGCCGACCAGGTTGAGCGCGAGCAGCGGCCGCCCGCCCATCGCGTAGACGTCGCTGACCGCGTTGGCCGCGGCGATGCGCCCCCAGTCGCGGGCGTCGTCGACCAGGGGGGTGATGAAGTCGGCCGTCACCACCAGGGCGCGGTCGTCATCGAGCCGCCACACCGCCGCGTCGTCACCGGTCTCGGTGCCGACGAGCAGGTCGGGGCTGTCAGTCGGAGTCAGCCGGCGCAGCACCTGCGCCAGGTCGCCAGGGGCGAGCTTGCACGCTCACCCCGCGCCGTGGCTGAACTCCGTGAGTCGCCGGGTCGTCGGGTCCATGCCGCCGATGCTAACGGCGCGCCTCCGACGCCGGGCGCCGGGCGCCGGGCAGCGCCGGCGCGGCGATCACGGGCGGGACGGCGCCCACGGCGGCGGGCAGGGTCACGGTGAACACCACCCAGGGCTCGGCGTTGCGCACCTGCACGCTGCCGCCGTGGACCTCCACGATCCGCCGGACGGTGTGCAGGCCCAGCCCGATGCCGTCGACGCGCCGGGTGTCCGACGAGTCGACCTGCACGAAGGGGTCGAAGATGCGCTCGAGGTCGCCGTCGACGATCGGGCTGCCGAGGTCGGCGACCTCCAGCACCGCGGTCTGGCCCACCCGCCGGGCCGACAGCCGGATCTCGGTGCCCGGCGTGGAGAACTTCACCGCGTTGTCGAGCAGGTTGGCCAGCACCCGCGCGGCGCTCTCCGCGCTCATGCGCACGGTCAGGCCGGGCTCGACGTCGACCGCGATGACGTGCCCGCAGGCGCCGTCCTGGCGGGCCAGGTCGTCCACGACGCGCAGGGCGACGCGCTCGAGGTCCGCGGCGGCGTCGGGCGTCGAGGGCATCCCGCCGGAACTGGCCAGCAGGTTGACCACGACCTTCTCGAGCCGGTGGGCCTGGCGGTCGATGGTGCGCAGGAACGTCACCAGCGTCGCGCGGTCCATCTTGTCGAAGCGCTTCTCGATGGTCTGGGCGTAGCCGATGATCGACGCGAGCGGCGTGCGGAACTCGTGGCCGACGACGGCCACGAGCTCGGACTTCACGCGCTCCGCCTCGCGCAGGTGGGCCACCAGCGCCCGCTCCCCCTCGTAGAGCTGGCGGTAGTAGTCGCGCGACTGGTGCTGCACGCGCTCGTTGAGCCGCCACCACAGCACCTGCACGGCGGCGGCGGCCAGCAGGAACGCGCCGGGGACCAGCGCCTGGGGCCCCGGCGCGCCGGGGCGCAGGACCTCGGCGGCGGCCAGGGCCGCGACGGCCGCGACGGTCGCGGCCAGGAACGGGGTCCAGTCGTGGTACAGCGCCACCAGCCCCAGGACGACGACGGCGTGGAGGGCGGCCGCGGTGGCGCCGCCCGGCACCGCGGCGATGGCGGCGGACGCGGCCACCAGCCCCAGCGCCGAGGCGGTCGCCGCGATCATGGCCGGCGCGCGGGCGGCGAGGGCCAGCGCCACCCCGACGGGTGCGAGCGCGAGCAGGAGGCCGGCGGGCGACCAGCCCGCCAGCAGCCCGACCAGCGCGAGGGCGGGGACGTGCAGCGCCAGCACCGCGGTCAGGAGGCGCTGGAGGGCGCGCCGGCGGTCCTCGTCCAGCCCCCCGCCCCTGGGCAGGTGGCCGATCAGGCCGCGCGCCAGGCGCTGCATCCGTCGACGCCCTTTCGTCCTCCACACCGTGCGGTATCCCCGCACTGTGCGTGGTGCGACGCGGCGAAGTCGAGGCGCAGGAGGGGGCTGATCTGCAAATGCCTCGGCCGGACCAGTGCAGACGGGGGACGGAGGGGTGCGGTCGGGGGAGACGGGGTCCTCCTGTCCTCCCCCGACCGCACCCCCCGATGGGGGGAGACGGCGGTGCCGTTGCGACGGGACGGCCCGGACCGTAGCGTCGGGCCGGTGACCCGCGCGGGATCGACGGCGTTCGCGACCGACCAGTACGAGCTGACCATGGTCGCCGCGGCCCTGGACGCCGGCATCGCGGACCGGCCCAGCGTCTTCGAGGTCTTCGCCCGCCGCCTGCCGGAGGGCCGGCGCTACGGCGTGGTCGCGGGCGTGGGCCGGCTGGTCGAGTCGCTGCGCTCCTTCGTGTTCGGGCCGGAGGAGCTGGACTGGCTCGCGGCCCACGACGTGGTGCCCGCCCGCACCCGCGACTGGCTGGCCCGGCACCGCTTCGGCGGCACCATCACCGCCTACCCCGACGGCGAGCTGTACTTCCCGGGCTCGCCGGTGCTGCGCGTGGAGGGCGGGTTCGCCGAGTCGGTGCTGCTGGAGACCCTGATCCTGTCGACCCTCAACTACGACTCCGCGGTGGCGTCGGCGGCGGCACGGATGGTCACCGCGGCCGAGGGACGGCCGCTGCTGGAGTTCGGGTCCCGCCGGGCGCACGAGGGCGCCGCGGTCGCCGCGGCCAGGGCGGCCTGGCTGACCGGGTTCGCCGCGACCTCCAACCTGGAGGCCGGGCGCCGCTGGGGGGTCCCGACCTCGGGCACCAGCGCGCACGCCTTCACCCTGGCCTTCGCCGACGAGGACACCGCCTTCCGCGCCCAGGTCGCGACCCTGGGCGCCGGCACGACCCTGCTCGTGGACACCTACGACGTCGACCGCGGGCTGGAGCGCGCGGTGGCCGCGGCGGGGCCCGGCCTGGGGGCGGTGCGCATCGACTCCGGCGACCTGGCGGCGGAGGTGGTCGCGACCCGCGCGCGGCTGGACGAGCTGGGCGCCCCGGGGACGCGCATCGTGGTGTCGGGCGACCTCGACGAGCACAGCATCGCGGCCCTGCGCGACGTGCCCGTCGACGCATACGGCGTCGGCACCCACCTGGTGACCGGGTCGGGCGCGCCGACCGGCGAGTTCATCTACAAGCTGGTGGCGATCGCGGACGCCCCCGGCGCCCCGTACCGCCCGGTCGCCAAGCGCGGCGGGGTCAAGGCCACCACCGGCGGGCGCAAGCGCGCGTGGCGCGACCGCGACGACGCGGGGACGGCGGTGGCGGAGGTCGTGGTGACCGGCGACGGGCCCGCGCCCGCCGGCGCGCGCAGCCTCCAGGTGCCCATCTGGGCCGGCGGCGAGCCGCGGGCGCTGCCGCCCGCCGTGGAGCTGCGCGCCGCCCACCAGGCCGCCAAGCGCGAGCTGCCCGCCGCCGCGCACCGCCTGGACCCCGGCCCGCCCGCGATCCCGACCCGCACCGCCGTGGAGGAGAGGACCGGCCCATGACCCGCGCACTCGTCGTCATCGACGTGCAGGTGGACTTCTGCGAGGGCGGCGCGCTCGCGGTCGCCGGCGGCAACGCGGTCGCCGAGCGCATCGCCGCCCTGCTGGCGTCCGACCACGGCTACGACACCGTGGCCGCGACCCGCGACTGGCACGTCGAGCCCGGCCGGCACTTCTCCGACGCCCCCGACTACGTGCGCACCTGGCCGGCCCACTGCGTGGCCGGCACGCCCGGCGCGGAGTACCACCCGGCGCTGCGCGACGCGCTGCCGGGGGGTCCGGCCGCCGTCGTCGACGAGGTCTTCAGCAAGGGCCAGTACGACGACGGGTACTCCGGCTTCGACGGGGTCGACAGCCGGCTGCGGCCCCTGTCGGCCTACCTGCGCGGCCTGGACGTCGGCGAGGTCGACGTGGTCGGCATCGCCACCGACCACTGCGTCCGGGCCACCGCCAAGGACGCCGCCGGCCTGGGCTTCCGCACCCGCGTGCTGCTGGACCTCGCGGCCGGGGTGGCGCCGGCGACGGTCACGCGCGCCCTGGACGAGCTGCGCGACGCCGGCGTGGAGCTGGTGGGGTGACCTTCCCGCCCGGCTTCCTCGACCGCGCCGACCCGTCGCCCGACCCCTCGTTCTACGACAGCCCCAGGTTCGTGACCCACATCGACGACCGCGCGATCGCCGCGGTCGGCGCCCTCTACGAGGAGCTGGGGCTCGGCGGAACCGTGCTGGACCTGATGTCGTCGTGGGTGTCGCACTTCCGCACCCCGCCCGCGCACCTCATCGCCCTGGGCCTCAACCCCGACGAGCTGGCGGCCAACACCGCGGCGGCGGAGACCGTCGTCCAGGACCTCAACGCCGACCCCGCCCTGCCCTTCGAGGACGCCACGATCGACGCGGCCACCTGCTGCGTCTCGGTGGACTACCTCACCCGGCCCGTCGAGGTGTTCCGCGAGGTCGGCCGGGTCCTGCGCCCCGGCGGCCTGTTCGTCTGCACCTTCTCCAACCGCTGCTTCCCCACCAAGGCCGTGCGCGGGTGGCTCGCCACCGACGACGCGGGCCGGGTCGACATCGTGCGCGCCTACTTCGCGGCGTCCGGGGCGTTCGGGCCGGCGCAGGCGGCGCTGCGGACCCCGCCGCGCTCCCCCGGCGACCCGCTGTACGGCGTCTGGGCCGCGGCAGCCGGGACCCCCAGCTAGCCCCACCCGCGGTTGACCGGCCCGCCGGATCGCCCGCGCCGCCGCGGGGGTGCACGCTCCCCCGACGAGCACGCGAGCGATCGGACCGGGGAATGAGCACGACGGACGGGGATCTGCGCATCGGCGACGCGGAGCGCGAGCACGTCCGGGGCCGCCTGGAGCGCCACGCGGCCGACGGGCGGCTGACGCTGGACGAGCTGGCGGACCGCATGGGCGAGGTCTACGCGGCGCGCACCGCCGCCGAGCTGCGCCGCGCGGAGCGCGAGCTGCCCCCGCTGCCCGGCGACAGCCCGGTCCCGGGCTCGCCGGCCGCCCTCCGGCCGGGGGGCGCCGTCCCCCGCCGGCGCCCGGGTCGGCCCGCCGCGCCGCTCGTGGGCGTCGCGGTCCTGGCCGTGTGGATCGTCGTGGGCGCAACCACGGGCTTCTGGTTCTTCCCGTTCTGGCCCCTGCTGTTCTTCGCGTTCGCGGGGCGCCGGGGCGGTTGGGGCGGCCCCGGCCACCGGGGCGGTGGCCGCCCCGGGAGCTGGGACCGGGACAGGGGCTGGGACCGCCCGGCCGACGCGACGCGCTACGTCTGACGGGCCAGCCGGCGGGCGCGGCGGGCGACGAAGGCCGCCTGCTCGTGCGCCGGCGAGGTGACCAGGCCCTCGCGCGCCAGCCAGGCAGCATGGCGGCGCAGGAAGCGCCAGTTGTTGCGCACCGTCCACCACTCGGTGGCCGCGCGCGGGCGCTGCTGCCCGCCCGCCCAGCGGCCCGCCTCCCAGAAGAACGTCGCCGGGGTCAGCAGGCAGCGGAAGCCCATCTCCACGGCGCGCAGGAAGAAGTCGGTCTCCTCGCGGTAGGCGTTGCCGCGGTAGCCGGCGTCGAAGCGGACGCGGTCGAACACCGCGCGGCGCACCAGCGCGGGGGCGGGCAGCAGCGGCGTCACCAGCGGGGCGTCGGGGAAGCCCGCGACCTCGTCGAGGCCGTTGGCGCCGTCGCGCCGGGCGCGGGCGGCGGCCAGCGCGGCCTCGACGTCGCCGTCGGGGCCCGGGTGGACCATGGGTGCGCCCACGATGTCGGCGCGGTGGGCCAGCGCCTCGGCGCGCAGGATGGTCGCGTAGTCGGGCGGGAACCGGCAGTCGTCCTCGCCGAACAGCACCCAGTCCCCGGTCGCGGCCAGGGCACCCAGGTTGCGGGCGGCTGGCGCGCCGGCGTTGCGCGCGCGGCGCAGGAGGCGCACCCGGGGGTCGCGCAGGGCCGTGACCACCTCGGCGGTGTCGTCGGCGGAGCCGTCGTCCACGACGACGAACTCGGTGATCCCGTCCAGCTTCAGCAGCCACGGGAGGGTCTCGACCAGCGCGGCCGCACGGTTGTACGTGGGCAGGACCAGGGTGATGGCGTCGGGCATGACGTGGCGCCTTCCCTGCGCTGCGTAGCCGAAACCGACATGGGGTAGCTCCCCGGAGGGGGTCGCAGGGTTCCTGCAGGGGAAGAGGAGGACCGTGGGCGCGGAGCCGCTGCGGGTGCTGCTGGTCGTGGACTCACTCGACGGCGGCGGGGCGGAACGCCACGTGGTCGGCCTGGCGGTGGAGCTGGCCGGCCGGGGGCACCAGGTGACGGTGGCGTGCTCGGTCGTCGCGGGGGCGCCGGGGCCGGCGCACGCGGACCTGGTCGCCGCCCTGGCGCGCGCGGGCGTCCCCGTCGTCGCGCTGACGGGGCGCCTGGCCAAGCGGCGGTTCAGCCCCGCCTTCGCCCGCGGGCTGCGGGGGCTGGTGCGGGCGGGCGGGTGGGACGTCGTCCACGCCCACATCTGGGCCAGCACCGTCGCCGCCGCGGTGGCGACCGGGCGCACCGGCGTCCCGCTGCTGCTGACCGAGCACACCGAGGCGCCGTGGCGCTCCCCCGCCCACCGGCTGGCCAGCCGGTGGGTCTACGCCCGGGCCGCCGCCATCCTGGCGGTGTCCTCGGCGATCGCCGCCCTGCTGCGCGACGGCTACGCCGTCCCCGCCGGCCGGATCACCACCGTCCTGCCGGCGGTCGTCACCCTGGCCGGCCCGCCCGCGCGCCCGGCCCCGCCCCGAGCCGGCGGGGGCCCGGGACCGGTGGTCGGGCTGGTCTGCCGGCTGGCGCCGGAGAAGGGCGGGGACGTCCTGCTGCGCGCCGCCGCCCTGCTGCGGCCCGGCCTCCCGGACCTGCGCATCACCGTGGTGGGCGACGGGCCGGTCCGCCCGCGCCTCGAGGCGCTGGCCCGGCGCCTGGGCCTGGGCGACGCCGTCGCCTTCTGCGGGTTCCGGCCCGACGCCGCGCGGCTGATCGCAGGGCTGGACGTCCTGGCGGTGCCGTCGCGCAGCGACGGCAGCCCGCGGGTCGCGCCGCGCGGCCAGCCCGCTGGTCGTCCTCGAGGCCCTGACCGCCGGCGTGCCCGTGGTCGCCAGCGCCGTCGGCGGGATCCCCGACCAGGTGCGCGACGGGCGCGAGGCCCTGCTGGTGCCCCCCGGCGACGCGGTCGCCCTCGCCGCGGCGCTTCGGGCGGTCCTCACCGACCCGGCGCGGGCGCTGGCCCTGGGCACCGCGGGGCGCCGCCGGGCGGCGGACCTCACCCACGACCGCATGGTCGACGAGGTCGAGGACGCCTACCGCCGCGCCCTGGCCGCCACCGCCCGCCACAGCTTGGGCCGCACCGGGGTGGTGTAGTGGCGCAGGACGATGCCGTCGGCGGCGAAGGCGTCGCCGCGGCGGCGCAGGTCGGCGACCGACAGGACGAAGCGGCGGCGGTCCAGCGGGACCCCGCCGCTGTCGTGCAGGGCGACGTGCAGCACCGTCTGCTCGGTGTGGAACCGGGGTGGGCCGCCGAGGCGGGCGAGGCGGCGCAGCGCCCCGGAGAAGTCCAGGGGCCGGCGCAGGGCGAAGAACCCGGCGTTCACCGGGTCGGGGTCGTCGGGGTCGGCCAGCCGGTCGTCGAGGTAACCGGCGCCGCAGTCGGGCAGGTAGCGGGGCCGGCCGTCGGCGCCGAGGTCGGCGAGGTCGGCGGCGCCGGGGAAGAACAGCACGTCGGCGTCGGCGTAGACGGTGGGGCCGTCGACCGGCAGCGACAGCTCGACGGCCAGCTTGCGGACCATGGCGGTGGCGGCGCCCCCGTCCCCGCGGTCGGCCCAGGTGCGCACGGCGCGGGGCACCTCCGAGCCGGCCACCCGATCCCAGTCCACGACGCGCACGACCGGGTCCAGGCGCGCGAGCAGGGCGCGGGCGGCGGGCGCGTGCGAGCCGTCGGAGACGACGGTGATCCGCCGGGGCCGCCCGGCGTGGCGCAGGAACGACCGCAGGCTGGCGACCTGCTCGGGGAGGTCGCGCTGGCAGGAGAACGTCCACAGCTCCAGGCCGAGGTCGCGCGGCGGGTCGACCGGCCGCGCGGCGAGCAGGGGCAGCAGCGCGGCGTAGCCCCGCCGCACCACCGCCGCATCGCCGTCCGCCGCCCGCACGGCCGCCGCCTACCCGGCGCGCCACCACCGCACACCGGTCCGGCGTTTCCGAGGCGCGGGGGCGGGCAAGACCGCGCCATGGGCACAGGTCGGGGCGGCGTGGTCGTGGTCGCCACGACCGGGAGCGGGTCGATGGACGTCTACGGGCGCCGGCTCGCCGACGAGCTGGGCGCCGCCCGGGTGCTGGTCGACAAGTCCGGGACGACCGCCGACCTGTTCGGCACCGGCTGGGACGACCCGGCGGCCTGGCGCGCCCTCGTCCGCGACGCCGCCGTCGTGCGCGGCCTGCGCCGTGCGATGGGGCTCCCCCACCTCACCCACCACCACACCGCCCGGTGGGGGCCGCTGCTGGGGCGGCCGTACGTGGTGACCGCCCACGACCTGATCCGCTGGCGCGACGCGCGGCGGCTGACGGTGTCGATCGCCCCGCTGACCGCGCGCGACCGCGCCGGGGTGCGCGCCGACGCCTGGGCGATCACGCGCGCCGCGCACGTGATCACGCCCTCGCAGGCGACGGCGGCAGACCTCGTCGCCGCCCTGGGTGTGGCGCCGGAGCGGATCACCGTCGTCGCCCACGGCCTGGACCACGACCGGTTCCGGCCCGTCGACCGCCGGCTGCTCGCCGATCCCTATGTCCTGTTCGTGGGCAGCGAGCACCCGCGCAAGAACCTCCCGGCCCTCCTGCGCGCGTTCGCCGCCGTCGCGCGGGACGGCCGCCACGGCGGGCTGCGCCTGGTCAAGGTCGGCGCCCCGGGCAACGACGAGGCCGACTTCGGCGCACCGGCCCGCCGCCTGGTCGCCGAGCTGGAGATCGAGGACCGGGTCGTGTTCGCCGGCGCGGTGCCCGAGGCCGACCTGCCCGCCTGGTACGCGGGCGCGGTCTGCACGGTCCTGCCGTCGCGGGCCGAGGGCTTCGGGCTCCCGGTCCTGGAGGCGATGGCCTGCGGGTCGCCGGTGATCGCGTCGACCGCCGGGTCGCTGCCGGAGGTCGCCGGCGGCGCGGCGCTCCTGGTCGACCCCGGCGACCTCGGCGGGCTGGCCGCGGCCCTGCGCGAGCTGGCCGCCGAGGGGTCGCTGCGCGCGGACCTGCGCGACCGCGGCCTCGCCCGCGCCGCCCGCTTCACCTGGCCCCGCGCGGCCGCGCAGACCGCCGCCGTGTACGACCGGGTGCTGTCGGGCCCCTGAACCGACTTGCCCGCACCTTGCCCGCACCTATCGTCTCTCGACAGTATCGAAGAACGATATGGTGCCGCTGCGGCGGCCGGCGCGGGAGTCGAACGATGGATGGTGCACGCAGGGGCTACAGCGGGCCCCGCCTGGCCCGGGTGCTCGCGACGCTGACCGTGCCGCCCGCATCGCGGGCCTCGGTGGGCGGGAGCTGATCAGCTGGATCGGCTCGCTGGTCCTGCCCTTCGTCGCCACCCAGACCGTGCTGGATCGCCTGGACGTCGGACCCGGCGTGCTCGGATCGCAGTTCACGGTGAGCACGGGCCCGGTGCTGGTCGCGCTGCTCGCCCTGGTGCTGGCCCAGGCGTTCCGCCGGGGCGGCGAGCTGGCGCGCGACGCGGACGGCCTGGTGTGACCGAGGCGGAGGAGGCGACCGGGGCGGCGCACCGGGTCACGTGCCACCTCGACGTCCTGCTCGCCGCCCGCGGCATGACGCTCGTGCAGCTGGCCGAGCGGGTCGGGGTCACGGTGGTCAACCTGTCGGTGCTGAAGAACGATCGGGCCAAGGCGGTGCGGTTCTCCACCCTCACCGCGCTGTGCGACGCCCTGGACTGCCAGCCCGGCGACCTGTTCACCGTGACCCCGCGGCCGCCCGGCTGACCCGGGCGGCCGGGCGGCGCGGCTCAGGCGCCGTGGTCGGCGGGGACCGACCCGACGCGGGTGCGCAGCGGCAGCTCCTTGAGGAAGAACGACAGCACGAACCCGATCAGGGCGACCGGGACGGTGATCGCCAGGACCGTGGTGATCGACTCCGCCAGCGCGGTCTGCACCAGCAGCCGGACCTCTGGCGCGAGCGCCGCGATCGCGGCGGGGCTGGAGGTCAGGTCCTCCCCCGCGCTGCGCAGCACCTCGGCCGGCACGGTGCCCGCCAGGCGCGCCGCGAGCTGGGCGTTGAGGACCGCGCCCAGGATCGCGACCCCGATGGTCGCGCCGATCGACCGGAAGAACTGCATCGACGACGTGCCGGTGCCCAGGTGCTCCGGCGGGACGGCGTTCTGCACCGCCAGGACGACCACCTGCATGGTCAGGCCGATGCCGACGCCCAGGACCGCCATGTAGGTGGAGGCGACCGCCCGCGAGGTGTCGACGTCCATGGTCGACAGCAGGAACAGCCCCAGCGCGGCGAGCGCGGTCCCGGCGATCGGGAACACCTTGTAGCGGCCCCAGCGGCTGATGAGCCGCCCCGAGACGATGCTGGCCACGAGCAGGCCGCCGATGAGCGGCAGGGTCAGCAGGCCCGACGAGGTCGCGCTCTCGCCGCTGACGACCTGGAGGAACAGGGGCAGGTAGACGATCCCGCCGAACATCGACACGGCGACCACCGCCGCGATCGCGGCGGAGACGACGAAGACCGGCTGGGAGAACAGCCCCGGCGGCAGGATCGGCTCCGCGACGCGGTGCTCCACGGTCCAGAAGGCGCCGGCGGCGACCAGCGACAGCGCGCCCAGGCCCAGGATGACCGGGGAGGTCCAGGCGTAGGTGTCGCCGCCCCGGACGGTCAGCAGCAGCAGCGACACGACGGCGACCGACAGCAGGGCCGCCCCGAGCCAGTCGACCCTGGCGTCGCTGTGGCGCACCGGCAGCCGCAGGAAGCGCTGGACCAGGACCAGGGCGAGGGCCCCCAGCGGCAGGTTGACGTAGAAGACCCAGCGCCAGTCCAGGACGTCGACGAAGTACCCGCCGAGCAGCGGCCCGGCCACGCTGGCGACCCCGAACACGGCGCCGACGTAGCCGATGTACTTGCCGCGCTCCCGCGGCGAGACGATGTCGCCGATGATCGTCTGGGTCAGCGCGAGCAGCCCGCCGGCGCCGGCGCCCTGGATCGCGCGCGAGCCGATGAGCTGGCCCATGGTCTGGGCGAGGCCCGACGCGACCGAGCCGACCAGGAACAGCACGATCGCGAACTGGAACACGCGCTTGCGCCCGTACAGGTCCGACACCTTGCCGTACAGCGGGATCGACACCGTGGACGACAGCAGGTAGGCCGTCACCACCCACGACAGCGACGACAGGCCGCCCAGGTCGCCGACGATCGTGGGCAGGGCGGTCGCGACGATGGTCTGGTCGAGGGCGGCGAGCAGCAGCGCGGTCATGAGGCCGAGGAACACGGTGCGGATCTGGGCGGGCGTCAGGGCGCCCGGTTCGGGGGTGGCGGGGCGCTCGACGGGCGGTGCGGCGGCGGTCACGGGCGTGCTCCTCACAGCGGGGTGCGGCAGGGGTTGGTGCGTGCGGGGAAACGCCGCTCTAGCCGGCGTCGTCGGCGACCATCGACCGGGCCAGCCGGTCCAGGAGGGCCGCGAGCGTCGCGACCTCCTGCGGCGCCCAGTCGGCCGTGCGCTCGGCGAGCAGGGCGGTGCGGACCTCCAGCGTGCGGCGGCGCAGCGCGCGGCCCTCGTCGGACAGGGCCAGGCGCGCGCGGCGCCGGTCCCGGGTCGACGTGGTCCGCAGCGCGAGACCCGCGGACACGGCGCTGTCGACCAGGCGGCTGGCCGTCGAGGTGTCGACCCCCAGCACCTCCGCGACGTCGCGGACGCCCGGCTCGGGGTCGTCGGCGACCTCGATCGCGCGCAGCGTGCGGATCAGCGCCGGGTCGACGTCCTCGCCCAGGCGGGCGAGGAACCGGCGCCGGCTGCGCGGGCTCTCCCACATGCGCCGGAGCCGCGCGATGGCGGCGTCCAGGGCCAGGAGGTCCTCGTGCAGGGCGACGGTCGACATGGATGCACGATACAGCCGTTGCACGCTGCACGCAGTGGGCGGTGTGGACCGCCGCGGCCGGAATGCGGGGTAGACTGCCCTGGTTGACAATCCAACGGGGGTGACTGGCTTCGACAGGTGCCGGTCAGCTCTCGGAGAGCGAGCCGAGGATCTCGGGTGACCTCGTTAACCATCCCGGGAAACTTATAGTTGCCAACACTGACAACTACGCGGTCGCTGCGTAAGCAGTAGTACTGCCGTCCGCCCTCACCACCGCCTGAGGTGAGGGGTCGGGCGTCGCAACCAGGCTCCACCGCGCCGGCCACCACCACACCGCCGGCACGGGACATCTGCGTGGTGTACGGCCGCCGACCACCCGGCCCGGGGTACGGCGGCCCGACAATCTACCGGGACCTACGCTCGTAGGGCTCTGAGGGTTGCGTCACTTGGACCGGGGTTCGATTCCCCGCACCTCCACACCGCTCCGCACTTCGTACTCGACGGCGATCAACCGACCCGTGGGAGCCGCCGGCGACCCGTTGTTGCCTTGGACTCCAATCGATCCCCCCTACGACGGCAGCGCCTGTTTCAGTTGGCCACCCGACGGATGTCGTGGATCTCGCCTCCACAGCTCGACCCGATGGCCGTCACCCGACAGGTGCG
The DNA here is from genome assembly GCA_030447925.1 of Egibacteraceae bacterium. GTDB lineage: Bacteria > Actinomycetota > Nitriliruptoria > Euzebyales > Egibacteraceae > JAUJNX01. Next base: position 1,185,404 of record JAUJNX010000001.1, on the reverse strand, counting down.
CGCCTGCTGGTCGAGCCAGTTGCTCGGCACGAGCACCCGGTCGCCGACCCGCAGGTCACCGTCTCCTGTCCAGCGGTAGGTGAGGGGCTGGCCGCGGTCCACCACGACGAGCTGCCCACGAACGTCACGTTCGCGGAATCGAGCAGCCTCCTCCTTCTCGCGCTCCTTGCGCCTGCTCTCGTACTCGATGTGCCGCCGCTCCGCCGCCCGGCCACCCTCGAACCCGTCATCGAACTCCCTGATGGCATCGTGTGTCGTAGCTCTCGCTCAGAGCGTTGGTCATGCCTGTGCTCGTCGCCCAGGCCACCCGACCGGCCTCGGGCTTCCTGCCTGCGCAGCTCACGTTCCTCGCGGATGCGCCTCCCGTCGCTGAGGCCCAATCGCTCGACCGGTCGGCCCGCGTCTTCGCCCTCGTGGTACCCCTCCCGGTGCCATCTTCAGTGGCCCTCCGCGAGCGTCCTCTCTGTCTGCGTTGCGCGCACGGGCAGGCGAGCTGCCCGGGTTGCAGGCGGTTCCTGCAGGGCTCGCCGTTCTTCTTCGGCGTCCCGCACGAGCGAAGCTCGATCATGGACCTGTCTTCGCGTCCATGGGTGCTCGACCGTGCCCCTGGACACCGCTTATGACTACACTACGGGTCATGAGTACGGAGTCGCTGGCCACCGTGAAGGCCACCCTGTCCGAGGTCGTCGATCGCGTGGAGCGCTACCACGAGCGGGTGGTCATCACCCGGCGGGGACGCGAGGCGGCGGTCATCCTCAGCCCAGAGGAGGTCCGCTCGTTGGAGGAAACCATCGCCGTTCTCTCGGACCCTGCGACGATGCAGCGCCTCGAGGAGGCTGACGTCGCGATCGCCAACGGCGACGTCGTCGATGCCGACGAGCTCCGTTCCATGATCGGCCTGTCCCCGCACGGTGGCTGAGGGGTACCGGCTTCAGGTGGCGGGTCCGGCCGCTCGGGCGATCGCGAAGCGGCTACCGGAGGCCATTGCAGCCGCGGTGGTGGAGTTCATGACCGGTCCGCTGCTCGACAACCCCCACCAGGTCGGCGCTGCCCTTCGCGGTCCGCTGGACGGGACCTACGCGGCGCGCCGCGGCTCCTACCGCATCCTGTACGTCGTCGACGACGACCAGCAGGTGGTCACGGTCAGAGACGTCGACCACCGCGCAGACGTCTACCGGTGCCGCTGAGGGAGCCCGGCCCGACCAGCCACCTCCGCCCTCCGCTGTACATGCCGACCCAAGCTCGACAGGACGATGCCGGTCGCTGTGTTCCGAGAGCACTCCAATCAGGTCCACCCACGTTCCGTATTCGAATCTCCTGATCATTTGCCCGCATGTCTGGGGCTGCGGCGACGGGGGGCCACCGTCGCCGGCTGGTTCGGCCCGATCGGCGTCAGCGCCGTCTTCTACCTGGGGCACAGCCTGGAGGGTGGGGTCAGCGATCCACGCCGGTTCGCCGCGGGCACCCTCGCCGTGGCCGCCAGCGTGGTCGCCTTCGGGGTCACCGGCGCTCCGGGCCGCAAGGCGTACGCCCGATCCTGACGGCCGCGATTCCTCGGCGACGCCCCTCCGCGGCCTGGCTTCCCCCCGAGCCCGCACTGTCTGCCCCGGGGAATCCGCGGGTCACCACCTGGGGACTGGCTGCCGCGGGCCAGGCGGCACTGTCCCGTGGGTGCGCGACCGGGCGACGCGTTCGTGCACCGGGGACGTGGGCAGGGTGTCACCGGAAGGATGACGGAGATCCCCCGGGAGCGCGGCCGCGTGCCCGGTTCGACCATGGACGAGGAGCTGGACGTGAGCTACGCCAAGCAGATGCTGGACACCTACCCGCGGTCGTTCAACCTGGACGCGGGGCTGCTGGCCGCCGCGATCGACGCGCTGGCCGACTGCGGGCAGGCGTGCGACGCGTGCGCCGACGCGTGCCTGGGCGAGCAGGACGTCGCCAACCTGGTGAAGTGTGTCCGGCTGAACCTGGACTGCGCGGACGTGTGCGCGACGACGAAGCGGGTGCTGTCACGCCAGACCGAGTACGACGCCAACGTCACGCGCGCGCTGGTCCAGGCGTGCGTGGCGTCGTGCAAGGCGTGCGGCGACGAGTGCGAGCAGCACGGCGAGCACGGCATGGAGCACTGCCGGGTGTGCGCCGAGGCGTGCCGCCGCTGCGAGCAGGCCTGCACCCAGCTGTTGGAGGCCATGAACGCCTGACCCGGGCGCCGTGGGGCGCGGCTGCACGTCACACGAGCGCACTGCCCGGCCGGCAAGCGCGCCAGCGGTCCCACGCCGCCTCTGACTCCCCCGGCAGCTAGGCCGTCGTCGGCCGCCCGAACCAGGTGGCCAGCGCGTCGTGCAGCCCCGCGTCGGTCCCCTCGCCCACCCAGGCGACGTGGCCGTCCGGGCGGACCAGCACGGCGCCGGGGGCGCTGACCGCGCCGAGGACCGGAAGCTCCCACTCCCCCTGGTAGCTCGCGTCGACCAGCTGGACCCGGTCGGCCCATCCGGCGGTGCCGACGGCTCCGGGCCGACCGAGGTTGAGCAGCAGCGGCCGTGCGCCGTGCAGCAGCTCGAAGACCCGTAGCGGGCCGCGGGCGGTGACCAGATCCAGATCGGGCATGCGCCGTCCCAGCAGCGGATGCCCCTCGCCGAGGTCGTAGTGGATGTCCAGCCCGGAGCTGATCCCGACCAGCCGCCTGCGCGGCTCGTCCATGCCCGCGAACTCCGACACCAGATCGACCAGGGCCTTCATGCGCTCGTCCTGGCGTTGGAGCGCGCCCAGCGCCATGGTGTGCTGGAGGACGCGGGCGACGACCGGATGACGCTCGTCCTGGTAGGTGTCCAGGAGGCGCTCCGACCCGGTACCGCCGACCACCTGCGCGAGCTTCCAGCCCAGGTTCACCGCGTCCTGCACACCGAGGCTGAGGCCCTGTCCGCCGGCCGGGTAATGCACGTGCGCCGCGTCGCCGGCCAGGAGGACCCGTCCCACCCGGTAGGCCGCCGCCTGCCGTGTGGTGTCGGTGAACCGGGAGATCCACGTGGGACTGTGCACGCCGAAGTCGGTGCCGTACACGGTGATGAGCACCTCGCTGAGGTCGCGGAGGGTCGGCTCGCTGCTCGGCCCGATCTGCGGCTCGGTGACGACGACCCGGACGGTCCTCCCGTCCTCCATCCTGCCCAGGGCGTGGATGCCGGTGGCGTCGTGACGGACGCCCAGCGGCGGCTCCTCGGCCATCTCGACCTCGGCGATCAGGTTGCTCCTCGTCGGGTCCCACCCCGGGAACCCGATGCCCGCCGCCTTGCGGATCGTACTGCGTCCGCCGTCGCAGCCGACGAGGTACTGCGCCCGCAGTGAGCGGCCGTCGGACAGCCCGACGTCGACGCCGGCGTCGTCCTGCGCGAAGCCGGTCACCTCCGTGCCGCGGGCTATGCGCACCGGCAGCTCCGCGATCCAGGCGGCCAGGATCCCCTCGATCGCGTTCTGGAAGATCGCGAGGAAGTAGGGATGGCGGGTCGGCAGGTCGCTCATGTCCAGCATCGCCGTGCCGAACGGCATGGCCTGGTGCACCTGGCCTTCCGCGAGGAACCGGTCGGCCACGCCGCGCTGATCGAGCACCTCGATCGTGCGGGTGAGCAGGCCGCCGGCCCGCGAGCCGGCCAGCGTGTGATCGGGACGCCGCTCGACGACCACGACGTCGACCCCCGCCAGCGCCACCTCCGCCGCCAGCATCATCCCCGTGGGACCGCCTCCGGCGATGACCACCGCGTGCTCGGTCATCGCCACACTCCCGTCCGACAGGTCGTGAGGACCACCTGCATCCGCTCCTCCATCTCATGGGTCCGGGCGTGCGGCGGGCGATTCTGCATCCGGGCCGAAGGCCTCATGAGCGCCTTTTGCGCGCTATAACTTGGAGGTGGCGAAGGGCGGGCGGTTGGTGGCGAGGTGGTGCCCGCGCTCGTCGGCATCGGACTTCTCGATCGCGGCGCGGAGCATCGGCCGGGGCGTCGCCGCGGCGAACTCGTCCAGGAAGGCGCGCAGCGCCGGCCGGTCGACGTCGGAGACCACGCGCAGCATCCAGCCGGCGCCCTTACAGGCCCTCGTGCCGCTCCGGGGTGATCTTGGCGTGGGTGGCGGCCTTGCCCATCACCGAGCGCGCGCCCGCACGCGCTTCATGGATGGGGCTGTCCAGCAGCGTCTCGACCACCCGTCACCGCCACGGTGCTGCGGTAGGTGTGGCCGGTGATCGTGACCCTGACCGCCGGGCGCTTCCCCGACCCGAGCGCCTCGACGACCTCCGCGGGCACCTCGATGCCGGTCGCGGTCCTGCCGCTCTGCAGGATGGTGGCCGGGAACCGCACGGCGTTCACGCCTGCACCACGAGGGCGGGGGTCCCGGCCAGCGGCGGGTCGGGCTGGGCGGGGGCGGCGGCGGTGTAGCGGGCGGACAGGCGGGCGGCGGCGCGGGAGCGCAGGGCCAGGGCCGTCAGGACGAGGCCGATGACGCCCGCGACGACGAACACCAGGGCGATGCCGCGGTCGGGGCCGGTGCCGAACCACCCCCCGATCGCGCGGGCGCCGGCCCCGTCGGCCATGAACGGCATGACCCACAGCTGGGCGATCGGCCCGAGCAGGAACGCGGTGACCGGCGACGCCGCGGTCTCCACGCTCTGGGCGAGGCCGAACACGCGCCCCTGCTCGCCGAACGGGACCACCCGCTGGATGACGGTCTGCTCCGACGCCTCCACCACCGGCATGAGGGCCATGAAGGCGAGCATCCCCAGGGTCAGCAGCACGATCGACGAGCGCAGCGGGAAGAGCGCGCAGGCCGTCCACAGGACGAGGTTGGCGAGCAGCAGCGTGCGCACGGGGTTCGCGCCCAGCCCGCGGCGCGCGACGACGACGCCGCCGGCGATGAAGCCCAGGCTCACGACCCCCCACAGCAGGCCCCAGGTCTCCACCGAGGTGAGGCTCAGCCCGTAGGGGTCCATGAGGGCCAGAAACGCGCCGCCGAGGAAGTTGTTGATGGTCGTGAACGCGAGCAGCGCGGCCAGCCCGTCGACCGCCCGGACGGCCCGCAGCGCGCCGCGCAGGTCGACCGCCGCGGCGCCCGCGGCGACCGGCTCCGGGGTGGGCTCGTCCATCCGGATCGTGAGCAGGTGCAGCGCGGTCGCGGCCGTGAGCGCCACGCCGAGCGCGAGCGACCAGCCCATGCCCAGCCGGCCGATCGCCAGCCCGCTGAACACCGACGTGAGGGCGAACCCGACGCCGCTGACGGTGCCGATCAGCCCGTTGGCCCGGTCGCGGCGCCCCTCCGGCACGAGCAGGGTCACCGTGGTGGTCAGCGCCACGATGCGGAGGTTGCCCGCGATCGCGCCCGCCAGCACCAGGGTGACGAGCACCCACAGCCGCGGGTCGGCGGGGTCGCGCAGCGCCTCGGCCGGCGCCCAGGCGTAGACCGCGCCCGCCGCGAGGTACGCGCCGAGGGACAGGGCGCTGGACAGCAGCATCGCGGCCCTGCGCCGGTGCCGGTCGACGAAGGTCCCGAAGGCGAGGCCGGAGGCGGCGAGCAGCAGCATGTAGCCGCCGCCGATGACCGAGGTGGCGATCACCGACCGGGTCCCCAGGTACACCCAGAAGGTCAGGGCGAACCACAGGAAGTTGTTCGTGACGTTCGCGCCGAGGCCGTTGGCCACCAGCCGGTGGAACGTCCGCAGCTGCCGTGCACCCTCGTCCATGCCGTCCCCGGGTCTGTCTCGGGGGGCCGTGCGCCCCCGTCGAGGTGCAGACCGCGGCGGGGTCCGGAACTCATCGGCCTCCCCGCAGCCGGTTCACAGGCGGTTCCCAGGCCGCTGGGGCAAGGTGAGGGCCATGAGCGCGAGCGCCGCCGCCGCCCGGGTCCTGGTCGTCGACGACGAGGACAACATCACCTTCCTGCTGACCACCGCGCTGCGCCACTTCGGCTTCGCCGTGGACGCCGCGGGCGACGGCCGCACGGCGCTCCAGCCGGCGCGCGCCGGCGGGCACGACGTGATCGTGCTGGACGTGATGCTGCCCGACCTGGACGGGTTCGAGGTCTGCCGGCGCCTGCGCGGCGACGGCGTGGACACCCCCGTGCTGTTCCTGACCGCCCGCGACGGCACCGAGGACACCGTCCGGGGCCTCACCCTGGGCGGCGACGACTACGCGACCAAGCCGTTCAGCCTGGAGGAGATCGTCGCCCGGGTGCAGGCGCTGCTGCGCCGCACCGGCCGCGCGGCCCCGAGTACTTCGTCGCCCACGCGGGCGAGGACGGCCGGGTCGTGGCCGACAACGCCGACGGGCTCGGCGACGCCGCCCCCACGCCCGACCCCGCGCAGGTCGTGGGGCGCGCCGCCGGCCGCGGCGAGCCGCTCGCGCCGTTCACCGTCGGCCCCGCCGGGACGGGCGGCTGGCGCATGGTCGCGCTGGACCTCGCCCGGCCCGGCGGCCCGCGCTACGGCATCGTCGGCGCGCCGCTGGACCGGGTCGCGGCCACCGTGGACCGCATGGTCGCGGTGCTGGCGCTCGCGACGGTCGCGGTGCTCGGCGCCTCGGCGCTGGCGGCCTGGTGGGTGCTGCGCCAGGGCGTCCGGCCGCTGGCGGCGATGTCCGCGACCGCCGGGGCCATCGCCCGCGGGGACCTGTCCGAGCGCGTCGCCGACACCGACGACCGCACCGAGGCCGGCCGGCTGGGCGCCGCCCTCAACGTCATGCTCGCCCGCATCGAGGAGGCGTTCGCCGAGCGCGCCGAGAGCGAGGCGCGGCTGCGGCGCTTCGTGGCCGACGCCTCCCACGAGCTGCGCACCCCCCTCACCTCCATCCGCGGCTACGCCGAGCTCCACCGCCAGGGCGCCCTCCCCGACGAGGCGGCGGTCACCGGGGCGATGCGCCGCGTCGAGGCCGAGGCCACGCGCATGGGCGGGCTCGTCGACGACCTGCTGCTGCTCGCGCGCCTGGACCAGGGCCGCCCGCTGGAGCGGCGCCCGCTGCGCCTGGACCGCCTGGTCGACGACTCGGTCCACGACGCCCGCGCGGTGGAGCCCGACCGGCCGATCACCGCCGACGTCCAGCCCGTGACCGTCGCCGGCGACGAGGCCCGCCTGCGCCAGGCGGTCGCCAACCTGCTGGCCAACGCCCGCGTGCACACCCCGCCCGGCACGGCCGTCACCGTCACCGTCCGGGATCGCGGCGCCGCGGCGGAGGTGGAGGTCGCCGACCGCGGGCCGGGGCTGGACGCCGCCGCCGCGGCCCGCGTCTTCGAGCGCTTCTACCGCGCCGACACCGCCCGCACGCGCGCCAGCGGCGGCACCGGGCTGGGCCTCGCGATCGTGGCGGGGATCGTCGCCGCCCACGGCGGCGAGGTCGCCGTCGACACCGCCCCCGGCCAGGGCGCCCGCTTCCGCCTCCACCTCCCCACCGCACCCCGCGCTGCCTCCTGACCCCCACACCGAGACGAGGAGCTCGCGTCGATCGGGCGACCACCGCCGACGGCCGTCCAGGCGCCCACCGGCCCGGTGGTCGTGTCGGTCGCCGACACCGCCACCGTCGAGTTCCAGCTGTTCCTCCGCCCCGCCTGAGCCCGCCTGCGGTGGCACGCGCGCCTCGCGGTGGCGGTCCGTACCGAGCCGGTTCCTCACCGCCGAGCTCGACGGGCGGGGTGGCGACGCGCCGTGCCGGTGCGCGCGCGGAGCGACGGGGAACGGCGGTAGCGTCCCGTCCCGACCAGCCCGACGGACGACCGGCCTGCCCGGCTCCGGCGCCGGGCACGCCTCGCCTCCGGGAGGAACCGCGCATGGCCGACGAGCCCGCCAGCCCCGCCGCGGGGACGGCGCCGCCGGGGATCGACGCGTCGGTGCCGCAGTCGGCACGCGTGTACGACTACATGCTCGGCGGCAAGGACAACTTCCCGGCGGATCGGGCCGTGGGCGACGCGATCATCCGGCAGCTCCCCTCCGTACGGGCGCAGGTGCGCGAGCAGCGGGCGTTCCTCGGCCGGGCGGTCCGCTTCCTGGCCGCCGAGGCGGGCGTCCGCCAGTTCCTCGACATCGGCACCGGCATCCCCTCGGCGGGCAACGTCCACGACGTCGCGCAGGCGGTCGCCCCGGAGACCCGCGTGCTGTACGTGGACAACGATCCCCTGGTCCTGGCCCACGCGCGTGCGCTCCGGCCCGGCAGCTCGCAGGGGCGGGTCACGTTCATCCAGGCCGACCTGCGCCAACCCGAGGCGATCCTGGCCCACCCCGCGGTCACCGAGACGCTGGACCTCACCCGGCCCGTCGGCCTGGTCCTGGTCGGGGTGCTGCACCACCTGCGCGATGACGACGACCCCCAGGGGATCGTCGCCACCCTGCTGGGGGCACTCCCCCCGGGCAGCTACCTGACGCTGACGCAGGTGACCGGCGACGTCCACCCCGAGACCATGGCCGGGGTCAAGGCGTCGGTCGAGCAGAGCGGCATCCCTTACATCCTGCGCACCCGCGCGGCGACGGCCGCGTTCTTCGCGGGCCTCGAGCTTGCCGAGCCCGGACTGGTCCCCGTGCAGGAGTGGCGGCCGGACGGACCGCGGCGCGGCGCGGAGAGCACCTACAACTACGGCGGCGTCGCGCGCAAGCCCTGACACGACCGCGCCGGCCCCCGTGCCGCCACCGGGATGGCGGCACGGGGGCCGGGTTCGCGCGGGTCGGCGGTCAGGTCACGCCGGCTGGATCCAGATGTTGCGGAAGCGCGGGTTGGCGTTGGGGTCGCCGTGGTCCTGGAGGCGGATGGGGCCCCCCGACGGGCCCTCCACGGCGCCGCCGCCGGTCGAGCCGTCGATCTCCACGTCGTCGTGGATGGTCGTGCCGTTCAGCACCACCGTGGTCCTGGCGTTCTCGATCTTGGTGCCGGACCCGTCGTACCTGGCGGCGCGGAAGGTGATGTCGTAGGTCTGCCACTCACCGGGCGGCAGGGCGGCGTTGCTGTCGGGCGCCTTCTTCTGGTAGATCCCGCCCAGCTCGTCGTCGGAGAGGGTCGTGTCGCCGTAGGAGTCCAGGATCTGCAGCTCGTAACGGTCCTGGAGGTAGATCCCGCTGTTGCCGCGCTGCTGGCCGGTCTGGTCGGCCGGGAGCTCGGGCACCAGGAACTCGACGTGCAGCTGGAAGTCGTCGAAGGACTGCGTGGTGCGGATGTCGCCGCCGAAGGACTCCATCGACCCGTCGTCGCCGATCGGCCAGGTGGCCGCGCTGCCGTCGGTCTTCTCCCAGTTCGCCAGGCTGGAGCCGTCGAACAGGGTGATCTGCCCGCTGCCGCCCCCGTCGGGGACGACGGTGATCCGGTCGAGGTTCACGTTGCCGCTGTCGGCGGTGCCGTAGGAGTAGGTGATCGTGTTGGTGCCGGCGTCCAGGTCGACCATCACGGTCGCGTCGGCCCACGTCTGCCAGTCGCCCGTGCTCGGCAGGGTGATCTGGCGGACCGCGCCCCCGTTGACGGACAGGCTCAGGGTCTTGGTCCCCTGGAAGGGGTTGGGGCCGTTGGCGTAGCGCAGGGTCACGTCGTGGGCGCCGGCTTCCGCGGCGTTCACGGTGAAGCTGGTGGTGGCGCCCTGGTTCCAGTAGCCGTCGACGAAGCCGCTGCCCGTGTAGCCCGGGTGGTTGTCGTTGGACTTCGCGCCGCCGCTCAGCGACGCGCTCTCCGCCTGCAGCACGCCGCTGCCGGGCGACCCGGCGGGCAGGTTGTTCAGCGTGTACCAGGCCTCGGTGCTCCACAGCGTCTCGCCGCTGTCGGAGCTGAACGGGCGGGGTGAGCGGACGTACACGACCCGTCCCGCCTCCAGGCCGGCGAGCTGGAGGTTGACCGTGGTGCCGTCGGCCGAGAGGGTCGCCGAGGTGACGTCGAGGGTCTCCTCGTCGATCTTGGGGCCCCCGTAGGCGGCGGTCGGCTCGTACCGCCACTGCTCCGCCTCGTACCGGGAGGCCAGCGAGGCGGCTGTCGCCGCGGACAGCGGCTCGGTGTACTCCAGCTCGAAGCCGCCGGGCACCGCCCGCATCTCGCGGATGTCGAAGGTGCTCGTGCCGTTGGGGGTGAGCCGCTGCAGACCGAAGCTCAGCTTGCCGGCCTGCCCCCAGTTGCCGCCCGCGCCGAGACCGCCGGCGTAGACCGAGCCGTCGGGGCCCAGGCTCAGCTCCGACACGCCGGCCTCCAGCCCCTGGGTGAGCCGGAACAGCGCACCCTGGTACTCCCCGCCCACCTGCTCCAGGTAGGCGCGCTGGATGCCGCCGTAGGTGACGTCGCCGATGAGCAGCTGCCCGGCGAAGGGTCCCTCCTCGAGAAGCAGCGGGGTGCTGGGCGAGTTGGCGATCTCGTTCTGCGGCATCCACAGCACCGGCGGGGTGACGGGGCTGTCCTCGAACGGTCCGGGCGGGTTGGTGTAGTGGTTGAAGAACCGGTCCTGCTCGATGTGCACGAGCTTGGAGGCCGGCAGCCAGCCGCCCTGGTTGTCGGTGACGAACAGGTCGTCGCCGGGTCCCCAGCCGATGCCGTGCGGGGTGCGCAGGCCGCCCGCGACGTAGGTGACCGCACCGGTCGCGCGCTCGACCTTGATCGACACGCCGCGGTTGGTCACCCCGTTCGCCGACGCCGGCTGCGGGTTGGTGGTGTTGCCGCCGTAGTCGATCGCGACGGAGAGGTTGAGGTGGAAGAACCCGTCCCGGTAGAGCAGCCCGAACGCGAACTCGTGGAAGTTGCCGCTCCACGGCCAGGTGGCGACGGTGACCTTCTCGTCGGCGATCTCGTCGCCGTCGGTGTCCCGGCACTCGGCCAGACGGTCGGTCTCCGACACGTAGATCGTGCCGTCCACGTAGGCCATGCCCATCGGCTGGCGCAGGCCGTCGCAGACCTTCTTCAGCGTCACCTGGTCCGGGCTGGTGGCCGTCTGGGCGTTCTCCAGGAGCCAGACCTCGCCGGCCGCCGAGGTGCCGGAGTCGTCCTGGCCACCCCAGGTCAGCACCGCCAGCCGCCCGTCGGGCAGCCAGTCCATGCCCGTGACCTTCGGCTCGAAGCCGTCCGGCCGCAGGTCGATCAGGGTGAAGGAGGGGTGCACCGCGTCCAGCGGCAGGCCGTCACCGGGGGCGTCGCCGCTGGCCTCGCAGTCCTTCTTGCCCGGGGCGGTCACGCGCACGACGTCGGCCTCGGTGCGCAGCACGTCGTTGGGCACGACGGAGAAGGTGCTCGATCCCGGGGGCTTCCACTCCAGGGTCAATTGCTGCTCGCCGTCGCGCTCGAAGTACTCGATGCGCAGGTCGTGCAACCCGTCGCTCAGCTCGACCGAGCCGTCCTTGGGCTCGGCCACGTGCAACCCGTCGTGGTCCACGACGACGTCGTCATCGATGAGCAGGCGTGACCCGTCGTCACTGCGCAGCCGGAACGTGTACTCGCCGTCGGCCGGGATGTCGATGCTGCCCAGGACCTCGACGGTGAAGTTGTTCTCGAACTCGAAGACGTCGGCCGACGTGATGTCGATCTGGGAGATCAGCTTGTCGACGTTGGGCGTCTGACCCGGCTTGAGCGTGCAGAGCTCGGTCAGCGGCGTCTGCGTGTCGTACACGCGCAACGTGACCCCTGGCTCCACCGCCACCGCCTGCAGGAACCCGGCGGATGCGGTTGCGGGGGGCAACGCCGCTGCGGGCACGGCGAAGGCGGCCACGGCGAGGGCGAGGACGACGAACCCCGTGGCGACGCCACGGAGCCGTCGATGCGGCGATGCGACCATGCTGGCTCCTGGAAGCGGAGGAGGCGCGCGCCGGAGATCCACGGCCGAAACAGTTCCGATCCTTTCCCTGCCCAGTGGGGAATAAGAATCGATTTTACGTCCGCGTAACCCCGCCGACTTGTGGTCATAACGGTAGGAGAACCAAGGTCGCCTGTCCAGAGCCCGCGCGATCTACCGAACAAATTCCGACCGCAGGCCGAAGTTGGGGCATCCCCACACGTTGCAATCGGATCGTTCCGGTCCCCGCCCCGGCCGCCTCAGGCGGGGTCGGGGCGGGCGGCGGCGCGCTGGGCAGCCTGGACGTCGTCCATGTGCTGCTCGGCCCAGGCCGCCAGCACCGCGATGGGCGTGCGCAGCGTCTGCCCCAGCGGCGTCAGGCTGTACTCGACGTGCGGCGGGACGGCCTGGCGCACGTCGCGCAGGACCAGCCCGTTCGCCTCGAGCTCCCGCAGCGTGTGGGTGAGCATGCGCTTGGAGATGCCGTCGATCCTGCGGCGCAGCCCCTCGTAGCGCTGGGGCCCGTCCTCGAGCGCGCGCACGACCAGCACCGTCCACTTGTCGGCGATCAGGTCGAGCGCGTGGCGGGAGGCGCAGCGGGCGCTGTTCAGGTTCGCGACGGTCATGGGAACAATTTTGTTCCTACTTCCGGTCCCGAGTCCAGCCGCTTACGGTCCCCCCGACCTGGCAGGACCGCCCGCGCGACCCACTGGAGCTGTGCGTGACCGAGGACATCGGCGACCACCGGCGGCGCATCGCCGCGCTGTACGACGCCTGGAACGACGACCGGATGGAGGACGCCTACGCGCTGATCGACGAGCACGTCGTCGACCACAACGCCGGCGACGACGAGGCCGGCCTCGCCGGCGTCCGCGCCGCCCTGGACGGCGTGCGCACCGGCTTCCCCGACCTGCGCTACACCGTCGAGCACGTCGCCTTCGACGGCATCGACGTCACCGCCGTCCGCCTGCACTGCGCCGGGACGCACACGGGCGACTTCTTCGGGACCCCGCCCACGCAGCGCCGGGCGGAGTGGCGGGAGACCCGCTGGGCCCGCTGGCGGGACGGCAAGGTCGTCGAGCACTGGGCCACCACCGACTCGCTGAGCATGATGCGCCAGCTCGGGCTGGTCGGGGCCGGCGGCCGCGACTCCTGGTGACCGCCCCCGCGGAGGGCGCGCCGGTGACGCTGGTCCTGTCGCGCACCCCGCGCCCGGGCCGGGAGGCGGACCTGGAGGCGTGGGCGCGGGGCGTGGTGGCGGCGGCCGCGGCGTTCCCCGGCCACCTCGGCGCGGAGGTCCACCGTCCCGCGCCGCCCGACCAGACCGACCTCGTGATCGTCTACCGCTTCGCGACCTCCGCGGACCTGGCGCGCTGGAACGCCAGCGCCGAGCGCGCCCGCTGGCTGCGGCGGGCCGAGCCGCTCACCGAGGGCAGCGCCCGCCTCCAGGTGGTCAGCGGGCTGGACGGCTGGTTCGCGCTCCCCGGCCGCCGGCCCGTCCCACCGCCCCCGCGCTGGAAGACCGCGGTGATCACCGCGCCGGTGATCTACCTGCTGGTGGTGGCCCTGTCGCTGGCCACCGGGCCGGTCCTGGCGGAGCTGCCGCTGGCGCTGCGGACCGCCGTCACCACCCTGGTGCTCGTCCCGGTGATGACCTGGGGCGTCATGCCGCCGCTGACCCGCCTGCTGCGGTCCTGGCTCTACCCGCCCTGACCCCGCGCGGCGGCCTTCGCCGCCCGCACCTGCTCGAGGGACGCCCGGTCGGTGATGTCGGCGACCGAGCGCAGGCTGCCCGGTTCGCCGTAGGGGTCCGCAGCCTCCCGCCAGCCCGGCGGGGTGACCCCCAGCTGCTTGCCGAGCAGCGCGACGAAGATGCGCGCCTTCTGCGCCCCGAAGCCGGGCAGGTCGGCGATGCGCCGCAGCAGGTCGGGGCCGTCCGCGGCGTCGCGCCACACCGCCGCCGCGTCCCCGTCGTAGCGGTCGGCGACCTGGCGGCACAGCTCCTGGACGCGCTTGGCCATCGACCCCGGGAAGCGGTGCAGCGCGGGCCGCTGGGCGAAGACCGCCGCGAGCTCCTCGGGGTCCCGGGCGGCCAGGTCGCGGGCGTCGAGGTCGCGGGCCAGGCGCCGCGACAGCTCGTACGGCCCGGCGAACGCCCGCTCCAGCGGGATCTGCTGGTCCAGCACCATGCCGATCAGCAGCGCGAGCGGGTCGCGGTCGAGCAGCGCGTCGGCCTCCGGCTGCTGGCTGAGCTGCAGTCCCATGCCGGGACCCTAGCGCCGCGCGCGGGAACAGCGCGCCGCCCGGAGGTGTTTGCCCGCGCATGGAACTCGGCATCTACACCTTCGGCGAGCTGACCCCGGACCCGCGCACGGGTCAGACGACCAGCCCGCAGCAGCGCGTGCGCGACCTGCTCGAGGAGATCGACGTCGCGGACCGGCTCGGCCTCGACGTCGTCGGCGTCGGCGAGCACCACCGCCCAGACTTCGTGGTCTCCTCCCCCGCCGTCGTCCTGGCCGCCGCGGCGACCCGCACCACGCGCGTCCGGTTGACCAGCACCGTGTCGGTGCTCAGCTCCGACGACCCCGTCCGGGTCTTCCAGGACTTCGCCACCCTGGACCTGCTGTCGGGCGGGCGGGCGGAGGTCATGGCCGGGCGGGGCTCGTTCATCGAGAGCTTCCCGCTGTTCGGCTACGACCTGGACGACTACGACGAGCTGTTCGCCGAGAAGCTCGAGCTGCTCCTGGCCATCCGCGCCGGCGAGCACGTCACCTGGTCCGGGCGCCACCGCCCCGCGCTGACCGGCCAGGGCGTCTACCCGCGCCCCGTCCAGGACCCCCTGCCCGTCTGGGTCGCCGTCGGCGGGTCGCCGATGTCGGTGGTCCGCGCCGGGCTGCTCGGCCTGCCGCTGGCCGTCGCCATCATCGGCGGGGAGCCGGAGCGCTTCGCCCCGCTGGTCGACCGCTACCGCCTGGCCGCCGCGCGCGCCGGCCACGAGGGCCTGCCGGTGGGCATCAACTCGCTGGGCTACGTCGCGGACACCTCCCAGCAGGCCGCGCGGGAGTACGAGCAGCCCTTCACGCTGATGATGAACCGGATCGGCCGCGAGCGCGGCTGGGCCCCGCTCACCCACCAGCAGTTCGAGTCCCTGCGCGCCCTGCACGGCGCGCTGGTCGTCGGCAGCCCCCAGCAGGTGGCCGAGAAGATCCTGTTCCAGCACGAGGTCTTCGGCCACCAGCGCTTCCTGCTCCAGATCAGCGCGGGGACCATGCCCCACGACCAGGTCCTGCGCGCCATCGAGCTGTTCGCCGGCGAGGTCGCGCCGATCGTCCGCGCCGAGGTCGCGCGCCGGAACGCGGCCCCCGCCGCGGTGTAGCGGCCTCGCCGTGGACATCGACGTCGTCGTCATCGGCGCGGGGCAGGCGGGGCTGTCCAGCGCCTGGTTCCTGCGCGACCGCGGCGTGGCGCCGGGCGACGGCTTCGTCGTCCTGGACGGCAACGACGGGCCGGGCGGCGCGTGGCGGCACCGGTGGGACTCGCTGCGGCTGGGGACCGTCCACCGGATCCACCCGCTGCCCGGCATGCCCCTGCCCGACGCCGACCCCGACCGCCCCGCCCGCGAGGTCGTCGCCGGCTACTACGGCGCCTACGAGCGCGCCTTCGACCTGCCCGTCCGGCGACCCGTCCCGGTGCGCGCGGTGCGCCCCCGCGACGACGGCCGCCTGGCCGTGGAGACCCCCGCCGGCACCTGGGTGGCGCGGGGGCTGATCAACGCGACCGGCACGTGGACCAGGCCGTTCTGGCCGTCCTACCCCGGGCAGGCGAGCTTCCGCGGGCGCCAGCTGCACACCGCGGACTACCGGTCCCGCGGGGAGTTCCGCGGCCGCCACGTCGTCGTGGTCGGCGGGGGCGCCTCGGGGGTCCAGCTGCTCGCCGAGATCAGCGAGATCACGACCACGACCTGGGTCACCCGGCGCGAGCCCGTCTGGCACGACGGCCCCTTCGACGAGGACGCGGGCCGCGCGGCGGTCGCCCGGGTCGAGCAGCGCGTGCGCGCGGGCCTGCGCCCCGAGAGCGTCGTCAGCGTGACCGGGCTGGGCCTGACGCCCGCGGTCGCGGCGGCGCGCGACCGGGGCGCGCTGGTGCGCCTGCCGATGTTCGACCGCATCACCCCCGCCGGGGTCGCCTGGGACGACGGGCGGTCGGTGCGCGCCGACGTGATCCTGTGGTGCACGGGCTTCCGCGCGGCCCTGGACCACCTCGCCCCGCTGCACCTGCGTGAGCCGTCCGGCGGGATCACCATGATCGGCACCCGCACCGCCCGCGACCCCCGGATCCACCTGGTCGGCTACGGCCCCTCCGCCAGCACCATCGGCGCCACCCGCGCCGCCCGCACCGCCGTCCACGACCTCCGCCACCTCCTCCCCCTCGCTCCCGCGCGCGCGGCGCCGCCACCTGGGGGAAGGACGGGCCCGATGAACTCCGAGGAGGCCCTGGCGATGGAGGGCGCTGGCGCTCTCGGCGAGGTCCCCCGCGACCGGGCCCCCACCGGCTGACGCCGCCGGTTCCGCCGGGTGGGGAGCTGCCGGAGCGGGGACCCTGGAACCGTGCGCTTCGAGGTCCTTGGCCCCCCGATCGCCGGTGAGGACCGGCGCGAGCGGGGGTGGCGCGAGGCCATCGCCGCCGCGGTGCCCCCCAGCGCACGCGGGCACCGGGGCGTCGTCCTCGCGTTCCGCCTCGAACCGGGACGGCGCCGCATCGACGTCGACAACCTGGCGCGCCCGGCGCTCGACGCCCTCCGCGACGCGGGCGCCTTCCAGCGGGGCTTCCCCGACCTCGACGCCTTGCTGGCGGTCAAGGGCGCAGGGGTGCCGGTGGGGTTGACGGTCATCCTCACGGGAGCGGACGACGTCGGCCGGGCCGTCCCGCCGGGGCCACTGGTCGCGTCGGTGTCCGCGCCGGCCCTGCCGAGGGACGGCGACGCTGTCGCCAAGCGAGTCTGGCGCGGCGTCGTCGCGGACGGGTGGGGCGCGCAACCGCTGGACGGCGAGGTCGCGGTCGACGTTCGGGTGCGGACGCCGACCTCGCTGAAGGATCTCCTGAAGCCGATTCTCGACGGTCTCGAGGCCGTGCTGGGCCGTGACCCATCGGGACACCTGGAGTTCTCGCCCAACGATCACCGCGTCACCTGGCTGCGGATCACGCGCACCCCCCGGGGGCCGGCCCTGGAGGTGGACGTGATCGGGCGGGTCAGCGGGCGAGGCGGGCGGGGTCCAGGGCGGTGGCGGTGAGGACGGCGGCGGGGGTGGTCGCGCCGCAGTCGATGGCGCGGCGGAGGGTCGTGAGCAGGCCGGTGACGGTAGCCGGCTCGTCCAGGACGCCGGCGGCGGTCGTGCCGGCGGTCCACGCGGCGACCCGCGGGATGGCGTCCTCCAAGGCGGCGAGGTGGACGGCCTGGACCGCGGCGTAGCGGCTGGGGAGGTGGGCGGGAACCAGGTCCCAGCCCTGCGGGAAACCGTGGGCCAGGGACCGGCGGACCAGGCGGGCGTGGGTGCGCCAGGCCGCGGTGACCTCGGCCGTCGTGTCCCCCGCGGGCACGACGTTGGTCGACCCGTCCGACACCCGCACGCCCCGGCCCGCCAGCGCGACCTGCAGCAGGTGGCGGGCGTGGTCGCAGGCGGCGTGGTCCAGCCGCTGCTCCGCGGCCGGCAGCCCGCACGCCGCGGTGTAGTCGTAGGTGCCGAAGTGCGCCGCGGTCACCCGCCCGTCCCCCGCCGCGACCAGCCCCGGCAGGGCGATCCGCCCGTCCGCGGCGATCACCGCCTGGGTCGTCTCGATCTGGAGCTCGAAGCGCAGCGCGCCCGCGTCCAGCCCGGCGGCCCCCTCCAGCGCCGCCAGCGCCCCGGCGAACAGCGCGACGTGGTCGGGCGTGGTGATCTTCGGCAGGGTCAGCACGAAGCCGCCCGGGAGCACCCCGCCCGTGCCGTCGAGCAGCGCGACGAGGAACCGCTCGAGGGTGCGCAGGCTGCGCTGGTGCAGCCCGTCGGCGAAGGACTTCACCCGCGCCCCGCACGACCAGGGCGCCCGCGGGCCGTCCAGGATCGCCGCCAGCGCCGCCCCCGCGCGGTCGGCGTCGCGGTCCTCCTCGTCGTCGGGCCGGCGCCCGTAGCCGTCCTCGAAGTCGACGCGCAGGTCCTCGACCGGCTCGCGGTCCAGCTTGGCGGCGACCCCGGCGCGCAGGTCGTCGGGGTCCCACCCGCCGCCCAGGTCCTCGAGGCCGAACCCCGCGACCAGCGCGGCGCCGTCCGGCGCGTGGGCGTCGAGCAGGCGCAGCGCCTCGCCGCCGTGGCGCGCGGTCAGGTCGGCGCCCACCCGGTCGGCGGGCACGTAGACGGTGGAGGTCGGCTGGCGGTCGACGCGGTCGCCGGGGTACAGCCGGGCGACCTCGGCGTTCGCCCGCCCGACGCGGGCGTCCAGGTCGGCCAGCAGCGCCTCGCCCAGGAGGGTCACCGGCGGAACGTCCCCTCGATGTGGCCGTAGGGGCGGTCGGTGGCGACGAACACCTCGCCGCGGTCCTCGCGCCCGTAGGGGGTCAGGTCGACGGGCAGGTGGTGGCGGTTGGGCAGGACCATGCGGATCTCGTCGAGCTCGCCACGGGCGTCAAGGGCGGCGGCGGCCATCGCCGCCATCGTGTGCTGCACCGACCGGCTGTCGTGCGCGTCGAACGCCGACGCCAGGACCGCCGGCAGCTCGCGGGCGCAGGCGCCGTGGTCGGCGCCCGGGCCGTAGCGCCACTCGGCCTCGACCGCGGTCGCCATCAGCCGGTCCTCGGTCTCCTCCAGCGTCGTGTAGGCGTCGCGCGGGAACCCGGAGAAGGCCGACCCCGCGGTCTTCAGCAGCACGAGGTCGCGGACCCCGCCGAAGACCGCCTCGCCGTCGCGGCCGGCGACCGCCCGGGCGGTGCGCCGCCAGCCGCCGTCGCGGCGGAACCCGTGCGGCCCCAGCCGCACCCAGGGGTCGCCGACCAGGGCGACCTCGGCCGTTCCCGCCGCCGGTGACGCGCTGAGGAAGTGCCGGGCCAGGCGCAGTCCGAACATCTCGGGCTCGCCCACCGGTCCGTCCCCGGCAAAGGCGTAGACGGTGCCGCGCAGGGTGTCGGTCGGCAGCACGTCGCGGTTGTCGCCCTCGAGGTAGGCGGCGGCGAAGTCCCCGGTCAGCAGGACGTCGACGGTCAGGTCGGTGACCTCGTGCGCGCCCGGGCCGCGGGTCACCTGGACCAGGCGGATACCCGCCTTGCCGTAGCGGTCGGACACCAGGCGCGTCATCGGCGGTCAGCTCCCGCGGTAGGTCGTGTAGCCGAACGGGCTGAGCAGCAGGGGCACGTGCAGCCGGGCCGCCGGGTCGGCGACGGTGAACACGACCGGCACCTCGGGGTGGAACCCCGCGCCGCCCAGGTACGCGCCGGTGGCGAACACCAGCCGGTGCGCGCCGGGCGCCGGCAGCGGGCCGGGAAGGAGGACCGCGCGGCCGTCGTCGTCGGTCACGGCCTCGGCCAGGCGGACCCAGATCTCGCCGTCGCGGCGGTCCAGGGTCACCGCCACCCCGGGCGCGGGGGTGCCGGCGGCGGTGTCCAGGACGTGGGTGCTGATGCCCACGGTCAGGCCGGCCGCACCAGCTTGGCGAGGCGCAGGCGCGTGATCTCGGCCTGCTGGCCCGCGGCGACGCGCAGCTCGGTGTCCGGGTCGTTGCCGAGCCGGGCGGTGAGGTCGGCGAGGACCTCGTCGGCCGACCGCCCCGCGGCACGGATCACGAAGGTGTGGCCGAAGCGGTCCTCATAGGCGCGGTTGCCCGCGGCGACCAGCTCGGCGACCGCCGCGTCCGCGGTCGCCGCGCGCGACTGCTCCTGGCGCGACCAGGCGGACACGGGCCGCTCGCGCTCGCCGATGCGCGGGTGCGCGGCCAGGGCCTCCAGCCAGTCGCCCGGCCCCAGGGCGGCGTCGGCCTCGTCGGCCGCGCGCCACAGGCCGTCCGCCCCGCCGAACGGCCGGCGGTCGGCCATCGCCCCGGCCCAGCGGGTGGACCCGCAGCAGGCGAGCAGGTCGGCGACGGCGAGGTCGCGGGGCTGCACGTCCAGCCAGTCCGCGGCGGCCCAGCGCCAGCCGTCCTCGCTGACGGTGCCCCACAGGCGCAGCCGCGCGACGCCGCCGTCGGGCTCGACGCGCAGGCGGGCGTGGGTCGCGGGCCCGGCGCCGGAGACGGGGAAGGCGTGGCGCAGGTGCGGGCCCAGCGGCGACGGGGCCAGCAGCTCCTCCCAGGCCAGCCCCTCGACGTCTCCCGGCCCCGCGTCCGGGGCGTGGGCCACGTCGACGGCGGCCGTGGCCGGGTGGTTGCCGACGAAGTGGGAGGTGTCGATCTCGACGCGGTCGACGGTGCCGGTCGCGGCCAGGCGCACGACGGCCCAGTCCCCGCCGGGCCCGCGCCGCCGCCGCGTCTCCCAGCCGTCACCCATGTCGCGGGCGTCGCCGACCATGACCAGGTGGTGGCGGGAGGAGAAGAACATGTCGCTGCAGGCCAGGGCCAGGCCGCCGGACGCGACCGAGGCGAGGTCCAGGCGCCCGCCGGGGGTCGCGACCTCGCGCAGGTCGGCGACGGGGACGCCGAGCAGCCGCAGCCGGGCGACGCCGCCGTCGGGGTGGATGGTCAGGCGGGCGTGGGTGATCCGCACCGGCGCCGCGACCGCGAACGGCTGGACCGCGTCGCCCTGGAGGGGGGTCCGCGGGACCAGCACCGTCCAGTCCCGGGCGGCGAGGTCGTCGGGGGTGGCCAGCGCGGGGGCGGTGCAGCCCTCCAGCGTGAAGGCGGCGGGGTGGTTCCCGCGGAAGTGGGTGGTGTCCACGACCACCGTGCGGACCACGCCGGGGACGCCGAGGCGGACCAGGCAGCGGTCGTCGCCGGGCGTCCGCCGCCGGCGGCTCTCCCAGCCGTCCATGACCGCGCCGCGGTCGCCGAACCGCCCGGGCCACGCCTGCGGCGGCGCCGGGTCGATCAGGCGCTCCTTGGCGGCGAAGAACTCGTCGTCGGCGGCCCGGACCAGACCGCCGATCCTCCCCCCCGCCAGGTCGAGGTCGACACCGCCCGCGACCGCGCTCACGCCGCGCCCCCGCCGAGCGCGGGCGCCACCTGGGAGAGCGCCGCCGCCCACGACCTCGGCCGGCCCAGCAGGCGCCCCGCCGGCTCCGGGGCGACGGCGCGGTCGCCGACGACCCGCGCGCCGCGCAGGTAGGTCGCCAGGACGCGCCCGCGCAGCCGCGCCCCCGCGTACGGGGTGACCGGGTGGCGGTGCTCCAGCGCGGCGGGGTCCACCGTCCAGGTCGCGTCGGGGTCGAACAGGACGAGGTCGGCGTCGCGCCCGGGGGCGATCGCCCCCTTGGCGTCCAGGCCGACGAGCGCGGCAGGCGCGGCCGCCATCCAGCGGGCCAGGTCGTCGAGGCCGAACCCGCGCGCCGACGCGGCGGTCCAGACCACCGGCAACCCCAGCTGCAGCGAGGAGATCCCGCCCCACGCGCCCAGGAAGTCGCCGGTGTCCAGGCGCTTGCCCTCCGGGGGGCTGGGCGAGTGGTCGCTGACCACCAGGTCGATGGTCCCGTCGGCCAGCCCCGCCCACAGCCCGTCACGGTTGTCCGCGCCGCGGATCGGCGGGGCGCACTTGCACGCCGTCGCCCCGTCGGGCACGTCCTCCGCGGCCAGGGTCAGGTAGTGGGGGCAGGTCTCGGCCGTCACCCGCTGCCCGGCGGCCCGCGCCTCGGCCAGCGCGGGCAGGGCCGACGCGGCCGACAGGTGGACGACGTGGACGCGCGTCCCGTGCCGCGCGGCCGCCGCCAGCAGGGCGGTGATCGCGCGCTCCTCCGCCGCCGCGGGGCGCGAGGCCAGCCAGGTGTCGTGGCGCCGCGGGTCCCCGGCGGGCGCGCGCAGCTCGGCGGGGTCCTCGGCGTGGGCGATCAGCAGCGCGTCGAGCGGCGCCAGGGCGGCCAGGGCCGCGTCGAGCCCGGCCGCGTCCAGCGCGGGGAACTCCTCGACGCCGCTGTCGACCAGGAAGCACTTGAAGCCCAGCACGCCCGCCGCGTCGAGCGCGGCGAGGTCGGCGGTGTTGCCGGGCACGGCACCGCCCCAGAAGCCGACGTCGACCCAGCAGGAGCCCTCGGCGGCGGCGCGCGCGGCCGCGAGCGCCGCCACCGTCGTGGTCGGCGGGATGCTGTTGAGCGGCATGTCCACGATCGTGGTCACCCCGCCGGCGGCGGCGGCGCGGGTGGCGGTCGCGAAGCCCTCCCAGGAGGTGCGGCCGGGCTCGTTGACGTGGACGTGGGTGTCGACGAGGCCGGGGAGGACGACCGCGCCGCCCGCCTCGACCACGGGCGCCCCGGCGGGGACCTCGCCGGGGCCGGTGACGGCCCGGATCACCCCGGCGGCGACGTGCACCGCAGCGGGGCGCACGCCCTCCGGCGTCACGACGCGGTCGCCGCGGACGACCAGGTCGGGGGTCTCGGGGTGGCGGCGGTCCGGCATGCGCGACACCGTGTGTGACGTGCGCATCCCTGTCAAGCGTCTATGCTGCCCCGCGCGGGGGCCCGTGGCAGCGGCTGCGGTGACGGTGAGCCGGGGAGGGAGTGACTCTCGGTGATGTCTCGCCCACGAGGTCTCGCGGAGGCGATCGACGTCCTGCGCGCCGACCCGGCCGCCGTCCCGCTGGGCGGGGGGACCGACCTGCTCGTCGCCCTGCGCGCCGGGGAGCGGTCCGTCCGCCACGTCGTCGCCCTCCGCCGGGTCGAGGAGCTGGCCGGGGTCACCACCGGACCGGACGCCGTCGACCTCGGGGCCGGCCTGACCTGGGCGGGCATGGAGGCGCAGGTGGGCGCGACGCTGCCCGCGCTCGCCGCGGCCGCCCGCGCGGTCGGGTCCCCGCAGGCGCGCAACGCGGGGACGCTCGGCGGCAACCTGGGCAGCGCGGCGATCACCGGCAGCACTCTGCCGGTGCTGCTCGCGCTCGACGCCGGCGTCGAGGTCGCGGGGCCCGCGGGGACCCGGACCGTGCCCGCGGGCGACCTCGTCCGCGGGCCGGGCGACGTGGCGCTGCACGCGGGCGAGATCGTGACCCGTGTGCGGATACCGCGCGCCCGCGGGCCCCAGCAGTTCCTCAAGGTCGGGCAGCGCGGGTCGGTCATCACCGCCGTCGCCCAGGTCGCCCTGGTGCTCGACCTCGGCGCGCGGCGCGTGCGCTGCGGGGTGGGGGCCGCGACCCCGGTCGCGTTCCGCCCCCGCGCGGCGGAACGGGCCGCCGAGGCCGCCATCGACTGGGACGCCGTGACCGCGGACCCGGACCTGCCGCGGCGCTTCGGCGCGCTGGTCGCCGCGGACCGCCCCCCGCTGGACGACCTGCGCGCCTCGGCCGCCTACCGCCGCCACGCCGTCGCGGTCCTCGCCGAGCGCGCCCTGGCCCGGGCGCTGGCCGCATGACCGCCCCCGACCCCGGGCTGGACTACGTCCTGTCGGTCGACGGGCGGGACCGCCCCGTCCGCGGCGCGCGGCTGGACGCGAGCCTGCTGGCCGTGCTGCGCGAGGATCTGGGCGAGACCGCCGCCAAGGGCGCGTGCGAGCAGGGCCGCTGCGGGTCCTGCTCGGTCCTGCTCGACGGGCGACTGGTCGCGTCGTGCCTGGTGCTGGCCGCCGATGCGGTCGACGCCGAGGTCGTGACCGTGGCGGGCCTCCCCCGCGGGCGGGCTCAGCGACGTGCAGCGGGCGCTGCTGGACCACGGCGCCGTCCAGTGCGGCTTCTGCACCCCCGGCATGGTCGTCGCCGTCGAGGCCCTGCTCGCCGCCGATCCCGCCCCCGCCCGGGCGCAGGTCCGCGAGGCGCTGTCGGGCAACCTGTGCCGCTGCACCGGCTACGGGCGGATCCTGGCGGCGGTGGACGCCGTCGCCGGCCACCGGGCGGGGTCGTGACCCGCGGCCCCCGCATCGGCGACCCGGCCCCGCGCCCCGACGGGCCCGACAAGGTCACCGGCCGCTTCCCCTACTCCAGCGACCTGCGGGCCCCGGGGATGCTGTGGGGCGCGGCGGTGCGCAGCCCGCACGCGTCGGCGCGCATCGTGGGGATCGACCCCGCGCCCGCGCTGGCGCTGGAGGGGGTCGCGGCGGTGCTGACCGCCGACGACGTCCCCGGGCGGCCGACCTACGGCCTGGCGGTCGCCGACCAGCCGGCGTTCGCCCGCGACCTGGTCCGCCACCACGGCGAGGCCGTCGCGGTGGTCGCCGCGGCCACGCCCGACCTGGCGCGCCGCGCGGCCCGCGCCGTGGCCGTCGACTACGCGCCGCTGGACCCGCTGACCGACCCGGCCGCCGCGGTGACCGCCGCGCCGCTGCACCCCAACGGCAACGTGTTCCGCCACCTGATCGTGCGCCGCGGCGACGTCGCGGCCGCGGCCGCCGACCCGGACCTCGTCACCGTCGAGGACACCTACGAGGTCGGCCGCCAGGACCCCGCCTTCCTGGGCCTGGAGTCCGGGCTGGCGGTGCCCGCCGCCGACGGCGGCGTCGACCTGGCCGTGTCGACGCAGTTCCTGCACGCCGACCGCGACCAGGTCGCCGCGTCGCTGGGCCTGGCGCCCGAACGGGTCCGCCTGACCCTCGCCGGGGTCGGCGGGGCGTTCGGCGGCCGCGAGGACCTCACCCTGCACCTGCACCTGTGCCTGCTCGCGCTGCGCACGGGCCGCCCGGTCGGCATGGCCTACGACCGGTCCGAGTCGTTCGTCGGCCACGTCACCCGCCACCCCGCCCGCATGTGGTACCGCCACCGCGCCACCCGCGACGGGACACTGGTGTCGGTCGAGGCGCGCGTCCTGCTGGACGGCGGCGCCTACCAGTCGACCAGCGCCGCGGTGCTCGCCAACGCCTGCTGCTTCGCGGCGGGGCCCTACCGGGTCCCCCACGCCCTGGTCGAGGGCTGGGCGGTGCGCACCAACCACCCGCCCGCGGGGGCGCTGCGCGGGTTCGGCATCCCCCAGGTCTGCTTCGCCCACGAGTCGCAGATGGACGCGCTGGCCGCGGCGCTGGGGGTGGACCCCGTCGACCTGCGCCGCCGCAACGCCCTGGCCCCCGGCGACGCGCTGCTCACCGGCCAGCGCATCACCGGCACCGCCCCGGCCGTCGCCTGCCTGGACGCGGCGGTCGCCCACCCGCTGCCCGCACCGCCCGACGACGACCCGCTGCGCCGGCCCGGCGGCACCGGCCTCGCCACGGGGCCGGGCGACGTGCGCCGCGGCGTCGGTGTGGCGATGGCCTTCAAGAACCTCATGTACTCCGAGGGGCTCCAGGACCTGTCGACCGCGTCGGTCCGCCTGGCCGTCGACGGCGGCGAACTGGTCGCCACCGTGCACTGCGCAGCCGCGGAGGTCGGGCAGGGCTTCGTGACCCTGGCCCAGCAGATCGTGCGCACCGAGCTGGGCGTCGACCGGGTCGTCCTGCGCGCCGCCGACACCAGCATCGGCGAGGCGGGCTCCAGCAGCGCGTCGCGCCAGTCGTGGATGAGCGGCGGGGCCGTCGCCGCCGCCTGCGCCGGCGTCCGCGACGAGGTGCTCGCGCGCGTGGCCGCGGGCCGCGGGGGCCGCGGCGAGGCGTTCGCCCTGCGCGACGGCGAGGTCGTGTCGCGCGACGGCGGCCTGCGCCTGCCCCTCGCCGAGGTCGTGGGCGCCGACCCGGTCGAGGCGGTCCGGGTCTTCACCCACGCCGACACCGCGCCGCTGGACGCCGACGGCCAGGGCGACGCCCACGTCGCCTTCGTGTTCACCGCCCACCGCGCGGTCGTCGACGTGGACCCCGCGCTGGGGTCGGTCCAGGTCGTGCAGATCGCCACCGGCCAGGACATCGGGCGGGCGCTCAACCCGCTGGCGGTGACCGGCCAGCTGGAGGGCGGGATCGCCCAGGGGCTGGGCCTGGCGCTGCTCGAGGACGTCGTGACCCGGGAGGGCCGGGTGGCGACGCGCACCTTCCAGGACTATCTCGTGCCCACGGCGCTGGACGTCGGCGACGTGGTGGCGACGCTCATCGAGGAGCCGGAGCCCGGCGCTCCCTACGGGGCGAAGGGCGTCGGCGAGGCCCCGACGCTGTCGTCGATCCCGGCGGTCGTCGCGGCCGTGCGCGCCGCGACCGGCCGTCGCCTGCGCCGCGTCCCGGTCCGCCCCGCGCACGTCGCGCTGGGCGAGGACGGGGTGGCGCCGTTCGTGGTCCCGGGCGGGCCCGCCGCCCCGCCCGGCGTGGTCACCGGCCCGGAGGGCCCGCTGGCCAAGCCCGCGCTGACCGACCCGCCCGGCGTGGCGGAGCTCCCCGGCGGGGAGGGCGGCGCGTGACCCGGACGGTGGTGCGGGGCGCGCGCTGGCCCGGGAACGTCGCCTTCCGCGACGGGTGGATCACCGCCGTCGGGGACGTCCCCGCGGAGCCGGGTGACGTCGTCCTCCGCGCCGACGGCGACGTCCTCACCGCCGGCCTGGTCAACACCCACCACCACCTCTACCAGTGGCTGACCCGCGGCTGGGCGGTCGACGCCGACCTGTTCGGCTGGCTGACCACGCTGTACCCCGTGTGGGCGCGCCTGGACGTGGAGGACGTGCGCGCCGCCGCCGCGGTCGGCCTGGCCGAGCTGGCCCTCTCCGGCTGCACGACCGCCGCGGACCACCACTACGCCGTCCCGCGCGGCGACGACACCGTGTTCGACGCGATCGCCGACGCCGCGGGCCAGGTCGGCGTGCGGCTGCACCTGGCCCGCGGGTCGATGGACCTCGGCGAGTCCGACGGCGGCCTGCCCCCCGACGCGGTCGTCGAGGACCTCGACGCGATCCTCGCCTCCACCGAGCGCGTGGTCGCCGACCTGCACGACGGCGAGCGCGTCACCGTCACCGTCGCCCCGTGCAGCCCGTTCAGCGTCACCGACCGCCTGCTGCGCGAGTCGGCCGACCTCGCGCGGCGCCTCGGCCTGCGCCTGCACACCCACCTGGCCGAGACCGTCGAGGAGGAGCGCGACAGCCTCGCCCGCTTCGGCGTCCGGCCCGTCGAGTACCTCGCCCGCCAGGGCTGGTTGGCCAGCGATGTGTGGATCGCCCACGGCATCCACCTCGACGACGCCGAGGTCGCCCGGCTGGGGGCCGCGGGCACCGGGGTCGCCCACTGCCCGTCGTCCAACGCGCGCCTGGCCGCCGGCTCCTGCCGGGTCCGGGACCTGGAGGCGGCGGGCGCGCCGGTCGGGCTGGGGGTGGACGGGGCCGCCTCCAACGAGGTCGGCGGCCTCCAGGCCGAGCTGCGCCAGGCCCTGTACACCGCCCGCCAGCGCGCGGGCGACGCCACGGTCTTCGGCCCCGCCGACGCGCTGCGCCTGGGCACCGAGGGCGGCGCGCGCTGCCTCGGCCGCGACGACATCGGCCGCCTGGAGCCGGGCCGGCGCGCCGACCTGGTCGTCTGGCCCGGCGACGACCTCGCCGACATGCCCGACCCGCTCGCCGCCCTGGTGCTGGGACCGGTGCGCCGCGCCCGCCACGTCCTGGTCGGCGGCGAGCCGGTGGTCACCGACGGCCAGCTGGTCGGGGCCGACCTGCGCGCCCTGCACGCCGATCTCGCCCGCCGCGCCCGCCGCCTCCGGCCCTGAGACCTGTGCTAGTCCGGCACCCCCGGGAACGAGGACCACGGGAAGTCGATCCAGCGGTCGGTGCGCCGCCACGCGTAGTCGGGGGTGACCACGGAGCGCGGCTTGTGGTACAGCACGGCGGTGCGCACCTCGCGGACCTGGTCCGCGCAGATCCCCCGCACCAGGTCCAGCGTCACGCCGGTGTCGGCGACATCGTCGGCGACCAGCACCGTCGCGTCGCGCAGGTCCGCGGGGTCCAGATAGGGCGGGAGGACGACGGGGACGTCGAGGCGCTCGTCCACACCCCGGTAGAACTCCACGTTGATGCACGTGCAGTTCTTGACCCCCAGCGCGTAGGCGAGCGACCCCGCGACGGCCAGCCCGCCGCGGGCGATCGCCACGACCAGGTCGGGCCGGTAGCCGTCGGCGGTGATCGCCGTGGCCAGGCCGCGGGTGGCCTCGCCGAACAGCGGCCAGGTCAGGACCTCACGCGATGGCTCCACCCGCACGAGCCTAGGTGTGCACGGCGCGGACCCGCGTGACGGCGGCGACACGGCGGCGTAACGCGGGCGTGACAGGCTCCTCCTAGCGTCCGGCTGTGCAGCTGACCCCGCATGAGCAGGAACGACTGCTGATCACCGTGGCCGCCGACGTCGCCCGGCGCCGGCAGGAGCGCGGGCTGAAGCTCAACCACCCCGAGTCGGTGGCGATCCTCACGGCCTTCGTGCTCGAGGCGGCGCGCGACGGGCGGACGGTCGCGGAGCTCATGGACAGCGGCCGCCGGGTGCTGGGCCGCGACGACGTGCTGGAGGGCGTGCCCGAGATGATCGACGAGATCCAGGTCGAGGCGACCTTCCCGGACGGGACGAAGCTCGTCACCCTGCACGACCCGATCACGTGATCCCCGGCGAGGTCGTGCACGGGGACGGGCCGGTGCGCATCAACGCCGGCCGGGAGGCGGTCAGCGTGCGGGTGGTCAACACCGGCGACCGGCCCGTGCAGGTCGGGTCGCACTACCACTTCGCCGAGGTCAACCCCGCCCTGGACTTCGACCGCGACGCCGCGTGGGGCCGGCGCCTGGACGTCCCCGCGGGGACCAGCGTGCGCTTCGAGCCGGGGGTGGACCGTGACGTCCCGCTGGTGCCGCTGGGCGGCGCGCGGGTCGTCGCCGGGCTTCGCGGGGCGGCGGCCGGACCGCTGGACCGGCCGCGCGGGGACCGGCCGTGAGGGACGTCGAGCGGTCCCGGTACGCCGACCTGTACGGGCCGACGGCGGGTGACCGCATCCGCCTCGCCGACACCGACCTGTTCATCGAGGTCGAACAGGACCGCTGCGCCGGCGGGGACGAGGTCGTGTTCGGCGGCGGCAAGGTCGTCCGCGAGTCCATGGGCCAGTCCCGCGCCACCCGCGCCGAGGGCGCGCCCGACCTGGTCATCACCGGCGCCGTCGTCCTAGACCACTGGGGCGTCGTCAAGGCCGACGTCGGCGTCCGCGACGGGCGCATCGTCGGCCTGGGCAAGGCGGGCAACCCCGACACCATGGACGGCGTCGACCCGGCACTGGTGATCGGCCCGTCCACCGAGATCATCGGCGGCAACGGGCTGATCCTCACCGCCGGCGCCATCGACTGCCACGTCCACCTGATCTGCCCGCAGATCCTGGAGGAGGCGCTGACCTCCGGCATCACCACCATCATCGGCGGCGGGACCGGCCCGGCCGACGGCACCAAGGCGACGACGGTCACGCCGGGGTCCTGGTACCTCGCGCGCATGCTCGCGGCGCTGGACGGCTGGCCCGTGAACGTCGCGCTGCTCGGCAAGGGCAACACGGTCTCGGCCGAGGCCCTCCACGAGCAGGTCCGTGCGGGCGCCGCCGGGTTCAAGCTGCACGAGGACTGGGGCACGACCCCCGCCGCGATCGACGCCTGCCTGCGGGTCTGCGACGAGACCGGCGTGCAGGCGGCCATCCACACCGACACGCTGAACGAGGCGGGCTACGTCGACTCGACCCTCGCGGCCATCGCGGGCCGGTCGATCCACGCATACCACACGGAGGGCGCGGGCGGCGGGCACGCCCCCGACATCATCACCGTCGCCGGGCAGCCGAACGTGCTGCCGTCGTCGACCAACCCGACCCGCCCGCACACGGTCAACACCGTCGACGAGCACCTCGACATGCTCATCGTCTGCCACCACCTCAACCCGCGCGTTCCCGAGGACCTCGCCTTCGCCGAGTCGCGCATCCGGCCGTCGACGATCGCGGCGGAGGACGTGCTCCACGACCTCGGCGCCATCGCGATGATCGGGTCCGACGCCCAGGCGATGGGCCGGGTCGGCGAGGTGGTCATCCGCACCTGGCAGACCGCCCACGCGATGAAGCGGCGGCGCGGCGCCCTGCCCGGCGACGCTGCCGCGGACAACCTGCGGGCGCGCCGCTACGTCGCCAAGTACACGATCTGCCCGGCGGTCGCGCACGGCCTGGAGCGCGAGGTCGGGTCGGTCGAGGTCGGCAAGCTCGCCGACCTGGTGCTCTACGACCCCAAGTTCTTCGGGGTGCGCCCGAAGCTCGTGCTCAAGGGCGGGATGATCGCCTGGGCGCAGATGGGCGACGCGAACGCCTCGATCCCCACGCCCCAGCCGATCCTGCCCAGGCCGATGTTCGGGGCGGCCCCCCGGGTCGCCGGCCGGTCCAGCGTCGCGTGGGTCGCCCCGGCGGCGCTGGAGGACGGGCTGGCCGACCGGCTGGGACTCGACCGCGCGCTCGTGCCCGTCGCCGACACGCGCTCGCGCGGCAAGGCCGACCTGCCGGAGAACACCGCGCTGCCCGACATCCGCGTCGACCCCGACACCTTCAGCGTGTCGGTCGACGGCGAGGTCGTCGAGGCCGACCCCGTCGCCGAGCTGCCGATGGCGCAGCGCTACTTCCTGTTCTGACCGTGCTGCCGCCCGCCGCGCTGCTGCTGGCCGACACCCGGCTCCCCGCCGGCGGGCACGCCCACTCCCAGGGGCTGGAGGCGGCCGCGGCGGCCGGCGAGGTCCACGACCTGCCCTCCCTGCGCGCCTACACCCTGGGCCGGCTGTGGACGACCGGCCTGACCACCGCCGCCATGGCCGCCGCCACCCTGCGCGCCTGCTCGGCGGAGGGCGGCGCGGACTGGGCGGGGCTGGACGCCGAGGCGGGCGCGCGGATCGCATCGCCGGTGCTGCGCGACGTGTCGCGGCGGCTGGGCCGCCAGCTGCTGCGCGCCGCGACGGCGGCCTGGCCCGACCCGGTCCTGGACGGCCTCGCGGCGGCACTGCCCGGCGGCGCGCACCACCCGGTCGCGCTGGGCGCCGCGGGCGCCGCCGCCGGGCTGGACGACCACGCGGTCGCCGTCTGCGCCGGGTACCTGTCGGTGACCGAGGCGACCGGCGCGGCGGTCCGCCTCCTGGGCCTGGACCCCTACGGGGTCGCCCGGCTGGTCGCCGGGCTGCTCGACGAGGTCGAGGCCGCAGCCGACGAGGCCGCCGCCCCCCGGGCCCTGGCCGACCTGCCCTGCCCGTCGTCGCCGCGGCTGGACGCCGGGGCGCAGGACCACGCCACCTGGGAGGTGCGGTTGTTTGCATCGTGACGCGGAACACCCAACCCCGCTGGGGCGGAACCCCGGGCCTGTCCGGGTCGGCATCGGCGGTCCCGTCGGCAGCGGCAAGACCGCCCTGGTCGCCGCGCTGTGCCGGACCCTCGGCGCGGAGATCCCCCTCGGCGTCGTCACCAACGACATCTACACCACCGAGGACGCCGACTTCCTGCACCGCCAGGCGATCCTGCCCCCCGCGCGCATCCGCGCCGTGGCGACAGGCTGCTGCCCGCACACCGCGATCCGCGACGACATCGCGGCGAACCTCGACGCCGTCGAGGAGCTCGTCCGCGCGGAGCCGTCCATCCAGCTCGTCCTCGTCGAGAGCGGCGGGGACAACCTGACCGCGACGTTCTCGCGGGCGCTGGCCGACCTGCAGATCTTCGTCATCGACGTCGCCGGCGGGGACAAGGTGCCGCGCAAGGGCGGTCCGGGGGTCACGTCGTCGGACCTGCTGGTGATCAACAAGACCGACCTCGCACCCCTGGTCGGCGCCGACCTGGGCGTCATGGACCGCGACGCCCGCGCCCGCCGCGGGGACCGCCCCACCCTGTTCACCTCCCTGCGCGACGACCCCGGCGCGACCGCCGTCGCCGACTGGCTCCGCGCCCGCCTGCCCGCCGTCGCCGTCGGGTCGTGATCGCCACGGCGCCGGCCCCGCCGCGGGCGGGCACGTCGCGCCTGCGCGCCGAGGTGCGCATCGTCGCCGAGGCCGACGGCCGCGGCGGCACCCGCTTCGCCGTGCTGCGGGGGGCGGCGCCGGTCTCGCTGCGGCCCACGCCCGACGGGCTCCACCTGGTCGCGAGCGCCGCCGGGCCGCTCGGCGGGGACGTCGTCGCGATCGACGTCCGGGTCGGCGCGGACGCGGCGCTGACCGTGCGGACCGCGGCGGCCAGCCTGGCGCTGCCCGGGCGCGACGGCGCCCCCTCGGCGGTCACCGTCACCGCCGAGGTCGGGCCCGGCGGGTCGTTGCGCTGGCTGCCCGAACCGCTGGTCGCCGTGGCCGGGTGCCGCCACACGGCCTCCGCGACGGTGCGGCTGGCGGACGGCGCCACCCTGGTGTGGCGCGACGAGGTCATGCTGGGCCGCCACGGCGAGCCCCCCGGCGACGTCGTCACCCGCCTGGCCGTCGACGTCGCCGGCCGCCCGCTCACCCGCCACGAGCTGCGCGCGGGCCCGTCCGCGCCCGGCTGGGACGGGCCCGGCGCCCTCGGCCCCTGCCGCGCCGCCGGCTCCCTGCTGGTCGCCGGCCCCGGTCACCGCGCCGGCGAGCCGGCGGTCCTGTCCCCCACCGCCGCCACCCTCCCCCTGGACGGCCCGGCCACCCTGACCACCGCCACCGCCCCCGACGCCCCCACCCTCCGCCGCCTCCTCGACACCGCCCACCGCCCCCCGCGCTGAACCGCAGCGCCTCATCACCCCGCCACTCGCTGGGGCGATCGCCGCACCGCGGGGGCGGGCCGCGTCGCCGCCGTGGCGCGGGGTCTGCCGCACCGGGCAGCGGCGCCGACACCACGTCCGGTCCCACCGTGCCCGGCACCCGGGTCGGGTTCCCGCGCACCCGCCGACGCGATGCGTGCCGGTCCCCGGCGCGTGTCCGCCTCCCCGGACGGCGCGCCTGCGCCGCGCTGGGGCTGCGATCCTCGCGAGCCGGACGCACCGTGCCGGGCCACGCCGCGCGGTGCTGCCGGGACGCGCTCGGGAGGCGACGCGGGTGCGGGCATGGCGAGGCGCCGTCGCGGGTGGTCCGCGGCGGCGTGCTGGGGTGGGGTGTCAGGCGGGCCGCTGGGGGTCGTGGCGTGCGGGTGAGGTCAGGGGTGTGCCGCGCGGCAGGCTGCGCCAGGTGTGAGTCCCGCGGGTGGCGGTGATCTGGCCGCTGTCGGGTTCCAGGGTGAGCGTCCAGCCGTGGTGGTGGACCAGGGTGTGGTGGCGGCGTGACAGCAGGGCGAGGTTGTCCGGATCGTGGTCGCCGCCGTGTTCGCGGTGGACCAGGTGGTGGACGTCGCTGTGACCGACGGGGTCTTGGGAGCCGGGGAACCGGCACCCCCGATCCCGAGCCTGCACCGCGATCCGTGTCTTGGTGGGGATCGAGGTGGCGGTGAGCTTGTCGGACACCGCCAGCGGCCGCGCCCCGTCGAACACCACCGCCCGCACATCCGCATCAGCCGCCAACCCATCGGCGAGGCGGGCGCTGATCCGCGGCAGCGGCCCCCGCACGTTCAACTCGACGGTCCCCGCAGGCGAGGCGGTGAGGTCGGCGACCTGGACGTGGGCGATCAGCAGCGGCCGCGCCGGCCGGCCGCTGTCGCCGCCCAGCCAGTCCGCAGCGATCCGCGCCAGCGCGGCGGCGTACTGCCGCGACCGCGACCCCGCCGACCAGCCCGGCGCCTGCCCATCACCATCCGCCGCTGCGCCACCGTCGTGGCCGCCCACCCCGCCACCTGCCTCGGCCCCGGCGTCGGCGTCGGCCCCAGCGTCGGCGTCGGCGGCGGCAGCCCCGGCGTCGGCGTCGGCCTCGGCGTTGGCCGCGGCGTTGGCCGCGGCGGCGGCGGCGGTGTGGGTGGGGGTGGGTGGGCCGGCGGCGGCGTCCAGGGCGTTCAGGATCGGCGCGGCGGTGACCGCGTCGAACTCGCCGTACAGCCGCACACCACCATCCAACGCCGCCTGCACCGACACGAACCTGGACTCGCGGCGGCGCACCTCGACCCGCTCCACCTCGCGCGGGGCGCGCAACTCATCCGCCGCCGCCTGGACCGCCCAGACGAGGTCGTCGGGGTCAACGGCATCCGCCGCGCTCGCGGCGACCCGGGCGTCCAGCACGGCGCGGGCGTCGGCGGACAGGCGCTTGGCGGCGGTGGTGATCGCGCGGACCTGACCCCACGACAGGCCGCCCTCGACGAACAGGGTGGACACCGCCGGCAGATCCGCCAACGCCTCACCCGCCGCGATCAGCATCCGCCGGTCCGCACCCGTCAGACGGCAGGCCACGCCCAGGAACAGGTCCAACGGCAGACCCTCCACCCGCTCCGACACCCCGGACGAGGCGAGGCGGCCTGCCCGGACGACGGCGCGGGCCAGGTGGTGCTCGGCGCGGCGCACGTCATCGAGCAGGAGACCCAACTCCTCGACGTCCGAACACCTGTTCGTCATGCCACGGAACGTACCAGGGGGTGTGACAGAAAACGGGCAGCCCTCATGAGACCACCAAGATGGCTGAGTGCAGTGGAGCGCGAGCGGTGACGGGTGGGCGGGGCATCGCGCTGAGCCGCCGTCGGCCGGCCGGCGGGCGGGACTGACAGGAGCGGGTCAGAGGTGGGCGACGGCGGTGGACCAGGGGGAGGCGGCGGGGTCGATGAGGGTCATGTGGTCGACGCCGGGGAGTTCGAGGAGGGTGCAGTCGTCGCCCGCGGCGACAGCTGCCGCGTGGTGGGAGCGGCTGAGGGCGATCGGGACGTCCTGGTCGGCGGTGCCGTGTACCAGAACCTGCCGGACCCCCAGCGGCACCAGGGCCGTCGGGGACGCCTGCCGGTAGCGGTCCGGGAGCGCCGCCTCCGGCCCGCCCAGCAACTCGGCCGCCGCGTCGTCGCTGAGCCGGAGCCGGTGCGCGAGGGACAGGTCGGCCACGGGCGCCAGCGCGACCACGACCCGGGGGCGGACGCGCGCGTGCGCGAGGCCAGCCACAGCGCGAGGTGCCCGCCCGCGGAGTGGCCCACGACCGCGACCCGGCCGGGGTCCACGC
This sequence comes from Egibacteraceae bacterium, assembly GCA_030447925.1. GTDB lineage: Bacteria > Actinomycetota > Nitriliruptoria > Euzebyales > Egibacteraceae > JAUJNX01. The sequence continues at coordinate 1,150,631 of JAUJNX010000001.1, read as the reverse complement.
CGTCCAGGTCCGCCACCGCGTCCAGCCCCGCCGCGACGTCGTCGAAGGTCGCGGGCCACCCGCCGCCCGCGCCGACCCGGCGGTACTCCAGGTTCCAGGCGGCGAACCCGCGCGCGGCGAGGTCCGCCGCCAGCCCGTCCATCAGGTCGCGCCCCCAGCGCGCGCGCCAGTACCCGCCGTGCAGCAGCACCGCCACCGGCCACGGCGCGGGGCCGTCCGGCACCCACAGGTCCCCGACCTGGTCCTCACCGTCGCCGTAGGCGATCACCGACGGCTGGGCGCGCTCGCGGTCGCGCAGGGCGCGGCGGACCTGGCGCTGGGCGTCGCGCTCCGCCAGGGCGTGGCGCTTGTCGTACGTCGCCTTGCCGGTGCCCAGCCCGACCTGGAGCTTGGCGTTGCCGTCGCGCCAGTACAGGCGCATGGGCACGATGGTCCGCCCGCGCTCCTGGGTGAAGCGCTCCATCGCCTCGATCTCGCGGCGGTGCAGGAGCAGCTTGCGCGGCCGGGTCGGGTCGTGGTTCGCGCGGTTGCCGAACGCGTACTCCGGGATGGTGGCCTGCATGAGGAACGCCTCGCCGTCGCGGACCATGCCGTAGGCCTCCGCCAGCGACGCCTTGCCGCCGCGCAGCGACTTCACCTCGGTGCCGGTCAGCACCAGCCCGGCCTCGAACGTGTCGGCGATCTCGTAGTCGAACCGGGCGCGCCGGTTGACCGCGATGGTGTCCTCGCCCTTCTTCTTCGCCATGCCGTCCCCCTACCGCCCGCCCGCGGTGGCCAGCTGGTCCGCCAGCACCCGCCGCGCCGCGGCGAGCTGCGGCTCCTCCGGGTCCTCCGGTCCGATCGACGTCCCGTCCACGGAGGCGACCTCGGTGTCGGGGCGGACCCCGACCCCGTCGATCGAGGTGCCGTCGGGCGTGTAGTAGCGGGCGGTGGTGAGCTTCAGCCCCCCGGAGTCGCCGGGCAGTGGCGAGATCGTCTGCACCGTGCCCTTGCCGAAGGTCGTCTCCCCCACGATCTCGGCGCGGCCGAGATCCTGCAGGGCGCCCGCGACGATCTCGCTGGCGCTGGCGCTGCCCTCGTCGACCAGCACCGCCAGCGGCAGGTCGGGCGCGACGGGATCCGCGTCGGTCGTGTACTCCCGAGCCGTGTCCGGGTCCGCGCCGACGCTGACGACCTCCTGGTCGGCGACGAAGGCCCCGGCGACCTCGACGGCCGCGGGGAGGTAGCCGCCCGGGTTGCCGCGCAGGTCGAGCACCAGCGCGTCGGCGCCGCCGTCGACGAGCTCGCGGACCGCGTCGCGGACCTCGTCGCCCGCCGCGTCGGTGAACTGGCGCAACTGGACGTAGCCGACCTCGCCGGGCAGCTCGGCGGTCTGGACGTTGGGCACGCGGATCTCGGCGCGGGTGATGGTGACCTCGAACGGCGGGCGGCCGTCGCGCTCGACGCCCAGCGTGACCTCGGTGCCCTCGTCGCCGCGGACGCGGTCCACAGCGAGCGCGCTGTCCAGGTCGCGCACGTCCTCGCCGTCGACGGTGACGATCCGGTCGCGGGGCCGCAGGTCGACGCCCTCCGCCGGGGAGTCCGGCAGGACGCTCTGGACCACCAGCCCGGTCTCGGTGTCGTCCAGCACCACGCCGATGCCGACGATGGTGCCGTCGAGCTGGGCGTTCAGCGCCTCGTACTCGTCGGCGTCGTAGTACTCGGCGTAGGTGTCGTCCAGCGTCCCGACCATGCCCTCGACCGCACCGCGGACGAGCTCGTCCTGGTCGGGCGGGTTCACCGCCTGCTCGCTGATCCGGCGGTAGGCGTCCTCCACGACCTGGAGCCCCTCGGCGCCGCCGTCACCGGCGACGTCGCGGGCGCCCAGGCGGTAGGCACCCAGGACCAGCCCGGCGACGACCGAGACCGAGACCAGCAGACCGACGACGCGCGTGACCATGGGCGCCAAGCCTGCCATGCCGGTGCGACAGGTGCGGGCGGGGCGCCGCCCCGGCCGCGGACCCGCCCGCTACAGGTAGCCGGCGGGGTCGACCGGGGTGCCGTTCACGCGCGTCTCGAAGTGCAGGTGCGGGCCGGTGGAGTAGCCGGTCGACCCGACGTAACCGATGACCTCGCCGCGCGACACCGTCTGGCCCGCGCGCACCGCGAACCGCGACTGGTGGGCGTAGAGGGTCGCCAGCCCGCCGCCGTGCTCGATGACCGTGGCGTTGCCGTAGCCGCCCCGCACCCCGGCCGACAGCACCCGGCCGTCGTCCGCGGCGTAGATCGGCGTGCCGGTCGGGGCGCCGAAGTCGATGCCGGCGTGCAGCTTGCGCACCCCGGAGATCGGGTGGACGCGGTAGCCGAACGGGGACCCGGCGCGGGCGTCCACGGGGCGCTGGAGCTGCCCGCTGCTGGCGGGTGGGGCGCCGCCCCCGCCGGAGGAGCGCGCCGCCCGGGCCCGCGCGGCCAGCTCGTCCTCGAGCCGGCCGGACTCGGCCTGCAGGTTGTCGATGAGCTGGCGGGCGCTGGCCTCGTCGGACTCCAGCTGGGCGAGGATCAGCCGGTGGCGCTCGACCTCGGCCTCGGCCTGGGCGGTGAGGTCGCGCTGCTGCTCGACCAGCCCGCCGACGCGGTCGCGTTCGGCCTCGGCGGCGACGCGCAGCGCGGTCTGCTGGTCCTGCAGCGTCCCCAGGGCGTCGGCGTCGACGGCGATCTGGCGCTCCAGCACGTCGGCGTTCTCGACGTCCAGCCGGTCCTCGTCGAGGACCTCCTGCACGTAGGTCATCGCCCGCTGGAGCTCGGCGACGTCGCGCGCCTCCAGGATCCGGCCCGGGGTGTCGGCCGCGCCACCGCCGTAGATGTAGGTGGCGCGGGCACGGGCGCGGAAGCCCGCGCGCAGCTCCGACAGCTCGACCCGGGCGGCCCCCAGGCGGTCCTGGGTGACGACCAGCTCCGCGGTGGTCGCGGCCAGCTCGGCCTCGGCGACCCGCAGGGCCTCCTCGGCGGTCGCGAGCTCGGCCTCCAGGGCGACGAGCTGACCGGTCAGCTCCGCGGTGCGGATCTCGGACCGCTCCAGGTCGGCGAGGCCCAGGGCCTGGCGCCCCTCGATGTCCTCCAGGCCCCGGCGGGCGTCGTCGAGCTGCCGGCGGACGTCGGACAGCTCGTCCTCCTGCCCGGCGGCGCCGCCCACGGCGGCCGGTAGCAGCGCGGCGGCGACGGCCAGGACCGTCACCGTCCGCGCAGCACGTGTGCGCTTCGTGTTGTTCACGACCCGCAGCGTAGCGAAACCGGACGTCCGTTGCGAAACACCTCGGACGTGACGCCTAGACGTCCAAGAAGCGCCGCAGCGAGATGAACGAGGCGAGCGCGGCGACACCGGCGCCCACCAGCAGCAGGAGCGGCGCGATGGCCAGCACGTCGTCGGCCCCCACCAGCGGGAAGATGGTGATGTTCTCGCGCACCGCGTCGATGAGCGTGAACTCGCCCAGCAGGAGCAGCACGATCGCACCGGCGGACCCGATGAGCCCGGCGACCACGCCCTCCAGGATGAAGGGCAGGCGGATGTACCAGTTGGTCGCGCCGACGAGTTTCATGATCCCGATCTGCTCGCGGCGCGCGAACGCCGACAGGCGGATCGTGTTGGCGATCAGCGCCGCGCCGCCCACGAGCTGGAGCCCCGCGATCGCCCAGCCGCCGAGCTTCAGGGCGTTGAGCAGCCCGAACAGCCGGTCCAGGACCTCACGCTGGTCCGCGATGGTCTCCACGCCGGGGTAGCTGGCGTACTGCGACTCGATGACGTCGAAGTTCTCCGGATCCACCAGCTTCACCCGGAACGAGGCCGGCAGCGTGTCGGGGGTGACCGATTCCGTCAGCGCCTCGTTGTCCCGGAACAACCGCAGGAAGTTCTCGTACGCCTGCTGCGGCGTCTCGAAGGTGACCTCCTGAACCTCCGGGTTCTGCACCAGCTCGTCCTGGAGGGATTGGCGCGCCTCCTCCGGCACGTCGTTCACCAGGAAGATCGACACCTCGACCTCGCCGTAGAACAGCTCGGAGGTGGTGTCGACCTGGCGCTGCGCGAGCAGGCCGATGCCGCCGAGGGTCAGGCTCACCATCACCGTCAGCACGGTGGCGAGCGTCATCAGCAGGTTCGCACGCAGGCCCTTGGCGAGCTCCGCGTACGTGTACTGCCATCTAGGTCCCATAGCCGTACACGCCTCGCGATTGGTCGCGCACCAGGCGCCCGTCGGCCAGCTCGATCACGCGCCGGCGCATCGAGTCGACGATGTGCTGGTCGTGGGTGGCCATCACCACGGTGGTGCCCGTGCGGTTGATCCGGTCCAGCAGCTTCATGATCCCGACCGAGGTGGTCGGGTCCAGGTTGCCGGTGGGCTCGTCGCAGAGCAGGATCCGCGGCCGGTTGACGAACGCGCGCGCGATCGACACGCGCTGCTGCTCGCCGCCCGACAGCTCGTGGGGGCGGGCGTCGGTCTTGTGGCCCAGGCCGACGAGCTCCAGCACCTCGGGCACCGTCTTCTCGATGACCGGGCGGGGCTTGCCGATGACCTCGAGCGCGAAGGCGACGTTGTCGAACGCGGTCTTGTTCTCCAGGAGCTTGAAGTCCTGGAACACGCAGCCCAGCTCCCGGCGCATCGCGGGCACCCGCCACGGCTTCAGCCGGCGCAGGGCCTTGCCCGCCACGTAGATCTCACCGCTGTCGGGGTCCTCGTCCTTCAGCAGCAACTTGATGAAGGTCGACTTGCCGGACCCCGAGGAGCCGACGAGGAAGACGAACTCCCCCTTCTGGATCTCCAGCGAGAGGTCCCGCAGTGCGAGGACCTTGTTCTTGTAGCGCTTGGTGACGTGATCGAGTCGGATCAATGGACGCAGTCCTCCACATCGACGTAGAGGGGACCGGCCGGAGCCTAGCACCCCTGGTTCAGCTGCCGTCGCCCTCCGTCGCCGAGCCGCGGGCGCGCCACTGCAGGAACGCGGTCATGAACGCGTCGAGATCGCCGTCGAGCACCGCGGAGGTGTTGCCCGTCTCGTGGCCCGTCCGGTGGTCCTTCACCATCTGGTAGGGGTGCAGGACGTAGCTGCGGATCTGGCTGCCCCAGGCGACCTCGCGCTGCTCGCCGCGCACCGCCGACAGCTCGGCCTCGCGCCGCTCGCGCTCCAGCTCGGCCAGCTTGGCCTTGAGCAGGGTCATGGCCGTGGCCTTGTTCTGCAGCTGGCTGCGCTCGTTCTGGCACGACACGACGATCCCGGTCGGCAGGTGGGTGATGCGCACCGCCGAGTCGGTCGTGTTCACGCCCTGCCCGCCGGGGCCGGAGCTGCGGTAGACGTCGATGCGCAGGTCGTCGTCGGGGATGACGACCTCGGTGTCGGCCTCGTCCATCACGGGCACCACGTCGACCGAGGAGAAGGCGGTGTGCCGGCGGGACTGCGCGTCGAACGGGCTGATGCGCACGAGGCGGTGGACGCCGCGCTCGCTGGTCAGCAGGCCGTAGGCGCGCGGGCCGTGGACCGTCATGGTCGCCGAGCGGATGCCCGCCTCCTCGCCCTCCTGCTCGTCGTGCAGGTCGACCTTGAAGTCGTGGCGCTCCGCCCAGCGCAGCAGCATGCGCTCCAGCATCTGGGCCCAGTCCTGGCTGTCGGTGCCGCCCGCGCCCGCGTGCACGGTGACCACGGCGTCGCGCTGGTCGTGCTCGCCGGACAGCAGGACGCGGGTCTCGAGGTCCGCGAGCAGCCGGTCCAGGCCGTCGAGCCCGTCGGCGACCTCCTGCGCGGCCGCGGCGTCGTCCTCCTCGCGGGCCAGCTGGTCCATCACCGACAGGTCCTCGAGCGACGCGGCGAAGTCGTCGTGCACCCGCAGGTCGTCCTCGACGGCGGCCATCTCGCCCATCACGCGCTGCGCGCGGGCGGGGTCCTCCCACAAGTCCGGCGCGGCGGCCTGGTCCTGGAGCGACGTCAGGCGGCGGCGCTTGCCCGCGACGTCAAAGGTACTCCTTGAGCTCGGCCAGCTTCGCCTGGTACTCGGCGAGGGCGGTGCGGTGGTCGGCGGCCACGGTCGGGGATCTCCTGGGAGCGGTGGGGGGGGGGTCGACCGGCAACTCTAGCCGCGCCGCCCATGAGAAGGCTTCTCAGGTCGTCGGCTACGATTGGTCCCTGGCAGCACGGAAGGGGCCCGCATGACGCCGTTGATCGATGCGACGGAGATGTACCTGCGCACGGTCTACGAGCTGGAGGAGGAGGGGATCACCCCCATCCGCGCCCGGCTGGTGGAGCGCCTGGGCCTGTCGGCGCCGGCGGTGTCGGAGACCGTGGCCCGGCTGGAGCACGAGGGGCTCATGTCCGTGGCCGGGGACCGCACCCTGCGGCTGTCCGAGCGCGGGCGGGAGCTGGCCCGTTCGGTCATGCGCAAGCACCGCCTGGCCGAGCGCCTGCTCACCGACGTCATCGGCCTGGAGTTCGAGCAGGTCCACGTCGAGGCCTGCAAGTGGGAGCACGTGATCTCCGACCGGGTCGAGGAGCGGCTGGTCGAGCTGCTGCACGCCCCCGCCACCGACCCCCACGGCAACCCCATCCCGGGCCTGGGTCCCGAGCCCGTCCCCAGCGAGGTCCGGACCATGACCGAGGCCGCCAAGGACGGCGCCGTGGTCGTCGTCGCCCGGATCTCCGAGCGCCTCCAGGTCGACGTCGGCGCCATGCGCCACCTGCGCGACCACGAGCTGTGGCCCGGGACGGTCGTGGACGTGGCCGTCGAGGGCGGCACGGTGATCGCCCGGCGCGGCGGCGCCGCGGTGCCGGTCCCCAAGGACGTCGCGGACCTCGTCTACGTGGCGCCGGCACCGACCGGGTGAGCGCGTCGCCCCCGGGCGCCGTCCGGGCCCTGCGCGCGGCAGTCGCGGCGCGCGACCCGGTCGATGACCGCGAGGCGCAGGCGGTCGCGCGCTTCCTCGCCGAGCTGGACCGGCTGCCCGACCCGTTCGACCGTGCGGCCGACCCGGTCCACGTGACCGCGTCCGCGATCGTCGTCGGCCCCCGGGGCACGGTGCTGCACCGCCACAAGCGGCTCGGCCTGTGGCTCCAGCCGGGCGGGCACCTGGATCCGGGCGAGACGCCGGCCGAGGCGGTCCTGCGCGAGGTGCGCGAGGAGACCGGCCTGGACCTGGACCACCCGCCCGCGGGCCCGCGCATGGTGCACGTCGACGTCCACCCCGGCGGGCGGGGGCACACCCACCTCGACGTGCGCTACCTGCTGGAGGCCGACGGCCGCGACCTGGCGCCCGCGGCGGGCGAGAGTGCCGACGCCGCCTGGTTCGCGTGGGACGACGCCATCGCCCTGGCCGACCCCGGTCTGCGCCAGGCGCTGGTGGCCCTCCGGGCGATCGCGGGGCGGTAGCGCGGCGGCGTGCGGACCGCGAGACTGCAGCCGTGACGCCGCCACTCCGCGACCGCCCGGGACCCGGCCCGGTCCACGACCCCCTCGCGGGCAGGTCCCCGCGGTCGCTGGTGCGCCTGGCCCGGCGCGCGTCGCGCGCCTGGGAGCGGCGCGCGGACGGGTTGGAGCGGCTGGCGCTGCGCACCGACGTCCCCGTCCGGCGCCTGCGCATGCTCGGCGACGCCTGGACCGAGGGCGGCGCCAGCGGTGTCGAGGCGCTGGGGGCCGCGCCGGCCCGCGACGACGTCGACGCGGACGAGCTGCGCCGGATCGACGGCGCGCTGGAGGCGTGGCGCCGGCGGCACTACCCGCTGGAGACGCTGCACTGGGACGTGTGGCGCAACCGGGTGAGCGTGTGGCACCTGGTCCCCGGGCCGGACCGGCGCGGGGACCTGGACCGCCGCCCCCTCGCCCACCTGCGCCTGACCGGGGACGGCCGCTGGCACCTGTACCGCAAGGCCAGCCAGGGCGAGTGGTGGCCGGTGATCGTCAACGGCCGCCGCGGCCCGCAGGACATGCACCACTGCCTGGAGGCGGTGCGCATCGACCTGGAGGGCCGCTTCTGGCGGACGCCCCCGCGCAGCTACGAGGGCAGCGACTTCTGGTTCGGCCCGGGCCGCTACCGCACCTGAAGCGGCACGGTGCGGCCCGGGACCGCCCGGGTCAGCCCTCGATCACGCCCTCCTGCACCAGGAACTCCCGCGCGACGGCGTCGACGTCCTCGTTGTCGATGTCGATGCGCCGGTTCAGCTCGGTGAGGTTCTCGGTCGTCAGCGCGTCGGACACCGCGTTGAGGGCCTCCTCCAGCTCCGGCGTGACCGCCTCCTCGCGGGCGACGGGGGTGATGTTCTCCGGCGGGATCAGGGGCTTGTCCTCCTCCAGGATCACCAGGTCGTCCTCCGCCACGAAGCCCGTGGTCGAGAACACGCGGGCCACGTCGACCCGGCCCTCCGCCAGCGCCTGCCGCGTCACCTGGCCGCCGGCGTCCAGGACCTCGAAGCGCGCGAACTCCAGGCCGTAGACGTCGCGCAGGCCGGGCAGGCCGGTCGAGCGGGTCTCCTGCTCGGGCGGCCCGCCGATGACCAGTTCGCCGGCCACCGGCTCGAGGTCGGACACCGTCTCCAGCCCGTACTCCTCCGCGGTCGCGGCGGTCACGGCCAGCGCGTCCTGGTCCTGGGCGTCCGAGGAGTCCAGCAGGACCAGGCCGTCGGGCAGCTCCTCCTCGATCTGGGTGCGCAGCTCCTCGACCTCGGTGGCAGGGGTGCCCTGCTGCTCGGTCAGGAAGTTGTAGGCGGACCCCAGGTACTCGGGGACGACGTCGAGATCACCACTCTCCAGGGCCGGGATGTAGACCTCCCGGGTGCCGATCCCCAGGTCGGTCTCGACGGTGAAGCCGGCGTCCTCAAGGGCCAGGGCGTACATGTTGCCCAGCAGCTGGGCCTCGGTGAAGTCGGCGGAGCCGACCGTGATGGTGCCCTGCGCACCGCCGCCGTCGCCGTCACCCGCGGGGGCGGTGCCCTCCTCGGCGATGTCGCCACCACTGGTCGCGCAGCCGGCGGCGAACACCGCCAGCAGCGTCACCAGGACGCCGACGCGGAAGAAGCGGATCCTGCTCAGCATGGGTTCATCCTTCTCGTTGCGGTCGGGTCGGAACGGAGGTCAGCCGGTGACGGCCGGGGGTCCGGGCGCGACCCCGGCGGAGCGGTCGCGCCGCAGGCCGCGAGGGGTGGCCGCGCGCTGGACGGCGCCCAGCGCGGTCTCGGTCAGCAGCGCGAGCAGCGCCACGAGCAGCGCCCCGGCGACGACCTCCGGGTACTGCTGGGTGCGCAGGCCGTCGACCAGGAAGCGTCCGAGGCCCCCCAGGGCCACGACGGCGACGAGGGTGACGGTGGACACGATCTGCACGATCGAGGTCCGGATGCCCGCCATGATCAGCGGCAGCGCGACGGGGATCTCGACCTCGGTGAGCACCTGGCGGCCGGTCAGGCCGATGCCCTCGGCCGCCTCGCGCACGTCGCGGTCGACGGTCTGGATGCCGACGATGGTGTTGGTCACGATCGGCACCAGCCCCAGCGCGGTCAGCGCGATCCAGCCCGGGAGGAAGCCGAAGCCCAGGGCGGTGAAGGCGATGGTCAGGATCCCGATCGAGGGCACGGCCCGCCCGAAGTTGGCGAGGTTCACCGCCACCGCGGTCCCCCGGCCCGAGTGGCCCACCCACAGGCCCAGCGGCAGCGCGATCGCGACGGACCCGAGCACCGCCAGGAACGCGTACCACAGGTGCTCACCGATGCGGGCGAGCGCGCCCGACGGGCCGGTCCAGTTGGCGGGGTCGGCGAACCAGGCCGCGACCTGCTGCACGAAGTCCATCAGCGCGCCACCCGCGTCCAGGGCGTCAGCCCGCGCTGCACCGCCACCAGCACCAGGTCCAGCACCACGGCCAGCGCGACGCACCCGACGATGCCGACCAGCTGCGGGGTGAAGAAGTCGCGGGCGTAGCCGTCGAGGAAGAACGCGCCGTAGCCGCCGCGCTCGAACCCGAGCAGCGCCCCGACGGCGACCAGCCCCACGGTCGACACCGTGGCGATGCGCAGCCCGGCGACGATCACCGGGGTGGCGATGGGCAGCTCGACGCGCAGCAGGCGCGCGGCGGGGCGGTAGCCCATCGCGTCGGCCGACTCGACCACGTCGCGCGACACCCCGACCAGCCCCTCCACGGTGTTGCGGATGAGGATGAGCAGCGTGTAGATCGTCAGCGCGACGAGCACGGGCAGGTCGTTCAGCCCGAAGAACGGCAGGAGCAGCACGAACAGCGCGAACGACGGGATCGTGTAGAGCAGGCCGGCCACGCCCAGCAGCGGCCCGTACAGGCGGGGGTAGCGGACCGCGACCAGGCTGAGCGGGAAGGCGATGGCCAGGCCGGCGAGCACCGGGATCACGGTGAAGCGCGCGTGCACCGCGGTCGCCGCCCAGATGTCGTCGAGGTTGCGCGTGATCCAGTCGACGTCGACGAGCGGCTGGGCGCCCAGTGCGGCGCTCACCGGATCTCCTTGCTGACGATCTCCTGGGTGAGGATGCCCTCGTAGCGGTCCTCGCCGGAGACGCGGACCGCGACACCGGTGCGCGACGTCACCATCGCGTTCAGCGCGGCCCGCAGGCTGTCGCTGGCCCGGACCGACAGGGCGAAGGGCCGCACGCGCGCGTCGCCGACGACCTGGCCGGGTTCCAGCTCGTGCAGGGAGACCCAGCCCTGCAGCCGCCCGTCCCCGGCCACGACCACGACCCAGTCCGTGCCGTGGGCGCCGGCCACCTGCTCCGCGCGCCGGGCGTGGTCGTCGGGCCGCACGACCGGGCCGGGCTCCGCCGCGACCTCGGACACGGGGATCAGGGCGAGCCGCTTCAGCCCGCGCTCCTCGCCCAGGAACTCGGCCACGAAGTCGTTGGCCGGGTCCGACAGCAGCTCGCGCGGCGGCGCGTACTGCTCGACCTTCCCGCCGTTGGACAGGATGGCGATGCGGTCGCCCATCTTGATCGCCTCGTCGATGTCGTGGGTGACGAAGACGATGGTCTTGCGGACCTCCGCCTGCAGCCGCAGGAACTCGTCCTGCAGGCGCGTCCGCACGATCGGGTCGACGGCGCCGAACGGCTCGTCCATCAGCATGATCGGCGGGTCGACCGCCAGGGCGCGGGCGACCCCGACGCGCTGGCGCTGCCCGCCGGACAGCTGGTGGGGGTAGCGGTCCGCCAGCGGCGCCGGCAGGCCGATGACGTCCATGAGCTGCGCCACCCGTGCCGCGATGCGGGGGCGGTCCCAGCCCTCGAGCCGGGCCACCGTGCCGATGTTGTCCGCCACCGTGCGGTGGGGGAACAGCCCGATCTGCTGGATGACGTAGCCGATGCCGCGCCGCAGCTGGGCGGGGTCACGGTTCGCGACGTCCTGGCCGTCGATCAGGACCCGCCCGCTGGTCGGGGGGATCATGCGGTTGACCATGCGCATGATCGTGGTCTTGCCCGACCCGCTGGGCCCGACGAGGACGACCACCTCGCCACCGGGCACCTCGAGTGTGAGGTCGGACACCGCACTGGTGCCGTCGGGGAACCGCTTGCTCACCGCGTCGAACGTGATCACCGCTCGCGTTTCCTCTCTCCCGGCCTGCACCGGGGAGGCGTCCGCTCCGCCGAACCGTAGCGCCGACGTCAGTCGTAGGGGAGCCGCTCACCCGCCGTGATCGCCACCTCGACACGGTTCCCGGGCGGCGCGAGCGGGCAGTCCCAGGCCGGGGAGTGGGCACACGATGGATGGTAGGAATAGTTGAAATCCAGCACCAGCGCCCCGTCCGGGGCGGCTCCGAGGTCCGCGCCCTTGACCGTGTCCAGCAGGTAGCGGCCAGCGCCGTAGGTCGTCCGGCCCGCGGTGGCGTCACGGAACGGTAAGAACACCCCGCCGCCGTAGGCGTCCAGCCAGAACACGTCCAGCGTGCCGAACGGCAGGTCGACCCGCCCGACGCGGTCGAACACGACCTGGCTGTCGTTGGACCCCCGGATGGCCATGCGCGCCGGCGGGGCGTCGGTCAGCGGCGCGGTGAAGACCATGCCGGGGTCGTGGGGGAAGTGCGGCAGCCCGCGGAAGGCGGCGCGGGCGCCGGCGTCCAGCGGCGTCTGGGGGTGGTCGGCGAACAGCGCGTCGCGCGTGGCCACCCAGTGCGCGTGCGCGCCCCCGGGGTCGGCGTCGCGCCGGGCGCGGACCTCCGCGTACAGCTGCGCCGTCCGCCGCCGCCAGTCCAGCAGGTCGAGCACGTCCCTGGTGGTCATGTCCCCGCTCCCCCGGTCGTGGTGCCGTCCCCCAGAGTCTGGACCCACCCTGTGACAGATCCGGCGACCTCGTCGAGCACGTCGCGCCGGGTCCGCCCGTCGCGCACCCGGACGCCGAACCCGTGGTCGGCGCCGCGGACCGCGTGCAGGCGGGCGGGGCCGCCCAGGCGCGGCAGCTCCCGGGCGAGCGCCGCGGGGTCGGCGAAGCGGTCGCGCTCGCCCTGGACGACCAGCGTCGGGACGGCGACGCGGGGCCAGTGGTCGCTGCGCGGCGGGCGCCCCGACCCCGGCGGCACCAGCGGGTAGCCGAGCAGCACCAGGCCGGCCGCCCCCGGCGCACCCGCCGCCAGCAGCAGGCTGGCGTAGCGGCCGCCCATCGACTGCCCGCCGACGACGACGGGCCGCCCGCCCGCCGCGGCCCGCGCGGCGTCCAGGACCTCGCGCCAGGCGTCCAGGAGGCGGGCCGGTGGGTCGGGCACGCGCCGCCCGGCGGCGCGGTAGGGGAAGGCGAACGACCACGCCTCGTGCCCGCCGGCCGCCAGCCCGCGGGCGCCGGCGGCCAGCAGCGGGCTGTCCGGCCCGGAGCCCGCGCCGGGGGCCAGGACCACCAGCGCCCCCGCGGCGGGGGCGCTGAGCGGGACCGGCAGGGTTGCGGGCGGTGATCCTGGCACGCCGCTACTGTGCAGGCGATGGCCACCCAGGTGCTGCGCCGGCCCGCGACCCGGCGGCGCCCCCGACCGCTGCGCACGCTCGTGCGGTTCGCGTCGCTGCTGCTGGCGGTCGTCGTCGCCTACGTCGCGGTCACCGCCGGGCAGGTGTGGTGGGCGGCGGGGCGCGACGACCGCGCGCCCGCCGACGCCATCGTCGTGCTGGGCGCGGCGCAGTGGGACGGCCGCCCGTCACCGGTGTTCCGCGCGCGGCTGGACCACGCGCTGGCGCTGTACCGCAGCGGGGTCGCGCCGCGGCTCGCGGTGACCGGCGGCGCCGGACCCGGCGACGAGACCACCGAGGCGGCCGCCGCCGCGACCTACCTCCAGGCCAACGGCGTGCCGGCCGGGGCGATCCTGCCGTGGGAGACCTCGGCGCGGACGACCTATGAGTCCCTCGTCGCCGTCGACCGGATCCTCGACGCCAACGGCCTGGGCCGGGCGGTGCTGGTGTCGGACCCCACCCACGCGCTGCGCCTGCGCGCGATCGCGCGCGACATCGGCATGGACGCCGGGGTCTCCCCGACCCGGACCTCCCCGGCGGGCCCGGCGACGCTGCTGGAGTACGGGGCGCGGGAGACCGCCGGGGTCGCGCTCGGCCGCATCCTGGGCCACCGGCGCCTCGCGTCGCTGGAGCGCGCCGCCCGCGCCGCCCTCTAGCGAGGCTCGGCCGGGGGCGGCGGGTGGCGGGCCCGCCAGTCCAGGGCGCCGGACAGGACCGCGGCGTGGGTCGCCCGGGCCAGGCGGTGGCCCCAGGGTGACCGCGGCCCGCCGAACGGCTCGGGCGGGGCGGCGCCCGGGAGGGGGCAGCAGACCACGACCGCGTCGCTGGCGGTGCCCGTCGCGTCGTAGCCCGCGTCGTGCAGCGCCTGGGTCTTGGCCTCGGTGACGGTCACCAGCGTGTTGGCCAGGGCCCCGGGGTCCAGCGCCACCGGCACCCAGGCGACCAGGTTGATGGTCCCCGGTCCCGGCTCCGCCAGCGCCCCGTCCGGGTCCGCCGCCCGGACCGGGACCGACAGGCCGACGGTGGCGACCGCCTCGGCGCCCTCCACGGCCGCGGCGCGGAAGCGCCGGACCGGCGCGGCGGTCAGCAGCCCGGCGCCGCGCGCCGGGTCCAGCCCCTCGGCGGCCGCCAGCTCGGCGAGGTGGGCGGCGGGGTCCCGGCGGTCGTAGTCGAGGTCGACCTCGGCGTTGACGACCCAGTCGCGCTCTCCCACGCCGCCGCCGAGCACCGCGGTGGCGATCACCGCGAACGCGCGCGGGAGGCGCCAGACCAGCAGCGGGCGCCCGCCGCCGTGCAGGCCCACCGCCGGGGTCAGGATCACCGGCGCCGCAGCGGCACGACGACCGGGTGGCCGTCCTGGGCCAGCACGCGCACGCGGGCGTCGTAGTGGCGGGCGAGGGCGTCCTCGGTGAGCACGTCGGCGGGGCGGCCCTCGGCGACGATCCGCCCGGCGTCGAGCAGGGCCACGCGGTCGGCGTACTGTCCGGCCAGGGTGAGGTCGTGCATGGTCGACAGCACGGTCAGCCGGCCGTCGCGGCGCAGGTCGTCGACGAGTTCCAGCACCTGCTGCTGGTGGCCGACGTCCAGCGCGGTGGTCGGCTCGTCGAGCAGGACGACCGGCGCCGCCTGGGCCAGGGCGCGGGCGAGCAGGACGCGCTGGCGCTCGCCGCCGGACAGGCTGGCCACGGTGCGGCCGGCGAGGCCGACGAGGTCCAGGCGCTCGAGCGCCGCCCCCGCGGCGGCCAGGTCGCCGGCCCCGTGGGCGGCCAGGGCGCGCAGGTGCGGGGTGCGGCCCAGCAGCACGTAGTCGGTCACGCGCATCCCGTCGGGCACGACAGGGGTCTGGGGCACCAGGGCGACCAGGCGGGCCCGCTCGCGGCGGGACAGCGACCGGGCGGGCGCGCCGGCCAGGACGACCTCGCCGCGGTGGGCGACGAGCCCCGCAAGGGCGCGCAGCAGCGTGGACTTCCCGGCGCCGTTGGGGCCGACGACGGTGACCCACTCGCCGGGGGCGACGACCAGGTCCACGCCGTCCAGGACGCGCACGCCGCCGAGGTCGGCGGTCAGCCGGTCGGCGCGGATCACCGCGCGGCCCTGCCCGTGGCGCCGCGCAGGCCCAGGACGAAGAACGGCGCCCCGAAGAACGCCGTGACGACGCCGATCGGCACCTCCGCGGGGGCGATGGCCACGCGGGCGAGCAGGTCGGCGAGGCACAGGAACGCCGCGCCCGCCAGGACCGACAGCGGCAGGACCACCCGGTTGGCGGTGCCCGCGGCCATGCGCACCAGGTGCGGGACGATGATGCCCACGAAGCCCACCAGCCCGGAGACCGAGACCGCGGCGGCGGCGCCCAGCGACGCCGCCGCCAGCACCACCACCCGCGTGCGCCCCGGGTGCACGCCGAGCGCGCCGGCCTCCTCGTCGCCGACGGCGAGGACGTCCAGGACGCGGCGGTGGGCCAGCAGCACCCCGCCGGCCACCAGCGCGTAGGGGGCGACGACGGCGACCTCGCCCCAGCCGGTGGTCAGCAGGCGGCCCAGGATCCAGCTGTAGACCGTCCGCACGGTGTCGGCGTCCTGCTGGAGCAGGAAGGTCTGCACCGCGTTGAGGAAGCTGCCGACGGCCACGCCGGCGAGGATCAGGGCGACGGTGGACCCGCGCTGCCCGCCCGCGGCGCCCAGGACCCAGGTCGCGGCGACGGCGGCCAGGGCGCCCGCGAACGCCGCGGCGGGAGCCCCCAGGGGCAGCGCGGTCCCGCCCGCGGTGCCGACCACCACGGCGGTGACCCCCAGCCCGGCGCCGGCCGCGGCGCCCAGCAGGTAGGGGTCGGCCAGCGGGTTGCGGAAGACCGCCTGGTAGGCCGCCCCGCACAGGGCGAGGGTGCCGCCCACGATCAGGGCCAGGACCACGCGCGGGAGGCGCAGCTGGTGGAGGATCGCGCGGGCCTGCGGGTCGGCGAGGGACTCGATGCCGAGCAGGTCGCGCAGGACCGCGCCCGCGCCGATGGGCACGGGCCCGATGGTCAGGCCGAGCAGCGCGGCCCCGGCCACCGCCGCCAGGCCGGCGGCGACCCACGCGGGTCGCAGCCCCGCGGGCCGCAGCCCGACCGCGGCCGCACCAGGCGCACCGGCGCCCGCACCCGCCGCGCCTGCGGGGGCCGCGGGGGCCGCGGTGCGGCGGGTCGGGGCGGGTGGGCTCTCCCGAGCGGGGGCCGGGGGGCGCGGGGCGCGGGGCGTCCCCCGCGCGGGCCCCGCCGCGGCGGCGTCCACGACGGTGGCCAGCAGGTCGACGACGCGCGGCCCCCAGCGGCTGGCGACGTCGTCGCTGAGCTCCACGACCCGGCCCTCGCGGACCGCGGTCAGGTCGGCCAGGCCGGGCCGGGCGGCCAGGGTCTCGGCGGTCTGGCCGCAGCACTCGGTGTCGGCGAGGAAGACGAGGTCGGGGTCGGCGTCGACCAGGAACTCCGGCGACAGCTGCGGGTACCCGCCCGCGTCGGCGGCGTCGGCGACGTTCTCCAGGCCCGCCAGATCGTAGACCTGGCCGATGAACGTGTCCGAGGTGGCCGAGTAGTAGGTCTCGTCCAGTTCGTGGTAGAAGGTCAGCGGCTCCGCCCGGTCCGGCACCTCCGCGACCAGCGCGTCGACCTCGGCGCGCAGCGCCGCGACGAGGTCGTCGGCCTCGGCCTTGCGGCCGACCGCGGCGCCGAGCTCGGCCATCTGGTCGTAGGCGCCGTCCAGCGTCGCCGGCGCCGGGAGCACCAGCGTGTCGATGCCGACCGCCTCCAGGCCGTCGACGACCTCGCCGCCGTCGGACAGCACGACGAGGTCGGGGTCGTAGCCGGCGATCGCCTCGACGTTGGGCTCGTAGGCGGAGAGCTCGGTGGTCGGGACGCCCTCCGGGAAGTCGGACTGGTCGTCGACGGCGACGACCTGGTCGCCCGCGCCGATGGCGAACAGGGTCTCGGTGTGGGTGGGCGACAGCGACACGATCCGCTCGGGCCCGTCGGCCGGGGCGGCGGTGGCGGTCGCGGGGGCGACCTCGGCGGCGGGCTGCGCGCCGGCGCAGGCGGCCAGGAGCGCGCAGAGGGCGAGGAGCAGGGTGGGACGACGCATGGGTGCAGGACCTCTCATGACGGTCCGAGGAGTTCGCGATCGCTCGAACGGCCAGAACGGGTCCCGCCGTGCGAACCGGAGCCCTTCCTCGGGGCTGGTTTGCGGTGGAGCGCCGGCGGTCAGGCGACCTGGCTCGCCCTCCCGGGTGCACGGGGGGGACCACAGTTGCGGGACAGCACCGGGATCGCACCGGACTTCGCTGCCCACCGACGTGGCGAACCCTAGGACCCCGCGCGCGCCGAGGTCAAGCAGCCGTGAGGTGCAGCAGGAGCGCGTTGGCCGGGGCCAGGATCGGCAGGGTCAGGCCGGTCGCGCCCAGCACCGCGCCGGGCAGCACGACGCCCTCGCCGCGGGCGGCGGCGAGCCACGCGGGGTCGGCGACCTGCACGGTGACCGGCGGCCCCGGCTCGTCGCGGACGCGCACGATGTAGCGCCGCGACGGGTCCAGGCCGGGCAGCGGCACCCGCCCGGGCTGCACCGCCGGCCCGGTCCGCAGGGCGACGTGGGCGTAGACCGCCTCCTCGCCGCCGGCCGCGACCACCCCGTGGAGCAGGTGGTCGTCGGCGGGCAGGTCGGCGCGCACGGTGCGCCCGCTGTGCAGCAGGTGGCGCAGCTCGCGGTGCAGCGCGGTCCAGGCGCGGAGGCGCTCCAGCTCCTCGGGGGTGCAGGTGGTGATGTCCCACTCGATCCCGGCCCAGCCGAACAGCGCGGTGACCAGGCGGAACGACAGGTCGACGGCACGGCCGGTGGTGTGGGCGACGGGCCGCCCGACGTGGGTGCCGACCAGCTCGGGGGGCACGAGCAGCCCCGTCCAGCGCTGGATCAGCTGGCGCTCCAGCGCGTCGTTGGTGTCGGAGGCCCAGACCCGGTCGGTGCGCGCGAGGATGCCGAGGTCCAGGCGCGCGCCCCCGCTCGCGCAGGTCTCGATCTCCAGCCGCGGGTGGCGATCGCGCAGCGCGTCGAGCAGCGCGTAGACGGCCAGGGTCTGGCGGTGCACCGCGGGGGTGTCGCCCGCCGGCCCGCGCGACACGGCCTCGTGCAGGTCGCGGTTGTGGTCCCACTTCAGGTAGTCCAGGTCGTACTCGGCGACGAGCTCGTCAAGGCCCTTGAGGGCGTGGTCCCAGACCTCGGCGCGGGTGAGGTCCAGGACGTGCTGGGACCGCCACGGGTGCTGGAGACCCTGGCGCGGGGCGAGCACCCAGTCGGGGTGGGCGCGCACCAGGTCGGAGTCGACGTTCACCATCTCCGGCTCGACCCACAGGCCGAACTCCAGGCCCAGCGCGCGGACGTGGTCGGCCAGGGGGTGCAGGCCCTGCGGCCAGCGGCGACCGTCCACGGTCCAGTCCCCCAGCCCGCGGCGGTCGTCCAGCCGCCCGGTGAACCAGCCGTCGTCCAGGACGAAGCGCTCCACGCCGATCGCGGCGGCGGTGTCGGCCAGCCGCCGCAGCCGGTCCAGGTCGTGGTCGAAGAACACCGCCTCCCAGGTGTTGATCAGGATCGGCCGCGGGCCGCGCGGGTGGCGGTCGCGGGCGCGCAGCGAGGCGTGCAGCCGGTCCGACGCGCCGTCCAGGCCCCGGTCCGACCACACCAGCACGACGTCGGGCGTGCGGTAGCGCTCCCCCGCGGCCAGCCGGATCTCCCCCGGGCGCAGCAGCTCGCCCCCGCCGAGGACCGCGGCGTGCGCGCCGGCGCCCTCGGGCAGCCGCTCGGCGAGGTGCTCGTGGTCGCCGCTCCAGGCCACGTGGGCGCCCCAGACCTCGCCGCTGCGGAAGCCGAACCCGGGGGTGCCGGCGACCAGCAGCAGCGCGGCGTCGTGGCCGGTCCGCCCCCGCCGGGAGGCGCGCAGGTGGGTGCCGTCGCGCAGCGCGGACCGCTGCGGCGACCGCTCCCGCCGCCAGGTGCCGCTGAGGTCCAGGACCTCCGCGGCGCGGGCGGGGAGGGGCAGGAGCACGCGCAGCGCGACGAGGTCGTACGCCCCGCCGTCCGGCGCCGCGACCTCCGCGGCGGCGCGCAGCACGCCGGCGGCGTCCAGCCGCAGGGCCAGCGCCACCGACAGCCCGCTGACCTCGTCGACGGCGTCGACGTCCACGCTCCCGTCGCCCGCTCGGGCGGGGGCGGTCAGCCGCAGGCGCGGCGTCGTCGCGGTCCCCGCGCGGTGGCCGGACAGGCCCGGCGACCCCGCCCAGCCCTGCTCCTCGACGGGCAGCAGGGTCAGGGGCAGCGGATCGTCGAACCCGCTGTGGGACGCCGCCTGCCCGGCGGTCAGCGCCAGCGCGGCCGCGTCGGCGTCGCTGAGGTCGCCGAGGTCGGCCCCCCAGTGCAGCACCCGCGGCACCAGCGGCCCCTCCACGTCGAGCACCAGCCCGACCCCCGCCGCCCGCAGCGACACGATCTCCGCCATGCCATCATCCTGCCGCGACCCGCCCCGATCCTGCCGCGACCCGTCCCGCCGGGCGGCCACGGGTCTCCGCCGGCCCGGCCGCGGGCACGGCGGCGTGCCGGAGCGCGATGTGGGTGAACGGCGAAGCCCCCGCCGGAGGGGCGGGGGCTTCGTGTGGTTGCGAGGGCAGGATTTGAACCTGCGACCTCCGGGTTATGAGCCCGGCGAGCTACCGAACTGCTCCACCTCGCGTCGACCACACTAGCCGCGGGGGGAACGGTCCGCAAACGCGGATCAGGGCGGATCGGTCGGGGCGGGGGGCGGGGGCGGGGGCGCCGTCGGGACGGGTCCGCCGAGCAGCTCCTGGGCCTGGGTGAGCAGGTCCTGGGCGCGGGCGGTCGCCTCCTGGTACCCGCCCAGGTCGCCGGCCGCCAGCGCGGCCTCGGCCTCGGCGAACGCCTCCAGCGCCCGCGTGACCAGCGACTGGACCTCCGGGTCGACCTGCCCGTCCCCGGGCGGCTGGTCCCCGGGCGGCGGGGTGTCGCCCGTGTCCCCGTCGGGCTGCTCGCCGGTCCCTGGCGCGAACGCCCCGAGCAGCTCGGTCAGCGACTCCTCCAGCGTGGTCCCGTAGACCACGCGGTTGCCCAGCACCAGCACGGAGAAGGCCAGCTGGGGGATCTGGTTCTGCTCGGACTGGATGAACAGCGGCTGGGCGTACAGCAGCGAATCACCGACCGGGAGGATGAGCAGGCTGCCGTAGATGATCTGGGACCCCGCCCGCGACAGCAGCGTGATCTCCTCCGACAGCGCGGTGTTCTGGTTGATCGCGGACTGGACCTGCCCCGTGCCCAGCACGTTGCGGTCCGCAGGCATCCGGTAGGCCCGCAGCTGCCCGTAGACGTCCGGGTCGCTGCGCGCGGCGAGCCAGGCGATGAGGTTGGGCCGGCCGCGCGGGTTGAACGGCTGGATGAGCGCGAACTCGTCGTCGGGCTCCCCCGGCAGGCGCAGCTGCAGGTAGTAGGGGCGCAGGGGCGGCTCGCCACCCGGCTCGGGCCGCGCGTTCTCCGGCAGGTTCTCCACCGCCGCGGCGTCGGCCGGGATCGCCCAGGCGTCGCTCTGGGTGTAGAAGCCGTTGGCGTCCTGGATGTGGTAGCGGGTGAGGACGTCGGCCTGGACGCGCAGCAGGTCCTCCGGGTAGCGGAAGTGCTGGCGGAGCTCCAGGGAGGCCTCCTCCTGCGGCGTGAAGGTCCCGGGGAACGCGCGGCCCCAGGCCTGCACGATCGGGTCCTCCTCGTCCACCACGTAGAGGCGGATGGTGCCGTCGTAGGCGTCGACGACGGCCTTGACGCTGTTGCGGATGTAGTTGGCCTCGCCCTGCAGGTTGCCGACCTGCTGGGGGACCTCGGTGACGCCGATGCTGCCGTCGGGCTGGACCGCGGTCTGGGCGACGGTGCGCTGGGTGCGGGTCAGCTCGGCGAGGTCGCGCCGCTGGGAGTACGGGAGCATGTCGCTGGTGGTGTAGGCGTCCATCACCCACTGCAGGCGCCCGTCGACCGCGGCGGGGTAGGGGTCGCCGTCCAGCTGCAGGAAGGGCGCGACCAGGTCGACGCGGTCTTGGATGCGGCGGTTCAGCAGGATGCGGGAGTCGGCGTTCAGCAGGCCCGACAGCAGCAGGTTGGGCTCGGCGTAGCGCAGGGCGAAGGCCAGACGGCTGGGCAGGCCGCCGAGGGAGACCCCGGCGCGACCCTGGTAGGTGTAGGCCTGCGCGTCCTCCCCGCGCTCCTCGGCGACGACGTCGAACTCGCGCTCGTCGGTGTTGACCACCGAGTAGAGGGGCCCGCCCTCGCCGAAGTAGACGCGGGGCTCCTCCAGCTCGAGGGCGGGGGCCCCGACCGGCGGGATGTCCTGCAGGATGAAGGACGGCTGGCCGCGGGCGCCGGTCTCGCTGACGTCGCTGGCCACCGCCCCGTAGCCGTGGGTGTAGACGAGGTGGCGGTTCTGCCAGGTGTCCTCGGGCAGGTCGGCCTGGTCCAGCTCGCGCACGCCGATGTTGACCTGCTCCTGGATGCCGTCGATCTCGTAGCGGTCGACGTCGACGTCCTGGAACGCGAAGTACTGGCGCAGGCCCTGCAGCTGGGCGTAGACGGTCTGCAGGACGTCGGGGTCCCACAGGCGGATCTGCTCGAGGGTGGTCTGGTTGGCCTCGACGGTCGCCTCGTCGAGCTCGCCCTCGGCGGGGAAGTCCTGGAAGGTCAGGTCGCTGTCGTCCTCGCCGAAGGCCACCCCGAAGCCGAAGCGCGTCAGCTCCTGGTTGCGCTCGATGTAGGGCTCCTCGCGCTGGAACTCCTGCGGCTCGACCTGCACGCGCTGCACGACCGCGGGGAAGATGCCCGACAGCGCGATGGCGGCGATGACCAGGATCCCGACCCCGGCGCTGGGCAGCAGGAAGTTGCGGAAGCGGATGTTGGCGAGGAACAGCAGGACGCAGGCCGCCGCGATGGCGGCCAGCAGCTGGTAGGCGGGCAGCTGGGCGTTGACGTCGGTGTAGGACAGGCCCGTGACCACGCCGCGGGTGGAGTAGCTCAGCTCGTAGCGGTCCAGCCAGAACCCCCAGGCGCGCACCGCGACCAGGGCGCCGAGCAGCAGCGACAGGTGCGCGGTGGCCTGCGGGGAGACCTTCTGCCCGGGCGACTGGGGCCGGATCCCGCCGAAGACGTAGTGCGCCACCACGGCCAGGACGGTCGCGAGCAGCAGCGTCCCGAACACCCAGGAGTTCAGGAACGTCCAGAACGGCAGCCGGAAGACGAAGAAGCCGAGGTCCAGCCCGAACTGGGGGTCCACGCGGCCGAAGTCGCCGCCGTTGGCCCACAGCAGGTAGCGGGGCCACTCGGCGGTGACCGCGAGGCCCGAGAGCAGCCCGACGAACAGGCCCAGCGTCGTGACCAGCGACCGTGCGAACGGGTCGAGCAGGTCGCGGTAGCGCTCGATGCCCTCCTCGCGCGGGGAGGGGATGCGGAAGGCGGGGGCCAGGCGCCGGGCGAGCAGCAGGTTGCCGATGACCAGGCCGGCGGCGATGGCGCCCGCCACGACGCCCAGGACGACCTGGGTCACCAGGACGGTCTGGAACACCTGGAGGTAGCCGACGGACTGGTACCACAGGACGTCGGTGACGAAGGTGGCGGCCCGTTCCCCGAAGACCACCAGGAGCACCACGAGCAGGAGCGGGAGCAGCCACCAGCGGCGGCGCAGCTCGGCAAGGAGGCGCATCTAGGACCCCGCCGCGGCGGGCGCGCCGGCGCCGGGAGCGGGCGTGTCCGGGTCGTCGGCGCCGGGCCAATGGCTGTCGCCGTCCGCCCAGTGCTCGCGCTTCCAGATGGCGACCGTGGCCTTGAGCGTGTCGATGGCGAAGCGGGCGGCCTCGAACGCCTCCGCCCGGTGGCCCGCGGAGACGCCGACCACGACGGAGGGCTCACCGATCGCCAGCGTGCCGGTGCGGTGCTCCAGCCACACCGCCCGCGCGGCGGGCCAGCGCCGGGCCACCTCCCCGGCGAGGTCGGCCAGCTGGGCCTCCGCGCGCTCGGGGTAGGCCTCGTAGTCCAGGGCGACGACGGCACGGCCGTCGGTCTCCGCCCTGACGTTGCCGGTGAAGACCACCACCGCCCCGGCCGCGGGGTCGCCGCAGAAGACGTGCGCCTGGTCCGGCGCGAGGGGCGTGTCGGTGAGGCGCGTGTGCAGTCGGGAGTCCACGCGATAATCGTAGGGACACGCGAGAGGAGCGGCGTCCATGTCCACCAAGACCGTCGGCCGGGTCACGCTGGACGACACCGACCAGCGCCTGCTAAACCTGATCCAGACCGAGTTCCCCCTGGTCACGCGGCCGTTCGCCGCCCTGGGCGAACGGCTCGGCGAGACCGAGGACCAGGTCCTGGACCGGTACCGGCGGCTCAAGGCCGACCGGCTCATCCGTCAGGTGTCGGCGATCTTCGACACCCGCAAGCTGGGCTACCGGTCCTCGCTGATCGCGACCTCGGTCGACGAGGACCGCATCGACGAGGCCGCGGCGCTCATCGACGCGCACCCGGGGGTCAGCCACGACTACCGGCGCGACCACGAGTTCAACCTGTGGTGGACCATCGCAGTCCCGCCGGACATGGACCTGGAGACCCACGTCAACGCGCTGCACCGCATGACCGGGGCGCGGTCGACGCGGATCCTGCCGACCCTGAAGCTCTACAAGATCGGCGTCGACCTCGACGTGTCCGACACCCGCTCGATGGCCGCGCAGTCGGTCCTGCCCGCCTACCGGGAGACCGCGCGCACCGCCGCGGACCTGACCCCCGAGGAGGTCGGCTACGTCCTGGAGCTCCAGGAGGACCTGGTCCCCGAGCGCGCGCCGTTCGCGGCGATGGCCGAGCGGCTGGGCACCAGCGAGGACAAGCTGATCGCCGCGGCGCACGGCCTCATCGACGAGGGCCTGATGCGCCGGTACGCGGCCGTGCTGAACCACCGCCGCGCGGGCTTCGGCGCCAACGCCATGAGCGTCTGGCGGGTGCCGGAGGAGCAGACCGACGACTACGGCTACCGGCTGGCCGGCTACGCCGCGGTCAGCCACTGCTACCGCCGGCCCACCTACCCCGACTGGCCCTACGCGCTGTTCGGGATGATCCACGCGACCTCCAAGGAGCGCGTGGAGGAGGCGGTGTCCGACATCCGCGACCGGACCGGGCTCCAGGAGTACCAGCTGCTGTACTCCACCAAGGAGTACAAGAAGATCCGGGTCCGCTACTTCGACCCCGCCTACCAGGCGTGGGCCGACGCGCACCTGCGGCCGCAGGACGCCACCGGCGGGGCGACCGGGGGCGACGCGCACTAGACCGCCAGGGCGGCCGCCCTCAGCCGGCGTCCGTGATCGTCGGAGCGGACCCCAGCAGCGATCGGGTGATCGCCTCGGCCTCGGTGAGCATCTCCTCCAGAGCTTCCGCCAGATCGACGTCGGTGGTGTCGCGTCCGGCGTCGGCGGCGATGAGCACCGACCTGCGGACGAGTTCCTTGGCGAACGAGGCCGTGGTGCCGTTGGTGCGCATCGCGGCGCGATCCAGCGCCGGGCTGCTGAACGGCAGGTCCCGGGCGTACAGGGCGATCAGACGTCGGCGGGCGTCCTCGTCGGGCAGGGGCACCTCGATGGCCAGGTCGACGCGGCCCGGACGCTGCGCCAGCGCGGGTTCGAGAACGTCGACGCGGTTGGTGGTGAGGAGGAACGCCACGTCGACGTCGTCACCGAGCCCGTCCAGGGCCTCCAGGACATCGAAGAGCAAGGGCTGCGCCCCGGGATAGTGGTCGCGGCTCTCAGCGACCAGGTCACAGTCCTCCAGCACCACGAGCGCCGGCGCCAGCGCGCGGGCCATCTGCGCGGCCTCGGCCACGAACCTGATCGACTGGCCGGCCAGCAGGATGACCGTCAGTTGCGGCAGGGCGCCGAGCAGGAACCGCACCGTGTGGGTCTTGCCGGTACCCGGCGGACCGTGCAGCAGCATCCCGCGCTTGAGGTGCTGACCCGACGCTCGGAGCCGGTCGCGGTGATGGGCCACGCCGGCGACGTGTCGCTCCACGCGCTCGAGGACTCCGGCGGGCAGCACGATGTCCTCGGGTGGGAGGCTGGGCCGCCGGTGGAAGGTGATGCCTCCGACGCCCGGCTCATAGCTCGACCCGCCGAGCGACAGGACCTGTCCGCGCAGGACCGAGCGCTCGAGCATGAGCGTGCGGACAGCGGCGATCAGGTTCGCCGCGGCCCCGGCTGCCGGGGTGACGACCTCCATCGAGGCGGACGCGTTGCCATGCTGTCGATCGGCGGCTCGTTGGAGCACCACCACCGGGGCCTGGTCGAAGGTGAACAGGCGCAGGCCGAAGGACACCGCTTGACGGGTGGTGTCCGGGCCGGTCGCGATGCTGGCGTAGTCGACGGCGGCGAGAGGGAACTGGCCGTACCGTCCCGCCAACTCGAGGATCTCGCTCAGCGAGTGGTGCCGCCGCTGCTGCCCGCCTCCGATGCCCAGCACCTGGTGGGTTTCGCTGCGCAGCTGTATCTCGCTGAGGGCGACGTCCAGGTCGATGAACAGATGGGACGGGATCTCCTCGGTCACGACCGGAAGGCGACGCGGGTCGGTGCCGAGGTGGTCGTGCAGGACCGGCACCAGGCCGGGGCCGTCCTGAGACTGCGCACGCCGCTGCTGGTGTACCACCTCTTCGAGGAACGTCTGGAAGACCTCGACGAAATCTGCCGCGCGCTCGTCCACCCCAGACCCCCGAGTCCGACCCGGCCAGCTGCTGCTCATGTACCACGGCTGGTTCAGCCGCCGCCCTCCGCCTCCTCCTCCAGGAACTGCTCCAGCTCCTCGGGATCCTCCAGCGCGTCCTGGAACTCAGGATTGTTGAGCAGGTTCGATGCGACGTTGGCCAGGAACGTGGCCGCGGCGATGGCCGCGAGCAGCCCCAGCACGCTGGTCACGATCCCGCCGATGGCCAGCCCGCGCCCGGCACCGCCGGACCGCCGGGAGCGGTTCAGCGCGAGGATGCCCAGCACCAGGCCGACGATCGCCAGCAGGAAGCCCAGCGGGAAGAACAGGATCCCGAAGACGATGCTGAGGATGCCCAGGACCAGGGCCGCGATGGCCATGCCGTTGCCGCCCTGCTGCGGCGGGGCGGCGTAGCCCGGCGGCGGCGCGCCGTAGCCGGGCTGCTGGCCGTAGTCCGGCGGTGGCGGGGAGGCGGGCTGCTGGGACGCCGGGGGCTGGCTCCAGCTGGGCGGGCCCGTGGGGCCGCGGTCGTCGGGGGGCGGCGGGGGTGCGCTGGCCATGTCCGTTCCTTCTGATCGCTGTCGTAGTCGGCGACATCTTGCGCGGTCGGGGCGCGCCAGCCAAGCCTCCGGGACGGCCATGGGGGGACGCGGCCTAGGATGGGGCGATGAGCGATCCGTTCTCGGGCGGCCCCGGCGGGTTCGATCCGCGCATGTTCGCCGGCGTCCCCCTGTTCCAGGAGCTGGCCAAGGTCATGTCCTGGCGGGGCGGCCCCGTCAACTGGGACCTCGCCACCCAGACCGCGGTGGCGCAGGCCGCGGCGCGCGACACCGCCAGCGCGCGGGCGCTGCCCCGCGGGGACCGCGACGCCGAGGAGCTGGCGCAGGCCGTCTCGGTCGCCGAGCTGTGGCTGGACGCCGTCACCGACCTGCCCGCCGTGGAGGGCCCCGTCCGCGCGCTCAGCGAGGTGGAGTGGATCCGCCTGGCCAACGCCGCCGGCGGGCTGGGGCTGTACGTGGAGCCCGTGGCGGACGGCATGGGCGCCGCCCTCGGCCGTGGGCTGCTGCAGGGCGGCGACCTGCCGGCCGGGGTGGGGATGCCCGACCTCGGCGGCATGCTCGGCCCGATGGGCGCCATGCTCTACGGCGTCCAGGTCGGGGGGATCTCCGGCCAGCTCGCGGGCCAGCTGTTCGGCACCTACGACCTGGGCGTCCCCACCGTGGACCCCGCGATCGTGGGGACCGTCGGCGACACCGCCCGGCGCTTCGCGGCCGACTACGACTTCGACCCCACCGAGTTCCGGTACTGGCTGGCCCTGCGCGAGGCCGCGCACCGCCGCCAGTTCGCCGGGCGGCCGTGGCTGCGCGAGCACCTCGCCGACCTCGTCCGCCGGTTCGCCTCGGCGGCCGACTTCGACCCCAGCAGCCTGCTGGAGAGCCTCGGCGGGATGGGCCTGGACCCCGCCGCGCTCAGCGACCCGTCCAAGCTGCGCGAGGCGCTGGAGGGCCCTGACGCCTTCCGCGTCGAGCCGACCCCCGCCCAGCGCGAGGTCCTGGACCGCCTGCAGGCGCTCGTGGCCTTCACCGAGGGCTGGGTCGAGACCGTCGTCCGCGCCGCCGCCGGGGACAAGCTGCCGTCGCTGGGCCGCCTGGAGGAGGCGGTGCGCCGGCGCCGGGCGGAGAAGGGCGCCGGCGAGCGCGCGCTGGAGCAGCTCATCGGCCTGGACCTCAAGCCCACCGACCTGCGCGCCGGCGCCGCGTTCTGCCAGGCGGTCATCGCCGCGCGCGGTCAGGCGGGCCTGGACCGGGTGTGGGCCGGGCCCGAGGCGCTGCCCACCCCGGCGGAGCTCGCCGAGCCCAGCCGCTGGCTCGTGCGGATGGCCGCGGCCGAGGCGGAGGCGGGCGACCTGCCCGACGCCGCCGACCTGCCGCCCGTCCCCGATGACCCCAGCGGCCTGGACCTGGACTAGCCAGCGCGGGCTCCCCCCAGAGGGACCACTCCCTTCGTCCACAGGGGGGACTTCGGGGCGTTATCGCCCCGCTACTGCTGGTGAAGGTCCTCGCGCCCGAAAAAGCTCGTGAGAATTCCTGTTCCACAGGCACTGGGCAGCATCCCCGCTGGTCAGCGGCCTGTGGGTGGGGAGAAGTGCCCCAAGGGGTGCCCTCGTCCACACCACGTCATCCACAGGCGAGGGTCCGTTTCCCGCGTCGTTGCGACCCTGCTCCACAGGATGGGGACAAGCTTGTGGACGGCGCGATTGACGCTGCCCGCGGGCGACCCCTAACGTCCTCGCCACCAGACGGTCCCCGGTGCCAGCGGGGTCGTCCCCCAAGGGGAAGGGGGGACGGCTCCGGGCAACGCCGGGGGCCGTCTGCCAGTTCCGGGGCGGGTTCAGGCCGGCGCTGCGGGCGGCGGTTCCGGCAGGTGGGCGGGGAGCAGCAGGCACAGCACCGCGCCCGGGCGGGCGCGCTCCAGGATCAGCCGGCCGCCCTCCGCCTCGACCAGCGACCGGGCCAGCGGCAGGCCCCGCCCGGCGTGGCCGTTGACCGCCACCGGGCGGGCCGCGGTGACCGTGCGGCGCCCCCAGCCACCGGCCGTCGGGGCGCGCAGCAGGCCCGTCGGGCGGAACAGGGTCGCCTCGCGGTCCTCGGGGATCCCCGGCCCCTCGTCCCCGACGCACACGCGGACCCCGCCCGCGACGTGCGCCACGCTGACGGTGATGGTGCCCGCCCCGTACTCCAGCGCGTTGTCGAGCAGCACCTGGAGGCTCTGGCCCAGCGCCGCGCCGCGGGCGCGCACCGGCGGGACCGGTGCGGCGTCCAGGACCACCTCCCGGCCCTGCGCGCGGGCCAGTGACCGCCAGGCGTCCAGGCGCTGGGCGACGAGCTCGGTGACGTCCAGGGACTCCTCGCCGTGCGGGGCCTCGGCCAGGGCGAGCAGCTCCGCGATCGTCGCCTCCAGCCGGTCGGCCTCGCTGACCGCGGCCGCCACCAGGGCCGGGTCGGCGCCCGCCGCCTCCAGCGCCTCCAGGTCCAGGCGCAGGGCGGTCAGCGGGGTGCGCAGCTGGTGGCTCGCGTCGGCGCTGAACGACCGGCTGCGCTCCAGCATCACCGCGAGCCGGTCGGCGGTGGAGTCCAGCGCCGCGGCCACCTCGTCGGGCTCGGGCAGGCCGCTGCGCGGCGCCCGCGCCGAGAAGTCGCCCTCCCCCAGCCGGCGCGCCGACACCGCCAGGTGCTCCAGCGGGACCGCGAAGCGCTTGCCCTGCCACAGCGCCGCCATGCCCGCGGCGCCGAAGGAGACCAGGGCGAGCACCAGCAGGCTGAGCCGGGCGCGGACGATCTGGCCGTGGAGCTCCTCGTCGTCGCGCAGCACGCGCAGGAGGAACTCCTCCTCGCCGATGGCGACCGGCACGCTGACCGCGAACGTGCCGTCGCGGTAGACGCGCCCGACGTCGCCGCGCGCGGCCTGCTCCAGGTCGTCGTCGAAGCGGGGGTGGTCGCCGCCGTCCCCCGGCGGCCACACGCGCGCGTACTCGGTCGGCCCCACCCGGCGGAACACCGTGAGCCGGCGCTCCGGCGTGCGGTACTCGCGCAGGACCGCGAAGCGCTGGTCCAGCGGCAGGCCGGGGTCGCTCACCTGCTCGATCGCGGTCAGCAGCGCGTCGCTCTGCTCCTCCAGCTCCGCGAGCTGCTCCTGCTCCGCGAGCTGCTCGAAGGCGAGCAGCAGCGGCAGGCCCAGCAGCGCGACGGCGACGCCGACCGCCAGCAGCGTGGACTGCAGGAGCCGCTGCCTCATGGCTCGAAGCGGAAGCCCACGCCGCGCACCGTGGTCACGTAGCGGGGAGCCGATGCGTCGTCACCGAGCTTGCGGCGCAGCCACGACACGTGCATGTCCAGGGTCTTGGTCGACCCGAACCAGTTGGTGTCCCAGACCTGCTCCATGATCCGCTCGCGGGTCAGCACGGTGCCGGCCGACCCGACCAGCAGCGCGAGCAGGTCGAACTCCTTGGCGGACAGCTCCAGCTCCTCGTCGCCGCGCCACGCCCGGCGCGCCGCGCGGTCCACGCGCACGTCCTGGGCGCTGAGGGTGCCGGCCTCCTCGGCGCCGCGGGCCTCGCCCGCCCGGCGCAGGAGGGCGCGCAGGCGGGCCAGCAGCTCCGCCAGGCGGAACGGCTTGGTCACGTAGTCGTCGGCGCCGGCGTCCAGCCCCACGACGACGTCGGCCTCGGTGGTGCGGGCGGTCAGCATCAGCACCGGCACGCCTGGGACGAGGTCGCGGAGGCGGCGGGCCACCTCGACGCCGTCGATGTCGGGCAGCCCGAGGTCCAGGACGACCGCGTCCGCGCCCGCCCGGGCGCGCGCGAGCGCCTGGCGGCCCGTCGCGACCCGCTCCACGCCGTAGCCGTGGGTGCGCAGGGCGGCGGCCAGCGGGGTGGCGATGCCGTCGTCGTCCTCGACCAGGAGGACGAAGGGCTCCCTGCGCGTCGCGTCGGTCACATGGTTCCCGGAGCTGCTCGTGGGGACTTTGCGCGTTGTTGACCCGCTCCGGCAGCGTGGTTGGGCCGATGCTGCCTACGGTGGGCCCCAACGAGTGTGCCGCAGGCGGCGCGTGGCAGGGGCACGGCGCCCCGCGAGGACGATCGAGAGGCGGAGCATGAACCCCGACAGGCGACCGGCCGGCGACCCCGGCGACCCCCACGACCAGCCCGCCCCCGGGGGGACCGCGCCGGCGCCGCCCCCCGCCACCGCGGACACGGTGCGCATGCCCGCCGCGCCCGGGCACCCGGCCCTGCCGGGCGACGCGCCGCCCGCCCCGTGGGAGCGCCCCGCCGCGCCCGCGCCGGGGTGGGGCGGGCAGGACGGCGGCTGGGAGCGGCCCGCGGGCGCCGCGCCCACCTGGGGCGCCGCGCCGACCTGGGGGGCCGGGGCGGCCGCGGCGCAGGGCTGGGGCTCACCGCCGGCGGACGACACCCTCATCCTCGCCGCGCCGGGGACGCCGGGGACGCCGGGGGCGCCGGGCGGGCCGGGCGGGCCGGGCGAACCGGGCGACCCCGCCGGCCGCCTGGTCGACGACCCGCGCGGCCGTCAGCACCGGCCCGCGTCGATGCTCACCACGGCGATCGTCAGCGCCCTGATCGCCGCGATCGTCTCCGCGGCCATCACCCTGGGCATCACCAGCTCCGCGGACGAGGGCGGCGCGGTCCGCCCGGCCGCGCAGCAGGTCGCCAACCGGGCGGACGACGGCGTGGCGCAGCCGCCCGCCGGGACCCCGCTGCCCGAGGGCGCGTCGGTCGGCGAGATCGCCGAGACCGCGCTGCCGTCCGTCGCCCTGGTCCAGGTCGTCGGCGCGCAGGGCGATGGCTCCGGCTCGGCCGTTGTGTACTCCGAGGACGGCTACCTCATCACCAACAACCACGTCGTCGAGGGCGCCCAGCAGGTCCGGGTACAGCTGCCCGACGCCGGCACGGTCGACGCGGAGGTCGTGGGCACCGACCCGCTGTCCGACCTCGCGGTGCTGCAGGTCCAGGACGCGCCGGCCCTGACCCCGCTGCCCTTCGCCGACAGCGCCCCCGCGGTGGGCGACACCGCGATCGCGATCGGGTCGCCGTTCAGCCTGGAGAGCACGGTGACCCAGGGGATCATCTCCGCGACCGGTCGCAACCTGCGGGTGCCGGGCGAGAACGTCCTGCCCGACGTCCTGCAGACCGACGCGGCGATCAACCCCGGCAACTCCGGGGGCGCGCTGCTGAACGCGCGCGGCCAGCTCATCGGCATCAACACCGCGATCCTGTCGGAGAGCGGGACCAACAGCGGCGTCGGCTTCGCGATCCCGGTCACCACCGTCGCGGCGGTCGTCCCGCAGCTCATCGAGGACGGGGCCGTGCAGTACGCCTACCTGGGCGTGTCGTCCCAGGACGCGGCCACCCTCGGCGTCGAGCCGGAGGAGGGCGCGGTCATCGCCCGGATCGAGGCGGGCACCCCCGCCGAGCAGGCGGGCCTCCAGCAGGGCGACGTGGTCGTGGCCATCGACGGCGAGGTGGTCACCGGCTCCGGCGACCTCACCGGCGGGGTCCGCGGCTACCGGCCGGGGGACACCGTCACCCTCGACGTCGTCCGCGACGGCGACGTGCGCCAGGTGCAGGTCACGCTGGGGACGCGGCCCCCGCAGTAGCGGGCGACGGTCCGGGCACGAGGTCCGCGCCGGGGGACGCCACCCCGGCGCGGGCCAGGGCGCCGCGCAGCAGCCGCCGCAGGGCCGGGTCCCCGACCCGCCCCTCCGCGTCCGCCGCCCGACGCGTCGACAGCGTCGTGCCCCTCCTTCCGAGCTCCTGCTCGGAGGCCTCGTCCCAGGCCACGATCAGCAGGTTGAGGTCGCGGCTGGACAGCTCCGGCAGCAGGTCCAGGACGCGCAGGTCCAGCGTCCGGTCGTCGGCGAGCCCGGCTCGCGGGGCGGCGCGCAGCACGTTGGCCACCAGGCAGCCGCCGGACCCGTCCTCCCAGGACCCCGCCACCAGCGGCAGGTCCTCGCGGTCGGCGACCTCGGCCAGCGCACGGCGCGCCGACGGGGGCAGCTGCGCGATCGCGCGACCCAGCCGCTCCTCGGGGAGCGTGGCGCTCGTGACCCTGACCGTCCTGCGCATCGGTCCTCCTCCGGCACCCTCGGGCGACCAGGGTAGGGTGTCCGGGCATGGGGCTGCCGGTGAGCCAGCGCAAGAACGTGCAGTACAGGGCGGGCCGCCGGCGGCGGCTCCCCGACGTCCCGGGCGTGGGGATCGAGCGCGGGTGGTGGGACCAGGGCGCGGTGGTCGCCGGGGTCGACGAGGTCGGGCGCGGCGCCTGGGCGGGGCCGCTGACAGTCGGCGCGGTGGTGCTGCCGCCGGACCGGCGCATGTACAAGCTGCGCGACTCCAAGGTCCTGGACCCCGCCCGCCGGCGCGAGCTGGCCGGCCGCCTCGCCGGCTTCGCCCTGGCCACCGCCGTCGGCCACGTCACCAACGACGAGATCGACCGCATCGGCATGGCCGACGCCATGCGCCTGGCGGCCCACCGGGCGGTCTCGGGGCTGGCCGTCCGCCCCGACGTCGTGCTGATCGACGGCAACTGGGACTTCCTGGCCGGCTACGGGACCACCAACCAGCGCGTCATCGGCGGGGACGCGCGCTCCGCCTCGATCGCGGCGGCGTCGATCGTGGCCAAGGTGACCCGTGACGACCTCATGGGCCGGGCCTGCCCGTCGTTCCCGGGGTACGACTTCTCGTCGAACAAGGGCTACCCCTCCCCGTCGCACAAGGCCCACCTGGCGGCGCGGGGGCCCAGCCGGATCCACCGCGCCAGCTGGGGGCCGGTGGCCGCGGCGGCCCGCCGCGTGCTGGGCGACGCCTGGGTCCCCCCGCCCCGGCTCGTCCACCCGCCGGAGGACCCCGAGCCGCCCGGCGCCTGAGGTGCGCCCCCCGGGCCGCCGGATGCTTGACGGCGCACAGATATCCTCGGCCGCATGCGGCTGTACGACACCCGGACGCGACGACGCGTCGACCTCGCCCTCGGCCACACCGTGCGCGTCTACACCTGCGGCATCACGCCGTACGCGTCGGCGCACCTGGGCCACGCCTTCACCTACGCCAGCGTCGACGCGCTGGTCCGCTGGCTGACCGCCCGCGGGCACCGCGTCCTGTCGGTGCGCAACGTCACCGACGTCGACGACGACATCCTGGGCGTGGCCCGCGAGCGCGGCGAGGACTACCTCGCCCTGGGCCAGGCGGAGGTCGAGCGCTTCGACCGCGACCTCGCCGCCCTCGGGCTGCTGGCCCCCACCGCGGTGCCCCGCCCCACCCGCGCCATCCCGGCCATCCGCGCCGCCGTGCGGGGGCTGCTGGACACCGGCAGCGCCTACGCCCTGCCCGACGGGCGCGTGTACTTCGACACCGCCGCCTCGGCGACCTGGGGCGCCCTGTCGGGTCTGGACGCCGAGGAGATGCTGCGCCAGTTCGCGGCCAAGGGCGGCGACCCCGACGCCACGGGCAAGCGCGCCGCCGTCGACTTCCTGCTCTGGCAGCCCTCCGCGGCCGGCGAGCCGTCGTGGGAGAGCCCCGTCCCGGACTGCCCGCCCGGGCGCCCCGGCTGGCACATCGAGTGCTCCGCGATGGTGATGGAGGAGCTGGGCGGGGTCCTGGACATCCACGCCGGCGGCAGCGACCTGGTCTTCCCCCACCACGAGGCCGAGATCCAGCAGGCCGAGCACCTGACCGGCCAGGGCCCGTTCGCGCGGGCGTGGTTCCACGTCGGCCTGGTCGGGCTGGACGGCGAGAAGATGTCGAAGTCGCTCGGGAACCTGGTCTTCGTCCGTGACCTGCTCGAGCGCTACGAGGCCGGCGCGGTCCGCCGCCACCTGCTGGAGCACCACTACCGGTCGCCGTGGGAGTACGACGAGGTCGCGATGGCCCAGTCCGCCGGCGCGCACAAGGCCTGGACCGACGCGGCCGCCCACGGGGGTGAGCGCCCGGACCTGGAGGAGCGCTTCGCCGCCGCGATGGAGGACGACGTGGACACCCCGGCGGCGATCGCGGTGCTCGACGAGGCCGCCCAGGCGGGCGCCGGGGCCACCCTGCGCCAGCTGGGCGGCGCGCTGGGCTTCGCGTTCCCCCCGTCCCGGGGATGACGGGCACCCCCGGCTCGAGAATTCGTGAAATCATCGTCACGAAGGGTTGGAGTTTCGGTACAGACGGGCATACACTGGACACACGTCATAGCGCCAGGTGGACCCGCCCGCACTCCACCGACGAGCGCTTCGAGGCCCCCGCCCGACCACGGGGGCCTCGACCTATTCCGGGACGTTCTCCCCGCCGCTAGAGGTGCAGGCCGCACTCGGTCTTGCCGGTGCCCGGCCAGCGCCCCGCCCGGGCGTCCTCGCCGGGGCGGGTGGCGCGGGTGCACGGCCAGCACCCGATCGAGCGGAAGCCCGCGGCCTCCAGCGGGTGGCGGGGCAGGTCGCGCCCGGCCGCGTAGGCCGCGACGTCGGCGTCGGTCCAGGTCGCCAGCGGGTTGACCTTGACCAGGCCGCGGCGCTCGTCCCACGACAGCACCGGGGCCATCGCGCGGGCCGCGGTCTCGGACCGGCGCAGGCCGGTGACCCAGGCCGCGCGACCCTCCAGGGCCCGGGCGAGCGGCTGGACCTTGCGGGCGGCGCAGCAAGCGTCGGTGTCGGTGCGCCAGCGGTCGTCGGGCCCGGTCTCCGGCGCGAGGACGCGCAGCCGCAGGTCGTAGCGGTCCCGCACCAGGTCCAGGTACGCCAGGGTCTCCGGGAAGTGGTAGCCGGTGTCCAGGAACACGACGTCGACGTCCGGCACGACCCGCGTGACGACGTCGAGCAGGACGCAGTCGGTGAACGACGAGGTGAGCGTGAGCCCGGCGCCGAAGCGGTCCGCGGCCCAGGCGACGACCTCCGCGGCGGGCGCGCGGTCCAGCCGCAGCGCCTCGCGCACCAGGTCGGCCGGCGGGGCCGGCTCCAGGGCGGTGGTGGTCATGCGTCCCCCTCGTGCTCGCCCGGGCCCAGGCCCAGGAAGGCCAGGCGCCAGCGCCGGTCGCAGGTCAGGCAGTACCAGGTGCCGTGCTGCTCGCCCGGCCGGAGGTCGGGCTCCCCGCAGTAGGGGCAGTGGAACGGCTGGGCCCGCGCGGTCCCCTCGCCGCCGGTCCCCACCTCAGGCGCCGGAGGCGTGGGGCGCGGCCGCGAACTCCGACAGCGCCGCGTCGTCGAGCCCGCGCACGTAGGCCGAGAAGCTCGTCGCGTCGCCCCGGCGGTCGCGGTAGCGGCGCAGCAGCGCCTCGACGTAGCCGGTCACGTCCTCCGCCCGGACGCGCACCCCCTTAGCCTTGCGCGCGAACCCCGCCCCCTCCCCCAGCCCGCCGCCGAGGTGGACGAGGAAGCCCTCGCCGCGGGTGCCGTCGGGGCCGGGCACCAGCGCGCCCATCAGGCCGATGTCGGCGACCTGGAAGCGGGCGCAGCTGTTGGGGCAGCCGTTGACGTTGATGCGCACGTCCTCGTCCCAGTATGGCAGGCGGCGCTCCAGCTCGCGGTAGAGCCGGTCCGCGGTGCCCTTGGTCTCGGCCAGGGCGAGCTTGCAGAACTCGATGCCCGTGCAGGCCATGGTCGTGCGGCGGAAGGGGTGCGCCCGGGCGCGCAGGTCGTGGCCGTCCAGGGCCCCGACCAGGTCGGGGACCCGGCCGGGGTCGACGTCGAGCACGACCAGCTTCTGCTGGGTCGTCAGCGCCACCGTCCCCGACCCGTGGCGGTCGGCGAGGTCGGCGACGGCCCGCAGCTGGGACCCGTGCACCCGCCCGGCCCGGGGGGCGACGCCGACGTAGGCGCGGCCGTCGGACTGGGCGAAGACGCCCACGTGGTCGGCCCGGTCCCCCGCGCCGGGCGGCGGGGCCGCCAGGTCGGGCAGGGCGTGGCCGAGGTACTCCTTCTCGACGATCTCGCGGAAGCCCTGCGCGCCGACGTCGGCGACCAGGAACTTCAGGCGCGCGTGCTTGCGCGACCGGCGGTACCCGTGGTCGCGGAACGCCCCGGCGACGGCCTCCCAGACGTCGGGCACCAGCTCCGGCGCCACGAAGGTACCGAGCCGCTGCGCCAGGTGCGGGGCGGTCCCCAGCCCCCCGCCGACGAGCAGGTCGAAGCCCGGGGTGCCGTCGGGGCCGACGGCGCCGACGAAGCTGACGTCGTTGATCTCGGGCTGCGCGCAGCGCTGGCCGCAGCCGGCGATCGAGGTCTTGAACTTGCGCGGCAGGTTCTCGTAGGCGGGGTTGCCCAGGGCGCGCGCGGCGGTGGCGCGCAGCACCGCGGTGGCGTCGAGCACCTCGCCCGCGTCGCGGCCGGCGACCGGGCAGCCCAGGAACCCGCGGGGCACGTCGCCGCAGGCCATGCCCGAGGTCAGCCCGACCGCCTCGAGCCGCTCCCAGATCGCCGGGACGTCCTCGATGCGGATCCAGTGCAGCTGGACGTTCTGGCGGTCGGTGACGTCGGCGACGTCACGGCCGTGGGTCTCGGAGGCCCACGCGATCGCGCGCAGTTGGTCGGCGGTGAGCATCCCGCCGTCGGTGCGCACCCGCAGCATGAAGTAGGGGTCCCACAGCTGCTCGGCGGGGGCGCCGGTGGCCGCTGCCGGGGCGTCCTGGCGGCGCTGGGTGTACAGCCCCCACCACTTGAGCTGCTCCTTCCAGGTCCTCCGGGGAGATGGCGCCGAAGCCCTCCCGGGCGTAGACCCGCTCCACGCGCTCCCGGACGGCGAGCGGCGGGGAGTCCTGCTTCAGCCGCTCCGCACCGTTGAGCGGGGTCCGGTCCCCCGCCGCCCACTGCCCCTGGGGGCGCGGGGCGGGCGCCGGGCTGGCGGTGCTGCGCTGGTGTCGTGGTCGCCATAGGGGGACGAAGGTAGCCGCGGCCCTGCCGTCCTCCTGCGGTGCGAACAGTGCGAACCGGGGGTTCGCACTCTTCCCACTGGCACTACTGGCGCACGAGCGGCTTGTACTTGATGCGGTGCGGCTGCTCGGCCTCGACGCCCAGGCGGGCCCGCCGGTCGGCCTCGTACTCGCTGAAGTTGCCCGGGTAGAACACGACCCGGCTGTCGCCCTCGAAGGCCAGGGTGTGGGTGGCGATCCGGTCCAGGAACCAGCGGTCGTGGCTGATGACCACCGCGCAGCCGGCGAAGTCGAGCAGCGCGTCCTCCAGCGCCCGCAGCGTGTCGACGTCCAGGTCGTTGGTCGGCTCGTCGAGCAGCAGCAGGTTGCCGCCCCGGCGCAGCAGCTTGGCCAGGTGGACCCGGTTGCGCTCGCCGCCCGAGGCGACGCCGACCTTCTTCTGCTGGTCGGGCCCGCGGAAGTTGAAGGTCGCGACGTAGGCGCGGGAGGCGACCTCGCGGGTGCCGACGGTGAGGACGTCCAGGCCGTCGGTGATCTCCTCAAACACCGTCTTGTCGGGGTCCAGGGCGTCGCGGCTCTGGTCCACGTAGGCCAGCTCCACGGTCTCGCCGACCTTCAGCACGCCGCTGTCGGGCTGCTCGGCGCCGACGATCATACGGAACAGCGTGGTCTTGCCCGCGCCGTTGGGCCCGACGACGCCGACGATGCCGCCCGGCGGCAGGGAGAAGGTGAGGTCGGACACGAGCAGGCGGTCGTCGAAGCCCTTGGCGACGTGCTGGGCCTCCACGACGACGTCGCCGAGGCGCCCGCCATTGGGGATGACGATCTCCGCGGTGCCGGACCGCTCCGCGGGCCCTGGGCCAGCAGGGACTCATACGCGCCGAGGCGGGCCTTGGACTTGGCCTGGCGCGCGCGGGGCGACATCCGCACCCACTCCAGCTCGCGCTCCAGGGTCCGGCGGCGCGCGGACTCCTGCTTCTCCTCCGCGGCCAGCCGCGCCCGCTTCCTGTCCAGCCAGCCGGTGTAGTTGCCCTGGAACGGGTGGCCCTTGCCGCGGTCCAGCTCCAGGATCCACTCCGCCACGTTGTCCAGGAAGTAGCGGTCGTGGGTGATCGCGACCACGGTGCCCGGGTACTCCTGCAGCGTGCGCTCCAGCCAGGCGACGCTCTCGGCGTCCAGGTGGTTGGTGGGCTCGTCGAGCAGGAGCAGGTCCGGCCGGGACAGCAGCAGGCGGCACAGCGCCACCCGGCGCCGCTCCCCGCCGGACAGGGTGGTGACGTCGGCGTCGCCCGGCGGGACGCGCAGGGCGTCCATGGCGATCTCGACGGTGCGGTCCAGGTCCCACGCGTTGGCGGCGTCGACGGCGTCGGAGACCTGGGCGAACTCCTCGTAGACCTTGGCCATCACGTCGTCGTCGAGAGGCTCGGCCATCTGCGCCGTGAGCTGGTTGTAGCGGTCCAGCAGCGCGGCGGTCTCCCCCACGCCCTCCATGATGTTGCCGCGGACGTCCTTGGCGGGGTCCAGCTGGGGCTCCTGGGACAGGTGCCCGACGCGGACGCCCTGGCCCGCGAAGGCCTCGCCCTCGAACTCGGTGTCCAGCCCCGCCATGATCCGCAGCAGGGTCGACTTGCCCGCCCCGTTGGGACCGATCACGCCGATCTTGGCGCCCGGCAGGAACGACAGCCAGATCCCCGAGAGGATCTCCTTCTTGGGCGGGACGACCTTGGTCAGCCCCTTCATGACGTACACGTACTCGGCCATGCCGACATGCTACGGGGCGGCCGGGGCCTCCCCGTCCGGGTAGTACAGCGTCACGCTGATCTGGCTGGCGAACAGCGGCAGCAGGTCGCTGCCCGGCGCCGCCGGGGTGAAGCGCGCCCGCCGCAGCGCGTCGCCGTGCAGGGTGAAGACCTGGTGGGTGAGGATCCGGTGGCCCTTGTTCTGGGCGGGCTCACCGCCGTCCCAGCGCACGCGCACGGGCTCGCCCTGGACCTGCACGTCGGCCCGGATGGCGCGGTCGACGTCGGCGTCCACCTCGGTGAGGTCGGTCAGGTCCGTCACCTTGCCGGGCGGCAGCACGACCTCGACGTAGCGGCAGCGAAGGTCGGGTACCTCGTGGACAGCCATGCGGACATGTGTAACCGATGGGCCCGCCGGTGGCTAGAACGCGACCGGCACGAGCAGCGCCAGCACGACGCCCAGCGCGACCGCGGCCCAGCCGGTCCGCCGGCCCTCCAGCGACCCCGCCACCAGCAGCCCGACCGCGCCCGCGTAGGCGGCCGCGTAGGCCGACCCCAGGAACCCGCCGGGGTTGGTCACCGCGGCGAACAGGTTGAACGGCCCGAGGGCCAGCAGCACCACCGGCGCGACCAGGGTCATGCGCGTGGTGCTGCTCGGGCCGCGCACCGAGCGGTGCAGCAGGTAGACCGCGACGGCCGCGCCCAGCGGCAGGAGCAGCAGCGACAGCGGCAGCGCCCGCGGGCGGCCACCAGCAGCAGCAGCGCGGCGACGCCGCCGACGATCCCCAGGACCCGGCTGACCTCGGCGATGCCGGTGCGCACCGCGTAGAGGTCGGAGCGGAACGCGTCGCGCGCCTTGACCGTGGCGTACAGCCCCAGCCCGACCAGCCCGATCCAGCGCGCGATGTTGGCCACCACCGGCAGCCACGGCCCGCCCACCGCCAGCGAGGGGAGGGTCCCGTCGGGGATGCGGCCGTCCAGGGCGGGCCCGACCGCGACGGCGACCACCAGGGGGAGGCTGAGCAGCAGCCCCAGGCGCAGGCCGGGCCCGCGGTCCCCGCTCAGCCCGTACGCGCCGAGCTTCTCCCCCCGCCAGCGGATCAGCAGCAGCGGGACCACGATGGTGGTCAGCAGCGGGGTCGCGATAACGAGCAGCTCGCCCACGACCGGCACGGCGCCCAGGAAGCCCAGAGCGGACAGCAGCAGGGGCCCGAACAGGTACACCGCGCCCGCGAGCAGGAGGTCGGACCGGGCTTCCTCAGGATCGGTGTACATGGCGCGATCCTAGGGCGCACGGGGCCGTCCCCCCGCGCGCCCCGCTCGTATCCTCGTCCAGATGAACACGTCCCTGCGGGTCTCGGTGATCGTCATCGGGGACGAGATCCTGGGCGGGTTCGTGCAGGACACCAACTCCGGGTGGATCGCGGGGCGGCTCGCCGCGCTGGGGGTGCCGCTGGACCGCGTCGTGACCGTGCCCGACGACGCCGCGGCGATCGACGAGGCGCTGACGACCGAGCTCGCCCGCGCCCGGCCGCGGGTGGTGCTGACCTCGGGCGGGATCGGGTCGACGCCCGACGACCTGACCCTGGAGGCGGTCGCCGCGAGCCTGGGCACCGGCCTGCGGACCGAGCCCCTCCTGGACGGGCGCATCAGCGAGGTGCTCGCGCGCACGCGCGCCCAGGGCGCGACGGTCACGCCCGAGCACGAGCGGGCGCTGCGCAAGATGGCGCAGGTCCCGCGCGACGCCTACCTGCTCCCCGGCGCGCACGGCATCGCGCCCGGCGTCGCGGTGGACGTCGACGGCGGCGCGGGCCGCGACGGCGGCGCGACCGTCGTGGTGCTGCCCGGCGTGCCCGACGAGCTGCGGCGCATCGTCGCCGCGGGCGTCGAGCCGGCCCTGCTCGCCGGCCGCGGGACCCCGCTGCACGTCGTGGAGCTGACCCACGAGTACCCCGAGTCCGCGCTGAGCCCCACCCTGGAGGCCCTGGTCGCCCGCTTCCCCGACGTGGCCGTCGGGTCCTATCCGGGGCGGGTCTGCACCATCCGCCTGCGCGGCCCGCGCGACCGGGCCGAGGAGGCGGGGGCGGTGGTGCGCGAGGCGCTCGCGGCCCTGGACCGCGACGCGTCGGCGCCCGGGATGCGCGCGCGCTGGCAGCAGCGCTGGTCGGCCGCGCCGTAGCATTCGCAGCGGCGGGCGGCCGGCAGGCGGCCCGCGCGCACGTGGTCCGGGCCGCCCAGAAGGTGCACAGATGGCGAAGCTGCACGCGATGTTCGTCCACGCCCACCCCGACGACGAGTCGTCCAAGGGTGCGGGCACCATGGCCCGCTACGCCAAGGAGGGCTACCGGGTCAGCGTCGTCACGCTGACCGACGGGGCGGCGGGTGACATCCTCAACCCGGCGATGGACCGGCCGGGGGTGAAGGAGCGGCTGCCCGAGATCCGCCGCGAGGAGCTGGAGCGGGCGCTGGCCGTCCTGGGCGTCAGCGAGTCCCACCAGCTGGGCTACCCCGACTCGGGCTGGGTCGAGGACTTCGCCGGGGACGGGTCCCAGCTGGACCCGGGGGCGTTCTGGAACGTCCCGGAGGACGAGGTCGTGGGGCGGCTGGTCGCCATCATCCGGCGGACCCGGCCCGACGTGCTGGTGACCTACGGGCCCGACGGCGGCTACCCCCACCCCGACCACCTGCGCTGCCACACCGTGTCGGTCGCCGCCGTGGACGCCGCCGCCGACCCGGACCGGTTCCCCGAGGCGGGCGAGCCGTGGCAGGTGCGCAAGCTGTACTACATCGCGGCGTTCACCCGGTCCCGCATGCGGCGGCTGCACGAGGCCGCCCTGGAGCGCGGGATCGACTCGCCGTTCGGCGAGTGGCTGGAGCGCTGGCCCGCCGACGCCCCGGAGACGTTCACGACCTCGGTCGAGGTGGGCGACTACCTGTCCCAGCGCAACCAGGCGCTGCTGGCCCACGCGACCCAGATCGACCCCGAGGGGCTGTGGTTCGCCATCCCCGAGGACCTGGTCCGCGAGGTGGGCCCCTACGAGGACTACGAGCTGGCCCGGTCCCTGGTCGACGCCCCCACCCCGGAGGACTCGCTGTTCGCGGGCCTCGAGCCGCGCGGGTGAGGCCCCGCCGGCCGGGGAGGGCGGTCCTGGCCGCCGCCACGCTGCTCGCGGTGCTGGCGGGCGGGTGCACCGCGGGTGCGGACGGCGGCGACGCGGCCCGCGGCGGGGCGGAGGCGGGCGGGTCCGACGGGCCGGCGACGCCCGCGTCCGAGCTCCCCCCCTCCGCGCGGCCCCGCGCCCCGGCGCCGGGCGCCGGCGCCGCACCCCACGGCGCCCTGGACTGCGACGACGACTCCCGGGCGGGCATCGACGCCGCGATCGACGGGCAGCTGCGCGCCCTGGAGGCCGGCGACTACGAGGCCGCGCTGGGCTTCGCGTCCTCGGCGTACCGGTCGTCGATCTCGGTCGAGACCTTCCGGCGGCTGTTCGACCGCGACTACGCCCTGCTGACCGACGCCGCCACCCACGTGTCGGGCACCTGCGTGGCCGGCGAGGAGGGGGCGCAGGTGCTGGTCACCGTGCAGGGCGCGTCGGGCGAGGAGCAGGAGCTCGTCTACACCCTGGTCCGCGAGGACGGGGCCTGGCGCATCGCGGTGGCCGGCCTGTCCCCCGCCACCGGCGAGGCCCCCGTCCCCGCCTGAACCCTCCGCGCCCGGGCTGTCTAGGCGCGGCGGCGGGTCAGGTAGGTGAGGCAGTCGCGGCGGGCCTGGAGGGCGGTGGTGGTCATCATCGCCGGGGTCACGTCCTGGGTGACCACCAGCGCCCCGTCGGGGGAGACCGCGAAGAACCGGCCGGTGGTGTCCCGGCCCTCCATGTCCAGCGAGCACAGCGGCATGGCCGCCCCGGGGTGCACGCGGCCCAGCTCCGTGCCGGCCAGGAGCATCCCGAAGTTGGCCGAGTCCAGGCCCGGGTGCAGGACCAGGTCGACCTCGTCGGACACCGCGCCCCCGAAGGCGACGGTCACCTCGGAGCGGACGGTGACGCGGTGGAGGATCTCGAACAGCGCGCCGGGACCCGCGGGCAGGGCGGGGTCGCCGATGTCGGCGGTCTCCAGGAAGCGGTCGAGGGCCCCCAGCGCGAACGCCTGGCTGGCGGGCCGGCCCGACTTGCCGCACTCGACGGCGACCGCCGGGCAGAAGGGGGCGAGCGCCTCCATGAGCGCGTTGATCCGCAGGTTCCACAGCAGGCCGATGTCGGCGCAGACGCCGACCAGGCGCAGGCTCTCCGGCGTGCGGACCGCGGTGATCGCGTAGGGCGGGTTCTCACCGGTGTTGTTGTGGAGGTCGACGGCGGCCTCCAGGGGGCCGGCCGTGACCTCGGCGAGGACCTCCTCGGCGCACCGCCGCATGCGCGTGGTCGCCGGGCCCAGGCCCCACACGCGGTTGAAGTCCTCCTGGTCGTCCAGGTAACGGTGGGCGAACCACCCCTCCTGGCGCGCCGCGCGCGTGTTGCCGAGGAAGACCCAGAGGTCGAAGGGATAGCGGTCCTTGCGCCGCAGCAGTTCGAGGACGGCACGGAAGCCGGAGTCCTCGTTGCCGTGCAGCAGCGTCGACACGAAGCGGGCAGGGCGGGTGGGGTCCTCGCCGGGGAGGCGGATCAGCGCCGGCTTGCCGTTGAGGACGACGAGGGCGTCCTCGTCGGATCCCGCCAGCAGGTCCGTGATCTCGTCGTAGCCGGTGAAGCGCCGGTACAGGTCATTCATCTGGCGCGGAACACTACCCCGGTGGTCCCCTGCTACACGGAGCGTGACCCCGCCGATCGGCCAGGTTTGTCCCTGTCAGCCGTCGACGGGCCAGGTGTGGACGGGCTGACCGGCCTGGGAGAGCTTGGAGTAGCGCCGGACCAGCTCGCGGCCCGCCTCCGCGCGGTTGAGGCCCCCCTCCTCCAGGCGCCGGAACGACGCGATCTGCCACCCGGCCCCGTTCTGCCCGGACAGGACCCGCTGCTCGAGGACGCCCAGGTAGGCGTCGATGTCGGCGACGTCGATCTCCAGGTGGGCGAGGCCCTCGCGGGCGAGCGGCAGCAGGCGGGTGACGATCAGCTCGCCGACGGGGACCTCCGCGCCCACCCGCGGCCAGAACAGCTTGGCGCCCAGGCCCTTGCGCGCGGCCTCGGTGAAGTTGGCCTCCGCGGTGGCGAAGCTCATCTCCTCCCACAGCGGCCGCTCCTCGCGCACCAGGGCGGTGAGCAGCCCGTAGTAGAAGGCGGCGTTGGCGACCGCGTCGACCACCGTGGGCCCGGCCGGCAGCACGCGGTTCTCGATGCGCATGTGCGGGGCGCTCGCCCCCGGGCCGTAGACCGGCCGGTTCCAGCGGTAGACCGTGCCGTTGTGCAGGGTCAGCTCCGGCAGGGCGGGGATGCGGCCCGCGGCCAGCTCCTCCTCCGGGTTCTCCTCGTCGCAGAGCGGCAGGAGGGCGGAGAAGTAGCGCACGTTCTCGTCGAACAGCTCGAACATGCCCTCGCGCAGCCAGCGCTCGCCGAACCACACGCGCGGGCGGACGCCCTGCTCGGCCAGCTCCTCGGTGCGGGTGTCGAT
Organism: Egibacteraceae bacterium; assembly: GCA_030447925.1. GTDB lineage: Bacteria > Actinomycetota > Nitriliruptoria > Euzebyales > Egibacteraceae > JAUJNX01. The sequence goes on along the minus strand of JAUJNX010000001.1, from coordinate 1,106,155 downwards.
CGACTGCTGGAACAGGGCGATGCGGGTCTCGTGGTGCAGCAGCTTGCCCAGGAAGAACGGCGAGTTGGCCGCGACCGCGACCAGCGGCGCCGACAGCACCTGGGCGGCGTTCCAGTAGACGGCGAACTCGTCGGGGTCGACCTGCAGGTGCAGCTGCAGGGAGGTGCACGCGGCCTCGGCGGTGATCGAGTTGACCGTCGCCCGCAGGGTCTCGTCGCCCTCGATGTGGATGACGATGTCCTCGCCGCGGGCGGCGAGGATCGCGTCGTTCAGCGCGTGGTAGCGCGGGTTGGCCGACAGGTTCTGCTCGGTGACGTCGAAGTCGGTGAGGGTCGGCAGGATGCCGATGGTCACGACCTGGGCGTCCATGGTCTCCGCGACCGCGTGGGCGCGGTGCAGCGAGGCGCGCAGCTCGCCCTCGACCCGGCGCAGGACGTCGCCCCCGATGGGCTCGGGGCCCACGTCGAACTCGATGTTGAACTGGGCGAGCTCGGTCTGGTACTCGCTGGACGCGATGCGGCGCAGCAGCTCGTCGTTGATGGGCATGACCGCGCCGTCGCCGTCGGTGAGGTAGACCTCCATCTCGATCCCGAGCGTGCGCTGCCCGCGCTCGAACCGCCCGGACCGGACGAGCTCCGCCAGCACCGCGAGGTCCCGCTTCACCTTCTCCCGATAGCGGGTCCGGTCCTCACGCGTGAACACCGTGGCCTGGATGTCGCGGCCCATGGCGGACCTCCCGGTCGTCGTAGGCAGCTGGATTGTACGGCCCCGGGCGCCGTCCGAAACGGCCGTTCTCCCTGGTCACGCAGGGTGAGTCTAGAGCAGCGAGAGCTGCTCCCCCGGGTCCGGCGGCGGGCCGCCGCGCCGGGATCGCCACCCACCGGGGCCGACCGGCGCCCGCGCCCGCCGGGCCGCAACGGGGGCCCCGAGCAGGAGCTCGGGATCCGGGCCACGATGCTGTCGACGCGTCGGGTCCGCCGTGACCGGCGGGCGGTGCCCGGTGGGATCGTCGCTGCCCGGCGGGGCCTGCGCGCGCCACGCCGCGGGCCGCGGGGGCAGTCCGTGGCGGGCCCAGGCGTCGCGGCGGCGCTCCTTCACGAAGTCCTCGACCGGGGTGCGGTAAGACGCCTGCGCCTGGGCGCCGCGGTACAGCGCGCGGTAGCGGTCGACCAGCTCCGGGTGGAACTCCTCCAGCCAGGGCCAGAAGACCTCCTTCACCCGCGGGCGCAGGTGCAGCACGATCGGGGTGATGTGGGTCGCCCCGGCCGCCGCGATGGCGTCCACGAGCGCCGCCAGCTGCTCCCGGTCGTCGTTCAGCCCCGGCATGATCGGCGCGAGCATCACCCCGGTGGGGATGCCCGCGTCGTTGAGCCGGCGGACCGCCGACAGCCGCGCCTGCGGCGGGGGCGTGCCGGGTTCGGTCTCCCGCCACACGGTGTCGTCGAGCATCCCGACGGTCATCGCCGCCGCCACCGGCACGTGCCGGGCGGCGTCGCGCAGCACGTCGATGTCGCGGGTGATCAGGGTGCCCTTGGTCAGGATCGAGAAGGGCGTGCGCCCCTCCGCCAGCGCGCCGATGATCCCGGGCATCAGCCGGTACCGCCCCTCCGCCCGCTGGTAGGGATCGGTGTTGGTGCCCATCGCGACGTGCTCGCCCCTCCAGCTCCGCCGCGCGACCTCCCGCCGCAGCACCTGGGCCACGTTGGTCTTGACCACGATGGTGCGCTCGAAGTCGCCGAGCGGGTCGAGGTTGAGGTAGGCGTGGGTGGGCCGCGCGAAGCAGTTGTGGCTGATCACGCCGTCGGCGACAAAGTCTCCCGTGCCGGTGGTGATGTCGTAGAGGGGCAGCTCCAGGCCCAGGGGCTCGACCGCGACGACGCGCAGCGACGGGTCGCTGCGCACGGGGCGGTCCGCGATCGTGGCGGTCCGGGTGACGGCCGGGTCGGTCAGGTGCAGGAACCGCAGGTGGTCGCGCACGCCGCCGCGCAGGCGCACGACCAGGGGCTCGCCCGCCCGCGCCCCCTCCAGCGCCAGGTCGAAGCGGAACCGCCCCAGCACGGCGAGCACCCGGACGAGCGCGAACTCCGCGATGGCGATCCGCAGCACGCCGTCGCGGGCGCTGCCGTCGGCGTCGAAGACCGCGGCCAGGAACCCGCGGCACCACGCGCCGGACGGGTCGTCGGGCCACGCGGCCAGGTCCGCGACGTCGGCCCGGCCGGCCAGCGCCGCGGCGGTCAGGGGGCCGCCGAGCTCCACGCCCTGGTGCGCGAGGATGGCCTCGGCGCGGGCCAGGGCCTCCGGCGCCGCGGTCGCGGGGCGCAGCGCCGGCGCGGCGCCGCGGAGCAGCCCGCCCAGGTAGCCGCGCTGGTAGTCCGCGGTGTGCTTGGGCGACGGGACCACCCGGCCGGTCCCCACCAGCGCGCTGGCCGCGGTCAGGGTGGGCCGGTGCGGTGCGCCCGCCCTCGCGGCGGCGACGTGCTGCCAGCCGTGCGGGGTCAGGAAGCGGTGGTCGCCGCTGGTGACCAGGTCCGTCCCGTCGGCCAGGACCACCCGGTAGGCGGGCTTGACCGTCGACCAGTGGTCCAGCACCTCGGTCACCGCGTAGCGGCGCACGCCGTCGCGGACCCGGGTGCCGTAGACGGCGTCGCCGGGGCGCAGGTCCCCGATCGGGCGGGTCCGCCCGTCGGCGAGCAGGATGGGGGTCTCCCCGCGCAGGCAGTAGGAGCAGGCGTGGCTGCAGCCCCGGTAGGGGTTGATGGACCATCCGAAGGGCATGCCTGACACCCTGTTCAGCGCGGTCTTGGACTCCACCTCCAGGAACGTGATGCCGGCGAACTCGGGGGTGTCGAACGTGCGGACGCGGTCCACCCGCAGCGGCAGGCTGGCCGGGGCGGCCGGGTCCGGCGCGCCGGGGGCGCGCTGGAGGGCGGCGAGGGTGGGGTCCGCGGACATGGCCGAGGGTCTCCTGGCGCGTGGCGCCCGCCGGGGGGCGGGCGGCGAGCGGTGGAGCCCGCAGTATCGAACGCACGTTCGAGCGGCGCAAGGCGCTGATCGTCTCGGCCGAGAGCGCCGCACCGCCGGCGGCCGTGTGGCGCCTGCTCGCCGACCCCGCCCGCTGGCCCGACTGGACGCCCCCGTCTACCGCCCCCTCGCCGCCCTCGCGGTGCGCCGCCTGGCACGCCTCGCCGAACAGGACGCCTGACATGCCCAACCGCCTCGCCGACGCCGCCAGCCCCTACCTGCGCCAGCACGCGGACAACCCGGTCGACTGGTACGAGTGGGGCGACGAGGCGTTCGCCCTCGCCCGCGAGCGCGGCGTGCCCGTCTTCCTGTCGGTCGGTTACGCCTCGTGCCACTGGTGCCACGTCATGGCCCACGAGTCCTTCGAGGACGACAGCGTCGCCCGGGCGCTCAACGAGGGCTTCGTGTCGATCAAGGTCGACCGCGAGGAGCGGCCCGACGTCGACGCGGTGTACATGGGCGCGGTGCAGGCGCTGACCGGCCACGGCGGCTGGCCCATGAGCGTGTTCCTGACCCCCGAGGGCGAGCCGTTCTTCGGCGGCACCTACTGGCCGCGCAGCGACCGCCAGGGCATGCCGGGCTTCCTCAAGGTGCTGGAGGCCGTCGGCACCGCCTGGTCCACCCAGCGCGACGAGGTGGTCGACAGCGGCCGGCGCCTGGCCGCGCACCTCGCCCAGCAGCAGGACCTCGGCGCCGGCGAGGACGGGGTGGACCCGCAGCTCGCCGACGACGCCGCGGAGCTGTGCGTGCGCGCGGAGGACCGCCGCCACGGCGGCTTCGGGTCCGCCCCGAAGTTCCCGCAGGCGATGGCGCTGGACTTCCTGCTCGCCCACGCGCTGCGCACCGGCGACGAGGGCGCCCGCGACACCGCCGCCCGCGCGCTGGAGGCGATGGCGCGCGGCGGGATCTCCGACCAGGTCGGCGGCGGGTTCCACCGCTACTCGGTGGACGCCGCCTGGGCGGTGCCCCACTTCGAGAAGATGCTGTACGACAACGCGCTGCTCCTGCGCGCCTACCTGCACGGCTGGCAGGTGACGGGGGCCGAGCGCTTCCGGCGCGTCGCCGAGCGCACCGCGGACTACCTGCTGGACGGGCTGCGCCAGCCCGAGGGCGGGTTCTCCTCGTCCACCGACGCCGACTCCGAGGGCGAGGAGGGCCGGTACTTCGTCTGGCCGGAGGCCGAGTTCCGGGAGGTCGTGGCGGCGGCGGGCGAGGACCCGGACCGCTGGGCGGAGCGCTTCGGCGTCAGCCCGGAGGGGCAGCTGGACGGCGCGAACGTGCTGCACGAAGCCGAGCCGTGGCCCGAGGGCGACCCCGCCTTTGACGCAGCGCTCGCGCGGGTCCGCGCGGCCTTGGCGGCGCGGCGGGCTACGCGGGTGTCGCCCGATCTCGATGACAAGGTCCTGACCGGCTGGAACGCGCTGGCGCTGGGTGCGCTGGCCGAGACCGGGGCGGCGCTGGGGCGGGCCGACCTGGTGCGCGCCGCGGCGGACTGCGCCCGGTTCCTGCGCGCGGAGCTCGTGGTCGACGGGCGCCTTCACCACGCCTGGCGCCGGCTGCACGGCGCGCGCGTCCCGGCCTTCCTGGAGGACGTCGCGGGACTCGCCCAGGCGCTGCTGGTGCTGTGGGAGGCCGACGGCGACCCGGCCTGGTTCGCGTGGGCGCGGGACCTGGCCGACGAGGCCGAGGAGCGCTTCGCCGACCCCGACGTCCCGGGCACGTACTGGGCCACCGCCCACGACGCCGAGCGCCTCGTCACCCGGCCGAAGGACCTGTGGGACAACGCCACGCCCGCCGGGCCGTCGACGCTGGTCGACGTCAACCTGCGCCTGGCGGCGCTCACCGGCGAGGGCGCCTACGCCGACCGCGCGGAGCGCACCCTGGCCGCCTACGCCGGGCGCGCCGCCCAGGCCCCCACCGGCTACGGGGAGCTGCTGCGCGGGCTGGAGCGCCGCCTGTCCGGGCCGGGCGAGGTCGCGATCGTGGGGCCCGACCGCGCGGCCACCGCCCCGCTGTCGGCGGTGTACTTCGAGTCCTGGCGCCCCGGCGCCGTCCTGGCCGTCGGCGCCCCGGAGGAGCCGGGCGTCCCGCTGCTCGCCGACCGACCGCTGGTGGACGGCGCGGCCGCCGCCTACGTGTGCCGCGACTTCGCCTGCGACCGCCCGGTCACCACCCCCGACGAGCTCCGCGCCCTGCTCGCGCGGTAGCGCGCCCGGCGGTGTCCGCACACCCCGGAGGTCGCGGGCGCGGCGGGTGTGCGGGTGCCGCCGTATCCGGCGGGAGGCGCACACCGCGGGCCGCGCGCGTCCCAGCCGCTGTTCGCGCACCGCCGCCAGAGGTGTCCACAGGCGCGGTGGTCCTGCGCCGGGACGGGGTGGGCGGCCGGTAGGGTGACACCGCCCATGACGACGACCTCCGCCCCCTCCGCCGCCGCCCTGCGGGTCGACCCGCTGGACGGGCTCAACCCCGCCCAGCGCGCCGCCGCGGAGGCGACCACCGGCCCCGTCTGCATCCTGGCCGGGGCCGGGACCGGCAAGACGCGGACGGTCACCCACCGGATCGCCAACCAGCTGGCCACCGGCGTGGCCCGGCCCGCGCAGGTGCTGGCGGTCACCTTCACCGACAAGGCCGCGACCGAGCTGCGCGAGCGCCTGCACGCCCTGGGCGTCCCGCCGGTGCGCGCCGCGACGTTCCACGCCGCGGCCTGGGCGCAGCTGCGCCACTTCTGGCCGCGGGTGACCGCGCTGGGGCTGGCCGGGGCCGACGGCGACGGCCTGCCCGAGGTGCTGTCGTCCAAGCTGCGGTTGCTCGTCCCCGTGGGGCGGCGGCTGCGCGTGGAGGCGCGCGACCTGGCCTCGGAGATCGAGTGGGCCAAGGCGCGCATGATCGCCCCGCAGGGCTACGCCGAGGCCGCGGCGGACCGGCCGACGCCCGTCGCCGCGGAGCGCATGGCCCAGGTCTACGCCGACTACGAGGCGGCGAAGCGGGCGGCGGGCGCGATCGACTACGAGGACATGCTCCTGCTGACCGCGGAGCTGCTGACCCGCGACGAGGTCGCCGCCGCCGAGGTCCGCGACCGCTACCGCTACCTGACCGTCGATGAGTACCAGGACGTCAACCCGACCCAGCAGGCGCTGCTGGAGGCGTGGCTCGGCGACGGCGACGAGCTGTGCGTCGTGGGCGACGACGACCAGACGATCTACTCCTTCACGGGCGCCTCGTCGGCGCACCTCACCGGCTTCGAGGACCGCTGGCCCCACGGGCGCGTCGTCGCGCTGACCCGCAACTACCGGTCGACCGCGCAGGTGCTGGACCTCGCCAACCGGGTGCTGTGGACCAAGCCCGCGCCGACGCGCAAGCGCCTGACCGCCGCGCTGCCGGCGAACCCCGACGACCCGGACCCGGTGTTCCGCGAGTTCCCCGACGCCGACGCGGAGGTGGCCGCCGTGGCGGCGCGCTGCGCCGCGCTGGTCGCCGGGGGCCTGCCGCCACGGGAGATCGCGGTGCTGTACCGGGTCAACGCCCAGTCGGAGCCGTTCGAGGCGGCCCTCCGCGAGGTCGGCGTCCCCAGCGCGGTGCGCGGCGACGGCGGGTTCTTCTCGCGCCCCGAGGTCCGCCAGGCCCTGCGCCTGCTGGCCGCGGACCGGGAGCGGGGCGACCGGCTGGACCCCGGCGACCTGCTCGCCGCCGTCGGCGAGCAGCCCGTCCCGCCCGACCGCCGCGTCGAGCGCGTCCTGCGCGAGGGCCTGGACTACGACGGGCGCCGGGAGCCGGCGGGTGCGGTCGCCCGCGAGCGCTGGCGCAACCTGGGCGCCCTGGTCGCGGCCGCGGCCCGCCAGGTCGCCGCCGACCCGCACGTGTCCTACGGCCGCGTCGTCGATGACCTGCTGACGCGCGCGTCGTCGGGGGCGACGGCCCCCGACGAGGGCGGCGCGGTCACCCTCACCACCCTGCACGGCGCGAAGGGCATGGAGTTCACCGCGGTGTTCCTGGTCTCCCTGGAGCGCGGCCTGCTGCCCATCAGCCACGCCAAGCAGGACGCCGAGGTCGAGGAGGAGCGCCGGCTGCTCTACGTCGGGGTCACCCGGGCGCGGCGCCACCTGTGGCTGTCCTGGGCCCGGGAGCGCCCCGCCCGAACCGGGCGGCTCCAGAAGCGCACCCCCAGCCCGTTCCTCTACGGGCTGGGCGACGGTGCGCCGACGGCCAAGGCGGGGGGGAAGCCGCCGCGGGCCGGTGGGACCGCCGCCGCGCTGGACGACCTCGAGGGCGACGCCGCCGCGCGCGCGGAGCGCCTGCGCGCCTGGCGGGCGGAGCGCTGCAAGGCCGACGGGGTGCCCGCCTACGTGGTCTTCGACAACAAGACCCTCGCCGCGCTGGCGCTGGCGGAGCCGGCGACCCCGGGCGACCTGCTCGAGATCCCCGGGATCGGCCCCGCCAAGGTCGACCGCTACGGCGACGACGTGCTGGCGGTGCTGGCCGGCTGACGCCGCAGGGTCATGCCGGTGGTCAGCTCCAGGACCACCCGGTTGGCCAGGGCGGCGGTGATGTCCATCGGCTGGTCGTAGTGCGGCGCGACCTCCACCACGTCGGCGCCCACCACCTCCAGGTCGCGGCCCAGGCGGCGCACGGTGTCCAGCAGCTGGCGGCTGGTAAGCCCGCCCGGCTCGGGGGTGCCCGTGCCCGGCGCCATGCCCGGGTCGACGACGTCGATGTCGACGGAGACGAACACGCCGCGGGCGCCGCCCTCCAGGGCGTACCCGACCGCCTCGTCAACCACCGCGTCGAGGCCGCGGTCGACGATGTCGGCCATGAAGTAGCTGCGCATGCGCTGCGCGCGCATCCACGCCACGGTGGCGGGGGGCGGCCAGTAGCCCCGCAGGCCGATCTGGACGAAGCGGTGGCCCGGCACCGCTCCCGACTCGATCAGGCGGCGCATCGGCGTGCCGTGCCCGTAGAGCTGGCCCCACTGGTCCTCGCCGGTGTCGGCGTGGGCGTCGAAGTGCACGAGCGCGACCTCGCCGAAGCCGAGGTGGCGAGCCACCCCGGTGGCGTTGGCGTAGGTGATGCTGTGGTCGCCGCCGAGCACCAGCGGCACCGCGCCGGCGGCCGCGACCGTCGCGACCGCCTCCTCGATGGCGGCGAGCGAGCGCTCGACCGACCCGGGGACGATCGCGATGTCACCCGCGTCGACCACCGGCAGGTCGCGCAGCGGGTCGACCCGCGCGGTCAGGTGCGGGCGGGACCCGTCGGGCTCCAGGTAGTCCGCCTCGCGGATCGCCTTGGGACCGAACCGGGCGCCCGGACGGTGGCTGGCGCCCCAGTCGAACGGCGCGCCGAGGATCACGACCTCGCCGGGCCGGGCGTCGGCGGCGCGGCGCACCGGCACCCCGCAGAAGGACCCGCGGGCGCCGAACGACTCGCCGGTGCCGGGGGCGAAGGGCAGGGGTCCGTCGGTCATCCCCGGTACCGTACCGGGGAGTGCAGCGCGGTCCGGGAACGCAGGTGGCGGTCGCCGTCGACGTCGTGGTGCTGACCCTCGCGCCCGACGGCGGCGACGACGGCGTGCCCCCGCTGACGCCGCTGGTGCTGGCCGTCCGGCGCGACCGCGACCCGTTCGCGGGGAACTGGGCCCTGCCCGGCGGGCACGTCGGCCTCGGCGAGGGCCTGGAGGCAGCGGTCTGCCGGGTGCTCGGCGAGGCGGGCGGACAGCCCGCCCCGGGGCCGCGGCTCACCGCGCCGCGCCACCTCGAGCAGCTCGCGACCTTCGGGGCCCCCGGGCGCGACCCCCGCGGGCGGGTGGTGAGCGTCAGCTACCTCGCCCTGCTGCCCGCTCCCCCGCCGGTCGCCGCCGGCGCCGCCTGGCACCCGGCCCTGGACCCGCCGGCACTGGCCTTCGACCACCGCGACATCGTCGCGGCCGCAGTCGCGCGGCTGCGGTCCAAGCTGACCTACTCCACCGTCGCCTACGGCCTGCTGGGCGAGGAGTTCACCCTCAGCGACCTGCAGGCGGTCTACGAGGCCGTGCAGGCCCGGCCGCTGGACAAGCGCAACTTCCGGCGCAAGGTCCTGGCGCTCGGGCTGCTGGAGGAGACCGGCGAGCAGCGGCGCGGGTCGCACCGCCCCGCCCAGCTCTACCGCTTCCCCCCCGGCCTCGTCGTCTTCGACGACGTCATCGCCTGACGCAGGCGCTGATCGGGGTCCGGGCGGTCGTCGATGAGATGTCGCGGCGAGGCGGGTCACTACGTTGAGATCGCACATCTCGAAACCGAAGGAGCTCCTGTGTCTCGCGTTCGGGTTCACAACTTCTCGATCTCGCTCGACGGGTTCGGCACCGGCGAGGGCCTGTCGTTGGAGGCGCCGTTCGGCCACGCCGGGGATCGGCTCCACGAGTGGTTGATCGCGACGCGGTTCTGGGACGCCGCGGGCACCACCGGCGTCGACTACGCCATCGCCCAGCGTCACGAGCACGGCATCGGCGCGGAGATCATGGGCGCCGCCAAGTTCGGCCCTCCGGGCTGGCAGGACGACCCGGAGTGGCGCGGATGGTGGGGACCGAACCCGCCGTTCCACACGCCGACGTACGTGCTGACCCATCGCCCGCGGCCACCGCTGGAGATGGAGGGCGGTACGACGTTCCACTTCCTGGATGTCGCGCCGGTGGACGCACTCGCCGTCGCTCGGGAGGCGGCAGACGGTCAGGACGTCCGCATCGGTGGGGGCCCGACGATGCTGCGCGAGTTCCTCGCCGCCGGGCTCGTCGACCACCTGCACGTCGTGCAGGTCCCGATCCTGCTCGGCCGCGGCGTCCGGCTATGGGACGGTCTGGAGGCGCTGGAGGAGCAGTACGACGTGGAGGCGGTGTCGACGCCGAGCGGCGTCACCCATCTCACCTTCACCCGGCGCCGTGCCTAGGAGGCGCCCTCGGTCGCGCTGTCGCGGTCGGGGATCTGCTGGGGGTTGGCGCAGGCGGTGGCGCCGAGGGCGAGCAGCGCGGCGAGCAGGCAGGCGGCGAGGCGGTGGCGCACGAGGGGTCCTCCGGGAGGGGTGGGTCCCGTCACGGTGTCCCCCGGGGGCCCCGGTCAACCCGAGCGCGTGCCGGACGGTCCGGTGCGGCGGTGGCGGAGGCCGGAGCTGCCGGGCTCGGGGGCCGCGAGCCCGGCGCGGCGGAGGGCGGCGAGGTCGGCGGCGGCCGCGGCCAGCGTCGTGCCCGCGACCTCGGCGTACTCCCGCAGCGTGAACGCGGGTGCCAGCCCGGCCAGGGCCGCGGCGGCGCGCGGCGGCGGTCGGCCGCGTCCTCCAACGCCGCGGCGGTGCCCTCCAGCGCGCGCTCCAGCCACCGACAGGTCCCCGCGGCGCGTGGTCGCGGCGACCTCCGGTGGTAGCCGGCCAGGTCGGCCGCCCAGACGCGCTCGGGGACGGCGACGCCGTCGGGGTCCAGGCCGCGGGCGCGCAGGACGGCCCGCGACGCCGCCCTGGCGACGCGGCCGTTGCCGGCCTCGTAGGGCTGCCACCCAGCAGGCGCTCGTGGACGACGCCGGCGACGACGGCGCCGGGCAGCAGGCCCGCCCGCCCGGTCAGCCAGCGGGCCAGCCCGTCCAGCAGCGCCGGCACCGCGGCGGGGTCCGCGGCCCGGTACAGCACGCGCCCTCCGCGCCGTCGTGGACCGCCTGGTCCGTGCGCCGCGGCCTGGCGGCCACGTCCTCGGCGACCAGCCCGTGCACGACGTGGCGGTGCAGCAGGGCCAGGGCCGCCAGCGGCCGGTCCTCCAGCAGGGCGGCGGCCTCGTCCTCGTGCGCCAGCGCGCTGAGCAGGTCGGCGTACTTCGACCGCCGCCACCTCCTGGGTGGCCATGCCCTCCAGCCGCAGCGCCCGCCCCCAGCCCCCGCTGGGATCGGCCCCGGCGCCCCCCGCAGCGGGCACCGGCACCGGCGCCACCTCGACGGGAGGGAGGCCGGCGGCCAGGCGGGCGTCGACGGCGTCGGCGGTGGCGTCCTCCAGCGGGCTGGCGTCCATGCGCACTGACAGCCGCGCGGCGGCGCGGCGGCGTCGGCGACCAGGGCGGCGCGCGCGCCGGGCGGGGCGGCCGCCAGGCGGGCCGCCGCGGCCTCGGTCCGCCCGACCAGGGCGACGAGGTGGTCGGTCCAGGCGATCCGCACGGTCAACGCCGCGCAGCCGCCCGCCGCCGGGCCAGCGCCCACCGCACGATGCGCTCCTCGTCCTGGGTGACCGCGGCGTACCCGGCCCGGCGCCCCAGCCCGTAGCCGACCGCCCCGCTCGTGAAGGCCCCCGCAGCCACCGCGCCGACCTTCACCAACTGCTTGCGCTCGCGGTTGAACTCGACCACGGGCCAGCCGCGCCGGTGCGCCACCGACTCCAGCGACCGGTCGGGGTTCACGGCGACGGGGTGGCCGACGAGGCTCATGATCGGCAGGTCGGAGGCGGAGTCGGCGTAGGCGTAGCACTGCGACAGGTCGTAGCCGCGGTCGGCCACGAGCTTGCGCACGACCTCGGCCTTGCCCTCCCCGTAGCAGAACGGCGCGGCCAGCCGGCCGGTGTAGACCCCGTCGACGATCTCGGACTGGGTGCCCAGGCCGCCGGTCAGGTCCAGCGCCTTGGCCAGCTCGCCGACGACCTCGACGGGGCTGGCGGAGATGATGTAGATGTCGCGTCCGGCCTCGGCGTGCATGTCGAGCAGCGCCTGCGACTCGGGGCGGATGCGCGGCAGCAGCTCCTCCACCACGCCCGGCACCATGCGGGCGAAGGCGTCGGCGGGCGTGCCGGCGACCGCCGCGAGGATCTGGTCGCGCAGGGCCTCGCTCTTCTCGTCCGAGACGCCGAACAGGCGGAACCAGAGCGCGCCGATGGCGTCCCGCGCGAGCGCGCCGAGGGGGCGCAGCCCCTCCCGGTAGGCCGCCTTGCCGAAGTACCAGGCGCTGGAGCCCTGCATCAGCGTCCGGTCCAGGTCGAAGAAGGCCGCGCTGCCGGTGGTCATGGTGTCCCTGTCCTCGTCGTGGCGGCGAGTCTAGGTCGGGCCCTCAGGCGTCGCGCAGGGCCCACTCGGCGTCGGCCTCCGCCTTGGTCGGGCAGGTCGGCGCCCGCCCGCACCAGCGGCACGACGGGCCCGCGAGGAGCCGCAGCGCGTCGGGCGGGGGCGGGGCCCAGGTCAGCCGCGCGGCCGTGACGGCGCGGTCCGCGACGCCCCGGACCGCCGCCTCCAGCGCGTCGGCGTCGACGTCCTCGGCGTCCCAGTCGGCCTCGTCCAGGTAGTAGGTGGCGACGCGCCAGGGCACCGTGCGGTACTTGAGGGTGGCCAGCAGGGCGTAGAAGCGCATGTCGGCCCGGTCGCGGTGGCTGCGGCGGCCGGTCTTGAGGTCGACGAGCAGCAGGCGGCGCTCGGTGGCCGACGCGGCGCCGAAGACCAGGTCGGGCTTGCCCATCAGCTCGATGGCGCCGTCGTGCAGGCGCGCGGTCAGCTTCACCTCGTAGCGGACGGGCCAGTGCGACAGCAGCGGGGGGAAGCACTCCCGGAACTCCGCGATGCGCGCGCCCGCGTCGGCGCGCAGGCCGTGCGCCTCCACCCCGCCGAGCTCGGCCAGGTAGGCCCCGGCGGAGTCCCCCGCGCCGGCGAAGTCGCGCCACGCCTGCGCGACGACCTCGTCCACCTCGACGGTGCGGTCACCGGCGTGGTCCAGCTCGATCCCGCGGTGGACCAGGGTCCCCAGCACCGTCGGCGGGGTCCACGCGAAGCGGGACTCCAGGTGGTCGAGGTAGCGGCCCTCGCAGTCCAGGGCGTCCAGCGCGGTCTTGTTGAGCCGCAGGCCGCGGGCGCCGACCGGCCGGAGGGCCGCGGCGGCCTCGGTCCGCTCCTCGACGAGGTCGCGGATGCGGGTCGCCAGCCCGTCGTCGGCGGGCGGGCGCGGGCCGCCGGCGCACAGCAGGTCGTCCAGGGCCCGCCGCTGCGCCGGCGTCAGCAGATCGACGTCGAGTCCCCACGGCATGCCTGCACCGTACGCACCCCGGCCCGCCAGCGGCGCCAACCGCCTCCCGCACCTGTGGACGGTGAGCGGTCAGACCGCCGGGGGCGCCGCGACCGGCGCCGCCCCGGCCGGCGGGGCCGGTGCGACCGCGGGCAGGGCCGCGACCGGCATGGCGAACCAGTGCCGCTGGACGCAGCGGCTGCGCACGTGCTCCAGCGGCCCGTCGGTGCTCGGCAGCACGAAGCGCCCCTCGACCTCCGCCGGCCGCCCTCACGCCGGGCAGGTCGTCGAATCCGCCACGGCGACCACCTCCTGTCGGTACAGGAGAGGCGCGGCGGCCAGCCCTGATGCAGGCCGACGTCGCCGGCGGGGACCGCGGGCTAGGGCTGCTCGCGGCTGTCGACGTCGATGACGTCGACCCGCCCGGCGTCGCCGGCGGGGGGCCGGCCCCGCGGCGGGCGGGGACCGCCGAACACGCGCAGGGTGAGCAGCGACGTCGCCCGGCGGCGGATCAGGCGGTTCCACAGGGCGCGGGTCGGCGGGAACACCAGGGACAGCCCGGCGATGTCGGTGACGAAGCCGGGGGTGAGCAGCAGCGCGCCCCCGACCAGCACCAGGGCGCCGTCGACCACCTCGACCGCCGGCGGGCGGCCGCGGGCGAGGGCGTCGCGGAACGCCGTCCAGGTCCGCGTGCCCTCCCGCCGGATCAGCCAGGACCCCGCGACCGAGACCGTCAGCAGGAGCGCGATCGTCCACCAGAGCCCGATCAGGTCCCCGACCTGGAGGATGACGGCGAGCTCGACCAGCGGGACGACGATGAAGGCGACGACCAGCAGCAGCGGCATCAGGACGCCTTGGGGCCTTCCTTGCGCCGGGCGTTGGCCTCGTCGACGGAGGCGCGCAGGGCCTCCATGAGGTCCACGACGGTGGCGGGCTCGCCCTCCGTCGGCTGCACGACGACCTCGGCGCCCTCGACCTTGGCCTGGACGGCCTCGAGCACCTTCGCGCGGTAGTCGTCCGTCCAGGCGGTCGGGTCGAAGTCCTCGGTGAGGCTGGCGATGAGCTGCTTCGCCATCTTCACCTCCTGGGACCGCGGCTCGGGGACCTCGTCGATGTCGACGTCGGCCAGCGCGAAGTCGCGGATCTCGTCCGGCCAGTGCATGGTCTCCAGGACGAAGACGTCGTCGCGCAGGCGCAGGGTGGCGAGGTGCTCCTTGTCCCGCAGCGTGATCTTGCAGATGGCGACGGACTTGCTGTCGCGCATCGCCTCCGACAGGAGGCCGTACGCCTTCGCGCCGGACGGGTCCGGGGCGAGGTAGTAGGGCCGGTCGAAGTAGATCGGATCGATCTGCTCCAGCGGCACGAACTGCTGGATCTCGATGGTGCGGCTCGACGGCGGGCGCAGGGCCTCGATCTCGTCACGGTCGAACACGACGTAGCGGTCGCGCTCGTACTCGAAGCCGCGGACGATCTCGTCGTAGGGGACCTCGGTGTCGTCCGCCTTCGCCACCCGCTTGTAGCCGATGCGGCTGTGGTCGGAGGCGCGGAGCTGGTTGAACGACGGCGACTTGTCCTCCGTCGCGGTGTACAGCCCGACGGGGATGGTGACGAGGCCGAACGACAGGGTGCCCTTCCAGAGGGTGCGGGCCGGCATGGCGGTGACCTCCGCTGCGGCGGGATTGGGGAATGACCCCGCGTAGACCCTTAGTTCTACCCGTTCATCAGGGCCCGAGCGCCCCCATACACTTCCGCGGGATGTCCGCGACCGCCGACGTGGTGCGGGCCGTGCCGGGTCAGGTGCGGCCGCTCCGCCGCGCGGAGTACGAGCGGCTGGTGGCGGACGGGGCCCTCGGCGACGACCTCGTGGAGTTGCTGCAGGGGGTGCTGGTCGAGATGACAACCCCAGGACCCGCGCCTCGCCGACGCGGTGCAGTGGCTGCAGCGGACGCTGGCGCGCCGCCTCCCCCGGAGTTCGACCTGCGCGTGCAGCTGCCGCTCGCGGCGGGCCCGACGTCGGAGCCGGAGCCGGACCTCGCGGTCGTCCCCTCGGGGCGCTACCGCACGGCGCACGCGGACAAGCCACTGCTCGTGGTCGAGGTGGCGCGCACCAGCCAGGCGCTGGACCTGGGCGCCAAGGCGGCGCTGTACGCGTCGGGCTACGCGCGGCGGACCGAGCACCGCGACGGGCTCGTGGCCGCCGCGACCCTGCCCGGCGTCACCGTGGACGTCGCCGAGCTGTTCGGCTGAGCGCGGCGGGACACGGGCCAGGCTGCCCGGGACGGCACGGGGTCGGCCCGGTCCGGCGGGTGCGGCGGCTGCGGGTCGTCAGGGGAGGCCGAGGGCGCGCAGGCCCGCGGCGACGGCGGTGCCGACGGCCACGACCACCAGGAACGGGGCGCGCAGCCAGACGGCCACCCCCGCGGCGGCCACGCCCGCCAGGCGGGCGTCCAGCACCAGGGCGCGCCCGTCGCCGACGGTCTGGGTGGCCACCAGCGCGGCCAGCAGGGCGGCCGGCAGCAGCGCGAGCACCCCGGCCGCGGCGGGCGGCAGGGGCCGGTCGCCCAGCAGCAGCGGCCCGACTGCCTTGCACGCGTAGGTCCCTGCCGCCAGCACCAGGAGCGCCGCCCAGGTCACGGCCGCACCGCCCGCGCCGCCCCGCGCCGCCGCCCGCCACCCCGGCGGCGTCGCCGCGGTCGGGTCCCGGCGGTCGGGCCGGGCCGGGGGGACGGCCAGGGCGACGAGAGCGCCCGCCACCGCGACCACCACCGGCAGGCCCAGCGGGAGACCGGGGTCGTGGCCACCGCCAGGGCCGCGCCCGCGACCGCCGCCGCGCGCTGGCGCCGGGTGCGCACCAGCGGGGCCAGCAGGGCCAGGAAGCCCGCGGGGAACGCGGCGTCCAGCCCCAGGACCGCCGGGTCCCGGACGACCGTCCCGGCCAAGGCGCCGACGACCGTCCCGGCCAGCCAGGTCACCCCCAGCACCAGCCCCGTCGACCAGAACGCCCGCCGCGCGGACCGCGCGTCGGGCTGGGCCAGCGCCACGGCGGCGCTCTCGTCGATGAGCAGGTGGGCCGCCACCGCCCGTAACCGGGCCGGCCCGCCGAGGAACGGCGCCGCGGCCAGCCCCAGCGGCACGAACCGCGTGCTGAGCAGCAGCCCGGGCACGACCGCCGCCCACGGCCCGCCGCCGGCTGCCACGATGCCGACCGCCGCGAACTGCGCCCCGCCCGAGAACACCAGCACCGACATCGCCACGACCATGGACGCGGGCAGGCCCGCCGCGACCGCGAGGACGCCGTAGGAGACCCCGAACACCCCGACCGCCAGGCCCATGGCCAGCGCTTGCACCAGGATCGTACGATTTGATGGAACCATGTGGCCAGTATAGTGAACAGGAGGGCACGTGGACGACGCGACCGCCCTGGTGACCACCGTGGCGCGCAACGTCCGCGAGCTCCGCGAGCGCGCAGGGCTCAGCCTCGGCCAGCTCGCGGCCACGGCCGGGGTCGGCAAGTCGACGCTGTCCCAGCTGGAGTCCGGCAACGCCAACCCGAGCGTGGAGACGCTGTGGTCGATCGCGCGGTCGCTCGGCGTGCCGTTCGGCCGCCTGATCGAGACCCCGGTCCCCGACGTCCGCGTCGTCCGCGCCGGGGAGGGCGTCCAGGTGGGCTCGGACTCCGCCCCGTACCGCGCGCGGCTGCTGGCGACCAGCGCGCGGCGCGGGTCGACCGAGCTGTACCTGCTGGAGATCGAGCCCGGCGCGGCCCGCCACGCCGAACCCCACATCGCCGGCGTCGTGGAGCACGTCCTGGTCCTCGACGGCACCCTGCGCGCGGGCCCCGAGGCCGCCTCGGTCACGCTGGAGCCCGGCGACCTGGCGTCCTTCGGCGGCGACGCGCCGCACCGGTACGAGGCGGTCGCCCCGGGGACCCGGGCGCTGCTGTGGATGGACTACGCCTGACGGCGGGGTGATCCTGTGGCGATGGAGGTCCCGACGACGCGCCCGTTCCCCGAGCCGCTGCCCGCCGAGCGGGCCGGGCGCGACTGGGTCGTGGCCACCGACGGCGTCCAGGTGAAGCTGACCAACATCGACAAGGTCTACTGGGGGCCGGAGGGGCTGACCAAGGCGGACCTGCTCACCTACTACTGGAACGTCGCCCCCGCCGTCCTGCCCTACCTCGCGGGACGCCCGCTGACCATGAAGCGCATGCCCGAGGGTGCGGACGGGCCGTTCTTCTACGCCAAGCAGGCGCCGCCGGGCACACCGGCCTGGCTGCGGCGCGCCCCCGTCGTGTCGGTCGAGGACGGCAAGCGCGTCGACTACCTGCTCGCAGACGACCGCGCCGGGCTGCTGTGGCTGGCCAACGCCGGGTGCATCGAGCTGCACCCCTGGCACAGCCGAGTCGACCGGATCGGCCGGCCCGACTACGCGTTCTTCGACCTGGACCCGATGGGCGCCGCGACCTTCGCCGACGCCGCGGAGGTCGCGCTGCTCGTGCGCACCGTGCTGGAGGGGCTGGGCCTGCGCGGGTACCCGCGGACGTCGGGGGCGACCGGCATGCAAGTGTACGTGCCCGTCGACCGCGTCCACCCCGCCACCGACGTGCGCGCCTGGGTGGGTGCGGTGTTCGCGCTCATCAACCGGGCCGCGCCCGACCGCACGACGATGACCTGGGAGATCGGCCGGCGCGGGGACGCGATCTTCCTGGACCACGGCATGAACACCGAGGGCAAGAACATCGCGGCCACGTGGTGCCTGCGGCCCGAGCGCGCGGCGCCCGCCGCCACCCCGCTCAGCTGGGAGGAGGTGGAGCGCGGGGTCGCCCCGACCGACTTCACCATCAGCACCGTGTGGCCGCGGCTGGACGGTGAGCCCGCCCGGGCGTTCGCCGCCGTCCTGCGCGGCGGCCAGGACCTGACCGCCGCGATGGCCGCCCTGGGCGTCACCCCCCCCCCCCGCGCCGACGCCGAACCCCGCCACCGCGTCGAGCCCCCGCGCGCCGCCCCAGCACCCCGGCACCCGCCGCCCCGGCCGCCGCCGACCCGCCCACCGCCGACCCGCCCGCCGCCGACCCGCCCACCGAGCCGGCGCCTGCGCCCGACCCCGCGCCGGCCCCCGCCGACCCTGCCGACCCCGCGCCGCCCCCCGCCGGCCCTGCGCCCGCGCTGGCCGCCTACGACGCGAAGCGCGACTTCCGGGTCACCCCCGAGCCGTCCGGCGCCGCGCCCGCCGCCCCGGGCGACGGCGGCCCGCGCTTCGTCGTCCAGCACCACCTGGCCACCCGCCTGCACCACGACCTGCGCCTGGAGCACGAGGGCACGGCCCCGTCGTGGGCCCTGCCCAAGGGCCTGCCCGAGGTCCCCGGCCTGCGCCACCTCGCCGTCCAGACCGAGGACCACCCCCTGGCCTACCTCGACTTCTCCGGCACGATCCCCCGCGGGGAGTACGGCGGCGGGGAGATGCGCATCTGGGACCGCGGCACCTACGAGACCGTCGAGTGGAAGGACGGCAAGGTCACCGTCCGCCTCCACGGCGACCGCCACACCGGCGAGTACCACCTGTTCCGCATCGGGCGCGACGACCCGTCGCAGTGGATGGTCACCCGCGCCGCCCCGCCCGCCCCCGCGCCCCCCGCGCCGCCGCCGCTTGAGCCGATGCTCGCGTCGCCGTGGGCCGAGCCGTTCGACGGCGACGACTGGTCGTTCGAGGTGAAGTGGGACGGCGTGCGCGCGCTGGCGACGGTCACCCGCCCCGGCTTCGGCGAGGAGGGGTCGACCCGCCTGGTCAGCCGGCTGGGCAACGACATCACCGGCGGCTACCCCGAGCTCGCGGACCTGTGGGAGCGGGTGCTGGCCTTCAACGCGGTGCTGGACGGCGAGCTCGTCGCGCTGACCGCGGACGGCCGGCCCGACTTCCAGCTCCTCCAGCACCGCATGCACGTCCGCGGGGAGCAGGCCGCGCGCGCCGCGCGCCGCTCCCCCATCACCTACGTGGTCTTCGACGTGCTCGCCGTCGACGGGGTGGCGCTGCTGGACCGGCCGCTGGAGGAGCGCCAGCGAGTCCTGGCCGACCTCGTCGTCCCCGGCGCGCGCGTCGTCCCCAGCGAGCCGGTCCCCGGCAGGGGCAGGGCCCTGTTCGCGGCCGTCACCGCGCACGGGCTGGAGGGCGTCGTCGCCAAGCGCCGGACCTCGCGCTACCACCCCGGCCGGCGGTCACCGGACTGGCGCAAGGTCAAGGCGCGGTCCCGCGCGCTGGCGGTCGTCGGCGGCTGGCTGCCCGGCGAGGGCGCGCGCGGGGGCACCGTCGGCGCGCTCCTGGTGGGCTTCCTGGAACCGCGGCCGGAGGGCGGGGCGCCGACCCTGGAGTACGTGGGCCGGGTGGGCTCGGGCTTCGACGACGCCGAGCTCGCCCGCGTCCTCGCCCTGCTGGAGGAGCGCGAGGCGGACGCGCCGCCGTTCGCGGACCTCACCCGCCTGCCCCCGGAGGCCCAGCCCCGACGGCGGCGGGCCCGCTGGGTCCGCCCCGACCTCGTCTGCCTGGTCGAGTACACCGAACGCACCGAGGTCAGCCGCCTGCGCGCCCCCGTCTACAGGGGCATGCGCCCCGACGCGACGCCCCGCGACGCGACCGGTGTCCCCCTGCTGCCCGGCGAGGGCTGAGCTACTCGGCCGGGTCCCAGGTGAGCGCGTCGACCAGGTCCGCCGGCAGGTGGTCGGTGCGGACCGCGGAGGTCCAGGTGCGGGCCCCGTCCAGGCGCAGCGGCACGATCGCGCCGTTGGGCGTCGGCGTCCCGGTGGCGAACGCCCGGCAGGCCCGCATCGCGGCCGGCGTCGGCTCGACCGGCCCGACCAGGAGCAGCCACAGCAGCGCGCGCTGGAACAGGCCGTGGCCGAAGACCGCCGTGAAGGGCGCGTCCCCGTCGGCCAGGCGGTCCAGCGCCGCGCGCACCCGCTCCAGGAACCCGGCGAAGGACTCCGCCCCCTCGCCGTCGACGTGGAACGGGTCGGCCCGGTCCCAGAAGGCGCGCACCAGCGGCCGGCGGGTGTCGTTGTCGGTGCCCTTGCGGTTGGCCGCCGACAGGTAGGTGAACTCCTCGACCGGCCAGGTCACCACCGGGGTCCGCGGGAACCGCTCGACGGTCGGGGCCGCGGTCTCGACCGCGCGCTCGTAGGGGGACACGACGATCAGGTCGGGCGCCGAGGGGAACGCCGCGGCGCCGTGGCGGGCCTGCGCGCGGCCGCGGTCGGTCAGCCGCGCGCTCCCGGCGCTCTGGGTGGCCAGGCCCGCGTTGGACTCGCTCTGGCCGTGGCGGATGATCCATGCTCGTCGCTCCATGGCGCGAGGGTAGGCTGACGGCCAGATGTCCACCGCCGCACCGCTGATCGCGCCGGAGCGCGTGGACGATCCCGCCGAGGACGAGCGGGACGAGCGCGACCGGCCCTGGAACGTCATCGTCTGGAACGACCCGGTGACGTTGATGACCTACGTCGTGTTCGTGCTGCGCAAGCTGTTCGGGCACGACGAGCCGACCGCGAACCGCCTGATGCTCCAGATCCACCACGAGGGCAAGGCGATCGTGGCCAGCGGCCCGCGCGAGAAGTCCGAGAGCGACGTCACCCGCCTGCACGCCCACGGGCTGCAGGCGACGCTGTCGCGGGACTGACATGGCGCTGGGCAGGGGGTCCGTCGGCTGTCGGAGGGCGGGTACCGCGTGCGCCTGGGCACCCGCGAGCGCGACCTGCTGCGCAGCCTGCCCGGCCAGCTCCGCCCGCTGCTGTCCGGCGACCGCGACCTGGACACCGGGTCCGGCTGGGTGCGGGAGCGGCTGTTCCCCGCCGCCTACGACGACCCGATGGACGAGCTGGAGTACCGCCAGCTCGTCGGCACCAGCCCTGCCGACGACCGCCTCGCCGCCGTGGAGGACTTCGCCGCCACGCTGGACGGCGGCGCCGTCCGCCGCGGGGTGTGGACGGCGGACCTGACCCCCGAGCAGGCCGACGCCTGGCTGTCGGCCCTGAACGACGCGCGGCTGACCCTGGCCATGGTCGTGGGCATCACCGACGAGTCCCAGTGGCGCCGCGCCGCCGCCCGCACCGACCCCACCACCATCGCCCTGACCTGGCTGGGCTGGCTCCAGGAGGAGCTCCTCACCGCCCTGATGACCACCCTGGACGACTGAGCGCCGCCACCTGGTCCGCGATCAGGGCCGGTCACTCGTAGCGGAGGGCGGCGGTGGGGTCGACGGAGGCGGCCTGGTAGGCGGGGCCGATGCCGGCCAGGACGCCCACGACGAAGGACACGACCAGGGCCAGGACGATGGAGGGGGTGGAGACCACCGCGGCGACGCCCAGCAGGCCGCCCGCGAGGGTCGTCGCGAGCAGGACGCCCAGGGCGGCGCCGATCGCCCCGCCCAGCACGCTCAGGACGACCGACTCGACAAGGAACTGGGCGGTGATGTCGAAGCGGGTGGCGCCGACGGCGCGGCGGACGCCGATCTCGCGGGTCCGCTCGCGCACCGCGACCAGCATCATGTTCGCGATCCCGATCGCGCCGACGATCAGCGAGATCGCCCCGATCACGCTGATCAGCGTCGTCAGGGTCGACGAGGTCTGGTCGGCGACCTCGATGATCGCGGTGGCCTCCACGATCGAGAAGTCCTCGTCGTCGCCCTCCGCGATGCCGCGCAGGTCGCGCAGGGCGGCGGTCACGTCGGCGGCCAGCGTCGCCTCGGCGCTCTCGGTCGCCAGCACGCGGATCTGGTCGTAGGCCGGGTCGCTGTCCAGCAGCGACCCGGCGGCGGTGTCCAGCGGGACGATCAGGCCGCCGTCGGCGCTGACGAAGCTGGCCCCGCCGACCTCCTCGAGCACCCCGACGACGGTGTAGGTGCGGCGGTCCACCCGCAGGTCGGTGCCGACCGCCTCCTGCGGGTCCAGCCCCAGGTCCTCCGCGAGCCGCGCCCCCAGCACCGCCACCGGCAGGCGCCGCTGGGCGGTCAGGTCCGACAGGAAGGTCCCGGCGGCCAGGTCGAACGCCTCGGTCTCCGCCAGCGCGCTCGTGGTGGCCAGCAGGTCCGCGCTGACCGTCGCACCGCCCGCGGCCGGGGTGACCTCGACGCGGGAGCGCGCGACGGGCGCGACAGCGCGCGCGCCGGGCCGGGCCGCGACGGCGGCCAGCTGGGGCTCGGCGCCCGTGTCCTGCCCGCCGCTTATGCCGGCGGCCTGGCGGGCGCCGGGCCGCGCCCCGCTGAGGCCACCGCCCTGGCTCTCCGCCACCCGGTTCACCACGGCGTCGCCGCCGGGCTGGACGGTGAGGGTCCCCGCGCCCAGGCCGGCGAACTGCTCGTCGATGGAGCGCTGGACGGCGCTGCCCAGCGACACCAGTGACACGACCGCGGCGATCCCGATCACGATCCCCAGCACGGTCAGGGCGGAGCGCAGCAGGTTGACCCGCAGCCGGTTGACGGCGAGCAGCAGCAGGGCGCCGGTCACCGGCGGGTCACCCGCGCTCGCCCACGACGATCGCGTCGCCCGCGGCCACGCCGGACACGATCTCGGCGCCGTCGGTGGTGACCAGGCCCAGCTCGACGGGCCGCGTCTGCGGCTCCCCGTCGACCAGGACGCGCACCGTCGCGTCGGCCGCCGTGCCCGCGACCGCGCCGGTCGGGACCACGACGACCCCCGTGCGCACCCCGGCGAGCACCTGCGCGGTGCCCTGCATGCCCGCGCGCAGGCCCTCCGGCAGCGCCGCCGGGCGCAGCGTGGCCCGGTAGGTCCCGTCCTCCCCCGGGGTCACGGCCACGGCCTCGACGGTCGCGGCCACCGGGTCGGCGAGCGCGTCCAGTTCCACCTCCGCGGTCGCCCCGCCCGCGACCCGGGCCACGTCGGCCTGGTCCAGCGACGCCTCGACGACCAGCCCGGCCGGGTCGGCGACCGAGCCCAGCGGCGTCCCCGGGGCCACCGGGTCGCCGGGGCGCACGGCCACGGCCGTCACCTGCCCGCCGGGCGGCAGCCACACGACCTGGGCGAGGCTCAGGACGCCGGTCTCCTCCAGCCCGGTCGCGGCCTGCCAGTCCTGCAGCGCCGCGGTGGTGGTGGCGTCGAAGACCGCGTCGGGCGGGCCCGGGTCGTGGCCGGCGGCGCGCAGGGCGTTCTCCAGGGCCTCGACGTCGGCGCCCTCCGCGCCCTCGGCGAGGTCGCGGTACAGCGGCAGCGGGCTGGGCAGCGCCGCGACGGGCGCGTCGCCGACCTCCAGGACGACGGCCAGGGGCCCCGGGCGGTCGCCCTCGCGCAGCCCGACCGCGGTGACGGTGCCGGCCGCGGCGACGCGCAGGTCGGCGGTGGCCGACTGCGGGTAGGCGACGGTCGCGGCCGCCTCCACCCGGTCCTCCAGGTCGGCGACGCGGGCCTCCTGGGTGATCCAGGCCGAGTCCTCCGCCTGCGCCGAGCCGGGGAGCAGCCGCCAGGCCAGCAACCCGCCGAGCACGAGCGCGACGGCCACGCCCGCGACCAGCCAGCCCGGCGCGGGCCGCCGTGGCGGGCGGGCGCGTACGACCGGCCCGTCCTGCTCCGCCAGGGCCGTCGTGTCCCGCAGGGGTCGCGTCTCTGTCATGCTGCCTCCGCAGACGAGGCGCCGGCCGTCCCGACCGACGGGCGGCATCCTCCAAGGGCAGGGTAGACGGGGAGCGGGCGGCAGGTGACCACGGGTGCGGTGCTGTCGATGCGCGGGGTCCGCCGCACCTACCGCACCGGTCCCGAGGTGCTGCCCGTGCTCACCGGTGTGGACGTCGACGTCGCCCCCGGCGAGTGGGTGGCCATCCTCGGCGCGTCGGGATCCGGCAAGTCCACGCTGCTCAACATCATCGGGCTGCTGGACCAGCCCGACGGCGGGACCTACCTGCTGGCCGGCAGGGACGTCAGCCGGCTGGACGACCGCAGCCGCGCGCGGGTCCGCAACCGCGACCTGGGGATGGTCTTCCAGCGCTTCAACCTGCTGCCGCGGACCTCGGCCCTGGAGAACGTCGCCACGCCGCTGCTGTACGCCCGCGTCGGCGCGGCGGAGCGGGAGGCGCGGGCGCTGACCGCCCTCACCCAGGTCGGGCTCGCCGACCGCGTGCAGCACGACTCGTCGCAGCTGTCGGGCGGGCAGATGCAGCGCGTCGCGATCGCGCGCGCGCTGGTGAACGACCCCGCGCTGCTGCTCGCCGACGAGCCCACCGGCAACCTCGACGCGACCTCGGGCGCGGAGGTCCTGCGGCTGTTCGCCCAGCTGCACGAGGAGGGGCGCACGATCGTGATGATCACCCACGACATGGACGTCGCCGCCCACGCCGACCGCCGCCTGGTCCTGGAGCACGGCACCCTGCGGGTCCGGCGCCGCGCCGCCCGCTAGTCCGAGGTCCTCATGCTCCGCGGCCGGTACTCGTAGGGCTCCAGGCCGGGGACGGGGGGGCGGCCCCAGGTCAGCGCGCGGTCGGTCAGGCGGTACTCCAGGACGCCGGTGACCGGCGGCTGCGGGTCGGTCAGCGGCGCGATGTCCGGGATGGGCGGGAAGGTGAACGCCGCGCTGGGCGCCCAGACGTGGGCGACGCCGCCCACGACGGCGCTGCGGTGCTGGTGCAGGTGACCCGACGCGACCAGGCGCAGGCCGGGCCCCAGCGCGTCGAGCAGGCGCCGGCGCGGCCCCGCGGGCACCGTGATCGTGCGCGTGGCGTGGTCGCCCGGCTCGTCGGGGTCGACCAGGAACAGCGGCAGGTGCAGGAACAGCGCCAGCGGGCGCCCACCCGCGCCGCGCAGGGTCGCCCGGAGCCACTCGTCCTGCTCGCCCTCCTCGTCCATGCCGGTGCCGAGCAGGTGGGCGTTGATGCCCAGCAGCAGCCAGGCGCCCAGCTCGTGGGCGAAGCGGTCGGCGCCGAACGCTCCGCGGTGCGCGGCGACGCGCGCCGCGGTAATCGGCCCCTCGACGCTGGCCTCCGGGTCGTCGAGCAGGCCGTGGCCGACGTCGTGGTTGCCCGGCACGACCAGCCGGGTGCCGCCGACGGCGGCGAGCTCCGCCGCCGCCAGCGCGCGGTCCTCGGCGGTCTCCGGCAGCAGCCGGACCAGGTCCCCGGTGTGCACCAGGGCGTCGGCGCCCGCCCCCGCCAGCCACGGCCGCAGCGCCGCCCAGTTGCGGCGGGCCGCGGGCGCCGCGTCGTCGCCGTCGCGGGGCCGGACGGCGAGGTGGGTGTCGCTGACCTGCAGGAGGCGGTGGACCACCTAGGCCCCGACCTCGCGCCCGTCCTCGCCCCACATCGTGTGGAACGTGCCCTCGCGGTCGAGCCGCCGGTAGGTGTGGGCGCCGAAGAAGTCGCGCAGGCCCTGGATGAGGTTGGCGGGGAGCCGCTCGCGGCGGTACCCGTCGTAGTAGGCCAGCGACGAGGAGAACGCCGGCGTCGGCACCCCCAGCCGGACGGCGTGGGCGACCACGCGCCGCCAGGCCTCCTGCGCGTCGCCGACCGCCTCGCGGAAGTAGTCGGCGACCAGCAGGTTGCGCAGGTCGGGCTGCTGGGCGTAGGCGTCGGTGATGCGGTCCAGGAAGCGGGCGCGGATGATGCAGCCCGCGCGCCAGATCCTGGCGGTCGCGCCCAGGTCGACATCCCAGCCGTACTGGTCCGCCGCCGCGGCGATGAGCTCGAAGCCCTGGGCGTAGGCGACGACCTTGGACGCGTAGAGCGCGTCACGGACGTCGTCGACGAACCCCTCGGGGACGCCCGCCCCGCCCTCCGCGGGCGCCGGCGACCCGGGGCCGTGGCGGGGGCCGGCCAGCAGCCCCGCGGCGGCGACGCGCTGGTCCTTCTGGCTGGACAGCACCCGCGCGAACACGGCCTCGGTGATGCCGGTCGCGGGGACGCCCAGCTCCAGCGCCGACTGCGACGACCAGCGCCCCGTGCCCTTCTGCTCGGCCTCGTCGCGGATCACGTCGACGAGCGGGCGCCCGCTGGCCGCGTCGGTCGCGCCCAGCACGCGCGCGGTGATCTCGATGAGGAACGACTCCAGGTCGCCCTCGTTCCAGCGCGAGAAGACCTTCGCCAGCTCCTCCGCGCCCATCCCCGTCGCCGAGCCCAGCAGGTCGTAGGCCTCGGCGATCAGCTGGATGTCGGCGTACTCGATGCCGTTGTGCACCATCTTCACGTAGTGCCCGGCGCCGTCGGCGCCGACGTGGGTGACGCACGGGGTGCCGTCGGGCGCCACCGCCGCGATCGCGGTGAGGACGTCCTGGACCGCGGCCCACGCCTCGTGCGCGCCGCCCGGCATGATGCTGGGGCCGTTGAGGGCCCCCTCCTCGCCGCCCGAGACCCCCGTGCCGAGGAACAGCAGGCCGTCGGCGGCCAGGTCGGCCTCGCGCCGGCGGGTGTCGGCGAAGTGGGAGTTGCCACCGTCGATGACGACGTCACCGGGCTCCAGGTGCGGGCGCAGCTCCGCGATCACCTTGTCCACCGGGTCGCCCGCCTTGACCATGATCATGATCCGCCGCGGCCGCGCGACGGCGCCCACGAACTCCTCCACCGAGCTGGTCCCGACGAACGCGCCCTCGTCGCCGTAGCGGGCGAGGAAGGCGTCGGTGCGCTCCTGCGTGCGGTTGTGCACCGCGATCGAATAGCCGTGCCGCGCCACGTTGCGGGCCAGGTTGGCCCCCATGACCGCGAGACCGGTCAAGCCGAACTGTGCCGTTCCCGACATCCCACCCTCCTGGTCGCCTGACGTCGTGCAGTCTCGCACCGTCTTGCCCGCGGCAGGGACGGGCCGTACGTTCGTCGGACGCACCGACACGGGGGGTGGGGTGGCCAGGGAGCGATTGTCGGCGGACGAGCGCCGCACGCAGCTGCTCGAGGTGGCTGGGGGCCTGTTCGCCGAGCACGGCTTCCACGGCCTGTCGATGGAGGTCCTGGCCGACGCGGCCGGGGTCAGCAAGCCCGTGCTCTACCAGCACTTCGCCAGCAAGCGCGAGCTCTATCTGGCGCTGGTCCGCCAGGCGGTGGCGGAGCTGGAGGCCCAGGTCCGCAAGGCGCTGGAGGGCACCAGCGACAACCGCGACCGCGTCCACGGCGCCATCGCCGCCTACATCGACTTCGTCGAGGACCGCCGCGCGTCGCTGCTGCTGGGCGGGCTGGGCCCCGCCGACGACCCCGAGGTCGCCGAGCTGCTCACCACCGCCAACGCCAACGTCGCCCGGGCCGTCGGCGGGCTCATCGCCGCCGACGCGGGGCTGTCCGACGACGCCGCGCTGCTGCTGTCGGTCGCCCTGCGCGGGCTGGCGATGGACGGCGCGCGCTGGTGGGCGACCCACGAGGGCCTGAGCAAGCCCGAGGCCGTCCGGCTGCTGTCGCGCCTGGCCTGGCGCGGGCTGGGCGGGTTCCCCGAACCCGCCTCCTGACGGGCCCGGCGGGCCGCCCGGCACCACGCCCGGCGGCGGCGCACACCTAGACCAGCAGGGGCGGGAGGCGGACGCCCCAGCCGTCCCCGGGGTCCGCGCCCAGGGCGGCCAGCGCCTGCCGCGCGCCGTCGTGGTCCACGCCGGGGTGCTGGGCGGCCAGCCAGCCGGCGACCTGCGGCGCGGCGAACGACGTGCCGGTCCACAGGGCGCAGGACCGGCCCTCCTCGCCCGGCCGCGGGAAGGTCTCGGCCTGCTCCCCCGGCACCGGCTCGCGGGGCTCGCGGCCGACCACGAAGGTCGAGACGACGCCTTCGCCGACCGCGGCGCAGTCCACCCAGTCCCCGCGGTTGGACCAGTCCGCCGGCGCGCCGTCGGTGGTGAGGGCGGCCACGCCCAGCACCCGGTCCGACGCGGCCGGCCACACCGGCAGCCCGGAGGCGCTGTTCCCGGCCGCCGCCACGACCACGACGCCCGGGGGCAGCGCGCGCAGGGCGGCGTCCAGGGCCAGGGGGACCTCGCCGGGGTCGGCGGCCTCCAGGCCGAAGGACAGGTTCAGCACGCCCCGGCCGCCCGCGACCGCCGAGAAGCGCTCGCCGGCGCGCGCGATCGCCTGTGCGATCGCGACCTCGTCGCCGAGGCCGTCGGTGTCCAGGGCGCGGATCAGCTCCACGCGCGCGCCGGGCGCCACCTGCCGCACGACGCCCGCGACGAACGTCCCGTGCCCGGCGCCGGGGTCGAGCAGGTCGTCGGCGACCAGCGCCCCGTGCTCGTCGAGCACGTCGAGCGGGTCGACGTCCCCGGGCGCCGTGACGATGTCGTGCAGCCACCCGTCGACGCGGTCCGCGGCGTCGGCGGACAGGCCCGTGTCGATGACCACGACCAGGGGCGCGTCGGGCGCCGGCGGGGCCGGGTCGGGCAGCACCGGCAGCGCCTGCGCGGGGTGCTCCGGGGTCGACTGGCCCTTCATCCGGACCGACAGGGCGGCGACGTGGTTGGCCGCGACCGCCGCACGGCGCGCCCGGCCGCGCTCCCCGCCGCGCGGCCGGGCGGTGCGCAGCCGGTCGCGCAGGCCGCGGAGGTCCGCGACGCCCCGGCGGTCGCGGGCGCGCACCCGCACGACGCCCGCCACGGGCCGGTCGACCTCCTCCAGCCCCAGCGCCGCCAGGTCGCCGGCGAGGTCCTCGCCGTCGGCGACAGCGACCAGCAGCTCGCCGGCGACGACGGGGACCGGGCCGACCCGGCCGGCCTCGCCGTCCAGCAGCGCGATGGGGGCGCGCACCAGCCCGCCCGCCACCGGCTCCCGGGCCGGTTCGCGGCGCCGGCGGGCGAGCTGCTCCAGCGCCCCCCGCACGCCACCGCGCCCGCGGCCTCGCGCAGGAGCGCAACCCCCTGGACCTGCCGCCGCACCGCGGCGCGCTCCAGCGCGCGCCCCAGACCCTGCTCGCCGTCGTTCGCCACGCCGTTCCCCCTGCGGTCGAGCCACGGCCTACGATCCGGTCCGCCCACCGGGGAAAGGCCCTCTGCTGCATCCAGAGCCGCCGGACCCGCTCCTGATACGTGCCGCCGCGGCCGACCGCGAGGTCGCCGTGGCGCCGCGGGCGGGGCTGCTGGCCGCCGAGGCGGTCGCCGACGAGGCCCGCGCCGCGCGGACTGCGCGCGCTGGTCGTCGCCCTGCGCGCGGCGGGCTGGGCCGCCCGCGAGCTGTACGACCACGATGCCGCCCGCCGCCACCTCGACGAGGCGGTGCGCGCGGCCAGGTCCGCGGGCCTCGACGACCTGCTCGCGGCGGCGCTGGTCACCCGGTCCGCGGTGCACCTGGAGCTCGGCCACGAGGGGGCCGCCCGCCGGGACCTGGCCGCGGCCCGGGACGTCGCCCGCGACGGCGCCCTGGCCGAGGTCGCCTTCGCCGAGGGCCTGCGCGAGGACCAGGTCGGCGACTCCCCGGCGCTGCGCGCGTACCGCCGGGCGCTGGACCTGGCCGGGGAGGACCACCCGCACCTGCGCGTCAAGATCCTCAACAACCTCGGGGTCATCGCGATGCGCCTGGGCCGCCACCGCGAGGCCGAGCAGCGCCTGGCCGCCGCCGAGGCCCTGGCCACCACCCTGGGCCCCGCGGTCACGGCCCTGGTGACCCAGAGCAGCGCCCTCGTCGCGGTCGAGGCGGGGCGGCCGGTCGAGGCGCTGCGCCGCTACGGCCGCGCCGAGCAGCTCCTGCGCGCCGCGGACCTGCCGCTCATGGAGCTGCACCTGGACCGGGCGGCGGCGCTGCTGTCCCTGCAGCTGCTCGACGAGGCCGCCGACGCCGCGGACCTGGCCGTGGAGGGCTACCGGCGGCACGACGGGGGCTCGCTGATGCTGGCCGAGGCCCTGGTGCTGCAGGCGCGCATCGCGCTGGCCCAGGACCGTCCCGGCCCCGCCCTCGCGGCCGCCGAGCAGGCCGACGACCTGTTCCGCCGCCAGCGCCGCGCGGGTGGCGGGCCGTCGCGGTCCTGCTGGCGCTGCGCGCGCGCGCGCGCGGCGACCCGCCCGGTCCGCTGCTGGCCCCGCTGGGCCGGGCCACGCGCACGCTGGTGCGCCTGCGCGACGGGCCCGCCGCGGTCGAGGCCGGGCTGCTGCACGGCGAGCTGGCCGCCGCCGCCGGGCACGCGCGCACCGCGGACGCGGCGCTAGGGCGTGTCTGACGAAGGTGGTTGCGCGGGTTTGGGGGGGGGCCGGTAGACCGGCGGCATGCAGAGTCGTCATGATCTTTCGGATGCGGAGGGGCGGTGATCGAGCCGTTGCTGCCGGATGCCACGCGGCGGCGGGGGGCCGGTGGCGGGATCACCGGCAGGTGGTCAACGGGGTGGTGTGGCGGGCCCGGACGGGGTGTCCGTGGCGGGACTTGCCGCCTGGGTATGGGCCGTGGCAGACGGTGTATGAGCGGCATCGCCGCTGGTCTGGCGACGGGACGTGGGAGCGGGTGCTGGACGGGCTGCGGGTCGGCTGTGACGCCGGGGAGGGCGAGTGGACGGTGGGGATCGACTCGACGGTGGTGCGGGCGCATCAGCACGCCGCCGGCGCCCGCCACGCCCCGCCCGCCGACGTGCCCGCCGCCCGGCTGGTCGGCGTGCTGGAGGGTGTGGCGGGACCCTGCGGTCCCACAGGGGGCGCTACCGAATCACAACGATCCGCCGCCTGACCGCACTGACGGTGACGTTGGTGACCGCCGGTCGCGGCGGCGGGCGGATCGGGAGGGATCGGGCGGTCCCGCGGCGGGCTGAGCACCAAGATCCATCTGCTGGCCGACGCCCGCGCCAGGCCGCTGGCCAGGGGTCACCACCGCCGGCCAGCGCGGCGACGCGCTGGCCGCCGGGCCGCTGCTGGACCGGCTCAAGGTCCGCCGGCCAGGGCGGGGCCGCCCGCGGACCCGGCCGGGCCGGCTGCTGGGCGACAAGGCCTACTCCAACCGGGCGCTACGCGCCCAGCTGCGCCGCCGGCGCGTCCGGGCGGTGATCCCCGAACCGGCCGACCAGCAGGCCAACCGGCGCCGCCGCGGCAGCACCGGCGGCCGCCCTCCCGTCTTTGACGCCCAGGTCTACAAGCAGCGCAACAGCACCGAGCGGTGCGTCAACAAGATCAAGGCCTACCGGGCGGTCGCGATGCGCACCGACAAACGCCTGTACGTCTTCGAAGGCACCGTCGACGTCGCCTCCATGCGCATCTGGACCCGCGACCTCACCCGCCACCATCCGTCAGACACGCTCTAGCGGGCGCCGCGGCGCGCGCCGCCGGCGGCCCGGCGCTGCTGCGCCTGCAGGGCCACCGCGCCGCCGCGCTGCGGGCGGGGCTGGCCGGCGACGACCGGCGCCGCGCGCCGCTGCCGCGCGCGGGCTGGACGAGCTCGCCGCCCACCGCGCCGCCTTCGCCTCGGCCGAGCTGCGGGCCCGGGCCACCGGCCACGGGCGCGCCCTGGCCGACCTCGGGCTCCGCGCCGCGCTGCGCTCCGCCCGGCCCGAGCGCATCTGGACCTGGCTGGAGCAGGCGGGCGCGACCATCTTCCTGACCCCGGCACCGGGCCCGGCGACCGCGGAGGTCGCGTCCCTGCTGGGTGGGCTGCGCGGGCTGGAGCAGGAGCTGGCCGCGGTCGCGCCCCACGAGCACGATGCCAGGGCCGCGCTGCTGCGGCGCGTCGCGGACCAGGAGCGGGCCGTGCGGGCGGCCACCTGGGCCCAGGAGGGCGGCGCGCCGTGGAGCGCGCCCTCGGTGGCGACCCTGCGCGCGCTGCGCCGGGACCTGGGCAGCGCGGCGCTCCTGCAGTACGGCGTGCTGGACGGCCGCGTGGTGGGCGTGGCCGTCACCCCGGGGCGCCTGCGCTGGGCCGACCTCGGGCCGGTCGGGCCGGTGCTCGCGGCGGCGGGGCAGCTGGTCTTCGCGCTGCGCCGCCTGGCCCGGCCCCGCGCGGCCTGCGCGCCGGCGCGACCGCCGCGGCGCTGGCCGGGGCGCGCGCCGACCTCGCCACCCTCGCCGGCGCCCTCGCCGGACCGTTCGCCGGCCTGGTGGACGGGGCCGACGAGGTCGTCGTGGCCGCGCCGTCGTCGCTGCTGGGCATCCCCTGGGGCGCGCTGCCGGGGCTGGCGGCGCGGCCGGTGCGCGCGGCGCCCTCGGCCACCTCCTGGTGGCGCACCCGCGACCGGGCGCCGTCGTCGGACCGGGTCGTGCTGGTCGCGGGCCCGGACCTGCGGGCCGCCGACGAGGAGGTCGCGGCCGCGGGGCGTCACCACCCCGGGGCGCAGCGGCTGACCGGGGACCGGGCCACGCCGGAGGCGGTCGCGGCGGCGGCCGCGGGCGCGCGGCTGGTCCACCTGGCCTGCCACGGCGCGCTGCGGGCCGACAGCCCGTCGTTCTCCGCCCTCCGGCTGGCCGGCGGGCCCCTCACCGTCCACGACCTGGAGCGCCTCGCCCCGCCCGCGCACCACTGGGTGCTGGCCTCGTGCGACCTGGGCAGCCCGGGCCCGCTCGCGGGCGGCGAGCTGGAGGGGGTGCTCGCCGCGCTGCTGTTCGGCGGCGCGGGCGGCGTCGTGGCCGCCACGGTGGCCGTCCCCGACGTCCCCACCGGGGCGCTGATGGCGGCGTTCCACGCGGCGCTGGCGGACGGCGCGTCGCTGGCGGGCGCGCTCTGGCGGGCGCGCGCCGCCAGCGGGGACGACCCGGCCGGCTTCGCCGCCGCGACCGCGTTCTCGGTGTACGGGGGCGGGTGACCGTCCGTCTGGGAAGATGGGCGCCGGCGGGCACGCCGTGCGCGTCAGTGAGCGGTGAGCGCCGACCGGGCGGGCCCGGGCCGGCCCGGGCACCGGGAGGGGGACGGATGACGGCGGTGGCCGAGCACGTGGTGGCGCGCGCCGCGCGCGGGGACCAGGCCGCGTGGGACCAGCTCGTCGACCGCTACGCCGGGCTGGTGTGGGCCGTGGCGCGCGGCCACCGGCTGGCGGCCCCCGACGCGGCCGACGTGGTGCAGACCACCTGGCTCAAGCTCCTGGAGCACCTGGGCGGCATACGCGAGCCGGACCGCCTGGGCGCGTGGCTGGCCACGACCGCCCGCCGGGAGTCCCTTGGCGTCCTGCGCCGCGCCGGGCGCCAGGTGCCCACCGCCGACGCCTGGGCGGAGGTGGAGGACGCCGCGCCCGGCCCCGAGGCGCGCGCGGTCGCCGCGGACCGCGACCGCGTCCTGCGCGCCGCCGTGGCGCGCCTGCCCGACCGCTGCCGGATCCTGCTGCGCGTGCTGATGGCCGACCCGCCGCCCACCTACGACGAGGTCGCCGCGGCCCTGGGCATGCCCATCGGCAGCATCGGCCCGACCCGGGCCCGCTGCCTGGCCCGGCTGCGGACCGAGGCCGAGCGCGCCGGGCTGCCCGACCCGAGCTGACCGCGCCAGGACCCCCTGCCGGGGGTCGGTGCGCGCACCTGCGGGTATCACCGGACGGCGGCGACCTCTCTGTACCCGGACGGCGAACGGGCGATCAGGATCGGACGGACGTGAGCAACCACCGCGGGCAGGACGACGAGGGCCTGCTCACCGAGCTGCGCGGGCGCCTCGGCGCGGACCCCCCGCCCCCCGCGGTGGTCGCCGCGGCCCGCGCCGCCTTCGCCCTGCGCGGGATCGACGCGGAGCTGGCCGCCCTGGTCGCGGACTCCCAGGCGGAGGACGCGGCGCTGGCCGGGGTGCGCGGGACCGCCGACGGGCGGCTGCTGACCTTCGAGTCGGCCGCGGTCACCATCGAGCTGGAGGTGTCGGCGGGGCGCGACGGCAACCGCGTGGTGGGTCAGGTCGCACCCGCGGGGGCCGGCGTGGTCGAGATCCTGCACAGCGGCGGCACGACCGCGGTGGAGGCCGACGCCCACGGCCGCTTCGCCGTGGGCGCGGTGCCCCCCGGGCCGTTCCGGCTGCGCTGCCGCCCGCCCGACGCCGACCGGCCGGTGCACACCGACTGGACCATCCTCGGCGGCCGCCCTGCCTAGGGGTGCACCTCGAACGCCGGGCTCGAACGGCGTGCCGGGCGGAGCCGGCAAGGGGCAGGCGACACGGCCTAGCCCCCCAGCCGGGCGCGCAGGTCGGCGGCCAGCGCGGCCATGGCCGCGAAGTCGGCGCCCCCGGAGCGGGCGTACTCCATCGCCCCGCGGATGAGGGTGCGGCGCACCACCTCGTCGTCGGTCCACGGCTCGCAGGTCCCCTCCACGGTGGTGAACACGCGCCGGAGGGTGGCCAGGGCCTCGTCCGGGACGGCGAGCTGCATCAGGGGGCTCCTCGGGGCTGCTGGTAGGGTTGCGACAGGATGATCGACCGCCTCACGCCCAGCCAACTCGACGACCGCCTGCGCGGCGACGACGCGCCCCTGCTCGTGGACGTGCGCGAGGACTGGGAGCGCGACCTCGCGTCGCTGCCCGGGTCCGTCGCGATGCCGATGGGGCAGGTGCCGGCGCGGCTCGACGAGCTGCCCCGCGACCGCGACATCGCCCTGTTCTGCCACCACGGCGGCCGCAGCATGCAGGTGGCCCTGTGGCTGGAGGCCCAGGGCTACGACCGGCTGGCCAACCTGGAGGGCGGCATCGACGGCTGGTCGGTCCACGACCCGGAGGTCCCCCGCTACTCATGACCACCAGCGTGAGGTCCTTCGGGGACTTCGGCGTCGAGGAATCGATCACCCGGGCACTGGCCGACGCCGGCATCAGCGTGCCCTTCCCCATCCAGGAGCTGACGCTCCCGCTGGCGCTGTCCGGCGCCGACATCATCGGCCAGGCGCGGACCGGCACGGGCAAGACGCTCGCCTTCGGGATCCCCTGCTGTCGCGCGTCGACCCCGACCTGCCCGTCGTGCAGGCTCTGGTGATCGTCCCGACCCGCGAGCTGTGCCTCCAGGTCACCGGCGACCTCAACCAGGCGGGCGTGCAGAAGGGCGTCGACGTCGCGGCCATCTACGGCGGCGCGCGATCGAGCCGCAGGTCGAGGCCATCCGCTCCGGGGCCGGCGTCGTGGTCGGCACGCCGGGGCGGCTGCTGGACCTGCTGCGCCGCGGCGACCTGCGCCTGGACCGCGCGGCGACGCTGGTGCTGGACGAGGCCGACGAGATGCTGGACCTCGGCTTCCTGCCCGATGTCGAGCAGCTCATCGAGGCGACCGCGCAGGACCGCCAGACGCTGCTGTTCTCCGCGACCATGCCGTCCCAGGTCGTGGGGCTCGCGCGCCGGTACATGCGCAAGCCGACCTTCCTGCGCGCGGACGTGGAGGAGGTCCAGATCGAGGCCCGCCACGACGCAGTACTTCTTCTCCTGCCACCGCATGGACAAGCCCGCGGTGCTCGCCCGCATCCTGCAGACCCCGGGCGCGGGCTGTGCGTGGTGTTCAGCCGGACCAAGCGCATGGCCGACATCCTCAGCGAGGAGCTGCGCGAGCGCGGCATCGCCGCGGCGGCGATCCACTCCGACCTGCGCCAGGAGACGCGCGCGAGAAGACCCTCGCGCGGTTCCGCAAGGGCAAGGTCGACGTGCTGGTCGCCACCGAGGTCGCGGCGCGCGGGCTGGACATCAGCGACGTCACCCACGTCGTCAACTACGACTGCCCCGACGACGAGAAGATGTACCTGCACCGGATCGGGCGCACGGGGCGGGCGGGAGCCGCGGGCGTCGCGATCACGCTGGCGCTGTGGAACGAGATGGCGCGCCTGGAGATGATCAAGCGCGAGCTGGGGATCACCGACCCCACCCACGAGGTGTTCTCGACCTCGCCGATCCTGGACGAGCTGTTCGACCTGCCCCCGCGGACCCCGCGGGTGCCCGTCGTCGAGGTCGACGACGAGGACGACGACGACGCGGTCCCTGCTGCGGAGGACGGTGTCGCGCGGGCGGACGGCGCCCGTGAGGACGGGACCCGCCGCCGGCGGCGCCGGCGCGGGGGGCGCAACCGCCGCCCCGCGGACGGCGAGGCGGCGGCCCCGGCCGGGCCGAGGAGCCCGCCGCGCGGACGGACGCCGACGCCGACGCCGCGGCCGATCGCGACGAGCCCGCGAACCGGCGGACCCGCCAGCGCGAGGACACCCGCGCCCAGCGCCGCGAGCGCGTCCCGGACCCGGCGAGCGCCGCGAGCCCCGCCGACCTCGACACCGCCGCGGTGGCCCGCGACACCGGCGACCGCACCGCGGACGCCGGCGCCCCACCGCGGAGGACCGCGACGCGGGTGCGACCAGCGGGCGCGTCGAGGGCCGCTCGGCTGACGACCGCGGCGCCGGCGAGCGGCGCAGCCGGAGCCGGACGCGCACGGGTGGCGACCGCGGCCGGGGCGCGGCCCAGGACGACCGCGACCGGACCGCTCCGGCATCCGCCGCCGCCGATCGCCCCGCCGCCGACCGCCCCGCGGCCGAGCGTCCGCCGCCGCGGGAGGCGCGCCCTGGCGGGGCGCGCCAGGGCGGAGGCCGGCGCGGAGGACCCGCGGGCGGACGCCGCTGAGCAGGGCCGCGGGCGGCGGCGGCGCTCGCCGCTGCTGCGGTCCCCGCTGGGGCTGTTCTCCGGCTGGGGCGGCGGGCGCGGGCGCCGCGACCCCGCCCCGAGGAGGCGCCGCGGCCGGAGCCCGAGCCGGAACCCGTCACCACCCCCGACCCGGCGCCCGCCCCCGTGGCGGCGGCCGAGGTCGCGGCCGACCCCGCACCGGCTGCGGAGGCGGCGGCAGCGGCCGCACGCGCATCCGCCGCCGCACCCGCGGCGGCGAGGCCGGAGCGCCCCGCGGAGCGCAACGTGCGCGCCGCCGGAGGAGGCGGTCCGCGCCGCGGGAGCCGCGCCCCGCCCGTCCCGCCGCCCGCCGCAGCGGGGCGGGGACGGCCCGCCGGGATCGCGATCGCGACCGGCCGGTCCGCAGCGGCCGCCCGGCCCGTCCCGCGGCCCCCGCCCGCGCCGTCGCCGCGCCGCCGCCGGACCCCGAGACCGCCCGCGGCGCCGGCCGGCCCACCCGCTCCCGCCCCATGGCGATCGACCACCTCCCCTAGGAGACGGGGGTCGCCCCTGACCGGCGGCCCGGCCCTGCCCGGGGGCGGTCAGGCGGGGGAGGTGCCGCCGTGGCGGAGGCGGGCGCGGTGCTCGGCGAAGCGGATGGTCTCGAACACCGCGACGGCGACCACCAGGACGGTGAGCACGGCCAGCGCCGCGACCGCGGGCAGCTGGGCGGCCGGGACGAGGGCCGCGAGCACCGCGGCGGCCGCGGCGGCCCGCACGAGGTTCACGCCGTGCCCGCTGCGCAGCTGGAACCCGACCAGCGCCAGCAGGTACAGCGCGACCCCGCCGTACAGCGCCCAGAGCCCCGGGCCGGTCAGCGCGTCAGCCAGCGTGTGCTCGGCGGTGTCGCCGACGTACTCCAGCACCTTCTTCAGCCCCAGCGCCAGCAGCACGACCCCGGCGACCATCGGCAGGTGCAGGAAGCTGAAGGCGTCCCGCGCCAGGGCGGTGCGGGACTCCGCCGGCGCGGCCACCAGCGCCCGCTCCCCCAGCAGCGCGGTGACGTCGAAGTAGAGCCACCACAGCGCCGAGGACAGCGTCAGCCCGAGCGCGGACCCGGCGATGATCGGCCACGAGACCGGCAGGGCCGCCACACCGACCCCGATCGCCACGATCGACTCGCCCAGCGCGACGATGAGGATGAGGCCGTGGCGCTCGGTGAAGTGGGGGGCGGAGTGCAGCCGCCACCCGCTGGATCCGCCGGCGTAGGTGCCGCCGTAGTCGGCGACCAGCGCGAGGGCCCACAGCGCCGTCTGCGCCGGCCCCTCGAACTGCGAGGCGACGAGCAGTAGCGCGGTGCCGCCCAGCACCGACGGCGTGAAGCGCACGAGCTGGCGGCGCAGCCCGCTGTCGCCGTCCGCGACGATCCAGAACAGCGCCAGGTGCAGCAGGCGGAACACGAAGTAGCAGACGGCGACGACCACCGGCCCGGGCAGCCCGCCCTCGAGGTCGTCGAACGCCTCGGGGATGCTGAGCGCCAGCACGAACATCGTCACCATCGCCGTCAGCAGCACCAGCCGGGTCGCGCCCTCGTCGGCGCGGACGATGCTGCCGATCCAGGAGTAGCCCACCCAGCTCCACCACAGCAGCGCCAGGATGAGCAGGCCGCGGACCAGCCCGGGGGCGGACAGGTCGTCGGCCATCAGTGCCGTCACCTGGGTGATGGCGAAGACGAAGACGAGGTCGAAGAACAGCTCGACCGGGGTGGTCGAGGTGTCCTCCTGCACCGCTTCGGTGTGCAGGCGCCGCCGGGTCACGCTCATGGGCCCGATGGTGCCACGGCGCGCGCCGCCGGCGTCAGGGCTGCACGTGGGGGCGGAGGGCGGCGTGCAGGGCCGGACCGGCGGCCAGGGCGCCCACCGCGCCCTCGGGCGACGCCAGCGGCGTCACCACCGCGCCCGCCTCGCCCGCGACCACCGCCCCGGCGGCCCAGTCCCACCGCGAGCAGCTGTCCTCGTAGTACCCGTCCACCCGCCCCGCCGCGACCAGGCACAGGTCCAGCGCCGCGGACCCGATGCGGCGCAGGTCGCGGACGCGGGGCAGCAGCGCGGCGGCGACGCCGGCCTGGCGGGCGCGGACCTGCGGCAGGTAGCCGAACCCGGTCGCGATCAGGGCCCGGTCCAGCGCCACCGGGTCGTTGACCCGCAGCCGGCGCTCCCCCGACCAGGCGCCGCCCCCCTGCCACGCCCGGAAGGTCTCGCCCGCGGGCGGGTGGTGCACGGCCCCGGCGATCCCGCGCCAGCCGTCGCCCTCGCGCTGCTCGCAGGCGACGGAGACCGTCCAGCCCGGCAGGCCGTAGAGGTAGTTGACGGTGCCGTCGAGCGGGTCGACCACCCAGCGCAGGCCGGTCGTGCCGGCGCGGTCGGCGCCCTCCTCCCCCAGCAGGCCGTCGCCCGGCCGCGCGCGCAGCAGCGCGTCGACGAGCAGCGCCTCCGCGGCGCGGTCCGCCTCGCTGACCGGGTCGGTGCCGGAGGACTTCGTGGTCACGGTCAGCGCGGTCCCCGCCCTGGCGAGCAGCAGGGCGCCAGCGGCCTGGGCGACCTCGACGGCCAGCTCGGCGAGGTCGGCGGCGGCCGGTCCGCGGGCCGGGGAGTTCGCGACGACGGGCATGGCAGGCGTCCTCGGACGTCGATGGGCACCCGGGCGCGGGCAGCGCACGAGCCGCCCAGGTCCCGCCCTCCGTCACAGACCCAGCTCAGAGCGGTTCATCCACTCTGGAACGTGGCGCCCCCGCCGTCGCCGCGCACTGCCGGCGGGACGGAGGAGCCAGGGGTCTCCAGTACGGGTCCCCGCGACCTGGCGCTCCCGGTCGAGACCGGTTGCGCGGGGCCGGCGAGCGGACCCTACTGCTATGACAAATAGCTCCGAGGGGCTGCATGGAGGACGGGGCCTGGACGGCTCGGTCGGCCGCCATGCTAGCCATGTCGGCCGGTCGCGCCACCCGCTGAAGCCGGTTCCTACTCGAACAGCCCCAGCCGCATCGCGGCCGCCACGGCGGCGGTGCGGTTGCGCGCCCCCAGGCGGTCGAAGACCTCCTGGCAGTGCGCCTTGACCGTGCGCTCGGTGACGCCGAGGCGCACCGCGATCTCGGGGTTGGTGAGGCCCTCCTTCAGGTAGCTGAGGACCTCGGCCTGCCGCGGGCTCAGGACCGGCTTCTCCTCCGCCGGCGGGAGCTCGATGAGCGCGGTCGCGTCCTCGGCCTCCATCAGGGAGCCGCGATCCTCGAACCGCGTCTCGACCGTCCCGAAGCGCACCAGGTCGTTGTGCCGCAGCGCCTGCGCGCCCGCCACCATCTCGCCGTTCACGTAGGTGCCGCCGGTCGAGCCGAGGTCCTCCAGCACGACGACCCCGCTCTGCCGCCGGATGACGGCGTGGGCGCGGCTGACGTGCGGGTCCTCGAGCTGCAGCGGCGACCCGTCCCTGCGGCCGAGCACCTGTTCGTCCTGGGTGATCACCAGGGTCTTGCCGTGCAGCGGCCCCTCGCTGGTCACCAGGAACTGCGGCAGCGGCACAAGGCGTTTCGCCGGGCCTACCACGACTCTCTCCTCTCAGCGGCGTCAGCGTCGACGGCCGCCCTCCTGCCCCGCAACACGTCGACGGCCTCCCCCGAGGTCGTCGAAGCACCCAGCCGCACGCCCTTGCGTGATCCGTGGAAGTCACTGGATCCGGTGACCACGAGCCCGCGGTCGGCGGCAACCCGCCGCCAGTAGGAGACCGTACCCGGCGCGTGGCCCGCGTGCTCGGCCTCCAGGCCCGCGAGCCCCGCGCCGACCAGCCGGTCCACCAGTTCCAGCGACGCGCCGCCGACCCGCACCTCGCCGTCGTCGTGCCCGCCGGGGTGGGCGAGCACCGCGACGCCGCCCGCCCCGCGGATCAGCCGGACGCCGTCCTCCGGCGACACCGCGTGCTTGACGACCCACGCGGGGCCGCCGTCGGCGAGGTACCGGTCGAACGCCTCGTCCAGCGAAGCCACGACCCCGACCTCGACCATCGCCTGGGCGATGTGGGGGCGCCCGATGGGCGCGGTCCCCGCGATGGCGCGGACCGCGGCCGGGTCGACCACGACGCCCAGGTCGGCCAGGCGCGCGAGGATCTGGCCGGCGCGGTCCGACCGCGACACCCGCAGGCGGGCGTTCTCCGCCGCCAGGTCCGGGTCGTCGGGGTCGATCCAGTAGCCCAGCACGTGGACCGAGGCGCCGTCGTCCTCGGTCGAGAGCTCGATGCCCGGCACGAAGTCCAGGCCGTGGCGGGCGCAGGCGTCACGCGCCTCGTCCCATCCGGCCAGGGTGTCGTGGTCGGTCAGCGCGAGCCCGGACAGGCCGGCGCCCGCCGCGAGCGCGGCGTTCTCCGCCGGCGTCGTCGTGCCGTCGGAATGGATGCTGTGGGTGTGGAGATCGAACCTCACGGGTCCGCACGCTAGCAGCGCCGAACCTCTTACACCGCTAGGAGGACGTCAGAAGGCGCTGATGCCGGTGAGGTGGCGGCCGAGGATGAGCCGCTGGATCTGGCTGGTGCCCTCGTAGAGGGTGGTCACGCGCGCGTCGCGCAGGTAGCGCCCGACCGGGTACTCGTCGGAGTAGCCGTAGCCGCCGTGCACCTGGACCGCGCGGTCGGCGTTGCGCACGGCCGCCTCGGAGCAGAAGGTCTTGGCCACCGACGACTCGATCGTGTGGCGCTCGCCGCGCTGGTGGCGCGCCGCGACCTTCCAGTACAGCGCGCGGCTGGCCTGCAGGTCCAGGTAGATGTCGCTGACCAGCTCCTGCACGAGCTGGTGCGCCGCGATCGGCTTGCCGAACTGCTCGCGCTCCCCGGCGTAGCGGACGGCGGCGTCCAGGCAGGCCTGGGAGATGCCCGTGGCGCCCGCCGCGAGCGAGAACCGGCCGCTGTCCAGGGCGTTGAGCGCGACCTTCATGCCCTGGCCGACCTCGCCGACGCGGGCGCTGTCGGGCACGCGGACGTCGGTGAGGGTCACCGCTGCGGTGTCGCCGGCGCGCAGCCCGAGCTTGCCGTGGATCGCCCGCCCCTCGTAGCCGGGCGCGTCCTGGGGCACGAGGAACGCGGTGATGCCGCGCGCGCCCGACCCGGGCTCGGTCTGGGCGAACACGACGGTCAGGAGCCCGCGCGACCCGTTGGTGATCCACATCTTCGACCCGTTGAGCAGCCAGTCCCCGCCGTCGCGCCGGGCCGAGGTCTGCATCCCCGCCGGGTCGCTGCCGTGGTCGGGCTCGGTGAGGCCGAACGCGCCGAGGCCCTCGGCGGTGAGCCGCGGGAGCCACGCCCGCTTCTGCTCCTCGGTCCCCCAGGTCAGCAGGATCGTGCAGACCAGGCCGGTGTTGACGCTGACCAGCGACCGGATCGAGGCGTCCGTGCGCCCCAGCTCCTCGACGATGAGGCCGTAGGACAGGTAGTCCAGCCCCATCCCGCCGTACTCCTCCGGCACCGGGGCGCCCAGGAAGCCCACCTCGAACAGCTTGGGCAGCAGCTCCTCCGGGAACGCCTCGGTGCGGTCCAGCTCGCGCGCGCCCGGCGCCACCTCCGCGTCGCAGAAGTCGTGGGCGAGCTTGCGGACCTGCTCCTGCTCCGGCGTGAGGTCGAAGTCCATCCCCAGATCGTACGCCGCCTCCCATTCGCCGGTCGGGGGGGAGGCACCTGCTACCGTCGTCGGACCGTGGGCCCCCGGGCGGGGGACCACGCGGGCAGCGGGAAGGAACGTGCGGTGGAGGAGCTGGCGGCGCTCGCCCTGGACGAGGCGGCGGGCCTCGCGGACTACGCCGACGTGCGCGCGGTCACCGAGGAGACCGAGTCGGTCTCGGTCCAGGACCAGCGCCTGGACGGGGTGGAGCGGGCGACCACCCGCGGCATCGGCATCCGCGTGCTCGCTGGCGGCTCGTGGGGCTTCGCGGCCACCGCCCGCCTGGAGCGCGCCGCGGTGCTGGAGGCCGCCCACCGCGCCCACGCGGTCGCCCTGGCCAGCGCGCAGGTCCAGCGCCGGCCGGTGCGCCTGACCCCCGTCCCGGTCGCCCGGGGCGCCACCTACTCCACCCCGCTGCGCGTGGACCCCTTCACGGTGCCCCTGGACGAGAAGCTCGCCCTGCTGTTCGCCGCGACCGCCGCGGCGGGCGCCGTGGACGGGCTGTCGTTCGCCCGCGGCAGCACCGACGCCTGGCGCACCACCAAGCGCTTCCTGTCCAGCGAGGGCGCCGACGTCGCCCAGACCGTGGTGCAGGTGGCGGGCGGGGTGGAGTGCGTGGCCATCGCCGACGGGCAGCTGCAGACGCGGTCGTTCCCCAACTCCTTCCGCGGCTACTGCGGGACCGGCGGGTGGGAGGACGTGCTGGCCCTGGAC
Organism: Egibacteraceae bacterium; assembly: GCA_030447925.1. GTDB lineage: Bacteria > Actinomycetota > Nitriliruptoria > Euzebyales > Egibacteraceae > JAUJNX01. Next base: position 1,063,388 of record JAUJNX010000001.1, on the reverse strand, counting down.
CTCGCCGGGCGGGCGCCGGGCTACGCCGAGGAGTGCGTGGCGCTGCTCACCGCGCCCGACCTGCCCGCGCAGACCGGCACGCTCGTGCTCGACGGCAACCAGCTCGCCCTGCAGGTGCACGAGTCGGTGGGCCACGCGACCGAGCTGGACCGCGTCCTGGGCTACGAGGCCGCCTACGCCGGCACCTCGTTCCTGGAGCCGGGCGACCGCGGGCGCCTGCGCTACGGGTCGCCGCTGGTCAACCTCACGCTGGACTCCACCACGCCCAAGGCGCTGGGGACCTACGGCTGGGACGACGAGGGGGTGCCGGCCGGGCGGCACGTGCTGGTGGCCGACGGGGTCCTCCAGGGGTTCCTGACCAGCCGGGAGACCGCGGCGGAGCTGGACGACGGCACGGTCAGCAACGGCACCATGCGGGCCGACTCGTGGGCCGCGATCCCGCTGATCCGCATGACCAACATCCACCTGGAGCCCGGCGAGGGGTCGCTGGAGGAGCTGCTGGAGGACACCGGCGACGGCGTCTTCCTGTCGACCAACCGGTCCTGGTCGATCGACGACAAGCGCGTCAACTTCGCCTTCGGCTGCGAGGTCGCCTACGAGATCCGCGCCGGCAAGCTGGGCCGGCGCTACCGCAACCCCACCTACCAGGGCCGCACCACCGCCTTCTGGGGTTCCTGCGACGCGGTCGCCGGGCCGCAGGCCTGGCAGGTCTACGGCACGCCCAACTGCGGCAAGGGCCAGCCCGGCCAGGTGGCGCGGGTCGCCCACGGCGCCGCGCCCGCGCGCTTCCGCGACGTCGTGATGGGGCACCGATGACCACCTCCCCCACCTCTGACGCGGTCCTCGGCCCGCGCGGGCTCGCCCGCCTGGCCGACGCGGCGCTGGCGCTGGCCGGCAGCGACGAGGTCGAGGTCGTCGTGTCGCGGTCCGCCCAGGCGGTCACCCGCTTCGCCCACTCCCAGATCCACCAGAACGTCTGGACCGAGCAGGTCGAGGTCCGCGTCCGCGTGGTCCTGCCCGGCGGGCGCAGCGGCGTCGCGGCCGTCACCACCGACGACCCCGCGCGCGTCGCCGCGGCCGCGGCGGCGGCGCGCGCGATCGCCGCGGTCGCCCCCGAGGACCCCGACTTCCCGGGCCTGGCGCCGGCCGCACCGGTCGGCACCGTCCCCGTCGACGAGGCCACGGTGGGCGCGTCCCCCGCGGACCGCGCGGGCGCGGTCGCCGCGCTCGTCGCCCAGGTGCCGTCCGGCTACGAGGCGGCCGGCGCGTACGAGACCGGGGCCGCGGAGCTGGGGGTGTTCACCACCGCCGGGCAGTCCGCCACCGCCCTGCTGTCGCGGGCGGCGCTGACCACCGTGGTCACCGGCGCGACGTCGTCGGGCTACGCCGAGGCGGGGGGGCGCGCGGTCGCCGACGTCGACCCCGCCGCGGTGGGCCGGCGGGCGGCGCACAAGGCGCGGCTGGGCGCCGACCCCGTCGAGGTCGACCCGGGGACCTGGGCGGTCGTGCTGGAGCCCGCCGCCACCGCCACGCTGGTCCAGTTCCTGTCCTACCTGGGCTTCGGGGGCCGCGCGTGGCTGGAGGGCCGCGCGTTCACCTCCGGCCGCCTGGGCGAGGCGGCGCTGGACCCGGCGCTCACGATCGTGGACGACGCGACCGCGCCGGGCACCGTCGGGTACCCGTTCGACGCGGAGGGGACCCCCGCGCAGCGCGTCGAGCTGGTGCGCGACGGGGTGCTGCGCGGCGTCGTCCACGACCGGGCGACGGGTGCCAGGGCCGGCACCGGGTCGACCGGCCACGGGCTGCCGGCGCCCAACACCTTCGGCCCGGTCGCCGCCAATCCCCTGGTGGCCCCCGGCGACGGCGGGTCGGTCCAGGACCTGGTCGACGGCTGCGAGCGCGGCCTGCTCGTCACCCGCTTCCACTACACCAACGTCGTGCAGCCCCTGGAGACGGTCCTGACCGGCATGACCCGCGACGGCACCTTCCTGGTCGAGGACGGGCGCGTCGTCGGCGCGGTGCGCAACCTGCGCTTCACCCAGTCGGTGCTGGCGGCGCTGGCCCGCGTCGAGGCGGTCAGCGCGGAGACCGGGTACGCCTCGGAGCTGTTCTTCGGCGGCGCCCGCTGCCCCGCCCTGCGCCTGCCCGCCTTCGCCTTCACCTCGACCACCACCTTCGGGTGACCCGGCCCACCGTCGGGGTGGGGGCGGTGTGCGTCCGCGACGGGCGGCTGCTGCTGGTCCGGCGCGCCCGGCCACCCGCGGCCGGGCGCTGGGCGCTGCCCGGCGGGAAGCTGGAGGCCGGCGAGACGCTGGCCGCGGCCGTCGCCCGCGAGCTCGCCGAGGAGACCGGCCTGGTCGGGGCGGTCGGCCCGCTCTGCGGGATCGCCGAGCGCACCGGGCCGGGCTTCCACTACGTGATCCTGGACTTCTGGGTCGACGTCCCGGCGGGCGACGCGGTCGCCGGCGACGACGCCGCGGCGCTGGCGTGGGCGGACCGGGCCGACCTCGACCGGCTCCCGCTGGCCGGCGACCTGCTCGGCTGGCTCGACGCCCACGGCGTCGCCGCCCGCCTGCGGTGACCCACTACACTGCTCGTCCGCAGACCCAGCCGGCACAACCGGGCGAGCCCTGCGCGCCCTGCGATCGCTGGGCCTCCCGCAACGAACCAGGAGACGTCCGCGCATGGCCCGCGCCGACCTGCACTACGCGATGGTCCTCGACAGCGAGATCGCCGAGGCGAGCCGGGTCGACCCGTCGCTGCTGGACCCCGTCGTGCGGGTGGACGGCGCGCTGCCGGGGGTCGCGCGGCCCGTCACCGTCGTCCGCGAGTACCAGGGGCCCCAGGGCGCCTACCTCGAGCGCTTCGAGCTGCGCGACCGCACCGGGCGCGTGGTGCACCGCTCGCTGCTGCGCCGGGTCGAGCTGCGCGGGGAGATGTTCGAGGACCGCTTCGAGAACCAGATCAGCGGGCTGGAGCTGGCCGACGCCGAGGAGCTCACCGCCGTCTTCGTGATCGACGACGAGGAGGTGGGGTCCGTCCCCGTCTTCGTCGAGGCCGCCGCGGGCGCGGACCCCTACCTGGCCGCCGAGCAGGCGTTCTCCGCCGCGCTGAAGAAGAGCGCCGTGCTCTGGCTGGCGGGGCCGGGGCGCGCGCCGCGCCGGTCCCGCTGGCGCCGCCACGCCGCCACCGGGCCGCGGGAGCAGCCGGTCTGGTACGTCTACGAGGGCGGCCTGGTGTACGTGCTGACCGGGCCGGGCGAGCAGCAGGTCCCCGGGCTGACCGAGGCCGCGGAGGTCGAGCTGCTCGTGCGCTCCAAGGACGTGCGCAGCCGCATCGCGCGCGTGCCCGCCACCGTCCGCGTCGTCCCCGGCGACGACCCGCTGTTCGACCGCGTCGCGCGGGCCGGGCTGGGGCGGCGGCTGAACCTGCCCGACGGCGACGAGGCCATGGAGCGCTGGCGGCGCACCTGCGCCCTGGTCGAGCTGACCCCGCGCTTCCGCCCCGCGACGGCGGCGCCGCCGGCGGCCAACGGATCCGCCCCGGCCGCCGCGGCCGCGGCCGGGACCGCCGCCGCCGCCGCCGCCGCGGCGGGGGCGCCGGCGGCGGCGAAGTAGGAGGTCGACATCCACGTCGAGGCCCAGGTCGACGAGGCGGTCTTCCAGCGCCTGATCGCGGAGGGCCAGAGCGTGCGGGGGGCCCTCTACCGGCGCACCGCCCCCCACCGCTCCGCCGCCGGCGCCCCACGGATCCGCCCCGCCCGCCGCGCCCGCGGCCGCGACCGCCGACGCCCCCGCCGCCGCGGCGGGGACACCGGCGGCGGCGAAGAAGGAGGACGACCTCCACGTCGAGGCCCAGGTCGACGAGGAGGTCTTCCAGCGCCTGATCGCGGAGGGCAAGAGCGAGCGGGTGGCCCGCGCGCAGGCCAAGGCGGCCTACGTGCGCCGCGAGAAGGCCCGCCTCCGCGCGGAGCGCGAGCAGGTCCCCGGCTGACCCGGCCGCGGCGCGGGGACCGTGCCGATGACGCCCGCTACGCCTGCTTCCCGGCGATGTTCACCATCCAGTTGATGCCGAACCGGTCGGTCGGCCTGGCCCTGCCCGACCACGCCCGGGTGGCGGACCTGGAGGGCGTGACCCCGGACTGGTGGGCGGGCGGTGCCCAGCCCGGGTCCCTGCGCGCCCGCGCGCTGGGCACCGGCGTGGACGCCGACCTGGTCAACGGCGCCGCGTGGCGCGCGGGCGAGGTCCCCGCCGTCACCGGCCACGCGACCGCCCGCGCCCTGGCCGGTTTCTGGGCCGCCGTCCTGGACGGCCGCCTCCCCCGCGACGTCCTCACCCCGTCGGTGACCGGCGTCGACCTGTTCCTGGACGCGACCGTGACCTGGACCCGGGGCGGCGCGCAGGTCGACGGCGACGACATCGGCATGGGCGGCGCCGGCGGCTCCTGGGCGGCGGCCCGCCCCGCGCTTGGCCTCGCGTGGGCGTTCCTGCCCACGGTCATGGGCGGCCACGACCGGGCGGGGGCGGTCGAGGCCGCGCTGCTGCGCTGCATCGCCGCGGACCGGTGACGCAGGAGCGGGCCGCGGCGGCCGACCTGGTGGGGCGCGCCCGGGGCCTGGTGGGCGGGTCGCGGCGCCTGCTGGGGATCACCGGCCCCCCGGGGGCGGGGAAGTCCACGCTCGCGGCGCACCTGGCCCGCGAGCTGGGGCCCTCGGCGGCGGTCGTGCCCATGGACGGGTTCCACCTCGCCAACGCGGAGCTGACCCGCCTGGGGCGCCGGGACCGCAAGGGCGCGCCGGACACCTTCGACGCCCTCGGCTTCACCGCGCTCCTGCGCCGTCTGCGGGCCGCCGACCACGACGTCTACGCGCCGCTGTTCGACCGCGACCTGGAGGAGGCCATCGCCGGCGCGCTCCTGGTCCCCGGCGAGGTCGCGCTGGTGATCACCGAGGGCAACTACCTGCTCCTGGACGAGGGCGCCTGGGGTGGGGTGCGGGGCCTGCTCGACGAGGTCTGGTACCTGGAGCCCGACGACGTGGCCCGCGAGGAGCGCCTCATCGCCCGGCACGTCGCCCACGGCAAGGCCCCCGAGGAGGCGCGCGCGTGGGCGCTGGGGTCCGACCGGCGCAACGCCCGGATCGTGGCGCGCACGCGCGCCCTGGCCGACCTGGTCGTGCGGCCCCCGCTGCCGGACCCCGCGCCCGCCCCGACGTCCTGACCCCCGCCGCCTGCGCCGGCGCTAGAAGCGCAGCGGGAGGGGCTTGCCCACCAGGGTGCGCTTGGGCTTGGAGGCGGCGATGTGGCGGGCCATCTCCACGATCCGCACGCTGGCCGGCGCGTCGGGGTGGGCCAGGACCAGGGGGACGCCGGCGTCGGACTGCTCGCGCAGGCGCGGGTCGATCGGGATCGACCCCAGCAGCGCGGTGTCCAGCTCCGCGGCCAGGAGCTGGCCGCCGCCCTCGCCGAAGATGCGGTACTCCCGCCCGGTGTCCGGCGCGACGAAGGTGGCCATGTTCTCGATGACGCCCGTGACCTTCATGCCGGTCTGCGCCGTGGTCTGGCCGGCGCGCAGCGCGACCCGCTGGGCCGCCTGCTGCGGCGTGGTGACCACGAGCATGTCCGCGTTGGGCAGCATCTGCGCGAGCGAGATCGCGATGTCGCCCGTCCCGGGCGGCAGGTCGCAGAGCAGGAAGTCCAGCTCGCCCCAGTGGACGTCGGCGAGGAACTGCTGCAGGGCGCGGTGCAGCATCGGCCCGCGCCAGATCACCGGCCGCTCAGCGTCGATGAAGAACCCGATGGAGATGACCTTGACGCCGTGGCCCTGGAGCGGCATGACCATGCCGTTGAACGCCACCGGCCGGCCCTGCACGCCCATCATCCGCGGGATGGAGTAGCCCCAGATGTCGGCGTCCAGCACGCCGACCCGGTGGCCGTCCGCAGCGAGCGCGACGGCCAGGTTGGTGGTGATCGAGGACTTGCCGACCCCGCCCTTGCCCGAGGCGATCGCGATCACCTTGGTGTCGCTGTCCATCTGGGCGAAGGGGATGACGACCTGGCCGCCCGGCGCCTTCTGCGGGCCGCCGCGGACGCGCTCGGCCAGGGCGGTGCGCTCCTGCTCGGTCATCGACCCGAAGCGGATGTCGACCCGCCCCGCGCCGATCGCGGTCACGGCCGCGGTCACGTCGTTGGTGATCTTGTCCTTGAGCGGGCAGCCGGGGACGGTCAGGACGATGTCGAGCGCGACGTCGAGGCCGTCGATGCGGACGCCGCGGACCATGTCCAGTTCGGTGATGGGCCGCCCGATCTCGGGGTCGTTCACCTTGGACAGCGCGGCCAGGACCTGCTCTTCGGTGATCACCCGCACAGGGTACCGTCAGGCCACGGGCGCCCCGGGGACGGGGGTGGCGCACTGGGGGCACACGCTCCAGCCCGTCTGCAGCGCGTGCTCGCAGTTGGCGCAGGCGTCGGGCCGCAGGGTCGTGGCGCACCACGGGCAGGTGGTGAACTCGGGGTCGACCTCCTGCGCGCACACCGGGCAGACGCCCTCCTCGGCCATGTCGGCGGGCGTGACCCGCAGGACCTCGTCCAGGGTCGTGACCCCGGCCAGGGCCAGGCGGATGCCGTCCTCGCGCAGGGTGCGCATCCCCGCCATGCGCCCGGCCCGGCGGATGCTGGACTCCGACCCGTTGGCGGCGATCAGTTCGCGCACGGCGGCGTCGATGCGCAGCACCTCGAACACCCCGTGGCGCCCGCGGTAGCCGGAGTCCATGCACGCGCTGCAGCCCCGCCCGGCCATCGGCGTGGCGCCCTCCAGGTCGCGGGCGGTCAGGTGCAGCTGGGCGAGCAGGCGGTCGTCGGGGCGGGTGGGCTCCGCGCAGGCGGCGCAGACGCGCCGCGCCAGGCGCTGGGCCATCACCAGGGTCAGCGAGCTGGACACCAGGTAGCTGGGGACGTCCAGGTCGCGCAGGCGGATCATGGCGCTCGGCGCGTTGTTGGTGTGCAGCGTGGAGTAGACGAGGTGGCCGGTCAGCGACGCCTGGAGGGCGAGCTCGGCGGTCTCGGGGTCGCGGATCTCACCGACCATGACGATGTCGGGGTCCTGGCGCAGGACGGTGCGCAGCGCCTTGGCGAACGTGAACCCGATGCGCTCGTTGATCTGGGTCTGGTTGATCCCGCCGAGCTCGTACTCGACCGGGTCCTCGAGGGTGATGATGTTGTGCTCCTCGTCGGCGAGGTGCTCGAGGAAGCTGTACAGGGTCGAGGTCTTGCCCGACCCGGTCGGGCCGGTGATGAGGATCAGGCCCTGGGGGCGCTCGACCGCGTCCAGGACGGCGGCGAGGTCGCGCTCGGTGAAGCCGATCTGGGCCAGCGACAGGCGCTCGCCGCCCTTGCGCAGCAGGCGGATGACGATGACCTCGCCGTGCAGCGACGGCAGGCTCGACACGCGCAGGTCGACCTTCTGGCCCTCGCCGCGGAAGGCCGCACGGCCGTCCTGGGGGCGGCGGCGCTCGGCGATGTCCATGCCCGACATCAGCTTCCAGGCGGCTGAGCAGGGCGCCGGCCTTGCCGCGAGGGACGGTCATGACCTGGTGCAGGACGCCGTCGGTGCGGTAGCGCACGACGGTCTCCGCCGGGCCGGGCTCGATGTGGACGTCGGAGGCGCCGGTCTTGACCGCCTCGGCGAGGATGCCCTCGGCCAGGCGGACGACGGGGCCGTCGTCGGGCTGGGCGGCGTCGTCGTCGGCCAGCTCCTCGTCCGCGCTGATGGCGTCGAGCAGCTCCGTCGCGCGACCCTCGAAGCCGTAGACCCGGCGGATCGCGGCGGTCAGCAGCGTGGGGGTCGACACGACCGGGCGGACGCGGCGGCTGCGCGACGACAGCCGGACGTCGTCGAGGGCGAGGATGTCGGTGGGGTCCGAGCACGCGACCACGAGGGTGTCGCCGTCGCGGCGCAGCGGCAGGATGCGGTGGCGCTCGGCGATCGCGGGCGACAGCAGGGCCGCGGTCGCGTCGTCGACGACGAGGTCGGCCTCCTCCGCGAAGGGCAGCCCCAGCTGGCGGGCCAGGGCGCGGCCGACCATCAGCTCCGAGACCATGCCCAGGCGGACCACCGTCTGGCCGAGCCGCTCGCGGCGGCCCTCGATGACCATGCGGTTGCTGAGGGCGTGCTCCAGCTGCGCCTCGTCGAGCAGCCCGTCGGACAGCAGCAGATCACCCAGGCGGCGCCGCACCATCCCGGCCTCGGCCGGTCGATCGGGGCGGGTGTCGACGGACATGGGGTTAGCTTCGTCACTATGCGACGGACCTTGATGCACGCCGTGGTGCTCGCCGCCCTGGCGGTCGCTGCGGCCGGTTGCGAGGTCGGGCTGGACGTGGCGGTCGACGTCGGCCGCGACGGGTCCGGGCGGCTCGGGGTCACCGTGGGCGCCGACGCGGCGGCGCTGGCGCAGGCCGCCGCGGCGGGGGCGACCCTCGCGGACTTCGCGGGGTCGGTGCGGGCGCTGGAGGACCCGGCCTGGGAGGTCGCCGAGAGCGCGGCGCCCGACGGGTCCCGGACAGTCAAGGCCGCCGTCGCCTTCGACGACCCCGCGGCCCTGCGGCGGCTGTCGGGTGAGCTGGCCGACGCCGTCGCCGCGCCGGAGGGGCGCCTGCTGGAGCCGCTCGCGGTCGTGGTCGCGGAGGAGACCGTGCGGGTGGAGGGCGCCGCGGGCCTGGTGCCGGGCCCGGCCGTCGCCGACCTGGGGTTGACGCCGGAGTCGGCGACAGCGCTGCTGGCCGATTCCTTCGACTACACGGTGCGCGTGCGGCTGCCCGACCCGGAGCGCGTGCTGTCGGCCAACGCCACCCGTGTCGACGGGGAGGACCTGGTGTGGGAGGTCGCGCCGGGCGCGCAGGTGGCGATCGCGGCGGAAGGGGTGCGCCCGCGCTTCCCGTGGGTGGCGGTGCTGTTCGGCGCCGCCGCGGCCCTCGCGCTGGCCGCGGGCGCCGCGGCGCTGCTGGCGGGCGGCGGGCGCGCCGCACCCCGCTGGCCGCCGACCGGGGCGCCTGATCAGGCCCGCAGGACGGCGAGGACGGCGCGCGCGGCCGCGCGCGCCAGGGTCGGGACCGCGCGCGCCAGGCCGCCGGCGGCGGCCCCGAACAGCGCGCGCCCGGCGGCCGCGAGCGGGCCGCGCCACAGGCCCGCGATGACCAGGCCCAGACCGGCGCCGCCGAGCACGTCGCTGGGGTAGTGCACGCCCACGTACACCCGGCTCAGGCCCACGTAGGCGCCCAGCCCGGTCAGCAGGGCCTCGCCCCAGCCGCTGCGGGCCCGCTCCCCCGACCGCGCCATCATGGCCATGCCGACCGCCGCGTGGCCCGACGGGAACGACGACCCGGTCGGCGGGCGGATCAGGCGGCGCACGCCCTCGGCCTCGTACGGGCGCTGGCGCCCGACGAAGCGCTTGTTGGTCTGGGCCAGGAACCACGCAGCGGTCCCGACCCCCAGCACGTCGGCCGCGGCCTCCCGCCGTCCGGCGAGGGCCAGCACGGCCGCGGCCCCCATGACCCCGTGGACCGACCCCAGGTCGGTGGTCCCCGCCACCAGGCGGTCGGCGGTCAGCGACCCCGCCCGGCGCACCACGTCGCCCGCGCGGACGTCGAGGCGCTGGAGCGCGGGCCGCTGCAGCGCGAGCCAGGTCCCGCCCAGCAGCAGGCTGCCCGCGACCACGCGCCCCAGGCCCCGCCGGGCCTCCCTCGACACCCCCACGCCAGGGCTCAGGTCGCCTCGGGGTCGAAGGGCGGGGGCCCCTCCGCCCGCACGGTCGGCGGGACCGCCCTGGCACCCGCGGGCCGGCTGCCCGACGTCAGCGGGCCGGTCAGGTCCGACGACCGCTGCAGGTCCGTCGCGGTCGACCGGAACTCGTCGGCGACCTCCTTGAGGTCGTCGAGCTCCGCGGCCCGGCGCAGCTCGTCCAGCGTGCCGGACGCCTCCCGCCGGAACTGGCCGACCATCGTGCCGACCTGGCGGGCCACCTTCGGGAGCTGCTCGGGGCCGAAGATGAACAGGGCGAAGATCGCCAGGACGATGATCTCCCAGAACCCGGGGGCGTTCACGCCAACCTCCTAGATGTGCACCTCAAGCGCCGGGCGGCTCGCGGTGTGCACCTCAAGCGCCGGCCGGCTCACGAGTACGGGGTCATCCTCCTGACGGACCGACGGGACCACGAGCCTACCCCCCGGGTTCGCAGCCACGGGCGTCACGGACCGGTCGTCCCCGCGATCAGGCGCTCCGCGGCCTCCGCGGCGGCGGCCGCCGGGATCGCGAAGCCCACCCCCACCGCCCCCGAGCCGGTCGACAGCACCGCGGAGGTGATGCCGATCAGCCGCCCGTCGGCGCTGACCAGCGGCCCGCCGGAGTTGCCCGGGTTGATCGCGGCGTCGGTCTGGACGACGTCGACGAGCTGGAGGTCGGTCCCGTCGGCCCGGCGGAAGGCGACCCGCCGGTCGACGCCGCTGACGATCCCGGAGGTCACCGACCCGTCGAGGCCGAACGGGCTGCCGACGGCGACCGCGGTCTGGCCGACCTGCGGGGCCGCCTCCGCCAGCGGCAGGACCGGCAGCCCCTCGCGGTCGACCTTCAGCACGGCGAGGTCGTGGACGTCGTCGGTGCCGACGACCTCGGCCCGGGCCTGCGCACCGTCGGCGAACCCGACCGACACCCGGCCCGCGCCCTCGACCACGTGGCGGTTGGTGATGATGTAGCCGTCGGAGCGGTAGACCACGCCGGATCCGTTGCCGGTCCCGCCGCGCCCCGGCCCGCCCACGTCGACGTGGACGACGCTGGGGCGCACCGCGGCGGCGACGGCGACGACCCGGTCGGACCGGTCGGCCCCGGCGACGGGCGCCAGTGCGGGCGCGACCACGATCGGGACCGGCCGGGGTCCGGCCACGGCCAGCGCGAGGGCGCCCCCGGCCAGGCCGCCGAGGGTCGCGGCCGCCAGCACCAGCGCGGCGACGCGGGCCCCCGCCCCCCGCGGCGCGGGCGGCGCGGGCGGCGGCCCGGGGATCCGGGGGTACGCGGTCGGCCAGCGGCCGTCGGCAGCCATGCCCGCAGGGTGCCCCGTCTCCCCGCTCAGTGCCACGGGCTCAGCCCCGACCACATGCGCTCCAGCCCCGTGCGCAGGCGGGCCAGCAGCCCCGGCGCGGCCGGCGCGGGGACCGCGGCGGCCAGCGCGCGCAGCTCCGCGGGCGGGGCGTCGCCCACCAGGCTGAGGACGGTCCCGCCCGCCTCCCAGACGATCTGGCGGGGGACGGCGCCGGGCCACTCGGCGGCCCGGTCGCCCAGGCCGTGCACCGGCCGGGCGCCCTCGGTCAGCGCCGCCCAGTCGGCGCGCCCGCGCTGCTGGAACAGCGACACGCTGTAGAGGCCGTCGTCGAAGATCTGCTGGAGGTGCTGGCCGTCCGCGGACGCGACCGCGTACACCCCGGCCGGCCGGTAGCCGTCGGGCAGCGCGGCGGGGACCACCCACCCGCCCTCGCGCAGGGCGTCCAGGTGGGGCGCCCGGACCGGGGTCGCGTCGCCGCCGCGCCACGCCGCGGCCGGCGCCGCGTCGCGCGGGGAGGCCGCCGGGGCGGGCCGCAGGTCCAGCCGCGAGTAGGTGGCCAGGCGCAGCCGCAGGTCGCCGTCGTAGCTCTCGCGGCGCAGGACCAGCCCGGTGACGCGGTCGACCTCGAAGCGCTCGCGGAGGCGGCCGTCGTCGCGGCGGACCACCTCCAACCCCACGGTCGGACGGTCCAGCACCATGCCCTCGCCGACCTGGCGGACGCGGTACTTGTCCTCCAGGTCGGCGACGGGCCGCGCGGGTCCGGGGGCGCCGGGGACCAGGGCGCCGGCGCCGGCGACGACGGGGACTCGGTGACGCGCGCCTGCTCGCCGTCCCAGGTGACCGCGAGGACCTCGCCGCGGTGGGGGACCTCGCGCGCGCGCTCGACCGCGCGGTCCAGCAAGGTCCGGGGCGAGGCCTCGGCGGGGGCCCAGCACGGGGTCAGGGCCAGGGCGAGGGCGGCGGACAGCAGCACCCCGGTCCGCAGCGCGACCGGGGACGAGGCCCGCGACGTCACCCCGCGACCCCGGACGGCGGCACCCCGCCGGGGACCCGCCCGTGGCGGGGAGGGGCCGGGCACGGCGCCGGCGCCGCGGCGGCGGTCACCGGCCGACCTGCAGGGACAGCGGGCCGGTGCCGGGGCGCTCGCGCGCGGCCCACGTGCTCGACGACCCAGACGTCCAGCGGGACCTCCGCCGGGGCGGGCGCCGGCTCGCCGCCCAGGGCCAGCGCGACGCTGCCGAGCAGGGCCGCCGCGGCCACCGCCGCACCCGCGGCGCCGGCGGCGACCTGGCCGGGCCGCCGGCCCCCGGCCGGGGCGAGCGCGACGGGGCCCGCGAGCGCGCTGCGGACGTCCGCGGGTGCCCTGCGCGGCGGGACGCCCCGGATGATCGTGCGGATGCGCCGCAGGTCGTCGGCCTCGGCCCAGCAGCGCGGGCAGCCCGACAGGTGGCGGGCGACGGCGACCTGCTCGGTCGCCGAGAGCTGGCCGTCCAGCCACGCGGACAGGAGCGGTTCGGTGCGGTCGCATGCGGGGGCCGGGCGGCTCATGGCGGGGGGATCAGCCGGGTGGCTGGAGGGAGCGGGGGCGGATGCGGGGCGCGTCGGCGTCCGGCTCGGGCGTCGAGGTCAGGTGCTCGCGCAGCTGCTTGCGGCCGCGGTGGATGCGGCTGCGCACCGTCCCGATTGGCCAGCCGGTCGCCTCGGCGATCTCGTCGTAGGTCATGCCCTGCACGTCGCACATGACCACGGCGAGCCGGAAGTCGCGCGGCAGGCGGGCCAGCCCCTGCTCGAGCCGGGCCTCCAGCGTGCGGCGCTCCACGACGTCGGCCGGGCCGGGCTCGTCCGAGGCGGGGACCCGCCACTCCTGCTCCGGCAGCGGTTCGGTGCGCAGGCGCCGCCGCCGGCGGACCGAGTCAAGGAACAGGTTTCGCGTGATGCGGTACAGCCAGCCGTCGAAGGTGCCCGGCTGGTACCGGTGCAGGTTGCGGTAGACCCGCACGAACACGTCCTGGGACAGGTCCGCGGCCTCGTCCGCGTCGCCGGTCAGGCGGTACGCGAAGGTGTAGACCGTGCTGCCGTACTCCTCCGCGACCTCGTCGAACGAGGGGCGGGGGTCGGGCCGGGACTCCTCTGGCGCGGACATGGGACCCTGCAGTCTAGTCGTTCGGTCCCTGCGCAACGATCGCGCGGCGTCACGGGTTCCGCCTCCCCGGCCCGGCCCGGGTGGTGTGGTGCACTGTCCACATGGACGGTACCCACGACCTGCTGACCGCGCTCCGGCCGGAGACGCCGGGCCTGCGCGCCGCCCGGGAGCGGGCGGAGGCCGCCGGCGTGCCCCCCGTCCCCGCGGGGACCGGCGCCCTGCTGCGCCTGCTGGCCCGCACCGCCGGCGCGCGCACCGTCGTGGAGGTCGGCTGCGACGGCGGCTACCGGGGCCTGTGGCTGCTGGAGGGCATGGACCCCCGGGGCACGCTCACCACCATCGAGGCGGACGGCGACCGCCACGCCCTGGCCCAGCAGGCCTACGCCGCGGCCGGAGCGGGCCAGCGCGTGCGCGCCGTCCACGGCGACCCGCGCGAGATCCTGCCCCGGCTGCGCGACGCCAACTACGACGTGGTCGTCCTCGCCTCGCCGGCCGCCGACCTGCCAGGCCACCTGGAGCACGCGCGCCGGCTGCTGCGCCCCGGCGGCATGCTCGTGGCCGACACGGGACCGGACCCGGCCGACGCCGCCGCGGTCGCGTTCGGCCGCGGCGTCGCCGGGGACCCCGACCTCGACGCCACCCTCCTGGAGGGCGGCCTGGTCGTCGCCACCCGCACCGCCTGACCCCCGAGCCCGGCCTCCGGGCCCGACCCGTGTCCGCCGGCCCGCTAGAAGAAGCGCAGCTTGGCGGCGAGCTCGGCGGGGAAGGCCATGATCACCGCGAGGTAGTAGTAGCCGGTGGCGGCCTGGATGGAGCGGCCGCCCTCGCGGGCCAGCTTCCACACGAAGCCGGCGATGAGGGCGCAGATGAAGACGAGGCCCCCCGCCAGCAGGACGCTGAAGCCGGGGATCGCCAGCAGCGGGTTGAGCTCCAGCGTCGGCAGGTCGCCCGGCGACAGGGTGCTCAGGGCGAGGGCGGCCACCGCCGCCGCCACGCCGGCGATGTACCACCAGGCGCTGCGCACCATGTAGACGTTCGACAGCCGCCGCTCCACCAGGTACCAGTGCCCGAGGAGCAGGCCGAACAGCGTCGAGCCGAGGAACACCGACCCGAGCAGCAGCCCGGCGATCGCCGCGGCGGCACCGTCGGTGCGCACCAGCCCGAGGAGCACGAGGGCGGCCACGCCGGCGACCGCGGCCACCAGCCCGGCCACCCGCGCGACGACCGGCGGCGCGACGAGCAGCAGCACCTGCCACAGGATCAGGAGGCCCGCGAAGACCGCGAGCCCCGTGGCGGCGCGGTCCGCCGCCGCGGCCAGGGCCGGGGCGGCGTCGCGCGCGTCCCCGGCGACCAGCGCCCACGCCCCCAGCGCGCACAGCGCCAGGGAGATCCCCGTCAGCAGGAAGAAGCCGCGGCGCACCTGCCCCCAGACACCGCTGGCCCACAGGACCAGCGCGCCGCCGACGGCGGTCTCCAGGAGGATCACGCCCATGACACCGGTAGCACCCGACATGACGACAGTGTGTCCCGTACCCGCCGCTCAGGCCGCGGCGGAGCGCTGCTGGAGGAAGCGCACGAGCGTGCGGACCATCACCCCGGTGCCGCCCTTGGCCAGGTAGTAGCCGTCGCCGTCCTCGGTGAAGGCCGGACCGGCGATGTCCAGGTGCGCCCACGGCACCTCGCCGGTGAACTCCTTGAGGTACAGCCCGGCGATCAGCGTGCCGGCCTGCCCGGGCCGGCCGATGTTCTTGAGGTCGGCGACCTCGCTGCGCAGCTGCTCGGCGTAGTCCTCGGGCAGGGGCAGGCGCCACACCCGCTCGCCGGTCGCGGCGGCGGCGGCCTCCAGCTCGGCGAGCAGGCCGTCGTCGCTGCCCATGAGCCCGGCGATCCGGTTGCCCAGGGCGACGACCTGCGCGCCGGTCAGGGTGGCGAGGTCCACGATCGCGTCGGGGTCCAGCTCGGTGGCGTAGACCAGCGCGTCGGCCAGGACCAGGCGGCCCTCCGCGTCGGTGTTCATGACCTCGACGGTGGTGCCGCCGCGGTGGGTCAGCACGTCGGACACCCGGATCGCCGTGCCCGAGGGCATGTTCTCCGCCAGCGCGAGCAGCCCGGTCACCTTGTGGGTCACGCCGAGGTCGCGCAGCGCGGTCATGGCCCCCAGCACGGCCCCCGCGCCGCCCATGTCGCTCTTCATCGTCGCCATCGAGGTCGACGGCTTCAGCGAGATCCCGCCGGTGTCGAAGGTGATGCCCTTGCCGACCAGCACGACGTGGCCCGCCGCGTCCGGCGCGGTGGGGGTGTAGGTCAGCTCGACCAGGCGCGGCGGGGCCGAGGAGCCCTGGCCGACGCCGAGGATGCCCCCGAACCCGCCGTCGGCCAGCGCCGTCTCGTCCAGGACGCGCACCTCCAGCCCGGCCTCGCGGGCCAGCTCCGCGGCGCGGTCGGCCAGGGCGGGCGGGCGCTTGGCCCCCGGCGGGGTGTTCACCAGGTCGCGGGTCAGCGCGGTGGCGCGCACCAGGACGCGCCCCGCGGCCAGGCCGCGCTCCGCGGCGGGCAGCTGGTCGTCGCCGACGACGGCGACGACGCGCTCCACCGACGGGACGTCGGGCGACTTGGTCCGGTAGGTGGTGTAGGCGTAGGCGCCCAGGCCCGCGCCCTCGACCACGGCCTGCACCGCGTCGGCCGCGTCGGTGCCGTCGGGCAGCAGGTCGAGGGGTACCGCGATCACCAGCGTCGCCCCGCGGGTCGCGTTGCGCGCCGCGGCGCCGGCGCCCTTGCGCAGGCGCTCCAGGTCGACGCGGGCGGCGACGTCCAGCCCGACCACCAGCAGGAGCGGCGCGCGCAGGGCGCCGCGCGTGGGCACCCGGCCGACGGACCCGAGCTTGCCCTCGAACCGGATCGCGGCGAGCTCCTGCGCCAGGTCCACGCCCAGCGCCGCCGCCGCCTGCGCGGCCGCGTCGCCCAGCACCGGTCCCCCGCCGCTGTTGGACCGTCCCGAGGTCGCGAAGACGGCGACGACGTCGGCCTGGAGCTCAGCGAGCGGCGCGGTCGAGGTGGCGAACTCGGGCACGTGGGTGCTCCTGTCTGGGCCGGTGGGGGTGGCGGCGGGTGCGGGCCCGGCGGCGTCGCGAGCGTACCGTTCCGGCCATGGAGTTCGAGCCGACGGCGGTGGACCTGCGCGACTACGTGACCTTCGACCTCGAGGGGGCGGCGGGCCGGCGGGTGTTCGCCACCGACGTGGTCGCCGTCGACCTGGTCTGCCTGGAGCCGCACCAGGTGGTCGCGGCGCGCACCTACGCGTCGGCCGACGCGATCTACACCGTGCTGGGCGGCCGGGCGTGGGTGGTGACCGACGAGGCGGAGGTCACCCTCGCCGCGCTGCAGTCGGTGATGGTGCCCGCGGGCATCCCCCACGGCCTGCGCAACGACGCCCCCGACCCGCTCATCCTCCAGGTGGTCGTGAGCCCGCCCGACGAGGCCCCGCCCCTGCCCCCCGGCCCGGCGGTCGACCCCGGTGCCCCCGCGCCCGCCCCCGCCCCCGGCCTCCTGGACCGCCTCCGCCGCACCCTCGGCGGCTGACGGCGCCCCAGGGGACCCGCGCGGGGGCGCCCCCGGGGGGGGGGCGGCGCGGCGGTTCGGGTCGGTCAGCGCAGGCCCAGGGCCTCCAGGGCGGCGCGGGCGGCGCCGGTGTCGGCCGGCCCGCGGGACCGGGCCGCCGGCACCCCGGCGACATCGGCGGCCGCGGCGGCGTCGAGGCCGACCAGCTGGCCCCGGACCGCCGCGCACAGGACGCTGATGCCGCAGTTGGCGACGTACAGGGTGCCGTCGCCGTCGACGGCGAGGCCGACCGGGAACACGAGCCCGGCGGTCACGACCGGGACGGGCGCGCCGGCGGTGCCGTCGCCGGCGACCGGGATCCGGTCGACGGCGCCGCGGAAGATGTCCAGGACGTACAGGTCGCCGTCGGGGCCGAAGGCGATGTCGACGGTCGACACGATCCCGCGGGCGAACAGCTCGTCGTCACCGGCGAGCGGGACGCCCGCGTCGGTCAGGTCGGTGGGCAGGTCGTCGGGGTCGATGCGCCAGACCCGCCCGAGCAGGTCGCCGGCGTAGTACGCCCCGTCCGGGCCGACCACGACGCTGGTCGGCACGGCCTGGAGGGCCGGGCCGGCGTCGGGGGCGGGCGAGAGCTCGCCCTCGGGGAGGACGACCAGCGCCTCGACCGACGTGGGGTCGGCCGGGTCGACGGTCACCAGGGTGTTGCCGCCGGCGTCGGCGACCACGGCGACGCCGCGGGCCTCGTCCCACGCCACGGCGTAGGGGTTGCTGTCGGCGGGGCCGAACGGGGCGGCCGGGTCGTCGGGGTCGGCCGCGGCCGGCGGGGACCCGTCGGGGTTGACGGTCTCCTCGTAGGTGGCCAGGTCGATGTAGGACGGCGTGCCGGCCGGCGGGATCACCGCGAGGGACCCGAGGTCGCCGATGGCGGGCTCGCCCAGGTCCGCGGCGACGGCGTCGCGGACGGAGGCGGGCGCGCCCAGGCCGACGGCGACGTAGCGCGTGCCGTCAGGACCCTCCGCGACGTCGGACGGTCCGCTGGCGCCCTCGGCAGCCCCCAGCGACGGCAGGGACGTGATCGTCTCGGTGGCGGTCACCCCGGCGGTCGCGGTCTCGTAGACCCGGACCGCCCCGCTGAGGCCGAAGCAGACGGGGAAGCCGCCCACCTCGGTGCAGAGGTCGCCGCCCGAGCCGTTCTCGGCCACGAGCAGGCTGCCCAGGGCCACCCCGCGCGGGTTGGCCAGGCCGGTGCCGCCGGCGAGCGGCTCGAGCACCTCGAAGGTCACGGTGACGGTCTCGGCGCAGATGCCGCCGGTGACGCAGGCGGACACGTCGACGTCGCCGGGGGTGGCGCTGGTGAGGTCGACGGTGGCGGTGCCGGACTCGTCGGTGACCACGGTCTGGGTCTCGGGCAGGACGGCGGCGGCGCTGCCCTCGGCCGGGACGGCCCGGACGGTGACGCTCTCGGCGGCGACGGGGCCGCCGGCCGCCTGCACCGACGCGGTGACGGCGGCCGGGGCGCCCACCAGCGCGGTCTGGCTCTCCGGCTCCAGGGTCACGTCGCAGGTGAGCGCCGCGCGGGCGGCGTCCTCGATGGCCGCCGGCAGGGCGACCTCGCCGCCAGCGAGGTGCACGACGTCCAGGCAGTCGGTGGACCCGGCCAGGTAGGCGTCCAGCTCGGGGTCGATCAGGCCGCCGCGGTTGGTGAGCAGCAGCGGGGCGCGCTCCAGGCCGGCGTGCGGCGCGACGGCCAGCGCGTCGGGGAAGTCCGCCCCCGTCGCCAGGTTGAGGTGGTCGGTGCGGTAGCCGTAGCGCTCGACGGCGAGGCGGGCGAACGCGGCGGCGGTGCCGGACCGGGTGCCACCGCCGATGCGCTCCACCGCGACCCCCAGCGCCTCGATGGCGGCGCGGACGTCCTCGGACACGGCCTCGGGGCCGCCGGCGAGCAGCACGCGGTCGATGTCGAGGTCGGTCAGCGCGTCCGCGGTGACGGCGGGCAGGCCGGCCGGGTCGGTGAGCAGCAGCGGGAAGCCCTCGCTGGCCGCCAGGGTCCCCGCCGACAGGGCGTCGGGGTAGTCGGCGCCGGAGGCGACCAGCGCGGTGGTGGTCTCCGCGGGCACCGCGCGGGCGACGAGCGCGGCGGTCTCGTAGCGCTCCAGCCCGCCGATGCGCTCGACGTCGGCGGCCGGGTAGGTCGCGGTGATCGACTCCTGGACGCCCAGGCTGATCGCCGCCGGACCGCCCAGCAGGACGATGCGGTCGGGGTCCAGCTCGTCCAGTGCGGACCGGGCCGCGGGGTCGAGGAGCGCCTGCTGGGTGAGCAGGACGGGCGCCGCGGCGTCCCCGGCCAGGTAGGAGCCGGCGAGCGCGTCGGGGAACAGGTCACCGCGCGCGACAACGACGGTGCCGGTCTCGAACGGCGCCCGGAAGGCGGTGTCGTCCGCCGCGATCAGCCGCGCCGTGTCGAAGCGGTCCCGCCCGTTCCAGCGGGCGGTCGGGACCTGCCCGTCGCCCGAGCGCAGGACGATGCTGCCCGTCTCGCCGGGGTGGTCGGTCACGGGCACCGCCAGCGCCGCGCCGGGCAGCAGCGACCCGGCCAGTGCGAGCAGCAGCGCGAGCGGCAGCACCTGCCGCGCGCGGAACGTTCTCCTCACAGGTCCCTCCATCGACATCGCTGTCAGTGGGGAGTTCCTACCACGCGTGAGGTAGAACAATCCACTCTAAAAGGGCAAGGTGTCAGTCCTCCGGGCGGGGCACGACGTCGAAGCTCCCCGAGAACGTGCCGGTGGGGAGCTGCAGGGTCACCTCGCCGACGTAGTTGGCGAACGGCTCGACGCGGGTCGTGCGCACCGACCCCTCCGTGGCGGTGACCGGGTCGTCGGTGCCCAGCTTGACGGTGACGATCGCGACGTCGGTCACGTCGTCGCAGGCCGGCGGGGTGGTGCAGGCGGGGTCGCCTACGGCGATCTGGGTGCCGGGAACCAGCACGGCGGGGTTCTCGAAGGCGAGCACGAACAGCCGGCCGTCGACGGTGTCGGTGATGATGCAGACGTCGTCGTCGGGGACCGGGGCGACCGGGTCGCAGTCCCCCACCGTGAGTTCCGGCAGGCCCTGCGCGACCGCGATCTGGCGGCCCTCCAGCGTGCCGGTCCCCTGCAGCCCCGACCGCCCGTCACGCGGCTGCACGATCTCCTGCCGGGCCGCGGTGCAGCCGCCGGCCAGCAGCGCGACGGCCAGCACGGCCGGCACGGCCGCCGCCCGCCCGGCCCCCACCGCCGGCGCGGCGCGGGCCGGGGGCGCCGCGTCACTGCCCGTGGCTGTGCGGCGGGACCGTCGGGCCCTCGCTCGCCTGCACGATCACGAAGCCCTGGCCGGTGAAGCCGATCTGGTAGGCCTCGCCGCTGCCGCGCCCGATCAGCGCGCCCGCCTTGAACGAGCGCTGGAGGGCCGTGTGCAGGCCGGAGCTCCAGGCGACCGCGCTTTGGGCGTCGGCGAAGGTGGGCTGGGACCCCGCGTCGAGCACGACCGGGGTGCCGTGCGCGGTGATGGCCACCCAGCCCGTGCCGGTGAGGACGGTGTTGAACAGCCCGCCGGCGAACATCGAGGCGCCCTCGACCCGGCGGATGTCCCACTCCAGGGTCGCGTCGAAGGCCAGCACGTTGGCGCCGTTGACCGTCAGGCCCTCGCCGTCGAGGTGGATCAGGTGGACCTCGTCGGCGTCGTGGGCGAGGAACAGCTCCCCGCGCCCGGTCGCGCGCATGAGCGGCAGGCCCTCGCCGGTCAGCGCCTTCTTGAGGAAGCGGCCGACGCCGCCGCTGCCCTGGTACTCGAACTGCACCGAACCCTGGTAGGCGACCATGGCCCCCTGGCGCGCCATGACGTCGCCGTCGAGCGCCACCCGGAGCATCTTGGGGTTCTGGAGGCTGAAGGTCTCGGTGGCGGCCGACTCCAGGTGCTCGCCGAACAGACTGCTGCGCATGACCCGAGATGATACCGGAGCGCCCGATGCCCACCGCCGTCCTGTTCCCGTCCGAGCTGCTGATCTGGGCCGGGGTCCTCGCCCTCCCCGCCCTGGTGGTCGCCCTGGTCGTGCAGGCCCGCGCCGCGCGCCGCGAGCGCGACGAGGATCGCCGCGCGGACCCCGATCCGCCTGACGTGTTACACTAGCGGGCGTATCTGCCGCTCACGGTGTAACACCAGGGAGGCCCTGGTGCACGCCCGGTCCGCGCTGTTCACGCTCCTCGGCGACGTCGTGCGCCCGGCGGGCGGCGAGGCGTGGCTGACGGCGCTGACCGCGGCGATGGGCGCGCTGGACTTCACGCCCGAGGCCACCCGCACCGCCCTGCACCGCATGACCGCGGAGGGCTGGGTCGAGCCCCGCCGGGTCGGGCGCTACGCCGCCTACGGGTTGACCGCGCGCGGGGTCGACCGGCTGGAGGAGGCCGCGGCGCGCATCTACCGGCTGCGGGCGGCGGACTGGGACGGGCACTGGCGCCTGCTGCTGACCCCGGGGACCGGGGTGACGCGCGAGCTGGGCTGGATGGGCTTCGGCCGCCTGCGCGACGGCGTCTGGGTCAGCCCCCACGACCACGGGGACCGCGTCGCCGCGCTGCTCGGCGACGGGGCGCTGACCCTGACCGCGACGGAGGCCGACGACCAGCGCATCGTGGCCGAGGCCTGGGACCTGGGCGCACTGCGCCGGGCCCACGCCGACTTCCTGGCCCGCTGGGGGGACGTGCCCGTCCCCGCCGACCCGCGCGACGCGTTCGTGCAGCGCATCCGGCTGGTGCACGACTGGCGCTCGTTCCTGTTCCTGGACCCCGGGCTGCCCCCCGCGCTGCTGCCGGCCGACTGGCTCGGCGGGGTCGCGGCGGCCAGGTTCGCCGCCCGCTACGACCGGCTGGCGGCACCGGCCTGGTCGTGGTGGGCCGGGCTCGCCGACCGCCTGCCGGCGCTGGCCACCGACCCGCTCGCCAGCCCGTTCACCCGGGGCCTCGACGCCCTGGCCACGACCTGAGGAGGCACGCATGGACACCGAGGCACGCGAGGCGGAGTTCCTGGCCCACGTCCGGGCCGGCGGCACGGTCGAGGCGGGCGACTGGATGCCCGACGCCTACCGGGAGGGGGCGCGGAAGTTCATCGAGATGCACGCCAACTCCGAGATCATGGGCGCCCTGCCGGAGCGCGAGTGGATCCCGCGGGCGCCCAGCCTGCGCCGCAAGCTCAGCCTGACCGCCAAGGTCCAGGACGAGGTCGGCCACGGCCACCTGCTCTACCGGGTGGCCGAGGACCTCGGCAAGCCGCGGTCCCAGATGATCGCCGACCTGCTGGCGGGCCGGACCAAGTTCCACAACGTCTTCCACTACCCCACCCACACCTGGGGCGACGTCGCGGTCATCGGGTTCCTGATCGACGGCGCGGCGCTGGTCAACCAGCAGGCGCTGCTGGAGTCCAGTTACGGGCCCTACGCGCGGGTGCTCACGCGCATCTGCGCCGAGGAGTCGCTGCACCAGCGCCACGGCGAGGACCTGGTCCTGGAGATGTGCGCGGGCAGCGACGAGCAGCGGGCGATGTTCCAGGACGCGGTCACGCGCTGGTGGGAGCCGGTCCTGCACTTCTTCGGCCCGCCGTCGCGGCCGGGGGGCGACATCCTGCTGCACTACCGCTTCCGCACCGCCACCAACGAGGAGCTGCGCCAGCGCTTCTTCGACCGCTACGTGCCCAAGCTGTGGGACCTGGGCATCGACGTGCCCGACCCCGACCTCGCCTACGACGCCGAGGTCGGCGAGTGGCGCTGGACCCAGCCCGACTGGGAGCCGCTGCGGCGCATCGCCCGCAACGACGGGCCGATGACCGCCGAGCGCCTGGCCCTGCGCCGGCGCCTGGACGACGCCAACGCCTGGGTCCGCGCGGTCATGGCGGAGCCGGAGCCGGTCCTGGCGGCGGCCTGATGGACGGCAACCGCTGGACCGTGCTGGCGCGACGGCGCGCCGGGTCGGACTGGGAGCCCGTCGGGGAGGTCCACGCCCCCGACGAGGACATGGCGGTCCTGCTCGCCAAGGAGTCGTTCTTCCGCCACGGCGAGGGCGTCGACCTGGCCGTCGCACGGGACGGGTCGTTCCGCGCGCTGGGCGACCCCGACCTGCTCGCCTTCGCCACCGACAAGAGCTACCGGCTGCAGCACGGCTACACCGGGCTGGGCGGCAAGCGGCGCCGGGCGGCGGCGCGGGTCGCCGCGCTGGGGGCGCGCATCGACCGGCCGCGGCCGGAGGACCGGCGGGTCCTGCGGGAGCGCGGCTGATGGACGACCCGCGCGCGGTGCTGCTGCTGTCCCTCGCCGACGACGAGCTGGTGCTGGGCCACCGCCACTCCCTGTGGACCGGGGTCGCCCCCCACCTGGAGGAGGACCTCGCGTTCTCCTCCATTGCACAGGACGAGATCGGCCACGCCGTCGTCTGGTACAGCCTGGCCGCGGAGCTGACCGGCAAGGACCCCGACGCGCTCGCGCTGGGGCGGGCGCCGGACCAGTACCGCCACGCCGTGCTCTGCGAGGTCGCCAGCGACGACTGGGCGTTCACGATCGTGCGCCACCTGTCTCGACGAGTGGGCCGAGGAGGTGCGCCTGCGCACCCTGGGCGGGTCGTCGTCGAGGGCCGTGGCCGGCGCGACCGGCGCGCTGCTGCGCGAGGAGCGCTACCACCTGCTGCACGCGGGGGAGTGGCTCGAGCGCCTGGCGGCGGGCCCGGCCCGGGACCGGCTGGCCGCGGCGCTGACGGCGGCGCTGCCGCTGGCCGCGGGGCTGTTCGAGCCGCTGCCGGGCGAGGACGCGCTGCTCGCCGACGGCACCCTGCCGGCGCCCCTGTCCGCGCAGCGCGACCGCTGGCGCGACCAGCTGCTCGCCGACCTCGCGCCGCACGGCCTCGCCGGGCTGGTCGAGGCGGCGGACCTGGAGCCCGCGGCGCCCGGCGGCCGCCAGGGCCGCCACAGCGACGAGTGGCCCGCGGTCTGGGACGAGATGACCCGCCTGTACCGCGACGACCCCGGCGCGAGCTGGTGACCGTGGCCGCGACCGCCGCCGACGTCCGCACGGTGCTCGACGCCGTACCCGACCCCGAGATGCCGCCGGTCACGGTCGGCGACCTCGGCATGGTCGTCGACGTGCGCGTCGACGGCGACGAGGTGGCCGTGGACCTGGTCTCCACCTACTCGGGGTGCCCCGCCACCGCGGTGATCCGCGAGGAGGTCAGCCGGGCCGTCGGCGCCCTGCCCGGCGTGCGCGCCGTCGACGTCCGCTTCGTGCGCGACGTCGTCTGGGAGCCCGGGCGCATCACCCCGCGCGGGCGCGAGCGCCTCGCCGCCTTTGGCATCGCCCCGCCCGGGTCGGGCCAGGTGCTCCTCCAGATCGGGCCGCGGCCCGGGTCGGCGGGGTCCGGCGGGGTCACCTGCCCGCTGTGCGGGTCGCGCGACACCGTCGCCGACTCGCCGTTCGGCCCCACGCCGTGCCGCAGCACCCACTTCTGCCGCGCCTGCCGCAACCCGTTCGAGGCCATCAAGCCCTGAGGAGGGATCCGCCCGTGTCCGACTTCCCGCTGTTCCTCGCCGGCGAGTACACCGAAGCCGCGTCCGGCGCGACCTTCGAGTCGGTCGACCCGTCGACCGGCGAGCGCGTCGGCACGGCCGCCAAGGCCGGTCCCGAGGACGCCGCCGCGGCGATCGCGGCCGCCCGCGCCGCGTTCGACGACCGCCGCTGGGCGGGCAGGCGCGGCACCGACCGCGCCCGGGTCCTCCAGGCGATCAGCAAGGGCATCAAGGAGCGCGCCGCGGAGCTGGCGGAGCTGGAGTCGCGCGACTCCGGGGCGACGCTGGCCAAGGCCAAGGGCGCCGACGTGGGCGGCGCCGTGCACTGGTTCCGCACCATGGCCGAGTACGCGCCCCGCCTGGACGAGCCCGAGGCGCTCCCCCAGACCATGGCCCCCGGCCCGTCCTACAACTACGTGCGCCACGAGCCGGTCGGCGTCGCCACCGCGATCATCCCGTGGAACTTCCCGCTGCAGATGGCCGCGTGGAAGATCTCCATGGCGCTGGCGGCGGGCAACTCGATCGTGCTGAAGCCCGCCCCGGAGACCCCGGCGACCGCGTCGCGCCTCGGCGAGATCATCCGCGAGGCCGGCGTCCCCGACGGCGTCGTGTCGATCATCCCCGGCCCCGGGCCCGGCACCGGCGAGGCCCTGGTCACCGACCCGCGCGTCGACAAGGTCGCGTTCACCGGCTCCACCGAGGTCGGCCGGGAGATCATGCGCCTCGCCGCGGGCACCGTGAAGAAGCTGACCCTGGAGCTGGGCGGCAAGTCGGCCCAGATCGTGCTCGACGACGCCGACCTCGACCTCGCCGTCGACGGGGCGATCTACGCGCTGTTCTTCCACGCGGGGCAGGTGTGCACGGCGGGGTCGCGGCTGCTGCTGCCCGACGCCCTGCACGACGCGTTCGTCGAGCGCCTGCTCGCGCGCCTGGAGTCCGTCGTGGTGGGGCCGGCGCTGCAGAAGGGCGTGACCATGGGCCCGCTGATCAGCCAGACCCAGCTCGACACGGTGCTCGGCTACATCGACACCGGCCGCAAGGAGGGCGCGACGCTGGCCGCGGGCGGGCACCGGCTGGAGGACGGCGACCTCGCCGACGGCTTCTTCGTCGCGCCGACGGTCTTCACCGACGTGACGCCGGACATGACCATCGCCCGCGAGGAGATCTTCGGGCCGGTCCTGTCGGTGCTGCGCTACGACGACGTCGACCACGCCGTCGCCCTGGCCAACGACAGCGACTACGGCCTGGCCGGCGCGGTCTGGGGCAGCCCCGCCCGGGCCATGGACGTCGCCGCCCGCCTGCGCACCGGCACCGTGTGGGTCAACGACTACCAGCTGCTCAACCCCCACTACCCGTTCGGGGGCTACAAGCAGTCCGGCCAGGGCCGCGAGCACGGCTGGCAGGGCCTGCTGGAGTACACCGAGACCAAGCACGTCCACGTGGGCCTGGACGCCCGCCGCGCCTCCAAGCGCTGGTTCGACATGACCGTCCCCCGCCCCCGCTGACCGGTCAGGTCGCGGTGGGGGGGGGGGGGGCGCGGTCGTGGCGCGGTAGGACCGCGGTCGTGGCGCCATGACCGCGGTCGTGGTCGTGGCGCGGTTGGCCCGCCCCACGACCTCTAGGAGGTCAGCTGCCCGGCCGGTGACGGCTGCGGGCCGTAGGTCAGGCGGCGCAGGAGGACCTCGGCGGGCCCGCGGCGACCGGCCCGCGCGAGCAGCGCGCAGATCGCGACCGTCACCGCCCACACCGCCACCGCCAGCAGGTACGCGCCCGCCGTGGGGATGGTGTCGCCGAGGCCGAGGCCCCAGGCCGACAGCAGGGGGGCGAAGAGGACCGACTGCAGCAGGTAGGCGGTGAGCGACCGCTCCCCGGTGGCCGCCAACGCGCGCAGCGGCCCGGGTGCCCGCCGCCCGCGCAGCGCCGCGGCCACCAGGGCGAACAGGCAGATGTAGGCCAGCCCGGCGGCGACCCCCGTGAGGACGTGCACGGCGGACAGCAGGACCGACACGCCGCCGCCGACCGCGCCGGGTTCGATCACCCCGGCCGTCTGCAGGGCCTTGGGGATCCCGCCGAGGATGCCGGCGGCGACCCCGGCGACCACCGTGCGGCGCAGGGCGGGGAGGTGGTCCCACGGCCGGTCGATCCAGCCCTCGCGCTCCAGCAGGACGCCGATGAGGAACAGCCCGACCAGGCCGAGGGTGATCCCGGTCAGCAGCACCGCGGTCAGCCAGACCCCGAGGCGCTCGGCGACGCTGACCAGGTACACGGCGTCGCCGATGCTGGGCTGGTAGGACTGCTGCAGGCCGTTGAGTGCGAACACCCCGACGAGCGGCACGAGGGTGAGCGCGATGACGACACCGATGGTCAGCCTCCGCGCGCCCAGGAACAGCAGGGTCCACAGCCCGGTCACGGCGTAGGCCGCGAGGATGTCGCCGTGGAACAGCAGGAGCGCGTGGAGGAGGCCGAACACCAGCAGCCACAGCTGCCGCCGCACGAGCAGCCGCCGGGCGGCGCCGATGCCCCGGCCCGCGGCCATCTGGCGGCTCGCCACCTTCGCCAGGCCGTAGCCGAACAGGATCGCGAACATCGGGTACGACCGCTGGTCGACGAGCAGGTTGACGACGAGGTCGAGCCCGTCGTCCAGCGCCGACCCGTCGACCGGGCGGCCGCCCACGTTCACGGTCCGGTCGAAGTAGTACGCGGCGACGTTGGCCAGGGCGATGAACAGCAGCACGGTCCCCCGGGCCAGGTCGGGGGCGAGGGACCGCTCGCGGGCGGCGGTCGGTCCCACCGTCCGCGCGGCCAGGGCGCTCGGGTCTGTGGGTTCGGCAGCGATCACGACGGCCTCCGGGAACAGGGGTGCACCGGCCCCGAGCAGAACACGTCCGCGGGCGCGCCGCCTCCGCCCCGGGGAGGAGGGCGTTCCTCCCCCGGGTGGAACTCCCCCCTGCGGCTCCCGTAGAACTGCGCCATGCTGCTGACGCTGTCCACGACGCACCGGCCCGCGACGGACCTGGGGTTCCTGCTGGGCAAGCACCCGGGGCGGGCGCAGTCGGTCGAGGTGTCGACCGGGCGGGCGCACGTGCTCTACCCGGAGGCGAGCGAGGACCGGTGCACCGTCGCGCTCCTGCTCGAGGTCGACCCGGTCGGCCTGGCGCGCGGCCCGAAGGGGACGGCGCAGGCGGCGTTCTCGCTGGGCCAGTACGTCAACGACCGCCCCTACGCGGCGTCCAGCCTCCTCGCCGTCGCCCTGGGCCGGGTGTTCGCCAGCGCACGCCGGGGGACGTCCAAGGAGCGCCCGGAGCTGGCGGCGACCCCCCTGCCCCTCGAGGTCAACGTCCCCGCCCTGTCCTGCCAGGGCGGTCCCGCGCTGGCCGAGCGGTTCTTCGCGCCGCTCGGCTGGTCGGTCCAGGCGCGGGCCCTGCCCCTGGACGAGCGCTTCCCCGAGTGGGGCGACGCCCGCACCGTGGCGCTGCGGCTCACCGGCGAGCACCGCCTCGCCGACGCGCTCAACCACCTCTACGTCGCCCTGCCGGTGCTGGACGGCGCCAAGCACTACTGGGTCGCCCCCGACGAGGTCGACAAGCTGGTCCGCGCCGGCGAGGGCTGGCTGGCCGCGCACCCCGACCGCGAGCTCATCACCCGCCGCTACCTCGTCCACCGCGGGTCGCTGACCCGCCAGGCGCTGGCCCGCCTCGCCGAGGTCGACGACGCGACCCCCGAGACCCTCGACGACGCGACCGAGCCCGCCCGCACCGCACCGCCGCTGGTCGCCCAGCGCCACGCCGCGGTCCTCGCCGAACTGCGGTCCGCGGGCGCCCGGCGCGTGCTGGACCTCGGCTGCGGCGGCGGCGCGCTGCTCCCCGCGCTGCTCGCCGAGCCGTCCTTCGAGGAGGTCGTCGGCGCCGACGTCTCGCACCGGGCGCTGGAGGAGGCGGCCCGCCGCCTGCACCTGGAGCGCATGCCCGAGCGGCAGCGGGCCCGGATCACGCTCCTGCAGACCGCCCTCACCTACACCGACGCGCGCCTGCGCGGCTACGACGCCGCGGTGCTCATGGAGGTCGTCGAGCACGTCGACCCCGACCGGCTGCCCGCGCTGGAGCACGCGGTGTTCGGCGCCGCGGCGCCCGGCACCGTGGTCGTCACCACCCCCAACGCCGAGCACAACGTGCGCTACGAGTGGCTGGCGCCCGGCACGCTGCGCCACCGCGACCACCGCTTCGAGTGGACGCGCGCCGAGTTCGCCGCCTGGGCGGAGCGGGCGGCGGCCGCCCACGGCTACGGCGTCCGGCTGGTCGCGGTGGGCCCGGAGGACCCGGAGGTCGGCCCGCCGACGCAAATGGCCGTGTTCTTCCGGGTGGCGACGTGACCGGCCCCGCGCCCGCGGCGCCCCAGGTCGTGGTCCCCGACCTGTCCCTGGTGGTCCTGGTCGGGGTGTCGGGGTCGGGCAAGAGCACCTTCGCGCGGCGCCACTTCCGGGCCACCCAGGTGCTGTCCAGCGACGCGTGCCGCGGCCTGGTCGCCGACGACGAGAACGACCAGTCCGCCACGCCCCTGGCGTTCGACCTGCTCCACCACATCGCCGGGGTCCGCCTGACCGCCGGCCGCCTGACCGTCGTCGACGCGACCAACGTGAAGCGCCAGGACCGGGCGCGGCTCGTGGCGCTGGCGCGCGACCACGACGTCCTGCCGGTGGCGGTCGTGCTCGACGTGCCGGAGGCCGTCTGCCTGGCGCGCAACGCGGCCCGCCCCGACCGCGACCTGCCCGCGGGGGTGGTCCGCCGCCAGCGCGCGGAGCTGCACCGCGGCCTGCGCGGGCTGGCGCGGGAGGGCTTCCGCAAGGTCACCGTCCTGCACGGCGTCGAGGAGGTCGAGGCCGCGCAGGTCGTCTACGAGCGCCAGTACAACGACCGCCGCGACGACGCCGGCCCCTTCGACGTGATCGGCGACGTGCACGGCTGCCGGCCGGAGCTGGAGGCGCTGCTGGAGCGGCTCGGCTGGGTGCTCCGCCGCGACGGCGCGGGCCGCCCGGTGGGGGCCGAGCACCCCGAGGGGCGGCGCGCGGTGTTCCTCGGCGACCTCGTCGACCGCGGGCCCGACACCCCCGGCGTGCTGCGCCTGGTCATGGGCATGGTCGCGGCCGGGACGGCCCTGGCCGTCCCCGGCAACCACGAGCACAAGCTGGTCCGCGCCCTGCGCGGGCGCGACGTGCGGGTGACCCACGGCCTGGCCGAGTCGCTGGCCCAGCTGTCGGCGGAGACCGAGGCGTTCCGCGCGGAGGTCGCCGAGTTCTGCCACGGGCTGGTCAGCCACTACGTGCTCGACGGCGGCGCCCTGGTCGTCGCGCACGCGGGGCTGCCGGAGCGGCTCCAGGGCCGGTCCAGCGCCCGCGTCCGCGACTTCGCCCTGTACGGCGAGACCACCGGTGAGACCGACGAGTACGGCCTGCCCGTCCGCTACGCCTGGGCGCAGGACTACCGCGGGCGCGCGACCGTCCTGTACGGCCACACCCCGGTGCCCGAGCCCGAGTGGGTGACCGCCACCCTGTGCCTGGACACCGGCTGCGTCTTCGGTGGGCGCCTGACCGCCCTGCGCTGGCCGGAGCGCGAGCTGGTCAGCGTCCCCGCGCAGCGGGTGTGGGCGGAGCCCGCGCGGCCCTTCCCGGCGGGCGCCGCCGCGGCAGCCCCGTCGGCTGCGCCCGCGACCGCCCCGCAGCGCGACCCCGGCGTGCTCGACGTCGACGACGTGCTGGGCCGGCGCGTGGTCGAGACCCGCCACGGCAGGCGGATCGCCGTGCGCGAGGAGCACGCCGCGGCGGCCATCGAGGTCATGAGCCGCTTCGCGGTCGCCCCCGCGGCGCTGCGCTGGCTGCCCCCGACGATGAGCCCGCCGGACACCTCGGCGCTGCCCGGGCTGCTGGAGCACCCCGCGGAGGCGTTCGCGCACTACCGGGCCGAGGGCGTGGCGCACCTGGTCTGCCAGGAGAAGCACATGGGGTCCCGGGCGGTGGCCCTGGTGCACCGCGACGGCAGCGGCGCGACATGGACGCGCACGGGCCGGCCGTTCTTCGCCCCGGGCCTGGCGGGCGCGTTCGCGGGGCGCCTGGCGGCGGCCGCCGAGGCGGCCGGGCTGTTCGCCGAGCTGGGCACGGGCTGGCTCCTGCTCGACGCCGAGATCCTGCCGTGGTCGGTCAAGGCGGGCGACCTCATCCGCGGCCAGTACGCCGCGGTCGGCGCCGCCGCCCGCGCCGCGCTGCCCGCCGCCGTCGACGTGCTGCGCCGGGCGGCGGGCCGCGGGGTCGACGTCGGCGACATGGTGGCGACCCAGACCCAGCGCGCGGACGACGCGCGCGCCTTCACCACCGCCTACCGCCACCACTGCTGGCCCACCGACGGCCTGGAGGGCGTGGCCGTCGCACCGTTCCAGCTCCTGGCCACCGAGGGGGCGACCTACCACGACCGCCCCCACGCCTGGCACCTGGGCCTCGCCGACCGGCTCGCCGACGCCGACCCGCAGCTGGTCCGGCGCACGCGCCGGCGCGACGTCGACGTCACCGACCCCGCGAGCGAGGCGGCGGCCACCGCCTGGTGGGAGGAGCTGACCGCGGGGTCCGGTGAGGGCGTGGTCGTGAAGCCCGCTGGCAACCTGGTCCGCGGGCGCCGCGGCCTGGTCCAGCCAGGGCTCAAGGTGCGCGGGCGGGAGTACCTGCGCATCGTCTACGGACCCGACTACACCCGCCCCCAGCACCTGGAGCGGCTGCGCGGGCGGCACCTGGGCCGCAAGCGCAGCCTGGCGCTGCGGGAGTACGCGCTCGGCCTGGAGGCGCTGGAGCGGGCGGCCCGCGGGGAGCCGCTGTGGCGGGTCCACGAGTGCGTGTTCGCCGTCCTGGCGCTGGAGTCCGAACCCGTGGACCCGCGGCTGTAGGGTGCGCGGCATGGGTGAGCTGCCGCTGCACGGGGTGACCGAGACCGTCCTGGACCCGGAGCCGGAGGAGGCCGAGCGGGCGCTGGCCGACGGGCGCGGCGACGCCGACCGGCTCGAGGCCGCCGTGGCGGCGCACCCCACCTTCCTGGGTGGCTGGGCGGCGCTGGCGGAGCTGGCGCTGGCCCGCGACCAGGCGGTGCCCGCCTACGCCTTCGCGCGCGTCGGCTACCACCGCGGGCTGGACCGCATCCGCCGCGCCGGATGGAAGGGCCAGGGGCCGGTGCCCTGGTCGCACCCGGAGAACCGCGGCTTCCTGTCCTCGGTGCACGCGCTCATGCGCGCCGCCGCCGCCATCGGCGAGCTCCCCGAGGCGCAGCGCTGCCGCGACTTCCTCCTCCAGCTCGACCCCGCCGACACCCTCAAGGTCCGCGACACCACCTTCTCCTGATCGGCGACAGGGTGCGGCTCGGCGAGGGCGAACCCGCGGCCGGCCCCTGGCGGGTCGAGCCGATCGCGGCGTTCGCCGCGCGGCTGCTGGCCGCCGCCGGCGTGCACGACGGGCGTCCCGCGGTCGTCGCGGTCGACGGTCGCAGCTCCAGCGGCAAGACGTCGCTGGCGGCGCGGCTGGCGGTGACGGTGCCGGGTGCGGCGGTGGTGCACACCGACGACGTCGCCTGGTGGCAGTCGGTGCTGGACTGGGACGACCTGCTCGCCGAGGGGGTGCTGGCACCCGCGCGCCGCGGCGAGGCCGTCGCGTACCGCCCGCCGGCGTGGGACGAGCGCGGTCGCGAGGGCGCGATCCGCGTGCCGGCCGGGACACCGCTGCTGATCGTCGAGGGCGTCGGCGCGGGCCGCCGCGAGCTGACCCCCCTGCTGGACGCCGTGGTCTACGTGCAGTGCGACCTGGACGAGCGCGACCGCCGCGACGCGGTGCGCGTCGCGGCCGGCGAGATCAGCCCCGAGGGCCACGCCGACTGGATGGCCCAGGAGGAGCCCTTCGTCGCCCGCCAGCGCCCGTGGGAGCGCGCGTTCGCCGTCGTCGCCGGCACCCCGCCCCTGCCCCACGACCCCGCCACCGAGCTGGTGGCCGCCCCGCCACCCGCCACCGGGTCAGGGCCGGGCTAGGGAACAGGGCCGGCCCCGCGGTCCAGTCGGTCCTGGACGAGCCGGGCGAACGACTCCAGGTCGTCCAGCCGGTCCAGATGGCGCCACACCTGGGCGGGATCGATCTCCAGGTAGGCGTGCACCAGCAGGTTGCGCAGACCCGCGGCCAGCCGGAGCCGGGCGGCGAGGTCAGCTGGGACCACCTCCTCGTCAGCGAGCAGGAGGAACGCGGAGCCGTAGTCCTGGGGAGTCCGGTCGGTGTCCTCCGCCAGGATGTGCAGGGCGACGTCGATCGCGCTCTGCAGCGCGAGCTGCAGGTGGCGCTCCGCCTGCGCCTGCAGTGCGAGGTCCCGGAGGAACTCGTGGGGGTCGCCGGCGCGCAAGGCACGCAGCGCGGCGAGTCGGCGGCCCAGCTCGCGCAGGCGGCGGGTGACGATCTCAGGGTCGGCCAAAGCTGCCCTCGCGCAGGCGGGCGCGGAGTCCGTCCGCCAGGATCCTGCGGGCGGGCGCCATGTCGAGCCAGCGGTCCACGGTCCGGACCCAGAACTCGACCCGAGCATCGTCGTCGCGGGACGTCAGCACCTGCCCGTCGCGCAGGACGCGGTAGGCGAGCGCGACCGGTGCCTCGTCCAGGAAGACCACGTCCGCCCGGCGGGGAGCGGTCGCGGCGGCGACGTCGGCGGGCAGCCGCAGGCGGAGGTCCGGATCGTCGCCGACGGGCAGGACGGCGACGTCGACATCCGACAGCGGGCCGGCCCGTCCGCGGGCGGTGGAGCCGAACAGCCAGGCGGCGAGGACGCCGGGTTCGCCCGCGACGATCGGTCGGAGGCGGTCGGCGAGCTCGCTGGCGGCGGTCCGGGACATGCGAGCAGCGTAGCCAGCGCGGGCCGAGCGGGTCCGGCGGCGGCGGGCGGGGCGTGGCAGCCTTGCGGCGATGCAGCGGGGATCGGCCACGGTGGTGGCGCTGGTGGGGCCCGGCAGCGACCGGGTGCTGGGGACGGTCGGGCGCGCGGGACGGGTGCGCGCCGTCGCGGTCGACCGCGGGCTGGCGCCCCTGGAGCGCGCGATCGCCGCGCAGCGGCTGTCCGGCGGGGACGGGGCGCCGGTGACGGTCCACGACGCCGATCCCCTGGCGGCGGTCGTCGATGCCTGGGTCGCGCGCTTCGACGGGACCGGCGCGGCGGGCGACCTGGAGGTGCAGGTCGGCGCGGCGGTGGCGGGGTGGCGCGGGCGCTCGGTCGAGCTGCCCGACTACTACGTGCTGCTGGACCCCGACGCGTGGGACCGGACCCGCCGGCACTGGTACCTGGGCGTGCTGGTCGCTGCGGCGCCCGCGCGCGTGGTGCCGGTGCGCTCGGCCGAGGCCGCGGGACCCGCCCTGGCCAACCTGCCCGCCGGGCGCTGGTGGCCGGAGCTGCCGCGGCTGCTGGCCGACGTGGACCGCCGGGTGCCCGACCAGCTGGTGCGCGACCCCGCCGCGCCGGGCACATCGCTGATCACGCCCGGCTGATCACCCACGGCTCACGTCGGCGGACCTGTCACACCCCGCGGCTACCGTGCGGGGACCATGCGACTGCTGCACACCTCCGACTGGCACCTGGGCCGCGGCTTCCACGGCGCCTCCCTCGCCGCCGAGCAGGAGCGCGCCCTGGCGGCGCTCGCCGACGTCGTGCGCGCGGAGGGCATCGACGTCGTCGTCGTGGCCGGGGACCTCTACGACCGCCAGCTGCCGCCGCTGCACGCCGTCAACCTGCTGTCGGCGGGCCTGCAGGAGCTGCGCGCCGCGGGGGCCACGATCGTCGCCATCGCCGGCAACCACGACTCGGGGCGGCGGCTGGGGTTCGCGACGGAGCTGCTGGACCGCGCCGGGGTGCACCTGCGCGGGGACGTGGCGGCGGCCGGCGCGCCGGTCGTCGTCCCGGCTGCCGACGGCGGGCCCGACCTGGTCTGCTACCCGATCCCCTACCTGGAGCCCGAGGTCGCGCGCCACCAGCTGGGCGTCCCCGAGCTGCGCGGGCACGACGCGCTGCTGCGCCATGCGCTGGACCGCGCCCGCGCGGACCTCGCCGCCCGGGGCCGGGTGCGCTCGGTGGCGATCGCGCACGCGTTCGCGGCCGGCGGGACGCCGTCGGACAGCGAGCGCGCCCTGGGCGTCGGCGGCCTGGACCGCGTCGGGCTGCCCGCGCTGGCCGGCTTCGACTACGTCGCGCTCGGCCACCTGCACGGCCGCCAGGTCCTCGGCGACGGCTCGATCCGCTACGCGGGGTCGCCCCTGGCGTACTCCTTCTCCGAGCGGGGGCACACCAAGGGCGTGTGGATCGTGGACCTCGACGCGGCGGGCGGGGTCCGGGTGACCGGCGTGGACCTGCCCGCCGGGCGGGCGCTGGCGGTCGTGCGCGGGACCCTGGACGACCTCCTGGTCTCGCGGGAGCACGCCGATGCCGAGGCCGCGTGGGTCGCCGCGACCCTCACCGACCAGGTGCTGCCGCGCGACGCCATGGCCCGCCTGCGCCGCCGGTTCCCCCACGCGGTGACCCTGGTGCACGAGCCCCCGGTCGTGCCCGGCGGCGGCGGGGCCAGCTACGCCGACCGCGTCCGCGTCCCCGACGACCTGGAGCTCGTCGACCGCTTCGTGGCGCACGTCACCGGCCGCGCGCTGGACGGCCCGGAGCGCGACGACTGCCGCGCGGCGCTGGCCGAGGTCGCCGCCGACGAGGCGGCGTAGGGCGCCGTGCGGCCCCGCCGCCTGGAGATGACCGCGTTCGGGCCGTTCGCGGGCACCGTGGCCGTCGACTTCGGGCCGCTGGCGGAGGCCGGGCTGTTCGTCATCACCGGTCCGACGGGGGCCGGCAAGACCTCCCTGCTCGACGGGATCAGCTACGCCCTGTACGGGCGGGTGCCCGGCGGGCGGCGCGCCGACAAGCTGCGCAGCGACCACGCGCCGCCCGACCGCGCGACGGCGGTGGTCCTGGAGTTCGCCCTGGCGGGCGAGGACTGGCGGGTGACCCGGTCGCCGCAGCACAAGCGGCCCAAGCAGCGCGGGACCGGCACGACAACCCAGAAGCCGACCGCGACGCTGCTCCGCCGGGTCCGCGACGGCGACGGGGGTGCGGAGCGCTGGGAGGCGGTCTGCAGCGGGGTGGAGGAGGTGTCCACGACCATCACCCAATCGCTGGGCCTGGACGCCGAGCAGTTCGCACAGGTGGTCGTGCTGCCCCAGGGCGAGGTCCAGCGCGCGCTCCAGGCCGACGCGAAGGATCGCGAGCGGCTGCTGTCGTCGCTGTTCTCCACGGGCCGGTTCTCCGCGGTCACCGCCCGCCTGGCCGAGCGCGCGCGCGGGCTGGAGGACGAGGTCGCGCGCGGCGCGGAGCGCCTCGACGGGGTGCGCGCCGAGGTCGCCCTGCGCCGTCGCGAGATCGCCAAGGAACTCGCCGACCTGCCCGCAGCCGACCGGGTCGCCGCAGCACCCGTCCCGGGCCCCGGCGACCCGGCCCCTGGCGCTGCCGCGGCGCTCGACGGGACCCGGGACGAGGTCGATCCCGCCGCCGCGGTCGCGGAGGCGGAGGCGGCCGTGGCCGTCGTGGAGGCGGTCACCGCGGCGGCGCGCGAGCGGGCCGCCGCTGCCGCGGCCGCCCTGCGCGACGGTGAGCTGCTGGCCGACCGGGTGCGGCGGCGCCTCGCCGCGGAGGCGGACGCCGCCCGGCTCGCCGCGGCCGCCCAGGACGTCACCGCGGACCGGGCGCGCGTGGCGGCGGCGACGGCCCGCCCCCTGCCGGTCCGCGCTGGAGGCCGACCGGGACGGCGCGGCGGGGCTCGCCGAGGCGCGGCGCGCCTGGTCGGCGGCGGTCGGCCCGCTCGCGGCCATGGCCGGTCCCGTGGCCCCCTGGACCCCGAGCTGGCCGCGACCATCACCGGCTGGTCGGCGCAGGACCCGCCCGGCCCGGACGAGGTCGACGCGGCCCGCCGCGCCCTGGCCGGCGCCCGGGGCCGGCTCGACCAGCTGCTGCTGCGCGTCGCGTCGGCGCGGCGGGCCCGGGCCGAGGCCGCCGCGCACGACACCAGGGCCGCGCGCCTGGAGGCCGACGCGGACCGCGCCGACGCGGAGGGCGCCGCCGCGCTGGCCGACCTCGACGGCCTGCGCGCGGCGCTGGAGGAGGCCCGCGCCGCCGGCGTCCGCCTGTCCGCGGAGGAGGCCGAGGCCGCCCGCCTGCGCCGCCTGGCCAACGCCGCCGCCGACGTGCTGCTGCTGGAGGACGCCTGGCAGGCGGCGCGGGAGGCGGCGGTCGCCGCCACCGAGGCCGCCCAGGCTGCGGAGGCCGTCCACCTGGACCTGTGGCGCCGCCGCCTGGAGGGCATGGCCGGGGTGCTCGCCGAGCACCTCGAGGAGGGCGGGCCCTGCCCCGTCTGCGGCGCCACCGACCACCCCGACCGGGCGGACCTGTTCGACGGCGTGACCGAGGACGCCATCGCCGAGGCCGAGCGCGACGCCGAGGCCGCGCGGCGCGAGGCCGACGCCGCGGGCGCGGACCGGGAGCGCGCGTTCGGTGACCTGTCGACGGCGCGCTCCTCGCCGGGGACGCCGCGGCCGACCCGGCCGCGGCGGACGCCGCCGCCGACGCCGCGGAGGCCGCGGCGCGCCGGACCGCCGCGCTCGCGGCGCGGGCCGCCGGGCTCGCCGACCGCCTGGCCGACCGCCAGGCCGCCGCCGCCCGGCTCGCCGACCGGGCGGCCGCGTCCCGGCGCGAGGCCGCGGGCGAGCTGGCGGGCGCCCGGGCGTGCCGCCGCCGCGCGGAGGACGACGAGCACCAGCTGGCCGGCGCCATCGGCCCCGGCGTCGACCCGCGCGTGGCCGCGGGGTCGGCCGACGCGCTGGGCCGCCACCTCGCCCGGCTGGCGGCGCGCCGCGGCGGCGGACCGCGCGGCCGCGGACCGCGCCGGCGCGGCGGCCCGCCTCGCGGCCCTCGTGGCCGAGCAGGGCTTCGCCGACGTCGCCGAGGTCCGCGCCGCCCTGCTCCCGCCCGACCGGCTCGCGGCGCTGCGCGCCCGGGTGGAGCAGCACGACGCCGAGGCCGCGCGGGTGCGGGCGACCCTGGCCGACCCCGACCTCTCGGCCCTCGCGGGCGCCGCGGAACCCGACCTGGACGGTCTGCGGGCGGCGGCCGGCGAGGCCGCCGCGGCCGCGGACGAGGCCCTGGAGCGGCGCGCCGCCGTGGTGCGCGCCACCGCGGAGCTGCGCACCCTGGCCGCAGCCGCCGCCGGGCGCGCGGCGGCCCTGGCGCCGCTGGTCGACGAGGCCCGCCGCGTGCGCCACCTCGCCGACGTGTGTGGCGGCACCGGCAACGCGCTGCGCATGTCGCTGGAGCGGTTCGTCCTCGCCGCCGTGCTGGAGGACATCACCGCCCGCGCCTCGGTCCGCCTGGCGGCCATGTCGGGCGGCCGGTACACCCTGCGCCACAGCGACGGCCGCGTGCGGGGCAACGCCGCCTCCGGGCTGTCCATCCTGGTCCGCGACGCCTTCACGGGGGTGGAGCGGGAGGTCGGGTCGCTGTCGGGCGGGGAGACGTTCCAGGCGTCGCTGGCGCTGGCGCTGGCGGTCGCCGACGCGGTCCAGTCCCACGCGGGCGGGGTGACCCTGGACACCCTGTTCATCGACGAGGGCTTCGGGTCGCTGGACCCGGACTCCCTGGAGCTGGCGATGGACGAGCTGGACCGGCTGCGCGAGGGCGGGCGCATGGTCGGCGTCATCAGCCA
Organism: Egibacteraceae bacterium; assembly: GCA_030447925.1. Classification (GTDB taxonomy): domain Bacteria; phylum Actinomycetota; class Nitriliruptoria; order Euzebyales; family Egibacteraceae; genus JAUJNX01. Next base: position 1,025,246 of record JAUJNX010000001.1, on the reverse strand, counting down.
CGTCGCGGCGCTCGCGGAGCGCGTGCCCGTCGGGCTGCGCGTGTCGCGCGGCCGCGACGGCTCGCAGGTCGACCTCGTGGCGGGGCCGGACGGCGCCCGTCCGGCAGCGCAGGACATGGACTAGCCTGGCAGCCAACGACGCCCGGCGCCCATAGCGTCCGGGCCGATCACCCCGCGCCCCCGTCGGCGCGGCCCTCCCACCACGGAGCGAGGATGTTCATCGAACTGCAGGGTGTCCGGCACCACTACGTCAGCAGGGGTGAGGGCCCGCCCATCGTGCTGCTGCACGGGCTGGGCGGCAGCCTCCACGTCTGGCACGGGGTCCTGGAGGACCTCGCCCTCCACCACCACGTCATCGCACCGGACCTGCGCGGGCACGGCCGGACCGGCGGGCAGGGCGGCCCCCTGTCCATCGCGACCTGGGTCCGCGACGTCGAGGCGCTGCTCGCCGCGCTCGAGCTGCCCGCGGTCACCCTGGTCGGGCACTCGCTGGGCAGCCTGGTGGCCCAGCAGCTGGCGGTCTCCGCGGCCGAGACGGTCGACAACCTGGTCCTGGTCGGCGGGATCAGCTACTTCGAGCCGCCCATGAAGGACGCCTACGAGCAGCGCGCCAAGCTCGTCGAGGCCGAGGGCCTGGACGCGCTGGTCGACGACTGGTTGCCCGGCGCGCTGGCGCCGCGGACCGCCGCCCGGCTGCCCCAGCTCGTGGGCCTGCTCCGCGACCTGTTCCTGCGCAACGACCCCGAGAGCTACGCGCTGGCCTGCCGGGCGATGGCCAAGGCGCCGTCGATCAACCGCGAGTCCATCGGCCAGCCGACGCTGCTGATGGTCGGCGACCACGACCGGTCGACCCCGATCGCGATGACCGAGGAGCTGCACCGCGACATCCCGGTCTCCACCGTCAAGGTCATCCCCAGCGCCGCCCACTGGGCCCCGCTGGAGCAGCCCGACGTCATCGCCGCCGCGATCCTGGAGTGGCTCACGTAGCCCTAGGCCGGGGGGAGGAACCCGCCGGGCGCCGGGTCGTCGGCGCCGGGGGGCGGGGGCGGGCCCCCGCCCGCCGCCGGGACCGGGGCGGGGCGGTTCGCGCGCTGCTGGTAGCGGGCCGCGGCGGCGGTCAGGAACAGCTCCGGGGTCACCCCGGCCGGGGGGACGTGGGCGAGCTTCGCCGCGATGCGCCGCGCGAGGTCGGTGCCGACCCGCGCGCGGGCGTCGGGCGCGAGCGACCCCGCCCGCAGCAGGAACGTCCGCACGGTGGCGTAGTCGTCGGCGGTCATGCCGGCCGCGTCCACGGTGGCGGCGTAGGCCTCCGCGCCGGGCGGCACGACGAAGCGGACCGGCGTGGCCTCCCCGCCCGCGGTCCGCTCGCGCAGGACCAGCGTGCCGGCGACCAGGTCGCCCAGCCGCTGCTGGCGCGCCGTGGCCAGGATCGCCACCACCGCGGCCCCGCCGCCGGTCAGCCAGAGGTCGACCACCGACAGCGCCGCGCGGATGGCCGCGTGGCGGAACCGGACGGGCGCCCCCTCGGTGGTCACGACGCGCAGGCCCAGGGCGGCCTTGCCGATGGTGCGGCCGCGCCACAGCGTCTCGGTCGCGACCGGGTACCCCCAGACGACCAGGAAGACCAGGAGCAGGACGAGGACGATCCCCACCCACTCGGGAAGCCCCTCCCCGACCTCGCCCGCCAGCGCGGACCCGGCCAGCAGGACCACGAACAGGACGGTGCCCTGCAGCAGCAGGTCGATGACGAGCGCGAGGCAGCGCGAGCCGATGCTCGCCTCCTCGAAGTCGAGGCGGACGGCCTCCGGCGTGACGATCCCGCTCACTGCGCTCCGCTCGTACACTCGCGTCCCGTGGACGTCGATCGGTTCGTCGCGACCAACCGGCCCGTCTGGGACCGGCTCGACACGCTCGCCCGACGGGCGGGCGGCGGCCGCCTGGCACCGGCGGAGCTGGACGAGCTGGTGGACCTCTACCAGCGCGTGGCGACCCACCTGTCGCTGGCCCGCACCACCTACCGCGAGCCGGCCCTGACCGCGTCGCTCACGAACCTCACGGCCCGCGCCGGATCGGTCCTCTACGGTAGCCGACCGCGCACCCTGCGGGCCGTCGGCGACTTCTTCACGACCACCTTCCCGGCGGCGCTGTGGCACCTGCGCCGGCTCGCGGCGGTGAGCGCCGCGCTCCTGCTGCTGCCCGCCGTGGCCGTCGGCGTGTGGATCGCCGGCTCGCCCGCGGCGCTGGAGGCGGTCGGCCCGGAGTCCCTGCGCGAGGCCTACGTCCAGGAGGACTTCGAGGCGTACTACTCCAGCGAACCCGCGGCCCAGTTCGCGACCGAGGTGACGGTCAACAACATCCAGGTCGCCTTCACCGCGTTCGCGCTCGGCATCCTGCTGTGCGTGCCGACCGTGTACGTCCTGGTGCTCAACGGCGGGCTCCTGGGCCAGGCCGGCGGTCTGCATGCGGTCTACGACGTCCTCCCGCGCTTCTTCGGCCTGATCCTGCCCCACGGCCTGCTGGAGCTGACCGCCATCATCGTGGCGGGCGCGACGGGCCTGCGGCTGGGCTGGACGGTGATCGACCCGGGCGACCGCCCGCGCGGGGCCGCCCTGGCGGCGGAGGGCCGGCGGGCCATCACCGTCGTGATCGGCCTGGTCGTGCTGTTCGTCGTCGCCGGGGCCGTCGAGGGCTTCATCACCGGGTCCGGCCTGCCGACGTGGGCGCGGGTCGGGGTCGGGGTCCTCGTCGAGGCGGTCTTCCTGGTCTACGCGCTCGTGCTGGGCCGGCGCGCCGCCGCCGGGGGGTTCAGCGGTCAGGTCGGCGAGCTCGACCGGGCGGGCTGGGTCACAGCCGCCCCGTCGCCTTCACCTTGAGGTAGGCGTCGGCGAGCTCCCCCGACAGCCGGCCGGGGACGGCGTCGATGACGGTCGCCCCCGCCCCGCGGAGGCGGGTGACGATCCGGCGGCGGTCGTCCAGCGCGCGCACGGCGGCGGCCTTGCGGAAGGCCGTGCGCGCCTCGGTCGGGACGGCGCGCGCCCAGCGGTCGACGGCGGGGTCGCGCACGCCGGCGACGATCACCAGGTGGTCGCGGGTGACCAGCGGCAGCGCCGGCAGCAGCGTCTCGGTGACCGCGGCGGGGATCAGCTCGGTGAGCACGACCAGCAGCGCCCGGCGCCGGAACCGCGCGAGGGTGTCGGCGAAGGCGGCGCGGTAGTCGCTCTCGACCAGCCGCGGCTCCAGGTCGTACATGGCCTCGGTGACCCGCGTCAGCTGAGCGCGGGTGTGCCCGGGCGGCACCACCCCGCGGACCTCGTCGGCGAACGCGACGAACCCGGCCCGGTCCCCCAGCCGGGTCGACACCGCGGTGAGCATCAGAACCGCGTCCATGGCGTGCTCCAGGCGCGGGACCGCCGGGGCGACCTCGGTCCCGGGCGCCGCCTCACCGTCGCGCGGCAGCGCCTCGACCACCCCGGCCATGACGCGCCCGGTGTCGAGCAGCACCAGCACCGTCTGGTTGCGCTCCGCGCGGTAGGTGCGCACGATCGGCTTGCCGCTGCGCGCCGTCGCGGCCCAGTCGATCCGCCGGAACTCGTCGTCCACGGTGTACTCCCGCAGGGCGTCGAACTCCGTGCCGCCGCCGCGGCCCCGGGCGCTGCGCAGGCCCACGTCGAGGATGCGCGCGCGCTCGATGCGCAGCTCGGCCTCCTTGCGGGAGCGGAACGGCGGGTAGACGCGCAGGGTGGCCGGCAGGGACCGCCGCCCCTGGCGCGCGGCGAGGCCCCACGGCCCGTCGACGCGCAGGACGAGCTCTGTGGGGGTGAACCGGCCCCGCCGGGAGGGGCGCAGCGCGGTGCGCGCGGCGGCCCGCCCGCCGGCGGGGACCCGCAGGGTGGCGCGGCGGGTGGCCGCCCGCAGGGACGGGGCGAGCTGGTCGGCCAGGCGCACGGTCACCGGCCGGCGGGCCGGGTTGGTCACCCGCCAGCGCAGGTCGGCCTCCTGGTCCAGCCCGACGACGCCGGGCAGCTCGCGCTCGACGCGGAGGGCGCCGGGCCGCGGCGCCCGCCACCAGTCCGCCAGACCGGCCACCAGGACGACGGCGTTCACCGCGACCAAGCTGACCACCGGGTCCAGGGGCGCGAGCAGCCCCACGATCGACGCCAGGGCCGCGAGCGCCGCAAGCCGCCACGTCGGCACGGGCCCCAGCTCGCCGGCGCGGCCGCCCGCGCGGTCGCCGCCCGCGGCGGGCGCGGCGGGAGCGGCCGGGAGGGTCGCCGGCGCGGCCGTCACCGCGGGACGGGGACGGCGGCCAGGAGGCCCGACAGGACGCCGTCGGGCGTGGCGCCCTCCAGCTCGACCTCCGGGCGCAGCTGCACGCGGTGGCGCAGCGTGGGCAGGGCGACCGTCTTCACGTCGTCGGGGGTGACGAACTCGCGGCCCGCCAGCCAGGCCCAGGCCTTGGCGGCGCGCAGGACCATCGTCGACCCGCGCGGGCTGACGCCGAGGGTGAACGACGGCGACTCCCGCGTCGCCCCCGCCACCGCGACGATGTAGGCCTGCACCCGGGGGTCGACGCGCACGGCGGCGACGGCCGCCCGCCCCGCGGCCAGCTCCTCTGGCCCCGCGACCGCCCGCAGCCCCAGCGAGGCGATGTCGTGGGGGTCCATGCCCGCGTCGTGCCGGGCGAGGACCGCCTGCTCCTGCTCCGGGGTCGGGTACCCGACCACCAGCTTGAACAGGAAGCGGTCGACCTGGGCCTCGGGCAGCGGGTAGGTGCCCTCGTACTCGACGGGGTTCTGCGTGGCGATGACGGCGAACGGCTCGGGCAGGGCGCGGCGCACGCCCTCGATCGACACCTGCCGCTCCTCCATGGCCTCCAGCAGCGCGGCCTGGGTCTTGGGGGGCGTGCGGTTGATCTCGTCGGCGAGCAGCAGGTTGGTGAACACCGGCCCCTCGCGGAAGCGGAAGTCCCCGCCGGTGTAGATCACCTGGCCGATGACGTCGGAGGGCATGAGGTCGGGGGTGAACTGGACGCGCTTGTCCTGCAGCCGCAGGGAGGCCGCGAGCGCCTTGACCAGCAGCGTCTTGGCCGTCCCAGGGACGCCCTCGAGCAGCACGTGGCCGCGGACCAGCAGCGCGGCGAGCAGGCCGGTGACCACGCCCTCCTGGCCGACCACGGCCTTGGCGATCTCGTCGCGGACCGCGGCGATGGACTCGCGCGCCTGGACGACGGGTGCTTCAGCGGACACCGACAGCTCCTCGATCCGGTTGTCTGGGCACGTCGGACAGGCTCGCACGCCGGACCGACTCGACCGCCTGGGCCAGTGTGACGAGTCCGGCCTCGTCGACGTCGCCGGGGCCGGTGAGCAGCGCGAGGACCTCGTCGCGGTCGGCGCCGGTGCGCGCCGCCGCGGCGTCGGCCACCAGCTCCGGCGGCGCGCCGGGCGCCAGGCCCAGCCGCTCGGCGAGGCGGGGGGCGCACGAGGCGTCGGCGCGCAGGATCGCCGCCGCGTGCCCGCCCGCGCGGGCGGTCTGGAACAGGTTGCCGGTCGCCACCACCAGCTCCGACCCGGCGACCTCGACGGGCGCGGGCTCCAGGACCGGGCGCCCCAGGCGGCGGGCGCGCCAGGCGGCCAGGATCAGAAAGGCGAGCAGCAGCTGCAGGAACGCCGCCCGCACCGCGCCGGGGATCAGGTCGACGAGGCCGCGCTGCCCGCCGCCCGCCGCACCGGCGGGCGGGGGCAGGACCGCGACGGTCTCGTCGCCCTCGGGGGCGAGCAGCACGACGGCCAGCAGGCCGTTGTCGGCCTCGCCGAGCTCCTCGTTGGTCAGCGCGCCGGCGCCGCCCAGGGTGACGACCGCCCCCTCGCCCTCGTCGCGGGCCACCAGCCAGGAGCCGTCGTTGCGGTCGAAGCAGCCGTCGGCGCCCTCAGGGACCTCGTGGACGGTGCCGCCGGGGGCGCTGACGCGCGCGACGTCGGCGACCGCGGGCAGGTCGCAGGCCCGCGCGATCGACGCCTGCACCACCGCCAGCGAGGTCGTGGCGACCGCGTCGGGCTGCAGGGTCGACCCGGCGTCGGCCACGACCAGGACGCCGCCCGCGCGCACCCAGTCCAGCAGCCGCGCGCGCTCGTCGTCGTCGAGGCGGTCGACCAGCAGCAGCGCGGTGTCGACGCCCTCGCCCGGGACGTCGGCGCCCACGCGCACGTCGGCGCCGACCTCGCGGAGCACGTCGACGACCGCCTTGGTCCCCAGGGGCCCCGGCGACGCCGGGTCCAGCGGCTCCCCGGTGTCCTCCTGCCCGCCCCCCGCCAGGGCGAGCCCCAAGACGACGACGCCCAGCACGGCGTAGGGCAGCCAGGCGCGCCACCCGCGGCGCTCGCGCCGCGCGTCGCCCAGCCCGGCGCGCAGCGCCTCGGCCGAGACGTCCCGCGCGCTCACGCGGCCCCCGCCGGGACGGGGGCCGGGCGGTCCAGGGCCGCGAGGGCGCGCTCGACGCGCGCGCGCACGTCGCCGACCTCGGCCGCGGTGACGGACCGGTCGCCGTACCACGCGGCCTCGAAGGCACGGGTGACCGCGCGCAGGTCGTCGCCCGCCGCGGGCAGGGCCTGGAGCGCCTCGCGCAGGTACTCCCCGGAGGTCCGCCCCGGAACCTCGTCGATCAGGCCCGCCGCGGCCAGACCGGCGAGCAGCTTGCGGTAGCGGCTGCGCAGCGCCTCGCGCCACCGCCCCGCGCGCTCGTGGGCGGCCGCCTCCTCCTCCCACGCCGCCGGCGGGCGCCCCACCGCGCCGCCGACCACGACCGCGCGCGACGGGTCGGGGCGCAGGCCGCGGGACAGGCGCACGACCAGCGCGACGACCGCGCCCAGGACCGCGGCCACGATCAGGCCGCCGATCAGCCGGTTCCCGCCCGCGGCCGTCGTGATCGCCTCCAGCACCCGGCCGATCAGCTCGGCGGCGTAGGCCAGCAGCTGGTCCAGCAGCCCGGGCTCCAGCGGCTGGTACTCGGGGCGCGCGAGGACCTCGTCCACGGTCCGGCGGACCTCGTCGGGGTCGACGCCCGGCTCCCCCAGGGCGGCCAGGAGCCCCACGTCAGGCGCCGGGCCGCTGGGCGGACGCCCCGCGCAGCTCCAGGTCGAAGCCCTCGTTGCGGACCCGGGCGTCGAAGTAGAGCAGCAGGACGACCAGCGCGCTCGCGGGGGTGCTGACCAGCACCGTCAGGGTCGCGCTCACCGTGGACAGGATCTGGCCGACCAGCTCGAACGGGAAGAAGGCCGCCACGCCGGCGGGGATGGCGCCGATGGCCGACCCGACCAGCCCGATCACCAGCGCGGTCAGCAGCAGCGTGCCGAACACCGGCCACCAGCGCCCGCGGACCAGCCGCTGGGACCGCGCCAGCGCCTCGATCGGCCCCGCCCGCTCCAGCATGATCGCGGGCACCGCCAGCGCCGTCGCGACGTACAGCCAGACGGCGGCGACGACCCCGGCGACGACCAGCAGCAGGGCGAGCACGCCCAGGACGGGGCTGCCGGACGCGAAGCCCGCGGCGCTGAGCAGGACCGGCAGCCCCACCGCGCCGTAGGTGAGCACGGCGACCACCAGGCGCGCGCCCACGAGCGCCGGCGCGGCCCGGCCCGCCGACCGCAGCGCGTCAGCCGCCGACTGGCGCAGCCCCAGGTAGCGCGCCCCGCCGATCCGGGTCACCGCGCCGGCCGCCAGCAGCAGCAGGAAGCCCTGAGCGAGGCTGACCCCGATCCAGGCGGGCAGGCGCGAGGTGAACGCCCGCAGGGTCGGCGCGAGCGCCGTGGGGTTCTGCGCCAGCGTCTCGAGCAGGTTCTCCTGCAGGTCGACGGTGAGCGCGAACGACGCGATCTGCAGCGGGAGGATCAGCGCCGCCACGGCCAGGGCGATGGGGCCGAAGTCGGCGCGCAGCAGCCGGAACGCGCCGTCGATCAGCTCGCCCAGCGCCATCGGGCGGACCGGCACGGGGCCCGGCATCGGTGCGGGCGCGACGGGCGGGGGGGCCGCCCACACGCCCGGCGCGGGTCCCGGGGGCGCACCCCAGTCGGTCGACACGGCGAACTCCTAGCGGCCGGGGCCGGCGTCGGGCCCGCGGTCCTGGACGGTAACGTGCGGCGCGGGGCGGCCCGGCTGGTGGTCGACCGAGGACAGCACCGCCTCCAGGCGCAGCGCGTCGCCGTCGGTCGCCGGCCACGGCTCCGACGGGTCCGCGGGGGGCGGCGGGGGCCACGCGGGCCGGGCGCCCGCCGGCGGGACGGGGTGGTCCTCCTCCAGCGCGACGCCCGCCCGCTCCGCCGCCCGGCGCCGGGCGCGGGCCAGGACCTCCGGCGGCGCCACGGCGACGACGTCCTCGTACGCGCGCCGCAGGACCTCCAGGTGGGTCTCGACGCTGGCCGGGTCGTAGCCGGGCAGCGCCAGGGGGAAGTCGATGCGGGCGACGTCGGCGGGCATCGGCAGCAGGTCCCAGTCGGGCGCCGCGGGCCGCGGCGGCTGCAGCTCCGGGTCGCGGTACACCGCCAGGAGCACGGTGACGAGCCCCAGCAGCAGCGCGACGGCGGAGAACCACATGCCCGGCAGTATGCCGGACGGGGCCGATAGGTTCGGGCCATGCGCCTGGGCTCCCGGTGGTTCGACCTCGAACGGCAGGTCGCCGTCATGGCGATCGTCAACCGCACCCCCGACTCCTTCTTCGACCGGGGGCGGACGTTCGCCCTGGAGCGGGCGCTGGACCACGCCCTGGAGCAGGTGGAGGCGGGCGCCGACCTGGTCGACGTCGGCGGGGTCAAGGCCGCGCCGGGGGCCGAGGTCGACCTGGACGAGGAGCGCCGCCGCGTCCTGCCCTTCGTCGAGGCCCTGCGCGCGCGCAGCGACGTCGCCATCTCGGTCGACACCTTCCGCGCCGCGGTGGCCCGCGAGGCGCTGGCCCTGGGCGCCGACGTCGTGAACGACGTGAGCGGGATGGTCGAACCCGAGATCGCCGACGTCGTCGCCGCGCACCCGACGGCCGCCCTGGTCGTCATGCACGCGGGCGGCGCGCCGCGGACGCGCCCGTTCCGCCCGACCTACCTGCCCGACGTCACCACCGCGGTCGTCGCCACCTGCCGCCGGCTGGCCGAGGAGGCGCAGCGGCGCGGGGTCCCGCGCGACCGGCTGATCGTCGATCCGGGCCACGACTTCGGCAAGAACACCGCGCAGTCGCTGGAGGTCACCCGCCGCCTGCCCGAGCTCGCCGCCCTGGGCTACCCGGTGCTGGTCGCGCTGTCGAACAAGGACTTCCTGGGCGAGACCCTGGACCTGCCGGTGGGCGAGCGCCTCGAGGCGTCCCTGGCGGCCGCGGTCGCCGCCGTGCAGCTGGGCGCGCGCATCGTCCGCGTCCACGCCACCCGCGAGACCGTCCGCGCGGTCCGCACGCTGGAGGCGATCCTGGGCTGGCGCCCGCCCGCCGCGCCGCTGCGCGGCCTGGACTGATCCTCACCCTGAGGTCGAGGTCGACCTCAGGGTGACAGCAAGGGTTCCCGGTCGAAGGGGATCTGCGCGCAGTCGGGGCCGGTGGGCGGGATCAGGTCGGGGTCGCGGGCCACCTGGTCGCCGGTGGTCAGGGAGAAGAAGTCCACGACCAACCGCTCCTCTGGGTCGGTCACGACCCGGTACCGGTCCAGCCCGCGCGGGGCCGGGCCGCGCACCACGTTGCCCGCCGCGTCGAAGCGCGAGCCGGTGGCGTTGGACCCGTACCCGCCCGAGCCGGGGCACCAGCCCACGCCCTGGCGCCCCGACTCCTCCCCCAGCGGCCCGCTGGCGGCCAGCGCCAGCACCTCGCCGTCCACGACGGTCAGCCACGTGCAGGGCTGCGCCCCCAGGTAGCAGGCCCGCCGCGGCCGCTCGTCGACCAGCGCCCGCACGGCGGCGGCGTCGCCGATCACCTGCTGCCCGTCGCCGGTGTCCAGCCCCGCCGCGAACACCGCGACCACGACGACGATCGCGCCGAGGAACACGGCCGGGATCAGCACCCGCAGCACCCGCACCCGCGGTGACAGCTGGCTGGAACCGGGGCCGGCGCTCTCGACCAGGCGGCGCGGGCCGGGCGGCGGCCGCTCCCCGGAGCCCGCGAAGCGCGGGTCGCGGGCGTCCAGCGGCGCGACGAAGCGCTCCCCGTCCTCCCCCATCGGCCCAGCGTAGGCTCGGGGACATGCCGAAGCCCCAGAAGTTCGTCTTCGTCTGCATCAACCAGCGCGACCCGTCCCACCCGCGCCCCAGCTGCAACGCCAACGGGGCGGGCGACGTGTTCAACGCGCTGCGCGAGGAGCAGGGCCGGCGCCTGGCCACCGGGGTGAAGATCGTGGCGGGCGGCTGCCTGGAGGCCTGCATGGTCGGGCCCGTCCTGGCCGTGTACCCCGACGACGTCTGGTACGGCGGGGTCACCGAGGACGACGTCCCCGCGATCATGGACCACCTCGAGGGCGGCGAGCCGGTGGCGATGCTGGAGATCGGCGACGCCGAGTTCGACCTGCGGCCCCCGGAGATGACGCGCGGCTGAGCCCTACGCGACGCCGAGCTCGGTCGCGGGGGCGTCGGCGGGGGCGTCGGCGCGGGCGCCGGCGCGGGCGCGGGCGGCGTCCACGTCGCCGCCGGCGACCGGCTCCACGACCTCGATGTAGCACTTCAGCAGCGGCTCGGTCCCGCTCGGGCGGACCATCAGGCGGGCCCCGCCCTCCAGCTCCAGGCCGATCAGGTCGGTCGGCGGGGTCGACAGCGCCGAGGGCGGCCCGCCCGCGGGGGTGCGCGTGCCGGCGAGGTGGTCCACCACCGCCACGACCGGGGTCCCGGCGAGCGGGGCCGCGCCGCGCGCGCGCAGGCGGGCGAGGGCGGCGTCGACGACGTCGCGCCAGTCCGCCCCGGACAGGCGCACCGACCGCCCGCGGGTGAGGTGCAGCCCGTGGCGCCGGGCCAGGTCGTCGACCGCGGCGGCGAGTCCCCGCCCGGCGGCCCTGCAGCGCGCGGCCAGGTCGGCGACGGCCAGGGCCGCGGAGATGCCGTCCTTGTCGCGCACGACCGTGCCGACCATCACGCCGAGCGCCTGCTCGTAGGCGAGCTGCATGGTGCGGCCCTCGGCCTCGTGCGCCGCGGTCGCCTGGGCCAGCCACTTGAACCCCGTGAGGGTCTGCACGAAGGCGGCGCCGTGGTGGGCGGCGATGCGGCCCAGCAACGTGGAGGACACCACCGTCGTGCCGACGACGCTGGCGGGCCCGGGCCGGGCGGCCAGGCGGGCCTCGCCCAGCACGCAGCCGACCTCGTCGCCCGACAGCACCCGCCAGTCCCCGCCCGCTGGCACCGCGACGGCGATGCGGTCGGCGTCGGGGTCGTTGGCGAGCACCACGTCGGCGTCCACCCGCCGCGCCAGGTCCAGGGCCAGGTCCAGCGCGCCGGGCTCCTCCGGGTTGGGGAACGGGACGGTCGGGAAGTCCGGGTCGGGGACCGCCTGCTCGGTCACGACGTGGACGTCGCGGAAGCCCGCGGCCTCCAGGACCCCGCGGGTGAGGTCGCGGCCGACGCCGTGCATCGGGGTGTAGACGATGCGCAGGTCGCGCGGCTCGGGCGAGGGCCCGCCGACGACGTCGGCGAGCACCGCGGTGACGTAGGCGGGCAGGACGCCGGGGTCCAGCGCCGTGATGCCCCCGTCCCCGGGGACGGCGAGCGGCGGCGGGCCCTCGACGGCGTCGATCGCCGCGCTGATCTCGGCGTCCTGCGGCGGCACGATCTGCCCCCCGCCGGACCAGTACACCTTGTAGCCGTTGTCGGGGGCCGGGTTGTGGCTGGCGGTGATCTGCACGCCGGCGACGGTGTCGAGGTGGCGCACGGCGAAGGCGAGCAGCGGGGTCGGCACCGGCCGCTCGGCGAGGTGCACCGGGATCCCCGCGGCGGCCAGCACCCCCGCGGCGTCGGCCGCGAAGTCGGGCGACTTGTGGCGCGCGTCGAAGCCGACGACCACCCCGCGGCGGCGCGCGCCGGGCTCGGTGGCGAGCAGGTGGGCCGCCAGCCCCGCGGTGACCTGCCGGACCACCACGCGGTTCATGCGCGCCGGTCCCGCGCCCAGGGGCCCGCGGATGCCCGCGGTCCCGAACTCCAGCCGCGCGCCGAAGCGCTCGGCGAGGGCGGCCTCGTCACCGCGGTCCAGCAGCGCGCGCAGCTCCGCGCGCGTGTCCGGGTCGGGGTCGTCGGCGATCCAGCGCTCGGCGGCGGCGATCAGGTCCATGGCCGCGAGCCTACCGACGTGGCACGGCCGCGCCGGTGTGGCATGGTCGGGGCCGATGGACGGCGACGTGGCGGGGCTGCGACGGGACTACTGGCGCGGGGGGCTGGACGAGGGCGACCTGGCCCCCGACCCCGTCGCGCAGTTCCGCGCGTGGCTGGACGACGCGGCGGCCGCGGGGGTCCCTGAGCCCAACGCCATGACCCTGGCGACCGCCGGCGCCGATGGCCGCCCGTCGGCGCGGACGGTCCTGCTGAAGGGCCTCGACGACCGCGGCTTCGTGCTCTACACCAACCGGTCCAGCCGCAAGGGCCGCGAGCTCGACGCGAACCCCCACGCCGCGCTGGTGTTCCTCTGGCACGCCCTCGAGCGCCAGGTCGGCGTCACCGGGCCGGTCACCCGGGTGGACGACGCCGAGTCCGACGCCTACTTCGCCTCGCGGCCCCGCGAGTCCCAGCTGGGCGCGTGGGCGTCGCAGGAGCAGTCCGCGGTGGTGCCCGGCCGCGACGCGGTCGAGGCCCGGCTGGCGGCCACCGCGGCGCGCTTCGCGGGCGCCGAGGTCCCCCGCCCCCCGTTCTGGGGCGGCTACCGGATCGCCCACGAGGCCGTGGAGTTCTGGCAGGGCCGCCCCGGCCGGCTCCACGACCGCCTGCGCTACCGCCGCGCCGGCGCCGGCTGGGTCGTCGAACGGCTGTCGCCCTGACCGCGGACCACCGGCCGGTCGCGGCCCGCTCACGCCCGGCCGCGGCCGGCGAGCAGGGGGACCTGCACCTCGTCGGCGGTCAGGCTGCCGTGCTGGGACAGCATCTGCGCCTCCTTGGACTGGCCGGGGTCGACGAACACGACCGGCGCGGAGGCGGCGAGCACGACGTCCCCGACGCGCCCGCGCACGGCCAGGCCGCCGCCGCTCCCCAGCCAGCCGTCGTCGAACAGCTCGTCGCGGGTCAGCACCCAGGCGCGGTCGCCGTACAGCTCCCGGCAGGCCGCCACCAGGTCGCCGACCGCGCCCGTGCGCGCGTGCAGCCCGCGGAAGCGGCCCTCCCCGGAGTAGGCCGCGACCAGGCGCCGCACGTCGCCCAGGCCGACGGCGCCCTCCGGCCCGACCTGCACCTGCCCGTGGTCGGCGGTGACCAGCAGCGCGGCGTCGCCGGGGAGCCGGTCCAGCAGGTCGCCGACGAGCCGGTCGGTGAGGGCCAGCTCGGTGGCGTAGACCTCGGACCGCAGCCCGTACTCGTGGGCGACCTTGTCGACGCCGTCGTAGTAGGCGTAGACGAAGCCCTCGCCGGCGGCGGTGAGGGCGCGGACGTGCTCGAGCAGCGCGGACACCGTCCGCCACCCGGTGAAGCGCGTGTCGCGCAGGTGGGCGACGGTGAACCCGGTGCTGCGGAACTCCGCGCGGGTCACGACCGGGACGCGCCGGCCGAGGAACGGCGTCAGCGGCTGGACCTCGCGCGGGTCGGGGAGGTCGTCGCCCTGGCCGCTCTGCCAGCGCAGCACGTTGAGCCCGCGCCCGCCGACGCGCATCCGGTAGCCGGTGATGCCGTGGTGCGCGGGCGCCGCGCCGCAGGCGATCGAGGTCAGCGCCGTGGAGGTGGTGGAGGGCACCGTCGTGGTGATCGTCCCGCCCTCCAGGCCCGACAGCTCGGGCAGGAGGGCGGCGCGCTCGCGCACGGCCGCCCAGCCCAGCCCGTCGAGCACCAGCAGCACGACGCTGCGCGCGCCCACGGCGGGCGCGGGCAGCCAGTCCGGCGGATCCCCGGCCCCGAGCAGGGCCGGGACCAGGCCGCCGACCCACGCCCCGTCGTACGCCGGGCGGACGGGGACCGGCGCCGGGCTCAGGGGGCGACCGTGAAGGGCACCGCGTAGACGGAGACGCCGTCGTTGAACAGCAGCTCGGCGCGGTAGTCGGTCCCCGGCTCCAGGCCCTGCGGGGCGGGGACCTCGACCGCGTCCTCCCCGCCGATCAGCGGCGCGGACTGCCGGCCCAGCTCCTGGTCCCCGCGGTACCAGACCACGGCCAGGGTGTCCCAGTCCTCCTGCGCCTGGTACTCGTAGGCCAGGCGCAGGGCGACCGGGTCGCCGGCGGTGACCGCGCCGCCCTCGGGCACCGGCTGGCCCGCGGCGAGGAGGTCGGCGCCGGTGAGCTCGAGCAGCCCCTCGACGCTGGCCAGCGACGGCTGGCGGCCCAGGTCGGGCACCGCGGCCACCGAGGCGGCCTGGGTCGCGCCCGTGCCGGGGTCCTGCGGCTCGTTCATGGTGGTGAACAGCGCGGCGACGAGCAGCGCGGAGCAGCCCGCGCCGAGGGCGCCGAGCCCCAGCACCCGCCAGTTGGTCGTGCGCTCCTTGGGCGCCGCGTGCCGGCCGGCCCGGCCGCGGGCGGCCGAGGGGTCCGTCAGCGCCGAGGTCAGCAGCTGCGGAGGGGTCCACTGCTGCTCGTCGGCCTCCGCCGGGGCGGCGGTGGTCTCCAGGACCGCGTGGTCGACGTCCAGGCAGCTGGGGGCGTCCGGTGGCTCGGTCACGACGGCGGCGACGGCGGTGGCGACGAGCGCCGCGCGGGTGTCCACCTCGCGCTGGCTCGCCGCGCCGGGGGCGTTCCGGGGTGGCAGGACGTCGACGGCGGACCTGCCGCCGCGCCGGCCTCGCGCCGGACGCGCGTCGATGCGCATCGTGTCGTCGAAGGCGACCCTCCGCGGCGGCGGGCTGACGCGGTAGCGCTCGCGCGCCCCCCCGTTCCCACCGTCCAACGGCCAGCGTTCGTCCACTCCGCTCCACTCCCTTTCGCACGACGTGAACCCTGTGGCCCGCCCGGAGACGGGTCCAGCGGTGAGTTCGTGTGTCGGAAAGCCCAGAAGTCCGGTCGCCCGCGCGCTAGTTCCGGCGCGGGCGGTCAGGGAAGATCAGGACTTCTTTCCCGCAGACGTTCGGCACGGCTGGCACTCTAGCCAGTGGGCTGCGAGCGCCACACCTGTTCTCCTCGTCACCAGGGTTACGGATCGGTACGTACACGCAGAGTAATTGAAGTATCGCATACTGTTCATCATTTGCCGTCATCCGGTGAACCGGTGGGAGCTTTCTGCAACGCGACGTGTCGGAACAGCGTCCAACCGGGTTGGCCGCGGGGGTGGGCGGCGACCTGACCCTGGCAGCGCTGCACGCGCTCGCGACCCCTGTCGGGGAGGCCCTGCTGACGGCCGTGGCCGCCGACCCCGGCGGGGACCCGCTGGCCCGCGCCGCCCGCCTGCGGCGCGGTGCGCCCGCCGGCCTGGTCGCGGCCGCGGAGACCCTGGTCGCCCTGCGCCGCCGGGCGCGGGGGAAGTTCGCCCTCGCCGACCGCCTGTGGCTGACGCGCGCGGGCCTGGAGCAGGCGTCGTCGGACCGCACCGCCGCGCGCCACGCCCGGCGCTACGAGGGCCTCGCGCACGTCGCCGACCTGTGCTGCGGCGTGGGCGGCGACGCCATGGCGCTGGGCCGGGGGCGGCGGGCCACCGCGGTCGACGCCGACCCCGTCCACGCGGAGGCCGCGCGGCGCAACGCCGCGGTGGCCGGCGCCGACGTCGGCGTGGTCGTGGCCGACGTCGCGGACGTGGACCTGGCGGGGGTGGACGGGGTGTTCGTCGACCCCGCCCGCCGGACCGGCGCGGGGCGCCTGCGCACCGGGGACTCCCTGCCACCGCTGGCGTGGTGCGCCGGGCTGTCCGCGCGCGTGCCGCCGGTGGGCGTCAAGGCCGCCCCCGGCCTGCCCCTGGACCTCGCGCCGGCGGGCTGGGAGGTCGAGTTCGTGTCCGAGGGCCGCGAGCTGAAGGAGGCGCTGCTGTGGTCGCCCGCCCTCGCGCCCGACGGGCCCGTGCGCCGGGCGGCGGTGATCGCCGGGGACACCGTCCACGAGCTGGTGGCCGGGGCCGCGCCGCCCGCGCCGGTCGGGCAGCCGGGCCCGTGGCTGGTCGACCCGGACCCTGCGGTCACGCGCGCCGGAGCCGTCGCCGACCTCGCCGCGCGGCTGGGCGCCCGCCAGCTCGACGACCGCGTCGCCTTCCTCACCGCAGACGACCGCCCGCGCACGCCGTTCGGGCGGGTGCTGCCCGTCGCGGCGTCGCTGCCGTGGAACCTCAAGGCGCTGCGCGCGGAGCTGCGCCGCCTGGACGTCGGGTCGGTCCAGGTGCGCAAGCGCGGGTCGGCCGTGGACGTCGACGACCTGCGCCGCCGGCTGCGCCTGGATGGCGCGCGGCCGGCCACGGTGGTGCTGACCCGCCTCGCCGACCGGCCGTGGGCGCTGGTGTGCTGGGACGGCCCGGACGCGGCGCCCCCGTCGCCGTAGCCTCCAGCGATCGGCAGTCCGGCGGGCGGTGGGAGGAGCGGCGGATGACGGACGAGGCGGGCGTGCCCCGCACGGCGCTGGTGGTGGGCGGGACCGGCGCACTCGGCGCGGCCGTGGTCGACCTGCTGCTCGCCCGGGGCGACGCGGTGGCGGTCCCGTGGGTGGTCGAGGACGAGGCGACGGCGCTGCGCGCGCGCCACGCCGCGGCCGTGGCGGAGGGGCGCCTGCGCCTGTCGCGCACGGACGCGACCGACCCCGACGCGGTGGCCGCGCTGCTGGACGTGGCCGCCGCCGACTGGGGGCCGCTGTGGCTGGCGTGCTCGGTGGCCGGCGGGTGGGCCGGGGGGACCAGCGTCGCGGACCTGACCTGACCCTGCTGGACCGCCAGCTGCGCCTCAACCTGCGCACCGCCTTCGTCACCTCCCGCGAGGGACTGCGGCACATGGGCCCCGCCGGCGGGCGGGTCGTGCTGGTCGGGTCGCGCACCGTGGACGCCCCGGCCGCGGGGCAGGCCGCCTACACCGCGGCGAAGGCGGGGGTGCACGCGCTGGTGGCCACGCTCGCGCGGGAGCTGCGCGGGACGGGCCGCACGGCCAACGCCGTGGTCCCCGGGGTCATCGACACGCCCGCGAACCGGGCGGCGATGCCCGCCGCCGACCACGCGCGCTGGGTCCCGCCCGCGGCCATCGCGCGGGTGGTGCTGTGGCTCGCCTCGCCCGACGCGTGGCCCGTCTCCGGCGCCGCGGTCCCCGTCGCCGGGGACTCCTGACCGGGCGCCGGAGCCCGGCGGCGCGCTCGGCCCGGTCCCTACGATGGGACCCATGAGCCGAGTGACCTCCGTGCTGGCCCTCCTGCTCGCGACCGCGGCGCTGCTGCTGGCCGGCGCAGCCCCGCCGGCGCCCACGCGGTCCTGGAGCGGACGTCCCCGGCCGACGGCGAGTCCCTGCCCGCGGCCCCCGACGAGGTGACCCTGACCTTCAGCGAGCCCGTCACCACCCAGGTCGGCGCCGTGCGGGTGTTCGACGCGGAGGGCCGCCAGGTCGACGCGGGCGACGCCGGGCAGGTCCCCGGGGACGCGACGGTCGTGCGCGTCGGCCTGCGCGACGACCTGGCGGACGGCACGTACGTCGCGACCTGGAACGCGGTCTCCGTCGACGGCCACCCGATCTCG
Source organism: Egibacteraceae bacterium (assembly GCA_030447925.1). Taxonomy (GTDB): domain Bacteria; phylum Actinomycetota; class Nitriliruptoria; order Euzebyales; family Egibacteraceae; genus JAUJNX01. The sequence goes on along the minus strand of JAUJNX010000001.1, from coordinate 1,007,495 downwards.
GGCGCCTTCGTCTTCGGCGTGGGTGCGGCGGGCACGGCCGACGACCGCGCCGTCGCGGCGCTGCTGGAGCGCTCGTCCGCGGGCGACGCGCGCTTCACGGTCCTGGCCGACGCGCTGCGGGTCCTGGTCTACGGCGGGACGCTGCTCGCCGTCGGCGCGGTGCTGTTCCTGGTCCGCGCCCACGACGGGCGCGGGCAGGAGCGCGCCCTGCTCGTGCGCGTGACCCGCGCGGCGGCCGGAGCCGGCGCGGTCGCCTCCTCGCCGGCGTGCCGGTGCAGGGGGCGCTGGTGACCGGGCTCGGCGCCCGGGCCCTGGTCGACCCGGGCGTCCTGGGCGACGTGCTGGCGTCGGGGTACGGGGCGTCCGCGCTGCTGCGCGCGGCGGGGCTGGCGGTCCTGGCCGTCGCGCTCGTCCGGCTGCCCGCCCGCGCGGCCTGCTGGCCGCGGGGCCGGGGCGGCGGGCGCGCTGGTCTCCTTCGTGGTCACCGGCCACGCCGCGTCGGCCCAGCCGCGGGTGCTGTACGTGGCCGCGGACCTGGTTCACGCCGCCGCGGGGGCCGCCTGGTTCGGCGGGCTGGTGCTGCTGCTGCTGACCCTGCGGGCGCGGCGGGCGCAGGGCGACGCCCCGGGGGCGGCGGCGGTCGTCGCGCGCTTCTCCCGCGTCGCCACCGTCGCGGTGCTCGCGGTCGGGGCCGCCGGCCTGGTCCTCGCGGCCGTCCAGGTGCGCGCGCCGCGCGCGCTGGTGGGCAGCGCCTACGGCTGGACGCTGCTCGGCAAGGTCGTCGTCGTCGCCGCCGTCGCCGCACTGGGCGCCTACAACCAGCGCCGCCTGGTCCCGGCCGTCACCGGCCGCCGGCTGCGGCCGGCCGCCGCCCGGACCATGGCCCCCGCCGCGCCGCTGGTGACCGTGCCGGCCGCGCCCGCGCCCGCGGCGGGCACGGCGCCCGCTCCCCGGCGGGCGCGCCGGCCGGGACGGGCGCCCTCCCGGGGCGGGCGTTCCGGGCGGCGCGGGCCCGGGCGCACCGGCGGGCCCACGGCCCGTGGCGGCGCGTCCGGGCGGGACCGCCGGGGCCAGGCCCCGGCGCACCCGTGACGACGCCTGGCGCACCCTGGACCGGATCGTGCGCTGGGAGGTGGCGGGGCTCGCCGTGGCCGTCGCGCTCACCGCGGTGCTGACCACCCTGGTCCCGGCCCGCACCGCCGCCGGCCTGGACGGGCCGTTCTCGCAGTACGTCGCGCTGGGCCCCTACCAGCTGAACGTGACCGTGGACCCCAACCGGGCGGGCACCAACGAGTACCACTTCTACCTGCTGGGTCCCGACGGGCGCCTGACCGACGACGTGTCGGAGCTGACGCTGGCCCTGACCCACCCGGCCGGGCCGATCGGCCCGATCGCGCGCACCCCGACTTCGTGACCCCCGGCCACTGGACGATGACCGGCGACGAGCTGTCCATCCCCGGTGCGTGGCAGGTCGAGGTCGGCGCCCGCGTCGGCGAGTTCGACCAGGCCACCGTGGTCGTCCCGATCACGGTCAACCCGTGAGGCGGGGGCTCGCCGCGGTCGCCCTGGCCGCCGCGCTGGCCGCGTGCGCGCCCGCCCAGGGCCGGGACCAGTCGGCCGCGCGGGCGACGCAGCGGTGCGGCGAGGTCGAGGTCGTGCCCATCCAGGGCGGCGCCCACCTCCTCGGCGATCAGCCGCCGCCGGTGCCGTACAACTCGGTGCCGCCGACGTCGGGCTGGCACCGCTCGGGTGCGCCGCCGATCGGCGTGCACGGCGCGGGCGACGCGCTGCCCGAGCCCGCGCAGGTCGCGGCGCTGGAGGCGGGCGCGGTCGTGGTCACCTACCGCGGCCTGCCCGACGCCGATCGCGGACGGCTGGAGGAGATCGCCCAGGCCGACCACGCCGGGATGGTGAGCGTGACCCCGTACGACCGGCTGGAGGAGGGCGAGGTCGCCTTCGCGTCGTGGGGCGCGCTGCAGCGCTGCGACGGCCTGGACCCCGCGGCCCTGGCGGCCTTCGTCCGCAGCTACGCCAGCCGGGAGCCCGCCGCACCCCACTGAGCCACCCCGGGCGCCGGCCCGCCGGCGGCGGCCTACGAGCGGCGGCGGAGGGCGACGATCCCCAGGGCGGCCGCGGCGAGCGCGACCGGGAGGACGAGGGCGACCGTGGGGACGCCCCGGGGCCGCGCGCCCCGGGCGGGGTCGCGGCCGCGACGTCGGCCGGGCTCGGCGGGGCCGCCGTCGACGCGGCCGACGGCTCCGGCGCTGCGGCCGGCGACAGCGACGGCGACGGCGACGCGGAGGGCGACGGCGAGGGGGACGCCACCGGCCCGGTGTAGGTGAAGGCGTACTCGCCCTCGAGCGCGTGCCCGTCCGCGGCCAGGACCAGGTAGCGGACGGTGTGCGGGCCCGCGACGGCCAGGGGCGCGACGCCCACCTCGACGCTGCGGTCGCCGACCAGCACCGCCGTGCCGTCATCGACCCGCGCGCCGTCCGGGCCGAACAGCCCCACGGCGTGGTCCCCGTCGGCGAGCAGCGGCCCGGTGAAGTCGAGCCGGACGCGCGCCGGGGGGGCCGTCACGGTGGCGTCGGCGGCGGGCTCCGCGGCCGCCAGCTCGGTGTGGGCCGCCGCGGGCCCCGCCAGGGCCAGCAGCCCGGCCAGCACGGTCGCGACCAGGGCGGTGCGCGTGCGCGGGGACCTCATGCGCCAACCGTACCGGCGGTCAGTACTCGTAGGGCGCCTCCGGCTGCTCCACGGGCGTGATCGACGTCACCCGCAGCTGCGGCGGCTCCGCGGACGGCGCCCCGGGGTCGGCCCCGGGCCGCGGCTCGTAGGTGCCGACGACCTCGACCCAGCTGTCCAGGGCGGGGACCTCCGGGCTGAGCGCCACGACGCTCACGGCCCGAGCGTCGGCCGCGCAGCAGTTCAGCAGGAAGCGGCTGAGCAGGAACCCGCCCGGCTGCTCGGTGTCGGACACGAAGCCGACCAGGCGCACGGGCCGCCCGTCGACCGACCGCTCCTCGTCGTACAGCGCACGCAGGACGAAGTCGCCGACGGCCAGCGGGACGGCGCTGTCGACCTCCGCCGGCAGCGGCTGGTAGGTCGTCCGGGTGCTGACGATCGGGGCGCTGGACTGGCGCGCCGCGGCGAACTGGCCCAGCGGCGGCGGGGCGACGAGCAGGAGCGCGAGCAGCGGCAGGACCAGCAGCCACGCGACGCGCGTGCCGTGCGCGTGCCCGTCGCCGTCGTGCCCCTGGTCGTGGTCGTGGTGGCGGGCGGCGCTGCCGTCGAAGGCCTTGAGCACCGCCACGGCGCCGAGGACGACGAGCACCGCGCCGCTGATGACCAGCAGCGGCTGGAGCCCCGCCTTGACGTAGGACAGCGCCTCGCCGGTGAGGCCGAGGCGCAGCGCCACCCCGCCGACGGCCAGGAGCAGCGCACCCTGGGTCCGGTCGTCCATCAGAGCAGCACGCTCCCCACGACCACGGCGGTCGCCACCGCGACCGCCAGCGTCAGCGGCGCGAACCGCGACGAGAACCGGCGCCCGAAGGTCCCCGTCTGCAGGGCCACGAGCTTGATGTCGACGGCCGGGCCGACGACCAGGAAGACCAGGCGGGCGGTCAGGGAGAACTGGCTGAGGCTGGCGGCCACGAACGCGTCGGCCTCCGAGCACACGGCGAGGACGACGGCGAGGACCGCGAGCGCGGTGATGGCCAGCACCTCGTTGCCCGCCACGGCGTCCAGGATCGACCGCGGGACGGCGGTCTGGAGGGTGGCGGCCAGCAGCGCACCGAGCACCAGCCAGCCCCCCGCGTGCAGGAAGTCGTGCCGCGCGGTGCCGGTGAAGGAGGCCCAGCGGGTCCCGCCCTGGACCGTGCGCATGCGCGCCCGGTCGATCCAGGCGTCGCTGCCGAACCGGCTCCACAGCAGCCCGACGATCGTGGCGGTCAGGAACGACGCGACGAAGCGGGCGAGGACCATCACGGGCTGACCGGGGAACGCGACCGCGGTGGCCACGAGCACGACGGGGTTGATCGCGGGCGCGGAGAGCATGAACGCGAAGGCGGCGGCGGGCACCGCGCCGCCGGCGGTCAGCCGCCCGGCGATGGGCACCGACCCGCACTCGCAGCCGGGCAGGGCGGCGCCGGCGAGGCCCGCGGCGGGGACCGCGAGGGCGGTCCGCTTGGGCAGGACGCGGGCGAGCCACCCCGGAGGGAGCAGCGCGGCGATCCCCCCCGACACCACGACGCCGAGGGTCAGGAACGGCAGCGCCTGCACGACGATGGAGACGAAGATCGTCGACCAGGTCTGCAGGGCGGGCTGGTCGAGGCGGTCGGCCAGGAGCGGGCGGCCCAGCACGGCCAGGACGAGCACCAGGGCGAGCAGCTCCAGGGCGGGCAGCTCCCGGGGCGGGCGCTCCGGCGGCGGCGCGGGCCCGGCGGGCGCGCCGACCCGCCTCGTCTCGACCGACTCGACCGACACGGACGCACTCCTTCAGCGGTGGGAGGGGTGGACAAGTGTGGGACGGGGCGAACGAAGCATACGGAACCCGCGCGACGCCGACCGGTCGGGGATGTGGACGGTCAGGGTCGGTCGTCGGGTCGCCCGTAGGCCCGCCGCAGGTCGGCCACCCAGTCGTCCTCCCCCGCCCCGCCGCGGGCCGGCCCCGGCGGCGGGCCCGTCCCGGGCCGGTCCGGCCCGCCCCGCCGGGTCCACCTCGCCCGCCCGGCCGCCCCGGCCGGCCCGGCCCCGGCGGCCCCCGGGCCGGCCGGGGGCGCATCCCCGCGACCGGCCGGTCCGCGGCGCCGGTGCCCTCGGCGCCGGCGGCGTGGGCCGCCTCGGCGCGGGCCGGCTCGCCCGGGACCGCCGCGATGAGGCCGATGGAGCCCACCAGGGTGCGCACGATCTCCACCGCGACGACCTCGCTGGTGAGGACGACCGGCAGCGGGTCCACGGCCAGGCTGAACAGGATCACCAGGGGCAGCGCGGCGCCGACGTAGGCCAGGAACAGGGTGTTGACGGTGGCCGCGACGTGGTCGCGGCCGACGGCCAGGGCGCCGGCGGTCAGGCGGCCGAACGACGCGCGAGGGTCCGCGCGGGCGAGCTCGAACACGATCGAGGCCTGCGAGGTCGTGACGTCGTCGAGCACCCCGAGCCCGCCGAGCACGATCCCGGCGAGCAGCAGTCCGCGGAAGCTGACGCCACCGACCTCCAGGTTCACCAGGCGCGCCTCCTCCGACGACAGCCCGGTCAGGCTGGCGACCTGGACCACCACCCACGCGAGCCCGACGGTGAGCGCCAGCGCCAGCGCGGTGCCGACGACCGCGGCGGTGGTCTTGGGCGACGGCCCGTGGGACAGGTACAGCGTCGCGATCATGATCGCGACCCCGGCGACCAGCGCGACCGCCACCGGGTCCTGGCCCGCCAGGATCGACGGCACCAGGAAGACCACGATCAGCACGGCGGACAGGGCCAGCCCGAGCAGCGCCCGCAGCCCCTGCCAGCGCCCGAACAGCAGCACCGCCAGGACGAAGGCGCCCGCGAGCACGGCCAGCGGCAGCTCGCGGCGGATGTCGCTGACGCCGTAGACGGGCTCGGTCCCCGGTGCGGAGCTCACCGCCAGGCGGACGCGCTGGCCCGCGCGCAGCGTCTGGCCGTCCTCGTCGACCTGGGCGAAGGTGACCACCTCGCCGCTGGCGTCGATGCGCGCGGTCACGGTGACGTCGACCGCCCCCGGGGACAGCCCGGGGGCGGCCCCGGCCGTCGGGTCGGCCACCACCGACAGCAGGGTGGCGTCGACCAGCTCCGCGCCGGGCAGCCCGCCCCCGGGGGCCGGGGCGGGGGCGCGGTAGAGCACGACGATCCCGGCGACCGTCGCGATGGTCAGGGCGGCGACGATCCCGAGCAGGATGCCGTGCGTGGCGCGCGCCCCGCTCACGCCTGCACCTCGGTCGCCGGGCGGCTTGCGCCCATCGACTCCGGGCTCCGCCCTGCGCCGCTCACGGTGCCACCCGCGGGGCCGCCCAGGCCGCGGCGCGCGGCAGCGAGTGCTCCCAGTCGGCCAGCAGCGCCCGGACCGCGGCCACGAAGGCGAGCGGCTGGTCCAGGAGCAGGTGGTGGTGGGCGGCGGGGATCTCGACGAACGGCGCGTTGCGGCCCAGCAGCTCGTTCATGTAGGCGCTGATCTCCGGGGTCACGAGGTCGCTGTGCTCGCCGTGGACGATGGCGACCCGGCAGCGCGCGGCGCGCAGGTACTCCTCCATGTCGCTCGGCGCGGTGCGCTGGAAGACCGCGGGGTCGAACTTCCAGGTCCACCCGCCCTCGACCTGGCGCAGCGAGTGGCGCGCCACCCAGTCCAGGATCCACGGGTGCTCGGAGGGCTGCGGCGGGATCAGCCGGAAGCGGGCCAGCGCGGATTCGAGGTCGGGGTAGGTCCCGGGGTTGCGGAACGACCGCCCCCGGGTGGCCTCCTCGGTCTCGGGGTCGGCGCGCCGGACGGGCGAGTCGACGATCACGGCCCCCGCCAGCCGGTCCCCGTAGACCGCGGCCGCGACGATCGACACGAACCCGCCCATGCTGTGGCCCACCAGCACGGGCGGCCCGGTGATGCCCGCGTGCGCCGCGACGGCCATGGTCTCGGCCGCCCACCGCTCCGCGGTGTAGACGGGGCGCCGGCCGCTGTCGCCGTGCCCGCTGAGGTCGATGGCGACCACGCAGGCGTCGCGCGCCAGGTACGGCGCGAGGAAGCTCCACCAGTGCGCGTGGGCGGCGCCACCGTGCAGCAGCACGATGCCCGCGCGGTCGGGCTCGCCCCAGCGCAGGTAGTGGATCGGGGTCCCCTCGACGGGGACGACCCCGTCGACGGGGACGTGCGCGATCGCGGTGGCGAACCACGGCGGCGCGCCGGTGGGGACGTCGACCATGGCGCGGATCGTACGGCGCGGTAGGTCCGAGGTCGGCAGGGCGGCTAGCCTTCGTGGCGAACGGTGACGGCGAGAGGACGGAGGGCTCGGATGCGTCGGGTGTCCCCGCAGCCCCCCGCGGCCCAGGACCGGCCCCACGAGACCCGGGTCGCAGGCCGCTCCCGCCCGGACGCCGCCGAGCGCGCGCTGGTCAGCCTGATCGCGGCCGACCGCGCGGCCCGCGACGCGGCCGGCGACCCGTCGGCCGGGACCCTCCCGCCCGGCGGCGGGGCGGGGCCGGGCCGGGGCGCCCGCGCGCCCGCGGGCCCGGCGGCGCGGGTGCCGGCCCGCCTCGCCCTCGCGGCGGCGGGCCGGGCGGCGGTCGACGACGACCTGCTCGACGGCGCCGAGCTGCTCACCACCGTCTGGGCGCGCGCGTTCCTGCTGCTGCCGCCCGACGTGCTGGCGGACCCCGTGCGCGCCCACGTCGAGCGCCTCACCGCGCTGCTCGGCGGGTCGCCCGCCCCGGCGGCGCGCCTGCGCCTGGGATCGCTGGTGGGTGACGGCGCCGCCTTCGCCGGCGCGCTGGCCGTGCACCTGCACCGCGACGCCGAGGCGCGCGCCTGGTACACCCTGGCGCGCGACGCCGCCCGCGAGGCGGGCGACGCGATCGCCCACGCCTGCGCGCTGGAGGGGCTGGGCGCCGTCGCGTCCACCGCCTCGACCGCCGGGCAGGGCGGGGACGCGCGCGCCGCGCGGGCGCTGGCCCAGGAGGCGTCCGCCGCGCTGCCCGCCGACGCGCCCGGCACGATCCGGGCCTGGATCGCCTTCCGGGAGGCCGTCGAGCACGCCGTGGCGGGCGACGCCATGGCCTGCCACCGCAGCATCGACCGCGCGGAGACCGCGCTGGCCGGCGTCCGCGGGACCGGGTCGGCGCGTCGCGGGTTCCTCAGCGACGAGGGCCGCTTCCGCCTCTGCCTGCAGCCCGAGTACTCCTCGGCCCAGCGCGGCTGGAGCCTGATGCAGCTGTCCAGCCCGGCGGCCGTGCCCCTGCTGCGCCGCACCGCCCGGTCCGCCGACCCCGCGCTGCGCGGCGGGGCGCAGGCCGACCTCGCCGAGCTGTGCGCCCGGCGCGACGACCGCGACGAGGCCGTCGCGTGGGCGGGCGCCGCGCTGGGCACCGCCCAGGAGCTGCGCTACCCCTACGGGGTCCACGTGGTGCGGTCCATCCGGCGCCTGATGGACGGCTGGGACCCGCTCCCCGCCCTCCGCGACCTCGACGACCGGCTGGCCGCCGCCTGACCCGCCGCCCGACCCGCCCCGAGGGCCTACCCGCCGGTCCCGTGCCCCGCGTGGGCCAGGGCGTTGGCGACCAGCTCCGCCACGTGGTCGTCCACCAGCGAGTAGTAGATGTGCTTGCCCTCGCGCCGTCGGGCCAGCAGGCCCTCCGAGCGCAGGACCCGCAGGCGCTGGGACACCGTGGACAGGCTGGCCCCGACGCTGTCGGCCAGCTCGGTGACGCAGCGCTCCCCGCCGGCCAGGACGGCGAGCAGGCGGAGCCGCTCGCGGTCGCCGATGGCGCGGAACAGGTCGGCGGCCGCCTCGATCGCGTCGTCGGGCAGCACCGGGACCGCCGCGCCGTGGCGGTGCGGGGCGACGGGGGCGGCCTGGTCGACGCTCACGTTCCCAGCGTAGCCCACGACGTGAACATGATTGTCGGGAGGGCGAGCGGCCGGGCGGGTCAGGCCGTCGCGGCGGCCTCCCCGGGCAGGGCGGTGAGCACCCGCGGGCCGTCCTCGGCCACGGCCACGGTGTGCTCCCAGTGCGCGGCCAGCGACCCGTCCGCCGACACCACCGTCCAGCCGTCCGCCAGCGTCCGCCAGCCGGTCCCGCCCAGGGTGAACATGGGCTCGATCGCGAACACCAGCCCCGGCCGCAGGCGCAGGCCGCGACCCGCCCGGCCGCGGTTGCGCACCATCGGGTCCTCGTGCAGGCGCCGCCCGATGCCGTGGCCGCCCAGCTCGTTGCCGTCGTGGTCGGCCACCACCCCGTACCCGCCGGCGTCGCCCACCGCGGCGATGGCGGCGGAGACGTCACCGATCCGGCCGCCCACGCGCAGCTGGGCGATGCCCGCCCACAGCGCCCGCCGGGTCGCGTCCACCAGGTCGCGGACGGCGGGCGGGGCCGCCTCGGGCCCGCCGACGATCCAGGTGCAGGCGGCGTCGGTGTAGTGGTCCTCCAGCAGGACGCCGGTGTCGATGCTGAGCACGTCGCCGGCGCGCAGGGTCCGCGGACCGGGCAGCCCGTGGACGATGCGGTCGTTGACCGAGGTCATGATCGTGTGCGGGTAGCCGTAGAGGCCCTTGAAGGCGGGCAGGCCGCCGCGGCGGCGGATCTCGGCCTCGGCCAGCCGGTCCAGCTCCGCGGTCGCCAGCCCCGGGCGCACGGCCTCGGCGAGGACCTGGTGCACGTCGGCGAGCACGCGGCCGGCGGCCGCCATCACCGCCAGCTCCTGGGGGGACTTCCTGGTGACCACGGCGCGCTCCGGTCCGGGGAGGGCTCGGTGGCGGGGCGCACTGCCGAGGACGCTGCCATGGTTCCACACTCGGACGACCGCGCGGCACCCGGTACCGTCCAGATCGTGACCATCCACCACCGTCTGCACCGGCTGTACGCGGGCCTGGCGGCCGCGCCCACCCTTGCCCCGGGCCCCGCGGTCGACGCGCTGTTCGGCGAGCTGGTCGGGCTCGTGCGCTACCGGCGCGGCGAGCAGCCCGACCGCGTGCTGGGCGATCCCGCCGTCCGCGCCATCCAGCCCCACCTCCACCGGCTCTGCGCCGACGGCGAGTACGCCCTGGAGCGCGACTGGGCCGGGCGGATCGCCGCCGCGCCGGACCCGTGGGCGGAGCTCGAGCGCTTCCCCTACCACGGCAACTACCGCCAGCTCACCCGGCTGGAGTACCACGCGCTGCGCGGGCTGGGCGCCGGACCCGACGTGCGCGTCGCGTTCCTCGGCTCGGGGCCGCTCCCGCTGACCTCGATCGTCCTGGCCCACGAGTTCGACCTGCGGGTGGACAACGTCGACGTCGACGCCCAGGCTCACGCGCTGGGCGCGCGGGTCGCCGTCGCCCTTGGCCTGGACGGCCTGCGCTTCCACCACGGCGACGTGCTGGGCTTCGATGCGCTGGGCGACCACGACGTCGTCGTGCTCGCCGCGCTGGTGGGGCTGGACGCCGCCGGCAAGCGCCGCCTCCTGCGCCACCTGCGCGCGGCCATGGCCCCCGGCGCCCTGCTGCTGGTCCGATCGGCCCACCGGCTGCGCTCGCTGCTCTACCCCGCCGTCGAGGTGGACGACCTCGTCGGGTTCACCCCCGAGGTCGTCATCCAGCCGTTCAACGAGGTGATCAACAGCGTCATCGTCGCCCGCCGCCGCCCCGGCACCTAGGGCCTGTCCTGCGGATCATCGGAGGTGGAGGATGATGCAGGCGATGAGGACTTCGGAGCGGTAGTAGGCGGCGCGTTTGGCGTAGCGGGTGGCCAGGTCGCGGAACTGCTTGAGCCGGTTGAAGCAGCGTTCCACGACGTTGCGCTGCCGGTACAGGGTCCGGTCAAAGGCGTAGGGCCGTCCGCCGCGGGCGCCTTTGCGTTGGCGGACCGCGATCTGGTCGCTGCGTTCGGGGATGGTGGTCTTGATCTTGCGGCGGCGCAGCGCCCGGCGGGTGCAGGGGTGGGAGTAGGCCTTGTCGGCCAGCACACGTCCCACGCGGACCCGACGGCCGTTGATGGTCAGGTCGGCCAGCGTGTCGATCAGGCCGAGCAGTTGAGGGTTGTCGCCGGCCTGGCCGGGGTCAGGGTGACCGCCACCGGCAGTCCGGCGGCGTCGACGGCCAGGTGCAGCTTGCTGGTCAGCCCTCCTCGTGACCGGCCGAGGGCTTCCCCGTCGACCGCGAGCGCGTCGACGGGGTCGGTGCAGCCCCCTTTTTCCGGGCCCCAGCGGCGTGCTGGTGGGCCCGGACGCTGCTGGAGTCCACGCTGATGACCCATTCGACCTCGCCGACGGCGTCGTCTTTGACGATCACCTCGGCCAAGATCCGCTCCCAGGTGCCGTCGGCGGTCCAGCGGCGCAGCCGCTCATGGGCGGTCTTCCACGGGCCGTAGCGTTCGGGCAGGTCCCGCCACGGCGCGCCGGTCCGCAACTTCCACAAGATCGCATTGAGCACCTGGCGGTGGTCACGCCACCGCCCGCCCCGCCGCCCGTGCGCGGGCAGCAGCGGCTCGATCCGCGCCCACGCTCGATCCGTTACCTCACCTCGACCGACCATCCCGGCATGATCGACACCACCGCCTCAAACCCCCCCCACCCACCCCCGCGGCCCAAGGCCACGCACCCGCAGGACACGCCCTAGCGCTTCTCCTTTTTCGTGCGCCGCCCGGCGTTTGAGGGGCGCCCCAGGGCGCGTCGTGGGCGGCCGGGTGCTGGGTGGACGCCGCGGCGCCCGGACCGGGGGGACCGGGCGCCGCGGGGACGATCCGCGCAGTTCAGGCTGCCCGGCGCAGCGCGCGGGACCCGGCCAGCGCGGCGCCGGCGGCGAGCAGCGTCGGGACCACGACCGCGGCCACGCCGGTGCCGGCGGTGCCGCCCGCACCGGTGTCCACGCGCGTCGGGGTGCGGATCTCGTCGTCGTCGTCGGCGGTGACCAGGTCGCTGGCGTCGAGCCCGGTCCTGCCCCCGCTCGTGATCGTCACGGTGGCCTCGCCCGCGAAGACGTCGTCGTCGGCCCGGTAGGCCAGGACCCGGATCTTGCCGGTCGGCAGCGTGACCTGACCGGAGTTGCCCGCGCCGACCTGGGCATCGAGGTCGATCCGGTCGCCGGACGCGACCTCGACGGCCTCGAGGGTCAGGTCCGCCGAACCGTCGTTGTAGAAGATCAGCAGGCCCGCGTCGGCGTCGCTGTCGTCGCTTTCGCCGCCGAGCAGGTCGGAGGCGGACACCGACGTCTGCTGACCGCGGGTGATCGTGACCTCATAGCCGCGCAGCAACTGGGTGCCGTCGGGGTCGTACACGGCGAGCAGGTGCGTGCCGACCCGGGCCGGGAACCCGCGCGCGTCGTTGTCGGGCACCGTGCCGAGCTGCTGCTCCTCCGTCTCGCCCTCGTAGAGGATCCCGACGGCGACCGTGGCCGGTTCGTCCAGGTCGTGGCGGAACACCAGCGTGCCGGTGCCGTCCTCCTCCTCGGCCTCGTCGCCCAGCAGCTGGGAGGCGTACAGCTCGAGGGTCTGCCCCCCGGTGATGCTGAATGCGTAGTCCCTGAGCAGCTGGGTGCCGTCCCCGTCGTACAGCGACAGGCGGTGATCGCCCTCGGGCAGCTCGAAGCCGCCCAGGTCGCCGGCGGCGACCGAGCCCAGGCTGGTCTCCTCGCTCTGGCCTTCCGCGATGACCCCGACGGTGACCGACGCGGGGGTGTCGCGGTCGTGGTTGAGCTCGAGCTCGCCGGTGCCGGCCTGCGCCGACGCCACGCCCGCGAGCGCGAGCGGGAGCACGAGCAGGAGGGCACCGAGCACGAGCAGTCGTGTACGCATGGTCTGTCCTTCGTCGATGGTGTGCCACCGGTGACGTGGAGGGGCGTGCGCGCGGTTGCAGCTCATCTGCCGGCTACCCATCAACCCGGTGCGCCACCTCGTGCCCCCGGACAGGACCCAGCGCCCGGCCGGGCGGGACCCAGGCTTCGGCGCCGCCCCGCCGACCCGCGCGTCAGCCGCCCAGCTCGTGGGACCGTCGTGCCTCGTCCGTGCGGGCCGGCCCCCGGCCCCGCGGAGGGACGGCCGGCACCCCGGACCCCGGCGTCGACCTAATAGGGGTGCGCGCCAGGCGGGGTCGCGGAACGGGACCGCAGGGCGGCGAGGGCGTCGCGGGCCAGGAGCACGACGAAGAACTGGGCCACGGCGGCGGTCGCGATCGCCGCGCCCGCCGCCACGTCCAGGTGGTAGCTGAGCAGGAGGCCGATCCAGACGGCCACGACGCCCACGGCCATGCCCACCGCGGTCATCACCGGCACGCGGCGGGCCAGCAGCGCCGCGGTCGCCGGCGGGGCGATGAGCAGCGCGAACACCAGCAGGCTGCCGACCGTGCGGAACGACGACACGACCGCCAGGGCGACCAGGACGAGCAGGGCGAGCCGCGTCAGCCGCGGGCGGAACCCCAGCACCTCGGCCTTGCGCTCGTCGAAGGCGAGGACGAGCAGCGGCCGGTGCAGCACGACGCTGGCGGCCAGCGCGATCACCAGCGCCCCCGCCTGCAGCGCGATGTCGGCGGCCGTGACGCCGAGCACCGCGCCGAACAGGAAGCTGACGAGGTCCCCGAAGTAGGACCCCGCACGGGAGATGATGATGACGCCCAACCCGAGCATGCCGACGAACAGCAGGCCGATGCCGGTGTCCTCGGGCAGGCGAGACCGGCGCTGCACGTAGTTCACGCCGCCGACCATGACCAGGGCGCTGACGGCGGCCCCGACGGTGGTGTCGCCCCCGCCGACGTGGGCCACCGCGATGCCGGGCAGCACGCCGTGGGCGAGGGCGTCGCCCATGAAGGCCAGGCCGCGCAGGACGACCCAGATGCCCACCAGCGCGCAGGTCGCCGCGGCCAGCGACCCGGCGAGCAGGGCGCGCTGCAGGAAGCCGAGCGACAGCGGGTCGGTGAGCCAGTCCATCAGGCGCCCAGCGCCCCGGCGATGCGCTCCGCGTTGGCGCGCACCAGGTCGGGGTAGGTGGCGGCCTCCGAGCCGGGCTCACCCAGGCTGTCGCTGAACAGCTCGACGACCTCGACGTCGCCGACCTCGCCGACCTCGCCGGCGAGGGTGTCGGCGAGGTCGGCCGTCGCCACGTTCTCCGCGAAGATCGCCGGCGCCCCCTCCGCCTCGATGGTGGCGGCCAGCTCGTCGAGCCCGCGAGCGCTGGGCTCGGCCAGGTCGCTGCCGCCGGGGACGATGACGCCGACGACCTCGAAGTCGAAGCGGTCGGCGAAGTAGCCGAAGGCGTCGTGGTTGGTGACCAGCTTGCGACGGTCGTCCGGCACCACGGCCAGCGTGTCCTCGACCTCCGCGGCCAGGGCCTCCAGCTCCGCGGCGAAGGTCTCGGCGCGCTCGGTCGCGGCGTCGTCGCCGGTGACCTCCGCGACGCGCTCGCCGACCAGGCGGACGGCTGCCGCGGCCCGGTCGGGGTCCTGGAACCAGTGCGGGTCGTCGCCCTCGTGGCCGTGCTCCTCGCCCTCGGCGTGCTCGGAGCCCTCCTCCTCGGCGTGCTCCTCGCCCTCGGCGAAGGGGATGGGGTCCAGCTCCTCGCCCAGCTCCAGGACGGCGACGCCGTCGGCCTCGGCGGCCTCGATCGGCTCGAGGAGCTGCTCCTCGAAGCCCAGGCCGTTCGCGACGAGCAGGTCCGCGCCGTTCATCAGCTCGATCTGCTGGGCGGAGGCGTCGAACTCGTGGGCGTCGGCCCCCGGCGGCATGATCGTCACGACCGTCGCGGCGTCGCCCACCACCCGGGTGACGAGGTCGCCAAGGATCGAGTGGGTCGCGACCACGGTGGGGCGCTCCTCCCCCGCCCCCTGGGCGCTCTGCTCGCCGCCTGCGGCCGCGCCGCACCCGGCCAGCGCCAGCGCCAGCGCCAGCGCCACGATCCCCGCCCTTGCCCTCGGCCGCCCCGGACCCATGATCGAACCTCTCGCCCGCACTAGATGACAACGATGTTCATCGGCAGTCACAGCGTACAATGATCGTCAGCTTCAGGAGGAGGCGGGATGGACGGGTTGGCGGTCGAGGGCCGCGGCGTGGTGCTGGGCTACGGCGCCCGCGCCGCCCTGCACGACGTCGACCTCGCCGTCCCCGCGGGCACGACCACCGCGCTGGTGGGCCCCAACGGCTCGGGCAAGTCCACGCTGCTCGGGGCCATCGCCGGGCTGGTGCCGCTGCGCGCCGGGACCCTCACGGTCGGCGGGCGGCCCCCCGCCGCGGCCCGTACCCGCGTCGCCTACGTGCTGCAGACCGGTTCCGCGGACGAGGTCCTGCCCGTCACCGTCCGCGAGGTCGTGACCATGGCCCGTTTCGCGGGGCGGGGGCTGCTCCGGCGCCTGCGCGCGGAGGACCGGCGGGCCGTGGCCGACGCGCTGGACCGCCTCGAGATCACCGACCTGGCGGACCGGCACCTGCGCGAGCTGTCGGGCGGCCAGCGCCAGCGCGTCCTGGTCGCCCAGGGGCTGGCCCAGGCGGCCGACGTCCTGCTGCTCGACGAGCCCGTCACGGGGCTGGACCTCGTGTCCCGCCAGCGGATCCTGCGCGTCGTGGACGAGGAGCGCGCTGCCGGGCGAGCCGTCGTGCTGTCGACCCACGACCTGGACGACGCGGAGCTCGCCGACCACGTCGTGCTGCTGGCGGGGCGCGTCGTCGCCGCGGGCCCGCCGGCGGCGGTCCTGACCGAGGCGAACCTGCGCGAGGCCTACGGCGGGCGCCTGCTGCGCACCGCCGAGGCCCTCGCCACCGACGAGCACCTCCACGCGCACGCGGCCGGGGAGCGCCACGACGCCGGTACCATTCCCGCATCGTGACGGCCCAGGAGATCCCGGTGGCGGTGCAGGCGGACCACGCGCTGCGCGACGCGGGCCTGCGCGCGACCCGCCAGCGGCGGACGGTGCTGGCCGCCCTGCGCGACCGGTCCGACGCGGTGACCGCGCAGGACCTGCACGGCGAGCTGCGGGCGGCGGGCGAGCCGGTCGGCCTCACCACCGTGTACCGGACCCTCACCGCCCTGGCCGATGCCGACTTCCTTGACGTCTTCGTGCGCGAGGGCGAGCAGGCCTTTCGGCTGTGCGGCGACCAGCACCACCACCACCTCGTCTGCGAGGTCTGCGGCAAGGTGGAGGAGCTGGAGGCCGACCAGGTCGAGCAGTGGGTCCGCGAGGTCGCCGGGCGGCGGGGCTACCAGGTGACCGGCCACCGGGCCGACATCTTCGGTGTCTGCGGGGAGTGCTCCTGAGCGCCGACGCGCTCGGCGCGCTGCTGGCCGAGGGCGGGGTCGTCGCGTTCACCGGTGCCGGCATCTCCACCGAGTCGGGGATCCCCGACTTCCGGTCCGCCGGCGGGGTGTGGACGCGGCACGACCCCAAGCTGTTCACGTTCTCGCGGTACGTGCGCTCGCCCGAGGTGCGCGTCCGCGCCTGGGCCATGCGGCGGGAGTTCTGGAGCGTCCAGCCCCGGCCCAACGCGGGTCACCTGGCCCTGGCGCGCCTGGAGGCGACCGGGCTGGTCGACGGGGTGGTCACCCAGAACATCGACGGGCTCCACCAGGCCGCCGGGTCGCGCCGCGTCGTCGAGCTGCACGGCACGTCGCGCGACGTCCTCTGCGTCGGCACCGCGCCGCGGGCGGGGACCCCCGACGGCTGCGGGTTCCGCGCCCCCACCAGCTGGGCGTTCGACCGCGTGGACGCCGGCGAGGCCGACCCCGCCTGCCCCGGCTGCGGCGGGATCCTCAAGGCGGCGACCGTCAGCTTCGGCCAGAACCTGTTCCCCGGGGTGCTGGAGGAGGCCACGGCCCGGCTCGCCGCGGCGCGGACGGTGCGGGCGGTCGGGTCCACCCTCAAGGTGCAGCCCGCCGCCGGCCTGCCCGCCGCCGCCGCCCGGCGGGGGGCGCGGCTGGGCATCGTCAACAACGAGGCGACCCCGCTCGACCCCCTGGCGACGCTGGTCGTCCGGGGGACGGCGGGGTCGATCCTGTCCGCGGCCGCCGCGGCGGCCGTCTAGCTACGCCCAGGCGGCGATGGTCGGGTGGTCCTTGCCCGACGGGCCGACCTTGGCCGCCCCGCCCGGGGAGCCCAGCCCCGTCACGTCGTCGTTGAAGTACTGCGCGTTGATCGGCGTGAACTCGCGCCACTCGTCCGGGACGTCGTCCTCGTAGAAGATGGCCTCGACCGGGCAGGCCGGCTCGCACGCCCCGCAGTCGACGCACTCGTCGGGCTGGATGTAGAGCATCCGCTCGCCCTCGTAGATGCAGTCGACCGGGCACTCCTCGACGCAGGCCTTGTCCTTCACGTCGATGCACGGCTCTGCGATCGTGTACGTCATGGATTCCGCTCCTGGCAGTCCCGGCGTCCTCCCGGACGCCCACTCACGCCTGAGCCCCAGTGTGGGACGAGGTCGGCGCACCGCAACACCGCCCGCACCATACCCGCAAGCCCGGCGGTGACCCCGATGGGTCCCCAGCACCTGGTGCGCCTGTCCCCCGCCGACGTCGGCGCCCGCGTGACCGTGCGCTCCCGCATCGCCCCCGAGGTCCCCGGCGGTCCCACGCTGACCGACGCGGTGGGCACGCTGCTGTCCTGGGAGGGCGGGATCCTGGCGGTGCGGCGGCGGGACGGATCGGTCGCGCGGGTGGCCGAGGCGGACCTCGTGGCGGCCAAGGCGCTGCCCGACCCGCCCGTCCGTCCGGCGCGGGGGACCTGACCGGGTGGTAGGAACCCGCGATGACCACCTGGGACCCCGCCCCGACCGCGCGCGTGTTCGGGGCGCCCCGCCGCCGCCGTCCGGCGGGACGCGGACCGGCGGTGGCGGGCGGGGGTCGCGCGGGCGGCCCGCCGGGCTGACGCCGGCGCGGGGGCTGGTCCTGGACTTCACCGTCGCGCCGGGGCGCTTCGTCGACCTCGACTCGCTGGTGGAGGTGGTGGTCGCGGGGCTGCGCGACGGCGGCGTGCTGGGGGCGCGGCTGGCCGACCTCGACGTCGTGGTCGCCACCCGGCGCGACGGGCCGGTCGGCGGGGTGGGGATCGCGGCGGCCGACCCCGCCGCCCTCGCGGCGCCCCGCCGCCGGGCCGCGTGGCGGTGGCCGTCGTCGCCCCGGACGTCCCCCGCCCGGGCCGCCGGGACGCCAAGCGCGCCCTGCGCGACCGGCTGGCCGCGGACTGGGGCGGCCGGGCGCCGCTGCCCGGTCCGGTGTGGGCCGACCTGTCGCTGGCAGGGCCGGGGTCGCTGCTGACGCCCATGGAGCCGGCGATCGACACCCTGGAGCCGGTCCTGGGGCGCGACCCCCGCGGCCAGCCGCGCCAGGAGTTCTTCCCCAACGACCACGTCGTCACCTGGCTGCGCGT
This sequence comes from Egibacteraceae bacterium, assembly GCA_030447925.1. Classification (GTDB taxonomy): domain Bacteria; phylum Actinomycetota; class Nitriliruptoria; order Euzebyales; family Egibacteraceae; genus JAUJNX01. The sequence continues at coordinate 989,465 of JAUJNX010000001.1, read as the reverse complement.
CCGCCGCACCCCTCCCGGTGACCCGCCCGTGGCCCTGTCCGTCGGCCCCCGCGCATGACCCCGCCGCCCCTGGCGCGCGCCCCGCGCGGGGCGCGCGCCGCGGCTCCTGTCGGAGTCGTGGCGGCAGTGGACCGCGAGCATCGTCGCCTACGCGGCGTACGCGGCCGCGGTCGGGCTCGGGGGAATCGGGGTTGGCCCCGTACCCCCTGGCGGGCAGCCTGCTGATCTGGGGCGTGTACGCCGCGGTCTACCAGGCGCTGACGGCCGTGCTGTTCCGGCGCAGCGACAGCGCGGGTGTGGCGGCGCGCATCGCCGAGCACCGGGTCCCGCGCTCGCGCCTGCGCCGCTGGCTGTCCGGGCGGCTCAGCGTGCGGGTGGTCGCGACCTTCGCCAGCTTCTACGCGGCGGCGGCGTGGGCGCTGCCGCGCCGGGGTGACCTGCTGCCCGGCGCACCCCTGGTCCTCGCCGTCCTCGGTCCTCGCGGTGGCCCTGTCCTGGCTGTTCGCCCACGTCCAGTTCGCCCAGCACTACGCGGTGCGGTACTACGACGCCGTCGCCGACCGGCCGCTGGAGTTCCCCGGGCGCGAGCAGCCCGACGACTGGGACTTCTCCTACTTCTCGATCGCGGTGGCCACGACCTTCGGCACCACCGATGTCGCCGTGGCCACGGGCACGGGGCCCATGCGCCGGGCGGTGCTGGGCCACGCCGTCTTCGCGTTCGCCTACAACACCGTGATCGTCGCGCTGACCATCAGCGTCCTGCTCGGCGCCTGACGCCACCCGCCCCCGCGCGCGCTAGCCGGACAGGTCGTCCAGGAACGCCTCGATGACGGCGAGCTCCGCGGGCGTGCGCGCCCGCAGCAGCGCGTCGAGCCGCTCGGCCTGGCCCCGGTAGTGCGGGGCCAGCCGCTCGGTGACGACCTCCTCGCGGAGCTCGACCAGCACCTTGCGGCGGTCCCCCCCGTCGCGGGTGCGCCGGACGAAGCCGGCCCGCTCCAGCCGGTCGAGCACCCCCGTGACGGTGCCCGTGGTCAGCCCGCTCAGCTCCGCCAGCCGGCCGGGGGTCAGGGGCCCGTGCAGCTGCAGCAGGGTCATGAACTGCGCGTCGCTGCCGCCCAGGCCGACGCGCTGGGCGACCGCGTGGTTGAACAGCACGATGCCGGCGATCAGCCGGATCACACCAACATGGATCCGCTCGCGGCTTGACAATCTTGAGCTCCCAAGTAACTTGTAGAAACGAGATACTTGTCCTCACCAGGGAGCCTAGCAAGCATGACGACGGCACTAATCATCGGCGCGGGCGTGGCCGGGCCCGTGGCCGCGCTGGCGCTGCAGCGCGCGGGCATCGACGCGGTCGTCCACGAGGCGCACGAAGGCCCGGCGGACGACGCCGGGGCGTTCCTGACCATCCAGAGCAACGGCCTGGACGCGCTGCGCGCCGTCGGCCTGGACCGCGCGGTGGTGGGCGCCGGCTTCCCCACCCCGTCCCTGCGGATCCTCAGCGGGAGCGGCCGGCACCTGGGCACGGTGCCCAACGGGGGCTCGCTGGCCGACGGCACCGTCAGCCACACGCTGCGCCGGGCCGACCTCTACCGGGTGCTGCGCGACGAGGCCCTGCGGCGCGGTGTGCCCATCCGCTGCGGCGCGCGGCTGGTCGGCGCCGTGACCCAGGGCGGCCGGGTGCGGGCCACCTTCGCCGACGGCAGCGAGGCCGAGGGCGACCTGCTGGTCGGGGCGGACGGCGTCCGGTCCCGCGTGCGGACCCTGCTGGACCCGTCCTCGCCGCCCGCCCGCTACGTGCCGGTCCTCAACGTCGGCGGGTACGCCCGCGGCGTGTCGACGTCCGCCCGCCGCGGGGAGTACGTGATGGTCTTCGGCAGGCGGGCGTTCTTCGGCTGGGCGGTCGCCCCGGACGGCCAGACCTGGTGGTTCGCCAACCCGGCCCGGCGCGAGGAGCCCCGGCCCGGCGAGCTGGCCGCGACCACCAGCGAGCGCTGGCGGGACCTGCTGGCGGGCCTGTACGCCGACGACCGCTCCCCGGCGGCCGAGCTGATCCGGGCCACGCCCGGCCCGCTGCGCGGCTGGGCGACCTACGACCTGCCGTCCGTGCCGGTGTGGCACGGTCGCGGCATGATCCTGATCGGCGACGCGGCGCACGCCACCTCGCCGTCGTCGGGCCAGGGCGCGTCGCTGGCCATCGAGGACGCCGTGGTGTTGGCCCGCTGCCTGCGCGACGCCCCCGGGACCACCGCCGCCTTCGCGGCCTACGAGCGGCTGCGCCGCCACCGGGTCGAGCGCGTGGTCGCCCGGAGCGCCCGCATCAGCACCAGCAAGGCCGCCGGGCCCGCCGGGCGGGTGCTCCGCGACCTGCTGCTGCCCGTCGGCCTGCGGATCGCCGCGGGCCGAGGGTCGGGGTCCCTGGCCTGGCTGCACGAGCACCACATCGACTGGGACGAGCCCGTGGCGGTCGCCTGACCGCCGCGCCCCGGACGCCGGGGCGCCACCCCGTGGTCAGCCGCGGAACCACGGACCCCGCGCGCTCAGGGCCGCGGCGATGTTGATCAGGGCGGCCACGGCGTAGGCGGTGGCCAGCCAGCGCAGCGGCTCGTCGGAGGGCCAGGGCAGGGCGCCCGCCTCAGCGAGCGCGCCCTCGGCGACGCCGAGGCCGAAGGTGACCAGGATCATCACGATGGTGGTGATGCCCGCCGCCCGCGCGTGCCGCGCGACGAAGGGCGGCACCGTGATGAGCGAGACGACGATCCAGGCGAGGAAGCTGAGCCCCGGCGCGAGCCAGCAGCCCGCGGACACGAGCCGCTCGCCGGACGGGACGGCGGTCAGGGAGTCTCGGGTGGTGGTCATGGACGGCACCGTCCCACGCGGGCGCGGCGCCGTCCTCAACCGCGGGGATGATCCGCCTCCCCCCCGGGGCGGAGCCCGGTCTACAGGGCGGGGGTGAGGCGGAGCTTGGCGGCGAGCTTGCGGGCGCCGACCTGGAGGAGGTCCCAGGTGCCGCCGAAGGGCGGGGCGTAGGACAGGTCGAGGAACTGCGCCTGCTGCACGGTGACGCCCAGCTGGCACCAGGTCGCGGCCACGTCGATGCGCTTGCCCGTCTGCCCGTTGCCGACCAGCTGCGCGCCGAGCACGCGCCCGGTCCCCGCCTCCGCGAGCATCTTCACGTGCACGGTGCCCGCGTCGGGCAGGTAGTCGGCCTTGGCGGTGCCCTCGAAGCGCACCGCGGCGTGGTCGATGCCCTGGGCAACCGCCTCGCGCTCGGTGATGCCGGTGCGCGAGATCTCCCACTCGCAGACCTTGGTGATGGCGGTGCCGACGTGGCCGTCGAAGGCGGCCTCGCCGCGGTCGCGCCCCTGGAGCACGGCCGCGATGTCCATGCCCGCGACCTTGCCCTGCTTGTTCGCGTGGGTGCCGAGCTGCACGTTGCGCCGGCTGCCGTCGACCAGGTTCACGCTCTCCACGCAGTCCCCCGCCGCCCAGATGCCGTCGACGGACGTGCGCATCTGCGGATCAACCCGCAGCGCGCCGCTCTCGCCGAGCCGCAGCCCCGCCGCGGCGGCCACGGCGACGTTGGGGCGGGCGCCCGCCGCCAGGATGAGCAGCTCCGCGGGGAAGGCGCCCAGGTCGGTGACGACCTCGCGCAGGCCGTCGGCGAGCGGGCGCACCGCCTCCAGGCGGTGGCCCAGCTTCACCGTGATGCCGAAGTCCACGAGGCGCCGCTCGACCAGCGCGGCCATGTCGGCGTCCAGCGGCTTCATCACCTGCGGGCTGCGGTCCAGCAGGACCGCCTCGAAGCCGCGCACGACCAGCGCCTCGGCCAGCTCCATCCCGACGTAGCCGGCGCCGACGACCACGATCGGGGCGTCGGGGCGCAGGCCCTCGATGGTCCGCCGAAGGGTCACGCCCTCGTCGAGCACGTGCACCGGCAGGCCGTACTCGTCGGCCCCCGGCACCTGGGGCAGCGTCGGGTGCGCGCCGACGGCGTAGAGCAGCGCGTCGTAGCCCAGCTCCTGCTCGGGCGCCCCGGGGACGGTCAGGTCGCGCACGGTGACGGTCCGCGCGGCCGGGTCGATGGCCACCGCCTCGGTCCGGGTGCGCACGTCGATGCCGTTGGCGCGGTGGGCGTCGGGGCTGCGGACGACGAGGGCGTCGACGTCGGCGACGTCCCCACCGACGTAGAAGGGGATCCCGCACATCGAGTACGAGGTGTAGGGGCCGCGCTCGACGACGACGATCTCGACCTCCGGCGCGGCCCTGCGGACGTGGCGACGCGGCGGTCATGCCCGCCGCGTCGCCACCGAGGACCCAGGAGGCGCACCTACTCCCCACCGGGTCGCCGACGCGGTGGACCATGATCCGGTTGGTGCCGCCCTCGCCGCCGGGGCGCCCGCTCACGATCACGATGCGGTCCCCGCGCTGGGCCCAGTCGCCGTCGACCAGCACGCGCTCCGCGGCGGCGGTCAGGTCGGTGACGGCGCCCTTCATGGGCACCAGCCCGGCCTCCGTCCCCCACATCAGCGCGGTGCGCCGCCGGGTGGTCTCCCGCGGGGTCAGCCCCAGCAGCGGGGCCTCGGGCCGGTACTTGCTGACCAGCTCGATCGAGGAGCCGCTGATCGAGTAGACGACGATGGCCGTGGCGCCGATGTCCTTGGCCACCTGCACCGCGGCGCGGGCCACGACGCGCCCGACCGTGGCCTGGGAGTGCGGCGGCGGCTGGGGGTGCACCAGGTGCGGCGAGGACTCCGCGACCTCGATGATGCGCGCCATCGTGCGGACCGCCTCCACCGGGAACTTCCCCGCGGCGGTCTCCCCCGACAGCATCAGCGCGTCGGTGCCGTCGAAGACGGCGTTGGCGACGTCGGACGCCTCGGCGCGGGTGGGGCGCGGCGAGTTGGTCATCGACTCCAGCATCTCGGTGGCGGTGATGACCGGCCGGGCCTCGGCGTTGGCCTCGTCGATGATCTGCTTCTGGATGGCCGGGACGCGCTCCGGGCCGATCTCCACGCCCAGGTCGCCGCGGGCGACCATGACCGCGTCGCTGACGGCCACGATCTCCTGGAGGTTGGTGATCGCCTCCGGGCGCTCCAGCTTGGAGACGATCGGCGCCTCGCCGCCCATGGCGTGCACGCGGTCGCGCACGTCCAGGACGTCGTCGGGCCGGCGGACGAACGACAGGGCGATCCAGTCGCAGCCCAGCTCGACCGCCATCTTCCAGGTCCTCGACGTCCTTGTCGGTCAGGCTGGGCGCGGAGACCTGGACGCCGGGCAGGTTGACGCCCTTGCGGCTCTTGGCCAGCCCGCCGGCGACGACGCGCCCGTAGACGCGGTCGCCGTCGACCCGCGACACGACCAGGCGCAGGCTGCCGTCGGCGATGAGCACGAGCGACCCGGGCACCACGTCCCGGGCCAGCGCCTCGTAGACCACCGGCAGGGCGGCCTGGCCCTCGCTGGTGTAGCTGTCGAGGTCTCGCGCCCGGCCCACAGCTCGACCTCCGACCCGGTCGGGACCTCCACGCCCTCCTCGGGCAGCATCCCGAGGCGGATCTTGGGCCCCTGGAGGTCGGCGAGGCTGCCGACGTTGCGCCCCAGGCGCACCGACACCTCCCGCACCATCTCCAGCCGGCGGGCGTGGGTGTCGTGGTCGCCGTGGGAGAAGTTCAGGCGGACGACGTCGATCCCGGCCTCCACCGCCGCGCGGAGCTTCTCGCGATCGTCGAGCGCGGGGCCGAGGGTGGCCACGATCTTGGCTCGGCGCACAGGGTCGTCCTTCCGGGTTCGCGGTCGTCCTGGTGGTGCGTTACCCACAGACTGCGAGTCTGCCGCGCTACGACCGCGATCGTTCCCGCTTATCATCGGTCGCCGGACCACGAGGCGCCCCGGGTTCACCGGGCCTTCACACCGACGTGAGGAGTTCACACGATGCGTTCCTGGAAGGCCCTGCTGGCCGCCACGCTCATGCTCGCACTCGCCGCCTGCGGCGGCGGGGGCACCGCCGAGGAGCCCGCGGACGACGCCCCGGCCGCAGAGGGCTCGGAGGCCGCACCCTCCGAGGCCGCCGGCGGCGAGGGCGCGTCCGACGTCCGCGCCGCGATGGTTACCGACGTCGGCGGCCTGGGCGACAACAGCTTCAACGACTCCGCCTACGCCGGCCTGCAGCGCGCGGAGGAGGAGCTGGGGATCTCGATCGAGGTGCTGGAGTCCGGCGCCCCGACCGACTACGTCAACAACCTCACCCAGCTCGCCGAGTCCGGGTTCTCCCCGGTCTTCGCCGTCGGGTTCCTCATGACCGACGCGGTCAACGAGGTCGCCCCGCAGTTCCCCGAGACCCAGTTCGCCCTCATCGACTCCGTGGCGGAGGCGACCAACGTCGCCAACCTGCTGTTCGAGGAGCAGCAGGGCAGCTACCTGGCCGGCGTCGTGGCGGGCCTGATGACCCAGCAGGACACCGAGTTCACGACCGCGGAGGCCGCGACCGTCGGCTTCCTCGGCGGCCAGGAGTCCCCGCTGATCCGCAAGTTCGAGGCCGGCTACGCCGCGGGCGTCCAGTCCGTCTGCCCCGACTGCCAGATCCTCGTCGAGTACGCCGGCACCACGCCGGAGGCGTTCAACGACCCGGCCCGCGGCCAGGAGATCGCCATCGCCCAGAACGACCAGGGCGCCGACATCATCTACCACGCGTCGGGTGCGACCGGGAACGGCCTGTTCGAGGCCGCGACCGACCGCGGGTTCTTCGCCATCGGCGTCGACAGCGACCAGGCCGCGATCGTGCCGGACGCACCGATCCTGACCTCGATGCTGAAGCGCGTCGACAACGCGGTCTTCGCCAGCGTCGAGGCCGCGCTGGAGGGCTCCTTCCCGGCCGGGGAGACCATCACCTACGGCCTGGAGGACGAGGGCGTGGACCTCGCGGAGTTCGGCGAGTTCTCCGACATCGTCCCGCAGGAGGTCGTCGACGCGGTCGAGGAGGCGCGCACGGGCATCGTCGACGGCACGGTCGAGGTCCCGACCGAGCCCGCCGCCTGACCCGTGGAGGACCGAGCCCCGCACCGCCAGGGGACCGCGGCGGACACCCCGGTCCTGGAGATGCGGGGCGTCACCAAGCGCTTCGGCGCGGTGGTCGCCAACGACGACATCTCGCTGTCGCTGGGCCGCGGTGAGGTGCTGGGCCTGCTCGGCGAGAACGGCGCCGGCAAGTCCACGCTCATGAAGATCCTGTTCGGCCTGTACACCGCCGACAGCGGCGAGGTGCTGGTCGACGGGGCGCCGGTGCGCATCGCCAGCCCCCGGGACGCCGTCGACCTGCGCATCGGCATGGTCCACCAGCACTTCGTGCTGGTGGGCCCGCTGTCGGTGGCGGAGAACGTCGTGCTGGGGGCGGAGCCGGGCGCCGCGGGGCTGTTCGACCGCGGCGCCGCGGAGCAGCGGGTGGCCGACCTCGCGGCCCGCTACGGCCTCGCGGTCGACCCGTCGGCGCGCGTCGGGGACCTGTCCGTCGGCGTCCAGCAGCGCGTGGAGATCCTCAAGGCGCTCTACCGCGAGGCGCGCATCCTGATCCTGGACGAGCCCACCGCGGTCCTGACCCCGCAGGAGAGCCACGAGCTGTTCCGCGTCCTGCGCGGGCTGGTCGACCAGGGGCTGTCGATCATCCTCATCACCCACAAGCTGGGCGAGCTGAAGCAGGCGGCGGACCGCATCACCGTCATCCGCGACGGGCGGGTGATCGCCACCGTGCCCGGGGCCGGCACGTCGGAGGGCGAGCTCGCGCGGCTGATGGTCGGGCGCGAGGTGAAGCTGGCGGGCCGCCGCGCCGCGGCGGCCCTGGGCGTCACCACCGACGCGGCGGAGGAGCCGGCGGGCGGCGCCGACGCGGCGGGGCCGGGCGGCGCGACCGCCGCCGGCGCCGCGACGGCGGGCGGCGGCGCCACGGCGGCCGGCGCGGGCGCGGCGGCGCGGGCGGGGCCGGCGCGGCGCGGCCCGCGCGGGCGGGGTCGCCGCAGGTGCGGCGGACGCTGGCGTCCCGGCGGCGCGGCGGCGGGCGGGGTGCGGGAGGACGGGGGCGAGCGGCCCGTGCGGCTGTCCGCGCGCGGGCTGGTCGTCGCCGGGGTCGGCGGTGCGACCGCGGTCCACGGGGTCGACCTGGTGGAGCTGGCGGCGGCGCTGGCGGGCACGCGGCCCGCCCGCGCCGGGGTCGTCGAGCTCGACGGGCAGGACGTGTCGCGGCTCGGCGCCGCCCAGCGCGGCGAGCGCGGCCTGGCCTACATCCCCGAGGACCGGTCCACCAAGGGCCTCGTCCGGGACTTCACCGTCGCGGAGAACATGACCGTCAAGACCTTTGACGAGCCGCCGTTCTCGCGCCTCGGCTGGCTGCGCCCCGGCGCCATCCGCCGGTTCGCCGCGCGCCTGGTGCAGGCCTTCGACGTCCGGCCCGCCGACCCCGACGCGCGCGCGGGGTCGCTGTCGGGCGGCAACCAGCAGAAGGCGGTCGTCGCCCGCGAGCTGACCGGCGAGCCGGGCGTCGTCATCGCCGCCCAGCCGACGCGCGGCGTCGACGTGGGCGCGATCGAGTTCCTCCACGCCCGCCTGCTGGCCGAGCGCGACCGCGGCGCCGCGATCCTGCTGCTCTCCCTCGAGCTGGACGAGATCCGGGCGCTCGCCGACCGCATCCTGGTGATCGCCGGGGGCCGCTTCGTCGGCGAGCTGGACGCCGACCGCGCGACCGACGAGCAGCTCGGCCTGCTGATGGCGGGTCGCGAGATGGCGCCCGTCGGCGGCGCCCTGGACCCGGGCGACGCCGCCGCCGGAGGCCGCGGGACCGCGGCGGACGGCCATCCGCCGGGTAGCGCGCCGCTGTGAGCGGCGGCGGGCCCGGGGGGGACGACGACGGCGGGCGAGGGCGGCCACGGGGCCGCGGGCGGGCGGGGAGCAGCGTGAGCGTGGACACCAGACCGGCCGAGGCGCCGGACGCACCACCACCGCCGCGGCGGCCCGCGGCCGAGGTGGTGCGGCGCCAGCTCGGCGCGGCCGGGCGGGCACTGGTCTTCCCGGCCGTCGCCGCGGTCCTGGCCTTCGCGGTCGGGGCGGTCGTCATCCTGGCCACCGGGCAGGACGTGGGCGCGGCCTACTCCGCGCTGTTCCGCGGGGGCTTCGGCTCCGCGGGCGCGTGGGGCCGCACGCTGCTGAACGCCACGCCGCTCATCTTCACCGGCCTGGCCGTGGCGCTGCCGTTCCGCGCGGGCCTGTTCAACATCGGCGGCGAGGGCCAGCTGTACCTCGGCGCGATCGCCGCGGTCTGGGTCGCGACGACCCTCGGCGGCCCCGCCCCCCTGGTCGTGATCGCCGCGATCGTGGCGGCCGGCCTGGCCGGCTTCCTGTGGGGCGCGATCCCCGGCGCCCTCAAGGGCCTGGGCGCCCACGAGGTCATCACCACGATCATGCTGAACTTCATCGCCATCAACCTGGTGACCTGGCTCGCGCTGAACCCCCTGGCGGGCGCGAGCGCGACGCCCGGCACGGGCTCGGTCGCCGACCCGGTGCGCCTGGCGCGCCTCGGCGCGGGGCTGGGCCGCGCGCACTGGGGCCTGCTCCTGGGGCTGGTCGCGGCGGTGATCGCCTACCTGGTGATCTGGCGCACCGCGCGCGGGTTCGCCATCCGCGCCGTCGGGCTGGCGCCGGAGGCGGCGCGCTACGCGGGCATCCCGGTCGCGGTGAACGGGCTGCTGGCCATCGCCCTGGGCGGGCTGTTCGCCGGCATCGGCGGCGGGATCGAGGTCCTCGGGGTCTACGGGCGGGTCAGCATCCCGTTCGTCGCCAACCTCGGGTTCAACGGCATCGGCGTCGCGCTGCTGGGCCGCAACCACCCCGCCGGGGTGGTGCTCGGCGCGATCTTCTTCGGCGGGCTGGCCGCGGGGGCCCAGGAGATGCAGTTCGCCGCCGACGTGCCGCTGGACCTGGCCGACGTGCTGCTCGCCGTCGTCCTGCTGTTCGTGACCGCGACGGGCATCGCGGAGCTGCTGATCGGCCGCCGGGCGCGGGCGCTGGTCGACGGCACGACCCTGGGACGGGGGCTGGCGGGCTGATGGACGACGTGCTGGGGCTGGGGCCGCTCCTGGCCTCGACGATCCGGTTCGCCACGCCGCTGGGCTTCGCGGCCCTCGGCGGGCTGTTCAGCGAGCGGTCCGGCGTGGTCAACATCGCCCTCGAGGGCATGATGCTGATCTCGGCGTTCGCGGGGGTGGTGGGGTCCTACGCCAGCGGCAGCGCGCTGGTCGGCCTGGCCACCGGCCTGGCGGCGGGCCTGCTGATCGGCCTGGTGCACGCCGCGGTGAGCGTGAGCCTCCAGGCCGACCAGATCATCTCCGGGACCGCGATCAACCTGCTCGCGCTGGGCGGGACCGGCTTCCTCATGGAGACCGTGTTCGGGTCGGGCGGCACGTCGCCGCGGGTGTCCGCGTTCGACCCGGTGCGCATCCCCGGGCTGGCGGACATCCCCATCATCGGCGAGGCGCTGTTCAACCAGTCGGTCCTGGTGTACCTGCTCTACCTGCTGGTGCCGCTCACGGTCTTCGTACTGCGCCGGACGCGCTTCGGGCTGCGCCTGCGGGCGACCGGCGAGGTGCCGGAGGCCGTGGACACCGCGGGCATCAGCGTCGTGCGGATGCGCTACGCGGGCGTCGCGCTGTCGGGGATGCTGGCGGCGCTGGGCGGGGTCTACCTGTCAATGGGCGTCGCGCTGTCGGGGATGCTGGCGGCGCTGGGCGGGGTCTACCTGTCAATGAGCCTGCTGTCGGCGTTCACCGAGAACATGACCCTGGGCCGCGGGTTCATCGCCCTGGCGGCGCTGATCTTCGGCCGATGGACCCCGGTCGGGGCCATCGGGGCGGCGCTGCTGTTCGGCCTGGCCCAGGCGCTGGTGGTGACGCGCGGCAGCGACGTACCGATCCCGCAGGAGTTCGTCGCCATGTTCCCCTACGTGCTGACGATCATCGCGCTGGCCACCTTCGGCGGGCGGGCGGTCGCCCCCGCCGCCTCCGGCAAGCCCTACCGCAAGGAGTAGCGCGTGCCACAGCTGACGGTCGTCGACCACCCGCTGGCCGGCCACCTGCTGGCCTCCCTGCGCGACCGCACCACCGAACCGGAGCGCTTCCGGGTCCTGGCGCGCAACCTCGCGACGGTCCTGGTGCTGGAGGCCACCCGCGACCTGGCCACCCGCGGCAGCCGGGTGGCGACCCCGCTGTCCGACACCGACGTGCGCGTCCTGGACGGCGACGTCGTGGCGGTGCCGATCCTGCGCGCGGGGCTGGGGCTGCTCGACCCGGTCACCGAGCTGTTCCCCAACGTCCGCATCGGCTACGCCGGCCTGGAGCGCGACGAGGCGACGCTGCGGCCCACCTCGTACTACCTCAAGGTGCCGGAGCTGGCCGGGCGGGTGGTCCTGGTGCTCGACCCGATGCTGGCGACCGGGGGGTCGGCCTCGTTCGCGTGCAGCCTGCTCAAGGAGCGGGGCGCGACCCAGGTCCGACTGGTCTGCGTGGTCGCCGCGCCGGAGGGGGTGGAGCGCCTGCACGCGGACCACCCCGACGTCCAGGTGGTCACCGCCGCCCTGGACGACGGCCTCAACGACGTCGGCTACATCGTCCCCGGCCTCGGGGACTTCGGCGACCGCCTCTTCGGGACCCTCTAGGCCGAGCCGGCCGGTCAGCCGGCGGAGCGGCGGTCGACGTCGACGAAGGCGAGCTTGTTGTTGCTCCCGCCCGGGGCGTTGGTGAGGGTCAGGCGGCCGTCGGTGACGCGGACGACGACGGTGGCCTCGGTCCAGCGCCGGTCCGCGGTGGCCCGGGCGTTGCACGCGCGGACGCCCTCCACGTCCACCCGGTAGTCGCTGTTGCGCCGGACGGGATCGCCGCAGACCAGGCGGACGCGGTACTCGCCCGACGGGACTGCCAGCTCCCAGCGCAGGTTCGTCCCACGCCGCTGGGTGTGGGCGAAGGTGTCCCAGCGCTGGTCCGGCGACGAGGCGGCGCCGCGGTCCAGCGCGTAGGGGTTGGGCCGGTCCCAGCCGTAGGTGCGCAGGCCGCCGCGGTCGCCGTAGACGGCGCCGGCGTCGGCGCGGTACCCGCCGGGGACCGGCGCGCCGGCCGGCTGGAAGTTGACGCGCGCGAACGCCGTCCAGCTGGGCACCGCCGGCCGGAAGCGCGCGGTCAGCGCGGTGTCGGCGCGGGCGACCACGTCGTGGGTGCGGGCGCCGGCGTCGGACCAGCGGTCGAACACCAGGGACCGGCCCCCGGCGTCCTGCGGCGAGGGCGCGGTCACCGTCGCCCGCGCGCCCTCGACCACGGTCCGGGTGACCGGCGACGTCCCCGGTCGCCCGTTGACCGACAGCGCCAGGCCCGGCGGGTCGGAGGCGACGGACAGCTGGACGGTGCGCGGCCGCAGCACCACCGCCGCGGTGTCGGTCAGCCCGCCCGCGTCGGTGGCGGTCACGCGCAGCTCCAGCTCCGACGGGTACTCGTGGTCCGGCGCGTTGAACGATCCGGATGCGACCCCCGCCCACGTGCGCACCGGGTGCTCGTGGCAGCCGCCGCCCTCCTGGCAGTGGCGCAGGATCAGCTCCCAGCGCAGCGCCGACGCCGGCAGCGCGCCCTGCTGCGCGTCGGCGGCGGACCCGCGGAACGCGATCTCCTGGCCCGCCGCCCAGGTCGCCGTGGCCGCCGGCGCCGCCAGCGCCGCGTCGGGGCGGGTGTTGCCGGCCGTGACGCGCACCTCGGCGGTGCCGGCCGCGCCCGCGCTGTCGGCGACCCGCAGGCGGGCGGTCACCGTCCCCGCGGCCGTGTAGGTGCGGGTGGCGCGCACGCCGGTCGCGTCGTCGAAGGCGCCGTCGCCGTCGAGGTCCCAGGTGTGGACCAGCGCGCCGCCGTCGGGGTCGGCGGACCCACCGCCGTCGAAGGCGACGGTCAGCGGAGCGGGGCCCTCGGTCGGCGTCGCCGTCACCCTGGCGACCGGCGGCCGGTTGCCCGCGGCGTGGACGATGCGCACGATCCGCCCGCCCATGATGTCGGCGTAGTGCAGGTCCCCGCCCGGGCCGGCGACCAGGTCGACGGGCGCGGCGGCGCCCTCGGCGAAGGGCTCCGCGGTGGCGGGGTCGGGCACGCCGTCGGGACCCGCGCGCAACGACCAGATGCAGCCGCGCGCGTAGTCGGCGACGAACAGGGCGCCGTCGTAGGCGTCGGGGTAGGACCCGCCCGGGTAGAAGGCCAGGCCCGACACCGACGACCCGTCGGTGCGCGGGCAGGACTCACCCGCGGCGCTGCCGCGGTGGGGGTAGCTCCAGTGCGGCGCCTGCGCGGAGCCGTCGGCGTAGAGGTCGCGGCACACGTCGTAGCCCGCGCCGGCGAAGCCCTCCTGGCGCACCGGTCCCTCGTGGCACGGCCAGCCAAGGTTCGCGGGGGCGCCGCGCCCCGGGACGATGCGGTTGACCTCCTCGTGGATGTAGTAGCCGACGTCGCCGGTCCACACCTCCTGGGTGCCGGGGCGCAGGGTCATGCGGAACGGGTTGCGCAGGCCGGTGGCGACGACCCGCTGGGCGTTGGCCTCGGCCTCGTCGGCGAGGGGGTTGGCGGGGACCCCCCGCCCGGTGGCGGGGTCGATGCGGATGATCGTCCCGCTCAGGCCCACCGGGTCACCGGCGGTGCGCAGGTCCTGGCTGCGGAACGCCCCGCCCTCCGCGGTGGGCGCCGTCAGCGTCGCGCCCACGCCGCCGGGCGGGTCGCCGCACGGGTTGCGCGGCACGGTGCCGCCGCCGTGCTGCCCGTGGTCCAGGGCGACGACCCCGGCGCCGTCCCCGGCCCCCGCGTACAGGGAGCCGTCGGGCGCGAACACCAGCGACCCGACGCTGTGGAAGGGGAACTGCTGGCACCAGCCGGTCAGCAGGGGCTCCTCGACGGGCGCGCCGCCGCCCGCGGGGACGCGCAGCCGCGACAGGCGCCCCAGCGCCGGGCAGCCGTAGGTCGTGGCGGTGGGGTCGACGCAGGGGTCGCCCGCGACGCCGGGCCGGCCGTAGGCGGGCACCACGTCCGGTGCCGCGGGGTCGGCGTCCAGGGTGTAGAGCACGTAGACCGAGGGGTCGGCGGGGAAGCCGGGGGCCAGCGCCAGGCCCAGCAGCCCGCGGTCGAAGTAGTCGTGCACCTGGGTGCGCAGGTCCGCCCAGGTCGAGGGCGTCCGGTCGGCGGGCCCGTCGAAGACGCGGACGAGCCCGCTCTTCTCGGCCACGAACACGCGCCCGTCGGGCGCGAAGCGCACGGCGGTCGGCCGCGTGAGGCCCTCGTGGGCCACGACCTCGCGGAAGCCCGTGGGCAGCGTGGCGGCCGCGGGGGCCTCCAGGGCGGCCCGGGCGGGCGGCGCGGTCGCGGCGGGGACCACCATCCCCGCCGCGAGGAGGACCGGCACGAGGAACAGACGAATCAGTCGAAACAGGCGCATACTTCACAGACGCGTACACCAGCCCCACCGTTGCGGCCTACCCGGGCAGTCCCGTGAACAGGTCGTCCTCGTGGTCGGGGACCGCGACGTCGCTGCGGTGACGCAGGAACCATTCGGTGCCGTAGGCGGCGTCGTGCAGGTCCTCGGGCAGGTTCAGGAAGAACGAGCGCGGCCCGACCTGGCTGGCGTGGGCGCGCAGCGCCGCCAGCTTCCGCCCCACCTGGTCGCGCACGTCGACGGTGGCGCCGACCCAGGCGTCGGGGACCCCGACCACGGCCTCGCCGGGGTCCGCGGGGTCGGCGAACGGCGACGGCAGCCCCAGGCGCGCCAGGGACGCGGTCGCGAACCGGGTGAACGACCACGGCACGGTGGCCAGGTAGACCTTGGGCACCCGCCACGCCGGGCCCGCGGCCGGGTACAGCTGCGCCATCGCGCACGCCTCCGCGGCCACGATGCCGACGCGGTGCGCCTGCACGTGGTCGGGGTGGCCGTACAGGCCGTGCGCGTCGTAGGTCACGACCACCTCGGGCCGGACGGCGCGGATCTCGGCGACCAGCCGCGCGACCGCCTCGTCGAAGGGCGCCCGCCAGAACGACCGGGGGTCGTCGTTGCCCGCGGTGCCGGCCATGCCGGAGTCGCGGTAGCCCAGGAGGCGGGGCTCACCCGCGCCCAGCAGGCGCAGGGCCTCGGCCAGCTCCGCGCGCCGCACCGCGGCCAGGCGGGGGCGCACCGCGACGGGGTCCATGCCCTCCCCCACGATCTCGCCGAGCTCCCCGCCGGTGCAGGTCACCACCGCCGTCGGGCGGCCCGACGCCGCCGCGCGCAGCAGCACCCCGCCGGTGGCGATGACCTCGTCGTCCGGGTGCGCGTGCACGCACAGCAGACCGCCCTCGGGCATGCCTCCCCCTCCTCCTGGGCCGCGGCCACTACCATGGCCGCCGGTCCGACCACCGGTACCCATCCGCTCTGCACACCCCACCCGTCCCCCGGGTGGGGGCGGCCCGCCGGCCGCGGAAGGCCCCCGCCCATGCCCCCCGCCGAGGTCACGCTCGCCGATTCGCCGGCGAAGCTGGCCCGTGCCCTGGAGGACCTGGACGACCTGCGCACCGTCGGCGTCGACGTCGAGCGCGCGGACTGGGACCGCTACTTCCGCGCGGCCGCGCTCATCCAGGTCGGCGGCAGCGGCCGGGTCGCGCTCGTGGACCCGATGGCGCTCACCGCGCCGGGGCTCGAACCCCTCGGCGCCTTCCTGTCGAGCCGCACCAACGTCCTGCACGCCATGGAGAACGACCTCGGCCCGCTCGCCTCCCTGGGCGTGGACCCGCCGGACCTGGAGGACACCAGCATCGCAGCCGCCCTGCTGGGGCTGCCCCTGGGGCTGGAGGTGCTGCTCCGCGAGCTGCTGGGCGTCGAGCTCGGCGGCGACAAAGCGGCGATGCAGCGCGCCAACTGGGAGGCGCGCCCGCTGACCGAGGAGATGCTGACCTACGCGGCGGGCGACGTGGCCGACCTCCCCGCGCTGTGGGACGTGCTGGAGCAGCGCCTCGTGGACGCCGGCCGGCTGGACTGGTACCGCCAGGAGCGCGAGGCCGTGCGCACCCAGCCCCCCGTCGAGGAGCGCCGCGCCTGGACGCGGACCAAGGGCATGGGCCGCCTGGACCCCATCGCCCGCGCCCGTCTGCGGTCGCTGTGGGAGGCGCGCGAGGACCTGGCCAAGGCCACCGACACCGCGCCGTCGCGGATCGCGTCGGACAAGCTGCTCGTGGACCTCGCCGTCCACCCGCCCGCCAGCACCGGCGAGCTGACCCGCCGGGGCCTGCGCCGCGCCGCCGCCCGCGAGTGGGGCGCCGCCCTGCTGCGCGCCCTGTCCGGCGAGGGCGCCGCCAGCGCCGAGCCGTCCCCGCGGGTGGCCGCGGGCGTGCGCGTGCCCGACGAGCAGGACCGCACCAAGGTCGACCAGCTCCGCGCCCTGCGCACCGAGCGCGCGCAGGAGCTGGGCCTGGACCCCGGCGTGCTGTGCCCCAGCCGGGTGCTGCTCGGCGCGGTGCTGCGCGACCCGAAGAGCTGCGAGCAGCTGGAGGAGGCGCTGGGGCTGCGCCCCTGGCAGTGGGAGCAGGTAGGGCCGGTGTTCTGTGAGGCGTTGGGCCTGCCCGCGCCGGGGAAGGCTCCCGCGCATGGCTGACGTCCTGAACCCCGACGCCCTGCACCACGAGCTGCACCGGCTGGAGGGCTGGAGCGGCACCACCGAGGGCCTGGACAAGACCTTCGCGTTCCGCGACGCCGCGGCCGCGCGCGCGTTCACCGCCCGGGTCGCCCGGGTCGCCGACGAGCTGGACCACCACCCCGACGTCCGCGTCGACGGCGACCGCGTGCGCCTCGCGCTGGTCACCCACTCCGCGGGCGGGGTGACGCAGAAGGACGTGGAGCTGGCCCGGCGCATCGACCCGCTGGCCACCGACGACCCCGCCGAGGCGCGCACGGTCGCCCCCGCGGCCTCCGACCCGGTCCCGCCCGCGGGCTAGGCACCGACCCGCGCGCCGGGCGACGGCGGTCCGCCCGGTGAGAGGCGCCGCCGGTCAGTCGACGATCGCGCCCGCGGTGCGCACCGGCAGGCGGCGCAGGCTGGCGGGGAGCGCGAAGGTCACGTCCTCCTGGCGCACGTCGAGGGTCTCGACCTCCGCGCCGCCCGGGAGGTCGCGCAGCCGGCGGATCACCCCGCTGACCAGCGACTCCGGCGCGCTGGCGCCCGAGGTCAGCCCCACGGTGCGGACCCCGTCGAACCAGGCCGGGTCCAGGTCCGCGGCGCTGTCGACCAGGTGGGCGGCGGGGACCCCCGCGGCCAGCCCGACCTCGACCATGCGCTGGCTGTTGGAGGAGTGCGGGGACCCGACGACCAGCAGCAGGTCCACGCGCGGGGCCAGGACCTTCACGGCGTCCTGGCGGTTCTGGGTGGCGTAGCAGATGTCCTCGCCGCGCGGCCCGCGGGCGGCCGGGAAGCGCTCCCGGATGGCGGCCACGACCTCCGCGGTCTCGTCGACCGACAGCGTGGTCTGGGACACGTAGGCGACCCGCTCGGGGTCGGGCAGGTCCAGCGCCGCGACGTCGTCGACCGTGGAGACCAGGCGGATCGCCTCCGGCGCCTCGCCCATGGTCCCGATGACCTCCTGGTGGCCGGCGTGGCCGATCAGGACGATCGAGCGGTCCTTGGCCGCGTGGTCGCGCGCCTCCAGGTGCACCTTGGTGACCAGCGGGCAGGTCGCGTCGATCGGCCGCAGCCCCAGGCGCTGGGCGTTGCGCCGGACCTCGGGGGCGACCCCGTGGGCGCTGAAGACGATGAGGCCGTCCGCGGGCACCTCGGCCTCGTCCTCGACGAAGACCGCGCCCTTGGCCTCCAGGTCCTCCACCACCGTGGTGTTGTGCACGATGGCGTGGCGGACGTACACCGGCGCGCCGTGGATGCGCAGCGCCTCCTCGACGATCTGGACGGCACGGTCGACCCCGGCGCAGAAACCGCGGGGCGACGCGAGCAGCACGCGCAAGGGGGCCGGGGTGGTCGATTCGGTCACCCCTCCAGGCTACCGGTGCCTGCTACCGTCCTCGGCTCGCGGACCGGGCGACGGACGAGGAGCGGGCGTGCGGCGGATGCTGGGGATCGTGCTGGCGCTGGTGCCCCTGCTGGCGGTGGTCCCGGGCGGGGCCGCGGCGCAGGAGCAGGCGCAGCGGGGCGGGGGGCTGCGCCACCTGGCGCCCGGCGCGCCGGCGGACTACACCGAGCAGGTGCCGGTCAACGTGGTCTTCGTCGGCTACGACCGCGACGACGTCGACGCCGAGGCGTTCCTGGCCGACCTGCCGCAGACCACCGTGCCGGTCAACCGCCAGCCGTCGGCCTACGCGCCGGAGCCGCTGGGCATCCGCTACACCTACGACTACGACCTCACCTACGCGGGCCGCCGGTACGAGGACCGCTTCTTCGCCGAGCTGGCCGGCCTGGCCGTCCCCGAGACCCTCACCGCCTACCAGGCGCTGTACAACGACCAGGAGGGCAACGTCCTGGACGTGGCGGGCAACCACCACATCGACGCGCCCACGGTGGAGCGCTGGCTGGCGGAGAACCCGCCGCGCGGGGTCGACACCGCGGAGAACACCCTGTACTTCATCAACTGGTACGGCCGCGACGACTTCCGCCACCACGTCTACACCAAGCTCGGCGAGCCCGACCCCGACACCGGCACCGACTTCGGCCTGCGCGACAGCCGCAAGCTGATCGCCTGGGGCGGGACGACCCCCGACGACGAGGAGAGCGGCCTCGGCCGGCTGGCGCGGGTGTGGTTCTACGACCTGTCCGCCGGCCCGGAGTCGTTCACCGACAACTGGAACGTCGACGACGCCGACCTGGACGGTGACGGCGAGGCCGACTACCGCATGCCCCCGATCTGGGAGTACACCGAGGGCGGGTACCGCGACCCGGCGGAGCTGACCCCGGACCTGGCCAAGGTGGCGCGCTACGTCGGGGTGAACCTGCTGTTCACCAGCTCGCCGCTGTACCGGGTGGACCTCGACGCGCCCGACCTGCCCGAGTCGATCAACCTGGACACCAACACCTACGAGGGCCTGCCGGGGACCGACGCGTCGGAGGCGTACATCGACCCCGACCTGTTCGTCTCCGAGATCGCCGAGCTGCGCCCGCTCAACCGCTTCGACTACGACCACCAGGACCTGCCCCTGGACGGCGACGTGCGGCGCTGCCTCGCGCTGTTCTACGAGGACGAGCCCTGCTTCCCGGAGCTCGAGGGGTACCCCGCCGCCTACGGCAACCTCTACCTGCCCAACGCGCTGCTCGCCGAGGTGCTGCTGGACGGCGAGAGCTCCGCGGACTACGAGCTGCCGAACATCAACTACGCGGTCAGCGACGAGGAGTTCCCGCCGCCGTTCCTGGGCCTGGCCGACGACGACTACCGCACCGGGACGCAGAGCTTCACCTACAACTTCGTGTCCCCCGGCCTGGTCGAGGCCGGCTACGGGCTCACGACCACCCTGATCCACGAGGATGGCCACCACCTGGGGCTGTCGCACCCGATGGACGGCTACGACAGCGAGACCGGCGTCGACTACGGCCCCTCCGGCCCCTTCTACTTCGCGTGGTCGGGGACCGAGTCGAACTCGATGATGAGCTACGTCGACCTGAACTGGGACTTCTCGCAGTTCGACCGCGACAACTCCAACCGCTTCCTGGCCGAGGCCTACGCCAAGAACGCCAACCGCGTTCTGGCCCTGATCCAGGCGGCCGGCGGCGACGACGCGCGCACGAACCTGGCGCTGCGGGTGGCCGACGCCCGCGTCGGGCTGTCGGAGCGCGAGTTCGCCGCGCACCGCTACGACCGCGCGGCGGCCAACGCCGAACGCGCCTACCGGACCGTCGCGGCGGCGGCCGAGCGCCTCGGGGTGCCCGTGGAGCGCGCCGTCGACCCGCTGGCGATCGACGCCGGCGCGGTGGACGCCGAGGCCGCGGCCGCCAAGATCCCCTACGCCCTGGACGCTGTGGACTTCGCGCTGCGCAAGCGGCTCGCGCCCTAGATGTAGTTCCTCGGGAGATTGCAGACGAGGTGAGAGCCTCCCGCCTGGTTCTTCTCACGGTTCCGGGCAAGGAGGCTCTCGTGGCGCATCGTAGTCACCCGCGTGCGGTGTTGACCGTGGCTGCCCGCAGGTTGTTGGTGGACAGGGTCCGCCGGCAGGGCTGGACACCTGCGGTAGCGGCCGAGGCGCTGGGCTGTTCGCGGGCGACGGCATACAAGTGGCTGGCCCGCTACGACGCCGAGGGCGACGCCGGGTTGGCCGACCGCTCGTGCCGGCCGCCCACAGCCCCGGGCGGCTGTCGCCACAGCGGGAGCAGGCGATCCTTGACCGGCGCGCCGCGACGCTGGAAGGGCCCCACCGGATCGGCTGGGCGTTGGGCGAAGCCCGCTCCACGGTGCACCGGGTACTACGCCGTCACGGCATGCCGCGGCTGGCCGACATCGACCGGCCCACCCGCACGGTAGTGCGCTACCAGCGCGACAGCCCCGGCGAGCTGGTCCACGTCGACGTCAAAAAGCAAGGGCGTATCCCTGATGGCGGCGGCTGGCGGGCGCTGGGCCGCCAGGTCGGCCGCCGCAACCGCAGCGGCGTCGGATTTGACTACCTGCACAGCGCGGTGGACGACCACAGCCGCGTCGCCTACATCGAGGCGCACCCCGACGAGCGCAAAGACACCGCCGCCGGGTTCTTCGCCCGGGCGATCGCCTGGTTCGCCGCCCATGGCATCACCGTCCAGCAGGTCATGACCGACAACGCCATGGCCTACCGCTCGGCGGCCGTCGCCGGCGTCCTGACCGCCCACGACGTCCAGCACCTGCGCACCCGCGCCTACCGCCCCCAGACCAACGGCAAGGTCGAGCGGCTCAACCTCACCCTCAAGCACGAATGGGCCTACGCCACCGCCTACACCAGCAACCAGGACCGCCTCGACGACCTGGACCGCTGGCTGCACCACTACAACTGGCACCGACCCCACATGGCCCACCAAGGAGGCACACCCATGTCAGCCGTCAACAACCTCCCGGCGAAGCACACCTAGACCGCGCGGTGTTCGACCGCTTCCGGCGGCCGCCGCCGGAGGTCGTGGACCTCACCGGCGACCCCGGGTTCACCCTGGCGCTCATGGACCGGCCCTGGAGCTGGCGCCAGCGCCAGGTCGAGGAGATGGAGCTGGGCTCCGCGTCGTCCGCGGCGGGGTCCAGCCGCCGGGTGACGGTGACCAGCGGCTACCAGGTCCGCCTGCCCGACGGCATGGAGGCGCGGCTGGGGTCCTGCGGGCGCGCGTGCAGCTGCCGCTCACGCGCCGGCCCAAGGGCCCCTACCTCGACCTGGACCTGCACGGCCCCGGCGGCACGCCGGTGACGCTGGCGACGGGCTCGGCCATCGCCGAGCTGTCCGCGCGCCACCTGGACCGCCTGGCGCAGGGCAGCGCGGCGGCCGGCGCGATCGCCCGCGGCCTGCCCGCGCCGCTGCTGGTGGCGGTCTGCCGCGCGACCCCTGGGGGCTACGGCGCGCTGGAGGAGCGCGACGGGCGCGACCGGGCGCTGGCCGCCTACCTGGCCGCCGCGCTGCAGCTGACCGCGTCGCCGACCGCCTCGGCGAGCCGGCCGACCGCACCAGCACCGCGGAGAACCTGCTGCTCGCGCTGCCGCGACTCGCCCCGCTGCCGCGCACCGCCGGCGAGGTCGACGCCGTCGTGCGCGGCTGGGCCGACGGCGTCGGGGCGGCGGAGCGCGCGGGCGCCGAACGCTTCCTGGCCACCCTGGCGGAGTACGGCCGGCGGTCGGAGGTGGTCGTGGAGCTGGAGGCGCCGCTCGACGAGGCCTTCACGGTGAAGCTGTCGGAGCTGCGGCCGTTCAACCTGGGCCGGTCCGGGTGGATCTCGGAGCGCTTCCGCTTCGACGACGCGCGCAGCGTCCACCTGCGGGCGCGCATCGAGAGCCACTGGATCGAGATCGACCGCTACCGGGTCCGCGACGCGGTCACCGGCGGGGACGTGACCTTCCCGGTTCTGGTCGACGAGCTGGCGACCGAGAAGTCGATCGTGGTCAACAGCACCCGCGCCCGGCGCCCCCGCTTCGTGGACCTGGAGCTGCGCCTGCGCATCAACGTCGACGTGCGCTGGACGCTGTGGTTCGTGATGGGGCTCGCGTGGGCCGCGGCGGGCGCGGCGATCCTGCTGCCCGACCCCGGCGGGACCGGCGACCTCATCGACATGCTGGGCCTGCTGGCGGTCCCCACCACCTTCGCGGTGTCCCTGCTGCTGACCCGCGAGGAGTCCTCGCTTGCCGCCCGCCTGCAGCGCTACGTCCGCCTGAGCGTCCTGCTGGCCACGACGGTGCTCTGGGTGGCGGTCGTCGTGCGCCTGGTGGGCTCCCTGCTGGCTGCCGACGGCTAGCTAGCGGGTCGCGGCGGCCAGCGGCCGGAGCGGCGGCGGGAGGGGCGCGCCGACGCACTGGACCAGCCAGGTGAACCGGCCGAGGCCGCGGGGGTCGATCAGCTCGGCCTGCTGGCCGGTGGCCTGGAGGGCGCGGAGGTAGGCCGGCGGGTCGCTGCGGGCCAGCTCGATCGGCGGGTGGCCGCCGTGCAGGCCGAGCGCGCGCAGCGCCGCCCGCTGGCTGGTCAGCAGAGTCGCGCTGGCCCCGGCCCGCTCCCCCGCCGCCGCGCACGCGTCGAGCGCCACGTGGGTGCTGATGTCGCAGCTGCCGTCGGGCACCGCGGCCACCGCGCGGCCGGCGCGGTAGCCCGCCAGCGAGCCGAACGGCGGGCGCGCCGCCCGGTCGTGGGCGTAGTCCACGGCCACCGCGACCCCGCGGGGCAGCGCGGCCACCGCGGCGGCCCAGGCCTCGTCGCGCGGGCGCCCGATCTCGGCCCGCTCGCCCGGCTCGGCACCGTCCAGCGGCCACCAGCGCGCGAGCCAGGCGGCGTCCTCCGCCCCGGGCGGCCCGCCGAGGCGCTCGTCACCGGTCGCCGGGTCCACCTCCACGATCCGCGGTCCGTCCCCGGCCTGCTCGACGACGTCGACGGGGACGGCGTCGAGCCACTCGTTGGCGAACAGCAGGGCCGGCTCCCCCGCGGGGGGCGCCGCCGACCACGCCACCCCGGCGGGCAGGTCGGCGGGCCGGTCGGCCAGGTCGACGCCGTGCAGGCGCAGGCCGGGGTCCAGGCGGTGCAGCGCGCGCAGCAGCTCCCCCCGCCCGGCGCCGACGTCGACCACCGCGTCCAGCTCCGCGGCGCGGGCGAGCGCCAGCACGGCGGACGCGAACAACGGCGAGGCGTGCACCGAGGTCCGGAAGTGCCCGGCGGGGCCCTCCGGGCGGCGGTAGAACCCGGCGGGGCCGTAGAGCGCCTCCGCCGTCGCCGCCCGCCAGGTCCGCCACGCCACGCGGGCAGGGTAGCGCCGGGGGGCGCCGCCGGGCGCAGGAGTACGATGGGGCGCGACATCCGAGTGAGGAGAGGGAACGCTGACGTGGGTCTGATCGACAAGGCGGAGGTCCCCCAGCCCCTGAAGTTCGTCCTCAACTGGGGGCGCAAGTACAGCCTCTGGGTGATGAACTTCGGCCTGGCCTGCTGCGCGATCGAGTTCATCGCGACGTCGACCGCGCGGCACGACTTCATCCGCCTCGGCGTGATCCCCTTCGCCCACGGTCCCCGGCAGGCGGACCTGATGATCGTGGCCGGGACGCTCACCGACAAGATGGCGCCCGCGCTGAAGCGGCTGTACGACCAGATGCCGGAGCCCAAGTACGTCATCAGCTTCGGGTCGTGCTCGAACTGCGGCGGCCCGTTCTGGGACAGCTACTCGGTCACCAAGGGCGTCGACCAGATCGTCCCCGTCGACGTCTACGTGCCGGGCTGCCCGCCGCGGCCGGAGGCGCTGCTGGAGGGGATCATCAAGCTGCAGGAGATGATCCAGCAGGAGTCGCTGAAGCAGCGCTACGAGCAGCGCGAGTCGCGCCAGCCGATCGTGGTGGGCGGGGGCGACCCCACGCGCCACCCCGCCGACGACCCGCTGTAGGTCACGGCGCACCGAGGCCCTTCGCCTGGCCGGCCAGGTCCCGGCGGCCGGCCAGCAGCGACGACGGGCAGAGGTCCTCGACCAGGCACGCGCCGCAGCGGGGGCGCTGGGCGTCGCAGACCCGGCGCCCGTGCAGGATGATCGCCAGGCTCGCCGTCGCCCAGGTGTCGCGGGGCAGCAGGCGCATCAGGTCCTGCTCGATCTTGTCGGGGTCCTCCTGCTTGGAGAACCAGCAGGCGCATCAGGTCCTGCTCGATCTTGTCGGGGTCCTCCTGCTTGGAGAACGCGAACCGCCGCGCCAGGCGCTTCACGTGGGTGTCCACCGCGATGCCCGCGTCGGGGTCGGCGCGGTGGCGCGCGGGGGCCAGCCACCCGAGCACGACGTTGGCGGTCTTGCGCGCGACGCCGGGCAGGGTGACCAGCTCGGCCATGGTCAGGGGGACCTCGCCGCCGAAGCGGTCCAGCAGCGCCTGGGACACCCCGCGGACCGCCTTGGTCTTCTGGCGGAAGAACCCGGTGGGGCGCAGCTCGGCCTGGAGCTGCTCCTCGGGCACCGCCAGGTAGTCGGAGGGCGTGCGGTAGCGCCGGAACAGGTCGGCGGTGACCTCGTTGACCTTCTTGTCCGTCGACTGGGCCGACAGGATCGTGGCGACCAGCAGCTCGAAGGCGTTGGTGTGGTCCAGCGGGATCGGCTCGGCGCCGTAGGTGGCCAGGAGCCGGTCGAGGATGACCGGGGCGCGGCGCCTCTTGGGGCTGGTGCGCGTGAGCTCGGGGGCGGGGGCCGTCATGGGCCCAGTCTCTCAGGCCGAGCGCGGGCTCAGGCCGGGTCGGGGGGCGAACCCTCGACCGGCAGGACGACGGTGAAGGTCGACCCGCGACCGGCGGCGCTGCGCAGGGTCACCCGCCCGCCGTGGCGCTCCGCGGCGTGGCGCACCAGCGACAAGCCCAGCCCGGTCCCGCCCGCCGCGCGGCTGCGGCCCTTGTCGACGCGGTAGAAGCGCTCGAAGACGCGGTCCTGGTCGGCGGCGGGGATGCCGATGCCGGTGTCGGTGACCTCCATGGTCACCGCCCCCCCGTCGCGCCGGACCGACACGTCGACCCGCCCGCCGGCGCGGTTGTACAGGACCGCGTTCTCCAGCAGGTTGCCGACGATGAGGCGCAGGTCGCTGGGCACGACGATGACGCTGGCGCCCTCCGGCAGGTCCAGCCCGACCGCGACGTCGCGCTCCTCCACCAGGCCGCCGAGGCGCTCGACCTGGCTGCGCACGACGTCGGACACGTCGACGCGCCGCGCGCGCTGGGCGGTGGCCTCCTCCAGGCGGGCCAGGTCGAGCAGGTCGCGGACGAGCTGGGCCAGGCGGACCGCCTCGGTGCGCAGCCGGTCCAGCATCCGCCGGGCGCGTTCCGGGTCGCGGTCCACGGCCAGGGTCAGGGAGTCGGCGAGCGCCTGGATCCCCGCGACGGGGGTCTTCAGCTCGTGGGACGCGTTGGTGACGAAGGCGCGGCGGATGGCGTCCAGGCGCCGGCTCTCGGTGAGGTCGGACACGACCAGGGCGACCTCGCCCGCGGCGGTCTGGGAGGCCCGGGCGCGCAGGTCGCGGGCGCCGAGGGTGACGTCGACCTCGACGGTGCGCCCGGTCTCGGCCGCCTCCAGGACCGCATCGGCGAGCCCGTCGCCGCCCAGCAGGTCCCGCGGGGCGGTGCCGGGCTCGCCCGCGGGGAAGATCGCCCGGGCGGCGGGGTTGGCGTAGGCCAGGCCGCCCTCGGTGAACAGCACGACCGCCAGGGGCAGGTCGTCGAGGAGGCGCTCGACGCGGGCGCGCTCCCCCGCCAGCTCCTCGACGCGCTGGCGCAGCGCGGACCGCCGCGACAGCCCGCCGCCCCCGAACGGCACGACGACGGCGGCGAGCAGCCCGACCAGGGCGGCGGAGGCCAGCGCCGCCCACGCCGCGCCGGCCAGGGCGAGCCCGATCCCCGCCCCCGCCAGGGCCACCAGGGGCAGGACGACCAGCGCGCGCGGCACCGGGTCGGCTAGGAGTCGGCGAACTTGTAGCCCACCCCGCGGACCGTGACGATCAGCTGCGGGTCGTGGGGGTCCTGCTCGATGCGCCCGCGCAGGCGCTTGATGTGCACGTCGAGGGTCTTGGTGTCCCCGACGTAGTCCGCGCCCCAGATGCGGTCGATGAGCAGGTCGCGGGTCATGACCCGGCCGGCGTTGCGCACCAGGAACTCCAGGAGCGCGAACTCCTTGGGCGGCAGCTCCACGGCCTCGCCGCGCACCGAGACCTCGTAGCGCTCCGGGTCGATGCGCACGTCGCGCGCCTCGGTCGGCGCGCCCTCCGGCGACACGTCGCCGTCGCCGGCGCGGCGCAGGACCGCGCGGACGCGGGCGCCGAGCTCGCGCATGCTGAACGGCTTGGTGACGTAGTCGTCGGCGCCCAGCTCCAGGCCGACGACCTTGTCGATCTCGGTGTCCTTGGCGGTGAGCATGATGATCGGCACGCTGCTGACCGACCGGATGCGCTTGCAGACCTCGGTCCCCGGCAGGCCCGGGAGCATGAGGTCCAGGAGGATGAGATCGGGCCGCTCGCGCTCGAACAGTCGCAGGGCCGCCTCGCCGTCGGTCGCCTGGACGACCTCGAACCCCTCCGAGGACAGCCCGTACTCCAGGGCGTCCACGAGGGCGGGCTCATCCTCCACGACCATGATCCGTGCCATCTCGCGGGGACTATGCCAGCCGGACCTCGGACCGAGGCGACCCGCCTCGCGCCAGCCGCCTGATTTCACCACCGGTTCACGCACCCTTCCGCACCCCGTTCCCGGCCTGCGCCCAGGGTAATGGACCGCCCCGGTGGGTGAGGTCCCGACCGCGCTGGGTCAGCGCACCGGTCCGTCGCCCTCCGTCCCACTGCGGTGCAGACGGCGTTCATGTGCCGTTCAGCCCGCTCCGCCACCATGCGCGGGCCCGGACGCGGCAGCGCGGGAGGTGCGGGACCGCGCCGCGCGGGGTGATCGCGCCTGCACGCCCGGATGTTCACCTGGCGGACACGGGCGCGCCCGTTCCGGGTCATGCGGCCTGCCTACTGTCGGTCGGGATGACAACTACCAGGTTCGTAGGAGGAAGTGGCTCGATGCGGGGTTGGCGCGTGAGGGTTGTCCTGTTCTCGGTGCTGGCGGTCGTGGCGGCCGCCTGCGGTGGCGGCGGCGAGGAGGCGAGTCCCGCTGACGTCGCCTCGGAGGGCGTCGAGGAGACCAGTGAGGCGACGGGCGGCTCGACCAGCGAGGCGCCGTCCGAGGGCGGCGAGCTCTCGGCCGACCTGAACGGCGCGGGCGCGACGTTCCCGGAGCCGGTCTACCTCGAGTGGATCGGTGAGTACACGAGCAACGTCCAGCCGGGTGTGCAGATCAACTACCAGGGCGTGGGTTCCAGCACCGGCCGCGAGCAGTTCATCGGCCAGCAGGTCGACTTCGCGGGCACTGACGCCTTCGCGAAGGACGAGGAGATCACCGCGGCCGAGGAGGCCCGCGGCTCCGGCTCCGTGCTGCACATCCCCATGGTCCAGGGCGGCGTCGTCGTGGCCTACAACATCCCCGAGCTCGAGGGTCTGGTGCTCGACGCCCCGACCATCGCGGGGATCTTCCTGGGCACCATCACCAACGTCAACGACCCGGCGATCGCGGCGCTGAACCCTGATGTGGAGCTGCCCGACCAGCCCCTGACCGTCGTGCACCGCGCCGACGGCTCCGGCACCACCAGCATCTTCACCAAGTACCTCGAGGAGGAGTCCGAGGAGTGGGCCGCCGGCCCGGGCTCGGGTTCTGAGATCGAGTGGCCGACCGGGATCGGCGGCGAGGGCAACGACGGCGTGGCCCAGGCCATCAGCCAGCAGCCCGGCGGCATCGGCTACGTCAACTTCGAGTTCGCGATCGAGTCCGGCCTCGGCTACGCCTCGGTCGTCAACGACGACGGCACCGCCATCGAGCCGACCGTCGAGTCCATCTCGACGGCCGCCGACACCGTCGAGGAGATCCCCGACGACCTGCGCTTCGACGTCCTCAACGTCGGCGGCGAGGGCTACCCGATCGTCGGCACCACCTGGATCCTGGCCTACACCGCCGGCTACGAGGAGGACACCGCGGCCGCGCTGCAGGACTGGCTGACCTGGAACCTGGAGGAGGGCGACAGCATCGCCGAGGAGCTGAGCTACGCGCCGCTGCCCGAGGGTCTGCAGGAGCAGGCGCTCGAGAAGGTCGCGGAGATCAACTCCGAGGGGTAGCACCGCCTGACATACCCTTGCCGGCGGCAGCGCTCCCCCGCGCTGCCGCCGGTGTGCTTCGGGGAGGACGCGCACATGGCCACGACCACCGCAGACCAGCAGCGGACGCTCCGGGCGGGCACCCGCGGGCGGCTGGCGGACCCGGCCTTCGCGGCCCTGGTGACCGCCGCCGGCGTGTCCGTCCTGGTGATCCTCGCCTTGATGATCGGCTCCACCGCCGTCGACGCCTGGCCGGTGTTCGTGAGCGAGGGCCTGTCCTTCTTCACCAGCCAGGTGTGGGACCCCGGCACCTCGCGGACCGAGATCACCGGCCAGTACGGCGCCCTGGCGTTCATCTACGGCACCGTGGTCAGCGCGATCCTCGCCCTGGTGGTCGCCGTGCCCCTGGCCACCGCGATCGCCCTGTACCTCAACCAGCTCGCGCCCAGCGCGATCCGGCGGCCGCTGGTGTACGCCGTCGAGCTTCTGGCCGCCATCCCCAGCGTGGTGTACGGCCTGTGGGGCGCCCTGTTCTTCGTCCCGAACTTCGTCTACCCGGCCATCGAGTTCCTGGCCGGGCCGCTGGGGTTCCTGCCCTTCATCGGCCAACCGGGCTTCCTCAGCATCGCCAGTTTCAGCGTCGTGCTGTCGATCATGATCCTGCCGATCATCACGGCCGTCAGCCGCGAGGTGATCGCGACCGTCCCCGCCGACGAGAAGAACGCGGCGTACGGGCTCGGCGCGACGCGCTGGGAGGTCATGCGCCACGTCATCATCCCGCGGGCGCGCGGCGGGATCATCGGCGCCTCGATGCTGGGCCTCGGTCGCGGTCTGGGCGAGACCGTCGCGGCGGCGTTCCTGATCGGCAACCTCGAGCAGGTCAACCTCAACATCTTCGGCCCCGGCCAGACGATCGCGGCCAAGATCGCGCTCAGCTTCGGCGAGGCGAGCCCGGAGTACGTGCGCGCGCTCATCGCCCTGGGCGTCGCGCTGTTCGGCATCACCATCATCATCAACATGCTGGCGCGGTTCATCACCGCCCGGTTCGAGGTCACGGGGGACGCGGCGGTATGAGCACGGTCAGCGAGGTGTCCCAGGTCAAGCCCGGCGCTCGCCCGATCCGGGAGCGCACGGCCAACTCGAAGGCGCGGTCCCGCACCGACGCGATCATGCGCGTGGTGCTGCTGATCGGGCTCCTGCTCGCGCTCATCCCCCTGGCGCTGATCCTGTTCATCGTCATCCGCAACGGCGCGGACCGGCTGGACTGGGCCTTCCTCACCGAGACCGCACCCCTGTCCTACCGTCGCGAGGGCGGCGGGTTCCTCCACGGTCTGGTCGGCAGCGGGCTCATCATCGCGATCGCGGCGGCGCTGTCGGTGCCGTTGGGGATCCTGGGTGCCGTCTTCCTCGTCGAGTTCCACACCAGCCCGCTCACCGGGCCGACACGCTTCTTCACCGACGTCATGACCGGGGTGCCGTCGATCTTCGTCGGGCTGTTCGTCTACGCCGGTCTGGTGCAGGAGGGCTTCGGCTTCGGCACGTTCGTCGCGGGCGTGGCGATCGGGGTGCTCATGCTCCCGATCGTGGTGCGGGCTGGCGAGGAGATCCTGAAGCTGGTGCCCAACGACCTGCGCACCGGGTCCTACGCCCTGGGCGCCCGGCGCTGGCAGACGATCATGAAGGTCGTGCTGCCGGCCGCGGGACCGGGGCTGATCACCGGGTCGCTGCTCGCCGTGGCCCGCGGGCTGGGCGAGACCGCGCCGCTGATCCTCACCGCCTTCGGCACGTTCTACCTGACCACGCAGCTGCAGGGCACCCCGCAGACCGCGCTGCCGCTGCTGATCTTCGAACGCGCCCGCCGGCCCGAGGAGGCGTCCCAGGCCCTGGCCTGGGCCGGCGCGCTCGAGCTGATGCTCATCGTGCTCATCCTCATCGTCGCCGCTCGCCTGATCACGCGGCGTGCCGCGGTCGCGCGCTGACGGGACCCCACGGACGGAGCACGAGCAAAGGCCCCGGGGAACTCCCCGGGGCCTTTGCTCGTGCGCTGCGGCAGGTCCTACCCGAACCGGCCGCTGACGTAGTCCTCGGTGCGCTGATCCGACGGGGAGCTGAAGACCTTGTCGGTCTTGTCATACTCCACCAGGTAGCCGGTGCGCATGCCCTTCTCGTCGTCCACGTTCACGCTGAAGAACGCGGTGCGGTCCGAGATGCGCGCGGCCTGCTGCATGTTGTGGGTGACGATGACGATCGTGTAGTCGCGCTTCATCTCGCGCATGAGGTCCTCGATCTTCAGCGTGGCGATCGGGTCCAGCGCGGAGGCGGGTTCGTCCATCAGGATCACATCGGGCTTGGTGGCGATGGCGCGCGCGATGCACAGGCGCTGCTGCTGACCGCCGGAGAGGGAGAAGCCGCTCTCCTTCAGCTTGTCCTTGACCTCGTCCCACAGGGCCGCGCCGCGCAGCGACTCCTCCACCAGGTCGTCCAGGCCCTTCTTCTGCCCGTTGAGGCGCGGCCCGAACGCGACGTTGTCGTAGATCGACTTGGGGAACGGGTTGGGGCGCTGGAAGACCATGCCGATGCGCCGGCGGACCTCGACAGGGTCGACCCCGTCGGCGTAGATCTCCTCGCCGTTGTAGACGACCCTGCCGAGCACCTTGGCACTGGGCACCAGGTCGTTCATGCGGTTGAGGCAGCGCAGGATGGTCGACTTGCCACAGCCGGACGGCCCGATGAGCGCCACGATGTGGTTGCGCGGGATCGCGAAGCTCACGTCCTGGACCGCGGTGAAGCTGCCGTAGTTGACGCCCAGTCCCTCGATGTCGAAGACGTGGTCGCTCGACACGGGGGCGGTGATCGCAGAGTCGGCGGGCGCGGGCGACGTGGTGCGCAGCTGCCGCATCGGCTGCCCGGTCGTGCTGGCCGGGGCCTGGTCCATGAGGGTCCTCCGTGGCGGGTGCGATGACGGGACGAGTCTGCCCGCCGTGTGTGAACGCAGCGTGAACCACCCCCTTCCGGGGGGCTACGACCTCCCACAGTGTGCCGTACCGCCCCGCCCTGGCTCAGCCGAAGTCGATGCTGCTGTAGGTCATGAGCTTGTCGAAGGTGTGGCGCGCGCGGACGGTGCGCAGCGTGCCGGACTTGCCGCGCATCACCAGGGACTCCGTCGTGGCGCCGCGGGCGGTGTAGACCACCCCGTCGACCAGGTCGCCGTCGGTGACGCCGGTGCAGACGAAGAAGGTGTCGGTCGAGCTGACCAGGCGGCCGGTGGTGAGCGGCTCGTCCAGGTCGAAGCCGAGCTCGCGTGCCCGGGCCGCCTCCTCGTCGGACCGGGCCCACAGGCGCCCGATCATCTCCCCGCCCAGGGCGTGGACCGCGCAGGCGGACGTGACGCCCTCCGGCGTCCCGCCGATGCCGATGAGCGCGTCGATGTTCTTCTCGGGCAGCAGGGCCAGCAGGCTCGCGGCGACGTCGCCGTCCATGATCAGGCGCAGGCGGGCGCCGGTGGACCGGACCTCGCGCATGAGGTCGTCGTGGCGGTCGCGGTCCAGCATGATGACGGTGAGGTCGTTGACGTCCTTGCCCTTGGCCCGGGCGATCGCCTCCAGGTTGCGGGTCACCGGCGCGTCGATGTCGACCGCCCCGACGGCGTCGGCCCCGACGACCCACTTCATCATGTAGACCATCGGGCCCGGGTCGAACATCGTGCCGCGCGGCGCCATGGCGATGACGGCGAGCGACCCCGGCCGGCCCTGCGCGAGCAGGCGCGTCCCGTCGATCGGGTCGACGGCGATGTCGGTCTGCGGCGGGTTGCCGGTGCCGATCCGCTCGCCGTTGTAGAGCATCGGGGCCTCGTCCTTCTCGCCCTCCCCAATGACCACGACGCCGTCCATCTCCACCGTCGACAGCATCAGGCGCATCGCGTCGACCGCGGCCTGGTCCCCCGCCTCCTTCTGGTTGCGCCCCATCCAGCGGCCGGCGGCCAGGGCCGCGGCCTCGGTGGCGCGCACCAGCTCCAGCGCGAGGTTGCGGTCCGGCTGCTGGCGGGACGACGGCTGCGGCACGGCGGGCTCCCCTGTTCGGCGGACGCCCACGCAGCATACGCCTGGACGCGGAGAAGGTGGCATCATGACTGCACCAACGACGCTGTGATGGTGGCACGATGAGGACGACCGTGACGCTGGACCCGGACACGCTCGCGCTGCTGCGGGAGGCCGCACGCGATCGTGGCGTCAGCTTCAAGCAGGCGCTGAACGACGCCGTCCGGTCCGGGCTGGGGGCCGGCACCGCCCGGCCCTACCGGCTGCGGCCGTCCGACCTCGGTGCGCCGTCGGTCCCGATCACCAAGGCGCTGCAGCTGGCGGCCGACGCGGAGGACGAGGAGCTGGTGCGGCGCCTGGAGACCGGTCGCTGAGGTGCGGATCCCCGACGCGAACGTCCTGCTGCACGCGGTCAACCGGTCGGGTCAGGAGCACCAGGCGGCCCGGCGGTGGCTGGAGACCGCGCTGGGGGGCACCGAGGCGGTCGGGTTCCCCTGGGTGAGCCTGCTGGCGTTCCTGCGGCTGTCGACCCGCCGCGGGCTGTTCCCGTCACCGCTGGGCACCGCGGCGGCGACCGGGTACGTGGAGGAGTGGCTCGGGCAGCCACCCGCCCGGCTGCTGAACCCCACCGGGCAGCACCTGGGCATCCTTCGAGGGCTGCTCGACGCGGCGGGCACGGCGGGCAACCTCACCACCGACGCCCACCTCGCCGCCCTCGCCCTGGAGCACGGGGCGGAGCTGTGGTCCTTCGACCGGGACTTCGCGCGCTTCCCCGGCCTGCGCTGGCGCCGCCCCGGCGACTGAGCGGCGGCGGTCAGCGGCGCCAGGACAGCTTGGGGTCGCGGGCGGTGAGGGCGGACAGGTCGCCGCCGGACGCGGCGTGGGCGAGCAGGCCGTCGGCCTCCGCCGCGACGCGGTCGCCGAGCCCGGAGAAGCGGTCGAACTGGCGCTTGAGATAGGCGACGGTGCGGGGGTCGTTGGCGGCCATCGCCGCCGCCACCGCCACGGCCTCGTCCAGCGCGCCGCCGGGCGGGGTGAGCCGCTGCACCAGGCCCAGGCGCGCCGCCTCCTCCGCCCCGACCGTGCGCGCGGTCAGCACCAGGTCCTTGGCCGCCCCCAGGCCGACCAGCCCCACCAGCTTGGCCGGGCCCACGGGCAAGCCGAAGGCCGCGCCGGGGAAGCGGAAGGTCGCGCCCGGCGCGGCCACGCGCACGTCGCACGCGGCGGCCAGCTCCGCCCCGCCGCCGATCGCCGGCCCGTCCACCGCCGCGACCGTGCCCTTGGGGCAGACCGCCACGGCCTGGAAGGCCCCGGTCAGCAGCTCCATGCGCCGGACCCGCCCGGCGGTATCGAGCGGCTCCTGCAGGTCCGCCCCCGCGGAGAAGACCTCGCCGGCGCCGGTGAGGACCAGGGCGCGGACGGCGTCGTCGGCGACGGCATCGGCGAGCGCGTCGACCAGCGCGGCGAGCAGGGCGGTGTCCAGCGCGTTGCGCGCCCCGGGGCGCGACAGGGTGAGCACGCGCACCCCGTCCCGGTCGGCGCTCCCGACGGGACCGTCAGCCATAGCCGATCCAGCCGTCGGCCTCGTCGTCGGGGAGCAGCAGCAGGCGCTCGTCGGGGGCCGACGGCAGGATCGACGCCATGTAGGACTGGATGGCGGTCGCCAGGCCCACGTCGGCGCCCTCGCGCTCCGACAGGAACCACTTGTGCTCGATGACCTCGTGGAAGACCTCCTGGGGCTCGAGCTTGCCGCGCAGCTCCTCGGGGATGGCCGCGACCACGGGCTCGAACACCTCCGACAGCCAGCGGTGCGCCGCGACGCTCTCCGGCACCGGCCGCCCGGTGCGCCGCTCCTCGCTGGCGCGGAAGTTGGCGAGGTCACGCAGCAGGCTGCGCGCCTGGTTCTCCTGGGCGTCGAGCCCGGTGAGGGAGTGCAGGCGGCGCCGGTGGAAGCCGGCCTCCACGACGTTGGCGTTGAGGACCATCCGGTCCCCGGCGGGCGTGGGGACGAACTCGATCTCCTCGACCTCGAAGCCGAGCTCGTTGAGGCGCCGGATGCGGCCCTCGATGACGTGGCGGTCGATCTGGCCGTTGGGCTGGACGACGACCTCGCTGGCGGTCAGCTCCCGCCACAGGCGCTCGTAGCGGGCGCGCAGGTCCTCGGCGGTGTCGATCGGGTCCGGCCCGTCCTGCAGGCCCAGCTCCGCCTGGACGTCGAACAGGCCGCCGGCGACGTTGTCGACGGTCAGGTCCAGGTCCGCCTGGCGCTGCCCGGGGGTGAGCACCTTGTGCCACTCCCCGGTCTCGACGTCCACCAGGTAGGCCGACAGCGCCCCCGCGTCGCGCCGGAACAGGGTGTTGGACAGCGAGCAGTCGCCCCAGAAGAAGCCCGCGGTGTGCAGGCGGACCAGCAGGACCGCCAGGGCGTCCAGCAGCCGGGAGGTGAGCCCGTGCAGGTCGTGGCGGGCGGGGCGGCGGTTGGTGAACAGCGCCCGGTAGGGCAACGAGTAGTCCAGGTAGCGGGTGATGAGCACCGCCTCCTGGCCCTCCCGGGTGACCGTG
Organism: Egibacteraceae bacterium; assembly: GCA_030447925.1. Taxonomy (GTDB): domain Bacteria; phylum Actinomycetota; class Nitriliruptoria; order Euzebyales; family Egibacteraceae; genus JAUJNX01. Next base: position 954,531 of record JAUJNX010000001.1, on the reverse strand, counting down.
CCGACCGCCTCGACGCCGGGCAGCGCCTCGTCGGCCATGCGCCGCAGCAGGCGGTACTCGCGCACCGCCAGGCGGTGGGGCAGCTCCTTGAGGGCGTAGAGGGCGCCCCCGTAGTCGACGAAGCGGACGACGTGGCGGTGGATGCCGCGCGTGACCTCCACCAGCCGGTCGACGCGCCACTCCTCCAGCGGCAGGTGCCAGGGCAGGTCGAGGAAGTCCGGGTGACCCGGGCGGCTGATGATGCGCATGCGGCGCGCGGCCGGCGGTGCGACGACCATGGGGGCAGCGTAGACGTATGATGCGACCGGCCGGTGGGGAGGAGGACGGCGATGTCAGACCCCCTGGACCGCCTGGAGGACGAACGTCGTGAGCCCCACGGCACGCGCCTGACGTTCCAGCGCGAGCTGGCCGCGTGCGACGAGCGGCTGGTCGCCGTCGGCCGCCAGGTGGCCGGCGCCGTGGGGCCCATCACCGAGGCGTTCCTGGAGGCCGACACCCACCGGGCCGGGGAGCTGACCCGCACGGCGCTGAACGTGGACCGCCGTTGCATCGAGCTGGAGGACGCCTGCTACCTCCTGCTCGCCCGCCAGGCCCCCGTGGCCAGCGACCTGCGCCGCGTCGTCGCGATCCTGCGCTGCGGCGCCGACGTGCAGCGCAGCGCGCACCTGCTGCGCCACGTCGCGGAGTCGCTGACCTGGGTGCACCCGCCGTCCATGCCCGAGGAGCTGCGCCAGACGGTGGGGCAGCTGGGCAGCCTGGCCGCCGACATCTTCGCCGTCGCCGTCGAGGCGTGGGCGCAGCACGACGGCCTGGCCGTCACCGACCTCGACGCGCGCGACGACCAGGTCGACCTGCTGCAGAAGTGGCTGCTGACCGAGCTCTACACCGGCACGCAGTCGGTCGAGGAGGCCGTCAGCCTCGCCCTCATCGCGCGCTACTACGAGCGTGTCGCCGACCACGGGGTCGAGCTCGCCCGCCAGGTCGCGTACTTCCTCACCGGCGACCGGGTGGTCGTCACCGACTGAGAGGCACCTCCCCCCATGCGGATCGTCGTGATCGGCGCCACCGGCAACATCGGCACCAGCCTGCTCGCGGAGCTCGCCGCCCGGCCCGAGGTCGACGAGATCGTCGGCGTCGCCCGCCGGGCGCCCTCCGTGGCGGCGCCGCGGACGCGGTGGGTCGCCGCGGACATCACCACCGCCGACCTCGCGCCCGTGCTGGCCGGGGCGGACGCGGTCGCCAACCTGGCCTGGGCGATCCAGCCGTCGCGCGACCTGGACGTGCTCCACCGGATCAACGTCGTGGGGTCGCGGCGGGTGTTCGAGGCGGCGGCGGCCGCCGGGGTTCCTGCGCTGCTGCACACCTCCTCGATCGGGGCGTACAGCGCCGGGCCCAAGGACCCGCCGGTCGGCGAGGACTGGCCGACCGACGGCATCGACAGCTCCTTCTACTCCCGCCACAAGGCCTACGCCGAGCGCATCCTGGACGGCGTCGAGCAGGCGAACCCCGGGCTGCGGGTGATCCGCATCCGCCCCGCGATCGTGGGCAAGGGCTCCTCCTCGACCCACCTGCGCCAGCTGTTCCTGGGGCCGCTGCTGCCCAATGCCCTGGTGGGCCGCCTGCCCGCGGGGCCGGCCGTCCAGGGTCTGCGCATCCAGGTGGTGCACGCCGACGACGTCGCCCGGGCGATGGCGCTCGCGCTGCTCGGCGACGCGCGCGGCGCCTTCAACCTGGCCGCCGACCCGGTGCTGGAGCCCGAGGACCTCGCGCGCGGCCTGGGCGGGGTCCCCGTGCCGGTGCCCGCCGCCGTCGCGCGGGCCGCGGCCTCGGTGTCGTGGCGCCTGCGCCTGCAGCCCTCCCCGCCCGGGTGGGTCGACCTGGCCCTGGGCACCCCGCTGATCGACAGCTCGCGGGCGCGCCGGGAGCTGGGCTGGATGCCCGCCCACGACGCCCGGTCGGTGCTCGCCGAGGTCCTGGCCGGCCTGCGCCAGGGCGCCGATGCCGCGACGCCGCCCCTGTCCTCCGCGTCCTCGGGTCCCGCCCGCTCCTCGGAGTTCGCCACCGGCGTCGGCGCCCGCCCCTGACCCGCCGCCCACGTGCCGTGCTACAGTCTGTGGCATGGCGCGTGTGCGGATCTCGACCACCGTGGATGGGGAGCGGCTGGCCCGCGCCCGCGCGCTCACTGGGGTGAGCGACGGCAAGCTGGTCGACCGCGCCCTGGTCGCCCTGCTGGAGGATCTGGAGGCCGAGCGGGAGCTGGCGGCCCTGGACCGCCACCCCTACGACGACGACCCCGACCTGCGCTGGGAGGCGCCGCCCGGGCCGGCGCTGCCGTACGACGGCGAGGTGCCGGCCGACGTGATCGCGCTCGCCCGCCGTCGCGGGTGAATGGACTCGGTCACGGTCAGGTGTGGTGGGCGGACCTGGAGAAGGTCCGGCCGGTCGTCGTGCTGACCCGGGCGCGGGTCGCCCCGCGGCTGACGCGCGTGCTGGTCGCCCCGGTGACCAGCACCGTGCGCGGGATCGCCACGGAGGTCCCGGTCGGCGCCGCCGAGGGCCTGGCCGAGGGCTCCGTCGCGAACCTCGACAACGTGCAGCTTCTCCCCGTCGACCGGCTCCTGCGACGGGCGGGGGCGGTGCCGGCCGACCGCTGGGACGAGTTCTGCGCCGCCATGCAGCGGGTCCTGGCCTGCTGAAGCCCGGTCAGGCGACGGTGTCGCGGCGGCGCTTGGCGACGTAGAGGGCGCGGTCGGCGGCGGCGAGCAGGGCGGTGGGGTCGGGGGCGACCGGCGACGGTCCCGCGGCCACGCCCACCGACACCGTCGCGATCCCCGGGTCGCGGGTGATGCGGATGCCCGCGGCGCGGACCTCGCCGTGGAAGCGGCGCGCGGCGAGCAGCGCGCTGGGCTCGTCGGCCAGCAGCAGCACCGCGAACTCGTCCCCGCCGATGCGGAACAGCCGCTCCCCGGCCCGGCAGCTGGCGTCCAGCGTCGCCCCCACGGCCTTGAGGACCCGGTCGCCCTCGCCGTGGCCGACGTCGTCGTTCACGTCCTTGAGGTGGTCCAGGTCCAGCAGGACCAGCCCCACCTGCTCCCCCACCGGCGCCCGCTCGCCCCACAGCCGCTCCAGCTGGGCGTCGAAGGCCCGCCGGTTGCGGCAGCCGGTGAGGGCGTCGGTGTTGGCGGTGTTCTCCAGGTCGTCGACGCGGGCGCGCAGCTCCTGCAGCAGCGCCTGGCGCTCCAGCACGTGGGCGACGCGCAGGCTCAGCTCGGCCACCGAGAACGGCTTGGCGACGAAGTCGGCGGCGCCCAGGCGCAGCGCCTCGACCCGCACCGCCTCGTCGTCGAGCGCGGACACGACGATGACCGCGGGCGACGGCCGCGACGGCTCGTCGTGCCAGCGCCGCAGCAGCGCCATCCCGCCGGTGCCGGGCAGGAGCAGGTCCAGGACGACCAGGTCGACGGGCGTGGCGCGCAGGGTGTCCAGGGCCCCGTCGACGTCCGCGGCCTCGTGCACCACGTGGTCGGCGAGCGCGTGGGACAGCCGCGCGCGCGTGACCGCGGAATCGTCGACCACGAGGATGGACCCCCGCACCGCTCGCACCCGGACCTCACTCAGCGCAATGGATTACCCACGCTGAGGGTACAGCCTGGCACGCTCGACCGGGGGACCCGAAGCCCCCTCGACCTCGGCTAGAAGACCGTGGCCGCCAGCTCCGCCAGCGGCGAGCGCACGCCCTTCTGCAGGGTCACGTGCCCGAACAGGCCCGTGCCCTTGAGCTTCTCGATCAGCGCCGCCATGCCGCCGAACGGCGAGATGTAAGGGTTGTCCACCTGCGACAGGTCGCCGCAGAAGACCACCTTGGACCCCGCGGCCATGCGGGTGAGGATGACCTTGAGGGTGGGCAGCTCCAGGTTCTGCGCCTCGTCCACGATCACGAACTCGTCGGTGATGGAGCGCCCGCGCAGGTAGGTGATCGCGGCCATCTCCAGCTGGCCGCGGTCGATCAGCCCGTCGACGGCGCCCTGCACCCGGCGGTGGTCGTCGCCGCCCCAGCCCGCGACCGTCTCCTCCTCGCGGCGGAACAGCGAGTAGAGGTTGTCGTGGATCGCCGCCATCCACGGCGACAGCTTCTCGTCCAGGTCGCCCGGCAGGTACCCGACCTCCTGGCGCCCGACCGCCACGAGCGGTCGGTACACCGACAGCCGCCGGTAGCCGTGGGCCTCGACGACCTGCTCGAGGCCCGCCGCCAGCGCCAGGAACGTCTTGCCGGTCCCGGCCATGCCCATCAGGGAGACGCACGGTACCGCCGGGTCGGTGAGCAGGTCCAGGGCGAAGGCCTGGCGCACGTCGCGCGGGGACACCCCGAACGCGCGGTGGTTGCTGCTGGCGCGCTGGACGGTGGCGACCAGCCCGCCGGTCACGTCGCGGTCCAGCGACACCACCCGGCCCAGCCCGCTCGCCGAGCGCCCCGCGCGCAGGACGAGGCACTCGTTGAGGTACCGGTCACGGCCGTCGACGCCGACCTTGCCGTCACGGTGGAGCTGGTCGAGCACGTCCGGCGCGACGTCGAGGTCGGTGACCCCCGTCGAGTGCTCGTCGACCTGGACGGTGTCGGCGCGGTAGTCCTCGACCTCGACGCCGAGCTGGCCGCCCTTGATCCGCAGCGCGCCGTCCTTGGTCACCAGGGTCCCGCGCAGGGCCAGGGCGACGGCGAGGATGCGGTGGTCGGGGGACGTGGGGTCCAGGTAGGGCGGCAGCGTGGTGTCGACGTGGTTGCCCTCGACCCGCAGCGTCCCGCCGGACGGCAACCGGAACGGCTCGCGCAGCCCCGACCCGCTGCGGACGCGCAGCTCCTCCAGGAGGCGGATGGCGGTCCTGGCGTTGCGGCCCACCTCGTCCATCTTGGCCTTGCTGCGGTCCAGCTCCTCGACCACGACCAGCGGGAGGACGACGTCGTGCTCCTCGAAGCGGTGGATCGCCCGCGGGTCCGCGAGCAGCACACAGGTGTCGAGCACGTAGGTGGTGGTGCGGGTCATGCGAGCTCCTGTTCTCGGCGACCGGCTGCGCCCCGCGTCAGACCTGCTGCGCGCTCACCCCCTCGTCCGCTCGACGGGTGCGGGGACGTGGTCGACGGCGACGCAGCGGCCGTCCTTGAAGGACAGCGCGAAGCGCGCACCCTTCTTGAGCCGGACCTGGTCGGCCGCCAGCCCGTCGCGCCCCACCAGCAGGGCGACGAGGGCCGGCACGACGTCACCGTGGGTGCAGGCCACCACGCGGTCGTCGGGGTGCTCGGCCAGGACGCGGTCGACGAACCCGAGGGCGCGGCCGCCGAGCCAGGCGGGTGCGCTCCACGCGTCGTCGTCCAGGAGCGGCAGGGCGGTGACCTCGCCGAGCGCGTCGTCGGGGAGGACCGGCAGCCCGGTCGACGCCGCCAGCGGCTCGAGGGTCTGCAGGCAGCGGGTGAAGGGGCTGGAGTACAGGGCAACCGGTGGACCGGATCGGAGCAGGTCGCGGGCCAGCCAGCGGGACTGATCGGTGCCCTCGGCCGTCAGGGGTCGGTCGCGGTCGGGCTTGCCCCACCAGCGGTCGCGGCTGTGCGCCTTGGCGTGGCGCACCAGCTCGATCACGGTCACACGACGTCTTCCGTCGGCTGCATCTGCCGCGGACAGCGTAACCGCGACGGGGCCGTCCCCACGGCGGTTCCCCGCCGCGGCCCGCGGCGTTCGCCCCGCCGTCACGCCCCGGCCACCCCCGGCCGCCGGGGCCCGCCCGGTTGCACCTACGCTGGACCGATGTTCTGGCGCGCGCTGCGGTTGCGCTGCCCGCTGTGCGGGGCGCGCGGGATCTTCACGCGCTGGGGGCAGCTGCACGACCGCTGCCCCGGGTGCGGGTACTCCTTCGCCCGCGAGGAGGGCTACTGGGTGGGCGGGATGATCGTGAACCTGGGCGTCGCCCAGATCCTGTTCATGGCCACCTTCCTCACCGGCACGGCGCTGACCTGGCCCGACGTCCCCTGGACCGCGCTGATCGCCGCCGGGGTCGTGCTCATGGTCGGGCTGCCCATCTGGCTCTACCCCCGGTCCAAGACGCTGTGGATCTGGCTGGACCTGCGCCTCCACCCCTACGCCGACGAGGAGCGCCCCGAGTACCGCCCCTGAGGTGGTGCGTCGCGGGTCTCCTAACCCGGCGGTCCGTCGTCGCCGGCGATCCAGCGGTAGCCGATCCCGGGCTCGGTGAGGATGAGCCGCGGGCGCGACGCGGCGTCGCCGAGCTTCTTGCGCAGCTGACCGATGTAGACGCGCGTGTACTGGCTGTCGGCGGGCGCGTGCGCGGGGCCCCACACCCGCCGGATCAGCTGGTCGTGCGTGACGAGGTTGCCGGGGTTGGTGACCAGCAGCTCGAGGAGGGCGAGCTCGGTCTTGGTCAGGTGCAGGGGCAGGCCGTCGCGCCGCACCCGGCGGCGGGCCAGGTCGATCTCGAGCCCGTCGACGACGACGACCGCGGCGGCGGGTGGCGCGGCGCCGCGCCGGAGCAGGGCGCGGATGCGGGCGACCAGCTCGAGCGGGTCGAACGGCTTCGTCACGTAGTCGTCGGCGCCGGAGTCGAACGCCAGCAGCTTCTCCGCCTGGCCGTCGCGGGCGGTGAGCACGATCACGGGCACGGCGGTGAAGCCGCGGAGGCGGCGCAGGACCTCGTGCCCGCCCAGGCCGGGCAGGCCGAGGTCGAGCACGACGAGGTCGGGCAGGCCGTCGGCCAGCGCGGCCAGGCTGGCCTCGCCGTCGGCCGCCTCCCGCACCGCGAAGCCGTGCGCCCGCAGGCTCAGGCGCACGGCCCGCCGCAGGCGGGGCTCGTCGTCGACCACGAGCACGGTCGCGCCGTCCCCGACCCTCTCCCCCACGGCGCTCACGGGGCGGGCACCGGCGCGGGCACCGGCAGGCGCACGACGAAGGTCGCGCCGCCGCCGGGCGTCTCCTCGCAGCGGACGTCCCCGCCGTGCGCGCCGACGAGGGCGCGCACGATGGCCAGGCCGAGTCCCGTGCCGAAGGACTCGCGCCGCGGGTCGGTGCGGAAGAACTCCTCGAACACCCGCTCGCGGTGCTCGGCGGCGATCCCGGGTCCGCGGTCGGCCACCCGAACCTCCACCCCGGGCCCGGGCGCCGCGGTGGTCGCCCGTGCCGTGACGACCACGTCCGAGGCCGGCGGCGCGTAGCGCAGCGCGTTCTCCAGCAGGTTGGCGAGCACCTGCTCGAGCAGGACGACGTCGGCCTCCAGCGGCGGCAGGTCGTCGGGCACGTCCAGGACGAGCCCGCGGTCGCCCTGGAGCCAGCGCAGCCGGTGGGCGACGGCGCCGATGACGCCGGCCATGTCGACCGGCTCGCGGGCGGGCCGCACCTCGCCGGCCCGGATGCGGCTGAGGGCCAGCACCTTCACCACGAGCCGCTCCAGCCGGTCGGCCTCGTCCCCCACGGTGTCGAGCAGCTCGCGGCGCTCGGCGGCGTCCAGCGGCGCGCCCTCCAGCGCGAGGGTCGCCGCCGACGCCTTGATCGCGGCGAGCGGCGTGCGCAGGTCGTGGGTGACCGCCGACAGCAGGTCGGTCCGCGACCGCGCGACGGCGGCGGCCGTGCGGGCGGAGCGGGCCTCGTCGGCGAGCCGCTCGCGCTCGACGGCGGTGGCGAGCCCGGCCGACAGCGCCGCGACGAGGGCGACCTCGTCGGGATCGAGCGGGCGTTCCCGCGCGGGCACGAGCACGACCCGCGCGCCGCCCGGGTGCAGGTGGACCGGGGGGCCCGGCGCCCGGTCGCCCCGGGCGGACGCGGTCACCCCGGCGGCGTCGAGGGTGCACCCCGCCAACCCCAGCAGGTCCACGAGCACGCCCGCGGCGTGCGCCACGACGGCCTGCGGGGTCTCGCCCGCGAGCAGCCGGTCCTTGAGGTCGAGGCGCAGCCGGGCCTCGCGCTCGTGCAGCTCGGCGCGCTGGCGCGCCGCGGTCACGCGGGCGACGAGCCCGCCAGTCGCGACGGCGACGACCAGGTAGGTGGCGAGCGCGACGAGGTCGTCGGTCGTGCGCACGGCCGCGGCGAACGACGGCGGGGTGAAGACGGCTGCGAGCGCGAGGAACCCGGCGACGGCGGCCAGCAGCCCGGATCCGAGGCCCACGACCGCGGCGATCACGACGGCGAGCAGCAGCAGGAGCGCGGCGACCGTGGTGTCGGCCGACACCGCCACGCCCAGCAGCGTCGCGAAGCCGACCGGCAGCAGGCCTGCCACCGCCCGCACCGGCCAGGGCGTCGGTCGGTCGCCGGCCCCGACATCCGGCAGCGGTGCTGACCCCACGTCCCCTCCCCTCACGGCGTCCGGCTCCTGCCGCCGGCACGACGCCCGCACGGCCCCCCGTGAGGATGCCGTGAGGATCCCGCCGTCGCCCGGCCGGCCGCGGCTACCGTCCGCAGGCAGGTCAGGGGCCGAGAGCCATGGTGACAGCGCAGGAGCCGGTCGATGAGCAGTACGGCGGAGCACGGGGTACTCGGGTCGCCCTCCGGCGGCGAGGCGGCGGGACCGCGGGCGCCCGCGCGGCGCGGAGGCACGCTGGGCGCCGACATCGCCGCATCGCTCGTGGTGTTCCTGGTGGCGCTGCCGCTGTGCATGGGCGTCGCGATCGCGTCGGGCGTGCCGGTGGAGCTCGGCCTGCTCACCGGCATCATCGGCGGGATCGTCGCGGGCGCCATGCCGGGCAGCACCCTGGTCGTCAGCGGACCCGCGGCCGGCCTCACCGTCCTGGTCTTCGACGTCGTCCGCGAGCACGGCGTCGCCGCGCTGGGGATCGTCGTGCTGCTGGCCGGCGGGCTGCAGATCGTGCTGGGTCTCGCGCGCATGGGCCAGTGGTTCCGCGCCATCGCACTGCCGGTGGTGCACGGCATGCTGGCCGGGATCGGCGTCATCATCATCGCGAGCCAGATCTACACCCTCGTCGACGACAGCCCCCGCGGCGACGGGCTGTCCAACCTCGCCCACCTGCCCGAGGCGCTGGAGGAGGGCTTCGTCGCCTCCGGGCCGCACCACGTCGCCGCGCTGCTGGGGCTCGCGACCCTGGCGGTCCTCGTCGCCTGGCGGTACCTGCCCGCGCGCGTGCGGCGCGTCCCCGGCTCGCTGGTCGCGGTCGCCGGGGCCACGGCGGCCGCCGCGCTGCTCGACCTGCCCGTCCATCGGGTCGAGCTCTCGCCGAACCTGCTCGGCGCCGTGCGCCTGCCGTCACTCGACGTGCTCGCCTCCCCCACCAGTGGTGCCCTCGACACCGGGCTGCTGCTGGCGGCGGTGACGTTCGCGCTGGTCGCGAGCGCCGAGAGCCTGCTCAGCGCCACCGCCGTCGACCGGATGCACGACGGCCCGCGCACCGACTACAACCGCGAGCTCCTCGCCCAGGGAACGGGCAACCTCGTGGCCGGGTTCGTCGGGGCGCTGCCCATGACCGGCGTGATCGTGCGCAGCGCCACGAACGTGAACGCGGGTGCCCGCACGCGCCTGTCGGCGGTGCTGCACGGCGTCTGGCTGCTGGCGGCCGTCCTGCTCGCCCCCGGGGTGCTCGGCCTCATCCCCACGGCCGCCCTGGCCGCGGTCCTGGTCCACGCCGGGATCAAGCTGCTTGAGCCGTCCGCCGTGCGGTCGATGTGGCGGACCAACCGGGCCGATGTCGCCGTCTACGCGGCCACCGTCGTCGGCATCGTCGTCACGGACCTGCTGGAGGGCGTCGTCATCGGGCTCGCGCTCGCCCTGGTGAAGCTGGTGTGGGAGACGTCGCGACTGGAGGTCGAGGTCACCGCGGCACCCGACGGCACGCAGGTGGTCGACCTGCGCGGCACCGCCACCTTCGTCCGGCTGCCCAAGCTGGCGGCGGCGCTGGAGGCGATCCCCGCCGGCGCGGACGTGCGCGTGGAGGTGGCCAGGCTCGGGCTGATCGACGCCGCGTGCCGCGAGCTGCTCGCCACCTGGCGGCACCAGCACGAGGCGCGCGGCGGGCACGTCGTGGTGGCCGGCACCCCCGGTCTCGGCGACGCGGCGCCAGCCGCCGCCGAGGCCCCCGCCGAGCCGGGACACGAGCGCGTGCCGGTCGGCGGCCGGAGCGCCTGACCACCGAGGCGGGCGCCCACCTGGCGCCAGCCCGCCCCTGGCCGTCAGCGGCGCAACGCCCACTCGCGGGCGTCCAGGGTGGCCGCGCCCGGCAGGACCGCCTCCCAGATGGCGGCGAGCTGGGCGCGCTGCTCGGGGGTCAGGCGGTCCAGGAACAGGCGGCGGACCATGCCCTCCACGTCGGCCGCGCGGTAGCGGTCGCGCCCGGCGCCGGTCAGCCGCACCGCGGTGCCGCGGCGGTCGGTGGCGTGCGGGACGCGGGCGACGAGCCCGCGCTGCTCGAGCCGCGCGACCAGGCGCGTGACCCCGCCGGGGGTCAGCAGCACGAAGCCGGCGATGTCGCCGACGCGCAGCCGGCCCTCCGGCGCGCGGTCCAGGCTGAGCAGGACCTCCCACTCGGTGAGCGTGAGCCCGTGGCGCCGCTGGAGCTCCGCGTCCAGGCGGCCGTTCACGCCGGCGTGCACGCGCAGCAGCCCGCGCCACACCCCCAGCTCGTCCTCGCTCTGCTGTTGACCGCTCAATGATCGCTCCACAAAGTAGGAGCTCGTTGACAGGTCAAAGACTAGAGGAGCGGGCGATGCGGATCCTGGTGCACGGCGAGGGCGGTGCGCAGGGCATGGCCCTGGTGCGGCGGCTGCGGGCGGAGGGGGAGGCGGTGCGGGCCTACAGCAGGGACGCGGGACGGGCCGCGGCGCTGGCCGGCCTCGGCGCGGCCGCCGCCGGCGTCACCCTCACCCCCCTGGAGCGCTGGGCCCAGGCCGCGCTGGTCGAGGGCGGCGGGCACCGGGTCGTCGACTCACCCTGACGCGGAGCGGGCGCCGGCCAGGCCGGCGGCGGCGGCGAGGACGCCGCCGGCGGTGGAGGTCAGGGCGTAGGCGAGGGCGGCGCCGGGCCGGCCCGCGCGCACCAGCTGCACGGCCTCCACGCTGAAGGCGGAGAAGGTCGTGAACCCGCCCAGCAGGCCGGTCCCCAGGACGGGCAGGGCCAGCGGGTGCAGGTCGCGGCGCAGGCCCGCGCCGACCAGCGCGCCCAGCAGGAGCGACCCGGCGAGGTTGATGGCCAGGGTGGTCCAGGGGAAACCCCGGGCCGCCCAGGGCCAGCCCGATCAGGTACCGGGCGGTCGCGCCCAGCCCGCCCGCGAGAGCGACCAGCGCGACCCGCACGGTCACGAGCGCCAGCGAGGGTGGTCGGGGTGGAGCTCGCGCAGGCGGGGGTTGGCCTTGTCGGCCGGGGACAGGACCGGGTCGGTCACGGGCCAGGCGACCGCGAGGTCCGGGTCGTCCCAGGCCACCGACGGCTTGGGGACGTCGGGCCGCCAGTAGTCGCTGACGTCGTAGAGGTAGTCGACCTCGTCGTCGCCGAAGGTGCAGAACGAGTTGGCGAGGCCCTCGGCGATGAACAGCCGGATGCGCTCGCCCTCCGGCGGCTCCCCCAGCACGAAGCTGCGCGCCTCCCCGTAGGTCGGGGAGTCGGGGCGGATGTCGGCGATCGCCGCCATCGCCAGCCCGCGCACGACGTAGACGAGCTTGTCCCACGGCTCGGCGTGGAAGCCGCGCAGCACGCCGGGCACCGAGTGGCTGTGGTTGCCCTGGCGCAGCACGGGTTCGCGGCCCAGCGCCTCGGTCAGCTCGCGGAGCTGGTAGGTCTGGCGGAAGAAGCCGCGGTCGTCGTGGTGGGTGTCCCAGCGGACGACGAGCAGGCCCTGGATGTCAGTGGTCTCGACAGGCACGCCGGGCATCATCGCACGGGCGCGGGGTACGTCCGTGTGCATGGGGACCGTGGAGCTGCTCGTCGTCGTGGTGGTGGTCGCGCTGCTGCTGATCGCGCTCGCGCCGCGGCGGGGCGCGGGCGGCGGGCCGCGGCGCGGCGGCGCCCCCGGCCCCGCGCGCGCCCGCCCCGGCGCCCGCCGAGCGCCGACGCGCGACGCGGCCGGCGTGACGGGGCGACGAGGACGCCACCGCCCCCGATCGCCCCGCTGCCGCCCGGCCGGCGCCGGAGGTCCAGCCGCTGGACCCCGACCTGCGCGACGCCGTCGCCGACGCCTGGGCGGCGAGCCGCGACGAGTTCGCCGACGATCCCCTCACCGCGGTGCGCGGCGCCGACCTGCTCGCGGCCGAGGCCCTGCGCGCCTGCGGCCACCCCGTCGACGAGATCGAGCGCGCCCCGGTCGGGGACCTGTCCGGTCCCGCCGCGGACTACCGCGCCGCGCACGACATCGCCCTGGCCGCCGCGCAGGGCGGCGCCGCCGGCGACGACCTGCGCCGCGCGCTGGCGCACCAGGCCGCGCTGTTCGCGCGGCTGCTGGACGATCAGCGCCCGTAGCGGCGCTGGCGCATCCCGAAGTCGCGCAGGGCGCGCAGGAAGTCGGTGCGCCGGAACTCCGGCCAGAATGCGTCGCAGAAGTAGAACTCGCTGTGGGCCGACTGCCACAGCAGGAACCCCGACAGCCGGATCTCCCCCGAGGTGCGGATGATGAGGTCGGGATCGGGTGTGCCGCTGGTGTACAGGTGCCCGGCGATGGCGTCGGGCGTCAGCCCGGCGATGACCTCCTCCAGGCTGCGCCCGTGCGCCAGCTGCTCCTCCAGCAGACCGCGCAGCGCGTCGGCGATCTCCTGGCGCCCGCCGTAGGCCACCGCGACCTGCACGTGCAGCTCGTGCTCGCCGCCGGCGGTGACCTCCTCCGCCTCCTTCAGCGCGCGGCGCAGCGGGTCGGGGAGGATGTCCAGGGCGCCCACCGCGGTGATGCGCACGCCCCGCGCGCGGTTGCGGGGGTCGTGGGCGATGCGGTGGATCGTGCCGGCGATGATCTCGACGAGGTCGTCCAGCTCGCGGCTGTCGCGGCCCAGGTTCTCCGTCGACAGCATCCACAGCGTCACGTACGGGATGCCGAGGTCGTGGCACCAGTCGAGCAGCTCGTGGATCTTCTCCGCGCCGTGGCGGTGACCCTCCGCGACGCTGCCCAGCCCGCGGGCGCGCGCCCACCGGCGGTTGCCGTCGAGGATGACCCCCACGTGGCGCGGCAGGGCCCCGCCGCGGAGACCGTTCTCCAAGCGCCGTTCGTACAGCCGGTAGACGGCCTCACCGAGCACGGGCACGGAGTGTAGCGACCCCTCCCGGGCGCGCGAACCAGCCGGACGGCGAAGCCGGGCGCCCCCTCCTCCGGCGGCGCCCGGCCCGTTCGCAGCGGCCCTTCCCGGGGCTGGCACAGGTATCGGCCGGCCCGCCGCGTTCCTTGAGCATCGGGTCGGAGCGGGTTCGCTCAGGTGGCGGCGCGCTCGACGGCGTCGGCGACCGCGGGGGCGACGTCGGGGTTGAAGGGGCTGGGGATGATGTAGTTGGGGCCCAGCTCGTCGTCGCCGACGACCGCGGCGATGGCCCGCGCCGCCGCCAGCTTCATCGCCTCGGTGATCTCGCCGGCCTGCGCGTCCAGGGCCCCGCGGAAGACCCCGGGGAACGCGAGCACGTTGTTGATCTGGTTGGGCTCGTCGCTGCGGCCGGTGGCCACGACGGCGGCGTGCTCGCGGGCGGTGGCGGGGTCGATCTCGGGGTCGGGGTTGGCCAGCGCGAACACGATCGCGCCGTCGGCCATGCCCTTCACGTCGGCGCCGGTCAGCAGGTTCGGCGCGGACAGCCCGATGAACACGTCGGCGCCGGGCAGGGCGTCGTGCAGCGACCCGCGGCGGCCCGCGCGGTTGGTGTGCTCGGCGGCCCAGCGCATCGAGGCGTCAAGGGACGGGTCGTCGCGGTGCAGGATCCCCTGGCGGTCGCAGGCCAGGACGTGGCGGGCCCCCTCGGCCAGCAGCATGCGCAGGACCGCCGACCCGGCGGCCCCCACGCCGTTCAGCACGATGCGCACGTCCTCCAGGCGCTTGCCCACGACCCGCAGCCCGTTGGTCAGCGCCGCCAGGACCACGATCGCGGTGCCGTGCTGGTCGTCGTGGAACACGGGGATGTCCAGGGTCTCGCGCAGGCGGCGCTCGACCTCGAAGCAGCGCGGCGCGGCGATGTCCTCCAGGTTGATCCCGCCGTAGGCCGGCGCCAGGACCTGGACGGTGCGCACGATCTCGTCGGTGTCCTGGGTGTCCAGGCACACCGGCCAGGCGTCGACGCCGCCGAACTCGCGGAACAGGACGGCCTTGCCCTCCATCACCGGCATCGCGGCGGCGGCGCCGAGGTTGCCCAGCCCCAGCACCGCGGACCCGTCGGTGACCACGGCCACGGTGTTGCGCTTGATCGTCAGCCGGCGCGCGTCGTCGGGGTTGGCTGCGATCGCCAGGCACACCCGCGCCACGCCCGGGGTGTAGGCCATGGACAGGTCGTCGCGGGTGCGCAGGGGGACCTTGGACTGCACCCGCAGCTTGCCGCCGAGGTGCAGCAGGAAGGTCCGGTCGCTGACCCGGCGGACGGTCGCGCCCTCGACCTGCTCGACCGCCGCCGCGATCGCCGACGCGTGCGCAGCGTCGACCGCGTCGGTGGTGAGGTCGACGACGATGGTCTGGCCGCGCGGGTCGACGATGTCGACCGCCGTGACGCCGCCCCCGGCCTCGCCGATCGCCGAGGTCACCCGCCCCAGCCCCCTGGGGTCGTTGTCGAGCAGGACGCGCAGCGTGATCGAGTACGACGCGGTGGGGATCGGCATGACGGCAGGGTAGAACCCGGCGCGGACCGCTTCCTCGCGGTCAGAAGGTGTCCGCATGGGCGGCAGACTCGTTCCATGCTCTCCTCGTCGGCGCGCCTCCTGCGGCTGCTGTCCCTGCTCCAGTCGAGGCGCGACTGGGGCGGCGGTGAGCTCGCCGACCGCCTGGGCGTCACACCGCGGACGGTCCGCCGCGACGTCGGTCGGCTGCGCGACCTCGGCTACCCGGTCCTGGCGAGTCCCGGGACCGCCGGCGGGTACCGGCTGGGGGCGGGCGCCGCGCTGCCGCCGCTGCTGCTGGACGACGACGAGGCGGTCGCCGTCGCGATCGGGCTGCGGGTGCAGACCGGCGGGGTGACCGGCATCGAGGAGACCTCGCTGCGCGCGCTGGCCAAGCTGGAGCAGGTGCTGCCCGCGCGGCTGCGCCACCGCGTGAACGCCCTCCACTCGGTGACGGTGCCGCTCGCGCCGGCCGGGACCGGGGTCGACCCCGGCCTGCTCAGCCTCATCGCGGGCGCCTGCCGGGCCCAGGAGCGCCTGCTGTTCGGCTACCGCAGCCACGACGGGGCGGCGACCCGCCGGACCGTCGAACCGCACCGCCTGGTCGCCACCGGCCGGCGCTGGTACCTGCTGGCCTGGGACGTCACCCGCCGCGACTGGCGCACGTTCCGGGTCGACCGCATCGACGGCAGGCCCACGACCGGCACCCGCTTCGTGCCGCGCGACCTGTCCGACGAGGACGCGGCGGAGCTGGTCCGCAGGGGGATGGCCTCCGCGGGCTACCCCCACCGGGCGCGGGTGCGCCTGCACGCCCCGATCGAGGTGCTGCGCGAGCGCGTGTCGCCCGGCGCCGCGGTCCTGGAGCCGCTCGACGACGCCACCTGCATCATGATCGCCGGCGGCACCGACCTCGGGTGGATGGCGGTATGGCTGGCGACGTTCGGCGTGGACTTCGAGGTCCTCGACCCGCCCGAACTGCAGGCCGAGGTCCGCGTGCTCGCCGAGCGCATGGACCGCGCCGCCCGCGCCGCCGGCTGAGGCCGGAGACGCGAGGCGCGCCGGGTCAGCGCCGCGCCCCCTCCGCCTGCTCCGCGACCCCCACCCGGACGTGGTCGGGCAGCGGGGCCAGCGCGTCGAGGCGGGCCGGCACGCGGTCCATCACGGCGGGGTCGAAGCCGCGGAGCCCGCGCAGGAGGGCAAGCGGGGCCAGCAGGCCGACGACGACCTGCTGGACCGGCCGCGGCGGGGACGTGAAGCGCAGGACGTCGTCGAGCTCGCGGGCCAGGAAGGCCGCCTCCAGCAGGTGCGGGCGGCCGGACCGGTCGGTCCTGCCGTCCTGCGCCGATCACGTCGCGCGGGCGGAACCTCATCAGGGGTGCCTACCTCGACCACGCCGTCGCCACCGTGGCCTTCGTGCGCCCGTCGGCCCTCGCCGCGCTGGAGCTGGGCGCGCCCGACTTCCTGGAGGGCGCGCAGGCCGCGCTGACGGTGGGGCTGGACGAGTTCGAACGCCGCGATCGCCGTGCTGCGCCCCGGCGTCCCCGACGCCGAGCGCCGGCGGCTGTCGCGGGTGATCCGCAGCACGATGCTCGCCGCCCTGCTCGACACCACCCTGTCAGCGCGCGAGCTGGCCGCGGAGCTGCGGCTGCTCCTCGACGGCCGCGGGGTCCCGTCGCCGTCCCGGAGGGGTCAGGGGGCGGGGACCGAGACGCCGATGCCGCCCCTGGTCGCGGCGCCGTAGCGCGCTTTCTCCGCGGCGAGGTCCAGGGGCGCGACGGTCATGCGCACGTCAGGGGTCAGCAGGTCGGCGGGGACCAGCCAGCTGACCTCGAACTCCAGCCCGTCGGGGTCCTGGGCGTAGATCGCCTTGGTCGAGCCGTGGTCCGACGCGCCGACCAGCGCGCCCGCCTCCCCGAGCCGCGCCTGGAGCCGCTCGAGCTCCTCCAGGGTGTCGACCTCCCACGCGACGTGGTACAGACCCACGGTCCCGCGGCCCGCCTGGCTGTCCCCGGCGGCGGGTCCGACCTGGAACAGCCCGAGGTCGTGGTCGTTGGTGCTGGCGGGCGCCTGGAGGAACGAGGCCTGCCCGGCCATCTCCGCCACGACGCGGAAGCCGAGCACCTCGGTGTAGAACGCGACGCTGCGCGCCACGTCGCGGACGTACAGGACGGCGTGGTTCATGCGCGTGATGGGCACGGGCGCGCTCCTCTCGGCGGCGGATCGTTCCCCGGCAGTGTGGCGGGTCATGGGCGGGCGGGGCGCAGGACCAGCGCGACGCCCGCGGCGGTGACGGCCAGGCCCAGCAGCGCCAGGGGGGTCAGGCGCTCGCCGAACAGCAGGTAGGCCTCGACCGCCGTGGCGGGGGGCACCAGGTAGAACAGGCTCGACACGCGGGCGACGGTGCCGCGGCGCAGGAGGGTGAGCAGGAGCAGGACGGCGCCCAGGCTGAGCGCCAGGACCAGCCAGGCCATCGCGGCGACGAACTCCGGGGTCCAGGAGATGGCGCGGTCGCCGGTGGCGACGGCGGCCGCCAGCAGCACCGCCGACGAGGCCGCGTACTGCACCGCGGTCCCCGACAGCAGGGGCACCCCGCCCCCGTAGCGCTTCTGGTACAGCGTCCCGGCGGTGGTCGCGAGCAGGGCGACCCCGCAGGCGGCCAGTCCCAGGGGCGGCAGCGCGCTGTCCGCCCCCGCCGCGGCGGCCAGCCCCGGCGACAGCACCAGGACCACGCCCACGACCCCGAGGACCAGGCCCGCCACCTGCACGCGGCGCAGGGCCTCGCCGAGCAGCCGGGCGGCCAGGACCGCCGTGAGCACCGGCTGGAGGCTGACGATCACCGAGGACACCCCGGCGGGCACCCCGACGGAGATCGCGAGGAACACCCCGCCCAGGTAGCCCGCGTGCAGCAGCAGCCCCGCCACGGCGGCGTGGCGCCACCCGGTGGCGCCGCCGGGGCCGGGCGCCCCGGCCAGGACCGCGAGCGCCGCCAGCAGCACCGCGGCGATCGCCAGCCGCACCCCCAGGAACGTGAACGGCCCGGCGTAGGGCAGCCCGTACTTCGCGCCGACGAACCCGGTGCTCCACAGCAGCACGAACAGCCACGGCGCCACCGCGTCCGCCGCGGACCGCTCCCCCGCCCCGGCCCGTGCCGCGGGCACGGCGGCGCGCGGCCCGCGGCGCTCCTGCTCCATCGCCGGAGGATAGGCAGCGCGGTCTCGCCTCTGCGCCGGGCCGCCCGGCACCGGCGGACCCAACCGACTCAGGGGTCGGAGGGAAGGACCTCGACGGGGCAGGTCGGACCCGGGGCGCGGGCCAGGCGGGCGTCGGCGGTCACCAGCGTGCAGGCCAGCGTCTCCGCGAGCGCCACGTAGACGGCGTCGTAGGGCGTCACCGCGTGGCGCAGCTCCCAGACGCGGTCCAGGAACGCGGTGTGGGGTGCGCGGGAGCGGGAGCTCGCGCAGGTCGCGGCGGGCGAGGCCGGCGCGACGCTCGTCGAGGTCGCCGCGCGCCGCAGCGCGGCGGAGCACGGACAGGACCTCGATGTCGACCAGCTCCGGCGCGTGCAGCACGGGATCGCGTGCGAGCCGGGCGCGGGCGCGGTCGCCGTAGGCGGTGTCGTCCGCCAGCGCGTTGGCCAGCACCGAGGCGTCCACGACGATCACCGGGCGTCGCGTTCCTCCCGCAGCCCCTCGGCCGCGGCGGCCAGGCCGACCCTGCCCCCGGCACGGCCACCCGCGCGCGCGAGCACCTCCTCGACGGTGGGACGGGCGGCGAGGTCGTTGAGCGTCGCCAGCAGGTACTCCTGCAGCGACATGCCCCGCTCCGCGGCGCGCCGCCGCAGCACCGCGTGGGTCTCCTCGGGCAGATCCCGCACCTGCACGGTCGCCATGCCGTCACCATGCCGTCCGGACATGCAGATCGCAAGTGCCGGACGACCGCGAGCCGGTCGTGGCGCGGCCTCGTCGCCAGCGTGCGAGGCATGGTGGAGGGGCCCGTACCGGCCCGCTGGCGAGGGCCGCTCGGGCACGGCCGGAAGATCCTCGGTCCCGCCCAGCTGGCCGGGCTCCACCGCTGAAGCCCCGTCCCGCGGCGCCGGGCGCTACTTCAGGAACTTGCTGGTGGTGTTGTCGGCGAGGATCTTGCCGCCGGTCTGGCAGGTCGGGCAGTAGTTGACGGTGTAGGCGCTGTACTCGACGGCGCGGATCGGGGTGCCGTCGCGCGGGCAGGGCTCGCCCGTGCGGTTGTGGACCGCGGCGGGGCGGTCCTTGGAGGCCGACATGTCGTCGCGGGTGCGCTCGTAGGCCAGGCCCTCGTCGACCACGGTGCGGATGCCCGCGACCACGGCGGCGGCGCCCTCGTCGCCGAGGGTCTTGGTCTGCGCGAACGGCGACATGCGCGCCTGCCACGGCACCTCGTTCGCCGCGTGGCGGCCCAGGCCCGCCAGCACGTCCTGGTCGCGCAGGAAGGTGTGGATGCGGGCGGAATGCTGCCGGAACAGCTCGGCCATCTGCTCGGCGGTCAGGGTGTCGGCCTCCGGTCCCAGCCCGGCGAGCGGGGCCTGGGCCAGTGGGTCCCCGGCGACGACCCACACCCCCGCCTTGCGCTCGGTCCCCGGCTCGGTCAGCAGCAGCGCGCGGCCGTCGGCGAAGCGCCAGCGCACGAGCCCGTACCGCGGCCGGGGGGCCAGCTTCGGGTCCCACTTCAGGCGCCCGCCCTGCATGAGGTGCACGACGAAGGTGACCTCGCCGAAACCGAGCAGCAGGTGCTTGCCGCGCCGGCGGACCGACTCCAGCTCGGCTCCCAGCGCCTTCTCCGGCGGGGGCGACGCGGTCTTCAGCGCGGTGAAGGAGAGCTGCTCGAAGCGCTCCAGCGCGGTCCCCGTCAACGCCCGCTCGAGGCGCTCGACGTGGGCCTGGACCTCGGGCAGCTCCGGCATGCCCCCAGCGTAGGGCCCCCGACGGGGACCGGTAGACTCGGGGCCTTCCACGAACGGAGTGCACGTGAGCGAGGACGTCTGGCTGTCGCAGGCCGCCTACGACCGTCTGCGGTCGGAGCTCGACCACCTCAAGGGCGAGGGCCGCACGCAGGCGTCCAAGGCGATCGAGGTCGCCCGGTCCCACGGCGACCTGAAGGAGAACGCGGAGTACGACTCGGCGAAGGAGGAGCAGGGCAAGATGGAGGCCCGCATCCGCCAGCTCGAGGCGATGCTGCGCAACGCCCGGGTCGGCGAGGCCCCCGTCGGCGACCGGGTCGCGGCCGGGATGCTGGTCACCACCGTCGACGACGACGGTGACGAGGAGACCTTCCTGCTGGGCAGCCGGGAGGACCGCGTCGGGCGCTTTCCCGTGGTCAGCGCGTCGTCGCCGCTGGGCAAGGCGCTGGTGGGGCACAAGGTGGGCGACACGGTCTCCTACGCCGCGCCCGCCGGCACGTTCGCGGTGCGGATCACCGGGGCGAAGCCGGCGACCGAGGTGGCGTGAGGCGGGTCGCCCTCAACGCGGCCGGGATGTCCCGGCCGTCGGCGGCGACCCTGGCCCGGGTGCGGGCCCACCTGGAGGCCGAGGCCGACGACGGCTACGTCGCCGCGGCGGGGGCGGCCGGCGAGCTCACCGAGGCTCGCGCCGCGGCGGCCGAGGCCCTGGGCGCGGAGCCCGACGAGGTCGCGCTGCTCACGGGCGCGTCGGACGCCATCGCCCAGGCCCTCGGCGCCATCACCTGGCGGGCCGGCGACCGCGTGGTCGTCAGCCGTCATGACTGGGGCGTCCAGGGCACCACCTACCGCTGGCTGGCGCAGGAGCGCGGCGTGGAGATCGCGGTCGTCGACCACGGCCACGACGGGCTGCTGGACCTCGACCGCCTGGACGCGGCGCTGGCGGGCGGCGCGCGGCTGGTCAGCCTCTGCCACGTGCCGATGTGGACCGGCGTGGTGTAACCGATCGCGGAGGTCGCGGCCCGCGCCTCCGCGGCCGGGGCGCTGCTGCTGGTCGACGCGGCCCAGTCGCTGGGCCAGACGCCCGTGCGCGCCGCGGCCGACGGCGCCGACATCCTGGTGGCCACCGGCCGCAAGTGGCTCCGCGGCACGCGCGGGACGGGGTTCCTGGTCCTGCGCGGGGCGGCCGCGGAGCTGGCGCCGCCGCTGGTCGGCCAGTTCTCCCACCGGGTCGAGGGCGACCGGCTGGTCCGCGCCCGCGGGGCCCGGGCGTTCGAGCGGCACGAGGTCAACGTCGCCGCGCTGCTCGGCCTGGGCGTCGCGCTGCGCGAGCTGCTGGACGCGGGGCCCGCCGCCGTCGCCGGCCGGGTGGCGGCCGTGTCGCGGCCGACGTGCGCGACCGCGTCCGCGCCCTGCCCGGCGTGCGCCTGGCCGACCCACCGGCGGCGACGGCGGGCATCGTCGCGGTGACCGTCGACGGCGTGCCGCCCGCGGACGTCGTCGCCGGGCTCGCCGAGCGCGGGGTCTCGAGCCGCTGGGTGCCCCCGTCGGACGTGCCCTGGTCGTCGAACGTGCCCGTCGTGCGGCTGTCGCCGCACGTCTACACCACCGCGGCCGACCTGGACGCGGCCACCGACGCGCTGGCGCAGGTCGCCCGCACGGGCGCCGCCACCCCGGCCCGCTGACCCGCCCGCGCGGGGTCGCGCCCGGCTAGGTGGTGGCGGCGGCCCTGCCGGTCACCGCGGCGGGGTCGGCGACGAACACCCCGACCTCGGCGGCGACCTGCGCGAGGCTCGCGGGGGTCTCGACCGGGCCGGCGAAGATCCCCCCGGCGGCGGGCCGGCCCGCCATCAGGGCGAGCAGGGCCGCGTGGCGCGCCTCGACCCCGTAGATCCCCAGCACCGCCTGCAGCACGCCCGGGTCGCCCAGGACCGCCGCCGCCGCACCGAGGTAGCCGCGCACGCAGGCGTTCTCGAACCGCAGCGCCGTCGCCAGCAGGTGCTCCCGGTCGGCGAAGGCGTCCCCGAAGTCGACCGCGGGCTGCGCCGCGGGCGTGCCGCCCAGGTCGGTGACCGCCTGGGTCAGGACCGCGACGTGCGCCGCCTCGTCCTGGCCGATGCGGGCGAGCCACGCGGCCTCCGCGCCGCCGAGCAGGCCGGCGGCCACGGCCTGCCGGTAGAACTCGTCCTGGAGGTGCTCGAGGACCAGGGCCTCGTTCAGGACGCCGACCGGAGGGGTGGCGTCGCCGCCCTGGGCGCCCGCGAGCGACGCGGTGAGCACGTCGATCGCGAGCGCTCCGGGGACCACCCCCGCCAGCCCCCTGATCAGGTCCCTGCGGTTCATGACGCAACGCTACTTGAGATCTACGCTGCGTACATACGACCCGCCCGGGCCCGACGCGGCGCGGTCAGGGGACGAGGACGAGGCGTCCCCGGACGCCGCCCTTCTCCAGCTGCCGGTGGGCCTCGGCCGCCTCAGCGAACGGCAGGACGCCGGCCACGCGCAGGGACAGCCGCCCCTGCTCCACCAGGCGCACCAGCTCGCCGAGCTGGACCCCGTCCCCGCGCACGCTGACCTTGGCGGTGCGCACCCCGCGCTCGGGGGCGGGCAGGGCGGGGTCGATGACCGCGACGAAGGCCCCGCCGTCGCGCACCGCGCCGATCAGGTGCGGTCCCGCGACGGCCGCGTCCAGCAGGCCGTCGACACCGCCGGGGGCGGCCGCCCGCGCCGCCGCGACGGGGTCGCCGCCGCGGTCCCCGACCCCGGCCGCGCCCAGCCCGAGGACGAGGTCGGCGTCGGCGGTCCCCACCTGGGCGAGGACGTGCAGCCCGCGCGCCGCGGCCAGCTCGACCGCGTACCCGCCGACCCCGCCCGCCGCCCCGGTCACCAGCAGGGTCGAACCGGCGGGCAGGTCGAGCAGGTCCAGCGCCTGGACCGCGGTCATGGCGTTCAGCGGCAGGGTGGCGGCCGCCTCGGGCGCCACCCCCGCGGGCGCGGGGGCCAGGAGCCGCGCCGGCAGCACCACCTGCTCGGCCTGCACGCCCACGCCCGCGTCGAACCAGTCCGACATGGCGACCACCGCGCCGCCGGGCGGGATGTCGTGCACGCCGGGTCCGACCGCCTCGACGGTCCCGGCCAGGTCCCAGCCGAGCACCCACGGCGCGCGGCCCCCGGCCGGCAGCATCGCGGCCAGCATCCCCGACCGGGTCATGAGATCGACGGGGTTCACCGCCGCCGCCGTGACGCGCACCGCCACCTCGCCGGGCCCGGGCTCCCCCGCCGGCAGGTCGGCCACCCGCAGCACCTCGGGGCCCCCGAACTCGTCCACCACCACTGCACGCATGATCTGCTCCCTCGTCGTCGCTCCGGGGCAGCGTGGGGCAGCTAGTCTCTGGGGGGAAGTAGGCACCCGGAAGTGGTGCAGGCACCTGGAGGAACCCATGGTCACGATGACCGCCGGCCAGCGGCGCAGCGCCGAGCAGGCCGCCTACGACGCCTTTTTGGCCACCTGCCCCGCGCGGGAGGTGCTCGGCGTCATCAGCGACAAGTGGACCGGGCTCGTGGTCGTCGCCCTGCTGCCCGGTCCGCGTCGCTACAGCGAGCTCCGGCGCGAGATCGCCGGGGTCAGCCAGAAGATGCTGACCCAGACCCTGCGCTCCCTGGAGCGCGACGGGATGGTCACCCGCACCGTCACCGCCGGGGTGCCGGTGCGCGTCGACTACGAGCTGACGCCGCTGGGCGAGCGCCTGGGCGGCGTCCTGCGCGCCGTCAAGGCGTTCGCCGAGGCCAACATCGCCGAGATCACCGCCGCCCGAGCCGCCTACGACGCCCGCGCGGACGACTGACCCCGGAGCCCGCCCTCGGCGGGTCAGATGGGGTCGCGGACGACGGGGCAGGACATGCAGCGTGGCCCGCCGCGGCCGCGCGGCAGCTCCGACGAGCTGATCGTGTGGACGGTGACCCCGGCCTCCCGCAGGCGCCGGTTGGTGTCCACGTTGCGCTCGTAGGCGACCACGGCGCCGGGGCGCAGGGCCAGGGTGTTGTTGCCGTCGTCCCACTGCTCGCGGTCGGCCAGGACCTGGTCGGCGCCGGTGGTCACCACCCGCAGGGTGTCCACGCCCAGCCCGGCGGCCAGCGCGCGGACGAGGTCGGGCTCCTCGCGGACGCGAGCGCGCCCGCCCACCGTCGGGTCGATCCGGTGCACGCGGGCGACGTCGAGCAGGCGCGGCCACAGGACGACGGCGTCGGCGTCGACGACGGTCAGCACGGTGTCCAGGTGCATCTGCCCGCGGGCCTTGGGCAGGTCGACGGCCAGGACCCAGTCGACCGCGCCGGCGGCGAACAGCCGGGCGGCGAGGTTCTCCGCGGCGATCGGGGAGCTGCGCTCCGACAGCCCGATCGCCACGCAGCGCTCGGACAGCACCAGGACGTCGCCGCCCTCGATGGTGGCCGGGAAGTAGTCCTCCGGCCGCTCGCCGTACCAGATGGCCTGCTCGGGGACGGCGAGGTCGGGGTGGTGGCGGTAGACGGTCGCCCACAGGCGGCGCTCGGCGCGGCGGGCGGGGCGGGCCATGGGCGACAGCACGACCCCGCCGCGCACCCAGGCCGACGGGTCGCGGGTGAACACGGTGTTGGGCAGCGGGGGCAGCAGAAAGGCGTTGGGCCCCAGGACGCCCCCGACGAAGCCCTCGCCCGCGCCGGGCACCTCCGCGACCGTCAGGCCGCCGATCAGGTGGCGGACCAGGTCGGCGGGCTCCAGGTCGGCGAGGTGCCCGGCGACGCGGTCGACCAGCTCCACCCCGCAGACGTCGGGGGTCACGACGGCGGCGATCAATCCGCGGCGGACGGCCTCATCGGCGAGGGACGCCACCAGCAGGTCGGCGAAGAGCCGGACGCGCACGCCCCCGGCCTCCAGCACGCCGCGGAACTGGTCGTGCTCCTCCTGGGCCCTGCCCACCCAGACGAGCTCGTCGAACAGCAGGGTGTCCTTGTTGGCCGGTGTGAGGCGCCGCAGTTCGAGGTCCGGCCGGTGCAGGACGACCTCGCGCAGGCGTCCGACCTCGGAGTTCACCAGTGGTGTCATGGTGCGAGAGGGTAGCGGGAGCGGTTCCACGGGTTGACGGACGCCCACTCCTAGACTCCGCGCCACTGTGCCCCCTGGTCGAGGGAGATGTGGGAGTGGACGAAGTGGTGCTCGCGACGGTCGGCGGCGTGGCCGCCGTCGTGGCCGTCGGCGTCGCGTTGCTGTCGCGGTACGAGGTCGGCGGCCCCAACGAGGCGCTCGTGGTCAGCGGCCGCCGCGGCGACCGGGTGGTGCTGGGCGGCACCACCTTCGTGTGGCCGTTCCTGCAGCGCCTCCAGGTGATGGACCTGTCGGCGCGCCGGATCCCCGTGGGCGTGGGCGGCGCGCTGTCGGCCACCGGGATCCGCTGCGACCTGGAGGGCGTCGCCGTCGTCAAGGTCGCGGGCACCGAGGAGGCCGTGCGGGCGGCTGCCCAGCGGTTCCTGGACCAGCAGGAGGGCATCACCCAGTTCACCCAGGAGGTGCTGGCCGGGTCGCTGCGCGCCGTGGTCGGGCGCACGGGGGTGGACCAGCTGGTCGGCGACCGGGCCGGGACGGCCGCGGAGGTCGCCCGCGACGCCCAGCGCGCGCTGGGCAACCAGGGCCTGGCCCTGGACACCTTCCAGCTGCTCGACATCGCCGTCGAGGGCGACTACCTCACCGACCTGGGCCGCGGCGAGGCCGCGCGCGTGCACCGCGACGGGGTCATCGCCGAGGCGCGCGCCCGGCAGGCGTCGGAGCGGGAGCGCCTCCTGGCCGAGGAGGCGATCGCGATCTCCCAGCGCCAGCTCGCGCTCAAGCAGGCGGAGATCCGCGCGGAGGTCGACGCGGCGCAGGCCGACGCCGAGGTCGCCGGCACCCTGACCCGCGCGGGGCGGGAGCACGACGTGCTGGCCGAGCGCGAGCGCGCGGCCGAGCGCCTCGCCGGCGTCCGCGACCGCGAGCTGGACGCCGAGGTCCGCAAGCCCGCCGACGCGGAGCGCTACCGCGTCGAGCAGGCCGCGCACGCCGCGCGCAACGCCGCGCTCCTGCGCGCCGACGCGGACAAGGCCGCCACGCTCGCGCGGGCGGAGGCCGACGCCGAGCGCCTTCGCCTGACCGGCGAGGCGGAGAGCTCCGGCATCCTGGCCCGCGGGGAGGCCGAGGCCGAGGTGCGCCGCCGCCACGCGGAGGTCATGCGCGCCTACGGCGACGACGCGACCCTCGAGCTGGTCGTCGGCATCCTGCCGGAGGTCGTGCGCGGCATGACCGAGCCGCGGGCCATCGAGCAGGGCATCGACCTGGGCTCCGAGCTCACCGGCGTGGACATCCGCGCCCTGCTGCGGCGCACCAGGACCGCGGCTCCCGCCCCGGTCGACGCGACCCCGGCCCCCACCGCCCCCGCGCCCGCCGTCGCCGCCAACGGCGCGGCGGTCAACGGCAACGGCGCGGCGGTCAACGGCAACGGCGGCCACGCCCGCCCCGCCCCTGACCCCTCCTAGCCGCCCTGGCCCCTCCTAGCCGCCCTGGCCCCTCCTAGCCGCCCTGGCCCCTCCTCGCCGCCCTGGCCCCTCCTCGCCGCCCGCCCTCGCCGCCCGCTCTCGCCGCCCGCGCCGGGCGGGCGGCCGGGGCCCGGGCCGTCCCGTCGGGCAGCGCCGGGGCGCCCGCACTCCCCTACGATCCGCGACGGTGAGCTACTTCGTCGTCCTCGGCGTGATCGGGCTGGTCGTCGTCGGCGCGTCGCTGCTGGTCGGCGACGTCCTCGACGGGCTGCTCGACGCCGTCGACGGCGGCGGCGGGTGGCTGTCGGCGCCGGCGATCGGCGGCTTCCTCGCGGCCTTCGGCTTCGCCGCCGCGCTGGCGGAGCCGTCGCTGGGCACCGGCGCCGCCGCCGGGGTGGGCACCGGCGCGGGGATCGTGGTGGGGGCGGGCGTCGCCGTGCTCACCCGCGCGCTGCTGCGCATGCGCACCGACCCCACCCCGCGCACCGCCGACCTCGTCGGGCGCGTCGGCGAGGTCCTGCTGCCCGTCGGCCCGGCGCGCCTGGGCCGCGTGCGCGTCACGCACCTGGGCCAGCAGCTCCAGCTGTCGGCCCGGGCGGACGAACCCATCCCCGTGGGCCGCCAGGTGGTCGTGGTGGAGGTCCTCAGCCCGACCGCCGTGATCGTCACCCCCACCGGTCTCGACCAGGGAGTCCTGCCGTGAGCACCGTGCTGATCGCCCTCGCCGGGGGGCTCGCCCTCCTGGTGCTGCTGTTCCTCGCCGTGGTGTCGCGCTACAAGGTCGGCGGCCCGAACGAGGCGTTCATCGTCACGGGCCGCAAGGGCCGGCCGGTGAAGAACCCCGAGACCGGCGAGATCTCCACCGACATGAGCGGCCAGCGGGTCGTCATGGGCGCGAGCATCTTCGTCCTGCCCTTCGTGCAGCGCCTCCAGGTCATGGACCTGTCGTCGCGGCGCATCCCCGTGGGGATCAGCGGCGCGGTGTCGGCGCAGGGCATCAAGTGCGACCTCGAGGGCGTCGCCATCGTCAAGGTCGGCGGCAACGAGGACGCGATCCGCGCCGCGGCGCAGCGCTTCCTCAACCAGCAGGAGGGCATCACCCAGTTCACCCAGGAGGTCCTGGCCGGCTCCCTGCGCGCCATCGTCGGGCGGCTGACCGTCGACGAGATCATCAAGGACCGCGCCGCCTTCGCCGCCGCGGTGGCGGAGGAGGCGGAGACCTCGCTCACCAACCAGGGCCTGGCGCTGGACACCTTCCAGCTCCAGGACATCCAGGCCGAGGGCGACTACCTCACCGACCTGGGCCGCCCGGAGTCCGCGCGGGTGCAGAAGGAGGCGGCGATCGCCGAGGCGCGGGCGCGCCAGGCCGCCGAGCAGGAGCAGCTGCTGGCCCAGGAGGCGATCGCGGTCAGCCAGCGCCAGCTCCAGCTGAAGCAGGCCGAGATCCAGGCCGAGATCGACGCCGCCAAGGCGCGGGCCGCCGCCGCTGGCCCGCTGGCGCAGGCCGCCCGCGACCAGGAGGTGCTCGTCGAGCAGGAGAAGGTCGCCGAGCGCGCCGCCGCGGTGAAGGACCGCGAGCTGGACACCCAGGTCCGCAAGCCCGCCGACGCGGCCCGCTACCGGGTCGAGCAGGAGGCCCAGGCGGCCCGCAACGCGTCGATCTTCGAGTCCGAGGCGGAGCGCGCCCGGGTGATCGCCGAGGCCGAGGCCACGGCGGCGCAGAACCGGCTGGCGGGTGAGGGCGAGCGCGCCCGCCGGGCCGCGGTCGCCCAGGCGCAGCAGGTCGAGGGCGAGGCCGAGCGCGCCCGCCGCTCCGCGCTGGCCGAGGCCGAGGAGATCGAGGGCCAGCGGCGCGGCGCGGCGGAGCGCGCGCGCCGCGAGGCCGTCGCGATCGCCGTCCAGCGCGAGGGCGAGGCGGAGGCCGCGGCGATCCTGGCCCGCGGGGAGGCGGAGGCGACCGCGCGCCGCCGCAACGCCGAAGCGTTCCGCGAGTACGGCGATGCCGCGGTCCTGGAACTGCTCACCCAGGTGCTGCCCCAGGTGGTGCGCGCCGCCGCGGAGCCGCTGGCGGGCGTGGACAAGCTCACGATCCTGTCCACCGAGGGCGCCGCCGCGCTGCCGCGCAGCGTCGCCGGCACCGTGGCGCAGGGCCTCCAGCTGGGCTCCGACCTCACCGGGGTGGACCTGCAGGACCTGTTCCGCCGCC
This sequence comes from Egibacteraceae bacterium, assembly GCA_030447925.1. GTDB lineage: Bacteria > Actinomycetota > Nitriliruptoria > Euzebyales > Egibacteraceae > JAUJNX01. The sequence goes on along the minus strand of JAUJNX010000001.1, from coordinate 926,088 downwards.
TGGCCGGCCCCGCCGGGCGCGACGGCACCGGGTCCGACGGCGCGACGCGCGCCGGCAACGGCCACGCCGTCGAGGCGACGACCGACGACGGCGCGGCCGGCGGACCCGGCACCGCCGGTTAGGCCGCCGCCGCGGGTGTGGTGGTGGGGGCCAGGGCGGCGCGGACCGACTGCTCGTAGTCCAGCGGGTCGAAGGGGACCAGCGCGCGGATGCGGTCGTCGGCGGCCACGACGTCGACGGCGAGGCCCTCGATCAGGGGCTCGACCAGCGCGAGGTCCAGGCCCGACAGCAGCGCCACCCCGCGCGCCGACAGCCCCGCCGGCACCCACGGCACCGTGACCAGCGTGCGGCGCAGGCCGCGGATGCGGGCGTAGCCCAGGAGCATCTGCTCGTAGGTGAGCACCTGCTCGCCGGCCACGTCGTAGTGGCCGGCGGGCAGGTCCAGGGCCGCGGCGAGGTAGCGCACGACGTCGCCGAGGGCGATCGGCTGACAGCGGCTGTCGACCCAGCGCGGGGCGACGAGCACCGGCAGCTTCTCGACCAGGCCCTGGAGCATCCGGAACGACGACCCGCCCGCGCCGATGACGACGGCGGCGCGCAGCTCGACGGCACCGGCGCGCTCGCGCAGGATGCGCCCGACCTCCAGCCGCGACCGCAGGTGGTCCGAGACCGTGTCGGCGCTGTCCAGCCCGCCGAGGTAGACGACCTTGAGGCGGCGGGCGGCGGCCAGCTCGGCGAACACCTCGGCGCTGCGCCGGTCGCGGGCGGCGAAGTCGCCGCGCGGGTCGCCCTCCATCGCGTGCACGAGGTAGTAGGCGGCGTCGCAGCCGTCCAGGGCCGCCGACAACTGCTCGGGGTCCCCGACGTCGGCGGCCACCGGCAACCCCGGCCCGTCGTAGGTGTCGGGGTGGCGGGTGCCGGCCAGGACGTCGTGGCCGGCGTCCAGCAGGGCGGGCAGGAGGGCGCGGCCGACGAAGCCGGTCGCGCCTGTCACGAGGATCCTCATGCGATCCTTCGTGCCCCTTGGCGTTGATTAGTACGCGGAAGGACCGCGGGGTCCGGCGTGTTGTCCTCCGCGACCGCCCCCGATCAGCCGGAGGAACACCATGGCCACCGCCACCTGGAACGGCACCGTCATCGCCCAGTCCGACGACACCGTCGTCGTGGAGGGCAACCACTACTTCCCCGCGGACGCGGTGAAGCGCGAGTACCTCGTCGACAGCGCCACGCACTCGATCTGCCCGTGGAAGGGCGAGGCGAGCTACTACTCGCTGGCGGTCGACGGCCAGGAGAACCGCGACGCGGCCTGGTACTACCCCCAGCCCAAGGACGCGGCCGCGGAGATCAAGGACCGCGTCGCCTTCTGGAAGGGCGTCGAGGTCACCCCCTGACGGCACCGTCCTGCGCGCCCACGAGGGGCGCGCCGAACAGCTTCTCGCTGACGCCGGTCTGGTCGAGGTAGCGGCACACCCCGCCCATCGCGAACGGCCAGCCGGCGCCGAGGAGCATGCAGGTGTCGACGTCGCGGGCGTCGGCGACCACGCCCTCGTCGAGCAGGTGGCGGACCTCGTCGGCCACCGCCTCCAGCGCCAGGGTGCGCACCTGCTCGGCGGAGAGGCGCTCGCCGCCGGTGCGCACCCAGGCCTCGGTGACCTGGGGGAAGGGCCGGCCCGGCGCCTCGTAGATCCCGGGCAGCCCGCTGGCGCCCAGCCACGTGACGTTGGCGTCCAGCGGGAAGCGGTCGGGGTAGGCGTCGTGCAGGGTCGCGGCGACGTGCGCCCCGACGGCCGGGCCGACCAGGCCGATCAGCTCGAAGGGCCCCATCGGCAGCCCGAGGTCCTTGATGGCCTCGTCGACCTCGGCGAAGTCGCTGCCGCGGCCCACCGCCTCGCCGCAGGCGCCGAGGAAGCGGGTGAGGACGCGGTTGACGACGAAGGCGGGGGTGTCCGCGCACGGCACGGCGGACTTGCCGAGCTGCTTGGTCACCGCGAAGGCCGTGGCCACGGCCTCGTCGGACGCACCGGCCGTGCGCACCACCTCCACCAGGGGCAGCACCGACACGGGGTTGAAGAAGTGCAGCCCGACGACGCGCTCCGGGTGCGCGAGCCCGTCCGCCATCGCCGCGACCGACAGCGACGAGGTGTTGGTCGCCAGCACGCAGCCGTCGTCGACCACCGCCTCGACCTCCGCGAAGATGCGCCGCTTGAGGTCCAGCACCTCCACGACCGCCTCGATCACCAGGTCCGCCCCGGCCAGCGGCGCGTAGTCGGTGGTGTAGGTCACGATCGACTTGAGGAAGCCTGCGCGCGCCGGTGACAGCCGGCCGCGCTGGACGCGCTTGTCCAGCTCGCCCTCGATCAGCCCGCGGGCGCGGTCCAGCACGGCCTCGTCGATGTCCTTCATCACCAGCGGGACCTCGGTGCGCTGGAGCAGCAGGGCGCCGAGCTGGGCGCCCATGAGCCCGGCGCCGACGACGGCCGCCGAGCGGACCTGCCGCGGGGCCGCGGCGGGCTTCCACGGCTGACGCTTCACCCGGTTCTGGGTCAGGTCGAAGGCGTAGACCGCCGCCTGGGCCTGGCGCGAGGGCAGGAGCTCGGCGAGGCCGTCCTCCTCGCGGCGCAGGCCCTCCGCGAGGTCGCCGCCGCGGGCGGCGAACTCGATCAGGTCGATGGCGACGAACGGCGCCCGGGTGGACCGGCGCACGCGCGCCTCCGCCCGCGCGCGGGCGTCGGCGAACAGCTCGTCGAGCCCGTCGGCGGCGGGGGCCGGGCGGTCCAGGACCACCGCGCCGGTCACGAGGTCCTCCAGGAACGACAGCGACCGCTCGGCGAAGTCCACGGCGTCGAACAGCCGGTCGGCCAGGCCCAGCTCCAGGGCCTGCGCCGGGCGCAGCGTCCGGTTGCCCTCCAGCGGCAGGTCCACGATCGCGCGCAGCGCACCGGCGGCGCCGATCAGCCGGGGGGTGAGCTGGGTGCCGCCCCACGCGGGGAAGATGGACAGGAAGACCTCGGGGAAGGCGATCGCGGCCGCCGACGACGACAGCGTGCGCGCGTCGCAGTGCAGGGCGATCTCCAGACCCCCGCCCATCGCGGCACCGTTGATCGCGGCCACGGTGGGGAACGGCAGGTCGCGGAGGCGGCCGAACGCGGCGTGGCCGCGGCGCCCGCCCTCCCGCGCGGCGGCCTCGTCGACGCCGCCGAAGGCGGTGAGGTCGGCGCCCACGGCGAACACGAACGGCTTGCCGGTGAGCAGCAGGCCGCGGACGTCGGTCCAGCCCTCCAGCTCGTCCAGGGCCTGGCCCAGCGAGGCGAGCCCCTCGGCCCCGAACGTGCTCGGCCTGCGGTGGTCCTCGCCGTTGTCGATCGTGAGCACAGCCAGCCGGCCGGCGGAACGGCTCTCGACGTAGGTGAGCTTGAACTCGGTGACGAGCTCGGGCATCAGATCTTCTCCCACAGGACCGAGCAGCCCATGCCCAGGCCCACGCAGAGGGTGGTCATGCCCAGCCGCGCGTCGTCGCGCGCGGTCAGGGCGTGGGCGAGCTGCTGGGTCAGCCGCGCGCCGGACATCGCCAGCGGGTGGCCCATGGCGATCGCGCCGCCGTACGGGTTGACGTGGGGGGCGTCGACCGGCAGGCCGAAGTGGTCGAGGAACGCGATGCACTGCACCGCGAACGCCTCGTTCATCTCGATGGCGTCGATGTCGCCGATCGACAGGCCGTTGCGGGCGAGCAGCTTCTCCGTCGCGGGCACCGGGCCCCAGCCCATGGTCTCCGGCTCGACGCCGACGAAGGCGTAGTCCACCAGCCGCATCCGCGGCTTCAGGCCCATGTCCTGGGCGGCCTGGCGGGAGGTCAGCAGCACGCAGCCCGCGCCGTCGTTCAGCCCCGCGCTGTTGCCGGCGGTCACCCGCCCGCCCGGCCGGAACGCCGGCCGCAGGGCGGCCAGGGCCTCCAGCGTGGTGCCGGGGCGGGGGTGCTCGTCGGTGGCGACGACCCGCCAGCCGTCCGGCGACCACACCTGCATGCGCACGACGTGGTCGTCGAACACCCCGCCCGCCTGCGCCTTGGCGACGCGCTCCTGGCTCTGCAGCGCGTACTCGTCGGCCCGGCGGCGGGTGATGCCCGGGTGCAGGTCGTGGAGGTTCTCGGCGGTGAGGCCCATGACCAGGGCGTCGGTGCCGACCAGCTGCTCGGACAGGAAGCGCGGGTTGGGGTCCACGCCCTGGCCCATGGGGTGGTGGCCCATGTGCTCGACGCCGCCGGCGATGACGACGTCCTGCGCGCCGACGCGGATGGCGTTGGCCGCGTTGGTGATGGTCGTCAGCGCCCCCGCGCACATGCGGTCCACCGCGTAGCCGGGCACGCTCGTGGGCAGCCCCGACAGGATCGCGGCGGTCCGCCCGAGGGTCAGCGCCTGGTCGCCCTGCTGGGTGGTGGCCGCCCAGGCGTTGTCGTCGACGCGCGCCGGGTCCAGGCCCGGGTTGCGGTCCAGCAGCGCGCGGATGGTCCGCACCGCCAGGTCGTCGGCGCGGGTGGAGCCGTAGTAGCCGTCGGGGCGCGCGCGCCCGATGGGCACGCGCACCCCGTCGATGTAGACCGCGTCCCTCAACTCCACGTCGGCTCCATGTCGCTGGCTCCCTGGTCGGGTCGATACCGTCCTGCACATGTTACCGGCCAGTAACCCGCTGGCGGCGCCGGCGAGGTACGCGGGGACGCGCTCAGGCGCTGCGGGGGCGGCCGCCCGCGTCCCAGTCGCGGGTCCGGGCCCACTCCTCCAGCGGGGTGAGGCGGATGCCGAGCGCCGCGGCCGCCGGCCCGCCGTCGGGGATCATCATCGGGTCCTGGAACCGCGGCATCTGGTCGTAGCCGCTGCCGATCGCCTTGGCCGTCTCCGCCCCCAGGTACGGGGTCATCATCTCCGCGAACTCCGTCCCGTCGATCTCGCGGTAGGTCACCGAGCGGCCGAGACCGCGGGCGAGGCGGTCCGCCGCCGCGGGGCCGTCCAGGGCCTCGGGCCCCGCCAGGACGAAGACCTGCCCGACGGTCGCGGGGTCGCGCATGGCGGCGAGGGCCGCCGCGGCGACGTCGTCGTTGGTGACCCACGCCACCTGCAGCTCCGGGGGGCGCGGGTAGGCCAGCTCGCCCGCGGCGAGGCGCTCGGCGGACCACGGCGCGGCGAAGTTCTCCATGAACCCGGTCGGCTTCAGCACGGTGCCGACGCCGGTGTCCAGGACGTGGCGCAGGACGGCCACGCGGTCGTCCAGGCCCGGGATGCCCTGGGGCGCGTGGGGCACCGGCCCGCTGGTGCTGAACACGATCTGGCGCACCCCGGCGGCGACCAGGGCGTCGATGGCCGCGCGGGCGCGCTCCGCCGCGCCCGGGGCGCCGAACGACAGCGGCAGGTGGAGGAACACGCGATCCGCGCCCTGCGCGGCGGCCCGGACCGCATCCGGGTCGTTGAGGTCCGCCGCGACCACCTGCGCGCCCCGGGCGGTCAGGCCGGCGGCCGCCTCCGGGTTGCGCGTGACGGCGCGGACAGCGTAGCCCTCGTCCAGCAGGAGGCCGGCCACCGGGCGTCCCTGCGTGCCGGTGGAACCGAAGACCAGGACGGTCTCCCGGTCGGGTTCGGGCTGTGACATGTGCGTCTCCTCGAGAACGTGCGGGTGCGGACACCCCATGGTTCCCGACGGGTCCCAGTTCCTATGTCTGAAGTGATGGGGCCTCTCCCCAGGCGGGGCGGATGTCGACGTCGACGGCGGCGGGGACGTCGCCCAGGACCTCCGCGGCGGCGGCGACCATGCCGTCGGCCACCAGGGCGGCCGTCTCCTCCGCCCGGTCCCGCGCGACCTCGACCACCAGCTCGTCGTGGACGACGAGGATGAGCCCGTCCGGCGCGACGCGCGGGTCGGGCCGCCCGCCGGAGCGGTCCAGGCGGCGCGCGACCTCGGCCAGGGCGAGCTTGGTCATGTCCGCCCCCGCCCCCTGGATCGGCGCGTTGCGCGACAGGGTGGACAGGCCGGGGCCGATGTCGGGGTCCAGGACGCGGATGCGCCCCAGCACCGTCTGGGTCCGCCCGTTGCGCCGGCCGCTGGCCTCCGCCTCCGCGAGCCACGCGGCCACCCGAGGGAAGGCGGCGAAGTACCGCGCCATCGTCTCCTGCGCCTGGACCAGGGTCGTCCCGGTCGCGCGGGCGAACCCCGGCGCGCCCATCCCGTACATCAGCCCGAAGTTCAGCGCCTTGGCCGCGGCCCGCTGGTCGGCGGTGACCGCGTCCTCCGCCACCCCGAACGCCATCGCCGCGGTCGTGCGGTGCAGGTCCCCGCCGCGGCGGAACACGTCGGCCAGGGCGCGGTCCCCCGACACCGCCGCCAGGATCCGCAGCTCCTGCTGGGAGTAGTCCGCCACCACGCAGACGCGCCCCGGGGCCCCGCCGAAGCAGGACCGGTAGCGCGGGTCCTTGGGGATCTGGGTGAGGTTGGGATCGCTGCAGGCGATGCGGCCCGCCCCCACGATCTGGCGCCAGTCGGCGTGGATGCGCCCGCTGACCGGGTTGACCGCCCGGTCCGCCCAGTCGCCGCCGAAGTTGCTGGTGACCTTGGCCACCTGCCGGTAGGCCAGCAGCGCGTCGACGGCCGGGTGGCCGGCGTGGTCGCGCAGCGCGGCCTCGCGCGTGGAGGTGACGTCCACGCCGGTGCGGGCCAGCGCCTCGCGCACCTGCTCGGCGGCGTCGAGGTTGACCGGGGTCGGGCCGAACAGGTCCCGCGGGCTGTCGTCGGTCACCAGGGCGGCCTGCGCCGCCTCCTCCAGCGCGGGCAGCTCCGCCTCCAGCCCACCGACCAGGTCCCGCCACCGGGGGGCGTCCAGGGTCACCCCGCGCAGCTGCAGCTCCGCCAGGACGGGCAGGGCGGCGAACTCCAGCTGGGCGACGCGGACCAGGCCGTGGCCGACCAGCTCCCGCCACTGCTGGTCGAACACGCCCCAGGTCGCGACCGCGTCGTCGGCGGCGTAGCGCAACTGGAAGTCCGCGAGGTCACCGCCGTCGAAGGAGTCGCGCACCGACTTGTCCAGCTGCATCCCCAGGCGGAACGCGGCGATGCCGGCCAGGCCGACGCCCGTGGCGGTCTTGGCGCCGCCGTCGAGCAGCTGCTGGGCCAGCATCGTGTCGGCGACGCGGCGGACCGGGACGCCGCCGCGGCGCAGGAAGCGCAGGTCGAACGAGCCGTGGTGGAAGACCTTCAGCACGCCCGGGTCGGTGAACAGCGGCGTCAGCACGGCCGGGTCCACGCGCTGGGCGTCGAGCACCAGCACCGGCCGCTCGGGCCCGGCGCTGACCTGGACGAGCAGCAGCCGGTCGCGGTGGGGGTCCCAGCCCGAGGTCTCGGTGTCCACCGCGACGATGCCGACCCCGGCCGCGGCGGCCAGCCAGCGCTGCGCCGCGTCCGCCGACGTGGCGTAGACGTAGTCCGTGGCCGGACCGGCGGGCGCGGCGCTCATGGGCCCATTTTGCCCGAGGGGTGTGACAGGCCGGGACCCGTTCGAGATCGGTCTGAAGCGGGGCCGCGCCCCGCCCGTACTCCCCCCCGAAGGCACGGAGACGACGTCGAGAGGGTTGGGTCGTGCGGACAACGCGGAAGAGCTGGTTCCTCCTGGTGCTGGCGCTGGCGCTGACGCTCGCCGCGTGCAGCGGCGGGCAGCAGGGGGAGACCGCCATCCAGGCGGCGGGCGCGCAGACGGCGGCCGACCCGTACGCCGCCGAGCCGGCGGGCGACACCGCCGTCGCGCAGGCGCAGCCCGAGGCGGCGTCCGGCGCGCAGCTGGTGCTGGGCGAGTGCGGCCAGCTGGGCCAGTGCATCACCAACCCGGAGGGCAAGGTCCTCTACGGGTTCACCGACGACACGCAGAACGCGGGGACGTCGGCCTGCGCGGCGGACTGCCTCGCCAACTGGCCGGCCTGGGGCACCGAGGGCGCCCCGCAGGCCGGCGAGGGCGTCGACGCCGCGAAGGTGTCGACGATCACCGGCACCGACGGCGCCACGCAGGTCGCCTACAACGGCTGGCCGCTGTACTTCTACGCCGGGGACCCGGGCCCGGGGACCTGGAACGGCCAGGGCGTCGGGGGCAAGTGGTACGTCGTCAACGCGGCGGGCCAGCTCGTGAAGGAGGCCCCCGCCGACGCCGCGGAGTCCGAGGCCCCCGCCCTCACGCCCGAGCAGGCCCAGGACGCCTACAGCGGCACCGAGGCCTACGAGGCCGCGCCGGCCGCGCCCGCCGCTCCTGCGCCCGCACCGGCGCCGGCCCCCGCGGCCGGGTCCGCGGACCGCGGCGAGGCGGCCAGCGGCGCCCGCGGCGACGGGTCCTGCCCGGAGAAGGAGAACGTCACGCTGGAGGTCGCCGACTCGGCGTACGGGCGGTACGTCCGCACCGCCGACGGCAACTGCACGGTGTACTTCAAGGACCTCGAGCCCCGCGACCAGATGACCTGCACCGGGGCGTGCGCCGACCGGTACAAGCCGATCCGCGGCCAGGCCGCGGTCGAGGCCGGCGCGGAGCTCAGCGAGTCCCTGGTCGGGGTGAGCCCCGAGGGCTACCTGACCATCAACGGCTGGGTCGCCTACTGGAAGGTCTCGGAGTCCGAGTGGGGCGGCGAGATCACCGGCTCCCCGAACTGGACGCTGGTGGCCACCGACGGGTCGCGCCTGGTCGGCGGCGATATGGGCAGCGGCGAGGCCGAGCCCGGTGCCGCCTACTCCTCCGCGGCCGGCTCGGGCTCGGGGTACTGACCGCCTCCCGCACGACGCACCACCCGCTGCCGGACCCGCTCCCCCGGGTCCGGCAGCGCCACGTTCACCCGCCGGGCCCCGCACGCGTGAGGAGGCATGGCTGCTAGCATGCAGGCATGGCGCAGATCACCCTGCGGGTGCCCGACGTCCTCGCTGACGACCTCCGGCGGGCCGCGGCCGAGCGCGGCCAGAGCCTCAACGCCTGGGCGGCGGCCGTCCTGCAGGCTGCCGTGGACCCGGAACTGAGCGGCGACGAGGCCGAGCGCACGCGCGAGCGCCTCCGGCGCGCGGGTCTGCTCGCCGAACCGGGGCAGCGGCGGGGGTCCCGTCCGCACGACGCGACGATCGCCCGTGCCCGCCGGGCCGCCGGGCAGGGCCGGCCGCTGAGCGACTACGTCGCGGAGGGGCGGACCTGAGCGCGTTCGCCGACTCGTCCGCGGTGGTGAAGCGCTACGCGGACGAGGCAGGCAGCGACGACGTCCGCCACTTCGGCACCGTCGTGGTGTCCGCCCTGGCCCGGGTCGAGGTGCCGTCGGCCCTCTGGCGCAAGCAGCGCGAGGGCGCGCTGGAGGCGGATGCCGCGGCCGTCCTCACCGCGCTGTTCGAGGCCGACTACCTCGGTGACGAGGACCGGCCGCCCGAGCTGATCGCCCTCGCGGTCACCGGAGCCGTCCTGGAGGAGGCGGCCCGGTTGAGCGCCGTGCACGCCCTGCGGGCGCTCGACGCGGTCCAGCTGGCCAGCGCCCTCGCGGCTCGGGCGGCGGACCCGGACTGCACGACCTTCGTCTGCTTCGACCGGCGGCTCCGCGATGCGGCGGCGCTGGCGGGCTTCAGCGTCGAGCCGGGCGGGGGGCTCGGACCTCCGCGGTGAAGGCGGCGACGGCGGCCGCCACGCCGTCCTCGCGGGCAAGCGCGCGGCCCACCGCCGCCGCGCGGTCGCGCATGCGCGCGTTGGTCGCGGCGGTGCGGATGGCGGCCGACAGGCGGGCGGGCTCAAGGCCCCGGGCCGGGAGCGGCGACGGGCCCACCCCCAGGCGCGCCGCGCGCGCGCCCCAGAAGAACTGGTCGGCGAAGAACGGGACGGCGAACGAGGGCAGCCCGGCGCGCAGGGCGGTGCCGGTCGTGCCCGCCCCGCCGTGGTGGACGACCGCGGCGCAGCGCGGGAACAGCCGGTCGTGGGGCACCTCCCCCACCACCAGGACGTCGTCGCCCGCCGCGCCCAGCTCCGCCCAGCCGGCGGCGATCACGCCGCGGCGGCCGGCGCGGCGCAGGGACTCGACCACCACCTCGGCCGCGCGGGCGGGGTCCCGGGGGCGCATGCTGCCGAAGCCGACGAACACCGGCGGCGGACCGGCGTCCAGGAAGGCGGCCAGCCGCTGGTCGGGCGCCCACCCCTGCGGCGCCGGCAGGGACCACCACCCGCACACGTGCAGCTGCGGCGGCCAGTCCGCCGGGCGCGGCACCACCAGGGGCGAGAAGCCGTAGAGGACCGGCACGCGCTCGCGCGCGACCCGCGCGGTGAAGTCGACCCCGCGCAGGGGCGGCAGGCCCAGCGCGTCGCGCCGCCAGCCGTTCACCAGCCCGCGGAAGGGCAGCTCGATGGCCGCGGCCACCAGCCGCGCGCTGAGGCGGTTGCCCAGGGGCCCCAGGTCGCCGGCGGGCGCGAGCACGGTCGGGAACGCCGCGGTCGGGTAGAGCGGCTGGAGGAACGCGCCGAGGAACGGCACGCCGCGGGCCTCGGCGACGTGGTAGCCGGCCAGCGCCAGCGCCGACCCGACGATCGCGTCCGCGTCGCCGGCCGCCGCCAGCACGTCCCCGGCGACGCGCAGCCCCACCTCCCGCGCGAACGGGGCCAGCCGCCGGACGAACGCGACGGGGTTGCGGCCCGACTCCAGCCACGCCACCCCCGCCTCGGACGCGACCAGCGCCTGGGGGTCCCCGCCGATCGGCGCGAACGCGAGCCCCGAGCCCTCGACCAGGCCGCGGAAGCCCTCATGGGTGGCCAGGCGCACGTCGTGGCCGGCGGCGCGCAGCCCCAGCCCCAGCGCGACGTAGGGCTGGACGTCCCCCCGCGATCCGATCGCGAGGACCGCGACCCGCACCCGCTCAGGCCGTGGTGGGGTAGCCGGCGGCGCGCAGGCAGGACAGGACCGCGGCGATGTGGTCCGGGCCGCGCGTCTCCAGCTCCAGCTCGACCTCGACCTCCAGGATCCCCAGGCGCGTGCCCAGCCGGTGGTGCTCGACGGCGAGGATGTTGGCCCCCTCCCCCGCCACAAGCTGGAGCAGCTGGGACAGCGCCCCCGGCCGGTCGGCGAGGACGGTGTGCAGGACCAGGTAGCGCCCCTCCTCGTACAGCCCGGAGGAGATGATCCGGCCCAGCAGCAGCGGGTCCACGTTCCCGCCGCACAGCACCACGGCGACCGGCCCCTCGAGCCCGGCCTTGACGCGCTCGTCCAGGACGGCGGCCAGGCCCGCGGCGCCGGACGGCTCGACGACCTGCTTCGCGCGCTCGACCAGGAGCAGGACGGCCCGCGCGATCGCCTCGTCGGACACCGTGACGACGTCGTCGACCAGGGCGCGGACGTGGGCGAGGGTGAGGGCCCCGGGCCGCTTGATCGCGATCCCGTCGGCGAAGGTGACCACGCGGTCCAGCGCGACGACCTCGCCGGCGGCCAGGGCCGCGGGGAACGCCGCGGCGCCCGCGGCCTGCACGCCGATGACGCGCACCTCGGGGCGCCACGCCTTGACCGCCACCGCGATCCCGCTGATCAGCCCGCCGCCGCCCATCGGCACCACGACGGTGCGCAGGTCGGGCATCTGCTCGGTCAGCTCCAGCCCGACCGTGCCCTGCCCCGCGATGACGTCGGGGTGCTCGAAGGGGTGGACGAAGACGGCGTCGTGGGCCTGGCCCCACTGCTGCGCCGCCGCGAGCGCGTCGTCGAAGCCCTCGCCCTCCAGGACCACCCGCGCGCCGTACCCGCGGGTCGCCTCGACCTTGGGCAGCGGCGCGGAGGTCGGCATGAAGATCGTGGCCGGCACGCCCGCGAGCTGGGCCGACAGCGCGACGCCCTGCGCGTGGTTGCCCGCCGACGCCGCCACCACCCCGCGCCGCCGCTCGTCGTCGTCGAGCTGCACGATGCGGTTGTAGGCGCCGCGGATCTTGAACGACCCGGTGCGCTGGAGGTGCTCGCACTTGAGGCGGGTCTCCACCCCCACCGCGCCCGACACGGCCCGGGACAGCTCGACGGGGGTGTGCTGGATGACCCCCTCGAGGCGCTTGGCGGCGGCGGCGATGTCGTCGGCGGTGATCAGCTCCATCGGGCGGGAGCCTACGCGGGTGACAGACTGGGGTGCATGGCCACCACCCCCTCGACGGGCGGCCGGACCGTGTCCGGGCGCGCCGTCGGCCTGTTCTTCCTGCTCCTGTCCGCCGGGACGGTCCTGACGGTCGTGTTCTTCACCCCGGCCGCCCAGCGCGACGTCCTGGGCATGCTCGGCGGCGTCAACGACCGCCAGGTGCTCGGCATCGGCGACGTGGCGGGCCGCGAGGTCACCGTGGTCGGGACGCTGGACGAGCGCACCAGCTGCGTCGTGGTGTCCTTCGACGGGCAGGACGGCCCGCGGGCCTGCGTGCAGGGGCCGCCGGCGGCGGTGCTGGAGGACGTCGTGGTGTCGGGCACGCCGGAGGACGACCGCTGGATCGCCGCGGGCATCACCGACCCGTCGGTGCGCCTGGTGCGCGTGCAGCTCGACGACGGCGCCGAGCGGGTGCTCACCGTCAACCGCCCCCGCGGCTACGAGGTCGGCTTCTGGTTCGCCGACCGGCTCGACCCCGCCACCGCCATCACGCGGATCGTGGCGACCGACACCCGCGACGTCCCCCTGGGCACCCGCACCTGCGACCCGGTCCTGGCCAGCGCGGACGGGGTGGGCGCCGACTGCGCGACCACGGCGCCGTAGCGGCCCGCAGCTAGATCGGCGGCCAGGGGTAGGGGCGCCGGTCCTCCGGGATGGTCGGCAGGGTCCGCAGGGTCGCGAAGCGCTCGGCGCGGACGGCCAGCAGCGCGAGCTCCTCTGCGCTGAGCAGGTCGGCGAGCTGGGCGGTGAGCGGGTCGCCCGCCGTGCCCACCGCCGCGGCCAGGCGGCACAGGTCGTCGGACCAGGCCGGGTCCACCGGCGTCCCGCCGAGGTCCCAGATCACCGTCCGCAGCTTGGGCTGGACGTGGAACGTGACGCCGTGGTCGATCCCCCACAGCCGCCCGTCGGCGTCGGCGAGCAGCACGTGCCCGCCCTTGCGGTCGGTGTTGTTGGTGACCATGTCGAACAGCGCCATGCGCGCGAGGGCGGGGTGGTGCGCCTCGTCCTCCACCAGCGTGAAGTAGTGCTGCGACGGGTCGTGCGGCACGAACAGCTGGACGCTGCCCAGTCCCAGGGGCCCGTCGCGCAGCACCGTGGGCGGCACCAGGTCCCAGCCCAGGAAGCGCGACACGACGTCGGCCGCGACCTCCCGCCGGCACAGGGTGCCGGAGGGGAAGTCCCACAGCGGCCGCTCGCCGGCACGGGGCTTGTAGACCGCCGCCACGCCGCTGTCGGGCCCGCCGACCTCGCAGTACAGGGTGTGGTTGCTGGCGCTGCGCAGGTAGCCGATCGGGACCAGCTCCGCGGTGCGCAGCAGCTCGTGGTCGGCGCCCGTCGCCGCGGTCGGGTCGGCCATCAGATCGTCAGCGGACCGTGGCCGTTGGTGGCCGGGCAGACGTGACCCAGGACGGGTCGATCGGCCGGCCGCAGAACCGGCAGCGTCCGCGCGCCCCGGCGGTCACCGACCAGGCGGCGTGGGCGGCCAGCGCGACGAGGTCCTCGCGCCCCATCCAGAAGCGGGCGACGGCGCCCTCCTCGTCGTCGACCAGCCTCCCTCGGCCTCCAGCAGGAAGCGCTGGGCGTCCCCGTCGGCCCCCAGCGACGCGACCCCGCCCGCCAGGCCGGGACCACCGGGTCGACGAGGCGCTGGGCGACCTCGTCGAGGTCGTCGGGGTGACGGTGAGGCCGCGTGCTCCAGCAGCTGCTGGGCCAGCTGGGCGAGCGCGGCGACCTGGCCCTTCTCGACCACCAGCGCGACGAGGCGGTCGGCGCCCTTGCGGGCCTGCACGTAGAAGACCCGGCTGCCGGGTTCGCCCACCGCGCCCGCCGAGATCCAGTCCACGGGGTCCAGCTCGTAGCTGTCAGCCATCGGTCGCCGCCTTCGCGTTCGTCGCCTTCGTCGCGCGCGGCCGGGGCGGGGTCGGCCGCGCGAACCGGTCCGCGGTCAGCGGCCCGTCGTCGTTGAAGCGCACCAGCGCGGGCTGGGTGCCGTCGCCGAGCAGCAGGACGGTCACCGAGGCCGGGCTGACCACCAGGCGCTGGAACAGGTCCAGCGGCTGGCCCAGGTAGAAGGCCACGACCGCCTTGATGACGTCGGCGTGGGTGACTGCGGCGACGTCGCGGCGGTGCCGGGCGATCACCTCCTCCACGGCGTCGACGGCGCGCAGCTGGGCCTGGTGGATGGTCTCGCCGCCGGGGAAGCGCACCAGCGACGGACGGGCCTGGATCACGGGCCACAGCTTGTGCTTGAACAGCGGGCGCAGGGGGCGGTCGGTCCAGCGGCCGTACTCGACCTCCAGCAGCTCGACGGGCCGGACCTTCAAGCGGTGCGGCGCCGCGACCGCCGCGGCCGTCTCCATGGTCCGCGCCAGCGGGCTGGCGTAGACCGCCTTGAGCGGCACGTCGGCCAGCCGGGTGCGGCCGCCTGGCCTGCCCGCGCCCGCCGTCGTCCAGGGGCGCCTGCGTCCGTCCCCCGAGGCGCTGCCCGGTCGCCGCGGGTGGTCGCGTGCCGGATCAGCAGCAGCGTCGTCATGGCGGCCTAGGGTGTGCGGGCGCGGGCAGGGCGCGAGAAGACGGCGCCGGGCGGCTTCCGCACAAGGAGTCCGCAGGACCCGGCCCAGGTGGAGCGGACCCTGCAGACGGCGCCCGGCGCGCAGGTCATAGGCTTCGCCCCCACGGAACCATCCCGCGAGCGACAGGAGCTGACCGAGGTGGCCGACACGCGCGCCGAACGCGACTCGATGGGCGAGATGCAGGTGCCCGCCTCCGCCTACTACGGGGCCTCCACCCAGCGGGCGGTGGAGAACTTCCTGGATCTCCGGCCAGCCGGATCCCGCGGGCGCTGATCCGCGCGCTCGGGCTGGTGAAGTCGGCGCTCGCGACGGTCAACCACCGCAGCGGGGTCCTGGACGACCGCCAGCTCCGCGCCATCCAGCAGGCGGCCGCCGAGGTGATCGACGGCGACCTCGACGCCCACTTCGTCGTCGACGTGTTCCAGACCGGGTCGGGCACCTCGTCGAACATGAACGCCAACGAGGTCATCGCCAACCGCGCGATCGAGCTGCTGGGCGGGGACCCTGGGGTCCAAGGACCCCGTCCACCCCAACGACCACGTGAACGCCGGGCAGTCGTCCAACGACGTCTTCCCCACCGCGGTGCACCTCGCCGCCCACGTCGCGTCGGTCGAGGACCTGCTGCCCGCCCTCGAGGCGCTGGAGTCGTCGCTGCGCGCGAAGGCCGCCGAGTTCGCCGACGTCGTGAAGCCGGGCCGCACCCACCTGATGGACGCGGTCCCGGTGACGCTGGGCCAGGAGTTCGGCGGGTACGCCCGCCAGGTCCAGCTGGGCGGCGCGTCCGGTCGGCCCTGGAGCGCCTGGCCGAGCTGCCGCTGGGCGGGACGGCCGTCGGCACCGGCCTCAACGCGCCGGAGGGCATGACCGAGGGCATCATCGCGGAGCTGCGCGAGCGCACCGGCATCGCCGAGCTGCGCGAGGCCGAGGACCACTTCGAGGCCCAGGGCGCCCGCGACGCCCTGGTCGAGCTGTCCGGCGCCCTCAAGGTCATCGCCGTGTCGCTGACCAAGATCGCCAACGACATCCGCTGGATGGGGTCCGGCCCGCGCGACGGGCTGGGCGAGATCCGCCTGCCCGAGGTCCAGCCGGGGTCCTCGATCATGCCCGCCAAGGTGAACCCGGTGATCCCGGAGTCGGTGACCCAGGTCGCCGCGCAGGTGATCGGCAACGACACCGCCGTGACGATCGGCGGGATGAACGGGGCGTTCGAGCTGAACGTCTACATCCCGATGATGGCGCGCAACGTGCTCGAGTCGATCGCGCTGCTGGCCGCCTCCTGCACCAACTTCGCCGCCAGTGCGTCGACGGCATCGAGGCGAACCGCGAGCGCACGACCGCCCTGGTGGAGATGAACCTGTCGACGGTCACCGCGCTGGTTCCCGCCATCGGCTACGACCGCAGCGCGGAGCTGGCGAAGCAGGCCCTGAAGGAGGACCGGCCCCTGCGCGAGGTCGTGAAGGCCGCCGGCGTGCTGTCCGACGAGGAGGTCGACCGCATCCTGGACAACCGCCGCATGACCCAGGGCGGCGTCCCTCTAGCGGGTCGCACCGGGCGCGCCCCGGCGGCGACCCGGGGGCGGCGGCGTCAGCCGCCGGCGGCGGCGCGCAGGGCGGCGGCGAGGGCCGTGCGGCGGGGCGGGTCGAGGTCCTCGCGGACCAGGAAGGCGTCGCGGGCCTGCGGGCCGAGGGTCTCGACGCGGGCGGCGGCGACGTCGGCGCCGTCGGCGGCCAGGGCGCGGGCCAGGCGGTACAGCAGCCCCGGGCTGTCGGGGGCCCGGACCTCCAGGACGGTGCGCCCGGGGCGGGGCTCCACGGTCACCTCGACGGGCACGGGGGCGGCCAGGAGGGGCGGGCGCCGTCGCGGCGGCGCTCGCGGGCGGCGACGGCCGCCGCGACGTCCAGCGCGCCGGCGCGCCGCGCGCCCCAGGTCGGCCACCACGCGAGCCAGGTCCGCTCCGCCCGCCCCGCGCCGCACGACGTACCACCCCAGCGCCAGCCCGCCCGGCGCGGCGGCGGGGCGCCGGTCGTCGACGGTGAAGGCCCGCGCCTCCAGGACGTCCAGCCCGGAGGCGGCCAGGACGCCGGCGCAGTCGGCGACCAGGCCCACCCGGTCCGGTGCGACGACGCTGACCGTCGTCGTCCCCGGGGCGGGCCCCGGGCGGCCGCGGCCCGCGGGGCGGTCGCCAGCAGCTCGGCGTGGGCCAGCAGTTGGGGGACGCCGCCGGCGACCAGGTAGTCGTCGGGCACCGCGTCGAGCAGGGCGGCGACCGCCGGGTCATCCGGGGCGGCGCCCCTGGGGCCGCGGCGACCTCGCGCGGGTCAACGCCGTCCTCCTCCGGCGGCGCCCCCAGCAGCGGACGCGCCCGGCGGTGCAGTTGGGCGATCAGCACGTCCTTCCAGGGCGAGGCGCGGCCGGGCCGGTGGCGCGCGTCGGCGAGGCTCAGCAGGTACAGCCCGTCCAGGGTGGCGAGGTCGCCCGCGGCCTCGGCGACAGCCGCCAGCTCCGCCGGGTCATCCAGGTCGCGGCCGGTCGCCACGATGGGCAGGAGCAGGTGGTGGCGGACCAGGCGGGCGACCTGGTCGGGGGCCGGGAAGCCCATGTACGCGACCCAGTCGGCGGCCAGGTCGGCGCCGACGATGCTGTGGTCGCCGGGCCAGGCCTTGCCGACGTCGTGGAGCAGCGCGGCGAGCAGCAGGGTCGCCGGGTCGCGCAGCCCGGCGGCGACGCGGCCTCCCGGCACCGCGGCGCAGCTCGCGGAGCTCGGCGACGGTCTGGAACAGGTGGGTGTCCAGGTCGTAGGTGTGCAGCGGGTTGCGCTGCGGCCGCCCCCGCACCCGCGCCCAGCCGGGCAGGTGGGCGACGAGCAGCCCGGTCTGGTCCAGGTCGGCGAGCGCGCCGGTCGCCGCCCCGCCGGCGGCCAGGACGTCGATCAGGGCCGCCCGCGACGCGCCGTCCCAGGGCAGGGGCCCGGCGACGGCGACCTCGCGGGTGAGCCGCTCGGCGCTGTGGCGCTCCAGGACAACGCCGAGGCGCGCGGCGGCGGCGATCGCGCGCAGCCCCAGCGACGGTCGCCCGCCAGCGTGGCGCGGGGATCGATGACCACCTCGCCGCCGACCACCGCCAGGCCCGATGCGTCGACAGCATCGTGGCCCCGACCCGCAGCTCCCGCTGCGGGCCCCGCTGCGTCGACCGCGTCGTGGGCCGCACCCGCGGCGCCGTCTGCGGGCGGCCCGGGTCCCGCGCCGTCGGCGGGGGGTGCGCGGCGCAGCCCGCGGTTGCGCCGCCGGCCCGTCGTCGGGCTCGCCGCCCGGACGTCGCGGGCGCCCCCAGGACGGCACCCGCAGCCGCGGGCCGTCGCCGCCGGCGCGGTGGCGCGGCGCGGGCGCGGCGGGCGGGGGACGGCGCAGGCGGCGCCCGGCGCGGGCGTCCTCCAGCAGCAGGCCAGGGTGCGGTCAGCCGCGCGGGCGACGGTGTGGGTCGCGAGGCCCACGGCGCGCAGCAGCAGCTCGTCGCCGTCGGCCATGCCCAGGCGGGCGGCGACCTCGTCCTGGAGGTCCAGGCGGAGCCGGTCGACCTCGGTCCTGGCCCGGCGCACCGCGGACCAGGTGGAGGGCGCAGCGGGCGGCCAGCAGCGTCCGGCCGGCCTCGCCGAGGTCGCGCGCGTGCCGGCGCCCAGGTAGTGCGCCGTGATCGAGGGCGTCGAGGTTCGCCTCGCCGATCAGACCAGCCACGCGCCGCCCAGCGCAGCCCCTGCAGGTCGCGCAGGCCACCCGCCCCGTCCTTGAGGTGCGGCTCGAGCATGCCGGGCCGGCGCCCCGCGCGCCCGCCGCGCCCGCCTGCGCCGTGGCGAGGTCGGCCAGCAGCCGCGGTGCCGCGCCGCTGCCAGGCGGCGACGCGGGCGGCGAGATCGTCGAGCAGGCCGCGCTCCCCCGCCACCAGCCGCCGGTCGACCAGGCGGTCGCCGTCTCGATCCGGTCGGCCGCGGCGCGGACCGCCGACTCGGGCGTGTGCACGGCGTAGCCGACCTGCAGGCCCGCGTCCCACAGCGGGTAGCACAGCCGCCGGACGACGTCGGCGAGGTCGTCGCGGTCCGCGCGGGCGTGCAGGACCAGCAGGTCGACGTCGCTGGACGGGCACAGCTCCCGCCGCGCGTAGCCCCCGAGCGCGACCACGGCCACCCCGGCCGGCGCCGGGGGCCCGGGCCGCCCGCCCCGCCGGCGGGGGGCCGAGGGTCCCCGGCCCACCGCCACAGGCTCGCATCGATGCGCTCGGTCCAGGCCCGCGACCACTCGCGCCCGGCACCGCCGCGAACGCCGCCGGGTCGAGGGGCCTCGCCGGCTCCCCGGCGCTGGCGCCGGCCACCGCGGCCGTCCCCCGCCCGGGCCTACAGGGCCGAGGGTCCCGACTCGCCGGTGCGGATGCGCACGACGTCGTCCAGCGGGAGGATCGCGACCTTGCTCGTCGCCGATCTTGCCCGTCCGCGCCGACTTCACGATCGCGTCGACGACGCCGTCGACCTGCTCGTCCTCGACCATGACCTCGATGCGGCCTTGGGCACGAAGTCCACCTGGTACTCGGCACCGCGGTAGATCTCGGTGTGCCCTTGCGCTGGCGGCCGAACCCGCGCGCCTCGGTCACGGTCAGCCCTGCGACCCCACCCCCTGGAGCGCCACCTTCACGTCCTCCCGACCTTGAACGGCTTCACGATCGCCACGACGAGCTTCATCCGCTCACCCCCTTCGCTGGAGCATCTCGGGTGCGTGTTTCGCACGGATCACACCGCCGTTACGCCTCCGGCGCGCAGACCACCAGGGCGCTGGCGGTGAAGGTGTGGACGTAGCTGCGCCGCCCCAGCGGACCGAACTCGCCGCCGCAGGCGAAGCCGGCCAGCGCGGCACGCCGCCCAGCGCGCGGACCAGGTCGGCGTCGTGGTCGGGCTCGCCGAACAGCGCGCGACCCCGCCTGTTGCAGAACAGCAGCCCGCCCGCGGGGACGGTGCCGGGCGGGGGCGTGAAGCGGTCGAGCACCGCGCGCAGGTCGGCGTCGGCGCTGGCGGCGTCGCGCACGTGGAAGCGCACGGTCTGGCCGATGCGCACGACGTCGCCGATCGCCAGCGCGCCGGTGCCCTGCTCGGCGCCCATGACCCCGCGGACCAGGAAGCCGCCGGGCCCGTAGTCGTCCTGGTACTCGTCGACGACCAGGCCGATGTGCAGGCCCTGGCGCATGAGCTCGCGGTCGGCGTGCTCGGCCTCGGTGAAGGTCTCCTTGATGCGGTCCACCGGCGGTGACCCGCCCAGCTCCTGCACGAGGTTGCGGTCCGCCCGGGTGACCGCGTGGCCCTGGCCGATGGGCCGGCAGCCTTGGGACACCAGCGTGCGCAGCGCGATGTCGCCGCCGAGCGCCACGCCGACCGCCCCGTCGCGGACGACGTCGCCGTCCAGCAGCAGGACGTTGTCCCGCCTGGCCGCCCGCCGACGCCATCCTCCCCGAGACCGCCAGGCCGGGGCGGCTCTGCTCGGTCCAGGCCAGGAACGAGGTCGCGGGGAAGGTCGCCGGGTCGGCGAGCAGGACGAGCGCGGACGTCGCGGGGGGCGGCTCGGGCCAGGCGACCCCGCCGCGCCGGCGGCCGGCGCCCGCGCGCGGCGCCGCGTAGCGCAGCGGGGTGAGCACCGCCCCGGCAGCGCCGCCGCCCAGAGGCTCAGCCCGTCGGGGCGCTCCAGCTCCGCGCCGTCGGCCACGACCCTGCCGGCGCTGACGCCCAGCAGGGACCGCGGGCGGAGCCGGTCGCGGACGGTGGCGGCGACCCGCTCGGCCACCGCCGCGCGCCCGCCCAGGAACAGGATGACGAGGTCCGGCGCCGCCCCGTCCAGCCCCGCCGCCACCGACACCAGGGCTGCGTCCACCGCGGCGTCGGCGTCCGGGCCCGTCCCCGAGCCGGTGGCGACGCGGGTGACGGCTATCCCCTACCGGGCCTCCAGCACGTAGTCGTCGGCCTCGTCGTCCCAGTGCATCGCGATCAGGCCGCGCGTCTGGGCCGCCTGGTGAACTGCAGGAACCCACCGAAGCCGAACTCCTCGCTGAACGCGGGCCAGCGCTTGCGCAGCTGGTTCTTCAGCCCCGACAGCGGCGGCGGCCCGGAGCGCTCCTGCAGCTCGCGGACGGTCTCCTGCAGCAGCGCGAAGGCGTCGTCCTCGTCGTTGCTGGACTTCTCCGGGAACCCGACCTCCGGGTCGCCCTTCGCGCCGCTGGGCTCAGCTCGATGACGTGGCGGTCGGCGAGGTGGCGCAGCAGCTCGCCGAACGCGCGGAAGCCGTAGTCCGCCCGCTGAAGGTCGGGTCCTTGCGCAGGATCGCGCGCCTGCAGGCTGGATGCCAGGACCGCGCCGCCGGTCGTGCGCTGCAGGGCCCGACAGGGTCTGGGCGACGAGCTTGCCGAGGTCGGCGACCGAGTCGCTGCCACCCGGCCCGGGCGGCGGCTCCGCGCCAGGTCGGGCTCGAACCCGGCGTGGGCGCGAAGCCGTCGTCGGTGGCGAAGCCGTCCTCCGGCTCGCCGCCCGGCGGCGGCCCCGGCACGGGTGCCGGGTCGGCGACGCGCTCGTCGGGGCCGGGGTCGGCCGCGCGGCGGACCGCGACGGCGGCGGCGACCTCGGCGTTGCGCGACGCCTTGCGCTCCGCGCGGGTCTGGCGGCGCCGGTCGCCGATCTCCACGCCCTCGAGGCGCTCGTAGAACAGGAACTCGTCGCAGGCGGGCGGCAACAGCTTGGAGGTCGAGGCCTGGAGGCCGACGCCGATGACGCGGCGGTTCAGCTCGCGCAGCTTGCCGACCAGCGGGCGTGAAGTCGCTGTCGCCGGTGCAGATGACGAAGGTGGTGATGTAGTCGCGCTCGAAGGACAGCTCGATCGCGTCGACCGCCATCTTGATGTCGGCGGCGTTCTTGCGGACGGTGCCCATGCGCTGGGGGATCTCGATGAGCTCCACGTGCTGCTGGGTGAGCATCCGGCGGTCCTCGTCGAAGTAGGACCAGTCGGCGTACGCGCGGCGCACGATGACGCGCCCGCGTTCGGCGAGGGCGTCCGCGAGGGGCTTGAGGTCGAACCGCACGCCACCCAGGTCCTCCCGGGCTCTGATGGCGAGGTTCTCGTAGTCGAGGAACAGAGCGATGCGCTCTTCGTCTGCGGACATGGGGGGAGGGTACGCGCCCGCACCCAGCCTGCACCCGCACCTGGAGCGTGTCTGACGGACTCCTGCGGGCTCCGCCCTGCACGCCGGTCGAGCCCGGCGTTTGAGGTGCGCACCTAGCCTGGACGGGATGCCCCCGCGCCTGGTCGACCGCCGCCCCGATCCCCCGCCCCCGCGGATCGTGGCGGCGCTGGCTCCCCGCGCCGCTTCGCGCAGGTGCGCTTCGCCACCTACGCGCCCGCCCACCCGTCGCAGGCCGCCGCGCGCGACCGGCTGGCGGCGCTGGCCGCGGACCTGGGCCGCGCGCCGCGCCGCGGGCTGTTCCGGCGGGCCGCGCCCCCGCCCCGGTCGGTGTACCTGGACGGCGGCTTCGGGGTCGGCAAGACCCACCTGCTCGCGTCGCTGTGGCACGCGGTCGACGGGGCGGGCGAGCGGGCCGCCTACGCGAGCTTCGCCGAGCTCGTCGCGCTGGTCGGCGCGCTGTCGCTGCCCCGCGCCGTGGAGTCGCTGTCGGGGGTCCGGCTGGTCTGCATCGACGAGTTCGAGCTGGACGACCCGGCCAACACCCGGCTGGTGGCCAACCTGCTCGGCCAGCTGGTCGCGGCGGGGGCGACGGTGGCGGCGACGTCGAACACCCTGCCCGGCCAGCTCGGCGAGGGCCGGTTCGACGCCGACCGCTTCCGCCGCGAGATCGAGACCCTGGCCGCGTCGTTCGACGTGGCCACCGTCGAGGGCGAGGACTACCGCCACCGCGACGGCCGGGCGCCCGCTCCCTGGCCCGACGCCGAGGTCGAGGCGGCGGCGGGCGCGGCCGCGGGCACCGCCACGCTGGACCGCTGGGACGACCTGGTGGCCCATCTGGGGACGCTGCACCCGGTGCGCTACCGCGCGCTGGCCGAGGACCTCGACGCGGCCTACCTGCTGAGGGTCCGGCCGGTGCCCGACCTGCCCGACGCGCTGCGCGTCGCCTACCTGATCGACGTCCTCTACGACGCCGAGGTCGCGGTCGGCCTGTCCGGCTGCGACGTGGGCGCGCTGTTCGGGCCCGAGCTGCTGCGCACCGGCTACGCCAAGGTCCTGGGCCGCGCGACCAGCCGCCTGGGCGCGCTGCTGCGCGAGGGGTCGGAGGCCCTGGACGCGCGCCGCGCCCGGCCGGCGGCGCCCGGCTGAGCGCTCACACGCCCGTGCGGGGCGGTTCCACGTCGTAGGCGTCGCAGAAGTCGATGGCCGCGTCCACCGCGGCCTCGAGGTCCGCGTCGGGCACCGCGGGCTCGTCCAGGGCGAGGTACCCGGCGAGGTCGGCGCGCGACAGCTGCGGCGACGCCCACAGGTGCCGCCAGGTGTGGGCCACCAGCCGTCGGGCCAGCGGCTCGGGCAGGGCGGGACGGCGCTGGCGCAGCAGCCGCGTCACCCAGTCGGCGTCGAAGGTCCCCTGCGGGGGCCCGTAGAGCCGCGCGAACTCGTCGTACACCGCCGTCCTCCCGCCACGGGGACCCGGGCTCCCCCAGAATGCGGCGGCCCGGGCTCCCCCGCGGTGTCACGACCGGGGGACCCAGCCGCTAGCATCGCCGCATGAGGGACCGCCGGCTGGCCGACCTCGGGGGCGGTGTGCGGGTGGTCGATGTGGCCATCGCCCTGCTGACGACGGCCTCGGCCGTGCTCGTCTGGGCCTGGCCGTCCCCGCTGGGGCCCATCGCGGTGGCCGACGTCCCCGAGCCGTCGTGGCGCTGGGCCCTGCCGATGCTGCTGGCGGAGACCCTGCCGGTGGCCTGGCGCCGCGCCGCCCCACTGCCCGCGCTGGCGGTCAGCGCCGCCGCAGGCGTGGTCAGCACCCTGACGGCGGTCGTGGCGCCCGAGCTGGGCGCCTACCACCTGCTCCTCATGGTCGCGCTGCAGGTCCGGCGGCGCGTCGCGCTCGCCGCGATGGCCGCCCTGCTGGCGACCAGGATCGCGATGTACACCCTCATCGATGACTTCTCGGTCCTGCTCGTCGACGTCAGCATCTGCTCGGTCGCCTTCACCTTCGGGCGCTGGCTGCAGAGCCGCGAGGTCGAGGTGGCGCGCCTGCGCGAGCGCGACCGCCTGCTGGGCATCGACGCGGAGGACCGGGCGCGCGCCATCCTGGCCGACGAGCGCGCCCGGCTGGCGCGCGAGCTGCACGACGGCATCGCCCAGAGCATGGTCATCATCGCCGCCCAGTCCTCCACCGCGGCCCGCACCCTGCGCGACGACCCCGCCGACGCCGAGCAGGCGCTCGCCGAGATGCAGGCGGTGGGCCGGGAGGGCATCGTCGAGCTGCGCCGCCTCCTGGGCGTCCTGCGCGACGACGGCGGCGACCCGGCTGCCCCGTCGGACCGCCTGTCCCGGCTCGACGCCCTGGTCGCCCGCTACCGCGCCGCCGGGCTGCCGGTCCAGCTGACCGTGA
This sequence comes from Egibacteraceae bacterium, assembly GCA_030447925.1. Classification (GTDB taxonomy): domain Bacteria; phylum Actinomycetota; class Nitriliruptoria; order Euzebyales; family Egibacteraceae; genus JAUJNX01. Next base: position 901,776 of record JAUJNX010000001.1, on the reverse strand, counting down.
CCGGCGACGTCCGCCCCCTGCCGGCGCCGGTCGACCTGTCCGGCTACCGGCTGGTGCAGGAGGCGCTGACCAACGCGCTGAAGCACGCCGGGCCCGCCCGCGCGGCGGTCCTGCTGGACTACGGCGCCGACGCGCTGCGCGTCGAGGTGGTCGACGACGGCCACGGCGGACCGTTCGTGGAGGGCCACGGCCTGCACGGCATGCGCGAGCGGGCGCTGCTGCTGGGCGGGACGCTGGCCGCCGGGCCGCGCCCGGAGGGCGGCTTCGCGGTCCGCGCCCGCCTGCCCCTGCCCGCCTGATCCCCCGATCGAGGTATCAGGAGGACCCCCGGGCGCCTCCTGCGGGGGAGGGCACCGGGATGAGCGCGCCCTCCGCCATCGGGACAGCCAGGAGCGGCCGCATGCCGGAGTCCATCACCGTGTTCGTCCACGCGAACGATCCCGCCGCCCACGCGGAGGCGGTGCGGTCGCTGGCGTTCCAGCCGGGCGTCGCCGTCGTGGAGGACCCGGCGGCCGCGGGGCTGGCCGTGATCGTCGCCGACAAGGTCGACGAGCCCACCGCCGAGGTCATCGCCGCGATCGGGCGGCGCATGCGCCGCACGGCCGGCACCGGCGCGGCCGGCCTGGACCAGCGTCACCTCGAGGTGCTGCGCCTGCTCGCCGCCGGCAGCGACACGGCCGACATCGCCCGGGCCCTGTGCTACTCCGAGCGCACCATCAAGTACCTGGTACGGGGCATCACCACCCGCCTGGGGGCCCGCAACCGCGCCCACGCGGTCGCCTGCGCCATGCGCATCGGCCTGATCTGACCGCCGCCGGCCGGTGGGGACGGTGGGGCTCGAACCCACACTGGATCGGGTTTAAGCCGACTGCCTCTGCCGGTTGGGCTACGCCCCCGCTCCGGGGAGAGGTTACTCCCGCCACCCGTCGTCGTCGCCCGAGGCCGGGACGACGCGGACCAGGGCGGGGCCGTCGGGGGTGTCGGCGGCGACGTACAGGTCCCCGACGAACGGGCCGAGTCCGGGGCGGAACAGGCCGGGGGCCAGCGACGACAGCGCGACGGTCACGTCGGCCGGGAGCAGCTCGCCCACCAGGCCCTCCTCGGGGTCCAGCCCGCTGGGGAGGTCGACGGCGACGACCAGCGGGAGCTGCATGCGCAGCGCGTGGACGATCGCCAGCGGCACGCCGCGCAGCGCGCCCTCCAGGCCCCGGCCGACCAGGGCGTCCACGACCACGCCGGACGGCGGCAGCGTCCCCCCGAAGGGGCGGACGCCGATGCCGAGGTCCTGGGCCTCCGCGCGCAGGGGCTCCAGGGCGGGGTCGGCGACGCCGTCCTCGCCGCCGAACACGACCTGGACCCGCGCGTCGCCCCCGGCGAGGTCGATCGCGGCGGCCAGGCCGACCGCGCCGGTCCAGCCCGACCCGATCAGCACCGTGGTCGCGCCGGTCGCACCGGCCGCCTCGGCGGCGGCGGCCGCGGCGCCCGCGACCGCGGCGCCCGCGGCGCGCGCGGTGGCGAGGTCGCGCGGCGGGGCGGGCGGGGCCGGGGCGGAGCGGCCCGCGGGACGCTCCTCGACCCCCTCCAGCCGGGGCCCGGCGAGGGGGGCGCGGCCGTCGCCGCCGACCTCCCGCCGCCACGGCTCGACGCGCCGGTCCTCGCCGAGGTCCTGCGGGGCGACCCCCCCGGACCAGTCCTCGTCGAGCATCCCCAGCAGCGTGGCCGTGACGTGGCCCGTCGCCCCCCACAGCAGGTGCTCGCCGTCCAGCATCCAGGCCCACGACCAGCCGGAGGTCGACATGCGCACCGCCCGCCAGCTGGCCGGGTCGGTCAGCAGCGACCGGCGGATGAGCAGGACCTCCGCGACCTCGGCCTCCGCGGCGGTCAGCGGGTGCGGCGCGTCCCAGCGCGCCAGGACCGGCTGCAGCCAGAAGCGCGACGGGGGCAGGTAGAACGCGGGCAACCGGCCGAGGACGGTGACGCTGCCCGGGTCGCAGGCGACCTCCTCCGCGGCCTCGCGCACGGCCGCCTGCTCCACGGTCTCGCCCTCCTCGACGCGCCCGCCGGGGAACGAGATCTGGCCGGGGTGCGCGCGCAGGTCGGCGCGGCGGCGGGTGTACACGATCTCCAGGTCGCCGTCCCCGACGCCGCGCAGGAGCACGAGGGCGGCGCCGATCCGCCCGCCCTCGGGCGTGTCGAGGAAGTCCTCGCCGTAGCCGTCGAGGGCGGCCGCCAGCCGGTCCCACATGTCGGTCCGCACGTCAGCCACGCGACAGCTCCTCGCGCGCGCGGGCCAGGCTGGCCAGCTTGTCGGCGCCGGACCGGTCGGGCAGGTCAGCGCGCAGGTCGACCTTGCAGACGATCGAGGCGCGCGGCGCGACCTCCAGCACCGCCTCCCCCGCCGCACGGACCGCGCCCATGCACGCCTCCCAGTCACCCTCCAGCAGGGTGCCGGAGGCGTCGGTGGTGGCGTGCACCCCGGTTGCCTCGACGGCCCGCAGCGCCAGCGCGACCTCGCGCGCGACGCTGGCCGACCCGGTGCCGATCGGCGTGACCGAGAACCACACGAGCATGCCCCGCCCCCCTCCCGGGCGCGCCGGACCGCACGCGTCCCGGCCTCCACAACGTTGCCGACCGTCGATTCTGCCAGGCCGCGGGGTGTCCTCCGCGCCCGGCGGTCCGGGGCCCCCCGCACCCCGCTCCGGGGCGGAGGCGCACGGTCTAGGCTGCCCGGCATGGCAGCCGACCGTCCCGTCACCGAGCTCATGTCCGCCCCCGTGCTCACGCTGCGGCCCGAGCAGACGCTGGAGGAGGCGATCGCCGCCCTCGCCGAGCGCGGCATCAGCGGCGCCCCGGTGGTCGACGGCGGCGGGCGGCTGGTGGGGCTGCTGGACGACACCGACCTGATCCTGTCCCAGGCGCGGCTCCACGGGCCGACCACCATCGAGATCCTCGGCGCGTACTTCACGCTGCCGGGCGAGCGCCACCGGTTCCAGGAGGAGCTCAAGGCCGCCCTCGGCGGCACCGTGGGCGACGCCATGGAGGAGGACGTCGCGACGGTCGGCGCGGACGCCAGCGTCGGCGACGTCGCCACGATCATCGTCGACCGCGAGGTGTCGCGGGTCCCGGTGGTGGACGCCGACAGCCGCGTCGTCGGCATCGTCACCCGCGGCGACCTCGTCCGGGGCCTGTCCACCGCCCCCTGACGGCGCCCGCCCCCGTGCCTCCCCTGGTCACCGTCGGGATCGCGGCGCTGCTGTCGCTGCCCATCGGCCTGGACCGCGAGCTGCGGGGCAAGGCCGCGGGCCTGCGCACCATGGTCGTGATCGGCACGGCCTGCGCCGCCCTCGGGCAGGTGTCGGTCGCCGCCTCCGGCGGCAGCGGGGACGCGACGCGCATCGCCGCCCAGGTCGTGAGCGGCGTGGGCTTCCTCGGCGCCGGGGTCATCTTCGCGGCCGGCAACCGGGTCTACGGCCTCACCACCGCGGCGTCGGTGTTCGGCGTCGCCGCCGTCGGCCTGTGCGTCGGGCTGGGCGAGGTGCAGCTCGCGGCGTCGCTGGTCGCCGTCACCATGCTGTTCCTGTGGCCGGTCGACCTGCTCACCGACCGCCTCATGGACCGCTACGCCCGCAAGGAGCGGTCCCTGCGCGTCGTCGCCGACGACCTCGCGGTCCTGCAGCGGGTCCACGCGACCATCGTCGCGGCGCCGGTGCAGGCGCGGGAGGTGCGGCTGGACCCCTTCGGCGACCGCGTCGTCCTGCAGGCGGTCGTGCGCGGCCGTCGCGAGCCCTACCGCGCGCTGGTCGCCGACCTGCAGCGCGTCCAGGGCACCGTCGTCGTCACCGAGGACGACGGCAGCCCGGACTGAGGAGCGTCTCAGGCGTCCAGCAGGGTCAGGGCGAGCCCGTCGAGGATGTCGGCCTCGCTCACCAGCACGCCGGGGAAGCCGAAGCGCTGGACGACGCGGTCGAGGATGATCGCGCCCGCGTGGATGACGTCCTCGCGGCCGGGGGCCATGGGACCCAGCGCGCGGCGCTCCGCCGCGGTCAGGCGGCAGAGGCGATCGGTGATCGCCGCGACGTCGGCGGCGGGGACGCGGGTGCCGTGGATGCGGTCCGGCTCGTAGGCGGGCAGGTCCAGGAAGATGGCGGCGACGGTGGTGATCGTGCCGGCCACGCCGACCAGCGTCCGCCCCGCCGCCGGGTCGACCAGCTCGGCGACGGCGTCCAGCTCGGCGTCCACCAGGACCCGGGCCGCGTCCAGCTCCGCCGGGGTCGGCGGGTCGGTGTGCAGGGCGCGCTCGGTCAGGCGCACGCAGCCGAGCTGGCGCGACGTCATCGCCTCCGCCGCGGTGGTGCCGCGGATCAGCTCCGTCGAGCCGCCGCCGATGTCCAGGACCACGTAGGGCGGCTCGCCGGCGACGGTGGCGGTCGCGCCGGTGAAGGCGGTCGTGCCCTCCTCGTCGCCGGTCAGGACCTCCGCGGGGGCGCCGGTGCGGGCCAGGACGCCGGCGAAGAACCGGTCGCGGTCCGCGGCGTCGCGCACGGCGCTGGTCGCGGCGATGCGCACCCGCTCCGCGCCCAGGGCGCGCCAGCGCTCGGCGTAGTCCGCCAGCGTCGCCAGGGTCCGCGCCAGGGCGTCGTCGTGGAGGTGGCCCGTGGCGTCGACCCCCTGGCCCAGGCGGGTGATGCGCATCTCGCGCTCGACCGCCCGCAGCGGCGCGCCGCCGCTGCCGGGCTCGGCGACGAGCAGGCGGACGGAGTTCGTGCCGACGTCGACGGCGGCGACCCTCATGAGCGCTCCGGTTCGGTGTCCACGCAGGGAGAGGGGCAGGGCATCGGCTCGTTGCGGTCGGCGACCCAGGCGCCGATCGGGTTGTCGCGCGTGGCCAGGTGGTGGCCGTAGAGGGCGTGCAGGCACTTCACCCGGTCGGGCATCCCGCCGGCGGAGTCGGTGCGCCGCGGGAGCGGGTCGCCCAGGCTGTCGCGGAAGGCCAGGTAGCGCTCGTGGGCCGCCCGGTAGGCCGCCGCCAGATCGGCGTCGGCGGCGAGGCGGTCGTTGAGCCCCACCATCGCCCCCTCCGCCTCCAGCCGGCCGACGCGCTGGTTGGCGATCGGGCAGGCCAGCCAGAAGGTCGTGGGGAAGGGGGTGCCGTCGCGCAGGCGCGGGTCGACCCGCAGCACCGCCGGCAGCCCCCACGCGCAGCGGACGGCCGCGGCGCTGTCCCCGCGCAGCGGGCGCCCGATCATCCGCCCGGCCACGCGCCGCTCGCGGTCGTCCAGCAGCGGGCGCTCCCGCTGCGCCGCGTACGACGCGTCGGGGGCGGGCCGGAGGGCGTCGGCGGCGGGCATGGGCGACAGGGTAGGCCGCGAACCCCGGGAGCGGCGATGAGTTCCGGGCGGCGTGGCCGTCTCCTCTGCAGCAGCCGCCGCGGGGGCCGTCCCCGCCGCTGGAGAGGAGACGCCGTGCAGCAGCGCATCACGCGCCCAGCGCGCGATGCAGGCGATGCTCGGCATGCGCAAGCTGGACGCCGCCGCGCTGCGCGCGGCCGCCGACGGCGTGCCGGTGGCCTGAGCCGGCGCGCGACTCAAGGGGCGCGGCGCAGCCAGGCGGGGCCGCGGGGCCGGCGCAGGCCCACGGGCAGGGGCGCCGGCACCGCCAGGATGCGGTCGGGGGCGACCGGGGCGGGGTCGGCGGGCCGGCGCGCGGCGGCGGGCGCGTCGACGGCTGCCTCGAGGGCGGCGAGCGCGCGCTGCAGGTCGACGCTGTGGGTCTGGCGCTCGCGTGCCTGGGCCTCGGCGACCTCGGCGCGGCGGCGCCAGCGCTCCACCTCCGCGCGCAGCCAGTCGACCACCGGGCCGGCGTCGGCCGGGTCGCCGGGGAGGTCGGGCTCGTCGGTGCCGCCCGGGCCGGGCGCCGTCCCGTCGGTCAGGTCCACCGTGGTCACGTCCACCCCCGTCACGTCCACCGCGGTCACGTCCACCGCGGCCAGGTCGACGGTGGTGAGGTCCGACGCCGGGATCTGCCAGGGACCGCCCCCGGGGGCGCGGCGGGCGCCGGGGAGGTCGCCGCCGTCGAGCAGGCGGCGCAGGCGCCCCCGTGACAGCCCCGACCGGCGGGCCGCCTCCGACAGCGACAGGAGATCGTCGTGCTCTCCCCCGACCATGGGAGAACGGTAACTGATATCTAGTCGAAGAGGGCGGGCGCGGACGGATCGGCGTGGACCGTGAGGAGCCGCGCGATCTGGTCGGTGTGCGTCCGCCCGGGCGACAGCGGGGGCAGGGCGTCGGGCGCGAACCAGCCGACGTCGTCGGTCTCGGTGTCGTCGCGCGCGGTCTCCCCCAGGACCTCGCACGCGAAGTACAGCTTGTAGATGCGGAACGGGTAGGGCGGGGCGCCCCGCATCAGGCTGCGGTCCCAGCAGGCCAGCAGGCGGGTGGCGCGGGCGACGTAGCCCGCCTCCTCGCGCACCTCGCGCTCCGCGGCCACGCTGGGCCGGTCGCCGGGGTCGGCCCAGCCGCCGGGCAGGCTCCAGCGCCCGTCGGCCAGCTCCTTGACCAGCAGCACGCGGCCGTCGCGCACCAGCAGCGCGCGGACGTCGACCTTGGGGGTGGCGTAGCCCTGCTCGCGGGCGAGCAGGCCCTCGACGGCATCGGCGTCGGCGCCCGCCCCCTCCGCCAGCAGCTCGGCGGCGATCCGGCGGACCTCGGTCCAGCGCAGCACCTCGAAGCCATCGGTCGCGTAGAGCAGGCCGTTCTGCGCCTGCGCGGCCAGTCGGCGCGCGCGGTCCAGCCAGGCGGGCTCGGTGGTCACCCGGTCCCCGCGGTCGCCGGGCGGCGCATCGGCACGTGGGGGATGCCGTCCTCCAGGAACGCCGGGCCCGCTGTGGTGAAGCCGAAGCGGGCGTACCAGCCCTCCAACTGGGCCTGGGCGTCCAGGACGACCGGCCCGTCGCCCACCAGCTCCAGCGCCCGGGTCATCAGCGCCGCGGCCAGGCCCCGGCCGCGGGCGGCGGGGGCGGTGACGACGCGGCCGATGCGGTGCACCCCGGCGCCCTCGTCGAGGATGCGGAGGTAGGCGTCCGGCCCGTCGGTCCACAGGTGGTGCACGCCCGGCTCCAGGTCGCGCCCGTCGGGGTCCTGGTAGGGGCAGTCCTGCTCGACGACGAAGACCTCGGCGCGCAGGCACAGCACCGCGTACAGCGACGCGGCGTCGATCTCGGGGCCGGCGTGGCTGATCAGCGGAACAGCTCGGTGAGGCTGCGGGTCAGCCGGCGCAGGAACGACTCGTCCTGCTCGGGGCCGGGGACCGGCGGGACGGGTTCCGGCGTCGGGGTGACCACGACGTAGGGGACCTCGCCGGGGCGGACCAGGCCCTGCTCGCGGCGGGCGAGCTCCTCGATCTCGCGGGGGTCCTGGAGCTGCTCGCGGCGCTGGCGCAGGGCGTCGACCTCGCCGGCGAGCTGGTCGCGCTGGGCGGTCAGCAGGTCGACGCGGTCGGCCTGTGCGCCGAAGATCTCCAGCGGGCCGATGGTCATGGACACGAGCAGGACGACGAGCACGCCGATCGCCAGGACGTAGGCGCGGGTGCCGCCGAGCAGGCCCGCGAGCGGCGAGCGGCGGCGCCGCGGGGCGGCGCGGCGCGGCGCGTTCCGCCCGGTCCGCGGGGCCCGGACCGCCCCCCACCGGCCCGGCCCGACCCGGACCCGCCGGACCGGCCCGAACCCGACGCGCCCCCGCGGCCGGAGCCTGCGGCGCCGGAACGGCCCGAACCGGCGCGGCCGGAACCCGCGGCGCCGGAACGCCCCGAGCCCGCGCGGCCCGAGCCCGCGGCGCCGGGGCGGCCCGAGCCGCTGGTGCGGCTCGGGCGGTCGGGGCCGGTGGGGCGGGTCACCGTCGCCCGCCCCGGCCGGGGCGCAGGGTCATCCGGCGGCCCCGCGGGCGCGCAGGTGGCGGGGAACGCGCGCACGCCCGGGTAGCGGGCGGCGTCGCCGAGCTCGGACTCCTTCGCCACCCGGTCGCTGCGGGCGGGGGCGCCGGTCTTGATCTGGCCGCTGTTCACCGCGACCGACAGGTCCGCGATCGTGGTGTCCTCGGTCTCGCCCGACCGGTGGCTGATGATCGTCGTCCACCCGGTGCGGTGCGCCAGGTCGATGGTGTCGAGGGTCTCCGACAGGGTGCCGATCTGGTTCACCTTCACCAGCACGCTGTTCGCGGCCCCGGCGTCGATCCCCCGCTGCACGCGGGTGGGGTTGGTGACGAACAGGTCGTCGCCCACCAGCTGCACCCGGTCGCCGATGCGCCCGGCGAGGGCGCGCCAGCCGTCCCAGTCCTCCTCGTCCAGCCCGTCCTCGATCGACACGATCGGGTAGCGGGCGGCCAGGTCGGCCAGGAAGTCGACCATCTCCGCCGACGACAGCGTCGAGCCCTCGCCCGTCAGCCGGTAGGACCCGTCGGAGAAGAACTCCGACGCGGCGACGTCCAGCGCCAGCGCGACGTCCTCGCCGGGTGTCCGCCCCGCGCGCTCGATGCCCTCGACGAGCAGGTCCAGGGCCGCGGCGTTCGCGTCGAGCGACGGCGCGAAGCCGCCCTCGTCGCCGAGGCCGGTGGCCAGCCCGCGCTCGCGCAGGACGCCCTTCAGGGCCTGGTAGACCTCCGCGCCGGTGCGCAGCGCCTCGGCGAACGTGGGCGCGCCGATCGGCACGACCATGAACTCCTGGAAGTCCACGTTGGAGTCGGCGTGCGCGCCGCCGTTCAGCACGTTCATCAGGGGGACGGGCAGCGTGTGCGCGTTGGGCCCGCCCAGGTACTGGTAGAGCGGCAGGCCGGCCGACGACGCCGCCGCCTTGGCGACCGCGAGGCTGACGCCGAGCAGCGCGTTCGCGCCCAGCTTGGACTTGTCGTCGGTCCCGTCCAGCTCCAGCAGGGTCGCGTCGAGGATGCGCTGGTCGAAGGCGTTGAGCCCCTCGACCGCGGGGGCGATCACCTCGTCGACGTTCTCGACGGCCCTGGTGACGCCCTTGCCGCCGTAGCGGTCCTCGCCGTCGCGCAGCTCGACGGCCTCGAACTGCCCGGTCGACGCGCCGCTGGGCACCGCCGCCCGGCCGAAGGACCCGTCCGCCAGCACGCAGTCCACCTCGACGGTCGGGTTCCCCCGCGAGTCGAGCAGTTCACGGGCCGACAGCGTCTCGATCTCCACACCCATCCCCTCCGGTCGCCAGCACTCTAGAGCGTGTCCCTCGGACTCCATGGAGGCGAGCCGCCCGCGTCTGAGGTGCACCCCAGCCAGACCCCTACCCGCTCTGGTCTAGCCTGCCCCGCCGTGACCGTGTTCCAGGCGATCGTGCTCGGGCTGCTCCAGGGCGTCACCGAGTGGCTGCCCATCTCCTCCACCGCCCACCTGCGCGTCGTGCCGGCGCTGCTGGACTGGGGCGACCCCGGGGCGGCGTTCACCGCGGTCACCCAGCTGGGGACCTCCGCGGCGGTGGTGCTGTACTTCCAGCGCGACCTGCGCGAGGTCGCCGGGGCGTGGCTGTCCAGCCTGGCGCGGCCCGAGCGCCGCAAGGACCCGGGGGCGCGGATGGGCTGGTACCTGATCGCCGCGACCATCCCCGTCGGCGTGCTGGGGCTGGCCTTCGACGAGCAGATCGAGGGCGGCGCCCGCGACCTCGTGCTCATCGCCGGGGCGCTGATCGGCGTCGGCGGGGTCATGCTCGTCGCCGAGCTGGTGGGCCGCCAGGTGCGCGGCATCGGCGAGGTCGGCTGGCGCGACACCGTCGTCATCGGCCTCGCGCAGGCCACAGCGCTGATCCCCGGCGTGTCGAGGTCCGGCGCGACGATCAGCGCGGGGCTGTTCCTGGGCCTGGAGCGCGTCGCCGCCGCGCGCTTCTCGTTCCTGCTGTCCCTGCCCGCGATCGTCGCCGCCGGGCTGTTCCAGCTGGTCGGCATCCTCACCGGCGAGGAGGCGGCCGACCCCGTGCCCCTGGCGATCGCCACCGTCGTGGCGTTCGCCTCCGGCTACGCGACCATCGCCTGGTTCCTGCGCTTCCTGGCGCGCAACTCCCAGGCGGCGTTCGTGGCCTACCGCGTGGCCCTGGGGCTGGTGGTCCTGTGGCTCGCCCTGAGCGGGCGGATCAGCTGAACAGCTCCGGCAGGGGCAGGCGGAACCCGGGCAGCACGTCCTCCCCGTCCAGCGCCGCGTCCCCGATCAGCACCGTGCCGCCGTCGGGCCGGTGCACCGTCGCGGTCCGGCTGCGCGGGTCCACCACCCACACCAGGCGGACCCCGGCGTCCAGGTACTGACGGGCCTTCTCGATGACGTCCTGGATCCGGTCGTTGGGCGACACGACCTCGACGACGAGGTCCGGCGCCAGCTCCGGGAAGCCCGACTGGTCCTCCGGCAGCCGATCGAGGGCCACGAAGGCGATGTCGGGACCGCGCAGCGTGTCGGGGTCCCGCTCGAGGATGAACCCGGTGTCGTTGGACACCACCGCACCGAGGCCGTGCTCGGTGACGAAGGTGCCGAGGCTGGCGATGACGTTGGTGCAGACCAGACCGTGCCGGAACCCCGCTGGTGGCATGCTGCGCAGTTCCCCTCGCACGAGTTCGTAGCGCCGCCCGTCGTCGGGCAGGTCGTAGAGGTCCTCCGCGCGCAGCGGGGGAGGTGCGGCCGCCTGGCTGCTCATGGGCGGATGCTACGCCGGTTCGTCGGCCTTGGCGCGGTCCCAGAGGGTGAGCCAGGCGGCGCGGTCGAGGTCCTCCAGGGGGACCTCGGCGAGGGCCGCCATGCGCTCGACGCGGGTCCGGAAGCGCTGGGCGGCGCCGCGCAGGGACAGCTCCGGGTCGATGCCGTGGCGCCGGGCCAGCCCGACGACGCTCATCAGCAGGTCCCCGACCTCGTGCGCGCGGGCGTCGTCGTCGCCGGCGGCCAGGAACTCCTCCAGCTCCAGGCGCACCCGGTCGGCGGCCTCGCGGTCGGCGTCCCAGTCGAACCCGCGCCGCGCCGCGCGCGACTGGAGCTGCTCGACGTACTGCAGCGCGGGCTGCGCGGGCGGCACGCCGTCGAAGACCCCGGTGCGCTCCGGCTTCTCCGCGCGCTTCAGCGCGTCCCAGCTGGCCATGACGCTGTCCGCGTCGGCGGCGGTCGCGTCGCCGAAGACGTGGGGGTGGCGGCGGACCAGCTTGTCGACCAGCCCCCGGGCGACCTCGTCGATGCCGAACCGGCCGGCGTCGGCCGCGACCTGGGCCTGGAACACGACCTGCAGCAGGACGTCGCCCAGCTCCTCGCGCAGCGCGTCGACGTCGCCCGACGCGATCGCCTCGAGCAGCTCGTAGACCTCCTCGACCGCGTAGCGCGCCAGGGAGGCGGCGGTCTGCTCGGCGTCCCACGGGCACCCGCCGGGCGCGCGCAGGCGGCGCTGGACCTCCACGAGCTCCAGCAGCGCGGTCCCCTGCGGCGCCACACCGAAGTACACGACCTCGACCTCCACGCCCGCGCGGGCGGCCTCCATGCCCAGGACACGCGTGAACGCCTCCGCGTCGGACGGGCCGAACAGGTAGGCGGCCTGGCCCTCCGCCCGCGCGCGGTCCACGACCAGGTCGGCGCGGGCCTTGTCGGCGGGCGCCAGCCCGCTGAGCAGGTCCGCGCGGGTCAGCGCCCTGCCCTCGAGCTCGGTGGGCAGGACCTCGACGCGCAGCTCCTCCAGCTGGAGGGCGGGCAGGAACGGGTGGTCGTCGCGGCCCACGAGCACGAGGTCGCTGGACATCAGCGCCGACCAGGCGTGCAGGGGCAGCAGGCCCGGCAGGGCGTCGACGGTGTCGATCAGGACCAGCCGGGCCATCGCGGTCGGACCCTACGGGGTGACGTCGTCCGGCGCGGGGGCGCCGTCCTCGGGCGCGCCCGGGGCCTCGCCGGCGGGGGCGTCCTCGGGGGCGGGGGTGGCCTCGCCCAGCGGGTCCTCGGGGACGATCTGGCCGAGGTCGGCGTCCCAGGTGCCGAAGCGCGGGTTGACGGTGACCTCCGCGTCCGCCGCCTGCTCCTGGAGGAACTCCTGGGCCAGGTTGCCGCTGCGCTCGCTCTGGAGCTGCTCGCGGATCTCGTCCTCGACCTCCGACAGGGGCCGGGGCTCCTCGTTGCGGGCGGTGACCTCGAGGATGTGGAACCCGAACTGGGTCTGCACCGGCGCGGTCGGCTCGTTGAGCGGCGCGCTGAAGGCGGCCTCCTCGAACTCCGGCACCGTCTGGCCGCGTGAGATCTCGCCCAGCTCCCCGCCCTGCGCGGCGCTGCCCGGGTCCGTGGAGACGTCCTCGGCGACCGCGGCGAAGTCCTCGCCGCCGTTCAGCCGGTCCAGCGCCGCCTGCGCCGCGGCCTCGTCCTCCACCAGGATGTGGCGCACCGTCGCGGTCGGGCCGAACTGGGTCTCGGCGTTCTGCTCGTAGTACTCGGCGACCTCGGCGTCGGTGACCTCGTTGCCCTCCTGCTCCTGGAGGCGCTCGGTGATCCCGGTGTTGAGCGCGAGCTGGCGCAGCTGGAGGTCGACCTCCTCCTCGGTCAGCCCCTGCTCCTCGACGAAGGCGTCGAAGCCCTCCTGGCCGCCGAGCTGCTCGACGACCAGCTCGCGCTGCTCCTCGACCTCCGCGTCGCTCACGGTGAAGTCCAGCTCCTCCTCCGCGGACTGCTCGAGCAGCGCGGTGCGGACGAGGTCGGACAGCAGCTCGGCCTGGGCCTGCTGGGCGATCGTCCCGTCGGGGTCGTCCTCGAGCTGCGCGGCCGTCTGCGGGTTCTCCCGCAGCGCGGCGAAGCGCTCCTCGAGCTGCTCGACGGTGATCTCCTGCCCGTTCACCGTGGCCGCCTGCCCGTTCACCGTGGCCGCCAGCGACGGGTCGGTGGCGGCGTCCGCGGCGCCGCAGCCGGCGGCCAGCAGGGCGACGGCGGACAGGAGCAGGGCCAGGCGGCGGGGGTGGGGGCGCAACGCGACATCCTCTAGGGGGGTGAGGGGGTGGTCGTGATCGCCCCGATCCTACCGGGGTACCCGCGCGCCGCTACCCGGCCGCGCGGGCGGGCTTGCGCGCGAGGACGTCGCGCAGCTGGCGGGCGGTCCAGGCGACCAGGTCACCGGTGCGCGGCATCGGCAGCTCCAGCACCTCGCCGGCGGCGTTGTACAGCGCCCCGGGGACCTCGCGGGACAGGCGGACCTCCTGCTGGTCCGACAGCAGGACCGGGCCGACCCGGATGGTGCGCCGGGGGGTGGTCGTGACCTCGCGGATCCCCCACCGGCGGATGGCCGCGCGCAGGGCGGCGACCGACAGGAGCCGCTCGGCGGGCTCCGGCGGCGGGCCGTAGCGGTCGGCGAGCTCCTCGCGCACCGCGCGCACGCCGGCCGCGTCGCGGACCGCGGCGATCTTGCGGTACGCCTCCAGCCGCAGCGCCTCGTCGGCGATGTAGTCGGGGGGGAGGTGGGCGTCCACGGGCAGGTCGATGCGGATCTCGACGTGGTCCTCGGCGGGCTCCTCCAGCGCCCGGCGGCCGCCCTGGCGCAGCTGCTCCACGGCCTCGCGCATCATCTGGGCGTAGGTCTCGAAACCCACCGCCGCGACGTGGCCGGACTGCTCGGCCGACAGCACGCTGCCCGCCCCGCGGATCTGCAGGTCGGCGAGGGCGATCGACAGGCCCGACCCGAGCTGGGTGTGGGTGGCGATCGTCTCCAGGCGCTTGTACGCCTCCTCGGTCATCGACCGGGCCTCGGGGAAGAACAGGTAGGCGTAGCCGCGGCGGCTGGACCGCCCCACCCGCCCGCGCAGCTGGTAGAGCTGGGCCAGGCCCAGCAGGTCCGCGCGCTCGATCACCAGGGTGTTGGCGTTGGGGACGTCCAGGCCGGACTCGACGATCGTGGTCGACACCAGGACGTCGAACTCGCGCTGCCAGAAGCGCAGCATGATTTTCTCGAGAAGCCCTTCATCCATCTGCCCGTGGGCGATCTCGACGCGGGCGCCGGGGACCAGCTCGCGGACGCGCTCGGCCGCCGCGTCGATCGTGCGGACCTGGTTGTGGACCCAGAAGACCTGGCCCTCGCGCAGCAGCTCGCGGCGGATGGCCAGCGCGGCCTGGGCCTCGTCGAACTCCCCGACCTGGGTGACGACGGGCTGACGCTCCTCCGGCGGGGTCTCGATCGTGGACAGGTCGCGGATCCCGGTGATGGCCATCTCCATCGTCCGCGGGATCGGCGTGGCGGTCATGGTCAGCACGTCCACCGACGTGCGCAGCTGCTTCAGGCGCTCCTTGGCGGCCACGCCGAAGCGCTGCTCCTCGTCCACCACGACGAGGCCGAGGCGCTTGAAGGTCACGTCGCTGCCGAGCAGGCGGTGGGTGCCGACGACCAGGTCGACGGTGCCGGCGGCGAGGCCGTCCAGGATCGCGCGCTGCTCGCGCGGCCCGGAGAAGCGCGACAGGACCCGGACCTGGACCGGGAAGCCGGCGAAGCGCTCCGCGAAGGTCTCGCCGTGCTGCTGGGCCAGCAGGGTCGTGGGGACGAGCACCGCGACCTGGCGGCCGTCGAACACCGCCTTGGCTGCGGCGCGGACGGCGATCTCGGTCTTGCCGAAGCCCACGTCGCCGCAGATCAGGCGGTCCATGGGGATCGGGGCCTCCATGTCCTGCTTGACCTCGTCGATGGCGGCGACCTGGTCGGGCGTCTCCTCGAAGGGGAAGGCGTCCTCCAGCTCGCGCTGCCAGGCGGTGTCGGGCGCGAAGGACGTGCCGGGCGCGTGCATGCGCGCCTGGTAGAGGCGGATCAGCTCGGCGGCCATGTCGCGCACGGCCTTGCGGACCTTGCCCTTGGCGCGGTCCCAGTCCGCGCCGCCCATGCGCATGACCCGCGGTTCCTCGCCGCCGACGTAGCGGGCGAGGGCGTCGACCTGGTCCGAGGGCACGTAGAGCTTGTCGCCCCCCGCGTAGGCGAGCACGACGTAGTCGCGGGTGACGCTGCCCGCCCGGCCGCCGCCGGTCACCGTGGTAGGTCCGGCGAGCCGGCGGGTGACCATGCCCTCGTAGACGCCGATGCCGTGGACGGCGTGGACGACGGGGTCGCCCGGCGCCAGGTCCAGGACGGTCTCGGCCGCCGCGCGCTTGCTGGGCAGGCGACGGGCGCTGCGGCCCCGCCGGGGCCCGAACAGGTCCCACTCGCCCAGCACGGCGAGGGCCAGCTCGGTCGAGCGGAAGCCCTCGCGCAGGGGGGACTCGGTGATGACCACGCGGCCGGAGCCGGGGCCGGGCACCGGCGCCGCGGGCACGACCGGGGCGGCGATGCCCTCCGCGCGCAGCACCTCGGCCAGGCGCAGGGCGGGGCCGTGGCCCGGGGTGGTGAGCACGACGGTGCGGCCCTGGCCGGCCAGGCGCGCGCCCTCGGCGGCGGCCGCGGCGACGTCGCCGCGGAAGGTGTCCCAGCCGCGGCCCGCGACCTCGTCGGCGGTGGCGGCCGACGCGAACGGCGTGAGCGACCAGACGGGCCCGCGGGCGCGGGCCAGGACGCTGTCCCAGTCGGCGAACCCGCCCTGCCCCCCGGGCACCTCGGCCAGCTCGTCGGACCACCCCGGGACGTCCAGGGCGGCGGACTGGTCGCGCAGCTCACCGGCGCGGTCCACCAGGCGGATGGGGTCGACCACGGCCAGGCCCGCGCCGTCGGGCAGGAAGTCGGGCAGCAGCGCCGGCGCCGGGGACAGGGCGGTCACCAGGGACTCCATGCCCTCGAACGCGATGCCGTCGGCGAGCTGGCCGAGCTCGTCGGCGAGGTCGGGCAGGCGCCGGGCCACCAGCCGGGCGGTCGCGGCGGTCTCCTCGTCCAGCACCAGCTCGCGGGCGGCGTCGACGTCGACCGACGCGACCGTGTCCAGCGAGCGCTGGTCCGCGGCGGAGAAGGTCCGCAGGCTGTCGACGTCGTCGCCCCAGAACTCCACGCGCACCGGGCACTCCGCGGCCGACGGGAAGACGTCGACGATGCCGCCGCGGACGGCGAACTCCCCGCGCTGCTCGACCAGCGGGGTGCGGGTGTAGCCCAGGGCTGCCAGCGACCTGACCAGCCCCTCCAGGCCGCCCTCCCAGCCCTGCGCGAGGCGGATGGGCTCGCGCTCCGCCAGGCGCGGGTCCATGGGCTGGAGCAGCGCGCGCACCGGCGCGACCACCGCCCGCAGGTCGGTGCCGGCGGCCTTCAGGCGGTCCAGGACGCGCAGGCGCTGGCCGACGGTGGCCGGCTGGGGACAGGCGCTCGTGCGGGAGGGTCTCCCAGGACGGGAAGACCGCGACCGCCGCGTCGCCCAGGAACGCGCGCAGGGCGTCGACGGTCCCGTCGACGTCACGGTCCGTGGGCACGGCGACCAGCAGCGGGGCCGCGCGCTCGGCCAGCAGCGCCAGGGTGTAGGCGCGCATGGCGGGGTTGACGGCCAGCTCGCCGGGGGCGAGGGCGTCGGCGAACAGCTCGCGGCCGGGGGCGAGCAGGTCGTGCAGGGGCGCGGCGGCGGCAGTGGTGCGCATCGGTCGGGCCATTGTTTCCCCCGCCGTGCCGGGCGGCAAAGCGTCAGCGGGGGTCGGGGGCACGCGCGGGCTCCGGCACCCCGCGCCCGACCCCGGCGGCCACCAGCAGGCCGCCGGTGAGCAGCGCCAGCGCCCCCAGCCACACCTCCGGCCCGGCGGTCGCGGGCCCGGTGTGGGCCAGCACCGGCCCGGCCTGCGCGCCGGGCGTGGGAGGGGCGGCGGGGGCCGCGGCCGCCGGGGCCGCCGGGGCCGCCGGGGCCACGGCGGCGGGCGCCGCGGGCGGGACCGCCGCGGCCACGGCGGCGGGCACCGCGGGCGGGACCGCTGCGGGGAGCGCCGCCGACGCGGGCGGGGCGGGTGCCGCCACCAGCACCACCGCCGCCGCGATCAGACCCGCCGCCGTCCTGGCCCGCACGCCGCCCCCTCCGCCGTCGCCCCGACCTCCGCGCGGCGGGACGCTACCCACCGGCCGCGTGCGGCCTGGCGTCCGGCCGGACGGGTGTGGTGCTTGACAGCGCGGCGTCAGCGCTCCGGACGGCGGGCGCGGTCGGCGGCCGGCTCCTCTTCGTGCACTCGCGCAGGATCGCCGGGACGCGGAGCCCTCACAAGCCCGATACTCCGGCCATGGCGAACACGAGGCGGAGGAGCCCGGCGACCGCCGCACAGGCCGAGCTGGAGGGGCTGCGGGCGCGGCTGGGCGGGCTGCCGCCGCCGGCGTCGGCGCCGGAGCCGTGGCGGCGGCTGCTGGCCGACCAGGTGGCCCACGGCGCGGCGATCGACGGGCGCGCCGTGACCGGGGCGGAGGTGGCCGCGATCCTGGACGGCCGCGTCCCCGCGGGCGCCGCCGACGCCGACGTGGCCGCGGTGCGCGGCCTCGCCGACGCGGTGGCGGCGGTGCACGACCGGGCCCGGCCGCCCGGCTCCGACGCCGCGGGGCCCCCGCTGACCGTCGACGACGTCCGCGACCTGCACCGGCGGGTCGCGGGCGACGGCGGCGGCGCCTGGCGCACCTTCGACGTCCTGCCGTTCCGCGGCGGGACCTCGCCGGCCGCCGCCTCGGCCGTGCCCGACGCGGTCGCGGCGTGGGTCGAGGAGGCCGACGCCGCCGACCCCGACGACGGGCTCGCCGCACTGGCGGACCTGCACGCGCGCTTCGAGGTGATCCGGCCGTTCGCGGCGGGCAACGGGCGGGTGGGCCGGCTGCTCGTGGACCTGCTGCTGCTGCGGCGCGGCTGGCCGCCCGCGCTGCTGCACCACCGCGAGCGCTACCGCTACCTGCACGCGCTGGGGCGCGCCGACCGGGGAGACCCTCCCGCTGGCGGACCTGCTCGCGGCCGGGCTGGGGGCGGTCCTGCGCCGCTTCGCGGCGGGGCCGGGCCACGGCGTCGACCTGCTCCTGCCGCTGGCCGCCTTCGCGACCCCGGGCTGAAGGTCGAGACCCTGCGGGCGGCGGCCCAGCGCGGCCGGCTGGAGGCCGTCAAGCGCGGCGACCAGTGGCGCACGACGCGCACCTGGGTCGACGCCTACCTCGCCGGCCGCCGACGGTAAACCGCACACCCGCCGCCCGCCGTCCCGCGGTGGGACGTGCGCGCGCCGCCGCATCCGGCGGTGGCCGCACGATCGTCTCCTCCCGCCCCTCGCCGCCGTGCGCCCACCGCCGGCGGGGCCGCTAGCGCCAGGTCAGGCACGGCGAGCCAGGCGTCGATGCCGGCGAGGGCGGCGGCGCGGCGCTCCGACGGCGCGCCGCTGTGGCGGATCGAGGACGCCGCGACGACCGCCAGCTGGCCGTCGTCCAGGCCCATGCCGTCGCGGGCGACGGTGTACTCCTCCAGCAGCCCAGACCCGAACAGCAGCGGGTCGTCGGCGTTGATGCTGCAGGGCACGCCCGCGCGCAGGAGGCGGGGCAGCGGGTGCTCGGCCAGGTCGGCGACGACGGCCAGGAGCAGGTTGCTGGTCGGGCAGACGTCCAGGCAGACCTGCTCGCGGGCGAGGCGGGCGACGAGGTCGGGGTCCTCGACGGCCCGGACGCCGTGGCCCAGGCGCCGCGCGTGCAGCGCGTCCAGGGCGCCGCGCACGCTCTCCGGCCCGGCCAGCTCCCCGGCGTGGGGCACGGGCAGCAGCCCGGCCTCGCGGGCGATCGCGAAGGCCGGCGCGAACGGCTCGGGCGGGAAGGCGGCCTCGTCGTTGGCCAGGCCGAACCCGACCACCCCCGCCCGGCGTACTCCGCGGCCAGGCGCGCCTGGGCGACCGCCTCCTCGACCGGCCGGGTGCGGTCGGCCGCGACGATCCACCCGACCCCCACGCCGGTCGCGGCCTCGGCGGCGCGGCCGGCGTCCAGCGCCAGCTCCAGCACCTCGCGCTCGGGGCCCAGCCGGTCGGCGTGCAGGGGCGCCCACAGCGCCGGCTCGATCCAGGCGGCGCCCGCCTCTCCCGCGTCGGCGACGACCTCGTGCACCAGGCGGGCGAAGTCCTCCGGCGTGCGCAGCACCTCGCAGGCGGCGTGGTACATGTCGGCGAACGCGGTGAAGCTGCCGTACCCGCGGATGGGCGGGACCTCCAGGCCCGCGCGGTCGGCCAGCTCGGCCAGCGTGGTGGGACGCATCCCGCCCTCCAGGTGCAGGTGGAGGTGGGCCTTGGGCAGGGTGGCGAGGGGTCGCATCCGCAGAGGGTAAGCCAGCCCGGTGGCATCATCGGCCGCCGCATGTCGCGCTCCGTCCGCTTGCGGGCCTGGCAGCTGCGCGCGCTGGAGCGCTGGGCCGCCACACCGGGCCCCGACTTCCTCGCCGTGGCCACGCCGGGCGCCGGCAAGACCACCTTCGCCCTGACCGCCGCGCGCCGTCACCTGGGCGGGCAGCCGCGCGCCCGCGTGATCGTGGTCGCGCCCACCCAGCACCTGAAGACCCAGTGGGCGGCCGCGGCGGCGGCGTTCGCGCTGCACCTGGACCCGGCGTGGGCGTCGCGGGACCGCCTGCCCGCCGACATGCACGGCGTGGTCGTCACCTACCAGCAGGTCGCCGGCAGCCCCGACCTGATCCGCGGGCTGGCCCGCGACGCCTTCGTCGTGTTCGACGAGCTGCACCACGCCGGCGACGAGCGCGCGTGGGGCGACGGCATCCGCCACGCCTTTGAGCCCGCCGCGCGCCGCCTGGCGCTGTCGGGGACGCCCTTCCGGTCCGACACCACGGCGATCCCGTTCGTCAGCTACCTGGGCGGCGAGGCGGAGCCGGACTTCGAGTACGGCTACGGCGACGCCCTCGCAGAGGGCGGGGTCGTGCGGCCGGTCGTGTTCCCGCGCCTGGACGGGCACATGGAGTGGACCGCCCCGGACGGGGCGATGCGCGCGCACACCTTCGCCGACAACCTCGACCGGGCGGGCACGGGCCAGCGGCTGCGCACGGCGCTGTCGCTGGAGGGCCAGTGGCTGCCCACCGTCCTGGACCAGGCCCACGACCAGCTCACGCGCATCCGCCGCACCCACCCCGACGCGGGCGGCCTGGTCATCGCCATCGACCAGGACCACGCGCGCGGGATCGCGGCGCTGCTGCGCGACCGCCACCGCGTCGCCGTGGAGGTGGCCACCTCCGACGACCCGGCCGCGTCGGCGCGCATCGCCCGCTTCGCGCGCGGCGGGGCCCCGTGGATCGTCGCCGTGCGGATGATCTCGGAGGGCGTGGACGTGCCCCGCCTGCGCGTCGGGGTGTACGCCACCACCACCGCGACGGAGCTGTTCTTCCGCCAGGCCGTCGGCCGCCTGGTGCGCTGGACCCGCGGCGTGCCGCGCCAGCGCGCGTTCCTGTTCGTCCCCGACGACCCGCGCCTGCGCACCTTCGCCGCCCGCATCGCCGAGCAGCGGCGCCACAGCCTGCGCCGGCGCGGGAGGACGGCGAGCCGGTCGAGGACCTGCTCGAGGACCCGCTGCCCGCCGCCCTGCGCGAGGACACCGAGCAGCTGTCGCTGTTCGCTGCGATCTCGGCGACCCCGCTGGGGACGCCGTCGGCCGCGCTGGCCGACGACGCGCCGGGCGTCCCACCCGCGGCCGAGGAGGAGCCCGACGCCGGCGTCACCGTCGCGCTGGGCCCGCCCCGCCGCTGCCCGGCGGCGCGGGGGCGGGCGGGGCCGACGGGGCGGACTCGCCCGCGGCGGGCACCCGGCGGGAGCAGTAGGCGGCGCTGCGGGCCGGCAACGCCGAGCGCGCCAAGGCGATCGCGCGGCTGTCGGGGCGCACCCACCAGCAGGTCAACGTGGAGCTGAACCGCCTCGCGGGCATCCGCGCGATCGGCGAGGCGACCGTCGCGCAGCTGGAGCGGCGCCTCGCGCACGCCGACGCCTGGCTGCGGCGGCTGTGACCCGGGCCGTCCGGAGGAGGCGCGCGACCCGCCGCGCGCCTAGCCTCGGTGCGGGGCCGTCCGGCCTCCGGAGGTGCACGAGGCGGAGGAGCGGGCAGCGATGAGGGGCGCGGTCGTGGTGGCCGTGCTGGTGGTGATCGCCGCCGTCGCGGTGGTCCTGTGGCTGCGCGCCCGGCGCGCGGCGCAGCGGCCCGTGCCGCGCCGCGACCCGCTGGCCGACCTGACCGGCACCGAGCAGCTCCTGCAGGAGCTGAAGGCCGGCGACGTCGTCAGCCACGAGGGCCGCGACTGGCTGGTGCGCGGGTCGCTGCGCTTCGACCAGGACGGCGCCGCGTGGGCCGAGCACCTGGTCGCCGAGGGCCGCGAGCAGCGCTGGCTGGGCGTCGAGGACGACGAGGGGCTGGTCGTGACCTGGTGGCAGCGCGTGGGCATCGCCGAGGTCGACGGCGAGCCCGGCGCCCGCGAGGTGCGGATGGGCGGCGCCGCCTACCGCCTCCGCGAGCGCGGCGAGGCGGCCTTCCGGGCCGAGGGCACGACGGGCACCGCCCCGGCGGGCACCGCCCGCTACGCCGACTACCGCGGCGACGGCGACGCGCGCCTCAGCTTCGAGCACTTCGGCGGGGCCTGGGAGGTCTCGACCGGCACCGACGTGCTGCCGCGCAGCCTGACCGTCTACGTGGTGGAGGAGTGAGCGCCCCCGCCGCCGCGCTGGTGCTGGCGGCCCCCTACCGCGACACCCGGGCGGCGGACCTGCGCCTGTCGCTGGGGCTGGCGCCGCAGCCCGCGCTGGCGGTCCGCGCGCTGCGCCAGGGGACCTGGCGCGTCGAGCTGCGACTCCTGGGCGCCTCCCACCAGGTGCTGCTGCACGACGGGTCCGGCGCGGCGTGGTCCGAGACCGTCGCCTGCTCCCCCGGCGGGGCCGCCCTGCCCGCGCGCCACGCCGCCGGCGCCTACCGATTCACCTCGTCGGTGCGCCACCTGGACCCCCCGGCGCTGCGGGCCGCGGTGCGGCGCCTCGCCTGCGGGCTCGCCGCCGACCCGCGCGCCCTGTGCGGGGTCTACCCCGGCGAGGACGGCGACGCCGTGACCGCGCTGCGCCTGCGCGGCGAGGACGGGACCGCCGTGTGGACGACCTGGCACTCCTACCCCCGCACCGGCGAGGTGGTCGTGACCCGGTCCCGGCTCGGGCGGGGCGCCGGGTGACCCGCGCGCGCCCGGCCCTGCTCGCGGTCCTGGCCGCCGCGCTCGTCCTGGGCGGCTGCACGGCGCCGTCGCCGCAGCGCGCCGACCTGCGCGCCTTTCTCGACGCCACCTTCGAGCCCGCCGGCGCGGGCGTCTGGCGGTCGGCGCAGGCGGTGGAGCCCACCGCGGACCTGGTGGCCGGGCGCATGGCACCACGCGACCGCTTCACCGAGCAGGGCTCGGCGTTCCTGCGCGCCCGCGACTACGCGGTGGCGGTCCTGCCCGAGGGCAGCGGGTCGCGCGTGGAGCTGGACGACCACGACCGGGTCCGCACCCGCTACCTGCCGCTGATCGTCGGGTACTGGGGCCGCTCCCCCACCTCCTATGGTCCGCGTGGGCCCACCGCCTCCCGCCCCAGCAGCGGCGGCGGCTTCCGCGGCGGGGGCCCCGGCACCGGCAAGTAGGAGGAGCAGAACGTGGAGCTGGGCAACCTGGCCGTCGAGCTGGGACAGATCGCCGCCTGGGCGGCGCTGGGCATCGTGCTGCTCGCCGTCGGCTACTGGGTGGTGGACCTGCTCACCCCCGGCCGGCTCGGCGAGCTGCTGTACGAGCAGCACAACGCCAACGCGGGCGTCGTGGTCGCCTCCGGCCTGCTGGCCGTCGGCGCGGTCGTGACGACCGCGATCGTGAGGTCACTGGACGGGTTCGTCCCCGGGCTCGTCAGCGCGCTGGCCTACGGGCTGATGGGGATCGCCGTGCTGGCGGTGTCGTTCGTGATCACCGACCGCATCACGCCCGGCGAGCTGGGCGAGCTGGTGACCCGCCCCGAGCCCAACCCAGCCGCCTGGATCGTCGCGGCCAACCACGTCGCGCTCGGCGCGATCATCTGCGCCGCCATCGCGTGAGCCCCGTCGCGGCCCGCCGCGTCGTCCTGGGCGCGGTGTTCGTCTGCGCCGCGTGCGGGCTGGTGTACGAGCTGGCGCTCGTCGCGCTGGGGTCCTACCTGCTGGGCAGCTCGATCCAGCAGACCTCGGTGGTCCTGGGCGTCGTGCTGGCGGCGATGGGCGCGGGCGCGGTCGCGGTGAAGCCGCTCCTGGGCCGGCCCGTGGCCGCGTTCGCCGCCGTCGAGGTCACCCTCGGCCTGGTCGGCGCGTTCTCGGTCCCCGCCCTGTACGCCGCCTTCGCCTGGCTGAACGTCTACACCGGGGCGATGCTCGTGGCGGCGGTGGTGATCGGCCTGCTCGTGGGCGCCGAGATCCCGCTGCTCATGGCCCTGATCCAGCGCATCCGCCGCCAGGAGGCGCCCGGGGCCGTCGCCGACCTGTCCGCGGTCGACTACGGCGGGGCGCTGGCCGGCGGCCTCGCGTTCCCCTTCGTGCTGCTGCCCGCCTTCGGGCTCCTCCAGGGCACGCTGCTGGTCGGGGCGGTCAACGTCGTCGCCGCCGGCGTGGTCGCCGGCGTGGTCTTCGGCCGGACGCTGCCCGCCTCCGGGCGGGCGGCGGTGGCGGCCGGCTGCGCCGGGGCGCTGGCCCTGCTCGGTGCCGGGGCCGCCTACGCCGCGCCGTTCGAGCTGACCGCCCGCCAGCGCCTCTACCGCGACCCGATCGTCCACGTCGAGCGCAGCGACTACCAGGAGATCGTCCTCACGCGCGCCGAGGTGCGCGGCCCCGGCGCCGACGTGCGGCTGTACCTCAACGGCGACCTGCAGTTCTCCAGCCTCGACGAGCACCGCTACCACGAGGCGCTGGTCCGCCCCGCCCTGGCCGGCCCCCGCGGGCGGGTGCTGATCCTGGGCGGCGGCGACGGCCTGGCGCTGCGCGAGGTGCTGGCGCTGCCGGGCGTGGCCGAGGTCGTGCTCGTCGACCTGGACCCCGCCGTCGTCGACCTCGCCCGCAACGACGCCTGGCTGCGCGAGCGCAACCGCGCCGCCTTCGAGGACCCCCGGGTGCGCACCGTCGCCGCCGACGCCTTCGCCTGGGCGCGCGACCACGACGGCCCGCCGTTCGACGCGGTCGTCGTGGACCTGCCCGACCCCGACAGCACCGAGACGGCCAAGCTGTACAGCGTGGAGTTCTACGGGCTCGCCGCGGGCCTGCTGGCGCCCGACGGGCGCATGGCCGTGCAGGCGGGGTCGCCGTTCTTCGCGCCGCGCTCGTTCTGGACCGTCGTCGCGTCGGTCGAGGCGGCGGGCCTGGAGGTCGTCCCCTACCACGTCGACGTGCCGTCCTTCGGCGACTGGGGGTTCGTCCTGGCCGCGCGGGGCGCGGCGCCCGACCTGCGCCTGCCCGACCCCGCGCCGCCCGCGCGCTTCCTCACGGGACCGGTGCTGGACGCCGCCCGCGTCTTCCCGCCCGACCGCATCCCGCCCGCCCAGCGCCCCTCCACGCTGCTGCGGCCGGTCCTCCTGGACCTGCAGCGCGAGGAGTGGGCGGGCTACTAGCGACATGGGCCGCCCCGAGCGCAGCAGCCTGGCCGACGAGCGCGGGCGCACGCCGGTCGAGCGGCTGGCCGGCGAGCCGGAGCCCACCGGCCGGGCGGGCACGGCGATCGTGGTCCTCACGCTGGCCGGGTTCGCCGCCGTCGGCGTCGGCGCGGACGGCTTCACCCGCGTCCCCTGGCAGGCCGTGGCCGCCGCCGGCGTGCTGCACCTGCTCGCCCGGCGCGCGGGCAGCCCGCCCGCGGTCCACACCACCCTGCTGGTGGTCCTGGCCGGCCTGGCGGCGCTGACCCGCGGGTTCGGCGCCCACCCGTTCCCGCTGGTCGGCGCCCTGTGCGCCTACGCCTTCCTGGTCGCCACGACGCCGTCGCCGCTGCTGCGCGCGGCCGGGGACTGGCTGCACAGCGGCGCGTCGGGACCCGCCGCCGGCCGTGCCGCCCTGGCCGTCGGGCTCCTCCCGGTCGCCGGGGTCCCGCTGTGGCGGCTGCTGGAGGGCTGGGACGCCGCGCCCGCCGGGCCCGGCTTCGACGACCCCAGCCCGTGGGTCCTGCCGCTGGTCATCGCGTTCGTGTCGCTGGTCAACGCCGGCGCCGAGGAGCTGGCGTTCCGCGGGGTGTTCCTGGACGCCGCGTGGAGCGCGGTGGGGCTGCCCGCCGCCCTGGCCCTGCAGGCCGTGGTGTTCGGCCTCGTCCACGGCGGCAGCGTGCTCGGCGGGGTCTGGGGGATCGTGCTCAGCGGCGCCTACGGCTACCTGCTGGGCGTCCTGCGCGTGCGCGCCGGCGGGCTCGCGGCGCCGTGGGCGGCGCACGTCCTGGCCAACGTCGCGCTGTTCACCTGGCTGGCGGTCTGGGCCGCCTGACCCGGCCACGGTCATGCGCGAGCATGGAACCGGTTCTGGGTCGCCTCCAGCCCCTGGGCGACCAGGCTGAGGACCGCGTCGGCCGCCTGCTCGACGGTGACGTCGATCTTCTCGCGCTCCTTGGCCCCGAAGCGGCGCAGCACGTAGTCGGCGGGGTCCTGGCGGCCGGGGGGCCGCCCGACGCCGATGCGGACGCGCAGGAAGTCCGGGGTGCTCAGCCGCCGGGCCACGTCGCGCAGCCCGTTGTGCCCGCCTGCGCCGCCGCCGCGCTTGACCCGCAGCGCCGCCGCGGGGAGGTCGAGGTCGTCGTGGACGACGACGACGCGGTCCGGCGGGACCTTGTAGAACGCGGCGGCGCGCTGGACGGGACCGCCGGACTCGTTCATGTAGCCGGAGGGCAGCAGCAGCGTCAGCGGCGCCCCCGAGCCGGGGTCGGTGACGTCGGCGACCTCGCCGCCCGCCTTGGGCGTCGCCCGGAAGGACCCCCGCAGGCGCCCCGCGACGGTGCGGACGACGTCGGCGCCCACGTTGTGGCGGGTGCCGCCGTACTCCTTCTCCGGGTTGCGCAGGCCCACGACCAGCCAGCGGTCCACCACGGCCCCTCCGCCCCGGGGCGGCTGCGGCTACTCCGCCGCGGCGGCCGCCTCGGCCTCGTCGGCGGTCGCGCCCTCGGCCTCGCGCTCGCCGGCGTCGCGCTCCTGCTCGCCCTCGGTCTCGGGCACGTCCAGGGCCGGGACCACGAGGCTGACCAGCGGGGACTCCGGGTCGTCGCGCAGCTCGACGCCCGAGGGCAGGGACACATCGCCGGCGCGCTTGACGTCGCCGACACCGAGGTCGGACACGTCCAGCACGAGCTGGTCGGGCACCTCCAGCGCCAGCGCCTCGACGTTGAGGGTGAAGGCGGCCTGCTCGGCGACGCCCCCCTCCGCGACGCCGGGGGCCTCGCCCTCGAGCACGACGGGGACCACGGCCTGGACCTTCTGGGTCCGCGACACGGTCACGAAGTCGATGTGCAGGACGTCGCGGCGAACCGGGTGGCGCTGGACCTCGCGGGCGAGGGCCAGGTGGGTGCCGCCCTCGACGGCCAGGCGCAGGACGGCGTTGTCGCCCGCGTCGGTGTGCAGCGCGTGGTAGAGGTCGAGCGCGTCGACCGAGAGCGGCGTGGGGTCGATGCCGACGCCGTACGCGATCGCGGGAACGCGGCCCTCGCGACGGAGGGCGCGCGCCTCGCCCTTGCCGCTGCCCACCCGCGGGCGCGTCGCGAGGGTCACCTGCTCGGCCATGCCGGAACACTCCTGCTGGGTCGGTCTGACGGAATGGGGAACGGCGCGCTCCGCCGGTCAGGCGGGAGCGCGCACCGACCGCACAGGCTAGCGCCTACTGGTTCTGGTCGTCGAACAGCTCGCTGACGCTCTCGTCCTCGAAGATCGCCTTCATGGTGCTGGCGATGACCGGGGCGATGGACACGACCTCGATCTTGTCCATCAGCGCGCAGTCGCGCGGCACCGGCAGGGTGTTGGTGACCACGACCTTCTCGATCGGCGCCGCTGCCAGCCGCTCGCACGCCGGTCCGGAGAACAGCGGGTGGGTGGCGGCGACGATGACCCGGCGCGCGCCGTGCTCCACCAGCGCCTCGGCGGCGCCGCAGATCGTCCCCGCGGTGTCGATCATGTCGTCGACCAGGACGCAGGTGCGGCCCTCGACATCGCCCGCGACCGCCAGGGTCTTGGCGACGTTGTGGGCGATGCGGGTCTTGGCCAGGAACGCGATGCGCGAGGTGTGCAGGCGGCCCTGGAAGCGCTCGGCCAGCCGGACGCGGCCAGAGTCGGGCGACGCGACCACCAGCTCCTCGTCGGGGAAGTGGTCGTGCAGCCAGGTGACCAGCAGGGGCAGCGCCGTCAGGTGGTCGAACGGGGTGCGGAAGAAGCCCTGGATCTGCCCGGTGTGCAGGTCGACCGACACGGTCCGGTCCGCGCCCGCCACCTGGAGCATCTCGGCCAGGAGCCGCGCGGAGATCGGTTCGCGCGAGCGGGCCTTCTTGTCCTGCCGCGCGTACCCGTAGTACGGCACGACCGCGACGATGCGCTTGGCCGACGCCCGCTTCAGGGCGTCGATCATGATCAGCATCTCCATGATCGTGCGGTTGACGGGGTGGCAGTGGGTCTGGATCAGGAAGACGTCGCTGCCGCGCACGTTCTCGTTGAAGCGGCAGTACAGCTCGCCGCTGGAGAACTCGTGCACATCGACGTCGCCGAGGCGCATGCCCAGGTGGGCGGCGACCTCCTCGGCCAGCTCCGGGTACCCCGTCCCGGAGAAGATCTGCATGCGCTTCTTGGTGACGATCTCCACCCGGGACTCCTCAGCCGTCGTCGGCACGCTGGTCGTGACGGGCCCGCCGGCGGTCGGCGTAGCCCGCGATGGTGCGCTGCTCGCTGCGCTCGACCGCCAGGGCGCCGTCGGGCACGTCCTTGGTGATCACCGATCCGGCGCCGGTGTACGCCCCGGCGCCGACGGTGACGGGCGCGACGAGCATGGTGTCGCTCCCGACGCGCGCGCCGTCGCCGATGACGGTGGCGTGCTTGTCGAAGCCGTCGTAGTTCACCGTGACGGTCGCGGCGCCGATGTTGGCGTCGCGGCCGATGGTGGTGTCGCCCACGTAGGACAGGTGGGGCACCTTGCTGCCCTCGCCGACGTGGCTGTTCTTCATCTCCACGAAGGCGCCGGCCTTGGCGCCGCGCTCCAGCCGCGTGCCGGGCCGCAGGTAGGTGAACGGCCCGACCGTCGCGCCGGGGCCGACCGACGCGCCCAGCAGGACCGAGTTGGCGACCGTGGCGCCGTCCTCGACGGTGGCGTCGACCAGGCGGCTGTCGGGGCCGATGGTCGGCCCGACCCGATCGCGGTGGCGCCCTCCAGGTGGACGCCGGGCAGCAGCACCGTGTCGGGCCCGACGGTGACGGTCGCGGCGACGTAGGTGGCCGCGGGGTCGACGACGGTGACCCCGGCGCGCATGAGGTCCTCCAGGACCCGGCGGCGCAGCACCGCGCCGGCGGCGGCGAGCTGCACGCGGTCGTTGACCCCGGCGACCTCCTCGGGCGGCCCGGCGACCGCGCCGGCGGGGGCCAGCAGTTCGACGACGTCGGTGAGGTACTCCTCGCCCTGGGCGTTGTCGGTCGACAGCTTGGGCAGCGCCGCCGCCAGGGCGGGGCCGTCGAACGCGTAGACCGAGGTGCCGACCTCGCGCACCGCCCGCTGGTCGGGCGTCGCGTCGCGCTCCTCCACGATGCGGCGCACCGCGCCGCCCGCGTCGCGCACCACGCGGCCGTAGCCGGTCGGGTCGGGCAGGTCGGTGACCAGCAGGGTCGCGTCGCCCGCGTGGCCGTCCAGGAGCCGGCCGAGGAGGGCCGGGGTGAACAGCGGGGCGTCGCCCGGCAGGACCAGCACCGTGTCCGCGCCGTCCAGCGCGCCGGCCTCGGCGGCCATGCGCACCGCGTGGCCGGTGCCGCGGCGCTCGGCCTGCAGGACCGTGGTGGCGCCCGGCAGGCCGGCCGCGGCGACCTCGGCCGCGACGGCGTCGGCCTGGTGGCCGACCACCACGACGACCCGGTCCAGCTCCAGGGGGCGCAGGGCCTCCAGCACCCAGCGCAGCAGGGTGCGGCCGGCGACGGGGTGCAGGACCTTGGCCAGGTCCGACCGGAAGCGGGTCCCTGGCCGGCGGCCATCACGACCGCCACGCGCACCGGCCGGGACGGCTGGGAGGAAGGGATCGAACCTTCAACTTCGACTCCAAGGACGACGTGATGCCATTTCACCACCTCCCATGGACCTGCCGGCTCCGCCAGCGTAGCCCACGGCGTCAGCCGGCCAGCGCGTCCGGACCCCCGCGGGCGACCGCGCCGGGAACACCTCGCGGTGACCGTCGCGCACGCGGTCGGCGACCGCGGCCGCGGCCTCGTCGTCGGCGCACAGACCCAGCAGGGTCGGGCCGCTGCCCGACAGCACCGCGCCCAGCGCGCCGGCCTCCAGCAACGCCTCCTTGGCCGCCGCGAGCTCCGGGCGCAGGGCGAACGCGGCCGGTTCCAGGTCGTTGTGCAGCGCGGCGGCCAGGGCCTCGGGCTCCCCGCCGCGCAGGGCCGCGAGGACCCCGTCGGGCTCGGCGTCCCCGGGCGCGCAGTGGGCGTCCCAGGCGCGCGGTACACCTCGGCGGTGGACAGGGGCTCCCGGGCGGTGCCGACCACCCAGGCGTAGGTGCCGCGGCACAGGACCTGGGCCAGTGCGGTGCCCCGGCCGGTCGCGAGCGCCGTGCCGCCCTGGACGCAGAAGGGGACGTCGCTGCCCAGGTCGGCGGCCAGGGCGCGCAGCGCGTCGCGGTCCAGCTCGGTGCGCCACAGCTGGTTCAGCGCCACCAGCGCGCCGGCCGCGTCGGCCGACCCGCCCGCCATGCCGCCGGCGACGGGGATGCGCTTGCGCAGCTCGATGACGGTGCGCGGGGCCTCGGGGTCCGGCGGCCCCTCCAGCTCCGCGAAGCCCGTCCGCCGGCCCAGGGCCAGCGCCGCCCGCACCGCGAGGTTGTCGCGCGGGTCGGGCAGCCCCTGCGCGTCGTCGGCGCGCAGCTCCAGGCTCATGCGCCGCCGCGAGGCGGGGTGGTGCCCGCGGCCGGGCGGGCCGGTGAAGGCCGCCCGCACCTCGTCGAACACCGAGACGGTCTGCAGGACGGTCACCAGCTCGTGGTAGCCGTCGTCGCGGCGGCCGCGCACCGACAGGAACAGGTTCACCTTGGCCGGGACGCGGACGGAGACGCGCGGGCCGTCGACATCGATGTCGAGGTGCCGCAGGACCGCTCCTTCGTCTCCGGATCGCGGTACCGCATGGTAGGGGGAAGGCAGGAGACGCCAAACGGGTCAAGGGTGCAGCTCGGGCCCCGGGGGTCCAGGTGCCGCGCGAGCGCCACCCAGTCGGCGAGGTCCAGCTCCTCCGCGCGCGCGCCGGGGTCCAGGCCCGCGGCGGCCAGGGCCGCCTCGACCGCGGCCGGCGCGCGCCCGCCGGCGCCGAGCGCGTTGCGCAGGCGCTTGCGGCGCTGCGCGAAGCCCGCGTCGACCAGCGCGACGACGTGCCGCCGGGCGACGTCGTAGGGCCAGGGGCGGGGCACCAGGCCGACGGTGACGCTGTCGACGTTGGGCACCGGCCAGAACGCCCCGCGCGGGACCGCGGCCACGACCGCGGCCGCGGCCAGGGCGGCGACCTTGACGCTCACCGCGCCGTAGCGCGCCGACCCGGGGCCCGCCGCCCAGCGCTCCCCCACCTCGCGCTGCACCATGACCAGGAGCCGCCCGAAGGCGTCGCTCTCCAGGGCGTGGAGCACGATCGGCGTGGCCACGTTGTAGGGCAGGTTGGCCACCAGCGCGGGCGGCGGCGGCAGGCCCGCGGTGAGGGCCGGCCAGTCGGCGTGCAGCGCGTCGGCGTGGACCACGGTGACCCCGGGGTCGCCGCCGACGACGTCGCCCAGGGCGCGGACCATGCCGGCGTCGACCTCCACCGCCAGGACCGTGGCGCCCGCCTCGCGCAGCGCGAGGGTGAGGCTGCCCAGTCCCGGCCCGATCTCCACGACGCCCTCGCCGACGGCGACGCCGGCGTCGCGCACGACCTTGCGCACGACGTTGGCGTCGACGACGAAGTTCTGGCCGAGCCGCTTGCTGGGGGCCAGCCCGTGGGTCGTCAGCAGCTCCCGCACGCGCCGGGGCGTGAGCAGGCCGGTCGCCACCGTCAGGCGCCGGCGGGCAGGGCGAACAGGCGCGCGGCGTTGGCCGAGGTGACCGCGGCCATCTCCTCCGGCGCGATGTCGTGGAGCTCGGCGAGCTGGGCGACGGTGTGGACGACGCGCGCGGGCTCGTTCGGCGTGCCGCGGTGGGGGTGGGGTGAGAGGAACGGCGAGTCGGTCTCGGCGACGAGCAGCTCCAGCGGGACCTCGGCGGCGGCGGCGCGCAGGTCGGGGGCGTTGCGGAAGGTGACCGTCCCCGCGAACGACACGAACCAGCCGTGCTCGGCGCAGGCGCCCACCAGGTCCGCGCCGCCGCTGAAGCAGTGGAAGACGGTGCGGGGCGGCGGCCGCTCGTCGAGCAGGACGCGCACGACGTCGTCGTGGGCGTCGCGGTCGTGGATGATCAGCGCGCGGTCCAGCTCCTTGGCCAGGCGGATGTGGTCGCGGAAGCTCTCCTCCTGGCGGATCGCAGGGGTGCTGTCGCGGAAGTGGTCCAGACCCGTCTCGCCGATGCCGACGACCCGCGGGTGGGTGGCCAGCGCGCGCAGGCGGGCCAGGACCCCCTCGGTGGCCTCGATGGCGTTGTTCGGGTGGATGCCGACGGCGGCCCACACGCCCTCGTAGGCCGAGGCGGCGCCCACGGCCTCCGCGGACGAGGCGAGGTCGGTGCCGATCGTGACCATGGTGGTCACGCCGGCGGCGCGGGCGCGGTCGACGACGTCGTCCGGTGGGGCGGACTCGATCAGGCCGAGGTGGCAGTGGGTGTCGGTGTACACGTGTGCTCCAACTGCGGAGGGCCCTGCGACGATCCCCCGGCCGCTCGCCAAGTGTGCACCTCAGACGCCGGGCGGCTTTCGAGCACGGGGTCGGGTGACACGGACTAGTAGTCGCCCTCCTCCGCCCGCCCCGCGGTCGCCGTCTCCGCCTCGGGCGGGGCGCTGGGGCCGGGGTCCTGGGGGCCGGAGGGAGGCCGGCGCTCCGACGCGGCCGCACCCCGCCGCGGGGTCAGGTAGCGCTCGAACACGCCCTCCTGGCCCTCCACCCGGTAACGCACCTCGCGGATCTCGTCGAACTGCAGCAGCGTGTCGGTGAGCTGGGCGCGGATGCGGTCGGCCTCGCAGACCGACGCCGGGCGCGGCAGGACGCCCTCGAGCGCCGCCAGCTCCACCGTCGCCACCCCGGCCTGGTCCAGGGCGAAGTCGCGGACCAGGCCGGCGGTCGCGGCCGAGAAGGCGCTCGTCGCCCCCTGGGCGGCCTCCTCGGCCGTGGGGCCGGCGACCAGCGCGCGCACCGCGCCCTCGGCCACCCGGGGGAGCGGGACCGACCGGGTCACCGGGCGGGTGGCGGTGCAGCCGGGGCTCGGCGCGGCGAAGAACACCTGGACCTCGGCGGTGCCGGGGCGCGCGGACCGCGGCGGGAGGCGGTCCGCCAGCAGCGTGCCGCCGTCGACGCCGCCCGCGCCGAACGCCGCGGGGTTGACGGCCGCGGCGGTGACGTCGTCGGCCAGGAAGGTCGCGGCGCCGTCGGTGGCGATGAGCCACAGCGCCGACCCGTCGCCGACCAGGAACGCGTCGGCGGGGCCGGGCGACCAGACCGCGCCCACGCCGACCGGCTCGGCGGCGGCGCGGCCCACCGGCCGGACCAGGTAGTCGCGGCCCGGCTCGCCGGTCGCGAAGCCCAGCAGGTCGGAGAGGTCGACCAGGGCCCGGTACTCGGGACCGGCGAAGCCCGCCCCGGGCTGCCCGCGGTACCCGGCGACCGCGAGCGCCGCGGACTCGACCTCGTCGGACGCGGGGCAGCAGCGTGCCAGGGTCACCAGCTGGGCGCGGCCGAGGGGCCAGGACCCGGCGTGCTCGCCCCCGAGGGCGTCCTGGTGGGCCATGAGCGGGTCGACCGCGCCGGTCGCGGGGTCGGCGACGACGTCGGTCCGGCGGTCCCCGCCGTCGCCGACGATGCCGTAGCTCAGCCGCCCGCCGTCCGGCGTCCAGGCGAGGTCGACGACCTCCCCCCCACGCGAGGCGCCGCCGGCGGGGAAGGTCCCCAGCTCCTCGCCCACCGGGGACGTCACCACGATGCGCGCACCCGCGCGGTCCGCCGCGGTCACGCGGGCGATGCGCCCGTCCGGCGCGAAGGCCGGCTGCCCGCCCGGGCCGAGCACCCGCTCCGCGCCGGTGCGCAGGTCGCGCACCACGACCTCGGCGCCGGACCCCGCGGGGCGGAGAAGGCCAGCAGGGCGCCGTCGGCCGACAGGGCCGGGGCGTCCGCCGGCCCGGCGCCGGCCGTGAGGTCGGCCACGGTGCCGTCGGCGCCGGCGCCGTCCAGCGCGCCGGTCGCGGTGCGCAGGACGAGCACCAGGTCGGCGTCGCCGCAGGGGCCCCTCGCGGCCGTCGGCGCCGGGGTCGCGAGCTCGGTCTGGTCGGGCCGGGCGTCGCCGGCGGGGAACTCCACACGGGGGCGGACCGCGTCGTATACCACCCCGCCGGCCACGAGCAGCACCGCCGCGGCCGCCGCGCCGACCAGCACCTGGGCGCGGCGGCGCACGCGCTCGGCGCGGTCGGCGACGCGCTGCCAGGTGCGCGGGTCCGGCGTGACCTGCGCCGCGCGCAGGGCCAGCGCAGCGCGCAGGCGGCGCTCCAGGTCGTCGTCGTCGGGGATCATGCCTGCACCTCAGACGCCGGGCGGCTTCCGTGCGACGACTCCAGGCTTCGCCCCGCGGCGCTCATGCCTGCACCTCAGACGCCGGACGGCTTGCGTGCGACGACTCCGGGCTTCGCCCCGCGGCGCTCACAGCGCGCGCTCCGCGGGGACGATCGCGCGCAGCCGGGCGAGCCCGCGCGACACGCTGGACTTCACCGTGCCGACCGAGCAGTCCATCGCGGCGGCCGTCTCCGCCTCCGACAGGTCCGAGTAGTAGCGCAGCACGATCGCGGTGCGCTGGCGCGCGGGCAGCTGGCGCAGCGCGCCCAGGAGCTGGTCGGCGTCGGCCAGGTCCTCGTCGTGGGCCCGCGCGCCGCGGTCGTCGCCGTGGCGGCGCTGGGCCTCGCGCCGCTCCAGGCGCAGGCGCCGGAAGCGCGAGTTGACCTCGTTGACCACCGCGCGGCGGACGTAGGCCCGCGGCGAGGTCACCGCCCCCGCCTCCCACCGCCGCCACACCTTGACGAACGCCTCCGCCACCGCGTCCTCCGCCCGGGTCACATCACCGCACAGCAGGTAGGCCAGGCGCAGGGCCTCGGCGTGGTGCGCGGCGTAGACGTCGGCGAACGCCGCCGGGGGCCCGGCGGGACGTGCGGCCACGGATGTGGTCCTCGTCGATAGCGGCAGGGGCAGGGTCGTCACCGTCGCGGACCTCCTCTCGGAGAGCCCCGACGCACCAGCGGGCGGGCAGGTTGCGCCCCGACATGACGTGCGACCTGGAACGCTAGCCTCCCGGCATGACCCGGCACCTCGTCACCAGCGCCCTCCCGTACATCAACGGCGTCAAGCACCTCGGGAACCTGGTCGGGTCCATGCTCCCCGCCGACGTGTACGCACGACACCTGCGCGCCCGCGGCGAGCAGGTCCTGTACATCTGCGCCACCGACGAGCACGGCACGCCCGCGGAGCTGGCGGCGCGGGCGGCGGGCCTGGACGTGGAGGAGTACTGCCGCCGCCAGCACGCGCTGCAGGCCGACGTCGGCGCGCGCTTCGGGCTGTCGTGGGACCACTTCGGGCGCAGCTCCTCCGCGCGCAACCACACCCTGACCCAGCAGTTCGCGCGGCGGCTGGAGGCGCAGGGGTTCCTGGAGGAGCGCGAGACCAAGCAGGTCTACTCCGTCGCCGACGACCGCTTCCTGCCCGACCGCTACGTGGTGGGGACCTGCCCGCACTGCGGCTACGACGCGGCGCGCGGGGACCAGTGCGAGAACTGCACCCGGCTGCTGGACCCCACCGACCTGATCGAGCCGCGCTCGGCGATCAGCGGCTCCACCGACCTGGAGGTCCGCTCGACGCGGCACCTGTACCTCCTGCAGTCCAAGCTGTCCGACGAGGTGCGGGCCTGGATCGACACCAAGGCCGACTGGCCCGTGCTGGTGACCTCGATCGCCTACAAGTGGCTGGACGAGGGCGTGGCGGACCGCGACGTCACCCGCAACCTGCGCTGGGGTGTCCCGGTCGGGCGGCCCGGGTTCGAGGACCAGGTCTTCTACGTCTGGTTCGACGCGCCGATCGAGTACCTGGGCGCGACCTGGGAGTGGGCCGACGCGGCCCCGCCCGGCGAGGCGCGCGACTGGCGGTCGTGGTGGTGGGAGGCCGACGACGTCCGCTACACCCAGTTCATGGGCAAGGACAACGTGCCCTTCCACACGATCAGCTTCCCGTCCACGATCCTGGGGACGCGCGAGCCCTGGAAGCTGGTCGACACCATCAAGGGCACCAACTACCTCACCTACTACGGGGGCAAGTTCTCGACCAGCCGCGGCGTCGGCGTCTTCATGGACGACGCGCTGGAGATCCTGCCGGCCGACCAGTGGCGCTGGTACCTGATGGCCAACTCCCCGGAGTCCTCCG
The DNA here is from genome assembly GCA_030447925.1 of Egibacteraceae bacterium. GTDB lineage: Bacteria > Actinomycetota > Nitriliruptoria > Euzebyales > Egibacteraceae > JAUJNX01. Next base: position 866,128 of record JAUJNX010000001.1, on the reverse strand, counting down.
ACAGCGCCTTCACCTGGGAGCTGCTGGCCGAGGCCGTGAACAAGGACCTCGCCGACACCCTGGGCAACTTCGTGAACCGCACGCTGACGTTCACCCAGCGCCGCTTCGGCGACGCGCTGCCCGAGGGCGGGGAGCCCGGCGAGCTGGAGGCGGAGCTCGCCGCCGACGTCGGCCGCGCGGTCGCCGCCTACACCGCGGAGATCGAGGCCCTGCACTTCCGCAAGGCCGCGCGCGAGCTGCGCGGGCTGTGGGCCGTGGGCAACACCTACCTCGAGCGCCGCGAGCCCTGGCGCACGATCAAGACCGACCCGGCCACGACGGCCTGCACCCTGCGCACCGCGGCCAACCTGCTGCGCGTGACCGCGGTGCTGTCCGCCGCGATCCTGCCGTCGACCGCGGAGCGGATCGCGGCGGCGCTGGGCCTGGGGCCGGCCGACCTCGCCTGGCCGGGCGGGGACCCGGCCGCCGAGCTCGCGCGCCTGGGGCCCGGCCACGCCTTCTCCGTGCCGGAGGTCCTGTTCCGCAAGATCGCCGACGAGGACCTGATCGCCTGGCGGGCCCGCTTCGGCGGCCCCGCGGAGGCGGGCGCCTGAGGCCGGCCCCCATCATGGCGGCTCGGGCATCAGGCCGCGCAGGGCATCGCGGAAGGTGTCGGCGATGCTCCCCAGCAGGCTGTCCATGGCGCCGGGGAACAGGGCGAGGGCGGCCCCGCCCACAGTGAGGGCGAGCAGGAGCTTCAGCGGCAGGCCGAGCAGGAACACGTTGGCCTGGGGCGCCAGCCGCCCCGCCAGGCCCAGGACGACCTCGGTCAGGAACAGGGCCGACAGCAGCGGCAGCGCCAGCTCGACGGCCAGGACCAGCAGGCGGCTCGTGAGGTCCACGGCGACGTCAGCCAGGGCGGGCTGCGGGTCGACGGCACCGTCCAGCGGGAGCGCCTCGACGCTGAGCGCCAGCCCCCGGACCAGCGCCTCGACCCCGCCGAGCACGTAGAACAGCGCCAGGGCCACCTGGTTGAACAGGCGGCTGTAGACCGCGGCCTGGTCGCCCAGGGTCGGGTCGAACAGGCTGCTCACGCTGATCCCCGAGGTCAGGTCGACCAGGCCGCCGGCGGCGGCGAACAGCTGGAACAGCACCCCGGTGAGCCAGCCCACGGCGATGCCCACCGCCGCGTTGGCGGTGGCCAGGACGAGCAGGCCCGGCAGGGACACGGCCGGCTCCACGGGCGCGGCCAGGGCGAAGCCCAGCGCGACGGTGACCGCGACCCGGCCGGGGGCGGGCACCAGCCGGGCCAGCAGCGGCGAGGCGACGACGAACGCGGCGACCCGGGTCAGGGCCAGCAGCAGCCCCGTCAGCAGGCCGGCTGCGAGGTCGAGGTCGAGCACGCCGCGGCTACAGCATCGTGGGGATCGCGCGCCACAGCGCGGTCACCCAGGTGGTCAGCTCGCGGATCATCCAGCTCCCCAGCAGCAGCACCAGCACGGCGACCCCGATCAGCTTGGGCACGAAGGTGAGGCTCTGCTCCTGGATCTGGGTGATGGTCTGCAGCAGCGAGATCGCCACGCCGATCACCAGGCTCACGCCCAGCAGCGGGACGGCGAGCTTGGCGGCGACCGCCAGCGCGCCCCCGGCGATCTGCAGGACCTGCGCGTCGGTCACGCCGCGTTCACCGACCCCACCAGCGAGCCGATGATGAGCACCCACCCGTCCACCAGCACGAACAGCAGCAGCTTCAGGGGCAGCGAGATGAAGACCGGCGGCAGCATGACCATGCCGAGGGACATGAGCACCGCGGCGACGACGAGGTCGACGACCAGGAACGGCACGAAGATCACGAAGCCCGTGATGAACGCCGTGCGCAGCTCGGAGATCACGAAGGCGGGGATGAGCGTGGTGGCCGCCACGTCGGACGGCTGGGCGGGCTCGTCGCCGCTGAGGTCGATGAACAGCTCGAGGTCGTCGGGCCGGGTCTGGGCGAGCATGAACCGGCGGAAGGGGTCGAAGGCGCCCTGCAGCGCCTCGCCCTGACCCAGCTCGCCCGCCAGCAGCGGCTGGAGGCCGTTCTCGTTCGCCTCGCGGAAGGTCGGGGCCATGACGAAGAAGGTCAGGAACAGGGCCAGCCCGACGAGGACCTGCGACGGCGGGATGGTCTGCAGCGCGAGCGCGTTCTTGGCCAGGCCGAGGACGATCACGAAGCGCGTGAACGTGGTCATCAGCAGCAGGAGCCCGGGGGCGATCGACCCGATCGTGAGCAGCAGCACGACGACGACCGTGCGGCTGAGGGCCGGGTCGCCGTCGATGGTGACGCCGAGGTCGGGCACGACCTGGGTGCCGGGGACGTCGGGGACGACGGGCCCCGCGCCCGCGGGGGTGTCCGGCACGGCGGGCGGCGGGGCGACGTCCTGCGCCCGCGCGGGCCCGGGGGCCAGCACCCCGCCGGCGACCACGGCCACGGCGGCGGCGGCCAGCGCCCGCCGCGCGCCCGGCGCCGAGCGCACGGTCATCCGCCGCAGGCGCCCCAGGACCCCGCGCCCGTCCGCCCCCTCGGGCAGCGCCAGCGGGCCCGGCCCGGCCAGCGGGCCCGGCCCGGCGAGGGAGCCCGGCCCGGCCAGGGGGCCCGGCCCGGCCAGCGGGCCCGGCCCGGCCAGCGGTCCGGCGCCGGCGAGCGGGCCGGTGCCCGGGGGGTGCGCGCTCCCCGGGGTGCCCGGGGTTCCCTGGCCCGGGTGGGCGGCGTCGGGTCCCAGCTCGGCCAGCAGGCGCACGCCCCGTCCGCGGCGCCGACCAGGAAGCGGCGGCCGTCCACGCGCACGACGGCCACGGCGGCCCCGCGGGTCATGGCCGCGCGGCCCAGGACGCGCAGGCCGTCGACCCGCCCGCCGGCCTGCCCGCGCGCAAGCAGCCAGCGCACGCCGAGCAGCCCGCCCACGATCAGGGCGAGCGGCAGCAGCAGGCGCACCGCCGCGTCCAGCGTCGAGGGCGGGCCCATAGTGCTCAGGAGCGGCGGAACAGCTCGGTGACGCGGACGCCGAGCTCGTCGTCCACGACGACGACCTCGCCGCGTGCGACCAGGCTGCCGTTGACCAGGACGTCGACGGGCGCGCCCGCGGAGCGGTTGAGCTCGATGACGCTGCCCTGCCCCAGGCGCAGCAGGTCGCGCACCTTGAGCTGGACGCGGCCCAGCTCCACGGTCATGGTCAGGTCGACGTCGCGGAGCAGGTCGAGGTCGCCGGGGGCGGCGGGCGCCTGCCCGGCCCCCAGGTCGGGGTAGGCGACGGGGGCGACGGGCGGCTCGGTGCCGCCGGGTGCGGGCGCGGATGCGGACGTGGTCATCGGGCGGTCTCCCAGCCGAGCGCGGGCCGGTCGCGCCACGCCTCGACCGCGACCGCAAGGCGCCGTCCCCGGCGGCCGAGGTGGGCGGTGAGCACGGGCATGTCGCCGACGGCGACCAGGGCGGGCTCGTCGACGCGGTGGTCCAGCCGCAGGACGTCGCCGACGCGCAGCGCCGCCACGTCGCGGGCGGGGACGGGGCAGTCGCGCAGCCTGACGGTCAGGCCGACCTCGATGTCCTCCAGCAGCTCGCGCAGCGGCTCGGTGGCCGGGTCCTGGGCGGGCGCCTCGGCCGGCAGGGCCTCGGACACCTGCTCGAGCAGCGGGCCCGCCACCGACGCCGGGTAGCACAGGGTGAGCAGACCCTCGCAGGTGCCGTCACCCGCGACCGTCAGCCGGTAGGTGACGAGCAGGACCGTCTCCGACGGCGCGGCCAGCTGGAGGAACTGCGGGTTGTACTCGAGCCCGGCGAGGGCGGGGCGCAGGTCCCCGACGCCCTCCAGCGCCTCGGCCAGCGCGGCGACGGCGGTGGTCAGCAGGTCGCGGAGCAGGAAGGTCTCCAGCTCCGTCGGGCGGCGCGGGTCTCCGGCGCCGCCCGGGCCGGGCCGGCCGCCGAGCAGGCGGTCGACCAGGACCAGCGCCAGCTGCACGTCCAGCTCCAGCGTCACCGCGCCGGCCAGCGGGGGTACGTTCACGACCCCCACGACCGTCGGGTTCGGCATCGAGCGCAGGTAGTCGTCGAAGCCCAGCTGGTCCAGCGCGACCGGCTCCAGCGACACCAGGGCGCGGAGCTGGCCGCCCAGGCCGCTGGAGAACCGGCGCGCGAAGACCTCGTGCAGGGCATCCAGGTGGCGGATCTGCTCCCGGCCGAAGCGGTCGGGGCGGCGGAAGTCGTAGCCGCGCATCACCGCTTGAGGTTGACGAGGTCCTGCAGCATCTCGTCGCTGGAGGTGATCAGCCGGGAGTTCGCCTGGAACCCGCGCTGGGCGAGGATCAGGTTGGTGAACTCCTGGGCCAGGTCGACGTTGGACATCTCCAGGCTCCCGGCCTGCAGCGCACCCCGGCCCTCCTGCCCGGCTCGGCCGATGTCGGGGGCGCCGGAGTTCGGCGTGGTCCGGTACAGGCTGTTGCCCTCGCGCTCAAGGCCGTTGGTGTTGCCGAAGGTGGCGACGGCGACGGCGCCGAGGACCTCCTCCGGCGCGCCCTCGACCGGGTTGCCGCCCGCGTCGCGGATGCGCCGGCCGGTGATCGACCCGTCCACGCCGATGGCGACGTCGGCGAAGTCGCGCAGGTTCAGCTCGACGTCGACCAGGGTGGCCTCGTCGGGCGGGCTGCCCAGGTAGCCCTGGACGCGCTCGCCGCCGGGACCGACCAGGCGGCTGACGCCCGCGGGGTCGGGGGCGTCGAAGTTGAACGCGCCGGCCCGCGAGAAGAACTGCGCCCCGTCGCGCTCGACGACGAACATGCCCTCGCCCTGGATGGCGAGGTCGGTGCTGCGGCCGGTGAGCTGGAGGGCCCCCTGGCCCATCACGGCGTCGACGGTCGCGGTGCGGGCGCCGAGGCCGAGCTGGAACGGGTTGATGCCGCCCTGCGCGGCGGTCGCCGCGGTGGCGCCCCGCTGCACCTGGGTGAGCGCCTCCTGGAACGTCGCCCGGGACGACTTGAACCCGGAGGTGTTGACGTTCGCGACGTTGTTGCCGACGACGTCCATCATCGCCTGGTGGGACCGGAGCCCGGAGACCCCGGAGAACATCGAGCGCAGCATGGGTGATCCCTTCCTCGTCGTGGTGTGATCGGTGCCGCGGGCTCGGCACCCCCCGTCCGTGGAGGCGGATCGCATCCCTGCAGTGCGCGTATCGCGCCCGGTGCCCGTGTTCCGGTTGGAGGATCGGCGGGTTCGGGGGCCGCCTGTAGCGCGGTCAGGCGGTCGGCGGGGCCTGGGGGCGGACCTCGGAGACAGCGGCCAGCGGCACCTCCGCGCCGCCCACCACCAGGACCGGGCCCTGGCCGGAGAAGCGCACGGCCTCCACGACCCCGCTGAGCGCGCTGCCGTCGGCGGCGACCGCCGACACCTGGCGGCCGACCAGCCCCGACGCGACCCCGGTCTGGGACAGCGTCGACAGCTGCGCCTGGGTGGCGGCCAGGGCCTGGAGCGACTCGACCTGGGTGAACTGGGCCGTCTGGCCCAGCATCGCCGACGGGTCCGACGGCGCCAGCGGGTTCTGGTAGCGCAGCTGGGCGACCAGGAGCTTGAGGAACGCCTGGCTGTCCAGGGCGCCGAGGCCGGCGGCCTGGGCGCCGGCGGGCGCCGGGGTGGCGGCCGCGGCGGCGCCGGGGATCGCGGGGACGGACATGGGTCCTCCTAGAGGCGCAGACCGCGGTCGGCGGCACGGGCGGGTCGGGGGCGGGCGGGGGTGGGGGCGGGGGGTGGCCCGCCGTCCTGGGGGGCCTGCTGGCCGCTGCCCTGGTGATCGGACTGTCCCGAGGCCAGGTTGAGGCCGCGGGCGTCCAGGGCGGCGGACAGGCCGGGGAGCCAGCCGGGTGGCAGCGGGCGGGCGCCGTCGCCCGCGCCGAGCAGCGCGACGCGGACGACGTCGGCGCGGACGCTGACGGCCACGCGGACGTCCCCGAACTCCAGGACGACGCGCGCGGTCGCGGGCGCGCGCTCCAGCCGGGCGGCGACCTCCGCCACCCGCGGCGCCAGCCCGGCCGGCACCAGCGGGTCCGCGCCGGGGCGGGGCGGGGCCGCGGACAGGGCGGGGACGGCCCGAGGTCGGGCGGCGGCGCGACGGCGGGGTCGGCGACCGGCGGGACGCCGGGATCGGCGACCGGCGGGACGCCGGGCTCCCCTCTGGTCGGCGCGCGGCGGTCCCCGGGTCGCCGGCGGTGCCGGTCGCCGCGGTGGGGACGCCGGCCCCGGCGCGCCGGTGGCGCGGAGCCCGGTGGCGATCAGGTCGGCGGCTGCGGCGGGCGACCCCGCCGGACCGGCGCCCGCGGCTGCGGCCCCGGCGACGACGGCGGCCCCGCCGCCGTCGGCGGTGGGCTCGCCGGGGCCGGAGCCGTCGGGCACGAGGTCCCGGCCGCCGGTGGGGAGCCCGGCTGCGGGGCCGGCCGCGGGCCCGGCGGTGGCGCCGGTGGCCGGGTCCGGGGCCGTCGCGCCGGCGGCAGCGGCGGTGGCCGTCGCGCCGGAGGCGGCGGTGGCGGCGGCGGTGGCCGTCGCGCCGGTGGCGGCGGCGGTGGCGGCAGCAGCGGCGGTGGTGGCGGCAGCAGCGGGACCTGCGGTCGGCCCGGTGTCGGCAGGGGCAGGCGCACCGGCGGTCGCGCCGGTGGTGGCGTCGTCCTCGCCGGCGGCGCCAGCCGCCCCGGCGGCTCCAGCCGCCCCGGCGGCCCCGGCGCGCCGGTACCGGCCGCCGCGTCGGCACCGATGGCCACGGCACCCTCCGCCGGGCCGGCGGTCGCGCCGGTACCGGCAGCCGCGTCGGCAGCGGTCGCGGCGGCGGCGGTCGCCGCCGCGGCGGGGGTCGTGGCGGCGGCGGGGGTCGTGGCGGCGGCGGGGGTCGTGGCGGCGGCGACGGCTGCGTCGGTGGCGGCCGGGTCGATCATCGCGCCCGTGCCGGACGGGGCACCGGGCGGGCGGGTGCCGGCGGCCGCGTCTGCGACGGCCGCCGCGCCGGTGGCGGTGGCGGCGGTCCCCTCGGCGGCCGTGCCGGTGGCGGTGGCCACCTCGCCGGATGCGCCGGGTGCGGCGGCGGCCGGCGACCCGGCACCGGGCGTCGGAGCGGCGGCGGGGTCCGCGGGGTCGGGCGTGGCCCGGCGGGGGCGGGCCGCGGGGGCCAGGGCTTCGCGGGCGGCGGACGCCACGGCGGAGGCCGCGGCGACCTCGCGGCCGGCCGGGTCACGGCCGGCGGGTGCGCGGTCGCGGTCCGCCGCGCCGGGCTCGGCCAGGGCGCCGCTGAGCGCCGCCGCGAAGGCGTCGGGCGGGACGGGGCGGGCGCCGGGGGCGGGCCGGGGCCCGGGCGCGGGGGTGGCGGGACGCGGGCGGCGTTCACCGCAGGCGCTCCCAGTTGGCCGTCACGCGCTGGACGTAGTCCTGGGTCTGGCGGATGTCGGGGACGGCGCCGGCGCGGGCGACCCGCGCAGGACCGGCGTTGTAGGCGGCGAGGGCGAGGTCGACCGACCGAAGCGGTCGAGCTGGGCGCGCAGGTAGCGCGCCCCGCCCTCCAGGTTGGCGACGGGGTCGTGCGGGTTGACGCCCAGCTCGCGGGCGGTCCCGGGCATCAGCTGGGTCAGCCCGATGGCCCCGGCGCCGGAGCGCGCGTCGGGCCGGAAGCCGACTCCTGCTGGGCGAGGGCGGCGAGCAGGCGCGGGTCGACGCCGGCCTTGGCGGCGGCGGACTCGATCGCGCCCGCCCACCGGCGGCCGCGCTCGGGCAGGCGGTCGGCCCAGGGGCCCGCTGGGCCGGTGGTGGCGCCCGCGGGCGCCCCGCGGCGGCGGGCCCGACGACCGCCCGCGGCCAGGTAGCTGGCGCGGACGACGTCGGCGCTGGGCTGGCCGCCGGGCAGGCGGGGCCCCGGCGCCCAGGGCGGCGGGGTTGCAGCTGGCGCACGAGCCCGCGGCGTGGGGGACCGCGGCGGGAGCCCCGCGCCGGCGACCGGCGCAGCTCCCGCGGGGGCCGCGGCCCCGCGGCGGGCGCGCCGGTCGGCCCGGGCGGCGCCAGCGGGAACGGCGGGGCGCTGACCTGCGCCAGCCGCTCGCGCACGTCGGCGACCCTTGCGTTGACGGCGGCGAGCGCGTCGACAGCGGTCACGACCTCCTCCCGAGCACGACGAGCTCGTCCAGCGCGTTGTCCGCGCGCTTCTGCGCGGCGGCGGCCTCGGCCAGCCGCTGCCGCTCGTCCAGGCGCTGGGCGCTGGCGTGCGCCGCGCTGGCCGCGGACCAGGCCGCGAGGCGCGCATCGACCGCGGCGCCGGCCTGCTCGCGCAGGGCCCCGGCCTCGGCCAGGCGGTCCAGCGCGCCGCTGCCCTGCCGGGCCAGCGACCACAGCGCCGCGGGCGCCAGGCCCACGCCGTCGGCGGGCGCGGGACGGTCGGCGTAGGCGGCGGCGCGCGCCGCCTCGACGTCCTCGGCGGCGGCCAGCTCCTGGCGGGCGCGGCCCAGCGCGCCCAGCGCCTGGCGCTCGCGCAGCTCGCGCAGCCGCAGGACCGTCCGCAGCCGGCTCACGGGGCGACCGCCCGCGCGGCGAGGGCGCCCAGGGCGGGCCCAGCTGTCGTCGAAGTCGGAGCGGTCGTCGGCGGTCTGGCGCAGGAAGCCCTGGATCTCGGGGCGAGCTCCAGGCCGCGGTCGGCGGCCGGGTTGGTCCCGCGCACGTAGGCGCCGACCTCGACGAGGTCGCGCACGTCCTCGGCGGCGGCGAGCGCCGCGCGCACGGCGGTGGCGGCGTCGCGCTGCTCGGGCGCGAGCAGACCTTGGACGCCAGCCGGGACAGGCTGGCCAGCGGGTCGATCGGCGGGTAGCGCCCGGCGGTGGTCAGGCGCCGGTCCAGGACCAGGTGGCCGTCCAGGATCGACCGGGCCGCGTCGGCGACGGGGTCGTTCATGTCGTCGCCGTCGACCAGCACCGTGTAGAAGCCGGTGATCGACCCGGTCCCGGCGCCGCGCGCGGGCCGGCGCGCTCCAGCAGCTTGGGCAGCAGGGAGAAGACTGAGGGGGTGTAGCCGCGCGCGGTGGGCGGCTCGCCGGCGGCCAGGCCGACGTCGCGCTGGGCCATGGCCAGGCGGGTCAGCGAGTCGAGCAGCAGCAGCACCGACGCGCCGCCGTCGGCGAACCACTCGGCGATGGCGGTGGCCAGGAACCCGGCGCGCAGGCGCACCAGCGGCGGCTGGTCGGAGGTGGCGACGACGACGACGCTGCGCGCCAGCCCCTCCGGGCCGAGGTCGTCCTCCAGGAACTCGCGCACCTCGCGGCCGCGCTCGCCGATCAGGGCGATGACGTTGACCTCGGCGACGGTCCCGCGGGCCATCATCCCCAGCAGGGTCGACTTGCCGACGCCGCTGCCCGCGAAGATGCCGACGCGCTGACCGGCGCCCGCGGTGCACAGGGTGTCGATCAGGCGCACGCCCACGGGCAGGGGCCGGGTGATCCGCGACCGCGCCATGGCCGGGGTGGCTCGGCGTGGACGTCGACGGGCTCGCCGGGGGCAGCGGGCGGCCGTCCAGCGGGCGGCCCAGCGCGTCCACGACGCGCCCGACCAGGCCGGCGGAGGCGGAAGCGGTGACCTCCGGGCGCCGGGTCACGCGGTCGCCGCGGGCCAGGCCCCGGTGTCGCCGAGCAGCAGGGCGCGGACGCCGTCCTCGGTGAGGGCGACGACCTCGGCGACCCGGTCGCCGATGTCCAGGGTCTCCCCACCCGCAGGCGCAGGCCGCGGATCTCGACCTCGTGGCCCGCGACGCGGGTGACCGCGCCGCTGGGCCGCACCGGGTCGAGGCCGGCCAGGAGCTCACGCCGCGGCATCCAGGACCTCCTCCCCGACGACGGCCAGCGGGGTGAAGCGACCGGCGAGCAGCGCGTCGCGCACCGCGGCCAGCAGGGCGGTGCGGGTCAGGTCGGCCGACGCCCAGCGCCCGGCGACGCGGGCCTCGCCGGGGGCCAGGCGCGGGTCGGTGCGCACCTCCACCCCGGCCGTGCCGGCCAGCGCGGTGGCGACGATCTCGGCCTCGGCGGGGGCGACCGTCACGGTCAGGGCCTCGTCGTCGACGGCGTCCAGGACGTCGAGCAGCCGGGCGGCCAGCGCGGCGCCGCCGTCGGAGGGCTCGCGGCCCAGCACGCTCGCGGCGATCGCGCAGGCCAGGTCCACGGCCTCGTCGGCCGCCTCGGCCTGGTGCGCCCGCAGGGCGGCGAGGCCGTCGGCGAGCGCGGCGGCAGGCCGTCGGCGGCGCGGGCGGCGTCGGCCGCGGCGGACCGGCGCACCTCGTCGGCGCCGTCGGCGCGGCCCTGGGCGTAGGCCTCCTCGGCGGCGCGCTGCAGCGCCGCGACGACCTGCGGGTCGGGCACGGCCCGGTCGGCCCCCAGCAGGTGCGGGGACCGGTCCAGGACCGGGCTGCTCAGTCGCCTAGTCAACGAGGGCCCCCTCACCTTCACGGCTGACCACGATCGTCCCGTCCTCCTCGAGCTTGCGGATGACGCGCACGATGTCGGACTGGGCGCCCTCGACGTCCTTGACGCGGGTCGGCCCGAGCAGCTCCATGTCCTCGCCGAGGGCCTCGCGGGCGCGCTCGGAGAGGTTGCGGATGATCGCGTCCTTGACGTCGGGGCGGACGCCCTTGAGCGCCAGCGCCAGGGTCCGGCCCTCGACGTGGCGCAGGACCTGCTGGATCGCGCGGTCGTCGAGGGTGGTGATGTCCTCGAAGACGAACATCAGGCGCCGGATCTCGTCGGCGAGCTCGGCGTCGCTGCGCTCCAGCGCGCCGAGGATGGCGCGCTCGGTGCCGCGGTCGGAGTTGTTGAGGATCGAGGCGAGGTCCTTCACGCCGCCCTGCGCGTTGCGGGTGACGCGCTGGGAGCCCCCGCCCAGGCGGGCCTGCAGGGCGGCCTCGACGCGGGCGACGACCTCCGGGGTGGTCGCGTCCATGGTCGCGACGCGCAGCGCGACGTCGGCCTGGAGGTCGGGGTCCAGGCCGGCCAGGACCGACGCGGCGAAGCGCGTGGGCAGGTGGGCCAGGATCAGCGCGACCGTCTGGGGGTGCTCGTCGCGGATGTGCTGGACGACCTCCGCCGGCTGGCGCGAGCGCAGGAACGCGAACGGCGTCGTGCGCACGGTGGCGAGCAGGCGGTCGACGATCTCGTCGCCCTCGTCGCCGCGCAGCTGGCGCAGCAGCGCGCGGGCGTGGTCCTCGCCGCCGGTGACCAGCTGGGCGTGGGCCGCGGCCTCGGTGCGGAACTCCTCCAGGACCGCGTTGACCGTGGCGGGGGTCAGCTCGCCGAGGGTCGCCACCTCGAGGGTGAGGTGCTCGACCTCGTGCTCGGCCAGGTGCCCCAGGATGCCGGAGGCGAGCTCCGGCCCGACCGCCAGCAGGACGGCGGCGGCCTTCTGCGAGCGGGACAGCGCCTGGGCAGGGGCCGCGACGGGCACCGAGCGGTTCAGCAGGTCCATGCTCATGGCTGGGACTCCGGGGCCGTGGCGAGGTGGGACGGGGCGCGGGACGCGGGGCTCACGACGCCCGCCGGTCCGCGAGCCAGCTGCGCAGCAGCACCGCGATCTCCTCCGGCTGGCGGGCGACCAGGGCGGTCACCTCGTCCTGCAGGGCAGGCGACGGCTCGACGACGGCGGGGACGGGCTCCAGGCGCACGGTCGCGGGGGCCGGCTGCTCCTGCGGCTCGTCGCGGGTGACGTCGACCACCACGGTGGCCGCGCGCTCCAGGGCGACGCCCGGGACCTGCTTGGCGCCCTTGCGGCGGCGCGACATCAGGAACAGCGCGACGGCGACCAGGAGGAGCACGGCGGCGCCGGCGATCACCGGCAGGCGGTCCTCCAGCGACGGCGCCTCGGGCTCCTCGACGACCTCGGGCTCCGCGGCGGGGAAGGCGATGGCGGAGACGGCGACGGCGTCGCCGCGGGCCGCGTCCAGGCCGAGCGCGGCGGTCACGAGCTGCTCGACCTCGGCGACCTGGGGGGCGGGGACGCCGGTGATCGTGCCGTCGTCCATGACGATGGCGACCGACAGCTTCTCGACGGTGCCGGGGGCGGCGGTGGTGGTGACGTTGGTGCGGTCCACGCCGAACTCGCGCAGCGCCTCGTCGCGGTTGTACTCACCGGTCTGGCCGGCGATCGCCTGGGGGCCGCCGTCGACGCCGACGGCGCCGCCCGGGGGGACGCCCGCGCCCACGTAGTCCTCGGTGGAGGTCTGCTCGCTGAGGGCGACGGCGCCCTCGCCGGTGAAGTCCTCGGTCTCGGTGACGCGCTCGTCGAAGTCCAGGGTGGCGCGGACCACGACCGAGGCGGGGCCACCGGGGGAGACCTGCTCCAGCAGGCCCTGGACGTCGGCGGCCAGCGCCTGCTCGAACTCGCGGGTCTGGCGCAGGTTGCGGTTGGTCGCGACGCTGGCGCCACCGGCCTCGCCCGGCGCGTGCAGGACGGTGCCGTCGGTGTCGGCGATGGTGAGGGCGTCGATGTCCAGGCCCTCGACCGAGGAGGAGACCAGGAACGACACGGTCTCGATCTCGCCCTCCGACAGGGGGCGCTGGGTGTCCAGCAGGACCGAGGCCGTGACCGGCTGCTCCTGCTCGGCGAACAGCTCCTCCTCCGGGATGACCAGGTGGACGGTGGCCTGCTCGACGCCGTCCATGCCCATGAGGGTCTTGGCGATCTCGCCCTCCAGGGCGCGCTGGTAGTCCACGCGCTGGCGGAAGTCGGAGACCGACAGCCCCTCCTCGGCCAGGATCTCGTAGCCCTGGGGGACGGTCTCGCCGCTGAAGCCCTCGGCGGCCATCGAGGCGCGGGTCTCGTAGAGCCGCTCGCGCGGGACCAGGATGGAGCGGCCGCCGCCGGCCAGCTGGTAGGGCACCCCGGCGGTCTCCAGCTCGTCGACCGCAGCGGCGACCTCCTCCGGCGGCATGTCGGCGAACAGGACCGTGTAGCTGGGCGTGGTCACCCAGCGGCTGAACACCAGCGACAGCATGGTCAGCGCGGCGAGCGCGCTGACGATGCCGACCTTGTGGGCCAGGGGGAGCGCCTTGACGAAGGCGAGTGCACGCTGCCGCATGTCGTCCATCGGGGAGTCCTCGGTGGTTGGCGGGCGGGAGGGGTCAGACCTGCAGGCGCATGACGTCCTGGTAGGCCTCGATCGCGCGGTTGCGCACGGCCACCAGGGCGTCGACGCCGACCTGGGACTTCGTGGCGGCCACCATCAGGTCGTGGACCTGGGCCGGCCCGCCGGTCGCGAGGCTCTGCGCGACGCCGTCGGCGGCGTGCTCCATCGCGGACACGCTGCCGAGGCCGCGCTGCAGGGCCTCGCCGAAGCCGGCGGCGGGGGCGCGGTCGGCCACGCCCGTGGCCGGCAGGCCGGCGCTCGCGGCGCCGATCGGGGGGAGGGGTGCGAGGGCCATGTCAGCGCTGTCCGATCCGGAGGGCGGACTGGTAGGCCTCGCGGGCCGTCTCGATCGTCCGCAGGTTGAGCTGGTAGGTCCGGTTTGCCAGGATCAGGTCGGTCATCTGGCCCGACAGGTCGACCAGCGGCTGGGTCACGTAGCCCTGCGCGTCGGCCAGCGGGCTGGTCGGGTCGTAGAGCCGGGCCGGGTCGCCGTCGTCCTCGACCAGGTCGCCGACCTCGACGCCGGACCCGTTCGGGGCGAACGGGCCGCCGGCGATCTCGCGGGCGACCACCAGGCGCTGGCGGAAGGGCTCCTCGCCAGCCGGGTTGACCGTGTGCACGTTGGCCATGTTGTGGGCGATCGTGTCGAGCCAGTAGCGCGAGAAGCCGACGCCGCTGCGGGCGATGTCCAGGGTGGAGAAGGCGTCCACCGGGTCACGCCCCCAGGGCGGTGCGCAGCAGGGTCGCCTTGGTGTTGAAGGCGTTGACCATGGCGTCGCGCAGGAGGTTGTCGCGCAGCATCCCGACCAGCTCGGTCTCCACCGACACGCTGTTGCCGTTGGCGCCGGGCAGGTCGGTGCCGGGCACCACCGCCGGCGCCGCGGCGCGGCGCGGGTCGCCGCTGCGCAGGGCGCTGGTGAGCGCGGACTCGAAGTCCACCCGCTGGGCGCGGAAGCCGGGGGTGTTGGCGTTGGCCACGTTGTGGGCCCGCACCTCGGCCCGCCGCGCGAGCCCCCCCAGCGCGTACTCCGCGCTGGCGATGGTCCGGTCGCTGATCTCCACCTGGCCTGCCTCGTCTCCCGGGCGGAACGCCGAACGCGGGCACACGGGAGGGCCGTGAAGGTCCTCCGTGACCCGCGTTCGCTGTCCGTCTTCTGTTGTGACGAGGTCTAAGACGGTGCGGAGGGCTCCCAGACTTGGGGGGTCTCCAGGATGACCCGGGGGGCTAGTCAATTGCCGGCGTACCTGCGGGCCGCGGTGCGGCGGGCGCCGAGGTCGTCCAGCTCCTCCCCCACGGCACCCAGCTGCGCGGCCAGGAGCGCCTCGCAGGCGCGCAGGCGGGCGAGCAGCGCCGCGGCCCGCGGGCCCAGCGACGCCGGGACCCCGCCGCCGGCCGGGGCCTCCCAGCGCAGCGCCGGCGGCACCCCGCCCTCGGCCGCGGCGGCCTCCACGGCGGCCAGCTCCTCCTCCAGGGCGTCCAGGGAGACCGCCCACGCCTCGGGGTTCACGGCCCCGCGGGTGCCTGCACGCACGCCTCGTCCCAGGCCTCGCGCAGGTCGCTCAGCACCGCGCTCACGTCGCCGAGCGGGGTGGTGTCCTTGCGCAGGTTGGCCGTCACCAGCCGGTCCTGGCAGAAGTCGTAGAGCGCGGCCAGCCCCGCGGCCACCTGGCCGCCGCGCTCGCGGTCCAGGGTGACCGACAGCTCGGTCACGATGTCCTGGGCCTTGACCAGCTCCCGGTGGATGGTCTGCACGTCGCGCGCCTGGCGGGCGCGGGCGACCGCGGACAGGGCCCCGTCGTAGAGCATGAGGACGAGTTGGGCCGGCCCGGCCGTCTCGGCGGCCTGCGCTTGATAGCTGCTGTGCGCGTACGGGTTCATGAGCGGTACGTCGGTCGGCGCACCACGCCGCTGTAGCCGGCGGTGCCGGGTGCTTTGATATCGATGTCCCCCTTATTACTTTCGTTCCATGACTGCGACAAGGACAGCACGGCTCGCGGCGGTGGCCGCCGCGGGGTTCCTGGCGCTGGCGGTGCCCGCGCCGGCCGGGGCGGACGTCCGCGACCCGTTCGATCCCCTGGTCCCCGACGAGGTCCCAGCCACGGCGGGACCGACCGACCCCCGTGCCCGGCACCGGGGCCGGGGCGGGCGGCGGCGATCCCGGGCCCGGCACGGCCGGG
This sequence comes from Egibacteraceae bacterium, assembly GCA_030447925.1. Classification (GTDB taxonomy): domain Bacteria; phylum Actinomycetota; class Nitriliruptoria; order Euzebyales; family Egibacteraceae; genus JAUJNX01. The sequence continues at coordinate 850,821 of JAUJNX010000001.1, read as the reverse complement.
GGCGGCACCGGCGGCACCGGTGGCACCCCCGACGCGGGCGACACCGCCGACACGAGCGGCAGCCGCGCTACGGGTGGAGCCGGTGGGACCGGCGACACGGACGGGGCGGGCGGCTCCGGCACCCCCGGTGCCGGGGACGGCGGCACCGGGAGGAGCCGGGGGGCCGGGAGCGACGAGGGCGGCGTGGGCGGGACGGTGCCCCCACGCCGGTCGGGCCGGTGCCCGCTGGTGACGGGCCATCGGGGCCGGGCTCCAGTCGCCTGGCCGCGGCGGTGCTGGCCGCCGCCGCCGCCGGCTGGGCCGGGGCACGGTCCAGGGGGCGGGCACGGTGATCCGGCGCTACCGCCCCCGCCACGCCGCACCCCCGCAGCGCTACCGCCCGCGCCACGCCGCACCCCCGCGGCGCTACCGCCCGCGCCACGCCGCCGCCCCGCCGCCGCCGCGCGCGGCCGCGCTGCGGGCGGCCGCCGCCGCGGCTGCCGCCGGCGCGCTCGTCCTGTCCCTGCCCGAGCCGGTGCCCGCGGGCTCCGCCCCCGCCCGCGCCCTCCGAGGCCGTCGCGGCGCCCGACGACCTGGGCTCGGCCGCGGCGCTGCCCGGCCCGGCGGTCCGCCCGGTCGGCCCGCCCGCCCTGCCCGTCCCGGCGGCACCGGAGCGCGTCCAGGTCCCCGCGATCGGGCTGGACGCCGCGGTCGCCCCGGTCGGGCTGGCCGGCGACGGCACGCTGACGGTCCCCGGGGACCCCTGGTGAGCGGCTGGTGGTCCGGCGGCGCCGCGCCGGGTGCGACCGGCCCGGCGGTGCTGGTCGGCCACGTGGCTACCAGCGCCGGTCCCGCGGTGTTCGCCCGGGTGCACGACCTGGCCCCGGCGACCGCGTCGCCGTCACCGGCGCCGGCGGGACGGTGGTGTGGTTCACCATCGACCGGGTCGAGCGCCACCACAAGGACACGTTCCCCACCGCGGAGGTCTACGGCCCCACCGCGGGGCCCGAGCTCCGCCTGGTCACCTGCGGCGGCCCCTTCGACCGGCGCTCCCGCAGCTACCGCGACAACGTCGTGGTCTTCGCCTCGCCCCGGCCCCCGCGGCCGGGGACCGGGCCTGAGGCGGGCCCCGGCGGCCACCCGCCGGGGGCCCGATGCTCCTATGGTTGTCAAGCGGGATTGGGGTGACGGTTTGCGAGCACGGTGAATACCTCGCGGGCGATGTAGCGCTTGAGGCAGCGGATGATCTCGGTCTTGCTGAGGCCTTGGGCGGTGCGGCGGGCGGTGTAGTCGCGGGTTCGCTGGTCGGTGCCCAGGCGGGTGATGACGATGCGCCACAGGGCGTTGTTGGCGTGGCGGTCGCCGCCGCGGTTGAGCCGGTGGCGGGTGGTCTTGCCGGAGGAGGCGGGCAGCGGAGCGGCGCCGCAGAGCATGGCGAAGGCGGCCTCGCTGCGCAGCCGGTCGGTGTTCTCCCCGGCGGTGACCAGCAGCTGCCCGGCGACGTCGGGGCCGACGCCTTTGAGGGCGAGCAGCCGCGGGTTGATCGCCGCGACGAGCGGGCCGATCAGCGCATCGAGCTCGTCGATGTCGACGCCCAGCCGTTGGTGGGCGCGGGCCAGGGACCGCAGCGCGACCTTGGTCGCCACCGTCGGGTCGTCGACGCGGCCAGTGTCGGGGCGGGTGGCGGCGCAGGTGGCGATCAGCTGGCGGGTCGGCAGGTGGCGCAGGGTCTGGCGCAGCGGTTCGGGGGCGGTGACCACCAGCGCCTTGATCCGCCGTTGGGTGTCGGCGCGGTGAGCGACGGCGCAGCGCCGTGCGACGCGCGGCGCTCGCAGCGCCTCCACTCGGCCGTCGCGCTGCTTTGGGACGCCGGCAGCGGTCTGGGCCAGCGCGGCCCGGGCGGCGGCTTCGGCGTCGATGGGGTCGGACTTGCCGTGCGCGCGGCGGGTCTTGCGGTCGGGCCGGTCGACCTCGACCAGCGCGATGCCCTCCGCGTGCAGGTGGGCGGCCAGGCCGCGGCCGTAGACGCCGGTGCCTTCGACCCCGACCAACACCAGCTTCCCGAACCCGCGCAGCCAAGCCAGCAGCGCCGCGTAGCCGGCCGCGTCCGCGTCGAACTGGGCTGAGCCCAGCACCCGGCCCGCGTCGTCTACCGCCGCGGCGGTGTGGGCGTCGCCGTGAGTGTCCACACCTGCGGTCACCCGTGTCGCCGCTGCTGCCTGGACCGTCCCCATGAAGGCTGTCATCGTGGGCGTGCCGTCCCTTGTCTCGTCTGTGTGAGGGCGGCACCCGCCGGCCGGGCGGGCGGACAAGACAGTGACGGGGCCTCTAGCCAGGCTCCTGACTTGTTTGGATGCGGGTAGGCCGTTGAGGTCTGCAGCCTCGTAGCGTGCTCAGGACGCCGCCCCGGCTGGCCCGCAGGCTCCTTGCCGCCTTGGGAGAGGCTGGCTGGCTCATAGCGTGCGAACCGGGTCGGCGTCTGCCGCGACGTGACTCGATAGAGGCGTGTGAACCGTCCCTGAAATTCAGGTTGTCCGTCGCGGACTCCCACCCGATGAGCAACCGAAGGGGAGCCGCACCCATGATCACCATCGGCATCGACCCGCACAAGGCCAGTCACACCGCCGCCGCCGTCAACGACCGCGGCCAGGTCATGGAGCAGTTGCGCGTTCCCGCCGGCACCGCCGCCGTGAGGCGGCTGCTGGACTGGGCGGCCCCCTGGCCGCAGCGGCGCTGGGCGGTCGAGTGAACCGCCCCGGGTTTGGTAGAGGCTGGCGTCTATTGGGGCAGCGGTAGCTGCTGCTGCCCGAGGGCAGCGTAGTGGGCGGCCTCGAACTCGGCGGGGGGGACGCTGCCGCAGGCGGAGTGCAGCCGGCGGTGGTTGAACCAGTCGATCCACTCCAGCACGGCCAGTTCGAGCTGGTCCGCGGTGCGCCAGGGGCGGCGCGGGTGGATCAGTTCGGTCTTGAACAGCTCGATGGTGGTCTCGGCCAAAGCGTTGTCGTAGGAGTCGCCGACGCTGCCGATCGATGGTTCGATGCCGTGCTCGGCGAGGCGTTCGCTGTAGCGGATCGAGGTGTACTGGCTGCCGGCGTCGCTGTGGTGCACCAGCCCGTCCAACCTGGTCTTGCGCCGCCATATCGCCATCTCCAGGGCGTCCAGGGGCAGGTCGGTGCGCAGGTGGGTGGCCAGTGACCAGCCCACGATCATTCGGGAGAACACGTCGATGACGAAGGCGACGTGCACGAACCCGGCCCAGGTGCGCACGTAGGTGATATCAGCGACCCAGCGCTGGTTGGGTCGGGCGGCGGTGAAGTCGCGGTCCAGCAGGCTCGGCCCCGGTGACCCAGTTGCGCAGTGTCTCCTTGTTCACCCCCAGCTGCTGGGCGACCTGCGTGCAGCCCCCGCGCGGCTGGTCGTGCTCGCGGCGCCACTCCATCACCATCCGCACGGCCCGCTGGCGGACCTCCTCCGGGTACTTCCTCGGCGCTGCCATGGCTCCATCCTCCAAGGATCAGAGCCTCCACGGAACCCGGGGCGGTTCAGAGGGCGCCAACGGGCTGGGCCGGCTGCTCGCCCAGCAGCTGGTCGCCGCCGGCGAGACGGTCGTGGACGTGCCCGCCAAGCTGGCCGCCCGCGCACGGCTGCTGGACACTGGCCATGGCCGCAAGACTGACGACGTCGACGCCGCCTCGGTCGCGGTGGTGGCGGTGCGCAACGCTGGGCTGCGTCAGGTCGCCCGGGACGACTACACCGCGGTGCTGCGGCTGCTCGCGGACCGCCGCGACGACCTCAACGAGGAGCGACGCCGCACCGTCAACCGGCTCCACGTGCTGCTGCGCGACCTGCACCCCGGCGGCGCCGCGCGATCGCTGTCCGCCGACCGCGCCGCCGCGCTGCTGGCGCGGATCCGCCCCGGCGACGCCGTCGCGCTCGAGCGCAAGCTGATGGCCCGCGAGCTGCTCACCGACCTGCGCCGCCTCGACGAGGCGCTGCGGCGCAACCGCAAACGCTGCGCCGAGGCGGTCGCCGCGAGCGGCACCCGGCTGACCGAGCTGTTCGGCGTCAGCGAGGTCCTGGCCGCCAAGATCATCGGCCACACCGGCGACGTCACCCGCTTCCCCACCAGCAACCACTACGGCAGCTACACCGGCACCGCCCCGATCGAAACCTCCAGCGGCGACGTCCGCCGCCACCGCCTCAACCGCGGCGGCAACCGCTCGCTGAACAACGCGCTGCACCTGATCGCGCGCACCCAGCTCAATCACGACACCGCCGGACGCCGCCACTACCGCCGCAAGCTCGCCGAACACAAGACCGAGACCGAGGCGTTCCGCAGCGTCAAACGGCACCTCGCCAACGTCATCTACCGCCGCCTCCGCCACGACCAGCGCCTCCCCGCACTACCCGGCTTGACATAGAGGCGCTATGAGGTCACCCCGCCCGTCCGGCAGGTGCGACAGCCCCCACCAGCACGGGCCGACAGATCGGCTTTAAGACCCGAAGTCAGTCAGGCGAAGGGTCAGACCCGGCCAGCACGAAGGCTGCCGCCCATCCTCACTGTCAGCCGAGCTGGCCGGCCAGGCGGTCGCCCTGGCTCTGCAGGCGGGCCAGGGCGGACTCCAGCGCGGAGAACTTGTGCCGCAGGGTCTTCTCGCGCGAGACGAGCCGCAGCTCGTAGTCGTCGATGCGGCGGTCGAACCGGCGGATCTCGTCGCTGAGGGTGGTGCGGGCGCGGCCCACCGCACCCGCCGCCACCGCGGCGTCGGAGGAGCTCCGGTCGCCCTCCGCCCAGCGCAGGACGCCCTCCAGCGCCCCGCCGAGCCCCCGACGACGGTCACGGGCCCCAGGCCGGTCACGTCGGCCCCGCTGACCTCGACCACCAGCCCGGTCCCCGGGCCGGAGGTCCCGGTCAGGCGGGTGCCCGACCCGGTGGCCGCGACCCCGTCGATGGTGCCGGCGACGTCGACGCCAGCGTGGGTGCCGTCCAGCCCGAAGTCGCCCGAGTTCGCCACCGAGAAGCTGCCGGCGGTGCCGTACCTGCTCTCGCTGAGCTGCACGACGCCCTGGCCGCCCACGGTGGCCTCGGTGGCCGTGAGCGTGGTCACGCCGTTGAGCCGCAGCGCGTCGTTGATCCGCGTCACCGCCGTCGCCAGGGCGGCGTTCTTCTCGACGGTGACGGTGACGGCCTGGCCGCCGGTGGTGATCGTGAAGATCCGGTCCTGCCCGTTCGGCGACGAGTAGGCGGACCCGGTGGCGGAGGCCACCAGCGCGGCCTGCGTGACGTCCAGGGTGTGGTCGCCGACGGTCGTGCGGTCGCTGGAGGTGATGTAGCGGACCCGGGCGTCGGAGCTGGAGCCCGCGCGCCTGAACAGCGCCGTCACGCCCTCCGGGTTGTCGGCCAGGGCCTTGGTGAACACCGCCTCGTCGAAGGTGATCGCGCCGTAGCGGTCCAGCTCGATGCCGATGGAGCCCGCGGTGCTGATCGGGCCGGTGAGGCCCGCGACCGTGCCCGAGACCGCGGCGCGCAGATCGGTGGCCAGCCGCCGGGCGGTGTCGTTGCCCTGGAGCGGCTTGGCCTTCTTGCTGGCCGCGTCGTAGGAGGAGAGGTCCTTGACGGTGGACAGCACGCCGTTGAGGGCGTCGACCAGCCCCTTGACGGTGGCGACGGTCGCGGCCGTGTCGCGTTCCGTGCGCACGGTCACGGGGCCGGCGGTGACGGCGCGCAGCTCGACGGTGGCGCCGGGCAGCAGGTCGTCGATGGTGTTGGAGGAGCGCGTGACCTCCAGCGACCCGAGTTGCAGCGACGCGTCGACCCCCGCGGTCAGGACGGTCGTGGAGCCGCCCGCCGCCGGGGCGGACCCGACCGCGAACGACCCGGACGCGCCGGTGTCCCCGGCGGTGACCAGCAGGCGCACGTCGCCGTCGGCGACCTTCAGGGCCTGCGCGCTGATGTCCCCGTCGGCGGCGTTGATCTGGGCCGCCAGCTGCTCCACCGTGGTGGTGTCGGTGGTCTCCACCGACAACAGCTGCGCCCCCGTGGTGCTGTCGACCAGGGCGAACGTGCCGGCGCCCACCGTGGCGGTGGACGAGGCGAAGCTCCCCCCCGCCTGGATGCGGTGCGAGGTCGCCAGCCGGGTGACCGTGAACGACACCTCACCCGGTGTGCCCGTCCCGTTCGCGGTCACCGCCACGGCGGCCTCGTTGGAGGACGAGACCTTGGTGGGGGCCAGCGCTCCGGGCTTGCCGATCTTGTCGATGGCGGTCCGCAGCGCCGACAGCTTGGTGGTGATCTGACCCCAGGCGTCGTTGACCTTGCGCAGCTCGGCCTGCCGCTGCTCGAGACGGACCACCGGCTGGCGCTCGAGTTGCAGCAGCTGCTTGACGATGCCCGAGGTGTCCAACCCGGACGCGAGCCCACCCACGGAGAACAGCGGCGACGACATGGGTCTTTCTCCCTCCTTGGAGACGGAACGGCGGCGGCGCCCACTGGGCACCGCCGCCGGTGGTCGGTGGTGTCTAGCGCAGCAGGGACAGGACGCTCTGCGGCGCCTGGTTGGCCTGGGCGAGCATCGCCGTGCCGGCCTGCTGGAGGATCTGGTTGCGGGTGAACTTCACCATCTCCTCGGCCATGTCGGTGTCGCGGATGCGCGACTCCGCCGCGGAGAGGTTCTCGGCCGCGACCGACAGGTTGCGGACGGCCGACTCAAGCCGGTTCTGGGTGGCACCCAGCGTCGAGCGCTCGGTCGAGACGCTGGCGATGGCCGAGTCCAGGGTGGCGATGGCCGACGCGGCGCCCGAGTCGGTGGACAGGGAGACGGCGCTGAGGCTGACGCCGTCGGCGCCGACCGCTCCGGCGCTCAGACCGGTCACGGTGACGGTGACCGCGTTGGTGCTGCCGGAACCGGCGCCGACGTGGAAGCTGGCGCTCTCGCCGAAGATCTCCTTGCCGTTGAAGGTGGTGCGCGAGCCGATGGCGGTGAGCTCGTTGCTGAGCTCGTCGAACTCGGCCTGCTCGGCGACGCCGTCGGAGGTGGAGCTGGCGGCGCCGACCGCGAGGTCGCGCATGCGCTGGAGGATGGAGTGGACCTCCTCGAGCGCGCCCTCTGCCGTCTGCACGAAGCTGATGCCGTCCTGGGCGTTGCGGATGGCGACCTTGGTGCCGCCGATCTCCGCCCGCAGACCCTCGGAGCGGACCAGGCCCGACGCGTCGTCGGCGGCCCGGTTGATCCGGAACCCGCTGGACAGCTTCTCCAGCGACTTGCTCATGTTGTTGTTGGTGACCGACAGGTTCCGGTACGCGTTGAACGCGCCGATGTTCTGGTTGATGCGCATTGGGTGTCGTCCTCCTGGACCCTTAGGAACCCGGCACTCCCGGGTCCGCCGACGTCATGCCGGCAGACAAGGGGATCGGGGATTCCCCCGGGGTACTTGAGCGGTCATCTCATTTGTCCGTTAAGTTCGGTGCATGTCGCGCGCCAACCGCCAGCGCCCCCGCGGGCGGCCGTCCCCGCCCCCCGCGCGCCCGTCAGGCGCCCAGCAGCGCCTGGCCTCGGCCGTGCGCGACCACGCCGACGGGCGTCTGGCCGAGGCCGAGCGCGGCTACCGCACGCTGCTCACCGCCCAGCCCGACCACCCCGACGCCCTGCGCCTCCTCGGACTGCTGCTGGTACAGCGCCGGGAACTCGCCGACGTGATCGAGGGCATGGGCGAGACAGGGGCGACGGTGGAGGACCGCCCCGGGACCGACGCCTACCGGCGGGCCGTCGCGCTGGGGGCCACGGGCCGGGCCGAGGCGGCCGAGACCGCATGCCGCGAGGCGCTGGCGGCGGACGGCGGCCACCCGCCGGCACTGGTGCTCCTGGCCCAGCTCCTGCGCGGCCAGGGCAAGTTCGACGAGGCGGTGGGCACGGCGCGCCGCGCCCTGCGCGCCGCGCCCACCTGGCTGGCGCATCGGGAGCTGGGTACCGCGCTGGCGGCCCAGGACCGGGTGGTCGAGGCGCTACCGGAACTGGAGGCGGCCGCCCGGCTCGCGCCGGCTGACGCGCAGGTGCATCTGGACCTGGGCAACGTCGTGCTGTCGGTGGGGGCGCTGGACGTCGCCCGGGAGTGCTTCGCACGTGCCGCGGCGCTGCGTCCCGACAGCGCCTCGCTGCTCAACAACCTGGGCCTGGTGGAGCTGCGCATGGGCAACTTCTCCAAGGCGGCGCGGCTGCTGCGTCGCGCGGAGGCGCTGGCGCCCGGCGACCTCGGCCTCCGGTACAACCGCTCCTTCGCTGCCCTCGGCAGCGGCGACCTGGCGCAGGGTTGGGAGTTGTTCGAGCACGGCCTGTCCACGGGCGGGCGCCGAGCCGGGCGGCAGCCCACGGTCGCGCGCTGGGAGGGGGAGACCGGCCGGCGGGTCCTGATCTGGCGGGAGCAGGGCGTGGGGGACGAACTGCGGCTGGCCTCGTGCTACCCCGACGCGCTGGCCCGCGCCGGGGCGGTGGTGCTCCTGTGTGACCCCCGCCTCACCCGCCTGTTCGCCCGCTCCTTCCCGACCGCGGAGGTGCGCCCCTTCCCCGCGGGGGTGACCGACGACGTGGACGCGCACTGCCCGGCGGGGTCGCTGCCGCGCCTGTTCCGCACCGACCTGGCCTCGTTCCCCGACCGCACGGGCTACCTGCTGGCCGACCCCGCCCGCCAGCCGCGCTGGCGCGCCCGCCTGGCGGAGCTCGGGGGTCGCCTGACGGTGGGCATCTCCTGGCGGAGCATGAACCTCGCCGTCGACCGGCTCCACCACTACACCACCCTGGCCGAGTGGGATCCCGTGCTGGCCACGCCGGGCGTGACCTTCGTGAACCTCCAGTACGGCGCCGCGGACGCACGCGAGGCCGAACTGGCCGAGGTGGAGGACCGCACCGGCGTGCGGGTGCACCGCTGGGACGACGTCGACTACACCGACGACTTCGAGGAGCTGGCGGCGTTGACCAGCTGCCTGGACGTGGTCGTCGGGGTCGGGACGACCCCCGCGATCCTCGCCGGTGCGCTGGGGCGGCCGTCGCTGATGCTGTCGCTGGCCGACCCGCTGGCGCTGGGTACGCCGCACTGGCCGTGGATGCCCACGCTGCGGCGCTTCCCCCGCGCGTGGAACGAGCCGTGGGACGCGCCCATGTCGGCGGTGGCGGACGACCTGCGCGCCCGCGCCGCCCGCTAGCCGCAGGAACCGGTCAGCGTACGAGCAGTCCGGCCGCCGCCAGGACCGGCTCACCGGCGAGGCCGGCCAGGGCCGTCATGCGCGCCGCGGGCAGGCCGGCGCCGGCGAGCACCGCCGCGTCGCCCCCGGACAGTGCCACCGCATGGCGGGCGAGCGCGGCGGCGGCGCCGGCGGCGTCGCGGTCGGCGAGCGCGGCGGCCAGCACCAGGGCGCGGTCGGGACGCGTGGCCGCGGCGACCTCCAGGAAGCCCTCCAGCAGGTCGGGCGCCAGGGCGGCCAGCTCGTCCAGTGCGGGCACCAGCAGGTCCACGGGCAGGTCGTTGGCCGCCAGCTCGGCCAGGGACGCCGCCCGCGGGTCGCCGAAGGTGGCGGCGGTGACGGCCGCCGCACGCAACCGTTCCTGTGCGGGCCGGCCGCGGTTGGCGGCCAGGCCCAGCAGGGGGCAGTGCTCGGGGTGGCCCGCGGCACGCATGCGCGCGGACCACTCCAGGGCGCGGGTCAGGGGCAGGTCGGCGCCCAGGTGGGCCACCACGGCGATCACCCGCGAGCGCTGGGCCCCGGCGACCCACTGCGCCTCCAGCACCCGGTCGGCGCCGGCTGCGGGGGCCCTGAGCAGCGCCTCCGCGGCCTCGGGAAGGCGGTCGCCGGGAAGGTCGGGGACCGGTACGGGCTCGACGGGCTCCCGCGCGAGCACGGCCGCGAGCTGACCCCAGGCGTAGGGGTCGCCGTCGTCCTCGCGCAGCGCCGCGAGCACCGCGGCGGCGGCGTCGGTGGTCCGGCCGACCAGGCTCAGCGCGCGGGAGCGCAGGACCAGGCGGGCGGCGGCCCCCGGTCCGCCCTCCCCCGCGCCGGGTTCGTCGAGCCCGTCGAGCAGGCCCAGGGCGGTGTTGCCGTCCCCGACGGCCACACGGGCGCTGGCCTCCAGCAGGTCGGCCCGGTCCGAGGGGCCCGCGGTGTCACGCAGCCGCGCCACCCAGTCCAGCGCCTCGTACGGCCGGTCCAGGCGCAGGTTGACCTCGGCGGCCAGGACCATGGCCGCGGCCTGCTCGTCGGGGCCCGCGGTCTCGGCCGCGGCGGACAGGTGCTCCAGGGCGAACGCCGGGCGCCCGGCGGCCAGCGCCGCCCGGGCCTGGGCCAACTCGTCCACGCCTGCTCCTTGGGTCGTCGCGTCGGACCCGGTCGGTGTTCGGCAGTCCGGCGGGGGGTCTTGACAACGTTGTGAGATCTTGTATCGACTGTGAGTAATGACGACCCTGGCGCTCGTGCCGGCTCGCAGCGGCTCGCGCGGCCTGCCCGGCAAGAACCTCGCGGAGGTCGGCGGTCGTTCGCTGGTGGCCCGCGCCGTCGACGTCGCTCACCAGGTGCCCGGCCTGGACGAGGTCGTCGTGTCCTCCGACGGGGAGGACATCCTGGCGGAGGCCGCGCGGGCGGGTGCCACCGCGCTGCGGCGGGACCCGTCCCTCGCGGGTGACGCCACCCCCACCGCCGCGGTCGTGGCAGACGTCCTGGCTGGCCGGCCCGGCGTCGTGCGCGTGGTGCTGCTGCAGCCGACCTCGCCGCTGCGGGCCCCCCAGGACGTCGTGGCCTGCCTGCGGGCACTGGCCGGCGCCCCCGCCGCGGCGACGGTGTCCCCCACGCCCCACCCACCGGAGTGGCTGTTCCGGGCGGGGCCGGCAGGCGCGCTGGAGCCCCTGCTCGGCTGGGAGCGCATGGCCTCGCGACGCCAGGATGTGGCCCCCACCTACCAGTTGAACGGGGCGGTCTACGCCGCCCGGGCGGATCACCTGCGCGCCGGCGGGGCGCTGGTCGGACCGCGTACCGCCGCGGTGGTCATGCCCGCGGAGCGGTCCGTGGACGTCGACGACGCGGTGGGCCTGGCGCTGGCGCGGGTCCTGGCCGGGTGACGGGTCCGGCGGTGGTGCTTTTCGGCGCGGGCGGCCACGCCCGCTCGGTCGGCGACGCGGCCCGGCGGGCGGGCTGGCGGATCGTGGTCGTCAGCGACCCGGTGCTGGGGGGCGGAGCGGGCGGCGCGGCCGGCGCGGCGTGGGCGGCGCGCGGGGGCCCCGCACCGCTGCTCCTGGCCGACGACGGCATCGCCGCGGCGCTCGCCCGCCGACGGGACCTTGCCGCCCTGCTCGGCATGGGCGCGGCCCACGCTCGGGAGCGCCTGGTGGTCGACCTGGAGGCCGCCCAGGTCCCACTCCCCCCGCTGGTGGCGGTGACCGCGACGGTGGCCGCCGACGCCGCCCTGGGATCGGGCACGGTGGTGCTGGAGCACGCTCACGTCGGGCCCGGCTCCCGCGTGGGCAGGGCGTGCGTGGTCAACACGGGGGCGGTGGTGGAGCACGACGCCGATCTCGGCCCGCGCAGCCACTGCGCCCCCGGGGCGGTGCTGGCGGGCGGGGTGCACTGCGGGCGCGACGTGCTGGTCGGCGCCGGGGCCGTGGTCCTGCCCGGGCGCCGGGTGGGCGACGGCGCGGTGGTCGCAGCCGGTGCCGTGGTGGTGAGCGACGTCCCCGCGGGTGTTACTGTGCGTGGCGTGCCAGCTACGCAAAGTCCAGAACGGTGACGGCGCTCCTAGCGCTCGCCGACCGTGAGATCGGGCCGGGCCGGCCCTGCCTGATCGTGGCCGAGGCGGGCGTCAACCACGACGGCGACCAGGGGCTGGCCCACCGGCTCGTCGACGTCGCGGCCGACTGCGGCGCCGACGCGGTCAAGTTCCAGACCTTCGCGCCCGACCTGCTCGCCTCGGCCGCGGCGCCCACCGCCGCCTACCAGGCCGGCGCGACCGGGCAGGACCGCCAGCGGGGACTGCTCGGCGCACTGGTGCTGCCCCCCGGAGCGTGGGCCGAGCTCGCCGCCCACGCGCGGGAGCGCGGACTGCTGTTCCTGTCCACGCCCTTCGACCCCGCCAGCGCCGACCTGCTCTGCGCCCTGGGCGTCCCGGCCCTGAAGGTCCCCTCCGGTGAGCTGACCAACCTGGCGTTCCTGCGCGACCTCGCCGGGCGGGGCCTGCCCCTGTTGCTGTCGACGGGGATGGCCACCGGCGAGGAGGTGGCCACGGCGCTGGCCGCCACCGGCGCCGCGCCGGGCCGCTGCGTGCTCCACTGCGTCTCCGCCTACCCCGCCCCGGCCGCCGAGGCGAACCTGCGCGTGATCCCGGCGCTGGCCGCCCGCTTCGGGTTGCCGGTCGGCTGGTCGGACCACACCGAGGGGGCGACCACCGCGCTGGGGGCGGTCGCCCTGGGCGCGGCGCTGCTCGAGAAGCACGTCACGCTGGACCGCGGGCGGCGCGGGCCCGACCACCGCGCGTCCGCCGACCCCCCGGGGCTGACAGCCTACGTCCGGCAGGTCCGCGACCTGGAGGCGGCCCTCGGCGACGGCGTGAAGCGGCCGATGCCATCGGAGGCCGCCAACCTCGCCGCGGTGCGCCGCAGCCTGCACGCCGCCCGGGCCCTGCGCCCTGGCCAGGCCCTCACCGCCGCCGACGTGGTCGCCCTGCGCCCCGCCACCGGCCTGCCGCCGGCCACCCCGCTGGCAGGCCTGCGGCTGGCCGCGGCGGTGGCGGCCGGCGACCCCATCACCGCCGCCGACGTCCTGCACGCGGAAGCGCCCCGGTGACCCGGACGGTCTGCACCGTGACCGGCACGCGCGCGGAGTACGGCCTGCTGCGGCCCGTGCTGCGCGCATTGGCCGCCGAGGGCGTGACCTCCCGCCTGCTGGTCACCGGCGCGCACCTGGCGCCGGGGCACGGGTCGACGGTGGCCGCCATCGAGGCGGACGGCCTGGCGGTCGACGAGCGCGTCGAGGTCCTGCTCGACAGCGACACCGCGGTGGGCGCGGCCACCTCGATGGGGCTGGTCCTCATCGGCGTCGCCCCCGCCCTGCGGCGCATCGCCCCCGACGTGCTGCTGGTCCTCGGCGACCGCTACGAGACCCTCGGCGCCGCCCTGGCGGCCCACCTCGCGGGCGTGCCCGTCGCCCACCTGCACGGCGGCGAGACGACCGCGGGCGCCGTCGACGACGCGCTGCGCCACGCGCTCACCAAGGTCGCCGCGCTCCACCTGGTCGCCGCCGAGCCGTTCGCCCGCGCGGTCGTAGCCCTCGGGGAGGATCCCGCCCGCGTCCACGTGGTCGGGGCCCCGGGCCTGGACGAGGTGCACGGCCTGGACCCCCTGCCGCGGGCCACGCTGGAGGAGGACCTCGGGGTCCCCCTGCGCCGCCCCACCCTGGTGGTCACCTACCACCCGGCGACGCTCGGCGAGCCGCCCGCCGCGGGACTGGACGCCGTGCTGGGCGCGCTCGACGGCCACCCCGACGCCACCGTCGTGGCCACGCACCCGGGCGCCGACGCCGGCGGGAGGGCGATCGCGGCCCGCCTGGACCGCTGGGCGTCGCGCCGCACGGGGCCGACCGCGACCCGCACGTCGCTGGGCCAGCGCCGCTACCTCAGCCTGGTGGCGGCCGCCGACGCGGTTGTCGGCAACTCCTCCACCGGGATCATCGAGGCGCCCGCGCTCGGCACGCCCACGGTCGACGTGGGCGACCGGCAGCGGGGGCGCCTGCGGCGGCCCACGGTGCTGCACGCCTAGGCCGAGGCCGGCGCGGTCGCGGCCGCCCTCGCCACCGCCCTGTCGCCCGCCGGGCGGGCGCTCGCCGCCGCCGCCCGCTCCCCCTACGGCGATGGCCACGCCGCCCCGCGGATCGCCCGCCTCCTGGCCGCGGCCGACCTGGACGCCCTGACGATCAAGCCGCCCCCCGCCGAGGCCGCCGGGGCCGCGGCGCCCGGCGGCGGGTCGTGGCCGGCGCCACCTCCGCGCGACGCGGTGCCGGCGGAACTGGAGGCGCGCGCGTGACCACGACCGCAGCGGAGAGGACCGCGGGCCCGCAGGCCCTGGCCCGCCTGACGCTGCCCGAGGCCGGCTCGACGATCCGCGATGCGATGGCGGCCATCGACCGGGGTGCGCTGGAGATCGCCCTGGTCGTGGACGACGACGACCGGCTGGTGGGCACGGTGAGCGACGGGGACCTGCGCCGGGCGCTGCTGGGCGGGGCGGCCCTGGACGATCCCGTCGGGCCCCACCTGGGGCGCGCGCCGGTCGTGACGGGACCCGGCGCGGGGCGGGCCGAGGTCCTCGACCTCATGCGCGCGCGCTCGCTGGGGCAGATCCCGGTGGTGGACCCCGACGGGCGCCTGCGCGGGCTGCACGTGCTGCGCGAGCTGCTGGGCGCCGTCGAGCGCGCCAACTGCGCGGTGGTGATGGCGGGCGGCCGGGGCACCCGGCTCGCCCCGCTCACCGACGCCCTCCCCAAGCCGATGGTCCGCGTCGCGGGCCGACCGCTGCTGGAGCGCCTGGTCCTGCACCTGGTCGGCCAGGGGATCCGCCGCGTCGTGCTCGCCGTCAACTACCTGGGCGACATCATCGAGGAGCACTTCGGCGACGGCGAGGCGTTCGGCTGCTCCATCGCCTACGTCCGGGAGGACCCGGACCGGCCGCTGGGCACGGGTGGGGCGCTGGGCCTGCTGCGCGGCGCGGGGCTGCTGCCCGACACCCCCATGCTGGTGATGAACGCCGACCTGCTCACCCAGTTCGACGTCGGCGACCTGCTCGCCAGCCACGCCGCCAGCGGCGCGCCCGCGACCATCGCCGTCGGCGACCACGTCCACGAGCTGCCCTTCGGCGTGGTCGAGACCGACGGCGAGCGCCTGGTGGCCCTGCGCGAGAAGCCCGCCGCGCATTGGACGGTGAACGCGGGCATCTACGTCCTGGACCCGTCACTGGTGGACCGCGTCCCCGCCGGCGCCGCCTTCCCGCTGCCCGCGCTGCTGGAGGACTGCCTGCGCCGGGGCGAGCCCGTCCACGTCTGGCGCCTGACCGGCGAGTGGACCGACGTCGGGCGCCCCGCGGACCTGGCCCGGGCACGGGGGCTGTCGTGAGCGCGCTGGCCGGGACGGTCACCCTGGTCACCGGGGCCGACGGCTTCATCGGCAGCCACCTCGTCGACCGCCTCCTGGTCGAGGGCGCGAGCGTGCGCGCGCTGTGCCTGTACACCTCCGACGGGTCGCTGGGCTGGCTGGACGGCATGAGCCCCGCCCAGCGCGCGGCGGTCGACGTCGTGCGCGGCGACGTGCGCGACGCCCGGCTGGTCCGCGAGGTCGTGGCCGGCAGCGACCTGGTCTTCCACCTCGCGGCCCTGGTCGCCATCCCTTACAGCTACACCGCCCCCGCGTCGTTCCTCGACGTCAACGCCGGCGGGACGCTGAACGTGCTGGAGGCGGTCCGCGAGCACGCGACGCGCCTGGTCCACACCTCGACCAGCGAGGTCTACGGCACCCCGCGCTCCGTACCGATCACCGAGGACCACCCGCTCCAGGCCCAGTCGCCGTACGCGGCGTCCAAGATCGCCGCCGACAAGCTCTGCGAGGCCTACGCACGGTCGTTCGGCACCCGGGCGGTCACTCTGCGGCCGTTCAACACCTACGGGCCCCGCCAGTCCGCCCGCGCGGTCATCCCCACGGTGCTCGGCCAGATGCTGGCCGGCGCCGAGGAGCTGCACCTGGGCAACCTGCGCCCCGAGCGCGACTTCACCTACGTCGAGGACACGGTCGACGGCTTCGTGCGCCTGGCCGCCGCGGACCTGGCCCCCGGCTCTGTGGTGCACCTGGGCACCGGCCGTGCGGTGTCCGTCGGGGACCTGGTCGGCCTGTGCGCCGCGGTCACGGGCAGCTCGGCGCGGGTCGTCACCGACCCGCAGCGGGTGCGCCGCGACGGCAGCGAGGTCGAGGTGCTGCGCTCCGAACCGGCGCGCGCACGGGCGCTGCTGGGCTGGTCGCCCTCGGTGGGCCTGGAGGAGGGGCTGGCGCGCACCGCGGCATGGCTGCGCGGTCGCGTCGAGCCGGCCGAGGCCGCCCGGTACCACCGGTGAGCGCCGTCGCGCCGCGGCCGATCCCCCTGGCCGTCCCCTCGCTGCGCGGCAACGCCGAGCGCTACCTGCGCCAGTGCCTGGAGGACAACCAGGTGTCGTCGGTGGGGGCGTTCGTCGCCCGCTTCGAGGACGCGTTCGCCGCGGCCGTCGGCGCCCGCCACGCCGTGGCCTGCGCCAGCGGCACCGCCGCGCTGCACGTCGCGCTGCGGGTGGTGGGCGCGCGCCCGGGCACCGACGTCGCGGTCCCCGCCTTCACCTTCATCGCCTCGGCCAACGCGGTCACCTACACCGGCGCGCAGCCGTGGCTGGTGGACAGCGAGCGCTCCAGCTGGAACCTGGACGCCGCCCGGCTGCACGAGGCGGTGTGCGACCGCGCCGCCCGCGGCGCGCCGCTGCCGTCGGCGATCGAGGCCGTCCACGTGCTGGGAGCCCCGGCCGACCTGGAGCCGCTGCTGGACCTGCGCGCCCGCTTCGGGATCCCGCTCGTGGAGGACGCCGCGGAGGCGCTGGGCGCGTCGTGGACGGCGGGGCCGCTGGCGGGCCGCCAGGTCGGCACCGCCGGTGACGCGGGCTGCTTCTCCTTCAACGGCAACAAGGTCATCACCACCGGCGGCGGCGGGATGGTGGTGACCGACGACGGCGACATCGCCGGGCGCGTGCGCCACCTCACGACCCAGGCGAAGGTGCCCGGGCGCGGCTACGTGCACGACGACGTGGGCTACAACTACCGGCTGACCAACCTGGCGGCGGCGTTGGGCGTCGCCCAGCTGGAGCTGCTGCCCGCGTTCCTGACCGCCAAGCGGGCCGTGGCGCAGCGCTACGACCGCGCGCTGGCCGGGCTGGCGCTGGAGCCGCCGCCGCGACCCGCCGGGACCACCCCCTCGGCCTGGCTGTACTCGGTCCTGCTGGCCGCGGGCGGGCCGGGACCCGACGCAGTCGCCGACGCGCTGGCGGCGGCGGGTGTCACCGCCCGCCGCGTGTGGCCGCCGCTGCACCGCCAGGCCCCGTACCGCGCTGCCCCGCGCCTGGGCGGCGAGGTGGCCGAGGACCTGTACGCCCGCGGGCTGTCGCTGCCCAGCTCGGTCGACCTGGACCCCGACGACCAGGACCGCGTCGCCGCGGCTCTGGCGGCCGCGCTGGGGGCCTGAGCAGCGGGCTGGTCTGTTCGGGTGGTTCTGGGCTAGTTCCCTCAATCGGGGGGGAGCGCGCGCCGACTCGGAAGGGGCACACGAGGAGAGGGGCGCGACGTGATCCTGCTCACGCGGCTCGACGGCAGCCGCATCGGGTTGAACGAGGACCAGATCGAGCGTCTCGACGAGACGCCGGACACCGTCGTGACGATGGCCAACGGCAACTCCTACCTCGTCACCGAGTCGCTCGAGGAGGTCGTCGACCTGGTTGCCGACTTCCAGGCGCGCTCCCGTGCCGCCGGCCCCGCCCTGACCCGATCGCGCCCGAAGACCGCGGCGCGCCGCACCACCCACTTGCAGCTCGCCGGGGACCAGCCCCACGAGCCGGAGGAGCACTGAGCCATGGACCTCGCGAGCCTGATCGGCATCGTCCTCGCACTGGTGGGGGTGTTCGTGGGCGCGATCCTCAAGGGCGCCGACCCCGTCATGCTGTTCACCAACGTGCCGGCGCTGCTGATCGTCATCGTCGGGACCCTCGGCGTGGTCTGGCAGAGCCACACCATGAAGGAGAACCTCGCCGCGCTGAAGGCGATCCTCAAGGTCTTCCTGCCCGGGACGCCGCCGGACCCCAAGGCCGTGGTCGACAAGCTCGTCGTCTACGCCGGGGCCGCCCGCACCGAGGGCATGATCGGCCTGGAGGCCAAGGCCAAGCAGGAGACCGACCCCTTCCTGGCCCGGGCGCTGACGCTCGCCGCCGACGGCTCCGACGCCGCGGTCGTGCGCGACACCCTCAAGTTCGAGATCAACGCCATGAAGGAGCGGCACAAGACCGTCGCCAACTGGCACCAGTCGGCGGGCGTGTTCTCGCCCACGCTGGGGATCGTCGGCGCCGTCGTCGGCCTCATGGCCGTGATGTCGAAGCTCGACGACCCGCAGGCGCTGGGCCACGGCATCGCCGCCGCCTTCGTCGCCACCTTCTGGGGCGTGTTCCTGGCCAACGGGCTGTTCCTGCCCTGGGCCAACAAGCTGAAGCGGCTGTCCGCCGAGGAGGTCGCCGTCAAGAACCTCGTCGTCGACGGGGTCCTGGGCATCATCTCCGGCCACAGCCCCCGCGTCATGGGCGAGAAGCTGGAGGGCTACTTCCCGGCCAGCGCCAGGAAGGCCAGCTGATGGCCGGCGGGGGCGGCGACGCCCACGACGAGGTCGAGCACGAGGAGCACGTGAACCACGAGGCGTGGGTCATCCCCTACGCCGACATGCTCACGCTGCTCATGGGCCTGTTCCTCGTGCTCTACGGGATGTCCAGCCTGGACCTCAAGAAGTTCCAGGACATGGCCGTGGGGCTGAACCAGGCGCTGGGTTCCGGCGACCTCGCCATCGAGCCGTTCCCCGCGGCCGGCGGGTCGTCCCCCGCGGTCGTGGAGGTCACCGGCGGTGCCGAACCCGGCGCCGGCGACGCCGCCGTCCCCCAGATCGGCCCCAGCCGCGCCGACCGCGCGGAGGCCGCCCTGGCCCGCGAGGAGCAGCGCAACCTCGCCCGGGTCGAGGAGGAGGCCGCCTTCGACGCGGTGCGCGAGACCATCGCGCGGCGCGCGGAGGAGCTGGGCCTGGGCGAGGCGCTGGGGTTCCGCACCGAGCCCCGCGGCCTCGTGGTCACCATCCTGTCGGACCGGGTGCTGTTCCGCCCCGGCTCCGCCGAGGTCCGCAGCGAGGGCAGCGAGATCCTTCGCCTGGTCGCCGCGACCGTGGCCGACGTGCCCAACCAGCTGGCCGTCGAGGGCCACACCGACGACCGCCCGATCACGACCGCGGCGTTCCCGTCCAATTGGGAGCTGTCCACCGCCCGCGCCACCACCGTCCTGCAGGAGCTGGTCGCCGGCGGCCGGGTCGCCCCCCAGCGCGTCACCGCCAGCGGCTACGCCGACCAGCGGCCCGTGGCCGACAACGCGACCGCCGACGGCCGCGCCCGCAACCGCCGGGTCGAGCTCGTGCTGCTCACCCAGGTCCCCGCCCCCTGACCGGGGGTGACCAGTCCTTCCGGGTGGTCCTGGTCCTGGTCCTCAACCGCCCACCGGCGTCGTCCGACGCCTTGATCACGACCCGCCCACCGCCACACGGGAGCCGCGCGCGATGTTCAAGAAGAAGAAGGGCGCCGAGGGCGCCGACGACCAGCCCAAGTCGGGGGGCAAGAGCAACCTCGTGCCCGCGGCCGTCCTCGCGGTCGGCCTGCTGGGCGGCGGGTTCCTCATGAAGCCCTCCCCCGCACCTGCCGCGGCCGCGGAGCCCGCGGCCGCCGCGGAGGCGGCTGAGGATGAGGCGCAGGGACCCATCCACGCCCTGGAGCCGATCACCCTCAACCTCTCCGACGGCCACTTCCTGAAGGTGGGGCTCGCGCTGCAGATGGCGCCGCACGAGGGGGCCGAGGCCGGCGGGCACGGCGGCGAGGAGGCCCCGGAGATGCCCGCGGGTGAGCAGGCCAAGGCGCTGGACGCCGCGATCGCCATGTTCGGCGCCCACACGATGGCCGAGGTCACGGACCCGGCGGTCCGCGAGCAGCTGAAGCAGGAGCTCACCGAGCGTGTCGGCGAGGCCTACCACGGCGAGGTCACCGGCGTGTACTACATGGAGTTCGTGGTCCAGTGATCCCCTCCGCCGACACCGCCCGCGCGGGGATGGAGACGCTCGCCGACACGCTGTCGGCGGAGCGCCGCCTCGTCGAGCTGCTCCTCTACCGTCTCATGGCCGCGCGCCTGTTCCTGGCCGCCGACGAGCGCCGCTTCGTCCCGCTGGCCCTCGAGGAGGTCGAGCACGTCGTGGCGGCGCTGCGCGACGCCGAGTCCCAGCGCCTGTCAGCGACCGCCGCGATCGCGGACCTGTTCGGCCTCGACGTCGACAAGGTCACCCTCGCCGAGCTCGCCGACCACGCGCCGGAGCCGCTCAAGGCCGTCTTCGCCGACCACCTGCGCGGCTTCGGCGAGCTGGCGCTGGAGGTCGAGGAGACCGCCGCCACCAACCGGCGCCTGGCCACCGCCGCGCTGTCGTCGCTCCAGGAATCGCTGGCCAACCTGCGCGGCGCCGGAGCCGGCGCCACCTACAACGCCGACGGGCGCCACCAGGTGGCCGCCCCCGGTGCCGTCCGCCTCGATCAGGTGCTGTGAGGTCGTCATGGGGAACTTCGTCTCGCTGCACACGTCCCTGACCGCGCTGCGCGCGTCGCAGACCGGTCTGGACACGGCGTCGCACAACGTCGCCAACGCCCACACGCCGGGCTACACCCGCCAGCGGCTCGAGCTGCGGGCCAACGCCCCGCACCAGACCAGCATCGGCCTGCTGGGTGCCGGGGTCGACGTCGCGCAGATCACGCGGTCGCGCGACGACTTCCTGGACCGGCGGGTGCGCGGCGCCGCGGGCGACGCGGCCTACCAGGGCGCCCGCGCGGAGCTGCTCGGCCGCACCGAGGCGATCCTGGCCGAACCCGACCAGGGCGTCTCCGGCGAGTTGAGCGCCCTGTGGGACGCCTTCGAGGACCTCTCGCTGGAGCCGGCGGAGCCCGCCGGCCGCCAGCAGGTCCTCGCCGCGCTCGGGTCGCTGACCAGCAGGGTGCGCGCCGTCGACGCGGGCTGGGACGCCCTCGCGGCCGACACCGCCGACGGCGCGGCGGAGACCGTGCGCGAGGCCAACCACCTGCTGGCCCGCGTGGCGGAGCTGAACGCCGACATCCCGGTGGCGTCGGTGCGCGGCACCGCCCCCAACGACCTGATGGACGAGCGCGACCTGCTGGCGGACAAGCTGGCGGCGCTGGTCGGCGCCGGTGCCGTGGTCGGCGCCGACGGCACGATGACCGTGACCGCCGGTGGTGTCGACCTGGTCGACGGCGTGGTCGCCAGCGCTCTCGTGCTGGGCGCCGGGCCCGCCTACGCGGTCACCGCCGGCGGCGCCGCGGTGGACGCCGGCGGGCGGCTGGGGGGGCGCGTCGCCTACCTGACCGGCGACCTGGCGGCCCACCGCACCGCACTGGACAGCCTCGCGGCCGACCTGACCGCGGAGTTGAACACCCGGCACGCGGCCGGGTTCGACGCCGGCGGCGCAGGCGGCGGCGCGCTGCTGACCTACGACCCGTCGGTGGGCGCCGGCAGCCTGGACGTGGCCCCCGCGGTCGCCGCCGACCTCGACCGGCTGGCGGCCGCCGCGGCGACGCCGGTGGCCGCGCAGGACGGGCGCAACGCCCGCAACCTGGCCGACCTGCGCGACGCCGCCGTCGGCGGCCTGACCTTCGACGGGCGGGTGCGGCGCATGACCGTCGCCCTCGCCGGCGACGTCGCCGCCCTGCGGCGGTCCGCCGACGCGGCGGAGGGCCTGCAGGTCGCCGCGTCCGGCGCCCGCTCCAACGTCACCGCGGTCAGCATCGACGAGGAGCTGGTGTCGGTCGTGCAGTACCAGCGGTCCCTGGAGGCGGCGAGCCGCGTGATGACGGCCGTCGACCAGGCCCTGGACGTCCTGATCAACCGCACCGGCCTCGTCGGCCGGTAAGAGGAGGAGCCCGCCGTGCGCGTGACCAACGAGCAGATGCTCGGCAACACCCTGCGGCGGCTGTCGTCGCGCCTGGGCCAGTACGAGCGGGCGCAGTCCCAGCTCGCGAGCGGGCGCCGCATCCTCACCCCCTCCGACGACCCCGGCGGGACCGTCCGCGCGCTGTCGCTGCGCGCGGACGAGCGCAGCCGCGAGCAGGAGGCCCGCAACGCCGGCGACGCCCACAGCCGGCTGCAGATCGTCGACGCCCAGTTGTCGGCCGCCTCCGAGCGCCTGCAGCGCGTCAACGACCTGGCCGTGGGCGCGGCCTCCACCAAGAACGACAGCGAGCGCGCGGCGATCAAGGCCGAGGTGCTGGCCATCCGAGAGGAGCTGCGCGGGATCGCCAACACCCGCTACCGCGGCGCGCCGCTGTTCGCCGGCATGGCCGACCCCGCCGAGGTGGTCGCGGCCGACGGTACCTACCAGGGCGACGCGGGCGCCATCGAGCGCCGGATCGGCGAGGGCGAGACGGTCCGGGTGAACATCACCGCCGACGAGGCCTTCGGCCTGTCCGCCGGCGGCTCCCCCAACGTCTTCGCGGTGCTCGACCAGTTCGCCGCGCAGCTGGACGCCGGCGACACCGCGGGGGTGGCCGCCACCCTCGGCAGCCTGGAGCAGGTCCGCGGGACGCTGGGGCGCTCCCAGTCGGTCGTCGGCGCGGCCGCCAACCGCGTCGAGTCCGCCCGGCAGCGGGCGAGCGACACACTGCTCAACCTCCGTGCGGAACGTGCCGAGGTTGAGGACGTGGACATGGCGGAGGCCATCATGACGCTGCAGACACAGCAGGTCGCCTACGAGGCGACGCTCTCCGCGATGTCACGCGCCCTGCCCCAGTCCCTGGTGAACTTCCTGCGCTAGCAGGCCCGGGGGCGCTCCCAGCAAGGACGGCGGATGACGGAGACCCTGGCCGCGACCACGACCGACCTCGAGCAGAAGGTGCTGGAGTTCCCCGAGGGGATCCCCGGCTTCCCGTCCTCGCGGCGCTTCGTGCTGACCGAGCTCAGCAACGACGGTTCGTTCCAGCTGCTGCGCAGCCTGGACGAGGAGCACGTCTCGATGGTCGTGAGCGTGCCGTGGCACTTCTTCCCCGACTACATGCCCGACCTCAGCGACGAGCAGCAGCGCGAGCTGGGCCTGTCGGCGCCCGAGGACGCGATCGTGTTCTGCCCGGTGACGCTGGACGGCCCCGCGAGCTCGCTGTACGTGAACCTGCTCGGGCCCTTCATCATCAACGCGCGGACCCGCCAGGGCCGCCAGGTCATCCTGGACGACCTGGCGAACCCCCTGCGCGCGGTGCTCCTCGTCGACGACGAGGGCTGACGGCCTTGCTCGTCCTGACCCGCAGGGTCGGCGACGCGACCATCATCGGCGGCGACATCGTCGTCACGGTGCTGGAGGTCCGCCACGACCAGGTGCGCATCGGCATCGATGCGCCGCGCGACGTGGCGGTGCACCGCGAGGAGGTGTACCGCCAGCTCGTGGCCCAGAACGAGGCGGCGGTCGCCAGCGCGGACCGGGCCGCCGAGCTGCGCCGGCCCGTCCGGCGCCCCGCGCGGCCCCCGCGCCCCCCGCGGACCTAGCGCGCGGGGTTGCCTCAGAGGCCCAGCAGCGGCGCGGGATCGACCGGCTCGCCACCGCGCCGCACCTCGAAGTGCAGGTGCGGCCCGGTGGACTGGCCGGTCGACCCCACCGCCGCGACCACGGCGCCGCGCTCCACCCGGTCCCCCGCCCGCACGTCCAGCCGCGACGCGTGCGCGTAGCGGGTCTCCGTCCCGTCGGGGTGCTCGATGACGACCAAGTTGCCGTACCCGCCGCGCACGCCCGCGAAGGACACGGTGCCGGCCTGGGCGGCGCGGATGGGGGTGCCCGTCGGCGCGCCGATGTCGATGCCGGCGTGCAGGCGGCGCTGCCCGGTGATGGGGTGGGTGCGCATGCCCATGGGGGAGCCGACCCGGCCCTGCACCGGCAGCAGCAGCCCGCCGGGACCGACCCCGGTCACGGGCGTGGTGACGCTCGCGGACGGCGCGGCGGCGACGGCCCCTGCGGGGGCCGCGAAGGTCGCCGGGGGAAGGCCCAGCAGGCCCCCCAGCGTCAGCGCCCCGCCCGTCGCGGGCGGGGCGGCCGCCAGGGCGGACGGCGCGGTCTCGGCGCGCAGGGCCTCGCCGAACCCGGGGGCGGGCGTGGCGAGGCGCTCCTGGAGCTGCTCGACGCGTGCGGCGACCGCTGCGATGCGTTCCATCCCCCTGGGATCGGCCCCGGCGAGGGGGGTCTTGAGTTCAAGGCGCGGGAACGACCGGACGACACCACCGCCATGACGTCGGCGGCGGTGGACCAGGAGCGGAGGGGCCAGGCGGCAGCGGACCCGGGCACGGTGGTGGTGGACCGGCTCGGGGTGCCCGCGCCGCCCGCCGGCCAGGGCCTCGCGCAGGTCCTCGCCCTGGGCCTGCCGGAGACGGCGCGCCAGCGGCTGCAGGCCGCGGGCGTCGAGCGCCTGGTCGACGACCCCGCCGAGGCGGCCGGCAGCGACGCCGCCCTGCTGTCCACCCGCCTGCCGAGGGCGGAGCTGGAGGCCCTGGTCGCCGCGGTGCGGGCGGCGGCGACGGTCCCGCTGGTGGCGCTCGCCCACACCGGCGGCGAGGCCGCCGCGGTGGAGCTGGTGCGCCTGGGCGCGATCGGGGTGGTCGCGGAGGGCAACGAGGCCGCGATCGGCGCCGTGGTCCGCGGCACCGTCCACGACACCGCCCTGCTGGAGTCCTACGAGCGGCAGGCCGGCGACGCCGGCGAGGGTGCGGAGTCCGCCCGCGACGAGGTCACCGGGCTCCCCGGCGAGGCGGCGCTGCGCCACACCCTGGCCGAGGCCGTGCAGGCCGGCGAGGTCCCCCGCGTGGCCTGCGTCCGCGTGCTGTTCCTGGAGGAGGCGGCCCGGCGGCTCGCTCCGGCGGCGGTGGCGCTGCTGCGCCGCCGCCTGGCCAGCCGCTTCGGCGAGCTGTGCCGCGCGAACGGCGCCCAGCTGCACGCGCTGTCGCTGGCGGACTTCGCCCTGCTGTCGGACCGGCTGACCCCCCACGCGATGGAGGCGCTGGGGGCGCGCCTGGCCGCCGTCACCGAGACCTACGCGCCCAGCGGGCAGCGCACCCTCGCCGTCGCCATGGGCCACGCCGGTCCCGAGGTCGCCACCGATCCCGCGGCGCTGGTCGAGCTCGCCCAGCGGGCGCTGGTCGTCGCCGCCGCCGCCCAGCGCAGCGGGGTGGTGGGCGCGGAGTCGCTGGCCCTGGGGACGTCCTCCACCACCGAGCTGGAGGCGGCGCGCCGGCTGCTGGCCCACGTCGAGCAGCACGACGGCCACCCGCCGGGCCACGGCGAGCGGGTCGCGCGGGTCGCGGTCGCGCTGGCCCGCGACCTGGGCGCCGACGCGCCGACCCGCGCCCGCGCCCGCCTGGCCGCGCACCTGCACGACATCGGCAAGGCAGGGCTGCCGGCGGAGGCCATGGCCGGCACCGAGGCGCTCGACGGCGACCTGCTGTGGAGCTACCGGTCGCACGGGGTGCGCGGCGCCGACTACCTGCGCGTGTCCGCCGGCGAGGAGGTGGCGCAGGCGGTGCGCGCCCACCACGAGCGCTGGGACGGCGCGGGCTTCCCCGATGGGCTGGCCGGGACCGCTATCCCCGAGCTCGCGCGCGTCATCGCCGTCGCCGACCGGTTCGACACCCTCCGCCACGGCCTGCCCGGCCGCGAGCCGCTGTCGGCCGGCGGCGCCGTCGCCGCGCTGCTGGCCGAGGCCGGCACGGTCCTGGACCCCGACCTGGTCCGCCGCGCCGTCGCCCTGCTCCCCGCCCTGGAGCACGCCGACCGCGACGCCCCCTAGGCCGTGTCTCCTGACCCCTGCGGGCTCCGCCCTGCACGCCGGTCGAGCCCGGCGTTTGAGGTGCACACCTAGCGGGCGTGCGCGGGGACGGTGGTGGCCAGGGCGGGACGCGGGTCGTGCGCCTGGCTCGCCAGGGGTCCGGCGGCGGCGCGCGCGACGGCGCGGGCGCGCAGGAGGTCGGCGGCACGCTCGGCGATCGCCAGGACCGCGGCCTGGCGGCGGGCGTGGTCGCGGCCCTCGCCGGTGCGGTCCGGGAGGTGCTGGCCGCCGAGGAGGGTCCCGCAGGCGACCTGCAGCGCGCCCCCGCGGACCGCCCGTCCACCCCCGGGCGCGTCCCGCCGTCCCCTAGACGGCCAGGAGGGTGAGGGTGCCGGTGCCGTAGCCCTCGACGGCGACGGCGTAGTCGACCCGGGCCCCCGGCTCCAGCACGACCGCGGCGACGGCCGCCGCGAGCGGGCCGGGCACGGGCAGGACCTCGCCGAGCCGGACGTGGGGGGTGGCGGGGCTGTTCAGCAGCTTGGCCAGGATGTTGACCACCTCACGGAAGAACTCCTCGACGTCACCCTGCAGCCGCCCGGCCTCGATCTGGGCCAGCGCGTCGTCGGGGGGCGCCTCGCCCAGGGCGGCGCCCGCGGAGCCCGCCAGGCGCAGGTCGCACACGCACACCGCCACCGGGGTGCCGTCGTCGCACACGTAGCTGGCCGCGAGCGCGGGCGCTGCGGGGTCCAGCACCTGCGGCGGCGCGTCGGTCACCGCCACCCGGCGGCCGAGCAGGTCGGCGAGCAGGTCGCGGACCGACGCCCGGACCGGCACGGGCACGACGCCGGCCACGCGCTACCCGCCCGCCAGTGCCTTGCCCAGGCTCTCGGGCGTGAAGGGCTTGGTCACCAGGAAGCGCGCTCCGCTGGCCATCGCCCGCTCGTACATCTCGGGGGTGGACTCGGAGGTGACGAACCCGAACGCCGGGCGCAGGCCCTCGCGGTTCAGGGCCTCCAGCAGCTCGATCCCCGTCATCTCCGGCATGTTCCAGTCCGACAGCACCAGGTCGGGCTGCTGGTCGCGGACCAGCTCCAGGGCCTCGGCCCCGTTGGCCGCCTCCAGCACCTCCGCACCGGAACCCTGGTCGGTCTTGGCTATGGTGCGCACCACTATCATGCGCATCGCCTTGCTGTCGTCGACGACGAGGATCTTCACGCGGACCTCTCCTCCCGGCGTTCGAGCACGGTGACGCGCAGCGGCTCACCGGCGCAGACGAAGTCGAGTTGGTTGCGGACCACCGCGCCCGGGATCCTCATGTGGAAGTCGATGCCCTGCGCGACGGCGGGCAGGGAGAGCTGCGCCGTCCCGGTGACCAGGTTCTTGAC
Source organism: Egibacteraceae bacterium (assembly GCA_030447925.1). Lineage (GTDB taxonomy): Bacteria > Actinomycetota > Nitriliruptoria > Euzebyales > Egibacteraceae > JAUJNX01. Next base: position 823,788 of record JAUJNX010000001.1, on the reverse strand, counting down.
GTTCCCGCCGGTCATGTTCGCCAGTTCGCCCACGGCGTCGTGGATCTCCTCGACGCTCAGGTCCCCGGGGTCGGCCTGGAACATCGCGGCCGCGGCGCTGCGCGCGAGGTCGGCACTGACGTCGAGCGTGACCGCCCCCGACCAGGCCCCCGTCACCTGCACGCAGCTGGCCACCACCGTGCCCCGGAGCGGCTCCGGCGCTCGGTCCACCGGCGCGCAGTCCAGCCCCAGCATCACGCCGAACACCTCGTCGGTGATCGTGCGCAGGTCGTCCTCGTCGAAGATCACGCGGGGCCCCCTCATCGGCGCCGGTAGTAGGTGGTCCGCCCGGCGGCCACACGCTCGAAGCCGTCGTGGACCCCCAGCGTCGTCTCCGTGCCGCCGAGAAAGAGCACGCCGTCGGGCGCGAGCGCCCGGTGGGCGCGCTCCAGGATCTCGTGCTTGGTCGGGACCGCGAAATAGATCAGGACGTTGCGCAGCATCAGCAGGTCGACGGGCGGTGCGAGGGGCCAGGGCCGGGCGAGGTTGCCGCCGCGGAAGCGCACCATGCGCCGGATCTCCGGGGACAACCGCCATCCGGCACCGTCACGCGCGAAGTACTTCACCAGCAGCGGGGCGGGCACGCCGCGGTTGACCTCGAGCTGGCTGTACACCCCCGCGGCGGCGCGGGCGAGCATGCCTTCGGACAGGTCGGTGCCGAGGATGTCGACGTTCCAGCTGGCGAGCTGCGGGAAGTGCTCGCGGATCACCATGGCGATGCTGAACGGCTCCTGCCCGCTGGAGCAGGCCGCGCACCAGATCGACAGCCGGCGGACCGCCGCGCGCTGCTTGACGAGCTCCGGCAGGACGGCCGTGCGGAGGGTGTCGAACGGGTGGATGTCGCGGAAGAACGACGTCTCGTTGGTGGTCAGGGCCTCGACGACGTGGTCGTGGAGCCGCGAGCCGCGAGCGCCCCGGAGCTGGCCGACCAGCGTGGCGATGCTGTCCAGGCCGTGGGCGCGGGCGACGGGGCCCAGCCGCGACTCGACCAGATACGCCTTGTTGGCCTCCAGCACGATGGCCGCCTGCTCGCGGACCAGGGTCCGGACGTACTCGAAGTCGGCGGTGGCGATCGGCATCAGCGTCTCGCGGCGGCGGCGGCGGGACGCACGTGGCGGGCTATGGCGTCCGCCATGCCGGACAGGGGGAGCACGTCGTCGGCCAGACCGGCGCGCGCGACCGCGCCGGGCATCCCCCAGACGACGCTGGACGCCTCGTCCTGCACCAGCACCGAGCCGCCCGACGAGCGGACCAATTCGGCACCGCGCTTGCCGTCCGCGCCCATGCCCGTGAGCACCACGGCGAGCACGCCGGCGCCGGTGGCCGCCACCGCCGAGCGGAACAACACGTCGGCGGCGGGCCGGCAGGAGTTCTCCGGCGGGGCCAGGGTCGTGCGCAGGCGGAGCACGCCCTGGCGGCGGACGACCTCCAGGTGGCGGTCGCCGGGGGCGATCCACACCTGGCCGGACCGCACCTCCGCGCCGTCCACGCCCTCCGCGACCGCCAGGGGCGCGAGCGTGTCGAGCCGCTCCGCCAGCAGGCGGGTGAACATCGGGGGCATGTGCTGGACGATGACGACGGGCACGCCGAGGTCGGCGGGCAGCCGGGGGACGAGGTCCGCCAGGGCGTTGGGCCCGCCCGTGGAGACACCCACCACGACGAGCTCGACGGGGGCGGTCCGTGCCCGCGGAGCGCCGGCCGCGACCGCGACCGCGCGCAGCGGCGGTCGCGACGCGACGACGGCACGGTCAGGGGGCACCAGCGCGGTGATCTTGGGGACGAGCTGCTCGCGGACCTGCGCCATCGCCGCCTGCACGCTGCCGACGTTGGCGGGCTTGGTGACGTAGTCGTTGGCACCCCGCAGCAGGGCCTCGAGCGTCGTGGCCGCGCCGCGCTCGGTCAGCGTGGAGAACATGATGACGGGGAGGCGCGGGTAGCGCTTGCGCACCTCACTGAGCGTCGCGAGCCCGTCCATCTCCGGCATCTCGACGTCAAGGGTGAGCACGTCGGGGTTGACCTGCGGGATCTTGGCCAGCGCGACCTTGCCGTTCGGCGCGGTGCCGACCACCTCGATCGTGGGCTCGGCTGCCAGGACGTCGGTCACGATCTTGCGCACGACGACGGCGTCGTCGATCACCAGGACGCGGGTGCGGGTCACGACAGCACACCCAGCGTCGCGAGCTTGCCGGCGATGACGTCGGGGGTGAACGGCTTCATCGCGTAGTCGTCGACGCCGGCGGCCAGCGCGCGCAGGATGCCCTCCGGCCCGGACTCGCTGGTGACCATGAGCAGGCAGAGCCCGTCGTAGGAGCGGTCGGCGCGGAGGGCCTTGACGAAGTCGAGCCCGTTCATCTCCGGCATGTTCCAGTCCACGAGTACGACGTCCGGCCGGAGCTCGCCGTCGACGATGAGGTCCAGCGCCTGTCGACCGTGCTCGGCCTCGTCGACGTGGTCGAACCCGAGGTTCAGCAGGATCCCCCGAAGCAGGCGCCGGACGGCGCGGGAGTCGTCGACGACCAGGGCGTGCATGGCGTCCTCTCGGCTGTTCGGCGCCGCCGCTTGAGCGTCGGCGCAGCCGCGGTGCAGCGTCAGCGGGCGGTGCCGGACGGGGCCAGCTCGTGCTCCCACCGATCCCACGGCTCCGGCTCGCCCCCGGCCGGTGGGGTGGGCGGGTGGGATCCGCCGGGGCCGCCGGCGGGGGTGCGGGTGGCGCCGACCAGCGCCTGGAGCTGGGCGGCGATCTGGGACAGCGACCCCGCCGCCTGCTTGGCGGTCGCCGCACCATCCGCCGTCGCCCGCGCACCCCCGCCACACTGGTGATGTTCTCGGCGATGTCGGCGCTGCCACGCGCCGCCTCGTTCACCGACCGGGCGATCTCATCGGTCGTGGCCGTCTGCTGCTCCACCGCCGCCGCGATCGTCGTGGAGATGTCCGAGATCCGCCCGATGATCGACCCGATCTCACTGATCGCGGTCACCGCCCCACCGGTGTCGGACTGGATCGCCGCGATCCGCTGACCGATCTCCTCGGTCGCCCGCGCCGTCTCCTTGGCCAGCTCCTTCACCTCACCGGCCACCACCGCGAACCCCTTGCCCGCCTCCCCCGCACGCGCCGCCTCGATCGTGGCGTTCAGCGCCAGCAGGTTGGTCTGCTCCGCGATCGAGGTGATCACCTCGATCACCTTGCCGATCTCCGCCGAGGACTCCCCCAACTTCGCCACCGTCGCGTTGGTCTGATCCGCGATCTCCACCGCCGAACCCGCCACCCGCGACGCCTCCTGCGCGTTCGCCGCGATCTCCCGCACGCTGGCGTTCATCTCCTCCACCGCGGTCGCCACCGTCGCCACGTTGCTCGACACCTGCTCACCCGCCGCCGCCACCACCTGCGCCTGCGACGCCGTCTCCTCCGCCCCCACACCCAACCGACCCGACGCCACCCCCAACTCCGCCGACGAGCGGTCGAGGCTGACGGCCGCGCGGGCGACCGGGGCGGTCCAGCGCCGTGCGAGCACGACGGCGACGGCGGTCGTGAGGACCGCGGCGACCAGGCCGACGGCGAGCCCGAACCACTGGAGGGCGGTGGCGGCCGCCGCGACCTGCGCGGTCGGCCCGCGCATGAGGACGCTCCAGCCGTAGCCGGGGAAGCCGAGCGCGCCGTCGGTGCGGGCGTACCCGTTGACCTGCTCCACGCCGGTGCGCAGGTGCGGTTCCACGGTGTAGCCGCTCCCGCCCTCGAGCGCGCGGCGGGCCGCCTGCAGGCCGCGCTCGGCGAGGTTGAGATCGCCCACGGCCGCGGGGTCGGCGTCGTAGATGACGGTCCCGTCCTCGCTCAGCAGCTGGGCCTCCAGGTCCGCCCCGCCGGTGGCGGCCGCCTCCACCTCCTCGTCGACGATCTGCGCGACGACGCGGTCCCAGGACGCGCGGTTGGACCACACCCGCACGACCTGGCCGCCCGCGTCGCGCACCGGCGCGGCGAACCGCAGGGTGGCGGTGGGCTCCCCGGCGATCTCACCGACGAGCGGGTCGGGAGCGACGTCCTGGTAGGAGGACCGGCCCTGCGGCAGGCTGAGCGCCTCCTGGAACCAGGGCTCGCCGGCCACGCTGGCGCCGATGAGGCTGCTGGTGTCCAGCGGGTCGCCGCCGGCGTCCACGGTGTTCGCGGCCACGATGCGCCCGTCGGCGTCGGCGATGACCATGAGGTCGTAGATCCCGTAGGTGCGCATGTAGAAGTTCGCCGCCGCGGTGACGTCCTCGGGCGCTCCCTGGGCCAGCGGGTTGAAGGCGAACGCCTGGACGTCGCCGTAGCGCTCGAACAAGTTGCGGTCGATCTTGTCGCCGACCTCGGTCGCCTGCTGCGCGAGGCTCTGCCCGGCGCGCTCCAGCAGGGCCGCGCGGCTGCGCTGGACGGCCAGCACGCCCATCACCGCCAGCGGCACCAGACCGATGACGAGGAAGCCGGTCAACATCTTGCCCTTGAGGGTGCGCACGGGATTCCCCTAGCGGTCGCTGGTGACGAGTTCGCGGTCGTGGTCCGGCGCGAACGCGGTGGGTGGGGTGGGGTCGGGTCGGGTGGGGCCGGCGGCGGGGGTGCGGGTGGCGCCGACCAGCGCCTGGAGCTGGGCGGCGATCTGGGACAGCGACCCCGCCGCCTGCTTGGCGGTCGCCGCACCATCCGCCGTCGCCCGCGCACCCCCGCCACACTGGTGATGTTCTCGGCGATGTCGGCGCTGCCACGCGCCGCCTCGTTCACCGACCGGGCGATCTCATCGGTCGTGGCCGTCTGCTGCTCCACCGCCGCCGCGATCGTCGTGGAGATGTCCGAGATCCGCCCGATGATCGACCCGATCTCACTGATCGCGGTCACCGCCCCACCGGTGTCGGACTGGATCGCCGCGATCCGCTGACCGATCTCCTCGGTCGCCCGCGCCGTCTCCTTGGCCAGCTCCTTCACCTCACCGGCCACCACCGCGAACCCCTTGCCCGCCTCCCCCGCACGCGCCGCCTCGATCGTGGCGTTCAGCGCCAGCAGGTTGGTCTGCTCCGCGATCGAGGTGATCACCTCGATCACCTTGCCGATCTCCGCCGAGGACTCCCCCAACTTCGCCACCGTCGCGTTGGTCTGATCCGCGATCTCCACCGCCGAACCCGCCACCCGCGACGCCTCCTGCGCGTTCGCCGCGATCTCCCGCACGCTGGCGTTCATCTCCTCCACCGCGGTCGCCACCGTCGCCACGTTGCTCGACACCTGCTCACCCGCCGCCGCCACCACCTGCGCCTGCGACGCCGTCTCCTCCGCCCCCACACCCAACCGACCCGACGCCACCCCCAACTCCGCCGACGACCGCGCCAGCGCCAGCGCGGACGCCCCGACCCGGCGGGCCACGTCGCGCGACAGGAGCACGCCGACGCCGACGGCCAGGCCGGCGATGACGGCGAGGGCGGCGAAGGCCAGGGTGCGTGTGCGCCCGAACGCCGCCGCTGCCGCGTCCCGGCGCTCCTGCGCCAGCCGGTCGTTGTAGTCGATGTCGCTGGTCATCGCCGCGAGCGCCGCCTCGTACGGTGCGGCGGCCTCGACCAGGCGCACTCCCGCCTGGTCCTTGTCGCCGCTCCGGGACAGGGCCACGACCTCGGTCCACTGGTCGCGCACGTCGGCGTAGGAGGACGCGAAGGCGTCGAGCCACTCCTCCTCGTCGGGAGCGGCGACGCGGCGGACCTGCTCCATCGACGCCTCCAGCCGCTCGTGCGCGACGGCGATCGCGTCCTCCTGCTCGGCCATCTCCTGGTCGGTGGTCCCCAGGACGTGCCGTGACACGTCGTACGCCTGCTCGACCAGCAGCGCGCGCACGCTCTGACCCTCGCGGACGGGGACGTAGTTCTCGTCGAACAGCGCGCTGGTGTTGGTCGCGAGCGACCCGAGCTGGCTGACCAGGTAGAGGCCCAGGGCGACGACGAGGACCACGACGGCCGCGAAGCCTGCGAGGAGCTTGCGTTGGAGGGTGAGGGTGCGCCACATGGGCGGGGCTCCTAGGTGCTAAGCGGGGGTGACCGCGATCGCGCGGTCGGTGTCCAGGACGAGCAGCAGGCGGCCGGGCAGCTTGTGCGCGCCGAGGATGAGGTCGCGGGCGACGCCGCCGACGGTCTCCGGCGGCGCCTCGAAGCTGTCGTCGTCGGCGTCCACCACGTCGCCGATCTCGTCGACGAGCAGGCTCACGGAGCCGTCGTCGCTGCGCAGGACCACGTTCATCGGCAGGCGGCCGTCGGCGCGGGGTGGGAGCTGGAGGCGGCTGCGGAGGTCGATCGCGGTGACGATCTGCCCGCGCAGGTTGATGAGGCCGGCGACGTCGCGGGGGGCGAGCGGCACGTGGGTCATCTGCTGGTAGCGGATGAACTCCTGCACCCGCAGCGCCTCGACCCCGAAGTACAGGCCGTCGACGCTGAAGGTCGAGTACTGGCGGGCGGTCGGGGCGCTCACACGCCCACCTCGACGGGCAGCGCGCCTGCGAGGACGCCGGTCTCCAGTGCCGCGACCAGGGCCGGCAGGTCGACGACGTCGGTCACCCGCCGGTCGACGACGCGGGCCTGGCCCGTCCCGCGGGCGCGGCGCCGCTCCTCGACGATGTCGACGATGCGGTCGACCACCACGCCGACGGACCCACCCCCCGGCGCGGCGCAGACGACGACGTCGAAGGTCCTGGCGGCCTCGGCCGACGGGTCGGGGTAGGCGCCGAGCGCGCTGGACAGCGAGATCAGCGGGAGGATCTCGTCGCGGTACTGCACGACCTCGCCCTGACCCGCGCGCTCCACGGCGGAGCGCGGGAACTTCTCCAGCCGCGCCACCGATGACAGGGGCACGGCGACGCGCCGGTCGGCGCCGACGCCGACGATGAGCAGCGTCTCCAGCTCCCCCGCGTCGGGCCCGCCGCTGCCGAGGCCCGCGGTCAGGGCGCGCTCGCGGTGCTCGGCGACGACATGGGCGCGCTGGGCCAGGCCGACGACGTCGAGGATCAGGCTGACGCGCCCGTCGCCGAGGATGGTGGCGCCGGCGTAGGTGGCGATGCCCTTGAGCTGGCTGCCGAGCGGCTTGACGACGATCTCCTGGGTGTCGTGCACGCCGTCGACGACCAGCCCGAACGGCTGGGCGTCGGCCTGCAGCACGACGATGTTCACGACGTCGCGGTCCGCGGTGTCGGGCACCGCCAGCTCGCGGTTGAGGTGGACGAGCGGCAGCAGGTTGCCCCGCAGCCGATAGACCGGCGCGCCGGAGATCAGCTCGATGCCCTGCCGCGCCTGCGCCCCCTCCAGGCGCACCAGCTCGAGCAGGCTGGCCTGCGGGATCGCGTACCGCTCCTCGCCGCAGGTGACCACCAGAGCCGGGATGATCGCCAGGGTCAGCGGGATCTTGACCTTGAACGTGGTGCCGCTGCCGGGAACGCTCGCGACGTCGACGGTCCCGCCGATGCGCTCGATGTTGGTCTTGACGACGTCCATCCCCACACCGCGGCCCGACACGTTGGTGATCCGCGCGGCGGTGGAGAAGCCGGGGGAGAAGATCAGCGACAGGATCTCGCGCTCGACCAGGCGGGTCGCCTGGTCGGGGCGCACCAGGCCGCGCTCGACGGCCTTGGCGAGCACCCGCGCGGGGTCGATGCCCGCCCCGTCGTCCGCGATCTCGATGTTGACCTGCCCGCCCTCGTGGAAGGCACGCAGGGTGAGGGTGCCCTCGGCGGGCTTGCCGGCCGCGACCCGGTCGGCGGCGGTCTCCACCCCGTGGTCGACCGCATTGCGGACCAGGTGCGTCAGCGGGTCCTTGATCGCCTCGATGATCGTCTTGTCCAGCTCGGTGTCCTCGCCCTCCATCACGACCCGGCACTGCTTGCCCAGGGCGACGGTGAGGTCGCGGACGACCCGTGGGAACTTGCCCCAGACGTTGCCGATGGGCTGCATGCGGGTCTTCATGACCCCCTCCTGCAGCTCCGTCGCGATCAGGTTCAGCCGCTGGGAGCTGCCGACGAGGGCCGCGTCCGTGGAGGTGCTCGTGTGCTGGAGGATCTGGTTGCGGGCGAGCACGAGCTCGCCGACCAGGTTCATGAGCTGGTCGAGCAGCCCGACGTCGACGCGGATGGACGAGTCCGCCGCCGCGGCGCCGCGCGGCTCGCCGGCGGCCGGCACGTCGGCTGCCGCCGGGACCGGCTCCGCCTGCGGGGCGGGCGGGGGCGCCGCGGACAGGGCGGTCGCGCCGCCGGTGCCGTGCGGGGGCGGCGCGTCCACCGGGGGTGGCGCGTCCACCGGGGGCGGTGCACCCGCCGCGGGGGCATCGCCCGCCGGGGCGCTCGCGACCGCCCCGCCCGCGCCGTGCTGGAGGCGCTCGAGGGTCGCGACCAGCGCGCTGTGGTCGGCGTCGCCCTCGGTGCCGGTCGCCTCGACGCTGCCCAGCATCGACCGGACGGCGTCGCTGAGGGCCAGCAGGGCGGTGGCGATGTCGGGCCCCAGGTCCAGGTCGCCGTCGCGCACCAGGGTCAGGAGGTTCTCACCCGCGTGCGTGACGGACTCCAGCGTTCCCAGCCCCAGGAACCCGCAGGTGCCCTTGATGGTGTGGATGGTCCGGAAGGCGCTGGCGATCCGGTCCGTCGCGTTGGGGTCCCGCTCCAGGGCCAGCAGGTCGTCGTCGAACGCGTCGAGGTTCTCGTAGCTCTCCACGAGGAACTCGCCCACGATCTCGTCCAGCTCGCCCACGCACTCCACCTCCTCCCACACCGTGCATCCCAGGGTTCACGTGCAGTGATGTCGGAACGCGCGTCACCGAGGTTGAGCGCCGTTGTCCGCGTCGCCCCTCCGCCGCCTGGCGGGCTCGGGCTCGGGCGCGGGCTCGGGCGCCGGCTCGTCGCGTTCGAACGACGACGCCAGGTGGTCCAGCCACCAGGCCGCCACGCGGCCGATGACGACGGTCGCGGCGAGGGTCACCAGCGCCCGCACCCCCGCCTCGACCGGGGTGATGCTGCCGGACGCGAACAGCAGCGCGGTCGGCGCCAGCGCGACCAGGCCGGCCGTGCCGACCAGGCGGCGGAGCGGCCCGCTGGTCACGCCGTGGGCAGCGACGCGCGCAACGCCAGCGCGATCTCGGCGGGCACGGCACGCGCGGGCGGCGTGCGGGTCCCGGTCAGGCCGTGGCCCAGCACCAGGTCGAGGTCGGCCGCCAGCGCGACGGCCGCCGGCAGGTGCGCGCGCCCGGCCCACGACACCGCGACGGGCTCGTCGAACAGCAGGCGCCGGTAGGCGCCGTCGCCGACGACGAGGTGGAGCCAGCGTCCGCCGCGTGTCGCGTGCAGCCACGCGCGCTCGACGTCGCTGTCGCCGAGCCGGACCCCGAACGAGCCCTCGGGGACCTCGTGACCCGGCTCACCCACGGGCAGGCCCAAGCGCACGGCGAGCTGGTCGGCCGCGGGGCCGACCAGCAGCTGGTCGCCGGACGGCAGCGGGCGGCACAGGGGGCGACCGCCTGGGCCACCGCGTGCGCCCAGCGCAGGTCCTCGGCGGGGTCCAGGTCGGCGATGGCGTCGGTCACCAGGCGCGGCAGGCCGAGGCGCACCAGGTTGGCGCGGCTCCACTGCGGGCTGCCGGCCGGCGCCCCCGTGCGTCGCCCGCGCCACGCCACTCGGCCCGGCCGCCGCGGCGGGCGCGGGCGGCTCGGCAGGCGGCGGCGACACGGCTGGTCCGGGGCGCACGGGGGCGGTGGCCGCCGCCGAGGTGCGGGGCTCGGCGTCCGCCGCCAGCGGCGGTGACACGGCCGGCGGGGGGGGGGGGGGCGGCTGCGGCGGGCGGGGGCGCGGGGGCGGCTGCGGCGGGCGGGGGCGCGGGGGCGGCTGCGGCGGGCGGGGGCGGGGGCGGCCAGGTGTGCGGGGGGGCGGGGGTGGCCGAGGGCCGCACCCGGGCCGCGTCCCCGGGGTCCGCCGCCTGCGGCGGGGACCAGGGTCGCGGTGGGCTGGAACCCGGCTCTGGGGCGCCCGCTGTCCCCGCGGCACCGAGGCGCTCGCGGAGGACCTCCGAGAAGCTGCGCTCGTCGCCGTCGGCGTCGGCGGACAGGTCGGCCAGCAGCCGGTCGATGCGCGGCGCCGGCGCCTCCGCGCCGCCCTCCTCGGCGTCGGCGTCGCGCACCGCGCGCACCTGCACGACCTCGCGCTGGAAGAACCCGCCGACCCCGCCGCGCAGCACCTTCTCCGCCGAGGCGATGCGCGCGCCGGGCCCCAGCCGGGAGGCCACCTGGGCGAGCGCGCCCTCGGTGGTCGCCGCCTCGACGACGATCTCGTCGGTCTCGTCATCACGTGCTGACACGGACACCACCGATCACCCCCTGGGGCACGACCTCGAGATGGGACGGGAGCTCCGGGTAGGCCAGCACCGGCAGCGCGACCCCGGCCCCGGCCAGCAGCCGCGACAGCGGCCGGCGGACGAGCTGGCCGCAGACCACCGCGGTGGGCACGTCCCCGCCGGCGGTGCGGGCGGCCAGCGCCCGCGCCTCCTCGGCCACCGCGGCGGAGCGCTCGGGGTCCAGGACCAGGTGCAGCACGCCGTCGACCTCGCGCAGCGCCTCGTGCAGCGCGCCCTCGAGCGCAGGCTCCAGGGTCACGACGCCCAGGCGGCGGTCCGGGGCGACGCGGGCGACGAGCGCCGCCCCGATCGCGACCCGCGCGGCCGCCACCAGCTGCTCGACGGAGCGGGTGTCACGGGCCCGCGCGGACACCGCCTCGACGATGCGGGCGAGGTCGCGGATGGCCACCCGCTCGGCCAGCAGCCCGCGCAGCACCGCGTGCAGGGTCCCGATGGGCAGGATCTCGGTGCCCACCTCGCCGGCCAGCAGGGGCTCGTCGACGCGCAGGCTCTCGACCAGCAGCTGGACGTGCTGGCGGGACAGCAGCTCCCCGGCGCCCTCGCGGACCACCTCGGCCAGGTGGGTGACGATCACCGACGAGCGATCGACCACGGTGGCGCCGGCGGCGATGGCCGCGGGCCGCGACGGCAGCGGGACCCAGTAGGCGGCCAGCCCGAACACCGGCTCGGTGGTCGCCTCGGCGGCGATCCCGCGCAGCTCGGAGCCGTCCCCGGCCGGGAGGGCCAGCACGCGGTCCGGGGGGGCCGACCCGCGGGCGACCTCGACCCCGGAGAGCAGGATCACGTAGGCCGACGGCGGGAGGGACACGTCGTCGCGGGTGCGCACGCTGGGCATCACCACGCCGAGCTCCATGGCGATCTGGGACCGCAGCGCCCGGACGCGGTCCAGGAGGTCCCCGCCGCGGCCCGGGTCGATGAGGTCGAGGATGTCGTAGGCGAGGTGCAGCTCCAGCGGCTCGACGCGGAGCTGGGCGACCAGCGCCTCGGGGTCGTCGGGCGACGGCGCCAGCGACGCGGTCCCCGCGGCCGGGCGCGCGGCCTCCTCCTGCTCGGTGCGCTCCGCGCGGCTGCCCAGGACCCACAGCCCCGCGGCGAGCACGGCGAACGGCACCTTCGGCAGCCCCGGCAGCAGGCCGATGACGGCGACGACGACCGCGGCGGGCCGCAGCGCGCGGCTGGCGGTGAACAGCTGCGCGCCCAGCGCGGGGCTCAGATCGCCGTCGCTGCCCACCCGGGTGACGAGCAGACCGGTGGCCAGGGACATGAGCAGCGCGGGGATCTGGGACACCAGGCCGTCGCCGACGGTCAGCAGGGCGTAGGTGTTGATCGCCTCGCCCAGCGGCAGGCCCTTGGAGATGACGCCGATCGCGAAGCCGCCGACCAGGTTGATGGCGACGATGATGATCCCCGCCATCGCGTCGCCCTTCACGAACTTGCTGGCGCCGTCCATCGCGCCGTAGAAGGTCGACTCGTTCTGGATGCGGAGGCGGCGCTCGCGCGCGCTGTCCTCGTCGATCATGCCCGCGGCCAGGTCGGCGTCGATGGCCATCTGTTTGCCGGGCATGGCGTCCAGGGCGAAGCGCGCGGCGACCTCCGCGACGCGGCCCGCCCCGTTGGTGATGACCACGAACTGGATGACGACCAGGATCAGGAAGACCACGAGGCCGACCAGGACCGACCCGCCGATCACGAAGTTGCCGAAGGTCTCGATGACCTTGCCGGCCTGGCCCTCGAGCAGGATCAGGCGGGTCGAGGAGACGTTGAGCCCCAGCCGGAACATGGTGGTGACCAGCAGCAGCGACGGGAAGATCGACAGCTCGAGGGTGTCCTGCAGGGTCAGGACGGTCAGCAGGATCACGACCGACAGCGCGATGTTGGCCGCCAGCAGCAGGTCCAGCAGGACCGGCGGCAGGGGCACGATCATCATCAGCGCCGTGCCCACCAGCATGAGCGGGACGGCGGCCTTGCGCAGCCCGCTCATGCCTGCACCTCACGCGCCGGGCGGCTCACGCGGCGGCCCGCCCGGTGAGCCGGTAGGCGTAGGCGAGCACGACGGCGACGGCCTCGTAGAGCCCGGCGGGCACGTAGGCGCCGACCTTGCAGGAGCGGTGCAGGGCCCGGGCCAGGGCCACGTCCTGGCGGACCGGCACGCCGTGGCGATGGGCCGTCGCGCGGATGCGCGCCGCCAGGTGGTCCGCGCCCTTGGCCACGACCCGCGGGGCCGCCTCGCCGGGCGCGAAGCGCAGCGCCACCGCGAGGTGGGTCGGGTTGGTCACGATCACGTCGGCGCGCGCGGTCTCGAACAGCATCCGGTTGCGGCTGAGCTCGTGGTGCCGGCGGCGGCGCATGCCCTTGATCAGCGGGTCGCCCTCGCTGTTGCGGAACTCCTGCTTGACCTCCTGCTTGCTCATGCGCAGCTTCCGGGACGTCTTGCGCCGGTTGTACGCGTAGTCCCCCACCGCGACGAGGGCGGCGACGAGCAGGCCGCGCACGAGCAGGGTCCAGACCTGGTCGCCCACGATCGTGACGCCCGCGTCCAGGCTGCGGGCCGTCGGCGGCGCGTCCAGCATGACCCGCAGCGGCGGCCAGACCACCGCGACCAGCAGCCCCAGCTTGACCGCCGTGCGCGCCAGCTCCCACAGGGCCTCGGACGGCTTCAGCCGCTGCAGCCCGCGCGCGGGGCTGAGGTGGGACAGCTTCGGCGCCGCGGCCTTGGGCGCCACCGACAGCCCGGTCTGGGCCACGCCGGCGACCACGGCCCCGGCCACGGCGACCGCCAGGAACGGGCCGCCCAGCGCGACGGCCGCCACCAGGGCCCGGCGCCCCACGTCGCCCAGCGCGGTGATGTCGGGCGCCCCCGTGCCCAGCAGCACGGTGGTCTCCCGGCGCAGCGCGGCCATGCCCGGGCCCGTCAGCGCGCGCAGCGCGAGCGCGCCGCCGGCCAGCGAGACCACGACCGCCACCTCCTGCGAGCGGGCGACCTGGCCCTCCGCGCGGGCCTTCTGCCGGCGCTGGGGGGTCGCCTTCTCGGTCTTGTCGTCGTTCTTGCCCACGGACGCTCCGGCGGCGGCGGTCGGGCCGGGGGGTGCGGCCAGCCTTACCCTCGACCGCCGGTCCGCCCGGCTTGAGGCCGCCCCCGGTCAGCGGGCGTCGAGGACCGCCTGGTAGACCGCGCGGCGCGGGACCCCCGCCTCGCGCGCGACCGCCGCGGTCGCCTCGCGCCGGTCCATGCCCGCGCCGACCAGCGCCGCGACGCGCCCGGCCAGCTCCTCGGGTCCGGCGGCCTCCTGTGCGTCCGGCGCGCCGGTGACCACGACGGTGACCTCGCCGCGGACGCCCTCGCCGGCCCACGCGGCCAGCTCGGCCAGCCGCCCCGTGCGGACCTCCTCGTGCAGCTTGGTCAGCTCGCGGGCGACGGCCGCCTCGCGGTCGCCCAGCGCCGCCGCCATCGCGGCGAGGTCCTCCGCCGCCCGGTGGGGGGCGACGTAGAAGACCAGGGTCCGCGGATCGCCGGCCAGCTCGGCCAGGCGGCGCGCGCGCTGCCCGCCCCGGCGCGGCAGGAACCCCTCGAACGCGAAGCGGTCCATCGGCAGCCCGGACAGGACCAGCGCGTGCAGCGCGGCGGCGGGCCCGGGGACGCCCTCCACGGGCAGGCCGCGCTCGCGCGCGGCGCGGACCAGGACGAAGCCGGGGTCCGCGAGGCCGGGGGTGCCCGCGTCGGTGACCACGACGACGGTCTCGCCGGCCTCGACGCGGTCCAGCAGCGGGCCGGCCCGGCGGTCCTCGTTGTGGTCGTGGACGCTGGTGAGCGGGACGCGGGCGCCGATGTGGTCGAGCAGGACGCGGGTCCGCCGCGTGTCCTCGGCGGCGACGAGGTCGGCCGACCGCAGCGCGTCGGCCGCCCGCGGCGACAGGTCGCCCAGGTTGCCGATCGGCGTCGCGACGAGCACCAGCCTGCCGGTCGTCACCCCGCCCTCCTATGATCCCGACCCATGGCGACCGACCTGGAGACCGCGGCCACCGACGACGCGCCGAGTGTGCCCGCACCGCGGTCGCCGCGTGACCACGGCGGCCCGCCGCGGCGGTCGCGCGCCGCGCTGCTGCTCCCCGTCGTCCTGGTGCTGGTGGCCGGGACGGTGCGCTTCGCCGGTCTGGGCTACCCGCCGCGCACCTACTTCGACGAGGTCTACTACGCCCACGACGCCGAGCAGTACCTGACCCGCGGGGTCGAGGAGGGCTTCGTCGTCCACCCACCGGTGGGCAAGTGGCTGATCGCGGCGGGCATCGCGCTGCTGGGCGACGTCGACGACCGCGGGCGCCTGCTGCCGATCCAGGACGACGACGAGGAGCTGCTCCCGGTCGCCCAGGACGCGGCGTCGTGGCGGTTCGCGTCCGCGGTCGCCGGGACGCTGAACGTCCTGGTCCTGTACCTCGCCGGGGTGCGGCTGTTCCGGCGGCGCGGCATCGCGGCGCTCGGCGCGCTGCTGCTGGCCGTGGACGGGCTCGCGTTCACCATGAGCCGCATCGCGATGCTCGACGTCTTCCTCTCGCTGTTCATCACCACCGGGTTCTGGCTGCTGCTGGTGGACCGCGACCAGCAGTGGGCGGGAGCCCGGACCGCGGCCGCGGTCGTCGCCGGGGGCGGCGCGCTGCCCCGCCGACCGCACCCCTACCGCTGGCTGGCCGGGGTCGCGTTCGGGCTGGCGCTGGGCACCAAGTGGTCCGCGCTGCTGGCCATCGCCGCCGCCGGGGTCTTCGTCCTGGTCAGCGAGCTGACCTGGCGCCAGGA
The DNA here is from genome assembly GCA_030447925.1 of Egibacteraceae bacterium. Lineage (GTDB taxonomy): Bacteria > Actinomycetota > Nitriliruptoria > Euzebyales > Egibacteraceae > JAUJNX01. The sequence goes on along the minus strand of JAUJNX010000001.1, from coordinate 808,575 downwards.
GCTGACCGGCCGGGCGCTGGTGCGCCCGCTGCGGATCGTGGCCAGCGGCCTCGCGACCCTCGTCGCCGTGCCGCTGCTCGTGTACCTGCTGTCCTACGCCGGCTGGTTCGCCAGCTACGAGGGCACCCGCCCCGGAGCGGAGGACTGCCCCGAGGGCGACTGCGCGGGCGTGAGCGTGGTCGAGATGGGCCGCGGCTGGCTCGACGAGCAGGAGGCGATCGCCCGCTTCCACGGGTCCCTCCAGGCCGAGCACCCCTACCGCGCCAGCCCGTGGACGTGGTTCCTGATGACCCGGCCGGTCGCCTACTACTTCGAGTCCTGCGACGACCCCGCCAACCCCCCGGCCAACGGCTGCGTGACCGCGCAGGGCAGCGTCGAGGAGATCCTGGGCATCGGCAACCCGCTGGTCTGGTGGCTGGCCCTGCTCGCGCACCCCGTGCTCGGCTACTTCGCGGTGTGGCGCCGGGACTGGCGGGCGGGGGCGATCCTGGGGTTCCTGCTGGCCCAGACCCTGCCGTGGTTCGTGGCCGTGCGGCCGATCTTCCTGTTCTACATGACCCCCGCCGTCCCGTTCCTGTGCCTGTCGCTCGCGTACGCGTGCGGCCGGGCCGCCACCCGGGAGTCCACCCGGTGGGTCCCCGCGGTGGTCGCGATCGCCACCGTCGCGGCGTTCCTGTTCTTCCTGCCGGTCCTCACCGGCGCGGAGATCCCCCGCGCCTCGTGGGACCTGCGCATCTGGATCCCCAGCTGGGTCTGACGCCCGGCGTAGCCGCCCCGCCACCGGGTACCCCAGGACCATGGTCAGGTTGCGCAGGCGTGCGGGCACGCGGGTCGAGGACCGCCGGGGTGCGGGCGGCGGCTTCGGGGGCGGCGGCTTCGGGGGCGGCGGGGGGCGCGGTCTCGGCCTGCCGGTCGGCGGCGGGATCGGCGGGATCCTCGTCGTGCTGCTCGTGGTCTTCCTCGGCGGCAACCTCGGCGGCGGGGGCGGGGGCGGCACGGCGATCGACCCCGGGCTGGACCCGTTCGGGCAGGGCACCGGCGCCGCCCCGGCGGGCGCGCCCGGGGTGCCCGACCCCGACGCGGAGCTCGTCGACTACATGGACCGGCTGGACGGCAGCCTCCAGGAGTTCTGGGCGGCCGAGTTCGCCGCCGCCGGGCAGCAGTACCAGCCGACCACGCTGGTCCTGTTCGAGGGTCAAACCCAGACGGCATGCGGCACGGGGACCGAGGCCACCGGGCCCTTCTACTGCCCCGCCGACCAGCAGGCCTACATCGACCTGGACTTCTTCCGCGAGCTGCGCAGCCGCTTCGGCGCGCCCGGCGACTTCGCCCAGGCCTACGTCATCGCCCACGAGTACGGTCACCACGTCCAGAACGTCCTGGGGGTGTCGTCCCAGGTGCGCCAGGCCCAGCAGTCCGACCCGGACGCCGCCAACGAGCTGTCGGTGCGCCTGGAGCTGCAGGCCGACTGCTTCGCGGGGGTGTGGGCGCACGCGGTCAACGAGAGCGAGGGCGCCGAGGGGTTGGACCCCGGGGACGTCGAGGAGGGGCTGGCCGCCGCGAGCGCCGTCGGGGACGACCGCATCCAGCAGCAGGCGGGCGTCGAGGTCGACCGGGAGTCGTGGACCCACGGGTCGGCCGAGCAGCGGTCCACCTGGTTCCGCCGGGGCTTCGACGGCGGGGACGTCAACGCCTGCGACACGTTCCAGGGTGGGCTCTAAGGGTACGGTCGGCGCCATCCAGAGCCGTTCCCACCTGCGTTCGAGGGAGAACCCGGACATGAGCACCACGCCGCTCGGCGACGACGACATCAGCAGCTCGCGGGAGGGGTCCGCGGGCACCGGCGGCAGTGCCGACGGCACCGACCAGGGCGTGCCCGGCGGCACCAACGGCCCCCGCGACGCGGGCGCCGAGGGCGCCAGCCTCGACGGCGCCGACCAGGGCGTGACCGGCGGCACCTACGGCCCGCGCGACGCCTCCAGCGCCGACGGCACCGACCAGGGCGTGGAGGGCGGCACCTACGGGCCCCGCGACACCGCCAGCGCCGACGGCACCGACCAGGGTGTCGCGGGCGGCACCTACGGCCCGCGCGACGCCGGCGGCGGCGAGGGCGGGGGCAGCGCCGACGGGGTCGACCAGGGCGCGACCGGCGAGCACCAGGGCCCGCGCGACGCGGGCGGCGGCAGCGCCGACGGCGTCGACCAGGGCACCGAGGGCGGCACGTACGGCCCGCGCGACGCCTCGTGACACCCGGCGTCCCGGACCCGCAGGCGGAGCCGGGGCGCCGGGCGCAGCCGGCGGACCAGGGCGGGGACGCGGTCCCCGCCCTGCGCCGCTGCGTCGGGAACCCGGAGCGCTTCGCGGCCGAGCACTGGGCCCGGGCGCCGCTGCACCGGCCCGGCGCCGACCCGGACGCGTTCGCCGACCTGTTCTCGCTGGACGACGTCGACCGCCTCGTCACCCGGGCGTCGCTGCGGACGCCCGCCTTCCGGCTGGTCAACGACGGCGTGCCGCTGGCCCCGTCGACCTACACCCGGTCGGGGCGGATCGGGTCGCAGCCGCTGTCCGACCTCGCCGACCCCGCGAAGATCCTGGACCACTTCGCCGGCGGGGCGACGATCGTCCTGCAGAGCCTGCACCGCTACTGGCCCCCGCTCACGCGCTTCTGCCGCGAGCTCGAGCTGGCGCTGACCCACCCCGTCCAGGTCAACGTGTACGTCACGCCGCCGGCGTCGCGCGGGCTGGGCGTCCACCACGACGGCCACGACGTGTTCGTGCTCCAGGTGCACGGCCGCAAGCAGTGGGACGTGTACGACGCGGGCGACGACAGCGGGGCGGGGGCCGCGATCGTGGACGCCGAGCTCGCCCCCGGCGACGCCCTCTACGTGCCGAAGACCTTCCCGCACCAGGCGCGCACGGCGGAGACCGCGTCGGTCCACCTGACCATCGGGGTGCTGCGGACGACCTGGCGCGACGTCCTGTCGCGCGCGGTCGACGAGGCCTTCACCGACCGGGCGCTGGACGACCCGCTGCCGATCGGCTGGGCCGAGGACCCGGGCGGGCTGGCCGGGACGCTCGCAGGCCGCATCGGGGAGCTGGCCGCACGGCTGGAGAAGGTCGACGCCCTGCCGCTCGCCCAGCGCCAGGCGCACGCGTTCTGGTCCAGCCGCCCGCCGCTGCTGGACGGCCAGATCGCCCAGCTGCTGGCGGTCGACCGCATCGCCGACGACACCGTCCTGGCCCGTCGTCCCGGGTCGGTCTGCCGCCTGGCGGTGGACGGTGACCGGCTGGTCGTCACGCTCGCCGACCGCGACCTGCGCATGCCCGCGGCGCTGCTGCCCGCCCTCGAGCTGGTGCGCGACCGCCCGTCGTTCACCCCCGCCGACCTCGCCGAGCACCTCGACGCCGACGGCCGGCTGGTGCTCGCCCGGCGCCTGGTCCGCGAGGGCCTGGTGACGGCCCAGCACCCGTCCCCCTAGGCCGTGTCTCCTGACTCCGTGGGCATGAGCCGACCGGCGTCTGAGGTGCACCCCTGGGCCCGCGTCGTGCCGCCGGGCGCCGCCCCCGGGCGGCCCGGCGGCGAGTGGTTGTGACGGCGGCGGCGCGGACGGTATCGGCGGGGGGTCGGCGGGCCGCTGTCCGTCCTGCCCTGCTTGCCCGGTCAGAGGGGTCGGACTACCCTCGCCATCCGTTGCGGTCGTGACCGGCCGCGCATCCTCGATCGAGAGGCCCGGTGGACCTGCGACTGCTCCGGCCGCTGCGGCACCGCGACTACCGCCTGCTGACCGCCGGCTCGCTCGTATCGCTGTTCGGCGACGGCGTGTTCCTTGCCTCGATCGCCCTGCAGGTCTACCGGCTGAGCGACCTGCCCAGCGCCCTGTCGGCCGTCACGTTCGTCGTGATCCTGTCCCAGGCGGCGACGCTGCTGATCGGCGGGTGGGCCGCGGACCGCTACGACCGGCGGGTCGTGCTGCTCGGCACGGACGTCGTGCGCGGGCTGGCGATCGGCACCATGGGCGTGCTGTCGGTCACCGGTGCGCTGGAGCTGTGGCACGTCTGGGTCCTCGTGGCCGTCCACGGCGTCGCGAACGGCTTCTTCAACCCGACGTCGACCGCGTTCATCCCCGACCTCGTGCCCGACGAGGACCTGGAGGAGGCCAACGCGCTGCTCGCCGCGGGGCGGCCCATCGCGCGCACGCTGGCGGGCCCCGCGGTCGGCGGGGTGCTCGTGGCCGTCGCCGGGCCGGGGGTGTCGTTCCTGATCGATGCGGCGACCTTCGCCTTCTCGGCCCTGATGCTCGCGCTCATCCGCACGGGCCGGGCGCCGGAGACCGACGACCGCCCGTCGCTGCCCGTCCAGGTCGCGGAGGGCCTGCGCTTCGTCCGCACCCACGCGTGGTGCCGGACGTGGATCCTCGGCCAGGCGATCGGGATGCTCGGCTACCTCGGCCCGTTCGAGGTGCTCGTCCCCTACGTCTTCCGCTTCGAGCAGGGCCTGTCCGAGCAGGGCGCCGCCCTGGCCCTTGGCAGCACCCTGGCCGTCGGCGGGCTGGGGGCCATCGTGGTCTCGCTGGCGATCGGCCAGTTCCGCCTGCCCCGGCGCCTGCCCCGCTGGATGTACCTGGCGGAGGGCACCGCCGTCGCCCTGCTGGCGGTCTTCGGCCTGATGACCGGGGTGTGGCAGGCGCTGGTCGCCAGCTTCTTCATCCAGGGCCTGTACGCCTTCACGGAGGTCGGCGAGGCCACCCTGTACCAGCGCAACGTGCCGGGGCGGCTGCTCGGGCGGGTGGCCAGCGTGTCCTGGCTGGCGTCGCTGTCCGCCGCGCTGGTCAGCGTCGCCGTGGCGGGGCCCCTCGCGCAGCTGTGGGGCGCCCGCCCGGTGCTGCTCGGCGGCGCGGCGCTGGGGTCGCTCGGCCTGTGGGCGATGCTGCTGGTGCGGAACACCGACCCGGCCGCGCCGACCGCGGCTGACCCCCCTGCGGCGCCGGTGGCGCAGCAGCCCTCGGGGGTGCGGCGGGCCTGACGCGGGCCGCGCGGAGGGGCTAGGGGGTTCTCCGGCGGGCTTTGGCATGCTGGGCCGATGCTGCTGGACGACCTGGCCCGCACCTCGGCCGCCGTGGCGGCGAGCCCGTCGCGCCTCGCCAAGATCGACCTGATCGCTGCGGTGCTGCGACGCGCCGACCCGGACGAGGTGCCCGTCGCCGTCGCGTTCCTGTCCGGCGAGCTGCGCCAGCGCCAGATCGGCGTCGGCTGGGCCGCCCTGCGGGACATCCCCGCCCCGGGCGCGGACCCCACGTTGACCGTCGGCGAGGTCGACGCCGTCCTCGCCGAGGTCGGCCGCCAGGCGGGCGCCGGCTCGCAGGGCGCCCGCCGCGCGCTGCTGCACGGGCTGCTGGCCCGCGCCACCGCCGACGAGCAGCGCTTCCTGGTCCCCCTGCTCGGCGGCGAGCTGCGCCAGGGGGCCCTGGAGGGCGTCATGGTCGAGGCGGTGGCCCGCGCCGCGGAGGTGGCGGTGGCCGACGTCCGCCGGGCGCTGCTGCTCGGCGGGGACCTGCGCGAGGTCGCCGGCATCGCCCTGCGCGACGGGGCGGCGGGGCTGGCGGCGGTGCGCCTGGAGGTCGGCCGCCCGCTCGCCCCGATGCTGGCGTCACCCGCGGCGGACGTCGCAGCGGCGCTGGCGCGCACGGGACCCGCCGCGGTGGAGTGGAAGGTCGACGGGGCGCGCGTCCAGGTCCACCGCGACGGCGACGAGGTGGCGGTCTTCACCCGGACCCTGGACGACATCACCGCCCGGGTGCCCGAGATCACGGCCGCGGCACTGGCGCTGCCCGCCCACGCGCTGGTGCTGGACGGCGAGGCCGTCGCGCTGCGCCCCGACGGGCGCCCCCACCCGTTCCAGGTCACCGCCGGGCGGCTCGGCACGCGCCGCGGCGGCACCGAGGTCGCGCTCACCCCGTTCCTGTTCGACCTGCTGCACCTCGACGGCGAGGACCTCGTCGACCGGCCCGGCGAGGAGCGCCACGCGGCGCTCGCGAGGGTCGCGCCCGCCACATTGCGCATCCCCCGCGCGGCCGTCGAGGGCGAGGCCGAGGCGTCGGCCTTCCTCGCCGAGGCCCTCGCCCGCGGGCACGAGGGCGTGATGGTGAAGTCGCTCGCGGCGCCGTACGCCGCGGGACGGCGCGGCACCGGCTGGCTGAAGGTCAAGCCGGTCCACACCCTGGACCTGGTGGTGCTCGCCGCGGAGTGGGGCCACGGACGCCGCCGTGGCTGGCTGTCCAACATCCACCTCGGCGCCCGCCACCCCGCCGGGGGCTGGGTCATGCTCGGCAAGACCTTCAAGGGCATGACCGACGACATGCTGCGCTGGCAGACCGCCCGCTTCCTGGAGCTGGAGGTCGCCCGCGAGGGCCACGTGGTCCACCTGCGCCCCGAGCAGGTGGTCGAGATCGCCTTCGACGGCGTGCAGACCAGCTCCCGCTACCCGGGCGGCATGGCCCTGCGCTTCGCCCGCGTCGTCCGCTACCGCGACGACAAGCCCGCCGCCGACGCCGACACCATCGCCACCGTCCGCGCCGTCGCCACCACCCCCGCCGCCCCCGTCTGAGCACCCGCGTGGACGCCCCGGCGGGCGTTCCGCCACGTCCCCGCACCATCGGCCACGCGGCCGGCTGGCCGGCCTGCCGCCTGTCGCCCCGGCGGCGCAAACTCCAAGCGCTTGCCTCCGCTGCGTGGCACGCCGACGCCGTCCCGCCACGTCACCGGCGCCATCAGCCGCGCGGCGTACTGGCGTACTGGCCGGCGGGGCAACCCGCCTGCTGCCGCGGCTATGGGATGCCGACAACCATCCCGCAGCGTCCCCGCGTCATCAGCCGCCCGGCGGCGCAAACTCCGGAGCGCTTGCCTCGGGAGACGGGCATGGCGAGGCGCCGTCGTGGGTGGTCCCGCGGCGGTGTGCTGGGGTGGGGTGTCAGGCGGGCCGGTGGGGGTCGTGGCGTGCGGGTGGGGCCAGGGGTGTGCCGCGCGGCAGGGTCCCCCAGGTGCGGGTATGTCGGGTGGCGGTGATCTGCTGTTCCACCTGGCCGGCATCCCCACCTACGTCGTCGCCGGCGAGCTGGCCACCTCGCAGGTCCTGGTCGGGGACCTGCCACGTCCCCGCTTCCCCGTCGCGCTGCGCGATCCCGCCGCGCGGCGCTGGCGCGCCGAGGCGCGCATGACCCTGGACTACGCCGACCAGGCCCACGCCCGCCGGGGCGACATCGCCGCCTGCGCCGGACTGGCCGCCCAGGCCATCGTCCAGGCCGCGCACGCGCGCCTCGCCGCCGACGGGCGCTGGGCGCTCAACGAGAAGCGCATCGTCGAGCGGGCGGGCCTCACCCACGTCGGCGCGCTGCTCGCGGACCTCGGCGACTCCCCCGCCCAGCTGCAGCACGCCGTCGCGCAGGTCACGACCGCCCTCGAGATCGCCGGGTGACGCCGCGGGGGTCGCCGCCCGCGCGAGCCTCAGGGCTGCACCGCAGACGCCGGGCGGCGCACGAACAGGGCGACACGCTCTAGGCTGACCGGCGTGGGGCAGGTCACCGGTGAGCGGCCCGGGTGGGGCCAGGGGTACGACTACGACGAGTCGCGCCACCTCGTCGCCTACCGCTGGGCGGCAGGGCTGGCGGCGGGGCGGCGGGTGCTGGACGCGGGCTGTGGCGAGGGCTTCGGCACGGTGCTGCTCGCGGAGGCCGGCGGGGACGTCGTCGGGCTGGACCGGGCGCCCGAGGCGATCGCCGCGGCCGGGCACCGCTGGGCGCGGCCGGGGCTGGCGTTCCGCGCCGGCGACCTGGCCGCGGAGGAGGGCCGCTACGACCTGGTCACCTGCTTCCAGGTCCTGGAGCACCAGCGCGACGACCACGGTTTCGTCCGGCGCCTGGCGGGCCTGCTCGCGCCCGGCGGGACGCTGGTCCTCACCACCCCCAACGTGCTGCGGTCGTTCTCGGAGAACCCCCACCACGTCCGCGAGTACCGGCCCGCCGAGCTGGCCGACCTGCTGGGCCAGACCTTCGCGGAGGTGACGCTGCGGGGCGTCACCGGCAACGCGCGCGTCACCGCCTTCGACGCCGGCCGCGAGCGCGCCGTCCGCCGCGTCCTGGCCCTGGACCCGCTGGGGCTGCGCCACCGCCTGCCGGCACCGGTCGTCGCGTTCGCCTTCGCGCGGCTGTCGGGCGTCGTCCGCCGCCGCGCGCGCCGCGCCGTCCCCGCCGACCCGATCACCCCCGACGACTTCGCCGTGCGCGACGGCGCGCTGGACGACGCCCTGGACCTGCTGGCCGTCTGCCGGTGAGCGCCCGGTGAGGGCCAGGTGAGCGCCGGGTGAGCGCCCCCGCCGCGACCGTGCCGCGCCGGGCGGACCGCGTGGGCGCCGCGGCCCGCCGGTCCCGCGGGACGGTCCCGGCGGTGGCGGTCGCCGTCGCGCTGGTGGGCTGGGCGGCGAGCAGCTCGCACTTCACCTGGGACGACTTCCCCAACTTCGCCCACGCGCTGGAGCGCGGCCTGACCTGGGACTACCTGCTGCGCCCCGCCACGACGCTGGAGTTCCCGGCGCCCGCCCACCGGCTGGCGAACTGGCTGCTGCAGACCGTCGCGCCGCTGCGGTTCGACGTCGCGCTCGCCGTCCTGCTGTGCTGCCTGGCCGCCGCCGTCGTCCTGCTCCACCGCGTCCTGGTCGAGCTGGCCGGCCCGGCCTGGTGGACCGCGGTGCTGGCGGGGGCGGCGGGCGCGTCGGTGGTGACGGTGACCGCGGCGCAGTGGTGGACCGCCGGGCTGCACTCGCTGCCGTCCACGGCGCTGTCGCTCGCGGCGGTCCTGGCCTGGCTGCGCTGGCGCCGCGGCGGGCGGCGCGCGCTGCTGGCCGTCGCGGTGGCGGCGATCGCGCTGGGGTCGCTGTTCTACGTCAAGGCGGCGCTGGTGCCGCTGTACCTCGTGCTGCTGCGGCTCCTGGCGCTGGAGCGGCTGCCGGTGCGGCGCTGGGTCCCCGCGCTGGTCGCGGAACGCGCGGAGTGGGCGGTCCTGGCGGTCCCGCCGCTCGCCTGGCTCGCGGGCTTCGTGGCGCTGGGCTACGGCGGCCCGGGCGCCCTCCCCGATCCGGGCGCCCTGGCCGCCTACGCCGGGCACGCGTGGGCGCGGGGGCTGCTGCCCGCGCTGGTGAACCTGCGCGTGACGGCCGCCGGAGCGGGGCCCGCCGTCGAGGCCGGCGTCGTCGCCGTGCAGGCGGGCTTCTGGGCGCTGGTGGCCGCGACCGTGCGCCGCGACCGGTCGGCGTGGCGGGGCTGGGCGTTCCTGGCGGTCGCGCTGCTCGCCAACCTCGCGGTCCACGCCCGCTACCGCCTGGTGCAGGTCGGTCCCGAGATCCTCGCCCACGAGCTGCGCTACTACGTCGAGGCGGGGTGGCTCGCCGCCATCGCCCTGGCGGTCGCACTGGCCCCGCCCGGGTCGCCGGGGCGCGCCGCCGCGTCACCGTCCCCGCGCGCCGCGGCCGTGCTGGCCGCCGCGCTGGCCGCCTGGGTCGCGCTGTTCGCGTGGAGCGCCGCGGGCAGCGCCGCCGCGTGGCCGGGCACCCGGGCGCGGGCGTGGACCACGACGATCGTCGCCGAGGTCGCGCGGGTGCGGGCGGGCGGCGCGGTCCCCGCCGTGCTGGACCGCGTGGTCCCCGAGCACGTCGTGCCGTCGTGGATGGGCCCCTACGCCCACGCCTCCCGGGTCGTGCGCACCGCGGCGCCCGACCTGCGCGTCAACCGCTCGTCGGGCCCGCTGTGGGTCGTGGGCGACGACGGCTCCCTGGCGCCCGCGGAGGTCCGGCCGGTCGCCGACCTGGCCGCCGCGGACCTCCCGCCCGCGGACCTGACCCTGGACGGCCTCGCCCGCGCGGGCGGCGGCCCGCTCTGCCTCGCGGCCGGCCCCGCCGACGGCACCCTGTCGTACCGCCGGCCGCGGCGCTGGCGGGCCGGCGCCTGGTCGTGCGCACGCGCGTGCGCGCGGCGACCGTCGACCGGGCGCTGGCCGTCGACCGCGGCGCGGGCTGGCCGGCCGCCCCCGACGCCACCCTGACGGCGGCGACGGCCGACGGCGACGCCCTCACCGACCTGGTCACCGCCACCGTCACCGGCCTGCGCCTCACCGTCCCCGCCGGCACGACGGCCTGCGTCGACAGCCTGGAGATCCTCGACGTCCGGACCCCATAGGGGCGGCGACACGCCCGGGACTGTCGCACCCCGCTGCTACCGTCGGCCCGTGTCCGATGTCATCGAGGCCCGCGGGCTGGTCAAGCGGTTCGGCGCGTTCACCGCGGTGGACGGGATCGACGTGCGCGTCGGCAGGGGCGAGGCGTTCGGGTTCCTGGGACCCAACGGGGCCGGCAAGAGCTCGACCATGCGCATGATCGGGGCGGTGTCCCCGCCGACGGCCGGCCACCTGCGCGTCCTGGGCCGCGACCCTGCGACCGACGGGCCGGCGATCCGCCGCCGGCTCGGCGTGGTGCCGCAGGAGGACATGCTCGACACCGAGCTGACCGTGGCGGAGAACCTGCTCATCCACGGGCGCTACTTCGGCCTGCCGGTGCGTGACCTGCGGCCGCGGATCGCACGGCTGCTGGACTTCGTGCAGCTCGCCGACCGCGCCGGGGACCGGGTGGAGCCGCTGTCGGGCGGCATGAAGCGGCGCCTGGTGATCGCCCGCGCGCTGCTGAACGACCCGGAGCTGCTGCTCCTGGACGAACCCACCACCGGCCTGGACCCCCAGGCCCGCCACCTGGTCTGGGACCGGCTGTACCGGCTGAAGCAGCAGGGGGTCACCCTGGTGCTCACCACCCACTACATGGACGAGGCCGAGCAGCTGTGCGACCGGCTCGTGGTCATGGACGCAGGGCGGATCGTCGCCGAGGGGTCGCCGCGCGACCTGGTGGCCGCGCACGCCACGCGCGAGGTGCTGGAGCTGCGCTTCCCGCCCGGCGGGCGCAACGGCGAGCTGGCCGCGCTGGAGGGCATCGCCGACCGCGTGGAGGAGCTGCCGGACCGCGTCCTGCTCTACACCGCCGACGCGGAACGGGCAGCGGCCGCGGTCACCGCCCGCGGCCTGCGACCCGACGGGGTGGTCGTGCGGCGCAGCACCCTGGAGGACGTCTTCCTGCGCCTCACCGGCCGGAGCCTGGTCGAGTGACGGTGACGACGACCGCGTACCGTCCCGCCCTGCTGGTGCTCGAGGCCCGTGCCCGCGCCTACGCCCGCACGTGGCTCATCCCGACGGTGACCACGGTCGTCGCGCCGCTGCTGTTCCTCGCCGCCATGGGCCTGGGGCTGGGCGGGCTGGTCGATCGTCGCGGCGCCGCGGACCTGGCCGGCGGGTCCTACCTGGCGTTCCTCGCGCCGGGCCTGCTCGCGGCCAGCGCGATGCAGGCGGGGGTGCAGGAGAGCGCCTGGCCGGTGCGGCTGGGGGTGCACTGGCAGAAGACCTACGTGGCGGCGCTGACCACCCCGCTGGCGCCGCGCGACCTCGTCGACGGGCACCTGCTGTGGGTGGCGCTGCGCCTGCTCGCCGGCGCGGCCGCCTTCGCGGTGGCGGCGGTCGTCCTCGGCGCGGCCGACCCGGCGGGGGCGGCCCTCGCCGTGGGGCCGGGCGTGCTGACCGGGCTCGCCGTCGCGGCACCCGTGGCCGCCTGGACGGTCACGCTGGAGCGCGACCACCGGCTCATCGCCCTGATCCGCTTCGGGGTGACGCCGCTGTTCCTGTTCTCCGGGACCTTCTTCCCCATCGCCCAGCTCCCCGGCCCGCTCCGGGCGGTCGCGGCGGCCACGCCCCTGTGGCACGGGGTGGAGCTGGCCCGCGCGGCCGCGGTCGCCCGGCCGCCGGCGCTGCCCGCGGCCGTCCACCTGGCCTACCTGGCGGCCTGGATCGTCGGCGGCTGGCTCGTCGCCCGGCACACCTTCGCGCGGCGGCTGATCCGGTGACCGGCGCCGAGCCGTGCCCGTGACCCGGCTGCCGGGGCTGCCCGTCGTCGAGCGCAACCTGCGCGCCTCGCGGCGCTTCTGGCTGGTGCTGCTGTCCGGCTTCGCCGAGCCGCTGTTCTACCTGTTCGGCATCGGCGTCGGCCTCGGCGGGCTCGTCGGGGACGTGACCCACCGTGGCGCGGCCGTGCCCTACGCGGTGTTCGTCGCGCCCGCGCTGCTGGCGACCTCGGCGATGAACGGCGCGGTGCAGGAGTCGACCAACGTCTTCTACCGCTTCCGCTACGGCAAGCTCTACCAGGCGATGCTCGCCACCCCGCTGGGACCGGCCGACATCGTCGTGGGCGAGATCGTGTGGAGCCAGGTGCGCGGGCTGGCCTACTCGGCCGCGTTCCTGGCCATCGTCGGGGCCCTCGGCTTCGTCCCCTCGCCCCTGGGCCTGCTGGCGCTGCCCGCGGCGGTGCTGGTCGGCTTCACCTTCGCGGCGCTGGGCGTCCTGGGCGCCACGTACATGCGCAGCTACCTCGACTTCGACCTCGTGCCCCTCGTGACCCTGCCGCTGTTCCTGCTCAGCGCCACGTTCTTCCCGCTGGAGGTCTACCCCGAGCCCTTGCGCGCGCTGGTCCAGCTGTCGCCGCTGTACCACGGCGTCGCGCTGATCCGGGCGCTGACGCTCGGCACGGTCGACCTCGCGGTCGCGGGTTCCGTGGCCTACCTGGCGGTGCTGGGGGCGGGCGCCCTCGCCCTCGCGGGGCGCCGCATGGGACGTCTGCTGCTGTCGTGACCCGGACCGGCGACAATGGGGGGACCGATCGCCCCCTGTTGCCGGTCTGCCGCGTCATCTGTGAGCCCGGCGGGGAAGGTGGCGACGACCGCCCCCCTTGCTCAACGGATCCCACCTCACATGAGTGACACCGCCGCGCCCGCCACCGCCGACGTCCTGGACGACCCGGTCCCCGAGGACGGCTTCGCCGCCCTGGGCCTGGTCCAGGAGCTCGTCGACGCCCTCGACGCCCTGGGCTACGAGGAGCCGACCCCCATCCAGCGCGAGGCCATCCCGCCGCTGCTGGAGGGCCGCGACCTGCTCGGGCAGGCAGCCACCGGGACGGGCAAGACCGCCGCCTTCGCGCTGCCGCTGCTGCAGGCGCTGGACCCCGACCCCGACCTGCGCGACGGGGTGGCCGCGCTGGTCCTGGTCCCCACCCGCGAGCTGGCCATGCAGGTCGCCGAGGCCGTGCACCGCTACGGCAAGGCCCGCCACGTCCGCGTCCTGCCGGTGTACGGCGGCGCCAGCATGGACCAGCAGATCCGCGCCCTGCGCCGCGGCATCGACGTCGTCATCGCCACCCCCGGCCGCGCCCTGGACCACCTGCGCCGGCGCACGCTGGACCTCGACGGGCTGGCGACCCTGGTGCTGGACGAGGCCGACGAGATGCTCGACATGGGCTTCGAGGAGGACCTCCAGGAGATCCTGGCGGCCACCCCGCCCGGCCACCGCACCGCGCTGTTCTCCGCGACCATGGCGCCGCGCATCCGCGCCATCGCCGCGACCCACCTGCGCGACCCCGTCGAGATCCGCATCCAGCGCCAGCCCACGGCGGAGGGGACATCCCCCAAGGTCCGCCAGGCCGCCTACATCGTCCCGCGCCCCCAGCGCATGGCCACCCTGGGCCGCCTGCTCGACATGGAGGCGCCCACCTCCGCGCTGATCTTCTGCCGCACCCGCAACGAGGTCGACGAGCTGACCGAGACGCTGAACAGCCGCGGGTACCGGGCCGAGGCCCTCCACGGCGGCATGACCCAGGAGCAGCGGGACCGGGTCATGGGCCACTTCCGCTCCGGTGCGACCGAGCTGCTCGTCGCCACCGACGTCGCGGCGCGCGGCCTGGACATCGCCCACCTGTCCCACGTCGTGAACTTCGGCGTGCCGAGCGCCCCGGAGGCCTACGTCCACCGCATCGGGCGGACGGGCAGGGCGGGCCGCGAGGGCGTGGCGCTGACCATCGCCGAGCCCCGCGAGCACCGCCTCCTGCGCAACATCGAGCGCCTGACCCGCCAGAAGATCGAGCTGGGCACCGTCCCGACGGTGGCCGACCTGCGCGCGCGCCGGCTGGAGCTGACCCGCGCCAACCTCTACGAGACCCTGGTCGCCGACGGCGACGACCTCGACACCTTCCGGGTGGTCGTAGAGAACCTGGCCGGCGAGTTCGACCTCATGGACGTCGCGGCCGCGGCGGTCAAGCTGCTCCACCGCGGGTCGGCGGCCCGCGAGGAGGACGAGCAGGAGATCCGCGTCCTCACCCCGCGCGAGGGCCGCGACCGCGAGGACGGCCCGCGCCGGGCCGAGGGCCGCGGCGAGGGCCGCCCGGCCCGCCGCCCGCGCCGCCAGCAGGACTGGCAGGCGACGCGGCTGTTCGTCGGCGCCGGGCGCAACCTGGGCGTCCGCCCGGGCGACCTCGTCGGCGCGATCGCCAACGAGGCCAGGATCGAGGCGCGCAACATCGGCGCGATCGAGATCACCGACCGCTTCTCACTGGTCGAGGTGCCGACCGAGATCGCTGACGACGTCATCCGCGCCCTCAAGGGCACGACCATCAAGGGCCAGCGGGTCACCGTCCGCCGCGACCGCGAGGCCGGCTGACCCGGCCCCCCGCCGCCCAGGACGATGACCGGCACCGCGGAGGTGGTGGCCAGGGCGTGGGCGACCGTTCTGACAAACGTGTGCGTTCTTTCGTACAGAAGCTGCGGTCGCCCGTTCCTGGGCGTTCCTGACCGGGGCCGCCGGGGACGGCTCAGCCGGGCGCGGCCAGCAGGGCGTCGGTCAGCCGGTCCAGGCTCGCGGGGTCCGCGCCCGCGTCGAGGAGCAGGCCGCGCGCGGACCCGTGGCGGGCCCGCACCTCGGCGAGGAAGCGCAGCATCGTCGCCGCCGGCGCGTCCAGGACCCACGCGGGGTAGTGCGACGGCGACGGCGCCCCGGGCGCGTTGGCGCGCAGCCAGTCCGCCGCGCGGCGCATGGCCCCGGTGGTGACCGCGTAGTCCGCGGCGATGACGTCGTCGGGCACGCCCAGGGTCTCCAGCAGCAGACCGGCGACGATCCCGGTGCGGTCCTTGCCGGCCATGCAGTGGAAGACCGCGGGCAGGCCGCCCGGCGCGGCGAGCAGCTCCACGGTGCGCGCCAGCGACGCGCCGCCGCGCTCGACCATCCCCAGGTAGAGCTCGGCGAGCTTGGCGACGGGCTCCTCGGCGGCCACGTCCTCGAGCCCCAGCGACCGCGTGTCGTCGAACATCGGCAGGTTGTGCACGACGACGTCGTGGCCGGCCAGGCGGCCCGCGCCGTGCTGCTCCAGCTCGTCGGCGGCGCGCAGGTCGATGACGGTGCGCAGGTCCAGCCCGCGCAGCCGCTCCAGGTCGCCGGGCGTCAGCCGGTGCAGCGTGTCGGACCGGTACAGCAGGCCGCGCCGGACCACCCGCCCGTCCCCCGCCGCGTAGCCGCCCAGGTCCCGGAAGTTGAACGCCCCCTCCAGCGCCACGAACCGGTCCGCCCCGCTGTCCTCGCGCTCCACGCCGCCTCCGCCTCCGCCTCCGCCTCCGCGCGACCGTACCCCTTCCCCCGCCGTCGGCCGGGGCACCCCGATCGGCAGCCATTCGTCCCCTATGGCAGGTACCGCTGCTCCCCTTACCATCGCGTTCCTGCTGTTGGGGCGGGCGGCGGAGTGCGAGCGGATCGCGGCCCTCCTGGCCGGGGGCCGGCGAGGGTCGAGCGCTGCGCTGCCTCGCCTGCCTCCGCCGCGAGCTCGCCCGCACCAGCGCCCCGCACACCCACCCGCAGCCCCGCGTGCCGCCCGCGGTCCTCGCTCGCCGGCTCCCCGGCGCCTGAGCCGGCGCCCGGAGCGCCCGGTTCGTCGTGCCGTCCGGACGTCCGGTACGCTGCCGCCATGGAAGCTGCTGAGGTGCTGAGCGACGCGGTGAGCCGGATCCGCGACCTGGCCGTCCACACCGTGGGCGACCTGCCCGCTGAGGCGCTGGTCTGGCGCCCCGACCCCGGGGCGAACTCGATCGGGTGGCTGGTGTGGCACCTGACCCGCATCCAGGACGACCACGTGGCCGACATGGCCGGGCTCGACCAGGTGTGGGAGTCCGACGGCTGGGCCGAGCGCTTCGGGCTGCCCGCCGGGGCCACCGACACCGGCTACGGGCACGGCCCGGCCGAGGTCGCCGCGCTGCGGCCGGACGACGCGGGCGCGCTGGTCGAGTACCACGACGCGGTGGCCGCCCGGACGGCGAAGGTGCTGGCCGGCTACGGCCCCGCCGACCTCGACCGCGTCATCGACGAGGCCTGGGACCCGCCCGTGACCGCGGGCGTGCGGTTGGTGAGCGTCGTCGGGGACGGCCTGCAGCACGTCGGGCAGGCCGCCTACCTGCGCGGGCTGTGGGAGCGGCGCGGCTGATCCCCGCCCCCGGGGCTCAAGCGCGGCGGCGCGCCGCTCGACAGATGGGGCATGGCCGCACGCACCTCCTCCCCCGCCGGCGCCTGACGTGGGCGTCCGGCTACTCGGCGCCGCCGTGGCGGTGCTCGCCGTCGCGGTCCTCACCGGCGCGGGCGGGTGGCGGCTGCTGGTCGTGCGCTCCGGCAGCATGGCGCCGGCCATCCAGACCGGCGACGCCATCGTGGTCCGCTCGATCGCGGCGCGCGGGATCGCCGTCGGCGACGTCGTCACGTTCCGCGACCGCGATGCGGACGACCGGCTGGTGACCCACCGGGTGCGCGCGGTCGCCCGCCGTCCCGGCGCGGTCGACGTGGTCACCCGCGGCGACGCCAACACGGGCAGCGAGGAGTGGTCCCTCCCCCCGCACGGCAGCCTCGGCCGGCTGGTCCTGCGCCTCCCGCGGGCCGGTTACGCCATCGCCCTGCTCGCCTCCGGCCCCGTCCGCGCGGCCCTGGTGCTCGCCGCCGCCGCGCTGCTCGCCCGCGCCGCCCTCCAGCGCGTCTGGCGCTGACCATGCCTCCCCCGCCCCGCGGCGGCTGCGGTCCGGGCGGGCCGGCGGGTTCCTCGGGCGGCCCGGCCGGGTAGCGGTGGACCCGCAACGCCGGACCTCGCAGAGGAGCACACGTGACGGACCCCGCGGCCCGACCCCTCGCCCTGGTCACGGGCGCGTCCAGCGGCATCGGACTGGAGCTCGCGCGCCAGTTCGTCGACAACGGCTTCGACGTGGTCATCACCGCCGAGGACGACCTCACATCGGCGGAGGCGGCCCTGTCCGCCGGGGGCGCCCGGGTGTGGGCGGTGCAGGCGGACCTGTCCACCTTCGACGGGGTCGAGCGGGTGTGGTCGGCGGTGCCGGACGGCGCGGTGGACGCCGTGGCCCTCAACGCGGGCGTCGGGGTCAACGGCGACTTCGCCCGGGACATCCCGCTCGAGGACGACCTGCGGCTGATCGCGCTCAACGTCACCTCGACGGTGCACCTGGCCAAGCGGGTGCTGCCCGGGATGGTGGGCCGCGGCTCCGGGAAGGTGCTCGTGACCTCGTCGGTGGCGGCCTCGATGCCCGGCCCGTACTACGCGACCTACGCCGCGTCCAAGGCGTTCCTGCAGTCCTTCGCCCAGGCGATCCGCCACGAGCTGAAGGACACCGGCGTGACCGTGACCGCGCTCCAGCCCGGCCCGACCGACACCCAGTTCTTCGACCGCGCGGGCATGGAGGACACCGTGGCGGCGAACAGCAGCAAGGACGACGCGGCCGAGGTGGCCCGCGAGGGCTTCGCGGCGCTGATGGCCGGCAAGGACCACGTGGTCGCCGGCAGCATCAAGAACACCGCGCAGGTCGCCAGCGCGCGGGTCCTGCCGGAGACCGGCCAGGCCGCGGCCCACGCCGCCCAGACCAAGCCCCGCACGGACTAGCGCGGCCCGGCCTGCGGCGCCAGCGGGTGGTCGGGGAACGAACCGCGGCCGAAGAAGACGGCGCGGGCCAGCGCCGCGCCGGGAGGGGTGCGCAGCAGCGCGCACCCGATCTCCAGCAGCTGCGGGGTCTCCAGCGCCACCAGCGCCCGGCGCAGCAGGAGCCGGCTGCGGAACCGGCGGCGGAACCACCGGCCGTCGTAGGGGGCCAGGACCCGCGGGTCCCCTCCGGCGAGGTAGCGGTGGGTGACCTCCGCCGCCAGCGCCGACAGCCGCAGGCAGGGGTCCAGGCCGCCGGCGGTCAGCGGCGAGACGGCGCCCGCGGCGTCGCCCACCAGCAGGCCGCGGCGGTTGACGATCCGCCGCAGCACCCCGCCGACGGGGATCGCGCCGCCGCGCCGCTCCACCTCCTCGCCCGCGCCGAGGTCGACGAACCGCCCGGCCTGCCGGATGAACGCCTCCAGCGCCTCCCGCACCGCGTAGCGCCGCGCGTGGCCGCCGACCCCGACGTGGGTCTCGACACCGTCGTGGACGATCCACGCGAGGTAGCCGGGCGCCAGGCGCGGGTCCAGGACGCACACGAAGCGCGGCGGCCCCGTCAGCGGGACGCCCCGGTACACGACCTCC
Organism: Egibacteraceae bacterium; assembly: GCA_030447925.1. Classification (GTDB taxonomy): domain Bacteria; phylum Actinomycetota; class Nitriliruptoria; order Euzebyales; family Egibacteraceae; genus JAUJNX01. The sequence continues at coordinate 790,070 of JAUJNX010000001.1, read as the reverse complement.
GCGCCGACGATGGCCTCCCGGTTGCGGTCCAGCCCCAGCTCCCGGGCGACCGTGGAGCGCCAGCCGTCCGCGCCGATGACGAAGCGCGCGGTCACGTCCCGCACCCCGTCGCGGTCGCGCAGCCGGGCCTGCGCACCGCCGGTGATCGGTTGCAGCGCCTCCAGCGACGTCCCCGGCGCCCAGCGCGCCCCCTCCGCCGTGGCCGCCGCGAGCCAGCGCTCGTACAGCTCGCCCATGAGGCCGACGCGGAACTCGTCGACGTCGCTGGCGAGGTCCAGGCGGCGGCCCGCCGGCGACACGAGCGTGACGTGGCGCACCGCGGGGCCCAGGCAGTCCTCCGGCAGCGGGTAGGTCTCCAGGGTGCGCCGGACGAAGATGCCCGTGGTCGCGACGCCGGAGCGCAGGCGGCGGCGCCGGTCCACCAGCAGCACGTCCAGCCCGCGCCCGGCCAGCAGCCGCGCCACCTCCAGCCCTGCGAGTCCGGCGCCGACGACGAGGACATCGCAGCGTTCCAGGCCCCGACCGTAGCCCACCGGGCGCGCGTCCCCGGTCAGGTGCCGACGTAGGCCGCGAGGTGCCGGCCGGTGAGGGTGGAGGGGGCGGCGACGAGGTCGGCGGGGGTGCCCTCGAACACGATCCGGCCGCCCTCGTGGCCGGCGCCCGGACCGAGGTCGATGATCCAGTCGGCGTGCGCCATGACCGCCTGGTGGTGCTCGATGACGATGACGGACTTGCCGGCGTCGACGAGCCGGTCGAGCAGGCCGAGCAGCTGCTCGACATCGGCGAGGTGGAGGCCGGTGGTCGGCTCGTCCAGGACGTAGACGCCGCCCTTCTCGCCCATGTGGGTGGCCAGCTTGAGCCGCTGCCGCTCGCCGCCCGACAGCGTGGTGAGCGGCTGGCCGAGGCTGAGGTAGCCGAGCCCGACGTCGGCGAGCCGGCCGAGGATGGCGGGCGCGGCAGGCGTGCGCGCCGCGCCCGCGCCGAAGAACGCCTCCGCCTCGGTCACCGACATCGCGAGCACCTCGCTGATGTCCCTGCCGCCCAGGCGGTACTCCAGGACCGACGCGTCGAAGCGCCTGCCCTCGCACAGCTCGCAGGTGCTGGCGACGCCCGCCATCATCACCAGGTCGGTGTAGATCACCCCGGCGCCGTTGCAGTTGGGGCAGGCGCCCTCGGAGTTGGCGCTGAACAGCGCCGGCTTCACGCCGTTGGCCTTGGCGAACGCCTTGCGGATGGGCTCGAGCAGCCCCGTGTACGTCGCCGGGTTGCTGCGCCGCGAGCCCTTGATCGCGCCCTGGTCGATGGACACCACGCCGTCGCGCCCCGACACCGAGCCGTGGATCAGCGAGCTCTTGCCCGACCCGGCCACGCCGGTGACGACGACCAGCACCCCGAGCGGGATGTCGACGTCGACGTCCTGCAGGTTGTGGGTGGCCGCGCCGCGCACCTCCAGCACGCCCGACGGCGTCCGCACCGACGGCTTCAGCGACGCGCGGTCGTCCAGGTGCCGCCCGGTGAGCGTGCCGCTGGCCCGCAGCCCGTCGAGGGTGCCCTCGAACACCACCTCGCCGCCCGCGGTGCCGGCACCCGGGCCGAGGTCGACGACGTGGTCGGCGATCGCGATCGCCTCCGGCTTGTGCTCCACGACCAGGACGGTGTTGCCCTTGTCGCGCAGCTGCAGCAGCAGGTCGTTCATCCGCTGGATGTCGTGGGGGTGCAGGCCGATGGTGGGCTCGTCGAAGACGTAGGTCACGTCGGTCAGCGAGGAGCCCAGGTGGCGGATCATCTTGGTGCGCTGGGCCTCGCCGCCCGAGAGCGACCCCGACGACCGGTCGAGGCTGAGGTAGCCCAGCCCGATCTGCACGAACGAGTCGAGGGTGTGCCGCAGCTTCGCCAGCAGCGGCGCGACGGACGGCTCGTCCAGGCCGCGCACCCACGCGGCGAGGTCGCTGATCTGCATCGCGCAGGCGTCGGCGATGCTGATCCCGTCGATCTTGGACGACCGGGCCGCCTCGTTGAGCCGGGTGCCGCCGCAGTCGGGGCAGGCGGTGAACGTCACCACCCGCTCCACGAACGCGCGCACGTGCGGCTGCAGCGCGTCCACGTCCTTGGACAGCATCGACTTCTGGATCTTGGGGATCAGCCCTTCATAGGTCAGGTTGATGTTGTCGACCTTGATCTTGGTCGGCTCCTTGTGGAGCAGGTCGTGGAGCTCGGCCTCGGTGAACTCTCGGATCGGCTTGTCCGGGTCGAAGAAGCCGGAGCCGCTGAAGATGCGGCCGTACCAGCCGTCGACGCTGTAGCCGGGCACCCGCAGCGCACCCTGGTTGAGCGACTTGCCGTCGTCGTACAGCTGCGACAGGTCGAAGTCGGTGACCCTGCCCATGCCCTCGCAGCGCGGGCACATGCCGCCGGTGATCTGGAAGTCGCGGCGCTCCTTCACCGTCTTGCCGGCGCGCTCCAGGGTGACCGCGCCCGCGCCGCTGATCGAGGCGACGTTGAAGGAGAACGCCTGCGCCGAACCGATGTGGGGCTTCCCCAGGCGGCTGAACAGGATGCGCAGCATCGCGTTGGCATCGGTGGCGGTGCCGACCGTGGAGCGGACGTTGGCGCCCATCCGCTCCTGGTCGACGATGATGGCCGTCGTCAGCCCTTCGAGGACGTCGACCTCCGGCCGCGCCAGCGTCGGCATGAAGCCCTGCACGAAGGTGCTGTAGGTCTCGTTGATCATCCGCTGCGACTCCGCGGCGATCGTGGCGAACACCAGCGAGCTCTTGCCCGAGCCGGAGACGCCGGTGAACACCGTCAGCCGGCGCTTCGGGAGCTCGACGTTGACGTCCTTGAGGTTGTTCTCGCGCGCGCCCTGCACGCGGATCAGGTCGTGGCTGTCGGCGGCGTGCAGGTCCGTGCCCATCGTCTCTCCTTCGCCGGCTCGGTCGCGGCGGCGTCCACCGTCGGTGATGGCCGGCGGCTCAGCGCAGCTCACTGATGCGGATCATGTTGCCGGTCGGGTCGCGGAAGGCGCAGTCGCGCACCCCGTACGGCTGCTCGGTCGGCTCCTGGACGACCTCGGCGCCGCCGGCCTGCAGCCGGTCGAAGACGCCGTCGAGGTCCTTGGTGGCCAGGGTGATGGCGGCGTAGGTGCCCTTGGCGATCAGTTCGAGGATGGTGCGGCGCTCGTCGTCGGTGATGCCCGGCTCGGCGGCCGGCGGGTGCAGGACGATGGACGTGCCCGGCTGGTTGGGCGGCCCGACGGTGATCCAGCGCAGGCCCTCGTAGCCGACGTCGTTGCGGACCTCGAAGCCGAGGGTGTCGCGGTAGAAGCCGAGCGCGGCGTCCGCGTCGGTGTGCGGGAGGAAGGCGTAGTGGATGGTGATATCCATGCCGGTCACGCTAGGTGCGGGCCGGTGACCTGCGCTTCTCGATTCCTGACCGGTCTGGTCACCTGCTTGGACATGCACGAGGGCATCTCCGCCGTCGCGGGCGCGGTCCGGGCCCGGTAGACGCTGGGCGGCACCCCGACCAGATCGGTGAAGCGCGTGCTGAAGGTCCCCAGCGACTGGCAGCCGACGGCGAAGCAGACCTCGGTGACGTTGAGGTCGCCCCGCCGCAGCAGCGCCATCGCGCGCTCGATGCGCCGCGTCAGCAGGTAGGAGTACGGCGACTCCCCGTACGCGCGCCGGAACTGGCGGCTGAGGTGCCCGGCCGACATGTTCGCGCCGCGGGCGAGCGCCTCGACGTCCAGCGGCTGCGCGTACTCCCGGTCGATCCGGTCGCGGACACGCCGCAGCCGCGCGAGGTCGCGCAGGTGCTGCGTCTCGGCCGACGTGCTGCTCGTCACGCGCGAGATCGTGCCATGTCGCGGGCCGCCGGCGCGCCGCTGCGCCGCGGATCAGGACCACCGGTGGACGACACGCGGTGCGATGATCTCGATCGCGGCGGTCGTCGAGCGCGGCGTACGTCGCCCGCCGGGTTGCCCGACCGCGCGCGTCACCAGCGACCGAAGAAGACGGCATGACCCTCCCGTTGTGGCTGCTGCTGGTCTCGGGGCTTCTCGGCGTCGCGGTGCTCGCGGGGCTCCTCGCCCGCAAGCTCCGCCTGCCCGTGACCGTGCTGCTGGCGCTGGCCGGCTTCGCGGCCGGTGGACTGGGGCGGTCGTACGGGGTGGTCAACCCGCTGCAGGGCGAGGCGTTCGAGGAAGTGCTCGTGTTCCTGTTCCTGCCCGTGCTCGTCTTCGCGGCGTCGCTGGGGCTGTCGGTGCGGGCGTTCGTGCGCGACCTGCTGGCGATCCTCGTGCTCGCCGTGGTCGCGCTGGCCGTGTCGGCCGCCCTCGTCGGGGTGACCCTGCATCTCGGCCTCGGCCTGGCGCTGCCCGCGGCGCTGCTGTTCGGCGCGCTGATCTCGGCGACGGACCCGGTCGCGGTTGTCGCGGTGTTCCGCGACCTCGGTGTCCCGAGGCGACTCCTCACGCTGGTGGAGGGCGAGAGCCTGCTCAACGACGGCGTCGCCATCGTCGCCTACGAGATCCTCCTGGTGGCGGCGCTGGGCGGCACGGTCAGCATGGCCGGCGGGATCGGCGACTTCCTCTTGGTCTTCGCCGGCGGCACGGCCCTCGGTGTGCTGTTCGGACTTGTCGCTGCCGCGTTCCTCCCGTGGCTGCCGACCCTGCCGGCGGCGGCGCTGTCGCTGGCCGTGGCGTACGGCAGCTTCGTGCTGGCCGACTACGTGTTCGGCTTCTCCGGGGTGATGGCGACCGTCGCGGCCGGCCTCGTCCTGGGCGTCCTGGCTCCCAGCCGTGCCTCCCCCGACGTGCGCGAGGCCTGGGAGACGCTGTGGGAGTCCCTGGACTACGTGGCCAACGCCGTGCTCTTCCTGCTGATCGGTCTCGCCATCGACCCGGTGCTCCTCGCGGAGAACCTTCCCGCGATCGGCCTGGCGATCGTCGCGGTCCTGGTGTCTCGTGCCCTCGCGGTCCTGCCGCTGGTCGCGGCGCTCGAGCGGTTCGCCGGCGTCACACGAGTGGGGCGGCGCAACGAGGCGGTGCTGGTGTGGGGCGGTCTGCGCGGCGGGGTGGCGCTGGCGCTCGCCCTCGCGCTCCCGGAGGAGCTGGCCGACCGCGACACGCTCGTGGCGTTGACGGGCGGCGTGGTGCTGGCGACCCTGCTCATCAACGCGACCACCATCGGCTGGCTGGTCCGCCGCCTCAGGCTCGACCAGCCGAGCAGAGCTGACGCGTTCCTGGGTGCGGCGGCTCGGGTGGCGGCGAGCAGAGAGGCGCGCGGGCGCCTGGCGACCCTTGGGATCGACGACTCGGTCGTGCTCGCCCGTCTGGAACGCGCCGAGCAGGAGGCGTGGGATGAACTGGAGCGCCTGGAACTGTCCCGGGACGAGCAGCTCCAGACCGTGACCCGGCAGGGCCTGACGGTCGAGCGGGACACCTACCAGCGGCTGAGCGACCAGGAGGTGCTGCCCCCCACGGTGGCGCGACTGCTGCTGCACGAGGTCGACGATCAGATCGACGAGGTGAACCTCGGTCGGTCGGCGATCGTGGAGGGCAGACGGGGCGTGCTCCCCCGCGTCGACCGACTGGTCACCGCGGTGGTCGCCCGTCTGCCGCAGCCGGCGGGCGAGGACCCCGGGGCCTTGGCCTACGCGGAGGCGACGGGTCGGCGACTCGGGGCTGCCCGGGCCGCCGGCGCCCTGCAGTCGTTGCAACGCATCCCGGGCCTGGACCGGGAGGTGCTCGGCCGGGCCACCGAGGCCTTCCACGGGTTGGAGAACACCGCGCTCGACGCGCTGGGGCGCATGGATGCCGATGGGGAGCCAGGCCGCCTCCAGCGTGACCAGGCAGAGGCGCTGAGCCGCGCGGTCAGCGCGGAAGCGCTGAAAGACCTGGCCGATGCAGGTCTCCTGCCCGCGACCCTGCGCGAAACCGCCGCCGACATCATCGGCGAGGTGCGCTGACCGAACGGCGGACCAGTACGGACGGTTCGACTTTGTGGACGTGGCATCTGTTGAAGCCCGTCAGGCCAGGCCAGGCCAGGGCGGCGCGGCGCGCCGCGGCGGGGGCGGGCGGGTGCGGGACCAGGCGGGCGACCTCGTGGGCCCGGAGGAAGCGGGTGGCCCGCTCCAGGCCCACCTCGGGGCCGGCGACCAGGTCGTAGCGGTCCGCGTCAAGGGTCGAGCGCAGCACCAGCTCCGCCCGCTAGCCCACGGCGGCGTGCGCGAAGGCGCCCAGCGCCGCACCGGCGACGACCCCGGCCAGACCGGCCAGCGCCGGGGCGAGCGCGTCGATGGGGAACAGGGCGGCGACCAGACCCAGCCCGCCGCCGACGATCGCGCCCTCGGCCGTGGCGAGGGCAGAGCTGCGCGGGTCGGTCACGATCTCGACCGGTCGGACGCCGCGGGCGGCAACGTCCACCTGCCCGGCGGGGACGCGAACTCGTCCAAGTACCGCCGCGCCGCCTCCGCCTCCTCCCAACTGCGGAAGGAGGCCAGGACGGCCTGCGCTGCCCTCCTCCGGGCGGTGCTCGCAGCTACACCCCTGGCTCCACCAGCCTGATGGTGCAGGGGTAGCCCTTCGAGGCGGCCTCCGCGGATCTCGAGATCGCGTACGCCTCCCGGTACATCGTCGACTGGCCGCTCGCCAGACGGCCCAGGCGGTACTCGAGACCGCCGGGATCGGCTCGGCGGAGCAGGCAGGCGTCGTAGATCCTCGCCACCCGGTTCCGCGCCTCCGCGGACCTCGCGAGGACGACCCTGACCTCTGCGAGCGACTTGTTCCCGCTGCGTACCTGCGCGGACCAGAAGTCGAGTCCCGCCGAGTCAGGCGGGCGACCGAGGACCAACCGGTACAGGGCGCCCACGTCGCACCGGGCTTCGTCAGGCGCGGTCCAGCAGTACATCGCGTGCCGCTCGCCACCCCAGACGTCGATGGTGGTCGCCGCAGCGCTGGGGGGCGCCAGCGACACGAGCAGCACAGCCGCGAGGATGGCGGACAGAGCGCCAGTGCGTCTCCTGAACGGTTTGCATGTTGCGCTCATCACACGTCCTCCCGCACCAGGACCATAAACCCACCTTCGGATTCTTTGCTGCACGCTAAGGAGTGTGCCGGCCGACCGCCTCGGCCATGCGGACAAGGGCGCGAGGGTGCACCTCGAGGCCCCGGGCGTATGACCACGAGGACGCGGACCCGTTCAGGGAGCTGGCTAGGACGGGGTCGTTCTTCCCCAGCCTGTTGGATAGTGGAGTTCCCCCGTTTCTTCCGGATACCTAGCGTGTGTCGGGGCGTGTGCGCCCTGGAGAGGAGGAGCGATGCCTGCGCCGTATCCGGAGGAGTTCCGCCGCCGGGCGGTCAGCCCGCCACTCCCGCTGCGACATGCACAGCCCCGCCGACTACGACCAAGCCCACCACACCGCCGCCCCCACCGCGGCATGATCCGCTACACCCACCCCGCCCACCTCGACCAGTGGCGCGACCTCCTCGCCACCGCCCTGCGGTTCGTCGGCAACTGCGCCGACGCCTACCAACGCGCTCCCGACCGCCTCCGCAAGTTCTACAACGCCGCGGTCTTCACCCGCATCACCGTCCGGCAGGGCCGCGTCGAACGGCTGGGACCATCACCAGCCGCTCGACGCCTGCTATCCACGTCTCGGTTCGAATACGGAAACATGGGTGGAGCTGAGGGGAATCGAACCCCTGACCTCCTCGATGCGACCGAGGCGCTCTACCAATTGAGCTACAGCCCCCTGCGAGGGGACAGCCTAGCACCACCGCGGCGGGGTCAGACGCGGCCGAGGGACGGGGAGGGGACGAGGTTGAGGCGGGCCACGGCCTCGGCGACGTCGTCGGGGCGGACGAACAGGCGGTACTCCGGGTCGACCCGGAACCAGTCCTCCGGGCCGTGCAGGGTGCGGTCGCGCAGGTCCACGCAGTAGCGCTCGCGCCAGGCGCGGGGACCGCCGCGCGGCTCCTCGCCGGCGACGATCGTCCGGGTGATCCGGAACAGCCGCTCCATGGACCGGTACTCGTAGGCGAGCAGGGTCGCGTCGTCGGCCCAGATCCCCCGCCGCTCCGCCCGGGCCGTCGCCGCCGCGTCGACCAGGAGCGGCAGGTCCTCCTCGCCCGGCACCGACGGGAAGATGATCAGCGTGGCGGCCCAGCCCGCGGCGACGAGGTCCAGGTTGAACGTCGAGCGCTGCGCGCGGGTCAGGGTCCGGCGCTCGGTGGGGGTGAAGTTCGGCGCGATGTAGGCCAGCAGGCGGCCGTTGTCGTCGAACGGCTCGTCCGCGGTGCGCACGAACAGCGACCGCGGCGGCTGGTCCTCGCGGGCCAGGCGCCGCTCGGCGTTGGCCTTGGCGAACGCCGACGCCTCGCTCCCCTGGCGGAACTGGAGACTGCCGGCCGCCCCGGTGCGCAGCCTGGGCAGCAGGACCTCGGCCAGCGGCGGGGTGATCGGCGCCCGGTCCGCCTCGATCCACTCGGCGAGCTGCAGGAGCTCGGCGTCGATCTCCTGTGCCCGCTCCTCGTCCTCCGCGGTGATCTCCGGCGTGTCGACCGACAGCAGCCGGACGGGCATGCGGATGTTGGGCGTATCCCCGTCGGTGAAGTCGACGAGCGCCCGCGTCCCCAGCGGCGTGAGCGTCGTCCCGGCGGTCGCCCACAGGACCTGCACGGCATCGGCCATGCGGGGAGCTTAGGGGATGATCCGCGCGGTTCAGGCCTGTCCGGCGCGGCGCACCGCGTCGCGCGCGGCCGACGCGGCCGTGGCGTCGGCGCGGCGCTCGGCCAGCGGGCGGACCACCTGCCGGCGTTCCGCGGTCCGCCGGCGCAGGCGGACCAGCAGCGCCGAGTAGGTCAGCAGGGCGGCGACGGCGAGGACCGGCAACCACCAGGCCGGGCCCCGGAACAGCAGGGCGACGGCGAGGGCGCCCGGCACGGCGGCAGCCAGGGCGCGGAAGACCTGCTGACGGCGGTGCAGCGCGACCACGCGCGGCGGGGGGGCCGGGGGCTGGGGGGGACGCCAGGCAGGTCCGTCGTCGGCGTCGTCGGGGGTGGTCATCTGCTGCAGCGGTGCGAGGGTGTCCATGAGGCGCTCGAAGGAGTCGACGGAGGCGATGGGTGACCGGGGACGACGTCCGAGCACGCCGGTCAGGAGGATCGCGGCCCACAATCCCCCCAGCATCGCCACGAGCAGGAGGTTCATCCGGTTCGGACCGTAACAGCGCCGGGGGCGCCGGGACGGCATTCCGAACGTCAGGCGTCGCCCGACGGGCCCCTGTCGTGGTCGCCGCCGCGCAACTGGTCCAGGGCGTGGCCCAGGACGGGCAGGACGGCGTCCAGGTTCTCCACCGCCCCGCGGGGTGAGCCGGGGAGGTTCACCACCAGGGTGCGGCCCACCGTCCCCGCGACGGCGCGGGACAGGACCGCGGTCGGCGCGACGGCGCGCGAGACCGCGCGCATCGCCTCGGCGAGGCCCGGCACCACCCGGTCGACGACGTCCAGGGTCGCCTCGGGCGTCAGGTCGCGCGGGTGCAGGCCCGTGCCGCCGGTGGTGAGGACCAGATCGGCGGCGCCGGCCGCCGTGCGCAGCGCGCCGGCCACGACCTCGCGGCCGTCGGGCACCACGACGGGGTCCCCGACCTCGTACCCGGCGTCGCGCAGCCGGGCCACGAGCGCCGGCCCCGCCTCGTCGGCGTAGACCCCGCCCGCGGCGCGGGTCGACACGGTGACCACGGCGGCCCTCACGCCGGGCCTCCGGGCGCCTGGTCGCGGTGCCAGTCGCCGGACTTGCCGCCGGTCTTGGACACTAGCTCGATGCGCTCGATGACCACGCCGCGCTCGACCGCCTTGACCATGTCGTAGAGGGTGAGCGCCGCGACGGCGGCGGCGGTCAGGGCCTCCATCTCCACCCCGGTGCGGTCGGCCGCCCGCGCCCGCGCGGCGATCGTGGCGACCCCCGCCGCCGCGTCGACCTCGACCTCGACCTCGACGCCCGCGAGCGCGATCGGGTGCGCGAGGGGCAGCAGGTCCGGGGTGCGCTTGGCGCCCATGATCCCCGCGATCCGCGCGGTGGCGAGGGCGTCGCCCTTGGGCAGCCGGCCCTCCACGAGGAGCACCGCGGTCGCCGGGCGCATGCGCACGGTCGCCCTGGCCACCGCGACCCGGGCGGTGACGGCCTTGTCCCCGACGTCGACCATCCGGGCGCGCCCGTCGGCGTCGAGGTGGGTCAGCTCGCCCTCGGACACCCCGGTCAGGCCGTGTCGACCAGCAGGTGGACGACCACGCGCTCGCCCGCGAAGACGCTGGTGCGGTCCGAGGGGATCTCGGCCAGGCCGTCGGCCTCCACCAGCGAGCGCAGGATGCCGCTGCCCTGCGCGCCGGTGGTGCGCGCGTGCCAGACGCCGCCGTCGCGGTGGAGCTTGACGCGCAGGAACGACACGCGGCCGGGGGGGCTGGCGACCTCGTCCTCCAGGATCGCGGTCACCCGCGGCCGGTTGAGGTCGGTCCGCCCCTGCATGCGCCGAAGCGCCGGCCGCACGAACACCTCGAAGGAGACGTACGCGCTGACCGGGTTGCCCGGGAGCCCGAAGCACGGCACCCCGTCCAGGAAGCCGAACGCCTGCGGCATGCCCGGCTGCATCCCGACCTTGGTGAAGCGCACGTCGCCGAGCTGGGCGAGCACCTGCTTGACGTAGTCGTAGCGCCCCGCGCTGACCCCGCCGCTGGTGACCAGCAGGTCGGCCTGGGTGAGGGCGCCCTCGAACGCCTCCTGCAGGGCGCGGCGGTCGTCGCCGACCACGGGCAGGCGGAACGCGGCGGCGCCGCACTCCCGCGCCAGGGTGGTCAGGGCGAAGGAGTTGGCGTCGCGGATCGCGCCGGGCCGGTCGGGGCTGCCGGGCTCCAGCAGCTCGTCGCCGGTGGAGATGATCACGACGCGCGGCTGGGGGTGGACCAGGACCCGCACCCGCCCGATGGCGGCGAGCATGCCGATGTCGGCCGCCCCCAGGCGGCGCCCGGCCTGCAGGACGACCTCCCCGCCGCGGACGTCCTCGCCGGGCCCGCGGATGTGGTCGCCGCGGCGGCCGGTCGCCCGCAGCCGCACGCGCGCGCCCTCGGCGTCCTCGTCGGCCTGCTCCACCGGCACGATCACGTCGGCGCCGGGGGGCAGCGGCGCGCCCGTCATGATCCGCACGGCCTCGCCGAAGCCGACCTCGCCGGCGGGCAGCTCGGCACCGGCGGCGACCTCCCCGACCACCGCCAGCTCGGCGCCCTCGTAGGCGTCGGAGGAGCGCACGGCGTACCCGTCCATGGCCGAGTTGGCGAAGGGCGGGACGTCGTGCTCGGCCGCCGCGTCCTCCGCGAGCACGCAGCCGTGCGCCTCCAGCAGGCCGACGGTGATCGGCTCCAGCGGGGCGATGCGCGACAGCAGCTCGCGGCGGTAGGCGTCGAGCGGCACCAGCTCGTCAGCGCGCTCCAGGTGCCGGTGGGGTGCGTCCACGTTGGTCACAGATCCTTCACGAAACCGACCAGGAACTCGCGGAACGCGGGCCCGAGGTCCGGGCTCTGCGCCGCGAGCTCGACGTTGGCGCGGAGGTAGTCCTGCTTGCTGCCGACGTCGTAGCGGACCCCCGCGAAACGCAGGGCCATGATCGGTTCCTCGCGGGCCTGCGCCTTCATCGCGTCGGTCAGCTGGATCTCGCCGCCGCGGCCGGGGGCCGTGGCGTCGATGTGGCCGAAGATGTCGGGGGTCAGCACGTAGCGCCCGATGATGCACAGCTTCGACGGGGCGTTGGCCTTGCCGGGCTTCTCGACCATGTCGTGGACCCGGAAGACGTCGGGGCGGTCGGGGTCCGGCTGTGCGTCGATGACCCCGTAGGCGTCCAGTTCCTCGTCGCCGAACTCCATGACCGCCACCACGCTGCGCCCGGTCTCCGCGCACAGGTCGACCATGCGGGCCAGGAGGCGCTCGTGCTCGCCGATCAGGTCGTCACCCAGCAGCACGGCGAACGGCTCGTCCCCGACGTGGTTGCGGGCGGTGCCCACGGCGTGGCCCAGGCCGAGGGGCTGGCCCTGGCGCACGTAGTGGACGTTGGCGAGGCGCGCGATGGCCTGCACCTCCGCCAGCTGGCTCTCCTTGCCGGAGGCGGCCAGCTGCCGCTCGAGCTCGACGGCCTGGTCGAAGTGGTCCTCGAGCGCCCGCTTGCCCGAGCCCGTGACCATGAGGATGTCGTCGAGGCCGGCGGTGACCGCCTCCTCCACGACGTACTGGATGGCCGGCTTGTCGACGACCGGCAGCATCTCCTTGGGCTGGGCCTTGGTGGCCGGCAGGAACCGGGTCCCGAGGCCGGCCGCCGGGATGACCGCCTTGCGGGCACGCACGCACTCGTCCTTTCACCTCTGCTGGTGGTCCCTGTCGGGACCGGTACGCGAGCGGGACGCCGCGGGTGGCCCAACTCGCGTCCGCGTCTTCGCGACAGGGAGTCTCGCACCGCTGCCTCTTGGTGTACAGCAGGCCGTCTTGCGAGGCTGTGGACGATGACGCTCCCGGCGCAGGACAAGGCGGCGCTGCGCGCGCGGCTGCGGGCCGCCCGGGCGGCCCTCAGCGACGAGGCGCGCCGGGCGGCGTCGGCCGCCATCACGCGGCGGCTGGCCGAGCTGCCCGAGCTCGCCGCCGCGCGGTCGGTGCTCGGCTACGCGGCCGGGCCCGCCGAGGTCGACCTCGACCCGTGGCTGCGGGCGCGCCTGGGCCGCGGCGACGCGGTGTGGCTGCCGTGGGTGGACGGATCCGCGCTGCGGCTGGGCGCCGTCACCGACCTCGGCGCGCTGGTGGCGGGCTGGCGCGGGCTGCGCGAGCCGCCCCACGACCCCGCGGACCCCGGCGCCGACCCGGCGGTCGTGGACGCGGCGGTCGTGCCCGGCCTCGGCTGGGACGCCGCGGGCGGGCGGCTGGGCCAGGGCGGCGGGCACGTGGACCGCCTGCTCGCGCGGCTGCGGCCCGGCGTCCCGGTGGTGGGGGTCGCGTTCGCGGTCCAGGTCGTCGGCCCGCCCGGGGTCCCCCGCGAGCCCCACGACCTGCCCGTCGACGTCGTCGTCACGGAAGAGGGCGTGCTGCGCGCGCGTTGGGGAAGGGCCGGGGCCCCGCAGTAGGGTGGTCGTCGCCACAAGGAGGAGCTGTGCCCACGTACGAGTACGCCTGCCGCGACTGCGGCCGGCACGTCGAGGTCGTCCAGTCGTTCCGCGACGACCCGCTCACGACCTGCGGCACCTGCGGCGGGCGGCTGCGCAAGGTCTACGGCGCGGCCGGGATCATCTTCAAGGGGTCCGGCTACTACGTGAACGACTCGCGCAAGCCGGCCGCCGGCGAGGGCTCGTCGGGCGGCTCCGGCGGCTCCGGCGCCGACAAGAAGAAGGACGCGACAGCACCGGCCAAGGAGGCCGCCGCCGCGCCGTCCACGCCGTCCGGCAGCGCGTCGGGCGGGTCGTCCGGCGGCGAGAGCGCGGCCTGACGTGGCCGACTCCCGCATCCAGGTCGGCGTCTTCGGCGGGTCCGGCTTCTACGAGCTGCTCGACGACGCGACCGAGGTCAAGGTCGACACGCCCTACGGGCCCCCGTCGGCGCCGGTCGTGGTCGGTGAGATCGGCGGGCGCGCGGTCGGCTTCCTGCCGCGCCACGGCGTCGACCACTCCCTGCCGCCGCACGCGATCAACTACCGGGCCAACGTCTGGGCGATGAAGCAGCTGGGCGCGACCGACCTGATCCTGCCGTGCGCGGCGGGCAGCCTGCAGCGCCACGTCGAGCCGGGCCACTTCGTCATCTGCGACCAGGTCGTGGACCGCACCTCGGGCCGCGCCGACACGTTCTACGACGGGCCGGAGACCACCCACGTCTCGTTCGCCGAGCCCTACGACGCCGAGATGCGCGCGACCGCGGTCGCCTCGGCGCGCAAGCTGGGCATCCCGGTCCACGACGGCGGGACGGTCGTGGTCATCCAGGGCCCGCGCTTCTCGACCAAGGCCGAGTCGCGCTGGTTCTCCGCCGCGGGGTGGGAGGTCATCAACATGACCCAGTACCCCGAGGTGATCCTGGCCCGCGAGCTGGAGATGGCGGCGCTCAACATCTCGCTCATCACCGACTACGACGCGGGGCTGGAGGACGACCCCGACGTCGAGGCGGTGTCGCACGAGGGCGTGCTGGCGGTCTTCCAGCAGAACAACGGGCGCCTGCGCGACCTGCTGTTCGACGTGATCCCCGCCCTGCCGCTGTCCCCGACCGCCCGGCCCTGTCCGCCCTGCGCGGCGCCCGCGTCGGACCGCACTGACCCAGCGGTCCTCCCGGCTGTCCACAGGTCGGCGGCCGTCCGGCTGGCCCGGGCGCTGCCGGGCGTTGAGGCTGCCGGGCGTGACCACGACGCTGCTCGACGGGCCGCACCCGGCCCTGCCCCCGCCCCTGGACGGCCTCGCCGAGGGCTGGGCACGCCTGCGCCCGCGCGTGCGGGCCGTCCTCGCCGTCCTCGCCCTCCTCGCCGTGGCGCTCGCGGCCGAGGCGCGCGTCGCCCGCGCGGAGCGGCGCTGGGGCGGGGAACCCGTCACGGTCCTGGTCGCCGCCCGCGACCTCGCCGCCGGCACGCGCGACCCGGCGCTGCGCCCGACCGTCCTGCCGCCCGCGGCGGTCCCCCCGGCTCGGTCGCGTCGGTCCCCGACGGCGCCGCCCTCGCCATCGCCCTCCCGCAGGGCGTGGTCCTCACCGCCGCGCACCTGGACCCCCGCGGACCGGCGGCGGGGCTGGAGCCCGGCCTGCGCGCGGTGCCGGTCCCCGTGGAGGACGGCTGGGCGGTCGCGCCGGGCGGGTTCGTCGACGTGTGGGTGCTCGGCGCCGAGGACGGGACGGCCGGCCAGGTGGCCGCGTCCCGCGCGGTGCTGGAGGTCGCCGACGCCCAGGACGGCGCCGGGCGCACCGCACTGCTCGCCCTGCGCGAGGACGAGGTCGCCGCCACCACCGCGGGACTGGCCCTCGGCCGCGTGCTGCTGACCCACGCCCCCGCCCCGTGACGGGTGCGGGCAGCACGGGGCCGTCCGGGTCAGCCGCCGGGGCGGACGACGCGCATCCACAGGTTGGTGGCGTGGGGCAGCGGGGTGACGTGGAGCGGCTCGAGTTCCACGGTGGCGCCGCCGGGGTGGGCGAACAGGCGTGTCCCGTCGCCGAGCAGGACCGGGGCGACGATCGCCAGGACCTCGTCGAGCTCGCCGGCCGCCAGGCACTGCCGGGCGAGGTCGGCGCCCAGGACGTTGACGTAGCGGTCCCCCGCCGCGGCCCTCGCGGTGGCCAGCCCGCTCGCCAGGTCGGTGGCGAAGGTGACGCCGGGCTCCGGGGTCGGCGGCGGGTGGTGAGTCACCACGACGACCGGCCCGGACCAGGTGCCGCCGAAGGCGCCCTCGCGGTCGGTGCCGCGGTTCGGGTCGTCACCGCGGTAGGTGCGGTTGCCGACCAGCAGCGCCCCGATGTCGCGCTGGAGGTCGTCCACCTGCGGGTTGGGTCCCAGGTGGGGGTCAGCCACGACATGTCACCGCCCGGCCCCGCGATGAAGGCGTCCAGCGACATCGTCACCGAGTACAGCACCTTGCCCATGGCCATCCTCCGGTCCGCGCGCTCCGCTCGGCGCGCATCCGACCGGGCCACCGGGGCCACGTCAAGCTCCCTCCCCGCGCTCCTCCCGACCCCGCCTTGGGTCACGCAACGTGATCCGTTCATACTCGGGCAATGCGCGCAACCTTTGCACTGCTGATCACGTCGGCGGTCCTCGTGGCGGTCCCGCCCGGGGCGGCGCAGGAGCAGGCGCCGGCGACCGCGCAGCGGGTGGGCGGGGAGGACCGGTACGCCACGGCGGCCGCGGTGTCCGGCCTCACCTTCCCGAGCGGGGCGGCGGTGGCGTGGGTCGCCACCGGTGAGGACTTCCCCGACGCGCTCGCCGCGCCGCGGCCACCGGGGGCGACGCGGCGGTGCTGCTCACCGACCGCACCGCCCTGCCCGCGGCGACGTCCGCCGAGCTGCGGCGCCTGGCGCCGGACCGGATCGTGCTGCTCGGCGGCGACGCGGCGGTCGGTGCCCCGGTCGCGGCGGCGCTGCGCGACCTGGCGCCCGGCGGGGTCACCCGCGTCGCCGGGCCCGACCGGTACGCGACCGCCGCGGCCGCGTCGGCGGCCGCCTTCGCGCCCGGGGTGCCCGTCGCCTACGTCACGACCGGCCAGGACCACGCCGACGCGCTGGCCGCCGGTGCCCTGGGGGGACCGGTGCTGCTGACCGCGCCGGACCGGGTGCCGGCGGCGACGCGGGCGGAGCTCGCGCGGCTGCGGCCCGCCGACCTGGTCGTCCTGGGCGGCGAGCAGGCCGTGCCGGGTGCCCGCGTGGCGGAGCTGGAGGCGGCCGCCGGGGTGCCCGCCCGCCGCCTCGCCGGCCCGGACCGGTTCGCGACCGCGGCAGCGGTGGCGGCCGACGCGTTCCCGGACGGCGCACCGGTCGCCGTGCTCGCCAGCGGCCGCGCCTTCCCTGACGCCCTGGCCGGGGCGACCGCTGCGGCCGCCGGCGGCGGCCCGGTCCTGCTGGTGGAGCCCGGCTGCGTCCCCGACCCCGTCCGCGCCGAGCTGGCCCGGCTCGCCCCCGCCCGGTTGCTGCTGGTCGGGGGCCCGGTCGCGGTCGGCCCCGCGGTGGAGCGCCTGGCCGGCTGCGGCCTGGCGACCTCGGTCGTGGCAGGGGGCCTCACCCAGCCGTGGGACGTCGTCGTCGCGCCCGACGGCCGGGCCTTCGTGAGCGAGTCCGACAGCGGCCGGGTCCTGGTCCGCGACCCGGGCGGCGGCGAGCTGCGGGAGGTGCACCGCCTCGCCGTGGACCCGGAGGGCGAGGGCGGGCTCCTCGGCCTGGCGGTCTCCCCCGGCTTCGCCCAGGACGGCCTGCTCTACGCCTACCTGACCACCGCCCGGGACAACCGCATCGTGCGCTTCCGCCCCGGCGACCCCGCCGAGCCGGAGCCGGTCCTCACCGGCATCCCCGCCGGGCGCATGGCCGCCGGACAGGTTCGCGGGCTTGCGGTCCAGGTGCTCCTGGAGCTCCAGGACCTCGGCGGCCTCCTGCACGCGCCGGCGCACCTCGTCGTCGTCGACCTTGTGCAGGCGCAGCGGGAACGCGATGTTCTCGTACACGCTGAGGTGGGGGTACAGGGCGTAGTTCTGGAACACCATCGCGAGGTTGCGGTCGCGCGGTGCCTTCTGGTTGACCTTCTCCCCGCCGATGAGCGCCAGCGCGTCGCGATGGGCCGCGCGATCGTGCGCCAGGCCGAGGCGTTCCTGTTCGACGAGCCGCTGTCCAACCTCGACGCGAAGCTGCGCGGCCAGATGCGCACGGAGATCTCGCGGCTCCAGCGCCGGCTGGGGATCACCACCGTCTACGTCACCCACGACCAGACCGAGGCGATGACCCTCGGCGACCGGGTCGCGGTGCTGCGCAAGGGGCTGCTCCAGCAGGTCGCGTCGCCGCGGGAGCTGTACGAGCAGCCCGTCAACCTGTTCGTCGCCGGGTTCATCGGCTCGCCGCCGATGAACTTCCTGCCGGCCACGCCGCAGGGGTCGCGCCTGGACACGCCCTTCGGGCCCATCGAGCTGGACGAGCGCAAGGCGAGGGCGGTGGCGGGCCACGACCTGCTGCTCGTCGGCATCCGGCCCGAGTACTTCGAGGACGCGTCCCTGGTCGACGATTCCCGGCGGTCGCTCGGGTCGACGTTCCGCGCCCAGGTCGACGTGACCGAGTGGCTGGGCGACTCGCAGTACGCCTACATCCCGTTCGAGGCGCCGGAGTCGGTGCGCAACCAGCTCCGCGACCTGTCGCGCGAGCTGGACTCCGACCAGCTGCGGACCCAGGCGATCGTGTCCATCGACGCGAGCAGCCGCATCCACGAGGGCCGCGAGGCCGAGTTCTGGCTCGACAGCCGCAAGATCCACGTCTTCGACCCGGAGTCCGGCGACAACCTCACCCGCGACGCCGAGGCCGGCGCCGAGCTCACCCGCGAGGCCGAGGCGCACCGCACCGACCAGGTGCAGGAGGCACAGGGCGAGGGCGTCACCGTCGGTGGCCAGCGCGCCGCGGCGGCCGACGGTCGCCGCGCCTGACCGTCCCCCTCGCCACCCGCCCGCTGCCGGCGGCGCCCGACGTCACGGCCCCGACGGGGCGCCGCCGGCACGTGCAGGTCGATCCACAGGCGGGGGCGCGGGGCCGCCGTGCCCGACGCGGGTCCCGGAGTCGTCGAACCAGTGCAGGCGGTCGCGGGGCACGTGGACCTCGACGGGCTCGCCGGGGGCCGGGTGCGGGGCGCCCGCGGGGTGGAGCAGCCCCGCCCGGCCCCACGGGCCGGCCACCCCGAGCAGGAGGTCCTCGCCCAGCAGCTCTGCCGTGTCCAGGCGGCCGGACAGCCGCAGGCCGTCCCGCCCGGCTGCGGCCCAGCCGGCGCTCAGCTGCCCGTGGGGTGGCCGCCAGCCCACCTGCGCCGAGCGCGGGCCCACCGGCGGGGTGAAGCCCGGCCGGTCGGTCAGGGCGTGCACGTTCATCGGGGGCGAGCCGACGAAGCGTGCGACGAACACCGTCGCGGGCCGCTCGTACACCTCGCGCGGCGACCCCACCTGGAGGACAGCGCCGCGGTCCATCACCGCCATGCGCGACGCCATCGACAGGGCCTCGACCTGGTCGTGGGTGACGTACAGCATCGTGGCGGACAGCCGACGGTGCAGGCGCACGAGCTCGGCGCGGGTCTGCCCCCGCAGCTGCGCGTCGAGGTTGGACAGCGGCTCGTCCAGGAGGAACAGCCGCGGCCGCCGGACGATCGCGCGGGCGAGCGCGACGCGCTGGCGCTGCCCGCCCGACAGCTGTGCCGGCCGGCGCCGCTCCAGCCCGTCCAGCTCCAGCAGCCGCAGCGCGTCCGCCACCCGGCGGTCGATCTCCGGCGCGTCGGGGCTGCCGGCTCGCCGGCGCCGGGAGCGCAGCCGGAGGCCGAACGCGACGTTCGCCTCGACGGTCATGTGCGGGTACAGCGCGAAGTCCTGGAACACCATGGCGACGTCGCGATCCCTGGCGGGTTCGCGGCTGACGTCGCGCCCGGCGATCTCCACCCGACCGCCGTCCGGGTGCTCCAGCCCCGCGAGCAACCGCAGGCAGGTCGTCTTCCCGCAGCCACTGGGCCCGACCAGCACCATGAAGGCGCCCTCCGGCACCTCCAGGTCCAGCCCGTCGAGCACACCGGTGGTGCCGTAGCGCTTGACGACGCCGAGCAGACGCGCGCCCACGCGGGGCACCGCGCTCACCGGCCCGTCCCCTGCACGAACGCCGCGACGATCCAGCGCTGGGCCAGGCCGTAGGCGAGCAGCACAGGTGCGGTCACCAGCACCGCGGCGGCCATCATGCGACCCCAGTCGTTGCCCTGCTCGGTCTGGAACGCCTGCAGGCCCACTTGCACCGTGGCCCGCTCCGTCCCGGACGCGACGAGCAGGGGCCACAGGTACTCGTTCCAGCTGGTGATGAAGAACAGCACGGCCAGCGCCACCAGGACCGGGCGCAGGTTTGGGACCACGATGCGCCACAGCACCGTGGCGTGCCCTGCCCCGTCGATCTGGGCGGCGTCCAGCAACGACCGCGGGAACGCGCGCACGTGCTGGTGCAGCAGGAGCACGCCCAGCGCGCAGCCCGCCAGCTGCGGCGCGGCCAGCCCCACGTAGGTGTCGATCCAGCCCATCTGCGCCGCCAGCAGGTAGTTGGGGACGATGAGGCACTGCTGCGGCACGATGATCGCGGCGGCGAGAGCGGTGAGGACGACCGGTCCGCCCCGGAAGCGGAAGCGGACCAGCCCGTAGGCGGCCAGCACCGCGAGCAGCAGCTGGAGCGCTGCGACGGCCGCCGCCACGGCGCCGGTGTTCAGCACCAGCCGGGCGACGGGGAAGGTGGCCAGGGTCGCGCGGTAGTTGTCCAGGGTGGGGTCGGCGGGGACCAGGTCGGGGGCGAAGATCGCCGCCGGGCCCTTGAACGAGGTGGACACGGCCCACACGACCGGCAGGGCGCTGAACACGCACACGAGCACGACCAGGGCGTGGGCGGACAGCGTGGCCCGCAGCTCCCTAACGGTCATGTCCCAGCCGGTCCGTCAGGCGCAGCTGCGCGAGGGCGAGCACCGCGAAGCCGGCGAACACGAGCACCGCGAGCGCGGACGCCGTCCCGGTGTCGAAGTAGCCGAAGGCGTAGCGGTAGAGCAGGTAGTACAGGTTGTCGGTGGCGCCCGCCGGTCCGCCCTGGGTGAGGACGTGGACGGCGGAGAAGGCCCACTGCGCTCCCAGCGTGACCGTGAGGAAGGTCATGAGCAGGATGGTGGGGGTCAGCAGCGGCAGGACGATGGCGCGGGTGATCTCGCCCTCGGTGGCGCCGTCCACGCGCGCCGCCTCGATCTGGTTGCGCTCCAACCCGGACAACGCCGCGGAGAAGATCAAGAAGCCGAGCCCGAACACCTTCCAGCCGGTCACCACGATGACCGACCAGATCGCGAGGTCGCGATCGCCCAGCCAGTTCTGCGGGCCGACCCCGATGCCACCGAGCGCGAGGTTCACGACGCCGAGCAGAGGGTGCAGCAGCCACTGCCACATCACCGCCCCCACCACGGGCGGGAGGATCACGGGGGCGAACAGGATCGTGCGGTACGCCTGCCGCAGCCGCCCGCCCCGGTTCCAGACCAGGATCGCGACGGCCAGCGGCAGCAGGACCGCCAGCGGGAGCAGGCCCAGGGCGTAGATCAGCGTGTTGCCCGCGGCGCGGGCGAAGGCGGGGTCGCCCAGGAGGGCGGCGTAGTTGTCCAGGCCGACGAAGGGCCGCTCGTCGCCGGTGAGGTTCCAGCGGAAGAAGCTCAGCGCCAGGGTGGCGAGGAGCGGGAGGTACACCCACAGGACGACCACGCCGAGCGCGGGTGCGACGTGCAGCCAGGGCAGGGCGGCGCCCGTACCGGCTGGACGGGCGCCGCTACCGCGATCCGCGCCCGGGGGCGCGGCGGTGGTCGTGGAGGTCACGGTGCGAGCAGCTCGTCCACCCGGTCGGCGACCGCCGAGAGCGTGGCGGTGGGGTCCGCGCCGTCCAGCATGATCGGGGCGACCGCCTCGTCCTGCAGGAGCTCGCGCGCACGGGCGCCGTCGGGGCCCGGCATGTCCTGGTACGGCTCCAGCTCATCCAGCTGCGCGATCGCCGGCAACAGCGCGGGGTTCTCCTCCAGGTAGCTCCCCAGCTGGTCCGGGTCGTCCACCGCCGCGGGCCGCAGGGGCAGGTAGCCGATCGTCGTGGCCAGGATGGTGAACGCCTCGTCGCTGGTGAGGAAGCGGACGAACTCCCACGCCGCGGCCTGCTCCTCCGGGTCGTCGGTGAGGACGAACAGCCCGCCCCCCGAGTTGGTCACGCGCACCGGCTGGGCGCCGAAGGCCGGCATCCCCGCAGTGCGCAGCTCCCAGTCGCCATCCGTCGCGGCCTCCTGGAAGCCGGCGAGCAGGGCCGTGGAGGTCAGGTACATGCCGAGGCGTCCGGCGCGGAACAGCGCGACGGCCTCGTCGTCAGCGATGCGGGGCTGCGCCCCCGACTCGGTGAGGTCCTGGGTCATCGCCAGCGCCTCGACCGCCTCGGGGCCGTCGAACGCCGCGGTGCCGTCCTCGGCGAGCAGCCGCCCGCCGTTGCTGTTGATCAACGACTGCGTGATGAAGTCCGACTTGGCCGCGTTGGCGGCCGCGAGGTAGACGCCCTCGGCGTCGGTGCGCTCGACCAGCTGGAGGGCCGCGCTGCGGACCTCGTCCCAGGTCTCCGGCGGCGCGTCCGGGTCCAGCCCGGCCTGGCGGAGCAGGTCCGCGTTGTAGAACAGCGTCGGCGTCGAGACCGCGTAGGGCATCGCCACGATCTGGCCGTCGGCCTCGCCGATGGCCAGCGCCTGCTCCGAGAAGCCCGCGACGTGCGCCTCCCACTCCCCGGGCGGGGCGATCTCCTGGACGGGCACCAGGGGCAGGTTCTCCTGGGCGAAGGCGAACTTGCTCCAGCCGATCTGCGCCACCTCGGGCGGGTCGCCCGCCGCGGCCTTCGCCTGCACGCTCGTGTGGATCTCCCCCGCCGGTGTGCCGACGGGCTCGACGCGGATGTCGGGGTGCTGCTCCGCGAAGGCGTCGAGGAGCCGCTGTGTGCCCTCCCCGCCGAGCCCCTGGGTGCCGTAGTTGTACGACTCCCACGTGATCGTGATCGGTTCGGCCGCATCCTGCTGGGTGCCGGCGCCGGGGGTCTGCGAGCCGTCGCCCCCGTCCGCCGCCTCTCCCCCTGCGCCGCAGCCTGCGGCGAGTGCGACCACCACCAGCATGACCAGGCCGTGCCGCCCGAGCATTCGCACAACAACCATCTCCGTCCTTTCGGGGACCAGCGGCGGAGCGCGAGATGAATGATTGGTTAAACTCTTTTGCGCGCAGCTCCGTCGACCCGAACGATGCGCGCCGGGGCGCTGATTGTCCAAGGCGAAGTTGGCTTCGCGCTGGTAACCTGCGGATATGGGTCTGGAATTGCGTCGACTGCACTATTTCCTGGTCGTCGCAGAAACGTTGCACTTCGGTCGCGCCGCCGCTGCGCTGTACATCTCGCAACCGGCGTTGAGCAAGCAGATCCGGCAGTTGGAGGAGGAGCTGGGGGTCACGCTCCTCAAGCGCAACACGCGGCGGGTCACCCTGACGGCTGCGGGACGGATCCTCCTGGAGGAGGGCAAGGAGGCGCTCGCGCAGTTCGACCGCGTCGTGGCGGACACCCGCTCCGCCGGACGCGGCGACGTAGGTCGCCTGGGAGTCGGGTTCGTCAGCTCCCTGGCCGCCCGCGTGGTCCCGGCGGCCGCCACGGCGCTCAGCGTGACCCACCCGCGCATCGGGCTGCGGCTGGAGCAGTCGGGCGCCGAGGAGCAGCTCGCGCTCGTCCAGGAGGGCAAGCTCGACGCCGGACTGCTCTGGCAGCTCGGGCCGCAGCCGACGTTCGACGACGGCATGGTCACGCTCGTCCTCTCCGAGCAGCCCCTGCACGTCGCCGTGCCCGCGGGGCACCGGTTGGCGGGCGCGACGGGCGTCCCGATCGCGGAGCTGCGCGACGAGCTGTGGATCATGGCTCGCGGTTCGCTGCGCCGGGGCCACAGGGCCGATCTCGTCGCCCTCTGCCGCCGCCACGGGTTCGAACCGCGCGTCCGCGCCGAGGTCAGCGGGATGGACACGATGCTCGGCCTCGTGCAGGCGGAGCTGGGCATCTGCGCCGCGTCGGCGCTGACCGCGGCCGCCGGGCACGAGGGCGTCGCCTTCGTCGCCGTGACGGGCGAGCGCATCCGCCTGGCGGCCGTGCACCCCGCCAGCGGCGGGACGCCCCCGCTGGACGCCTTCCTGGAGGCCGCCCGGCGGGTGTGCGAGCGCCTGGTGACGACCCCCTCGCCCGCCCCTCGCGGCGCCCCGTCCTAGGCCGACATGCCCCCGTCCACGGGCACCACCGCGCCGTTGACGTAGCCCGCCCCCGGCGAGCACAGGTACGCGACCACCGACGCCACCTCCTCGGGGGTGCCGCTGCGGCGGGCGGGGACCCGCGCCAGCAGCTCCTCCTCCGCCAGCCCCGCGGTCATCCGGGTGCGGATGAGGCCCGGTGCGACCGCGTTCACCGTGATCCCCCTGCGCCCCACCTCCCGGGCGAGGGTACGGGTGAGCGCGATCAGGCCGCCCTTGCTGGCGGCGTAGTTCGCCTGGCCCGCGTTCCCGACCATGCCGACCACGCTGGCGACGTTGACGATCCGACCGCGGCGGACGCGCAGCATGGCGGGCAGCACCATCCGGCTCAGCCGGAAGGCGGCGACGAGGTTGACCTCCAGCGTCAGCGCGAAGTCCTCGTCGGACATCGACACCGCGAGCCCGTCCCGGGTCGTGCCCGCGCAGTTGACCAGGGTGTGCACGCCCCCGACCGCGCGCACGGCCTCCTCGACGGGCTCGTGGCTGCCGGCGAGGTCGGCGCCCACGACCTCCGCCTCGCCCCCGGCCGCCCTGCACGACCCGGCGGTCGCCAGCGCCCCTTCCCGGTCGCTGCCGTAGTGCACCAGCACGGACGCGCCCTGCCCGGCCAGTGCGACCGCCACGGCCCTGCCGATGCCCTTCGAGGACCCCGTGACCAGGGCCCACGCGCTCACGCCCCCGCCGCCCGCAGGACCAGCACCGCGTTGTGGCCGCCGAAGCCGAAGGAGTTGGAGCAGGCCGCCAGCAGGCGGGTGCGGCGCGGCGCGGGCGCGACGACGTCGATGTCGCAGGCCGGGTCCTGTCGCTCCAGGTTGAGGCTCGGGGGCACCACGCCGGCGCCCATGGCCAGGACGGTGGCCACCGCCTCCACGCCGCCCGCCGCGCCGAGCGTGTGCCCGATCGCCGACTTGGTGCTGGTCACGGCCACGTGGTCGGCGTGCGCGCCGAACACCGCCCGGATCGCCCGCGCCTCGGCCGCGTCGTTGATCGGCGTGGAGGTCCCGTGGGCGTTGACGTGGTCGATGTCGGCGGGCTCCGCCTCCGCGTCGCGCAGGGCGAGGCGCAGCGCCTCGGCGGCACCCCGCCCATCGGGGCTGGGCCGCGTGGTGTGGTGGGCGTCGTTGGTGCCGCCGTAGCCGGCCAGCTCGGCGAGGACCGGGGCGCCACGGGCCGCGGCGTGCTCCGCGCGCTCCAGCACGAGCAGCCCGGCGCCCTCGCCGTTGACGAAGCCGTCACGGTCCACGTCGAAGGGCCTGCTCGCCCGTGCCGGGTCGTCGTTGCGCCGGCTGAGCGCCCCCGCGGCCCCGAAGCCCGCGGTGCTCAGGGGGTTCACGGCGGCCTCTGCGCCGCCGGCGAGCACGATGTCGGCCCGGCCCGCGCGGATGAGGTCCATCCCGGTGCCGATGGCGTCGGCCGAGCTCGCGCAGGCCGATACCACCGAGAACGACGGGCCGCGCAGGCCGTGGCGGATGGCGGCCTGGCCGGCCCCCATGTTCAGCGGCATGGCGATGGACAGGAACGGCCGGACCCGTTCGGGACCGCCGCCCAGGAGGCGGGCGTGCTGGTCGGTCATCTCCTGCAGACCGCCGATGCTGGAGGCCACGACGGTGCCGACGCGCGCCGGGTCCACCCCGTCGACAAGGGGGAGCCGGAGGGGGTGGGCCGCCGGGTCCTCCGGCGGCGCGAGCAGCCCTGCCTGGTCCAGCGCCTCCTCCGCGGCGACCAGCGCGAACTGGGCGAACGGGTCGAGCTGCGGGACGAGCTTGCGCGGGAGGTGGTCCCGGGGGTCGAAGCCGGGGACCTCGCACGCGATCTGCACGGCGAACCGGCCGGGGTCGAAGCGGGTGATCCTGGCGGCGGTGCTCCTGACCGAGCACAGGCCCTCGAACAGGGTCCGCGCGCCGACGCCGTAGGGGGAGACGGCCCCGACGCCCGTGACCACGACGCGTACCCGCCCTGGTGCCATCGGTCTCACTCCTGTCTCGGCGGAACGGGGGACGGATGGGTGCGGCGCCTGCGGGCCACCGACCAGGCGGTGCGCGCGCGCAGCTCGGCCTTGAGCACCTTGCCGCCGGGGTTGCGCGGCAGAGGTTCCGGGCGGACCGCGACGTATTGCGGCAGCTTGAACGCGGCCAGGTGCTCGGCGGCGGCGGCCACGACCGCCGACGGGTCCAAGGCGGCCCCCGGGTGAGGGACCAGCACCGCACCGACCTTCTCGCCGGCCAGCTCGTCGGGCACGGCGACCACGGCGACTTCGGCGACGGCGGGGTGCAGGCCCAGGGCGTGCTCGACCTCGACGCTGTAGACGTTCTCGCCGGCCCGGTTGATGACGTCCTTGACGCGGTCGACGACCTGCACCAGCCCGTCGGGTCCGATGCGGGCGACGTCGCCCGTGCGCAGCCAGCCGTCCGCGAAGGTCGCCGCTGTGCGAGCGGGGTCCCCCCAGTACCCGCCCACGACGTTGGGCCCGCGCACCAGCAGCTCGCCCGCCGCGTCGTCACGCTCCAGCGCGGCGAGCCGCAGGTCGACGGGCGGGACGGCGTGGCCCACGCTGTCGGACCGGCGGAGCGCGTCCTCGTGCGGCAGGTAGGTGGCGAACGAGGAGGTCTCGGTGAGCCCGAAGCCGTTGCCCAGCCGGGCCCTCGGGAACGCCTCCGCCAGCGCCCGCACCAGCTCCCCTGGCACGGGCGCGCCGCCGTAGCTCAGGGAGCGCACGGAGGCGACGCCCTCGGGGCGCACGCGCCCGACCCGCAGGGCCATCGCGTACATCGCCGGCGCCGCCATCAGCATGGTGATCTCCTCCTGCGCGACGGCGCGCAGGAACGCGGCGGGCTGGAACGCGTCGAGCAGCACCGCGGTGCCGCCGAGCTCGCAGGTGGGCAGCAGCTGGCTGTTGCAGCCCGTGACGTGGAACAGCGGCGCGGCGATGAGCGTCCGGGGCGGGGCGGCCGCCGACAGCCGCAGGACCCGCCGCGCCGTCTCGGTGTTTGCCAGGAAGTTGCGGTGCGAGGTCATCGCGCCCTTGGGCCGCCCGGTGGTCCCGCTGGTGTAGAAGATGGCCGCCAGGTCGTCGGGCGCGGCGTCGTCGGCGACCACCGGCGGGCCGTCCGGCAGCGCGCCGCCCTGCGCCAGGGTGCGCGCCGCTCCGGCATCGCGGGTGATGTAGCCCGACTCGCTCGCCGTCAGGCGGGGGTTCACCGGGACCGCCACCGCCCCCACGAGCTGGATGCCGAAGAACCCGACGCACCAGTCCAGCCCGTTGGGCATCTGGAGCACGACCCGGTCCCCGCTGCGCACGCCGTCGCGGCGGAGCCCGCCGGCCACGCGCGCCGCTCGCTCCCACAGCTGCTCGTAGCGAAGACGTGTCCCACCGTGCACCAGGGCGTCGACCATCGGCGACCGGTCCGCGCTGGCGCGCAGCATCGCGACCAGGGTGGGCGGGCGGTCGGCGTACTGGCGCACCCCGCGGTCGTCGGTCACGAGGCCGCTGCGGTCGAAAGGGTAGCCGGGCGCGGGCTCAGGTGACACCGAGGCCCCCGTCGACCGTCACGATCTCGCCGGTCACCCAGCACCCCGGCTCGGCGAGCGCGAGGATCCACCAGCTGACGTCCTCGGGCCGGCCGCGCCGCCCCAGGGGGATGGCGGCCACCTCGCTGCGATGGATCGCGGCGACCGCCTCCGGGGCCAGACCCGCGTTGGCCAGGATCGGCGTGTCGGTGGGCCCGGGGGCGACGGCGTTCACGCGCACCCCGTGGGGGGCGAACTCCAGCGCCCAGCAGCGGGTCAGCTGCTCCACCGCGGCCTTGGTCGCCGCGTAGGTGCTGGCCCGGGCGGTGGCCTTGCGCGCCGTCGTGCTCGACACATTGACGACGGTGCCGCCGGCCGCCCTCAGGTGCGGGAACGCTGCGCGCGTCAGCAGGATGGGGCCCAGCACGTTGGTCGCGAACAGCCCGCTGACGACGGCGGGCGACAGCTCGCTGATCGGCGTCGGCGCGTACCGCCCCGCGACGTTGGCCACCACGTCGATGCGCCCCCAGCGCTGGACGGCGGTCGCGACGGCCGCGGCCACCTGCTCCTCGTCGGTCACGTCCGTGCGCGCGACCGCGATGCCCGCGGCGGTCCGCGCCGTCGCCTCCAGCGCGTCCGCCGCCAGGTCGAGGGCGAGCACCCGCACCCCCGAGACCGCGAAGGCGGTTGCGGTGGCCCGGCCGATACCCGAGCCGGCGCCGCTGACCAGCGCCACGCGGGGGCCGCTCACGGGGCTCCCCCCGCCCGCCGCAGCCCCTCCAGCGTCCGCTCCGGCTCGCCCGGACCGTCCCAGTCGACGTCCACCACGACCTCGGTGATACCGGCCTCGCGCAGGTCGGGGACGCGGCGGGCGACCTCCGCCGCGGGCCCGGCGACACGCAGCACCAGGTGCAGGTCGGCCCCGGTCCGCCCGGCCGCGCGGGCGTGGAGCCGCACGGCATCGACGGTGCGCGCGACCGCGGAGACGTCCAGGTCGTCGACGGACGCGAGGCCGTACCAGCCGTCCCCCGCGCTGCCCGCGCGGCGCAGCGCGGGCGCGGACCCACCGCCGACCAGGACGGGGACGGGACGCGGAGGGACGGGGTACTGGTGGACCCCCTCGGGCAGCGCGAACCGGTCGCCCGGGAGCGGCGGGGGGCTGCCCCGCCACAGCGCCCGCAGTACGCGCACCATCTCCTCGGTGCGCGCGCCGCGGTCCTCGTAGGACAGCTCGAGGAGCTCGAACTCCTCGCGCAGCCAGCCCGCGCCGATGCCCAGGACCACGCGCCCGGGGCACAGCGCGGCCAGGCTGGCCACCTGCTTGGCCAACGCGACGGGCTCGCGCAGGGGGGCGACGAGGACGCCCGACGCGACGGTGATGCGCACGGTCCTGGCCGCGGCCATCGCCATCGCCACCACGGCGTCCACGAACGGGGTGGTGGGCTGCCAGGGCACGACCCCGGACGGGCTGTAGGGGTAGGGCACCGCCACGCGCTCCGGGGTGACGAGCCGGTCCGTGAACCAGATCGAGTCGAAGCCGGCCGCGTCGGCACGCTCCGCGACCTCGAGCAGCCGGGCCGCGTCCGCCCCGAAGTTCCCGCCCTTCACGCCCACCCTGATGGCGCTCACGTCGCCGCCTCCGCAGCGCGCAGCTGGCGGTAGTCGCGGCGGTAGTGGATGAGCGGGGGGCGGTCGTGCCCGGTCAGCTCGCCGAGCGCCACCACCGCTCCCACGAAGATCGAGTGGTCGCCCTGGCGGTGGACGTCGGCCAAGCGGCAGTCGACGAACGCGCTACCGTCGACCAGCACCGGGGAGCCGGTGACGGGGGCGGGCCGCCACGGGTGGTCCCGGAACTGCGCCGCCCCGCCGGCGCGCTGCGGCGAGGCGAACCAGCGCGACGCCGCCTCCTGGTCCTCGGTCAGGAATGTGAGCGCGAAGGTCCGCGAGCGCAGGACCAGGGCGTGCAGGCCGGTCCGGTGGGCCACGCACACGAGGATGCGCAGCGGGTCCAGCGACAGCGAGGTGAACGAACTGGCGGTCATGCCGTGCAAGAGGCCGTCCACCGCTGTCGCCATCACCGTCACACCGCTGGGGTAGTGGCTGAGCGTGTCGCGGAACGCCTGCGGGGTGATCGACCCGTTCACGTCGGCACCGGCTCGGCCCCGGCCCGGCTGCGCAGCAACCGCGTCCGGCCGTCGTTGCCCGCGCGCAGCAGGGCGAGGATGCGCTCGCCGTGGTCGGCCGCCAGGGCCAGGCGCAGGTCCTCCAGGTCGCCGGCCAGCGCCTGGACGACGTCGAGGATGATCTCGGCGTTGGCGCGCACGATGTCGTCCCACAGGGCGGGGTCAGACCCGGCGAGTCGAGTCGTGTCGTGCAGCCCCGTCCCGGCGAGCCGCAGGACGTCGTCGGGCAGGTCGACCATGCGCGCGGCCAGCAGGCTGGACAGCAGCTGGGGGACGTGGCTCACCAGTCCGAGCGCCACGTCGTGGTCGGAGGGGTCCATGACGACGGGTCTCGCCCCGCAGGCCGTGGCGACCCATGCGGCCTCGTCACGCGCGCGTGTCGAGGTGGCCCCCGCGGGGGTGAGCACCCAGGGCCGGTCGCGGAACAGGTCAGCGGAGGCGGCGGTCGGCCCGCTGAGCTCGCGCCCGGCGATCGGGTGCCCGCCGCAGAAGCTGTCCAGGTCGCAGCCCAGCTGCGCGGCCTCCTCCTGAGGGCGGCGCTTGACCGAGGCGGTGTCGGTGAAGACCGCGCCCGGCGTCGTGCGCTGCCTTCGGCGCAGCTCCGCCGCGACGGCGCCCGGCGGCACCGCCAGGACGACGTGCCGGGGCACGTCGTCGCGCGTCCAGGCGCGGCCGGCTCCGAGGGCGCCGGCGATGCGGGCGCGCTCCTGGTCGCGGTCGGCCAGGACGACATCGACGCCCTGGCGGGACAGCGCGAGGCCGATGGAGGTGCCGATCAGCCCGGCACCGACGATGCCGACGCTCCTGGCCGCCATCAGTGGCTCCACCCGGCACGCTCCGATACCCCCAGCGTCCAGGGGCGCAGTTCGGGCTGCCCCAGTGCGAGGTCGTCCCAGGCCGGGCCGTAGATGCCCGCGGACGCGGCGCCACCCTCCAAAGTGTGGCGCACCGCCCACTGCTGGCGGTCCTGCAGCTGCTCCACGTACCGCCGGCGCATCGTCTCGAAGCGCCCGAGGACCTCGACCTCCGCGCTCGCCAACGCCCGCTCGACGACCTCCGCCAGCAGCGTGGCGTCCTGCAGGGCCAGGTTCATCCCCTGCCCCCCGAAGGAGTGCACCCCGTGGGCGGCGTCGCCCAGCAGGACGACGTTGCCGCGCTGCCAGGTCGTCGGGCGCACGGTGTGGTAGCGCACCACCGCCGTCACCTGGAGCTGTGCCGGGTCCTGGACCACCGGTGCGAGCGCGGGCTCCAGGGCCGCGACGCCTGCGGCCAGCGCGGGCGGGCCCTCCTGCTGGAGCGCGGCGATCGCGGCCGGGGCGAGCAGCCAGAACAGGTGCAGCCTGCCGTCGGCGCCGGGCGTGGTGAACAGGAACCGCCCGCCGGTGTAGGCGCGCATGCGGTCGGGCCAGCCCCCCGGACGCGGAGCCCGCAGGACCAGGTGCTGGTGCTCGAACTCGTCGACCCGCACCTCGATGCCCGCCCTGGTCCGCGTCGTGGAGAACTTGCCGTCGGCGGCGACGACGACCCGGGGCAGGAACTCCAGCTCCCCGTCCCGCCCGGAGCGCACCCGCACGGCGAAGCGCCCGCGACGCGAGGGGAGGTCATGGACCTCGGCGCCCATGTGCACCCGCACCAGCGGCTGCTGCTCGACCTTGCGCAGCAGCGTGGCGCGGAGGACCGACAGGGGCGTGACCAGCGCCACGTCCACGGGCGCGCCCGGGATCTCGGCGTAGTCCCGGTGCAGGAGCAGGCCGGACGGCCCGTACTCCTCGATACCCCGCAGCGGGGCGGAGCGCAGGCGGACCTCGTCGAGGACGCCCAGCTCGTCGAGGATCTGGAGCGTGCCCGGCTGCAGCACGATCCCGGCGGGCGAGAGCCCGAAGCGCTCCTGCCGCTCCAGCACGTGCACGCGGCGCCCACCCCGGGCGAGCAGGAGCGCGAGCAGCAGCGCGGCGGGGTTGCCGCCGACCAGCACGCAGTCGGTGTCGGTGGGGAGGGTCATCGCACTGCCTCCTGCAGCGGGTCGGCGCCCGCGGGCGCCAGGGCGGGCGCGGAGCCCCCGGGCAGGGCCAGGCGGAAGGCGGGTACCGCGCCCGCGGTCGTGACCACGGCCATCACCACGAGCAGCGAGAAGACGTCCTGCGAGATCAGTCCGTAGGACAGGCCGACGTCGAGGATGATGAGCTCCATGAGGCCCCGGGCGTTCATGAGCGCCCCGATCGCTGCCGCCTCGCGCCAGTCGTGGCCGACCGCCCTGGCGGCCAACGCGCAGCCGCCGTACTTGCCGAGGCAAGCGATCGCGAGCAGGAGCAGCAGCGGCACCAGCAACTGCGGCGACGTCAACCCGTCGATGCGGGTGCTGAGCCCGGTATGGGCAAAGAACAGGGGCACGAGCAGCACCACGACGACGTCGAGGAGCCGCCGCCGCAGGTCCGTCCGGAAGGTCTCATCGGTGGGCAGGGCCAGCCCGGCCACGAACCCACCGAACACCGCGTGGATGCCGACGACCTCGGCCAGCCAGGCGGTCGCGAGGACGAGCAGGACCACCGCGGCCAGCGCCGACTGGTCGACCTGGCCCGCGCGGGCCGCGCGGGCGCCCAGCGGCCGCAGCGCCCACCGGACGGGGCCGACCATGAGCGCCGCCAGTGCGACGCCCCCGCCGAGCGTGGCGCCCACCGCCGTGCCGCTGCCCGCACCGACCAGGGCCGTGACCAGGGCGAGGAAGCACCAGGCCACCACGTCGTCCCCGGCGGCCGCCAGCAGGACCAGCGTCCCCAGCCGGGTGCCGGCGATGCCCTCGTCCCCCAGCACCCGGGCGAGCATCGGGAACGCGGTGACCGACAGCGCGCAGGCGAGGAACAGCGCGAAGATGCCGGGGGGCACGTCGGGCAGCGACAGCGACGGGGCCAGGAGGAACCCCGCGCCCAGGCCCAGGAGGAACACCGGGACGATGCCCGCCGCGGCGACGACCCCGGCGCGCCGCAGCAGCGCCGGGGGCACGCCCCCGTGGCGCACCTCCAGCCCGACGAGCAGCATGTACAGGGTCAGGCCGACGGTGCTGAGCACGTAGAGGATCTGGCGCACGTCGGCGGTGAACAGCCGGTCGGCCGCCGCGGGCGCCAGCGCCCCCAGCACGGACGGGCCGAGCAGGACCCCGGCGACCATCTCGCCGACGACCCGCGGCTGGCCCAGGCGCTCCGCGGCGGCACCGCACAGGCGGGCCACCAGCAGCACCGCCAGCAGCGCCGGGACGAACGCGACCAGCGCCTCCAGGTTCCCGCTGTCGTCCATGGCGCTCAGGAGCCCGAGAGGCTCTTGGGGGCGTGCGTCTCGAGCGCGTCCAGGCTCGGGTACACCGGGCAGCCGAACAGCCGCTCGAACGGCTGGAACGTGTCGTACCGCTGGGTCCCGCGCAGCAGCTGGGCCAGCGGGTTGTTCCGGCTCCAGAAGTCGCCGCCCAGCAGCCGGGCCACCCACTTGGGGTCGACCTGCTCCCCGATGCTGCGCAGGTAGCGCCCGATGCTGAAGTCGTGCTCGTAGAAGGCGTAGATGAGGCGGAAGTAGCAGTCGTAGCCGGTCTTGTAGAAGCGCGCGTAGCGCTCCTGCGCCGCGGCCTCGTCCTCCTCGCCCGCCAGGACCGCCGCGGCGGTCTCGGCGGCCTTCATCCCGGTGACCATGCCGAGGTAGACCCCGGCGGAGAACACCGGGTCGACGAAGCAGCCGGCGTCGCCCACGACGAGGTAGCCCGGGCCGGCCAGCCGCTCGGTGAAGTAGCAGAAGTCGCTCTCGCCCTTGAGCTGCAGGACGGCCTCGGCGCCCTGGAGGCGCTGGTGGATGCGCGAGATCCTGGCGGCGTACTCGTCGAAGACACGTTCTGGCGAGGACGCCTGGACGTTCTCCGCCCGCGTGACGACCCCGACGCTGAGCTTGCCCCTGCGGATCGGGATGGCCCAGACCCAGCCGTCCGCGTGGCTGCCGATCTGGATGTCGCCCTCGACACCGGGGTTCGTGGACTCGTCGACGTTCTCGTAGTGACGGAACACCGCCACCATCTGCAGGCGCTCGTTCTGCACGCGCGCCTTGAGGTGCTGGTGGGCGACCACGCCGGCACGGCCGCTCGCGTCGAGCACGTAGCGGGCCCCCGCCTCGCGCAGGTCGTCGCCCACGCGGTAGGTGACGCCGGTGATGCGCTCGCCGTCCAGGCACACCCCGGTGACGCGCGCGCCCTCCACGACCTGGGCGCCCTGCGCCCGTGCGTGGTCGAGCAGGAGCTGGTCGAACTGCGCGCGCTCCACCTGGAACGTGGTGAGCACCCGCCCCGCGCCCTGGTCCTCGAAGTCCACGCGGATGAAGCGTCCACTGGCGTTGGTGAACTCCGCGCCGCGCTTCACGACGAAGCCGCCGCGCTCGACCGCCTCCAGGACGCCGAGGCGCCCCAAGAGCGCGGCGGTGTAGGTGAGCATCGACTCACCGATGTGGAAGCGTGGGAAGGATGCCCGCTCCAGGACCAGCACCGAGCGGCCGCGGGCGGCGAGCCCCGCGGCCGCGACGGCCCCCGCGGGGCCCCCGCCGATGACGATCGCGTCCCACTCGTGGCGTTCCATGGTCATGCCTCCTGCACGTTCGGGTCGTCGTCCGCTTCCAGGTCTGTGGCGGCCCGCAGGGAGCCGTCCCGGACGAGCCGGGCGATGGCGTCGACCTCGGCCTCCAGGGGGCGGTCAGCGGCCACGAAGGGCGCCACCGCGCGCACGGCGTCGAAGGCCGCGCGGGTGGCGGGCGCCGCCTGCTCGACGCCCCGCAGCTCGAGCGCCTGGCAGAGGGCGTGCAGGTGCATCGCCGTCACCCGCTCGGTCAGGCCCGCCACCGCCAGGGCGTCGCGCGCCGCGATCGTGCCGAGGCTGACCTTGTCCTGGTTGTGCGCCTCCGTCGACCGGGAGAAGACCGACGCCGGCACGGTCCCCTTGAGCGCCTCGGCGGTCAGGGCCGAGCAACCGATCTGCATGCCCTTGTAGCCGTGGTGCAGCCCCGCCTCGTGGTCCCCGTCGTCCCAGCGCGGGATGAGGTTGGGGGTGAGGCCGTTGTTGAACTTCTCGTCGACCACCAGCTCCAGCTGACGGTCCAGGAGGTCGGCCACGTTGGCGACCGCGACCTTGAGCGCGTCCATCGCCTGGGCGACGTGCCCGCCGTAGAAGTTGCCGCCGCTGTGGGCCAGCCCCGTCGCGGGGTCGAACAGCGGGTTGTCGTTGGCCGAGTTGATCTCGGTCGCGACCCACCCGTTCGCCCAGCCCAGGGTGTCGACGAGCACACCGGTCACGTGCGGCGCGCAGCGCACCGAGTAGCGCTCCTGGATCTGGCGCTCCAGCTGCCGGTAGGAGCCCAGGCCGAAGTCCGGCCCGCCCGGGCCGGTGTCGGTGAGGGCGCTGGGATCCACGACGAGCTGCGAGCCCTGCAGGAGCGCCGCGATCCTCGCCGCGCTGGCCACCTGGCCCGGGTGGGGCTTCTGGTCGTGGAGGAAGGCGGTGAAGTGGCCGCGGTTGCCGCGCAGCGCCTCGCAAGCCATGGCGGTGCACAGGTCCGCGGCGAAGGCGAGCTCGGCCGCGCGGGCGCACGCCAGGACGGCGAACGCCGACATGAACGACGTGCCGTTGATGAGGGCCAGGCCCTCCTTGGCCTCCAGCTCCAGGGGGGCCAGGCCGGCGGCGCTCAGCGCCTCGGCGGCGGGGACGCTACGCCCGCCGTGGCGGACCTCGCCCTCGCCGACCAGGGCCGCCGCCAGGTAGCACAGGGGGATGAGGTCGCCGCTGGCGCCGAGGGAACCCAGCTGCGGGATACGCGGCAGGACGTCGTGTGCGACCAGGCCCACGAGCAGGTCCACGACCTCCGGCCGCACCCCCGAATACCCCCGTGCCAGGCAGTTGGCGCGGATCAGCACGGTAGCGCGCACGACCTCCGCGGGGGCCGGGTCGCCGGCGCCGTTGAGGTGGTAGCGGATGAGGTTGCGCTGGAGCTCGGCGGTCTTGGCGGGGGCGACCTGGCGGCCCGCGCTGTCGCCGAACCCGGTGCTGACGCCGTAGATGGGGGTCCCCTTGCCTGTGAGCTCCCGGCGCACCTCCAGCGAGCGTTCCATGCGCGCCCGCGCAGCCGGCTCCAGCTGGACCGGGCGCGCCCCGGGTTCGACGGCGAGCCCGGCCACGTCCGCAGGCGACAAGCTGTGGCCGTCCAGGACGATCGCTGCGGCATCCACGTGCGTCTGCGCTCCTCGTCGATTGATGATTCGAAATATATCGAACAGAATGCTTCCGCGATCGACGGGTAGGTGAACAGCGGCTGACGGATCAGCCGATCGAGCCGAGTCCCTCGACGTGCCGCCGGACGCCCGAACCCCGTGGACGGGCGGCTCCCGCCACGAAGGCGTAGCCCGGGCGGGACACGGAGACGGGGCCGCGGAAGGCCGAGCGCGCGTCCGCTGCGAGCCCCGCGTACCAGCCGGGGTCGTGGCGGGTCAGGTGGGTCAGCACCAGCTCACCCACATCCGCGGCCGCCGCGACGGCCCCGGCCTCTGCCGCCGACAGGTGGCCGTGCCCCGTCTGGTCGGGCTCCCGCAGAGTGGCCTCGCACAGGAGCAGGTCGGCGCCCGCCGCCAACCCGACCAGGACGTCGGTCGTGCCCGTGTCGCCGCTGAAGACCAGCGACCCCTCCGCCGACTCCAGGCGGAACCCGGCGCAGGGGAGCGCATGGCGCATGGGCGCGGTGCGGACACGCACCTCCCCTGCCGCGAATGTGCCCTCGGCCGGGTACTCCACCAGCGAGAAGGCCACGTCGAAGACGTGGTCCAGTGGCGACCCGGGGTGGCCGACGGGGAACAGCGCGTTCAGCGCGCGCAGCGCGGCGGCGCCGCCCGGGGGGACGTGGAGCGGGACGGGCGCGCGCGGACCCCCCTCGGCCAGCGCCTGGTGGACCATGCGCTTGCCCAGGACCAGCAGGTCGTAGCAGTGATCCAGGTGCAGGTGGCTGACCAGCACCGCGTCGAGGTCCCAGGGGTGCGCCACCGCCGGCAGCGCCCCGGCGACGCCCGGGCCGCAATCCAGGAGGATCGCGGTCGTCGCCGTGCGCGCGAGGTAACCGGAGCTGGGGTGCCCGGGCGCGGGCATGCCCGCGTGGTTCCCCACGACGACCAGTTCCATCGCCCCCCCGTCCGCTCGCTGCGTGACGATCGTGGCACAAGGGTGAATAGGCGTCTAAGACGAAGTTCAGCCTGATCCATGTGGCAGCGTGATCAATCGGTCAGGTCGAGGAACGCGACGGCCGCCGCCACCACCACGGCGTCGAGCAGCACGTTGACGTGCCCCAGCCCGCTGCACTGGAGCAGGCGCGCCCCCGGCCAGACGGCGAGGACGTCGAGGGCGTCCTGGACGGGCACCTCCTGGTCGTCGCCGCCGTGGACGAACAGGGCGCGGGACCGGGCGTAGAGGGCGCGCGAGCGGTCCAGGTCGAGGTCGCCCAGCGGGACGCCCACGCGCTGGTCGACGGCGTCCGCGAAGCGCTGGGCCGAGGGACCGTCGAGACCGGCCAGCCGCTGGACCCGCGTGCGCCGGGGCACCACGGACTTCGGGGTGGACAGCAGGACCAGCCGGTCCGCGCGCAGGCCGCCGTCGGCCGCCAGCACCGCCGCCATCGCGCCGAGCGAGTGCGCCACGACGCCGGCCGGCTCCCCGGTCTCACCGCCGACGGCGACGAGGTGCTCGGCCCACCTGCGCGGATCGACCTCCACGCCGGGCGAGTCGCCGTGCGCGGGACCGTCGAGCAGCAGCGCCTGGCGGCCGCTGCGGACGATCGGGTCGACGAACGCCCCCAGCTGGGCCCCGCGTCCCTGCCAGCCGTGCACGAGTGGCACCGTGGGCCCCTCGCCGTAGGACCAGCCGACCAGCCCGCAGGCGAAGCGCCGCCGGCGGCCGCGGGCCAGCAGGGGCAGGTCCTCGGCGGGGCGCGGCGCACGCTGCGGACGGAAGAACGCCGCCAGCAGGGGCGCCAGCGGATCCGTGGCCGCCCTCATCCGTCGATCCCCTCCGCCGCCTCCGCCGCGGCCCCACGCCGGGCGGCCTCCTCGAAGACCTCACGGTTGCCGTCGTCCCAGAGCACGTCGAACTCCAGCCGGTGGATGCGCCAGCGGCCGGGCTGCCGGACCATCCCCAACCGCAGGCTGCCGCCCACCTGGTACACGCCCCCGCCGGGCACCTCCGCCAGCACGAAGCGGGCCTGCTGGAGCACCACGATCTCGGCGCGGTCACCGTCCAGCTCGATCCGCGGCGTGCTGAGGACGTGGTGGCGGGCGTCCATCTGCGCCTGCGTGCGGCGCACGCCTGCCATCCACCGGCGGCCGCCGACCCTGCGCGCCTCCACGGCGCCGAAGTGCGGGTTGCGCACGCTGAGGTCCTCGCTGAAGCAGTCCGCGTAGCGCTCCCACTCCCCAAGGTCCAGGGTGAGCGCGAGGTCGGCGATCACGTCGACGATCGCCGCCCGGTC
This sequence comes from Egibacteraceae bacterium, assembly GCA_030447925.1. Taxonomy (GTDB): domain Bacteria; phylum Actinomycetota; class Nitriliruptoria; order Euzebyales; family Egibacteraceae; genus JAUJNX01. The sequence goes on along the minus strand of JAUJNX010000001.1, from coordinate 752,291 downwards.
GGCCAGAGCCCCCAGCTCGGGGTCCGCCGAGCCGCTCACTGGTGCACCCTCGCGGTGTCAGCGGTCGTGGGACTGCTGATGCACCCCGGTGCCTGCTGGGCCATCGCCTTGGTCGCTTGTCCCGTGAGGGCCAGCGTGAGTTCTGCGAGGTCCGGCGGCCCGGGACGTGCCAAGCGGCAACAGGGCTGAGCGCCACCGAGCGCCGATCAGTGAGCGACCGACGGGCACGTCCCAGCACCACCGGGTGCTTCCCGACTGGGCCAACAGCCAGGAGGCACGCATGCAGGATGACACGACCGCGCCCACCGGAGGAGTGGACTGGGCCACCGACACCAACGAGCAGTGCATCGTCGACGCCGCTGGCGCAGTACTGAAGCGCGCCAACACCGTCGGCGACGCCGCCGGGATCCGCCAGCTGGTCGCGGCGTTCACCCGCCACGGCGTCGCCCAGGTCGCGATCGAACGCCCCGACGGGCCGGTCGTGGAGGCGCTGCTGTCCGCCGGCCTGCAGGTGGTGATCATCGCGCCGCGGCAGGTCAAGCACCTGCGCACCCGCTACGGGTCGGCGGGCAACAAAGACGACCGCTTCGACGCCTACGTCCTGGCCGACGTGCTGCGCACCGACGGCCACCGGCTGACCCCGCTGCAGCCCGACAGCGCCCAGACCCTCGCGCTGCGCGCCGCGGTCCGCGCCCGCACCGACCTGGTCCAGACCCGCGTGGCGCTGTGCAACCAGCTGCGCGCCCACCTGCGAGTGGTCTTCCCCGCCGCGGTCGGGCTGTTCGCCGACCTGGACTCCCCGATCAGCCTGACGTTCCTCACCCGCTTCGCCACCGCTGACGCCGCCGCCTGGCTGACCCACCGACGGCTGGGCGCCTGGCTCGCCGCCAACCGCTACAGCGGCCGCACCCCCACCCGGGTGCTGCTGGAGCGCCTCCAGACCGGCCCCGACGGACTGCACGGCGGCGACGGCGCCGCAGCCGGCCACACCACCGCCGCCTACGTCGCCACCCTCAAAGCCGTCCACGCCCAGATCCACGCCCTGGACACCCACATCCACGAGCAGCTCGCGCTGCACCCCGACGCGGCGATCTTCCAAACGCTGCCCCGCGCCGGCGTCGTCCGCGCCGCCAAACTGCTGGTCGAGATCGGCGACGCCCGCGGCCGCTTCCCCACCCAAGCCGCCCTCGCCGCGCTCGCCGGCGCCGCGCCGTCCACCCGCTCCTCCGGCCGCCATCACGTCGTGACGTTCCGCTGGGCCTGCGACAAGAAGCTGCGCGACGCGGTCATGGACTTCGCCGGCGACAGCCGCCGCGCCAGCCCTGGGCCGCCGCCATCTACGACCGCCACCGCGCCGCCGGCAAGACCCACCAGCACGCCACCCGCATCCTCGCCCGCGCCTGGCTGCGCGTCATCTGGCGCTGCTGGCACGACCACACCCCCTACGACCCCGCCCGCCACCGCGGCGCCCAACGCCTGCTCAACACAACCGCTTGACACAGGGCTACTCACGGGGCGGGGGGGACGTGGGGGAGGAAGCTGCCGACCGCGTGGGCCGCCAGGCGGCCGTCCGGTGCGTGCAGCGTCGCCTGCGCGAGCATGCGCTGCCGCCCGGGATGGACGACGGCGCCGCGCGCACGGTAGGTGCCGCCGGGGGCGACCCCCCGCAGGTAGTCGATGCGCAGGTCCAGGGTGACCATCGGCCGGAAGTCGTCCTGGAAGGTCGCGCACGCCAGCCCGGCGGCGTCGTCCAGGACGGCCGCCGTGTAGCCCCCGTGCACGAGCCCGATGGGGCTGGCCAGGGCCGCGCCGGGCTGCCAGCGCAGCTCCAGCCCGGCCCGGCCGGCCGCGACGAGCTCGATGCCCATGAAGCGGGCATGCCCGGGTGCGTCGCCGTCGTCGGCGGCGGCCCCGTGGGCTCGGCTCCACAGGCGGACCAGCAGGTCCGTATCCACCACGCAGCCCTCCCGGTCAGGCCACCAGGTGGTAGCCCCCGTCGACACCCAGCACCTGCCCGCTGACCCAGTCGGCGTCGGGTCCCGCGAGGTGCACGATCCAGCGCGCGACCTCCTCTGCCGTGCCGCGCCGCCGCAGGGGGATGCGCTCGGCCTCGCGCTGCTTGATCCGCTCGACGCGCTCCGGCGGCAGGCCCAGGCGCCCCAGCAGCGGCGTCTCGGTGGGCCCAGGTGCGACACAGTTGACGCGTATGCCCCGCGGCGCCAGCTCGACCGCCCAGCAGCGCGTGAGGTGCTCGAGTGCGGCCTTGCTGGCCGCGTAGTGCGAGGCCCCCGGGGCGGGCCGCGTCGCGTACGTGCTGGAGACGTTGACAATGGCCCCCCTCACCGCGGCCAGGTGCGGGAGCGCAGCCCTGCTGAAGGCCGTGGGTGCCACCACGTTGAGCAGCAGCAACTGCTCGACCGCCTCCTGGGTGGCGGCCTCCAGCGGCAGACCGGTGAAGCCGCCGGCGTTGTTCACCAGCACGTCGAGGCGGCCCCAACAGCGCACGGCCTCATCAACCACCGCCTGCGCCGCGCCCGGCTCGGTCACGTCGACGGCGAGGCAGGCGATGCCGGGGGCGTGCGCCGCGGTCTCCTCCAGCGCGCTGGCGGTGCGGCCGACGACGAGCACCTGGGCACCCCCGCGCGCGAGCGCCAGGGCCGTGGCCCGGCCGATGCCGGAGCCCCCGCCCGTGACGACGACCGCCCGGTCCGCCAGGGGCTGCATCACGACACCTCCCTCCCATGCCGGGCCTCCCGGCCGGCGGACCCCGGGCGCAGGGCCAGGGCCTCGCGCCGCAGGCGGTGCGCCTCGGCCAGTACGGCGGTGAGCAGCCCGGGGAAGCGCCCCTCGAGGTCCTCGTAGCGCAGGGACACGAAGTGCTCCTTGCCCTCGATGCGTGTGCGGGTGACGCCCGCCTGGCGGAGCATGCGGAAGTGATAGGAGAGGGTGGACTTGCTAACCGTCGCGTCCGCCGCCCCGGGCTGCAGCTCCCCGGCGTCGGCGAGGTCCGCCACGATCTGGAGTCGGACGGGATCGCTCAGGGCGTGGAGGACGTCGGTCAGCTGTATCGCCTCCCGCGGGGGCTCAGAGGGTGTGCGCAATGACCCGTCTATCGGCTCGGCCCGTCGAGCGAACCGACGGGTGTAGATCTATCGAACCATACGCCCGGGAACCGTGCGGGGCAAGGCCCTGGTGGCGCGTCCGGACGCCGGCCCGTGGACGGACGGCGCCCCGTCAGGCGGCCGGGGACGGGGCCGGGGAGAGGAGGGCGCGGGCGCGGGCGGGGCCGGGGTCGGCGCGCAGGGCCTCGCCGAGGCGGGCGGCGCGGGCGCGGACCGGTGGGGACAGCGCGACCCAGACGGCGGCCGCCACGTCGGCCGCGGTCGCGCGGGTGGGGTCGCCCTCGGCGCCGACCCCGCTGCGCTCGACGTCGGCGGCGATCGCGAACTGGTCGGTGCTGAGCGGCGCGACCACCAGCGGCAGGCCCGCGGTCAGGGCCTCGGTCACGGTGTTGTTGCCCCCGTGGGTGAGGACCACGTCGCAGCGGTCCAGCACCGCCACCTGCGGCAGGACCGGCCGGGCGACGGACCCGTCCGGCAGGTCGGGCAGGGCGGCGGGGTCGGCGGCGCCGGTGGCCAGGACCACCCGCGCGCCGGCCGGGCGCAGGCCCTCGACCAGCGTTGCCAGCACGTCGTCGCGCACCGACAGGAACGTCCCCAGCGACACGTAGGCGGTGGGCCGGTCCGGGTCGCGCCGCAGCAGGGCGTGGAGGTCGCCGGGCAGGGACTCGCGGCGGCCGGCGGAGCCGAGGTAGTGGCGGCCCGCGACGGGCCGGCGCACCAGCGCCTCGGGGTACAGGTGCAGGACCGTCCTGCCGGTCGCGGCGAAGGCGTCGCGCACCGGCGGTGCGGCCGGTTCCAGCGCGCGCAGGGCGCGGTTGTACTCCCCGGTGAAGGCCGCCTGGACGTCGAGGCAGCGCCGGCGCAGCCCCTCGACCGCGACCGGGTCGGGGGTGACCGCCGCGGGCCAGGCGGGCGGGAGGCCGTAGACCTCGCCGGGGCCGGGGACGCTGCTGGGGTGGCCGGGCGCGACGCTGGCGAAGGTGCGCCCCAGCGCCCGCAGCGCGAGGGTCGCGCCGAACGCGAGGTGGTCGGCCAGCACGACGTCGGGGCGGACCTCGCCGAGCACGGCGGCCATCCGCGCCGCCACCGCGTCGGGTCGCCAGAGCAGGTCGTGGGTGCGCTCGTCCGCCTGGTAGCGCAGCGTCGCCACCGCCCCGCGCCGGGTGGCGGCGAAGAAGCCCGCCAGCCGGTTCGCCTCGCCGGCGGGCTGGTCGCCGGGGCGGGCGACCCCGGGGTTGCTGGCCGGGCCGAGGACCAGGTCGACGACGTCGTGGCCCGCCGCGGCGGCCCGGGGCCGGATGGCCGGGCCGGTCGCGACCACGACCCGGTCCCCCGCCGCCGCCCACGCCGCCGCGAGCGACCCCATCGGCAGCCAGTGGGACAGGTAGTCGGGGACGACGACCAGGACGGTCCTCACCGCACCACCCCCGCCGCGGCCGCCGGGTTCGCCGCCACGGCCGCCTCCGGGGCCGCCGCCGGGGCCCGGGTCGCCGGATCCGCCACTCCGCGGTAGACCGCCGTCAGGGCGGTGGCCATGCCGGTGAGGCTGACCTCGGCGCCGATGCGCGCCCGGGCGCGGGCGGCACGGGCGGCGTCGTGGCGCAGGGCGGCGGCGCGGAGGATGCGCTCCGCGAGCGACGCCGGCGACGACGTGTCGACCAGCGCACCGTCCACCCCGTCCCCGACGTAGGTGGGCGGGCCCCCCTCGTCCGGGGCGACGACCGGCAGGCCCGCCGCCAGCGCCTCGACCAGGGCGAGGCCGAACTCCTCCTTCACGCTGGCGCACACGTACACCCCGTCGGGCCCGACCTCCGGCGCCAGCCCCGCCCTGGCGGCGGCCAGCACCAGGGCCACGTCGGCGTGGGGCCGGGCGCCGAGCAGCACCAGCCCGTCCGCGCCGGGGTGGCGGGCCAGCGCAACCTCGATCGCGGCGAGCACGCCGCGCTCCACCGGCGAGGGGGCCGCCAGGTCCCCGCCGACCACGACGACGTTGAACCCGTGGCGCAGCGCCGGGGTCCCCGCCCACGCGGCGACGAGCCGGTCGACCCCCTTCACGGGGTGGAGGCGCCCGGCGGTGACCAGCAGGGGCAGCCCGCGCCGGTCGGGGGCGAGCCCGCCGATGCGGGCGGCGAGGTCGGCGAGGACGGGCGGGGGCGGGTCCCCGGCCGCGACGCCGGTGACCACGGCCTCGGCCGCGGCGGTGGCCCGCAGGCTCGCGCCCTCGGGCACGACGGTCGCGGCGCCGGCGGGCAGGTCCAGCCCGGTCAGCTCCGCCAGCGCCGCGGCGCCGCCCGGCCGCGGGAAGGTCACCAGCGCCGCGGCGCCCGCGGCGGCGGCGCCCGCCGGCCCGCAGCGGGACCACCAGGGCTACGCGGCGTCGGCGGCGGCGCAGGCCGTCCGGCGCACGGCACCGGGGCGCACCGCGGCGCGGATCACGTTGGCGGGGTCGGGCGCGACGGTGAAGACGTACGGGAGCCCGAGGCGCCGGCAGACCCGCAGGGCCGCCCACGCGCCGCCGTCGGTGGCGCGCAGGTGCACGACGTCGGGGGCGGTGGCACGCAGGGTGCGGGCCAACTCGGACTCGATCTCCCGGCGGTGGGACCACAGCGCCGGGGCGGGCAGCGAGCCGGTCGCCCCCACCTGGAGCCAGGCGATGCGCGCGCCCAGCCCGATCGGCTCCGCGGGCCGGGCCCCCTCGTCCCGCCCGCCGGGGTCGCGCGCCAGGGTGACGACCTCCTCGACCGCGGGCTGCACCGCCAGCTCCGCGCGAGGTTGACCAGGAGCGTGACGAGCCCGCCGCCGTCGCCCGTCCCGGCCGACCGCAGGTCGCCGTCGAGGCGGCCCTGCACCAGCACCTGCGCGACCCGCAGCCCGCCGCGGCGCCGACCCTGCCGCGGGCCGGCGGGCGATGCGGCCCGGTGGACCGCGCCGCGGACGGCCGGGTCGGGGTCGGCCGCCAGGCGCCGCAGGAGGACGTCCCGGCCGGGGACGGGCCGCGCGGCCAGCGCGGTGACCGCCGCGGCGCGCGTGGCGGACGCCTCGTCGCGGTCGACGGCGAGCGCGCGGAGCAGGTTCCCGGCGGCCGTGCCGCCGGCGAGGCCGAGCAGCCCGACCAGGTCGGCGCGGGCGGGACCGGTCACGCGGCGCAGCGCGCCCAGGAGCGCCGCGGTCAGCCCGACCAGGCCGGTGCGGTCCTCGGCCGCCCACGCCTCCAGGGCCGCGAGCGCGAGCACGCCGCCGAAGCCGCCCGCCTGCACCATGCCGAGCAGCGGGCGCACCGCCCCCGGCTGGACGCCGCGGCCGGCGAGCGCCCACGCAGCGTGCTCGGCGAGGCCGGCATCGGCGTCCAGGGCGCGCAGCAGGGCGCGGTCGACGTCGGGACCGGGCACGGCGGACAGCACCCGCAAGGCACCGGCGCGGACGAGGTGGTCGTCGCCCCGGACGGCGAGCGCACGGAGCCGGCGCACGTCGGCGGGGGCGAACCCGCCCGCCCGGCGGAGGCGCTCGGCGGCGAGCATGCCCGCGAGCACCCCGGGGGGGTCACTCAGGTCCCGGAGGGTCGGCGGCGCGGCGGCGTCGGTGGTGGCGAGGGCTGGCACGGCGTCTGCTCCCGTTCTCGGGGATCACCTGTGACGCGTCCGTGCCCTACTGCCTGTGCTGGGGACGGGAGCCAACGACGCTGTCAGATCTCTCCACCAAGTGTAGTACACGCCGGGCCAACATCGGCGGCGTGGCGGGCGAGGACCGCGACCTCGGCCCGGAGCCGGTCGTCACCTCGGCGCGGACGAGCGCCGCGGCGTCCGCCTCGGCGAGCGCGCGCCGCTCGACCTCGCGGGCGCCGAGGCCGACGGGCTGGCCTCGATCGCGCCCGCCGGCACGTCGGTGGCGTCGACGGCCTCGGCGTTGTCGGTCGCCGCCAGGGCCGAGCGCAGCGCGGCGACCGCGACGGCGTCGCGCGCGCGGTACGAGGTTACGAGGTCGCCGGTGCCCGGCGGACCTCCTGGAGGACCCAGCCGTTGCCGTCGGGGTCGGCGAAGTCGGCGAACGACCCGTAGCGGCGGTGCTCGGGGTCCGGGCCCGGCGCCCACCCGCCCGGCCCCATGTGGCGGATCGGGCCGACCTCGGCGCCGCGCCGGACCAGCGCCTCGCGGGCGGCCTCGATGTCGTCGACGACCAGGTGCAGCCCGCGGGACGACCCGGGGGGCGCGTCGGTGATCCCCCTCCCGACAGCTATGGAGCACGCCGACCCGGGAGGGGTCAGCTGCACGACGCGGAACTCCTCGCTCGCGCGATGGTCGACGTCGAGGGCGAACCCCGCGCGCTCCACGTAGAAGTCCCTGGCCCGGTCCACGTCGGTGACGGGAACGAGCACCAGCTCGAGCTTGTAGTCCACGGCCGAACTCCTCCTCCGCTCGCGGCCCGTGCCGCGCTCAACCGTATTCAACCACATGGTTGACTACAGGCGCCGGGCCGTTCTACCTTGTTCAACCGCAAGGTTGAACAAGGAGGAAGCCGGTGGCAGCAGACGCGCTCTCCCGGGTGTTCTCGGCGCTGGCCGATCCCACCCGGCGCGACATCGTCGCGCGGCTGGCGGTCGCGGACGCCACGGTCAACGAGCTCGCCGAGCCCTACGACGTGACCGTCCAGGCCATCTCCAAGCACCTCCGGGTGCTGGAGGACGCCGGCCTCGTCAGCCGCAGCCGGGAGGCCCAGCGCCGCCCGGTGCACCTGGAAGCAGAAGTCTTCGATCTCATGACCAGGTGGATCGAGCGCTACCGGCGCCAGGCCGAGGAGCGCTACCGCCGCCTCGACGACGTCCTCCGGGCGATGCCGGACGACGTCGACCCCACCCCGCCAGCACAGACAGGAGCCCCCGCATGAACGCCACCACGCACGAGACCGAGATCGTCGCCGACCCCCACGTCCCCCTCGTCCGGATCATCCGCGAGTTCGACGCCCCGCCCGCCAAGGTCTTCCGGGCCCACACCGACCCCGACCTGATCGTCCGGTGGCTGGGACCGCGGGGCCTGGAGATGAGCATCGACCACTACGACTGCCGCACCGGCGGGTCCTACCGCTACCTGCACCGCAGCGGCGGCGAGGAGTACGGCTTCCACGGCAGCTTTCACGAGGTGCGCCCCGCGGAGCTGATCGTGCAGACCTTCACCTTCGAGGGCGCCCCCGAGGGCGTCGCGCTGGAGCGCCTGGTCCTCGAGGACCTCGGCGGCCGCACCCGGCTGACGGTGACGTCCCTGGTCGACTCGTTCGAGGCCCGCGACGCGATGGTCGCCAGCGGCATGGAGGTCGGCATCCGCGACGGCTACGAGCGCCTCGACGAGCTGCTCGCCGCCTGAACCACCACGGGGGGCGGGGCCATCGCCCCCACGCGACCGCCCCGGTCCCGCCCTACCCCTCAACCGGCGCCTTCGAGCTCCTCGGTGATGTCGCCGGCTACGGGTACGCGCTTCCACCACCACGAGTGGGAGTTCCGGAACAGCGAGGCGAGCCGTCCGGCCTCGTCGACCTCGGTGGCGGCCGTGTAGCGGTCATCGAGGGGCTGGAGCACGGCGCGCATGCGGGCAGCGAGCCCGGCAGGCGCCTGGTCCACGAACTCCTCGAGCAGGTTCCGGACCGACAGATCGTGTCCTCGTGCCAGTAGGCCGTCCGGTCCGCCGGCAATGGCTTGTGGTCGGTCGGATCATCGAGGATGTGATCGACGAGCTGGGCGAACTGCTCCCGCTCCGATCCAGGGGTACTCACCACCGCGCTCCACGTGCTTGCCGTACGCGTGGTCGGTGATCTGCTAAGCGATGGGGCTGGGAGCGTCGCGAACGTCGACGTCCTCGGTTCTTGGACGATCCACGTGCTCGGAGCCGGAGGGCTGTTCCTGCTCCCCGCTCTCCGACGCGCCGATCTCCGAGAGCCCCGGGTCCCCGTCATCGTCGTCGTCGAGCAGCCGGCGCAACGTCGCAGCGGCACGCTCGTCATCGGCACGCAGCCGATCCTCGGGTTGGTCATCGGGACGCTCCCGGCCGCGCGACCCGCCCCACAACTCGCTCACGCCGACCTGCGCGTCGACCAGACGATGCAGCTGCAGACGCCTCCGTCCGACGTCCCCGCCTGCACCCCGCCTCCTTGTCCTTCAACGGCACCGTGGCCGATCGCCGCACTGACGGCTCGTCACGCTACCGCCGAAGTCCGTGCTGGAGGTGCGCAGCGCGGGGCGGCCCGTACCACACGACCTTCCACTTCCCGCAGGGGATCAGTAACGGGCAGAAAGTTCCCGCGGCCGGGCCGCGGCCGAGCGCCGCCGCTCGGCGCCCGTACGATGACCGGCGTGCACGCGCACCTGCGCTCGCTGCGGGACGAGCCCCGTCCGGACGGCGCACCCTTCGCCGCCGGGAGGCTGGGGCGGCTGCTGTTCGGCACGGCGTCGCGCGGTGGGACGGCACGCTGATGAACGCCAGGTACGACCGCATCGGGATCACCTACTCCGAGCTCCGCAGACCCGATCCGCGGATCGCGGCAGCCGTCGACCGGGCACTCGGGGGTGCTCGGACGGTCCTCAACGTCGGTGCCGGCACCGGTTCCTACGAGCCGGCCGATCGACGGGTGGTCGCCCTCGAGCCGTCGCTGGCGATGCTCCGACAGCGCGATGCGCGGGCGGCGCCGGCGACTCAGGGATGGGCCGAAGAGCTGCCCTTCGACGACGACAGCTTCGACGCGTCGATGGCGATTCTGACGGTGCACCACTGGCGCGACCAGGAGAAGGGCCTCCAGGAGCTGCGGCGCGTGACCCGGGGGCGCATCGTCATCCTGACCTTCGACCCGGCACACCGGGGAGCATGGCTGCCCGACTACTTCCCGGAGCTCCTGGCGCTGGATGACGCGCAGATGCCGAGCATGTCGGCCTACGAGCGATGGTTGGGCGCCGCGGAGATCTCGCCGGTCTTGATACCGCACGATTGCACCGACGGGTTCCTCTACGCCTATTGGCGGCGGCCCGCGGCCTATCTGGACCCGCGCATCCGCTCCGGCAGTTCCTCCTTCTGGGCGATCAGGGACGTGGAGGGACTGAGGAAGCTCGAAGAGGATCTCGAAGCCGGCGAGTGGGACCGTCGCTATTCGCGGTTGCTCACGCTCGACGCGTTGGACGTCGGCTACCGCCTCGTGGTCGCGCCGTGATGCTCCCCACGGTGATCCTCGCCGCGCTGCACGACCTCGCCCTCGCCGGCCGCGCCCTGCGCTCGCCGCCGCCTACGCCGCCGCGGACGGCGAGGACGCCGCCTCCGCGGCCATCGACGCGGTGCTGCGCATGACCGACTCCGTCGTGGCGATCGCCGCTCGGCGGCGGACGCGGACCCTTCGCGACCGAACGGTGCGCCGTGCTGTACACGGCCATCGCCGAAGCGGCCACCGGGTGGGCGTGCAGGGTGGAGGCGCGGTACTCGCGCACCCAGGATCGGGTACCTGCCGGTGCCCCAGGCGGGGGACGACCCGCGCCTCGCGATGGCGAGGTTCCCGGGGATCGACACCCCACCGACAGGAGCGGGCATGCGCCCCGGCAGGACGACGAGGACCGCAACCTGGAACAGGTCAGGGATCGTGCTGGCGGCGCTGCTGCTGGCCGGCTGCACCGCGAGCGGGTCGCGCGCGACGACCGGCCAGTCGGCGGACGGCTCGGACCCCGCGGCTGCTGTGGCGCCGGATCCCGGGCCCGCGGACGCCGGGGTGACCGGCATCGTGCGCGAGGTCGAGCCCTCGGTCGTCACGGTCCTGCGCCCCGACGGGCAGGGCAGCGGCGTGGTCTACGACGAGGACGGACTGGTCATAACCAACTTCCATGTCATCGACGGCGCCCGGGAACTGGAGGTGCAGTTCGCTGACGCCAGCAGGGAGCCGGCCGAGGTCGTGGCGGCCGCCCCCGAGTTCGACCTCGCGGTGCTGCGGGTCGACCGCGAGGACCTGCCCGCTGCGGCCTTCGCCTCCACGCTCCCCTCCGTCGGCATGCAGGCCGTGGCGATCGGCAGCCCGCTGGGGTTCGAGAACACCGTGACCGCGGGGATCGTGTCCGGGCTCCAGCGCTCGATCCCGTCGTCGCAGACGAATCCCAACCCGCTGGTGGACCTGATCCAGACCGACGCCCCGATCTCGCCGGGCAACTCGGGCGGGGCGCTGGTCGGCCCCGAGGGGGAGGTCGTGGGCATCAACGTCGCCTACCTGCCGCCCGGGCAGACCGGCGCGGTGGCGATCGGGTTCGCGATCCCGTCGCCCACGGTGCTCGACGTCGTCGAGCAGCTGCTGGAGACCGGCGAGGCGCGCGATGCCTACCTGGGTGTGCAGCCGGTCGCGCTCACGGCGCAGATCGTCGAGCAGTTCGGGCTCGCCGCCGACCGCGGCGTCCTGGTCCGCGGCGTGGCCGACCGCTCCCCCGCCGCCGACGCCGGCATCATCCGCGGCGACGTGCTCATAGAGGTCGACGGCGAACCCGTCGACACCGTCCCCGACCTGCAGGGCGCCCTGCGCCGCGCCGGGCCGGACGCAACCGTTGAGCTGACCGTGATCTCCGACGGCGAGGAACGCACGGTCGACACCCGCCTGAGCGACCGGCCCGACCAGCTGGTCCCCTCCGGGGCGCAGGGCTGAGCGCGTGGGTGGCCGCGCCGTGCCAGGACCCCAGGACGGCCACGCGGCAGCACCGCTGACGACCAGCGGCGCCGGAGGCGGAGGAGGGCAGACGCGGATGGCGAGTCGGCGGGACCGGGTCCAGGCGGCGCTGGGGGCGCTGTGCTTCCTGGCGGCCCTGGTGCTGCTCGCGCGTTCCTCGTTGCTGGCGGCGGCGGCCCCGGGGACGGGCGGGTCGCTGCCGGCGTACGTCGCCACCTCGCCGCTGCTGCTGGACGCGCTGCGGACGGTCAGCGGCGTGGGCACCGCCGTGAGCACCTGGGCGGCCGTCGCCGCGGCGACGATGTTCCTGGTCCTGCGCGGCCAGGTGGGGCCTGCGCTGTTCGTCGTGGCGACCGGGCTGGGCGCCGCGATCCTGGCGCCGGCCGCCGGCCCGGTGGCCCACGCCGCCCCTGGGCTGGAGCCGGTGCAGGCCGCCGTCCTGCCGCTGTCCGGCCCTGACGGCCACGCGCTGCGGTCGCTGGCCACGGCGGGGGCGCTGCTGCTGACGTTCCGGCCCGTGACCCCCGGGCGCGCGCGGCTGGCCGTGGGGGCGGCCGCGGCCGCGCTGGTCGTGGTCGTCGGCGTCACCCAGGTCGTCCTGGGCGCGGGCACGGTGGCCGGGGTCGCGGCCGGGTGGCTGCTGGCCCTGCTGTGGGTGGCGGTCGCCGTCGTCGCGTTCCGCCTCGGCGGCGGGCGGTTCCCCGCCGCCGAGGACGGGACCCGTCCCCCGGAGGAGGTGAGGGGACCTGCGCTGCGGGCGGCGCTGCCCCGGCTCGCGACGGGCTGGGTGCTGCTGCTGGCGGTCCTCACCGCGGTCGGGCTGCTGGTGATCACGGTGCTCGCCGATACCGCGCTGGTGGCGACCGACCGCGAGGTGGTGCGCCGGCTGGTCGCCGAGCGCTCATCCGCCGCCACGGCAGTCCTGTCCTTCGCCGACACCCTGTCGGGCACCCCGGCGATCCTGGGCTCGGCCCTCCTGGCGGCCGCCGTAACCCTGGGGCGGCAGGACCGCCGGGCGCTGCGCTTCCTGGCCGTCGCCCTGCTGGGCGAGACCTCGTTGGCCGTCTCCACCAGCCTGCTGGTGGGCCGGCCACGCCCGGCCGTCGCGCACCTCGAGGCGCTGCCCGCGACCTCCAGCTTCCCATCCGGCCACGTGGCGGTGGCGATCTGCTGGTACGGCGCGCTGGCCGTGCTGATCGGCCGGCGCGCCCCGGGCTGGCGACTGCCGGCGGCCGCGCTGGCGGTCCTGGTCGCGGCGGCTACCGCCGTCTCCCGGGTCTACCTGGGAGTGCACTACCCCAGCGACGTCCTGGCCGGCGTCCTGCTCGGCACCGTCTGGCTCGCCGTCACCCGGCGCGCCCTCCTGGCCGGCGGCGACCGTGGAGATCTGCAGGCGGGACACGGAGCCGGCGAGGCCGGCAGGAGGTACCGGACCGTGCAGGGCATACCGAGCACGAGCGGGCGGCGGCGGGCGTCCGGGGCCGTCGCCGACGGGCTGCGGCTCGCCGTCCTGGTGAGCGGCGTCGCCGTACTGGTGCAGGGGCAGGTGGAGGGCGGGCTGCGCTTCCTGGGCGCCTTCCTGCTGCTGCTGGTCCCCCGGAGGCTGCAGGTGCCGCGCCCCTTCGACGCCGCCTTCGGCGCGGCGATCCTGGTCGCCGTCTGGGCCCACGTGGCCCGGTGGTACCAGGCGGCATGGTGGGTGGACGACGCCATCCACCTGGTGCTACCTGGGGCCACCGCCGCGCTCCTGGTCCTCGCCCTCGCCCGGCTGGACCTGCTCCCGCGGCTGGACGAGGGGGTGTTCCGCCGGCACAGGGCCCCGATCGTCATCATCACCGTCACCACCGGCTTCGCCGTCGCCGGGCTGTGGGAGATGTACGAATGGGTGGCGGTCCGCCTGCTCCCCGGTACCTCGATCCTGGTCGGCTACACCGACACGGTGGGGGACATCGCCCTGGGCGGCCTCGGTTCGGTCGCGGCCGGGTTCCTGCTGGTGGTCTGGGCCCGCAGCGGGCACGGCGCGGGACCACTCGCGCGGGAGGCGGACCGTACGCTCTGACCACGCGCCGCCTGACGATCCGCCCCCAGGGGCGGCACCGCTCGTCGAGCTCGCGCTGCGCGGCCGCCGCTGGGCCAGCCCGGCCACGGGTGGCACCCCGCGGGCTGCCCGGCCGCGCGGGTGCCGCACCGCACCTCGGCCACCGCACCTCGGCCCCCGCTCCACGTGATCGACCGCCGTGCTACCCACCCTCCGGTAGGAGCAGGCAGGCGCGGCCGGATAGGAGGAGCAAGGCACGGCGAGAGACGGTGGGGCCCGGGGGGGTCGACCAGCGGGAGCGTGCGGATGGTGTGCGGAAGGCGGGAGAATGGCGGGGCCGGGCGGATGGCCGTCATCGCGGCGGTCGCGTTCGGTGCGCTCCTCGCGCTGGTCGCCGCGGGGTGGTCCCCGCTGCTCGCCGTCGACCGCGCCGTCGCCCTCGAGGCCAACGAGGTGCTGGCCGGCCGCCCGTTGCTCACCGACGCGCTGGCCGTCGTGACCGCGCTCGGCGGGGCGCCCACGTCGTGGCTGCTCCTCGCCGGCGCGGCCGGCGACGTGCTGGTCCGGCGCCGTCCCCGCCTCGCGCTGTTCGTGATCGTCACGGGACTCGGCGTCCTGGTCCTCGACCCCGCCCTCAAAGAGCTGGTGGGGAGGCCCCGACCGGTGGTCCCGCTGCCGCTGGCGACAGCGCCGGGCAACAGCTTCCCCAGCGGGCATGCGCTGGGATCGTTCGTCACCTACGCGACGCTCGTGCTGCTGTTCCTTCCCGCGGTGCCCCGCAAGGCGCGCAGGGCGGTCGTGGCGGGAGCGGCAGCGGTCGTCGTCGCGGTCGGCGCGACCCGTGTGGCCTTGGGGGTGCACTACGTCTCGGACGTCCTGGGCGGCTGGCTGCTGGGGACGGCCTGGCTGGGCGTGACCGCTGCGGCGTTCCAGGCGCGCACCGGCCGGCTGGGCCAGCCGCTGCGGGAGGGGCTGGTGCCGGGAGCAGCGCAGGCCCTGGCGCCGGCGCCCGGCGCCGGGTCCCGCGAGCCCGGCCGGGGCCGGCAGGCGGTCGCCCGCCTGCTCGCCGCCTGGGTGCTCGTCCTCGGGGTGGTGGTCGGCGCCGGGCTGCTGGTCACCGAGGTGCTGGCGGGCGGCCCGGTCGACGCGCTGGAGGAGCAGCTCGTCGCCGAGGTGGTCGAGGAGCGCACGCCGGCCCTCAACCGCCTCAGCTCCGCCGCCGCGATGCTGGGCGGCACACCGTTCGTGGTCGGGTCCGCGGTGGTGGTCGCACCGCTGGTCCTGGCCCTCACCCGCCGGTGGCGGCCGCTGCTGTTCCTGGCCGCCACGATGGTGGGGGAGGTCACGCTGTTCCTCGCGGCCGGCGAGGTGGTGGGACGGCCGCGGCCGGCGGTGCCGCACCTGGACTCCCCGCTGCCGCCCACCGCCAGCTTCCCCTCCGGGCACGTCAGCGCCGCCATCGCCTGGTACGGCGCGCTGGCCCTGCTCGCCCGACCGCGCCTACGAGCGCCCTGGCGGCAGCTGATCGTGGCGGCCGCGGTCGTGGCCGTGATCCTCGTGGCGGCCGCGCGCGTCTACCGCGGCGTCCACCACCCCACCGACGTCCTCGGCAGCCTGCTGCTCGCCGTGCCGTGGCTGGTGGTCACCGCCCGCACCCTGCTACCGGACCCGGGGGCGGAGGACCCGGCGTGACCGCCCTGCGCTGGCGCACGCTGCCGACGCGGTACGGCCGGGTCCGCCTGCGCGTCGGCAGGCCTGCCGCCGGCTCACACCCGCCGGTCGTGCTGGTACCCGGCCTGGCCATGTCGAGCCGGTACATGGTGCCGACCGCTGAGCGGCTCGCCGCCCGCTGCGAGGTCGCCGCACCCGACCTGCCCGGAGCGGGCCGCAGCGGACCGCCCATCCGGCCCCTGTCGGTCGCCGAGATGGGCGACGTCGTGGCCGAGGTCACGTCGCGCGCCGACCTCCCTGCCGTCGTCATCGCCAACTCGTTCGGCTGCCAGATCGCGGTGGAACTCGCGCTCCGCCATCGCGAACTCGTTGCCCGGCTGGTCCTCACCGGTCCCGTGCTGCCGCCGCCGCTGCGAACCCCCACGGCCGCTGCTCGTGCGTGGGCCCGCACCCAGATCCATGAGCCGCCCGGCATGCTCGCCGTGTCGCTGGCCGGCGCGGTCCACACCGGCGCGCGCAAGGGCCTGCGCAACTTCCAGCAGACGCTCCGCTACCGGCTGGAGGAGCGGCTGGCGTCGGTCGTGGCGCCCGTCCTGCTCGTGCGCGGCCACCATGACCGCATGGCCCCGCGCCGGTGGACGCGGCGGCTGGCCGCGCTCGCGGAACGAGGCCGGCTCGTGGAGCTGCCCGCCGCCCACGCCCTGACCTACAGCAGCCCCACCGCACTCGCTCGCCTGGTCCTGGATGCGGCCCCGCACGCGGCCCGGTCAGCGGGGCCGCGACATCACCAGCCGTAACGCCGGGCGAGCTGCGTCGCCGCCCGGGGGGCCGCCGGCAGCCGGTCGAGCCGGCCGCGCACCTGCACCCCCAAGGTCCAGGCTCGACCACAGGCCGCCCAGCTGTACGGCCAGGCCGGACCTGGCGACGTCCAGCCCGCCGAGGACCAGCACGACGGCGTCCAGGAGGCGCTCTTCTTCAACATCGTCTCACCTTTCGTTCGTCGATAACCACAGCTCCGTCGGGATTGCGGCGGCAGCGCGACCATCAATCCCCGATCCCGAGCCCGGCGTGACCTTCGGGGAGGTGGATGCTGCTACTCGATCTCGTGGAGGGAAGGATCAGATGAGATAGGCGCCGGGTCTCGAGCGACCCGTGCCATCGGTGTCGATGCAGTGTTCCGCTGCGGCCTCACGTCCGGCAGGCGGGCCCCGCTGACAGCAGGTCCGGCGTGTCCGCCGGGGCCGGTCCGCTTCACCGCAGCCTTCGGACAGGCCGCTCCCCGTGATCCGGTAGGAATTCCCACCGGGATGGACGCGCAGGTTGAGGAGGGCCGGGGGGATGGTCGTCGGTGGATCGATGACGATGATGGCGCCGCGTGCGCCGGGGAGGAGTGCAGCAATCATGACCCTGACCACCGCACAGATCGACCAGTACAGGGGCGCCAAGGTGCTCGGTCAGTCCGGCGACAAGATCGGCAAGATCAAGGAGTTCTACCTCGACGATGTCACCGGCCGGCCGGAGTGGGCGCTGGTGGACACCGGCCTGTTCAGCAGCTCCAGCTTCGTGCCGATCGCCGACGCCATCCCCCAGGACGGCGCCCTGATCGTTGCCTTCGACACCGCGACGGTGAAGGACGCGCCGCGGATGGACGCCGACGACCACCTCGACGAGGCCGGCGAGCGGGAGCTGTACCGCTACTACGGCCTCTCCTACGACGCCACGCCCGTCGGCGACGACATCAGCGGCCCGGAAACCGACGACGCGATGACGCTGTCCGAGGAGCGTCTGACCACGGGCACCCGCCGCCAGGAGGCCGGGCGCGTCCGGCTGCGCAAGCATGTGGTCACCGAGCAGGTCACCCGCAACGTCCCCGTGGCGCACGAGGAGGCCCGGCTGGAGCGCGAGCCGATCACCGACGCCAACCGGGACCGCGCCCTCGACGGCCCGCCGTTGTCTGAGGAGGAGCACGAGGTCACCCTCCACGAGGAGGTGCCCCAGGTCGACAAGCAGGTCGTCCCCACCGAGCGGGTCCGCCTGGGCAAGGAGCGCGTGACCGACCAGGTGCAGGTCTCCGACGACCTGGCCCGCGAGGAGGTCACGCTGGAGCGCGACCGCGACAGCCGCTGACCGCCGCCGCGGTTCCCACCCCCGGGACGGGGGTGGGAACCACACTCCCGCCAGCTGTTCACGCCCCGACGGTGGCTGAGGCGGTGGACGCGTGGCGGAGACGGCGGTGCACTGCACACGGGGACGCACCTGGGTGAGGCGCACCGGTCCGCGCGGACGCGCTCCTGATCTGACCGACCCGCGGGCCGGACGGCAGGGCGAAGGCAGGCCGATCCGCTACGCGGGGTACGACGTCCGTGCTTGGCTGAACGGCCTTGGATACGACGATCTGCTGCGTGAGAGGCTTCCGGTGAGAGCGCCGCTGCTCGGGAACCCGGCGGAGGTCGTCGTGGCGGCGGTGCGGCCACTGGTCGCCCGGTCCTGTGGGGCCCGTGGCTGGAGTCCGGCGCTCATGTTGGAGCCCACCGGGGCCGACTTGGGGACGGGAAGGACCGGCCGGGCGGTGGGCGAAGCGGTGGACCTCGTACTGGCCGGCGGCGGCGATCGTGCCGGTCGCCACCGCGCTGGCGGCCAACGGCCCCGGCCCCGGTCCCTGCCCGGTTCGCTGCTGGTGGCCTGGCGGGAGCTCGGCGATCGGCGGCTGGGGCGCCACCGGCGCGCGGAGCGCACGCATGCCCGCCGCGTGAAGGTCCGCACCGCGAGGGCCAGACGCCAGCAGCTCGACGGCGAGCCGTTCGGAAGTGGCCGCTGGCCGGATCCCGGCGCCCTGGTCGTGCGGGTCGCGTGGTGAGTTCCGTCACACGGGTGCCGGAGACCGCGACCATGGCGGGTGAACCGCTCAGCGCCGAGGACGCGTGGCGGACGATGCGCACCCGCGGATGGCGGTTGTGGGCCGAGGCGTTCGCCCGCTTCCGCTACGGCGACGGCTTCTCCTCCTCGCGCGCACTGGGCTTGCAGCTGTGCCTGGCGTTCCTCCCCCTGGTCATCGCCGTTGTCGGGCTCAGCGGCACGCTGCCCACCGACCGGATGGGTGAGGTGCTGCGGCTCACCCTGATGTCGCTCACGCCGGGCGTCTCCGACGAGGTGGTCGCGGCGACCCTTGCCCGGCCGGACCGGGGCGACGGCCCGCGGGTGGCGCTGTGGCTCGGCCTGCTGTTCGCCGTGGTCACGCTGACCAGCGCGATGGGTCAGGTCGAGCGTGGTGCCAACCGGATCTACGGCATCCAGCGGGACCGGCCAACCCTGCACAAGTACGGCCGTGCCGCGGTGCTGGCCATCACCGCCGGCGTGTCGGCCCTGGTCGGATTCCTGGTGCTCATCACCGGAACCGCCTTCGGCGAGGCGGTCGAGCAGGTGTACGGCCTCGACGACGACCTGGTCACGGCCGTCGCCCTGCCCCTGGGGGTGGTGCTGCTGCTCGTGTCCATCACCGCGCTGCTGCGCCACAGCCCATGGCGCCGCCAGCCGGGCTGGTCCTGGCTCGCGCTGGGCGCCGGGGTGGCGCTGGTGCTGGGGTTGGCCTTCACCGCGCTGCTCGTCGGCTACGTGCAGCTGTCCGGCAACTTCGGCGCGGTGTACGGCCCGCTCACCGGCGTCGTCGCGCTGCTGCTGTGGGCCCAGCTGACGTCGGTGGCGATCCTGTTCGGCCTGGCCCTCACCGCCCAGCTCGAGGCCACGCGCGCCGCGATCCGCCAGGGCGTCACCTCCGACCCGGATCAACCCCCGGACGAGTAGGACCAGACGCGCAGCCGCACCCATCCTGGCCCGTCCCACGAACGACAGGAGCAGACGCGAAACGGGCAGCGCGGTCTTCGCGCTCGTCGAGGACCGCCCGGACCTCGTGCTGCTTGGCCACCGAGCCGGCGAGCAGCCGGCCCCCCTTAGCCGTCAGGGCGCCCGCAGCCGGGCCAGCTCGGGTGCGGGCAGCTCACCCTCGGCGCGCTCGTCGAGCAGGCGCAGCTGCGCCTGGACGGCGGGCGCGCGGCGCTCGTCCACGACGTCGAGCAGGTCGAGCAGGAGGTCGCGGAGCCGCCGCTGGACCTGCAGCGATCCGGCCCCCCAGTGGCGGATCTCGTCCAGGCCCAGGGACAGGTAGTCGTCCCAGGTCATCCGGGGCACGAGCAGCCGCACCCGGCCGCGGTCGTCACGGTGGACCCCGCCGGCCAGCGGGTTGACCGCCAGGCGGCGCAGCAGGTCGTGGACCTGGTCCAGCGCCTGCGCGGCGGTGGTCGGGTCGTTCACGCCGGGCGACAGCGCCCGCTCGGCGATGTCGACGAGCTGGCGGAGGCCGTAGGCCACGTCCTCGGTGCCGGTGCGCTCGTGACGCAGGGTGACGTGGGTGCACAGCCGCGCGGGGTCGAGCGCGCGCGCGCCCTCCTCGTCGCCGTGCACCTGGAGCAGCGGCGCCCCCTCGGGCACGAACTCGCCGACCCGGCGGGTCAGGACCAGGACGACGCCGGCGGCGGCGGCCTGCTCGACCAGGTCGTCCTCGTCCAGCGAGGTCACGATCCCCGGGTGCGGCGCGGCCACCACGCCCACGGGCCCCCCCGGCGGCGATGGCGGCTCCTCGGCCGGCGCGTCGGGCGGGTGCACGCGGGCGATCGTCGCCCTGGTCTCCTCGGCGATGCGGTGGAGGATGTTCTCCACCCGCACGAGCTGGACGATGTGGCCGATGTACTGCACGAACACGCCGACATCGGCGAGGACCAGGGCGAAGGCGACGCTCAGCGTCACCCCGGGCACGAAGGTCTGATCGGGCGGGGCGATGTCAGTGCCGCGGACCTCGCGCAGGGCCACCAGGGCGTAGACGAAGGTGGCGAGGAACAGGCCCAGCGTCACCTGGGTGCGGTGGTCGCGCAAGAAGGTGCTCAGGACCCGCGGCGAGTACTGGTTGCTGGCCAGCACGAGCACCACGACGGTGATCGAGAAGACCAGGCCGGTGAAGTTGAGCGTCGAGGAGGAGATCGCCGACAGCAGGGTGCGGGCGCTGTCGGGCCCGCCGGTGAAGGCGAAGCGGATGTCGGCGTCGGCCTGCAGGGCCCGGTCGACCTGCAGCAGACCCAGCGCGGCAGCGGTGATCACGACGACGATGACCGCCGGAACCAGCCAGAACGAGCCGCTCGCCCAGTCCCGCAGGTCCGTCGCGTTCACTCCGCTCCCTCCCTCCGTTCCCGATGCTCCCGAGGGCATCCCGCGAGCCGGTGTCGGACCGGCTGGTCACGCTCGGGTGCCGTGGCCGCCCCCCGGGTCGTGGGGCTGGGCAGCGGGCGCGGAGCCTATCTCCTCCCCGATGTCGGCCGGCCGGAGCACGCCCGGGCGGGGCGGCCGCGCAGCAGGAGGTGGGCGGCGCCGAGCAGGCTCACCGTCATCGCCGCCAGGGCGGGTAGCCGATGCACTCCCGGTGGGCGGGGTGAAGGCGGTGAGGGCGACGCCCAGGACGCGCGCCTCGCCGTCGCCGGCCGTCTCGATCCCGCTCAGCAGCCGGACCGTGGTGGTCCTGCCCGAGCCGCTCGGCCCGATGAAGCCGAGGATCGTGCCGCGTCGGACCTCCAGGTCGAGGCCCTGGACGGCGACGGCGTCGCCGTAGCGCCGCGTCAGGCCCCGCGCGACGATGACCTCCGCCCCACCCGACCACCCCGATCTCAGCGCTGCCCGGGGTCGAGGATGCCCCCGATCACGTGGGCCACCACCTGGTCGGAGCGGTACGTCGGCCCGGTGACCGGCACACCGCCGACCAGCACCTGGTCGCCCTCGGTGCTGACCGGCAGGGTGTGCCCGTCCACCGTGGTGAGCTCATCGACGCCGCGCAGCTCGTCAAGGCTGTAGGTGCCCTCCACCGCGTGGTGGCGCAGGACGTCGTCGACCCGCTCGGGGTCCTCCAGGAGGGCCTGGACCTCGGGCGACGCCCCGGTGAAGGACGACGACCCGGTGGTGAAGGCCGCGTCACCGGGCACGAACAGCGTGGTCGGGGTGTCGCCCCGCACCACGTCCTCCAGCCCGGCGACGGACAGCCCGGACAGGAACGTGTCGAACCCGCCCTCGGCGCGCAGCTGGGCGGCGAGGTCCTCACCGGCCGCGTCGCCCACGTCGGCGGGCTCCAGCGTGGTGACGTCCCGGGCCGCGAGCACGACCCGGTCGCTCAGGTCGGCGAGGTCCTCCTCGCTGACGCCGGCGCCGAGCTGCTCGCTGATGGCCTCGAGGTCGGCCTCGGTGACCACGCCGGTCACCTCCGCGAGCGCCCCCTCCTCCGGGATCAGTCCGTCGGGCACGACGACGGCCAGGCCGTCCTCGCCGAACTCGTCGCCGGACAGCCGGAACACGGCTCCGTCGGTCGTCTGCGCCACCTCGCCGGTGACGGTGATCTCCTCACCGACGAGGGAACCGGGGTCGAAGCGGCCCTCGCCGACGGCCTCGGCGGCGCCGTCGACGGCATCGGCGGCGTCGGTCGGACTCTGGGTCGCGCAGGCGGTCAGCAGCGCGGCCAGCAGGACCAGCAGCACGGGCGCGCGGGTGGCAGCAGCGGGCTTCATGTCGCCTCCTGTCGGTGGTCGGTACGGGCAGGGCGGTCACTCGGTCTCAGCGGGAGCCGCACCATCGCGGTCTTCCTCCGTCCCTCGACCCGGTCTCCCAGGTCTGTGCACGAGGGTGCCCCGCGGATGCCGCGCTGGAGGCCCTCCCGGCTGGTAGCGGCCACCACCCGATCCCGGATAGGCACCTGCGCGGGCCGAGTGGCTGCTTCCGGGGCTGGCACGCGCCGAAACCTGGGACGGCTCGGTGAGCGCGCCGGCCAGGTCGCGCAGGTGGAGGTTGCGCGGCGGGGCGGGCCACTGGCGGACTGGGCTGAGCGCGTCACCGGAGCCAGGTGGGCGCGTCCCCCACCAGGAGCCGGACAGGCGGACCAGCCGGCGAACAGGACCTGCGGGAACGCGCCGTCCACGCGCGCCTCCTCCACCAGCAGCGCGAGGCGCCCCGCCAAATGGCGGGACGCCGGGGAGGTTGCCGGGAAGCTAGTCGGGATTGCCGGGGGTCGGGGCGCCGGGCACCTCGGCCTCGGCGTCACCACCCTCGACGTCGACCTCGGGCAGGTCACCACCCTCGACGTCGACCTCGGGCAGGTCACCACCCTCGACGTCCACGTCCGGCGCCTCGACATCGGCATCGACGGCGGGCACGTCAACGTCGAACTGGCCCTCGGTATCGACATCGGCGTCACCGCCGAGCGCGAACCACACCGCGACAGCCAGCGCCGCCAGCACCAGCAGCGCGATGACCCACGGCCAGGGTCCCCTCCGCGCCGGTCGTCGGGGCCGCGGGCGGCGTGCGCGCCGTCGGGGGTCGTCAACTGGTCCTGCCTGCGCACCATCTCGTTCAACTCCTCGATCAGGGGACGTGCAGATCTGTTCGCAGCATCCCCTGAGCACCGACCGCGGCGTGCCCCAGACCGGTCGCATGTCCCTACCGGATCCGCGGTAGCCGGGGAGGGCCCCGTCCGGCGTCTGCCCGGAGGAACGGACGTCCACGTCTGCTGACGGGCCGGCCGGCCCGGGGTGTGCGGTGCCCCCTCGGGCAGAGGTCGGCGCCGCCGAGCCCCGCCCGGGCGGGAGGGGGCGGGTACGGCGCCGGGCGACGCGTTCAGCTGGGTGGGGGGACGAGGCCGAGGCGGACGGCCTTGACGACCGCCTCCAGCCGGGAGCGGACGCCGAGCTTGGCGTGCAGGTTGCGGATGTGGGTCTGGACGGTCTCGGATGAGATGTGGAACTCGCGGCCGATGGCGTGGTGGTCGGCGCCCTGGGCGAGCCGTTCCAGCACCTCGAGCTCGCGCTGGGTGAGGTGCTCGGCGAGCAGGCGGGCGTGCCAGTGCTGCTCGCGGTCGGCCGCCAGTGCGCGCAGGCGCCGGGACGTGTCCTGGGGGGACAGCGCCGACTCGCCGTGGGCGACGGTGCGCAGGGTGTCGAGCAGCTCGGGGATGTCGACGGACTTGTGCAGGACGGCCGCGGCGCCGGCCTCGATGGCGCGGCCGAACTCGATGTCGTCGGTCAGGGCGCTGAGCACCGCCATCGCCGTGCCGGGGGCCGCGGCGCGGATGTCGGCCAGGGCGTCGACACCGGAGCCGTCGACCAGGTCGAGGTCGATGACGGCGACATGGGGGCGGTGCTCGGCGGCGAGGGAGCCCGCCTCGTCGGCGCGGGCGGTCTGCGCGACGACGTGGAGGTCGTCCGTGCCCGCCATCACCGTCTCCAGCGCGTGGCGGTAGCTGGCGTGGTCCTCCACGAGCAGCACCGCGATGCGGTCCTGCCCCGCGTCTGCGGTGCTCATCGGTGCTCCCCGTTCCTCCGGCGTCGTCGGGCGGGTGTACCCGGGACGC
Source organism: Egibacteraceae bacterium (assembly GCA_030447925.1). Taxonomy (GTDB): domain Bacteria; phylum Actinomycetota; class Nitriliruptoria; order Euzebyales; family Egibacteraceae; genus JAUJNX01. The sequence continues at coordinate 728,362 of JAUJNX010000001.1, read as the reverse complement.
CGGCCGAGCCGTACCGGGATGCAGGTAGTGCTCATCTCGCCACGGGCAGTTCCAGCGCGACGCGGGCGCCGGCGGCCGGCTCGCCGGCCCCGTCGCCGATGGTCAGCCGACCGTCGTGGGCCTCGGCGATGCGCGCAGCGACGTACAGCCCCAGGCCCATGCCGTCCCCGGCGGGCGCGCTGGTGGCGCCGCGTTCGAACCGGCGCATGACCCGCTCGCGCTCCTCGGGGGGGATCCCCGGCCCCTGGTCGGTGATCGCGACCTCGACCCGGTCCGGCCCGACCTCGCTGCACTCGATGACGATCAGCGTGTGCTCCGGGGAGTACCGGGTCGCGTTGGTGGCGATGTTGCGCAACGCCTGGCCCAGCCGGACGGGGTCGGCGTTGACGCGGTCCGCGTCACAGCCCCAGCGCAGCACCGGCCGGTGCCCGCCGGGCAGCCCGCGGACGTAGGTGGCCAGGTCGTCGATCAGCGACCGGAGCCGCACCGGGCGCAGGTCCGCGGCGAACTCGTCCAGCTCCAGCGCGCGCAGCTCGTCCATGCGCTGGATGAGCTGCTGCAGCCGGCGCGACTCCGCCTCCAGCCCCTCGAGCGCCCGCCGCGCGGCCTCCCCCGACCGATCCGGGTCGCCGAGCACGTGGGCGAAGGCGCGCAGCGTCGCCAGCGGCGTGGCCAGCTCGTGCACGACCAGCGACCGGAAGGCGGCCTCCTGCTCGGTGAACGTGCGCATGCGCGCCATCAGTTGCTGGCCCGTCTCCAGGTCGCCGGCCAGCGCCTCGACCGCCGCGCCCCGGTCCAGCACGACCTGACGGACCTTCGCCACCGCGCCGAGGAGCAGCAGCAGGATGAACACGGCGCGCAGCAGGTCCGCCGACGTGACTCGCGGCCCCAGCACCGTCGGGTAGAACGCCTCGTGGATCTTGGCGAAGGACTGGATGGTCAGGCCCAGGGCCAGGAACCAATACAGCGGCGACGCGCCGCGAGCGAACACCCGACCCGCCAGCCACGCCCCGACGCCGAACAGCACCGCGGGCACGACCGCGATCACCAGCTCCTGGGGCACCGACGTCACCGGCACGACCACGCCACCGGGTGAGAACTCCAGGTTGACGAACGGCGACGGCAGCCGGTCGCGCACCGCCAGCAGCACCAGGTCCACCGCGACGAGGGCGGCGGCGACCGCCCCCAGGAACCAGCCCAGCCCCAGGCGCGGCCGGCCGAGCGCGGCGGCGATGAACAGCAGGCCGACCACGTAGCGGGCGGCGACCCACGGGTAGAAGCTCAGCACCCCCCCGAACGCCGCGCTCGTCTCGAGCAGCAGCGGCCCCACGCCGAACACCAGGTTGGACACCCCCAGGACCACCAGGGCGGTCACGAAGGCGTTGCGCGCGACCTCGGTGTCGCCGTCGTCGGGCAGCAGCAGCGCCTGCGCCGTGAACAGCGCGATGCACAGCTCCACGCTCTCCAGCACGATCCTCGCCGTCGGTGACACCCACGACACCCGCAGGTCGGGCACCGCCCAGGCGGCCACCGTGTACACCACCAGCACCGCCACCGTGCCGATCATGATCACCGCGCGCCAGCGCCGCTGCGGCAACCCCGGCAACGGCCGGCGCCACCGCCCGCCGGACACAGGGGCGTCGGCCGGAACGACCCGATCACCGCGAGGCGCGTCCATCAGCGTGTCCCTTCCCGGCAGCAGTCGGGCCCACCGCCCGCCTCCGGCACGCGCACCAACCCGGCTCCCGACGGCCGGCCGACCGTACCGCAAGCCTCGACCTGCCCGCGCTGCCCCCCGCCCGCGCGGAGCGAGTGGGTTCACCACCCGTAACGGTGCGCGGTGTGGGTGACCGCGCGGTGGGCGGCGGCGGCGACCGGGACGGCGATGACCGCGCCGAGGAGGCCGAGCAGGGCGCCGCCGGCCGTGACGACGACGATGACGGCAAGGGGGTGGAACGCGACGGCGTTGCCGGTGATGAGGGGAGCGAGGACGTTGCCCTCGACCTGCTGCACCACGACCACGATCGCCAGGACGACGAGCGCGGTGGTCGGCCCGCCGATCGCCAGGGCGACGAGGGTCGCGACCGCACCGCCGGCGATGGCCCCGACGAACGGCACGAACGCGGTGAGGAACGTGACGACGCCGATCGCCGGTGCGAGCGGCGCGCCGACCGCGATCGCGAACCCCGCCCCGATCGCGGCGGCGTCGATGGTGGCGATCAGCACCGCCCCGCGCACGTAGGCCGTGAGCATGGCCCAGACGTCGGTGCCGATGACACCGACGTCGGCACGCGCGGGCCGGGGTGCGAGCCGCAGCAGGAACCCGCCGATCCGTGGCCCGTCGGCCAGGTAGAAGAAGGCTGCGATCAACGCGAGGACCGTGGCGGCGAGCACGTCGAGGAGCTGTGGCGCCAGCCCGAGCACACGCCGGGCCGGGTCGAAGCGCCCGACCAGGTCTTGAAGGCGGCGGGTGACGGCCTCGGCGTCGAGCCACGGCAGCTCCACCGGCAGCCCGTCCAGCAGGCCCCGCACCTGCTGCACACCGATGTCGAGGCTCACCGACAGGCTGCCCAACCGGACGCCGAGCCCGGAGCCGGCGGCGACCAGCCCCCCGACGACGAGTGCGACCGTGCCGAGGACGACCAACAGCGCGGCGAGCCGCGACGGGACGCAGCGGCGGACGAGCCGTGCCGACATGGGCTCGAGCAGCGCGGCGAGGAACAGGGCCAGCAGGAGCGGGACGACCACCACGGCGAGGGCGCGCAGCCCGGCGACCAGCGCCCAGGCGGCGACGACGAGACCGGCGATCGCCCAGGCAGCGCGTCCCGCCCGGACGAGCGCCTCGACCCCGCCGGCCTGTCGGCCTCGGTCCACGGCGCCCTCCCCGTCCACGGCGCCCTCCCCGTCCCCGCCGCGCGCGACGACGGCGCTGCCCTCGTGAGCCCGCCGGTCCTGCTCGCCGGCTGGCGCGGCCGCCTGGTGGGCCGCAGAACCCGGGGCCGCCTCCTCGCCGGCTCCGGCCGGGCGCCCGGCGTTCACGACGCGTCCACCCGTTGCGACACGACGGGGTCCCCTGGCGTGGACGCGTTCGGCCGCTGGAACAGCACGTAGAGCCAGACCAGCGACGGCACGAGCAGCACGGCGCCGACGGCGAGGCTGGTCAGGAGCGCCTGGAGGACGGCCGGGTCGGCCGCCGCCTGCTCGATGGTGAGCGCCCCTTGGAGCAGCCACGGGTACTGCGCGACCGCCCAGCCCCACAGCACGGCGCCGACGGCCAGCGCGGCGGCGACCCGCGCTGCCCGGTAGCGGCGGGTCCACAGCAGCAGCAGCGACGCGGCGCCGCCCAGGGCGCTGGCCGCCACGAGCGGCAACGCCCGGGTGGTCAGCCCGGCGAACAGGGCGGGCGCGTCGGCGGCCACGGTCGGCGCCTGCATCCAGGCGTTGGCGGTCACGACGAGCCAGGCGGACAGAAAGCCCGCGACGACCACCGGGAGGTGCCCATCAGGCCAGGCCACAGGATGCCCATATCGAACGACAAGACCGTCCCTGACACCGCCCCGACCGCGAACAGCACCGCCATCGTCTGGGACCAGCGCACCGCCAGCAGGCGGTAGAGCCGGTCCCCGGTGCGGAGCCACCGCCACTCCGCGAGCACCGCCAGCAGCGCGAACCCCACCCCGAAACAGGCGATGACGATGTGCCGGCCGAGCGACAGGGCCATCTGGGAACGCGCGGCGACCAGGTCGGTCAGCACGACGAACCGCGGTCCGCGAGGGCATCCATGCGGGCAGCGTGGCCGCGGGGAGGGCGGGCTGCGTACCCGGCCGCCGGTAGGAGCGCACACCCGGGTGGGAGGTGGGCGCAAGGTCGGGCTGCGGGGACATCGCTGGTCGTACCGCTTGACCAGGCGGAACACCAGGTCCCTGCCCCTGCCCGACAACCGCCGGACGATCGCCGCCTTCCGCGACCACGCCCACGCCCAGGCCGCGGTCGACGCGCTGTCGGACCGCCGGTTCCCCGTCGAGCACCTCGCCATCGTCGGCGAGGACCTGCGCGTGGTGGAGCAGGTGACCGGCCGCTTCGGCTACCCCCGCGCCGCGCTCACCGGTCTGACGGGGGGTGCCATGACCGGCGGGATCATCGGCCTGGTACTCGGGCTGCTCACCCTGGTCACGCCGCTGGCGACGGCGGCGGTCCTTGCCCGGTGGGACATCCTGGTCGGCGCGGTCGTGGGCGTCGTGCTCGGGCTGGTGGGCCACGCCGTGACCCGCGGCCGCCGCGACTTCTCCTCCGATCAGCACGTGCGCGCCGGGCGCTACGTCGTCGTGGCCGACGAGGCCGTCGCGGACGAGGCGGCGCGCGAGCTCACTGTGGGGGCCCGACGGCGTGGAGGAGTTCTGGCGCCTGCTGGTCGACACCGACACCGACAGCGTCGCCGGGCGGGCGGTCACCGGCGCAGCGGTCGTCGCGGCCGCGGCGTCCTCTCGCCGCTGCTGGAACCACTGGTCGCGCGCCGCGCGGGCGACGCCTGCGGCCGCTGCTCCGCCCGCAAGCTGGTGCGCTACGGGCTCGCCGCCGTGGTGCTCATCGCCCTGGCGATCGTCTCAGCGACGCGACGCTCCAGGACGGCGAGCTGTACGTGCCGTTCAGCAAAGGGCTGGTGGCAGAAGCGCCGCGCATGGACGCCGGCGACCACCTCGACGAGTCCGGAGAGCGGACGCTCTACCACCACTATGGGCTGGCTCACGAGTCCCTGTCAGGCGGCGACGACGGCTCCCGAACGCGCCAGTCGGTGCCGCTCCTGATCGTTCCTACGGGTCCCGGCGGCGGACCAGCCGGCGAACAGGACCTGCGGGCACGCGCCGTCCACGCGCGCCTCCTCCACCAGCAGCGCGAGGCGCCCCGCCGAATGGCGGGACGCCGGGGAGGTTGCCGGGAAGCTAGTCGGGATTGCCGGGGGTCGGGGCGCCGGGCACCTCGGCCTCGGCGTCACCACCCTCGACGTCGACCTCGGGCAGGTCACCACCCTCGACGTTCACGTCCGGCGCCTCGACATCGGCATCGACGGCGGGCACGTCAACGTCGAACTGGCCCTCGGTATCGACATCGGCGTCACCGCCGAGCGCGAACCACACCGCGACAGCCAGCGCCGCCAGCACCAGCAGCGCGATGACCCACGGCCAGGGTCCCCTCCCGCGCCGGTCGTCGGGGCCGCGGGCGGCGTGCGCGCCGTCGGGGGTCGTCAACTGGTCCTGCCTGCGCACCATCTCGTTCAACTCCTCGATCGGGGGACGTGCAGATCTGTTCGCAGCATCCCCTGAGCACCGGCCGCGGCGTGCCCCAGACCGGTCGCATGTCCCTACCGGATCCGCGGTAGCCGGGGAGGGCGATCCGGGTATGCCAGCGTCGTGGTCCTCCTCGTGGGATTCGCCGTCACCCTGGTCGCCGCCGTGCTCCTGTCCGGCCGGGCGGACCGGACGGTGCTGTCCACGGCGGTGCTGTTCCTCGCTTCGGGGGTCGTCACCGGGGTCGCGTTCACCAATGGGGCTCCCCCCGCCGACGACCTGGTCGCCATCGTCGCCGAGGTCGCGCTGTTCGCGACGCTGTTCACCGACGGCATGCGCGTCGGGATCCGCGACCTCGCCGGCGCCTGGCGGCTGCCCGGCCGCGCCCTCCTGTTCGGGTTGCCGCTGACCCTGCTCGGCACCGCCGCCCTGGGGGTCGCCGTGGCCGGCCTGCCCTGGCCGGAGGCGCTCCTGCTCGGCGCGGCGCTCAGCCCGACCGACCCGGTCTTCGCCGCCGCGGTGGTCGGCCGTCAGGAGGTGCCGCTGCGGCTGCGGCGCCTGCTCAACGTCGAGAGCGGCCTGAACGACGGGCTCGCACTGCCGATCGTCATCGTGCTGCTCGCCGCGGTGGGCAGTGAGCAGGAGGTCGGCCTCGCCCTGCTCGAGCTCGTCGAGGGCGTCGCCATCGGGGTCGCGATCCCGTGGCTGGCGATCCGCGCGGAGCGGTCGCGCCTGTTCGCCGCGCACGGCGTCTACGAGCCGCTCAACGGCTTCGCCATCGGGCTGCTGGTGTTCGCCGTCGCCTCGTCGGTCCGGGCCAACCTGTTCCTGGCGGCCTTCGCCGCCGGCGTCACGGTGGCGAGCGCCTCGCCGCGCACCCGCCACGCCTTCGAGCGGCTGGGCGAACCGGTCGCCGAGCTGCTGAAGCTCGCCGCCCTGTTCGTCTTCGGCCTGGTCGTCTCGCCGCAGTTCCTCGGCGAGATCGGGGCCGGCGGCTACGTCTTCGCCGTGCTCGCGCTGCTGCTGGTCCGCCCCCTGGCGCTGGGCGCCGCGATCGCCCGCCGGCTGCCCCGCCGCGAGTTCCTCGCCGCCGCGTGGTTCGGGCCGAAGGGCTTCGCCTCGGTCGTCTACGGCCTGCTCATCCTCCAGTCGGGCATCCCGCGGGCCGACGAGCTGTTCCACCTCGTCGCCCTCACCACCGCCCTGTCGATCGTCGCGCACTCCTCGACCGACGTGCTCGTCTCCAGGCTGCTGCGCGAGGACCGCGAAGGGACGGCCTCCGGCGTCCCGCCCGGCCCGGTCGGCCGGGACGGGACGCCGTAGTCGCCTCAGCGCCGCTCCAACCGGTGGGCGGCGAGGCCCGCGACGGCCGCGACGGCAGCCAGTGCGATCAGCACCGGGATCGACGGACGGTCGTCGTCCGCCGCGCCGCCGGCCCCCGTGTCCGGCCCGCGCGCGGGCACCTGGACGTCGTCCTGCACCCCCGGGGAGGGCGACGGCGAGGCCGTGGGCGACGGCGAGGCCACCTCGGTCCCGGTCTCCTGCGGGTCCTCGGGGTCGTTGACGTTCAGCTCGCCCACCAGCTCGGTGCCGTCCGCACACCGGACCGTCAGCGTGCCGGTACCCGGGAGGATGTCGTCGGGGACGGTGAACTCGTCCTCGAACGCCCCGTCCTCCGCGGTCGCGACCTCGCCGAGGTCGCCCTCCCCGATGTCACCGCCGAACGCCACCGCCGCCGGCTCCCCGGCGGCGGGATCGGGGCAGACGCCCCCGATGGCCAGCGGCCCCCCGGGGTCGACGGTGTAGCCCCCCAGATCGATGACGTCCTCCTCGACCTGCGCGCCCGCCACCGGCGCGGCCAGCACCAGCAGCACCCCCGCCAGCACCGCAGCCGACCCCCCGCGTGTTCCCTGCATCGCTCGCATCTGATCGCACCTCTCGTGGATTTGCCTGACGACCTCACACCTCCCCGGGCCGGCCTCGCCGCGCTGCCCCGCGGGCGTGCAGATGCGGCTACCCGGACGCGGGTGGACGCGGGAACCGCGTCAACCCACAGCGACGGCCCGCGCCGAAGCCGCAAGGCCCTCCAGCGGAGCCGGCCCGTCCGGGACCCGGGACCGGCGGATGAACCACTCGGCGGCGACGACCTGGTCGAACCACGCCGGCAGGGCCCAGGCGGCCGCCGCGAGCAGCCGGCCGTGCTGGCTGCGGTGGCAGGCGAGGGCGGCCAGCTTGACGGCCCGCACGTCGGTCACGTCCACCCGCACGGTGAAGCACCGCTGCGGCAGACCCACCGCCTCCGGGTCCTGCCCGACAGCGGCCGCCAGCCGCCCGCCCCCGGGCAGGCGGCGCACCAGGGCCTGGACCCGTTCACGGCTGAAGCTGGCCTCGTACACCACCGGCACGTCCGCCAGCTCCGCCGCGCGGTGTCCCACCGCGGACGCTGCCACGTGATCCGGATGACCGTACTGGCCGGAACGGTCGTACACGACGACGCCGTCCGGGGACTCCTGGCGCAGGACCTCCGCCAGGCGGGCGGCCGCCTCGTCGTGGTCGGCCGTGGCGAACCCGCCCGGGTCCGGCGCCCCCGGCCCGCGGCCGGAGTCCCGGTACCCCAGGTACTCGATCCGGCGCACCCCCAACAGGGCGGCCGCCGACCGGAGCTCGCGCGCGCGGCGCACCGCCACCAGACCTCCCGCCCCCTCCGCCGCACCACTGCGGCGTCCCAGCGTGGCGGTCACCAGCACGACCCGGTGGCCACGCAGTGACGCCAGCGCCATCGTGCCGCCGGTCGACAACGTCTCGTCGTCGGGATGGGCATGGAAGAACACCAGGGTCGCCACGACTGCTCCGTCTCCTCGGGACACCGCGGGGCGGTACCGTCCGCCCGCCCGTGACCGTCTCCCTGCCGTGCGACCGCGCCTACCTTGCGATCGGTAGCCGCTGCTGACCACCCTGGGGGCGGCGTGGCGGTGCGCCGCGGGCACGTTCGCCTCCTGCCCGATGTGGTGGGAGAACGAGGAGGAGGACGGACCCATGGTCGCGAGCAGTCCCGTGCAGCCGAGTTGGGACAGGCCCCCCGGCTGGGTGGCGGGACCCCTGCGCCGGGTGGAGGAGCACCGGCTGCCCGGTCACGCCATCGACGTCACGGTCGACGGACCGGCGACCGCCGCCCGTGCGCCGCTGGAGCTCGCCGTGCTCGGTGACTCGGTCGCCAACGGCGTCGGCGCCCGCGACCCGCGGCTCGCGCTCCCCGTGCAGCTCGCCGAGCAGCTGGCGGTGCACGTGCGGCGATCCGTCACGGTGGCCGGCCACGGCCGGCCGGGGGCGCGGACCGAGGACGTCGCCGTGGAGCAGGCGCCCCGCCTCCGCGCGCGGCCGGCCGAGGCGGCAGTCGTGATCGTGGGGTCCAACGACGTCGTGCTGGGCACGCCGCCCTGGCGGGTCCTGCGCTGGACGCGCCGGCTGCTGGACGCCCTCGCCGAGCACGTCAGCGGCACGGTGCTGCTGTGCGGCAACGTCCGCTTCGACACCGTCACCGCGATCGGGCCGCTGCTGCGCCGCGCGGCGAACACGCTCGCCGTGCCCGTGGGCTGCGCGCAACGGCAGGCGGCGCGCGGCCGACCGGAGATGCGTTTCGTCGACCTCGCCGCCGCGGTCGGCGACCGCTTCCGAGCCACCCCCGCGGCCATGTCCGCCGACGGGTTCCACCCCGGGCCGCTCGGCCACCGGCTCCTCGCCGAGACCCTGGCCCGCACCCTGGCCCAGGAACTGTCGCACCGGCAGCACACAGTTCGTAGGCAGCGGGTTGGGCAGCCGTGGCAGCCGAGAGCCGGTAGAACCGCCCACACCTGAGCGTCCGGCGAGAACGCAACGGCAGGCAGCGCGGGGCACGGCCAGACCGGCCCGCCGGGAGCCTCCCACCGCAGTTGAGGACAGCGTCGACCAGCCCGCGCCACAGGTGCGGCAGGTTCGCGTGCCAGCAGGAGCCAGCCTGCGGGCCCGCACGCGCCGGTGATGCGTCCGCCTCGTCGGCGCTGCGCGACGGGAGACGGGGCGCCTCGGTGGGCACGGCCGGGCACCTGCCATCCGAACACGGGTACTGTTGCGCTGGTCAGGAGGTGTTCGGCGGGGTGGGGTGGGGTGCGCCCGGCAGGATTCGAACCTGCGACACACGGTTTAGGAAGGCGCCCGGGGAGCGGACGTGAAACCGCCTTTGACCAGGGGTGGAACCGCGAGGCCGGACAGCATCGACCGGTGTTCGCCACGCATTCGCCACAGGGGGCCGGGAGGTGATCGATCCGGACGTGTCCCACTCCCAGGCCGGCGAGGAGGCACACCAGGTGGGGCCTGCTACTTTTGCTCAACGGTCATGGACCCGATCGCCGCGTCCAGGAACGCCGCAAGACCGGGTGCCAGGGCTGCGCGTGCAACGGGATCGCGCCGCCGCCGGGCCCGTGTCACTGGCCGCCTCCGTCCTTGCCCCTTGTGACAGCTTCGGCCGTCGACGGGCCACCGTCCAGGAGCCGGCGGTGCTGGCGCGGGTAGGTGACGCGGTCAGCGAAGCGGCACAGCACGGTCGAGCACACCGAGAGCACCGTGGGGACCTCCGTCCGCGGGACGCGAAACAGGGCGGTGAGCAGCACCACCCCCGTGATGACCAAGAGCAGAAGAACGGGGGAGACCAGAACAAGCATCGACCACACGGACATGAGCTTGCCCCCGTTCACCGGACAGCTCGGGTGTGGGGTCAGTGGTCGTGATCCGCAACGCCGGCCTGCTCGGCTCTATGGGCACAGTGGGCGACTGTTATGACAATGCGACGATCAGCGGGGGAGGTGTCGGGGGTGGTGGACCGGGGGTCCTGGGGCGTCAGTGGGCGAGCTCGTCGAGGCGGCGCTGCAGGAAGTCACGTTCGGCACCGTTGGCGGTGAGGTCGAGCGCCGCCCGGTACGACTGCGCCGCCTCGACCGGACGGTCCAGTCGCCGCAGCAGGTCCGCGCGGACGGCGTGCACGTACGGGTAGGCGCGTAGGCGCGGGTCGTCCGCCAGCCGCTCGACGACGGCCAGCGCCGGGGCCGGCCCGTCCGCGAACGCCACCGCCGCCGCGCGGTTGAGCTCGACGACCGGCGACGGCTCGACCGCGAGCAGCAGGTCGTACAGGTGCACGATCCTCGGCCAGTCGGTGAGGTCGAAGGCGGGGGCGGTCGCGTGGGCGCCGGCGATCGCGGCCTGCAGTGCGAAGCGCCCCGGCCGGCCCTGCAGCCCGAGGACGGTGTGCCGCAGCCCTTCGAGGATCATGCGCTCGTCCCAGCGGTGCCGGTCCTGGTGCTCGAGCAGCACGAGCCGGCCGCGGGCGTCGAGCCTGGTGGCGCGCCGGGCGTGCATGAGCAGCAGCAGCCCGAGCAGTCCGTACACCTCGCGCTCGCCGGGCAGCAGTCGCACGAGGGTGCGGGCGAGGTCGAGGGCGCGCTCGCAGAGGTCGTCGCGCACGAGCACCTCGCCCGTGGGCGCGGTGTGCCCGGCGCTGAACAGCAGGTGCACGGTGCTGAGCACGCTGTCGAGCCGCTCGGGGAGCTCGGCGGCGGCCGGCGTCCGGTAGGGGATCCTCGCCTGGGCGATCTTCTTCTTGGCGCGGGTGATGCGGGCGGCCATCGTCGGCTCGGGCACGAGGAAGGCCCTGGCGACGTCCGGCGTGGCGACGCCGCAGACCAGCCGCAGGGTCAGGGCGATCCGGGCCGCGGGCTCGAGCGCCGGGTGGCAGCAGGTGAAGACGAGCCGCAGCCGGTCGTCGGGCACCGCCTCGGTGTCGTCGTCCGGCTCCTCGCCCGGCTCGGACGGCGCCTCGACGGGCTCGACGAGCAACGGCAGCTTGCGCTGCAGCGTGGTCTCGCGCCGCAGCCGGTCGACGGCCCGGCACCGGGCCGCCGTGGTCAGCCAGGCGCCGGGCCGGTCGGGGACGCCCGAGCGGGCCCACACCTGCAGGGCGTCGACGTACGCCTCCTGCGCGCACTCCTCCGCGACGTCGAGGTCGCCGGCGACGCGCACCGTCGCGGCGAGCACGAAGGCCCACTCGCGACGGGGCGCGTCCGCCAGTGCCTCGGCGACCGCACCGAGCGTCGCGGTCACGCGGTCACGCGGTCAGCGACCGCTGCCGCTGGCGGCCGGGGAGTCCAAGACCGGCCGGACCTCGACCCCGCCGAACGGGGCGGGCGTGAGCTTGCCGATCTCGAGGGCGTGGTCGAGGTCGCGCGCCTCGACGATGTAGAACCCGCCGAGCGCCTCCTTGGACTCGACGAACGGCCCGTCGGTGACCTCGCCGGACCGGATCGACGTGGCGGTGGTCGTCGGCTGCAGTGCCTCGCCGCCGACGAGCGTGCCGCCGAGGTCGGCGACGGCCTTGGTGAACGCGCCGTGCGCGTCGACGAGCGACTGCCAGCCCTCGGGCGTCATGGTGGCGTAGTCGGCCTCGCGCTCGTGGATGAGGATCATGTACTTGCTCATGAGAGGAGTTCCTGTCCGGGGTGCGGGCCGGCCTCTCCGGCCCCTGCACCCTCCCGTCGCACAGCCTGGCCCCGGATCGACAACGAGGACCAGGAAATCTTCACACGCTCGCCGGTTCGCCTGCCGGGTCACCCCGGCGGACGGCGGCCAGCAGCATCTTGCGCGCGCATCGGCGCCTACGGCAACGGCCGGACGGGTGGTGCGCCGGCGAGTGGGCGGGGTCGCTACGGCGAGGTAGAGGTGTCGGCACCCGATGGCTCATGCCCGCGCCCGTCCTGGCCGGCAGACCCGATGGGTTCGGGGCCGTTCGCCTGGGCTGACCTTGGCCCGGCGACCAAGCCTCCGGCTGTGCGGTCCTGGCCAAGGAGGCGTTCCACTACCTCGAGGCGAGCCGCCTCGGCCTGGTCGAGCTGGGCCGTCAAGCTCAGTACCTGAATTTCTCGAGCCCGGTACGTGGAGTCCTTTTCCCTCAACCGGCGCGCGAACTCATCCACAGCGCGAAGCGTTGCCCCGTGGGCGCTGTGCAACTCCTCAACAACGCCAAGTAAGGCGGCGGGTTGCTCGCCGGTTCGTCGGCCGCGGCCAGATCGTCACCTCTCCGCCAACGTCGTCGAGGGCTTCCGATCGCCGGCCTAAAGTGGGCTGTAACCCCCCGCAACCGCCCATCTGCGAGTCTGTGGGCGGTGGATGACCTGCGGGTAACAGCGGACAGGTCACCTGCCGCCGACTCCAACAAGCATGGCGGCGACGCAGCGCCGTTCAGCCCACCGTTGAGGACGGCCGGGTCTCCGGCGACCCACCCTCTGGGGAAACTGACGAGGAGTAGGCGACAGGGGCGCCGCCTTCGAGGTTGGCCGGGCCGACCTGCCCCCCCGCCGTCCTCAATGCCCCCAGCGCTTCCTTGGGCCCGCCTTCGGTGACGCCACAAGCCTCGGAAACCCTGCGCTTAAGGTCCTCACAGCACCGGGGCCTTAACCCAGCAGTCCCGCTTCGCTTGGGCGGGGGGGTCATGGGGTTGTGACCTCCGCGATGCCGAAAGGTATGACCAGGCTGCGGGCCAGGCGCCCCACTAGCCGGTGCAGCAGGGCGTCGCGGTCCCCGGTCAGCTGTTCGTAGGTCACCCGCGCGGTCTGGCGATATTCGTCCTTGGAGTACAAGGGCGCCGACCGCGGGCCGCGGTGAGGCGGAAATGCCTGGACGTTGCGCATGTTGCTCAAACCCAAGCCCAAGTCCCAGGGTCCGTAGTACCGCGCGGTTTTGGCTACGGTGGCAGTCGCCTCAAGGGCCCGCCAGGTGAGCCCGGCGATCAGCTCGGGGAACAATACACGAACGTTGTTTTGGTAGGCGGAGCCAGCGCCACAAAACAGTCGGACACTGCCGTCCTCGTTGATTTCGAGTTCGAGCATGTCCTTCTCGTGCGTCTGGTCGTCGTTGACGTCAGGGCGTCGGTTCTGGGGCAGGGAAGTGCTGTGCAAGGCCCAGCCGTCGGCGCGGCGGGAGGTCTGGGTCGCATAACTGCCCATGTCAGGCTCCCAATGCTTGGTCAGCCGCCTTCCCATCCCCTCGCGAATCGATGACCGCAGCCAGCTTTCCCAATCCCCATCAGGGATTGCAGCGTGAAGTAGCTCACGGTCGCCAAATACGGGATCAGCCATCACGAACAGGTGCGCCTGGTGCCAAAATCTGTTCGCTCCAGAAGACAGCGTGGGGTCGCGTTGCATCTCTACAGCTAGCCGCGCCTCCCCGTCCTCATCGACGCGGCGGCGAGCGGCCAGCAACTCCCGGACCTCGGCGTCGGGGAGAACCCGGTTGGTCTTGTCACCACGGCCCCGGTACTTGCCGTCGACCTGGTGAGGCGCGTAAGGGCTGGGCGGCACTATGACCACGAGGTAGCCATGACCTGCCGACGCGTCCGCGTCCAGGATTTCGTGGCAGCGGATGTGCAGCGGCGGCTGAATGCGGGTGCGGGCGACCTGGTCGATGCGTTCGGCAAGGCCGGACAAGGCGATCGGGTGCAGCGGCGGTGGCCGTTGCTTCTCATCAACGACGCCGATGTAGACCCTCCCCCCGTGAATCCCGAAGGAGGCGAGGTCGATAGCCAGGTCCCCGTTCGCGGCCCGCCCAGTGCCCAACTCACGTTTGAAGTCCGTGTGAGAGTTCTCGAAGAGCAGCCCGGCGGCCAGCGACGCGCGCAGCTGCTCGGCCGTCTCCTCCAGGTAACGCTCAGGCATGCCCGAAGGCTAAGCCCGAGCTGTGACGTTGGCCATGGCTTGGACTAAGGGACGTATGGGTTTCGGGCTTGGTGCGTCCCCCCCCATCTCTACGTCTCGCCTTCCTTCGAAGCAAGGTCGCGGTTGGACTCCCGCCCCCATGTGGCCCCCGGCGGCGCCGTGGCGGGGGCCAGCAGCTCGGCCCCCGTCCCGCCCCGACCTCCCGCGTTGGCTTGCTCGCCGCCCGCCCTTCCTGGCGCACGGTGGTGCGGTCCCGCTCCAGGACGTCGCCACGCATTCGCCACGGATGCCCGCTCACGGCTGCCACTGGCCAGGCACAGCCGGACACCTAGGGACCAGAACAGGTGTACTGATCCGCTGGTCAGGGAGTGTTCGGCGGAGGGGGGTGGGGTGCACCGGGGTGCGTCGTATTCGAACCTCCCTGAGCTGCGTGAACGCGTCCAGCGGCTCGTTGCGGCCTGGAACGCGGGTTAACGGTCGCTCTTCCTGCCTGGCCGCGCGTCCGGGGCGCCATGGGGGCCCGCCACGCTGCGGGCGGCGGGCCGGGGTGCCCCACGCTTGGTGGGCCAGCCCCTGCGGGCTCTAGGAGCGGCCGGGTGGGCGAGTTGCAGAGTCTTTGTTTGTTTCGCTTGATCTGCCGGTCGGGGTGGAGGTAGTCGTCTCCATGCAGCGTGACAACGCGCTGCGATCCCACGGGCAGGAGATGGTGATGGTCGGGCAGGCGATGGTCGACGCGGTGGCCGCAGCGTTGGGGCAGCGGCAGGGACAGACCGCGGTGGAGGTAGCCGAACTGGCGCGGGTGGGCCGGTCAACGGCGGGCAAGGCGCTGGTGGAGATGGAACGGCGCGGGCAGGCGCGCCGGCAGGTTGACGGTGTAGGGCAGCAGCCGGGACAGCGTCCGGCAGCGCGCTGGTACCTGGCAGACGACCCGCGCGCGCGGCGCGAAGCGGAGTCGGGGCAGATCGCCTCCGCGGACGCCTTCGTTGCCAACCCGGCGGTCGGGGCCGTGCCGCAGGAGCCCGCCGGTGACATCGACGATCGTGCTGCGCCGCAGCGTGACGTGGAGAACGCCGGCCAGGTCGAAGGCGGGGGTGCGGGGCGGCTAGGCAAGGGGAAGCTGCGGGCGCTGGTACTGACCCAGATGCAGGCCGACCTCGCGGTGGAGCACTCTCCATCGTCGCTGGCCAAGCTGCTGGGCCGCTCGTCCGGCGCGGTCGCCAACGCGCTGGTGCGCCTGACCCTGGACGGGCTGGCCGCGGAGACCAACCAGCGGCCGCGCCGCTACCGCGCCGCCGCACAGAACCGGGCCGCCTGACCGCCGTCCCCGCGACAACACAGACGGCGGCCCGGCGGGTGCTGCAACACCCCCGGGCCCGGCCAGCACAACGGAGGTGCTGACGTGCAAGACCCTACGCCCGCCGATCCAGGTGACGCCCCGGACCACGACTACGAGGTGCTGCCCGCGGTCGACGAACTGCGCGACCACCTGACCGCCGGCCACGGGCAGGATGGGGCCGACCTGCCACGCGACCGCGGTGCGCTGCTGATCTGGCACGCCCGCGACCACCACTGGGCACCCTCGACCTCCGGGCAACCGGGCGGCGCGAGCCAGGGCCACGCCGCGTCGGCGTGGCCCTCCCCCGCCGGCGATCCGGCGCTGACCATCCCGGCGTTCCACGGACGCACCGAGCGTGTTCTGCGCGTCCTGGAGGACGCCCTGGACGCCTTGCACGCGGTCGACCCACCGGGTGCCCGCTCCGCCGCCGCAGCCGTCGTCCGGCGCATGCAACCCCGCGTCTGAGCAACGCCGGCCCGGCGGGCTGTCCCGGCGGGCCGGTGGCCGCCCCCCAAGCGGGCGGTCTACTGGGCTAGGGCGTGTCTGACGGAGGGGGTTGCGGGGTTTTGGCGTGCTGGCCGGTAGACCGGCGGCATGCAGAGTCGTCATGACCTGACCGATGCGGAGTGGGCGCTGATCGAGCCGCTGTTGCCGGATGCCACGCCGCGGCGGGGTGGGCGGTGGCGGGACCACCGCCAGGTGGTCAACGGGGTGGTGTGGCGGGCCCGGACGGGGTGTCCGTGGCGGGACCTGCCGCCCGGGTACGGGCCGTGGCAGACGGTGTATGAGCGGCATCGCCGCTGGTCTGGCGACGGGACGTGGGAGCGGGTGCTGGACGGGCTGCGGGTCGGCTGTGACGCCGGGGAGGGCGAGTGGACGGTGGGGATCGACTCGACGGTGGTGCGGGCGCATCAGCACGCCGCCGGCGCCCGCCACGCCTCGCGTTGTGGCTCGCCCCGCACATGCCCGGCGACCGGATCAGCTAGGGCTACGACGGCAGCGGCCCCCACATACTCGTGCAGTTGGTGGGCCGACTGCTGGATGACATCACCGCGCCGACGGTCCACCACGACCGCACCCAACCGGCACCCGCCCGCCTGCTGGCGCTCACGACGAGCGCGCCCCAGGACCTTCACCTACAGCCGCTTGGAACTGGAGCGCGACCGCCGCAGCTGACGAGCCCTCTGGGGCATGTCCTGCGCATTCAAGTCTGTGTCGCAGCTGGCCGCCGGGCAGATGATGATCCGCTTCCGTCTACTCGTCCTGGCAGATCGCCGTACGCTCGAGCAGCCATCCGTTGCCGAAGTTGACCAGGTCGAACTCTGCGACCACACGACCGCCCCGCTGTTGCTGGAACCGTTGCCGATCGCTGCCGTCGGACACGCGTTCAAGCTCGAGATCCCGGAACCCCTCGGCCCTAGCAGCGTCGGAGGCCACCTCCTCTGGGTCGACTTCCCCTTGTGCACCCTCGTCGAACTCGGCTAGCTGCTCGGTGTAGCGCGTGCAGGACGACTGCACGGAGCTACCTGGCCCGCCCGAACAGGCCACCACGGTGAGGACCAGACTCCCCAGTAGGAGTGCGTTGAGAGTGGTCTTCACCGTGACCCTTTTCTGCGGTCGGCCCTAATAGGCCCAGTCTAGCCCGACCATGTCTCCGTAGCCAAGCGTGGCCTTGTGGGTACGACAGGGACTGCTCTTGCTGTACATCGTGAGCGCGTTGTCATAGTCGTCGCTGTGTCGGAGGCCATACAGATGGCCCACCTCGTGTGCCATGGTGCTGGCGAGGTGGCGGGACACGCCGCAGGTGCTCGTGATCGTGTTCACCCAGCGGTAGTCGGTGCCGTTGATCGCGATGTCGCCCTCGGTCAGAGCGCCGTTGGCGACCGTGAGGTAGGCCCGCCCCTTCACATTGTTCTCCAAATCGCGGAACCCAATGACGTTGCGGCCGTCCCCGTAGCCGGGCAGGTAACCCGTGTCGCCGAGGCGGCGAGCCGTCAGCGTCATGAAGTCCGGGCGGTTGCAGTCGTTGGCGTTCGTCAAGATGATGTCGAAGCCGCTCTTGAGGCCAGTTCGAGCCTCGTCTTCCGTGAGACCGGATCCTCGTCCGTTGATGTTCTGGTAATAGGCGAACTCGCTACGCACACGGAAGGCCGCCACGGACCAGCTGCGTTGGGAGCAGCCGTCGCTCGACCCTAGCGTGCCTAGGTCTGCGTCCTCCTCCGCTTCTTCGTCCTCTTCGTGGCGCGCGACGATCTCGCCCGACCCGAGGGTCTCGACTTCGACGGATTCCCAGCCTGTCTCCAGTTCGGAGATAGTGATGCTCGCACCGGCCAGCAGGGGCACGGTCGCTGACGTAACTCCATAGCTCACTGTGTGCCCGACGATGTTGCAGGTGAGCACGTTCAATCCCGGGGGCAAGTCCGCCAGCGGGATTGGAGGAAGGCCGGCCAGGACGTCTCGTTGCTCTTGCGTGGGCTGCACCGTGCCGGTCGGGTCGATGGGTGGCACGGGCAGGCCGGTCAGCCGATCCAGCAGCTCGGGAGTGCACCCCACCAGCTGTTCGGGAGGGACGCCCGCAGGCGTGACCGCAGATGCCGCAGTGGGCAGTGCGGCGGCTAGGACCAGCGCGAGCGCCAAGGCCGCGGCGCGGATGATTGTCAACCTGTTCATGTCAACGTTCCTTTTGTCATGGCTAGCAGCAACGAGACGCCGGGCATTGCCCTCTACGCCGGTCGTGCTCGGCTACTCGGGACAGAGGTATTGGAACACCTGGAGCTTCGGTTTGAACGGTGACTAGTTGCCAATTTGGCGGCGGATGTCTGTCAGCGGGGGCTTCGAGGCGGCAGGCGCATGTCACCGTCATGGCGCAGCACGGCCCGTCCTTGTAGTGCACCCGCTGGCCGTGGACGACCGTCTGCAACCCGCCGTCGGCCAGCCGGAAGGTCTTGGACTCAGCCGTGCGCCGCCCCTGCAGCTCCGCGACCACCCCGCCGCCGTCGGGGCGCGGCCCGTCCGACGCCGCCGGCGGCCTACCCCCCGACCGGGGTGCGGTCGACCGACCCCGGCTCCCACACATCAGCCGCCGCCTGCGCCTGCGCGGTCGCGCTGACGCTGACCGGCAGCACCACCGCCAACGCCAGCGCACCACCGCAACCGCATCCCCAGCCGTTCTCCCGCTGCAGCCCGAACCATCCCGACACTCCCCCTGATTTGACCGATTGGGTGAATACAACCACCTCACAAGGGGGGATCGTGTGTCAATCGGGTGCGGATCTCGCCAGATCTCGTGACGCGGCGAGACCCGCTGTGACAGGGGCGTGACAACACGATGGCAGATCTGCGCCACGACCTCGATGTGGATCCACCCACCGCGCCCGGTGCGCCGTTAGCCGTCCGCGTCCACGACACCGCACCCGCCTATCGGGCCGGCCTGGTAGCCGCTTTGAACGCCGCTGGCTACGACGCCGAATCAACCGGCAGCCCGAGCAGCTGGGCCGCCCAACCCGGCCGGCGGGCCCTGCTGATCACCATCCGCACCGAAGGCGACTGGCGTCTGCTCGCCGGCCTGCCCACCGCCAAACCCGGCGTGGTCCTCCTCGCACTGCTCGCCGAACCGACCCCCGCCACCTACCAGGAAGCATTCCGCCGCGGCGCCACCGCCGCAGCCGCCTGGGACGCGCCGCTGGCCACCCTCCTCGACGTCCTCGCCGCCGCCGTCCAAGGACGGATCCTGCTCACCGCCGACGACGCCCATGTCCTAGCAGTCGGCACCCCCACCGACCCGCACCCCGCCCACTTCAGCGACCAGGACCTCGACTGGCTCCGCCAGCTCGCCGTCGGCAGCTCCGTGACCGCCCTCGCCCGCCGCTCGGGCCTGTCCGACCGCAGCGTCTACCGGCGGCTGGCCGACCTCTACAGCCGTCTCGGCGTCGCCAACCGCAGCGCCGCGATCGCCACCGCCATCCGCTGGCGCCTGCTCGACCAGCACCCCCACTGACCTCGACCTAAAGCCTTCCCCGCCCCGGCGAGCCCGCCCATCGCGCAGGCAATTATCAGGGGTGCTCCTGGGCGGGCTCTCGGCCGACCGCACCTGATGCGGCGAGGCGGGCGCTGCCCAGCACGCCCGAGGGCGACGCCTGAAACGTGCGGCGAACTCCTACAACTCGAGGACCGGTCAGCGCCCTGGATGCGGCAAGGGCTGCGCGGAGCGCTGCAGGTTCGACCGCGCCGACGTGGGTGTCGTCGAAGTCAGCGAGGGTCTCAGCGGGAAGGTCGTCGTACCTGCGGCTCTGCACGGGCGGGAGCCCGTGGCGTAGGCATGCGAGCGCGAGCGCGTCTTTCGCACCGCTCCTTGGTGATGGTTGACCTCGCGCACGTCCAGCAGATTCCACCCGTAGTGGTGGCGAAGTCGCGTCCGTGCGGCGGGGGCGACCGCGGAGCACCACGGTGCTCGGGGCCCGACCTAACGTTCTCGTCGGTGGGCCGGATCTGGCACGCCGCGGACATGTACGTGGTGCTGACCGGGACCCTTGGCTTGGCCCTGACCGGAACCGGTTCGCTCGTCACCACGTCTTTCGCAACGAACTTCGCGTACTTCGACGTCACCGAAACCGGCAGTGTCCACCGGTTCGGTGGTCACTACGATTACGCGCCGAACCACCTGGGACATCCCTCGGCGCCATTGGCGCGGATGGTGTTGAGGTCCGCGTCCAGGCAGCGGCCTGCGGCCTCCGCCCTCGTGACCTGGTGCAAGCCGCAGACCCCGCCGACGGCCTTGGCGCCGACAGTGTTCACGACAGCCTTGGGCCGTTCGCCCTTGAACGCCTGGGCGATCAGCGCGTTAGGCGTCGGAGGCATCGCAAACTGCCACCAATGGTCACGAGCGCGGCAGGTCGCGGTGTCATAGACAGCGGGAGCGACGGCGTCCAGGTACGAACTGAGCCGAGGGCTCGGAGCCCTGTCCGAGCGAACCAACCAGCACCGTGCACCCATGTCCTGAAGGTGCGTCTTGAAAGCGCTGTCATCCAGGTCAGTCAGGGAGTCCGGCAGCGGGCGCAGGCTCGTCACACACCGCACCACGTCGGTGCCAATCCACAATCCGGCGTGCACGCGCTCGCCCTCCGTCAGGGTCAGCGCCTTTTGAGTTCCGGGGCTGAGGCCGCGGCGGACAATCGGCCCGTCTGAGCTCCGGCCGCGGGCGTAAGAGAGCAGGCCCGCCGTCCCACCCGTGGCCGTCGGCAGAGGCACCACGCTCCCGTCGGCAAGCACGGCGTGGAAGCGCCATTCCGGCGCGGGTGCCCGCTTGTCGATAACGGTGACCGACGCCGACGTCAGAACGTCATCGAAGACGCCATCCGGCAGCCGATAGATGTCCACGGACCAGCCGGCTGTGGTGATGAACTCCCGCACCGCCCGCGCCGTCGGGCGGTACACCCAGTCGAACGGCAGGATCTGAACCACGAGCCCATCCGGCTTCACGCTTGCCAGCGCGAGCATGAGGAAGTACTGCCAGCCGTTGGCCAGCCCGGACAGCTGCACTCCAGTCCGGTCCGCAATGGCCTGGGCTGCCATGCCCCGCCACCCTGCCGGGAGGTCCTGGTTGCGCACGAAGGGCGGATTCCCGATGCACAGATCCGACGTGCGGCCGGTGTGCGAGAACGCACAGCGGGTGCGGATGCTCACGGACATGCGTCGTGGCGCTACCTGGGCGCGCCGTGCGTCGACCTCGTACCCGACATACCGCTCGAACTGACCCTCCACAGCGAACCTGCCGTCACCAGCCCCGAAGTCGATGACACAGCCAACCGCGTCACGGCGCGCCCGCACCTGACGCCATGCGAAGTCAACGATGTCAGGGGGCGTGTCGTGTTGACATCTGTCAAGGTAAAGCGCGTCGCCCACCAGCGACGCAGCGTGCTCTTCGAGGGTCGTCACCCGCGCATCGTGCCAGCATTTTGACCCGGCATGAAGACATCGGCACGCGTGCGTAGCGGGCGGACGCGATGGCGCGTAGGCGGGCCGAGCAGGAGCGGCGGGCCACGGGTTGGTGAACCCCGCGGCCAGCGACGCTTGACCCCCTTCGAGTGGGTTGGGGCGTCTCCGGTCGCGTGCTCTGGACACAGCCGAGGGTCCCCCCATCGCACCTACGTCAGTGACGGGCGCGAACCCGGTGATGGAGTCATGCCGCGCCCTGCCCGGGCGGGCGGGGGGCGCGGCCGGGCGGGTCGGTTAGCGGCCGGTGGTGAGGGCGCGGGTGGCGGCGGCGGCGATGGTCGCGGCGGTGGCGGCGGGGTCGGTGAGCCGGACGGTGGTGACGCGGGGGATGTCGATGGGGGCGGCTGCGGGGGTGAGCCACAGCACGCCGCAGCCGGTGCTGGTCAGGCGGGTGGCGCGGTCTCGGGCGGCGTGCTGTTCGTCGGGGGTGAAGTAGCTGTCGGAGACGATGACCAGCAGGCGGGCGGCGCCGGGGCGGGACAGGTCCAGGGCGCCGTCGAGGGCGTCGATGGCGCGGGCGGCGCGTTCGATGCTGTCGACGGCGTGGAACTCCTGGACCCGGGCGGGGGTGGCGCCGGGGTGGGTGACCGGTTCGACGGCGGCGCCGAACAGCACCGTCGCGGTCTTGGCGTCGGGGATGTGGCCGGCGGCGCGGGCAAGGATCCAGGCGGCGGAGGCGACCGGCCCGGCGACGCTGCTCATGGAGCCGGATACGTCGCAGGCGACGCCCAGGCGCAGCGGCGGGGTCGGCACCCGGCGGCGGGTGGTCTGGGTGAACGGTTCGGCGGTGACGGTGGTCCCGGCGGCGCGTTGTGCGTCGGCGGCCATGGCGTCGCGCATCCGCAGCCTGCCGGGCGGGGTCAGTGACGTGGTGACGGTGGTGGTGCGTTCGCGCTGTCCGGCGTCGCGCAGCGCGCGGGCCAGGCGGCGGGCGGCGGCCTGCTCGGCGGGAGTGGGTGGGCGGGTCCCGGCCAGCCGCGACCGGCCACCCAGGGGGCCGCCGGTGAAGACCTCCCCGGCGCGCTTGTCGGCGCGGCGGCGGGCTGCGGTCTCGGCCTGCCGCTCGGCGACCCGGTCGCTGTGCCCGGACGCGGCTGTCGCGCCGGTGGTGTCGGCGGTGGTGACGGCGTCGAGGGCGGCGGTGATCGGGGCGGCCGGCGGCGCCGGCGCCCCCGCCGCCTCCCCACCCTCGGGCCCGTCCCCCTCCCCGTCCCCGGCGGCGGGAGCGGTGGGGGTGGTGGGGGTGGGGTGGTCGGCGGTGACGCCGAGGGCGTCGCACCAGCGGCGGGCGTGGTCGAGCATGGCGGAGGCGTCGGTGTCGGCGGTGGCGTGGGCGTCGCGCCAGATGCCACGCAGGGTGGTGAGGGTGTCGGCGCCGAGGATGGCGGTGACGGCGGCGGTGACGGGGGCGACCTCGTCGGGTTCCAGGACGCCGGTGTCGGCGCGGGCGAGCAGCAGCCCGGCGGCGTGGGCGGCGGCCCAGCGTGTCAGGGTCGGGTCGCGGTGGAGGTCGGTGAGGGTGTCGGCGAGGATCAGCCGGGTGACGGCGGCGCGGAGCCAGTGGCGGTCGCCGGGGCGGCGGGCGAGGTGGGCGTCCTCGGCGCGGGATTCCTCCAGCACCTCCGCGACCGCCGCCGCAGCGCTGCCGGCGTGGTCGGCGGGGGTGGTCCAGCGGGAGTGGGCGGCGTGGGCGGCCTCGTGGACCAGCACACCCCAGGCGGCCGGGTAGCGGTCGCGGTCCGACGGCCGGTCGGGGCGGCAGGTGGCCGGATCCACGCCCAGGGTGGCGCCGTCGAGTTCGATGGCGGCCAGGGCGGGGATGTAGCAGCCGGGGGCGCCGCGCCCGACGCCGGGGGCGCAGGTGACGGTCAGGTCCTCGCGGGCGGCGAGGGCGGGCAGCAGGTCGGTGAGGGCGGCGGACAGCCGCAGCCACGCCGCGTCGGTGTCGGGGTCGACGGTGGTGGGGGTGGCGGTGTCGTCGGTGAGCAGGTGGCCGGTCATCACGATCCTCCAGGGCTTCGCGGGGCGGGGGGTTGGTGGGGTTCAGATCTGGCGGCCGAGGGCGAGGGGGGTGACGGGGCGGCCGTAGACCTTGGCGACGGTGTCGATGACCACGTCACGGTCCTCGGCGGGGGCGACACCGACGAGGTTGGCGACCGCGGCGTCGGCGCCGAGCGCGGCGGTGACCTTGGCGAACCCGAGCAGCTCGCGGAGTTGGGGCGCCCAGCCGATCTCGCCGTTGGCCTGCTTGGTGGCCAGGTTGCGGGCGACGCGGACGGCGCGGCGGTCGATGCGCAGGGCGGCGGCGAGGTCGTAGTCGGTGGTGACCTGGATCTGTGCGGTGAACCGCGACGCCAGCGCCTCGGTGAGCACCGCGCCGTGGACGCCGGGGTTGTGCCCGGCGATGACGTAGAACCCGTCGGCGGCGACGATCGTCTCGCCCTTGTGGGCCTTGACGGTGATCTGGCGGCGGCCGTCCATCGCCGGGTACACCACCGCGAGCACCTTGGGTGAGATCAGGGTGGCGTCGTCGATGAACAACGGCCGCCCCTCCCGCATGGCGGTGACGAGGGGCCCGTGGACGAACTCATAGCCGCCGCCGTCGGCCTGGGTGTACTCCCCGACGAAGTCCGCGACGGCGGTGTCGCCGTCGCCCGCGACGGTGACCAGGTCGGGGAACGCCGCCTCGACCAGGGAGGTCTTGCCGGTGCCGGGCGGGCCGTACAGCAGCGCGGGGATCCCCGCGCTGCGCAGCTTGCGCAGCGCGGCGACGTCGGGCAGGTCGGCCAGCGCGCGCGGGTGGTAGGTCTGCCCGTTGGGCCGCACCACCGGCCCCGTCACCGCCGCATCCGCCCCGGAGGCCGCCTCGGGTGCGGGCCGCGTCGGGGCCGCAGCGGCCGTCTCCGCCCCGCCCTCGGGAGCCGCCGGTGCGGCGGCAGGGGCGGCGGTCGGGGCGGGGGTGGGGAGGGTGTGGGCGGCGCCGACCGCCACCGCCGAGGTGGTGCCCGTCGACCGGTACCGGCGGGGCGCGGCGCTGGTGCGCTCGGCGTGCCCGGCGGCGGCCAGCCGCTCCAGGGCGTTGCCGACCGCGCCGGATGACCGGCCCAACGCCCGGGCGACCGCGATGACGGTGAGGTCGTCGGTGGGGTGGGCGACCAGGTGCGCGGCGACCAGGCGGTGCAGCTGCCCGGGCCGCAGCTTCCCCGCCGCCGGGGAGGGGGCGGTGGTGGGGCCGGGAGCCGGGGTGGTGGGGGCCGGGGTGGTCATCGTTCTCGCTCCGGGTTCAGGGCAGCAACAATCAAGCCGCCGACGTTCGGGTTTGTTTGGCTGCGCCGCCCACGCGGTCCGGTGGGGTTGTTCCCCTGGCCGGTGCCGGTGGCGGGTGACCTGTTGTTCGGTGTCCGGCGCTGGTTTGGTGCTTGCCCGCTGCGCCGTTCCCGTGGTGTTGTTATTGTCGCTCTGCACCGGGGCTTGAATCAAGCCGGGGCTGGTCTTTTCTCGATCTTTCTCCGGCGGGTCCGGCGACGCTGATTGACCGCATGCGGTCGGCGGGTTTGGTCACCCGGGCAGCGCCGGGGTTTGTCACCGGATCGCGCGTGGGCGGGGGTGGCCCCGCCCACGGCGGCATGGTGTCGATCAGGTGGGGTCGGCGGGGAGCCGTCGGGTGGCGGCCGCCCACGCGCGTACCTCCGTCCAGGACCATGCGGGGTTGCCGCTGACCGTCCAGCGGGGGGCGGGCATCGCGACGGGCAGCCGCCCGTGTTGGCTGCGGTGGTGCCACATCGCCACGGTCTGGGCGCGGACTGCGAGCCGCTGGCCGATCTCCACGGCGCCGACGGGGTCGCAGTCCGGGCCGGGGCCGTGCAGGCCGGGGGTGTCGGGGGTGGTCATCAGCGCTGGGGGCACCACGGGTCGTGGTCGGGAAGTTCGCCGGGCATCGCGGCGAGGTCGGCGAGCGGGTCCTGCCCGCAGCGGACGCACACGACCTGGGCGTAGTCCCAGCCGGACTCCCCCGGCCGGCGGGGGATGATCGGGTGCTCGGTGGCGGGCATGTCCGGTCCTGTCGTGTGGTGGGGGTCCGTCGTCATGCCCCTAGTGTAGTGCAGTTACCACACTACTTTCAAGCGGTTACCACAGTCGGGGTTCGGGTGTGTGGCGCCAGACGGCGGGGTCGGCCAGCCCGGCCAGCCGGACGCGGGGGGCGTGGTCGGGGGCGGTGATCGGCGCCCAGACCGGCCCGGCGGGGTCGGGGTTGCGGTCGCGGGCGGCGGTGGCGACGGGGACGTCCCCGGGTGGGATGGCGCGGCGCACGGCGCGTTCCCGCCCGCCGGTGGGCAGCCACAGCAGTACCGGCCGCCAGGCGGACTGGGCGCGGAACAACCTGGCGTAGCCGGGGAGTTTGTCCGCCACCCGCCGTGTCGCTTCCGTCCCGTTGTCGTGCTCCAGATAGAATGACACGTTTGTCTGACCGTGGCGCCATGCGCCGTAGCCGTCGGGGCGGACGACCGCGCCGACGGCGGCGGCGGTCCGTCGTTCGGACCACCAGTCGGTCAGTTCGGTTTCGGGATGGCGGCGGGCGTGGGCGATCAGCGCGGTGAAGAACCCGTTGCAGCCGATCAGGTGATTGAGGTTTTGGTTATGGGCTACGGATTGGGCGAGATCGCGCCGGTAGCCGAACTGCGCCATCGTCTGATTGTTTTCCGCGGCTAGGATCGCCGCACCAGCCGGTCCTAGCGTGTAGTGATACGGATACGATCCAGTCTGAGTGAGGTTGATCGGCCGGAAACGATCGAGCACTTCCAGATGCGTCAACTCGCGGCAACGGTGTTCGGCGCGGTCCAGCGAGCCGAACGCGACCTGCGCGAGCTGGTGGGCGGTCAGGACGGTGTGGTCGTGCACAAGCCGGCACAGCCGGC
The DNA here is from genome assembly GCA_030447925.1 of Egibacteraceae bacterium. Taxonomy (GTDB): domain Bacteria; phylum Actinomycetota; class Nitriliruptoria; order Euzebyales; family Egibacteraceae; genus JAUJNX01. The sequence goes on along the minus strand of JAUJNX010000001.1, from coordinate 702,096 downwards.
GGTCGCGGGGGGTCAGCCGGGACGCCAGCTCGGTGAGCCAGGCTTTACGGGGCAGACGAGACGTCGACCGGACGGTGCGACCCCTATCCATTGCGCCTCCATGAGCGAGTCATCGACAGGACCGCGGCGTGCAACAGCCCGCCGACCAGCGGCTTGGCCGCAACAGCCCCGCCGGATCTAAGGTCGGCGGTCGGATCGGCGCCTGATTCGGCGCCCGAACCGGCGGCTGGATCGGTCACAACCACGAATCGGGCGGTGCCGTCGCCCCGTGTGCCGGGCCGGGAGGACCGGCCGGCCGCGCTGCCCGACGGTGCGGCGGCGAGGGGGGTGGCGCGCCACGCCTGCCCGGGGACGGTCGCGGTGGCGCGGCCGACCCGCTGGTCTGCCCGTTCGCCGGCGTCGCGGCCGTGGCGGGCCCGTGCGGTGTCGCGTAGCAGTATCGCTCGTCCGGGGGTCGGGGGTGGGGCGGGGCGGGCGGCGATGGTGCAGGCGGGCGCTTCGATGCCGTCCACGACGAGGCGGGCGGCGGCCTGGTAGCGGCCGAGGTGGGCCAGGTCGTGGGCGGCGAGGACGGGCAGGGTGTGGCGTTCCAGGGCGCGGGCGTCTTCGGGTGAGGTGGTGAACCACACCTTGGTGCGGGCGTTGGCGGCGACGGCGGCGCGCAGCTCGGCCGGCAGCTGGGACAGGTGCTGGTGGGCGAGCACCAGGGAGAGGCGGTAGCCGCGCGCTTCGGCGAACAGCTCCTCGAACCCTGACGGCACCGACAGGAAGTTGTGCGCCTCATCGACGTACAGGGCCGCGTCGACGCGGCTGCGTTCGGGCTGGGCGGATCTGGCGAGGGCGGCCTGCCAGGTGCGCGAGACCAGGAAGGAGCCGAGCAGCCGGGCGGACTCGGCGCCGAGGATGCCCTTGGGGACGCGGGCGAGCAGGATCCCACCGTCCAGCACGGCGCCCATGTCGAAGCTGGACGCCGAGCTGGACAGCACGTCGGCCATGAACGGGCGGGTGAGGACCTGACGCAGGCGCGACAGGACCGGGGCGGTGGCGGCGGCCTCGGCGGAGCCGGACAGCCGCTCATACCAGCCCCAGAACTCGTGCAGCGTCGTCTGCGACGCCGGGATCGCGGCGATCTTGCCGGCCCTGTACGTCGGGTCGGTGAGCAGCCGGGGGATCTCGGCGATCGTGGCGCCGTGGAGGTCGGCGGCGAGCAGGGTGTGGCAGGCGGCGCGGAGGATGTCGTCCAGCCGCGGTCCCCAGCTGGTGGAGAACACGTCGCGGAACACGGTGACGACGTGCTCGACTGCGGCGGCCGGGTCCGGGCCTTCGAGCATGTTCAACGTCGGCGGGGCGGCGGCGTCTTGCGGGTCGATGAGCACGAGCCGGTCTGCGGCGTGGGCGGGGAGCCGGTCGAGCAGGTCGACGACGAGGTCGCCCTTGGGTTCGACGAGGACGACGCCGCGGCCCGCGGCTACGTCTTGGAGGATCAGGTTGGCCAGCAGGGTGGACTTGCCGGAGCCGGTGGCGCCCATGACGTGGACGTGGTGGCGGGCGTCGGGGATGGCGAGGGCGACGGGGCGGGGCGGGCCGGCGTCGGCGTCGCCGAGAACCCGGCCCCGCTCGGGGATGTGCGGGCGGGGGGCGGCCGCCCTGGCGCCGGCGTGGGTCACACCGGCGGCAAGCGCGTCGCCGGGCAGGTGGGCAAGCGCGGCGACCTCCGGTAGCGACAGCAGGTCGCCGCGGCCGAGCCGGCGGGCGGCGAGGACGGGATGAGCGTCGGCGAGGGGGCGGCGGCGGAGGTGGTTGCGGCCCTGGAACACCCCGAAGCTGGACGCCAGCGTGTGCGCCCGGCCGCGGAGGCGGTCGCGCTGGCCGCGGCGTTGCCGCATCCGCCCCGGCAGCCCGCGCGGGCGGGTGGCGGCGGTCGGGGTGGCGACGGCGTAGCGGACGACGGCTTCCCAGCCGGGCAGCCCGGCGGCTTTGGCCTTGACCGCGGCGACGTCGTTGGCGACCTGGGGGCGTTGCATCGCGGCGCTGTCGACCACCGGCCCGGCGGTGAACAGGTCCAGGAAGCGGCCCAGGGCGGTGAGCGGCTGGCCGGTGCGGATGCGGTAGGCGTCGTCCAGCAGCCGGCGCATCCTGCTCATGGCGGCGGGGCGGAGCAGGACCTGGACGGTGGCGGTCTCACCCGGCTCGGGGCCGCTGGCGGCGGACAGCAGCACCCGCAGCGGGTCGGCGTCCAGGTCGACGGCGAGCGGGTAGCGGCCGGGCTGTCCCAGGCGCAGCTGCCCGCCCTCCACCATCTGCCCTTCGCGGATGGGGTCCGGCGGCGGGTTGTGGGTGATGGTGCGGGCGCCGGGCCAGGCGCCCTCCACGGCGCGTTCCACCAGCCCGGGTGCGACGGTGCCGGGCACCCAGATCCCGAACCGCACCGCCCCGCCGTCGCCCCAGTGCAGCTCCCACGCCACATGCTGCGGGCCGTACAGCCGCCGCCTCCGCGGCGCCTGTTGCAGGGCGGTGTGCAGCGCGGACCACACCTGCGCGGCACCCTCGCGGTTGACCTGCGGCGGCGGGAGCACCTGGACCCAGCGGGCGCCGTCGGCCAGCCGGGCGGCCCGCCACGCCCGCACCCGTGGTGCCGCCACCACCCACCCGACCACGAGCACGACGGCGGGGACGGAGGCGACCCGGGCGGCGGCTGTCAGCAGCGCGACGGCGGTGTCGAGCAGGCCGTGGAACGCGCCGAGCGGGTCGGTCAGGTAGTCGCGGAGCAGATCGGTCAGCCACGACCCGGCGGCGGCCAGCCATGAACCTTGCGACGGGGTCTGGGCTGCCCGGTCGGTGAGGACATGGTGGAGCACAGTTTGGGTCATCAGCCCTCCCAGCCGATGTGCAGGTGGTCCAGATGCACGCGGTCGGAGAAGAAGCCGGGCGCGTCCAGGGCGGGCCAGGGGGTGCCGACCTCGTCGGGACGCAGCGGCCCGGACAGCGCGGCGAGGGTCTGGGCGACGTCCAGGGCGGCGGTGTTGCCGGGGGTGACCGCGCGGCCGTCGACGGCGCCGATGTCGACCCCGCGGCCGTGCCAGTGGTTGGACACCGAGCAGCCCGCGTAGGCGCCGCCGCCGACACACTTGGAGTGGCCGGTCTTCAGCGAGGTGATGGTCAGCTGCCAGCGTTGGGAGAGGGTCTGCAGCAGCGCCAGGACGCGGGCGTCGATGACCCCGGCGGCGATGTCGGCCCGGCCCGCCTCATAGATCGTCAGGCGCGGATTGGCGAGCACCTGCGAGGCCAGCTCGGCGGCGTCGCCGTCCACCGCGGGAAGGGCGGGGGTGGTGAGGTAGGCGGCGGCCTTGGCGAGCACGCCGTCGACGTACGCCTGGGAGTGGTTGTACGCCCAGATCGCGTCGCGCAGCCGTGTGGGGTCGGCTGCGCCGTGGTCGCACAGGTAGACCGCGGCGGTGGGGATCGCGTCGGCGGGGTCATAGACGCTGGCGGTCCCGTCGCCGTCGCCGTCGACGCCGTAGCCGGACTCCAGGACGGGTGGGACAGGGCGGACAGGCTGGCCGCCCCAGGTGTTGCCCGCCCTGCCGCCGACGCCGATCTGCATCGGCCCGGCCGCCCCGGCGGCGTTGGCGCCGGAGGTGACGCCGGGCAGGGTGGAGGTGCCGTGGCGGGTCTCGGTCCAGCCGATGGCGGCGAGGACGTGCCAGCCCAGCCCTGGGCACCAGCGGGCGGCGGCCTGCTGGTACAGGGTGAGGTAGGCGGGGGGGATCTCGGCCAGCGCCAGAGCCGACGGCTGCCCGCCGCCGGGCGGCCCGCTGGTGGGGGTGATGCCGGCGACGGCGATGACGAACACGACCGGCACGGCGAGCAGGCCGCCCAGCCCGGCGGCCAGGTGGCGCACCCTCATCGGGTCACCTTCCGCGCCCGCCGCCGACTCGGCGCACCTGCCGGGACCGCCTGGGCGCTGAGGTCGGCACCGGTGGGGGGTGGGGGTGGCGGGTCCCAGTGCAGCGCCTGCGGCGCGCCCGGCGTCTCGGGGGTGGTGGTGAGCTCGGCGGGGTCGGTGGTGACCAGCTCGTGCTCGCCAGCGCTGGCCAGGGTCTGGAACAGCACGCGGGCGCCGGCGCCGGCGAGGAGCCCCTCGCCGGGGCGGGCGGCGAGCAGGTGGATCCGCTCACCTTGCGAGAGGCCGAACGCGGCGGCGACCTCGTCGACGGCCTGCGGGGCTTGCGACAGCAGGATCTGGGTGGCGGCGTTGGCGACGACCGCACGGCCGAGGTCGGTGCCGAGCAGGTCGGCGGGGTCCTGGGTGACGGTGGTCAGCCCGCACCAGTGCTTGCGGGCCGCTTTGGCCAGCCGCAGCAGGAACCGCGCCCCCGCCGGATCCTGAGCGAGCAGCCAGGCCTCGTCGACGACCAGCAGCCGGCGCCGCCGGTCGTTGCGGTTGACCACGGTGCGCCACAGCGCGTCCAGCGCGAGCAGCGTGCCCGCCGGGCGGACCGGTTCGGCGAGGTCGCGCAGCGACAGCACCACCAGGTGCCCCGCCGGCCGGGTCGTCGTCGGGCCGGCGAACAGCCCGGCGTGGGTGCCGGTGGTGTAGGGGCCCAGCAGCCGCGCCAAGCCCGCCCCCGCCGGATCGGCGTCCTCGTGCAACGCGGCGGCGAGGTCGGCGAGCAGCGGTGCCGGACGGGTGTGGGTCCGCGGGTCGGTCGTGATCCCGGCGGTGGCGTAGGCGGCAAGCAGCGCCCGGTCCAACGCGGCGGTCTCCGCCGGTTCCAACGGCCGGCCGACCAGCACCGGGAGCAGGGTGTGGACGAACAGGCCGCGGCGGACCAGCGCCTCGTCCCCGTCACCGTCGGGGTCAAGGTCCAGCGGGTTGAGGTGCACCCCCGCCGCGCCGAGGCGGATGGTGGTGCCGCCGACCGCGCCGGCCAGCCGGGAGTACTCGTCCTCGGGGTCGACGACGAGGACCTGCACCCCGGTGAACAGGCTGCGCAGGGCGTCGAGCTTGGCCAGGTAGGACTTGCCCGCCCCCGAGCGGGCGAGGATCACCGCGTTGTAGTTGGGTTGGGCCCACCGGTCCCACAACACCAGCCCGCCCGACACGCTGTTGATCCCGTACAGCACCCCGCCGCCGTCCGCCGGGACGGGCAGGTCGGGTGAGGCGAACGGGAACGTCGCGGCGAGCGCGTCGGTGTCGAACGTGCGCGACAGGCCGACCGGGTCCACACCGAGCGGGCGGGTGGCCAGCCAGCCCTGCAGCTGCCGGAAGGTGGCGGGGTGGGCGTCCAGCAGCAGGGAGTCCAGCAGGCCGCGCACCCGCCCGACCGCCGCATCGAGCTCGGCGGCGCTGTCCGCCCAGACGGTGAGGTGGACGGCGACGCGGAACAGGCGGCCCTGCCCGCGGGCGACCCGGGCGGCCAGATCGGCGGCGTCCTCCGCGGCGACCTCCACCGCCGGCTCGGCCAGCCGGCCGCGGTCGGCGGTCAGCCGGCGCGACGCCTCCAGCCGGGCCAGCTGGCGGCGCAGCCGCTCCGCGGCCACCGCCGACGGGACCCCCAGCACGTGCACGGCCACGTCCGAGGCGACGTCCAGCGCGGCCAGCGGTGCCAGCCAGCCGGGGAACACCTCCCGCGGGTAGCCGGTCACCAGCAGCGTCCGGCACATCCGCCCATCCACCTCCAACCGGTCCGCCCGCACCCGCACCGCACCGGGCGCCAGGAAGGGCGACGCCGACCGGCGAGGCGGAAGGCCGAACGCGCGACGAGCACGAGTGGGCATCACCGGGCCCTCCGATCGCAGCGCCAGGACGGGGAGACGAAGGGCCGCAGCGGTCGCCGAGCTGGCCGAGGCGGCAGATGCGGCCGGGCGGCCGCCGGCCTCGGCGCTGTCGGCGGCTGCGGTTGGTGCGGGTACCGGTAGACCCACAGCGCCGGTGCCAGTCGCCCCGTCGCCGCCTCGTCGGTACGGGACGGCGGGTGGAGGCCCGGGAGAGCCCGGGAGGCCTGGCGGGTCCAGCCGTCGCGACGGAGCGCCTCGGCGTGCTGAGCGTCGGGCGGGTAGGCGACAGCCGCGGCCACGGGCCAGCCGGGCCAGCGCGGGACGGCCCGCTCGCGCCACAGCCGCAGCGCCGCCGCCAGGGCCCAGCCCTGCTCGGGGTCGGCGGCGAAGGCTGCGAGCTGGACGAGCCGAGCGGCTGGATGGCCAGCGGTCGTCGTGGCGGCGGGCGCGGCCGACACCGCCACCGCGCAGGCACGTCCGCGGGCACCCAGCAGCCACGCCTGCCGCCGTGCCGGACGCAGCGGCGGTCGGGCAGGGCGGAGGGCCCAGGTGTCCAGGAGCCGGTCGGCTTCGCGCGGCTCGATCCGCGTCAGCACGAGGTCGAGCCGGCGGGCTGGCATGGTGCTCATCTGCTGCTCCTGTGGCCGGCCGCGCCGGCGGTCGTCTCGGCGGGGTTGGGGTCGGGCAGCCGCGGGTCCGGGACTCCGGAGCGGCCGGACAGGGCGGTGTGCAGCACGCTGGCAGCGGCGGCCGCTGGCAGGGCGCTGACGCCGACGCCGGCGGCGGCGAGCAGCGCGGCGGCCTGCTCGCCACGTCGCAGCAGCGCCGGGGCGGCGCGGTCGGGTCGGTTGGGGTCGTGCAGGACGAGCAGGAGCTGGCGTGCGAGCAGCCCCCGCTCGGCGGTGAGGGTGCGCAGGTGGGCGGCGTGAGCGCGGGCTGCCCGTTCCAGGGCCGGGTGGGGCAGCCCGCCGGCGTCGTCGTCGAGGCGGTCGGCGAGTGGGGTGGGGTCGGCGGGGCGGGTGGAGATGACCAGCTGCCAGCCGCCGAGGTCGGCGTGTAACAGCCGGGCGAACGCGGCGACGAGCTGGTCCTGCTCGGCGTTGGTCCGCAACGCGAAGTTGACCGGGGTGACCGCGCACAGCAGCGCCGACCCGTCGCGGCCGAGGTCGACCACACCGTCGTCGTCGACGCCGGTGGCGGGCAGGTCCAGCGGCGCCACCTTCGGGGTGCGGATGCGGCGGGCGAGCACCGGTACGGGTGGGAGCCCGTCGGGGGCGGCGACCAGCCGGCGGGGGCGCAGGTGGTAGCGGGCGGCGGCGGCCAGCAGCTGGTCGCCGGTCAGCCCGTCGCGGCGGGCGACGACCACCGCGAGGGCGGCGAGCGCGACCGGTGCGGCGACGGCGAGGGCCAGGATGGGCGGCAGGGGCAGCCAGGTGGTCAGCGCCCACCCGGCGACCAGCCCGGCGGCGAGGATGGCGGTCTGGCGGGCGGTGAACTCGCCGAGCACGGTGTCGGGCCGGTCCACGTCGGCGGGGATCCGCACCGACATCAGCGCTCACCTCCACCCGCGCCCGAGTCCCCGCCGTGTTCGCCGTCGCCGGGTTTGGACCCGCCGCCGGGACCGGTCCGGCCGGGCCGCCCGCCCGCCGCCCGCGGGTGGGGAGGCGGCCGGCGGGGCCGCCGCCGGGCCGCGGCGTCGGGGTCGTATGCGGCGACGGTCAGGGTGTGCGCCCGCGCCGCCCGGCTCGCGGCCCCGGACGCCGCGGCGCCGGCCGCCGTCGTGGCAGCGGCTGGTGGCGCGGCCGGCGTGGCCGCGGCGGCGGGGGTGGTGGCGGGGCGGGGGTGGCCGGCGCCCAGCGCGCCGCGGATGGCGCGGGATACCAGGTAGTACTTGAGGGTGGACACGACGATCCCGCCGCGGGGGGTGGCGACCTGGCGGGCGGCCCACACCGGCACCTTGGCCAGGACCCACAGCAGGCAGCCGACCACCAGCAGCGTCACCAGCCCGGAGGTGGTGCCGGTGAGGCCGAGCAGCCCGCGGCCGTCCTCACCCGCCCACACCTGCACCGCCGTGGAGACCACGAGCGCCTGCACGACCGGGATCGCGACACAGGCGCCCAGCGCGCGCCACCAGACCTTGGCGGCGCCGTCCAGGGCGGGGACGGCGTGGCAGGCCAGCGCGACCGGCGCGCCGACCACGACGAGCACCAGCACCGCGACGCGTACGACGTAGGTGAACGCCACCGCCAGCCCCACCAGCGCCACCAGCCCGGCGGCGAGCTGGGCGAACAGGTCGTTGCTCAGCCCGCCCATCGCCGACACCAGCACGTCGCGCAGCGCGTCCACCCCCGCCCGCTGCGTCTCGCCGGTCAGCGCGACCGACACCGCGTTGCCCAGCTCGATCAGCGGGCGGATGAGCAGCAGGTTGAGGTTGGCGGCCAGCCCGGCGACCACCAGCCGCGGGAGGATGTCGCCCAGCCCGTAGCGGGTCTGGACGGTCTGGTGGGCCATCACATAGATCCCGCCGACCAGCACCGCCAGCGCGTAGGTGGCGTTGGCGATCCGCAGCGACAGCTGCCACAGCTCGACCACCCGCGGCACGGCGGTGACGTCGGGGTTGACCAGCAGCCCGGTCGACAGCAGCGCCCACACCTGCGCCAACGCCGAGTCGACCAGCTCACCCACCCAGCGCGACACCGCCTCGGTCACCACCCCGACCGGGTCCAACCACCCCACCCCAATCCCCGGGGTGGCCGGTGGCGGTGTGGGCGGCTCGGCCGGCTGCGGGTCCGGCACCCGCAGCGACGGCGACGGCGACGGCGACGGCGCGTCGGAGGGCGCCGGTGGCGTAGGCGCCTCGCCCGGCACCGGGGCGGGGGTCGGCAGGTCCTGGGCGGCGGAGGCGGAACCGGCGAGGACCAGGACGGACACGGCTGCCACGAGCACGGCCGCCGCGGTCAGCGGGGTGCGCGGGCCCCGGCTCATGCGGACACCAGGTCGGCCAGGATGGTGACCGCGAGCGGCGCGAGGGCGGCCAGGGCGTAGCCGATCGCGGCCGACCGCAGCGCGGTCTTGGCCTTCTCGACCTGGCCGGGGTCGCCGCCCGCGGCGAGGTAGCGAACCCCGCCGATGGTCAGGAACAAGGTCGCCAGCCCGGCGAGGATGCCGACCAGGAACGAGCGGATGTTGTCGATCACCTGCGGCAACGTGGGCGTCGCCGCCACCGCCGCAGGCGCGGTGGCGACGAGCAGGGCGGCGGTGAGCCCGGCGACCGCCACGACCGGCAGCACAACCGGACGGTCGGGGCGGAACGGGGAGGGCGGGAGCGTGCGGTTCTCCGTCATCACTTAGAACCCACCGTCCGGCCCCTCGTTGTGACCGGAGGGCGCGAACTTCCTTCACCCACGCCGCTGTGCGACCGGGCGGTGGCGACGGCCGTCTCGCCCTGCTGGTCGGCGATCCACGCAGCGAGCCGCCGCTCGGCGCGGCTCCTGCGCTGCCGCACCGCGGCGTGAGACAGCTTCTGCCCAGCGGCGATCTCGGACAGCGGGACGCCGTCAAGCCGGGTGGCGCCGATCAGCCGCGCCTCGGCGCTAGTGAGGACGCGGCAGGCGACCGCGGCGCGCAGCACGTCGGTAGGACCGCGGTGCCGGTCGCCGTACAACGGCAGCTCACCGGGGTCGGCGTAGGGCCAGTGGTCGCCCGGCGCCGCGGCAGCTTGCTCGCGCCGACGCTGACGCCGATCCTGGCGGGCGAACAGCCAGGCACGGGTGAACGCGGCGCCCAGCAGCCTCGCGGCGACCCGAACCTCGACTGGGTCGCCGCACCGCAGGGCGTGTAGGAGCCCGGCGACCGCCTCACTGTCGACATCTGCCACGTCGCCGGCGTAGCCCACGGCCGCGCGGACAGTGACGTTGGCCAAGCCGGGGGCGAGCACGCCCAGCAGGGCGACCTGCCAGTCGGGGTCGTCGCCGCGGGCGTGCTCGACCAGCAGTGTCAAGGCCGCGTCGCGGGTGTCGTGACCGGTGGCGGGGTGCAGCAGCATCGAGCGCAGTTCGTCCACCCGGATCCACCGGGCCGGTAGCCCCGGGACCTCGCCGCCGTCGATGCCCAACGGCTCGGGCCGATCGACCAGCTGGACGAACGCGCGTCGCAGCAGCGCCAGCATGTCAGCCTGCACTGCGGACCTGGCGGCGGGCAGGACGTCAGCCGGCCGCGCTGGTTCGGTGCGCCGGGTCGCGGCTGGGCTGTTTGCGGTCGCGGTGGTGGGTCGGCGGGTGCCAGGCATCCGCGGGCTCCTTTGCTGTCGGGGAGCCCGCAGGACCGCATCCGGTCGCAACAGCAACGCAACAACCCGGCCCGATCCCGCTCCGGCCCATCACTGTTACGTCCTGCCACAGGCCCGCCGCGCGTGTGGCAGCCCCCCTCGCCCGCGGACCAGCCTCTGCCGCCAGCGGTAGCCGGCGAGTAGCAGTGGCCGGCCGGCCACCCCCATTCGAGACTTTGCGAGTCGCCCTTCCCGACCTGCGGAGAACAGTGCGGTTCGCCGGGATGCTCAAGGTCGGCTTCGTGGTAGCTGTAGGTGACGCAGGGGGTGATGAGTGGTCGGTCAGCCGGCCGTCGCGAGCCAGCGTGCAGCCGGCCGCATCAGGAGCCCGGAGGGTTTACCGTGTCACGACCACCGTCTTGGCGTTTTACCGTGCTCGCGGTCGCGCTACTGCTCGGCGGGTGCGACAACACAGATCGTGACGCCACCGCGGCGGTCACAGCTTCCGCCTCGGCTTCGGAGACAATCCCGAGTCCCACGCCGAGTGATGGGCCAGACCCATCACCCAGCCCGTCTGTCGGCGTGGACGAACAAGCGGTCCTCGACGCCTATCTCGCGTACTGGGACACCTACTTCCGCGCCAATGAGGAGCCGGCACAGGCGAGCCTTGAGGATCTCGACCAGGTCGCCGCTGGTGAGGCGTTGGAGACGGTGCGGTCCTCGACCTTCACGTACCGGCAGACGGGCCGGGCTTTCCGGCGGCCCGACCCGTCCGTGGTCGCGCATCAAGTGGAGGTCACGGCCCTCAGCGGGGACACGGCCACCGTCCGCGACTGCTACGTGGACGACGCGTTCGTCGAGACCCTCGCAACCGGGGAACGGGTCAACGAAGGAGCCGGAACGCAGCTGAACACAGCGCAGCTCGTCCGCGAAGCCGGAGTGTGGAAGGTCTCCGCGGTGACCCTCGAGGCGTCATGGGAGGGGGTGGCCGGATGCGCGCTGGAGTAATGGTCGCGGTCGCGTTCGTCGTCATGCTTGCTGCGAGCTCGCCCGCCGGAGCGGTCCCCCTCCCGGGCGCGCACACGGACGGCGGAGAGCCGACCGCCACGGTCACGAATCCGGTGAGCATCGGCGGCGGTCCGGGCGGTGACGGCGGTGGCGGTGGCGGTGGCGGTGGCTACTGCACGTATGAGGAGTTGGCGCTGCCGGGGCCGGTCTACGAGCTGCCTTACGGCGAGGGCGGCGGTGGAGAGGAGGGCCTGTACGGCACCAGCGCGACCGGGCGGTGGGCGGTGCAGAACTGCTTCAACGAGTTCGGCCAGCAGGTCTCCTCCGTCGTTGTCCCCCTGATCGACGACGGCGGTGGTGGCGCCGTGGTCGACCCGCAGGTGCTGTTGCAAGACGCGCTGGCCAAGCTGCGGATCCCTGATCCGCCGCTGACGGTGAACCCGCCGGTGGGCTCGTCGTCGCTGGTCGGGGTGCCGGTGTGGCTGTGGCTGGACGGCGGCTACTGGCAGTCCGCCTCGGCGACCGCATCGGCGGGCGGGGCCAGCGCCACCGTCACCGCCGAGCCCGTCTCCGCGGCATGGAAAATGGGTGACGGCGAGACCGTGACCTGTGACGGGCCGGGCACACCCTGGACGCCGGCGGTCGCGCCGGCAGCCGCGTCGGACTGCTCCCACGTGTACCGGCGCCCCTCCACCGGCGCGCCGGACGGACGGTTCGCTGTGGCGGTGACGGTCACTTGGGCGGTGTCGTGGACCTCCACCGTCCCCGGCTTCGGCGGCGACCTGGACGACCTGACCCGCACCGCCACCGCCGAACTGGAGGTGGCGGAGGTGCAGGCGCTGGCGGACGCGCGATGACGGCGCTACCTGCTCCCGCCGACCAGGTGCGGCTCGGGTGGACCTGGCCCGAGCGGCTGGTCGCTTCGGCCGCGGTCGTCGGCACCCTGATGTCGACGTCGCACCTGTACGCCTTCGCCGTCGACTCGGGCGTGTACTCGCCGATCGAGGCGGCCGGCCTGCCTCTGCTGGTCGAGGTGCTGATGCTGGCACTGTCGCGGATCGCGCTGGCCCGCACCGACCGCAACGAGCGGGGCGGCCTCGCCGCGTTCGGCTTCTTCGCCCTCGTCGCGGTCGCGGTCGCGGTCAACTACGCCCGGGGCAACCCCGACATCGTGATCAGCGACCTCGGCCAGGCCGCCGAGGCCGTTCCCGCCGTCCTGCCTCCGCTGTCGGCCACCCTGGCCTACAAGGTGCTGCAGGGCGAGCGCCGCGCCCGCGCGCGCCACCTGGCCATCGCGGCCGCCGAGCAGACGCTCCCCGTGACGTCACCGGAGGAAGTCGGCCCTGCGGGCGACGCCGGAGACCTGCCCGTGGAGGGTGGCCGGGCCGCACTGGCCGATGGCCGTCCTCCCGCAGCTGGCGAGGGCCGCCGGCCAGTCGCCGTCGCCTCAGCCCTCGCGCTCGGCCAGGCCAACGGCGACGGTGGCCACCTCCCTCGTGGCCTCCGGCCGGAGCCGAGCGGCCACTCCGACGGGAACGGCCGACAGATGGGTGACGTGCGACCGGAAGCGCCCGGCCATCGTGACGGTGATGGCCCCCGCCCCTCGGCCGCGCTCAGCGCGGTGGAGGGCCAGCGCTTCGGCGATGGTGGCCACCCCGAGGTGACCGGCGCGATGCCAGCTGATGCCCGCCGGCCGGCGCCCCTTGGCCAGCCCGGGCGCGACGGCCGTCAGGCCCAGGCCAGGCCCCCTTCCGGCGCGGGCGTCCCCGCCGGTGGTGGCGTTCCCGCCAGTGATGGCGTGCCCGGAGGTGAGGCGGTCGGGGAGCCGGGAGGGCTCCCGGACGATCGGGGTGAGGAGTCGTGGGCGCGGGTGGCTGCGGTGGTGGCGGCCAATCCGGGAGTGCGGCTGACGAAGTCATGGGTCGCGGAGGCAACGGGGATCCCGCGGACAACGGTGCGGCGGTTGGTCGCCGAGCACCAGCCGGACTGGGACCGGTGGGCGGCTCAGCGCGAGCGCGCGCGCAGCGACGACCGCGACAACGCCTCAGTCGATGAGGCCCAGCTGTGACGACTGCGCGCATCACAGGCGACAGACCGCAAGCGACGACGCGACCCCTGCTGCGGACGGCACCACACGAGCGGGTCCCTGCCGGACTCCGACGGTGTCACCGCGGAGCTGAGAGCTACGTGTCACAGGCCGCGCTCCTTGTGACATGCCGCTGGCTGGTGTCGCACCCCGGGATCGGGGCGACCGCCACGGCCGTGACAGGAACTGCGGCTGGCGGAGGCCGATGTCACAGGCCAACCGCTGCCTCCCGTGGGGTTGTCACACGCGCTCCAGAGGGCACTCGAGGTGGCTGTCACAGCCGCTGCTCGAGGCGGCCCGGCGGTTCTCGGCCCACTCGTGCTGCGGTTCTCGGCTTGGTTGTGGTGGCAGGTGAGGTGCGGTGAGCGCAACGATGCAGGATCAGCGGCAGCGGGACGGCTCGCTGGGGGTGCTGGGCCGCCCGGAGCGGCGGCGGTGGCCGGCGGCGACGCTGGCGGTGCTGGTTGCGGCAGGTGCGGCCGCGGCGTTCGTGCTGCTGTGGTTGTCGGCCGGCGAACGGCGGGCCGTGCTCGTGGTCGCCCGGCCGGTGCCTGCGGGCCAGCAGATCGTCGCAGATGACCTGACGCAGGCGCGGGTGGCCGCGGACCCCCAGGTCCAGGTGATCGCTGCGGGTGATGCGGACACGGTGGTGGGTCAGACGGCCCAGACGGATCTGGTCGCCGGGGAGTTGCTGTCGCGAAGGGAGTTGGGCGGCGACGGCGGCCTGGCGGCTGGAGAGGCGTTGGTCGGGTTGGCGTTGGAGCCGGGTCGGCTGCCCGCGGGGAACGTCGAGGCCGGTGACTTGGTGCAGGTGCTCGAAACCGGGACCGGCGACCAGCCCGGCCAGGCCGCCGGTGCCGGGCCGCCGGCGTGGTCGGTGCTGGCCGAAGGCCGGGTGGTGTCGGTGGCCGAGGACACCGAGACCGGCACCGGCCAGGTCGCGGTGACGGTCCTCACCGACGCGGCCTCGGCCGGTGCGGTGGCCGCGGCCGAGGCGGTCGGCCGGGCGAGCCTGCTGGTGGTTGGCTCGTGACGGCCGGGTCGGTGTCGGTGGTCGGGGCGGTGGCCGGGGCGCCGGGGGTGACCACGACGCTGCTCGCGCTGGTGGCCACCTGGCCGGCCGAGCGGCCCGTGCTGGTGGTGGAGCTCGGCCCGGCCGGTGGGGACCTGGCCACCTGGCTGGACCTGCCGGCCGCTCCGTCCACGGTGACGCTGGCCACCGAGGGGCGCCATGGCCTGTCCGCCGAGCTGGTCTGGGGCCACACCCACCCGCTGCCAGGGCCCGGGCGGGTGCGACTGCTGGCCGGCCCGCCCGGCTCGGAGCAGGCGCTGGCCGCCCGCCGCCGTCTGGTCGAGGCCGGCCTGGCCGGGGTGCTCGCCGGGCTGGACGCCGACGTGCTGGTGGACGCCGGCTGGGTGGGGCCGGGGCCGCTGCTGGGGGCCCCGCCGGCGGGACGGCTGCTGCTCGCCGTCCGCCCGACGGTGGCGCAAGTGCGGCACCTGCGAGCCCGCCCGCAGGTCGCCGCCGATGCGGCCGGGCTGGTGCTGGTCGGCACAAGCCCGTACCGGCCGGAAGAGGTCGCCGACGCCGTCGGGCTGCCCGTCCTCGGCATAGTGCCCGAGGACGCGCGGGCCGCGGCGGCGCTGGCGCAAGGCGGTCCCACCCGGCGGCTGGCGCGCACCCCCCTGCTGCGGTCGGCACGACTGCTCGCCGGAACCCTCTCCACCCAGCCCACACGGGCCGACGCCGCGCAGCCGCAGCGACCGGCACCGGAGACGCTCCGAAGCGCTCGCCACGGGGTGTCGGTCCCGCCCGCCGGGCTGGCCGCGGCGAACGGCGACCGCCGGCACCGCGACGACGACAGAGGGCCGCGGCGATGACAACCGTGCAAGGAGAGCGGATCGCCGACCAGGAGGTGGCGCCGCTGGTCGCCCGCGCCCGCGCCGAGATCGCCGCGGGTCTGGCGGCCCGGCTGGACAGCGACGAGCAGGCCCGCCGGCCGCGCATGGATCCTGCCGACCAGCGGGTCTATGCGCGCCGGCTCATCAACGACTGGCTGCGCGCCCTGGACCGCGAGCAGATCGACCTCGGGCTGGATCGCATCCCCGCCGCGGTGGAGGAGCGCATCGCACGGGCGGTGCTCGACGCGTTGTTCGGCCTGGGCCCGCTGCAGCAGCTGCTCGACGACGACGAGGTCGAGAACGTCGTCGCCAACGGCGCCGACCAGGTGTGGGTCACCTACGCCGACGGCACCAAGACCCCCGGCCCGCCGCTCGCGAGCTCCGACGGGGAGCTGGTGGAGCTGCTGCGCACCGCAGCCGCCCGCGTCGGGCTGTCCGAACGCCGCTTCGACACCGGCTCGCCGGCGCTGAACCTGGAGCTGCCGGACGGGTCGCGGGTGTTCGCGGTCATGTCCGTCGCCCACCGCCCCGCCCTCGCCGTACGCCGCCACCGCTACCCGCGCGTGCGGCTGGCCGACCTCGCCGGCCTCGGCATGGTCGACCCCACCCTGCACGCGTTCCTCGCCGCCGCCGTCCGCGCCCGGCTCAACATCGTGGTCTGCGGCGGCACCGGCGCCGGCAAGACCACGCTGCTCCGCGCGCTGCTCAACGAGGTCGCACCAGCCGAGCGGCTGGTGACCATCGAGGACAACCTCGAACTCGGGTTGCACCGCCACCCCGACCTGCACCCCGACGTCGTCGCGCTCGAAGCGCGGGAGGCCAACCTCGAAGGTGTCGGCGAGGTGACCATGGCCGACCTGGTGCGCATGGGCCTGCGGATGTCGCCGGACCGGGTGATCGTCGGCGAGGTCCGGGGTGCTGAGGTCCTGCCGATGCTCAACGCGATGTCGCAGGGCAACGACGGGTCGATGTGCACCATCCACGCCGACAGCTCCGCCGGAGCGTTCGCCCGCATCGCCATGTACGCCGTCCAGGCGCCCGAGCGGCTGCCGCTGGAGGCGACCAATCTGCTGGTCGCCAACGCCGTGGACCTGGTCGTGTTCATCGCCCAGCACGACACCACCAGCGGCCGGCGGCGGCGGGTCGTCGCTTCCGTCCGTGAGGTCGTGGGCGCCGACGGCCCCCAGGTCGTCTCCAACGAGGTGTTCGAGCCCGGCCCCGACGGCACTTCCGTCCCCGCCGCGCCCTTGCGGCCGGCGACGATGGCCCGCCTGGCCGCCGCCGGGTTCGACCCGACCCTGCTCGGCCGCGACCGGGGGTGGGGCCGGTGACCGCAGCCGTCGCGCTGCTCGGGCTGACCTGCGGGCTCGCCGTAGCGGCGGCGGTGTGGCTGTGGGTCACACCGGCCCCCAATCCGCAACCGGGCGCAGCTCGCGGCGGGAACACGTGGTGGGGCGCCCTGGCCGGCCGGTTCGACCGGTTGGCGCTGCGACTCGCCCTGGCCGTGACCGCGGCGGTTGTGGTCGGCGGGTGGACCCGCTGGCCGGTCGCCACTGTCCTCGCCGCCGCGGGCGGGTTTGCCGCGGTCGACTACGGCCGCGGGCAGGCCCGCGCCCGGACCCAGCTCGCCCGGCTGGAGGCCATCGCGGGGTGGACCGAGATGCTCCGCGACACCCTCTCCGCGGCGGCCGGGCTGCAGCAGGCCATCCGCGCCACCGCCCCGCTCGCCCCCGCCCCCATCCGCGCGGAGGTGCGGGCGCTCGCCCTGGCGATCGAGGGTCAGCAGGCGCCGATCCGCGTCGCGCTGGCCCGTCTCGCCGACGACCTGGACGACCCCACCGGCGACCTCGTGGTCACCGCCCTGCAACTGGCCACCCGCCGGCAGCCCGGCCAGCTCGCCGACCTGCTCGGCTCCCTGGCCGACACCGCCCGCGCCGAGGTCACCATGCGCCAGCGGATCGAGGCGGGCCGCGCCCGCATCCGCACCTCCGTGCGGATCATCACTATCTTCACCGTCGCGTTCACCGCTGGCCTGCTGGTGCTCAACCCCGCCTACCTCGACGCCTACCGCACGCTGCCCGGCCAGGCCGTCCTGCTGCTCATCACCGCCCTGGACGCGGCAGCCTACGCCTGGCTCGCCCGGGACTCGCGCCTGGCTCGACCGCCACGCACCCCCGCCGCCACCGGGACACTCGCCGCGGGGGTGGCGAGATGACGGTGGCCGCGCTGCTGGGCGCCACCTTCGGCCTCGCCGCCTACGGCGCCTGGCGGGCGATCCGACCCGCCCCGCCGCCCCTGCGGCTCCTGCTGGACCGCCTCGACCGCCACGCACCCCTCACCGCCATCAACATCGAGGAGGGCGGCTGGGTCGACGGCGTGTCCCGCTGGCTCGGGGCGCGGCTGCTCGGCGTCGCCGACACCTTCGACACCGGACCCCGCACTGCCGCGGACCTGCGGCTGGTCGGCCGCAGCCGCGAACAGCACACCGGCAGCCGCATCCTGCTCGCCGTCACCGGGCGGCTGCTGCCGCTGGCCGCGTCCACCGCGGTCGGTCTGGCCGGCCTGTCGCTGCCACCCGCACTGGCGGGAGCGGCCGCCCTGGTGCTCGCCGCCGCAGGGGCGGTCACCCCCGACCTGCTGCTCGCCGACGACGCCCGCCGCATGAGGGCCGAGTTCACCCGCGGGCTCGGGTCGTTCCTGGACCTGGTGGTCATCTCCCTCGCCGGCGGCGCCGGCGTCGAGGGCGCCCTGCACGAGGCCGCCGACGGCACCGGCGGCTGGCCCGCCGCCCGCCTCCGCGGCGCCCTCGCAGCCACCCGCGCCACCGGCGAGACCGTGTGGGCCGGGCTCGGCCGCCTCGGCGAGGAACTCGCCGTCACCGACCTGTCCGAGCTGGCCGCCAGCCTCGCGCTGGCCGGCACCGAAGGCGCCCGCGTCCGCCACAGCCTCGTCGCCAAGGCCGCCGCCATCCGCGCACGCCAACTCGCCGAGGCCGAGGCGTACGCCAACGCCGCCACCGAACGGCTCGCCCTCCCCGGCGTCCTGCTGTTCACCGGCTTCCTGATCCTCGTCGGCTACCCCGCCCTGTCCGCCCTGTTCGCCCTCTAACCCCGCACCCACGCCCTACCTGCGAGGAAGGACCGCCTCATGCACCAGCTGCCCGACGCGATCCGCGCCGCCGCCGCCCTGCTGTACACCCGCTGGCAAGACGTCCTCGACGGCGACCCCGACGGGGAGCGGGGCACCAGCGCCGAGCAGGTCATCATCACCGCCGTCCTGGTCACCGTCGCGCTGACCGTAGTCGGAATCATCTCGGCCCAGGTCATCGGCTACGCCAACGACCGCATCAACCTGCAGGGCCCATGACCCTCGCCCGGCTGCGGGTCAGGCTGGCCGCCGACCACGGGTCGACGGCCACCCTGACCGTGGCCACCCCCCTCATGCTCACCCTGCTGCTGCTGATCGTGCACGCCGCGCTGTACCTGCACGCCGCCACCGTCGTCCACGCCGCCGCCCGCGACGGCGCCCGCGCCGCCCGCGGCGAGACCGGCACCGCCGACGCCGGCACCGCCCGCGCCCACGCCGTCCTGGACAGCCTCCCAACCGACCTGCTCGGCGACCGCCAGGTCGACGCCACCCGCACCCCCACCACCGCCCAGGTTCAGGTCACCGCCCGCATCTCAGGGCCCGTCCCGTTCCTCGCCCCACCCATCACCGCCACCGTCACCTCACCCGTCGAACGGCTCACCACCAACGGGGCCGAACGGTGACGCGCTTGCGAACGCGGCTGGGCGGCCAGGGCGGCGACGCTGCCGCGGAGCTGGTGGTGCTCACCCCGCTGGCCGTCATGCTGCTGCTGTTCGTGATTCTGACCTTCCGAGTTACCGCCGCCCGCGGCGACGTCGGCGCCGCGGCCCGCGACGCCGCCCGCGCCGCCACCCTCGCCCGCAGCCCTGCCGCCGCCGCGGCCGACGCCCGTTCCGCCGCCGAGGCGACACTGGCCGGCGGGCTGGCCCCCTGCATCGCGGTCGACGTCGATCTCGACCTTCGCGGGTTCAACCCCGGCGGGACCGTCACCGCCACCGTCGCCTGCGACGTCGCCCTGGCCGACCTCGGCCTGCTGGGCGTCCCCGGCACCCGCCAGGTCATCCGCACCGCCTCCAGCCCGATCGACGTCTACCGCGGCGTGACCGGGAGCGCGACCTCGTGACCGCCCAAGCCACCCCCGCCGAGCCACCGCCTCGCCCACACGAGGGGCGGGAGGAGGGGCAGGCCACGGCGTTCTTCGTGGTGTTCACCGCCGGGCTGATCGTCCTCGCCGGGCTCGTATGGGACGGCGGCAACCTGCTCGCCGCCCGCCGAGAGGCGCTGGACACCGCCGAGGAAGCCGCCCGCGCCGGCGCGCAGGGCATCGACCTGCTCGCCGTCCGCACCGGCCAGCCCATCCGGCTGGACCCCGACCGCGCCGCCGCCCTCGCCCGCAGCCACCTCAACCAGGTCGGCGCGACCGGCACGGTGGCCGCCACCGGCGACCAGGTCACCGTCACCGTCACCCGGCAGCAGCCGGTGCTGCTGCTCGGCGGTGGCGCGCGCACCGTCACCGGCGCCGGCACCGCCCGGCCCGTCCCCACCATCCCATGACCCCACCACCCGACCCGTACCCGCCGCTGCCGGCCCGCCTCGCTGCTGGCCTCGCGGGTCTCGCCGGCCTGCTCGCACTGCTCGTCGGCGTCCCCGTCGCCCTGTGGGTGTTCGTCGGCTGGCCGCTGCCCGACCACCTGCCCAGCGCCGCCGAGCTCGTCCAAGCCGTCCGCGAGCTGCCCGTCACCGGCACTGGGCTGCTCAAGACCCTCGCCGTCGTCTGCTGGATCGCCTGGGCCCAGCTCGCCGCCGCCACCCTCGCCGAGACCACCGCCCAGCTGCGCGCCGCCCCCACCCCCCGCCTCCCCCTGGTTCCCGGCGCCAGCCAGGCCGTCGCGGCCCGGCTCGTCGGCGCCGTCGCGCTGCTCACCCTCCCCCCCGCACCCCGCACTGCCGCCGCCCTCCCACTCGCCGGCCCCGCACCCGCCGCCGCCCACCAGACACTGGCGGCGCAGCCCGCCGACACCGTCCTCGAGCCCGACACCGCGCTGACCGTGACCGCGCCAACCCCAGCTCAGACGGTCGCTGCGGCCGACCCCGCAACGGAACCGAAGACCTACCTCGTCGCCCCCCGCGACGACCTATGGACGATCGCGGAAACCTGCCTCGGCGACCCCTACCGGTGGCGGGAGGTCTACGACACCAACCGCGGACGCCCCCAAGCCGACGGCGAGACACTCACCGACCCCGACCACATCCAGCCCGGCTGGACCCTGCTCCTGCCCGCCGACGCCACCCTCCCGAGCGCAGCCCCCGCCGACGCCGCCCCGCCCGCACCCACCGATCAGACCCCACCGGAATCCGAGCCCGCCGCCCAACCCGACGACCCGCCATCCCCCGCCGACACCACGGCCCAGCCCGGGCGCCCGCGAGCCGACAACCCGACCGTCGAGCTGCCCCCGCCCACCCAGCCGGCAGCACCACGAGCCCAGGGCCAGGTCGAGGGCAACCCGACCGCTCCCGCCGACGAACACCCCCCAGCTGCACCCGCCGGGGGGATCAGGACCGAGGCAGCCGAGCCGGCCGCCCCTGCCGGTATGCGGAGCGCTGAGGAGGCCGACCGCGACCCGGCGGGCCCGGTCGTGCGGCTCCCCGAAGGCGGGCTCATCACCCTGTCCGTCGCCACGGCCGTCTCGGCCTGCCTCGCCGCCGCTCGGCTGCTCGCCCGCCGCCGCAGCCCTCTGCGCACGCCCGCAGCCGGGCTCGACCGCCGTGACCCGCTCGCAGGCGCGGCGGCGCGAGCGGCTCGCCGCGCAGCCCCGGAAGCCGACCAGACCGCCGCGCTGCACCCCTCGGGCACCCCGCGCCCCGCCGTCCTCGCCGCCGGGATCCGCGACGGGCAGCCCGTCACCATCGACCCAGCCGCCGGACCCATCCGCCTCGCCGGCCCCGCTCCGGCCGTCGACGCAGCCGCTCGCGGGTTGCTCGTCGCCTACCTGTCCGTCGCGCACCCCCTCGACGCGACCGTCACCATCGCCGGCACCGCGCTGGCCGACCGGTTGCTGGGCGACTCCGACCCGTTCCCCGGTCTCACCACGGCCGCCACCCTCTCTCAAGCACTCGCCGCCGCCGAGGTCGAGCTGCTCACCCGTATCCGCCTGCTGGACCTCGACGGCCACACCGACCGGGCCGCCCTGCTCGCCGCCGACACGCGCGAGACCATGCCGCTGCTGCTGCTCGTCATCGACCACGACCCGGCCAGCCGCCAACGCCTCGACACCCTGCTGTCGATCGGACGGCGCGTCGGCATCACCGCCCTCCTCCTCGGCGACCCCACCGCCGACGCCACAACCATCGACCAAGCGGGCGTCGTCGCCGACCCCGGCGCCCGCTACCACCTCGCCGCCGCGACCTTGACCACCCTGTCCGCAGGTGAGGCCGCCGACCTGCTCGGCGTCGTCGCCGCTGCCCGCGCCACCAGTACCCACGCCCCGCCCCTGGACACGAGCACCGATGCCGACGATGACCCGGTCCGCGACGAGGATCTATCGGATGAGCACACAGCCATCCCGGACGACCTCGCCGCTTTCGCCGTCCCCGCCGCCACCGGCGACACCGACCCGCCGATCCAGGTCACCCTGCTCGGCGCGCCCCGCATCGACGGGCCCGCCGGCGAGCTGCGCACCGGACTGCGCGGCAAGGCCCGTGAACTGCTCGCTTACCTACTGCTCCATCCCGAGGGCGTCACCGTCGACACCGCCCGCGACGTCCTGTGGCCCGACGCCGACCCCGACCGCATCGACGGGATCTGGCGCACCACCCTGTCCAACCTCCAGACCACCCTGCGCCGCCACGCCGGCCTGGACCCCGCCGCCCGGCCCATCGACCGCACCGGCCACCGGCTCCGCCCCAACCCCGACCTGATCGACGCCGACCTGTGGCGCCTCCAGACCGCCTTGGCCGTCGCCCGTACCGACGACCCTGGCACCGCCGCCGCAGCGCTCCAGCAGGCCGTCGATCTCTACCGCGGCGACCTGTGCGACGGCGAGCACTACGAGTGGGCCGAACCCGCCCGCGAGGATCTCCGCCGCCGCGTCGTCGACGCCGCCTCCCGCCTCGCCCGCCACCGCCACACGGCCGGCGACCTGGACGCCGCAGCGGACGCCCTCGATCGCGCCGCCGCCATCGACCCCTACAACGAACCGCTCCACCAGCAGCTCATGCGCCTCCACGCCCAACGCGGACACCCCGAAGCGGTCACCGCCACCTACCAGCGGCTCACCGGCCGCCTGGCCGAACTCGACCTCGACCCCGACCCCAGCACCGAACAACTCCACCGTGAACTGCTCGGCCACCGGCCTGGCACTGCTCCGGCCCTACGGGAGCACGCCCGCCGCCTGACTCCGGCCCGCCCCGTCGCACAGCGGCCGAACCACCCCCGAGCCTCCTGACCGGCCCGGTGGCGGTGGTCGCGGGGCTCCCACACGCATGGGCCGATTCGCCGCCTGTAGACGCGAGCTGGCGGGTGGCGCGAGGATCACGGACAACCCCTTGGCGTCGTGCCGGGCTAGCAGCGGAGGATCGGTGGGCGACGCGCGACGCGAGGCGGAGCACCAGTGCGGCAGGCTTCTCCGCCAACGCCAGATGCGCGACCGGGTGCCGGGGCTAGTCGGGGGGGTCGTCCGTAACGGTGGGCTGTCGTGGCCGCTCGGACTGGGCATGGCCGACCCTGCACGAGGAGCGGGCGCGGACCTCGCACCAGTTTAAGGTGCCCCGGAGATTCCGGGGCTTCAGGCGTCTCCCGAGCAGGTCACACCCCCGGCTCCCCACTTCACGGCGAAGAGCCGGTTTCAGCCCTCTGCGTGGTTGTCTTATCCACAAAGCGAGCGAAGAATCACCCCTCGCCGCAACGCGAGCCCCGGGATTCTTGACCGCCCTGCATAGCTGGCTCCGGGACGGGAGGTCTATCGGCGGCGTCGGCGAAGTTTGACCCGTGGGCCGATCGCGCCGATGCCTCTACTGCCTCGTGGCCGGGCGGCGATCAGCGCGTGCACGTAACAGTGCGAGATGTCCTGCGAAGGAGGCGGTCAGGTTATCAAGTAGCGCCCTCCCCTTCGCTGCGCTGGCTTTGGACGGGTATCCGATCACTCCGGTCTCGCTGTAAGCACCAATTCCCTGAGTAAGCAGGTGGGGGCGCGGGTGGGCAGCATGATCTGCCTGCTGGTAGGCAGGCCGGACGAGCTCGGGATTGGTATGGAGGAGGACGGAGACCTCGAGTTCGCCGGCGTGCATGTCCTCGCTGCCGGAGGAGTCAAGACCTGCGGCGTCCCGGGCAGCGCCCCAGTCGTGGCGGGTTGGAAACAGGGCCACGTGCTGACCGTTGGCGTTCGCCTCTTGGGTGACGTTGGACAGCACGTAGTTTCCGCCGTGACCGTTCACGATGGCGAGCGCTTTGATACCTGAATACTGCACTGAGGCCATGATGTCGGTAACCACAAGGGTCAGCGTGGTTGAACGGATGCTCACGGTGCCGGCGAACGCGCTGTGCTCGTGGGAGCACGAGATGGTGAGCGGCGGCAACAGGAACAGGTCGTTTTCCGTGCT
Source organism: Egibacteraceae bacterium (assembly GCA_030447925.1). Classification (GTDB taxonomy): domain Bacteria; phylum Actinomycetota; class Nitriliruptoria; order Euzebyales; family Egibacteraceae; genus JAUJNX01. The sequence goes on along the minus strand of JAUJNX010000001.1, from coordinate 678,367 downwards.
GACGCGCTGAGCGATGGCGGCGGCAATCAGCGTGTCGGTGGCCAGTGGCAGAAAGTCGCCGTGCTGCTCGAAGCTGCCGATGGGAAGGACCGCGACGTCCGCTTCCCGTCGCCGCTCGTCGCCGCTGGTCGCCGTTGTGATCAAGCCTGTCATGCGTCCCGCTCTGCCCCTCTCGCCTTCAGCGACACGCTTCGAGGACGTCGACGCCGGCGGCGGTGAGGACCTCGTAGCCTTGGGGGTCGGCGACGAACCGGTTGGGCTCGCGCTCGGCCATGACCACCCTTGGGACGCCGGTCTCGAGGATCAGCTGGACGCAGGAGCGCGCGCGGGATCGGCGCTGGGAGCAGGGCTCCAGGGTCGAGTAGAGGATGGCGGTGGCGAGCCGGGGGTCGCCGGCGACCTTGGTCAGGGCGACCTCCTCGGCGTGCTCGTGCGGTCCGGTCTCGCGGGAGTAGCCGCGTGCGAGCTCGTTGCCGTCGGCGTCGACGATGACGACCCCGACGGCGAAGGCGGTGCTGCGGGGCGGGCACAGCGTGGCGAGTTGGCGGGCGAGGTCCATCCACCGGCAGTCGACCGGGGTCACGCGGGGCCGTCCTGCTTGGGGCAGTAGCGCAGGAGCACGACGTCGCCGATGGGGCGGACCTCGGCGAGGCGCATTCGCCGGGTGGTGGGCCAGGGGTAGCGGGCGGGCGCCAGGAAGCGGGGGCCGTGGCCGACCAGCAGCGGAGCGATGGCGAGGTGGATCTCGTCGACCAGCCCCTGGGACAGGAACGCGGTATGGACCTGCTCGCCGCCCTCGACCATCAGCCGGCGCACCCCCCGGCCGCTGAGGTCAGCCAGGAGTACGGGGAGGTCGATCTGAGTTCCCACTGGGACCACGTCGGCGAGGTCGCCCAGCTGGTCGGCGAGCCGGTCGGCGGCGGCATCGACGGTGTAGACAACCTTGTCGCCGCCGTGGTGGAACCACTTCAGGTGCGGGTCGAGGTCGCCGGTGGCGGTGATCGTGGCCTTCAGCGGGTAGGCGGGCAGGCCGCGGGCGATCCGTTCGGCACGGCGCTGCTCGCTCTTGACGATCAGCCGCGGGTTGTCCGTCCGCATCGTGCCGGCGCCGATCAGGATGGCGTCGGAGTCGGCGCGGACCTGGTCGACGCGATCGAAGTCCGCCTCGTTGGACAAGTACAGCCGGTCCGGCGTGGTGTCGTCGATGCAACCGTCGACACTGGTCGCAACGCTGAGCAGGACGTAGGGCAACTGGTCCACCGCACGCTCCTTCACCGCGTCGAGGTGCTTCGGGCAGGGCGAATCGCGGCACGGAACTGCGCGACGGCGGCGCTGTCGTAGCCGCCCAAGCGGGCGTCCAGGCAGCGCAGCTCGACGGCGATACGCCCGGACCCGGTCTGCACGCCGATCGCCAGCGCCTGCAACCCAAGCGTGGCGGCCTGGTCGATGTCGCCCGCACCAGCATGGGCGATCGCGGTGCGGGCAAGGTAGACACCCCGGTCGCGCCGGTAACCCGCAGGCAGCGCGATCACCGCCCGCTCGAAACCCTGAACGGCGGCGGGGAAGCGGCCCAGCACCGCCAGGCTGCGCGCCCGCTGGGCCTCGATGTAGGAACCATCGAGCCAGGCGCTCCACTCCGCATCCCGGTCAGACGTGGCCAGCAGCTCGTGGGCGCTGTCATAGGCGCGACCGCACGCACGCTCGTCTCCGGCCAAGGCGTAGCCATGCGCGACATAGGTCGTCGCGACGGCCGCCAGCTTGCTGCCCGGGCTGACCGTAGCAACGGCGGCCTCGGCGACATCCACGGCGGTCGCGGCGTCGTTGCGGTCGCCAGCGAGTTGGCTCTTGCGGGCAAGGACATAGGTCGCCAGAGCCGGGTCGCGGGCGGCGTGGGACCATTCCAGCGCCCGGTCCGTCCAGTACTGAGCTGCCCGGTGGTCGCCAAGGTCCTGATACAGCCACCCGGCAAACTCGCCGAACTCCGCCTGCAGGTGCACCACCCGATGCCTGTCGGTCCCGCGAGCGGTCTGACGCAGCTGCTGGAGGACCCGGATCTGCTCGTGCACCGCGGGGACCACGTGGCCGGGCCCGAGCAGGTTGTCCGCATTGACCAGCACGCGTCGCAGGTCACGGAAGTGCTCGACCGGCGCGGCCTCGGGCTCGAGGGCACCCGGGAAGAGCGCCACGGCGGCCAGCACACCTGCGTGCCGGAACAACTCCCGGCGGTTCACTCCCGGCCCCTCCTCCAACTCTGGATCGGCAGGTGCGGGCGTGACGGAGGCCGGCACCGTGTCGTGGACAGGTAGCAGGGAGTCGTGGACAGGTAGCAGGGAGCAGCCGGCGGCGGGACCCATCGCACTCAGCCGCCCGAAGGCGTCGTCGCGCAATCGGGCACCGCCAAGCGCGTCCACCGCCTGATCGGAAGGGGTGACCCTCGCACCTCGCTCCGTCGCGTTCAAGAGCGGTCGCAGCCTCTCCTCCGCCTGCCGATCTCCGATATCAGCGGCCCCGGCGGTCTCGGCGTCGTACCGATCCGCCTGCGAGGGGGTGAGCGAGTCGTGGATGGCGTCCAGGGCGCGTGCGTTCCGCGCATACATCGGCGTGTCCGCCGTCTCCCAGGTCGCCACCTGCCGGTCGCTCACGCCGACCAGTTCAGCGAACTCCTCGCGGGTCATCCGCCGCGCGCGGCGTAGCGCGCGGACTCGTTCCGCCGTCCACTCCATCCGCCACCCCCTGGGCTCCGTCCAGGCAGCGTACGACCGCAGGACAAGTCCACCCGGCGGAGGGATTACGCGACGTCCAGGCTCGGGTCGGCGAACTCCTCGCGGGTCATTCCTCGCGGTCGCCGGACCTCGTGCACCCGCGCCGCGGTCCACACGGTCACCGGCCTGAAGCCACCCGAAGGCCAGCCGCAGCGTACGTCCGTCCGCCAAGACTTCCGGCGCACTTCATGGCGGTTTCACCCCTCTGCGTGGTTCTCTCGTCCACGGGCCGGGCGAACGGTCACACCCCGGCAGGGATGAGCGGAGCGGAGCAGTGAGCGTGAGGGGCGAGGGCAGGTGGGGGTCGGCGCGGGACTCCAGGAAGGGACGGGCACCCTGTGGTCGGGCCGTCTCCGCGGGCACCGTGATCGGCACGGCGCACCAGGGCGTCAACCGGCTCACCCGCCAGGCGGGGTGGAGCTGGGCCGGGTCGGCGACCTCAGTGCAGCCGGGCCGGCACCCATAGTCGCGGTGAGCGGAGGCGGGACAGGGTGCATCGGCCGTGGCATGAGGACGACCGGCCGGCCTGGAGGGTGGTCGCCTCCTGGGTGACCTCGCAGGGGTCGCTGGACGAGGGCGGTCAGGCGCTGTTGCTCAAGACGCTGGAGGAGACCGGGTTGGTGGCGGGAGCGGTCGTGGAGGCGGTCGCCGACGGGCGGCTGCGGCTGGCGGTGTTGGTGAAGGCGCCGGGGGGGGAGTCCGCGGAGTACGCCGCGGACCGGATCGTCCGGGTCGCCTACCGCGTGGCAGGGCTGGGCGACCTGGGCTTGTGCTTCCCGCTGTCGGCCCAGCTTCAGGCCACCCCGGGCGGGCTGGGGGCTGGGGAGTGAGCCCTCGTGCGGAGTTGTGGACGGTTCGGCTCCTCAGCGTCATCGCTGCGGTTCTCGCAATCGCGTTACTTGCCGATGCGCCGCGGGCGGTGCAGGTCGTGCTGGCCTGGGGCCAGTGCGCCGTGGTCGGTTGGTACGCGCTGGGGTTGCTGCTGACCGGTCTGCGGCAGCGCGGCGATCGGCCTGGGAGATGACCGCCAGCCCTGCCCTGGAGGCAGCGGCGACCGCCGTCGTGCGGTCGGCGGCGGTGCCGTTCCGCGCGAGCCCGGCGGAGGCAGCCGCGGTGCTGGCCGAGACCGTCGCCCGGATCGAGCGGCTGTTCCCCGCCGTCCGGTTCGGCGTCGGATGCGCTGCTCAGGTGCGACAGCTGGCCTTGCCCGGCGGGGTGCGGGTGACGCTGGCGGTCACCGCTGTCACCGATCCCGCGGCGCATCCGGTGGCGGCGCACACGCTGACGCTGCTGGTAACCGACCCCGGTGGCCTGGACCCGGCAGGCGTGGCGGAACTGGTGCGCGTGGTGGAGGCGCAGCCGTTCACCGGGTTGGAGTTGGGGGAACTGCGCCGCCAGCTCCCGCTGACCCTCGGGCTGCCCCGCCGGCTGGGGCGCGAGGCGCTGGCGGGGGCCGCGCCACTGCTGACCATCCACCACATGACCGACTTCCTGGCGATGGTCGAGGCGCTGGGTGGTCTGGGCGCCCCCGCCGAGGCGCTGACGGTGGTGGACAAGGGCTACCCCTACCGGCTGTCGGCCCGGGTGGACGCCCACCTGCGCCGGGCGGGGGTGGCGGTGTGGCCGTGGGCGGCGATGGGCGACGCGTTGGCCGATCACGCCGATCGGGCGGCGCGGCTGGGACGCCGACCGCTGCTGGTGGACGACGGCGGCTACGCGCTGCCCGTGCTGCTGGACCGCCACCCCGGCCTGGTGTCCCGGTTCGCCGGGCTGGTCGAGCAGACGATGTCGGGGATCTTCAAGCTGGAACGGTTCGCCGGCCGGCTGCCGATGCCGGTGTTCTCGGTTGCCGAGTCGCGGCTCAAGGCCACCGTGGAGTGCTACGGGATCGCCGACGCCGCCGCCCGCAACATCCTGTCGCTGCTGCCGCACGAGAAGTTCGAGGGTCAGGCCGCGCTGGTCATAGGGTTCGGGCGGATCGGCGAGCAGATCGCCGAGGTGCTGCGCGCCCGCCGGATGCGGGTGGCGGTGTTCGACCGGCAGATGGTCCGGCTGGTCGGCGCGCACGAACGCGGGTTCACCACCGCCCCGAGCCTGCCGCGGCTGCTCGCGGCGCACCGGCCGATGCTGGTGGTGGGCAGCACCGGCCGGACGTCGGTGCGCGGGGAGCACGCCCGGGCATTGCGCCGCGACTGCTACCTGGTGAGCGTCACCTCCCGCAACCACGAGTTCGCGCTGGACGAGTTGGCCGACGAGGCACGCCGCATCGTCGACGTCGGGCTGCTGGGCACCCGCTATGACCTGCCACACGGGCCGGCAGTCACGGTCCTGGGTGACGGCTACCCGATCAACTTCCACCACGCCGAGAGCCTGCCCAACAAGTACGCCGACCTGATCCTGGCCAGCCTGCTGGTCGGAGCCTGCGCCCTGGCCCGTCCCGGCCACGGCTTCACGCCCGGCCACAACGTCGCCCGCACCGACCAGGTGCTGGAGACCAGCGGGCTGCTGGAGGGCTACTACCGCCTCTACGGGCCGGACCGCCAATGACCACCGCCCCCACCAGCTCCGTCACCGAGCGGCTGTTCACCCTCGGCGACCTGCACCCCGTCCCGCCGGGCCCCGCACGCGGGCTGCTGGTCGCCACCACCCCGACCGGCCCGCGCAGGGGCGGACCGGAGATCTGGCACACCGGCGGTCCCGGCGACCTGGCAACCGCCGCCCTGGCACTGGCCAGCCGACGGCACGTCGCGGCGGTCGCCTTCCACCCGCACCCCGGCGGGCACCCAGCCGCGCTGCGCCTGCCGCTGCGCTTCGCGCTGCACCTGGCCGCCGTTCGTGACCTCCTGCCAGACCAGCACGCGCCGGTGACCGTCGCCGAGCGGCCACCCGTAGGCGGCGACCTGGTGCGGGTGCCGCACCTGCTGGCGTTCCGCTGGTTCCACCAGGTTCTCGACCTGGTCGTATGGGAGGTCGTCACCCGCACGGGGGCGCAGGGGTGGCTGGGCGGCCCGCTGCCGGACCAGGCGTTGTTCGAGCGGCGGCTGCCCGCCCTGCTCACCCTCCGCCGCCGCAGCCGGCAGCGCGCGCTGCCCGACAGCCGGGCGGGGCGGCGGCTGGAGGCGCTGCTCGCCGACCGGTACCTGTCCATCCGGCTGGTCTATGAGCACCCGGACCTGTTCGCCGACCTCACCGCCGACTGGAACGGAGCCAAGCTGTGACGGCCAACGCCTGGCTGGACCCCACTGACAACGTCGAACTGGCGCAGCGCTACGCCCGCCACGGCGACACCCTGCGCGGCACGCTGCGCCACGCCCTGGTCACCCGCGCCCTGCTCACCCACCTGCCCCCCGCCGCCAGGCTGCTGGACATCGGTGGCGGCGCCGCGGTGCAAGCCCGCGAACTGGCCCGCGCCGGCCACCACGTCACCGTCCTGGACCCCGACCCGGCCATGCTCGCCCAGGCCCGCGACGCCCTGGACCGCGAACCCGCCGAACTGCAGCAGCGGATCAAGCTGGTCCAAGGCGTCGGCGAGGACGCCCCCGACCTGGTCGGCTCAGGGTTCGACGGGGTGCTGTGCCACGGGGTGCTGCTGTACGTCGACGACCCCGACCCCCTGCTGGGCGCAGTGGTCGCCGCCGCCCGACCCGGCGGGCTGGTCTCGGTGCTGGCCAAGAACGCCGCCGCCCTGGCGATGCGCCCCGGCATCGAGGGCCGCTACCACGACGCGATCTCCGTCCTGGACACCGACACCGACACCGAGACCAACCTGCTCGGAGCGACCAGCCGAGCGGACGACCGCGACCACATCATCGGCCTGCTCGCCACCCACCACGCGGAGGTGACCAGCTGGTACGGGGTGCGCGTGCTCACCGACCACCTCCGCGACGCCCCCGTTCCACCCGACTTCGACACCATCCTGGAACTGGAGTGGCGCGCCGGCGCCCGGGACCCCTACCGACACGTCGCCCGGCTGTTCCACCTGCTCGCCGTGGTCAGCCGGCCATGACCGCCACCCTCGCCCCCGCCGGACAGGAGCCGGCCGGACCGGCCGGCCTGGCCGCCGTCCGTGCGGCCCGCCGCCACTGCACCCCCGGTTGCTTCGCCTACCACGCCGCCTGGCCGCTGTTCCGCCGCCTCGGCGTCAAGGCCCACCCCGGCTGGCACCACAGGCTGTACCAGCAGGAACTCACCGGGCTGCCCGCCGGGCGGGTCCAAGTGCTGGTCTGCGCCGCGTCCGACGAGGCGCTGGTCGCCGCCGTCACCGGCGCGATCGGCCGCCACCGCGTGGCCGCCACCCTGGTCGACCGCTGCGCCACCCCCCTCACCCTCGCCGCCCGCTACGCCCGCCGCGAGCGCCTCGCGCTCACCGTCGACCACCGCGACGTCCGGGACCTGCCCGCCTGGCCGGCCCGGTTCGACGTCATCGTCGCCGACGGCCTGCTGTCCCTGCTGCCGACCCCCGGCGACCGCGACCGGCTCATCGCCCGTCTGGCGGGCGCGCTGCGGCCCGGTGGGGTGCTGCTGTACACCACTCGCCTCGCCCGACCCGGCCGGCCGCTGGAGTACGACCGGCCCGGCCGGATGGTCCAGGCCGCCGCCGCCCTCGCCTGGCCGGGCACCCTGGGCGAACGGCTCGCGCTGGCCCGCCGGGCGCTGACCCGCCCCGCCCGCCCGTCGGCCTACCAGTCCGCCAGCGAGGTGGCCGCCGCGTTCAGCCGGCACCTACCGCGCGTCGACCTCCGCGTCACCCCCCAGCCGCCCAGCCTGGCCCTGCGGCTGCACCCCGCGTTCCTGACCGGACGGGGCAGCCGCCGGGTCGCCATCGTCGCCCGCGGGCCGCGCCCATGAGCATCGATGTCGCCGCCTACCAGCCCGGCACACCCGTGGACGACGAGCTCGCCACGGTCGCCTACGCCGCCGTCGCCCGCTGGGCCGACCAGCGGCCGATCACCGCCGAGCTGGTCGCCTCCCGGCTCCGCACCCACGCCGACGCACCCGCCACCCTCCTGGCGACCGGCCGCGCCCACGACGGCCGGCTGGTCGGCGCCGCCGCGTTGCGATGGCCCGCCGCACCCGGGGCGACAGGCCGGCTGTGGGGACCGGCGGTACTCCCGGAATCGCGGCGGCGCGGCCTGGGCGCGCGACTGCTGGCCGCCCTGGACGCCCGCCTGGCCGATACCGCAGCGGCGCAGGTCACCAGCGCGGAGGTCCCGGTCGGCCGCTGCGCGGCCCACCGGCTGTTCCACGCGGCCGGGTGGACGCTGGCGCCAGCCTCGGTGCTGCTCAAGGCCCAGCCCCTCCCACCCCCGAACACGCCCCCGCAGCCGTCGCGGGTACGCCCCGCCCAACCCGACCAGGCCGGGGATCTGGCCGGGCCGCTGGGCCGGCTGTACGGCGCCACCCACCCGACCCAGCCTCCGCTGGTCGCCGCCGCCACCTGGCAGCGGTGGACCGCCGACAGCCGCTACCGCCCCGACTGCCTGCTGGTCGCCCCCTCCGGCGACGGCGGCGAACTCGACGGCGCGGCCCTGGTCTACCCCCTCGCCCACACCGACCCGGCAGAGCCGCCAGAGGCGCTGCTCGCCGACGTGCTGGTCGCCCCCAACGCCGGCGACCCCCAGCGGCTCCGCGACGGGCTGATCGCCGCCGCCCTGTCCGCCGGTCGGCGCCACGGCGCCGCGGTGGCACGGGCGCTGGTCCCCGCTGCCCCCAACCCGACGCTGGACGCGCTGCGCCGCGCCGGCCTGCAGCCGGTCACCACGCTGGCCACCTACGCCGCACCCCAGCGCCGCCCGGCGCCAGCCGCGAGCGATCGGAGCGCTTGGTGAGCATCCCTTCCAGGACGCTGGGGGCCTCCGGGATCACCGTGCCGGCGGTCGGCATCGGCTGCTGGGCGATCGGCGGGCCGGATCACAACCTGGGCCTGCCGATGGGCTGGTCCAGCGCCGACGACCGGGCCAGCCGGCGCGGGCTGGAGGTCGCCCACGAGCTGGGCGCTCGCCTGTTCGACACCGCCGACGTCTACGGGCACGGCCACTCCGAGCGGCTCCTGGGCCAGCTCGTCGCCCAGGTGCCACGCGAGGACCTCGTCCTGGTCTCCAAGGTCGGCTACTTCGCCGGGACCGCCCCACACGGCTACGCGCCCGGCCACATCCGCCGCCAGCTGCACCAGACCCTGGAGAACCTCGGCACCGGCCACCTGGACGTCTACTTCCTGCATCACGGCGACTTCGGCCCCGGCGACCGCTGGCTGGGCCCCGCCATCGACACCATGCGCGGGCTCAAGGCCGGCGGGCTGATCCGCGCGGTCGGGATGCGCGGCCCCCACCGGTTCGCCACCGACCGGCTGACCACCCGACCGGACGCCCGCGGCGACAAGGTCGCCCGGTTCCGGGCGCTGTTCGACGCCGTCCGCCCCGACGTCCTGGCCGTCCGCGACAACCTCCTGACCCCCGCCGACCGCTCGGAGGGGATCTTCGCCTTCGCCGATCACCACCACGTGGGGGTGCTGGTCAACAAGCCCCTCGCCCAGGGACTGCTCACCGGCACCTACAATCCCCAGGCCCCCCGCGTGTTCGGGCCGGGCGACCACCGGCTGCGCAAGCGCTGGTTCACCCCCCCGGCCGTCGCGGTCATCGACGCCGGCCTGGACCAGCTGCGCGACCTCGTCGGCCCCGACCCCCGCCAGCTGGTGCGCCTCGCGTTGTGGGCCTGCCTCACCCGCTCCCGCCACGCGGCGGTCCTGGTGGGGTTCACCACCCCCGACCAGGTCCGCGACAACCTCGCCGCGCTGGGCGACCCGCCCGACCCGGCACTCGTCGCGAGGGCCCGCCAGATCATGGCCACGGTCCAAGCCCGCCTCGACGCCAGCGGTCAGGTGTTCCTCGACGAGCCCGACGGACCGGAGACGGCGACGTGACCGCCGTCGAGGTGCTGACGTGGAACGTCCAGCACGCCAGCGCCGACCGGGCCCGCCTCCAGGCCGGCTGGCTCACCGGCGCCGGTGCCGACCTGCTCGTCCTCACCGAGGTCGGCGCAGGTGCCGGGCAGCAGGCCCTCACCGCCGCCCTGCTCGCCGCCGGCTACCAGACGCACACACCGTCCGGCGGCAGCGGCGACTACCGCGTTCTGCTCGCTGCCCGCGACGGCGAACTCGAACCGCTCCCCGAGGTCCGGACCACCCACCTGCCGCACCGGCTCGCCGCAGCCCGCGCCCACCTCGCCGCCGACACCGTCGCCCTGGTTGGCCTGTACGTCCCCTCCCGCGGCCCCCGCCACCGCCGCAACGTCGACAAGCGAGCCTTCCAGGACGCCGTCACCCGCCTGCTGCCGTCCCTGCCCTCTATCGCCGGCGGAGGCCCTGCCGTGGTCGCCGGGGACCTCAACGTCGTCGAGCCCGGCCACGTCCCCCATCACCGCGTCTTCGGCGGCTGGGAGTACGACTTCTACCGGGCCTTCCCCGACACGGGGCTCGCCGACGCCTACCGCCACCTCCATCCCGACACCGTGGAGCACTCCTGGATCGGGCGCAGCGGCGCGGGCTACCGCTTCGACCACCTGTTCGTCACCGCCGCCCACGCCCACCGGCTGTCGCACTGCCGCTACCACCACGAGCCGCGGCAGGCCGGGCTGAGCGATCACGCCGCCCTGACCGCCGTGCTCGCCACCTGACCGCACCCGCACGACCGGAGGGACCGTGAACGCACCCGCGACACCCCACCACCGGCTGCTCACCACCGCCCGCACCCTGCACCCCGCCCTGTGCGATGCCGACGCGGCCCGGCTGCTCGACGCACCCCTCGTCGACCCCAACCAGCTGCGAGCCGTACTGGCCGGCACCCTCGAAGTGGCGGCGGACCGGGTCGTGGTCACCGGCACCCTCGACCGGCGCCTGATCGCGCTCCACCCCACCGGCGACCCGCTGTGGCGCCTGGCCGACCTGTCCGGCCAGCCTCACCGCACCCGCGACTGGCCGTCCTGGGCCCAGCACGGCATCCAGCTGACCCGACCGGACCGATGGCTGTCCCCGGCCGCGGTGGACGGCCAAGCGGTGCGACGGCTCACCACCTCGCGGGTACTGCTGGTCGCCCTGTACCACCCCGAGCACTTCCCGCTGCCCCGCTTCCCGCTGGCGATCTCCGACCTCGCCCGCGCCGCCCGCGCCACCCTCACCGGCACCGTCGAACTGCTCGACATGCAGCTCGGCGTCACCCTCGACGACGTCCTGGCCGCCGTCGACCGCCAAGCCCCCGACATCCTCGGCGTGTCCGCCACCTTCGGGCAGCACGACCTGCTCACCGCCCTGCTCGACCACGTCACCGCCAAGCCGCGCCCGCCGCTGCTGGTCGCCGGCGGCAGCCTCACCGCCCGCAACGAACGGCTCCTGCTCGACCGCTACCCGACGCTGCTCATCGCCCGCGGAGCAGGCGAACCCACCATCGCCGACGTCATCGCCCACTGGCACGGCGAGCTGCCCATCGACGCCATCCGCGGCATCGGCTACCACGCCGCGGTCCGCGGCGCAGGTACCCGGCACGGACGGCGGCGCACCGCCTCGCTGCCCAACCGCCAGCAGACCGACCCGTTCCCCGAACTCGACCTGCTGCCCGCCACCTTCGCCCGCCACGGCGTCGCCCAGCTCGAGGTCAGCCGCGGCTGCACCAACACCTGCTCGTTCTGCCCACGCAGCCACAAGGGCACCTGGGCCGGCCTGGCCGCCGACCGGCTCGAATGGATCCTCCACGCCCTCGGCGAGGTCTTCGACGCCCACCCCCACGTCAGCCGCACCCTGTACCTGGTCGATGAAGAGTTCATCGGCCGCGGCCCCGACGCCGTCGCCCGCGCCTTGGCCGTCGCCGACACCCTCCACCGGGCCGGCTTCCGCTGGGAGACCTCCTGCCGCATCGACCAGGTCGTCCGCCCCGACCTGGACCGCGTCTGGCACGTCGACCGCGCCGCCATGTGGCGCGGCCTGGTCGACCGCGGCCTGCGCCGCTGCCTGTTCGGCGTCGAGTCCGGCGTCACCTCCATCCTGACCCGGTTCAACAAGGAGACCACCGGCGAGCAGAACGCCCTGGCGATCCGCACCCTGTCAGCCCTCGGCGTCCCCACCCGCTTCACCTACATCACCTTCGACCAGCTCATGACCGAAGCCGAGCTGCGCGCCACCCACGCCTTCCAGGACCGCCGCGACCTGCTGCTCCGGCCCCTGCCGCACCTGACCGTCGAGCAGATCGTCGACGGCGTCCACGACCCCGACTTCGTCGCCGACCACGCCACCGGGCAGCCGTTCCACCAGGCCATCAGCTACCCGATGGTGTCCATGGAGTGCCTCATCGGCGCCGCCTACACCCGCCAGGTCACCGCCGCCGGCCTCGCCGGCCCCGAACGCCCGTCCATGGGCCGCGTCGACGCGGACTTCGCCGACTGGCGGATCGGCGTCTGCTCTGACGCGGCCCAACGCTGGATCGACCGGAACTTCGCGCTGGACTACACCCTCAAGAGCCTCGAGAAGCTCCTCGACGGCCCGCCGCGCACCCGCGTCCGCCAGGCCCGCACCGTCCTCAAGGACGCCGCCCACCACCTGCTGGGCCGCATGCTCGACCTCCTCGCCGCCCACCACCCCGACGGCCGCGATGCGGCGCTCGCGACCCAGATCCACGCTGCCATGGACGAGGAGCTCGATGGTCTCGACGACCGCCTTCACCGCACCGTCGACGACCTAGCTCGCGCCCTGCCACCCGCATCAGCGGACCTGCTGCGCGTCGAGCACCGCCGCTGGGTCCAGCGGGACGGCTGGGGCCTCATCAACGCCGCCGACCCCTGCGGCACCTGACCCGACCCACCTGCTCAATCTGCTCGGCGGGGTCGGCGTGCTACTCGGGGATCGGCACCCAGTTGAACTCCGGGCAGAACCGTGCGTACACGACGAGCTTCCAGCGGGCGTAGTCCTCCCGCCGGCCGGCCGAGCGCAGCAGGTGCTTGACCCAGGTGTGGGCGATCCGCTCGTCGCGGGTCATCGCCTGGTCGATCTGGTCTAGCATCCGGCAGGCGACGACGAAGTCGTCCTCGGTCAGGGCGGACAGGTCGACCTCGACCCCGTCGCAGGAGAACGCCCAGACCAACCGGGTGGTGGAGAAGCTGGTCTGCCGCTCGCCCTTGAGCTCGGCGTGCGGCGCCAGCGCCGCGGTCAGCCCTGCCCGCTGGTCGGCGGGGTAGCCGATGCCTAGGTCCAGGTCGGAGCCAGCCAGGTTCAGCCGAGTCCCGAACGAGCCGACGTCGCGAGGCACCCGTCCGGCCCATTCGGTCACCAGCCGGGACGCCTCGGCGCGGACGGCGAGCAGCCGGTCGTCGTGGCGGCGCCGGTCCAGCCAGAACGCCTCCGCCCGCGCGAACTCAGCGGCGGGGAACCCAGCCGGGTCAGCCCACCCCGACGCCACCACGGCGCCCAGGTCCAGCTCGGTGTGCAGCGGACCGGCGGCGGCCTGCGCCGCCCGCGTGGTCTCGGTGTCGTGGGGCATCGGTGCAGGGTCCTGTGGGTCGGGTCACCGCGCGGTCGTGGGCGCGGAGGCTAGCTTGCGGCGGCGAGCAGGTCGTCGAGGGCACTCATCTCCCGGCCGGCCTGCCCTCGTTGGCTGTCGCGCAGGGACCGGACGACGTCCTCGACCCGCCGCAGACCCGTCGGCCGGCTGACCCGCAGGGCGCCCAGCCCGGCCTCCGCCGCCTGGGCGGGTTCGTGGTGGCGCAGGTGGTGGCGCATCCTGTCGGTCAACAGGTTGGCCGTGCGCCTCGGGTTGTCCACGCCGGCCAGGCCGTCGACGGCGTCCAGGACGTCGCCCGCCTGCCGGTCGCCGAGCAGGACCAGCCCCCGCGCCTCGTACTCCCCAGCCCACCCGGGCAGCCGCGTGTACGCCAGGTACGCGGGGACGAACCCGCGGCCCGGTTCCACCTCGTCGTGGTCTGCCGCCACGACGGCCTGCTGGGCGGTGTCCAGATGGGACCGGAACCCGCCGGCGTCGCCGGTGGCGGCGGCCTCCTTGCCGGCGTGCGCTTCGAGCCAGGCGCGGGCGCGTGCGGGGGCCGTGGAGGGCAGCAGACGGGCGGCCTGGCGGAGCTGAGCGGCGGCGTGACCGCTGTCACCAGTGCCCGACATCAGCTTGGAGCGGGTGAGCGCTTCGAACCCAAACGCGAGCGCATAGCCGGTCGGGTCCGCGGCCTCCCGGGCGGACTGCTGGGCCAGCTGGTAGTGCGCCCGCGCCTGGGCGGCCAGGCCGAGGTCGTAGGCGAGGCTGCCGACCAGCAAGGCGGCGTCGCCGACCAGTCGGGTGAGCCGGACCCGGTCGGCGGGGGCCATCGGCCGCTGCTGCAGCCGGTTCAGCCGCTCCAGATGCGCCGCGGCCGCCAAGCGCATGTCGCCGATGCCGGCGTCGTAGTAGCGGTGCGCCAGTGCGTCGGTGGCGTCCTCCGCGGCGTCCAGCACTCCCGCCTGGACGCGGGTGCGGCGGTTCAATGCGTCGGCGAGGCGTTCCAGCGCGTAGAGGGGGGTGAGGGTACCGACGGCGGCGTAGCTGCTGATGCGGAGCAGTGCGCGGCGTTCCATGTCCTCGGCACTCCCATCGACGGGTTGCGCCAAGTGTGCCGAACTTCCCTGTTCCATCGTCGACGCCACCGTTAGCGCAGACCGCAGCGACTGCTCGTTGCGGGCCAGCGCGCGGGCGACGGCCTCGTGACTGCGGTCGGGTCTGGCGGTCCGCAGGGCCGCCCGGGCGACCTCGTTGTGGGCCAGCGCAGCGGACAGATGGATCCGCAGGTCAGAACCGCCGTTCACATCCACCTTTGCCGCTCGCCGCCTCCGACCCCGCCAACGCAGGCCGCTCAGCGACAGCAGACCGCGGACGGATATGAAAGGCCCAGGAAGTCCACCTGAAGTCTGGCCGACACGATCACGATCACCGTCCTCCAAGAAGGCGAGACCCGCCCCCTACTTCCACCACCCCACGGGACGTGAACCGTTGCCGGCCATGCGGCGGTAGGGTGGAGCGCGCTGTGGCGGGGCCGAGTCCCGCAAGGTGGTGTAGGAGAAGGTCCGCGTGATCCTCGTGTCCGTCGCCGTCAGGCGGTGGCGGACAGTAGTTGGGCGGGGGTGGTCTCCTTTCGTTCGCCGTCGATGACGGTGAGGGTGGACGCGCGCAGCGCGTCCAGGGAGGCGTAGCGTCGGCCGACGGCCCATTCGTCGTGCTGTTCGGCGAGGACGGCGCCGACGAGGCGGACGACCGCGTCGCGGTTGGGGAAGATCCCGACCACGTCGGTGCGGCGGCGGATCTCCTTGTTGAGCCGTTCCTGGGGGTTGTTGGACCAGATCTTGCGCCACACCTCGGCGGGGAAGGCGGTGTAGGCCAGCACGTCGGGTGCGGCGGCCTCGAGCAGGTCCGCGGCGGGGTGCAGCCGGGCGTCGCGCAGCTGGGTGACGACGCGTTCCAGCTGCGCCCAGGCGTCGGAGGCGCGTTCCTGGGCGAAGATCGTGCGGACCAGCGAGGCGACCATCGGCTGGGCCGAGCGGGGGACCTTCACGAGCAGGTTGCGCATGAAGTGGGTGCGGCACCGCTGCCAGCAGGCACCGTCCAGCACTGCGGCCACGGCCTGCTTGAGGCCTTCGTGGGCGTCGGAGACACCAGCTTGACCCCGTGCAGGCCGCGGGCGACCAGTCCGCGCAGGAACGCCGTCCATGACGCGCCGGACTCGGCCGAGCCGACGTCCAGCCCGAGGATCTCGCGGTGCCCGTCGGCGTTCACGCCGGTGGCGACCAGCGCGCAGACCGATTGGACCCGCCCGTGCTCGCGCACCCGCACGGCGAGCGCGTCGACCCACACGAACGCGTACGCACCGGCGTCCAGCGGCCGGTCCCGCCACGCGGCCACCAGCTCGTCCAACTCGGCGCAGACCCGCGACACCTGGGACTTGGAAATCCCCTCGACGCGAAGGCTGCCGTGACGGGCACCCCGCGGGAGGACAGCAATCCTCTTATGCTTCCCATACCCTGCCAGTCATGCTGCTGCTATCGGACCCCGTTGTTGCCGCCGTGCCCGTCAAGGATTGCGGGAAGAGCTGGTGGACCTGCGGCAGGTGCCGGAGTTGCTGGTAGATGCTCGCAAGCAGGACGCCGACGGCGCCTGGGCGCGAGTCCGATCCGGTGTCCACGAGCGGCTCATCTCAGCCCAGCGGTCGCGCCCTCTGGCGCGCGGCTCCTCGTCATCGAGGGCCATCGCCCGGTGGCATTGCGGCGCTGTTACTTCGACGTTGACAACAGATATGTCGCCGACCTCGCCCGCCTTCATCCCCATTGGGTTCCCGGAACGTCTTGCACGTCGAGGCGAGCAAGTACGTATCTCCCCGGACGGTCGCACCGCATCCCTGTGGCGCCGCAGTCGACCTCACGCTGTGGCAGGACGGCCGGGAACTGGACTTGGGTACGCATGTGAACGCCAGCCCCGTCGACAGCGGGAACGCTTGCTTCACGGAAGCGACCGCTATTCGGCGGCCCTCATCGGTGCAAGCCACGCCGTCTACGCCCCCGTGTGACTTTGGACAAGGGCGTCGTACTGCTCGGCATGGTCACGCTGGTGCAGAGGCAGGAAGTCGATCATGTCGACTAGGAGCAGCGGTCCGTCGACTTCATGGACGGCGGGGCGCTGCAGCGCGGTTGGCGGGACGTTAGCCACCGAGTGGACGAGTTGGGCCTGGGCGTCTCGTAGCTGCACGACGAGCTGGGGCAGTGGCGTGACCTGATAGTCGCGCAGGCGGCCTGGGGCGGTGGTGTCGAAGTCGGCCAGGGATGGGCAGTCGTGCGCGAGGACGGCCTGGATGCGCTCGGTGAAGATGCGGGCGCTATCGCGCAGGTGACCAACCACCTCACGCGGCGTCCATTCCAGTTCGGCTGCGTATTCGGGGAAGTGACCGAGGTCGAGCAGCCGGTCGCGGGCGGTGGCAACGAGCGCGGCGGTCCACGAGTCGCCTGCTGTGCGGGCAACGGCTGCGGCGATTCGCTCCTGCTCCGCGTGTAGTCGAGCGACGGCGTTGGGAACGACGAGATCTGCGTGACTCATTGCGCGATCTCGCCGGTTGCGGGATCGCGCGGAGCACGTAACGCTGGGCGCTCGCCGTCGACACGGGGACGCCGTCCCAGTGGTAAGGCGTAGGGTTGCTGGTCGACGTAGACGCTCTCGCCGGCGTTGCGGAACTCCTCGGCCTTTTGTGCCAGGCCGTGGTGGAGCGCGTCCTGGTCGCTGAGGCCGTGCTCGTGGGCGTACTCGCGGACGTCCTGGCTGATCCGCATGGAGCAGAAGTGCGGGCCGCACATCGAGCAGAAGTGCGCGGTCTTGGCGGGGCCGGCGGGCAGCGTCTCGTCGTGGAAGCTGCGCGCCGTGTCGGGGTCCAGTGAGAGGTTGAACTGGTCCTCCCAGCGGAACTCGAAGCGCGCCTTGGACAGCGCGTCGTCCCACGCCTGCGCGCCGGGGTGACCCTTGGCGACGTCCGCGGCGTGAGCGGCGATCTTGTAGGCGATGACGCCTTGCTTGACGTCGTC
This sequence comes from Egibacteraceae bacterium, assembly GCA_030447925.1. Taxonomy (GTDB): domain Bacteria; phylum Actinomycetota; class Nitriliruptoria; order Euzebyales; family Egibacteraceae; genus JAUJNX01. Next base: position 661,024 of record JAUJNX010000001.1, on the reverse strand, counting down.
GCGGTCGGGTAGGCCGAGGTGCTCTTTCGGCGTGACGTAGCACAGCATGGCCGTGCCGAACCAGCCGATCATGGCCGCGCCGATGGCGGAGGTGATGTGGTCGTAGCCGGGCGCAACGTCGGTGGTCAGCGGCCCCAGTGTGTAGAACGGCGCCTCCCGGCAGACCTCGAGCTGGCGGTCCATGTTGGCCTTGATCTTGTGCATCGGCACGTGGCCGGGCCCTTCGATCATCACCTGCACGTCGTGGCGCCACGCGACCTGGGTCAGCTCGCCGAGCGTGTCGAGCTCGGCGAACTGCGCCTCGTCGTTGCCGTCGGCGACCGACCCGGGTCGCAGCCCGTCACCGAGGGAGAACGACACGTCGTAGGCGGCCAGGATTTCGCACAGCTCCTCGAAGTGGGTGTACAGGAAGCTCTCGGTGTGGTGAGCCAGGCACCAGGCGGCCATGATCGACCCGCCGCGGGAGACGATCCCGGTGACCCGGCCGGCGGTCAGCGGGATGAACGGCAACCGCACGCCGGCGTGCACGGTCATGTAGTCCACGCCCTGCTCGGCCTGCTCGACGACGGTGTCGCGGTAGACCTCCCACGACAGGTCCTCGACCTTGCCGCCGACCTTCTCCAGCGCCTGGTACAGCGGCACCGTGCCGACCGGCACCGGGGCGTTGCGCAGGATCCACTCGCGGGTGGCGTGGATGTCGCGGCCGGTCGACAGGTCCATGACCGTGTCCGCGCCCCAGCGGATGGCCCAGGTCATCTTGTCGACCTCCTCGGCCAGCGACGAGGTGACCGCGGAGTTGCCGATGTTGGCGTTGACCTTCACCAGGAAGTTGCGGCCGATGATCATCGGCTCGGACTCCGGGTGGTTGATGTTGGCGGGGATGATCGCCCGGCCGCGGGCGACCTCGTCGCGGACCAGCTCGGCGGGCAGGCCCTCCCGCAGCGCGACGAACTCCATCTCCGGGGTGATCTCCCCACGCCGGGCGTAGTGCAGCTGCGTGGACCGCCGTCCTGGCGTGGCGCGGTAGACGGTGCGGCCCTGGGCGTCGACGCCCGCTTGGCTGACGTCGCCGCGCTCGCGGATCCACGCCGCGCGCAGCGGGGCCAGTCCGCGTTCGAGGTCGATGTCCACGGCGGGGTCGGTGTACGGGCCGGAGGTGTCGTACAGCCGCACCGGGGCGTTCTCGGCCTGACCGAACCGGCCGGTCGTCGGCTGCAGCGCCACCTCACGGAACGGCACGCGCAGGTCGGGACGCGACCCGGTCACGTAGACCTTGCGGCTTGCGGCGCGAGGCTCGCTGAGGGGCAACGACGATGACGTCATGGAAGGCTCCTCCCTCCGCCCGGCATTACCCGGGATCAGGTTCTGCGGTCGACGCCGTGTCAGCGTCCTCTCAGCCCGGTACGCCGAGCTCCCGCGGTGCCCTCCCAACGTAACCAGCCCGCCGCACCTGGTTCAATTCAGGTCCTCGCCAGCCGCGGCGCCCGCGCCTGGTTGACCTCGTCGGTCATCGGAAGGTGCCGGTGTGGCCGTGGAGGGCGTCGGTGAGCCACTGCGGGTGCATCCGCAACAGGTCGGTCGGGAGCTGGTCTGTCGGGAAGAAGTCGGCTGCCAGGGCCTCGACCCCGTCGGGTCGCAGGCCACCGCCGACGACCGCGCAGGCGAACGAGGCGGTGATGAAGTGGCACACCCGCCCATCCGGATACGTGACGACCTGCGAGGCAGGCTCGGAGTAGATCCCGACCAGACGTGACACCCGGACCCGCAGCCCGGTCTCCTCGAGCACCTCCCGTTCGGCGGCGTGCGCGACGGTCTCGCCCGGTTCGACGTGCCCGGACGGCAGCCCCCACAGCCCGTTGTCGGCACGCCGCACCAGCAGCACCCTGCCGGCGGCGTCGAACACGACCGCGGCCACCCCTGGCCGAATCTCCTGCGGCCAGGGGAACGTCGGCGGCGGCGGGGAACGCAGCGGCTGCGCGGGGTCGAATAACCGGGAGAGGTCGGCGATGGTGGCGTCGGGCGCCCGCGGGTCCCTGCTCGACAGCGCGGCTGGTGGTTCTTCTGCGATAAGGATAGCGGTCAGGCCGGCCTGGTGGGCGCCGAGGACGTCGGTGTCCAAGGTGTCGCCGACCATCGCCGCCCGCACGCCGGGCGCCAGGCCGGCGAGCGCGGCGTGGAACATCGCTGGGGCGGGCTTGCCGATCACCAGTGGGCGAACGCCGCTAGCGATGCTGACCGCCGCCGTGATGGCCCCGGTTGCGGGCCAGGGGCCTTGCCGGGTGGGGAACGTAGGGTCGGGGTTGGTCGCAATGAACTGGGCTCCGCGCCTGATGAGCGTCGCGGCCCGGCGCAGGTGCGGGTAGCCGACGGCCTCGTCACAGCCGACCACGACGGCATGGGGATCACCGTGCTCCAGCAGCTGGAGGCCGGCCGCGCGCAGCTCCTCGGCGAGTCCCGAGCTGCCGACCACGTACACCCTCGCGGCACCCCGCCGCTGTAGGTGAACGGCCGTGGCCCACCCGGCGGTGACGATCTCCCCCAGCTCGGCCTGCACTCCCATCGCGGTGAGTCGGTCGGCGACCTCGGCTCGCGTCGGTCGAGGGTCGTTCGTGAGGAAGCGCAGGATCTTGCCGCGGTGGCGCAGCCGGGCGAGCGCATCGACGGCACCCGGCAAGGGGTCCGGCCCGACGTGCACCACGCCGTCGAGGTCCAACAGGAATGCATCGAACTGATCGGCGAGCACGAGGGGACCTCCGCCATCGAGGGACAGGCTCTCAGCGCGCATGCAGCGGCTGAGCCATCCCCCTCCGGCGTTTTGTGCCCTAGGTGCCTCTCGCGCGAGCAAGAGCCGCAGCGCTTGGTCACAGACCCCCACGGCGTGGAGCGGAACCCTAGCTGCCCAATCCCGGCACGCTCAGCCTAGCCGACCTCAACGCCCATCTACCGTGCCTGTGCGCGCTGGCGCAGCCGTCACCGCGCTGCTCGTTTGCCGGCTCTACGCCACCAAGCGGGGACCTCGGCTCCTCAAGCGGGCGGCGGGTCGATCCTGCCAGGTGACGCCGCAGTGCAGCAGGAGGCGCAGCCGGTAGTTGTCGAAGTTGCGGAATCCGTGGCCGACGCGCTTGATGTTCTTGATGAGCAGGTTGACCGCTTCGGTGGGGCCGTTGCTGGCGCCGCCGGTGGTGTGCCAGGCCAGGATCTCGGACTCCCAGCGGCGCACGGTCCGCGCGAGCCGGCGGACCTCGGGCACGCCTGACTGCTGGCAGTGGTCGTAGAACACCTGCAGGGCAGCGCGAGCGGCGCCCACGGTGGCGGCGCGGTAGACGTCGCGCAGCGCTTCCTTGGCCTGCCATGCTGCGGCGACGTCGCCGTGGGGGTCGCCGTCGGCCAGACCGACCGCGAGGCGGTGCCAGCCGCGCGCGTCGAGCCGGTCGGCTGCGGACAGCAGGACCCGGCGGATGCGGTACAGCGGGTCGCCGGTCCGGCCGCGATGCCCCAGGACGGTCTGCTGGGTGCGGCGGCGGACGTCGTCCACGCAGGCGTTGCCGAGCCGCACGACATGAAAGTGGTCGACCACGACGGTGGCGTGGCCGAGGTGGGCGGCGGCGGCGTTGGCGTAGCCCCTGTACGGGTCGAGCGCGACCACCCCGACCGCGGCCAGCCAGGCGGGGTCCCGGCCGGCCAGCCAGTCGGTGACCACCTGGGCGGTGCGATCAGCCACGACGTCCAGCAGCCGGCCGGTGGCGGTGTCGACCAGCCCCGACACGAACGCCGTCGGCCGGTGGCGCTGCGCGCGGAGGAAGGCCGTCTCGTCGACCCCGAGGGCGGCGACGCCGTCGAGGCGGCCGGGGTCGTCCACCAGCGGCCGGCCGTGGGCCCAGACCGCGCGCATGACGGTGTGCCAGCCCACACCCAGGTCACGGGCGACCAGCGCCACCGAGACGCCGTCGCGGCCGACCCGCCGGCACGCCTGGGCGCGGGCTCGCTCGGTCAGCGCCGCCCGCCCCTTGACCGCCGGGTGCTGCTCGGTCCACGTCCGCCGGGCGCATGCCGGCTCGCGGCAGCGCCACAGCCGCTTGACCCACCGCAGCCGGCCCCGCCGGCCGAACACGTCGACGTCGCGCACCACGGCCGCCCTGCGGCCCTGGGACTCCGCCCGCACCCCACAGCCCGTGCAGCCCACCACGGTCAGCGTCGGTCTCGACGGTCACCTCCAGCTCGCCGTCGACCTCCACGACGGACAGGACCCGGAAGCCCGGCAATCCGAGCATGACAACATCGCCTGGCCTACCATCTGAACCCACCTGGAGCTCCTCATGGACTCGCTTGCCTTCGACAAGCCGCGAGTCTTGAGGGGCTTCAGGCCTTTCCGGCGGAGGTCACACCCCCGCCCCCCGCTTCATGACGTAGAGCCTCTTCGGGGGTGTCGACATTACGCACCGGCCCAGCTACGCGATCTCACGACTCGGCCTGGGTCTGGTGCCACAGGGCCGGCACGTCTTCGGCAGCCTGACCGTGACCGAGAATCTTGAGGTCGTGCGTCGGCGGAGACCCGGCGGGTACGGCCAATGGAATGTCAAGCGGATCTATGAGTTCTTCCCGCGGCTGGACGAACGCCGCACCAGCTGGGCTCGGACCCTGTCCGGCGGGGAGCAGCAGATGCTGGCCATCGGGCGCGCGTTGATGACCAACCCGCGGCTGCTGGTGATGGACGAACCGTCGGAGGGGCTCGCCCCGGCCGTGCTGGGCCTGATCCGGGATCGGATCCGGGAACTGGCCGCGACGGGCCTGGCGATCCTCGTGGTCGAGCAGAACCTGGCGCTGGCACTGGCGCTGGCCGATCGGGTGTACGTGCTGGGCGACGGCGGTGTGATCGCCTGGGATGGCTCCGCGACCGCGCTGAGCGCCGCGGAGGATGTGCAGCGCGGCCTGCTCGGCGTCTAACCCGCCCGGCGGGAGGCTGGCCTGCCGACCGTCGACGCCGCCGCGTCGCCGGCCGGTGTTGGTGGAGCGATGGACCGCCGGGCGATCAAGGTCGGCTCGAGCCGAATCGGGGAGGGCCGACTGCCGGGTTCGTCGATGAGGGCCAAAGCCATCTCCCCGGCGAGTCGCCCTGCCTCGCGGGTGGGAAGATGAACCGTGGACAGCGGCGGGTTCAGGTGCTCGGTGAGCGTGTTGTCGTTGTAGCCCATCACCGACACGTCCAGCGGGCAGCACAGCCCGCGTTCGGCGAGCGCCTCGAGCGCGCCGATCGCCATCAGGTCGTTGTGCGCGAACACGGCGGTGGGGCGATCGCCACCACGATCCAGGAGACGTCCCATCAGCCGCCGGCCCTCCTCGACGCTCGGCGTGCCGGCGCTCGCGCTGTCGAACTCCGCCGCGGGAGCCAACCCGCGCCGTTGCAGAACGTCGGCGAACCCCGCGCCGCGGTCCAGGAAGGTCTGGACGTCCGCGGGGCCGCGCAGCTGGGCCAATCGGACGTGACCCAGGTCGAGCAGGTGCTCGGCGGCCAGCTCACCGCCGCGATGATCATCATGGGTGACCCATGGCAGCCCGCTGTCGGGCAAATAGCGGGCAACCAGTACGAGCGGCGTTCCCGCGCGGGCCACGCCCTTGAGCATCGCCGCGTCACCGGATCGGGCCGCCGAGGTGATGATCGCGTCCACCCGCCGACTGACCAAGTGCTCCAGGATACGGCGCAGCTGCGCGTGGTCGTCACCGCTCTCGGCGACAAAACCCATGAACCCGCGCCGGTCCAGTGCGGCGACGACGCCGCGGATCACCGGGTGCACGAACGGGTTGCTGAGATCGGGCACGACGATCCCAACCGTACTCGACCGGCCCCGGCGCAGGCTCCCGGCGATCTGGTGCCCGGTGTAGCCCAGCTCCGCGGCAGCGGCGAGCACCCGGGCCCGGGTGGCGGCATTGACCCGGCCCGCCCGTGCGGGATCGAGGGAACGGGAGATCGTCGAGACGTGCAGGTCGAGATGGCGTGCCAGGTCGGCCAGCGTCACGTTCACCATGCCTGCGGTTCCCCCTCACCCTTCCTCGAACGGTTCAAGGTCGGCCCAGTCGTGGTCGAACAGGAACGCCTCGGCCCGCGGCGGGGCCGGTGCCTGCGCCTCGATCCAACGCACCGGTTGGCGGCCGGTGTTGACGAACCCGTGCGGGGCGTTGGTCCCCACCCACAATAGATCCCCCTCGGCCAGCGGAACCCTCCTGCCGCTCAACGACGCATCCGCGGTTCCGGACAGGATGTAGTAGATCTCCTCGAACGGATGGTAGTGCTCGCGGGCGGACAACCCCGGCTGCGTGGGCGGGGCGAACTGGATGACGAACAGTGTGTGGTGCACCGCCCCGAGCCCGTCGTCGACCATCAGCCGCACCGAGATGTTGCGGATGTTGCCCCCGCGGTATCCCGGCATCTGCACCGGACCCGGCGGCGCAACGTCCTGCTCGGCGAAGTGACCCACCAGCCGACATCTGGGGTCACCGGGCTCCACCGGGCGCCCGCCCGGGCCTGGCGGGTCCAGATCGGCGACGAAGCTCCCATAGCTTGCGCCGGCAGTGCTCATCCGCCGCGGCTGCGGTGCCCGAACCGCCAGCCAGGTCGCCGGCTCCACGCCATGGTTGGCCCAAGCATGCGGCGCCGCGAGCGGGGCGTAGCCGAAGTCCCCGGGACGCAGCGCGTAGTCCGTTCCGCTGATCGCCAACACGGGCGATCCCTGCAGGACGAAGAACGACTCCTCGAAGGCGTGCAGATGACCGGGTACCGCGGCGCCGGGCTGCAGAGTCTCCAGTCGCGCCTCGAGGTGCACCGAGCCCTGCGCCGCACCGACAAGAGCAACGTGCGACAGGCCGGGCACCGCGGTCGCCCGCACGGTGCCACCGCGGGTCAGGGCCATCCCCGCCGGCAGCGGTTGCTCGACGCCCGGGGGCGGCAGGGCGGATTCAATGTTCACGTGCCACCTCGGTTGACTCGGGCAATCGATTGCGACTAGTGTAGCGCATCCGGCTCCGGGTCGAACCGTTGACGCGGCGACACGTCATCGGAACTTGCCGCTCCGCGCCGACTAGCCCCCCGCCGCACGAGGGAGAACGAGATGACCAGCGCTTCGACAGTAGAACCGGGCAGTGGGCGTGCGCCGCGGATCGCCTTCCTGGGCCTCGGGCAGATGGGCCGCGCGATGGCGCAGAACCTCGCCGCGGCCAAGTTTGCTGTGACCGTGTGGAATCGGACCGCGAGGCGGGCCGAGGAGCTGACCGACGTGATGGTTGCCACCACGCCCGTGGAGGCGGTCGCCGGGGCGGACATCGTGGTGAGCATGCTCGCCGACGACGCCGCGGTGCGAGCGGCGCTGTTCGACGGCGACGCCCTCGACGCCATGCCACCCGACGCCCTGCACATCAGCATGAGCACGATCTCGCTTGAGCTGTGCGATGAGCTGGCCAGCCGCCACGAGAAGGGCGGGCACGCCTTCCTGGCCGCGCCCGTCTTCGGTCGTGTACCGGCCGCCGCCGCGGGGAACCTGTGGATCATTGCCGGTGGTGCTCGCGCTCACGTGGCCCGGGCCGCGGAGGTGTTCGACGTGCTCGGTCGGGGCACCTTCGCGCTGGACACCCCGCAGCAGGCCGCGCTCGCCAAGATCGCCGGCAACTTCCTCATCGCGGCGACGATCGAAGCCCTGGGCGAGACGGTCACACTGGGTGAGAAGGGCGGTATCGCTCCAGAGCGCCTGTTCGCGATCCTGCAAGGCACCCTGTTCGGCTCCGTGGTCGTCGACGGCTACGGCGAGGCGATCGCGGCCCGCCGGTACCAGCCGCCGCTGTTCGCCATGCCGCTGGGGCTCAAAGACGTGAAGCTCGCACAGAGCGCTGCGATGGCAAACGATGTCCAACTGCCGCTGGCCGACCTCACCGCGAGCCGGCTCGAGACGGCCCTCGCCCGCGGGCGCGGCGATTTCGACTGGGTCGCGCTCGTGTCGGTGATCCGCGAAGACGCCGGCCTGCCCGCGTGACCCCGCCCGGCCTTAACGAGAAAGCAACATCGCGCGGCCCGGTCGCCGATCGAGCCCGCCGAGTCACCGCGTTGAGAGTGGGAGCCCACGATGACCGACCAGATCACCACCCCTTCCGCGCCGGGGCATGCCGCGGTCGACTTCGAGGCGCGCGTCGACTTCGACCGCTTGCGGGCCTACCGCCTGGGGCGGGCCCGGGCGGCGCTGGAGGCGAGCGAGCTGGGTGCACTCCTGGTGTTCGACGTCAACAACATCCGCTACCTCACCAGCACCATGATCGGCGAATGGGCCCGGGACAAGGTCGCCCGCTACACCCTGCTCACCCGCGGCGGTGAACCGGTTCTGTGGGACTTCGGCTCGGCCGCCCGACACCACGAGCTCTTCGCCCCCTGGCTGGCGCCGGGACACAGCCGCGCCGGCATGCTGGGGCTGCGCGGTGCGATCGCGCCCGACACCGGGTTCGTCGCCCGTGCGGTCGCCGAGATCCGCTCGCTGCTCGCCGAGCACGGCGTCGCCGACCTGCCGCTCGGGGTCGACGTCGCCGAGCTGCCAATGGTGCTGGAGCTGCAGCGGGCCGGCGTCGACGTCCGGGACGGCCAGCAGGTGATGCTCGACGCCCGACAGATCAAGAGCGTGGACGAGATCACCCTGCTCAACCAGGCCGCCGCGATGGTCGACGGCGTCTACCAGACGATCACCGACGTGCTCAAACCCGGGATCCGGGAGAACGAGGTCGTCGCGATCGCCACCAAGCAGCTCTACGACATGGGATCCGACGACGTGGAGGCGATCAACGCCGTGTCCGGGGAGCGGTGCAACCCGCACCCCCACAACTTTTCCGATCGCCTGATTCGACCCGGCGACCAGGCGTTCTTCGACATCATGCAGTCCTTCAATGGCTACCGCACCTGCTACTACCGCACCTTCGCGGTCGGGCGGGCCACGACCTCGCAGCGCGACGCCTACTCCCGCGCCCGGGAGTGGATCGACGCCTCCATCGCGCTGGTCAAGCCCGGGGTGTCCACCGACGCCATCGCTCGGGCCTGGCCCACCGCCGAGGACATCGGCCTCCCCTCCGAGATGGCCGCGTTCGGGCTGCAGTTCGGACACGGCCTCGGGCTCGGGCTGCACGAGCGACCGGTCATCAGCCGGCTCAACTCCCTCGAGCACCCCATCGAGATCCAGGAAGGCATGGTCTTCGCGCTCGAGACTTACTGCCCCGCCACCGACGGCTTCTCCGCGGCCCGGATCGAGGAAGAGGTCGTGGTCACCGCCGACGGACCCCAGATCCTCACCCGTTTTCCCGCCGATGAGCTGTTCGTGACCAACCCCTACTGACCACACCGGAGCGATCATGACCGCTGTATCCACACATGACCCTGACACCGGCGAAGTACCCACGCCGGATACCGACGCGCGACTCGCCCTCTACCGCAGCATGACCAAGATGCGGGTGTTCGAGAAGCGCGCCTACGACCTGTTCCTGCAGAACCTGGTCAAAGGCACCAGCCACCTCTCGCTCGGGCAGGAGGCGGTGGCCGCGATGTGGTGGGTCGCGGCCTCCGTGCTGTCGTCCGGCGTGAAGGCGAGGACAGCTTCGCCGACACGCACGGCCAATCGCCGCGCCTCGTCCTCGACGACCTCGAGCCCGAGCTCCTCATGCCAGAAGCGACGTTGAGCGGACAGGTGGCCGGTCGCCAGGGCCGCCTCGACGATCTCCACGCCACGAGCCTAACCGGGCGGCTCTGGCGGGGCCACTGGCCTGGCGTCTCGTCGCTGGCACCCGAGCCCGAGCGCGGAACTAGCATGACGTCCACGGGCACCGGACCCGGCAGGTCGAGTGCAGGAAGGGAGCGGTGGCGCGGACGGAGGCTGACGTCCGGATCGACGGGGCACTCTTGGCTGCCGTGCGAGTGCGGGCCGCTCGAGCTGGGCGACCGGAGGCGGAGGTCGCGGAGGAGGCGTTGCGTCGGTACCTCGGCCTCGACGCGCTGCTCGAGGACGTGTGGGCGGCGAACGCGGATGGGCCCTCGGACGACGAGGCGCTGGAGCTGGCGTACGCGGAGCTGAAGGCCGCCCGCGCCGAGCGCGACGGGTAGGTGACCCGGGCGGTCCTGGACCCCGGTGTGCTCATCTCGGGGATCATCTCGCCGCGCGCGGCACCGGCCGCGCTGCTGCGGGCCTGGCGTGCGGACGCCTTCACCCTGATTGCCAGCCCTGCCCTCCTGCGCGAGCTGCGCGTCGTCCTGCTGCGTCCGAAGTTCCGTCGGTTCCTGTCCGAGGCGCAGCCCCGTGGAGCGCCAGCCCGAGGCCGCCGAACCCGACGCGGCGGTCGCCGCGAACCCACCGCCCACGAACAGGTGACGGCACGGTGACGCTTTTGTTCCTGCTGCTCCTCACCGTGCTCCTCGCCGCCCTGGCGTAGCGCCATCCCCCGCCACGAACGGCTGGCCTGGTGGACCTGGACCCTCCCGGACCTCACCGCCGACGTCGTCCGCGGCGGACGCGTCCTCGTCGAACTCGACCAGCGCCAGCGCCGCCCGCGGGATCTCCACCTCGACAAGCTCCAACCCTGGCATCGCACGCCAGGCGGCGCACTGAGCGCAACGATGACGACCGGTGTCGGCGGTCTCGTGCACCGGCCGCTGTGGCCGGCTGTCGCTGGCCCGGGTACTCGCCGTGACCTCTGGTGTCGAGCAGGACGGCCGGGTCGTGCACCGCCTGGACTTCCGCTGCTGGTGCGGCCACACCGGACGGGCTGATCCACGGACACCCGCAGGCACCGCCGACCCCAGCGCGGCGCACCACCGGTGCCACGACAGAAACGAGAGGACGCCACGACATGAAGAGCACCATGCGACCGGGCCTGACGGCCTGCCTGTCCTGGACCGTCCCGGTCGAACGCACCGTGCCCCACCTGCTCCCCGAGTCTCCCGAGTTCGCCGCCCTGCCACAGGTCCTGGCGACCGGCTACCTCGTGGGCGTCCTGGAGTGGACCTGCATCCGCGCCCTGGCCGCGGACCTAGACGAGGGGGAAGCCACCCTCGGCGTCCACATCGACGTCAGCCACGACGCCCCCACCCCACCCGGCGGCACCGTCACCGTCGTCGCCGCACTGACAGCAGTCCAAGGCCGTGTTCTGGTCTTTGACGTCGAAGCCCGCGACGAGGCGGCGGTCATCAGCCGCGGCACGCACCGCCGAGCCGTGATCGACCTGCAGCGCTTCACCGCTCGCCTACAGGCTCGCAGCACCCCGACCGGAGACGCATGAACCTCCGCCCAAGCCGACGAGCACGGGCGCCCATGCAGGCTGTCCGCCCTCAGCAGTCGACGCCGACAGCAGCGCTCCTTTCAGGGCTCACCGCCGTGAAATGGGCAGCGGGGGTGTGACCTCCTCAGGAACGCCTGAAGCCCCTCAAGGCTCGCGGCTTGTCGAGAACAGCGGGAGGGAGCGACCCAACGGGTCGCGGCTCCTCCCGGAGCCGCCCTTCATCGAGGCGGAGCTAGACAAGGCAAGGCGCGGAGCCTGTCGGGCAGCCTGGCCTGGGACGACCAGGCGCATCGTGTCGCGCAGGTGCGCGAGCGCGAACAGCGGTCCCCAGCGGCTGGTCGCTGCCGGTGAACGTTTCGCCAGGATGCAGTACCCGCCGGGCGGGGCGAGCAGGCGGTTCTGCAGTTCGACGGTCGGGACGTGTGGGGTCGCCCCGCCATGCACGCCCGCCGGGTCACACCTGGAACCGCGGTCGAAGGCGTTCCATGCCAACCGGTCGCCGAGCAGCTCCTGATGGAAAGCCACCGTCTCGGGCAGCACTCGGTGGAGCCGGAACTGATCGAGGTTGCCGCTCTCGGGGCCGCGCACAGCGGCACTGCTCGGGCACTGCTCGGGCGCTCACCGATCTGATGTCGCGGTTGGCACGGACCACGGATCATGTTACCGTCAAACCATGATGGCTGGTAACGAGGTACGCCCAGAACCGCAGCCTGGACACCGACCGCACGCCCCAGGCCGACTGGTGTTAGTCCAAGACTTCGTCAACACCGAGGACCGGGAAGGGGGGCACGACGCACTGTCGGGCGACGCGGCGGTCCGGAAGTTCTTTCAGGAACAGGGCCTGCTGGGTGACGCGCCGGCGGCGGCCGGCTCTGGTCAGGCGTCCCAGGACGTCACCGTCGTAGAGGTTCGGCAGCTGCGGGCCGCGCTGCGGGAGCTCATCGGAGGCCACAACGGGCGGCCCGACCGGGCGGCCGCGGCTGAGGCCCTGAATGTGTTCGCGCGCCGCAGCGGCCTGTACGCCGGATTCAACCCGGATGGCTCCCCGGCGGCGCAGGTGACCGCCGGGGGTGTCGCCGGAGCTCTTGGCCGGCTGCTGAGCATCGCGCACGACGCTGCCCGGGAGGGCACGTGGGCGCGATTGAAGACCTGCCGCGAGGACAGCTGCCGGTGGGTCTTCTACGACCAGTCCCGCAACCACGCTGGCGCCTGGTGCTCCATGGCGGTCTGCGGCACCCGGGCGAAGATGCGCCAGTACCGCCGCCGCCAGCCCAGTGCCAACACCTCGGCCGTGACGGACGGCGGCTCGGCGCCAGCGGGTACGGAGCCGCGGGCATGAGCGGCCGCTCGGACATCCGATCTGCACTGCACGTGCGTCCGCTGACCGCCGGCACATGGGACGACTTCGTCGCGGTGATGGGGGAGCGGGGCGGAGCGCGGGGCTGCTGGTGCATGCACTGGCGGTTGTCCATGGCGGAGTGGATGGACAACCGCGGAGAGGGCAATCGCCGGCACATGCACCGCCTGGCCAGTGACGGCGTGGACGGACACGCCCCTGGGGTGGTCGCCTACCGCGATGAGGAGCCGGTCGGCTGGTGCTCCTTGGGGCCGCGGGGCGGCTTCCCCCGGCTGGACCGCTCACCGGTGCTCAAGCCGGTGGACGACCGGCCGGTCTGGTCAATCGCCTGCTTGTTCCTCCCGCGCGCGCAGCGCGGACAAGGCATGCAGCGGGAGCTGCTGCTCGCCGCCTGCGACTACGCCCGCCAGCAGGGCGCAGAGGTCGTCGAGGGGTACCCGGTTGAGCCGGCCCCGGGCCGGCGAGCTGGTGCGGACAACGCCATGACGGGCATCGCCAGCGTGTTCCGGGACGCCGGGTTCACCGAGGTGGCCAGGCACAAGGCCGACCGCCCCATCATGCGGTTGACCCTTACTTCCTCGAGAAGTTCCAGCCGGTGCAGTGGTCCCTAACCGTCCGCCGGCCAGTAGATAGATAACGGGTCGCCGACCGGGTCCCCGCCATGCACGCACGTCTCCGCGCACCAAGCCCGACCCCACCCCCGTCGGCGGACCGCGCCACCGGCCGGTGAACCCACGACAGCGCTCTGTCTGGTGCGCTCGCGCACCGCGCGTGGCCATGCGCGCCTACACGGACGGCCCACTCAGCACCCGGCCCGTCCCGCAGCGGGCCGCCCTGCACCGGGCGGGCCGCCGCCACCTGAGAAGGGACCACCACCTGAAGAGGAGGAGGGGATCCGCACCATGCTGACGATCCACAAGACCCGCCACCACACGCTCACCGTGGACGGACTCGATCTGTTCGTCCGTAGTGCCGGCGATCCCCAGGCGCCGACGATCCTGCTGCTGCACGGCTTCCCGAGCTCCTCGCACATGTTCCGCAACCTCATCCCCGAACTGGCTCAGGTCGGCCACGTCATCGCCCCCGACCTGCCCGGCTTCGGCTTCAGCGCCGCCCCCACGATGGCCGACTACCGGTACACCTTCGCCAACCTGGCCACCACTATCGAGGCGCTGCTCGAGCAACTCGGCGTGGGCCGCTACTTCCTCTACCTCAACGACTTCGGCACACCCGTCGGCTACCACCTCGCGACCCGCCACCCCGACCGGGTGCAGGGCCTGATCGTGCAGAACGGCAACGCCCACCCCGAGGGCCTGGGCCCGCAGTGGGATGCGCCCCGCCGGTTCTGGGCAGAGCCCACCGAGGCCAACCGAGCCCAGCTGCCAGACTGGCTGAACTTCGCCGGCACGCGCGAGCAGTACCTCGATGGCCTGCCCGACGCGGTCAAGGCCTTGCACGCCCCCGAGCTGTGGCACCTGGACTGGGAACGTCTGGCCCGCCCCGGTGACCTGGACATCCAGTTCCAGCTGTTCACCGACTACGCCGCCCACGTGGCGCGCTTCGAGGAGATCGCCGACTACCACCGGCACCACCAACCGCGGACCATGGTGCTGTGGGGCCGCTACGACACCTACTTCGACATAGAGGAGGTGCTGGCCTATCACCGCGACCTGAAGTCGCTGGAGGTCCACGTCTTCGACGGCGGGCACTTCCTGCTCGAGACCCACATGGATGAGTGCGCCAGCGTCCTGACCCACTTCGTGCGGGACGTCAGCATCTCCGGTCCCGACATCGCGGACCTCGCACTACCGGCCGGCCGCGTGCTCATCGCCGGTCGCGGCGTCGACCAGACCCCCGTCAAGGCGGCAGAACGCTGACCTGCCGGCGGTCGGCTTCCCGGCCGCAGTCACGACACCAGCAGAGGCGCAGATGGACATCGAACCGGTACGCGAAGGAGTGACCCGCCCCGCGAGCACTCTCCGGCAGGCCGCCGCGTCGCCGCCGCCGCCGCCAACGACGGCACCATCCGAGCCACCGGGCTCGACCGGTCCGCCGTTGTGGCGCACCGCCGGGATCCTGGTCATCTGCGTGGCCCAGTTCCTGGTGTCCCTTGACCTGTCGATCGCCAACGTCGCCATCCCCGACATCCGCAGCGACCTGGGCCTGACGTCCACGGGAGCGGCTTGGGTGCTGTCGGGGTACTCCGTCGCCTTCGCCGCGCTGTTGCTGCTGGCCGGACGCGTCGCCGACCTGGCCGGCCGCCGCCGCGTCTTCGTCATCGGCCTGCTGGTGTTCACCGTCGCCTCCGCGCTGGCCGGAACCGCCTGGAGCACCGCCGCCCTCATCGTCGGCCGCGTCCTGCAAGGCGCAGGCGCTGCGCTGATCGCCCCGGCCGCGCTGGGCCTGCTCACCGCGATCATTCCCGAGGGGCCGCAACGGCGGCAGGCGCTGGGCCTGTACGGGGCCATCCTGTCGGCCGGCTTCGTCAGCGGCATGCTCGCCGGTGGCGTGCTCACCGACACGCTCGGCTGGCGGGCCACGATGTACGTCAACATCCCGATCACCCTGACAACCGCCCTCCTTGCCCATCGCTGCCTGCCCGAGAGCCGGGTCAGCCACCGGGCCGCATTCGACGTGCCGGGCGCTGTGCTCTCCGCGCTGGCCATGGCCGCCCTGGTGTACGCCCTTTCCCAGGTCCACACAGCCGACCAGCAGCCCGCCTCGTTCCTGACCGCCCTCATCATCGGCCTGGTCGCCGCGGTCGGCTTCGTGCTGGTGGAGCGCCGCTCCCGCTCCCCGCTGGTCCCTCCGCGGCTGCTCGGCATCGCCACCATCGCCAGGGCCAACCTGCTCGGCTTGATCCTGGTCGCGTCCTACTCCGGGATGCTGTTCGTCCTGACGCTCTACCTGCAAGAGGGCTTGGGTCACTCGCCACTGGCGACCGGACTGATCTTCGCCGTCTCCGGTGCCGTCGCTGTGCCGGTGAGCCTCACCGCCGGGCGCTTGGTCACTCGCTGGGGACCGCGCCGTCCGCTGGTCACCGGCGTCGCGATCGAGACCGTTGCGCTCCTGCCGCTGGTGATGCTTCCCGCCCGAGGCGGAGTGCCCTTGGTCATCGCGGCAACCACCGTCAACGCTGTCGGCCACATCGTCGCCCTTGTCGTGGTCAGCATCGCCGCCACCGACTACGTGCCCGCCGACCACAAAGCCTCCGCTGGAGCACTCCTCAACACGTCACAACAGCTCGGCGTCGCCCTCGGCGTCGCCCTGGTCGCCACGGTCTCCGCGGTCCTCGCCGACCAGACCACCACCACGACCCCTTCCCTGATCGGATGGCGCGCCGCGCTGGCAACCACGGCGGCTCTGGCCGCCGTTGGCCTACTCATCGCCAGGCGGCTCGACACAGCCACAGGGTGGCGCGGTGCCCACTGACGCCTCTACTCCCCCAAGCGCGCCGCCCCGCACCTTCCGTGACGGCGCACGCGCCGGTCTGCCGTACGCCGCGGCCTCGGGAGTGTTGGCCCTGTCCTTCGGCGTCGTCGCGACCGACGCAGGCGTCCCCGCGCTCGCGGCGGTGGTCATGTCGGCGATCGTCTTCGCCGGCTCCGCACAGTTCGCCGCGGTGGGCATCCTCGCGGCCGGGGGAGGGGTCGGTGCCGCCGTGGGGGCGGCGACGCTGATGAACAGCAGGTTCGTGCCGATGGGCTTCGCGCTCGGGCCGTCCCTGCGCGGCGGCCGGGTCCGCCGCGCTCTTGAGGGGCAGGTCGTCGTCGACTCGTCGTGGGCGATGGCGGCCCGCGGCGACGGCCGGTTCGACCGCTCCTACCTGTTCGGGCACACCGCCGTTGCAGTACGTCGCCTGGGTCACCGGGACCGCGATAGGCGTCGTCGTGCCCGGCCTGGACGCGCGCGCGCTCGGGCTGGATGCGGTGTTCCCTGCCTTCTTCCTCACGATCTTGGCAGGCGAGCTGCGCGACCGGCGACGCGTCGGTGTCGCGGGCGCGGGCGCGGTGATCGCGCTCGTGCTCGTCCCCGTTGCCCCATCGGGTGTCCCCGTGCTCGTCGCCTCTGCCGCGGCGCTCGTGGGTCTGCGCCGACCTCGGAAGAAGACCTCGTGAGCACGGGCGTCGTCTGGGCCGTGATCGTGCTCGTCGCTGTCACGACGTTCGGAACGAAGGGCATCGGCCCCTTCGCGACCGGTTCCCGCGAGCTGCCTGCACCCGCGGTGCGCGTCGTCGTGCTGCTCGGGTCGGCGCTGCTTGCGGCACTCGTCGTCACGAACGCCCTCGCCGACGGCGATCGGCTGAGGGTCGGCGCCGACACCGCCGGGGCCGCGGTCGCCGCGCTTCTGCTGTGGCGCAAGGCGCACGTGCTGGTCGTCGTGGTTGCCGCGGCTGCCACCACCGCAGCCCTGCGCGCTGCCGGGCTGAGCTGATCCGACCTCTCTGCGTGGTCGTGGTCCGTGACACGCGGGCACTTCAGCGGCAAGACTGGGACTCCGAGCGAGCGAGGGAGCAGCGGCGTGCGTGTAGCGGTCTCACCGGTTCGGCGACAGGACTGCAGGCGCACCGTCGGGCAGCGGGCCGCAGGGCCGGCTCGTTCGATGGCCCGGTACACGGTGGAGCGGGCGATGTCGAACATCTCGGCGAGCTCGAGGGTGGTGTGGTTGCCGGCCCGCCACAGCGCGACCAGCTGAGCCTCGCGCTTGGGGTTGAGTTTGGGTTGCTTGCCGCGCAGCCGGCCCTTGGCCTTGGCGATCGCCATGCCCGCGCGGGTGCGCGCCCGGCGAGATCGACTTCGAATTCAGCGATCATCGACAGGACAGTGAACAGCAGCCGACCGATCGGGTCGGCCGGGTCGTGCACCGACCCGCCAAGGTTCAGGCTTACGCTGCGGGCGTTGAGCTCGTGGACGATGTCGCGGGCGTCGGGCACCGACCGGGCGAGCCGGTCGAGCTTGGTGACCACGAGCGTGTCGCCGGGCCGGCATGCCGTAAGGGCCTCGCGCAGCCCGGGGCGGGCCCGGTGCGTGCCGCTGATGCCGTGGTCGACGTAGACCCGGTCGGGCTCCACGCCGAGGTCGGCGAGGGCTTGGCGCTGGGCGGTGAAGTCCTGCCCGTGGGTGGAAACCCGGGCGTAGCCGATCTTGATCGCGGTCACCGCAGGAGTGTCCCCGGTCAGCCTGCCCTCACCTGGCCTTTTCGCGGGCGGGTCATACAGGAATCTGCTTGAGCGGCATCCACGCTCGCAAGGCTGCCGGACGCGGCCTCCGGCCGGCAGAGCAAAGCGTTCCCGTAGGAGGGTCGTCCACCGGGATGGCCACGCGGTCAGCTGCTGGCGAGGTCGTCAGTGCTCTCGCCGAGCAGGACGACGGCGAGTGCGGCGTAGACGGCGGCGGCGAGCCGGTCCAGGGTCCGGCGCACGGCGGGGCGACGTAGCACCCGGTCGCGCATGGTGCCGGCGGCGTAGCCGATCGCCAGGTCGACGAGCAGGCCGAGCGCCTGCAGCACCAACCCGAGCATGAGCAGCTGCACGGCGGGGTTGCCGGTGACGTCGCCGAGGAACTGCGGTAGGAACGCCGTGAAGAACAGGGCGATCTTGGGGTTGGCGAGGTTGACCAGAAAGCCACGGCGGAACACGTGCTGCCCGACGCCAGCGCCGAGGTCGCCGTCCAGACCAGAGCCCGTGGCTGGGCCGGCGTTGCGCCAGGTGCTCCACGCCAGGTAGGCGAGATATCCCGCGCCAGCCAAGCGGATCGCGTTGACCGCGGTCGGTGCCGCGGCGAGCAGTGCGCCGAGGCCCGCTGCGGTCAGCAGCACGTAGACCGTCACACCTGTCGTGATCCCGAACGCCGCCCGCGTCGCAGCGCGCCGCCCGCCGTTGAGCCCGCTGGCGACCATGAAGGCCATGTCCGGCCCCGGGGCCACCAGGATCACCAGGACGGCGACCAGGAAGGCGGGCAGGACCGTCAAGTCTACAACAGCGTCACCAGTAGTCATGACGGTGGAGGTTACAGCCGTCGTAACAGCCTAGGCTGCTTATCCGGTTACTCTGTGGGGGTGGCCGTCGTCTCGCAGGTCGACATCAGGTGGGTCGTCGAGCTGGTCAACGAATCCGTTGACGCGGCTCGGGCCGCGACCGGGGAGCCTCTCCTTCCCGAAGCGCGCCGCCCCGCACCTTCCGTGCGGTGCTCGGCGTCTACTACGCCGGCGTCGGTCCCGGCATCCTGCTCACCGCGCTGCTCGCCCCCGTGGTCCTGACCGACCCGGGCCGGTGGCAGGTCGGATGGCTCCTGCTCGGGGCTCTGGCCACAGCATGCGCGACGATCGCTGGCACAGCCGCTGCCCGGCTCCCGGCCGCTGCGCCTGTACCGCACGCCGCGACATCGCGCCGCGGGCGGCTGGGCTGGGTGCTGGCAGCATTCAGGCCCGCAGCACCCCGACCGGAGACGCATGAACCTCCGCCCAAACGAACGAGTACAGCCCCCATGCAGGCTGTCCCACCCTCAGCAGTCCACGCCGGCAGCACCCGCTGCAACGCTGCGCCGGCACGCACGATCTGGAGCAGCTCAGCGGGGCACGTGGTCGTGGACGGTGCCTGAGGCCGAGGGCCGGGCACGGTCGGTCACGTCTGGCGGTCGCGGCGTGGGAGTCTGCTGGTGACGATGAATACGGCCGTGAGTGGGAGGGCCAGCGCGAGGTAGGCGTCGCTGTAGGCGGCTCCGGCGCCGCTGTGGAGGGGGTTCACCGCTGCGTCCGCCGCGGCGCGGGCGCTCACCGTGGCGGAGAACAGGACGGTCCCGAGGCTGGCGCCGACGAACCACACCGACTCGTTGATCGAGATGGCCGACGCCAAGCTGTGGCGGGGGACCGATAGGGAGACCGCTTTGGTGGTGGCGACCTTGGCGAGCACCGCGCCCACGCTGGCCATCGCCGCCAGGATGCTCGCCGCCCACAGCGGCCCGTTGACGCCGAACGCGGACAGCAGCACCAGCGACACGACGACGGCGGCGACGCCGGCGCGGATCGGCGTCACGGTGCCGAAGGTGTCGACCGCCCAGCCGGACAACCGCGCGGCCAGGATGGTGGTCAGCGCGGCCGGCAGCAGCGCCAGGCCCGTCCGCGACGCGCTGAGCCCCCCGATCTGCGCCAATGGCAGCGGGAGCGTGGTGTTCACGGTGATGTTGGAGCCCACGAACAGCAAGGTCAGCAGGCTCAGCAGCAGGTACGGACCGTTGGCGAGCAGGGGGCGGGGAACGAACGGCTCGCGCGCTGTCCGCTGCCGGACCACCAGCGCGGCCAGGCCGACCGCGGACACCCCGGCGGCGGCCGCGATCAGCGCGGGTGCGCCCGTGTCCTGGCCGCCCTCGGTGAGGGCGAACAGGCCGCCCGCCAGCGCGACGCCGAGGAACAGCCCGCCGGGCAGGTCCAGCCGACCGCCGGTCGACGGGCTGCCCTTGGGCAGCGCCCTGGCGGCGAGCGGGAACAACGCCCCGAACAGCACGCCGGCTGCGAACAGCCACCGCCACCCGATCACCTCGATCAGCAGCCCGCCCACCACCGGCCCGGCGGCGTAGGCGACCCCGACCGTGGCGCCCAGCGTCCCGATCGCCGCACCCCGCCGTTGGGGCGGGTAGGACAGGCTCAACGCGGTCGGCCCGAGCCCGACGACCGCCGCCGCGCCGACGCCTTGCAGCCCCCGGCCGATGACCAGTGCCAGGTAGTCGGGCGCCAGGGCGCACAGCAGCGACCCGAGCAGGAAGGCGACCAGCCCGCCGGCGAAGGCCCGATCGAGACCCTGCAGGTCGGCCAGGCGGCCGAAGAAGGGCACCGCGACACCGTTGGCCAGGAAGTAGCTGGTCAGCAGCCACCCCAGCGCGGACGTGCCCAGCGAGAGGTCGTCGCCGATCCGGCCCAGCGCGACCGGCAGCATCGTGGCGTTGAGGGCCACGGCGAACGCGGCAACGCAGGTGAAGGCCAACACCCTCCTGCGCTGGTCGTCGTCCGCCGCTCACCCCCTCGCCCGTCGCCCTCCAGACCCTCGCGGCCATCCTGCAACGCCGCGACCGATCCCTCGACCACCACCGCGACCGACCACCATTGTCCCAAGGCAACCGGGACGGAGCGCAGAGCGGCAGGCCCAGCCTCCACGAACCCGGCGCGGTTCACGGAAGCAGGGCTGTCACATGGGGGGGTGGGGCGGTGGGTTCTGTGTATGAGAGGAATTGAGCGCGGCCGTCGGCCGCTGCCCGCCCACCCGGATGACTCGGAGCGGACGATCGGGTCCCGTCACGGCTTCGCTCCCCGTTCCCACTACAGTTCCGCTGCGCAACCCGTGTCGGAGACGTCGCTGCTGTCGGTGTGGACGACCGCGCAGCGGTCCTCCCGGGCGCAAAGGTCCGGCCGGTACGTCGCGGAGTCGATGGCCCACCCGGGCAAGATGCTCCCGGCGGTCGCCCGCCACGCCATCGCCGCCTACTCCCGTCCGGGCGAGGTGGTGTTGGACCCGATGTGTGGAATCGGCACCACCCTGGTCGAGGCGGCGCACCTGGGCCGTCAGGCTGTCGGGATCGAGTACGAGCCACGCTGGGCGGATCTGGCCCGCCGCAACCTCGGCCTCGCCGCCGAACAGGGCGCCAGCGGGGCAGGTGAGGTGGCCACCGGCGACGCCCGCGCCGCGGGCCGGCTACTCGACGCAAGCTATCGGGGGCGGGTGGCGCTGGTGTTGACCTCACCGCCGTACGGGGCCGTCACCCACGGCCACGTCCGCCCAACACCCCAGGGGCGGGTGGTGAAGCAGGACCACCGCTACTCGACCGATCGGGCCAACCTCGCGCACCGGCCCGTCCGGGCGCTGTTGGAGGGGTTCACCCAGATCCTGGTCGGCTGCCGTGCGTTCCTCACCGCCGACGCGGCGGTGGTGGTGACGGTGCGGCCGTTTCGCCGCAACGGCGAGCTGGTCGACTTCCCGTCGCTGGTCACCGCCGCCGCCCGCGACGCCGGTCTGGTGCTGGCCGAGCGCAACGTGGCGCTGCTGGCAGGAGTGCGGGGCGACCGGCTGGTCGCCCGGGCGTCGTTCTTCGCGCTGCACAACCTGCGCAGCCCTCACCGCAGCGCCGGCGTCCGCCACGTCCGCGCCCACGAAGACGTGCTCGTGCTGGTCCCTCGGTGAGTCAGACGGCGCGGTCGACGCCAAGGCGGCAGTCCCCACCGCCGGTCGTGCTAGAGGACGCCGATCTGCGGCCGCTGGCGCAGGCACTGCTGGCCCTCGCCGTCCACGTCCACGGCGTCCCCACCGAACCGGCGGCGGCGGGCAGGGGCGGCAGGTCGGGCCGGCCGGTCCGCCCGCACAGCTCGGCGCATCGCACCCGCCGCTGACCCCTGTTCCGGTGCCGGGCGGTCTCGCTTGGGGCCGCCCGGTCCACCGTCGGGATCTTCGCCGGCAGGACTTGAACCGGTCCGCCTGCGGAGGTGTCGTCGCTGACCGTCCCACACCCGAAACCCACAGGTCACAAGGAAGGACCCTGCGTGCGTGTTGTGATGTACCTGCGCGCCGCCGTCGACAGCGGCGGCGCGATTGACGCCCAGCGGGCCGTGCTGTCCCGCCACCTGGCCGACCGTGGCTGGCGGGCGGCCGGGGAGTACACCGACGTCGGTGACGGCTGTGCCGCCGCCCGTCGCCCCGGGTTGGCGATGCTGCTGGACCGTATCCGCACCCCCGGCGATGTCGACGCCGTCGCGGTCACCGGCCTGGACCGCCTCAGCCGCGACCCCGCCGAGCTGCTGGACCTGCACCGCGGCCTGGCGTCGGCAGGGGTCACGCTGGTCTCAGCCGCCCAGCCCGATGTCGAGGAGGCGCTGGGGGTCCTGTCGGTCGTCACCGGCTACACGTCGTGGGCCGACAGCCGGTGGACCCAGCGGCCACGGCACCTGCCGGTCGCCGGTCACCACCGTCCCCGTCACCGCGAGCTGGGCGAGAGTCGATGACCGACCAGCCGAGCACCGATCAGGCCGTGGCCCCGGACCCGTCGTCGCAGGTGCGGGCGGTGGACTACCTGCGGGTGTCCACCGCCGAGCAGGCCGAGAAGGGCCTGGGCGAGGAGGGCTACTCCATCCCCGCCCAACGCGAGGCATGCGTCGGGCGTGTCCGGGCGGAGGGCTGGACGCTGGTCGACGAGTACGTCGACCGCGGCGAGTCCGCACGCTCCGCTGACCGGCCCGAGCTGCTGAAGATGCTGGAGCGGATCGAACGCGACCGCGACGTCGACGTCGTCGTGGTCCACAAAGTCGACCGGCTGGCCCGAAACGTCGAGGACCACGTCGCCATCCGCGCCGCCCTCCGCCGCGCCGGCTGCCAACTGGTGTCGGTCACCGAGAACCTGGAGGCCACCCCCTCCGGCAAGCTCGTCGAGGGCATCCACGCCCTCATGGCCGAGTTCTACTCCTCCAACCTGTCCGCCGAGGTCCGCAAAGGCATGACCCAGAAGGCCAAGCAGGGCGGCTGGCCCCAGGTCGCCCCGCTCGGCTATGTCAACCAGCGCAAGGTCATCGCGGGCCGCCAGGTCGCCACCATCACCCCCGACCCCGACCGCGCCCCCCACGTCCGCGCGGCGTTCGACCTGTACGCCACCGGCGGCTGGACGCTGGAACGGCTGCTCGCCGAACTCACCCGCCGGGGGCTGCGCAGCCGCGGCACCCGGACACGCCCGCCCGGCCCGCTGTCGCTCAACGGCCTGTCGGTCATCCTGTCCAACCCCGCCTACATCGGCGTCGTCCAGTGGCGCGGCGTCCGCTACCCCGGCGCCCACACCCCACTCGTCGACCCGGCGACCTTCCAGACCGTCCAAGACCTGCTCGCCGCCCGCGCCGCCCGCGGCACCCGGGAACGCAAGCACCCCCACTACCTCAAGGGGCTGCTGCACTGCGCCGTCTGCGGCCGCCGCCTGTCCGTGCAGGTCTCCAAGGGCCGCTACACCTACTTCTACTGTCTCGGCCAGAAGATCGAAGGCCCGACCGTCTGCCGCGAGCCCTACACCCCCGCCGACCGGCTCGAAGACCAAGTCGCCCGCCTCTACCAGCGCATCCAACTCCCCAAGCCGCTCGTGGACCGGCTCGCCGTCCAACTGGAACGCGAACTCGCCGACCAGACCGACCACGCCACCGCCGAACGCGACCTGCAGACCCGCCGGCTCACCGCCTTCGCCGACCAGCGACGCAAGCTGCTCGACGCGTTCTACGCCGACGCCATCGACCTGCCCACCCTCAAGACCGAACAGGACCGGCTGGACCGCGACGCCCGCGACGCCAACGACCGGCTCGCCACCCTCACCGCCCACCTCGACCAGTGGCGCGACATCCTCACCACCGCCCTGCGGTTCGCTGGCGACTGCGCCACCGCCTACACCCGCGCCGCGCAACGACACCGCAAGCAGCTCAACACCGCGCTGTTCACCCGCGTCACCGTCCGCGACGGCCACATCCACGGCTGGGATCACCACCAGCCGTTCCAGACGCTGTTCAACGGGCCACAGTTCGAATACGGAAGTTCGGTGCGCCGGGAGGGATTCGAACCCCCGACCTTCTGATCCGTAGTCAGATGCTCTATCCCCTGAGCTACCGGCGCGGGTGCGGGATCGAGCGTAGCACAGCGGGGGCGGGGGCTCAGGGCGGGGGGGTGGGCGGCCGATAGGAGGGAGGGCTGCGACAGGGGAGGGAGGGATGGCGATGGGGCGTGTAGCGCGGGTGCTGCGCGTGCCCGCGGGGTTGCTGGCGCGGATGCGGTGGGTGTTCCTGGCGTTCGGGCTGTTCAACGTCGTCGGCCTGATCGCCCAGATCACCTTCACCAGTCGCATGCCGACCCCGCTGCGCGGCGGGGCGGTCGTCGCGCTCGCCGTCCTGGGCTGGTGGTGGATCCGCGGGTACCGGCGGGAGCGGTTCCCCACCGCCGGGCTGGCGGCGGAGGCGCTCGCGTTCACCCTCACCGCCCTCGCGATCGGCTCGACCCCGTACGCCGCGTTCGGGCTGCTCTACACCGGCGTGAACTTCCGCGCGCTCTACGGCACCTGGCGGCAGGCCGCGGCCTTCGTCGGCACGGCCCTTGTGGCGTTCTTCGGGGCGGTCCTCATCGGCCCCGCCTTCGGCCAGACCTCCGACCTCGGCGGCTACGTCCAGCAGGTCCCCGGGGTCCCGGTCCTGGGCGCCTGCGCGTACGTCATCGCGTCGACCCTGCGGGCCGGCGAGCGCGGGCAGCGCCGCGAGAAGGTCCTGGTCGAGGCGGGGACGGCCCTGTCCCGCGCGACGGACCGCGCGACCATCTACACGACGGCGGTGGACGCGGCCCGCCGGCTGCTCGACAACCTGCCCGGGGCGCGCGCCGGCCTGGGGATCGACACCGCGGAGGGCCACGAGATCATCGCGACCTCCGGCGCGGGGTGGCACGACCTCGTCGGCACCCGCGTCCACACCGAGTCGCTCCCCGAACCCATGCGCGCGTTGCTGCGGCACGGCTCCCCCGCCTTCGGCCAGCTCCGCCCCGGCGCCCAGCTGTCGCCGGAAAGCCCGCTGGAGCCCGCCGACCCGGCGAACGGGACCACCGTCATCGTGCCGCTGCGCACCCGCGAGGGGCTCCAGGGCGCGCTGGTCGTGGCCGGCGACGCGCCGGTGCCGACCGAGACGGTCGCGTCCCTGGCGACGCTGGGGGTCCAGCTGTCGCTGAGCCTGGAGAACGCCTCGCTGACCGAGGACCTCAGCCGCCGCGCCTACACCGACCCCCTCACCGGGCTGGCGAACCGGTCGCTGCTGCTGGACCGGCTCGCGCAGGCGATCGCCCGGGCGCAGCGGGCCGGGGACCGGCCGGGGTCGGCGCTGGCGCTGCTGCTGATCGACCTCGACGGGTTCAAGGCGGTGAACGACTCGCTGGGGCACGCGACGGGCGACCGGCTGCTGGTCGCCGTCGCCGAGCGGCTCGCCGCGTGCATCCGCCCGGCGGACACCGCGGCGCGGCTGGGCGGGGACGAGTTCGCGGTCCTGCTCGACGGCCTGGGCAGCGCGGACGAGGCGCAGGGCGCGGCGGCGCGGATGCTGGCGGCGCTGGGCGTACCCCTGCTCCTCGAGGACTGCACGGTGCCCACCGCCGGCAGCATCGGCGTCGCCGTCTGGGCCGGCCACCCCGACGCCGAGGCGCTGCTGCGCGACGCCGACGCCGCGATGTACACGGCCAAGAGCGGCGGGCGCAACCGCTTCAGCGTGTTCGAGCCGTCAATGCGGACCGAGGACGACCGGCGCCGCGTCCGCGAGTCCGAGCTGCGCCGGGCGCTGGAGTCCGGCGACCTCGTCACCGCCTACCAGCCGGTCGTCGCGCTGGCCGACGGGGGCCTCGCCGGGGTCGAGGCGCTGGTCCGCTGGCGCCGGCCCGGCCACGGCACCGAGGGCCCCGACACCTTCCTGTCGCTGGCCGAGCGCAGCGGCCTGATCGTCCCCATCGGCGCCCTGGTGCTGGAGGGGGCGTGCCGGACCCTGCGCGCCTGGCAGGACGAGCTGGGGACCGCCGCGCCCGCCGTCGTCACGGTCAACCTGTCCCCGCGCCAGCTCGCCCAGACGACCCTGGTCGAGCAGGTCACCGGCCTCCTGACCGCGTCCGGCCTGGACCCCCACGGCCTCGAGCTGGAGCTCAGCGGCCGCACCCAGCTGGACGGCCCCGCCCGGGCGCGCCTGCTGGCCCTGGCCGACCTCGGCGTCCGGCTGGCGGTCGACGACCTCGGCGGCGCCTGGACCCCGGTCGAGCTGCTCACGACCCTGCCGATCGGGACGCTCAAGGTCGATCGGTCGCTGGTGGCGCGGCTGGAGCGCGGCGGCGCGGAGCTGGCGGTGACCCGCGCGGTCGTGCGGGTCGGGGCCGACCTCGGCCTGCGCACCGTCGCCGAGGGCGTCGAGACGGCGGCCCAGCTGGAGGCCGTGCGCGCCCTGGGGGCCGGCTTCGCGCAGGGCGCCTACTTCGCGCCCCCGCTGACCGCCGACGCGCTGGGACGCGAGCTGGCGGACGGCCGCTTCCGGGCCTCCACGACGGCCACGCCGGCGCTGCGATGACGACAGCCCGCCGCTGGCTCCTCCCGGCGGCGTCCGCCTGCGCGGTCGTGGCCTACCCGCTGGCGGTCCCCGCGGGGCTCGGATCGCAGGTGTACCTGCTGGGCACCGTGCTGCTAGTCGTGTCGCTCCTGGTCGGCGCGCGGCACCAGCAGCCGGGCCGGCGGCACCCGTGGCGCCTCCTGGCGGGGGGCTTCCTGTGCTGGGTCGCCGGCGACGCCGTCTTCGTCGTCCACGCGCTGGCGGGGCGGGAGGTGCCGTTCCCGAGCGTCGCGGACCTCGGCTACCTGAGCGGCTACCCGCTCCTGGCGGCGGGCGCGGCCGCGATGGTCCGCCTGCGCACCCCGGGGCGCGACTGGGCGGGCCTCATCGACGCCTCGATCCTGGCCACCGGCGTCGGCGTGGTCGTCTGGGTCTTCGTCATCGCGCCGTCCGGTGCGGGGCTCCCGCCGCTGGGGCGCGCGGCGGCGGCGGCGTACCCGGTGCTCGACCTGGCCGTCCTGTGGGTGGTGAGCCGCCTGGCCATCGGCGGCGGGCGGCGGCCCCCCGCGTTCGCGCTGCTGCTGGCGGGCCTGGCCTTCATCGCCTCGACCGACCTGCTGTACGGCTGGCTCCAGGCCCAGGGCAGCTACGAGGTCGGCGGGCTGATCGACGCCGGCTGGATGATCGCGTTCGCCCTGGTCGGGGCGGCGGCGCTGCACCCCACCGCCGACCGGCTCACCGAGCGCGCCGAGGTGGGCGAGCAGCGCGTCGGGACCGGCCGGCTGGTCGCGCTGGCGCTCGCGTCGCTGCTGGCCCCCGCGATCGGCCTCGGCCACGCCCACGACGGGCTGGACCGGGTGGCCAGCGGCGCGTCGATCGTGCTGTTCCTCCTGGTCGTCCTGCGCATGGGCGGGCTGCTGCGCGCGCTTGAGCGGGCGAAGGCCCAGGTGGAGGAGCTGCAGCGCCGGCGCGAGGAGCGCCGCTTCCGGTCGCTGGTCCAGCACGCCGCGGACATCCTCCTGGTCGTCGACCGCGACGGGCGCGTGTCCTTCGCCAGCCCGTCGGCCGTCCGGCTGATCGGCGAGGACCCGACGGGCTGGGACCAGGAGCGCCTGGCGACCATGCTCGACCCCGACGACGCGGGCGCCCTGGTCGCCCACCTCGCGGGCCTGGACCATGGCCGCAGCGCGTCCCCCGTCGCGGTCCCCCTCCGCCAGGCCGACGGGCGCGTCCGGCGCCTCGAGTTGGTCGTCACCGACCTGCGGACCGACCCCGACGTGGAGGGCCTGGTCGTCAACGGGCGCGACGTCACCGAGCGCGACGAGCTGGAGAGCCGCCTGCGCCACCTCGCCTTCCACGACCCGCTGACCGGCCTGGCCAACCGCTCGCTGTTCGGCGACCGCGTGGCTCACGCGCTGGACCGCGCCCGGCGCACCGGCGCCCCCGTGGCGGTGCTGTTCTGCGACCTCGACGACTTCAAGACGGTGAACGACGGCCTGGGCCACGAGGCGGGTGACCGCGTCCTGCGCGTGGTCGCGGAGCGCCTCGAGCGCACCCTGCGGACCGGGGACACCGCAGCCCGGCTCGGCGGCGACGAGTTCGGCGTGCTCGTCGAGGACCTGGAGGGCGACGAGCAGGCGGAGCTGGTCGCCGAGCGCGTGCTCGACGCGATGCGCGCCGCGGTCGTCGTGGACGGCCGCGAGGTCCGCGTCGGCGCCAGCATCGGGCTGGCGCTGTGGACCGGCGAGGAGGACTCCGAGCACCTCCTGCGCAACGCCGACGTCGCCATGTACCACGCCAAGGCGGCGGGCCACGACCGGTGGCGGCGCTACGAGGCGGCCATGCACACCGAGGCGCTGGAGCGCCTCCACCTGGTCGGCGCGCTGGGCACCGCCCTGGAGCGCGGCGAGCTGTCCCTGGCCTACCAGCCGGTCGTCGAGCTGGACGGCGGCGCCATCGTCGGCGCCGAGGCGCTGCTGCGCTGGCACCACCCCGAGCGCGGCGCCATCCCACCGGACCAGTTCATCCCCCTGGCGGAGCACTCCGGCCAGATCGTCGAGCTGGGCCGGTGGGTCCTGCACCAGGCGTGCCGCCAGGCCCGCCGGTGGCAGGACCACCGCGTCGGCGGACCGCTGCGCATCAGCGTGAACGTGTCCGCGCGGCAACTCCAGGACCCCGGGCTGGTCGAGACCGTGACCGGCGCGCTGGATGCGTCGGGCCTGGACCCGTCCTGCCTGATCCTGGAGCTGACCGAGACCGTCCTGCTGCGCGACCCGCAGCAGGCGCTCGCGACGCTGACGGCGCTGCGCGGGCTGGGCGTCCTCATCGCCATCGACGACTTCGGGACCGGGTACAGCTCGCTGAGCTACCTGCAGCGCCTGCCGGTCGACATCATCAAGATCGACAAATCCTTCGTCGACGACCTGGGTCACGGCGACCCGGAGACCAGCCTCGCCCGCGGGATCCTGGACCTGACCCGCACGCTCGCGGTGACCGCCCTGGCGGAGGGCATCGAGACGCCCGCGCAGGCCGAGGAGCTGCGGGCGATGTCGTGCGCGCTGGGCCAGGGCTTCCACTTCTGGCGAGCGGTCCACCCGGCCGAGTTCGAGCGGCTCCTCGTCCGCAGCAGCTCCCCGGCCGCGGTGCTCTAGGTGTGCACCTCAAACGCCGGGCGGCTTCCGCCTGCGGAGTCAGGAGACACGGCCTAGGCGGGGCGGCCGAGGCGGGGGGTCGGGCTGGGGACGGGCGCTGGCGCTGGCGGGGGCGCCGGTGTGGGCGGTGGCGCAGGCGCGGGGGCGGCCCAGGTGGTGATGGTCACCTCGGTGCCGCGCGGGACGGTGGTGCCGGGCGCGGGGTCCAGCTCCTCGACCAGGCCGGGGACGCCCAGGACGACGGGCCCCAGCCGGGGGGCGGGCTCCTCGACGACGACGACGCGCAGGCCGGCGCCCTCCAACGTCGCGCGGGCCTCCTCCACCGGGCGCAGCCACAGGTCCGGGATGGTCACCGTGGCCGGGCCCGCGGACACGACGACGCGGACGACCTCCCCCCGCGGCGCCCGCCCGCCGGGCTCGGGGTCCTGGCGGACGACCTCGCCGGGGGTCGGCTGGTCGTCGCTGAACTCCTCGGTGACCTCCATCTCCAGGCCGGCGGCGGCCAGCTCGCGCTCCGCCGCGGCCCGCGTGCCGCCGATCAGGTCGGGGACGCGGACGCGCTCGACGCCCTGGGAGACGGTCAGGGTGACCTCCGACCCGACGCGCAGCTCCCGCCCGCCCGGCGGGTCCTGCGCCGCCACCGCGCCCTCGGGGACGCCGGTCCGCGAGAACGCGCGCTCCAGCCGGACGACCAGGTCCTGCGCCCGCAGCGCGGCCACCGCCTCGGCCTCCGGGGTGCCCACCACGTCTGCGGCGCGGACCAGCGGCGGGCCGGTCGAGACCACCAGGGTGACGACGTCACCAGCCCGCAGGGGTGCGCCGGGCGGGGGGTCGGTGCGGAGCACGGCGCCCTCGGGGACGTCGCGCGACGGCTCGGGGTCGGCGAAGGCGGGCTCGAGGTCGGCGGCGGTGAGGGCGAGGACGGCGTCGGCGCGGGCGTCGGCGACGACGTCGGGGACCGACCGGCGCGGCACCAGGACCTCGCGCGCGGCCAGGCCGGTGAGGAGCAGCAGCGCGACGCCGATCGCGGCGGCGAGCAGGGGCTGCCGCCGCGCCGCGGCGCGAGCCCGCCCGGCCCCCGCGGCCCACCGCCTCCGCGCGCGCCGCACCGCCCCGGCACCCCGGACCGCAGCCGGACGGCCCGCCGCCGCGCGCGCCCGCGCACCCTCCCCGGCAGCGGGACGGCTCACCGCGGGGCCGAGGGCCTGCGCACCGTTCCCGGCACGCCGGGCGGTGGACGGTCCGCCGCCGTGCCGTGGGGCTCCGCGTCGTCGCCGGCGCCCGGGGTCGCGGCGGGGCGGTCCCCCCCCGGCCGCGGGTCTGCGGGCCATCCCCGGCAGCCGCGGTCGCGGCGGGACCCTCCCCCGCCGCCTCGTGGGCCTCCGCGCCGCTGCGGGCACCGCGGTTCGCGGCGGGACCGCCGGGGGCCTCGGCGCCACCGGCCGCCACGGCCCCGCCGGGTACCGCCCCAGCCGCGCCACCCGCCGCCGCCACGCCACCCGCCGCCGCAGCAGCCGCCGCCGCCGCCCCAGCCGCCGCCGCGCCAGCCGCCGCCGCCGCCCCAGCCGCCGAACCCCCGCGCCGCGGTCGCCGGTGCGGGTGGGGCGGCGCGGGCCAGGGCCACGGGGGCGGCCACCGGCGGGGGCGGGGTCGGCGGCGGCGGCGCCCGGGGACCCGCCGCCGCGGGCCGGGACCGCGCCGGCGGTCGGGTCGGCGTCCTCGGGCAGCGCCGGGAGCACCACGGTGCGGTCCGACCCGTCCGCGGCCGGCACCACGACCGGCCGGGGCCCGCCCGGCACCGCCGCCCGCAGCGCCGCGACGAACGCCCCGAGGTCGGGGTAGCGCCGCCCCGGCTGCAGGGCGGTGGAGCGCGCGACCACCGCGTCCAGGCGCGGCGCGATCCCGTTGACGAAGCCGCTGGGCGAGGGCACGGGCTCGCGGGCGTGGCGGATGGCGACCGCGGCCGCCCCGTCGGCCGGCAGGGGGCGCTGGCCGGTGAGCAGCTCGAACAGCATCAGCCCGACCGCGTACTGGTCGCTGGCCGGGGTCGCGTCGGCGCCGAGCACGACCTCCGGCGCCAGGTAGTGGACGCTGCCCAGCACCACGCCGCTCTCGGTGATCGGCGTCGCGGACAGGATCCGCGCGATGCCGAAGTCGGTGACCTTGACGGTCCCGTCCTCCGACGCGACCAGCACGTTCTCCGGCTTCACGTCGCGGTGGACGGTCCCGGCGCGGTGGGCCAGGGCCAGGGCCGCGCAGACCGGCTGGAGCACGGCCAGCGCCTCGCCGGGGGTGAGCCGGCCGCGGCGGTTCAGCACGTGGCGCAGCGACGGCCCGTCCACGTACTCCATGACGATGTAGGGGACCCCGGCGACGCCCTGGTCGAAGACGTTGACGACGTGGGGGTGGACGAGCGCGGCGGCGGACCGGGCCTCCGTGCGGAAGCGCTCGATCAGGGTCGCGTCCTCGGCGAGGTGCGGGTGCAGCGCCTTGACGGCGACGTCGCGGTCCAGCACCAGGTCCCGGGCGCGGTAGATCGTGGCCATACCGCCCGCGGCGACGCGCGCGTCCAGGCGGAAGCGGGTCGCGAGCACGTCGCCGACGGCCGGCGGCCGCACCGCACCGTCAGCCGGCTCGGCGCGCTCGTCGATCGCCCGCTCCATCCCGCTGAGTGTAGGAGGCGCTGACCCCTCGGCCATTCGGCCGCCCGGCCGGGTGGGCCGCGCCCGGCGCAGCGGCTCAGGTGCGCACGAGTCGCGCCCAGGCGCGAGTCAGGGGCGGTAGGGGCCGCGGCCCTCGCGCCAGCGCTCGTCGTCGTCGTCCCAGCGCTTGTTCTGGGTCTCCGACCTGGCCTGCCAGTCGGCGGCGGCCTCCGCCGACTCGTACGGCCCGAGCCGCTCGGACGCGCGCACGTCGGGGTCCTGCTCGACCCTGCCGTGGCGCAGGCACCACCACCACTCCTGGGCGTCGGTCATGCCCTCACGATAGACGGACGGAGGTCGCCGACGCGGCGGCGGGCGGCGACTCCAGCGACCCGACGACCCCCGCGGCCTCCAGGGCGAGGAACAGGTCGACCACGACGGGGTCGAACTGGGTGCCGCGGCCCTGGGCCAGCTCCTGGCGGGCCTCCGCGCGCGACCGCGTCGGCGCGTTCGCGCGCCGCGAGCGCATCGCCGCCCACGCGTCGCACACCGCGATCACCGCCGCCTCCAGCGGCAGCTGCCCGGCGCCCAGGCCGTCGGGGTAGCCGTAGCCGTCAGGGCGCTCGTGGTGCGCGCGGATCAGCGCGGCGACGTCCTCCAGGCCCGGCACGGCCTCCAGCAGGTGCGCGCCGGCGACCGCGTGCTCGGTCATGACCGCCCACTCCGCGTCGGTCAGCGGCCCGGGCTTGTGCAGCACCGCGTCGGGCACCGCCAGCTTGCCGATGTCGTGCAGGCGGGCGGCCACCTGCACCCGCTCGCGGCGGGCGCGGTCCAGGCCCAGCCCGTCGGCCACCACCCCTGCCCAGCGGGCGACGGCGGCGCCGTGCTCGTCGGGGCCCTGGCGCGCGTCGACCAGGTCGGCCAGCCGGTGGAGCAGGGGCAGGACGGCGGTGTCCACCGCGGTCGCCGCGGGCGCGTCGCCGTCGCCGTCCGCGCCGATGCAGACGAGGTTGCGGCCCCGGCCCTTGGCCGCGTAGAGGGCGCGGTCGGCGGTACGGATCAGCTCGTCGACGCGTGCGGCGTGGGTCGGGTGGGTGGCACCGCCCAGCGACGCCGTCACCCGGAGGCGCAGGCGCGCCGGGCCGGGCAGCTCGACCGGCTCGCCGGCGACGGCGACGCGCACGCGCTCGGCGACCTCGCGGAGGGCCTCGGTCTCGGTGCCGGGCAGCAGGACCACGAACTCCTCGCCCCCGTAGCGGGCGACGATGTCGCTGGGGCGCGCGGCCCGCGCCAGGCGCCGAGCGACCTCGCGGAGGACCGTGTCACCGGCCTCGTGGCCGTGGCTGTCGTTGACGCGCTTGAAGTGGTCGAGGTCCATCACCAGGACGCTGACCGGCTGCCCGCTGCGCAGGGCCCGGTCGGTCTCGATGCGCAGGACCTCCTCGAAGAAGCGGCGGTTGTACAGCCCGGTCAGCCCGTCGGTGACCGCCAGGCGCTCCTGCTCCTTGAGGGCGAGGTCCAGGGCGCGGACCACCTGCTCCTTGTCGCGCGCCGTCAGCCACAGCCGCAGGAGGATCCCTGCGATGACGAACAGCCCCAGCGCCGCCGACACCGGTTCGACCGTGTCACGGCTGAGGTCGACGGCCAGCAGCACCAGCAGGCAGGCGGTCGACGCCAGCGCCGGCACCAGGCCCAGGTCCCGGGCACGCAGCTCCACCTCGGCGTGGCGCTCGTTCCGCCGCAGCACGGCGACGGCCGCCAGGACGAGGAGCACCGCCTGCACCTGCCAGCCCAGGTCCAGCCATCCGCCACTGGTGTACTCCCCCGCCAGCACCTGGTAGGTCCACACCATGTCGGTGCCCGCGGTGACCAGGGTGGCGGCGGCGATCAGGTGCACGGAGGCGGGCACGCGGCGGTGACCGGCCAATCCCAGGGACAGCAGCAGCACCAGGATGACCAGGTCGAGCAGCGGGTAGGCGACGCCCAGGGCGACCGCCAGGTCGAACCCCTCCTGCAGCTGGGGCTGGATCAGCAGGCGCCAGTCCAGGACGCCGAACGCGGCCCCCAGCAGGCAGGCGTCCAGCAGCGCGCGGAACTGGCGCAGGACGCTCGCGCTGCCGAACGACAGCACGATGACCACCGGGACCAGGAAGTAGTAGGGCAGGTAGAAGAAGTCGGCGGGCCCCGGGAAGGGGGGCTCGATGCCGAGCCACAGCTCCTGGACCACCCAGATGATCTCCGCGATCAGCCAGGAGAGGTTGGAGACCGCGAGGATGCGCCACACGCGCGCCTGGCGCCCGCGGAGCCGCACGGCGGCCACGACGGCCACGACCGTCGCCGCCAGGACGGGCATGAGGTAGGGGATGCCGGACAGCAGCCGGCGGGCCGACTCGTCGTCGGCCACCAGCGCCGTCGTGACGGCGTACGCGATCAGCCACAGCGCGCCCGCTGCCGCGGTGGTCCGGAGAACCGGGTCGCGCAGCAGCGCGAACGCGGCGCGGCCCTCCGGTCCTGCCGTCGCCACCCGGTGGTCTGTCTCGTAGCCCGTCACCTGCACGCCTCCCGCTCCGGCCTGCTTGGGTGATCGGCGGATCCGCACCGGTCTTGACTACGTGGCGACCAACCAGAGCGCCCCGAGACGCGGCAGGTGGACGCGGCCGCCGTGGTGGCTGAAGCGGCCGTGGGGGGCGAGGGCGTCGACGGGGTCGCGCAGCCCCGCCTCGCCCAGGACGCGGTCGTCCACGCTGCGCTCGGTGTCGGCCACGTTGGCCAGGCCCAGCAACCGGCCCCGGCCGGGGGCGATCCGCAGCCAGGCGAGGACGGCGGCCTGGTCGGTCCACAGGACGTGGGTCTCCCCGCCCGCGTGCAGGGCCGGCAGGCGCCGGCGGACCGCCGCGAGGTGGCGCAGGCCCCCGAAGACGCGGCCCTCCACGGTCCCCGGGTCGTCGCGGCGGGCGGCCGCCTCCCAGTCCATCAGCGGCCGGTGCAGCCAGCGGTTGTCGTGGGCGTGGGCGGGGTCCTGCAGGTAGGACGGGTCGTTGCGCAGCGCCAGCTCGTCGCCCATCCACAGCAGCGGGATGCCGGGGAACGCGAAGGCGATGGCGTGGGCGAGCAGCAGGCGGCGGATGCCCTGGTCCAGCAGCACGGGGTCGCCGAGGTCCAGCCCCTGCTCGATGCCGCTGAGCGACGCGGCCGACCCGGAGGTGCGGGCGTCGCCGGTGAGCGCGTTCTCCTGGAACAGCGCGCCGCGGGCGAACGACCCGGGGTGGCGCCCGGCGTAGAAGTCGGCGAGGAAGCGGCGGTGCAGGCGGGGGTCAAGGCCCACGGCGCGGGCGTCGGCGTCGGCGATCGCCCAGCCGATGTCGTCGTGGCTGCGGACGAAGGTCGCCCACGTCGTCCCCTGCGGCGGGGCGGGGAGGCGGGCGAGCGCCTGGGTCGCCAGCCGCGCCTCGCGGGTCGCCAGCGCCGACCAGGTCTGGACCATGAGCTGGTTGTGGTACGCGAGCTCGCACTCCGGCCGGAACCGGTCGTGGCGCCCCAGGTACTGGACCAGCTGGTCGGGCGGCACGATCGCCTCGGCCTTGAACAGCAGCGCCGGGGCGGCCATGGCCGACAGCCCGCGGAAGGCCTGGAGCAGGGCGTGGGCCTCCGGCTGGTTCTGGCAGTCGGTCCCCAGCCGCTTCCACAGGAACGGCGCGGCGTCCAGGCGCAGCACCTCGACCCCGCGGTTGGCGAGGAACAGGA
Source organism: Egibacteraceae bacterium (assembly GCA_030447925.1). Taxonomy (GTDB): domain Bacteria; phylum Actinomycetota; class Nitriliruptoria; order Euzebyales; family Egibacteraceae; genus JAUJNX01. The sequence continues at coordinate 625,279 of JAUJNX010000001.1, read as the reverse complement.
TCACGTCGAGCATCTCGGCGAACACCCGCGGGTTGGCGTGGTTCAGGTCCCACTGCCACTCGTGGAAGGTGGTCCACACCCAGGCGTCCAGGGCCGGCTCCCAGGTGAAGTTGCCGGGGGCGGTGTCGGGGAAGACCTCGGGCAGGGTGCGCTCGTAGGCGTCGGGCAGCGTGCGGTCGTCGAAGACCAGGTAGTAGTCGCGGTAGTCGGGGTCCCCCGCCCGGGCGCGCCGGGCCCAGGCGTGCTCGCGGGCGGTGTGGTTGAGGACGAGGTCCAGGCACAGCGACATCCCGCGCGCCCGCAGGGCGGCGGTCAGCTGCTCGAGGTCGTCGACGTCGCCGAGCGCCGGGTCGACCCCGCGGAAGTCTGCGACCGCGTAGCCGCCGTCGTTGGGCTCGGGCCGCGGGCGCAGCAGGGGCATGAGGTGCAGGTAGGTGACCCCGAGCTCCTCCAGGTGGTCCAGGCGCTTGGCGACGTTGGCGAGGGTGCCGGCGAAGCGGTCGGCGTAGCAGACGTAGCCGATCTGGTCCTCGCGCAGGTGCCAGTCGGGCTCGTCCTCGCGGCGGCGGTCCAGGCGGCGCAGGTCGGCGGGGCGGGCCGCGACGGCGGCGACGACGTCCTCGAACACCCCGGCCAGCAGGTCGGCGGCGGCGTCGCCGTAGACCAGCGCCAGCGCGTCGGCGACGTCATCGAGGCGCCGGTCGACGCGTGCGAGCAGCGCGGCCGCGTCCGCGGCGCCCAACTGGTCGGCCGCCAGCAGCGCGACCTGCTCGCGCAGCGCCGCCCGCGCTCGGTCGTCGAGAGTCACGGGCCCAAGGGTAGGGCGTTCGCGTCAGGCCCCGCCGACCACGAGGACGACGCTGTCGCCGCGCTGCACCGAGACGCCGGGGTCGGGCACCTGGTCCACGACCCGGCCGGCGTCGCCCGCCACGGCGGTGGTCTCCACCGTCAGCCCGAGCTGCTCCAGCTCGCGGCTGGCCTCGTCGGCGGTCAGCCCGATGACGCGCGGGAGGACCACCGGTTCCGGCCCCGACGACACCACCAGGGTGACGGTGCCGGCCGCGTCGACGAGGGTGCCGGGGGCGGGCTCGGCGCGCAGGACCTCGCCCGCGGGGACGTCGTCGCTCGGCTCCGTCACCCGGGCGCCGGGGGTCAGCCCCGCCTCCTGCAGGGCCGCGCGCGCGGCGGACTCGGGCAGCCCGACGACCGCGGGGACGGCGATCGGCTCCGGGCCGGCGCTGGCGGTCAGGGTGACGAACTCGCCGGTGCGCAGGCTGGTGCCGGCCGGCGGCACCGTCCCGATGACGCCACCCTCGGGCACCTCGGCGTCGGCGAGGGGGGCCGCGATGATGGTGCGCAGCCCGAGGCCCTGCAGCACGTTGTTCGCGGTCGCCAGGTCCTGGCCGCGGACCGCGGGCACCACGACCTCCTGCGACCCCGCGCCGCCCGCCACGGCGATGCCGACGGCGACGGCGACGGCGACGAGCAGCGCCGCCAGGAGGCCCAGCAGGACCGGGGTGGGGGGGCGGCGGCGGGGCGCCGCGGGGGCCTCGTCCTCCGCGGGGGCCTCGGGGTCGGCGGGCGCGGCGCCGCGGGGCGCGGCGCCGGGGGACGCGGCGCCGGGGGCGCGGTGCCAGGGGTGCGGGGTCGGTCGCCGGGGCCCAGCCGTTGCCGGTGGCGTAGGGCGTCCACGACGAGGTGTCGTGGGCCGGCCCCGCGGGCAGCGCGCGTCCCCGGGCCGCCGGGGCCGGCTCGGGCGCGGGGAGGGGGGCCGGCGCGGGCGCCGGCGCCGCCGGGGGCGGGGCCGGCGCGTGGCCTTCGCGCCCAATGCGGGGGGCGGCTCGGGCCGGCACCGACTCGTCGGCGGGCCCTCGCCGCCGGCGGGGGAAGTCCTCGTCGCGCGGTTCCCAGGGCTGGGTGGGGTTGTCGCTCATGGGGACCCTCTAGGGCAGGGGGACGAGGCGGCCGGTCGTGCCGTCATCGGTCATGTCGATGCGGGCCCCCCAGGGCGCGTCGAGGACGGCCTCCCCGTCGGGGCCGAACGTGATCGGCCCCAGCGGGGTGTCGTAGCGCCCCGCCAGCAGGGCGGCGTTCACCGCGACGCGCTGGGCGGCGAGGTCGGGGTCCGCCAGCCCCCCGGCGGCGTCGACCGCGCGCAGGGCCTCGACCAGCACCTGCACCGCCGCGAACGCCTGGGCGGCGTGCTGGGGCGGCTCGGTGCCCTCGCCCTGCACCCACCGGTCCCGCAGCGCCGCGTTGCGGCCGCCGTCGGCCGCCGGGTCGTAGGACTGCCCCAGCACCAGGCCCTCGCAGGCGGCCCCGCACACCCCGTACAGCGCGGCGGTGTTCATCGTGTCCCCGCCGATCACCGGGCCCTCGTAGTCGAGGTCGCGCAGGGCGCGCACCACCGCCCCGCCCTGTGCGGCCGGGGCGGCCAGGACCACGAGGTCGGGTTCGGCGGAGAGCGCGGACTCGGCGGGGACGGTCAGGTCCGGGTCGGTCGTGCGGAAGGTCGCGGCGGCGGCGATGTCCAGGCCGCGCTCGCCGGCCGCGCGCTGCTGCGCAAGGCTCTCGGTCGTCGCGGCGCGGTCGTCGGCGGCGCTCAGGAACGCGACCCGCCGGATCGCGGGGTCGGCGGTCAGCACCGCGTCCAGGACCCGGGGGGCCAGCTCCGCGGCGGGCGCAGCCACACTGGCGACCAGGTCGCCGACGGCTGCCGCGCCGTCCGCGGGTCCGGACGCGGTGACCACCGGGACGCCCGCCTGCTGGGCCAGGTAGCCGACGTCGAAGATCTGCGCCGGCCGGGTCGGCCCGACGACGGCCAGGACGGGGGTGCCGTTGATGAGGTCCTCGAAGGCGGCGCGGGCGCGGCCGATGTCGTCGCCGCTGTCGGCCACGACGATCTCGATGGGACGGCCGCCGACGCCGCCCTCGGCGTTGAGCAGCTCCTCCGCGATCTCGGCGCCGGCGATCTGCTCCAGGCCGACCAGGGCGGCGTCCCCCGTGGTGGCCGCCGCCACCCCGATGCGCAGCGGTTCCTCGGCGGGTGCCGCGGCGGCCTCGGGTTCGGGCAGCGCGCGCCCGCGGGCCGCGACGGCCCCGTCGTCGGGCTGCTGGGCGGGAGCGGCGGCCGGCGCGCCCGAGGGCCCGCCCGACGGTCCGCCGGCCCCGCAGGCGGACAGCAGCACGGCGACGAGCACCACCACCCCGGGTCCTCGCAGCCGTCGACGGGCATAGGTATGCCCCACCTTCATCTAAATTCACACCTTTTGCTGACTTACCTCGGCTCGTGGGTAGCCTAGGTTCCCTTCCGGACACTGCCAAGGGCCCTCCCCACCGGGCCCATCGACAATGTTGCAACAAAACAGACATTGGAATCTTGCCAAGGGGGGCCCAATATTGCACTGGGCTGCTCATCTGGTTACAACCCTGCGGACCCTCGACGGGGAGGAACGGTCGCATGAGGCCAGGCAGGCGGGTCGTGGTCGTCGGCGGCGTGGTGGCGCTGCTGCTCGTGGGTGTCGCGCAGGCGGCGCTGGCGCAGGAGCCGACGGTCGGCGTCCCCTTGGACGGGACGCTCGAGGAGCGCGTCCTGCGCAACGAGGTGGGGCTCAACCTCCTGCTCGTCGTGCTCGGCGGCGCCCTGGTCGTGTTCATGCAGGCCGGCTTCGCGATGGTGGAGAGCGGCTACACCCGCGCGAAGAACGCCGCGCAGGTCGCCCTGCAGAACTTCACCGTCTTCGGGCTCGCGATGGTCGCCTACTTCGCGGTCGGCTACGGGCTGCAGTTCGCCGCCGTCGCCGTGCCGGCGATCGGGCTGACCGAACCCGCCGGGCGGCTGTGGCCAAGCGTGGAGACCGGGCTGTTCGGCGTCGGCGGCTTCTTCCTCTCCGGCGCCACCAGCCCCGGCGCGCTGGCCTTCTTCCTGTTCCAGGCCGCCTTCATGGACACCGCGGCGACGATCCCGACCGGGGCGATGCAGGAGCGCTGGCGCTTCGGCGCCTTCGTGTGGTGGGGGCTGTTCTGCGGCGCGGTGTACTTCCCGCTCTACGGGGCGTGGGTGTGGGGCGGCGGGTGGCTGTCCACCCTGGGCACCAACCTGGGGCTGGGCAACGGCGTCGTGGACTTCGCCGGCTCCGGGGTGGTGCACGGCATCGGCGGGGCCGCCGCGCTGACCGGCGCGATCGTCCTGGGACCGCGCATGGGCAAGTACCGGCGCGACGGGACGGCGCGGGTGATCCCGGGGCACAACATCCCGCTGGCCCTGCTGGGGACGTTCATCCTGCTGTTCGGCTGGTTCGGGTTCAACGCGGCCTCGACGTTCGCCGCGACCGACACCCGCTTCGCCGTGGTGGCGGCGAACACGGCGCTGGCGGCCGCCGCGGGCACCGTCGCCGCCCTGGTCACCAGCTACCTGCGGCTCGGCAAGCCCGACCCGGGCATGATCGCCAACGGGATGCTCGGCGGGCTCGTCGCGGTCACCGGACCCTGCGCGTTCATCGCGCCGTGGGCCGCCTTCGTCATCGGCGCGATCGCCGGCACCGTGGTGGTGGTGGTCGCGCCGATCCTGGAGCACCGCCTGCGCATCGACGACCCCGTCGGGGCGGTGACGGTGCACCTGGTCTGCGGGCTGCTGGGGCTGGTGGCGGTCGGGGTGTTCGCCGACGGCACCTACGGGGGCGGCTACAACGGCGTGGAGGGGGCCGTCACCGGCGTGCTCTACGGCTCGGCGGGCTGGGGGCAGCTCGCGGCCCAGCTGGTCGCCTGCCTGGTGATCCTGGTCTACGGCTGCGGGCTGTCCTACGCCTACTTCCGGCTGCAGGACGCGGTGGCGCCCATCCGGTCACGGCCGGAGGACGAGCGCGTCGGCCTGGACGTCGAGGAGCTGGGGGTCCTGGGTTACCCCGACTTCGCGATCATCGACGACGCCGACGACCTGCCGGCGGGTGTCAGGACCGACCAGACCGGGGAGTGGTGGAGACCATGAGCGCCACCCCACAGCAGCCGGAACTCCGACGCAGCGGCCTCGGCTCGGTCGGTGAGCAGGGCACCGAGATCCGCGCCCAGGACCTCGACGCCCCCGACGACGAGGGCCGCGGCGGCCCCATCCCGGAGGACAACCGCCCCGGCCACCACCCCGCCGTCGAGCAGGACAAGCCCACCGTCCCACCCCACGAGCGCCACTGAGACCGGCCCCGTGCGGGACGCGGCGGGCTCGGCTCGGATCGTCGCAGCCGGAGCCCTCAGACCGACGTGGCGGCCCGCCACCGCAGATCGCCCAGGACGAGTCCCGGCACGTCCCTGACCGCGCAGTCCAGCACGGTGAGTCCCACAACCGTCGCCGCGACGTCGTCCACCGCCTTGACCACGACCTCGACCGCCAACTCCCCTCCTCCGAAGGCGGCGCGGGGCGCCCGCACCTGACCGGTCGCGGCCATGGTCTGCTCCAGCCGAACCGCGTCCGACCGGCCGTGCCCCGCCGCCGGGTCGTCAAGCGCGAAGACCATCCGCACGCGCCAGCGCGGCCGGTCGTCGCGGATCCAACTCACGAATATCGTCCCGCCTCCTCTCCGCGAAGAGCGAAGCGCGGGGCCCCGCCGGCCGGAAGGGCGGCGAGGGGGCGATCATTCGGCATCGAGTAGGCAGCCACTGGCACGCGCGCGAGGCCACGCGCGCGAGACTCCGGCACATGGACAGCCGACACGGGACCAGCCCCAACCGCGCGTTGCGATCGCTGCGCGACCGTCGTGCCTGGTCGCAACGCGAGGTGGTGGAGCGCTACAACCTGCTCGCCGCGGCGGAAGGGGCGAACGCCGCGCTCACGGAGAACGCGCTCAGCAGGTACGAGCGCGGGGTCATCCAGTGGCCCGACCCCATCACCCGCCGCCTGCTCGCCGCCGTGTTCGAGGAGGAGCCCGATGCCCTCGGCTTCGCCCGTCCCGCATCGACGGCTCCGAGCCGCATTCCGGCTACCGACGACATCGACCGTGCCCGCTGGCGGTCGGTCCGGCGCACCCTCAACGACCGGCGCCGCGAGATGGCCGACGTGGCGCTCCTCCTCCACGGTGCCGACCGCGCACATCCCTGGCTCCTGACCCGACCCGGGTGGATCACACGCTCGCCCGTACCGCTGGAGGACGTGGCCTGCCGGTGGGCGGCGGCCCCTCCCCCATCGGTCGTGACGGGCAGGGAAGCCGCAAGCGCGCCGGTTCGTCCGCTCGTCGACCCGCTCCGCCGCGAGGCGCGCTACTCGCACGCGCTGCGCGCGCTCGATCCGCCGGCGCTGTTCGAGAACCGTGTCGGCTACCGGCTCACCGCGCTGCAGACGGAGGGCTCGATCACCCTGGAGTTCGCCGACACCACCTACTTCGCCATGCTGGACGTCTGCGAGGCGGTCGCCCACGAACTCGCCGGTGCGGTCTCGGTGGTGGAGGACGACCCGGCGCCGGGCCGGATGTGGCCCCGCCTGCCGTTCCGCCGACTCGTCGGCGACCCGCTCGACCTCGGCCGGCGACCGGTGCTGCCGTCGATCAATACCCTCACCCTGCGCAGGTCCCGGACGGACGCGACGTTCTTCCTGCACGAACGGGACGCACGGCGGGTTGCGGTGGCCGGCGGGACGGCGCATGTGGTCCCCGCCGGCGTGTTCCAGCCGTCCAGTGCCCTGCCCGCGGCTCACGACGCCGACTTCGACCTGTGGCGCGGCATCATGCGGGAGTTCAGCGAGGAGTTCCTCGGCCAGACCGAGCACGACGGGACCGGGCAGCCGCTGGATTACGCGGGCGACGAGCCGTTCCGGACGTTGGAGGCAGCGCGCCGGGCGGGAGCGGTCCGGGTCCACTGGCTCGGCTTCGGTGTCGACGCCCTGACCCTGGCCGGCGAGATCCTGACCGTCGCGGTCGTCGACGCCGACGTGTTCGACCTGGTGTTCGGCGACCTGGTGTCGCAGAACGCGGAGGGCGCGGTGGTGGGTGCGGGGAGCCCGGGCGCGACCGGGATCCCGTTCACCCTCGACGAGATCGGTCGGCGGCGGCTCGCACCGGCCGCAGAGGCGTGCGTGCAGCTGTCGTGGGAGCCCCGGGCGGAGTTGCTGCGATGAGGGTGCTGGTCACCGGCGCGACCGGGTACCTCGGGCGGGTGCTGGTGCCGCGGCTGCGGGCGGCGGGCCACGAGGTCGTGGAGCTGCGGCGGGCGGGAGCCGCAGCCGCGGGGGTCAGAGTCGCCGACCTGCGCGACGCGGCCGCGGTCAGGGAGGCGCTTGGCGACGGACCGTTCGACGGGGTGTGCCACCTGGCGGCGGCCACGCGGGCGCGGGCCTCCCACGACGACCCGCTGGCGTTCTACGCGACCAACGTGGCCGGGACCATCGGGCTGCTCGAAGCGGTCACGGCCGCGGGGGCGCGTCCGCGCGTGGTGCTGGCCTCGACCGGGGCGGTGTACGCGGCCCGGCCGGAACCGCTGGACGAGGCTGCACCGATCGCCCCGGCGACGCCCTACGCCCGGACCAAGCGCGCGGCGGAGGACTGCGTCGCGGACGCCGCCACGGCCGGAGCCATCGCTGCCGTCACCCTGCGTACGTTCAACGTCGCGGGCGGGGCGGACGGGGTCGCTGACCGCGACACCACGCGGCTGATCCCGCGCGCGCTGGCCGTCGCGCACGGTGACGAGCCCGCGTTCCCGCTGAACGGCGACGGGTCCGCGGCCCGCGAGTTCACCCACGTCTTGGACGTCGCCGACGCCTACGTGATGGCGCTCGAGGCGGTGCGTCCCGGGGAGCACCGCGTGTACAACGTCGGAAGCGGCGAGGGGGTCGCCGTCGCGCGCGTCCTGGAGGTGGTCGAGGAGGTCACCGGCCGCCGGGTCCCCATCGACCGCCGTCCGCCCGCGGCCGAGGCGACCGCTCTGGTCGCCGACAGCAGGCGGCTGACCGCGGAGCTCGGGTGGGTGCCCGCCCGTTCGTCGATCCGCAGGATCGTGGCGGACGCGTGGACCGCGGCGGGGGGCGCCGCGCCCTGAGGCGCCGACGGCTAGCGCTTGGGGCGGCTGTCCACGCGCGGGCCGCGGCGGCGGGCCTCCAGGCGCCGGCGGGCGTTGCGCGCCTGGCGGCGGCCCTCGCGCTTGGCGCTGGCCTGGGCGCGCTGGGCCCAGGCGAACCCGGCGGCGCTGAGCAGCGCCAGCCCGAGCGGGATGAGCAGGAACGCCGGCCCCGGGGTCACGAGGGTGATGACACCGAGCGTCAGCACGGCGGTGCCGGCCAGCGTCAGGCCGACGCGCCGGGCGTACCAGACGACGCGCTCGACGGTGTCCTTGGGGGGGATGGGCATGGAGGGCGACCTCGCGGCACGGGTGGATGGGGGGTGGGGAATCAGGTTCCCACCGTCACGACCCGTTCATGCACGCGCGCCCGCGGGTGAGATCGCGATGGTCCGCGTCGAGGTGTAGAAGTCGCGCGCGGCCTTGCCCTGTTCCCGCGGACCGATGCTGGAGCGCTTCTCGCCACCGAACGGGGCGTGGAGGTCGACGCCCGAGGTCGGCGCGTTGACCTTGACCATGCCGGTGTCGAAGCGCCCGGCGAGGTCCAGGGCGCGGTCGAGGTCGCGCGTGAACAGCGCCGTCACCAGGCCGTACTCCACGTCGTTGGTCACGCGCACGGCCTCGTCGGCATCGGCGACACCGAGCACCGCGGTGATCGGGCCGAAGACCTCGCGCTGGGCGACGTCGGCGTGCGGGTCGACCCCGGTCACCACCGTCGGCGCCACGAACCACCCGGGCCGGTCCAGCCGCTCGCCCCCGGTGGCGACCGTGCCGCCCGCGGCGGCGGCCGCGACGACCGCGGCGGCGGCGTCGGCGCGGATCACCGGCCCGACGACCGTGGCGGCGTCGGCCGGGTCGCCGACCACCAGGGCGTCGACCGCGGCGACCAGGGCGTCGGTGAACGGCGCCGAGTCCCCGACCACGACCACCCGGCTGGTGGCGGTGCACTTCTGGCCCGCGTAGCCCATCGCCGCGGCGGCGACGGTCGCGGCGGTCGCGGCGAGGTCGGCGTCGGGCAGGACGACCGAGGCGTTGAGCCCGCCCATCTCGGCCTGCACGGGGATGCCGCGAGCGGTCGCGGCCAGCGCGACGCGCGTGCCGACGCCGACCGACCCGGTGAACGACACGCCGTCGGCGCCGTCGACCAGGGCCGCGCCCGCGTCGCCGCCGCCCTGCACCACCGACAGGACCCCGGCGGGCAGGACGGTGGCGAGGATCCCGCCGAGGCGGTCCGCGACCGCCGCCGCCTCGGGCGACGGCTTCCACACGACCGCGTTGCCCGCGGCCAGCGCGGGCGCGGCCTTCCACAGCGGGATCGCGACGGGGAAGTTCCACGGCGTGATCAGCCCCGCCACGCCGAGGGGGTACCGCCGGGCCATCAGCAGCGTCCGCCCGTCGGCCGACGGGTAGGTCGCGCCGTCGGGGTCCAGGGCCCCCTGGGCGTGGTAGCGCAGGATCGCGACGCCGCGGGCCAGCTCCGCGCGCGCCTCCACCAGCGGCTTGCCGACCTCCGCGACGACCAGGTCCACCAGGTCGTCGCCCGCGGCGCGGACCGCCTCGGCGGCGTCGTGGAGGGCGGCGGCGCGAGCCGCCGCGGGACCCCGCCCCCAGTCGCCGGCGGCCGCGCGGGCGGCGTCCAGCGCCGCGCCGACCGCGGCGGCGCCCGCCTCCGGGAACTCGCCGAGGACCCGGGCGGGGTCGGCCGGTGAGGTGCTGGTGATCGTGCCCGTCACGGTGCCTCCGAGGGTCGGCGCGCGGCCGGGAGGGCCCGCGGCTCCCCCATCGTGCAGGAACTCCCCGGCGCGGGACACCGACGGCGGCGCGGCCGCCGATCGCGGCGCGCGATGGCGCCATCGCGAACCCGTCCACAGGCCGGATCGACGCCGGTCGCCGAAGGACCCCGTTCCGTGGAAGGCTGGCGGGGTTCGCGCTCGAGCAGCGGAGGGCCGGAGATGGCTGAGGTTCCCGACGAGGTCGACGTCATCGTGCTGGGCATGGGGCCCGGCGGCGAGGAGGTCGCCAACGCGCTGGTCGCCAGGGGCATGGCGGTCGTGGCGCTCGAACCGCACCTGGTCGGTGGTGAGTGCCCCTACTACGCCTGCATCCCGACCAAGGCGATGGTGCGCGCGGCCGAGGTGCTGGCGGAGGCGCGCCGGGTCGCCCAGCTCGCCGGTGCCGCGGACGTGCGCCCGGACTGGGCGCCGCTCGCCGCGCGGGTGCGCGAGGTCACCGCGGACTGGGACGACACCGCCGCCGCGGAGCGCTTCACGGCCAAGGGCGGGCACCTCGTCCGCGCCGCCGGGGTCCTGGACGGGCCCGGGCGGGTCAGGGTCGGCGACCGCGTGCTCCGCGCCCGGCGCGGGTGGTCCTGGCCACCGGGACCGCCCCGCAGCTCCCGTCGATCGACGGCCTGGACCAGGTCCCGTACTGGACCAACCGCGACGCGGTCAAGGCGGAACGGGCGCCGGGGTCGCTCGTCGTGCTCGGCGGCGGGCCGGTCGGGTCGGAGCTGGCGCAGGTGTTCACCCGCTTCGGCACCCGCGTGACGCTCGTCCAGCACGGCGACCGCCTCCTGCCCAAGGAGGAGCCGGAGGCCGGGGAGGTCGTCGCCGACGTCTTCCGCCGGGAGGGCATCGACGTGCGCTTCGGCGTCCGCGCCACCGCCGTCGCGGCCGAGGGCGACGGCGTCCGCCTGGAGCTGGACGACGGCTCCGCGGTGCCCGCCGAGCGGCTGCTCGTGGCCACGGGCCGCAGACCCAACCTCGCCGGGATCGGCCTGGACAGCGTGGGGCTGGACGACGGCGGCCGGTCGGTCCCGGTCGACGACCACATGCGCGTCGCCGACGGCCTCTGGGCGGTCGGCGACATCACCGGGCACGGGCCCTTCACCCACGTCGCCACCTACCAGGCCGGCATCGCCGTGGCCGACATCACCGGCAAGGAGCCGCGGGCGGCGGAGTACGCGGCCGAGAACTGGGTGACGTTCACCGACCCGGAGGTCGGGCGCGTCGGGATGACGGAGCAGGAGGCGCGCGACGCCGGGCTGGTCGTGCGCGTGGGACGGACCGACGTGCCGTCGACCTCGCGCGGCTACGTCCACGGGCCGGGCAACGACGGGTTCCTGAAGCTGGTGGCCGACGGGGAGCGCGACGTGCTGGTCGGCGCGACCTCGGTCGGTCCGCGCGGCGGGGAGGTCCTGTCGATGCTGACCCTGGCCGTGCACGCGCAGGTCCCGCTGGAGCGCCTGCGGTCGATGATCTACGCCTTCCCGACCTTCCACCGCGGCGTGCTCGCCGCCGTGGACGACCTCGACGGGTGAGGCCGCTCGTCATCGGCAACGCCTGCCGAAGTCGGCGAGCCCCCTCCACGACGAGATCGTCGCGTGGGCCACGAACCGTGACCGCCCCTCGACGCCTCGGCGCCACCGACGCCGCCCGGTCGGCGGTGGCGCGGGCGGGCCAGGAGGCCGCGATGCTCGTCACGGTCGCCGCGCTGGACGTGCGCGCCGACGCCGCCGTGGCGGCCGTGCCCGGGGACCCCGCCGCCCTGGACGCCGTCGCGCGCGACGCCGCCGCGACCACGGCGGTCCCGGCCCGCTGCCCCGACCTGCTCGCCGCGCGGGTGCGCTGGGCGAAGCACGCGGCGGCGCGGCTGCGGGCCGGCGACCTGGACCGGGGCAACCTCTACGGGGAGGACCGGCTGGCCGCGGACGCCGCCGACCGCTTCTGCTGGGGCGTGAACTCCCAGGTCGCCAACGGCGCGGGGTGGGCGGCCGGGCAGGAGGTCGTGCTGGCCCAGGCGCTGGGGCGCCCCGTCCCGCCCTTCCCGCGGGTCCCGGACGTGGACGACGGACGGACGGCCAACAGGGCGGGGTGACGGGCCCCCCGCGCGCGACCCACACTGGTGGTTCAGCGAACGGGAGAGGATCGGGCAGGGCACACTTCCGTTCCGCGACCGGTGAGGTAGCGACCAGTGAGCGAGGCACCCGCGCGATCCCACGGCCAGCGGCCGTCCCATCCGGCCGCGCCGCCGCGCGCGGGAGCGGGGAACCTGGGCTGGTCGGTGGACGAGGCCCGGCGGGTCGCCGTGGGCCTGTGGCTGACGGTGGCCGCGGCGCTGCGGCGCGCCGGTCACGCCGTCGCCGCCACGCTCGACCGCCTCGAGCGCACCCTGGTCCCGGCCCTGCTGGGCGCGGGCCACGCGGTCCTGCGGGCCGTCGACGGCGTCGAGGGCGTGGTGGTGCCCGCGGTGCAGGGCGCGGGGCTGGCCGCCTGGTCCGGCGCCGCGGAGGGCTGGGGCGCGCTGTCGCGGACCGCCCGGTCGACGGCGACCGAGGGCGCGCGCGAGGCGCGCCGGGGCACCGCGGTGCTGGCCACCGAGACCTCGCGCGCCGCCCGCCTGCAGGGCCAGTCCCTGGTCGAGGGCGTGGCGTCCGCCGGCCGCTCGGTGACCGCGTCGTTCGCCGACGCCCCCGCGCTGCAGGGCGGGCGCCCGCGCCGATCGGGTGAGCCCGCCGCCGGTGCGGCCGCGGCGGCCGGCACCGTCGCGGCAGCCGGCACCGTCGCGGCGGCGGCCGGGGCCTCGGCGTCCGCGGCCGGCCGGGCCGCGCACGGCACCATGGCCGCCGTGCGGGCCGCGGGCAGGACGCTGGTGGCCCCCGCCGGCGGGTCCGGGACCGACCTCCCGCCCGGCGGCGGGGTCGCGGTCCTCGACCGGCCCGCGGAGGACCGCGGGCCGGGCGCCCCCGGCCCGGACGGCCCCGGCCCCGGCCCCGACCGCCCGCGCGACGACGAGCCCGCGGACTTCCTGCCCGGCCCCGCCCAGCCCGCGGAGCCCACGGCGGGCCCGGTGCTGCTCGGCCTGCTGCGCGGGGAGGACCGGCGCGCCGACGTCGAGCGCCTCCTGCGCTCCTTCGTCGGCGGCATGGGCGCCCTGCTGCTGACCGCCGCGGCCGCGGTCGTGGCCGTCGCGCTGGTCGCCCAGGCCGCCATCCCCCGCGCGGTGGACCAGGCCAGCCGGACGGTCTCCGCGGAGCTCATCGTCCCCGAGGACGTCGAACTCGCCGTCCTCCAGGAGCCGTCCTCGATCTTCGCGGCCGACGGGTCCCGCCTGGCGCGCCTGGCGCGCAACTGGAACCGCACATGGGTGCCGCTCGCGGCGATCCCGCCGTCGGTCCGCCAGGCGGTCATCACCGCCGAGGACCGCACCTTCTACGAGCACGGCGGCTACGACGTCCAGGGCATCGGCCGCGCGGCGCTGTTCAACCTCGGCGAGGGCGAGGTCCGCCAGGGCGCGTCGACCATCACCCAGCAGCTGGCCAAGAGCATCCTCGGGGACGCGGACTCGATCCTGGACAAGGTCGAGGAGGTCAACTACGCCGTCGGCCTGGAGCGCACCTTCGACAAGGACGTGCTGCTCGAGCAGTACCTGAACTACGTCTTCTTCGGCCGCGGCAGCTACGGCATCGCCGCGGCGGCGGAGACCTTCTTCGGCGTGCCCGTCGACCAGCTGACCATCGAGCAGTCGGCGCTGCTGGCCGCCATGATCCGCGCGCCGACGACCAACGATCCCGACACCGACCCCGAGATCGCCCGGTTCCGGCGCGACGCGGTCATCGACGGCATGCGCTCGGAGGGCTACATCGACGCCGCGCAGGCCGAGGCGGCCAAGGCCGTCCCCATCACCACCATCCCGCTGCAGGGCGACCCGGTCGAGCTGCCGTTCGTCGTCGATGCGGTGCAGGAGGAGTTCCTGAGCAGCCCGGCGTTCGCCGCGTTCGGCGAGACCCGCGAGCAGCGCGAGGCCGCGCTGTGGGAGCAGGGCCTGGAGCTGCACGCCACCGTCGACCGGCGGCTGCAGGGGCTGGCAGAGGAGACCCTGCGCGCCAACTTCACGGGCAACCCCGACGACATCCTGGGCGCCCTGGCCACGGTGGACCCGGCGACGGGCCGCATCCTGGCCGCGGCGAGCGCCTGGCCGTACACCGACCAGACCAACTTCAACCTGGCCTACGCCCGCCGGCAGCCGGGCAGCGTGACCAAGCCGTTCGTGTACGCGGCGGCGCTCGCGCAGGGCTTCCCGGTCAGCACGCCGCTGTCGGGCACCAGCCCGACCTTCCTGCCCTTCGAGGGCTGGCGTGAGGAGGACGGCGGCGTCGAGAACTACGGCGGGCGGTCCTACGGCCGGGCGCTGGACATGCGCTCGGCGCTGACCAACAGCGTGAACACCGCGACCGTGCAGCTGTCGACGACCATCGGGATCCAGCGCGTGGTCGACCTCATGGGCGCCATGGGCGTGGACGTGCCCGCCGCGACGGAGGGCGAGACCAACGACGCGATCGCCCTGGGCGGCTTCCGGCGCGGCATGACCCCGATCGAGGCGGCGTCGGCCTACGGCACCTTCGCCAACAACGGCACCCACGTCCAGGCGCACTGGATCGAGCGCATCGTCGACCGCGACGGCAACGAGGTCTGGAACTGGAACGCGGCCCCCCAGCGCCGCGAGGCACTGCAGCCGCAGGTCAACGCGACCATGGTCGACCTGATGCGCAACGTGGTCACCAACGGCACGGCGCGGCGGGCCCAGATCCCGGGCTGGCCGGTCGCCGGCAAGACGGGCACGACGTCCGGGGAGCGCGACGCGTGGTTCGTCGGCTACACCCCGACCCTGTCGACGTCCATGTGGTACGGCTACCGGCGGGGCATCCAGGAGACCGGCGAGACCGGTGGCGGCGTGCCCGCGCGGATCTGGAACGAGTACATGACCCGGGCGCTGGAGGGCCAGGCGCCGGTGGCGTTCCCCGAGGTCCCCCAGGGGGCCGGTGTCTTCCCAGCGGGCCAGCCGACCACGGTGCCCGACGTCCGGACGCTGCCCCAGCTGGCCGCGCTCCAGCAGGTCACCGCCGCGCAGCTGAGCCCCGAGATCCGGTCGGTGCCCTCCAACGCACCGCTGGGGACGGTCCTGGACCAGAGCCCCCGCGGGGGCACGCCCGCGCAGAGCGGCCAGCAGGTCACCATCACGGTGTCCAACGGCGAGCCGCCCGCGCCCGCGGCGCCTGCTCCGGGGGCGCCGGCCCCGGGCTCGCCCACGCTCGGCGAGGCGCTGATCGACCTGCTCGGCCCCCGCGGCGACGGCTGAACCGGCCGGCCCGCCCGCCCTGGGCGTCCGCCCGTCCGGTGGGGTAGGATCCCCGTCCGTGTCCGGGCCGGGGGGGCGGACCGGCGCGAACGGGGCGCGCGTCGACGCCGCGGCGGTACAGGTGAAGGATGGTCATGACGGTGCTGTTCGGCACGACCGTGACGCTGCGGCCCGTGACCGCCCTGGACATCCCACGGCTCACCGAGATCCTCGCCCAGCCGGAGGTCGCCCGCTGGTGGCCGGGGTACGACGCGGAGCGGACGCGGCGCGAGTTCCTCGAGGCCCCGGACGTGACGGCCTTCACCGTGACGGTGGTCGGGGACCTCATCGGCAGTGCGCAGTACCACGAGGAGCCGTCCGACGACTACCGCCACGCGAGCATCGACGTGTTCCTCGACCCCGCGTGGCACGGCAAGCGCCTGGGGTCGGACTCGGTGCGCGCGCTGGCCCGCCACCTGCTGTACGAGCGCGGGCACCACCGGCTGGCCATCGACCCGCCCGCCGCCAACGCCAAGGCGATCCGCGCCTACCGCAGGGTCGGGTTCAAGCCGATCGGCACGGCCCGCCACTACTCCCGCGACGGCGACGGGCAGTGGAAGGACGCGCTGCTGATGGACCTGCTCAAGCAGGACCTGCAGTAGCGGGACCGGTCGCGCCGGCCAGCGCGGCCCCGGCGACCAGCTGCTCGACCGCGGTGCGGTCCATGGGCAGGCCGACGGCCCAGCCCTGGGCCAGCTGGCAGCCCAGCACCCGCAGGAGGGTGGCGTGCTCGGCGTCCTCGACGCCCTCGCCGACGACGGTCAGGCCCAGGTCGCGTCCCAGCGCGACGATGGAGCGCAGGACCACCCGGTCGCGCGCGTCCGCCACCCCGCCGGTCACGATCGACCGGTCGATCTTCAGCACGTCGAGGGGCAGGCGGCGCAGGTGGCGCAGCGAGGTCTGGCCCTGGCCGAAGTCGTCAAGGGCCAGGCGGACGCCGCGCTCGCGCAGCTCGCCGAGCAGGCGCTCGCTGTCCTCGACCACGACGGCGCGCTCGGTGATCTCCAGCAGCAGCCGGGCGGGGTCGATGTCGCCGGGCGCGAGGACGGCATCGACCTCGGCCAGGAAGCGCGGGTCCTGGAGCTGGCGCGGGGAGACGTTGACCGACAGGAACGGCGGGTCGTCGACCAGCCGGCCCAGGCGCACCGCCTGGCCGGCGACCTCGCGCAGGACCCACGCGCCCAGGTCGACGATGGTGCCGCTGTCCTCGGCCAGCGGGACGAACCGGTCGGGCGCCAGCTCGCCGAGCTGCGGGTGGTGCCAGCGCAGCAGCGCCTCGAAGCCGACGACGACGTCGCGCTCCAGGTCCAGGACCGGCTGGTAGCGCACCGACAGCTCGTCGCGGTCCAGGGCGTGGCGCAGGTCGTTCTCCAGCCGCGCCCGGTCGCGCGACGCCTCGTCGAGCTGCGGCAGCCAGTGCTGCCAGCGCCCCCGCCCGCGCTGCTTCGCGTGGTACATGGCGAGATCGGCGCGGCGCAGCAGCTCGGCGCCGTCGCTGCGGCCGGCGTCGTCCATGGCGATGCCGACGCTCGTGCTGATCACCGCCTCCTGCCCGGCGGGGGTGAACGGCGCGCTCAGCGCGGCCACGATGCGCTCCCCCGCGATCTCCGGCTCCGCCGCGCCGGCGATGGGGTCCAGCAGGACGGCGAACTCGTCGCCGCCCAGGCGGGCGACGAGGTCGCGCGGCCGCACGCAGGCGCGCACCCGCTCCGCGACGGCGACGAGCAGCTCGTTGCCGGCGTCGTGACCGAGGGTGTCGTTGACGGCCTTGAAGCGGTCGAGGTCCAGGAACAGCACGGCGAGGTGCTCGCCGGGGGCGCGGGGGCGGGCGACCGCGCGGTCGAGGGCCTCCAGGAAGCGGGTGCGGTTGGCCAGGCCGGTGAGGCCGTCGCTGTAGGCCTGGCGGTGGAGCTGGCGCTGGACGGCCTTGAGCTCCTGGACCAGGGCGTCGTTGCGCAGGGCCGTCCCCGCGTGCCCGGCGAGCAGGTCGAACCCCTCGACCTGCGGCGACGTCAGCACCCCGCCGGCGCCGACGCTGGCGCGCAGCAGCAGGGGCCGGTCGTCGTGGCGGTCCAGGGCGGCCAGGACGACCGCCTCCAGGGCGGCGACGTCCAGGGCGGCGCGCTCGGTGGCGGTGGCGGTCGCGGAGTCGACCACGACGGTGCCGCGGCGGCGCAGGGCGCGCTGGGCCGCCGGCTCCAGCCCCTGCAGGGCCGCGACGGGGATCGCGTCGGTGCGGGATGCGTGCAGGACCCGCCAGGTGCCGCCGTCCTGCTCGACGACGTCGACGGACCGGAACCCCAGGCCGGTGGCCGCGGTGACCACGGCGTCCAGTACGTCGGTGTCCAGGCGGGTGACGCGGTGGCCCGCCTCCGCCACGCGCTGCAGGAGCCCGCTGCGCAGCCGCGCCTCGCCCGCAGCGCGGCGCTGCCCCTCGATCGCCCGGACCAGGACCCCGGCCAGGTGCCCGGCCTGGACGCCCGCCACCAGCGCGGCGCCCAGCGGGCCGGCGAGCCGGCCCGCCGCGGCACCGGCGCCGCCGTCACCCGCGGCGAGCGCCACCGCGCCGGCCGCCAGCGCGGCCCAGGCCAGCAGGGCGCCGGCCAGCCGGTGGCGGGCGGCGGCCTCGACCACGGGCAGGACCAGGAGGGGGACGGCGATCCCGGGCCAGGCGGGCACCCCGGGCGCGAACCACCAGACGGCGGCCTCGCCGGCGGGTGCCAGGACGGCGGCGCCGACAAGCGCCAGCGCCCCGTCGGCCACGAGGTGGGCGAGCGCAGCGGCGACCGCGGCGGCGCGGCCAGGGCCCCGGCGGGCACCCGCGGCGGCGGCCGTGTCGACGGTCAGCAGCGCGGCCGCCAGCCCCAGGCCCGGCAGGGAGAACGGCCGCACCAGGACCGCGAGGAGGACGAGGACGGCGGCGGTGAGCACCCGCGCGCCGCGGGCGGCGGTCGCCGGCGGGTCCACCGCATCGCGGCGGTCGCGCCCGCCCGCCCTGGGGTCGGGGGACGGTGCCTGGCCGGCCGCCGCGCTCCAGGTCCCGGCGCCTCCGCTCATCCCCGATAGGTTCGGCCGCTCGCTGCACCTACTTGACGGTGCGTGACGGACGATGTTCCGAACGGAGTACACCGCTAACTCCCGCCGCGGCGCCGTCGCCCGGCGCTCCCCCGATCGGGGGAGGCCCCGCTACGCTGCGGGGGTGACGGACGATCAGGAACCCGGGCTTCGCCGCCACCTGGACGCGGCCCGGGGGGAGCTGCGCAGCGCGGCCTCCACCCTGCGGGGCAGCGCGCCGGACGCGGCGCGGTCGTCGGCCGAGCACCGCCTGGCCGCGGCGGGGCTGCGCCTGGACGAGCTCGAGGTGCTGCTGTCGACCCGGCCGCAGCGCGTGCGCCACGCCGGGGACCGCGTCGCCCCGGGCGAGCTGCACCGGCGCATGCTGCTGCGCGTGCTCGCCCTGCGCGACGGTGGGGACGCGCCGGCCGCCGACCTGGAGCGCGTGCTGGACCCGGCCGCGTCGGTCGACCCCGCGCTGGTCGCGGCCTTCGCCGACGTCAGCCGCGGCCTGGCCCGCGAGTACCGCCGCGCGGGCCCCGCCCGCCTCATCGGCGTGCTGCGCGCCCACGTCGACCGCGCCGCGTCGCACCTGGACCTGCCGGCGCTGCCGGGGGTGCGGGCGCGCCTGGGCACCGTGGTGGCGGAGGCCGCCTGCCTGACCGGCTGGGTGCTGCACGTCACCGGCCGCCGGGGCGAGGCGCACGCCTACTGCGTGCTGGGGCGCGACGCCGCCCGCGACGCCGGCGACACCGTCGTCCAGGCCCTGGCGACCGGGGCGGCGGCCTCGCTGTTCACGACCCTCACGCGGGGGACGCCCGGCGGGTCGCGGGTCGCGGAGCGGCTGCTGTCCCAGGCGGTCGCCCTGGTGCCCGACGACGCGCCCGCGGTGGCGCGGGCCTGGCTGCACGGGCGGCTGGCGGAGGAGCTTGCGGCACTGGGCGACGCGGCGGGCCACGCCGCCCAGGTCGAGGCGTCGCGGGAGGCCTTCGCCACCGCGAGCGACGACCGCGACGAGCGCTGGGCCGGGGTGTTCAGCGCCGGCGGGATCCTGGCCTTCTGGACCCCGGGGGGTCCCGGGCCCGACCTGGTGGAGGCCTTCGGCTTCGGCCTGCTCGGCGACCGCCGGGGCGTGGAGCTGCTGGAACCGGCGATCGCCCGCGAGCCGCGCGCCGCCGGCCGGGCCACCCTGCTGGGCGACCTCGCGACCGCGCGGCTGGGCCTGGGGGACCTGGAGGGCGCCGCGGTCGCGGCGACGGACCTGGTCGACCAGGCCCGGGCGGGGCGCGTGCTGGGCCGGGTCGAGCGCGCGCGCGGGCTGCGCCGCCGCCTCCCCGACGGGCTGCCCGCCGTCCGTGAACTGGACGAACGACTGGCGTTGCTCTAGACCTCCGGGGGGACGTCGAGGGCGAGGGGGTGGGGCGGTGACGGCGGTGGACCAGGCGGTCCTGGAGGACCGGGCGACGGCGGTGCGCATCGCCCTGGACATGCTGGCGCGTGAGGGCGCGGCGGCGGTGTCGCGCGCCCGGCTGGCGGAGCTGACCGGTCTCCCGCGGGCGACGGTGGACGGCTGGTTCCCGGCCCGCGCCGACCTGCTGGCGGCGGTCGTCGAGGAGCTGATCCGCCGCCGGGTCGCGCTGCACGCCCCGAAGGGATCCCCGCGCGAGCAGCTGCGCGCCCACCTCGACGTGCTCAACCACGCGCTGGACGGCGACGCGACGGTGTTCCGCGCGTTCGGCGAGCTGGCGGTGGCGGCGGTGCGCGACCCCGCGATCGCGGGCCTGCTGTCGGCCGCCGACCTCGGCTGGTACTCCTGGCTCGTCGACCTGCTCGACGCCGGCATCGCCGACGGCAGCTTCCGGGCCGGCCTGGACGCCGGCGCCACGGCGTGGGCGATCATGGCCATGTTCCGCGGGCTGTGCCTCCAGCACGGCCTGGGCCGCGACTGCGCCGACGTGGTCGTCGACCAGGTCGAGCGCCTGCTGCTCCCCGAGGGCGCGGCCTAGCGCGGCCTAGCCCGGCAGGCGCCGCACGGCGAGGATCAGGGTGTCGTCGCGGCGCTGGGCGTCGTCCAGCTGGGCCGCCGCCAGCCGGTCGGTCCAGCCGGGGCGGTCGTCGCCGCGCAGCCGCGCGGCGTGGGCGGCCAGCCGGTCCAGGCCCGCCACGATGTCGTGCTCGGCCTCGACCAGGCCGTCGGTGTAGAGCACCAGCAGCGCGCCGGGGACCAGGACGGTGCGGACGACGTCGGCGCTGCCCGCCATCGGGAAGCCGATGCCTCGGCCCTCCGCCTCCAGCCAGCGGGTGGCGCCGCCCGGGGAGACCAGGAGGGCGGGGGGGTGGCCGCCCGAGGCGACCTCCAGGGCGCCCGTCTCCGGGTCGTACGCGGCGGCCAGCACCGTGGCCATCGGCGGGTCGCCGGCGGCGGCCAGCAGCCGGTCGGCATCGGCCACCAGGCGGCCCACCGGCGTGCCGGTCAGGGCGAGGGCGCGGATGAGGTGCTGGATGCGCAGCGCGTCGCGGGTGGACGCGACGTCGTGGCCGACCACGTCGACGACCAGCAGGTGGACGCGCCCGTCGGGCAGGACGTGGACGTCGTAGAGGTCGCCGCCGCTGGGTGCGTGGACGTCGGCCGGCAGGTAGGTGACGTCGAACGCGGTGCGGGCGACCTGCGGGGTGGCGGGCAGCAGCGCCTGCTCGAGGGCGCGCAGCACCCGGCGCTGCTCGACGTCCTGCAGCTCCAGGCGCAGGAGGCGCTCGCGGTCGCGTGCGGCGCGGTCGCGGGCCGACACGTCGCGCAGGCTGAGCACCGCGCCCTCGCCCTCGACCAGCGGCTGGACGACCAGGTCGACGGGCACCGTCCCGCCCTGCGGGCGCACGACCAGCGCGCCGGTGCGGTCCAGCGGCTGCTCGGCGGCGACCGCGGCGCGCACCGCCGCGCGCAGGTCCTCACCGCCGGCGGTCCGGACCGCGAGCACGTCGTCGACCGGCCGGCCGGTCACGTCGCCGTCGCCCCGCTCCAGGCCGAGCAGCCGGACGGCGGCGGGGTTGGTGAAGGTCACGCGCCCGGCGGCGTCGACGCCGAGGATGGCGTCGCCGATGCTGCGCAGCAGGGCGGCGTCGCGGCGCCGGAGGCGCTCGACATCGCGGATGCGCTGGGCCCGGGCGGTCGCCGACGCCAGGGCGATGCCCACGCCCACCGCGACGTTGGCCAGGCGCAGGGGGGAGCTCTGGGCCGGTTCCAGGATCACGGCGAGCACCGCCGCCAGGGCCAGGGCGACCCCGCCGAGCACGGCCACCGTGCGCGGGGAGGCGAGCAGCCCGGCGACCACCACGACGACGCCGAGGGTGGACACGAGCACCAGGTCGGTGAGCGCGTCGACGGCCGCCAGCGCGAACAGCGCCACGAGCGCCAGCACGCGCCCCCAGCGGGCCACGCCGGTCAGCGGCACGAGCCGGCGCCCCCGGCGCGCGCGCGCGCCGACCGCCGCGGCGACGACGGCCGTGACCAGTGGCATCCGCGCAGCTCCCGCTCCCGGTGGCGGGCTGCGGGTCCGGGCCGACCGCCAATCGTGCTCGTGGTCGTCTGACCCCGTGGACGAGGGATTCTAGACGCCGGGCGCGCCGCGGGCGGCGCGGCCGGGGGCTCCCGGGACGGTCAGGAGGTCGTGGTGACCGAGGGCGTCGGGGCCGCCTCCGGCGCGCCGGCCGGGACGCCCGCGGTGGCGCGGGGCCGCAGCTCGCTGATGGCGGAGGGCTCGTAGACGTAGGCGTTCTCGGCGTGGAGGGCCAGGTCCAGGCCGGTCTCCTCCTCCTCCTCGGTGACGCGCACCCCGATGGTGACCTGGAGCAGCTTCATGATCGCGAAGGAGACCACGAAGGAGTACACGAGGGTCACCACGCTGGCGATGATCTGGTCCACCAGCAGCCCGGCGCCGCCGCCCAGGAGCAGGCCGTCGGCGGCCAGCTCGTTGACCGAGGAGTCGGCGAACAGGCCCAGCAGCAGCGCGCCGACCAGGCCGCCGACGAGGTGCACGCCGACCACGTCGAGCGCGTCGTCGTAGCCCAGGCGGTACTTCAGCGACACCGCCAGGAAGCAGACCGCCCCGGCGACGAAGCCGATGACGATCGGGGACAGCCCGCCGACGAAGCCCGCGCACGGCGTGATGGCGACCAGGCCGGCGACCGCGCCGGACGCCGCGCCCAGGGTGGTCGCGTGGCGGCTGCGCAGCCGCTCCACGACCAGCCAGCCCAGCAGGCCGGCCGACGCCGCCAGGAACGTGTTCATCAGGGCCTGCGCGGCGATGCCGTTGGCCGCCAGGGCGGACCCGGCGTTGAAGCCGAACCAGCCGAACCAGAGGATGCCGGTGCCCAGCAGGGTCAGCGGCAGCGAGTGCGGGGGCATGGGGTCCTGGCGCCACCCGCGGCGCTTGCCCAGCACGATGACCGCGGCCAGCGCCGCCGCACCGGCGTTGATGTGCACCACCGCGCCGCCCGCGAAGTCCAGCGCCCCCAGGGCGGCGAGCCAGCCCCCGGCGAACACCCAGTGGGCGACCGGCGAGTAGACCAGCAGCACCCACAGCCCGATGAACAGCAGGTAGGCGGAGAACTTCATCCGGTCGGCCGTGGCGCCCGTGATCAGCGCCGGGGTGATGACCGCGAACGTCATCTGGTACGCGCAGAACAGGATGAAGGGGATGGTCAGCTCGAGGCCGGGTTCCGCCCCGACCCCGGACAGGCCCAGGAACTCCAGGTTCCCGATCACCCCGCCGTCGCCGAACGACCCGAAGGCCAGCGTGAAGCCGACCAGCGCCCACAGGACGGCGACCAGCCCCATCGCGGCGAAGTTCTGCATGAGCATCGCCAGCACGTGGCGGGACCGGACCATGCCGCCGTAGAACAGCGCCAGGCCCGGCGTCATGAACAGCACGAGCGCCGTCGAGATCAACACCCAGGCGGTGTCGCCAGTATCCATTGCCACTCCCCCCGAAGCCCTGTCGGTATCGGGGAATGGTGGTCCGGGGCTGTTGCGCCGCGGTTTCCTGCCCGTATCGGTTCGGCTGCGCGGCCCGAGGGGGCGTTGTGCCCGGGTTGTGGTTCTGTGACCCTACCGCACATGAGTGACACGCGTCGCCCGGGGAGCGGGGGCCCGGAGCAGGAGCTCGGGATGAGGGCCACGATCCTGTCGACGGGTCGGGGCCCCGCCGCGGTGCCGGGACGCCGGGAGGGGGGCGGGCCGGAGCCGGAGGGGCCCGTCGCCCGCCTGCTGGCCGGGGCCGGGGACCGCCTGGGCTGGGCCTACGTGCACGAGGGGCCGCCGCGGCCGGCACCCGGGCCGCCCGGGCCGCCCGGGCAGCCGGACGAACCGCCGCCCTACGACGACAGCTGGGTGGAGGGGGCGCGCGAGCGGGCCCGCGCCGGGATGGCGCCGTTCCGCGACGTCCTGACCGTCGTCCTGGGCGGGCTGGGGCTGTGGGCCGCCGCCCTGGTGGTCCGCGCCGTCTCCGGCCCCGACGCGGAGCAGGCCGCCGCGCTGGTGCCCGTCGCCCTGCCGGTCGGGCTGGCGATCGTGGTGCTGTGGCTGTCCGCGCTGCCCCAGCTGCGCGTCAGCCGCCGCCACACCCGCGAGCTGGCGCGCCACGGCGAGCTGGTCGCCGCCCACCGCGACGAGGTCGAGCGCGCCCGCGCCGAGCAGGCGGCGGAGGTCGACCGCTGGGAGCGGGCCGAGCGCGAGCGCCAGGCCGGGGACCGGTGGGTGCCGGTCGGCGGCGACGAGGCCCGCCCGGTCGACGTCTTCGGCGGGACGCCCGCCGGGTGGTCGGCCCTCCTCGCCACCTTCGGGTCCCGCGCGCTGGGCCGGGGCGCGTCGGTGCTGGTGCTGGACCTCACCCAGGACGAGGTCGCGGGCGGCCTGCTGGCGGTCGCGTCCGCCGCGGGGCTGCCCGCCCAGGTCGTGCGCCTGCCCGACGAGATCGACCGCGTCGACCTGCTGGCCGGGCTGGACCGCGACGCGGTCGTGGAGGTCCTGACCGGCGCCCTGGACGCGCGGCGCGACGCCGGCCACCACAGCCGCGACGACCGCGACGTCGACGCCGACCTGCTCGCCACCGCGGTGCGCTGCCTCGACGACCCGCTGTCGGTGGCCCGGATCGCGGGGGCGGTGCGGGTGCTGTCCGGCCGCGCCGACGACGGCCGGCTGTCGGGGGCGGAGACCGCGCGCCTGGTCGACGAGATGGGCCACGCGGCGGCGTACCCGCGGGCGCGCGAACGGCTGGAGCTGCTGCGCGTCGGGTTGGACCTGCTGGGGTCGGCCGACCCGGCGGACCCCGCGCAGGCGCGCCCGCTGTCGTCGCCCGGCGGGGTCGCGGTCCTGGAGACCGGCGGCAACGAGCGCCGCAAGCAGCTGCTGGACCGCCTCCTCGTGCAGGTCTTCGCCCAGGGGCTGCGCGGGGCGGGCGAGGGTGCGGGCCGCCAGACGGTCGTGCTCGCCGGTGCCGACCTGGTCGGCCTGGACGTGCTCGAGCGCGTCGCGCGCGAGGCCCGGCGGTCCGAGGTCCAGCTGGTGCGCATGTTCCGCCACCTGCGCGACGGCACGGAGCGCCTGCTCGGCACGGGGGACGCGCGCACGGTGCTCATGCGCCTGCCCAACGCGCAGGAGGCGGGCCTGGCCGCGGACTTCCTGGGCCGCTCCCACCGCTTCCGCCTCAGCGGGCGGACCCGCGAGTCGAGCACCAGCCGCACCGGCACCGACGGCTGGACCCGCACCGAGGGCGACACCGTCAGCGCGGGCCAGACCTACCCCAACGGCTGGTTCCCCCGGCTGGACGCGGGCTGGACCGCCAACGACGGGCGCGCGTTCGCGACCTCCTCGGCGACGTCGTGGTCGACCGCCACCACCTCGGCGTCGTCGTCGTCGGAGTCCGAGCAGCGCGTCTACGAGTACGAGGTCGAGCCGACCACCCTCCAGCACCTGCCGACCACGGCGCTGGCCACCGTCGCGCCCGGCTCCCCCACCCCGGCCTTCGCCGACTGCGACCCGGCCATCGCCCTGCTCCCCGGCGTCGCCGCGGCGCCGGTGCCCGCGCCCGGCGACCGCCTCGCGCTGCCGAGCCCGCCGGCTGCGGCGCCGGACCCCGCGGCGGTCACCGGGCTCCGGCGCGAGATCGCCGACCGCTGACCGGGCCGGACCGGGCCGGGCGGACCCCCGGGCCCGTCAGGCCGAGGGGGACGGGAGGGCGAGGGGGGCGGTGGTGGCGTCGAGGGGTTCGCGGGCGACCTTGGGGAACGCCACGATCGCCGGGTTGGCGTCGGCGAAGACCACGCGGCGCTCGCCGCCGGTGACCAGGGCGAAGGTGGCCCCGGGCAGCTGCTGGATGGTGGTCGGCTCGACCTCGTACTCGTAGACGCGCTGCTCGCCGCTGCTCTCCGACCACGCATCGGTCACGCTGCGCGACCAGGATTCGGAGCGCCCCGTCGACGCCCCGCGGGTGCCGGACACCGCCACCTGGCGCCCGGGCCGCCGGCCGGTCACCGACCGGCCCTCGGCGGCGCTGTCCTCCGACGACCGGCCCCCGCCGCTGCTGTCCCCGAGCGAGCGGGTGACCTCGCGTGTGCGCTGGGCCAGCTGGAAGCGGTGCCCGCGGCCGATGAACTCGGCCGCCAGCGCCGCCTCCTGGGCGTTGGCCAGGCGCATCACGACGGTGGCGGCGGCCCCGGCGCCCAGCAGGCGCTCGGTGCCGTCGCGCAGGTGGCGGAACAGGCGCACCAGCTGGACCTCGGACCGCCGGGCCTGGCGGGCGAGGCGCTCCAGCGCCTCAAGGCCCAGGCCGTCCGCGCCGGCCAGGACCACGGTGCTGCGCCAGCCGGTCGGGAAGCGGTCCAGCAGCGCGCGCTCCAGCACCTGGACGAGCAGGCGGTCCAGGAGGTCCTTGCGGCGGTCGTTGGGCCCGCCGGTCTCCACCAGTGCCAGCCCGGGCGCGGCGGACGGCAGCAGCGGCTGCACGTCGGGCACCGGCGGGGTGTCGCCGGCCAGCAGGTCCAGCGCCACGCGGATCGCCCCCAGGCGGTCGCGGGCGGCGGGGAAGCGCATGGCGTGGTCCATCTCCTCGACCAGGCGGCCCACCTCCGCCCCGGTGAGCAGGCCGCCGTCCTGGCGCCCGGCCAGCACCCGCGCCGCCGCGGCCAGGCGCGGCAGCGACACCGCCCCGTCGAGGCAGCGCACCAGCGCGGCGAGCAGGTCGGCGTCGGTGTCGCGCTCCTCCTGGCCGCGGTGGTCGCCGTCGCGGCCCGCCCCGAGCGCGCCGGTCAGCACCTCGACGACGGCGTCGGGGGGCAGCCCCGCCAGCGGGTCGCTGCGCGACAGCTGGTCGGGCAGGGCGACCAGCGCCACCGGGACGGCCGCGTCGGCGGCCATGCCCAGCAGGTCGTCGGCGACGCCGTCGCGGGTCAGGTCCAGCACGAGGATCCCGGCGCCGTCGGCCAGCACCCCCGACCCGAAGGTCGCCAGGAACGCCGCCCAGCCCTCCGGGTCCCCGCCGAAGACGTCGACGGCGTCGCCGATCGCGGGCGGGACCACGGGGTACCAGCGGTCGGCGTCCTGGCGGGCGATCTCTGCGCGCTGGTGGTCGCGGACGGCCTGCTGCCAGTCGGCCACCGCGGTCTGGAACGACGAGCGGTAGTCCCGGACCCAGCGGTCGTGGTCGACGCGCTCGCGCCGGAGGCGCTCGTCCACGGCGCGCTCCGGCGCCCGCACCCAGCGCCACAGGGGCACGGCGGCCGCACCGGCCACCGCCGCCACGAGCAGCGCCCACACGCCCGCGCGGCCGACGAGGAGCAGGACGACCAGGGCCACCACGAGCAGGACGACGGCGACGACCCGCCCGGCGTTGCGCCCCGGGTCGTGGGTCCGGGCCAGCAGCCGGGCGCCGGGGACCCACGCGTCGTCGTAGGGCGGGGGGTCCGACCAGCGCGGCTGGCCGTCGGCGAGCGGGCTGGGGCGCGGCGGGCCGTCGTAGACGTACTCCCAGCCCAGGCGCCGGGTCGGCACGTCGAACAGCAGCTGCGGGGAGAACGTGGTCCCCCCGACGGACGTCTCGGCCATGCGCCCCGTTCACCCCCAGTCCCACTCGAACTGGTTGGAGGGTCGCAACCTGCGACCCCGCGCACAAGTGCGCGCCGCCGCCCCGGCCCGGCGCGCGAGAGGACCGGGGTCAGCCCCCGGGTGGACCTCCGGATCGTCCCCGATGGTGATGACGGGGCCCACGGGGCCAACTAGCGTCCAGGGTCAGGGTCTGCAGAGGAGACGAGATGGTGCGGCGGCGACGTCGCCGGGGTCGGCTGATCGCGGGCATCGCGGTCGCCGTGGTGCTGCTGGGCGGGGGGGCGGCGATCGCCAACGGCCGCCGCGCGCAGCCGCCGCCGGAGGGCGAGATCGTCGAGGTCGTGCGCCAGGACCTGACCGAGCGCGTGTCGGCGTCGGGCAACATCGTGCCCCCGACCGCACGCCAGCTGGACTTCGCCGCCGGCGGCGACATCGTCGAGGTCGCGGTGGCGGCCGGCGACCGCGTCACCGCGGGCCAGCTGCTCGGCCGGGTCGACGACGCCGACCTGCGCCAGGCCGTGACCACCACCGAGGCGGAGCTGGCGGCGGCGGAGGCCCGCCTGGCCCAGGCCCGTGCGGGGGTGACCGAGGCGGACCGCGACGCGGCGGCCACCGGCGTCGAACAGGCCGAGGTCGGCCTGGACGCCGCCCGCCGGTCGCTGGCGTCGGCGCAGCGCACCGCCGCGGCGGCCGGCAGCCGCCAGGTCGGCCTGGACCAGGCCCGGACGGAGCGCGACCGCGCCGCCGCGGAGGCGCACGCCGCCCACGACGCCCTGGCCCACGCCCGCGCCGCCCTGCACGCCGCCGAGGCGGCCGACCCGCCCGACGCCGCCGCCGTCGCCGCCGCCCAGGAGGCGGTCGCCGCGGCCGAACAGCGCGACGGCGCCGCCCGGCAGGCCCTGGACGCCGCCTCCGCGGCCGCCCGCAGCGCCGAGGCGGAGGCGGAGGTCGCCGCCGCCCAGGAGGCCGCCCAGGAGGCCGCGGCCCGCAGCGAGGTCGAGGCCGCGGCGGCGGGCCTCGACGCCGCGCAGGCGTCGGCCGCGCAGGCGACCCAGGACCCCCGTCCCGAGGCGGTCGAGGAGGCCGAGGCGGGTGTCACGACGGCCCGCGCGACCCACGAGGGCGCGCTGCGCGACCTCGCCGGAGCGGTCGTCACCGCACCCGCCGACGGCCTGGTCACCGAGGTCAACGGCCGCGTCGGGGAGCCCTCGGGCGCAGCGGCCGCGACCGTGCTGACCGGCGACGCCGGTGGCGCGGGGACGGGCGTCGCCGAGGGCGCGACGGGTGCCGCGGCCTCGTCGGGCAGCAGCTTCGTGACCCTGGTCGACGCCGCGGTGCGCGAGGTCCGGGTCGGCTTCCCGGAGGTCGACGCCGCCCGGCTGGAGGTCGGCCAGCCCGCCGAGGTCACCTTCGACGCCGTCGAGGGCCCGCCCGTCGGCGGGCGCGTCGTCGCGGTCGACCCGTCGTCGTCGACGGTCAACAACGTCGTCACCTACTACGCCAGGGTGGCCCTGGACACCGTGCCGGAGGGCGTGCGCCTGGGCATGACCGCCACCACGGAGGTCGAGGTGCGCACCATCGAGGACGCCGTCGTCGTGCCCGCGGGCGCGCTGCGCCAGGACGACGGCGAGACCGTCGTGCAGGTCGCCGGCAGCGAGGACCCCGAGGACCGCGAGGACCGGCCGGTGCGCATCGGCCTGCGCGCCGACGGCGTGGTGGAGATCCTCGAGGGCCTGGAGCCCGGCGACCGGGTCGTCGTGCCCGACCCCGACGCCGATCCCGCCGCCGGCGCCGCGCCGCCGGGGGAGGCGGGGGCGTGACCACCGCACCGCTCCCCGACCCCGACGTGGGGCTCCCCCACGCCGAGCCGCCCGTCGTCCTGGCCCGCGACCTGGTCATGACCTACGGCGAGGGCGACGCCACCGTCCACGCCCTGCGCGGGGTGTCGCTGAGCGTCGACCGGGGCGACTACGTCGCGATCATGGGCAGCTCGGGCAGCGGCAAGAGCACGCTGCTCAACATCATCGGCTGCCTGGACGCCCCCACCTCCGGCACCTACGAGCTGGACGGCGTCGACGTCGGCGACCTCAGCGACAACGACCTGACCGACCTGCGCAACGACAAGCTCGGGTTCGTGTTCCAGGGCTTCAACCTGCTGCGGCGCACGTCGGCGGTGCGCCAGGTCGAGCTGCCGCTCGCCTACGCCGGGGTCCCGCGCCGCGAGCGCCGGCCGCGCGCGCTGGCGATGCTGGAGGCCGTCGGCCTGGGCGAGCGCATCGACCACCTCCCCACCCAGCTGTCCGGCGGCCAGCAGCAGCGCGTCGCCGTCGCCCGCGCGCTGGTGACCGAGCCCGCGCTGCTGCTCGCCGACGAGCCCACCGGCAACCTGGACTCGCGGTCGACCGACGACCTGCTGGGCCTGTTCGCCCAGCTCAACAGCGACGGGCGCACGATCATCGTCATCACCCACGAGGACGCCGTGGCCGCCGAGGCCAAGCGCGTGCTGGTGCTGACCGACGGCGAGATCGTGGAGGACCGGCGCCAGGCGCCCGTGGACGGGCCCCCGCCGCGGCTCGGGGCGGTGGCCTGACGTGCTCGAGAACCTGCGCATCGCCTTCGCGGGGCTGGCGGCCAACAAGCTCCGCAGCGCGCTGACGATGCTCGGCATCCTCATCGGCGTCGCGGGCGTGGTGCTGCTGCTGGCCGTCGGCTCCGGCGCCCAGGTGTTCATCGAGGAGCAGTTCGAGGACCTGGGCGGCGCGAACGTCATCCAGGTGTTCCCCGGCAACTTCTCCGACACCGGCCAGGAGTCCACGACCGGCCGGGAGCCGGCGCTGACCGAGGCCGACGTCGCGGCCCTGTCGGACCCGTCGCGGGCGCCCGCGGTCGACCTGGTCGCGCCGACCCAGTTCGCGCAGTCCACGGCGGTGGCCGGTGGCAACTCCCACACCCCCCAGCAGTTCATCGGCGCGACCGCGCCCTACGCCGAGATCACCGACCTCGCCGTGGCCCGCGGCACGATGTTCACCGACGACGACGTCAGCGGGCGCCGCCGGGTCGCGGTCATCGGCACCACCGTGGAGGACGCGCTGTTCCCCGGCGAGTCGGCGGTGGGCCAGGACATCCGCTTCGGCCGCGCCACCTTCGAGGTCATCGGCGTGCTGACGCGCAAGGGCAGCGGCCTCGCCGGCGACCTCGACGACCAGGTCATCGCCCCGATCACCGCCGTCGAGGACACCGTCACCGGCCCGCAGACCAGCTACTCGACCATCTTCGCCGCGTCGCGCAGCGCGGCCGAGACCCCGGCGGCCGTGCAGCAGATGACCGACGTCCTCATCGAGGAGCACCGGCTGCCCAGCCCCGACGAGCTGGACTTCACCGTCTTCGACTCCGCGGAGGCGCTCGCGCAGGTGGGGCAGGTCAGCGGGGTGCTGACCGCGCTGCTCGGGGCGATCGCCAGCATCTCGCTGCTGATCGGCGGGATCGGGGTCATGAACATCATGCTGGTGACCGTCACCGAGCGGACCCGCGAGATCGGCATCCGCAAGGCCCTGGGCGCGCGGCGGTCGGACCTGCGCAACCAGTTCCTGTTCGAGGCCGTGGTCGTCACTGCCGTCGGCGGGCTGCTCGGCATCGCACTGGGGGTGCTGGGCAGCCTCATCAACGTCGGCGGGTTCTCCCCCGTCGTGCAGCCGTGGTCGGTGGCCCTGGCCTTTGGCGTCTCGGTCGTGATCGGCCTGTTCTTCGGCGTCTACCCCGCCAACCGCGCCGCCAAGATGCGCCCCATCGAGGCCCTGCGCTACGAGTGACCCATCGTGCGGGCTGACCCGCTGCTCACGGCGATCATGATGGGGGAGGGCCGGCCGGGGAAGTGGCTGGACCTCCAGGCGCTGTGCGAGGCGTTGCTGCCCCGTGACCAGATCACGAGGATCCGGTACTTCACCGCCATGGCCGCAGCCCGTCCACACGACCCGCACGTGCCCGCCCGGCAGGACGCCTACCTGCGCGCGCTCAGCAGCCTGCCGCTAGTCACGATCCATGAGGGGAGCTTCCTGACCAAGACCGTCCGGATGGCGCTGGCCTACCCCCCGCCCGGCGGACCGGCCACGGTCGAGGTCATCAAGACCGAGGAGAAGGGTTCGGACGTCAACCTCGCGTCGTACCTGCTGCTCGACGGGTTCCACGGCAAGTACGACACCGCAGTGGTGATCAGCAACGATTCCGACCTCGCGGAGCCCATCCGGATGGTCCGGTCCGAGCTGGGCCGACGAGTGGGCATCTACAGCCCGAGGGCACGGCTGAGCGTCACGCTGAAGAGCACCGGGCCCGCGTTCCACCGTCGCATCAACGCGTCGGTGGTGGCGCGCTGCCAGCTACCCGATCCCGTCATCGACGCGAAGGGTCAGAGCATCGCCAAGCCGACGGACTGGTAGGGCCGAAGAACAGTGAAGGCCCCGGTGAGGGGCCTTCAGCCCAGCCACCGAAGCGCCTGGGGGGGTGCAGCAATCCTAGCGCATCAGCTCGCGAACGTCGACGGGCGCAGCGGCTGCGTGGGTTCCGCGGTGCTCGTGCTGCTACTCCGGCGCCTCGGCAACCGGCGCCGTCGGGTGTGAGGGGCCATCTGCCTCCACTCGGACGCTCAACCTGCGCGCGGGCGGAGGCGGAAGGAGCGCAGGGACCAGGGCCCCAGGACCACGTCGCCCGCGGGCGCGGGGCCGATGCGGCGCTCGGACAGGTCGACCTCCTCCACCACGTCCGCGCCGGGGACGGCGAAGGGCGTGGTCAGGGGCGCCGCCGTGGGGTTGCGGATGCGCAGGACCGCGCCGTCGCCGTCCTCAGCGGGCTTGCAGGCCGACAGCAGCGCACCGCCGCCAAGGGCCAGGAAGCTGCGGGTCGCCGGGGCGGGCGCGGTCAGGGGGACGGCGCGCAGGGGCGCGCGCCAGGCCTCTGCGGCCAGCGCGAGGGCGGCGTCGCCGTCCCCCCAGCGCACCGCCCAGCGCCAGGTGTGCGGTCCGCGGGCCTGCGCGTCGGGGACCTCCACCGGCGGGCCGGCGCCCATGGTGCGCCGGGTGAGGTCGTGGCGGCCCAGCCAGCCGACGCCGCGGAGCAGGGTGACGGCCAGCACGGTGCCGTCCGGCCCGCCGGCGGCCTCGGCCTCGGGCAGCCCTGCGGCCAGGACCGCCGTCCCGCCCGCGGCGCACCAGGTCTGCAGCGGCGCGGTCCCCACCGCCGCCTCGCCCCCGGGGCCCTCGGGCAGGACCGGCGGGCCGTCGGGCACCGGCCGGGGCACCGCCGAGAAGGCCGCGTCGGTGGTCCAGGTCGTCGCCGTCCCCCCGGTCGGGACCACGGCGCGGAGGCGGTGGTCGGCGACGGTGCCGGCGGCGGACGCCGTCCACTCCAGCTGCGCGACGCCGTGCCAGCGGCGGACGCGGACGTCGACCGGCACGGCCACGGTGTCGTCGGACCGGGCGCCGCGGTCGGCGGTCAGCCCGGCGGGCAGGTCCAGGACCACCGTCAGGCGCAGCTCGGCGTCGACGGCGCTGCGCAGCGCCCGCGCCGCCACCAGGCGGCCGGCGACGACGCGGTCGGCGGCGGGCGGTTCCCAGGTGTAGGTGTCCCCGGCGTCGCCGCCGTCCTCCAGCCGCCCGAGGCCCCGGCGGACGGTCCCGCCCGCGGTCAGGGTGACCGAGCCGTCGTCGGCGGCGGTGAGCTGCCAGCCGTCGATGCCGACCTCGCGGGCGTCGGCGGTCGTCACCGCGGCCGCGGCAGGCGGCGCGTCGCCCAGGCGGACGCGGTAGGTCGTCCAGCCGCACGGCGGCACGTCGCGGGCGACGAGGCGCAGGGTCCAGGCGTCGTGCTCGGGCCAGTGCGGGAGCAGGCCCACGTCGCTGTCGAAGCCGGTCCGCCGCCCCGCGGGGACGGCCGCGAAGGGGACCTCGCCGCCCGCGGCGTCGCTGACGGCCGCGGGCGCACGGCCCGGCGCCAGGGCGAGGGTCACCTCGACGCCGCCGGTCAGCGGGGCGGCGTGGGGGTTGACCACGGCGATGTCGACCGCGTCCGCGGGAGGGCGCTCGGGCAGGCGGCTGGACAGGCCCGCGCGCCGCAGCGACCGCTCCACCAGGTGCTCGCCGAGGTCGGTGACGGCGGTGAAGCGGGCGCGGTCCTCGCCCGCGATCGCGTCGGTGCCGCACCCGCAGATCGAGTCGTGGGGGTGGTTGGCCAGCAGGTCCCCCCACGCCTGGTCCAGCAGCGCCCGCACCGTGCCGGGCGGCGCCAGCCCGTCGGCCGCCAGCGACGGCGCCGGGACGGGCGGTGCCGGGGCGAGCGACGCCCAGACGGCCCAGGGTTCGGCCCAGCGCTCCAGCAGCGCCTGGGCCGCGGCGTTGGCCTGCTTCAGCTCGATGCGCGTGGACAGGGTGCCGGCGAGCAGGAAGGCGCCCGCCTCGCCCGGGACGCGCAGCTCGCCCTCGACGACGGGGAGGTCACCGGCCGGCAGCGCCGCGAGGTGGGCGGGCAGGGTCACCTCGCGGGCGGGCACGCCCTCGGCGGCGGGGAGGTCGCCGAGGTCGCGCGGGGCCAGGTGGTCACCGCCGTTGAGCAGCAGCCAGGGGCCGTCGGGGTCGGCGGCGCGCTGCTCGTCCAGCCAGGCGCGCAGCCGCGCCGCCGCGCCCTCTGCGGTCCACAGCACCTCGGGGTTGTAGTAGCGCGACCGCACGGCGACGACCTCGCTGCCGTCGGGCGACCGCCAGCGGAACCGCACCGGCGCGGGCGGCGCCCCGCGCCAGAGGACCGCGGTGGCGATGCCGAAGCCGCGCAGGATGCGGGGCAGGTCCGGCGGGTGCCCGAACATGTCGGGGCAGTACCCGACCGGCAGGAGCCCGCCCAGGCGATCGCCCCAGCGCCGGCCGTGCAGCAGGTTGCGCACCAGCGCCTCGCCGCTGACCAGGGTCATGTCGGCCAGGACGTGCCACGGGCCCAGGTGCAGGCGCCCGGCGCGCACGAGCGCGGCCATGCGCGGCTCCAGGTCGGGCCGGACCGCGAGCGCGTCGGCGGCGGCGATGGTCTGCCCGTCGAGCAGGAACGCGGCCAGCCGCCCCGCCTCGAGCTGGTCGACCACCGCCTCGGCGACCTCCACGAGCATGGCGCGGAAGGTCGCGAACGACCGGTACCACTCGCGGTCCCAGTGGGTGTGGCTGACGACGTGGATCTCGGGCATCAGCGCAGCGCCTCGGCGAAGCGCGCCGCGACCGCCCGCGGGCGGGTGATCGCGGTGCCGACGACGACGGCCCAGGCGCCGCAGTCCAGCGCCGCGCGGGCCTCGGCGGGGGTGCGGATGCGGCCCTCGGCGAGGACGGGGATCCCGAGCCGCGCGGCCAGCGCCGCGACCAGCGGCAGGTCGGGGCCCGGCGGGGGCGGCCCGCCACCGGTGTAGCCGGACAGGGTGGTGCCGACCAGGTCGGCGCCCGCGGCCTCGGCCGCCACGCCCTCGGCGAGGGTGGCCACGTCGGCCATCACCAGCGCCGGGGTGGCGGCGTGGACGGCGGCGACGGTGTCGGCCAGGGTGCGGCCGTCGGGGCGGGGCCGGGCGGTGCCGTCCAGCGCCACGATGTCGGCGCCGGCCGCCGCCACCGCCAGGGCGTGGTCCAGGGTCGGGGTGATGTAGACGCCCGCGTCGCCGTCCTTCCACAGCCCCACCAGCGGCAGGTCGACGCGCGCGCGGACGGCGCGGACGTCGTCGGGTCCCTCCGCGCGGATGCCCACCGCCCCGGCCGCCGCGACGCTGGCGGCCATCCGCGCCATCACGTCGGGGCCCGACAGGGGATCGTCGGGCGGCGCCTGGCAGGACACGAGCAGCCCGCCGCGCACCGGCTCGCGCAGCTCCGGGAGGGGGCGGCCGGCGGCGGTCATGGCGGGCTCCGTTGGGGCCGGACGGCGGACGCGCAGGCCGCGCCCCAGGTGCCGGTGGTCGCGGGCCGGTGCAGGCCCGCGCGGGCGGCGGCGGCGGCCAGGGCGGCCGCCGCGGGCGGGTCCAGGGGTCGCCCGGGGCCGGCCAGGAGGGTGCGGCGGCGGGGCTCGTCGTCCTCGAGGGCGCCCGCCGCGCCGAGCAGGTGCGCGCCCGCGAACGCCGGGGAGTCCGGCGGGAGGTCCAGGAACCAGCACAGCGGGACGCCGAGGTCGACCAGCCGGCGCTGGACCGCGGCGACGCCGCCGGGGCGGGCGAGCAGGTCGGCGGGGTCCTCGGCGGCGGCGACCGCCGCGGCGGCCAGCGCACCCGCGGCCTCGCCGACCGCCCACTCGCCGTGGTGGACGCGCAGCGCGCCGTTGGCCAGGTGGGTGGTCCCCGCCGCCTTGCCCGCGGCCACGAGGTTGCGCGGGACGGCGGCGACCAGCGCGGACAGCGGCACCTGGAACGGCGCGGTCGCCCGGTAGCGCGTGGTGCGCCCGGGGTCGCCGACGCGGCGGTGCAGGTCGACCGCGTACCAGGCGATCCCGCCGCTGTCGGGGACGCAGCGGGCGCGGGCGTCGCCGGGGCGGGCGGGCACGAGGTCGTCCGCGGTCATCCGGCGGCGGGCGACCAGGCGCCGGCCCTCGCGGACGTAGGGGGCGGCGGCTATGCCGTCGGGCGTGCCGGTGACCTCCGGGACCAGGCGCAGGCCGGGGTAGCCGCGGCCGCCGCCGTCGCGCGGGACCTCGGTCTGGAGCCAGTGCAGGAAGGCCAGGCTGAGGCGGCGCGCCGCGTCGGCGGCGCCGGGCTCCAGCAGGGAGGACCCGGCGTGGTCCTGGCCCTCCCAGTTGACCAGGACGACGTCGGTGCCGCCGAGCAGCGCGCCGCTGCGGCACCGGCGGTAGCTCCAGAACGGCGGGAGCCCGGTGGGGCCGGTGGTGAACATCGCGAAGGGCCGGGGCTCGCCCGCGTCGCCGGTGAGGGTGAGGGTGAACGGCTGGGCGTCGCGCAGCGCGGTGTACCCCGGCGGGCGGGGGATGGTGTGGTCCTCGCCGGGCCGGTGCTCGACGGCGAAGGTGACGGTGGCGGCCTGCAGCGCCGCGGGGCGGGCGACCTCGGGGGCGTCCGCCTCGCCGGTGTCGGCCCGCGCCTCCTGCCCGCTGACCCAGGGGGCGCCGGCGAGCGGGAGCAGGTCGCCGAGGTCGGTGGCGTCCAGCACGACGGCGGCGCGGACCTCCCCCGCGGGCAGGACGGCGCCGTCGAGGCGGTCGCCGCGGCGCAGGACGCCGGTCACGGGCGACCCCGTGACGGCGGTCACCCCGGCGCCGGCGAGCATGCCCTCCAGCACGGCCTGGCCGACGGCGGGCTCGAAGCACAGCCGGCTGACCCAACCCTCGCCGGGGTTGAGGGCGGCGATGCCGGCGAGGGCGGGGTGGCGGCGGCGGTACCAGGCGCGCACCCCCTCGCGGAACGCCGCGTAGGACCGGCTGGTGGTCCCCGGGACCTCGACGTGGGGGTGCTCGTCGAGGGCGCTGACGGCCTGGGCGGTGACCTGGCCGCCGATGCGGTCGCCCGCCTCGGCGACCAGCACCCGGCACCCGGAACGCGCGGCGGCCAGCGCGGCGGCGATCCCGCCGAGCCCGCCCCCGGCGACCAGGACGTCGACCGCGGTCACGGCCGGTCGCCGACCGCGAGGTCCACCTCGAAGGACCGGCTCCACGGCAGGCGCACGCTGCCCGGCACGATCGCCAGGCCCGCGGCCAGGTCCCCCAGCCCGTCGAGCCAGCGCGCGAGCGCCGCCTCGACCTGGTCCTCCGCGCCGGGTCCCGGCCGCAGGGCCGGGCGCACCGCGGTCATGTAGCCCGCGTCCTCGACGAGGCGGGCGACCAGGAGGCGGTGGGCGGCACCCGGGTCGGCGCCCGGCCCCGCCGACAGGCAGGCGACCGCGGCGGCCAGCGCGCTGCCGATCGTGTTGCCCGCGGTGTTCCACGCGGCGTAGCTGAGCGGCGCGCCGGCGCGGCCGCGGCGGCGGAGCAGGTCCACGACCGCGGGGTCGGCCCCGTTGGGCCAGGCGACGTCGGCCAGGGCGACGGGCACGCCGCGGGCCGCGTCGGCGTCCAGCCCGGCGGCGACCCCGCTCGCGTCGCCCGCCGCCGGCCGCGGGCCGATCGCCCAGTCCCCGGGCGTCCCCGCCGGGGGGTGGATCGCGAGGACCAGGTCGGGCGCGTCGTCGAGGTCCACCAGCGTCGCGCCGGCCGCCCGCACGTGCCCCGCGGCGGTGCGCCCGACCGGGCCGTCCTCGTACGGCGCCACGCGCTCAAGCCCGCCGGGGACCGCGCAGCGCAGCGCCACCCGCGGGCGCCGGCCCGCAGCCCGGGCCAGCAGCCGCGCCACCAGGACGCTGCCGACCTCGTCGGCGCCGGGGTGGACCAGCACCCGGTCCCCCAGGTCCAGCCGGGCCGCCCACGACGCGATCCAGCGCCGCTCGCCCCCGGCGAGGCTCGCGACGGCGGTGTCGTCGACGCCGCAGACCAGCAGGTCCACGACGCCCTCGGCGACCGGCCCCAGCGCCGCGAGCGTCACCTGGTGGTTGCGCAGGCGCCGGCGCAGCGCGGCGGCGAGCAGCTCGGCGGCCAGGGCGGCGCGGGCGGCGGCGGCCTGCGCGGCGACCGGCTCGCCGGCCTCGGCACGGGCCAGCAGGCCGAACAGCGCGTGCAGGGCGCGGCCGTGGCGCGCCCAGTAGTCGGGCTCCTCGGTGGCGTCGTCGGCGTCCGGCGCGCGGGTGACGGTTGTGAAGGCGAGGATCGGCAGGCGCGGGTCGGCCGCCCGGAGCTCGGCCAGGACGGCGAGGCGGGCCGCCGCCGCCCACGCGGGCTCGCCGGTGAGCCGCGAGGCCAGCAGCCCGCCGTGGCAGAGCTGGTCCAGCGCGACGACCAGCCCGTCCGCGCCCGGGGCCACGTCGCGCAGCCAGGCGGCCAGCCCGGCGGTGTCGCCCGGCGTGCGGAACGACCCGAGCAGCCGCGCGGGCGGCGCGACGACCTCCGCCCCGGCCACCGCGCCCACCAGCCGCGGGTCGCGCAGGTTGGCGGGCCGCTCGTCCAGCGGCACCAGGACGACGCGCATCAGCCCGCCGCCCGGGCGAGGGCGAGCAGGGCCGCGCCGACCGCGCCCGCGGACGGGCCCAGGC
The DNA here is from genome assembly GCA_030447925.1 of Egibacteraceae bacterium. GTDB lineage: Bacteria > Actinomycetota > Nitriliruptoria > Euzebyales > Egibacteraceae > JAUJNX01. Next base: position 586,786 of record JAUJNX010000001.1, on the reverse strand, counting down.
GGGCCTGGCGCAGGTCGACGCGGGCGGGACCGGGCAGGGCCTCGGCGCGCAGGGCGGCCACCAGCGGGTCCCACCAGCGGGCGCCCAGGCCCGCCACCCCGCCGCCGATCACGATCGCGGCGGGGTCCAGGACGTTCGCCAGGCCCGCCAGCGCCCGGCCCAGGACGGTGGCGCCCTCGGCGATGACGGCGGCGGCGGCCGCGTCGCCCGCGTCGGCGCAGCGCGCCACCCCGGGCAGGTCCGCGGCCCGGCCGGTCCGCACCCGGTGGGCCAGGACCATGTTCGGGCCCGACGCGACCGCCTCCAGGTGATCCGTCCGCCCGCACCCGCAGCGGCGGCCGTCGGTCACGGGGGCGACCAGCAGGTGCGCGACCTCGCCGGCGGTGCCGGTCGCCCCGCGCTCCGGGCGGCCGTCGCGGACGATCGCCCCGCCGACCCCGGTGCCCACGGCCACGACCAGGACCGTCCCGGCGAGGCCGCGCGCCTCCGCGACGGCCATCGCGTTCACGTCGTTGTCCACGACCACCGGCAGGCCGAGCGCCGCGGCCAGGCGGTCCGCGACGGGCGTCCCGGTCCAGCCGGGCAGCAGGTCGGTGGCGAACACCACCACCCCCGACGCGTGGTCGACGGTCCCGGCGGTGCCCACGCCCGCCCCGACGACCGCGACGCCGTGCCCGCCAGCCTCGGCGCGCACGGCGGCGGCCAGGTCGGCGGCGGTCGCCAGGACCGCGGCGGGGCCGGCGGCGGCGGGGGTCGGCGCGGACCGCGCCGCCAGCACCGCCCCGTCGGCGCGCACCAGGGCCGCCGCCGTCTTCGTGCCGCCGATGTCGACGCCCAGCGCCGCGGCGGCCCTCCCGCGCTCAGCCCTTCACCGCGCCTTCCCCGACCCCGCGGAAGAACTGCTTCTGGAGCAGGACGAACAGCAGGATCAGCGGGGCGACGGCGATCATCATCGTGCCCGCCGCGATCACCGCCTGGTCGCGGGAGAAGGTCCCGGACAGGAACTGGATCCCGACGGTGAGGGTGTAGTTGGCGGGGTCGCGCAGGACGATGAGCGGCCACAGGAAGTCGTCCCAGGCGAAGGTGAAGCTGAAGATCCCCACCACGGCGAGCTGGCCGCGCACCGACGGCAGCGCGACGTGGCGGAACAGCTGCCACTCCCCGGCGCCGTCCACCTGGCCGGCCTCCTCGACCTCGCGGGGCAGGTCGAGGAACCCGCTGCGCATGATGAAGATCGACAGGGCGGTGACGGCGGTCGGGAGGACCACACCGGGCAGCGTGTTGACCAGCCCCAGCGACCGGGTGATGAGGAACACCGAGATGAGGATGACCTCGAAGGGGATCACCAGCGTCGCGACGATGACCGCGAGCACCGCGCCGCGGAAGCGGAAGCGCATCCGCGCGAGCGCGTAGCCCGCCATCGCGCCGAACAGGCAGTTGGTGATCGTGCTGGCCACCGCCACGACCAGCGAGTTGCGCACGTAGCTGGTCAGCGGCACGACCTGCGCGACCGCCGCGTAGTTCTCGAGGGTCGGGTTGTTGGGGATCAGGTCGGGCGGGTTGGCGAACAGGTTCTCCCCCGCCCCCTTCAGCGAGGTCGCCAGCTGCCACACGAACGGCCCGACGGTGATGACCAGGACGAGCAGCAGCAGCGCGTAGCGCAGGGCGATCCCCACCCAGCGCCGCCCCCGCCCGCCCCCGCGCCGCGCCGGCGCCACCGCTGGGGGCTGCGCGGACCGCCGCGGCGGCGCGGTGGTCGCGCTCACGCGGCCACCTCGGCCCGGCCGAGCCGCTGGCCGGCGAGGGAGAACCCCAGCACGAGCAGGAACAGCACCAGGCTCATCGCCGAGGCGTAGCCCAGCTCCAGCCCCGGGGTGATGCCGCGCTCGTAGATGTAGGGCACCAGGGTCTGGCTCGCCCGCGCGGGACCGCCGCCGGTGAGCACGAAGACCTCGGTGAACACCTTGAGGGCGCTCACCGCCGACAGGGCGCCGACCAGCACCATCGTGGGGCGCAGCAGGGGCACGGTGATCGACACGAACCGCCGCACCGGCCCCGCGCCGTCGACCTTGCTCGCGTCGTACAGCTCACGCGGCACGTTCTGCAACCCCGCCAGGTAGATGACCATGTAGTACCCCAGCCCCTTCCACACCGTGACCGCCATCACGCTGAACAGCGCGATCTGGGGATCGGTGAGCCAGCCGACCGGCTCGTTGATGATCGAGAGGCGCTGGAGCACGTAGTTGAACAGGCCGTCGGAGCGCAGCACCCAGTCCCAGATCAGCGCGACGACGACCATCGACGCCACCACCGGGGTGAAGAACACCACCCGGAAGAACGCCACGAACGGCAGCTTGGAGTCCACGAGCACCGCGAGCAGCAGCGGCAGCGCCACCAGCAGCGGCACGACCCCGACGACGTAGAGCAGGCTGTGCCACAGCGCGTTGCGGAAGTCGCCGTCAGCGACCAGCCGCGCGAAGTTCTCCAGGCCCGTGAACGAGCCGCCGCCGATCGACCGGGTGTTCGTGAACGCCAGCACCGCGGTGTTGACGGCGGGCCCCCAGAGGAAGACCCCCAGGATCACCAGGGCGGGCAGCAGGAACAACCACGGCGTGAACCAGCGGCGGCCGATCATCGCCGGTCAGCGCCCCGTCGCGGCGGCGCTGCGCTCGAGCACCTCGGTCGCCGCCTGCTCCGCCTGGGTGACCGCCTCCTGCGCCGTCACCTGGCCGAGCAGCGCCGCCTCGGCCCGGTCCACGACCGCGGCGTTGAACTCCTCGCTGACCACGACCGGGCGCAGCACCTCGGCGTTCTCGATCTGCTCGGCGGAGATCCGCCGGGCCTCGGCCTCGGCGTCGTCGCCCTGCACCTCGGTGAAGTACGGGTCCTCCAGGGACTCCAGGGTGCTGGGCAGGATGGTCACGATCTGGCTGAAGGCGAGCTGGTTCTCCGCGTTGGTCATGAAGCGGGCGAACTCCAGGGCCGCCGCGCGGTTGTCGGTGGCCTCGGGCACCAGGATGCCCATCACCGACATGCCGGGGACGCCGTCCTCGCCGGTGATCTGCGGGCCGACGCGGGTGGCGGCGGCGATGTCGGGCGCGTTCTCCTCGATGACGGTGAGGAAGTTGGCGCCGCTGGGGAACAGCGCGATCCGCCCGGCCTGGTAGGCCTCGATCTCGTCGGTGTGGGTCTCGGTCACCGAGTCCGGCGAGATGACGCCCTGCTCGTAGAAGGTCGTCAGCTGCTCGAGGTAGGCGACCGCCTCAGGCGTGTCGAAGGTCGCCTCGGTGCCGTCCTCGTTCACGATCGGCACGCCGAGCTTCGCCCAGTCGATGAGCAGGCGGTTCTCCATGGCGGGGTGCATGCCGAAGTGGTCGGTCCGCTCGGCGATGGTGGTCGCGTTGGCGTACAGCTCCTCGAAGGTGGCCGGCGGGGTCTCGGGGTCCAGGCCCGCCTCCTCGAAGTGGTCCGCGTTGTACATCGTGACCTCGGTCGACAGGTACCAGGGCAGCGCCACCCCGTGGCCGAGCTGGGGGTACGCGAACGCGTTCCACGCGCCCTCGACGTACTGGTCACGGATGTCGGCCGCCGCCTCGTCCATGTTCACGAAGGTGCCCTGGACCGCGAGCGGGAGCGCGAAGTCGGGGTTGAGGTTGATGACGTCGGGCAGCTCGCCGGTCGAGGCGTCGGTGATGACCCGCTGGGCGGCGCCCTCGAACGGGATGTCGACCCACTCGACGGTGACCTCGGGGTGCTGCTCCTCGAAGTCGGCGATGACGCCGTTGATGTAGTCGGTGAAGGTGGGCTGCAGCTGCAGCGTCTGGAACGTGATCGTGCCGCTCAGCTCGCCCCCGGCCTCGGTCCCGGCCGGCGCGTCGGCGGCCTGGTCCCCGCCCGACGACCCCCCGCCCATCCCGCAGGCCGACAGGATCAGCGCGACGGCCAGCAGCAGGGCCGACCGCCGCGGGAAGAAGGTGCTCCGCATGGTGCCTCCAGTGGGTGGTGCGTGATCAGTGGGTGCGCGCGTAGCGCAGGAGCGCGGCGTACTGGTCCAGCTCCGCCAGCAGCGCGGCGGCCAGGCCGTCCTCGACCTCGCCGGGTCGTCCGGTGAGGGCGTCGGCGGCCCGGGCCAGGTCGCGCTCGGCGCGGTCCAGGGCGCGCAGGCGGGCGGGCTCGGGGAGGTCGCCCGCGGCGCGGTCGGCGGACCTGGCGGCCCGGTCGAGGTCGCGCGCCAGCTCGCGGCCCAGGCGCCGGTCCAGGCACGGCGCGTGCACGCCCCGCACCCGCTCGGCGAGGTCGCGGGCGCCGGGGGCGACGGCCGCGGCGGGCTCGGCGTGGGCGGTGACGGCGGGCTCGCGGAACGGCCCGGCGCCCAGCGCCGCGGCCTGGTCGTCGGTGAGCTGGTTGTAGGCGAACACCGCCTCGCCCTGGCCCCCCGCCTCCCGGATCGCGGCGACCTGGTCGACGAGCAGGTCCGGCGGCAGGTCGGCGAACGGCGCGTAGCTGGCGGTGTAGAGCAGCGTGTCGTCGGTCAGGGCGCCGAGCATCGAGGTCGTGTCCGCCTCGGCGGTCGCGACGCCGCGGCCGAAGGACATGCCGGTGAGCACGTCGATCAGGCCCCGGCGGCTCCACTCGGCCCAGTCCTGCAGCTTGCGCACGCGGCTGTCGAACGGGTCGGGGAAGACCGCGGCCGACAGGACCGCGCCGGGCCGGGTGGCGTCGACGATCGCACGGACCTCGGCGACGAAGCTGGTGATGACCTCCCGGCGCCAGTCGTCCCACGCGGCCCACGCGGCGGGGTCGGACTCCGGCGTGATGGTGGCCGGGTCGACGCCGTGCTCGGCCTGGAAGGCGGCGCGGGCGTGGTCGCTGTAGGAGAAGCTGGACTCGACCGGCAGGGAGACCGGGTAGCGGATGTAGTCGAGGTGGACGCCGTCGACGTCGTAGTCGGCGAGGATCTCCGCGACGATCCCCTGCACGTAGGCGCGCGCCTCGGGGATGGCGGGGTCCAGGAAGTAGTAGCCGGGCTCGCGCGAGGAGGGCCGCGGGCCGTCGGCGCCGATGTCCTCGCGCTCCACGCCGGCCCAGTCGGGGTGCACGGTCAGCACGGGGCCGGGGTTGCCGTTCGCCTGGTCGCTGCCGACGAAGAAGGTGTGGATCCAGGGGTGGACCTCGATCCCGCGGGCCGCGCCCTCCTCCAGGAAGACCTGGAGCGGGTCGAAGCCGGCGAACTCGGGGCGCTGGGCGGCGACGCCCTGCGCGGCGGCCGCGTCGCTGGGGAAGATCGTGTAGCCCTGGAAGAAGGTCTCGAGGAACACCGTGTTCAGGCCCGCCGCGGCGATGCGGTCGAGGGTGGCGACGACCTCCTCGCGGGTGTGCTCGGTCGGCCGGACCCACACGCCGCGGCTCTCCACCGGCCGCGAGGTGCGCGTGGCGTACCAGGCGGCGTCGGCGCGCTCCTGCGCCTGCCCGGCCAGCTCGACCGCGCGGTCGTCGTCGCCCGCCTCCGCGGCCGCGCGCGCCTCGGCCAGAGCTGCCGCGGCGGCCTCCAGCTCCGCCCGGGCGGTGTCCCCGTCGACGTCCAGGCACGACCCGGTCGCGGTCCCCAGCCCCGCGGTCGCGCGGTCCAGCGCCCGCTGCGCGGTGAGCAGGTACGCCTCGGCGTCGATGGTGATGGTCACCACGCCGTCGGCGACGGTCACCAGCGCGCCCTCGATGCTGTTGGCCAGCAACCACTCGCCCTCGCCGCCGTGGCCGCTGAGCACGTAGCCGTCGTCGGGGATGGCGCTGTCGTTGCCGCCGCGCACGGTGACCCGGTCGCCGACGACGGTCAGCTCGGAGCCGAAGCCGTTGGTGCCGGTGCGCTCGCCGAAGGCGGGGGTGTAGCGCAGGAGCTGGTCGGCGCCGCGGCAGCCGGGGTAGCACTGCCCGGTGCCGGGGTCGACGCCCTCGGGGTTGGTCGCCGCGGTCGGGTCGGTGCCGTCCAGCGGGCGCGACGCGGTGCGGGTGACCGGGACGTCGATGGTGACGAGGTCGCCGACGGCGATGTGGTCGCGCACGAACAGGCGCACGTCGGGGTCCCCGCCGGGGGCCGCGGACAGGACCGCGCCGTCGTCGGGGATCGCGTTGCCCCCGGGGTTCGGGCAGCCGTCGAAGACCGTGCAGACGTCCAGGACGCGGTAGGCGCCGTCACCGGCCTCCTGCAGCACGGCCTCGCCACCGAAGGCGTTGGTGCGGGTCGTGTCGCCGAACTCCGGGGTGTAGAGGGCGAGCATCCCCGCGGTGCGGCTGCCCGGGTCGATCGCGTCGATCCGCGCCGTGGTCCCGTCCGCGGCGGTGATCGTCGGGCCGGCCGGCTCCTGCGCGGCGGCTGGGCGGACGGCCGACGGCACGGCCAGGACGGCGAGGAGCAGCAGGGCGACGATGCGGACCATCCCCGGGCCTCCAGATTCATCTAGATGACAGGCGGTCGTCATCAGACCTTTGCGGCCTACTACCGCCGTGTCAAGGGATTGGTCTAGAAGTCTGTGGACAACCCGGCATAGGATCCGGTCGTGAACAAGCACGAGGTCGTCCGCGACCGGGTCCTGGACCTGGTGGAGTCCCTCGCGGTGGGCGACGCCATCCCCCCCGAGCGCGCGCTGTGCGCCCTGTTCGGCGTGTCGCGCATGACCCTGCGCGGCGCCGTCGACGACCTCGTCCGCGAGGGCCGGCTGGTGCGCCGCCAGGGCAGCGGGACCTACGTGGCCGCGCCGAAGCTCGCCCAGGCGCCGTCGATCGCCTCGTTCACCGAGGACATGCTCCGCCGCGGCCTGCTGCCGGGCAGCCGCACGCTGTCGTCCGGGGTCACCGTCGCCGGCGCCCGGCTGGGCCGCCGCCTGGGCGTGTCCCCCGCCGAGCACGTCCTGGTCTTCCGCCGTCTGCGCCTCGCCGACGGCGAGCCGATGGCGCTGGAGACCCTGCACGTCGCGGAGTCCCTGGTGCCCGGCCTCACCGGCCCCGACCTCGAGGACCGCTCCTTCTACGCCCTGCTCCGCGACCGCTACGGGCTGGCCGTCACGCGCGGCCTGCAGACCATCGAGCCGACCGTGACCAACGAGGACGAGTCCGCGGCGCTCGGCGTGCCCCACCTCTCCCCCGCGTTCCTGTTCGAGCTGACCACCGCCACCGCCGAGGGACGGACCGTGGAGTTCGTGCGCTCGGTCCACCGCGGCGACCGGTCGAAGCTGACCGTCGAGCTGGAACCCGCCGAGGGCCGCTGGCGCTCCGGCGTCGCGCTCGAACCGACGATGGGCTGACCGTGGCGACCGGGACCCCGGAGACCGCCCGGACGCTGCTGGACGCCGAGATCGACGAGCAGCCGGAGGCCGTCGCCCGCCTCCTGGACCGCGAGGACGCGGGCGTCGCGCGCGTCGCCGCGGCCCTGCGCGCGGCGGGCGTGCGGACGGTGACGATCGCGGCCCGCGGCAGCTCCGACAACGCCGCGCGCTACGCGCAGTACCTCCTGGGGGTCCGCCACCGGCTGCCGGTCGGGCTGGCCGCGCCGTCGCTGGTGACCCGCTACGGCGCGCCGCCGCGGCTGCACGGCGGGCTGGCCGTGGGCATCTCGCAGTCGGGCCGGTCGCCTGACATCGTCGCGGTGCTGGAGGCCGCGCGGGCCGACGGGTCCCCGACCCTGGCGATCACCAACGACGCGTCCTCGCCGCTGGCGGCGGTCGCCGACCACGTGATCGCCCTGCACGCCGGTCCCGAGCGGTCGGTGGCCGCGACCAAGACCTACGTCGCGTCACTGGCGGCGCTGGCCCTGCTGTCGGCGCACCTCGGCGGGCGCGAGGACCTGGTCGCGGCCCTGCGCGCGGTGCCCGACCTGCTGGCCCGGACGATCACCGGCGCGCGCGGCGACGTCGCCGCCCTGGCCGACACCGGCCCCCTGGCGTCGACCCTGACGGTGGGCCGCGGCTACAACTACGCGACCGCCGTCGAGGTCGCCCTGAAGATCCGCGAGCTGACCGGCGGCGGGGCCGCCGCCTACTCCTCGGCCGACCTGCTCCACGGGCCGATCGCCAGCGTCGGCGCGGGGTCACCGGTCCTGCTGGTGGCCCCGACGGGGGTGGTGTCGCCCGACCTCGCCGAGCTGGCCGGCGCCCTGCGCGACCGCGGCGCACGCCTGGCCGTGATCGCCGACGACCCGGCCGTGCTGGCGGCCGCCGACGACGCCCTCCCCCTGCCGCCCGGCGCGCCCGAGGAGCTGTCCCCGCTGGTCGCGGTCGTGCCCGGGCAGCTCCTCGCCGCCCGGCTGGCCGCCGCCGCGGGCATCGACGTCGACCGCCCCCTCGGCCTGGCCAAGGTCACCGAGACCTATTGATCGCCGGGCGGCGCGGGGCCCGCGCTGTGGCGGGGCCGGCCGTCGGCGGCGGTGAGGGTGCGGGTCAGGAAGGTGCTGTGCGGGCTGGGGCGGTAGTCGCCGAAGGGCGGGCACGGCGTGAAGCCCGCAGCGGCGTAGAGCGCGCGCGCGGGGGCGAAGCCGGGCTGGGACCCGGTCTCCAGGCTGAGCCGGCGGGCGCCGCGGTCACGGGCGACGCGCAGGAGGTGGTCGAGCAGCGCGCGGGCGACCCCCCGCCCGCGCGCCTCCTCCGCGGTGTGCATCGACTTGATCTCGGCGTGGCCCGGCTCCAGCTGCTTCAGCGCCCCGACCCCGAGGAGCCGCCCGCCCGAGCGGGCGCTGAAGAACGTGACGGCCGGGTCGACCAGCCCGTCCACGTCCAGGGCGTGCACGTCCTCGGGCGGGCTGAGCGCGTTCATGTGCGCGAGGTGGCGCTCCAGCAGCCCGCGGACGTCCGCCGCGCGCGGGTCGTCGACCGCGATGGTGAGCTCCGGCATCGCGGGACCGTACCGGAACCGCCGCGGGCCGCCGCGCTCGACCCCGTCCCGGCGGTGTCAAGCCGGGCCGGCCGGGGCACGACGTGGTCGCCGCCCGCCGTCTCGAGGAGCCCGCCGTGCCCCAGCCCCCGCAGCAGCAGACGCCGCCCGGCACGACCGCGCCGATGGCGCCCCAGCCGGACCACGGCGAGACCTCCTACCGGGGCTCGGGCCGCCTGGAGGGCAAGGCGACGCTGATCACCGGCGCCGACAGCGGCATCGGCCGGGCGGTCGCCATCGCCTACGCGCGCGAGGGCGCCGACGTGCTCATCAGCTACCTCGACGAGCACGACGACGCCCGCGAGACGGCGAAGTGGGTCGAGGAGGCCGGCCGCAAGGCGGTCCTCGTGCACGGCGACCTCGCCGACCCCGGGCACTGCCGCGAGGTGGTCGCCAAGGCCGTGGAGGCGTTCGGCCGCGTCGACGTGCTGGTCAGCAACGCGGCGTTCCAGATGTCCCGCGAGTCGATCGAGGAGATCCCCGACGACGAGTGGGACCGGACGATGGCCGTCAACCTCAGCGCGTTCTTCCACCTGACCAAGGCCGCCCTGCCGCACATGGGGCCGGGCGCGTCGATCCTCGGGACGACGTCGATCAACTCCGACACGCCCCCGCCGGCGCTGCTGCCCTACAACGTGACCAAGGCGGGCATCGCCAACATGGTCGCCAGCCTGGCCCAGATGCTGGCGAGCAGGGGCATCCGCGCCAACAGCGTCGCGCCCGGGCCGATCTGGACCCCGCTCATCCCCGCCACCATGCCCGAGGAGCAGGTCGACAGCTTCGGCCAGGACGTCCCGATGGCCCGCGCCGGCCAGCCCGCGGAGCTCGCCCCCGTCTTCGTGCTGCTCGCCTCCGACGAGGCCAGCTACGTCTCCGGCGCCCGCATCGCCGTCACCGGCGGCAAGCCCATCCTCTAACACTTCGCCGCGCCTCGCATGGGTCGCCACGATCCGCCAGCCGTAGAACATCGGCGACGGGGCCGGTGGTCGCTGCGCGGCGCCGGCGGGTGCCGGGCCCGGGTCAGGTGCAGCAGCCACCGGCCGGCGACTGCGCGAGGGGCAGGGCCGGCGGCGGGGCGAGGACGGGCTTGTCGATGCCCTGGGCGGCGTGGTGGTCGTCGCGGGGCTTGCAGGTCGCCTGGAGCGCGCCGACCTCGACGACCACCGCGTCGCCGGTGGCGCGCAGCCGCAGGGGGCGGTGGCGCAGGGCGGGGCTGACGTCGTCGCCCCACTCGATGGTCAGCACCGCGTCGCCCGACACCGGCACCGTGACGGCCACCTTGCCGTAGATGCCGAGGAACTTCCCGACGGTCATGTGCGCCGCGTCGGCGTCACCGGGGACGTCCCACAGCTGCACGATCGTCTCCTGCCACTGCTCGGGCCGGCCGCCGCAGTCCATCGACGCGAACGTGGCGGCCATCACCTCGGTCACGTGGTAGCCGGGCAGGATCCGCCGGCCGGCGTGCTCGAACACCAGCGGCCGGTCGGCGTGCGGCGCGAGCGCGGCGAGGAACGCCCCGGTCGTCGGGTCGGCGGCGAGGTCGACGACCTGCTCGCCGCTCGCGCTCGGGTCGGTGGTCGTGGTCATGCGGGCACTCCGGATCGCGGGTCGTACATCGATCATTCTCGATGTGCGGCCCAGCTTGCCATCGACATCGACGGGCGTCAATATACGTGGCACCATGGCGGCATGACCACCGCGCTGCCGCTCGCCGCCGACCCCTCCCTGTGCTGCGCGCCCGTGCTGCAGGCGCCGCTCGCGGCGGACGAGGCGGGGACGCTCGCCGCGGCGCTCAAGGTGCTGGCGGACCCGGCGCGGCTGCGGCTGCTGTCGCTGATCGCCGCGGCGCCCGACGCGACCGCGTGCAACTGCGACCTGGTCGAGCCGCTGGGACTCTCTCAGCCGACCGTCTCCCACCACCTCAAGGTCCTGACCGAGGCGGGATTCCTGCACCGCGAGAAGCGCGCCCAGTGGGCGTACTACCGCGTCGTCCCCGAGCGCCTCGCCCAGCTGCGCGCCGCCCTGGACCCCGCCGCCCTCGCGCCCGCCTGACCTTGGCCCGGCGGCGGGCAGGTCAGGCCGGGACGGTGGCGGGGAGCACGCCGCGCTCCCCGAGGGAGCGGGTCCAGTCGGTGGCGGCGGCCTGGACGGGGTCCCACGGCGCGGAGAACGGCGGGGTGTAGCTGAGGTCCAGGTCGGTGACGTCGTCGACCGACAGGCCGGCCGCGAGCGCCGCGGCGTAGACGTCGATGCGCTTGGCGACCTGGGCGCTGGCGGCGCCGAGGATCTGCGCGCCGAGCAGCCGGCCGCTGCGCCGGTCGCCGGTGACGCGGATGCGCAGCCGGGTGGCGCCGGGGTAGTAGGCCTTGTGGTCGTCGACGGTGGTCCCGGTGGTGAGCGGGTCGAACCCGGCGGCGCGGGCCTCGTGGTCGCGCAGGCCGGTGCGGGCGGCGGCGAGGTCGAACACCTTGACGACCTGGGTGCCCAGCGAGCCCGCGAACGTGCGGGCACCGCCGGCGGCGTTCTCCCCCGCGGCGCGGCCCTGCTTGTGGGCGGTGGTGCCCAGCGGCAGGTACGCCGGCTGCTCGAGGAGGCGGTGCCAGGTCTCGGCGCAGTCGCCCGCCGCGTAGACCCCGTCGACCGACGTGCGCATGGCGCGGTCGACGCGGACTGCGCCCCGGACGCCCAGCTCCGCACCCGCCGTCCGGGCGAGGGCGGTGTCGGGGCGGACGCCCACGGCGACCAGGACCAGGTCGGCGGCGGCCGTGAACCCGCCGCTCCCCTCGACCCGCAGCCGCCCGGCCTCGGCCTCGATCCGCTCGACGGTGGTGGCGGCGGCGACCTCGACGCCGTGGCGGGTCAGCTCGGCGGCGACCTCGGCGCCGAGTTCGGGGTCGACCGTGGGGAGGACCGCGGGGAGCTGCTCGACGAGGGTGACGTCCACGCCGCGGTGGGTGAGGGCGTCGGCCATCTCGGTGCCGATGTAGCCCGCGCCGATGATCACCGCCGACCGCGGCCGGCGGGCGAGCAGCGCGGCGACGGCGAAGCTGTCGTCCATCGTGTGCAGCACGTGGACGCCCGGCAGGTCGATGCCGGGCAGCGGCGGGCGGACCGGGACCGCGCCGGTGCCGACGACGAGCTGGTCGTAGCCCAGCGTCACCGTCCGGCCGCCGGGGGCGCTGACCTCGACCTGGCGGCGGTCCGGGTCGATCCGCTCGGCGCGGTGGTCCAGCAGCAGCCGGACGCCGTGCTCCTCGATGTCGGCGCGGGTGCGGTGGGCCAGGTCGCGCCAGTCGGGGGTCTCGCCGGACAGGAAGAACGGCAGCCCGCAGATCGAGTGGTTCGGGTAGGCGTCGGCGACCAGGACGGTGACGTCGCCGTCCGGGTCGACCTCGCGGGCGCGCAGCGCGGCGGCGATGCCGGCGTCGCTGCCGCCCACGACCAGCAGCCGGGTCATGCCCGGGCGGGGACGTGCAGCTCGGCCATCAGAGCCTCGACGCGGCCGCGGATCTCGTCGCGGATGGGGCGGACCGCCTCCACGCCCTTGCCGGCCGGGTCGGTGAGCTCCCAGTCCAGGTAGCGCTTGCCGGGGTAGACGGGGCAAGCGTCGCCGCAGCCCATGGTCACGATGACGTCGGCGCCGCGGATGACCTCGTCGGTCCACGGCTTGGGGAACTCGGTGGAGATGTCCACGCCGACCTCGGCCATCGCCGCCACGGCGGCCGGGTTGACCTCGCTGGCCGGGTCCGAGCCGCCCGAGTAGACCTCGACGCGGTCGCCGGCGAGGGCGGTGAGCCAGCCGGCAGCCATCTGCGAGCGGCCGGCGTTGTGGACGCACAGGAACACCACCGACGGCACCGCGCGGTCGACCTTGCCCTCGGCGCGGGCGAGGCTGTGGAGGCGCTGGCGGGTGAAGCGCTCGACGAGCACCGGCAGGAACGCCTTGACCGGCCGGTCGGCGAAGGTGTCGTAGGACTCGGCCATGAACCGCTGGATGGTCTCGGGGCTGAAGGTGCCGTCGAACTCGCCGCGCAGGTCGGCGGCGACGCGGCGGAACATCGGGCGCATCTCCAGGGGGCGGCGGCCATGGGGTCGGGCGTCGTGGTCACGGGTGCGCTCCTGTCAGTTCGGGGACGGGGTGACGAGGGGGCGAGCGCGTCGACGCGGGCGCGCAGCTCGCGCAGGGCGTCGTCGAACGCGGCGGGGGTGCCGTCGGCCGCGGGGTCGGGCACCGACCAGTGCAGGACCGGCCGTCCCGCGAGCGCGCCCGGCTGCTCGTGCGCGCGGTCGCAGACCGTGACGACCAGGCCGGCCGTCCCGTCGGCGGCGGTCAGGCCGCGCGGCCGGGCGGCGGTGAGGTCCAGGCCGGCCGCGGCGGCGACCTGCACCGCCAGCGGGTGGACCCGCTCGGCGGGCGTGGTGCCGGCGCTGTCCGCGGGCACGGTGCTGCGGGCGTTCCACAGCGCGGCGGCGAGCTGGGACCGCGCCGAGTTCGCCGTGCACACGAACACCACGCGGTCGGCGATCAGCGCGGCGTGGCGGTGCAGCTCCTCCAGCGGCCCGGGCAGCAGCCGCAGGTACTTGCGGCGCCGGTCCCCGATCGAGGTGACCCGCGCGATCAGCCCGGCGCGCTCCAGCACCTCCAGGTGGTGCGCGACGAGGTTGGACTCCAGCCCCAACCGCCGGCGCAGCTCCGACGGCGACCGGTCCGACAGCGCCAGCTCGTCCACGATCGCCAGCCGGGACGGCTCCCCCAGCGCGGCGTGCACCGCCGCCCGCCGCCGCGTCCCGTCAGAAAGCTCAACGTCCATTGAGTCGACAATAGGCGAGCGAGTCGCGCGCCGTCAAGGCTGGAGACCCGAGGTCGTCCGCGGCCGCGGGCGCAGCGGACCGGGCAGCATGCGCTCCGGTGACGGCGGGCCTCAGGCGTCGTGGACGGTGACGACGTAGCCGTCGGGGTCCACGAAGGAGAAGGTGCGACCGAAGGGCCCGTCGACCGGTGGCGCCGCGATCGCCACACCGGCGGTGGCGAGGTCGTCGTGAACCCCCTGCGCGTCGTCCGCGGACAGCCACAGCGCGACCCCCAGGCCGGGCCGGTGGACGCCGTCCAGGTCGACGCCGGGCAGCGGCTCCCGGACCGCGAAGGCCACGGGCCTGGTGTCGAACACCACCGCGTGCGGCGGGCCGCCCGGAGCCCGGCGCAGGCCGAGCCGCTGCTCGTAGAACGCCGCCGCGCGCTCGAGATCGCGCACCTGCAGCGCGACGAAGTCGGGACCGTGGACCGCCATGCCATCTCCCCTTTGTGTCAGGACATTGACACGGCAAGTCTATGTCAGACTTCGACATGCCGCAACGTGATGACCACACCGGCGGGCGCGACCTGGAGCAGGCCGTGGGCTACGTCCTCAAGCAAGCCTCGGCCGCGCTGCGCGCGGCGATGGACCAGGCGCTGCGCCCCCTCGGCCTGACCGTGCCGCAGTACGCCTGCCTCGAACTGCTGGCCCGCCGGCCCGGCCTGTCCAACGCCGAGCTCGCCCGCGGCGCGTTCGTCACCCGTCAGTCGATGAACGTCGTGCTCCGCGGTCTCCAGGACGCCGGCCTGGTGACGCGCCCCGACATCGCCGACCGCGGTCGGGCCCGCCCCACCGACCTGACCCCGGGCGGCCGGTCGCTGCTCGACGCGGCGGGCAGCGCCGTCCAGGCCGTCGAACGACGCATGCTGGCCGCGCTCTCCACCGCCGAGCAGCACCAACTCCGCGACCAGCTCGCCGCCTGCGCCGCCGCCCTCGGCCGCACCGTCCGGTAACCGCCCCTCCGGTGCACCGGGCCCCCAGCCGGTCGGCGAGCCCGCCCTGCAGGTGGGCTCAGGGGGTCGCCGCCACGCTGCGCGAGGCACTCGCCGTCGGCTGCGACGACCTGGTCGGATGCGCCCACAGCCCCGGCCGCCCCTGCCGGTCACCCCCGGACGGGGCTCGCCCGCCGTCACGCACCCAGCCAGGCGCATGACGGTCCGCGAAGAATCGTGGCGGAGGCTGAGGGATTCGAACCCTCGATGGGTGTTACCCCAAACGTCATTAGCAGTGACGCGCCATAGACCGGACTAGGCGAAGCCTCCCTGGTGCCCGACGGGCGGGCGAGGCGCAGTGTAACGACGCCGCCCCCGCCTGCGACCCGCGCGGCGGTCGCTGCCATGGGTCGCCGCGGCGCGGGAGCGCGCGCCCGCCCCGGCCCCCGTTCGCCACCGCCCGTGACAGGTTCCCCGGCAAGGGTGGAGCGGCGGGCGCCTGCGTCAAGGGGTCACGGCGCGCATACTGCGCGGCGCGCGAGAGCATCG
Organism: Egibacteraceae bacterium; assembly: GCA_030447925.1. Taxonomy (GTDB): domain Bacteria; phylum Actinomycetota; class Nitriliruptoria; order Euzebyales; family Egibacteraceae; genus JAUJNX01. The sequence continues at coordinate 571,533 of JAUJNX010000001.1, read as the reverse complement.
GAGGGCGACATGGGCAGGGGCAGCGCGGGCGACCTGGCGCGGCAGGTCGCGGTGGTGCTGGCGGTGGTGTTCCAGACCTTCGGGTCGGCGCTGGCGCCGGCCGGCGCCGACCAGGCCGCGATCTCGGACGCCAACCGCACGCTGGTCGTGCCGGCGGACTACGCGTTCGTGATCTGGGGACCCATCTTCGTGCTGTGCCTGGCCCATGCGGTCCACCAGGCGCTCCCGGCCCAGCGGCGCGACGGGCTCCAGCGGCGGATCGGCTGGTGGGCTGCCGGCGCCTTCGCCGGCAACGGGCTGTGGCAGGTCGTGTTCCCGCGGGAGCAGTTCGTGCTCGCCCAGGTGCTCCTCGTCGCGGCCCTGGTCCTGGCGGCCGCCGCCCTGGCACGGGTGGTGCGCGCCGCGCCGCTGACGCCGGCGCGGACCTGGCTGGTCGCGGTCCCGCTGGCGCTGCTCCTGGGCTGGCTGACCGACGCGGCCCTCGTGGGCATGGCGACGACGCTGGTCGCCACCGGGGTCTGGAGCTCCAGCGGGACGGTCGAGGCGGTGGTCGGCGCGCTCCTGCTCCTGGCCGGCGCCGGGATCGCCGCCGCCGTCCTGCGCGCCGCCCGGCCCCTGCCCGCGGCGGCCCTGCTGGCCTACGCCGGCGCGGTGATCTGGGGCCTGGTGGCCGTCGCGCTCAACCAGGCCGACGACTCCGTCCTCACCACGGGCGCCGCGGTCGTCGCCGCCCTCGCGGTCGCCGGGGCCCTGGCAGCCTCCCTACCACGCGGCCGCCTCAGCCCTCGCACCGCCTGACCGGTCAGGCGGTGCAGGGGCGACCACCCCGGCCCCCGCCCGCCTGCGACCGCCGGTCAGCCGCACTCGGACTGGTAGAGGGCGTCCTGCTCGGCCTCCAGGTTGTCGGCCGTGATGGTGGTGAAGCCGGTGGTGATCTCGGCCTCGGTCGCCTCGCCGTTCAGGGCGGCGACGGCCTGCTCGACGCCCTGGCGGCCGATCTCGGCGGGCTGCTGGGCGATGAGCGCCTGCACGGTGCCGGCCTCGAGCTGCTCGACCTGGGCGGGGCCCGCGTCGAACGACACGATCGACACGTCGGCGCCCGCCTGCTGGGCGCCGGTGGCGGCGCCCTCGGCGGAGAACAGGTTGGTGCCGAAGATGCCGGCCAGGTCCGGGTTGGCGGCCAGGGTCGCGGTGACGATCTCCGCGGCGCGGGCCGGCTCGTTGTTGCTGAACTCCTGGCCCAGGTACTCGATGTTCGGGTACTCGGCGATGCCCTCCGCGAAGCCTTGCTCACGCTGATCGGTGGTGGAGATGCCGGGGTTGACGTTGACGACCAGGACCTGGCCCTCCTCACCGATCAGCTCGGCGAGCGCCTCGGCCGCCTGGCGACCGCCCTCGACGTTGTCGGACGCGACGGCCGACACGGCGACCGACGGGTCGTCCAGGGTGGTGTCGACGAGCACGACGGTGATGCCGGCGTCGACCGCGGCCTGGATCGGCGCCTGCAGCGCCTGGGTGTCGGTCGGGGCGATGAGGATCGCGTCCGGCCCCTCGGCGATGACCGCCTCAAGGATCGGGATCTGCGCGGTCGGCGAGAACTCGTCGCCGCCCTGGACGTTCAGCGTCGCGCCGGCGGCGTCGGCCGCCTCCTGCGCGCCGCACTCCATGGTGATGTAGAACTCGTCGCCCGCGACGCCCTGGATGAGGGTGATGTCGTAGGCCTCGCCGCCGGCCGACCCCGACACGGGCGCGGACTCCTCCGCGGTGGCCTCGCCGGCGGCACCCGCCGCCTCGGAGGTGGCCTCCTGCGCGGCGCCGCCCCGCACGCCGCGGCGAGCACCCCCAGCGCCAGGGCAAGGACGGCACGGCCGCCATGTGACCTTCGCATGCGTTGTTCCTCTCCTCGGTGACCCCACTCTTGTTACTGGAATGCGTTGTGGTGGACGTGAACCGGGTGCGGGCCCCGCTGCGCTACAGCCGGTCGCGGGCCGAGCGCTTGAGCTGGTCGATGTAGACGGCCAGGACCAGGACGACGCCGACGGCGACGGTCTGCCAGAACGGCTCGACGCAGCGGGGGGGCGGCGGGTGCGGGCGGGGCGGCGATCCCGCTCGTGGTGCTGGCCGGGGCCGCGGGGACGGGCAAGACCACCGCGGGGCGGCGGCTGGCGCGGCGGCTGGGGGCCGCGCTGCTCGACCTCGACACCGTCGGCGGTCCCCTGGCACGGGCGCTTCTGGCGGAGCGGACCGGCGACCCGCTCGACGACGCGAGCCCCTTCGCCCGCGACGTCGTGCGCCCGCTGCGCTACCGCACCCTGACCGACGTCGCGCTGGAGGTCCTGGGCTGCGGCACCGCGGTCGTGGCCGCGGCGCCCTGGACCCGCGAGCTGGCCGACCCCGCCTGGCACGCCGCGCTGTCCGAGGAGGCCGAGGCCCGCGGCGCGGCACTGGTCGTGGTCTGGCTGCACTGCGACCCCGCCACCCGCCGCGCACGCCTCGCCGCCCGCGGGGAGCCTCGCGACGCCGCGGCGCTGGCCGGCGACCTCGCCCCCCTCGCGCCGCCGCGCGTCCCCCACGCCGCGGTCGACACGACCGCCCTGTCCGGCGCGGCCCTCGACGCGGCCGTGGACGCGGCGGTCGCCCTGCCCTGAACCGTGCGCCCCTATGATCCGGTGCGCGACGTCTCGGAGGTGCGGGTGGAGGGGCTGGACTGCGACCTCGTGCTCGAGGGCGGCGGGGTGAAGGGCATCGCGCTGGTCGGGGCGGTCGCGGTGCTCGAGGAGCGCGGGTACCGCTTCCACCGGGTGGCGGGCACCTCGGCGGGGGCGATCGTCGGCGCGCTGGTCGCTGCGGGGATCCCGTCCGCGCGCCTGCGGGCGATCATGCAGGAGCTGGACTACCGCCGGTTCCGGGACCAGTGGCCCGTCGCGCGCCTCGGCCCGCTGGGCCAGCTCGCGGCCATCGTGTTCCAGGGCGGGACGTGCCGCGGCGCGGAGCTGCGCGCGTGGCTGGCGGGCGAGCTCGCCAGGGCCGAGCGGCCGGTGCAGACGTTCCGCGACGTGGCGCTCGAGGACCCCGGCGCCGCGGTGCCCGAGGGCGAGGCGTACCGCCTGGTGGTGATGGGCTCGGACCTCAGCCAGGGCCGGCTCGCCCGCCTGCCGTGGGACTACCGGCGGCGCTATGACCTGGACCCCGACGACGTGGCGGTCGCCGACGCGGTCCGCGCGTCGATGTCGATCCCGTTCTTCTACTCACCGACCGCGATCCGCAGCCCGCGGACCCGGCGCCGGTCCTGGCTGGTCGACGGCGGGCTGCTGTCGAACTTCCCGGTGTGGGTGTTCGACCGCGCCGACCGTCGCGAGCCGCGCTGGCCGACGTTCGGGATCAAGCTGTCGTCCCGGCCGCTGGAGGAGCGGCGTGTCAACGAGATCGGCGGGGTCGTCTCGTTCACCCGGGCGCTGGTCGCGACCATGAGCGGGTTCTACGACCGGCTGCACGTCGAGGACCCGTCGGTGACCGCGCGGACGATCTTCGTCGACACCCTCGACGTCGGCGCGACCGACTTCGACCTCGACCGCGCCACCGCAGAAGCCCTCTACGAGAGCGGGCGCACGGCCGCCACGCAGTTCCTGGACGGCGACGCCGACCACCCCCCGTGGGACTTCGCCGCCTACATCGCCCGCTACCGCACCTGACCCTCCCCCGCCGACCGCCTACCATCCCTGCCCGGAGGCGTGGCCGAGCGGCCGAAGGCGGCGGTCTTGAAAACCGCTAGGGGCGACCCTCGTGGGTTCGAATCCCACCGCCTCCGCACCCCGGGACCAATGCTTGGCTTCCTTCCACCGCCCGTTCTGTCCGGTTGATCGGCGTCGTCGAGGCGCTGACCGTCACGCGCTCCGCCGAGCACCGCACCGACGATTGCGGACATGTCGCGCTGGCCCGCCTCGCTCGCTTGGGTGCAGTCGGCGGGCCCGCATTCCGCTCGTATCGCTCTACGAAGACGTGCTCACGCTCGCGCGGATCCCGGTGCGATCTGCTCGATCCTGATCTCCATCATCTCTGCCAATCGATCGGTGATCGAGGATGAGAAGCCGGTTTCGGCCAAGCGCGCCACCCACGGGGGCGCGAGGGCCGCGAGCCGATCGAGTGAGACCTCGATCGCCTGGGGCCGCAGGCCGAGGCGCGTGAAGCTGTCGACGAGGTGGCGACGGTCCAGCCGGTTCGCACGACCGTAGAGGGTCAACGCCATGGGATCGCGGAAGCCCGCGTAGGGCTGCGTGCAGACGATGTCGTAGGCGGGCGTCACCTCCCAGATGCCATCGGGGTTCGACCGTGCGGAGAAGTTCTTGCCGTGCAGGTCGCCGTTCCCGATGACGTAATTGAAGGCCACCAGTTCCAGCACACGACGCAGTGCCTGCAACCGCGACCCTCCCCCTGCCACGACGGCACGTGCGAGTGCCACTGCAACGTCCTCGACCTTCAGGCGGTACTTGGCGGCCGGGTAACGGTCGAGGAGCTGGCAGGCGTCCTCCTGGGCCAGTCGACGCAGTCGTTCGCCGTCCAGCACGCGATCGAACCGCGAGACGAGCAGACCCGAGCGACCGGTACGGTCGTGCACCAGCTGGGTCGGCGGCGTGGGAATCCCACAACCTCTGGCCATACGGAGAAAGAAGTGCTCGTTCTCGACGAGGCGGTCGTACCCGGTCGGCGGGGTGAGCTTCAATATCGCAGGACCCAACCTCGCGGTCCCCACCGGTGCGGACAGCATCGCTGCCGACACCTTGGCCTGGACCCCTGGGAGTGCGATGCGCTCGAACGCCGAGGGTGACGATGACGTCGCAGCCGCGAACACCTCGAGCAGATCCGACCCCGCGACGTCGTGCTCCGCGATCGTGGTCGCAGGGTTCGCAGGTGGAACCCCTACCGGCACGACGCGGACGTCGCCGATCGTGTCCTGACCGACCGCCAGGAGCAGGGTGAGATGATCGTCCAAACTGGTCTTGGTGTTGCTGACGACAGCGGTGAGCCGCGCGCCCTCGGGCAGAAGGCCGGCGAAGAACGGTGGGACCGACTCCCCGGCCGTCCGGAATGCCGCTTCCTGCTTCGGCAGGCTCAGCGCCACCGGCGGCGCGTCCTGGTCATCGAGATAGCTCGTGTCGTAGCGGAAGAGGGTGTCGCCGACGTCGCGAACCAGTCGCCCGGCGAGGCGTTCGCCCTTGTAGACGTCTGCGGCGTCCTGGTGCCGCAGCGCCGTCAGATCGTCGACCCCGGGCTCCGTCATCCGGCGCGATCCGGATCGAGCCCCGCAACCGCGTCCTGCGACGCCAGCACGAGGAGCGCACCGGCGTTGCGCAGGCGGGGTAGGTGAGACTGGCCGACCACGGCAAGGGCCAGCCCCAAGGCATCGAGGACGCGCAGCAGCACGTCCAGCCGGACCGTGATCGTCCCGCGCTCCAGTTCCTGCAACGTCCGGCGGCTGACGCCCGTCAGCTCAGCCACGTCCCGCTGGGTCAGTCCCAGATCCGCGCGGCGAGTGGCGAGGAGCTCAGCCATCTCACCTTGGCGCGGTCGTCGGCTGCGTCGAGGCCCTGCACGCTCCACGCTCCCCCCTTGCGCGCAGAACAGTGCGCGTAGTTGCCATCCGAGTGCAGATGCCCGCTATCGAAACCAACTAGGCGCAAGTCTCTGCACTTTGGACACGCTAGCAGGGTCGCAGGCTGGATGCTTCGCGCGTAAGCGCACCGGGGTGCGCTCCCGGCCGACCCTGCGGCTGCCGGTAGGGGTGGTCCTCCGCCCGTCTGGTGTCGCGCGCGCATCGCGTCACCACACCGACCGGGGGGAGGCTGGGTATGCGACGCCACAAGAAGCGGCGTCGTTGGCCGGCCGTTGCTCGAGCGCGCTCTGGATGACATCGTCCGCGGTCACCTGGCGCTCGTCCACGTGGACACCACACCCCCGGCCGCCCGGCGCTCAGGCGCGCCGGCGGATGGCGGCGATCGAGGCGGCGGCGTCGGCGACGATCTGTTCGGTGTCGGCGCCCACCAGGCAGCCGCCCGACTTGAGGATGCGGCCGTCGACCATGACGGTGTCGACGTTGGCGGGCTGGGCGGAGCGCACCACCGTGGAGACGGGGTCGGCGAGCGGGCCGGTGTTGACGTCGCCGGCGCGCACGAGGATGAGGTCGGCGCGCTTGCCGGGCGTGAGGCTGCCGATGCGGTCATCGAGGCCGAGGTCGCGGGCGCCGTCGATGGTCGCCAGCTCCAGCACCCGGCGCGGGGGGAACGCGAGCTCGACGCCCAGCTTCACCGCCGCCAGCGACAGGGCCAGGCGCATCCCGGTGAACGGGTCGGCGTGGCCGACGAGCATGGTGTTGTCGATCGACAGGCTCAGGCCGACGCCGGCGTCGAGCATCTCGGTGATCTGCGGCGCCCCCCAGCCGAACAGCAGCTCGCTGGCCGGGCTGACGCTCAGGGTGGTGCCGGTCGAGGCCATCAGGTCGCGGTCGGCGGCGGTGGCGTAGATGCCGTGCACGAGCTGGACGTCGGAGCCCAGCAGGCCCTCGCGGCCGAGCACCTGCACCGCGTCGGTGGGCTCGCGCGGCAGCGCGTGCATGGTGATCGGGACGCCGAGCGCCCGGGCGGCCTCCCACTCGACGCGGTAGGCCGACGGGGCGCTGGCGTCCGGCCCGCGCACGGCCAGCCCGAGCGTCACCAGCCCGGCCCGCCCGCTCGCGATCCACTCCCGCTGGACGCGCTCCACCTCGGCCACGTGGATCGGCGCCTCCTCGGCCTGGCCCTGCGGGCCGCCGTAGGAGAAGCGCGCACGGGTGCCGCTGTCCACGTGGGCCCGCAGGCCCGCGTCGGTCCACTCGGGCCCGCGCAGGTTGTGGGACCAGTCGTGCACCGTCGTGATCCCCGACGCGATCCCCTCGGCCAGCCCCAGGCGCACGGCGCGGTAGATGTCCTCGGGCTCGTAGGCGGGTCCCAGGGACCTGATGAGGGGCACGTAGGTGCGCTCGCTCTCGGCGCCGCTGAGCCCGCGCGCGCTGCTGGTCCACAGGTGCCAATGGGTCTCGACCAGGCCCGGCAGGGCGATCATCCCCTTGGCGTCGAGGTCCGCCACCCCGGCGGGCCGCAGGTCCGGCCCGACGTCGACGATCTCGCCGTCGCGCACGTGCACGTCACCGGTGGGCAGGTCGCCGAGCGCGGGGTCCATGGTCAGCACCGTGGCGCCGCGCACCACGAACTCCCCACCGCGGTTCAGCCGCCGGGCGCGGTGGTGGCCGAGGGGGCCGTGGTCGCGGTCGCGCAGGCCGAGGCCGGCGACGCCCAACGCACCGGTGGCGCCGAGGAACCCCCGGCGGGTCAGCTGGTGGTGCTCACTCATCGGGTTGCTCCTGGAAGGGGACGGCGGAGACGGTGAAGGGCAGGTCCGCAGTGGCGCCCTCGCGGTCGAGCTGGGAGTTCACGACGAACAGCCGGCCGTCGTGCTCCGCGAGGGTGGTCGGGAAGTCGAAGGAGGGGTCGTCGATCTCCTCGACCACCTCGCCGCTGAGGTAGTCCTCGGACAGCTCGATGTGGGCGACGACCCCGGGGTCGTTGCGGACCACGTAGAGGCTGCGCCCGTCCAGCAGCGCGCCGTCGCCGGTGGCCAGCGTCGCGCCGCCGAGGTCCACCTCGGCGACCTCGGAGGTCTCGGTGTCGACGCGCCACAGCGCACCGCTGTTCGACTGCACCGTGAGCAGGTAACGACCGTCGTCGGAGGCGGAGATGCCGTTGAGGTTGAACCCGTCGCCGTAGGCCAGCGGCGTGCCCTCCAGGTCCAGCCAGGGCTCGGGCTCCCCGACCGTCTCGGCGTCGCGCGCCAGCCGGTAGATGACCGGGCGGAACGAGTCGGTGAGGTAGGCGGCGTCGGCGGTGAGGGTGAGGTCGTTGAGCAGGCTGTCGCCGTCGCCGGGGATCTCGAAGGCCTCGATCAGCGCGCCGGAGCCGGCGTCGTAGGCGAACACGCGGCCGGTGCCGCGGCCCGCGATCAGCAACCGCCCCTGCTCGTCGACCTTCATGCCGGTGACGGACTCGCGCCCGTCCTCACCGGGTGCCAGGAACAGCTCCAGCTCGCCGGGCCGCGCGGTGTTGCCGCGGTAGACCGCGCCGTCGTCGGTGCTGCCGACGAACAGGTCGCCGTTGGCCTTGTTCACCGCGATGCCCTCGGGGAAGACCTGCTCGCCCGGGACGGTGAAGGCGGCGTCGCCGTCGCCGCTGCCGCTGCCGCAGGCGGCCAGGCACAGGCACAGGCACAGGCACAGGGTCAACAGGAGGTGGGGAGCTCTGACATGCATGGCCCAAGGTTGTCCGCCCCGCGTTGGGACGGGCTTGGCGCTGCTTGGGAATCACCTGTGCGCGCGCTGAGACCGGCCGCAGCCGCCGTCGGCGCCCGACACGCGGGCGCCGACGTCACCCGTGCCGCTGCTGCACGCCCCCCGCCGGCGCGCGGCCGCCATCCGGCTGCTGATCGGACGGTGCCCGCATCGGCAGCTCCACGGTGAACGCCGCGCCCTCGCCGGGCGCGGACCGCACCCCGACCTGGCCGTCGTGGGCGCGCACGATCGCGGCCACGATGGCCAGGCCGAGCCCGCTGCCGCCGCGGGCACGCGAGCGCGAGCCGTCCGCGCGGTAGAAGCGCTCGAAGACGCGCTGCGCCGCCTCGGGGGTCAGTCCCGGACCGCGGTCGGCGACCTCGATGACGGCGGCGTCGCCGGCCCGGCGGACCGCCACCTGCACGGGGGTGCCGGCCGGGGTGTGCACGCGCGCGTTCGCCAGCAGGTTGGCGAGCACCTGCAGCAGCCGTCCCGCATCGCCCGTGACCACGACGGGCCCGTCGCCGGTGAGCGTGACCGGCCGGTCGGGAGCGGCGGCGCGGGCGTCGCCGACGGCGTCCGCGGCCAGCCGGTACAGGTCGACCGCGTCGCGCTCCAGGGGGCGGTCCTCGTCGAGCTGGGCGAGCAGCACCAGGTCGTCGACGAGCACGCCCATGCGGATCGCCTCCTCCTCCACGCGTCGCAGCACGGTCGCGAGGTCCGCCGGCCGCTCCGACGCGCCCCGACGGAACAGCTCGGCGTAGCCGCGGATGGAGGTGAGCGGGGTGCGCAGCTCGTGGCTCGCGTCGGCCACGAAGCGCCGCAGCCGGTCCTCGGAGGCCGCCCGCTCGCGGAACGCGGCCTCGATCTGGCCGAGCATCGCGTTCAGCGCCGCGGCCAGCCGGCCCACCTCGGTGCCCGGGTCGGGGCCCTGCAGGCGCCGGGACAGGTCCCCCGCGGCGATGGCGGCGGCGGTGCCCTCGATGCGCTGCAGGGGGCGCAGGGTCACCGCGATCGCCCCGCGGGCCAGCAGCGTCAGCAGGCCCAGGACCAGCCCGGCCACCACGAGCTCGACGAGCACCAGGCGGCGCAGCGTGTCGGTCGGGTCGGCCAGCGGCAGGCCGACGATGAGCAGCTCGCCGGGCGTCGGCGCGCTGATCGCCACCCGGTAGGAGGGGTGCGGCCCGGAGGCGGGGACGGTGTAGCGCCGCTCGGTCTCGCCCTCGGCGAGGGCGAGGTCGGCCGGCAGGTCGATCAGCTCCTCCGGGTCGGTGTCGGCGGCGAGGACGCGGGCCTGCTCGACCGTGGCGCCCGCGCGGCGCAGCTCCGCGACGGTGCCGTGCGGGTAGGCCGTGAGCTCCCCGTCCGACGCTGCTCCGGCGCGGAACTCCTCCAGCAGCGTGGCCGCGGTGACGCCGAGCTGGTCGTCCACGCGCTGCAGCAGGAACGCGCGCAGCGCCCCGTAGGTGACGGCGCCCGAGGCGGCGAGCGCGACGGCGGCCAGCCCCACCAGCGCGAGCAGCAGGCGGGCGCGCAGCGACCGGGGCCCACGCACGGTCACGGCGGCTCCGGCATCCGCAGCGCGTACCCCGCGCCACGGACGGTGTGCAGCAGCGGCGGGCCGACGACCCCGAGCTTGCGGCGCAGGTAGCTGATGTAGGTCTCCACGACGGTGCCTTCGCCGACGAAGTCGTAGTCCCACACGTGCTCGAGGAGCTGGGCCTTGGACAGCACCCGGCGGGGGTTGAGCAGGAAGTAGCGCAGCAGGCGGAACTCGGTGGCGGTGAGGGTGATCGGCCGGCCCGCCCGGCGCACCTCGTGGGTCGCCTCGTCAAGCTCCAGGTCGGCGAACGCCAGCCGCTCCGGGCGCGCGGCGCCGTTCCCCTCGAGCCGGCGCAGCACCGCCCGGACCCGAGCGACCAGCTCCTCCAGGCTGAACGGCTTGGTGACGTAGTCGTCCGCGCCCAGCTCCAGGCCCGCGACCTTGTCCTGGGTCTCCTCGCGCGCGGTCAGGAACACGACCCCGGCGCCGAGCCCGTCGCGGCGCAGCCGGCGCATGACCTCCAGCCCGTCGTGGTCGGGCAGCATGATGTCGAGCACCACCAGCGCGGGCCGGAACGCCGCCGCGGCCGCCAGCGCCTCCCGCCCGCTCGACGCCTCCTCGACCACGAACCCCTCGTAGCGCAGCACCGTCGCCACGAGGTCACGGATGGCGGCCTCGTCGTCCACCACCAGCACCCGCACGCCGGGTTCCCCGCCCCCCCGCGTCGCCATCCCTGTCTCCTCGCTGCGCACCGGGTGCTGTTCGCCGACCGTAGCTGGTGCACGGGCGGCCCACGGCCAGGAGGCCCTCACCCGCTGCGCGTCATCCCCGATGGCGACGGCACCGAGGTGCTCCCCAGGCGCTGGGTCAGCCCCCCCGACGACCCGCCGCTGCACATCCTCGCTGTCAGGCGGCGAGGACCTGGCGGAGGGTCCCGGCGAAGGCCTCGGGGTCGGTGAGGAAGCCGCCGTGGTCGCCGGGGAACTCGGCGGGGGGCGTGCCGAGACGCTCGGCCAGGGCGACGGAGGTCCGGTAGGTGACCAGGCCGCCCGAGGTCGCGCCGATGCCGACGACGACGCGGGTCGCACCCGACGTCAGGGCCGCGATGTCGGGCACGAAGCGGGTGGTGCCGCGCAGCTCGTGGGCGAAGAAGCGGGCGCCGTCGGCGAGGTCCTGCTCGGAGGGCGGTCCCCCGGTGGGCGGGCCCGCCTCGTCGTCGTCGAAGCCCGCGTTGGCCATGAACTGCTGGAACGCGGCTCCCAGCCCGTCGCGGTGGAAGGTGGCGATCAGCGCCTCGGTGGCGGCCCGCTGCTCGGCGGCGTCGGGGAGCAGCTCCAGCACGGGCGGCTCGTGGGCCACGAGGGTGCGCACCCGCCCCGGGTGGCGGGCGACCAGCGCGAGGCCCGTGACCGCGCCGCCGCTGCTGCCGAACACGTCGGCGGACTCCGCGCCCAGGACGTCGAGGAGGGCGGCGAGGTCGTCCGCCCGCAGCTCGGGGGTGGAGTCCTGCTCCGGGTCGTCCAGGCGGCTGCCGGCGATCCCCCGCGGGTCGTGGGTGACGACGGTGAGGTCGCGCGCGAGCACGTCGGCGAGCGGCGCGAAGTGCGCGGCGGCCATCGGCGCGCCGGTGAGCAGCAGCAGCGGCCCCTCCCCGCGCAGCTCGTAGTGCAGGTGCGCGCCGGGGACGTCGAGGGTGTGCGAGGTGGCCATGGGCGGCGGTCCTTCTTCGGGGCGCTGGGGAGCGGTCGCAGGGGAGACCCCGCCGGGCGCGGGAACTCATCGGCGCCTCCCCTGGGATCCCGTGGCGCGGGATGTGGAGGACGGCGCGGCGGGTGCGACGTTCCGGCTCACACCATGTCGCGACGTTCGGAGGCAGCGATGAGGTACATGGGTGCGCGCCTCCAGGAGGCGACGCGAAGGTTGGGGCGGCGACGGCGCCTCGACCTGGAGGGGCTCGACCCCGCAGGGGTCGCGCGGGCACCGGCGTGCGGCGGCGGGCCCGGTGACCGGGCGTCGGCCGGCTGCCTGGACCAGCTCCCCACGGTCCTGGTATGACCAGGTTCGCTGCAGAAGGACGGGTGGGGTGACGCGGCGTTCCTCGCGCAGCGAACGGGGCGCCTGGTCGGTGGAGGGCGACGCGAGCGGTGAGTGCGAGGGGCGCGACCGAGGTGTTCTCCGACGAGCAGGCGCTCGCCCTGCGCGCGGAACGGCACGCCCTTGACCGGCGGCGTCCGGCGGGCGAGCTGGCAGCGGTGGCGGGTGCGTGCGGCGTGCATGCGCAGGCGCCGCGGCCCGAGGTCGCCCTCTGGGCGCGGATGGCCGGCCTGTCGCAGGAGGCGGTCGCCGCGGCGCTGTGGGAACGCCGGGAACTGGTCATGACCTGGGCGATGCGGGGGACGCCCCACCTGCTGCCCGCCGAGCAGATCGCGGCCTACACCGCCCCCTTCCGACCCGCCGATCCCGCGCTGGCGACCGCGCTGGATCGCCTCTACACGGGTGAGCGCCACTGGGTGCACGACCACGGGTTCACCGGCGACGACGCGACCGCGGTCATCGACGTGGTCTGCGAGGCGCTCGACGGCGACCCCCTGCCCAGCAGGGAGCTGACCCGCCTGGTTGCCGGCCGTCTCCCCAAGCTCGCCAGCGTTCTCGGGCAGTGGGGCAGCGACGTGTTCAAGCACGTCGGCTACGCCGGGCTCATCTGCTACGGACCTCCGGAGGGGCAGCAGCGCACCTTCGTGCGCCTCGACCGGTGGCTGGACCGCCCCGCTCCGGAGCTGGACCCCGAGACCGCCCGGCAGGAGCTGGCCCGGCGCTACCTCCGCACCTACGGTCCCTCGACCCGCGCGCACTTCCTGCTGTGGTCAGGTCTCGACAAGGGACCCGGTCAGGCCGCGTGGGAGGGGCTCACCCAGCTCGAACCCGTCGAGGTCGGCGGTCATCGGGCCAGCGTCCTGCGGGAGGACCTGGAGCCGCTGGCCCGTGCACGAGCGAACGGCGCGCTGCGCCTGCTGCCGGAGACCGACGTCTACCTCGCCGCCCGGGATCGCGACCGGCTGGTGGCCGATGGCCGCACCGACGTGGTCTACCGCCGGGGTGGCCGCACGCAGCCGGCGGTGGTGCTGGACGGACGGGTGGTGGGCGCCTGGTCGCCCACGCGCAGCGGCACCACGATGGGCGTGTCCGTCACGCTGGTGCGCGAGCTGGACGCCGATGCCAGGGATGCCCTGGAGCGCGAGGCGGAGGGTCTGGCGCGCTTCCACGACGCGCGGTTGCGTCTGGAGGTGGGGGAGTGAGGCGCTGCCCGCGGCTGGGTTCTCCCCGAGAACGATCACCGCGGGCGGCGGGGTCAGCGGGTCGCGCGGGCCGGGCGCGGGACGGGCAGGCGCAGGGGTCCGGGGCCCCAGCGGGCGACCGCGAGGCAGGCCAGCCCGACGAGGGGCGGGAGCACCAGGTGGGCGCCGCCGTCGATGCGGCCGGCGGTCAGCAGGGCGACGAGCATCTCGACGGCCAGGACCGCCGCGACGGGGCGGGCCAGCAGGCCGAGCACCAGCAGCGTCCCGCCGACGACCTCCAGGACGCCGACCAGCGGGACGGTGACGGCGACCGCGGGGATGCCCCACTGGAAGAAGTCGCTGAGGACGGTGGCGGGGGCGGTGAGCTTGGGGAGGCCGGACAGGACGAGGACGGCGCCGGCCAGGACGCGGGCGGCGGTCAACAGCCAGCTCGTACGGGTGCGCATCGGTGGTTCCTCTCTGGGTGGGGGTCGATCCGAGGTCGAGCGTGGGCCGCGGCGGCGCCGGTGCCATCCGGGCCGCCCCGCTCCGTGATCGAGGGTTGACCCTGTGGCGCGGCGCGGGAGCGCCTGCCACGCTCCCCGCATGACCGTCGCGGCCGTCCTGCTCAGCCTGGTGGTCGTGGCGGCGGGCGCCACGGCCGCGCGGGCGCCGGGTGCGCCGCTCGTGGCGGTGCTCGTGACCCTCGCGGTGGGCTGGTCGTTCCTGACCGCCGGGCGGGCGACGCGGGTCCGCCGCCCCGCGGATCCGACCGGGCGGCTCCTGGTCGTCGCGGGCTGGACCTGGCTCCTCCGGGCGGCGGGGTTCCTGCCCTCGCCGGTCGCGTTCGCCGCGGGCGAAGTCCTGGAGAAGCTCGGCTTCGCCCTGCTCGCCCACCTCCTGGTCGTGCTCCCGACCGGTCGCGCCACGGGGCGCGCCGACCGGGTCCTGGTCGCTGCCGGCTACGTCCTGCTCGGGCCGCTGTGGTGGGCCGTGCTGGCGACCCTGGACCCGGCGCTGGCGGGCTGCGCGGCCTGCCCCGGCAACGCCCTGCTCCAGCCGGCCCTCGCCCCCGCCGGGCGGGCGGCGGGGGGCGCCCCCGACCCGGCCAGCCTGGTGCTGGTCCTGGCGCTGCTGGCGCACACCGCCGTCCGCTGGCGGCGGACGACCGCCCCCGGGCGGCGGGTGCTGGGGCCGGTGGCGCTCGGCGGGGTCGCGGTGCTCGTCCTCGCCCTGGTGGACCAGGTCGGCCTGCTGGTCGCCACGCCGCGGCCCCCGCGCTGGCCGCCCTGGCCGTGGTGGCCACCCCGCTGCTGCTGGCGCTGTGGCCGTTCGGGCTGCTGGCCGGGCTGGCGCGCCGCCGCCTGGACCGGTCGGCCGTCGGCGACCTGGTCGTCGAGCTGGGCGCCGGCCGGCCCCGACCGCGTCGAGGCGGCGCTGGCCCGCGCGCTGCACGACCCGACCGCACGGCTGCTCCACCGCCTGGGCGACGGCTGGGCCGACGCCGACGGCCGGCCCGTCGACCTGCCCGCCGGGGACGGCCGCGCGGTCACGCTGCTGCGCCGCGGCGGCGAGCCCGTCGCGGCCCTGGTCCACGACCCGCGCTGGCCGACCAGCCGGAGCTGGTCGAGGCGGTGGCGGCGGCGGCCGGGCTCGCCCTGGACAACGAGCGGCTGCAGGCGGAGCTGCGCGGCCAGCTCGCGGCGGTGCGCGCCTCGCGCGCCCGCATCGTCGAGGCGGGCGACGCCGCGCGCCGGCAGGTCGAGCGCGACCTGCACGACGGCGCCCAGCAGCGCCTGCTGACCGTCGCGCTGGGCCTGCGCGCAGTGCGGGCGCAGGTGCAGCCGGGGAGCCCGGCGGCGCGGCGCTGGACCCGGTGGTCGAGGAGTTCCGGGCGGCGCTGGCGGAGCTGCGCGACCTGGCCCGCGGGCTGCACCCGGCCCTGCTCGACGCCGAGGGGCTGGCCGCGGCGCTGGACGCGCTGGTGCAGCGGTCGCCGGTCCCGGCGGTGCTGACCGGCGCCCCGGCGGGTCGCCTGCCCGCGCCCGTGGAGCGCGCCGCCTGGTTCGTGGTCGCCGAGGCCCTGACCAACGCCGCTCGGCACGCCCGCGCCGACCGGGTGGAGGTCGGCGCGCAGGTGACCGGCGGGCAGCTCGTGGTGACCGTCCGCGACGACGGCGCGGGCGGCGCGGACCCGGCGGGCCAGGGCCTGCGGGGGCTGGCCGACCGGGTCGCGGCGCTCGACGGGTCCCTGGCCGTCCACAGCCCCGCGGGCGGCGGCACGGTCGTGACGGCGACGCTGCCGTGCGGGTGATCCTGGCCGACGACGCGCTGCTGTTCCGCGAGGGGCTGGCGCGCGTCCTGCGCGACGACGGCATCGAGGTGGCCGGCCAGGCCGGTGACGTCGCATCGCTGTTCCGCCTGGTCCGCACCGACCCGCCCGACGTCGCGGTCCTGGACATCCGCATGCCCCCGACGCACACGACCGAGGGCCTGGACGCCGCCCGGCGCCTGCGCGCCGAGCACCCCGGGGTCGGCGTCCTGGTGCTGTCCCAGTTCCTGGAGCCGCACTACGCGCTGCGGCTGGTCGAGGACGCCCCGCGTGGCAGTGGCTACCTGCTGAAGGACCGCGTGGTCGAGCTGCGCGACGTGACCGAGGCGGTGCGCCGCGTCGCCGCGGGCGAGCTCGTCGTCGACCCCTCCGTCGTCGCCGAGCTGGTCGGGCGCCGCCGGGTCCGCGACCCGCTGGACCAGCTCAGCCCCCGCGAGCGCGAGGTGCTCGCCCTGCTCGCCGAGGGCCGCTCCAACCAGGCGATCGGCGAGCGGCTGTTCCTCAGCCCCAAGACCGTCGAGGCGCACGTGCGCGGGATCTTCACCCGCCTGTCCCTGCTCCCCGCCCCCGACGACAACCGCCGCGTCCTCGCCGTGCTCGCCTGGCTGCGCTCCTAGGGGTGCACCTCAAAGGCGGGCGCTCAAGAACGAACAAGGCGACACGCTCCTGGCGGGTGTCCGCTGCGGACACGCCGCTGCCCGTCGCGCACGACCGCCGGCCATCCCTTGCCGTCCCGGAACATCTGGTGCCGTGCGGCGGAGCCGCGGTAGAACCATCCGCGTCCGCACTCACCTCTGCACGGCAGGAGGCACCTTGAAGCGCATGACAGGGCTGCTCGCAGCGCTGACGATGATCGCGCTCGTCGCGGTCCCGGCCCAGCTCGCGCTGGCGCAGGGAACCGAGCCCGACCCGTTGCAACCGCGCGCCGGGCAGGAGGTGGTCTGGAGGTCCAAGGCCAGCGGCGTGCAGATCTACCGGTGCGACGACGCCGGCGCGGCCTGGACCTTCGTGGAGCCGGCCGCCGAGCTCGCGCGCGGTGCCATCCACTACGGCGAGAACGGGCCCAACTGGCAGTCGGTGGAGGACGGCAGCCTGGTCCGCGGGCAGGCGATCGCCACCCGGCCCAACGACGAGGGCGACATCCCCGACCTGCTGGTCGAGGCGGTCGAGAACCGCGGCGACGGCGTGCTGGGCGGCGTCGACTTCATCCAGCGCCTCCGCTCCCGTGGCGGCGTCGCACCCGCCGGCCCGTGCACGCCGGGCGCCGAGCAGGGAGTGCCCTACACCGCCCGGTACGTGTTCTGGTCCGACGGGCAGTAGACCGCCCTCCCACCGCCGCGGCCCTGCCGCCGGCGGTGGGCCGAGGGTCAGGCGGCGCGGAGCAGGTCGGCGCCGCGGCGCAGGAACGTGGCGGCCGCCGCCGCCGGGTCGCGGGCGGCCGCCAGGGCGGTGCGGGTCAGCGTCGCGCCGAACGGCGCGTTCCAGTAGGCCGCGTCCCCGGGCCGTTCCGGGCCGTGCGGGCCGGTGTAGAGGTAGGGCTCGGGCACGAGGGCGTCGCCGGGCGACGCGCCCAGGTTGATGCGCTGCCCTTCCCCGGGGCCCCACGCGACGTCGAGCCCCAGGTCGAAGTGCTCGGGCCACAGCTGGGCGAGGCTCGCGCCGCCCTCGGCGCCCAGCGCCGCGACCACCGCGTCGATGGCGACGGCGCCGAGGGCGTACCAGCCGCCCAGCGCGGCGCAGGCGGCGGCAGCGGCGGCCAGCGGCGCGGCCGGGTCCCCGACCGGCGGGGTGTCGTGGCCGACGGAGAACGCCTGGTCCAGGTCGACCTCGGCGAAGGCGGCCAGGGCCGCCAGGTCCGCCCCGTCCAGCGCCAGCGCCGCCGTCGCGCCCGCGCGCTCGCGGACCAGGACGCCGCCCGACAGGCGCAGGACCTCGGCGTCGTCGCCGAACGGCGGCGTGCCGAACCCGCCCGCGGTGGGCCGCAGGCCGAACCGGCCGGTCACCGCGTGCCGCCGGCGTCCCAGCACGTGCACGGCGATGCGGTGCAGGTCGTCGCGGGCCTGCGGGTCGACCGGCGGGGGCACGGTGGTCATGCGCTTGCCTCCTCGGCCTGGGCGATCGCCCAGGCCGCGTTGACCAGGCCGATGTGGCTGAAGGCCTGCGGGAAGTTGCCGATCAGCTCGGTCCCGGTGGGGTCGACCTCCTCGGCCAGGAGCCCCACGTCGTTGGCGTGGGCCACGGCCCGCTCGAAGGTCGCCCGGGCACGCGCGACCTCCCCCGCCATCGCCTGCGCCTGCGCCAGCCAGAAGGTGCAGAGCAGGAACGTGCCCTCCTCGCCCTCCAGCCCGTCGGCGGAGCGGTAGCGGTAGACCAGGCCGTGGGCGTCGGTGAGGCGGTCGGCGATGGCGTCCACCGTCGCGCGGACCCGCGGGTCGTCGCCGGGCAGGAAACCGACGATGGGGATCATCAGCGCCGACGCGTCGAGCTCGTCCGCGCCGAACGACTGGGTGAACGCCCCCGAGGTCTCGCTCCAGCCCTGCTCCAGGACGGCGGCCCGGATCTCCTCGCGGGTGGCGGTCCACCCGGGGACGCGGCCGCCCGCGCCGAGCGGCCCGGCGAGGGCGATCGCCCGGTCCAGCGCCACCCAGCACATGAGCTTGGAGTACAGGAAGTCGCGCGGCTCGCCACGGACCTCCCAGATGCCCTGGTCGCGCTCCCGCCAGCGGCGCCCGGCCGCGTCGGCGGCGGCGACCAAAAAGGCCGCGGTCTCCGGCGCCAGCTCCGCGAGCTGGTCGGCCAGGCGGGCGCCCGCCCCGAGCAGCTCGCCGTAGACGTCGAGCTGGCGCTGGTCCCACGCGCCGTTGCCGACCCGCACCGGGCGGCTGTCCCGCCACCCGGCCAGGTGGGGCAGCGTGCGCTCGCTGAGGTCGTGCTCCCCGCCGATGCCGAACATGATTTGCAGGTCGCCGAGGCGCGACAGCTGGGTGGCCGACGCAGCGGTGAGGAAGTCGAAGAAGCGGTGCGCCTCGTCGGGGCACGCGGCCACCCACAGCGCCTCCAGCGTCAGGCTGGCGTCGCGGACCCAGGTGTAGCGGTAGTCCCAGTTGCGGTCCCCGCCCACGGCCTCGGGCAGCGAGGTCGTCGGGGCGGCGACGATCGCCCCGGTCGGGGCGTAGGACAGCGCCTGCAGGACCCGCCCGGAGCTGTGCACGAGGTCCCGCCACGGCCCCTCGTAGGCCTGGTGCAGCGCCGACCAGCTGCGCCACGCGGCGACGGTGTCGTCCAGGTGGCGGGTGATCGCCGCGGCGCCCCAGGGGGCGGGGGGCTCCTGCTCGGTCGAGCGGTGCTGGAGGGCGAACGCCGCGGTGTCACCGGCGCGCAGGGTCAGCCGCGCCCGTGCCGTGGAGCCCTCGGTCGCGAAGGTGCCGGGCCCGGACAGCAGCAGGACCGCGGCCCCGCCGCGGGCGGCGATCCCCTCTGGGGTGACGCGCAGGAGGGGGTGGACCAGCCCGTACTCCGGCCGCGGGGCGTACTCGACGAGCAGGTCGACCTCGCCGCGGGTGCAGGTCGCCAGGCGCAGCAGGGCGCCCGGGGAGTTCCGCCCCAGGTCGTGGCCGCGGTCGCCGGGGCCGGTGGCCAGGGCGTCGGTGAGCACGACCGTCCCGCCAGGGCTGTCGAAGGTGGTGTCGAGCACCATCGTGCCGTCGCGGTACCGGCGGGTCGTGGTCGCCGGCTCCACCGGGCGCACGGCGAGGTGGCCCGCCGCGCCGTCGAGCAGGCGCGCGAACACCGCCGGGCCGTCGAACCGCGGCACGCACCACCAGTCAACCGAGCCGTCGCGCCCGACGAGCGCGGCGGAGCGGCAGTCCGACAGCAGGGCGTAGTCGGCGATCGGCTGCGACGGCATGCGCGTCACGCTACCGGACCGCGCCGGGCAGACGGCCCCCACCCGATCGAATGTCGCGAGTGCCTGATCGCACGTCGTGATCGGAGCCGAACCGCCTACTTCAAACCGTGACGATGGTAAGCTCACGCCCATGCGCGCAACCATCGACAAGGCAGGCCGGCTGGTGATTCCCAAGGCATTGCGGGACCGCCTGGGCCTGCGTCCCGGTGTGGTCGAGGTGGGGGCGGATGGCACCGCGCTGCGTGTGGAGCCGATCGCGGGCGACGCCCTCGGCGAACGGTCGGGACGCCTGATCATCCCCGCCGCTGGCGTGCACCTGGACGACGAGGCCGTGCAGGCGCTCCGCGATGCCGACCAGCGCTGACGGGCCTGACCTCCTGGTCGACACCAGCGCTGCCGTGCCCTTCGTGGTCGCGGACCACGATCACCACGACGCGACCTTCGCCGCGCTCGCCGATGGCCGGCTCGGGCTGGCGGGGCACGCCGCGTTCGAGACCTTCTCGGTGCTCACCCGTCTCCCCGGACCCGCCCGCCGGACGCCCGCGGCGGTCGGCCAGGTGCTGGCGGGCAACTTCCCTCACAGCCGCTTCCTGAGCCCGGCCCGGGCGGCGGAGCTGTGGGGCCGGCTGGCGGGACACGGGATCGCCGGGGGATCGGTCTACGACGCCCTGGTGGGCGCCACGGCCGTGGAGCACGGCCTGCCGCTGGCCACCCGCGACCGTCGGGCGGTGGACGTCTACCAGGCGCTCGGCGTGCAGGTTGAGCTCATCGTCTGACCGGGTCGGCCTGGCCTGCGCACGCCGGGCCCCGCCAGCGCCAATCTGGTACGCTCGTACCAACTTGCATCGGCGTACGCGGTGGAGATCGATCGTGGACTGGATGTTGCTGATCGTTGCAGGACTGTTGGAGTGCGGCTTCGCTCTCTCGCTCAAGGCCAGCCAGGGCTTCTCCCGCCCGCTGCCCAGCGTGCTGTTCGTCCTGTTCGCCGCGGGCAGCTTCGCGCTGCTGAACCTCGCGCTGCGCACCCTGCCCGTGGGCACTGCCTACGCGGTCTGGACCGGCATCGGCGCCGCGGGAACCGCGATCATCGGGATGCTCCTCCTCGGCGAACCGACGACGGTCGCGCGCCTCGTGGCGATCAGCCTGATCGTGGCCGGTGTCGTCGGCCTGCAGGTCACCGGCGCAGGCGCGCACTGACGGTGACGCGCAGCGACCGGGGCGAGCGCCGCCGTGACGCGCTGCTGGACGCGGCCGCGGCGCTCCTGAAGCAGGAAGGGTTCGCCGCCGTCAGCCATCGCGCCGTGGCGACGCGAGCGGGCCTGCCGCTCGCCGCCACCACCTACTACTTTCGCAACTTGGATGACCTCGTCGAGGGGGCGACCCGGCGGCTGGCCGAGGACACCGTGGCCCCCGGCCGCGAGCTGGTGGCTGCACTCCCGCACAGCCCCCTGGAACCCGCCCGCCTCGCGGAACTCATCGTCCGGGTCGTGGCCGGCAACGGCGACCGCGCCCAGCTGCTCACGGTCTACGAGCGCTACGCGCAGGCCGGCCGCCGGCCCGGCCTGCGCCCTGTCGTGCGCGCGTGGACGCAGGACCTGGTTGACCTGGTCGCCGAGTCGCTCCGCCGCACCGGCCGCGACGCTGGGCACGCTCGCCGCCTGGTGGCGCTGGCGGATGGCCTGCTGCTGCAACACCTAGCCGATGAGGAGGACGGCGGTGCGACCGCCGCGGCAGCCGCCGACCTCGCCGGCATCCTGCACGCAGCGGGCCCGTGACCCTCTCAGCGGGAGGCGGCGCGCTGGTACTGGCGGATGGCGAGGGGGACGAAGACGGCCAGGATCGCCACGACCCAGATCAGGGTGTAGGCGACGGGGTTCTGGAGGGACCACACGTCGGGGGGCGGGTTGGCGGGGCTGGTGTTGCCGAACAGCTCCCGCGCCGCCTGGACGACCGCCGACACCGGGTTCCAGTTGGCGAAGGTGCGCACGGGGCCCGGGAAGGTCTCCGGTCGCGCGAAGGTGTTGGCGACGAAGGTCAGCGGGAACGTCACCAGGAACGAGGCGTTGTTGAGCACCTCCGGGCTGGGCACGAGCAGCCCGAGGTAGGCCATGATCCACGACACCGCGTAGGCGAACAGCAGCAGGAGCAGGAACCCCGCGATCGCCTCCGGTACCGAGGTGCGGATCCGCCAGCCGATCGCCAGTCCCGTCACCGACATGACCACGATGACGATGACGTTGTTGACGACGTCGCTGGCGGTGCGGCCCAGCAGCACCGCGGACTGGGACATCGGCAGCGACCGGAAGCGGTCGATGATGCCCTTCTGGATGTCGTCGGCCAGCCCCGCGCCGGTGATCGTGGCCCCGAAGATCACCGTCTGCGCGAAGATCCCCGCGATCAGGAACTCGCGGTAGTTGCCGCCCGGGATCTCGATCGACCCGCCGAAGATGTAGCCGAACAGCAGCACGAACATGATCGGCGACAGCGTCGTGAAGACCAGCAGGTCCGGCACGCGCTTGATCTTGATGAGGTTGCGGCGCGCGACGATGGCGCCGTCGGCGAAGGTGTCCAGCAACGCGCTCACCGGGCGGGCTCCTGCTCGCGGGCCTGGTCGGCCTCCGTCGTGGTCCGGGTGGTCTGGCCCGTGAGGGTCAGGAAGACGTCGTCCAGCGTCGGGCGGCGCATGCCGAAGTCCAGGACCTTCACGCCCTCGTCCTGGAGGCGGGCGAGCGCGGCCATCAGCACCGGCGCGCCGCCGCTGACCGGGGCGGTGAGGCGGCGGCTGTGCTCGTCCACCACGACCGCGCCGACCGCGGACCCCGCCAGCACCGAACGGGCCAGCTCCACGTCCTCGGCCTGCTCCAGGACCAGCTCGACGCGCTCGCCGCCGACCTGGGCCTTGAGCTGGTCGGCGGTGCCCTGGGCGATGATCCGCCCGTGGTCGATGACGACGATGTCGTCGGCCAGCCGGTCGGCCTCCTCCAGGTACTGGGTGGTCAGCAGCAGGGTCGCGCCGCCGTCGACCAGCTCGCGGATGACGTCCCACATGCCGGTGCGCCCGCGCGGGTCCAGGCCGGTGGTGGGCTCGTCGAGGAACAGCACCGTCGGCTCGGCGACCAGCGCGGCGGCGAGGTCCAGCCGCCGGCGCATCCCGCCCGAGTAGGTCTTGACC
This sequence comes from Egibacteraceae bacterium, assembly GCA_030447925.1. Taxonomy (GTDB): domain Bacteria; phylum Actinomycetota; class Nitriliruptoria; order Euzebyales; family Egibacteraceae; genus JAUJNX01. The sequence goes on along the minus strand of JAUJNX010000001.1, from coordinate 548,951 downwards.
GGCCGGTCGCCGGCGTCGGTCAGGGCGAAGCGCTCCAGCAGCTCCCGCGCCCGCTTCGGCGCGCCGCGGCGGCCCAGCCGGTGCAGGCGCCCGACCATGTCGAGGTTCTCGTAGCCGGTCAGGTACTCGTCGACCGCCGCGTACTGCCCGGACAGGCCGATGCGCCGGCGCACGCCGCGCGGGTCGCGCCGCACGTCGACGCCCGCGACCTCGGCGACCCCGTCATCGGGCTCCAGCAGCGTGGTGAAGATCCGCACCGCCGTGGTCTTGCCCGCGCCGTTGGGGCCCAGCAGCCCGAGGATGGTGCCCTCCGGCACCGACAGGTCCAGCCCGTCGAGCGCCGTCACCTCCCCGTAGCGCTTGACCAGCCCCCTGGCCCGGATCATGTCCGCCATCTGCTGCCCTCCTGGACGGGCTCGCGGCCCCGTCGCCGCCGACCCTACGCCCGCCGGGAGGGGACGCTAGGAGGGGCTGCGGTCAGGGGATGTCCGCAGCGCGATGCTGGGGACATGGACCAGCGACGCGCCGCCCGCCGCGAGGACCGGGCCCCCATCTGCCCCTCCTGCGGGGTCACCGCCCTGCCCGGCGACGCCGTCGGGATCGACGCCGCCTTCGCCTGCGACAACGCCGACTGCCCCGCCTTCGGCGAACCTGTCGGCGACGACACCGCGGCCTAGGCTGGGCCCTGTGAGCCTTCGCGCAGTCCGCCGGTGGGCGGTGGCGTCCCTGGTCGCGAACATCGCGATCGTGGTGACCGGCGGTGCGGTGCGCCTGACCGCGTCGGGCCTGGGCTGCCCGACCTGGCCGCGCTGCACCGCGGACTCCTACGTCCCGACCCCCGAGTACGGCATCCACGGCGCGATCGAGTTCGGCAACCGGCTCCTGACCTTCGTGCTGGCGGCGGTGGCGGTCGCGACCTTCGTCGCGGCCTGGCAGCACCGGCCGCGGCGGCGCGACCTGCGCCGCCTCGCCCTGGCGCTGGGCCTCGGCATCCCGCTGCAGGCGGTCATCGGCGGGATCACGGTGCTGACCGACCTCGACCCCTGGGTCGTGATGCTCCACTTCGTCGTGTCCATGGTCATGATCGCCGCGGCGGTCGCGCTGGTGCGCCGCGCGGGGACCGGCGGCGGGCCGACCGAGCCCGCCGTGCCCCCGGTCGTGGGCCGGCTGGTCGCCGGCGTGGCGGGCGTCGTCGCCGTGGTCGTCTACCTGGGCGTGGTCACGACCGGCAGCGGCCCGCACGCGGGCGACGCGGGGGCGCGGCGCACCGGCCTGGACCCGACCGTCGTCAGCCAGCTGCACGCCGACGCGGTGTTCCTGCTGCTCGGCCTCACCGTCGGGCTGGTCGTGGCGCTGGCCGCGGCGCACGCGCCCGGCCGGGTGCGGTCGGCGGCGCGCACCCTGCTGCTGGTCGAGCTGGGCCAGGGGCTGATCGGCGGCGCGCAGACCGCCCTGGCCCTGCCCGAGCTGCTCGTCGGCCTGCACCTGCTGGGCGCGGCCCTCACCGTCGCGGCGGCCGCCGACCTCGTCCTGGCCACCCGCCGTCCGGTCGCCGACCCCGTCCCCGCCGTCGCACCGCGCGCCGAGGCCCAGCTGACGGGTTGAGCCGCGGTGAGGAACCGGCGCTCACGCCGGTTCCTCCCCCTCGCCCGTCGGCCCGGGGGCGGGGTGGCGGTGGTCGAGCACGCGGCGGGTCTTGCGCTCGCTGCGGGGCAGGGCGCCGGGGGCGACCAGTTCGACGTCGGCGCGCACGCCCAGCGCCTGGCGCAGCGCGCCCGCCACGGCGTCGCGCAGCGCGGCGGTCGGGGCGGCGGTCGCCTCGGCGCGGACCAGCAGCTCGTCGCGGGCACCGGTGCGCGACACGTGCAGCTGGTACTCCCCGCCCAGGCCGTCGATCCCCGCCAGACAGGTGTCGACCTGCGCCGGGTAGACCGCGACGCCGCGGACCTTGACCATGTCGTCGGTCCGCCCCGTCAGCCGTGCGATGCGCGTCCACCCCAGCCCGTCCGCGCCGGGTCCCGGCAGGATCCGCGACAGGTCGCGGGTGCGGTAGCGCAGCAGCGGCATCGCCTGCTTGCGCAGGGTGGTGAGCACGACCTCGCCCTCCTCGCCGTCGGGGACGGGCGCCAGGGTGACGGGGTCGACGATCTCGACCAGGTAGTGGTCGTCCCAGACCAGGATCCCGTCGCGCGCGGACCCCTCGATGCCCGTCCCCGGCCCGTACAGCTCGGTGAGGCCGTAGATGTCGTGGGTGGCGATGCCCAGCAGCCCCTCGATGCGCCGGCGCATCGCCTCGCCCCAGCGCTCGGAGCCGATGATGCCCAGGCGCAGGGCGAGCTGGTCGCCGATGCCGCGCCGGTGCACCTCCTCGGCGAGCAGCAGGGCGAACGACGCCGTCGCGCACAGCACCGTGGACCCCAGGTCGCGGGCCAGGTCGATCTGGAGGTCCAGGTTGCCGGGACCGGTGGGGACGGCCATCGCGCCGACGCGCTCGGCGGCGGCCTGGAACCCCGCCCCGGCGGTCCACAGGCCGTAGCCGACGGCGACCTGCACGCGGTCCGCGGGGGTGACGCCCGCGACCTCCAGGCAGCGGGCGAACTGGACCGTCCAGTCCTCGAGGTCGCCGGCGGTGTAGGTCGCCACCGTGCGCGTGCCGGTGGTCCCGCTGGAGGCGTGGATGCGCACGACGTCGTCCAGCGGCACCGCCGTCCACCCCCACGGGTAGGCCGCGCGCAGCTGCTCCTTGGTGGTGAACGGCAGGCGCGCCAGGTCCGCCACGCCGGTCACGGCGGCGGGGTCGACGCCGGAGGCGGCCAGGTGCCGGGCGTGGAAGGCCGACCCGGCCGCCGCGTGGCGGACGGTCCAGGCGACGGCCTCGTCGCGGTCGGTCATCTGCCGCCTCCCTCTAGCTGCTCACGGGCAGGCGCACCGGCCCGCGGAAGTCGGTGGTGGCCTGCCATTCCAGCTCGCCCGGGTCCACCGCGAGGGCGAGGCGGGGGAAGCCGTCGAGCAGCGCGCGCAGGACCGCCGCGCTCTCCAGGCGCGCGAGCGGCGCCCCCAGGCAGAAGTGCACGCCGTGACCGAAGGCCAGCAGCGGGTTGGGGGTGCGGCCCACGTCGAAGCGGTCGGGGTCGGGGAACACGTCGGGGTCGCGGTTGGCGGCGCCCAGGGCGAGGACGATCGACCGGCCGCGCCGCAGGGGCCGGCCGGCCAGCTCGCCGTCCTCGGCGGCGATGCGGGCGGTCAGCTGCACCGGCGAGCCGTGGCGCAGCCCCTCGTCGACGGCGGTGGGCAGCAGCGCCGGGTCCGCGCGCAGGCGGGCGAGCTGGTCGGGGTGCTCCAGCAGGGCCAGGACGGTGAGCGCCAGCAGGTTGGTGGCGGTCTCGTGGCCGGCGGTGAGCAGGAACTGGGCGTTGGCGTACAGCTCGGTCGGGGTGAGCCCGCCCGCGTCGCCGTCGCGGGCGGCGAGCATCGCCGACAGCAGGTCGTCGCCCGGGTCGGCCCGCCGCGCGGCGCACAGGTCGGCCAGGTACGCCTGCGCCTCCAGGACGCTGTCCTGCATGCGCGCGGCCAGGGCGTCGTCGCGCGCGCCGGAGCCCACGAAGAAGACCAGGTCGCGGGCCCAGCGCTCGAAGCGCGGGAGATCGGCCCGGGGCACGCCGAGCATCGCGCCGACGACCAGCGCGGGCAGCGGGAACGCGAGCTCCGCGACGAGGTCCCAGGTGCCCCCGCCGCGGACGCGGTCCAGCAGCCCGGCCACCAGCGCCTCGACCTGCGGCGCCAGCCAGGCGACCGTGCGCGCGCTGAACGCCCCGCCCATGAGCGCGCGCAGGCGCCGGTGGGCGGGCGGGTCGTTGAAGACCAGGATGGCGGCGACGTGGTCGCGCAGGGGCTCGAGCTGCTCCTGGGCCTGCGGCGACAGCGAGCCCATGATCGCGGGCACCCGCCACGACGACAGCCGCGGGTCGCGCAGCGCGGCGCGCACGTCGGCGTGGCGGACCAGGATCCGGGCGATCTCCTCCGCGCCCGGGTCCTGCTCCTCCAGCCGCCGCCAGGCCGCGTAGACCGGGTAGGGGTCGGCCAGCGCCCCCGGCTCCAGCAGCCGCGCCAGCCCGCCGCCCGGCCCGCTCACGCCGCACCCTCCGCCAGGACCGCCTCGACCGCGGCGGCCAGGCCCAGCAGGGTGGCGTCGGCACCCGCCGCGCCCTCCAGGGAGAGCCCCACCGGCAGGCCCGAGCGGCTGCGCCCCGCCGGCAGCGACAGCGACGGGACCCCGGCGACGCTGGCCGGGCTGGTGTTGCGGATGCAGGTGGCGAACGTCGGCACGGTCGCGTCGCCCATGCGCGTCGTCCGGTCCTCACCGATCAGCGGCGCGAGGACCGGCACGGTGGGGAACGCCAGGGCGTCGACCCCGGCGAGGGCGCGCCGGTAGGCGTCCTGGAGGGCGGGCCGCACGGCGGTCATCGCCTCCTGGTAGGCCGCGGGCGGCACCCGGTCCTCGGAGACGACCAGGGAGAAGACGTCGCGGACGTCGTCGCTGGCGATGGTCCCGGCGAAGTCCTCCAGGGTGGTGTCCAGGATCTCGCGGGCGAGCCGGCGCCAGATGCGCTCGGTCTCGTACAGGACGATGGGCAGGCCGGCGCGCTCGTCCAGCTCCACCAGCTCGTGCAGGTCGAGCGCGACGAGCTGCGCGCCCGCCGCCTCCAGCCGTTCCAGCGCCGCGCCGACGACCGCCGCGACCTCGGGGTCCACCGGCTCCGCGAGCGCGCGCGGCACCCCCAGCCGCAGCCCCGCGACGCCGCCCCGCACGGGCGGGGGGACCTCCCCGGCGAGGACCTCGTCGACGACCGCGACGTCGTCCACGGTGGCGCCGATCACGCCGACGGTGTCGCGGGTGGTCGACAGCGCGAGCAGGCCGTCCGCCGGGTAGCGGCCCGTCGTCGGCCGGAACCCCACCACGCCGCAGAACGAGGCCGGGATGCGCGCGGACCCGCCGGTGTCGGCGGCCAGCCCGAACGCGACGACGCCAGCGGCGACCGCCGCCGCGGTGCCGCTGCTGCTGCCGCCGGCCACGCGGGCGCGGTCGGAGGGGTTGCGGGTCGGCCCGGTGTGGGCGTTGTTGCCGGTGATCCCGAAGGACAGCTCGTGCACGTTGGTGGTCCCCAGGACCGTGGCGCCCGCGGCGCGCAGGCGCGCCACCGCGCCCGCGTCGACCCCGGGACGGTAGGCCGCCAGCGACGGCGTGCCGCCCGTGAGCGGGTGGTCGCGGGTGGCGATGCAGTCCTTCACGACGAAGGGCACCCCGTCGAGCGCGCCGCCCCCGACCGCCGCGGCACCGGCCAGGGCGGGCTCGGGGTCCAGCCCCACGAAGGCGTTGAGGTCGGCGTGCTCGGCGGCACGGGCGAGGCTCGCGGCCATCAGGTCGCGGGGGTGCGCCGCCCCGTCCCGCACCCGCCGGGCGGCCGCCCGCGCCGTCACCGCGCCACCGCCGGGACGGGCGCGAAGCGGTCGCGGTGGTCGGCCACGAAGTCCCCCAACGTCCGCGGCGGGCGCCCCAGCAGGGTCGCGAGGGTCGGCGTGGGACGCGACTGCGCCCCGGCCTCGATCGCGGCGAACAGGTCGACGACGTTGGCGACCATCCAGCGCGGCATGCCGGTGGCGCGCGGGAGCACCGCGCGGGCGACCGGCCGGGGCAGGGGCCGGAACCGCACCGCGCGGTCCGTGGCCGCACCCACGGCCGCGGCCACCTCCCCGAACGACACCGCCTGCGGCCCGGTCAGCTCGAGGGTCGCGCCGTCGTGACGGGGGTCGTCGTCGGCGAGCACCACCGCCGCGGCCTCCCCGACGTCGCGGGCGTCGACCGCGGCGACCCGGCCGTGGCGCACCGGCGCGGCGAACCAGCCGCGGGCGGCGATGTCGCCGGAGAACAGCAGCAGCGACTGCAGGAAGAACGTCGGTCGCAGCACCGTCCAGCGCACCCCGCTCGCCGCCAGCGCCTCCTCGGCGCGCCGGTGGAGGCGGCCGAAGCTCCGCGGCGGGGTGCAGCCGGCCGAGTGCGCGGACAGCTTCACGACGCGCTCGACACCCGCCGCGGCGGCGGTGGCGAGGATCTCGCTCTCCCACGCGTCCTGGGCGGGGTCGTCGGGCGTGAGCAGGAACATCGTGGCGACGCCGTCGAGCGCCGCGGTCAGGTCCGCGGGAACGCGGAGGTCGCCCCGCCGGGCCCGGACCCCCGCCGGCAGCGGCCCCAGCCGCGCCGGGTCGCGGACGAACACCGTCACCGGGCGCGCGGTGCGACCCTGCAGCGCGGTGACGACGCCGCTGCCGACCCGGCCGGTGCCGCCGGTCACGAGGATCCCGTCGCCGCCCATCACGCCACCTCCGGCGCCGGGGCGTGGCGCGCGAGCATGGCGGCCGCCTCGTCGACCATGCGGGTGATGACCTCGGCGGCGGGTTCCACGGACCGGACCAGGCCGACGCCCTGGCCCGACAGCAGGGCCATCTGGTCGAGGTCGCCGGTGGTCGCGTCCCGCATCGGCACCAGGAAGCTGAAGCGGCGCACCTCCACCGCCTGGCCCAGAAGGTCGAACCGCCCGATCAGCGGCTCGGCGCTGTTGTCGGCGGGCACCTCGTCCTCGCGGCCCGCCCACTCCTCGACGACCCGGTTGCGCAGGACGCGCATCGGGTTGAAGGCGGGCTCGTGGCGGCCGAAGATCGCGGTGGTCACCGTGTCGGTCCCCGCCGCCGCCACCAGCCGCTCCTTGTAGCCGTCGTGCGCCGCGGACTCCGCGGTGGCGGCCAGGCGGGTGCCGACCCAGGCCCCGTCGGCGCCGAGCATCAGCGCCGCCGCCAGCCCGCGACCGTCGGCGATCCCGCCGGACGCGAGCACGAGCGCCGGGCGCACCGCGTCGACCACCAGCGGCACCAGGGCGAACGTCGGCAGGGTGGCGAAGTTGTGCCCGCCGGCCTCCGACCCCTGCGCGACCACCAGGTCGACGCCGTCCTCCACCGCCCGCTCGGCGTCGGCCACGCTGCCGACCTGCTCCCAGACCGCCACCCCGGCGGCGTGGAGCTGGTCGATCCACACCCGGGGCGGGTGGCCCCAGTGGAACGAGGCGACCGCAACGCCCGCGTCGCAGACCGTGTCGATGTGGTCCTGCCCCGTGAAGATGGTGATGAAGTTGACGTGCAGCGGCCCGTCGCTGCGGGCGGCGACCTGCTCGAGGAGGCCGGCCAGCACGGGCGGCGGCATCAGCCCGGCGGCCAGCGAGCCGAGGGCGCCCGCCTGGTTCACCGCCACCGCCAGGTCGGGGGTCATGCCCGCGAAGGCCATGCCCGCCTGGGCGATCGGGTGCGCCACACCGTAGGTGCGGGTGAAGCGGGTGGGGATCGTCGCCATCGTCCTGTCCTCTCCGCGGGTGCCGGTGGCGAGCATCTCCCCCGGCGGGCGGCGGCGGGTGGCCGTCCGCGCACGCCGACGTGCTCTGCGTGCATACTCGGGAGAGGAGGTCCGCGCCCCATGGTCCGCACCTGGTCGACGGCGGGTGTGCCCGCGCCGCGCCAGTTCGGGTACTGGCGGGAGGCGATCTGCGCGGCCTTCCTGGACCTCACCCCCGAGTCGCCGCTGCGGGGGGCGTTCCGCGGCGAGGTCGTGCAGCACGACCTCGGCCCCTTCGAGCTGGCGCGGATCACCTCCCAGGCGCAGCGCGTGGAGCGCCGGCCGCAGGACGTCGACCGCGCCCCGGGGGACGGCTACTACGTCAACCTGCAGGTCGCCGGCAGCGGGCTGGTGGCGCAGGGCGGCCGGGTCGCGACCCTGCGCCCGGGCGACCTGGCGCTCGTCGACACCACCGCACCCTTCACCCTCGCCTTCGACCGCGACTTCGCCCAGCTCTCCCTGCACGTGCCCAAGCCGCTGCTGGACCGCGAGCTGTCGGCCCCGCTGGTCACGGCGACCACCGTCGCGGCCGGGCCGGGGGTGAACGCGGCCCTGCGCTCGGCCCTCCACGCGCTCCAGCAGGGCGACCTGCCCGCGCACGTCGCGGCGCGGCTGGCGGTCCACGCGGGCGGACTGCTCGCCCTCGCCCTGGAGCACCCGGCCGCGGCGGCGGAGCGCCCGCCGTCGGCCGACCCCGCGCGGCGCAGCCTGCTCGACCTGGCGCTCGCCGACATCGACGCCCGCCTCGCGTCGCCGGACCTGACCCCCGGCAGCACGGCGCGCCGCCTGGGCATCTCGGTGCGGCGGCTGCACGGCCTGTTCGCGGGGCAGGAGCGGTCCTACGCCCGCGAGGTCCGCTGGCGGCGCCTGGCCCTGGCGCACCGGCGCCTGCTGGACCCGGGGTGGGACCACCTGCGGGTCATCGACATCGCCGTCGAGACGGGCTTCCCGGACGTCACCCACTTCCACCGGGTCTTCCGCCGGCGCTACGGGTGCACCCCCGCGGAGGTCCGCCACCGCTGGACGGCGTCTCCTGACTCGGTGCTCGGAAGCCGCCCGGCGTGTGAGGTGCACCCCTAGACCGTGTCTCCTGACTCCGTGCTCGGAAGCCGCCCGGCGTGTGAGGTGCACCCCTAGACCGTGTCGACGAAGGGCAGCAGGCCGGTGGCGGGGTGGCAGTTGACGTACACCGCCTCCGCGGCGCCGGCGGGGACGACGTAGACCTCGTGGCCCAGGAGGGTCCCGACCTTGAAGTCCAGCGCGGCGGCCATCGCCCCGAAGCGCGAGAAGATGTCCTCGTGGGTGGGGTGGTGGTGGGTCCACGCCTCCAGGTCGGCCAGGGACCGGAACCACGCGAAGGTCTCGCTGTCGACCTGCGGGCGCGGGCCCCCGTCCACGGCGATGTCCTCCACCAGCCGGGCGCTGAGGCAGTTGGTCTCCTCGGGGTGGGCGACCAGGTGGGCCACCCCGCGGCGGTAGGCGGGCAGGACGTGGGCGTGCAGCTCGGCGAGCTCCGCCTCGCCGGCGTCCTGCCAGCCCTGCACGGTGCGGATGAAGCACAGGTCGGGCGGGAGGGTGGCGCGCAGGACCCGCCCGCGGCTGTCGACCGCGCGGCGGGTGATCGGCGGCACCGCGGGGGGCAGGCCGCCGTCCTCGGCCGCGTCGATGCGGTCGCGCATCGACCCGTAGTAGGCGTGGTACGGCTGCCCGGTCGTGGCGCCGGTGGCACCCAGGCCCCAGCGGACGCCGGGGACCGAGTACGACGTCTCCATCCGCCCGCGCGGGGCGACGACCGTCTCGCGCCACACCCCGACCGGGCCGGTCCGGTGCGCCGCCGCCCACGCGTCCAGCTCGGGCGTCGCCCCGGCGAGGTGGCCCGGGTCCCGCCAGTAGGTGACGTGGACGTCGTTGCGGTACCCGTCGGCGTCGACGTGGGTCGCGACCTCGACCCGGCCGGATCCGCCGTCCCCGGCAAGCAGGGCGCGCAGCCGCGCGCCGGCGTCCCGGCCGGCGCCCTGATCGTCGTCGCGGTACTGCACGCCGACCAGCGCGAGGGTGACGACGGCACCCTGCGGGACGACGGCCTCGTGGGCGGGGTAGGGGGCCTGGTAGCCGGAGGGGGCGAGCTTGGCCACGGCTCAGGCGTCCACCGGCTCGGCGACGGCGTCGGCCGCGGCGTCGGCGCTGCCGTCGGCGCGGGCGTCGGGGGGCGGGTCCAGCGGCTGGGGCCGGGTGTCGAGGCGCTCGACGGTGCGGCGGTGGGCGGGCTCGGGGTTGAACAGCAGCCGGGTGACGTCGGGGCGGGCGTAGTGGCCGACGGGGTCGGCGGCGGCCTTGGCCAGCGCGATCGCGCCGAGGTCGATCTCGGCGGTGAGCACGCCCTCCTCGGTCTCGGGCAGCGGGTCGCACAGCGGCCGCCCGTCGGGCCCGTAGATCATCGCGTAGCCGCCGCCCTCCAGCAGGAGCTGCTCCTTGTCGGGGGTGTCGCAGAGCAGGTCGCGCATCGCCGGTGAGACCACCCCGCAGGCGGCCAGGACGAAGGTCTGGCCCTCGGCGGCGTACATCGTGCTGGCCGCGCCGTTGACCTCGGGGCCGAGCGCGTAGGCGGCGCCGCGGTACAGGCTGAAGCTGGGCCACGCGGCGACGTGGACCTGCTCGCCCTGGCTGAACATCGCGTACTTCGTCAGCGGCTGGAGGTGCTCCCAGCAGCACAGCGCGCCGAGCCGCCCGACCGCGGTGTCGTGGACCGCCAGGTCCGACCCGTCGCCCTCGCCGAAGATCGTGCGCTCGACGTGGGTCGGCTTCAGCTTGCGGCGCGCCGCGACGGTGTGCCCGTCGGGGCCGATGATGCGCTGGCCCATGTACAGGCTGCCGCCGCCGCGCTCGCTGTAGCCCAGCACCACGGTGATCTCGTGCTCGCGGGCGGCGGCGGACAGGCGCCGGTCCTGCGCGCTGCCCAGCACCAGGGAGTTCTCGTGGTAGCGCTGGACGAACTGCATGCCCCAGGCCGGCGCGCCCAGCCAGGCGAACCAGGGGTAGCCGGGGATCCAGGTCTCGGGGAAGGCGACGACCGCGGCGCCGCGCGCGGCGGCCTCGCCGATCAGCGCGACGGTCTTGTCCACCGAGCCGTCGAGGTCGAGGAACACGGGCGCCGCCTGGACGACTGCGGCGGTGAAGCGGGTGGCGGGCTCGGTCACGGGCTGCTCCTGGACTCGTGCGGTGCCGGGCGTCCAGGCTGCGCCCGCCCCGCCCGGCGTCCTTGCCCTGCGTGCCGCCCCCTTGACGCTGCGTGCACGATCAGGGGGAACACAGGAGCGGGCGTGGAGGTCTTCGCCACCGCCGCCGTCCGGGCGGACGAGCGCTTCGCCTACTGGCGCGAGGCGATCTGCGACGTGTTCGTGCACCTGGACGCCGACCCGCTGGTGCGCCCGGTGCCGTCGTTCCGCGGGCGGATCGCCACCCGCGGCACCGGGCAGGTGCGGGTGTCGGAGGTCGCCGCCGACCCCCAGCACGTCGTGCGGTCGCCCCGCCAGATCGCCCGGGACCCCGAGGACGCGCTGCTGGTCAGCCTCCAGGTCGACGGCAGCGGCCGGATCGAGCAGGACGGGCGGGTCGCCGCGCTGGCGCCCGGTGACCTCGCGCTGTACGACAGCGCCCGGCCTACGTGCTGCACTTCGACGGCGCGTTCCGCCAGCAGGTGCTGCAGTTCCCGCGCGCGGCGCTGCGCGAGCGCGTCCGCGACCCCGAGCGCCTCACCGCCGTGCGCGTCCCGGGCACCGGCGCCGGGGCGGTCGCGGGGGCGTTCCTGCGCGCGGTCCTCGCCCACGCCGACGAGCTGGACCCGGTCGCCGCCGAGCGGCTGGGGACCCAGGCGCTGGACCTGTTCGCGGTGGCGCTGGCCGGCGGCACCGGGGCGCCGCAGCCCCGGACGGGGCGGCGCTGCGGGCCGCGCAGCGGCGGCGGGCCCTGGCGCTCATCGAGGCGCACCTCGCCGACCCGCTGCTGTCGCCGGCGACGGTGGCCGCCGCGCTGCACCTGTCCGTGCGCACCCTCCACAAGCTGTTCGCCGACGAGCCGGAGACCGTGGCGCGGCGCATCACCCGGCGGCGGCTGGAGCGGGCGGCGGCCGACCTCGCCGACCCGCGCCTGGTGGGGCGGACCGTCACGTGGATCGCGTTCTCGTGGGGGTTCCGCGACGCCGCGCACTTCAGCCGCGCGTTCCGGCAGCGCTTCGGGCGCAGCCCCGTCGAGCACCGCGCCCGGGCGCTCAGCCCTTCGTGATCCGCAGCCAGACCTGGCCGTTCGCGCGGCCCTCGCGCAGCTGGGTCACGGCGAGGCCGCGGGCGCGGCACTCCGCCGGATCCCGTCGAAGCGGTGGAAGACCAGGCCGGGCCGGTCCGACGTCGCGCTGCGCCCGACCCAGCGGTTCCCCGGTAGTCGCGCAGCAGCAGGCCCGCGCGCAGGTAGGACGTGAGGAACACCGCGTGGTCGGCGGTGTCGCGCACGAAGCCGTCGAGCATCGTGCGGATCTGGTCCTTCGACGCGTGCGTCCAGATCGACCGGGCGAGGAACACGTCGAAGGTCTCGCCGAACACCGACGTGTCGAAGTCGGCGTTGTGGTCGAAGCGGGGCCGCTTGCGCTCGCGCTCCTCCGGCTCCAGCAGGTGGGTCAGCCCGGCGTCGAGCATGGCGCGGTTCGGCTCGATCCCGCAGTAGCGGTCCGGTTCCAGGAAGTGGATGAGCCAGTAGCCGCCGCGCAGGCACCGCAGCCGATGTCGAGCACCCGGGACCGCGGCTCCAGCCCCTCCCGCAGCAGGGGTGATGAGCTGGAGGCGCCCGACGCGCTCGAAGTCGCGCACCGGCCCGCCCAGGAACACCTGCCCGGCCAGCGCCTCCGCCCGCTCCTGCACGGTCATGCCGGCGCGCCCTCCGGCCGGCGGTCGAACCGCTCCCGGCGACCGCGGCCCCGCGAGCGCGCCTTCTCCGGCCGCTCCATCACGTCCATCCCCGACCGTCGACCGGGCGACCGCGCCGTCCCCCGCCGGACACCCATCAGACACCAGTGGGGGTCCGGGTGCAATCGACGCCCGGCGGCGGCCCGACCGGGGCCCGGCGGCGGCCCGGGGTCGCGGCGGCACCGCTAGGCTGCGGGCCATGGCGGCGCCGGGGGACCTGCGGCCGGGGGCGGCGCCCCCCGAGCCGCCCATGGTCATCGAGCACCGCGAGGCGCTGGTCTACCAGCTGGCCCAGGCGTGCGAGCTCGAGCACGGCCTGATGTGTGAGTACCTCTACGCCGCGTTCAGCCTGCGCCGCGGCGAGGACGAGGGCCTCACCCCGGCGCAGGCCGAGGCGGTAGCCCGCTGGCGGCAGGTGATCGTCGGCATCGCGACCCAGGAGATGCTGCACCTGGCGCTGGCGAACAACATGCTCGCCGCGCTCGGTGCCGCGCCGCACCTCAGCCGCCCGAACCTGCCGGACCGCGCCCGCCACTACCCCGCCGACGTGCGGCTGGCGTTCCTGCCCTTCGGCGAGCGGGCGCTGCGCCACTTCCTGTACCTGGAGCGCCCCGAGGGCATGGCGCTGCACGACGCGGAGGGCTTCGCCGCCCTGGAGGTCGCCGAGCCCGTCGTCGTCGGGCCCGACGACATCGTCCCGCGCGGGCAGGAGTTCGCGACCGTCGGGCACCTCTACCGCTCGATCGCGCAGGGGTTCCGCCACCTCGCCGACCGCATGGGCGAGGACCGGCTGTTCGTCGGGTCGCCCCGCGCCCAGGCGACGGGCGACCTGTTCGGCTGGCCCGAGCTGATCGCGGTGACCGACGTCGCCAGCGCGACCGCCGCGATCGAGACCATCGTCACCGAGGGCGAGGGCGCGCAGGGCGACTGGCGCGACGCCCACTTCGGCCGGTTCCTGGCGGTGTACGAGGAGCACGCCGCGATGACCGCGGCGGACCCCGCCTTCCGCCCCGCGCGGCCGGTCCGGCCGACGGGCGTGCGGCCCCTGCCCGACCTGGAGCCCGAGGTGCGCTGCACCGACCCGCTGACCGCGGGCGTGCTCGACGCCTTCAACACCGGCTACGAGGTGCTGCTCCAGCTGCTCGAACGCTTCTTCGGCCACGACACGGAGTCCGACGACGAGCTGGCGGTCCTCGCCGACGCCGCGGTCAGCGTGATGATCGGCGTCGTCGCGCCGCTGGGCGACCTGGCGACCACCCTGCCCGCCGGCGCCGCCCACCCGGGGGTCACCGCGGGCCCGATGTTCGAGCTGTTCTACGGGACCGGCTACCTGCTCCCCCGCCAGCGCGAGGCGTGGTTCCTCCTCCGCGAGCGCACCGAGCTGCTCGCCGCCTTCTGCCGGCGCCTCCCCGCCGAGGACCGCCCCGCGGAGGTCCTGGCCGCCGTCGCCGGTCGCCTGGACCGCATCGCGGGGCTGCTCGCCCGCTAGCGCGGCCCGGCGCCCGGCCCGGCGGGGGCGCGCGCGCCCGGCGCGGTGCTCGGGAGGGCCCGCAGCGGCAGGTGCAGGAGGGTCTCCAGCGGGCCGCGGGGCAGGACCGCGAACCAGGCGCTCGCCAGCGCGGCGGTGACGACCAGGAAGCGCGCGACGCGGGCCAGCGCCTCCAGCGGGTCGTCCCCGATCAGCCAGCCGGGGAACCCGTGGAGCACCAGGAGGTGCCCGACGTAGACGCTGAGGGCCATGCGCCCGACCGCGGCGAGCGGCCAGGTCGCCCGCGGCAGGCGGTCGGCGACGACCAGGGCCAGCCCCAGCACGGCGCACCCGATCGCGGTCGCGCCGATGATCGAGAACGGCATCTCGCTGTGCCCGCCGGTGTCGAGCAGCGTGGTCCAGGCGATCCCCCCGCCGGGGGCGGGACCCGGCGCCAGGGCGTCGGCGGGCGGGGGCCTGAACACCCCGCGCAGGACCCAGCCCGCGGTGTGCGCCGCGGCCGCGGCCGCGACGCCACCGACCAACAGGGCCCGGCGCGTCGCGGGGGCGCGCAGGTCCCGGCGCCCGATCCACAACCCCAGGGCCAGCGGCACCACCGCGGTCACGACCGGGTAGTAGCCGGTCAGGACCAGGTCGCGGGCGATCACCGCGGGGTCGCCGAGCTCGATGAACCGGCCCTGGCGGAACGGCTCGGGGAACGCCGCCGCCGCCGCGAGCAGGACCAGCGGCCCCACCACCACCATCACCAGGGGGACGGCCAGCAGCACGCGGTCCGGCAGCAGCACCAGCACGCCCGCGACCACGAAGTACAGCGCGTAGTAGTGCAGGATCACCGCGACGCCGGTGTCCAGCCCCTGCAGCCAGATCCCCAGGGGCACGAACACGACGACCCGCACCGCGACGGTCAGCGCGACGCGGCGCAGCCGGTCCGGGGACCGGTCCCCCGCCACCAGCGCGACCCCGACCCCAGCGAGCAGCACGAACAGCACGAACGCGCGCCCGTAGGTCGCGTTGTACGCGGTCGCGACACCCTCCAGCGGCACGGGAAGCGCCCCACGTGCACGAGCACCATGCCGAGCACCGCGACCGCCCGGGCCACGTCGATGCCCTGCAACCGCCCGCCCCGCGCCCGCAGCTCCATGCCCCCAGCCTCGCGGATCCGCACCGCCCCGGCCGCACCCCCGCCGGCCCGCCGCGAAGGCCCGGCGGGACGCGCCGGCCGGCGGCCCGCGCCGCCGGGGCGGGTGGCACGGGGACGCCGGCCACGGCCTAGGCTGGCGGGTCGAACCGACCGGCAGCGAGGAGCACCGTGACGTCACCCGCACCTGGGACGGCCGGGACGTGGCCGACCGACCGCCGGGTCACCATCCGCGACCTGCACGCGGCCACGGCGCGCGGCGAGCGCTGGGCGATGCTCACCTCCTACGACGCGCTGACCGCGGGGCTGTTCGAGGAGGCGGGCGTGCCCGCGCTGCTCGTCGGCGACAGCGCGGGCATGGTCGTGCACGGCCACGACACCACCGTGCGCGTCACCGTCGACGAGCTCGTGCCGCTCGCGGCGGCCGTGGTGCGCGGGACCTCGACCGTCATGGTCGTCGCCGACCTGCCGTTCGGGTCCTACCAGGCGGGGCCGGCGCAGGCGCTGGCGACCGCCACCCGGTTCCTCAAGGAGGCGGGCGCCCACGCGGTGAAGCTGGAGGGCGGGTCCGCGGTGCTCGCCCAGGTCGAGGCCCTGGTCGACGCCGGCGTCCCGGTCATGGGCCACCTCGGTCTCACCCCGCAGTCGGTGCACGTGCTGTCCGGCCTGCGCCGGGTGCAGGGCCGCGGGGAGGAGGGCGACCACCTGCTCGAGGACGCGGTCGCGCTGGAGCGCGCGGGCGCCTTCGCCATCGTGCTGGAGTCCGTGCCCGCGGAGCTGGGCGGGCGGGTGTCGGACAAGCTCACGATCCCGACCGTGGGCATCGGGGCCGGGCCGGACACCGACGCGCAGATCCTGGTCTGGCAGGACCTCGCGGGGCTGACGCCGGGGCGCCTGCCCCGCTTCGTCAAGCCGTACGCCGACCTGCGCGGGGTGCTGGGCGACGCGGTCCGCACCTACGTCGGGGAGGTCGCGGCCGGCTCCTACCCCGACGCCGACCACAGCTACTGACGCCGCGAGGGCGCGCCCGTCAGGGGTTGGCGGCCAGGAACAGGAACGCGGCGAGCAGCACCAGGTGGACCGTGCCCTGCAGGCGGGTGGCGCGCCCGGGCGCGACGGTCAGGGCCGCCACCACCACCGTGATCGCCAGCAGCACCACCTGCACCGGCCCGAGGCCGAGCAGCAGCGGCCCCTCCAGCCAGACCATCGCGACCGCGATCGCGGGGATGGTCAGCCCGATGCTGGCCATCCCCGAGCCGAGCGCGAGGTTGAGGCTGACCTGGATGCGGTTGCCGCGGGCCGCGTTGGCGGCGGCGAGGGTCTCGGGCAGCAGCACCAGCAGCGCGATCACGACCCCGACGAACGACGGCGGGAAGCCCAGCGCGGCGACCGCGCCCTCGATCGCGGGCGAGACCACCTTGGCCAGCCCGACGACGGCGACCAGGGCCACCAGCAGCTGCACCAGGCTGACCACGGTCCGGCGGTCGCCGGGTGGGTCGGCGTGCTCGTCGGCGTCGATGGGCGGGCCGTCGGCGTGCACCGGCAGGAAGAAGTCCCGGTGGCGGACGGTCTGGGTGACCACGAAGGCGACGTACAGCGCCAGCGAGGCGAGCGCGGCGAAGGCCAGCTGCGCCGGGGAGTACTCCGGGCCCGGCAGGGCGGTGGTGAAGGTGGGCAGCACCAGGCACAGGACGGCGAGGGTGGCGATGGTGGCCAGGGCCGCACCGGTGCCCTCGGCGTTGAACACGACCAGCCTGTGGCGCAGGGCGCCCAGCAGCAGCGACAGCCCGAGGATGCCGTTGCAGGTGATCATCACCGCGGCGAAGACGGTGTCGCGGGCGAGCGACGGGGCGCCGGGGCCGCCGGCGGTCATGAGCACGACGATCAGCCCGACCTCGATCACCGTGACGGCGACCGCGAGGACCAGCGAACCGAACGGCTCGCCCACCCGGTGCGCGACGACCTCGGCGTGGTGCACCGACGCCAGCACCGCCGCGGCCAGGACCACCCCGACGACGGCGAGCAGCGCCGGCGGCAGGTCCCGCTCCCACGTCGCCACCAGCACCGCGACCGCGACCGGTGGCGCCACCGCCTGCCACGACACCGTCCCACGCTCCCCCTCCGCCATGCCCCCAGCCTCGCACCGCGCACCCGGCCCCCCGGCGCCGCCGGGCACGGGCCGCGACGGCCGCGACGGCCGCGACGGCCCGCGGGGGACGAGCCATGCGGGTGGCCGACAGGGGTGACCATGAACGGTCGGCCCGCTGCCCGGGCCCGAACCGACGACGCGGCCGATCGACCGGCAACATTCCCGCCCAGGGGTGCGTCCCTGAGCCATGCGAGCTCTCCCCCTCCCGCGCCTGCTCCTGGCCCTGCTGGTCCTCGCCGCGGCGCTCGTCGCCGTGCCGCCCGCCCCCGCGCGCGCCGCGGAGCTGCCCGCGGGGTTCCGCGAGACCACCGCCTTCGACGGCCTCAGCGAGCCGACCGTCGTCGCCTTCGCCCCCGACGGGCGCGTCCTGGTCGCCGAGAAGAACGGCCGGGTCCAGCTCTTCGACGACCTCGCCGACCCGACCCCGGCGCTCTACGCCGACCTGCGCGGGCAGGTCCACAACTTCTGGGACCGCGGCCTGCTCGGCATGGCCGTCGCCCCCGGCTGGCCCGAGGACCCCAGCGTCTACGTCCTCTACACCTACGACCACGACCCCGCCGCCCCGGACGACCTGCCGCGCTGGGGCGAGCCCGGCGCGAACGGCGACGGCTGCCCCGACCCGCCCGGCGCCACCCGCGACGGCTGCGTGGTCACCGGGCGCCTGTCCCGGCTGGCCCCCGGTCCGGACGGCGCGGTCGTGGAGACCCCGATCATCACCGACTGGTGCCAGCAGTACCCGAGCCACTCGATCGGGTCGCTCGCCTTCGGCCCCGACGGCTACCTCTACGCCAGCGCCGGTGACGGCGCCAGCTTCGAGTTCTCCGACTACGGCCAGGGCGGGTCCCCGCCCAACCCCTGCGGCGACCCCGACCGCGAGGGCGGCGCGCTGCGCAGCCAGGACGTCCGCACCGCCGGCGACCCGCTGACCCTGGACGGGACGATCCTGCGCATCGACCCGGCGACCGGCGCGGGGGCGCCGGGCAACCCGCTGGCCGGCGGCGACGCGAACGCCGCGCGGGTCATCGGCCACGGCGCCCGCAACCCCTTCCGCTTCACCCTGCGCCCCGGCACCGGAGAGGTCTGGTTCGGCGACGTCGGCTGGGGCACCTACGAGGAGGTCAACCGCCTGGCCGATCCGGGCGGCGCCGCCCCCGACAACTTCGGCTGGCCGTGCTACGAGGGCACGGGGCGCCAGGGCGGCTACGACAGCGCCGACCTGCCGATCTGCGAGGCGCTCTACGCCGAGGACCGCGCCGGGCACCAGGCCATCGCGCCGTACCTGCAGTACCGCCACGGCGAGGTCGCGGCCGACGAGACCTGCGCCCGGTTCAGCGGGTCCTCGATCGCGGGCCTCGCCTTCTACCCGGGCGGCACCTACCCCGACGAGTACGACGGCGCGCTGTTCTTCGCCGACTACTCGCGCAAGTGCGTCTGGTCGATGCGCGCCGGCGCCGACGGCCTGCCCGACCCGGCGACGGTCGCACCCTTCATCGAGGGCGCGTCGAACCCCGTCAACCTCGTCGCCGGGCCGGGCGGGGACCTGTACTACCCCGACCTCCAGGGCGGGCGCATCGTGCGCGTGGCCTACGAGCCGGGCAACCGCCCGCCGGTGGCACGCATCGACGCGGCCCCGACGGAGGGCGCGGCGCCGCTCACCGTCACCCTCGACGGTGGCGGGTCGGCCGATCCGGACGCCGGTGACGTCCTGGCGCACGCCTGGGACCTCGACGGCGACGGCGCGCACGACGACGCGACCGGGCCGACCGCGACGACGACCTACACGACCCCGGGGACGTGACCGCGGGGCTCCGGGTGACCGACCCGTTCGGCGCCGCCGACACCGCGACGGTGGTGATCTCGGTCGACGACACCTCGCCGACGGTGACGATCACGGCGCCCGCGCCGGCGGCCACGTGGGCGGCCGGTGACACCATCACCTTCGCGGGCGAGGCCACCGACGCCCAGGACGGGACCCTGCCCGGGACGGCGCTGGACTGGGCCGTCATCCTCCACCACTGCGAGTCCGGCGGCGGCTGCCACGAGCACCCGGTCACGACCTACACCGACGTCGCCGGCGGGTCGTTCGCCGCGCCCGACCACGAGCACCCCTCGTACCTGGAGATCCGCGCGACGGCCACCGACAGCGGCGGGCGCACCGACACCGCCTCGGTCGACATCCAGCCGCGCACGGTCGACCTGACCGTCGCGACCGACCCGCCGGGCCTGGAGGTCGCCGTCAACGGCGACGTCGCGCCGACGCCGCTGACCCGCACCGTGATCGTCGGGTCGACCAGCTCGCTGTCGGCGGTCACGCCCCAGGCGGCCGGCGGGACCACCTACCAGTTCGTGGACTGGAGCGACGGCGGCGGCCAGAGCCGCACCGTCGTCGCGACGGGGACGGCCGCGACCTACACGGCGCTACGCGGCAAAGCCGACCACCTGGGCCCCGCAGGCGCGGGTGAACTTCCAGCCGTGGTGGTCGTGGGAGGGCCTGCCCGCCGGTTACGTGGCCGACATCGGCGCGGTCTACGGCGACCGCGGCGACGGGCGCACCTTCGGCTGGAACCGCGACCTGATCTGGGACACGCGCGAGCGCTTCTCGTCGCGGTCCCCCGACCAGCGCCACGACACGCTCATCCACCTGCAGAAGGGCGAGCCGGCCGGCGTCTGGGAGCTGGCGGTGCCCGCCGGGCGCTACCGCGTGCGGGTGGTCTGCGGCGACGCCGGCTACACCGACAGCGTCTACCGGGTCGCGGCCGAGGGCGCCCTGACCTGCGACGGCACCCCCACCTCGGCCGCCCGCTGGGTCGAGGGCACCGCCGAGGTCGACGTCATCGACGGGCGCCTCACGATCGCCAGCGCCCCCGGCGCCGCGAACAACCGCATCGCCTTCCTCGAGGTCGACCGCGCCGAGTAGCGCCCCGGGGGGGGGGGCCCCCCCCCCCCCCCCCACCCCCGCGTCGGGGCCGGGCGGGGTCCGCCGGCCTGCGGTCGCCGGTCGTCGGGCGACGCGACCACCCGCTGTTCAACGTCGTGTTCGCGGTCGTGATCGGCGTGGCGCCCGCCGCGCTGCACCGCCAGGTGCGCGGCTGCGGCCGCGCCGCTGACCGGTTCAGCGGAACAGACGGACCTCGACGGGACCGCGCAGCCCGGCCCAGGTGGTATCGGAGGTGAGCACCGGGACGCCGAGCCGCATGGCCAGCGCCACACAGCACCGGTCCCCCAGCGACAGCCGCTTGCGCTGCTGCGGGGGTGCGGCCTCCGCCAGGAGGGCCCGCCGGGCGTCGTCCAGGTCCTGCACCTGCAGGCTGTAGCCCACGTCGCCCGGGGTGAACGGCTCGACGGCGACCTGCGCGGCGATCAGCAGCTCGCCCAGCCGCCGCACGTCTGTCCCGAGCCGGCGCAGCTTGGCCATCACCTCGGCGGCGGTCACGGTCGACAGGTGCGCCGGGCCCTCATCGAGGGCCCGCGCGACCGTGTCGCCCTGCGGCTCACCGAGCACCAGCGCGATCAGCGCGGACGCATCGAGCACCAGCCCGGAGGGCGTCACTCCTCCTCGGCCTCCTCGGCGAGCTCCGCCACCAGGCGTTCGAGCGTGTACCCCTGCGCGCGCAGCGGTGCGCCCAGCGCCCGGATCTCCGCCAGGATGGCGGCCCGGTCCTGGAGCCGGACCCCGGTCTCGTCGGCCTGCAGGTGGAGGGTGGCCCCCGGCGACCAGTGGAAACGCTCACGGACCGCGGCGGGCAGGACCACACGACCCTGGGCATCCACCCGTACGGTGAGCTGGAGTGGCGGCTCAGAAGTGGATGACATGCGGTAACCGTACCAGAGGCCCGCGAGTGCTGGATCGCCGCTTCGGCCTTGTTGTCCACCGCCGCAGTTGGCGGGGCCATGACCTACCTCCTGCGCCGCTCGCGGCGACGCGCCCCTTGACGCCGCTGCTCAAGCGCTTACGTTGAGAACAGGAAGCGCTTGCGGCAGCCACGGACAGGAGCCGGTCGTGGGGAGTGCGCGAGGGATCGCCCGGGTCGTCGCCCTGCTGCTCGTCGCCGCGGCGCTGCCGCTGGTCGCGTCGGCCGCCGCGGCGGCGGCGTGCCCGCCGTGGTGCGCGCTGGACACCTTCGACGACCGCGTGAACGGCAGCCTGCGCAGCCAGGGGCCGTGGGTGACGAACCAGCCCGGCGCCACCGACGGGGCCTGGGCGACCGACGACGTCCCCGCCGGCTTCTCCGGCAAGGCGTTCGCCAACCAGCCGGGCGGCATCGAGTACCGCTCCAACGCGTACGCCACCCTGGGCAGCGACCTGGCGGTGGCGAACGGCACGACCGGCACGCTGTTCCTGGAGTTCCAGACCGACGACCTGGCCACGACCTCGGTGAACATCGGGCTCAGCGACGTCGCGAACCCCGCGCTGGGCTTCGACACCACCGGCCGGCCGCTCAACTACCCGGACTTCGAGGTCCAGGTCCGCATCGACGCCCAGGGGCTCACGGTCATGGACGGCGGGACGTTCCGGGTCCTGTCGAACCTGTCGATCGCGCCGGACACGCGCTACGGCGTGTGGCTCGTCGCCGACAACCAGGCCGACACCTTCCAGGTCCACGTCCAGCGCGCCGGCGGGAGCCGGGTCCGCGCCGCGGCGGGCACCCGGAACACCTTCGCGTTCCGCAACGGCACGTCCGCGGCGCTCGGCACGTACCTGAACCTCAACACCCGCTCCCCCGTCCCGACCTCGGTCACCTGGGTGGACAACCTCCACCTCGCCGACGGCAGCGTGCTCACCGACCCGTCGCCCGCCTTCGAGCAGGTCCTGGACCTCGAGAACCTCGCGACGGGCGCGGTGAACGGCAAGGACGGCTGGTCCGGCTCCGGGTCCGGAGCGTCGATCGCCGCCGACGCCACCGAGTCCGGCAACCAGGTCCTGCGCATGGGCGGGCCGAACCTGCGCGCCCACCGCGCGGCCACGGGGATCGCCGAGGGCGCCACCGGCACGCTGTTCTTCCGCATGCGCCGCACCGGCGCGGTCGACGTGAACGCCGGCCTGTCCGACCAGAGCAGCCCGACGGCGTTCACCGCCTACGAGGTCCAGGCCAACGTGCAGGGCACGTCGACGCTGCACGCGCGCGACGGCGGCGCCTTCGTCCCGGCCGGCACCTTCCCCGACCAGGCGTGGCAGTGCTTCTGGCTGGTCGCCGACACCGCGGCTAACACCTACGAGCTGCACACCCGCGGTGGCTCCTACGCCACGCGGGTGCAGCTGCCCGAGGGCGCCGCCGAGGACTTCGGCTTCCGCAACGGCACGAACGCCGCGGCGCTGGCGCGCCTGCTGGTCATGACCGGCGCGAGCAGCCCCGGGACCGTGGTCCTCGACGACCTCGCCGTCGACGCCGACGGCCGCAACCTGCGCATCCCGTCCGGCGACGCCGGCGACTGCCCGGGCACGGGCGGCGGGGGCGACGAACCCCTCGACGACCCCATCCCCGGCGACATCGCGTTCTCCGGCACCGGCATCACGCTCACGCCGTTCGCCACGATCCCGGCCTCGTCGGGCAGCGTCCCCCGCGCCCGCATCAACCACCTGGGCGAGCTGCCCGACGGCGCCGGCCGCCTCGCCGTCCCCGACCTGCGGGGCGACCTGTGGCTCCTGAACGCGGCGGGGACGACCAGCACCCGCTACACCGACCTCGACGCGGTGTTCCCCGACTTCGTCGACGGCCCCAACCTCGGCACCGGCTTCGGCTTCGTCGCCTTCCACCCCCAGTTCGGGAGCAACGGGCGCTTCTACACGGTGCACACGGAGGCGGGTGCGGCGCTGGGCAGCAAGAGCCCGGACCTGCCCGGGCCCGCCGACCCGGTCGTCCACGGCGTGGTCACGGAGTGGACGGCGTCGAACCCCGCCGCCGCCACCTTCGCCGGGACCCGGCGGGAGGTGCTGCGCGTCGGCTTCGACACCTTCCTGCACGGCATCCAGGAGATCGGCTTCGACCCGACCCTGACCGCCGGCGAGACCGGCTTCGGGCTGCTCCACGTGGCGCTCGGCGACGGCGAGGAGAACCCGAACTGGACCGACGGGCCACTGGACCTCGGCGTGCCGCAGGGCAAGGTCCTGCGCATCGACCCGCGCGGGACCAACGGCGCGGGCGGCGGCTACGGGATCCCGTCGTCGAACCCGTTCGTCGGGCGGGCCGGCGCCCTCGGCGAGGTCTACCTGCTGGGCCTGCGCAACCCCCACCGCTTCACCTGGGACCCGGCGGACGGGCAGCTGTTCGTCAGCAACATCGGCGAGGCGAACATCGACTGCGTCTACCGCGCCCGGGCAGGCGACGACTACGGCTGGAACGTCCGGGAGTGCGGGTTCCGCTTCGAGAAGTCCGACCCGTCGAACGTCTACGCGGCCCCGGCGGGCGACGGCTACGTCGACCCGGTCGCCGCCTACGACCACGGCGAGGGCCGCGCCATCGCCGGCGGGTTCGTCTACCGCGGCGCGGCCGTCCCGGCTCTGGCGGGTGACTACGTCTTCGGCGACATCGTCAGCGGCCGGGTCTTCGCCGCCCCCGTCAGCGAGATGGTGCGGGGCGGACCGCTGGCGACCATCGACGAGCTGCGCCTCTACGACGGCGCCGGGAACCAGGTCACGCTCCCGCAGCTGACCGGCAGCAGCCGCGTCGACCTGCGCTTCGGCGCCGACGCCGACGGCGAGCTCTACGTCCTGTCCAAGGCCAACGGCCGCATCTGGCGCGTCGGCCCCCGCTGACCGGCCAACGCCGCGGGGGACGGCAGCGCCGGTTGGCCCAGAAGCTGTAGGCGTCGTTCGCAGCCAGGTGCTCAGATCGGGTGCGCGGGCGTCCCGGGCCGATTCTGGGGACGGGATGCCGTCCCGGCGCCTGGTGGACCGGGTGGTGTCGTTGACGTTACTGCGGTCACCAGCAGCGTCAGCGGCAGGTCCCGTCCGGTTGCGCCACACGATCGCCTCGACCACCACCTTGTGATGCCGATAGCGGCGGCGCGCCGCGCCCGGGCCCGGCCAGCACAGTGGAAGTGCTGACAAGTCCGCCACCAACCTCTCCCCGGGGGGTGGTCTTCGCTCGGCCGGGCATAGCCGGTGATAGACGACCGCTGTCGCGATTGCGGGAGGCAGCGTCGAGACGAAACCCTCGCAGCGCTCGGCGCTCGAGCGGGTCCGGGATGCAGTCCCGGATCACGGCGGTAGCGGTGCATTTCTACTCGCCGACGTGGGCGTGGGCGGTGTGGCCGAAGTGGTGATCAGCCGCCAACGTCCCTTGGGTGAGCGGGCTGAACCCGTCTGCTCGACCTCACCGGCCGCGTGCATGCTGCGCAGGTGACGCAGGACGGAGGCGGGCTGCAGGCTCAGCAGAGCTTCGAGCTCCTGTCGCGAGCGGGGTCCCTCTTGCAGAGCCTTCCTGATCTGCGCATGCCGCTCGGCAGCTGACCGTCGTCTCGAGCGAGGGGCCAAGGCGTCGCCCTGCTCGGCCGGGATCGGTCCCGCCCCGACGGTCTCGTGCCCACCCTCGCTCGGCAATCCCTCCTCCGCGCGGACCGACAAGGTGTACCGCGCCGCCCCCCGTGTGCCCGTCTGGTGGACCAAGCCGCGGTCGACGAGGTCGCGCAGCTCCGCGCCGGCGACGCGGCTGTCGAGACCAGTTCCGGACCGGAAGCTGCCGTTGCTAAGGACCTCGCCGCGGCGCATGCGCGCGAGCCCCAGTAGTTGGGTGTTCGACAGGTCCCCTGCGCCGATGCCCCGGAGCCAGTCCACGATGTCGTCGTCGAGCAGCGAGTGGTTGGGGAATGTGACCTGAAACGTAGCGATTCGATCGTGGAATATCGGAGGATCCATCCCGGCCTCGCGCAGGGCCGCGACCATGGTGGGGATGCCCGAGCCCCGGTTCTCGGCCACGGTGCGGTCCGTGCCAGGCAGCGGGGTCTCCTCGAGCAGTCGTAGCAGCACCTCGTTGCGGGTTGAGGAGATGTGCTCCACACCGAGATCGTCGACGCCGACCGGTCCGTACAGACCGCCCGGATTGCGGATGACCAACCGGTCCGGGTACATCTCGACCTGAACGGGGGTGCCGAGCGACGCCGAGCTGAGGTCGCGGTGTGCGAGCGCATTGACGAGGGCCTCGCGCAGCGCGGTCTCGGGGTACTCCCAGACGTCCTGGCGACCCAAGCCGGTGATGATGGAGCGCCGCCGCATGTTGCGCTGGAACGCAGCGTAAGCGACCTGGATCATCTCGGGGACGGGACCGTCGACCGCCAGGTTGTCCAGGAACCGCTCCCCGCCGGGACCTGTCTGGCCCGCGCGGAGCCCGGGGTAGACGACGAACGTGAGGTTGGCCTGAGGGAGGAACTCCTGGGGGTAAGCGCCCAGAGCGAGTAGGCCGGCCACCGTGGGAACTGAGCGTCCGCCGTGCAGGACAAGGGCTCGGACGCGTCGCAGCACCTCCTCGTCGCTCGCGGTGGCGAACACACGTGGGCGCGCTCGGCGCAGGCGACCGACGAGGCCGGACACCAAGTCGGCGTCGAGGTCGGTCGGCGATGCCTCCTCGACAGCGCGCAGGTCGTCGCGTGGCTGACCACGCCCGGACAGCAGCAGTTGCACCTCGTAGCCGGTCAGCTTCCGGTCGCGGTCGGCGACCCGGATGAACGCGCCGTTCGTGAGCCCCGCACCCTTGTAGAAACAGGGCTTGTTCGCGGTCGACACCTCGGGCACCTCGGCGGTCACCAGCAGGTGCCCCTCGACCTCATGCGTCTGGATCACCGCCCGCACCGGCGGCTCCATGTTCCCGCACAGGCTGCCCAAGTCAGACGCGATCTTCGCTGCGTCGGCAACGCCGGTCACAGCGAAGCCTTCCTCCTCGTCAAGGCCCAGGACGATCAGTCCTCCGCCCCGGGTGTTCGAGAAGGCACTGAGTGTCTCCCACAACCGAGTCGGGAGCGCCTTCCGGGCACGCTTGGCCTCCACGGCGGCGGTGTCCCCACCCACAAGGCGCAGGGTGTCGATAACTTCCAGTAGCTCGCTACGCTCCACTCCGCACCTCGGGAGGAGTACTTGGTATTTAGCCCCGTGAAGCTTAAGACTATGGCCCCTGAATCACAAGTAGGGCCTAGAATGGCGCGGAAGGGGCGGGGGCGAGGTGGCGGGGTGCGAAGCGCCCGGGTCACCTGCCTAGGCGACGTGGTCCAGGTAGGCCCGGACGGTGCGGGTCAGGGCCTCGTCGCCGGGGAGGGCCCACAGGTCGGCGTTGAAGACCTCGACCTCGATCGGTCCGGCGTAGCCGGCGGCGTCGGCGCAGGCGCGCAGGCGGCGGTGGTCGATGGGGCCGTCGCCGGGCAGGGCGCGGCCGAGGAGCGGGTCCGGCAGCGGGACGAGGGTGTCGCACGCGTGGAACCCGCAGATGCGGGCGCCCGCGGCGGCGATCGCCTCCTCGACGCGCGGGTCCCACCAGACGTGGTACTCGTCGACGACGACGCCGACGGCCTCGACGGGGTAGGGCGCGGCCAGGGCGAGCGCCTGGTCGAGGGTCACCAGCACCGACCGGTCGGCGCAGGTGACCGGGTGCAGCGGCTCCAGCCCCAGGCGGACGCCGAGGCGCAGCGCGTCGGGGACGACCTGCTCCAGGCCCTCCGCCACACGGCGGCGCGCGCCGGCCAGGTCGGTGCCCGCCACCCCGCCGACGACCAGGACGAGGACCTCGGCGCCGAGGCGCGCCGCCTCCTCCAGGGCCGCCCGCGTGCCGGCCACGCCGTCGCCGGTCGGCCCGTCCGGGCCCCGGCCGGTGAAGAACCCGCCACGGCACAGCGACGACACGCGCAGGCCGGCGCGGCGGACCAGCGCAGCGGCCTCGTCGACCCCGACCTCGGCGACCTTGTCGCGCCACAGGCCGATCGCGCCCACGCCGTGGCGGGCGCAGCCCTCGACCGCCTCCGCCAGCGACCACTGCCGGACGGTGATCTGGTTGAGCGACAGCCGCTCCATCACCAGGCCTCCGCGAGCAGGCCCAGCGCCGACGCCAGCAGGATCAGCAGCGCGATGCGGTCGAACCACACCTGCGGGAGCCGCCGGCCGAGGCGCTGGCCCAGCGGCAGCATCGCGAGCACCACGGCGCAGGCCGCCAGCCCCTGCCACAGGCGCTCGCCGCGCAGCACGCCGAGGCCGGTCAGGGTGACCGCCTGGGTCAGCGCGGCGAGCTGGAGCACGGCGGAGGTGGTGAGCACGAAGCCGTCGCGGCCGAGGCCGAGGGCGTTCACCCAGGTCCCCACCAGCGGGCCGGACATGCCGGTGGCGCCCTGGAGCACGCCGCTGGCCAGGCCGACGGGGGCGTCGCCGCGGCGCGCGATGTGCGGGGCGAGGCGCCAGTGCGGGCGGGCCAGGCGCACGGCGAGCATGCCGACCACCAGGACGACCAGGACGACGGCCACGGCGCGCTCGTCGAGGCCGGTCAGCGCGACGGCGCCGAGGACCCCGCCCGCCGCCGCCGCGGCCGCCAGCGGCAGCAGGTGCGGATTCCCCCCGTGTGCGCCGCGGTTGGTCCACACCAGCCAGCCGTTGCCGACCACCGTGGGCAGGGCGAGCAGCGCCACCGCGTCGGTGATGCCGACGACGGGCGCGAGCACGGGCAGCACGACGGGCGGCAACCCCAGCCCGGTCACCCCCTTGAGCGTCGCCCCGGCCACGAACGCGGCGAGGACCACGGCGAGCACGACCCCGTCCGGCAGCCCGCTCACCGCGGCACCCGGCGAGCGCCGCAGACCCGTGACCGGGCGCTCCTCGCCGGCGGCCGCCCTCCCCGCTCAGGCATCGATGCCGGCCGCCGCGAGGAGGGGGCGCATGCGGGCCACGGCGAGGTCGGGGTCGGGCAGGACGCCGGCCGCGTCGGCCAGGCGCAGGACCTCGGCGAGGTGGGTGATCGAGCGCGCCGACTCCAGCCCGCCGACCATGCGGAAGTGGTCCTGGTGGCCCGCCAGGTGGGCGAGCAGCACGATGCCGACCTTGTAGTGGCGGGTCGGTGCGCGGAACACCGCCCGCGACAGCGGCACCGTCGGCGCGAGCAGCGCGTCGTAGCGTGCCCGGTCGCCGTCGTCCAGCGCCGCCAGCGCCGCGGAGGCGACCGCGGCGATCGGGTCGAAGATGCCGAGCAGCGCCTCGCTGTGGCCCCCGTCGTCGCCCGCGATCAGGCCGGGGTAGCCGAAGTCGTCGCCGGTGTAGCAGCGCACGCCGGGCGGGAGGGACCGGCGGAACGCGGTCTCCAGGTCCGCGTCCAGCACCGACACCTTGACCCCGCCGATCCGGCCGGCGTGGTCGCGGCACAGCGCGGCCAGCTCCTTGGCGGCGTCGGCCTCGGCGGGGTGGCCCCAGTAGCCCGCGAGCGCCGGGTCGAACGGCGCCCCCAGCCAGTGCAGGAGCACCGGCCCGTCGGCGTCGGCGAGCACCGCGCCGACGACGCGGTGGTAGTCGTCGGGACCCTCCGCTGCGGCGGCGAGGTGGCGGCTGGCCATCAGCACTGGCACGGCCCCGGCCCCGGTGACCACCGCGAGCTGCTCGCGGTAGGCGGCGACGACCGCGTCGAGCGTGACGGGCCCGGGTGGCAGGGAGTCGGTGCCCACGCCCGCGCACCACGGCCCGGCGGCCTCCTGGCCGGTGCGGCGGATCAGCTCGGCCGCCGCGCCCCAGTCCAAGCCCATCCCCCGCTGGGCGGTGTCCATCGCCTCGGCGACGCCCATTCCACAGGCCCAGAGGTGGTGGCGGAACGCCAGCGTCGCGTCCCAGTCGACGGCGGCCCGTTCCGAGGGGTCCTCGGGCGCCGTCGCGTCGGCGACGACGTGTGCGGCGGCGTAGGCGATCCGCGTCCGCGGCGCCCGCCCGGCCGCCACGACCGGGGCCACCCCCGACGGCACCCACCGCTCCAGCCGCCCCTCCGGCGTCGGCAGCAGCAGGCCGGTCACGCGTCGGCCGCCGGGACGTCGATCCAGCGGCGCTCCGCCGAGGAGCGCAGGGCGAGGTCGGCGAGCAGCGCCCCGCGGGCGCCCTGGGCGAGGGTGTGGGGGAACGGCTCGTCGGCGGCGACGTGGCGCAGGAACGCCTCCCACTGGAGCTTGAAGCCGTTCTCGTCCGGCTCGATGGCGGGCGCGTCGACCCAGGTCGCGCGGAAGTCGATCGGGTTGGGGACGTCGGGGTTCCAGGTCGGCCGCGGCGTGGCGGCGCGCGGCTGGAGGTGGCACGACCGCAGCCCCGCGACCGCCGACCCGAGCGTCCCGTCGACGTGGAACTCGACCAGCTCGTCGCGCCGCACCCGCGTCGCCCACGACGACGTGAACGACGCGACGGTCCCGCCCTCCAGCGCGAACAGCGCGTACGCGGCGTCGTCGGCGGTGCCCGCATAGGCCGCGCCCGCCTCGTCGACGCGCTCCGGCAGGTGGGTGACCGCGTGGCACAGCACCGACATGATCGGCCCGAACAGGTCCTCCAGCACGTACTGCCAGTGCGGGAACATGTCGAGCACGATCCCGCCGCCGTCCTCCGCCCGGTAGTTCCAGCTGGGCCGCTGGGACGGCTCGACCTGGCCCTCGAAGACCCAGTAGCCGAAGTCGCAGCGCACCGACAGCACGCGCCCGAAGAACCCGCTGTCCAGCGCCCGGCGCAGCTTGCGCAGACCCGGGAGGAACAGCTTGTCGGCGACGATGCCGGTCTTGACCCCGGCCGCCTCCGCCAGCTTGGCCAGCTCCGCGGCCTCCCCGGCGGTCGGCGCGAGCGGCTTCTCGCAGTACACCGCCTTGCCGGCCCCGATCGCCGCGCGCACCCCGTCGGCGCGGGAGGCGGTGGCGGTCGCGTCGAAGTAGACGTCGACGGCCGGGTCGGACAGGACCGCGTCGCGGTCGGTGGACCAGCGCGCGACCCCGGTCTCCTCGGCCAGCCGGCGGACCCGGTCGGCGTCGCGGCCGATCAGGATCAGCTCCGGCACGATCCAGCGGCCGTCGGCCAGGGCCACGCCGCCCTGCTCGCGGATGGCCAGCAGCGACCGGCGCAGGTGCTGGTTGCGGCCCATGCGGCCCGTCACGCCGTTGGCGGCGATGGTCACGGTGGTCACGGTGAGCTCCGGGTCTCGGTCGGCGTGGCGCGGCGGCCCAGGTAGAGGGCGCCCAGCTCCGGGTCCTCCAGCAGCGCGCGGGCGGGGCCCGCCAGGTGGACGCGGCCGAGGTCCAGGACGCACCCGGTGTCGGCCATCTCCAGCGCGCGCCGGGCGTTCTGCTCGACGAGCAGGACGGCGACGCCCAGCGCGCGCATGCGCGCGATCTGGTCGAAGACGGTGGCGGTGGTGCGCGGGTCAAGGCCCATCGACGGCTCGTCCAGGAGCACGACGGCGGGGTCGAGCATGAGGGCGCGCGCGAACTCGACCTGCTTCTGCTGCCCGCCGGACAGCAGGCCGGCGATGGCGTGCCAGCGCTCGCCGACGACGGGGAAGACCTCCTTCACCGCGTCGCACCGGCGGCGCACCAGCTCCTCGTCGCGCACCGTGTAGGCGCCGAGGCGGACGTTCTCCGCGACGGTCAGCTCGCGGAAGACGCTGTGGCCCTGGAGGACGTGGGCGACGCCGCGGGCCAGGAGTTGCTGCGGGGTGGCGGCGCCGACGTCCTCGCCGCGCAGGCGCACCGATCCGGAGCGGGCGCGCAGCAGGCCGCTGGCGACGCGGAGGACGGTCGACTTGCCCGCGCCGTTCGGGCCGACCAGGCAGACGACCGACCCGGCGGGGACCTCGACGGACAGCCCGCGCAGGACGGGGGCGGCGCGGCCGTAGCCGGCGACGATGTCGGTGAGGGCGAAGACGGGCTCAGACACCGAGGTAGGCCTCCAGGACGCGGCCGTCGGCCTGGACCTCGGCGGGGGTCCCCGCGGCGATCGGGCTGCCGCGGTCGAACACGACCACGTGGTCGCACAGCCCCATGACGAGGTCCATGTTGTGCTCGACGACGAGGAACGTGCGGCCCTCGGCGTTGAGGTCGCGGACCAGCGCGGCGATGCGCTCGATGAGGGCGGGGTTGACGCCGCCGGCGGGCTCGTCCAGGAGCACCAGGGCCGGGTCGGCCATGAGCACCGCGGCCAGCTCCAGCAGCTTCTGCTGGCCGTAGGAGAGGTCGCGCGCCTCGGCGGTCTCCAGGTGCTCCAGGCCGACGCGGGCGAGCCAGCCGCGCGCCCGGTCGAGGTCGGCGCGGTTGCCCAGGCCGCCCGCCAGCTCGCGCAGGCGGGTGCGGCGCACCGCCACGAGCATGTTCTCCAGCACCGTGAGCCGCCCGAACACGCGGCACAGCTGGAACGTGCGCCCGAGGCCGGCGCCGGCGATGCGGTGCGGCGCCCAGCCGGTCACGTCGCGCCCGCCGATGGTCACCCGCCCGGCGTCGGGCCGGATCATCCCGGTGACCAGGTTGAACAGCGTCGTCTTGCCGGACCCGTTCGGCCCGATCAGCCCGTTGACGGCGCCCTCGCGCAGCTCGACGGTCGCGTCCCGCACCGCGACGACGCCCCCGAACGCCTTGGTCAGCCCGTGGACCGCCAGGGTCGTCATGTCGGCACCTCGGACGCCGGGCGGACGACTGCGGCCGCACGCGCCGACGGGGCTGGGCACCGCGTTCCGTCTGCGTCCCTCATGCCGGGACCTCCTCGCGGGCGGCGGCCAGCTCGGCGGCCGACCGCTCCTGGATCGAGGCGGCGCGGGGGCCGCGGCGGCGCCAGGTCGCCCGCAACGCCGGGATGATGCCGTCGGGCAGGAACAGCACGACGACCGCGAGCAGCGCACCGGACAGGACGATGTGGAGCTGGGACTCGCCGTAGGCCAGCAGGAAGTACTCGCTGGCCGGGGCGACGAGAAAGGCGCCGAGCAGCGGTCCCAGCAGGAACCGCATCCCGCCCAACAGGGCCATGAGGACCATGTTCGCGCCGATGACGATCGAGAAGACGAAGATCGGGTCGAGGCTCCCGAACCAGATCCCGTACAGCCCCCCGGCCGCGGCGACGAAGGCGGCCGACGCGGCGTAGGCGACGACCTTGTAGGCGGTGGTCGGGACGCCCAGCGACTCGGCCTTGTCCTCGTCCTCGCGGATCGCCTTGAGCCCCGCGCCGAAGCGCGACCGGTCGACGGCCCACCACGTGGCCAGCACCAGGCCGAGCAGCGCGAGGAACAGGTAGAAGAACACGACGTGGTTGGCGGTGCGGCTCAGCCCCTCGACCAGCGGGGGGACGCGCAGGCCGCTGGACCCGCCGGTCAGCCAGCGGGCGTTCTGCGCGACGAGGTTGGTCATCGACACCAGCGCGATCGACACGATCACGAATGACGACCCGCGAACCCGGACGGCCGCGACCCCGACGGCCGCGGCGAACGCCGTCACCCCGGCGACGGCCAGGACCAGGGCCAGCGCGTGCGGCAGCCCCGTGCGCACGACGAGGATGCCGGTCGCGTAGGCGCCGAGGCCGAAGAACGCCGCGTGGCCGAGCGAGATGTAGCCGGTGAACCCGCCGACCAGGTTCCACGCGGTCGACAGGGCCGCGTAGAGCACGACCAGCACGCCCGCGTAGCGCAGGTAGGCGTTCGGGGCGGCCCACGGGTAGGCGGCCAGCAGCAGCCCGCCCGCCACGAAGGCCGCCCGGCCGGCGAGGCGGCCGGGGGCGGCGGTGCCGCTAGAAGCGCTGGGCGAGACGGCCACCGAACAGCCCCTGAGGTCGGACGAGCAGGGTCGCGAACAGGAACGCGTAGAACAGCAGCGCGGCGGGGGTCGCCCCCCAGGTCACCTGCAGCAGGGCCTCCAGGACGCCCAGCAGCAGGGCGGCGACGGCCGCCCCCTGCACGCTGCCGAGCCCGCCGACGACGATCACCGCCATGAGCCGCCCGATCCACGCCCAGTGCGCGGCCGGGAAGAACGGGGAGATGAGCGACAGGACCGCGCCACCGAGCGCGGCGGTCGCCAGGCCGATGCCGAACCCGATCGCGGTGACCCGGTCGGTGTCGATGCCGACCAGGCGGGCGGCGGTGGCGTGGGAGATCGTGGCCCGCAGCGCCCGCCCGAAGCGCGTCAGGCGCAGCACGACGAACAGCCCCCCGAGGGTCACCGCCGCCACCCCGAAGGCGATGAGGCGGTCGGCGGGCAGCGCGACCGACCCCAGCCGCAGCGCCTGGCTGGCGTAGTCCACGGTCACCGACCGGTAGGAGCCGGTGGCGACGACGCCCAGCCCGCCCTCGATGAGCAGCGCCAGCGCGAAGGTCAGCAGGACCGACATGGTCGCGAGGGACTCCGGGGCCAGGCGGGCGACCAGCAGGCGCTGGACCGCGACGCCGAGGGCGAAGAAGGTCGGCACCGTCACGACGGTCGTGAGCAGCGGGTCGATCCCGGTGGCGGTGTGCAGGGCGTAGGTCGCGTAGGCGGCGAGGAACAGGAACGCCGGGTGGGCGACCATCACCACCTTCATGACCCCGAAGTACAGCGTCAGCCCGGAGGCGAGCAGCGCGTACAGGCCTCCGGTCAGGATCCCGAGGACCAGGCCCTGGGCCAGCAGCGTGCCGCTCACCACTCGGCCTTGGGGAACTGGACCTCCGCGGTCACCGCGTCGGAGTCCTCGGGCAGGACGATCTGGACCTCGCCGCCCTGCCACTGCTGGATGAGGTGGGCCGACTGCGGCCGGCCGGCCTCGTCGAAGCTGAGCGGGCCGACGACGGTCTGGAACTCGTTGGCGCGGATGTGGTCGGCCAGGGCGCGCTGGCACTCCTCGCCCTGCTCGGCGCAGCCGACGGCCTCGACCGCGGCGGCGACCACCTGGCCCACCGTGTAGCCGTTGGCCGCGTCCTCGGTCGGGGGCGTGCCGTGGAGCTCCTCGTGGAGGGCGGCGAACTCCGCGTTGCCCTCGATCTCCGCGCCGACCGCGTAGCCGACCGGCGACAGGATGCCCTCGGTCGCGCCGCTCACGGCCTCGTCGAACTCCGGCAGGGTCGGGCCGGTGGAGAAGGCGGCGAGGCGCGGCTGGTAACCCAGCTCCTGGAAGGAGCGGACCAGGCCGACCGCGTCCTCGAACTGCGTGCCGCCCACGACGATGTCGGCGTCCGCCGCCGCGACGCGCGCGCCGATCGCGGAGAAGTCGGTGGTGTCGGGCGGGTAGACCTCGTCGACCACGGTCTCGATCCCGCCCGCCTCCAGGCGGTCCTTCAGCCCGTAGGCGGTGCCCTGGGCGAAGGGGTCGTCCATGGCCGCGTAGGCGGCGGTCTGCGGGCGCTGGTCCTC
The DNA here is from genome assembly GCA_030447925.1 of Egibacteraceae bacterium. GTDB lineage: Bacteria > Actinomycetota > Nitriliruptoria > Euzebyales > Egibacteraceae > JAUJNX01. The sequence goes on along the minus strand of JAUJNX010000001.1, from coordinate 514,505 downwards.
CGGCAGGGCCAGGATCCAGTCCGCGAGGTAGTTGTAGTGGTCGTTCGCGACCGCCGGGGCGGCGTAGAACAGGTACTCGAAGCCCTGCTCGAACACCTCCGGGGCGGCCCCGGCCGGCTCCACGAAGAGCATGTCGTAGGACTCCGCGACCTCCGCGGCGGGGATCACCAGGCGGGTCGAGAACGGCCCGAAGACCAGGTCGACCTCCTCCTGGGTGATGAGCGACTCGTAGTCGGACACGACCCGGTTGGGGTCGGAGGCGTCGTCGCGGAACAGCAGCTCGACCGGGCGTCCCAGGAGGCCGCCCGCGCGGTTCACCGACTCCGCCCAGACCTCGTAGCCCTGCTGGACGCCGACGCCGGGTTCGGAGAAGTCGCCGGACAGCGGGAGGGAGATGCCGATGCGGATCGGGTCCCCGCTCGCCCCGCCGCCGTCGCCGCCCGCGCCGCCCGCCACCGGCTCGGCGGTCCCTCCGGCCTGCCCGCCCCCGTCGCCCGCGGCCGTCGGGTCCTCCGGTGTGCCGGCGCACCCGGCCACCAGCAGCACCCCGGCCAGCACCAGCGCGACCCGCCTGGCTCCGCCCCCCATGGCCCCCTCCTCGGTCCCGTCGCCCCGGCGTTCACGTAAGGGCTTCCGAAAGCGCTTCCAGGGACGGTAACCGCCTCACCCCGGGGCGCGCAAGGGCACGTACGGGTCATCTCGCAAGCGCTTTCCGCTACGGTTGCGGCGTGTCCCTCACCGAGCGGCCCACGCCGCGCCTCGCCGACGTCGCCCGAGCGGCCGGGGTCTCGCTGGCGACCGCGTCACGGGCGCTGGCGGGGCGGGAGGGCGTGTCCGCGCGGATGGCCGACCACGTGCGGGCGGTCGCCGCGCGACTCGGCTACGTGCCGAACGCGCACGCGCGCGCCCTCGCGAGCGGGGGCGCCTCGATCGTCGGCCTGGTCGTCCACGACGTCGCCGACCCCTACTTCGCCGAGATCTCCCGCGGGGTCCTGCGGGTCGCGGCCGAGCACGGCCTGCTCGTGCTCATCAACCAGTCGGAGCGGGAGCCGGGCACGGAGCTGGCGCGCATCCGCGAGCTGCGCGCCAACCGGGTGGGGGCGATCGTGCTGGCCGGGTCCGGCTACACCGACGCCGGGGCGGAACGGCAGAAGGCGGCGGAGCTGGTGGCGTTCCGCGAGACCGGCGGGCGCGTCGCCCTGGTCGGGCGCCACCACGTGCCGGTCGACGCGGTCCTGCCCGACAACCGCGCGGGCGGGGCGACGGCAGCGCGGCACCTGCTGGAGCTGGGCCACCGCCGCGTGGCGGTCGTCGCGGGACCGGCGCGCCTGACAACGGTCGCGGACCGGCTGGAGGGCGCGGCGGCGGAGCTGTCCGCCGCCGGTGCCGAGGTCGTCGTCGAGCACGACGACTTCTCGCGCGAGGGCGGCGCCGCGGCGACGGCGCGCGTCCTCGCCCGGCGGCCGGACACCACCGCGCTGCTCGCCCTCACCGACGTCATGGCCATCGGCGCCCTGTCGGTCCTGCGCGAGGCGGGCCGCGCCGTCCCCGCCGAGCTCTCGGTGGTCGGCTTCGACGACATCCCCGTCGCGGCCGACCTCGCCCCCGCCCTCACCACCGTCCGCCTGCCGATGGCCGAGATGGGCGCGATGGCCCTGGAACTGACCCTCCGCACCCCGGCCGCCCGCCCCCGCCGCAAGCGCACCACCCACACCCTCATCCCCCGCGCCTCCACCGCCGCCCCCTCCCACCTCGGCGCCTGACCGCCGGGCCCCCTGCGGATCAGGCCGGGCGGCGGGCGGCGAGCAGCACCTGCGGGCGCAGCGACGGCGGCTGCGGTGGCAGCCGCAGCTCGGCGACCACCTCCAGACCGGCGCCGGCCAGCAGCGCGGCCAGCTCCTCCGGGCGGTACAGGTGGGTCGTCCAGGACACGGGCAGGCCGCCGTACCCCTCGGTCCGCGGGACGTCGCCGTCACCGACGTGCGTGCCGACCAGCGCCTGTCCGCCGGGGACGAGCGCCTCGGCGAACGTCCGCAGCACGGCGGGCAGCACCGCCCGCGGGAGGTTGAACAGCGACCACCAGCCGAGTACGCCGCCGAGCGAGGCCGGCGCGAGGTCGAGGTCGGTCGCCGACGCGACGCGGAACCGCAGGTCCGGGTGCTGCCGGCGGGCGTGCGCGACCATGCGCGGCGACAGGTCGACCCCCGAGGCGTCCAGACCGAGCGCGCGGAGGTGCGCGGTGACGGTGCCCGGCCCGCAGCCCACGTCCAGGACCGGGCCGAGCCCGCGGACCGACTCCGCGAAGGCCGCGAGCACCGCCCGCAGCCACGGCTCCGCCTCCAGCCGGCCCACACCGAGCTCCACGTAGGCGTCCGCGACGCGGTCGTAGGACTCGCGGACCGCGTCCAGGTCGGCGGGCTGTTGCACCCCGGCACCCTACTCGCGCACGGGGGGTGGCCGAGGAGCAGGTCGAGCACGTCGTGACGAAGCACGGCCGGCCGGTGGCCAAGGTCGTGCCGCTGGATCCGCCGGCGCCTCGACGGCAGCATCCGCGTCCTGGTCGACGACGAGGAGGCGTGGTTCTCCACCGCCGACCTCGTCGAGCCGGCCGACACGCGAGCGGCGTGCTGCTCGACACCCACGTGCTCGTGTCGTGGGCGGCGGACCCCGACCGACGGCGAGGTGTCGCCCGCCCGGCGATCGAGGCGGCCGACCGGTCCCTCGACGCCACGCACAGCGCCAGCGCCTCCCCCTCGACGAAGGACGTACCGATCCGCGCCTTTGCCGCCGCCGGCCGCGCCGTGCGCGACGCCGGGCGCGTGAACCGGCCGCTGAGGGGGCGCGTCCCTGGCCGCCGCGGTGGGCTAGAAGTCGGCGGAGCGGCCGAGGCGGGTCGCGGCCGCTGCCAGCCGGCGGTCGCGGGTCCACAGGCGGGCGTCGGGGGTGAGGTGCGCCGCGGCGAGCAGCTGCACGTCGACGTAGCCGATGCCGAGGCCGTGCAGCCGGTGGTGGTCGATGAACCGCAGCGTCTCGGCGGCGGTGGCGACCTTGGCCTGCGGGAGGCCGGCCAGGAGGCCGAGGACCTCCTGGCGCTGGGCGAGGGTCCCGAGGGCCAGCTCGCCGATCACCCACGGATGGGTGAGGACCGCACCCCGCTCCAGGAGCCGCGCGAGCGCCGCGTCTCCTGCGCGGAGGTGATCCACCCAGATCGACGTGTCGACCAGGATCACGCGGGCGGCTGCCGCCGGGGCGCCGCCACCAGGTCCGGCTCCGTGGCGCCCAGCCGGCTCAGCCGGTGGGCGCTCTCCCGCTCGATGAGCGCGCGCAGCGCCTCCCGGACGAGCGCGCTCTTCTCGCGCGTCCCCGTCAGCTCCTGCGCCGCCGCCAGCAGGTCGTCATCGAGCACGATCGTCGTCCGCATCCCCACCCCCATGCACGTCCTCCAGCACCATATGATGCCAGAGATCATGCTTCAGCGCTTCGGGACCGCCGCACCAGGCCGTCCACCCCTCGGTGTCGGTGACGACCGGAATGAATGCGCTACGTGGACGTCAGGCAGGTCAGGCGTTGCGGGTGAGGCGGGCGTAGAGGACGGACAGGCCCAGGACGATGAGGCCGTAGAGGGTGAAGCGGATGGCCTCGCCGGCGCCCAGGTAGGTGAGCATGCGGTCCAGGACGCCGAGGATGAGCGCGCCCAGGATGGTGCCCGGGTAGCCGCCCCAGCCGCCGAAGATCGACGTGCCGCCGATCACCGCCGCGGCGACCGACGGCAGCAGCAGCGACGACGCGAGCTGGAGGTCGACCGACCCGTTGCGCCCCGCCAGCAGGATGCCCGCGACGGCGGCGAGCAGCGCGCACAGGACGTACACCGCCAGCAGCACCTGCCAGACGCGCACGCCCGCGAGCCGCGCGGCGAAGGAGTTGTCACCCACCGCGTACACCATCCGGCCGAAGCCGGTGCGGGTGAGCAGCAGGATCAGCAGCCCGGCGAGCACCGCGCCCACCACCACGTTCCACGGCACCAGCCCCCCCGCGAACGACCCGGCCCCCAGGGTGCGGATGAGCGGCGCGACGTTGGTCGACCCCTGCAGGACGGTCTGCGCCCACGAGGTGAACAGCCCCAGCAGGATCCCCGACATGCCCAGGGTCATGATCAGCGGGTTCACGCGGAACACCCCGACCCCGACGCCGTTGACGATCCCGACCACCAGCCCGACCGACAGGCCGAGCAGGATCGCGACCAGCGCCCCGTTGGGCGACTGGTTGCCCGCCACGTAGGCCGCGCCGGTCGCGGTGATCGCCACCGACAGGTCGATCCCGCCGGTCAGCAGCGCGATCGTCTGCCCCCCGGCCATCAGCGCCAGGGGGACGGCCAGCAGCAGCGTGTTGCGCAACCCGTCGACGCTGAAGTACGCGGGCTCGATCAGCCCGGTGACGATCACCAGGGCGACGAGGACCAGGGCCAGGACCGCCGTCGGGTGGGTCGCCAGCCACGCCGCGGGCGAGACCCGGTCCGCCCCGGCCGCCGGGGGCGCGGCTGCGGCGCTCATCTGTTGCCCCGGCGCAGCTCCAGCAGACCGCCCAGCATCACGACCGCCACGATGACGACCCCCTTCACGACCTCGGTGTCGGTGGGCGCGAGGCCCAGCACCCCGAACAGCGGCGACAGCAGCGACAGCGCGTAGCCGGCCGCCGCGGCGCCGATCGGCGACCCGCGGCCGCCGGTGAGCGCGATCCCGCCGACCACCACCGCCGCGACGCTGTTCAGGGTGTTCGCGGCGCCGACGCTGTAGCGCGCCTGCGCCCCGCCGGTGATCGCCGCGCTGGCGACCCCCGCCAGGCAGGCGAGCAGCCCCGCCAGCAGGTAGGCCGCCACGCGGGCCCGGCGCACGTCCACGCCCGACAGGTAGGCGGCCTGGCGGTCGCTGCCGCTGGCGTACAGCGTCAGCCCCAGCCGCGTGCGGCGCAGCAGGAACCACACGGCCACCAGCGCGAGGACCAGGATCACCAGGGGTGGCACGAAGTTCTCGCCGAACCCGGTCGCCGACCCGGTGACCAGCGTGCGGAAGCCGTCGGGCACGCCCGACAGCGGCGACGGCGCCACGAACAGCGCCAGGCCCGAGTAGACGAAGCTCATCGCCAGGGTCACGACGATGTCGGGCACCCCGGACGCGTCGACGACCAGCCCGACCAGCGCCTGGACCAGCGCCCCGACCACCAGGATCCCGACCGTGACGGCCAGGGCGGTGCCCAGCCCCCCGGCGCTTGAGGGCCCAGTTGGGCCCTGCTCGGCCATGAGGCGCACCGCGACGCAGTTGGCCAGGACCAGCAGGGCGCCGAGCGACAGGTCCACCCCGCCGGACAGCACGACCAGCCCCTGGCCGAGCGCCAGCAGCGCGATCGGCAGGCCCGTGCGGATCAGCGAGGACTGCTCGAAGCCGGTGAAGCGCGGCAGCAGCGAGGCGTACCAGCCCACCAGCAGCGCGAGCAGCACCCACGACCCGACCGTCCACCCCTGGCGCCGGACCAGCCGCCCGAACCCGGCGCGGTCCCCGCCCCCGACCCCCGCGACCGTCGTCGTCACGCCGGGACCTCCCGGTCCGACCCCAGCCCCCCGGCGCCTGCGGGCCCAGGTAGCCCGTGCATGGCCGACAGCAGGGTGGTCTCGTCGGCGGTCGCCGCGTCCTGCTCGTGGACGATGCGCCCGCCGTAGAGCACGACCACGCGGTCGCAGACCTTGGGCACCTCGGCCAGCTCCGAGGTGTAGACCAGCACCGCGGTGCCCTCCGCCGCCAGCTCGCGGAGGAGCCGGTAGATCTGCTCCTTGGTGCCGATGTCGATGCCGCGGGTCGGGTCGAAGCACAGCAGCGTCGTGAAGCCGGCGGTCAGCCAGCGCCCGATCGTGACCTTCTGCTGGTTGCCGCCCGACAGCCGGCGCACCTGGCGCTGGGCGCGGGTGTCGATCTGCAGCCGGTCGACGGCGCGGGCGACCCGGCGGCGCTCGTCGCCCAGGCGCAGGGCCCCCCACCGGCCCGGCCGCGAGTACAGCGTCGAGGCGAGGTTCTCCCCCACCGACCGCTGGGGCAGCAGCGCCTGCACCCGGTCCGCGGGGACCAGCACGACGCCGCGGCGGATCGCGTCGGCGGGCGTGCGGGCGACCAGGGGCGTCCCGCCGACGCGCACCTCGCCCCCGTCGGCGCGGCGCAGCCCCGACAGCACCTCGAACAGGACGTCCTGGCCCTGGCCCTCGAGGGCGGCGACGCCGAGGACCTCCCCCGCCCGCAGCGCGAACGACACGTCCTCCAGCCCCGCCCGCGACGACACGCCGCGCGCCTCCAGCGCCACGGGCGCGGTGGCCAGGTCCCGTGCCGGTCCCGCGGCGGCGGGATCCGACGCCGCGACGGCGCCCTGCATGGCGGCGACCAGCCCGGCCTCGCCCACCTCGCGGGGCACGAAGCGGGCGACGTCGCGCCCGTTGCGCAGCACGGTGGCCTGGTCGCAGACGGCCAGCACCTCGGCCAGGCGGTGGGAGATGAACAGCACGGAGCGCCCGGCGTCGCGCCGCTGCCGCATCACGTCGAAGACGCGGTCGGCGAGGTCGGCGGGCAGCGCCGCGGTGATCTCGTCGAGCAGCAGCAGGTACGGGTCGCGGGTCAGCGCCCGCGCCAGGTCGAGCATGCGCAGCAAGGGCAGGGGCAGGTCCCCCGCCAGCCAGCCCAGGTCGACCTGCTCGATGCCCATGCCGGCGAGGTGCGCGAGCACCTCCGGCGCCCGCGCGCCGGTGAGGCGCAGGTTGTCCCCGACGGTCAGGTCGGGGACGAACGCCGGGTCCTGGAAGACCGTGGCCAGCCCGACCCGGGCCGCGTCGGCCGGGCGCGCCATCCGCCCCGGCCGGCCGTTGACCTCCAGGGTGCCCTGGTCGGGGGCGACCACCCCGGACAGGATCTTGACCAGCGTGCTCTTGCCGGCCCCGTTGGAGCCCAGCAGCGCGTGGATCTCGCCCGCGTCCACGCGGAGGTCGACCGAGGTCAGCGCGACCACGGGGCCGTAGCGCTTGGCCACCCCCCGCGCCGTCAGCAGCGGCTCCGCCATCCCGGCTCCCTCCCGGTGCGGCCCGACCCCTCGCCGGACCGCCCCCCCTCCGACCGGTGCGCCCGGCGCGCCCCGGCCGGGCCGTTGATTCTGCCGCAGCGCCGGGCCCACCGGGGCCGGCGGGCGGTCTGCCCGCCGGCCCCGGTGGTGCGGGTGCTAGCCGACCGGCTCGCAGGCCCGGAGCTCCTCCGGGCTGAACGAGGTGTACGGGTCGACCGACAGCGTGGTGCTGGCGGACCCGTCCAGCTCCTCGGAGTAGGTGGCCTCGAGCTGGTCGCGCGAGGTCTCGGCGTCCCAGACCTGCGGCTCCAGGAGGGTGTTCGCCTCGACCTCCTCGCCGCGGAGGACCTTCAGGGCGATGTCGGTGCCGACGCCGCCGATGATGGCCGGGTTGGTGACCGCGGCCCCGGGCGCACCCTCCAGCAGCAGCGCCTGGAAGGCGTTCGTGTCCGCACCCACGACCGGAACGGGTTCCCGGTTGGCGGTCTCAAAGGCGTTGGCGACGGTGTAGTCCGTCCCCGACGTCCAGATGCCGTCGATCTCCGGGTCGGCGTTCAGCACGTCCAGGGCCTGCTGGCCGGCGACGGAGAAGTCCCAGCCGGTGAAGGTCTCCTGCACGACCTCGATGTCGGGGTACGCCTGCAGCGCGGCGTCGATGCCGGCGCGCCGGGCCTCGTTGGCGGGGGCGCCGTCGATGCCGTTCATGATCACGACGCGACCCTGGCCGCCCAGCTCCTCGGCCAGCCACTCCATGCCCAGCCGGCCGTAGGCCTCCTGGTCGTTGGTGACGTTGTAGACGCCCTCGACGTCCAGGGCCTGGTCGACCGCGACCACGATGAGGCCCTGGTTCACGGCCTCCTCCAGGATCGAGTTGAGCTCCGTGGTGCTGGAGGGGTTGATGACCAGGGCGTCGACGCCCTGGGAGATCGCCTGCTCGACGTGGCGGATCTGCTCCGGCGCGGCGCCGTTCTCGTTGAAGACCACGACCTGGTCGACGTCGCCCTCGGCCGCGGCCTCGGCCTGCACGGAGCAGATCATCTGCTCGCGCCAGCCGTTGCCGACCAGGGTGTTGCTGACGGCGATGGTGAACGGCCCCTCCCCGCCACCCTCCGCCGCCTCGCCCTCCGCGCCGGGGTCGGTGTCGCCCGGCTCGTCCTCCTGGGCCTCACCCGCACCGCCGCCACCGGCGGCGGCGAGCACGGCCAGGACCGCGACGAGCGCCAACACGCGACCCCGTCGCCACTTCAGTGCATCCATCCTGAGTTCTCCCTCGACTTGCGGTGCTGGTGGTGGTGCACGGTACGACACCGGTAGGACACGCGCCCGTTACCTGTCTAGATATCTTGTGCGGGCGCGAAGAGCAGGTCGATCGGCCGGCGCACGCCGGGCGGCCGGAAGGGCAGCGCCACGCGGCGCCCGCTGCCCGCGGACTGGTAGCCGGCCAGCAGCAGCTCCTGCACGACGCGCCCGTCCTCGCCCGTGGCCTGCGGCTCCTCCAGGCCCTTGACCGCCGCCGCGAAGTGGTCCATCTCCTGCGGGAAGCCGTAGTTCCACAGCTCCTCGAAGACCGGGTAGGTCCAGCCCTGGGTCGACGGGGCCTTCTCCACGGCGTAGCCGTAGCCGTGCTCGGAGTAGGTCGGCAGCGCGTTGCCCATGTGCAGGTTGGCGTAGGTGACGCCCTCGCTGCCGTAGACCTCGATGCGGTCGTCCATGCCGCCCCGGCGGGCCCAGCTGTCCTCGACGTGGCCGATCACCCCGCCGTCGAACTCCACGACCGCGAAGCTGTGGTCCTCGCCGCGGGTCTTGTCGCCGTGCACGTAGGTGCCCATGTGCGCGGTGATCGCGACCGGGCGGGGGCGGCCCAGGAACCAGTGGGCGAAGGCGAGGCCGTGGCAGCCCATGTCCATGAACACCCCGCCGCCGGAGCGCTCGACGTCCCAGAACCAGTCGGCGTGCGGGCCGAAGTGCATCTCGGACTGCTTCACGAGGTGGACCCGGCCGAACGCGCCCTGGTCGGCCATCTCCTTGGCCTTCACGTACTTCGGGGTGAAGAACAGCTCCTCGGCGTAGAACAGGTGCACACCCTGCGTGCGGCAGGTGTCGACCATGAGGTCCGCCTCCTCGATGGTCATCGCCAGGGGCTTCTCGCAGACGACGTGCTTGCCCGCGTGCGCGGCGTCCACGGTCATCTGGCAGTGCAGGACGTTGGGCGCCGCGATCGTGACGACGTCGACCGCGGGGTCCTCCAGCATCGCGGTGTAGTCGTCGTAGACGGCGGGGATCTCGTAGCGCTGCGCGAGCTCCTCGCGGTGCGCCCGGGTGGGCGACGCGACGGCGACCACGTCGCCGTGGCGGCCCATGCGGATCGACGCGGCGTGGATGTCGGCCTCGAACTGCGAGCCGATGATCCCGAAGCCGACCTTCCCGTCCTTCATGCTGGCGCTCCCTCGCTCGTCATGTGCACCTCAAACGCCGGGCAGCTCTCCCTCAACGACGGCCGCCGGCCTCTCTCGTCGCGAATCCGGCGCAGGGACCGCAGCTCCGGCTGGCGGCCGCCCCTTCTGGGCCACCCGGGCGGTGGCGTAGTACGCGCCCGCCCACGCGGGGCGGTCCACATCGCGGCCCGCGGCCAGGCCCAGCGCGACGGCCAGGGCCAGGGCCGCGGGGAAGGTGGTGACCGCGGCCAGGCGGGCGTCGCCGCGGTCGCCCCCCGGGGCGCGCAGGAGGCGGGCGCCGGTGCGGGCGCACGTCGCCTCGGCCTCCTCCAGGAGCCGGTCGGGGCCGGTGGGCAGGCTGAGGACCAGGTGGTCGGCGGTGAGCGCGTACATGCCGGAGGTCGCGCCCTCGCGCGTCTCCAGGCCCTCCGCCGGGATGCCGGCGACCTCCTTGAGCAGCAGCGCCGCCTCCAGCGCAGCCGCCCAGGCCGGCCCGCTGCCGAACACGACCGCGGCCGTGGGCAGCGCCTCGCCGTCGCGGTCCGGCGCGGCCGCGGTGGCGGCCGTGGCCTCGGCCGCCCAGGCGGGGGCCTCGGCGACGGCCGGGGCCAGCAGCTCCGGGGCGGCGTGCAGCTCGCGGCGCAGGCCGTCGTCGCCCGCCGCCAGCGCCCAGACCGCCAGGGCGGCGGCGACGTTGCCGACGAACGCCTGGGTGTGGGTGACCGCGTCCTGGCTGTCGACCGCGACCGCGGCGCGGGCCGCGGCACCGGCTCCGATGGTCGAGTCCGGGGTGGACGTGATCGCGGCGTAGGGCACCGGGGCGGTGCGCAGGACCTCGACCACGTCGCGCAGCTCGCCGGAGCTGGACACCACCAGCAGCGCGTCGCCGGGGCGCCGCGCGAGGTCGCCGGTGCCCAGCAGGCCCGCGGGTGCGGCGACGACCTCGGGCGCGTCGCCCGGGGCGCGCAGGGCGGCGAGCCAGAGCGCCTGCGCGGCGTAGAGCGCGGCGCCGTTGCCGGTCGCGACCACCCGGCGCACCCCCGGTCGGGTGAGGAACGCGGCGACGTCCGCGAACCCGTCGGCCTGGTCCAGCGTGCGGGCCAGGATCACGGGTGTCGCACGCGCGTCGGACCACAGGGCCGTGTCGGCGACATCCATAGGACCGGTACGGTACCGGTGGTCACTGGTATCGTCCAGCGCATGGCCCTCGCCGCCGACGAGCTCCGCCACCAGCAGGTCGCCCGGGCGATCGCCGACCAGATCAGCGCCGGCGCGTTGCGCCCCGGCGACCGCCTCCCCGGCGAGCGGGCGCTGCAGGAGCGCTTCGGCGTCAGCCGCGCGACCGTCCGGCGGGCGCTGTCGGACCTCAGCGCGCAGGGGCTGGTGCAGGCCCAGCCCGGGCGCGGGTCCTTCGTCGCCGCCGACCCGCTCGGCGAGCCGCCCGAGGTGCTCACCAGCTTCACCGCCATGGGCGCCGACCGCGGGCTGCGTGCCTCGGCGACGGTGCTGGTCGCCGACGTGGTGCCCACGACCCTGGACGAGGCCGAGGCGTTCGGCATCGCCCCGGGTTCCGAGCTGTTCGTGCTGGAGCGCCTGCGGCTGCTGGACGGCCACGCCGTGTCGATCGACCGCAGCCGCGTGCCGCTGGCCCGCGCGCCGCGCCTGCCCGCCGTCGACTTCACCACCGCGTCGCTCTACGCCACCCTGGACGAGGCGGGCGCCGGGCCCCGCCGCGCTGAGTACGCGATGCACGCCGTCGGCGCCGACCCCCGCCAGGCCGCCCTGCTGGGCGTCGCCCCCGGCTTCCCCCTGCTGCGCACCACCACCCGCAGCCACGACGCCGCCGACCGCCTCGTCGAGCTGGGCGAGATGCACTACCGCGGCGACCGCTACCGCTTCCGCACGACCCTCACCCGCCGCCCCGACCATGCCCGCTGACGCCCGCGGCGTCGCCGCGGTCGGGGTGGACATCGGCGGGAGCGGGGTGCGGGCGGCGCGGGGCGGCCCGGGCGGGGCGCAGGGGCACGTGGCCCGGCGGGACCTGGACCGGCGGATGGACCTGGGCGCCGTGCTCGACGCGGTCGCGGGGGCGGTGGGCGAGGTCGGCGGGGGGGCGCGGGTGGCGGTCGCCATCCCGTCGTTCGCGGAGGGCGGCGTCGTGCTCGACGTGCCCAGCCTGCCGGCCCTGACCGGGACCCGGCTCGGCGAGCTGGTCGCGGCGCGCACCGGCGCGGCCCGCGTCGAGCTGGTCCCCGACCTCGCCGCCGCCGCCCTCGGCGAGCACCGGCTGGGCAGCGGCCGCGGCGTCGACCGCTTCCTCTGCGTGGCGCTGGGCACCGGCGCGAACGCCGCCGCGGTCGTCGGCGGCGCGGTCGTGGACACCGCGTTCGGCTGCCTCGGCGACGCGGGCCACGTCAAGGTCGAGCCGGAGGGGCCCAACTGCCCGTGCGGTGGGCGCGGCTGCCTGGAGGCGGTGGCGTCGGGCTTCGCGCTGGCCCGCGACGGCGCGGCGCTGGGCTACCCCGACGCCCGCGCCCAGCTGGCGGGCGCGGCGGCGGGCGACCCGGCGGCGGCAGCGCTGGTCGACCGCGCGGGCGTGGCGCTGGGCCGCGCGATCGCGTCCTGGTCGGTGCTGCTGTGGCCCGACCGCGTGGCGGTGGCGGGCGGCCTGGCGCGCGCCGGGGACCGGCTCCTGGACCCCGCCCGCCGGGAGCTCGCCCGCGTCGGCACCCCTTACGTCACCGCGCGGCTGACCGTGGTCCCCGCCGAGCTGGGCGCGAGCGCCACCCTGGCCGGGGCGGCCCTGCTCGCGGCCGGGCTGGACTGAGCGCCCCGGCGGGTGCTCTGCTACAACCCCTGGCCATGCGCGGACGGCTGGAGGGTCGGGGGTGCCTGGTGACGGGCGCGACGGGGATCGCGGCCGCCGGGGCGCGGCGCTTCGCCGCCGAGGGCGGCGCCGTCTTCGTCGTGTCCCTGGACGCGGGCGACTGCGCTGCTCTGGCCGGGGAGATCACCGCGGCGGGCGGGCGCTGCGGGTGGGCCGCCGCCGACCTGCGCGACGAGACCGCGACGGTCGCCGCGGTCGCCCGTGCCCGGGAGGTGCTCGGGCGCGTCGACGCGCTGTTCGCGGTGGCGGGCGCCAGCGGGCGGAAGGCGGGGGACGGGCCCCTGCACGAGGTCCCGCTGGCCGGCTGGGAGGCTACCTTCGCCCTCAACGGGCACCCGGCCTTCCTGGCCCTGCGCGAGGCGCTGCGGGCGATGCTCGCCCAGCCCGCCCGCGAGGACGGGGCGCGCGGGGCGGCGGTGCTGGTCGGCAGCGTCCTGGCCGAGCACCCCTCGCCGGAGCGGTTCGCGACCCACGCCTACGCCGCGGTGAAGGGGGCCGAGCACGCCCTCACCCGCACGACCGCCGCCTACTACGCGCCCCACGGCATCCGGGTGAACGCGGTCGCCCCGGGACTGGTCGCCACCCCGATGGCGGCGCGGGCCGCGGCGGACCCCGCCAGCGTCGCCTACGCGGCGCGCAAGCAGCCCCTGGCCGGCGGCTTCCTGGACCCGGCCGCGGTCGCCGATGTCGCCGCCTTCCTGCTCTCCGACGACGCCCGCGCGGTCACCGGGCAGGTCGTGGCGGTCGACGGCGGCTGGGGCGTGACCGAGGCCGGCGGTGGCGAGAACGTCTAGACAACTTGGGGCGGCGCTGCCACCATGAGCGCCATGACCACCACCGACGCCGCCCTGTCCGTCGCCGACGTCACCTACGAGCAGCTGGCCGGTGCCATCGACCACTCGCTGCTGCGCCCCGAGCTCACCGTCCAGGAGGTCGAGGCGGGGTGCGCGATCGCCGCCGAGTACCGCGTGGCGTCGGTCTGCGCCCGCCCCTCCGACGTCCCCCGCTGCGCGGAGCTGCTGGCGGGCTCGCCGGTCGCGGTCGGCACCGTGATCGGGTTCCCCCACGGCGCGGTCACCACCGCCACCAAGGTCTTCGAGGTCGAGCGCGCGCTGGCCGACGGGGCGACCGAGCTCGACATGGTCCTGGCCATCGGCCGCCTGCGCTCCGGGGACGACGCCTACGTCGAGGCCGACATCCGCGCCGTGGTCGAGGCCGCGGGCGACGCGGTCGTCAAGGTCATCCTGGAGAACGCCTACCTGGACCGCGACGAGAAGGTCCGCGGGTGCCGCCTGGCGGAGGCGGCGGGCGCCGACTTCGTGAAGACCTCCACGGGCTTCGCGCCCTCGGGGTCGACCATGGAGGACCTGCACCTGATGCGCGCCACCGTGTCGGACCGCGTCCAGGTCAAGGCCGCCGGCGGCGTGCGCACCCTCGACGCCCTGCTGGAGGTCCTCAGCCTCGGCGTCACCCGCGTGGGCGCCACCGCCACCGCCACGATCCTCGACGACTACCGCACCCGCACCACCGCCTGACCCACCCGCCGGCGCGGCCCAGGCGGCGGGGCCGGGCAGGGGGGGCCGTCACCTGGACCAGGCCGGGGGGCCTGATCTCGCCTGCGACGTTTAGACCCAGCGACACCTACCAGGATGGACGTCGCCGACCTGGTCCAGCGCCGGCCCCCAGCATCACGACGGACTTTCGACTGTCCTCGACAGGGCGGCGATGTGCTCGACAGGGGCGGCGATGTGACTGGTGGGCAGCGACGTGGGAAACTGTCGGGCATGGCCACGCCCTTGGCCAGCGGCGCGCCGATCGCCGTCGACGCCCACGACCGTCGGCTCGTCCGCGCGATGCTGGCGATGACCCCCGTGGAGCGGCTGCGCACCATCGCCGCCTACTGGCCGCTGGTGCGCGCTGGGCTGATCCGCCGCGCCGCCGCAGGGGGCGCCACCCGCCCGTGACCCAGCCGCCTCCGCGGTACTTCGACCCCGAGCGCATCGTCCAGGTCTTCGACCGTCACGGGCGACGCCATGTGCTGGTCGGCGGGCTGGCCGCCACCTTGCACGGTTCACCGGCGGTCACCTACGACGTCGATGTCGCGGCCGAGCACCGTCGGCAATCTCGCCCGCCTCGCCGGCGCGCTCACCGAGCTCGGCGCGGTCCGCTACACCGACCGGGAGGGTCCTCTGGACCAGCCGGCCCCCAGCCGGTTCCTGGAGGACGTCGAGCAGTTCGCGTCCCCGGTTGGCTACATCGACGTGCTGCGCTGGATCCCGGTAGCCGGCGGCTACGACCAGCTGGCCGTGCGCGCTCAACCCGTCGACGTCGGCGGTGTCCAGGTCCTCGTCGCCGCCCTGGACGACGTCATCGCGTCCAAGGAGGCCGCCGGCCGGGACAAGGACCGCGCCCAGCTGCCCGCCCTCTACGCACTGCGCGAGGAGCTGCGCGGCAGCTGACCCGAGTCGCCGCCCCTCGGGCGCACGTCGATGTATCAGAACGGCGCACCGGCCGGTCTGCCGGGTGAGGACCAGGCGCGCACAGGGCGCCTACGACGACAGGGGTCGGAATGCTGGTCGGCACCTGGAACTGGGAGGGCCCACCCGGCCGTCCCGTTCGGGCCGCCGCGCGGGATGGTGCTGTACACCTCGCCCAGGAGACCGTTCTGGTCGTATGCACGCCCTTGCGGACGGCGTCGGCGGCCGGTCCAGGCCGCGCGAGCCGGACCGCGAAGGCCGCCTCGTCGACCTGGCGGAGCGCTTCCCCGGCAGGGTCAAGCGGTCCAGTCTTAGGACGTCGTGGCGTAGTAGCAGGCGGAGGCAGTAGAGGAACGTGACGAGACCTGAAAGCCCACGCCCCGCCGCGGGTCAGGGGGGCGCGGGGGGTTCGGCGGATGTGGTGGGGGTGGGGGCGGTGACCACGGCGAGGAGGCGCTCGGGGACGTGGCACTGCTCGGCCAGGGCGGCCAGGGGGACGCCCGCCTCGGCGAGCAGGGCGACGGCGCGTGGCAGGAGGGAGGGCTGCTCGGGGGGGCGGGCGGGGCCGGGCTCGCGGCGGCGCCAGCCGCGGGCGGCCATCGCCCGGGTGGCGTTGCGGTAGGCGGTCTCGCGCAGTACCCCCAGCGTGCGGGCGCGGTACAGCAGGGCCGCCATGCTCGCGCCCCAGCGCTCGCGCAGCTCGGCCAGGGCGCGCCAGTCGGCGCGGGACGGCAGCTCGCCGCGGATCGCATCGGCGGGCATCAGCAGCTCGGCGGCGAAGCGGTTGGCCTGCTCCTCGGCGCGCCGCGTGCCCGGCTCGGCGTCGGCGTGCAGGACGAGGTGGCCCAGCTCGTGGGCGACGTCGAAGCGCTGGCGGTGGTGGTCGTGCTTGGCGGGGTTCAGCAGCACCAGCGGGCGGCCGGCCGATCCCAGCGAGTACGCGTCGACGCTGGCGCTCTGGGGCGGCAGGTAGGCGACGACGACGCCGTCGTGCTCGGCGGCGCGCAGCACGTGGGGGATCGGCCCGTCGCCCAGGCCCCAGGCCGCGCGGACGGCGCGGGCCGCGACCACCGGCGCCGCGGGGTCCTCGTCGTCGACGGCCAGCGGGGCGGCGGGAAGGTCCAGGGGCGGCAGCTCGACGTGGCGCTCCAGGACCGCGACGACCTCGGCGGCCACGACCCCGAAGGCGAACGCCTGGTCGCGCGCGCTCTGGCTGGTGCTGCGCAGGGACCGGAAGTGCGCCTGCGCGCCGGCGGGCAGGCCGCCCGCGGGGGCGGGCAGGAAGAACGCCGGGCCGACGTCCAGGGCGAGCGCCAGCCGCGCGACCGTGGCGGGCGACGGGCGCGCGCCCCCGCTCTCGTAGCCGGCCACCGCGGTGGCGCTGCGGCCGATGCGCTCGGCCAGGGCGTTCTTGCGCAGCCCGGCGAGGTGGCGCGCGACGGTCAGACGGCGGCCGTCGAACAGGGCCGCCGCCGTCGCCGCCGAGGGAGGGGCGGCGTCCCCGGTCACGCCGGACCGGTCCCGCCCGCCGCGCGCGTCGGCGGTGCCGCCGCGCAGCCGGACGCGCGCGTCGGCGACGTCGTCGGCTGCCGCGGGCGCGGCGGGTGACGCGTCGGCGGGGACGGCGGCGGGCGCCGGCCCGTCGAGCTCGACCCGCCAGTGCCACGGCTTGCCGCCGCCGCGGTTGAAGCGCGGCCGGGCGAGGTGCAGCTCCCGGGAGCCGCTGAGCCGGTCGCCGCTGTGGGCGATCATCAGGGTGATCGCGTCGACCTGGTCGTCCTCGGGGAACAGCGCGAGCTGGTCGGGGTCCGGCCGGGACGCGACCTCCTGGCGGGTCTGGCTCTTGGACGCCCAGTGCAGCGCGTCGACGTGGCCGAAGTCGGTCTTGACCAGCAGGAGGCGCCAGCGCCCCGCCCGCCACCCCGGCGAGCCGTTGAGGTCGCTGCGGCGGACGGTCCCCGCGGGCGGCGCGGCATGGTCGCGACCTCCTCGCGGTCCAGGCCGAGCGCGACGACATCGGTGCCCGCGTCCTCGTCCAGGTCGCCCAGCGAGTACCGCCCGGTGGAGAAGACGCGGTCCAGCCGGTCCTGCAGGAGGGTCGTCGCGCCGAAGCCGTAGCTGCCCTGGGTGTAGCCGGCGTCCTCGTCGTGGTCCTCGAACGCCCGCCGGTACGCCGACCGCGCCGCCCAGCGCACGGCGTCGAGCACGCCGCTGCCGGTCAGCTCCTCGACCGCGTCGTCCCGCTCGCCCATGCGCACGAACCTACCCGTCACCGCCGATCCGGACGCGGAACCGCACCGAGGTCCGGGCTCAGCCCCCGGCGTCGATGCGCGCGACCGCGTAGGGCGCCAGGGGCAGGGTCAGGTGCCCGTCCTCGAGCGCCACGGCCGTCCCGGCGCCCTCCCCGGTGACGGTCGCGCGGGTGCCGGGCAGCGGGCCGACCCGCACGGAGACCGGGTCGGGTGACAGGCACGCGACCAGCACGCGCAGGTCGCCGCCGCGGCGCAGGGCCAGGACCGCCGCGCGCAGCAGGTCGGCGCTGGTGGCGGCGCGACCTCGGCGTCGCGCCAGCCGGCGAGGTCGGCGAACACGCGCAGGGCGAGGACGGGCTCCCCGCCGTCGAGCAGGTCGTCGAGGCTGGCGCAGGTCACCGAGGCGGCCCCGCCCCCGGCCAGCGCGGCGATGCTCCCCAGGGTCCAGGCGGCCGCGAGCGGGGTCGCCCGCCGCCTGTCGGGCCGGCCGCCCTCCCCGAGCGTGACGGGCGACACGACCACCGGCTTGCCGTCCGAGATCGCCGCGGCGGTCGCGACCATCGCCGCCTGCGCCTCCAGGTTCTCGAACAGGACGCGGTCGTCGGTCAGGTGGTGCTGCAGGGACAGCGGGAAGGCCAGGCCCGCCATCGGCCGGGTGTCGGGACGGGCGCGGTTGAGGTCGGCGAACGCGGTGCCGCCGTCCCCGAAGGTCGGGACGCACACCCGCCGGGCGGCGGCGTCCACCGCCGCGCCGGTGGCGACCCCGTCGCGCGGGACGACGACCGCCCGGACGACGGGGACGGGCTGGGGCTGGAGGTCCGGCCCGCGGCCGTCGGCGTCGACGTGCAGGCCGACCTCCAGCCCGCAGCCGAGCTCCGCGGCCAGGGCGGCCGCCGCCGCGAGACGGTCCTCCCCCGCGCCGACCTCGACGCGCAGGTGGTCCGGCGCCGCCGCGGCGACGGCCGCGCCGGCGCGGTGGCGGTCCCGGCGCCCAGGCCGATGGCCGGCAGCCGCCGCCCGGTCCCGGTGCCGACGTGCAGCCCGACCGGCGCCGCGGGGTCGGGCGCCGCGGGGGCGCGCTCCGCGCCCGCCACCCGCACGACCACCCGCTGGAGGAAGCGGGTGCCCGCCTCCGCCCGGTGCGGGATCCCCAAGGCCTGCGGGGTGGAGTAGGTCTTGAACGACCCGTCCCCCCAGTTGCGCTGGTCCTCCATCTCGAACAGCTCGCCGGTGAAGGTGTGCCCGACCGCGATCCCGCCGGGCAGGTCCACGCGTAGCGAGGTGAACGGCCGGAACAGCCCCTGCAGCACCCCGTCGTACTCCCACTGCGGCTCGATCAGCCGGGGCAGGGTCTCGGTCAGCTCGCCGTCGTCGGTGCCCAGCACGACCGGGGCGCCCGCGAACCCCGCGGGGTGCAGCACGATCAGCCCGATGCGGTTGTAGTCGCAGTCCGTCGCGAGGGTCCCGTCCAGCTCGTAGACCAGCTCGCCGTCGGCCGTGCCGGTGATCGTCGCGTCCAGGACAGGTCGATGCCGCTGCCGACGTGGCGGGACCGGAACGCGACGCGGAACCCGTCGCCGTCCTGCTCGACGTCGAACGTGCGCGGCCGGGGCGGGATCGTCGCCCACTCCGTGTCGCGGACGGCCATCGACAGGCGCCGCACGACCTCGACCGCCCCGGCCCGGACGACGCGCAGGTCGCCGTCCTCCAGCGTCATCCGCAGGGGCCCCGCCCGCAGCGGCGTGCGCCCGGTGCCCGCACCCATCATACCCGTCCCTCCACCCGGCCGGATCACGACCCTCGCTCGAACTGAACCACTCGCCACCCCGGCCCACCAGCACGACGGCCTGCCGGACCGCGACCGTGCCCCGACGGACAGCCGGGGTCAGCGCCCGGACGGAGCCGGCGGGAGGGCGGCGTCCAGGGCGGCCACCGCCGCGCCGATGGCGCCGGCGGAGGCGCCGAGGGCGGCGGGCACGACCGCGATCTGGTCGGTGGGGACCAGGGTCACGCGGGTCCGGACCGCCGCGCGGATCGGGCCGAGCACCAGCTCGCCCGCCGCCGCGATCCCGCCGCCGATCACGATCCGGTCGGGACCGAGCAGGGTGACGGTGTTGGCCAGGGCGATGCCCAGGTAACCCGCCACCGACGCCACCGCCGCGCGGCAGCGGGGGTCGCCCGCCGCCGCCCCGCGGTAGACCTCCTCCGCGGTCGCGCGTCCCGCGAGCCCGGCCAGCACGTCGGCGCGGGCCAGGGCCTCCGCGCACCCGTGGTTGCCGCACCCGCACACCGGGCCGTCGGCGACCACGGTCTGGTGGCCCAGCTCCCCGGCCACGCCCCAGGCGCCCAGGTGCAGGCGCCCGTCGATCATGATCCCGCCGCCCACCCCGGTGCCCAGGGTCACGCACACCAGGGTGTGCGTGCCGCGCCCGGCCCCCACGCGCCCCTCCGCGAGGGTGAACGCGCGCGCGTCGTTGATCACCGCCACCGGCAGGCCCAGGCCCTTGGCGACCTGGTCGCGCAGGGGGTGGCCGGGCCACGGTCCCGGCAGGTTGGGGAACAGCGTGATGGTGCCGACGTCGCGGTCGAACAGGCCCGGGACGCCGATGCCCGCGCCGTCGACGGGGCCGTGAGCCGCCACCAGGTCCCGGCCCAGCCCGACCATGCGCTCGCCGACCGCGTCGGGCCCCCGCGCCGCGTCGGTCGGCACCGACGCGGACGCGACCACCATCGGCGCGCCGCCCGGCACGTCCTCGACGACCACGCCCTTGATGTTGGTGCCGCCCAGGTCCAGGCCCACGGCACGCACCCCTGCGGCCCCCCGCGGCGGGCCCGCCTCGCCCATCAGGCCTCCTCCCTGGTCACGACCGCCTCGAAGACGTAGCGCTCCGCGACGTAGCGCGTCTCGGTGTGCTCCAGCGGCAGGCCGTCCTGGTCACTGATCACCCGGCGTTCGCACAGCAGCACCCCGGAGGCGCCGTGCTGGTCCAGCAGCCGCCGCTCGCGGGCGTCGGCGAGACGGGCCGACACGCGCGCCGCCGCCCGTGTGGGGATCCGGCCCTGCCGCTCCATGGCGGCGTGCAGGGAGCCGGCGGCCAGGTCCTCCTGCAGCACCGGCGCGAGCGCCGGCGCCAGGACGGCCCGCTCGATGGCCATGGGCAGGTCGTCGGCGAGGCGCAGGCGCTCCACCAGGACGGCGCGGTCGCCGGGGCCGAGGTCCAGGGCGGTCACGTCCTCGGGCGCCGCGTCGATCCACCCGGCCGCGAGCAGGCGCGAGGTCACCCGCAGCCCCCGGCGGCGCAGGTTCTGGGTGAACGACAGGGGCGACCCCAGGCGCCGCGGCACCGGCCGGGCGGCGACGAAGGTCCCCTGGCCGCGGCGCCGGTACAGCAGCCCCTCGGTCTCGAGGGTCTGGACGGCCTGGCGCGCGGTCATCCGGCTGACCCCGAAGCGGTCGCACAGCTCCGCGTCGGAGGGCAGCCGGTCCCCGGGCGCGCGGTCCAGGACCAGGCCGCGGAGGTGGTCGGCGATCGCCTGGTACCGCGGCGGTTCCGTGCTGGGCACCCGTTCCTCCCCTCTTGACGCGGCCCGCGGGGCCTTCCTACGATGATTGTCTAGACATCTACGGTCGCTCCCCCGGAGCGCGGCGCGGCCGGCGGGAGGTGCTCGCGGTGACGGTAGCGGGACGGTGGCTCGCCGGCGCGCGCGCGGTCCTCGACGCGGTGGAGAACTCCCAGATGCCCGCGATCGCGCAGGTCGCGGGCTGGTGCGCCGACGCGATCGCCGCGGGGCGCCTGGTGCACCTGTTCGGCACCGGCCACTCGCGCATCCCGCTGGAGGAGATGTTCCCGCGGTACGGGTCCTACCCCGGCTGGCACCCCATCGCGGAGCTGTCGATGACCTTCCACACCCAGGTCACCGGCGCGAACGGCCAGCGCCAGGCCATGTTCATCGAGCGCGTGGAGGGCCTGGCCGACCAGATCCTGGCCAACTTCGTCCTGGACGCCGCCGACGTGATGATCGTGTTCAGCGCGTCGGGGACGACGGCGGTGCCCATCGAGATGGCGATGGGGGCGCGGCGCGCGGGCATGCCGGTGGTCGCCGTCACCAGCGTCGCGCAGACGCTGGCGAGCCCCGTGCGCCACCCGTCGGGGACGCGCCTGCTGGACCAGGCCGACGTCGTCGTGGACCTGTGCACCCCCGAGGGCGACGCCGAGGTCACCCTGGACGGGGTCGACACGCCGGTCGGGCCGCTGTCCACCGTCGCCTACGCCGCCATCGTCAACGAGCTGAAGGTCCAGACCGCCGAGCGGCTCGCCGCCCGCGGCGCCCTCCCGCCGGTGATCACCAGCGCCGCGGTCGTGGGCCGCCCCCGCGCCGACGCCCTGTTCGACGGCGCCTACCGCGACCACGCCGCCCGCCTGGCCCGGGCCCTGACCGGCGCGGCGCCCGCCGGGGCGGTCGTCCACAGCCCGGCGCCGCCGCTGCGGGCGCCGGAGCCCGCGACGGCGCACACTCCCCGTCCCGCCGGCACGGGCGGGGCGGCGTAGGAGAGGAGAGGGGCGTCGTGCGCGTCGCGGAGATCAGGGCGGGGGTCGTCGGCGTCGGGTTCATCGGCGTGGCCCACGTCGAGGCGCTGCGCCGCCTGGGGGTGCAGGTCGCGGGCGTGGTCGGGTCGACCCCGGAGCGGGCCAGGGCCAAGGCGGAGCGGGTGGACCTGCCGCCCGTGGTCGGCAGCTACGCCGCGCTGCTGGCCGACGACACCATCGACGTCGTCCACATCGCCAGCCCCAACCACCTGCACGCCGAGCAGGTGCTCGCCGCCCTGGACGCCGGCAAGCACGTCGTCTGCGAGAAGCCGCTGGCGCTGACCTCCGCGGAGACCGCCGCCCTGCTGGAGCGCGCGACCGCGTCGGGCCGGGTCCACGCGACCTGCTTCAACGTCCGCGCGTACCCGCTGGTGTCCCAGTTCGCCGCCATGGTCCGCGACGGCGCCATCGGCGCGCCGCGCTTCGTGACCGGCTCCTACCTCCAGGACTGGCTCCTGCTCGACACCGACTGGAACTGGCGCCTGGTGCCCGACCAGGCGGGGGGCCTGCGCGCGGTCGCCGACATCGGGTCGCACTGGCTGGACCTCGCGCGCTTCGTCACCGGCCGTCGGGTCGTCGAGGTGCTGGCCGACCTGCACACCTTCGTCCCCGTCCGGCGCCACCCGGCGGGGCCGGTCGAGACCTTCGCCGCGGCCGACGCGGGCGCCGACCTCGTCGAGGAGCCGATGTCGTCGGACGACGCGGCGGGGATCCTGCTGCGCTTCGAGGACGGCACCCGCGGGACGGTGGCGATCTCCCAGGTCGCCGCCGGGCGCAAGAACAGCATCAGCATCGAGGTCGACGGGGCCGGGTCCGCGCTGGCCTGGCGGTCCGAGGACCCCGACCAGCTGTGGATTGGCCACCGCCGCCGCGCCAACGAGGTCCTCGCGCGCGACCCGTCGCTGCTGGCGCCGGAGGCCGCGGCCCTGACCGCCTACCCCGCGGGCCACGTCGAGGGCTACCCCGACACCTTCCGCGCCCTGTTCTCCGCCGTCTACGCCGACATCGCCGCGCGCGGGGCGTCCCCCGCGGCCGCGCCGCCGGGCGACCCCGGCTACCCCACGTTCGCCGACGGCCACGACGCGCTCTGCGTCACCGAGGCCGTCGCCCGCAGCGCCGCCGAGGGGCGCTGGGTCCCCGTCGACCGCGGCGCCGGCCCGGCGACCGCGACGCCACCAGGAGGAGCCGATCGATGAAGCTGGGACTGCTCACCGCCGCGTTCCCCGACACCCCGCTGACCGAGGTCGCGGACTGGGCCGCCGCCAACGGCTTCGCGCAGCTGGAGGTCGCCTGCTGGCCCGCCGGCGACGGGGCCACGCGCCGCTACAGCGGGGTCTGCCACCTCGACGTGGATGACCTGACCGACGCCCGCGCGAAGGAGGTCGTGGACGACCTCGCTGAGCGCGGCGTCACGATCTCCGGCCTCGGCTACTACCCCAACCCGCTGCACCCCGACCCCGACCACCGCGCGGCCGTGGTCGGCCACCTCCGCAAGGTCATCACCGCCGCGGGGCGCCTGGGCGTGCCGGTGGTCAACACCTTCGTCGGGGCCGACCAGACCAGGTCGCAGCGCGACAACTGGAAGGCGGCGCAGCGGGTCTTCCCCGACCTGGTCGGCCACGCGATGGACAGCGGCGTGAGGATCGCCATCGAGAACTGCCCGATGATCTTCTCCGCCGACGAGTGGCCCTCGGGCCACAACCTGGCCTACTCCCCGTCGATCTGGCGGACGATGTTCGAGGAGTGGGGCGAGACGGTCGGGCTGAACTTCGACCCGTCGCACCTGGTCTGGCAGATGATCGACATGGAGACCGCGATCGATGAGTTCGGCGAGCGCTTCTACCACGTGCACGCCAAGGACCTGGAGATCGACGACGCCGGCCTGTACGAGCACGGCGTCCTGTCGGCCGGGATGGGCTGGCAGGTCCCCAGGCTCCCCGGGCTGGGCCAGGTCGACTGGCGCCGCTTCTTCTCCGCGCTCTACCGGGTCGGCTACGACGGCGTGATCTGCGTGGAGCACGAGGACCGCACGTTCGAGGGCTCGCGCGAGCTGGTCGACCGCGGGTTCCTGCTGGCGCGGGACCACCTCGCGCCCTGGATCCGCTGACCGTGGAGACCTACGGGTCGTTCGACGTCGTCGTGGTCGGGTCCGGCTCCGCCGGCTCGACCGCGGCGATCGCGGCGGCCCGGACGGGGGCCTCGACGCTGCTGGTCGAGAAGCTGCCGTTCCTGGGCGGGACGTCCACCGCGGTACTCGACACCTTCTACGGGTTCTTCACCCCCGGATCGCAGGCGCGCAAGGTCGTCGGCGGGGTCGCCGACGACGTGGTGGCCGAGCTCCGGCGCCTGGGTCCCGTGCTGGAGCGACCGAACACCTACGGCGCGGGCACCGGGGTCACCTACCTCGCCGAGCACCTCAAGGTGGCGTGGGAGCGGCTGGTGACCGACGCCGGGGCGCGGGTGCTGCTGCACACCGCCGCCGTCGACGTCGAGGCGAGCGGCGGGCGGGTCACCGCTCTGGTGCTGGCGACCAGGGCGGGGCTGCGGCGGGTCACCGCGCCGGTGGTCGTCGACGCCTCGGGCGACGCCGACGTCTGCCACCTCGCCGGCTTCGGCTACGAGCTGGCCGGGGAGCTGGCCCCGGCCCAGACCCTGACCACGACGTTCCGGGTGGTGAACGTCGACGTCGCGCGGCGCAGGACGATCGGCAAGGACGAGCTGCACGCGCTCATGGAGGAGGCGGGCGTCAGCGGCGACTACCTGCTGCCGCGCCGCGAGGGCAGCGACCACATCACCCCGGTCGAGGGGATGATGGCGACGGTCATGACCCGCGTGGAGCAGGTCCGCCGTCAGGGCGACCGGGTGGTCAACGCGACCGACCCCGACGTGCTCACCGAGGCCGAGATCGCCGGGCGGCGCCAGGCGCTGGAGTACGTGCGCTTCCTGCGCGACCGCGTCCCCGGGTACGAGCAGGCGGCGCTGGTCGCCCTGGGCACCCAGATCGGCATGCGCGAGACCCGCCGGGTCCACGGTGACGTCCGCGTCACCCGCGACGACGTCCTGGCCGCCCGCCAGTTCGACGACCAGATCGGGCTGTGCGGGGCGCCGATCGAGGACCTACACTGAGGCTCGGTGACCGGCAGAAGCTGGGCCTATCTGCGAGAGGGCGGGGCGTTTGGGTTCCGGGTATCGTGTCTTGTATTTGGCGACGGGGGCTTTGTGATGGTCTCAGGGCGCTGCGTGTCGTCGTTCCAGTTAGAGCGGTTGTCGTCGCCCCGGCCGCCGCGGGCGGACCGGTCGTCGCGGTTATCTCGGTTTTTTGCCATGGGATTTCTTTCCGTTCCCTGTGTCGGTACTTGGCAGGAACACACAAGTTCTACGCCGGGCGGCGATGGTTAGTTCCCCCCGGCGGGCGGCGCACGAGCCGCCCTTTTACCGCGTGTTCGTATCAAGGTATTATACCCCATGGCGGACGACCCGCAACCGGTAAAATGGTCAGGTAGGGAATGGCGGAGCAGGAACACGTTTCGGTCCGGGATACGGTGGAGCAGCTTCGCGAGCGGCACGCGCACGGGATGACGTCGCGCACGGGGCAGCGTGCGGCGGCGGCGCTGGAAGGCCTCGCGCACGTCTGGACGGAACGGCTCCGCGGGGGATGGAGCCCGCCCGAAGGTTTGCCGTTCCCCTGGCCGATGGCCCGTGTCTCGCTGGAAGGCCTGCTGCCGGGGCTGCGCGCGGCGCGTGAGTGGCTCGCCCGGGCCGCCCGGGGCGCGCCGGCGGCGCGTGACGGCTTTGTGCCGGATCGCGAGGGGAGGCGGGTCGCGGCGCGCGGGCCCGACGTGGTGGCGCACGTGCTGGCGGGCAACACACCGCTGCTGGCCTGGCCGGGCCTGGCGGCGGCGACACTGGCGGGTTCGGCGAGCATCGTCAAGATGAGCCGCGACGAAACCTTCTGGCCGCGCGCCTTCGCCCGGACGCTGGCCGAGGTGGACGCAGAGCTCGCCTCTNTCCGGGTTCGTGTCTCTGATGGCGGGCTCTGAGAAGTCGGGACCGGCCAGCAGCAGCCGCGGCGCCGCCCCGGCGTCCTCGTAGCCGACCAGGCGGAACGCCTGCAGCACGTGCGCGAGCGCGGGGTCGTCGTAGAGCAGCTCGCGGACGGCGTCGGGGGTCACGACGGCCCCGTAGTAGTCCAGGGACAGGTCCGACCGCCCGTAGAGGAACAGCAGCGGCAGGTCCAGGTGCCGCCCGCGCAGCAGGTCGGCGGCGCCGTGGCGGGCCAGGACCGGCGCGACGTCGCGCAGGCGGGCGACGTGGCCCAGGTCGTGGATGTCGTAGCGCACCCGCGGGGACAGGTTGGTCCCGCGGCAGACGGTCACGAGCAGCTCGCCGCGCTCGTCGCTCTCGATCAGGTACTCCAGCGGGTCGTACTGGAACACCAGTGGCAGGACGCCGAGGTCGCTGCGGGTCAGCTCGGCGCGCAGGGCCGGGTTGGCGGCCAGCTCGCGGCGCAGGGCGACGGTGAGGTCGGTCTCGGCCGCCAGGTTGATCTCCAGGTCGCTGGCGCCGTAGGACCCGACCACCCGGCGGTAGGAGCGCAGCAGGTAGGCGCGCATGTTCTCGCTGATGCCCTCGCCGCCGTAGCCGGCGACCACGTCGTAGACCGACAGGTCGATGCGCGGGTCGTCGGCCAGGTCCTTGAGGAACGGCGGGTAGCCGAGCACGACGTAGCCGTGGCCCGGGCCGAACCGGCGCATGGTCGCCACGACCTTGTCGCGGTCGGGGCCGACCGACTGCAGCACGGTGGCGTCGGCCAGCGCCATGCTCACGTTCATCCCCGTCGCCCACGCGCCCAGCGAGAACGCGTTGAGGACCATCACCGGCTTGCCGCCGAAGCCGGCGGCCTCGCGGGCGAAGGTGAGGCGCAGCAGGGCGCCGGTCGCGCGGCGCTCGGCGGGCCCGCGGACCCAGCTGGTGGGGGTGCCGCTGCTGCCCGACGACTCGTCGACCACCACCCCGGTGCGCGGCAGGGACCCGTCCAGGCAGAGGTCGGGCAGGGGGTGGCGGGTGATGTAGCCCGCCTTGTCGGTCGGCGGGAGCGCCGACAGGTCCGCGCGCCAGCCGCGCAGGCGCGGGCGGGCCGGTCCGGCGTGGCGGGCGTAGGCGGGCACGCGCCGGGCGGCCCGCCGGGCGGTGCGGTAGGCCCGCCACCCGCCCAGCAGGTGGCGCACCCCGTCCAACCCCGGCGCGAAGGTCAGCCGGTGCAGGGCGGGGTGCCGGGCGGCGAGCGCCAGCGCGGCGTCGAGCGCCCCGGCGACGGCGAGGACCACGTGGTGGCGCAGGACGGTCATGGCGGGCTCCGGATCTCTGGGTGGGCGGATGGGGCGGGTTCGCGAGGCGGGTGGCGGCCGCGGTACAGCGGCGGGTGGCGGCGCTCCGGGCAGGGCGAGCGGGGCGGCGGGTCAGCCGGTGAGGTCGGTGAGGGGGCGGCGGTGGCTGCGCGGGGGGACGGGGCCGGTGCCCAGGCGGAACAGCATCCAGGCCATCCCGTCGCGCTCGTCCTCGCCGACCAGCTCGGCGAACGCGCGGTGGGCCCGGGGGTTGGTGATGACCGACCCGAAGGGGTGCAGCCACACGCCGTGGGCGGTCAGCACCAGCCACAGGCGCAGGAGCGCGCGCCCGGCGGCGACGTGGTCGGCGGGCGTGTCGAACGCACCGGTCAGCCAGCCGACCTGCGGCACGCCGCGCAGGGTGCGCCGGTACACGGCGCGGGCGACGGGCCCGAGCACCGGCGTCGACCACAGGCGGTGGGCGGCCAGGAAGCCGCCGAGCACCGGGCCGGGCACTCCCAGGCAGCGGGCCGACAGCCCGTCGCCGGTGCGCCGCGCCGCCGCCTCGGTGGTGCGCGTCCACGCCCGGATCTCGGCCCGGACGGCGTCGTCGGCGAGGTCGTCGAACAGGGTGCGCTGGTTGAGGTCCAGGACCGCGCGCACGAGGGCCCGGTCGGCGGTGGCGCGCAGGCGGTGGCCGCCGGCGGCGGCCGCCGCGGCCGCGTCCACCAGCGCGGGCGGGGGCACGGGCCGGTCGTCGTAGGCCAGGCGCGAGGTGCGCCGGCGCAGCAGCAGTTCGGGATCCGGATCGGCAGGGCCGGCGGCGGCGCCCGGCACCAGGGTCAGCGTCCCGAGGTGCTGGCGCCGCACCCCGGGCTCGCCGAAGTGCAGGGGGTCGGGCAGCAGCTCGGCGCGAAGGTCCAGGCCGCGCGCGGCGGCGGCGACCGCGGCGGCCTCGACGAACACCCCGGCGCAGACGTGGCCGAAGGCCGCGCCCAGCGCCTCCGCGGGGAGCCCGCGGTCCAGGTCGTAGGCCAGCTCGGCGGTGCGCGCGTCGCGCACCCGCACCCGCAGCGGCTGGCTGTTGTGCGGTGAGGGGTACCACCGCGCGAGGTCGAGGATCGCGTCCCAGTCGTCCATGCCCTGGATGCTCGGCGGCGGGGACGCGGGCGGGCAGGGCGGTTCCTACCGTCCTCGGCGCGCGGGTCGCCCATGACGAGATGAGTACATCCGGCAGCCGGGGATGGTTCGGGGTGACCACCGCGTTGCACCGTGTGTCCCCCGAACCCCGACGCGAGGCCAGCACCATGTTCTGGAACTCCCCCCGGACCCCCGCCGCCGACCGGACCCTGCCGGGCCGTGACGAGCCGATGCCCGTGCCCGCGCGCCACCACGTCCTGGGCACCCCGATGACCCCGCCGTTCCGCGAGGGCCTGGCCACCGCGGTGTTCGGGATGGGCTGCTTCTGGGGCGCCGAGCGGCTCTTCTGGCAGCTCGACGGCGTGGAGTCCACCGCCGTCGGCTACGCCGGCGGGACCACCCCCAACCCCACCTACCGCGAGACCTGCTCGGGCCTGACGGGCCACACCGAGGCGGTGCTGGTGGTCTACGACCCCGCGGTGATCTCCTACGACCAGCTGCTGAAGGTCTTCTGGGAGGGCCACGACCCGACCCAGGGCATGCGCCAGGGCGCCGACATCGGCACGCAGTACCGGTCGGCGGTGTACGCCGCCGACGACGCGCAGCTCGCCGCCGCCGAGGCGTCGCGCGACCAGTACCAGGCCCGCCTGCGCGACGCGGGCTACGGCGCCATCACCACCGAGATCGCCCCCGCCGGGGCCTTCTACTACGCCGAGGACTACCACCAGCAGTACCTGGCCAAGAACCCCGGCGGCTACTGCGGCATCGGCGGCACCGGCGTCGCCTGCCCCGTCGGCCTGGCCACCGCGGAGTAGCGGCCTCGACCTGCACCGGGCCCGGGCGCGCCGCGGCGCGTCCGGGCCCGATGAGTTCTCGGGCGTGCGCCGGTCTGACCTGGGACACGGACCCGCAGGCGACAACCCGAGGAGCGCCACCGCCATGACCGAGACGCAGACCACCCAGACCCACGTGCTGGGCAGCGGCGACGAGACCGTCACCTACGACGTCCGCGGCGACCTGGCCGACGCCACGCCCGACCGCCCGGCGCTGTTCCTGTTCGGCTCGCCGATGGACGCGGTCGGCTTCGGCACGCTGGCCGGGCTCATCACGGACCGTCCCGTGGTCACCTACGACCCGCGCGGGGCGGGGCGCAACCCGACCGGCACCAGCGAGGTGACCCCGGAGCAGCACGCCGAGGACCTGCACCGGGTCATCGAGGCGCTGGGCGTCGGGCCGGTGGACGTGCTGGCCAGCAGCGGCGGCGCGGTGAACGCCCTCGCGCTCGCGGCCGCCCACCCCGGCGACGTGCGCCGCGTGGTGGCGCACGAGCCGCCCACCGTGGCCTACCTGCCCGACCGGGAGGCCGCCCTCGCGGCCTGCCGGGACCTCAAGGCGACCTACCTCGCCCAGGGGGAGGGCCCCGCGATGGCGAAGTTCGTCGCGCTGGTGATGCACGACGGCGAGGTCCCCGCGGACTGGACCGACCGGCCCGCCCCCGACCCGGCGCAGTTCGGGATGTCGGCGGAGGACGACGGCTCCCGCGACAGCCTGCTGTTCCGCAACATGCCGTCCTGCAACGCCTACGAGGTCGACGCCGAGGCGCTGGCCACCCTGGGGGACCGGCTGGTGCTCGGGGTCGGGGCGGAGTCCGGGGACACGCTGGCCGCCCGGGGCGCGCGCACCGTGGCCGCGCACCTCGGCCTGCCCGTCACCGTGTTCCCGAGCAACCACGGCGGCTTCCTGGGCGGCGAGTACGGCCAGCCGGCCGGCGACCCCGAGGGCTTCGCCGCCAAGCTCCTCGGCGTACTGGCCTGAGGCTGGGGGCAGCCCCACCTGGCGGCACCCGGGTCGCCGGCGCCCGTCGGCCCGGGGACCGCGGCGTCAGCGGGCCAGGGCGAGCACGCGGTCGCGGGTCAGTCGGCGACGAGGCGATCGGTGATGTCGCCGGTGGCGGGGTCCTTGAGGATGAGCTTGCGCCGCCCGTCGGGCAGGAGCTCGGACTTGATCACCGTCTGGCCGTCGTGGGTCTCGGCCTCGCGCGCGATCCGCGGGGTGGTGCCGCCCCGCCAGTCCATCGCCACCGGCTCCCACGCGCGCGACCGCGCGGAGCGGTAGCAGGCGTCCATGACGGCGTTGACCACGTAGCCGTCGTAGAGCGTCTCGCGGGGGGCCCGGCCGGCCTCCATGGCGTCGAACATGTCGGTGAACATGTCGACGTAGCCGAGCTCGGCGACCTCGTCGCCGACGGGGAACAGCCAGCCCTTCTCCGTCTCGGCCTTCTCCGCCACGTAGGCGCTGCTCCCGCCGGCGGTGAACAGCTCGTAGCCGGTGCGCAGGAAGTGGTTGAGCCAGATGGTGCCCTCGGTGCCGGCGACCTCGTCGCGCAGGTCCATCCCGCCGCGGAAGGTCCAGCTGACCTCGAACTGGCCGATCGCGCCGGACTCGAAGCGGATCAGTGCGACGGCGTTGTCCTCGTCGTCGATCGGGTGGACGAACGTGTCGGTCGTGCACATGACCTCGACGGGCCGGTTGCCCTTGCCGACGAAGGTGCGGATGATCTCGATGCAGTGGCAGCCGAGGTCGATGATCGCGCCACCGCCGGTGAGGCGACCGTCCCAGAACCACGCGGCGTGCGGGCCGGGGTGGGTCTCGCGCGACCGCACCCAGGTGACGTCGCCGACCACGCCCCCGGCCACCGCGGCGGACGCCTTGAGGGTCTTGGGGGTGTAGACGAGGTCCTCGAGGTAGCCGCCGAACACCCCCGCCCGCTCCACGGTGTCCAGGATCCGCCGGGCCTCCTCCGCGGTGCGGGCGAGGGGCTTGGTGACCAGGACCGCCTTGCCGGCCGCCGCGGTCAGGGCGACCGCCTCCTCGTGCAGGTGGTTGGGCAGGCCGACGACCACGGTGTCGGTGCCGGGGTGGCGGACCGCATCCTCCAGCGAGGTGGTGCGGTGCGCGATGTCCCAGCGCTCCGCGAAGGCCCGCCCCCGCTCCTCGGTCCGCGAGTACACCACCGCGACCCGGTCGCGCCCGCGCTGGCCGTGCAGCGTCTGGGTGTAGAAGTCGGCGATCAGCCCCGTGCCGAGCATCGTCACGGCGTGTGACTGCATGCGGCCCTCCCCTCGTGCGGACCTGAATGTCTAGACTATTGGGCCGCGACGATCAAGGGGTCCAGGCGGTCCCGCGCCGGACCAGCCAACCCAGGAGGAGCAGGTGGTGAGCGGCCCCCACCGCCACGGGCACCAGCCAGGGACCGCCCTCGAGTGCCGCGCGGAACGCCTGCAGCGGCCAGTGGGTCGGCAGCACGCCGAGCAGCGCCCAGCCGGGCCCCTCGGCGACCAGGCCCGCGATGGGCAGGAACACCAGCGGGCTCGCGACCTTCAACAGCGCGAGGCCCTCGACCTTGTTCCGGGCGAACCCCAGGACCGCCAGGGCGACGAGCGCCCCGGACAGCCCGGCCAGCACGAGCGCGGGCACCACCGCGGGGAAGGCGCCCTGCGGGAGCAGCCCGCTCACCGGCACCCACACCAGCAGCCCGGCGACGGCCACCGCCGCGGCGAGGCCCGCCCGGTAGGCCACGTAGCCCTCGACGGCGAGGGGCGTGACGCGCAGCGCCTCCAGCACGCGCCCGTCACGGTCGTCCAGGAGGAGCAGCCCCACCAGCACGCCCGCGGTGAACGGCGTGGTGAGCAGGAACAGGAACGCCAGGGCCAGCAGGGCCAGGGCGGCCGGGTCCTGCCCCGTCCGCGCCCCGACCCAGGCCGGGGCCGGGGGGCCGGCGAGGCGCAGGGGCACGGCGAGGACCGCGGGGGCGACCAGGAGCTCGAGCAGCAGGGCATCGCGGCGGACCAGGCGCCCGTCGGCCCTGGCGAACGCGGCCAGGACCCGGGCACGCCCGCCCCACCGACGGCCCCGCGACACCCCGCCCCGGACCGCGACCGCCCCGCCGCCGTCCAGGCCACCGTCCGCGCCGATGGCGGTGCGGTCGGGGTGTCCCGGCCGGCGGTCACGGCCGGGGCGGAATCGGCGGGGCGGGCGCGCCCAGCGCGACGGCCGGCCCCGCGGGCCGCCCTCCCCAACGGCGAGGTGGGTGCGGTGCGCCCACAGGGCCGCCAACCAGGCGACGGCGACCCATCCCGCCGCCGACACCACGGCGGCCGCCAGGCGCTCCGGTGGCGCGCCGGAGACCGCGGCGTGCAGGAGGACCAGCGGACCGTGGGTGGGCACCAGGAACAGCCACCAGGCCCCGAACCCGACCGCGTAGCCCAGCAGCGGCAGGGCCAGGGGCAGCGCCGCGACCTGCGCGACCAGCACGTAGTCGAGGATGCCCGCGCGCGGGGCGACCAGGACGAACGCCACCAGCGACACCAGGACCGACAGCAGCACCACGCCGGGGAGCAGCCCCGCGAGGACCCGCGCGTGGCCGGTCCCGACCGCCAGCACCGCGGTGCTGGCCACGGACAGGACCGCGAGCGCCCCCACCCGCGCGGCCAGGTGCTCGGCGGGACGCAGGGGCGTGACGACCAGGGCGGCCAGGGTGCGCTCGTCCTTCTCGAACAGCACCAGCGCGGGCAGGAAGAACAGCCCGATCACCGCGAGGTCGAGGAACACCACCAGCGGGATCGCCCCCGCGCCCGGCAGGCTCCGCAGCAGGGCGATCCACAGGGCGGTGGTGAAGGCGGTCGCCGCGGCGATCCCGTAGCGCCACTGGAGGCGCAGCTCGGCCCGCCCGGCGGTCAGCAGCCGGTGCGCGCTCACCGCTCCGCGCCCCGCGTGAGGGACAGGAACACCTGCTCGAGGTCGGGTTCGGTGGTCGCGATCGACTCCACGCCGCCGCGCAGGGCCGCCAGGAAGGCGGCGTCGTCCGCCAGACCGGTCAGCCGGAACACGTCCTCGCGCACGCTCCCGTCGCGGCGGTGGCGGACGCGGACCTCGCCGCCGCCGTGGGCCCGGCGCAGGTCCCGGGGGGTGCCCTCGCCTGCCAGCCGCCCGCCCACCACGAACGCGACGCGGTCGCACAGGCCGTCCGCCAGGTGCAGGTCGTGGGTGGTCAGCAGCACCGCGCAGCCGCGGTCGCGCTGCTCGCCGATCAGGTCGACCACGGTGCGGGCGACGCCGGGGTCCATGCCCGACGTGGGTTCGTCGAGGAACAGCAGCTCGGGGCCGTGCAGCAGCGCGCGCACGAGGTTGAGCCGCATCTGCATGCCCTTGGAGAAGGTCGCGACGCGGGCGTCGGCGGCGTCGGCCAGGCCGACCCGCGCGAGCAGCTCGTCGGGGTCCGCCGACGGCGCGCGGTACAGCGAGGCGAACAGGCGCAGGTTCTCGCGGGCGGTCAGCTTGCGGTAGTGCGCGGGCAGCTCCGGGGATACCCCGACCCGCTCGAAGAACTCCGGGCCCCACGCCGACCGGTCGCGGCCCAGCACCGCCACCTCGCCGCCGTAGCCGCGCAGCAGCCCGATGAGGACGCGCTGCACCGTGGTCTTGCCCGCACCGCTGGGGCCGAGCAGGCCGACCACCTCGCCGCGTGCGACGGCGAACGACACCCCGTCGACCGCGCGCCGCCCGGGAACGTAGGCGTAGGTGAGGTCGCGGACGCGGACGGCGGGGGTCATGGACGGCAGCGTCCGCCCGAATGGCAGCCACTGTCAAGAGGCATCGACTGCCATCTTCTGTGCTAGGGTCACCCCGTGGACGACGGCCTCCGCGCGCGCCGCAGGGCGCGCACGCGCACCGCCCTGCTCGATGCGGCGGCGGTCCTGTTCGCCCGGCGCGGGTACCGGGCCACGACGGTCGAGGACCTCGCGGCCGCCGCCGAGGTCGCGCCGCGCACGTTCTTCCGCTACTTCGCCTCCAAGGAGGAGGTGCTGTTCGCGCCGTACGAGGCCGCGCTCCAGCGCTGGCTCGACGAGGTGGAGGCGGCGCCCGCGGGGGAGGCGCTGATCGCCGCGCTGCGCCGCGCGACTCTGGCCGTGAACGCCGCCTACCGCGCCGACCCGGGACCCTTCGACCTGCTGCTGGCGGTCCTGGGCACCGAGCCGGCCCTGGCGCGGCAGGCGCTGGCCTTCGACGGTCGGGCCGCCCAGCGCGCGGCCGCCGTGATCGCGCTCCGGACCGGCTGGGACGCCGACGGCGACCTCCGGCCCCACGTGGTGGCGGCCGCGACCATGGCCGCGGTCAGGGCCACCGCCCGCACGGGCTTCGGGGACGAGGACCCACGCGCCGAACCGGCGGCGGTCAACGCGGCGTTCGACCTCCTGGAGCGGCTGTCCGGCGAGCTGCACGCCCCCCTGCGCTGATGCGGGTCAGGCGGCGTGGGTCTCGCGCCCGCCGGCGAGGGTGCGGCAGACGTGCAGGCCGTCGTCCAGGACCGCGATGTCGGCGGGGGTGCCGGGGGCGAGGGTGCCGAGGTCGGGACGGCCGGCCAGGGCGGCCGGGACCGCCGTCGCGGCGCCGACGGCCTCCGCCAGCGACGCGCCCGCGGCGATCAGCGTGCGGACGGCGCGGTCCATGGTCACGACGCTGCCCGCGATGGTGCCGTCGACCAGCCGGGCGACCGCGCCGCGCACCTCGACGATGCGGTCGCCCAGGAGCACCGTGCGGGGCTCCGCCCCCGCGCCGGCGGACCGGTCGCCCGGGCCGGCCGCAGCGATCGCGTCGGTGATCAGGGCCAGCCGCCCGTGCGCGGCGCGCGCGACGACGGCCAGCACGTCACCGGCCAGGTGCACCCCGTCGGCGATCACCGTGACCACGACGTCGGGCCGGGCCAGCGCCGCGCCGGCGATGCCGGGGTCGCGGTGGCCCAGGGGGCGCATGGCGTTGAACAGGTGGGTGACGGCGCGGGCGCCGCGGTCGAAGGCGGCGTGCGCGGTGGCCGCGTCGGCGTCGGTGTGCCCGCACGACACCGTCAGCCCGCGCCGGGCGAGGTCGGCGATCAGGTCCAGGGCCCCGGGCAGCTCCGGGGCGAGGGTGACGTGGCTGACCAGTCCGGCCGCCAGCAGCCGGTCGAGCAGGTCGGCGTCGGGGTCGCGCAGGTTGGCGGGGTCGTGCGCGCCGGGGCGGCCGGGGGCCAGGAACGGTCCCTCGAGGTGGACGCCCAGGAGGCGGACCTCGCGCAGCTCGCGCTGGGCGGCCGCGGCGGCCGCCAGCGGCGCGGCGTAGCGCCCGACGGGCAGCGACACCAGCGTCGGCCGGAAGGCCGTCACGCCGGTCCGCGCGAGCGCCGCGGCCATCGTGCGGTAGCCGTCGAGGTCGGCGGCCGCGGCGTCGACCCCGCCGAAGCCGTTGACCTGCACGTCGACGAAGCCCGGCACCGCCAGCCCGCCCCGCCCGGCGGGCGCGAGCCCCACGTCGACGACCACCCCGTCCTCGACGGCGACGTCGCCGTGCACCAGCCCGCCCCCGACCAGCGCCTCCCGCACCCCGAGCCGCATCGCCCGTCCCCCTCGTCGCGCGACCTGCGCCCGCCGGTTCGTGGACGCCGCCGGTGACGCTAGACGACACTGTCGCGATGCGACGGCTGCTGGGGTTCCTGGACGGCGCGCGCGAGCCGATCGGCCTGCTCCTGCTCGCCGCGGTGCTCGGCGTCGCGATCGGCCTCGCGGCCTCCTTCACCCTCGGGCTGCTCTAGCCGACCCGCGCCCCGGCCGCGTCGCCGCCCCGTGCTCGCGAGCCGCCCCGCCGCCGCCTCTGAGGTCACCCCTGGAACCTGACCCCGGCGGCGAGCGCCGGGGCCGGGTGTTGGAGAGGCTCAGCCCAGGTCGCCGCGGACCACGCCGGCGGGGAAGGGCGCGTTGTGCACGTTCACGTAGTAGTCGGACGGGTCCTCCAGCAGGCCGCGCGCGACCTCCGGGTTGACGGCGCAGCCCCGCGAGGAGCCGTCGGTCGGCGCGTTCAGCTCCTGGACGACCGGGCCGTTGCCCACCGCGTCGGCGATCTCGTGGATGTGGGCGGCGGCGGCGGGCTCGATGCCGCGGACGCCGAGCCGGTAGCAGATCGTGCCGGTGCGCCCGTCGACGATCAGCACGGCGGAGCCGCGCCCGTCGGGGTCGCCGGGCGTCCCGCGCTCGTTGGCGCCGGCCAGCAGGGTGGCCAGCACGGCCCGGCCGCTGGTGTCGTGGTCCTCGGTCGCACCCGCGCCGCCCGCGGAGAGGGCGACCGCGACCATCCCGACGGCCAGTGTGGTGGCGACCCGGAGGCTCCGCCGTTGCATGCGCATCTCTAGCTCCTGTCGATGTTGCGGGAGTGGCGAACTGTTGCGCCTGTGCTTCGGGGGCGGTCGGGCAGCGGATTGGTCCTCTCTGAGCGTCCGGCCGGTCAGGCCGCGGGGTCGTCGCCCAGCGCGAGGTAGGCGCGGTGCAGGGCGGTGGCGCGCTCGGCCAGCACCCGGACCTGCGCCTGGTGCAGGTGGTGGGCGCGCAGGCGGACCGGCGGCCCGCCGTCGGTGAGCAGGTAGCCGACCCCGGCCTGGCGGCTGCCGATCTGGACCGGGTCGAACCCCTGCACGCGCCAGCCGTCGCCCAGCAGGGCGTCGGCCGCCGCGCTGGAGGAGCAGCGCAGCGCCCAGCGCACGCCGAACAGGTCGCGGAACTCGGCGGGCAGCGCCAGCGAGGCGGGCCGGTGGGTGGCGGCGAGGACCACGAAGCCGACCGCGCGGCCCCGGTCGGCGAGGTCGCGGAGCAGGCGGGCCACCTCGCGGGCGCCCTCGCCGCCGCTGAGGAAGGCGGCCAGCTCGTCGCAGGCGACGACGCGCAGGCGGAAGCCGTCCCCGCGCGTCGCCTTGCGGTGGCCGCGCTGGTTGAGCAGCTCGCGGCGGCGCTCCAGCTCCCGCTGCAGCCCGCGCAGGACGTCCACGGCGTCGTCGGGCGCGGGGCCCACGAGGTGGTCGGCGCGGTCGCGCCACACCCCGAACTCCAGGCCCTTGCTGTCCAGCAGCGACAGGTCGGCCTCGGGGTCCAGCGCCGCCGCGGCCAGGGCCAGCGACAGCGCGACGGACTTGCCGGCCAGCGGCTCGCCGCCCAGGAGCAGGTTGCGGCCGGCGAGGGCGACCGCCACCTCGTCGCCGTTCTCGTCGACCCCGAGGGGCACGGGCTCCCACAGGGAGGCGCGCTCGGCGGTGCCCAGCGGCCAGGGGACGGTGACGGCGCCGGCCAGCGGGTCGCGGCGCACGAGGGTGACCGTGGCCCGCCGGGCATCGTCAGCGTCAGGGGTGACGCGGACCTCCTGGACGCCGAGCTGGCGGGCCAGCCGCGGCGCGGCCTCGGCGAGGTCGTCGGCGGCGGCACCGCGCGGCAGGCGGACGCGGAGGCGGTCGCCCGCGGGCACGGACCGGGTCGCGACGACGGTGGGCACGCGGCCGTCGTCGGCGACCAGCGCCAGCGTCCGGCAGGCGCGCAGCCAGGCCCGCCGGACGCCGCTGCGGTGCACGGCGCCCCGCGCGGTGCGCTGGCTGGCGGGGTGGACCGCGGCGACGGCGGCGGCCACGGCGGCGAGCAGCAGCGCCACCTGCTCGACGCCGAGCACGGCGGTCAGCAGGGCCACGACGGCGACGGCCGTGACCCCGACGACCGCCTGCTGCTGCCGTGGCGAGGGCGGGGCGGTGCGGTGCCGCCCGCTGACCGGTGCCGAGTTCGCGTCCATCGCACCCCTCCTGGTGGGCGGGCGTCGCGCGCCCTTGCCCACAGATGCAGGAGGGGAGGCCGGATCTGTCGACCCGAAGGGGTCAGATGCGGTGATCCTCCCGGGTCGCCACGGTCGGGGCGGGCACGGCGCCGACCACCCGCTCGCTGCGGGCCCACAGCTCGGCGCGGGCGGCCGGGGCGGCGGTGGTGGGCGGGACGGGCAGGCGGGTGCCGTCGGGGCCGAACAGCGCGCCGGTGACGCCGTCGAGGTCCGGATCGGTCGCCAGGCGCACCACGACGGCCGCGGTCTGCTCCGGCGTGCGCATGCGCGACCGCAGCGCGCGCTCCATCAGGCGCATGAGCGGGCGCAGGCGCGGGTCGGTGCGCCGGATGCCGGTGTCGACGAACCCCGGGTTCAGGACGCTCACGCTGATCCCCTGCCCGGCGTGGCGGGCGGCGAACTCCACGGCGTAGACGTCGTTGGCGTGCTGGCCCAGCAGGTGCGCGCGGAACGCCGACGTGCCCGGCCCCGGGGGCACCCGGGTCGCGTCGAAGCGTCCCTTCGCCCCGGCGGCGGCGACGTGGACGATGCGCGCGGGGGCGGCGGCCCGCAGCAGGTCCGCCAGGAGCTGGTTGAGCAGGAAGCGGCTGAGGAAGTTGACGGCGAAGCCGGTCTCCAGCCCCTCCGCGGTCTCCACGCGCCGGGTCATCAACGCGTCCGCGCTGTGCACGACGACGTCGAGGCGGTCGGTGCGCTCGCGCACGGCGCCGGCGAGGCACCGCACCTCCGACAGCAGGGACAGGTCCGCGGCGAGGAACTCGCCGGTCCCGGCCGCCGCCCGCAGCGCGGACGCCGTCGCGGCGCCGGCCACCGGGTCGCGGCCCACGACCGTCACCGCCGCGCCGCGCGCCGCCAGCGCGAGGGCCGTCGCCCGGCCGATCCCCTTCGTGCCCCCGACGACCAGGGCCCGGGAACCGCTCAGGTCCTTCATGGTCAACCTCCAGTTAGTGTGAATTCTCACTCTGGTAAGACCCTTGGGTTCGAGCGGGCAAGGCCCGGCCGCGTAGGGTCGGGCGGGTGGACGTGCCCACTCGCACCCAGCCCCCGCCCGCGCTCGTCGTCGCCGCGCTGGCCGCGGTCTACGTGGTCTGGGGATCGACCTACCTCGCCATCCGCGTCGGGGTGGCGACCCTCCCGCCCTTCCTCATGGGCGGCAGCCGCTTCGTGCTGGCCGGCGCGCTCCTGCTGGCCTGGACGGCGTGGCGCGGCGACCTGGCCGTGGGGCCCGCGGCGCGCCCCGACGCCGTCCGCCTGGGCGCCCCGCAGTGGCGCGCCGCCGCGATCGTCGGCGGGCTGCTCCTGCTCGGCGGCAACGGGCTGGTGTCGTGGGGCGAGCAGACCGTCCCCAGCGGTCTCGCCGCGCTGCTGGTGTCGAGCACCCCGCTGTGGCTGGCGCTGCTCAGCCGGGCGCTGTTCCGCGAGCGCCTGTCGGCGATGGCGCTCGGCGGGGTGGTCCTCGGGTTCGTCGGCGTCGCGCTGCTCGTGCGCCCCAGCGGGTCCGGCGCGGGCTGGGCCGGGATCGCCGCGGTCCTGGTCGCCGCGTTCCTGTGGGGGCTCGGCTCGGTGCTGTCCCAGCGGCTGCCCCTGCCGTCGCGGCCGCTGGTCGCCACGGGCCTCGAGATGGTGTGCGGCGGCGCGCTGATGCTGGTCGTGTCGACCCTGCTCGGCGAGCCGGGGCGCCTCGACCTGGCCGCCGTCGCGCCCGAGTCGTGGTGGGCGCTGGCCTACCTCGTCGTCTTCGGGTCGATGGTGGCCTTCACCGCCTACGTCTGGCTGCTCGCCAACGTCCGCACCGACCTGGCCGGGACCTACGCCTACGTGAACCCGCTGGTGGCCGTGCTCCTGGGCTGGGCGCTGCTGCGCGAGCCGGTCG
This sequence comes from Egibacteraceae bacterium, assembly GCA_030447925.1. GTDB lineage: Bacteria > Actinomycetota > Nitriliruptoria > Euzebyales > Egibacteraceae > JAUJNX01. The sequence goes on along the minus strand of JAUJNX010000001.1, from coordinate 474,755 downwards.
GGCCCGAGGTCCTGGTCGGCGGGGGGATCGTGGTGGTGTCGGTGGCGCTGGTCGTGCTCGGCCGCAGCCGATCGGCTCCGGGAGGTGTGCGCGACCCGATCCGTGGACAAACGGACAGGGCTCGGTCGCCAGAGGCGGCGGCCACCGACCGTGGAGATACTTCATGACCGAACCGCGCAGCACCGGCGAGAGCGACCTGGGACGCGGCGTCATCAAGACCCGCAAGGTGACGTCCTGGCAGCCGAACTGGTCCTCGTCCGGCCCCGGTGAGCCCGGCACCTACATCTTCCAGCTGGTGCTGGACCACGGCGCGTCCGAGGTCGTGCTGACCCTGACCGAGGGCGACGCCGACAACCTGTTCGACTGGCTGACGACCAGCGACGAGGTCTACTACGACCTGGACCGCGAGGTCCTGATCTTCGGCGCCAAGACCATCTGACGCGGCGACGGCGACGCCGGCCTCACCACCCCCTGCGTACATCCAGTGGGGATAGGTGAGCGTCGGCGCCGTCAGCTCGTCCAGGGCCCGCGCGCTCCGCGTCGCCCAGGCGCAGGTCCCAGGTCCCCGGCGATGGCCTTCAGCCGGTCCACGACGTCGTACCCGCGCTCCCGGTCGATGGGCGGGAACGTGAGCTCAGGGTCCCCAGATCGGCGTGGCGGGCGTAGGGAAGGATGTCGACTCGGGGTCGCGGCGGTCGCCTGGCGCGCCGACGACGAGCGCCGCGCCACCCGCGCCTCCGTGCAGGCGTGGCGGCTCAGGCGGGGTGGTCGCCGGTGAGGGTGGCGGCGCGGGCCAGCGCGGCCGCGGCCACCACCCCGGCGGCGGCGGCCAGCGCGGCCAGCGCGAAGGTGCGGTCCGCGTCGGGCACCAGGGTGTGGCGCCGCGAGGCGCGCGCGACCCGGTCGACCAGCGGCTGCCCGAGCTTCCCGGCGATCCCGCCGCCGAGCACCACCCGGTCGAGGTCGAGCAGGTTGATGGCCGCCCCGATCCCCGCCCCCAGGGCCGACACGGCCTCGTCGAGCACCTCGACGGCCAGGTCGTCCTCGCGCTCCAGGGCCCTGGCCCACACGCCGGCCGTCAGCCGGTCCTTGCCGCGCTCCGTCGCGAGCTCCGGCAGGATGCTGCGCCGGCCCTTCGCGACGGCGGCGCGCACCGCCTGCTCCATGTTGGCCCGCCCCGCGTAGGCCTCCACGCAGCCGCGCCGCCCGCAGCCGCACAGCGCCCCGCCCTGGCGCACGGGCACGTGGCCGAACTCCCCGGCGCCGCCGAAGGCGCCGCGGAACGGCCGGCCCTCCAGCACCAGCCCGCCGCCGACGCCGGTGCCCAGCCAGACGCCCAGCAGGAAGCGCGCGCCGCGCCCGGCGCCCGCCACCCACTCCCCGATCACGCCGGCCGTCGCGTCGTTCTCCGCCACGACCGGCAGGCCCAGCGCCGCCCCCAGCCGCGCCGCCACGTCCACGGGGTGGTCGAAGCCCGCGAGGTTCGGGGCGGTGAGCAGCACGCCGTCGGCCACCGGGCCGGGCACCCCGACCCCCACGGCGTCCGCGCCGGCGTCCAGCTCCCGCACCCCGGCGACGACCGCGTCCAGCACGGCGTCGGGGCCGGCGGGGGTCGCCGTGCGGTGGCGCTCGACGACGCGGTGGTCGTCGTCCACCGTGGCCACGGTGATGTTGGTGCCGCCCATGTCGACGCCGACGACGGTCATCCCAGCACGTCCGTTCCGAGGTGGGCGGCCAGGGGCTCGGGCAGCACCACGGTGCCGTCGGCGCGCTGGTGGGTCTCCAGCAGGGCGATGAGGGTCCGCCCGACCGCGACCGCGGTGCCGTTGAGCGTGTGGACCGGCGCGGTCCCCCCGTCGGGCGTCCGGTAGCGGCAGCGCAGGCGCCGCGCCTGGTAGTCGGTGCAGTTGGACGCGCTGGTCAGCTCGCGGTAGGCACCCTGGCCGGGCAGCCAGACCTCGACGTCGTACTTGCGCGCCGCCGACGCCCCCAGGTCGCCGACGGGGATGTCCATCACGCGCCCGTGCAGGCCGAGCTCGCGGTAGAGGTCGACCTCGAAGTCCAGCAGCAGGCGGTGCTCGTCGGCGCTGGCGTCGGGGGAGACGAAGGAGAACAGCTCGACCTTGTCGAACTGGTGCACGCGGAAGATCCCGCGCGTGTCCCGGCCGTAGGTGCCGGCCTCGCGGCGGAAGCAGGTGGAGAAGCCGACGTAGCGGCGGGGCAGCTCCTCGGCCGCCAGGATCTCGTCCATGTGCAGCCCGGCCAGGGCGACCTCGGAGGTGCCGACCAGGTAGAGGTCCTCGGCGTCGTCGTCGTCCCCGCCCCCGACCACCTTGTAGAGCTGGTCCTCGCTGCCGGGCAGGAACGCGGTCCCGTACAGGGCGGCGGGTCGGGTGAGCACCGGCGGGCTGACCGGCACGAACCCCTGCGCCACCGCCCGGTCCAGCACCCAGCGGACCAGGGCGAACTCGAGCAGCACGGCCTGGCCCATCAGGTAGGCGAAGCGGCTGCCGGACAGGCGCACGGCGCGCGGGATGTCGAGCAGGCCCAGCGCCTCGCCGATCTCCAGGTGGTCCCGCGCGGGGAAGTCGAAGGCGCGCGGGGTGCCGAAGCGCGCGACCTCGACCGCGTCCTCCTCCTTGAACCCGTCCGGCGCGTCGGGCGACCCGAGGTTGGGGATGCGCGCGAGCGCGTCCTCCAGTGCGCGCTCCGCGTCGTGCTGGGCCGGTTCCAGGTCGGCCAGCTCCGCGGACACCGCCCGGGTGGCGGCGATGAGCCGCTGGCGCTCCTCGGGGTCGCGGGCGGCGCCGACCTGGCGGCCCGCGGCGCGCTGGCGGGCGCGCAGGTCGTCCCCGCGGGCGATCAGGGCGCGCCGCTGCTCGTCGAGGTCGCGCACCCGCTCCACCGCGGCGGGGTCGACCCCCCGGCGCGCCAGCGCGGCGGCGGTCGCCTCGAAGTCCTCCCGGACCAACCGGACGTCGATCATGGCGCGAGGCTAGCAGCGGGCGCGTCCGCCCCCGACGTTGTCCACAGGCCCGCGGGGCACTGGTTGACCATCCTCCGATCGCGGCCGTACCCTCGCGGATACAACCGATGCACGGACGGTCGGAATCGGACACCTTCCGGTGGTCCGCGTTCCTGCCGTTGCCGGACAGGAGCCGAAGATGAGGGATCGTCTGCGTTGGGTCGCCCTGCTGTGCGTGGCACTGCTGGCGCTGACCGCCTGCGCGGGGGGTGAGCAGGCCGCCGACGAGGCGTCGGAGCCCGCCGCCGGGGGGTCGGAGGAGGGCACCGCCGCCGCCGGGGGCGAGGGCGGCGGGGAGGGCGGCGAGGTGTCGCTGCGCTGGCGCACGCGCCCCGACAACCAGGCCGAGATCGACGTGTACTCGGAGGTCTCCACGACCGTCGACGAGGCGCTCGACAACGTCACCCTGGAGTACGAGCCGGGCGGCAGCGAGACGTCCCAGTACCAGGACGTGCTCCGCACCGAGCTCGCATCGGGCACCGCGCCCGACGTCTTCTGGCTGCCGGGCACCGACATCGCCGACTTCGCCACCCGCGGCCTGATCGTGGACCTGCGCGAGCAGGCCGAGGCGTCGGACAGCTACGCGGGTGACGAGGCGTACTACCCGGGCCCCATGGAGTTCCTGACCTACAACCCGGAGTCGGGCGAGTCGGGCGAGTCGCTGTGGGGCCTGCCCCGGGACGTGTCGACGTTCGCGCTCTACCTGAACCTCGATCTCATCGAGCAGGCCGGCGCCCCCGACCCGCGCGAGCTCGCCGCGAACGGCGAGTGGAACTGGGACACGTTCCGCCAGGTGGCGGAGGCGGTCAACGGGGTCAGCGACCAGACCCGCGGCTTCGCGGTCAACAACTGGTGGGCCAACTGGGGCCTGTTCGTGAACGCCGCGGGCGGGTCGCTGTTCAACGCCGACCGCACCGCGTGCGCCCTGGACTCCGAGGAGGCCCAGGAGGGCCTGTCGTTCCTGCAGGGCCTGTACGAGGACGGGCTGGTCGTCCCCTACGGCGAGGACGGGGAGCCGCCGTGGCTGGCCGGGCAGGTCGGCATGTTCCTCAACGGCCGCTGGGCCACGCCGGGCGCCCGCAGCGGGGCGGACTTCCAGTGGGACGTCGTGACCCCGCCGGAGGGGCCGGGCGGCATCGGCAACTGGCTGTTCTGGGGCGCGTACGTGGTGAACGCCAACACCGAGCACCCGGAGGAGGCGTTCGAGCTGGTCACCCAGCTCACCAGCCCGGAGGTCCAGACCCAGATCGCGGAGCTGGGGACCAACATCCCCAGCCGCGTCGACGACCCGGCGATCCAGGAGCAGTTCCTGACCTACACCCCGCCGGAGAACAACCAGGCGTACCTCGACTCGCTCGAGGCGGACCCGGTGTCCGAGGGCCCGCTGTGGGAGGGCAACTGGACGGAGTACGACGCGGCCGCCGCGCCGCTCATCCAGCAGGTCCTGGCCGGCGAGCAGTCCGTCGAGGACTTCGCCGCGGAGGTCTGCGGCGTCCTGGACCCGACCTTCCAGGCCACGCGGTAGCAGCACCCGCGGGGCGGGGCCGCACGCGGCGGCCCCGCCCCGGAGCCCAGGAGGCGCCCCATGACCACCCTCACCGAACGGCCGCGGGGGGCCAGGCGCCTGCCGGGCCCGCGCCCGGCCGCCTCCGGGCCCGCGCGCCTCCGGGCGCTGCTCGCCTGGCACGCGCTGCTCGCCGTGGCGCTGGCCGGGCTCCTCATCGGCGCCGCCGTCGCCGGGTTCGGCCCGCGCGGCACCAGCGGCACGGTCATCGGGCTGCTCCTCGTCGCGCTGCTCGCGGCCGACATCGCGGCCCTGCCGCTGCTCGCCCGCCGCCGCCACCTCGGCCGGGTCCTGTCCCTGGCGGTGTCCTACCTGGGGTTCCTGGCGCTGGCGCTCCTGCTGCTCCAGGAGATCGGGGCCTTCACGGGCCTCGACGCGCTGGGCGCGACCTTCATCCGCGGAGTGCCCTTCCTGATCGTCGCGCTGCTCGCCTTCGTCGCCGGCGGCATCGGCGAGCGCGGCGACCTGCCCGGCCCGCTCGCGCGCCCCGCCCGCATCGTCGCGCTCGTCGCGCTGGCCGGGATGCTCATCGCGGTGGGGCTGCTCCCCGCGCTGCTGACCCTGGTCCAGCGGCTGGCCGACCCGGTCGCCCTCGGTCTGCTGGCCGGGGTCGCGGTGTTCGGGTTCTTCGCCAGGATGGCCTGGTCGGAGCGCACCGCGGACGACTTCGCCACCACCTCGACCCAGCGCGAGGGCCTGGACGGCCTGCTCTACGTCTCCCCCAACGTGCTGGGGTTCCTGCTGTTCTTCGTCGGGCCGCTGCTGTTCAGCCTCTACGCCAGCCTCACCGACTGGGACCTGTTCAGCACCCCGGTGTTCATCGGGCTGGACAACTACATCCAGATCCTGTCGCTGGACGTGGCGGCCGGCGGGGAGCTGCGCGAGGGCTTCCGCGAGGTCCTGTCCGCGGGCGGGCTGACCGTTGGGGCCCGCGACCCGCTGTTCTGGATCTCGATGCGCAACATCGCAGTGTTCGCGGTGCTCGCCATCCCCCTGGCGGTGCTGCCCGCGCTGCTGATCGCCAGCGCGCTCAACACCAAGGTCCCGGGCATGCGGATCTTCCGCGCCATCTACTTCGTGCCCACGGTCGCCGGGGTCGTCGGGGTGACGCTGATCTGGAAGCAGCTGTTCAACGCCACCGTCGGTTACGTGAACTACGGCATGAGCGTGGTCGCCGGCTGGTTCGGCGCCACCGCGCCGCAGCCGCAGTGGCTGTCGGACGCCGACATCGTGCTGTTCTCGCTGGTCATCGTGTTCGTGTGGCAGTACATCGGCTACAATACGATCCTGTTCCTCGCGGGGATGCAGGGCCTGCCCGCCGACCTGTACGAGGCCGCGCACCTGGACGGCGCGAGCGGCTGGCAGCGCTTCCGCTACATCACCATCCCGCAGCTGGCGCCCACCACCTTCTTCGTGGTGGCGACCACCGGCATCTTCGCCCTCCAGCTGTTCACCGAGTCGGTGATCCTGTTCTCCAACTTCACCCCGCCCGGCTCGGGGCCCAACAACGCGGCGCTGACGCCCGTGGGCTACCTGTACCAGGAGGGCTTCCAGCGCTTCTCGCCGGGCTACGCCTCGGCGGTGGCCTGGCTGCTGTTCTTCGTGATCTTCGCCTTCACGTTCGTGCAGTTCCAGCGCCAGCGCGCCGCCGCGGAAGGGGTCTAGGTCCCATGGCCATCGTCACGGGGACGCGCCGGACCGGGATCCTGTCGCGCATCGGGCTCTACCTGGTGCTCGGCGGGTTCGCGCTGCTGCTGCTGTTCCCCTTCCTGTACCTGGTGGGCGGGTCGCTCAAGGCGCGCGAGGACGTGTTCAGCTACCCACCCCAGGTGCTGCCCCGCGAGCCGCGGACCGCCGACGTCGGCGGTGAGCCGCGCCCGCTGTTCACCGTCGACGGGCGCGAGCTGGCGCTGCTCGGCGAGGAGGAGATCGGCCGGTTCGCGCCGCCCGACGACCTCGACGCGATCGTGGAGGTGCCCACCGGCGATGTGGAGCCGACCGGCGGGTACACCGACCAGCAGACCGCCGTGGTCGACGGCGAGGAGCAGGACCTGTTCGACGTCCCCGTCGACGGCGGGGTCGTCCCCATGGTCGAGCGCGAGGTCTTCGAGGTCGGGCGCTTCGCCGCGCCGGACGACCCGGAGACCGAGGTGCTCGCACCGGTCGAGCAGGCCGTCGCGGTCGAGCGGATCGGCGCCCGGCCCGGCAACTACCGCGAGGTCCTCGAGCTGCAGACGCTGGACCGCAGCCTGACCAACACGCTGCTGGTCACCACCCTGGTGGTCGCGGGGACGGTCTTCACGTCGGTGCTGGGCGGCTACGCCTTCGCGCGCATCCGCTTCCCCGGGCGGACCGCGGCGTTCCTGGTCTACATCGGGTCCAACATGGTCCCGTTCGTGATCATCCTCGTGCCGCTCTACCAGCTGATGGTGGCGGTCGGGTGGGTCGACTCGCTGGCGGCGCTGGTCTTCCCGTTCGTGTTCAACGCCTACGGGACGTTCCTCATGCGCCAGTTCTTCGTGTCAATCCCCAAGGAGCTGGAGGAGGCGGCGTTCGTCGACGGCGCCTCGCGCTGGACGATCCTGTGGCGCATCTTCGTGCCGCTGTCGCGGCCGGCGATCGCCACCCTGGCCACGTTCATGTTCCTATACGCCTGGAACAGCTTCGTCTGGCCGTTCATCGTCATCAACGCGGGCAACACCGAGAACCACGTGCTGACCCTGTCCCTCCAGGTCCTCGGCGGCCGCGCCGCCGACAGCCCCAACCTGGTCTTCGCGGGCGTCGCCATCGCCGTCGTCGTCCCCGTCGTGGTCTTCGTCCTCCTCCAGCGCTACTTCGTCGAGAACGTCGCCACCAGCGGCATCAAGTAGCGTCAGAGGCGCCGCCGCACCCAGGTGAGCACGAAGCGCATCCAGAAGGCGAAGAACGCACCGGTGAGGATCGCTCCCATCACATCGGGGAGCGGGTCCCACCCGTCGCGGTAGTAGAAGAAGAGCTGGAAGGCGGCGAACACGACCCCCATCAGCAGCGTCAGCGACCAGGGATAGGCCGGGACGGCACGGGTGTCGCGCTCCACTCCGGCTGCCTCGTCCGCGGGCGCGTCCGGCTCGGTCCAGGCCACCACCCATGTGGGCAGCGCCATCTGGACGAACGCCAGGGCCGCGGGCAGGTACGCCTGCGCGGAGGTGATGGTGAGGCCGTCGTCACCTGCCGCCAGCATGAGCGCCAACCCGGCCAGGAGCAGCGGGAAGGGTGTGATCCGGTGCGCGATCCAGGAGGCGTGGTCGCGGACGCTGCGGCTGCGCTCGTCGGCGACCTCGCTGGGCCGTTCCGCCAGCAGGCGCGTCGCCAGGAACAGTGGGATGTTCAGGAGGAGCATCACCATGAGGGCGCCCGCGCCCATGACCGACTGCAGCAGCTCGTCGCGCAGGAGCCAGGGCAGCGTGAGCGCCGCCAGCCCCGCGGCTGCCGCCACGGCCACCAGCGCCCTGCGGGGCCGCTGTCCCAACCGGCCGAGCCTGGAGCCGCTGGGCCCCGCCAGGCGCTCCCGCGCGATGGCGGACTCCACCTCCCGAAGTTCACGGAAACCGCGTCCAGGGATGAGTGGCTGCATCATCGCTTCACCTCGGTGTGCTCGGTGCCGACAGCCAGCCCGTACACCTGGCTGCTCAGCGGTGGGAAGGGGGACAGCGCGAAGATGGCGTCCACGGGCAGCGAGAAGTACCGGGCGATCCTGAGCGCCAGGGCGAGGCTGGGGCTGTACTCCCCGCGCTCCAGGTACCCCACCGTCTGGTAGTGGATCCCCAGCCCGCGCGCGAGGTCCTGCCGCGACAGGCCCCGTTCCGCCCGCAGCACCGCCAAGCGGTTGTGAACCCGCTCCCCGTCGTCGTCTCGCGACTTCATGTAGTAGGTATACTACATCGCTCCGCGTACGCGCAACGTACGAGCGGGCCTGTCACACCGCCTGCCGAGGGTGAGCCGGCGCACGGTGCGCGGGAGATCCTGGTGACCACCGGCTTGCGGTCCGCGGAGCTGAGCTACCTGGAGGCGATCGACCATCGTCCAGCACGTCAAGCAGCTGTACTGGGTGACCCGCCGGCCTGATCGCCTCGACGCGCTCGCGGGACCCGGGGCGGGCGGGTGCGCCTGGCCGCGCTCGTCGCTGACCTGGTGCGGGTGCCGAGCCGGGGAGGCATCGATCCGCCCGGACCGGTCCTCGACCTGCTGGCGAACTGGCTGCGCGATCACGACCTCCCCCTGGAACGTATGCGGGACGCGGATGGGGAGGTCGTGGGCCTGGTGTGCCGGCTGCGGGGCACGGCGCCGCGCCCGCACTACGTGCTCGACGCCTGCGTGGACACCGCACCCTTCGGCGACGAGACCGCTTGGTCGCGGCCGCCCACGTCGGCGGCGGTGATGGACGGCTGGCTGCACGGGCGCGGCGCCGCGGACTCCAAGGCGGCGGTCGCCATGTTCGCCCACATCGGCGCCGCGATGCGACGGGACGTGGCGAGGTTGCGCGGCACGCTCACCCTGCTGTTCGACGCCGACGAGCACACGGGCAACTTCGGCGGCGCTCGCGCGTTCTTCGGGCGCGATCGCGATGTCGACGGGGTGATGATCGGCTACCCGGGCCTCGACGAGCTGGTGGTCGGCGGGCGGGGGGTCGTGCGGGTGGTGATCACGGTGCCCGGCACGGCCGCGCACAGCGGGGTCACGGCGCCCGGCCACCGGCAACGCCGTCGTCCGGGCCGCCCGGCTGGTCACCGAGCTGGCGGCGCTGCCGCTGCCCGGGCCGGACCCCGACCTCGGCCTGCCGCCGAAGCTCACCGTGACGGCCATCGCCGGCGGGCAGGGCTTCAGCACCGTTCCCGACACCTGCCGTGTGTCGGTGGACGTGCGGCTCACGTCCTCGTTCGACGCGGACCAGGCGATCGCCCTGCTCCGGACGGTTGCGCCCGACCTGGAGGTGGTCCAGCACTGGCCGGCGTACCGGCTCGCAGAGGACGCACCGGTGCGGCAGGCGCTGGCATCAGCGGCCGCGGAGGAGCTCGGTCGCGCCGTGCCGGCGGTCGTGGCCGGTCCGTCCAACATCGGCAACTACCTGGCTGGACTGGGGATCGACGCCACCGCAGGCTTCGGGGTGCGCTACGCCGGGCTGCACGCGGCCGACGAGCGCATCGAGCTCGCGACCCTCGAGCCGGTCCGCCGCAGCTACGAGCGGGCGGTCCGCGGGCTCCTGTTCTGACCCGCCCCACCCGGCGGCGTGTGCCCCTGCGCCGCGCGCCGGTACTACCTGGTTATACTGCGGTCGTGAAGACCGCCGTGTCCATCCCCGATCCGCTGTTCGCCGCCGCGGACCGGCTCGCGCGCAGCCTGGGCATCTCGCGCAGCGAGCTGTACGCGCGGGCGCTGCAACGGCTGCTGAGCGGCGAGGACAACGAGACGACCGCGCGCCTGGACGCCGTCTACGCCCAGGAGCCGTCCGGCGTGGACGACGAGGTCGCCCGCGCGCAGCGCCGCGCGGTGCACGCCCCCTGGTGATCGAGCGGGGCGACCTGTGGTGGGCTGACCTCGGGGAGCCCCGCGGATCCGCTCCCGGTCACCGGCGGCCGGTGCTGGTGGTGTCCGCCGACGCCTACAACCGCAGCAAGATCGCCACGGTGATCTGCGTCACGGTCACCTCGAACCTCCGGCTCGCCGACGCGCCCGGGAACGTGCTCCTCCCCGAGGGCACCGGAAGCCTGCCGAAGGCGGCGGTGGCCAACGTGTCCCAGGTCATCACGCTCGACAAGCGCGACCTCGACGAGCACCTCGGCCGCCTGCCCGGGGCGTACCTGCACCAGGTCGAGGCGGGGCTGCGACGGGTCCTGGCCCTGCCCTCCTGAACGTCGCGCACGAGCCCGGAGTGCCCGGCGCGTCCGGTCAGGGGGAGATGTCGTCCAGGAGGCCGGCGTACCAGGTGGTGGCGGCGGCGTAGGCGGTGTCGCTGTCGGGGGCGGCGGGGGCGACGCGGCGGAGGTCGGCGCGGGGGTAGGCGCCCAGGACGCGGACCTGGGCGACGTGGCGGTGGACGCTGCGCAGCGCTTCGGCCACGCGGGCGTCGCGGGGGTGGCCCTCGCAGTCCAGCAGGATGCAGTACTCGCCGAGCGCCTGCTTGGTGGGGCGGGACTCGATCTTCACCAGGTTGATCCCGCGCAGCGCGAACTCCTCCAGGACGCGCAGCAGCAGGCCCGGGCGGTCCTCGCCGAAGAACACCACCAGGGAGGTCTTGTCCGCGCCGGTCGCCTCCGCCATGCCCGTGCCCAGGACCACGAAGCGCGTCGTGTTGCCGGGGTGGTCGGCGAGGTCGGGGACCAGGACGTCCAGGCCGTAGCGCGCGGCCGCGTTGGGGGTCGCCAGCGCCGCGACGGTCCCGTCCGACGCGCCCGCCTGGCGCGCCGCCTCCGCCGTCGACGTCGTGGTGCCGGTCGCCACCCCGGGCAGCAGGGCGGCCAGCCGCCCCCGGCACTGCGCCAGCGCGACGGGCATGCTGCGGACCTCGCGCACGTCGGTCAGCCGCACCCGGGGCCGGGCGAGCAGCGCCATCGTGATCGGCAGGGCCAGCTCGCCGCGCAGGAACACCCCGGGCGGCCCGAAGGTCAGCGTGTCGAGGGTGACGTTGACGGCCCCCTCGATCGAGTTCTCGATCGGGACGACCCCGACCGGCGCGAGGCCGTCGCGCACCGCATCGACGACGTCGCCGATCGTGGGCAGGGGTAGGCGCTCCCGGCCGGGGGCGGCGAGGTCCGCCGCCTCCGACGTGAACGTCCCCTCCGGACCCAGGAACGCGACCGGACCCGATCCGTCGACAGGATCGTGGCCCGGATCCGCAGCTCCCGCTGCGGGCCCGAGCGGCGCCGCCGCCCCGGCCCGCGTCCGCCCGCTCTCCGCGCTGGTCACCATGGCGCGGGGATGGTAGCGCGCCGCTGAACTCTTCCCGACGGGAGGGAGTGGTCGCCCGCCGCCTGCGTATCGTCCCCGGCCATGCGTGCCGACATGCGCACCACGACGCCGGTGGCGGCCGTCGTCGCGATCGCAGCCGCCGCCGTCCTGGTCCACGTCGCCTTCAGCCTGGGCTACGGCCACCACCGCGACGAGCTGTACTTCCTGGCCGCCGGTCGCCGGCTGGCGCTGGGCTACGTGGACCAGCCGCCGCTGACGCCCCTGCTCGCGCGGCTGTCCGCGGATTGGTTCGGCGGGTCGCTGGCGGGGCTGCGCCTGTTCCCCGCGCTGGGCCACGGCGCGCTGGTCGTCCTGGCCGCGCTGCTCGCCGCCGAGTTCGGCGGGGGCAGGGTCGCGCGCTGGCTCGCGGCCGTGTGCGTCGCGGTGTCGTCGCTGTTCCTGGTCACGGCCAACTCCCTGTCGACCACCGCGGTCGACCAGGTCGTCTGGGTGGTCGCCGCGTACCTGGTGGTGCGGCTGCTGCGCTCGCGCGACGGGCGCTGGTGGCTGGGCATCGGCGCCGCCATCGGCGTCGGGCTGCAGAACAAGCACACCGTGCTGCTGCTGGCGGCGGGGCTGGTCGTCGCGCTCATCCCCGCGCGGCTGACCGGCTGGCTGCGCACCCCCTGGCCGTGGGCGGGCGCGGCGGTCGCCCTGGCGCTGTGGGCGCCGAACCTGTGGTGGCAGGCGGCCAACGGCTGGCCGACCGTCGCGATGCTCGCGTCGCTGCAGGAGGCCAACGGGGGCCTGGCCGCCTCGCTGGCGTTCGCGCCGCTGCAGATCGGCATGACCAACCCGTTCCTCGCGCCGGTGTGGATCGCCGGGCTCTGGCGCCTGCTGCGGGCACCGGAGGGGGCGCCGTTCCGGCTGCTCGGCTGGGTCTACGTGGCCGTCTTCGCGGTCCTGCTGGTGCTCGGCGGCAAGGCCTACTACCTGGGCCCGCTGTACGGGGTCCTGCTGCCCGCCGGCGCGGTCGCGATGGAGGGCTGGCTCGCCGACCGGCCCTGGCTGTCCCTGCGGGCGGTGACGGCGAGCATCGTCGGCTTCGGCGTCGTCGCCGGCACGTTCTTCGTGATGCCGGGACTGGCGTACGCGGCGCTGCGCACCCCGCCCCTGGACGAGGCGGGCATCGAGGTCGGCGCGCAGGGCGGCTGGGCCGCGGTCGTCCGCGCCGTGCTGGCGGCGTACCGCGCGCTGCCCGCCGAGGACCGCGCCCGGGCCGCCGTCCTCACCGAGAACTACGGCGAGGCCGGGGCGATCGAGCACCTGGGCGCCGGGCTGCTGCCCACCCCGCACAGCGGGCACAACACCTACTGGCTGTGGGGGCCGCCCGCCGAGGACCGCGACGTGGTGGTGGCGATCGGCTTCGACCGGCGGCGGCTGCACGCGCTGTTCGGCGACGTCCGGCTGGCGGGTCGCGTCCCCGCCCTCACGAGCGTCGCCCCCGAGGAGCGCGGCGCGCCCATCTGGGTGTGCCGCGAGCCCCGCGGGACCTGGGCCCAGCTGTGGCCGCGGCTGCGCGAGTACCGCGACGCGGGCGCCGGCTGAGCGGGAGCCCGGGGACCGGCGAGGCCCGCCGCGGGTGCGGCGGGCCTCGGAGAAGCGGTGGAGCCGGTGGAGCCGCCCCGATCAGCGACCGTCGGGAACGGCCTCCTCGACCTCGCTCTGGACGTCCTGGAGGCGGTCCTGGACGGCCGGGTCCTGCAGGCGGTCCTGCGCCTCGTTGCCCAGGGCGACCAGGCCGGCGATGACCGCGCCGCCGACCACCAGGCCGAGGAGCCCGCTCACGATGCCGCTGATGGCCAGGCCCTTGTGCAGCCCGCCGAAGCGGTTGGCCTTGCCGAGGCCGGCGATGCCCAGGCCGATCGCGATCAGCCCGAACAGGATCGCGCCCGGCGACGACAGGACCAGGAAGGCCATGGTCGCCGCGAGCATCCCGACGACCAGGCTGGCGATCGCCATCCCGTTGCCGTCGACGTCGCCGGAGTTGCGGGTCTGGACCACCTGGTTGTCCTGCACGTCCCTGCTGGTGCTTGCCATGGCTGTTCTGTCCCCTCACATCTACGACTCTGATCGTCGTCAGGGTGACCGAGGGGGACCGAGATAACCCTCAGACGGACGATTCGGCTTCGCGGGCCATCAGCACGCGGCGCAGGATCTTCCCGGACGCCGACTTGGGGATCTCGTCGACGAACTCCACCACGCGCACGCGCTTGTACGGCGCCACGCGCTCGGCGACGAAGGCCATGACGTCGTCGTCGGTGACCTCGCCGCGGGCGACGACGAAGGCCTTGGGGATCTCGCCGGCCTCCTCGTCGGGGACGCGGATGACCGCGGCGTCGGCGACCGACGGGTGCTGGACCAGCACGGCCTCCAGCTCCGCGGGGGCGACCTGCAGTCCCTTGTACTTGATGAGCTCCTTCACGCGGTCGACCACGAAGAGGTAGCCGTCCGCGTCGATGTAGCCCACGTCCCCGGTGTGGATCCAGCCGTCGGCGTCGAACGTCGCGGCCGTCGCGTCGGGGTTGTTCAGATAGCCGCGCACGACGTTGGGGCCGCGGAACAGCAGCTCGCCCTGCTCGCCCGCCGCGACGTCGGCCCCGTCCGGGCCGACGACCCGCGCCTCGACGTTGGGCGCCAGCCGGCCCACCGACCCGTGGCGCAGCTCGGACTCCTCCGCCGGGTTGGCGGACAGGACCGTCGCGGTCTCGGTCATGCCGTAGCCCTGCGCGCTGATCGCGCCGGTGCGCCGCCCGATCGCCTCCTCCAGCTCCGCGCTCATGGGCGCGGCGCCGGACAGGACCAGCCGGACGCTGGACAGGTCGAAGTCCTCGACGAGGGGGTGGCGGGCCAGCGCCAGCCCGATCGGGGGGACGATGAACAGCACCGTGATGCGCTGGTCCTGGATCAGCTGGAGGTAGTCCTTGAGGTCGAAGCGCGGCATGGTCACCAGCGTCGACCCCTGCGACAGGCCCATGCTCAGCAGCACGACCATGCCGTAGATGTGGAAGAACGGCAGGACGGCGAGGACGCGGTCCTCGGGGTGCAGGGTCAGCACCGGCTCGCACTGGGCGCAGTTGGCCACGATGTTGCGGTGGCTGACCTGCACGCCCTTGGGCAGGCCGGTCGTGCCGCTGGAGTACGGCAGCACCACGACGTCGCCCGGGTCGACGGTGACGTCGGGTGGCGTCCCGTCGTTGGCGAGCAGCGCCATCACCGGGGTCGCGCCCTCCGCCTCGCCGAGGACGAACACCTCCTCGATCCCGGTGCGCCCCGCCGCCTCCCTGGCCCTGTCGAGGAACAGCGGGATGGTCAGCAGGTAGCGCGCGCCCGCGTCGTCCAGCTGGTGGGCCAGCTCGTCGACGGTGTAGAGCGGGTTGATGGTCGTGGCGATGCCCCCGGCCGCCGCGACCCCGAGCAGCGCCACCGCGTACTCCGGCACGTTGGGCAGGTAGATCGCGAACACGTCGCCCTTGCCGAAGCCCCGCTGCGCGAGCCCCGCCGCCATCAGCCGGACCCCCAGCGCGAGCTCGCCGTAGGTGATCGTGCGCCCCGTCGGGCCGTCGACCAGCGCCGGCTTGTCCGGGTGGTCGGCCGCCCGTCGCAGGACGTGGTCCGGCAGGGTGGCGTCGGGGATCTCGACGTCGGGCCAGGGGCTGCGGTAGGTGGTCACGGGCGGGCCCTCCTCGCTGGGCGCGTGGGTGAGGAGGTGATTCTGCGGCACCCCGCGCCGCGGTGGGGCCCGGATCAGTAGGCGCGGGCGATCCAGGCGGTGAGGTCGGGCTCGTCGACGGACTGGGGGACGCCGCCGTCCGCGCGGGTCAGGCAGCGCACCGAGTACCCGCGCTCGTTGAGCGCGTCCTCGCCCGACTCCCCGACCGCGTCCCAGGGGACGCGCCAGAAGCCGGTGCCGTCGACCTCGTCGACCTTGGCGGCATCGCGGGTGTGGGCGTCGCGGAACGTCTCGGCCTCGTCCAGCAGGTTGGCCTGGATCGCGTCGATGGCCGCGAGGGTGTCGGTGACCACCGCGTCCAGGGCGATGGTCTCCTTGCCGCCGCGGTCGCGGCGGACGCGGGTGACCGTCCCCGCGGCCAGGTCGCGCGGGCCGATCTCCAGGCGCACGGGCACGCCGCGCAGCTCCCAGTCGACCGTGCGGCGGCCGAACGACTGCGCGGTGTTGGCGTCCAGGCGGGCGCGGACGCCGGCGGCGACGAGCTCGCCGGTGACGCGCTCCGCCTCCTCCAGCACCTCGTCCTTGATGGCCAGGACGACGACCTGCACCGGCGCGACCGCCGGCGGGAGGCGCAGCCCGCGGTCGTCGCCGTGGGTCATGACCAGGCCGCCGACGATCCGCGTCGACACGCCCCACGACGTCGTGTGCGCGTGCTGGCGGGTGCCCTGCGCGTCGGAGTACTGGATCCCAAAGGCGCGGGCGAAGTTCTCGCCGAGGTCGTGGCTGGTCCCCGCCTGGAGCGCCTTGCCGTCGCGCATGAGCGCCTCCAGCGTGAAGGTCTCCACCGCACCGGCGAAGCGCTCGCGGGGGGTCTTGATGCCCAGCACCGACGGGATCGCCAGGACGTTGCGGATGACGTCGTCGTAGACGCTGTGGAGGATCAGCTGGCTCTCCCCGCGCGCCTGCTCGGCGGTCGCGTGGGCGGTGTGGCCCTCCTGCCAGAGGAACTCGGTGGTGCGCAGGAACAGGCGCGGGCGCAGCTCCCAGCGCATGACGTTGCACCACTGGTTGAGCAGCAGCGGCAGGTCGCGGTGGCCCTGGACCCAGCGCGACATCGCGTCGCCGATGACGGTCTCCGACGTCGGGCGCACGACCAGCGGCTCCGCCAGCTCCTCGCCCCCGCGGTGGTCACGACGGCCAGCTCAGGGCTGAAGCCCTCGACGTGCTGGGCCTCGCGCTCGAAGTAGGAGTAGGGGATCAGCGACGGGAACATGACGTTGCTGTGCCCGGTCGCCTTGATGCGCCGGTCCATCTCCGCCTGGATGTGCTCCCACAGCGCGTAGCCCCACGGCCGGATGATCATCGACCCCCGGAACGCGCCGTTCTCGGCCAGCTCCGCCTTCGCGACGACGTCCTGGTACCAACGCGGGAAGTCGTCGGCCTGGGGGTGAGGATGGGGGTCTGCGCCATGGCTGCATCCTAGGTGCCCGCCGCGGCGGCCTCCCGCGCGCGGGCGGTCATGCCGCGCATGACCGCGCCCATGATCCGCGCACGGGTGGGCCGGGGCAGCGGGACCAGGGACCAGGTGAGCAGGTGAGCAGCTTGGAGAGGGCACCGGGCTCGACACGGCCGTGAGGACAAGGGAAGATGCCGGAGTACTAGTTCCTAGCTAACCCGGGGCCACGCATGACCCGCGCCATCCGAGCGGCCCTCGTCGCGGTCCTGCTCGTGCTGATGGCGTGGCCCGCGCCGGGCAGCGCGCAGGAGGCGTCGGCGACCAGCGCGGAGAGCCCGGCCGGCCTGCCGCCGGACCCGGCGCCCGCGCCGCCGACCCCGGCGGGCGACGGGCAGAGCGGGCCCACCCCCGACCCGGACGCCGCCGACCCCGGCACCCACGTCGGCCCGGGCGCGGACCTCGGCCCGGGCGGGGCCGGCGGGGAGGGCCCCGGCGCCGCCGACCCCGCACCGACGGACCCGGCCCCCGCACCCGGCGGCCCGGCACCCGGCGACCCCGCACCCGCCGACCCCGCACCCGCCGACCCCGCACCCGCCGACCCCGCACCCGCCGACCCCGCACCCGCCGACCCCGCACCCGCCGACCCCGCACCCGCCGACCCCGCACCCGCCGACCCCGCACCCGCCGACCCCGCACCCGCCGACCCCGCACCCGCCGACCCCGGGCAGGACGTGCAGGGCGCGCCCGCCGCGCCCGGCGCGCCCCGGCAGGCGGCGCGGCTGCACCTGTCCCGCGCCGAGGTCCTGCCGGGCGAGACCGTCACGGTGACGGTGACCGGCGCGGCGTGCACGGGCGGCCGGATCGCGGCGGTCTGGGACGGGCGCGACGTCGCCGACCTGGTGCGGCGCGACGGCCTCGCCGACGGCGTGCTGACCGTCCCCGCCGACGCCGCCCCGGGCTCCTCCGTCGTGGAGGGCTGGTGCGTCGTCGGCGACTGGCGCCAGCCCCTGGGGGCCGCGACGCTCACGGTCCTGGACCCCGCGCCCCTCGCGCCGGCCGGGGGTCCCGGCGCGGCGCCCGCCGATCCCGCCCCGCCGGCCGATGACCCGCAGGCGGCGGCGCCACCGGCAGCCGCACCCGCCCCCGAGCCCGGCCCCCCGGCCACCCGCCCGCGGCGCGACACCACCACCCTGCGCCTGCTGGAGCCCGCCCCGGCCCGCCCGCCGGAGCCGGTGGGCACGTTCGGGCCGGTGGCGCGGTCGGTGTTCGCGCGGACCCTGCCGTCGCTCGGGGCGGCCTTCGCGCCGGGTCCCCGCCTGCTCGCGAACGCGGCCGCGACGCTGGGGATCGTCGCCCTGCTCGCCCTGGTCGCCGCCCGCACGGGCCGCCGCGGCGTGCGCGCCGCACCGGGGATCGTGGACGCCACGACCGTGAGCGGTCCCGGCTGGCGCTGGCCGCTCCCCTGGCGACCGCCGGACGTCGAACCGCGCGCGCCCCTGCTGGTCGTGGCGCTGGTGGCGGTGGTCGCGACCCTGCTCTACGGCCTGCTCGACCGGGTGGAGGAGCGCGTGGCCGGGGCCGCGCTGGCGGCGGCGGCCGGGCTGCTCGTCGCCCTCACGGTGACGACGCTGGCCGCCGTGCTGCCCGGGGCGCTGTACGCCCACGCGGTCCCCCGCGAGCGCGTCGCGCTGCGCGTCCGCCCCGCCGGCCTGGCCGTCGCGGCGGTGCTGGTGGTCGGGTCGCTGCTGGCCGGCTTCGAGCCGGGGGCCGTCCACGGCGTCCTGGCGGCCGCGGTGGTCCTGGACGGCCGCCGCCCGCGCCCCGCCGACGCGGGGCGGGCGGTGCTGCTGGGCCTGGCCTGCCTGGCGGCGGTGACCGCGGTGGCGTGGACGTGGTGGTCGGTCGCGGTGGACCCGCTGGTCGACCCGGCGACCGTGACCTTCCCGACCATGCTCGCCGACGCCGCGCTGTCGGCGACCGTCGTCGTCGGGCTCCAGGGCCTGGCCCTGGGCCTGCTGCCGCTGCCGGGCCTGGACGGTGCCCGCCTCGCCGCCTGGTCGCGCGCGGCGTCGGCCGCGGCCGCCGCCCCGGCGGTGTTCCTGTTCGTCCACGTGCTGGTCAACCCCGACCCCACGACCGTCGAGCGCACGGGCCCCGCGTCCCCGACGGTGCTGGTCGCCCTGGCCGTCGCCGCCGCGGCCCTCTGGATCGCCACCCGCGCCGCCACCCGCCTGCGCACCCGCCGCCTGGCCTGACGCCGCACGCCGTGAGGCGACCGCGCGCGGCCGCCGCGCCACGCCCACTCCTAGACTTGTCGCCGCCACGCACCGCGTCTGCGAACACCAGCCGCAGTGCGTCACCCCGAACTCCTCTGGCTGGGAATGACACATCATGCGTCCGACACCGGCTTCTCCAGATGTCTCGTACAGATGGGCGCCACTCACCGATCTACCCGATGATTGGCGGTCCATCGCCAGTGACCAATTGCCCGCGCTGGCTCAGGTGTGGAGCGAGCAGCGCGACCGCCTGTCGGCGCGGATGCTGCAGGACTTTCATGAGCGACTCCAGCGGGAATGGGCCATAGAGACGGGCGTTATCGAGCGGTTGTACTCCCTCGACCGCGGTGTGACACAGATACTGATCGAACGGGGCCTCGACGCCGCCATCATCTCTCACGAGGACACCGACAGCGACCCACAGCTGGTCATCGCGTCCAGGTAGCGCTCGCGTTCGTCACGCGTGATCGTGAGAGGAAACCACCCAGCCCGGATCATCACGTGACTGGCTAGAGCCCGAGCCAGCCGTCCGTTGCCAGGGCCGGTGACCCTTCACGTAGTCGAACACCGCCTCCACTGCCTCTTTCTGGTCCCGGATGAGAGAGCTCGAGGCTGCCGCTCACGGCGACCTGGGGTCCCTGGTCGATCTGTTCTCAGGAGTGGAGGTCCGTGCCCTCACGCGCGCCATGAGCCTTGCTGCCGACATACAGCGTGAAGCAGATAACATCTCTCAGGTCATCGGTGCGGTGAGGGATGCCCTCCAGCAGCGGGGCACGTCCAGCAAGGAGGAATGGAACCGCGCAAAGGAACTCTCCGGGAACCTTCTCGACTACGCGCGTGACCAGATCGAAGAGGTCGTCGCTCAACTCCGTCGCGAGGTGGGTCCACAGCTGGCAGAGAGCGAGTTCTTCGCGGACTCGGAATCCGCCAACTCCCGCCGCAGTGGGTACTACCGATTCCAGGTACTGGAGGCGGCGAAGCGTCACGACTACTTCGCTAACCTTCGCGACCATCACGCTTGGACGAGGCTGGTTCTGAGGGCCGGCACGCAGGCCGAGATACTCGTCTCGTTCCATACGCTGGGTAGGGACTTCCGTGGTGTCGTCGTCGGCAGCCTCGTCTTCTTCAAACGGGAGGAGACCGAGGGGCACCAGGCACAGGTCACGGACCTGACGCCCCTCACGGACGAGGTCTTCCAGGTCAACTATCTGGAACAGGGGTCGCTCGTGGAGGAGCGCTTCAGGAAGTGGTTCCGAGACGGTCTGATCCGGGGTCTCGACCGTTGGTACCGCGGACTCTGACCCCATGGCCGCCGGGCGGGGGCAACCTGCTCCGTCCCCGCGGGGGTGGGGGGGCAGGGGGGGGTGTCGCGCTCGCCGCGGGCCTGGGCGTAGCGCGTCTCGATCTTGTCGCGGACCTGCTCCAGGCTGGGGACGTCGCGACCGACCGTCGCGGACACCGACTCCAGCGCGGCGTTCATCTGCTCCTGCATCTTGGCCTGGTCGAGCTGGCTGAGCAGCTTCTGGCGCTCCGACAGCCGCTCCTGCAGGCGGCGCGCGTTCTGGTCGACCGCCTGCTTGGCCTGGTCGGCGGCGCCGGTGGACTGGAGCACCAGCTGCTTCAGCGTCTCGATCGACTGCTCCTGGGCCACCAGCCGGTTGGCGAACGTCTCCGCCGTCTGGGTGTACTCGGTCGCCTTCTGCTCGTCGCCGCGGGCCTGTGCCTCCTCGGCCATGAGGATGGCCTGGCGGGTCGAGGAGTTGAGCTTCTCGAGCTCCTGCATGGACCGGTCGAGGTCCATCTCCGCCTTCTTCTGGTTGGCGATGACGGAGGCGGCCCGCTGGGTCAGCTGGCGGTGCTGGTTCTGCGCCTCGGCGATGGCCTGCTCGATCTGGACCTTGGGGTCCGCCGCCTCCTCGAAGCGGCCGGTGAGCGCGGCGACGAGGTACCGCCACACCCGCGTGAACAAGTTGCCCATCTCTCACTGTCCTTCGTGTCGGTCGTGCCGGCGCTCGGCGCCAAGCCTAGGTCAGGACCGCCGGGAGGATGCATGCCCCGGCGGTGGCGCCGCACACCCCCGACCGGGCGCGCGTCAGGCGGGCGAACCGCGCCGCGTGGCCAGGCGGGACAGCCCGTAGAGGACCAGGCCGACGACCAGCAGGATCCCGGCGCGGCCCCAGGTCGCGGCGGTCTGCTGGGTCATGACCGCGACGACCGACACCAGCGCCAGGATCGGCATCACCACCGGGGTGCGGAAGTGCGGGGCGTCGACCGGCTGGCGGCGCAGGGCCAGCACCGCCGCGTTGATGCCCGCGAACACGATCACCAGCAGGAGCACCGTCGTCTCCGCCAGGGTCTCCAGGTCGCCGGTGAGCACCAGCCCGGCGGTGAGGACCAGGGTGACCGCCACCGCGACCGGCGGGGTCTTGCGGGTGTTCAGCCGGCCCAGCACCGGGGGCACGAGGCCCTCGCGGGCCATGCCGTAGAGCAGGCGTGACGCGGCGATGGTGAACAGCAGCGCGCCGTTGGACACCGCCAGCAAGGCGATGATGCTGAACAGCCAGACCGGGAACGCGACCGGCGAGCGCTCGATGAGCCCGAGCAGCGGAGCGCTGCTGTCCGCCAGCTCGTCCAGGGGCACGACCATCCCGATCGCGGCGCCCAGGAGCAGGTAGACGACGCCGGCGACGGCGATCGCCGACAGCAGCGCGATCGGGTAGATGCGGCGGGGCTCGATGCACTCCTCGGCGACGTTGGCGGAGGTCTCGAAGCCCAGGAACGCGTAGAAGGCGATCACGGAGCCGCTGAGGATCGCCAGCGCCATCGGGCGGTCGGTCGCGAACGAGGTGAGCTGGGACGGGTCGCCGCCGCCGGTCGCGACGGTCGCGAAGCCGAGCACGATGGCCAGCAGCAGACCGCCGACCTCGATGACGGTGAGGACCACGTTGACCTTCATCGACTCGTCGATGCCGCGCAGGTTCAGCGCGGCGACGAGCACGAGGAACACGACCGCCGCGATCCGCGGGTCGATGCTGACGAACTGGCCGAGGTAGTCACCGGCGAAGGCCGAGGCGAGCGAGGCGCCCGCCGCGATCGCCGCGCTCAGCATCGCGAAGCCGACGACGAACGACAGCAGGTCGTTGCCGAACGCCCGCTGGACGAACACCGACGCGCCCCCCGCCCGGGGGTACTTGGTCACCAGCTCGGCGTAGGAGAAGGCGGTGAACAGCGCGAAGGTCAGGGCCAGCAGGAACGGTGCCCAGACGGCGCCGCCGACCTCGCCCGCCACGGTGCCGATGAGCACGTAGACGCCCGCGCCCAGCACGTCGCCGAGGATGAACAGGAACATCCGCGGCAGGGTGATGGCCCGCCGCAGGTCGGTCGCGTCCCCCTGCTCCGCGCGGGCGGCGGGCCCGGCCGCCTGCGTCGGTACCGTCGCCTCGGCCATGCCGCCCCCTGTAGTCCGCGCGTCTCGAAGGAGTACCCACTTCCGGCCGACCCTGCCCGTCCCGCCCGCAGCCCGCTTCAGCGCGCGGCGCGCAGGACCAGGTGCCCGCCGTCGGCGGTGACCGGCAGCGCCAGGTCGAAGCGGTCGACGGCCAGGCAGCGGTCGAGGTCGGCCGCGGGGAACGCCGGCTGGCCGGGGTCCAGGAACCGCGCGGCGGTCGCCGAGGCGCGCGCCCGGGCCAGGAACGGCGCGGGGTCGGGCGCGCGGCCCTCCAGCAGCTCGCCGAGGTAGGCGGCGAGGGCGCGGTCCTCCTCCCCGCCGTCCCCGCCGCCGCCGGCGACCGCGCCGGCGCCCGCGGCCGGGCCGGTGGCGAGCACCGCCCGGGCGGTCGCCGCCGCGTCCACGCAGCGCGCGGCGACCACCGCGTCGGCGGGCGCGCGGAGCCCGTTGCCCTGGGGGCCGGTGGTAGCTCGCCGAGGTAGGCGGCGAGGGCGCGGTCCTCCTCCCCGCCGTCCCCGCCGTCGCCGGTGACCACGATGGTGACCGCGGCCGGGCCGGTGGCGAGCACCGCCCGGGCGGTCG
This sequence comes from Egibacteraceae bacterium, assembly GCA_030447925.1. GTDB lineage: Bacteria > Actinomycetota > Nitriliruptoria > Euzebyales > Egibacteraceae > JAUJNX01. Next base: position 451,747 of record JAUJNX010000001.1, on the reverse strand, counting down.
CCGCCGCGACCACGAAGCTCGCGGCGAACACCGCGTCGGCGTGCGCGCTGCGCACGATGCCCTGCGTGCCGTTGGTGGTGCGGAACGCGATGCGCCGGCCGTCCAGGCGCCGGCCGTCCAGCGCCGCCGGGGAGTTGGACAGGTCGAAGCCCTCGACGGGCAGGCCGCCGACCTCGCCCATCGCCAGGTCGACGCGTCCGGTGGCGCGCAGCCGCAGCGCCTCGTCGACCGCGGCGACCGGCAGGAGCTCCCGCGCCCCGGCCGCCAGGGCGTGCGCGGCGGTGGTGAAGGCGCGCAGGACGTCGACCACCACCACGGTCCCGCGCGCCGCGGCCGCGGTCGACAGGTCGGCGACGGCGACCGCCGGGCCGGCCCGCCCCGCGCTCACCGGTGGGTCGGGAGGATCGTGCCGGTGACCTCGGCCAGGGTCAGGCGGGGCCGCCCCCCGCCGCCCGCGGAGCCGCGCAGCACGACCTCGTCGCCGTCGGCCAGGAAGGTGCGCTCGCTGCCGTCGGACAGCCGCAGCGGCTCGCGGCCGCCGAGGGTGCGCTCCAGCAGGCTGCCCTCGTCGCCGCGGTCGCCCGACACCGTGCCGGACGCGAGCAGGTCACCGGTGCGCAGCGACGCGCCGTTGACGGTCAGGTGCGCGAGCTGCTGGGGCAGGGTCCAGTACAGCCGCGCGAAGTCGGGGCGGCTGATGACGTCGAACGGGGTGCCCGCCGCGGCCATCCCGGCGCTGCGCAGGCCGATCTCCAGGTGCAGGTCCAGCGCCCAGGGCTCGTCGACGCGCAGGTAGGGCAGCACCGGCGGCTCCTGCGGGCGGGCGTCGACCCGGGACGGCTCGAGCGCCGCGAGCGGGGTCACCCACGGGCTGATCGAGGTCGCGAACGACTTGCCCAGGAACGGCCCGAGCGGCTGGTACTCCCACGCCTGGATGTCGCGCGCGCTCCAGTCGTTGACCAGCACCGCGCCGAAGACGTGCTCGCGGACGGCGGCGGGGGGGACGGGGCGGCCCAGGAGGCTGGGGGTGCCGACGACGAAGCCGACCTCCAGCTCGATGTCCAGGCGCCGGCTGGGGCCGAAGACGGGCCCCTCGGGGCCGGCGGCCTGGCCGGCCGGGCGGACGACCGGGGTGCCCGACACCACCACCGTGCCCGCCCGCCCGTGGTAGCCGACGGGCAGGTGGCGCCAGTTGGGCAGCAGGGGGTCGGCGCCGGGCCGGAACAGCCGCCCGACGTTGGTGGCGTGCTCCAGCGAGGAGTAGAAGTCGACGTAGTCGGCGACCGCGAACGGCAGGTGCAGGGTCGCGTCGGCCTGGGGAACCAGCGCGTCGCCCATCGGGCGCGACCGCGTCGAGTCGGCGCGCAGCAGGTCCGACAGCTCGGCCCGGACCCGCTGCCAGGCCGCCGGGCCGAGCGCGAGGAACGGGGTGAGGTCGGGCCCCCGGAAGGCGGCGACCGGGTCGTGCAGGACCGCGTCGAACAGCTTGGCGCGGGCGGCGACCGCCAGGTCGACGATCTGGTCGCCGATGGCCACCCCGGCCCGCGGGTGGTCGCCGGCGACCGAGAAGGTCCCGTAGGGCAGGTGCTGGATGGGGAAGCCCGAGTCGTCGGCCCCCGGGACCCACGAGCGCAGCGCGGGGTCGGTCGTCGCGTCGTCTGCCACGGAGCCTCCGTCGGGAGGGAGATCAGGGGACCAGGACCAGCTTTCCCCGCAGGCCGCCCGCTACGACACGGTCGTACGCCTCGGCCGCCCGGTCGAACGGCAGGGTCGCCGCGACCCGCGCCGTGAGGATGCCCTCCCCCATCAGCCCGGCCAGCTCGCGGAGCTGGCGCCCGTCGCGCTGGACGCGCACCTCCAGGACGGTGACGCCGCGCGCAGCGGGCGGGGCCGACCCGGGGACCACCGATGCGAGCCGCCCGCCGTCGCGGACCGCCGCCAGCGCGGCGGCGCCCGCCTCCGCGTCGCCGCCCGCGACCAGCGCCGCGTCGACCCCGCCGCGGACCAGCGCCCGCGCCTCGGCGGCGCCGGTGGGTCCCCGGTCGACGACCTGTGCGGCGCCGAGCCGCAGGACCTCGTCGGCGTCGGCGGGCGCGGCGACGGCGACGACCTCGACCCCCCGGTAGGCGGCGAGCTGCACGGCGAACCCGCCGACCTGGCCCGCGGCGCCGACCACCAGGAGCGACCGGCCGCCCTCGATCTCCAGCGCGTCCAGCGCCTGCAGCGCGGTCATGGCGGTGGTCGGCAGGGTCGCCCCCTCCACCGCGGTGGTGGTGCCGGCGCGCGCGGCGATGCCGTCGGCGTCGACCACGGCCAGCTCCGCCGCCAGCCCCACCCCGGTCTCGAACTGGTTGGCGTGGGCGACGACGGGCTGGCCGGGCGCGAACTCCTCCACGCCGGGCCCGACCTCGGCCACCGCCCCGGCGGCGTCCCAGCCCAGGACCATGGGGAAGGACGGCTGCCCGGGGAACAGCCCGCCGCGGGTGGCGGCGTCGACGGGGTTGACCCCGGCGGCCCCGACGCGGACCAGCACCTGCCCCGGACCCGGCCGCGGGTCGGGCAGCTCCGCCACCCGCACGACCTCCGGCCCACCGAACCGGTCGATGACGACCGCGCGCATCCGTCCCCCACCCCTGCCGATCCGATCCTGCGCGACATCCTGCCCCACCCGGCGGCGGCCGCCGCACGCCCGGCCGGACGGACCGGCGCGCTCGGCCCGGGCGCCAGCCCTTGACCGCGGGCTGCCCGCGGCGGATGCTCGTTGAGCGGACAGCGCTGGCCGATAATCGGACGTGATCGTGGTCGTGGCGGAGGGACGTGAGACCTCGCAGACGGTCGACCGCGCCCTGGTGCTGCTGGAGGTCCTCGCCGAGGACGGTCCGCTGAGCAGCGCGGGGCTGGCGCGGCGCACCGGGCTGAACCGCACCGTCGTCACCCGCCTGCTCGCCACCCTGGAGCGCCGCGGCTACGTGCGGCGCGGGCCCGACGGGCACGTGCTCGGGGCGGCGCTGGCGGTGCTCGGGGCGCGTGCGGAGGCGGGGGTGCGCGACCGCGCGCGGCTGGCGCTGGAGGCCCTGGCCGCCCGCTTCGGCGAGACCGCGGTCCTGGCCGTCGCCGAGGGCGGGGAGGCCGTCGCCGTCGACCAGGTCCCCGGTCGCGCCCACCCGCTGCGCGTCGAGTACCGCCCCGGGCTGCGCCACCCCCTGACCCGCGGCGCGCACGGCCGGGCGATCCTGGCCTTCGCCGACCCCGCGGTGCGCGACGCGGCCCTGGCCGCCGACCCCGACCCCGATCGCCTGGCCGCGCTGCTGGGCGACACCCGCGCCCGCGGCTGGGCGTACAGCCGCGACGAGCTGCAGTCCGGCACGTCGGGCCTCGCCGTCCCGCTGTTCGACGCCCGCGGCCGCGCCGTCGCCAGCCTGGGGATCGTCGCGCCGGTCGCCCGCTTCCCCGACCCCGCCACCGTCGCCGCCGCCACCCTGGACGCACTGGAGGAGTAGCGCCATGCCGTACTTCCGCAGCGTGGGGGAGGTCCCCCACAAGCGCCACACGCAGTTCCGCCGCCCCGACGGGGCCCTCTACACCGAGGAGCTGCAGGGCGAGGAGGGCTTCTCCGCCGAGCACTCCCTGCTCTACCACCGCTGGATGCCCACGGCGATCGTCGCGGCCGAGGCGGTCGAGACCGAGCCGCAGCCGCTGGTCCCCAACCACCCCCTCAAGCCGCGCCACCTCAAGAGCCACCTGCTCAAGGTCGGAGGGGACCTCGTCGGCGGGCGCCAGCTGGTGCTCGGCAACGACGACGTGCGCCTGTCCTACGTCGCCGCCGACGCCCCCAGCCCGCTGTACCGCAACGCCATCGGCGACGAGGTCGTCTACGTGGAGTCGGGGACGGCCCGCTTCGAGTCGGTCTACGGCGCGCTGGACGTCGGCGAGGGCGACTACGTCCACGTCCCCACCGCCACGACCCACCGCTGGGTCCCCACCGGCGACGCCCCGACCCGGGCGCTGGTGATCGAGGCCAGCGGGCACGTCAACCCGCCGTCGCGCTACCTGTCCAAGCGCGGGCAGTTCCTGGAGCACGCCCCCTACTGCGAGCGCGACCTGCGCGGCCCCGCCGAGCCGCTGCTCGTCGACGACGGCGGCGAGACCCCGGTGCTGGTCCGCCACCGCCACGGCCTCACCCGCTTCACCTACGAGCACCACCCCTTCGACGTGGTCGGCTGGGCCGGCGGGCTGTGGCCCTACGCGTTCTCGATCCGCGACTTCGAGCCGATCACCGGCCGGGTCCACCAGCCCCCGCCCGTGCACCAGACCTTCGAGGGGCCGAACTTCGTCATCTGCTCGTTCGTGCCGCGCAAGTTCGACTACCACCCGCTGGCGATCCCCGCGCCGTACCACCACGCCAACGTCGACAGCGACGAGCTGCTGTTCTACGTCGGCGGGGACTTCATGAGCCGCCGCGGCGCCGGCATCGAGCTGGGGTCGATGTCGCTGCACCCCAACGGCTTCACCCACGGCCCGCAGCCGGGCGCCGTCGAGGCGTCGATCGGCAAGGAGGCGACCGACGAGACCGCCGTCATGGTCGACACCTTCCGGCCCCTCGCCCTGGGCCCCGCCGCGCTGGCCGCCGAGGACGAGGACTACGCCTGGACCTGGCGCACCCGCGACCGGGGGACCCCCACCCGCTAGCGTGCACGGCCATGCCCTACCGCCGGCTCCTCGCGTGGATGAAGGACGAGGTCCCGGCGGACGACCTGGAGGCGTTCCGCGCCGCGGGCGGCATCGTCGCGGCGCTGCTCCTGGACCGCGAGCGCCTGCTCCAGCAGCTGGAGCTGGACGGGGCCAGCGTGTGGACGGCGGCCCCCGCGGTGCGGGCCCAGCTGGTCAGCACCTGGTGCGCGGACGCCCTGCAGACGCTGGGTGACACCTTCCTGCAGACCGCCTACGACGTCGACCCGACCCCGCCCGGCCACGTGCCGGAGCTGATCCGGCGCCAGGCGCTGGCCTTTTATCACGAGGTCGAGGTCTGGGTCGTCCGGGCGCGCAAGGCGGCGGTCAGCCCCGGCTACCGGCTGCGCGCGGACCTGCCGGACCGCCTCACCACCTGGGTCGAGACCGACCCGTGCCCCGAGGAGCACCTCCACGCCCTGCTGGCCGCGAGCCGGGCGCTGGGCGCGCGGGCCGCCGTGGCCGTCGCCGGGGCGGAGCGGACGCTGCCCGCCGGGCGGGAGGAGCACGGGGACCGCCTGCGCCAGCTGACCGAGGGCGCGTCGGTCGAGGCCGCGGGCGCCGCCGCGCTCGTCGGCCGCCACGACCTGTCACCCGCCCTGCGGCGCCGGGTGGAGGAGCGCCTGCAGCGCGTCCTGGCCGATCACTACGTCGCCGGCCAGCTCGCCGCCGACCCCCGGCTGCTCGACCGCTCGCCGGCCCCGTCCACCCGGCCCGCCCGCCGGGACGGGCGCGGGCGCGGGCGACGCCGGTAGGGGGCGGTGCCGTCTACCATCGGCGGCGTGGCGATCCGGAGGGTTCACGACGGCGACGAGCTGCGGCACGCGACGTGGCTGGAGCTGTTCTTCGATCTCGTCTTCGTCGTGGCCGTGTCCCGGCTGGGCGTGCTGCTGCACGACGACCACTCGCTCGCCGGGGTCCTGACCGCCGCGGGGCTGTTCGTGCCCGTCTGGTGGACCTGGATCAGCTTCTCCTACTACGCGGACCTGTTCGACGACGACAGCCCGCTGGACCGCCTCGCGCAGCTGGCGGCGATGCTGGGCGCCGCGGCCATCGCGGTCACCCTCACCGACGGGGTCGGGGAGGACGCGAACCTGTTCGCCGGCACCTTCGCCGCGCTGTTCCTGCTGCTCGCGGGCCTGTACGCGCTGAGCGCGCGGGCCGAGCCGCGCGCCCGCGACCTGGCCCGCTGGTTCACCGCCGGCTCGCTGGCCGGCGCGTCGCTGTGGGCGCTGTCCCTGCTGGTCCCCGCCCCCGGCAAGTACCTGGTCTGGGCCGCGGCGGTGGTCGTCAACGCGGCGATCTCCGGGCCGGTCGCCTACGCCCGGGCGCGGGCGGTCCCCCAGCAGGTGTCGCACATGCCGGAGCGCTTCGGCCTGTTCACCATCGTCGTGCTCGGCGAGGCGGTCCTGGCGGTGGTCAACGGCCTCGCCGCGACGTCGTGGAACCCCGCGGCCGTCGCCACCGTGGTCGCCGGGTTCGTCGTCGCGGCCTCGGTGTGGTGGGTGTACTTCGACCAGTTCGACGATGCGGCGATCGACCGCGCGCTGCGCGGCGGGCGGACGGCGCAGGTGCGCAGCTTCGCCTACGGCTACGGGCACCTGGTGGTGTACGCCGCCATCGTCGGGTTCGGCGTGGCCGTCGAGCTGTCCGCCGAGGCCGCGGCGGAGGGCGAGGCCGCCGTCCCGCTGCTCGGCGCGGCGCTCGCCGTCCTGATCGGCGGGTTCGTGATCATCTCCAGCGGGATCGGCCGCCACGGCGCCCCCGCGGTTCTGCTCGCGAAGGCCGCGCTCGCGGTCCTCGGGCTGGTGGCGACGGCGGCGGGGATCCCCGCGGTCACCGCCACCGTGCTGGTCGGCCTCGGCTGGGCCGCCCTGGTCGTCCTCGAGTGGCGCCTCCCCCGGGTGTCGCGGACCGACCCGCAGGGCAGTGGCACGGCCGCGGCGGCCGAGCCCGCCGTCTGAGCGGCCGGCCGAGCCCTCAGCCGGTCGCCCGGAGCTGGCCCATCAGGGTCAGCAGTGCCTCCACGTGGCGCTGCTCGGTGAACCCGTCGCCGCCCAGGCGGAACAGGTCGATGCCGGGGAAGTCCACCGCGGCGCCGGCGGCGGGGACGCCGAGGAAGGGCGCGCCGGTGTGGGTGCCGGTGAACCGCCAGCACAGCAGCACCTCGTCCCCGCCGACGGGCTCCACCCGCTCCAGCCGGTGGCGGCCGTCGGGGAACGCGGCGGCCAGGCCCGCGAGCAGGGTGACGATCGTGTCGCGGTCGGTCAGCCCGTCGAACCCGGCCGGGCGGTCGAGGTCGCGGAAGTCCTCGGCGAGCAGGCCGCGGAGCGCCTCCGGGTCGAACGGGCGCGCGTCGACCGCGGCGTAGAACGCGCGGCCGGCCGCTGCGGCGGGCGTGGGGGCGGTCGTGGTGGGGCTGGTCACGGGGTGGCTCCTCCTGCTGGTCGACGTGCTGTCCCCCAACACTTACCTTGGGGAAGCAGTTACCTTCAAGCAAGCAAAAGGAGGTCGTCGCGATGTCCCCCGACGTGATGTGGACCGAGCCCCGCCAGATCGCGGGGGCCTGCCCCGTGGCCCACACCGTCGGGATCCTGGGCGGCAAGTGGACGCTGCTGATCGTCCGCGAGCTGCTCGGCGGGCCCAAGCGGTTCGGTGCGCTGGCGACCGGGCTCGGGACCGTGAACCCCAAGACCCTCACCGAGCGCCTCCGGCTGCTCGAACAGCAGGGCATCGTCGACCGCACCGCCTACGCCGAGATGCCGCCGCGGGTGGAGTACGCGCTCACCGCCCGCGGCCGCACCCTGGAGCCGGTCCTCGGCGCCCTCTGGCGCTGGGGCGCCGACGACCTGCTCGGCGCCCACTGACCCCTCAGCCGCCGCGGGTCATGTCGTAGGGGCCGCCCCGCCCGTGGAACTGCTGGCAGGCGGCCGGCGCCGACGGGGAGACGAAGTCGGTGAAGGTGCACGTGGACCAAGGAATGAGTGCGAACAGATGCGCTCAGGGCAGCGCGCGGAGGATCTCGGTGGTCCTGCCGATCAACCGCTCCGCGGGCACCGGCCCGAACGCGCGCGAATCCTGCGACTGCGGCCGATTGTCGCCCATCACCCAGTAGTGCCCGCGGGGCACGACCACCGGGCCGAAGTCGAACGTCACCGCGCCGGGCGCCAGGTAGGGCTCGGGCACCACCGCGCCGTTGCGCACCAGGACGCCCCCGCCCGCCTGGAGCACGTCGCCCGGCACCCCGACCACGCGCTTGACCAGCAGCTCCGCGTCCGCGAGCCCCGCGGACCCCAGCACCACGACGTCGCCGTGGCGCGGCGCCTCCAGCCGGTACGCCAGGCGGTCGACGACGATGAGGTCGTCGACGGCCAGGGTGGGGACCATGGAGGCCGAGGGCACGCGGAACACGTCGGCGACCAGCGTCCTGACGGCGAGCAGCGCCAGGGTCACGACCAGGCACGCCGTCGTGGTCGCGAGCAGCCGCCGCAGCAGTGCCGCGGTCCGCCGGCGCGCGACCTCGCGGCGGGCGTGCAGGGCGGCCACGCGCGCGCCGGCCGGGGACGGCCACGGCGGCCCGGACGTGCTCATCCCCCGACGCTAGCCCTGGTCGGCGAACGCGGGGAATGGTGCTCCTCCCGGCGGCGTAGCCGGACGGTCCACCCCTTCCCGAACAGGTCATGTTCCTGACCCGGATCAGGTCATCTCCTCGCCCCGGTATCGGACAGCCGCACGACGGCGATCGCTTCCTACCGTTCGTCGCGGACCGTTCCCGACAGCGAGAGGTGAAGGAATGAGGAATGTGCAGCCCCGCCGGACCGGGGTGGCGCTGGCGAGCGCGCTGGCAGCCCTGGCGGCGGTGGGGACCTTCGCGTTCTCGGCCCCGCGGCAGGCGGCGGCCGAGACGATCCCGACGACCATCCTCGGGCCCTGCGCGAGCGCGCCGGGGACCGCCTTCCGGGTGCAGGCCCGCATCCCGGTCACCGAGAACACCAACGTCGGGCGGGTGACCACGGCGTTCATGACCATGAACGTGGAGTGGTGCTCCGACGGCACCACCATCACCCGCCAGCCGGCCATCGTCACCAGCCAGGCCGACCGGACGACGGAGGGCGCGACCTCCAACCTCCAGCGCGAGAGCTACCGGTCCGACTTCGCGCCCGCGACGTCGACGACGTCGCCGGCCACGATCCTGACCGCCGCGACCTGGGACCGTCCCGGCACCATCACCATCGGGATCCCGCCGGGCGTGGCCACCTTCGACCCGGCCCGGTTCGAGTCGCGGATGGTGCTGTCGATCTCGACCGCCCCGCCGGGGGCCGACAGCGTCAACTGCACCGGGTTCGGTCCCCTGGGCCCCGAGCCCTGCAGCCCCAACTAGCCACCCCTCGCCCGCCCCGGCCGGACCGCCGCCCGGCGGACCGGCCGGGGCTCCTCCTCGAGGACGAACTTCGGGGCACCACCCGGAGATCGCGCCCGCCGGCACGTATCCCCGTCATGCGCGCAACCCGGGCTGACACCTCCCTGCGTGGCCTCGCCGTCGCGGTCGCCGACGCCGCGCCCAGCTACCGCCGGGGGCTCCTGGCCGCCCTGGCCGACGCCGGCGCGGTGCCCGCCGACCCGCAGGACATCCGGGCGTGGGCGGCGGGCCGGCAGCGCTGCGCGGTCCTGCTCACGTTCTCCGGACCCGCCGACGTGCGCCGCGCCGCGGCCCTGCGGTCACCGACCACCCTGGTCGTCGCGCTGCTGCCCGACCCCGACCCCGCATCGTTCCTGGCGGCGCTGCGCGCCGAGGACGACGGGGTCGCCGACTGGCGCGCACCGCCCGAGGAGGTGGCGGCGGTGGTGGCCGCCGCGGCTGGCGGGCAGGTGCACCTGCCCGCCGACGTCGCGCGGGAGCTGGCCGCGGCGGTGCTGCGGCCGCCCGCGACGGTCCGCATCGACCCGCGCGAGGCGGCGTGGCTGCGGGACCTGGCCGGCGGCGTGACCGTGGCCCAGCTGGCCCGCCGCGCCGGCTACACCGAGCGCGCGCTCTACCGGCTGCTGCACCGGCTCTACACGCGCATGGGCGCCGAGAGCCGGGTCGAGGCCCTGCTCCTGGCCACCCGCTGGGGCGTGCTGGACGGGACCGCGCCGGACCGCCCACCTGACGGTACGTGACGTCGCGCACGACCTTGACGCTCGTCACCCATCGGCACACCATCCGGGGATGGGCGCGCGGCCGCAGACGCTGATGTTCACCCTGCTGGGGCGCCACGTGCTGCACCGCAACGTGGCGGTCGCCAGCAGCACGTGCATCGCGGTGCTCGCGCGGCTGGGGGTGGGCGAGGAGGCCGCGCGGTCCACGCTCAACCGCATGGTGCTGCGGGGGCACCTCGCCCGCCACCGGCGCGGGCGGCGGGCGTACCTTGCCCTGACCCCGCGCACCCGGCGGGTGCTCGCCGAGGGCGAGGTGCGCATCTTCGCGACCCCGCCGGTCCGGGTGGTCGACGACGCGTGGACGCTGCTGTCGTTCTCCATCCCCGAGGGCCAGCGCCACGAGCGCCACCGGCTGCGCACGGCGCTGGCCTGGCGGGGGTTCGGGCCGCTGCGCAGCGGGCTGTGGCTGGCACCGGGCCACGTCGACGTCGCCGAGGTCGTCGAGGGGCTGGGCCTGGCCCAGCGCGTCGACGGGTTCGTCGGGCACCCGACCTCCCCGACCGACATCCGCCGGGTGGTCGCCGACGCCTGGGACCTGGACGCCCTCGCCGCCCGCTACGTCGCGTTCACCGCCAACTGGGGCGCCGGATCGGACCCGCCTCCCGAGGGCGGGGCCCTGGCCGAGCAGCTGCGCCTGATCACCGAGTGGCGCCTGCTGATCCTGGACGACCCGCACCTGCCGGTGGCCCACCTGCCCGACGGCTGGCCCGCCCAGGACGCGTTCGCGTTGTTCCTGCGCCGCCACGACGGGCTCCGCGACCGCGCCGACGGGGAGTTCGCCGCGCTGCTGGACGCCCTGCCCCTGCCCCTGGACAGCGGACACGGGCCAGACCGTTGACGGGCGACAGGAGAATGCCGGAAGATGAACACACGGTGATGGCGCTCCGCCCGGGCGGACCGGGTCGCGCCGAGCGAGGAGGTTCGGCATGACGACCCTGCTGCGACGGCCCCTGGTGGTCCTGCTGCTGGCCCTGGCCCTGGTGGCCGCGGGCTGCGCGGAGGCGGAGGACGGCGGCGACGCGGCCGCCGGCGGCGGAGGCGGTGAGACCGCGTCCGACGCGGCCTCGGCCCCGGCCGGCGACACGGTCAGCGAGGCCCCCGCGACCGAGGAGGGCCCCATCCGCATCGGCGCGGTCCTCGACATCACCGGTCCCGGGGCCAACCTGGGCGGGCCCGAGCGCGACACCCTCGAGCTGCTCGTCGAGCAGCTCAACGCCGAGGGCGGGATCGACGGGCGGGAGGTCGAGCTCGACATCCGCGACAACCAGTCGCGCGAGGACGAGGCCGCGACCCAGCTGACCTCGCTGCTGCAGGAGGACGTCGACATCATCCTCGGCGCCAGCCGCACCGGCCCGAGCCTGGCGATGCGCCCCATCGCGGAGCAGGCCGAGATCCCGATGATCTCGCTGTCGGCGAACCTGTCGATCATCGAGGGGTCGGAGTGGGTGTTCAAGACCGCCCAGAACGACTCGGTGGTCGTCCAGCGCCTGCTCGAGTGGATGGAGGCCCAGGGCCACGAGACCCTGGGCCTGGCCCGTGACGCCAGCGCGTTCGGCGAGGGCGTCGCCGACATCTTCCGCGAGGTCAGCGGCAACCCCGACATCGTGCTCGTCGAGGAGCGCTTCGCGACCGACGCGACCGACTTCACCGCCCAGATGATCAACCTGCGCGACGCCGGCGCGGACGTGAACGTGATCTGGGGCATCCCCCCGGCCGCGGCCACCGCCACGCAGGCCTACCGCCAGCTCGGCATCGAGACCCCGCTCCTGCACAGCCACGGCATCGGCAACCCGGCCTTCCTCGAGGTCGCCGGCGACGCCGCCGAGGGCATCGTCTTCCCGATCGGCCGCCTGCTCGTCGCCGACGAGCTGGACCCCGCGGACCCGCAGACCGAGGTCATCCAGGAGTTCGTGACCGCCTACGAGGAGCGCTACGGCGCGCGGCCGTCGACCTTCGCGGGCCACGCCTGGGACGGGTTCACCCTGGCGGTCCAGGCCATCGACGAGGTCGGCACGGACCCGGCCGCCATCCGCGACTACCTGGAGACCGCCGAGCTGGTCGGCATGAGCGGGGTGTTCCGGATGACGCCGGAGGACCACTCGGGGCTCGGGCCCGACGCCCTGGTCTTCGCCACCGTGCGCGACGGCCAGTTCGCCCTGGCGGACGAGCAGCCCGGTTCATGATCGACCTCCTCCAGCTGGTCGTCGCCGGGCTGTCGACCGGCGCGGCGTACGGGCTGGTCGGGGTCGGCTTCGTCGCCATCCACTCGGTGACGGGGATCATCAACCTGGCCCAGGGGGAGTTCGCGATGGTGGCGGGGTTCGTCGCCATCGCGCTCCTGGGCGCGGGCTTCCCGCTGGCGGCCGCCGCGGTCGCCGCCGTCGTCACGGTCGCCGTGCTGGCGGGCGTGATCGAGCGCGTCGCCGTCGCCCCCGCCGCGGGGTCCTCGGCGGTCGTCTACATCATGCTCACGCTGGGGGTCTCCACGACCCTCAAGGCGACCGCGCTGCTGGTGGCCGGGCCCCAGCCGCGGGCCCTGCCGGCGTTCACCCCGGGGGTCCTGGACCTCGGCGGGGTGCAGGTCCGCCCCCAGGACCTGTGGATCCTGGTCGCCACCGTGATCGCCGCGGCGGCGCTGTACGTGTTCCTGGAGCGCACGACGACGGGCCGGGCCTTCCGCGCCTGCGCCGAGCAGCCCGTCGCCGCCCGGCTGGTCGGGATCTCGCCGTCGCGGATGTCGACGCTGTCGTGGGTCCTGGCCGGCATCGTGGGCGCCGTCGCCGGGGTCGTGTCCTCCCCGGTGTTCCAGACGGACTGGAACATCGGGCTGTTCCTCGGCCTCAAGGGCTTCGTGGCCGCGAGCATGGGCGGGCTGGCGTCGATCCCCGCCGCCATCCTGGGCGGGCTGCTCCTCGGCGTCGTCGAGCGGCTCGTGGCCGGCTACATCAGCTCCGGGCTGCAGGACGCCGTGGCGTTCTTCCTGCTCATCATCCTGCTCGTCGCCCGGCCCAGCGGCGTCTTCGGGCGCACCGGCGCGGTGGCGCGGGTGTGAGCGCCGAGCCGGCGGTCGCGGAGCGGGCCGACGCGGCGGCCATGGCCGTCGAGGGGCCGGGCGCGGGGCGGCGCCGGGCGCGCCGCGACCTCGTCGGGCTGGCCGTCCTGATCGCGGCCGTCGTGGTCTTCCCGCTGGTGGCCGAGGGCCAGGTGGTCTTCGTCGGCGTGTTCGCCGGGATGTTCGCCCTCGCCGCGCTGGGTCTGTCGCTGCTGATGGGGCTGGCGGGGCAGATCTCGCTGGGCCAGGCCGGGTTCCTGGCCATCGGGGCGTACACCTCGGCGGTGCTGACCACCCGCTATGAGGTCAACTCGCTGCTGGCGGCGGTCGTCGCGGTCGCGGTGGCGGTCGCGGCGGCGTTCGCCGTCGGCATCCCGATCCTGCGCCTGCGCGGGCACTACCTGGCGCTGGCGACCCTGGGCTTCGGGATCATCGTCGCGGTGGTCGCCAACCAGTGGGAGTTCCTGGGCGGGCAGTCGGGGATCTTCGGCATCGGCGACGTCGCCTTCAACGGCCGCACCTACGACGAGCCGGGCGAGCAGTTCTACCTGCTGTGGGCGACGGTGATCGTGGCGCTGGTGCTGGCGCGCAACCTCGCCCGCGGGCGGGTCGGGCGGGCGCTGGGGGCGGTCCACGACTCCGAGGTCGCCGCGGAGACGCTGGGGATCGACACGTTCCGGCTGCGGCTCCAGGTCTTCGTGCTGTCCGCGGCGCTCGCGGGCATCGCGGGGACCGGCTACGCCCACGTCGTCGGGGTCGTGAACGCGCAGTCCGCGTCCTTCCAGCTGTCGGTCGAGCTGCTGCTCATGGCCGTCGTCGGCGGGCTGGGCAGCGTGTGGGGCGCGATCCTGGGCGCCGTGTTCGTCGAGGGGCTCGGCGAGGCCCTCACCACCTTCATCCCGCGGGTCATCCCCGGGGCCAGCGGGGAGTACCAGCTCATCGGCTTCGGCCTGCTGCTGACCCTGTCGGTGATCTTCCTGCCCGGCGGGTTCGTCCAGGCGGGGCGGCGACTGTCCGGGCTGGGGGGGCGGCGGAGCGCGGGGGCGACTGTGCCGGGGCCGGGGCCTGCGTCCTCGGGTGGGGCGGTGGCGGTGCGGGAGCAGGGCGCGGCGGTCGAGCCGCTGCTCCCGCGCGAGGGGCGGCCCCCGCCGGGGACGGTCGTCCTGCGCGTCACCGGCCTCGAACGCCACTTCGGGGGGGTGCGGGCGGTCGACGGGGTCGACCTGGAGGTCCGCACCGGCGAGATCGTCGCCCTGATCGGGCCGAACGGCGCCGGCAAGACCACCCTGTTCAACGTCGTGTCGGGGGTGCTGCCCCCGACGGCGGGGACGGTGGAGGTCGGCGGGCGGCCCGTCTCGTCGGCGGCCCGGCCGCCCCGCCCGCACACCGTGGCGGCCGCGGGAGCGGCGCGGACGTTCCAGAACCTGCAGATCTTCACCTCGATGACGGTCGCGGGGAACGTCGCGGTGGGCCGGCACCTGCGCAGCCGCGGCGGGATCGTGGCGGGGGCGCTGGCCTTCCCCGCCCGGCGCGAGGAGCGGGCGATCGACGCCGAGGCCCGCCGCCTCGCGGGGCTGCTCGGGCTGGACGACGTGGTCGACACCCGGGCCGCGGACCTGCCCTTCGGTCGCCAGCGGCTCGTCGAGGTCGCCCGCGCGCTGGCCGCGGAGCCCGACCGGCTGCTGCTCGACGAGCCGATGGCCGGCCTCGCCGCCGCCGAGCGCGCCGACCTCGCCCACCTGCTCCGCCGCCGGCGCGCGGGCGGGATGGCCATCCTCCGGGGCGAGCACGACATGGAGGCGGGCATGGCCCGGGCCGACCGCGGGGGGGTCCTCGACGACGGCCACCGCATCGCCCTGGGCCCGCCGTCCGCCATCGCCGACGACCCCGCGGTCATCGCCGCCTACCTCGGCACCGACGACGACACCGCCCTCCCTCCCCCCCGCACCGCGAGCGGGACCACGGCGGACGGGACCACCGCGGGCGGCGCTACGGCGGCCGGGGCCACAGCCGCCGGACCCGCGCCTGGCGGGGCGCCCGCGGGCGGGACCACCGCGGGTGGCGCTACGGCGGCCGGCGAGGCCGATCGGCGGGGCGACGGCGGGGGCCGGGCGTGACGGCCGGGGGTCCGCGGCTCGCGGTCGAGGGGGTGTCGGCCGGGTACGACCGGATCACCGTGCTGCACGACCTGACGCTGGCGGTCGCCCCGGGCGAGCTGCTCGCCGTCGTCGGGGCCAACGGCGCCGGGAAGACCACCATGCTGCGGGTGGTGTCCGGGCTGCTCCCCGCCCGCGCCGGGCGCGTCCGCCTCGACGGCGAGGACGTCACCGGCCGCCCGGCCGAGCGGCTCGCGGGCGCGGGCATCGCCCACGTGCCGGAGAACCGCCTGGTCTTCCCGGGGATGTCGGTGGCCGACAACCTCACCCTCGGCGCGTACTCGCGCCGCCGGGCCGGGCGTACCGCGGCCGACGAGGACCGCGCCATCGTCTGGGACCTGTTCCCCCGCCTCCGCGACCGCGCGTTGCAATCGGCGGGGACGCTGTCGGGCGGCGAGCAGCAGATGCTGGCGATCGCCCGCGGCCTGATGGCCCGCCCCCGCCTGCTCCTGCTCGACGAGCCGAGCCTGGGCCTGGCCCCCAAGCTGGTGACCGAGATCTTCTCGGTCCTCGGGCGGCTGCGCGACCGCGGCGACCTCGCCGTGGTCCTCGTCGAGCAGAACGCCCGCGCCGCCCTGCGCATCGCCGACCGCGCGGTCGTCCTGGACCGCGGCCGCCTCCTGCTCGAGGGCACCCCCGACGAGCTCCTCACCGACCCCCGCGTCCAAGCCGCCTACCTCGGCCGCGGCTACACCCCCGCCACCACCTGATCGCCGCCCGTACCTGTCACACCCCCCTGGTACGTTCCGTGGCATGACGAACAGGTGTTCGGACGTCGAGGAGCTGGGTCTCCTGCTCGACGACGTGCGCCGCGCCGAGCACCACCTCGCCCGCGCCGTCATCCGGGCAGGCCGCCTCGCCTCGTCCGGGGTGTCCGAGGCGGTGGAGGGCCTGCCGCTGGACCTGTTCCTGGGCGTGGCCTGTCGCTTGACCGGTGCGGACCGGCGGATGCTGATCGCGGCGGGTGAGGCGTTGGCGGATCTGCCGGCGGTGGCGGCGCTGTTCATCGAGGGTGCGGTGTCGTGGGGTCAGGTCCGCGCGATCACCACCGCCGCCAAGCGCCTGTCCGCCGACGCCCGCGCCGTGCTGGACGCCCGGGTGGCCGCGAGCGCGGCGGATGCCGTTGACCCCGACGACCTGGTCTGGGCCGTGCAGGCGGCAGCCGACGAGTTGCGCGCCCCCGCCAGGTGGAGCGGGCCGAGGTGCGCCGCCGCGAGTCCAGCTTCGTGTCGGTGCAGGCGGCGTTGGATGGTGGTGTGCGGCTGTACGGCGAGTTCGACGCGGTCACCGCCGCGCCGATCCTGAACGCCCTGGACACCGCCGCCGGCCCACCAACCCCCACCCCCACCGCCGCCGCTCACGACGCGGCAGCCGCAGCCGGTGCCGCCGCAGACGCCGACGCCGGGGCTGCCGCCGCCGAGGCTGCCGCCGGGACCGTGCCCGCAGCCGCCCCAGGGGTCGCCGACGCCGACGCCGACGCCGACGCCGACGCCGAGGCAGGTGGCGGGGCGGACAGCGCCGACGCTGACGCAGCGGCCGCCGGTGACGGGCAGGCGCCGGGGTGGTCGGCGGGGTCGCGGTCGCGGCAGTACGCCGCCGCCCTGGCGCGGATCGCCGCGGACTGGCTCGGCGGCGACAGCGGCCGGCCGGCGCGGCCGCTGCTGATCGCCCACGTCCAGGTCTCCGACCTCACCGCCTCGGCGGCAGGGACCGTCGAGTTGAACGTGCGCGGGCCGCTGCCGCGGATCACCGCACGCCTCGCCGACGGCCTCGCCGCCGACGCCGACATCCGCGCCGTGGTGTTCGACGGCGCCAAGCCGCTGGCGGTCTCCGACAAGCTCACCGCAGCCACGATCCCGACCAAGACGCGGATCGCCGTCACCGCCAGAGATCGGGGCTGCCGGTTCCCCGGCTCGCAAGACCCACCCGGTCACAGCGACGTTCACCACCTCGTCCACCGCGAACACGGCGGGGACCACGATCCGGACAACCTCGCGCTGCTGTCACGCCGCCACCACACCCTGGTCCACCACCACGGCTGGGCCTTGACGCTAGAGCCGGACAGCGGGCAGATCACCGCCACCCGACGCGCCCGAACCTGGCGGAGCCTGCCGCGCGGCACACCCCTGGCCCCACCCGCACGCCACGACCCCCAGCGGCCCGCCTGACACCCCACCCCAGCACGCCGGCCGCGGGCCTCATCCGCGACGGCGCGTCCCCATGCCCGCGCGCGGCCCGCTGGGCGCAGCCCGGGATCCGTGTCGTCGCCCATGGGGAGGCGGCCCTCACCCCACCCCACCCAGCGCGCCGCGCTCGGATGGCCCGGTGGGCGCGGCCCGGGTCCGATGGGACAACGAGGTTGGTCGTAACCGGCTCGGTCGGGCGCGGGTCGCGTCGGCGTGGGGTGGGGTCAGGGGGCGGGGGGCAGGCCGGGGAGGGTGGGGGTGGTGCCGGGGAGGGTGGGGGTGGTGCCGGGGGCGTCGTAGAGGACGTCGGTGGCGAGGCGGCGGGCGGTGTCGGTCGGGACGTGCGGCGTCGTGCGGCCGTCGTGGGCGAGGTGGACCACGTCGACACCCTCGACCAGCACGAGGTGGTCGGCGATCAGGCGCCGGTGGCAGCGCCACCACAGCGACTCGGCGCACAGCACGGCCGTGGTGTCCGACGCGGCGTCGGCGAGGAGCCGACGGACCGCCGCCCGGAAGGGTGGCGTGGTCATGTGCTCGGCGTAGCCGCGGAACTGCGCCACCCGCAGGCCGGTGTGCGGGGAGTCCGGCCGCGGCGTGCGCCGTCCGCCCAGGTCCTCGTCCCAGCGGTAGCCGATGCCCGCGGCGGGGAGGCGGCCCGCCAGCTCGGCCCTGGCGAACTGCGGGTGGCGCCGGCTGGCGGGGTACCGGCGCACGTCGACCAGGTGGCGGACGCCCGCGCCGTCCAGCAGGGCGGTCAGCGCGGCGCCCTCCAGGGTCCCGTGTCCGACGGTCAGCACCCCGTGATGCTGCCCGCCGGGCCGCCGTTAGGATCAGGGGAGGCAGAGGCCGGGGACGGGCTGGGGGCGAGCAGGTGACCGCGGAGCGGCTGGCGGACGGCGTCGCGGTGTACCGCGACGGGCGCACCGTCGGGGCCGTCACCGGCGCCGACGCGGTCCTGTGGGTCGACGGGGTGCTGCCCGAGCCCGCCGCCGCGACGCGCTGGCTGTTCCTCACCGGCGCCCGGGCGGTCGACGCGCGCGGCGCGGTCGTCATCGCCCACGCGGACGCCCGCCCTGGCGTCGGCGCCGCCTTCGCGGACCAGGTCCGGATCGGGCTGGGCGGGCGCGACGTGCTGCTCGGCTGGGTGGGGCGCGGCACGTCGGCCGGGGACGCGGTCGCCTGGGTCGAGGACGCGCGCGTGCTGTTCGCAGGCCGGCTCGTGGCGGCGGGGCGGGCGCCCGACGTGGCGCACGGGTTCCCGGCCGAGTGGCGGAGCGCGACCCTCCCCCGCATCGCGTCGTTCCGCGCCGACGTGCTCGTCCCCGCGGAGGGTCCGCCGTTGCACGGCGCCGCGATCGACGCGGCGCTCGCAGGCACTGGCGCGTACCTGGAGGCGCTGACGCTGTCGGTCGCCCGGACGGTGGCCGCCGGGCAGACGGCCGAGGCCCTGCCCCGCGCCGCGGCGGACCTGTCACCCCGCTTCGCGGGGCTCGCCGCCTTCGCCGACCGGCTCCCCGCCAACGTCGCCCGCGCCGTCGACCTCCTGACCGGGGACGACCGGTGACGGCCGAGGAGGCCGACGTCGTCGTCGTCGGCGCCGGACCCGTCGGCCTGGCCGCGGCGCTGTTCCTCGCCCGCCAGGGGGTCGAGGTCGTGGTCGTGGACGCCGCCCCCGGCCCGCCCGCGGGGGAGGCGTCGGGTTCCAAGGCCGCCACCCTCCACCGCGAGGTCGTGGAGGCGCTCGACCGGCTGGGCGGCACGGGACGGCGGATCGCCGACGAGGGCGTGGCCTGGACCGCGGACCGCGTCGTGTTCCGCGACCGCGACCTGACCCGGCGCCAGGACCCCGACGCGACCCCCCGCCGACCGGTCGTCGGCCTGCCCCAGTGGCGCACGGAGCAGCTCCTGGACGAGCGCGCCCGCGCCGACGCGCGCGTCGACCTGCGCCGCGGTACCCGCGTCGACGGGCTCGAACGCGAGCCGGACGGGGTGGCGCTGACGGTGGTCTCGCCAGCGGCGACCATCGCGCTGCGCGCCCGCTGGGTGGTGGGCTGCGACGGGGCGCACAGCACCGTCCGGCGGCTCGCCGGCATCGGCATGACCGGTCTGCCCGCCGACCTGCGCTTCCTCAGCGCCGACGTGCGCGCCGAGCTGCCCCTGGCCCCGGAGCGCCACGTCTGGGTCGACCCGCCGTCCGCGCCCGGCCTCGCCGTGCTCGCCCACCCGCTGCCGGAGGGCGTGTGGCGCGTCGACTGGCAGGTCCCGCCCGCCGCCGACCTGGCCGCCGAGCGCGACCCGGCCCGCGTCGGCGAGCGCTTCGGGGCGCTCACCGGCGGCCTGCCCGCGGAGGTCGTGTGGACCGGTGTCTCGCGCCCCACCGCACAGATCGCCAGCGCCCACCGCGACGGCCGGGTGCTGCTGGCCGGCGACGCGGTCGCGCCCGGGGCGGCGCCGCGGTCGCTGGACCTGGGGCTCGGCGACGCGGAGAACCTGGCCTGGAAGCTGGCGCTGGTGCTGCGCGGGCAGGCGCCCGACGCGCTGCTCGACACCTACGCCACCGAGCGGCGGCCCGCCGCCGAGGCGGAGCGGCGGGCGCTGGAGGACACCCTGCGCTTCCTGGACCCGCCCGGCCGGGCGCGGCGGACCTGGCGCGACGCGGTGCTGCGCACCACCGGGGTGCGCGCCGCCCGGCGTGTCGGCCCGATCGGGTCCCCGGCCACGCCGCCCGGCTACCGCGCCTCGCCGGTCGTGCTGGACCCCGAGCCCGCGTCGGCGACCTTCGGTCCGGCGCCGGGCACCCCCGCGCCGGACGGGCGCTGCCGGGTCGTCGCCGGCCGCCGGGCACCGGGCGGGACCGCTCCGGAGCTGCCGGTGCGGCTGCGCGACCTGGTCGGTCCCGAGTTCCTGGTCCTCGCCTTCCCGTTCGACGCGCGCGCGGCGGCGGCGTTCGTGGCGGGCGTCCGCGCCCAGCCGCCGTCGGTCCCGACCGTCGTCGCGGTCGTCCCCCCGCCGGGCGGGGCGGAGGCGGTCCGCCCGCTGGGCACCGACGGGGTGCTGGTCCTCGACGACGTCGACGGCGACCTCGCCGAGCGCTACGAGCGCTGGGGACCCGGCTGGTTCCTGCTGCGCCCCGACGGCCACGTCGCCGCGATCGGCCTGCTGGAGAAGGGCGAGGTCGCGCGCATCGTCGACTTCTGCACCGGCCGCGCGGACCGCCTGAGCCTCCTGCGCGTCGGCATCGCCGCCTGAACGATCAGGCGGGGCCGAGGCCGAGGTGGGCGGCCCGGCCCGCGACCGCGGCGAGGGCGCGGGTCGCCGCGACCGGGTCCTCGGCGGCGGCGACCGCGGACACGACCGCCACGCCCGCCGCGCCGGCCGCCAGCGCCTCGGCGGCGTTCGCGGCGGTGATCCCGCCGATCGCCAGGACCGGCAGGCGCGTGGCCGCGGCGATGGCGCGCAGGCCCGCGGACCCCGCGGGGCGCGCCTCCGGCTTGGTCGCGGTCGCGAACAGCGTGACGCCGAGGTAGTCGGCGCCGGCCGCCTCCGCCACCCGCGCCTCCGCGGCCGAGTGCACACTGATGCCCAGCAGCGGACCCGCGCCGAGGCGGGCGCGGGCGGTGCCGGGGTCGTCGTCCTGGCCCAGGTGGACGCCGTCGGCGCCGGCCGCCCGGGCGACCTCCAGGCGGTCGTTGACCACGAGGGGGACGCCGCGGTCGCGGCACAGCGCCGCGAGCCGGCGGGCCAGCGGCGCCAGCGCCGCGTCGTCCCGCTCGGGGGCGCGGAGCTGGACCATGTCCGCCCCGCCCGCGACCGCCGCCCGCGCGACCTCCTCGTGGTCCCGCCCGGCGCGCAGCCCCGCCGAGGTCACGACGCACAGTCCCAGGAACGTCCCGCCGGCCCGCATCACCGGATCGTGCCCACCGCGGCCGTGCGCACGCCCGGCGGACCGCTAGGGGGTCACCTCGACGCGGCCGTCCACGTTGCCGTGCAGGTGCAGGTGTAGGGGTAGGAGCCGGTCGACACCGGCGACCGGGGCCGAGCCCGCGGGATCGGCGAGGGCGCGGCGGACCGGGGGCACCCCAAGGGCGGAGCCGGCTGCGACGACCGCCACGACGGCGAGGGAGGCGGTCATGGGAAGGACATAGATTGTAAAACTTACGTCGTCAAGGTAACCTCCCCCCATGCCGAGGACCGCGCTGACACAGGACGAGATCGCCGCCTTCCGCACCCGCGCGGTGGACGTCGCGATGCGCCTGTTCGCCGACCACGGCTACGAGGGCGTGACCCTGCGGACGATCGCCGCGGAGCTGGGGGTCTCGCCCATGACCCCCTACCGCTACTTCCAGGGCAAGGACGACATCGTCGAGTCGGTCCGCGTCCTGGCCTACGAGCGCTTCGCCGACGCCTCCGAGGCCGCGGTCGCCGGCATCGACGACCCCCTCGACCGGCTGCGCGCGCTGGGCCACGGCATCGCCCGCTTCGCCCTGGAGCAGCCGCACGCCTACCGGCACATGTTCGAGCTGGCCCAGCCCGGCACCCCGCCCCCACCCGGGCAGATCGAGGAGGCCGGGCGCGGCTGGGCGGTGCTGCGCGCCGCCATCGTCGACGCGATGGCGCTGGGGCGGCTGGCCGGTGACCCGGACACCGTCGCCCACCTGTTCTGGGCGGGCCTGCACGGGCTGCTCGCGCTGCACCTGGCGCACAAGCTCGTCATCGGCCGGACGCTGGACGACCTGCTCGACCCCCTGCTCGACGGCCTCACCCGGGGCCACACCCCCGCACCTCCCGAGAGGAACCTGTGATGAGCACCGACCTGCACGTCGTCCTGGGCGCGTCCGGCGGCACCGGCAGCGCCGTCGTCGGGGAGCTGGTGGCCCGCGGGCACCGCGTCCGCGCCGTCAGCCGCGCGGGCGACGCCGACGGGCCCGGCTGGACCCAGGCGGGCGTCGAGCGGCTCGCCGCCGACGTGTCGACCCCGGAGGGCGCGAAGGCCGCGGCGGCCGGCGCGGCGGTCGTCTACCACGCCGCCCAGCCCGCCTACACGCGCTGGCCGCAGGAGTTCCCGGCCATGAACGCGGCCGTCACCGAGGGCGCGACCTCCGCGGGCGCGAAGCTGGTGTTCGCCGACAACCTGTACATGTACGGGCCCCGCGCCCTCGCCGGTGGAGCCAAGCTGACCGAGGACACGCCCCAGCTGGCGACCGACCACAAGGGCCGGACCCGCATCGAGATGGCCCGGCGCCTGCTGGCCGCCCACGCCGAGGGCCGCGTGCGCGTCGCGCTGGGCCGCTCCTCGGACTACTACGGCCCGCGCGGCACCGCCACGCGCGCCGGGGACACCGTGATGCCGGCCGTGGTGGCGGGCAAGACGGCGCGGTGGCCCGGACCGCTGGATGTCCCCCACACGTTCTCCTACCTGCCGGACATGGCCCGGGCGCTGGTCACCCTCGGTGAGCGCGACGAGGCCGACGGCCAGGTCTGGCACCTGCCGGCGGCGGAGCCGCTGACCGCCAGGCGGTTCCTCCAGCTGGCCTTTGACGCCGCCGGCCACCCCGCCAAGATCGCCCGGGTCCCCGCCCTGGCCATCCGCGCCGCCGCCCTCTTTGTTCCCTTCATCCGCGAGGCCGCGGACGTCGGCTACCAGCAGGAGCTGCCGTTCGTGGTCGACGACGCCAAGTTCCAGCGCGCGTTCGGCCCGTTCGCCACCACCCCGCACCCCGAGGCGGTCGCGGCGACCGTTGCCTGGTTCCGCGACCGTCAGGCCGGCTGAACCGGCTGCACCGCCCGCAGCGCGGGGGCGAGGTCCCCCGCAGGGGCCACGTCGACCCCGCCGAGGCCGAGCCAGCCCGCGAGGCGCGCCAGCTCGGCCGCCAGGGCGTTCGCGGCGGCGCTCCGGTCGGTCCCCGGCTCGGCGTGCGCGGCGACCACGCGCAGGACCCCGGCCGCGCGGTCGGCCTTGAGGTCGACGCGCGCGACCAGCGCGTCGCCCAGCAGCAGCGGGAGCACGTAGTAGCCGTAGCGCCGCTTCGGCGCAGGGGTGTAGATCTCGATGCGCAGGTGGAACCCGAACAGCCGCTCCACGCGCGACCGCTCCCAGACCAGCGGGTCGAAGGGGACCAGCAGGGCGCGGGCGCGGACCCACCGCGGCAGGCGCGCCTCCGGGTGCAGGAAGGCGGGGTCGCGCCACCCCTCCACCCGGACCGGGAGCAGGGCCCCGTCCTCGGCCAGCTCGGCGACCCGCGCGCGCGCCTCGCGGATGTTGATGCGGTGGTAGTCGGCGAGGTCACGGGCGGTCCCCACCCCCAGCGACCGGGCGGCGCGCAGCAGCAGCGCCCGCTGCGCCGCGTCCTGCTCGACGGTGGGGGCCGCGAGGATCGCGGGGGGCAGCACGCGCTCGGACAGGTCGTAGAGCCGCTCGAAGTTGGCGCCGCGGCGCGCGACGGCGAACCGCCCGGTCCAGAACAGCCACTCGAACGCCTGCTTGGTGTCGTCCCAGCCCCACCAGGATCCGCGCCGCGCCCCCGGCTCGGACAGCTCCCCCGCGCGCAGCGGCCCGCGGCCGGCGACCTCGGCCTCCACGCGCGCCACGAGGTCGGGCCGCTCCCGCGCCAGGCGCACCAGCCCGCCCCACGCCTCCCCGGTCGCGGCCCGCGCCATCCGCCAGCGCAGCAGGGGGTGCAGGTCGACGGGTAGCAGGGACGCCTCGTGCCCCCAGTACTCGAACAGCTCGCGGTCGGCGTAGGCCATGCGGTCAAGCTGGGCCACGGGGTAGGGCCCCAGCCGGCTGAAGGCGGGCAGGTAGTGCGCGCGGGCGAGCACGTTGACCGAGTCGATCTGCAGCAGGCCGGTGCGGCGCAGCACCCGGCGCAGGTGGCGCCGGTCCACGACCCCGCCGGGCGGCGGGTCGGTGAACCCCTGCGCCGCCAGTGCGATGCGCCGCGCCTGCCCCCCCGACAGCTCCTCCATCGGGAGCAGGCTAGGGGTGCACCTCAAACGCCGGGCTCGACCGGGGTGCAGGGCGGCGCCCGCAGGAGTCAGGAGACACGGCGTAGAACGGGGGCTGTCAGCTGGCGGCGGCGATGCCGGGGGCGACGAGGCCGTGCTCGTAGGCGAGGACGACGGCCTGGACGCGGTCGCGGACGCCCAGCTTGGCGAGCAGGTGGCCGACGTGGGACTTCACCGTGGTCTGGCCGACGTAGAGGTGGGCGGCGATCTCGGCGTTGGACAGCCCGCGCGCGAGCAGCACGAGCACCTCGCGCTCCCGGGCCGTCAGCTCCTCGAAGGCGTGCCGCGACGGGCGCGGTTCCGGGCGGGACAGCCGCTCGATCAGCCGCCGGGTCACCGACGGCGCGAGCAGGGACTTGCCCTCCGCGCACAGCCGCACGGCGCGGACGAGCTGGTCGGTCGCCGCGTCCTTCAGCAGGTAGCCGACGGCGCCCGCCCGCAGCGCGTCATCGACGTGCTCGTCGACGTCGAAGGTCGTGAGGACGAGGACCTCGACGGGCACCGGGCCCGCGACGAGGCGGCGGGTGGCCTCGATCCCGTCCATCCGCGGCATGCGGACGTCCATGAGGACCACGTCGGGCCGGAGGCGGCCGACGAGGTCGATCGCCTCCACGCCGTCACCGGCCTCGGCGACGACCTGGATGTCGGGCTCCGCCTCGAGGATCACCCGCAGGCAGGACCGGACCATCGGCTGGTCGTCGGCGATCAGCACGCGCACCATGGGCTGCCCCTCCAGCCGGTAACGGCTGCCACTTCCCCAACTGAAGCCGTAACGAACGGTACCCCCTGCGCGTCGCATCGCACCTGATCAGAAGGTCCACGCAACCGACGCGTCACCGAACCGTGAGGTTGCACCTCAGTTGGGGATGTCATCCACGGTCAACGTGGTGAGGTCCTCGTCGCTGTGGGTGGCCTGGGCGACCAGGCGCTGGGCCTGGCGGGCGGTCGCGGCCTCGAACAGGTTGCGGGCCACCCGGCCGTTGCCGAAGCCCTTGCCGCGCGGCTCGCGGTCCAGTCGCGCACGCAGGGCCGCGCGCGCGTCGTCGGTCAGGCGGTAGGCGTGGCGCTCGGCCATCAGCGCGAAGATGGCGACCAGCTCGTCGGTGTCGTAGTCGGGGAAGGCGATCGTGCGGGGGAAGCGGCTGCGCAGCCCCGGGTTGGACCCGACGAACTCCTCCATCTCCTCGGGATAGCCGGCGACGATCACCACGACCCGGTCGCGGCGGTCCTCCATGAGCTTCACCAGCGTATCGATGGCCTCGCGGCCGAAGTCGCCGGGACCGCCGCGGGCCAGCGCGTACGCCTCGTCGACCAGCAGCACGCCCTGGTCGGCGCGGTCGAAGGTCTCGCGCACGCGGATCGCCGTCTGGCCGACGTAGCCGGCGACCAGGGCGGAGCGGTCGGTCTCCACCAGGTGCCCGCGGTCCACGACGCGCAGGGTGCGGTAGATCTGGGCCAGCAGCCGGGCGACGGTGGTCTTGCCCGTGCCCGGGTTGCCGGTGAAGACCAGGTGGCGGCTGCCCTCCAGCACCGGCAGGCCGCGCTCCTCGCGCAGCTTCTGGACGCGCAGCAGGGCCGTGACCAGCTTCACCTCCTCCTTCACCGGCGCGAGGCCCACCAGCCCGTCGAGCTCGGCGAGCAGCTCGTCGATGGGGCGCGGCGGCTCCTGCGCCTCCTCCGGCGGGGGCGGGGGCGCGCCGGTGACCGGGTCGGGCCGCACCGCGCCGGGGGCCGGCTCGGGCGGCAGGGCCCGCAGGACCGTGGTCCGGAAGCGCTCCAGCGCGGCCAGCTCGCGGTCGCTGGGGTAGGCGTCCAGCCCGACGACGGCGTGGCCCAGGCGCAGCGCGGCGTCGTAGTAGGTCCGGGCGTGGCGGGTCCCGCCGGTGCGGTCCGCGGCGACGAGCACCTCGAGCAGGGCCGAGGGCTGCTCCAGCCACGCGGCGCGCCCGGCGACCAGGCCCGCCGCGCGGACGTCGGCGGGCAGGGCGCGCGCCAGGTCCCCGCCCAGGCGGGGCCCGAAGGTGCCGAGGTAGGCCCACAGCTCGTCGTCGGCGTGGCGGCCGTCGGCGTCGACGACCGCCGCGACCAGGTCGCGCGCCTCCAGCAGCACGTCGCGGCGCGGGTCCTGCGCGGCCGTCCCGGCCCGCCCCGCCACCTCCGCGAGGGCCGGGCCCAGGGCGTCGGCGAAGCGGTCGACCGGTGCGTCCAGCGGGCTCCCCATGGACCACAGCCTGCCCCACCCCGGCCGTCCGGCGCCGATTCGCCGGACGGCAGGAACGGCGCGTATCGTGCGCGGGGAACGAGCCGGCCGGCGGAACCGAGCGCGCGATGGACTGGTACTGGTCGACGGCGGGTCTCGTCATGGCCGCGACCGCGCCCGTGCTCGCCGTCCTGGCCGGCGCGGCGGTCCGCCAGCAGCCCGCCGCGGCCGCGCGCAGCCTCGCGCTGTTCCTCGCCGGGGTGACCTTCTGGACCGCGGCCTACGCGCTGGAGCTGGCCGGGCCGGACCTGGAGACCATCCGCTTCTGGGGCGACATCAAGTACCTGGGGATCCTGCTGCTGCCGCCCGCGTGGCTGACCTTCGTCCTGCACTACACCGAGCGGCGCCACTGGCTGACCGCGCGGCGGATGGCGCTGCTCGCGGTCATGCCGGCCCTGACCCTGGTGGTCCTGGCCAACGGCGCGACCCGCGAGCTGTTCCGCTGGTACCCCGAGCTGGAACCCGGCCGCGACATCCCCAGCGCCCTGACCGGGCCGCTGTTCTGGGTCCACGCCGTCTACACCTACGGCCTGCTCCTGCTCGGCGGGGTGCTCCTGCTGCGCAGCACCTGGGGTGCCGCCCCCGGCTACCGGCGCCAGGGCATCGTCGTCGCGGTCACCGGTGTCGTCTGCTTCGCGGGCAACGTGGCCTACGTGCTGGGGATCGGGCCGTTCCGGCTGGTCGACGTCACGCCGTTCGCGCTGCTCGTCCTGGGTGTGGTGCTGCTGTTCGGGGTCCTGCGCCACGGGCTCCTGCCCATCGGCCCGGTCGCGCGCCACGCCGTCTTCGAGCGCATGGCCGACGGCGTCGTCGTCCTGGACGCCTACGGCCGGGTCGTCGACGTCAACCCGGCCGGCCGGGTCGCGCTGGGTCTGGGGCGTGGCGGCGGCAAGGGCGTGCCGGCCCGGTCGCTGCTGCCCCTGGACCTCCTGGACGGCGGCGCGGCGGCGGCCGAGCGTCACGCCGAGGCCCGGCTGGGGCCGCCCGGGGAGGAGCGCGACTACGACGTCGTGCTGACCCCCCTGCCCGGCCACGGCGGCGCGGAGGGCTCGGTGCTCGTGCTGCGCGACGTCACCGAGCGCAAGCGCGCGGAGGAGCGGCTCGCCCTGCTCGCGCTCCAGGACCAGCTGACGGGCCTGGCCAACCGCAAGCAGCTGCACGAGACCCTCGCGGGGCTGACCCGCGACGGGCGGGCGTTCACGCTGCTGTTCTGCGACCTCGACCGCTTCAAGCGCATCAACGACACGCTGGGCCACGACGTCGGCGACCGCGTCCTGGTCGAGGTCGCCCGCCGGCTGGAGCGGTCGGTGGGGCCGGCACCCGGCGCCCTGGTCGCCCGGCTCGGCGGGGACGAGTTCGTGCTGGTCGTCCCCGACCTGGGCGCCGAGGAGGCGACGGCCCTGGGCCGGGCGGTGGTCGCGGCCGTCCGCCGGCCCGTCGTCGTCGGGCCGCACGAGCTCTGGCTGACCGTGAGCGTCGGGATCTGCCGGTCCCCGGACCGCGGCCGCGACCCGGCCACCCTGCTGCGCCTCGCCGACCTGGCCATGTACCGCGCCAAGGGGCGCGGCGGCAACCGCCTCGCCCTGCACGTCGACCGCGTCGCCGAGGAGCGCCTGGACCGCCTCCAGCTGGAGCGCGACCTGCACGCCTTCCGCCGCTACGACGAGCTGGAGCTGTGGTACCAGCCCATCACGGCCCTGCGCGACGGGAGCTGCGTGGGCCTGGAGGCGCTGCTGCGCTGGCACCACCCGCGCCGCGGCCTGCTCCAGCCGGACCTGTTCATCCCGGTGGCCGAGCAGGCCGACCTCATGGGCTCGCTGGGGTCGTGGGTGCTGGACATCGCCTGCGAGCAGGCGGTGCGCTGGCGCGAGGACCGCATCCCCGGCCCGCCCCACCTGGCCGTGAACGTGTCGGCACGCCAGTTCGAGCGCAGCTTCGCGCGGCGGGTCGCCCGCGTGCTGGAGCGCACGGGGCTCGACCCCGCGGGGCTGACCCTGGAGATCACCGAGACCGCCGTGCTGCGCGGCGGCGACGAGACCCTGCGCATCCTCGCGGAGCTGAAGTCGCTGGGCGTGGCCATCGCGACCGACGACTTCGGCACCGGCTACACGTCGCTGGAGCAGTTGCGCCGCTACCCGCTGGACGTGCTGAAGATCGACCGGTCCTTCGTCGCGGGCCTGCCCGAGCGCGACGAGGACGCCTCGATCGTGGCGGCGATGATCGCGCTGGCCCACGACCTCGGGCTGCGCGTCGTCGCGGAGGGCGTCGAGACCCGGGCCCAGGCCGACCTGCTGCGCGAGCTGTCCTGCGACGAGGCGCAGGGCTTCCTGTTCTCCGAGCCGCTGCCCCCGCCGCGCGCGGCGGCCTACCTGGTCGGCTAGCGCACCGGGTGGGTCAGAACACGAGCCGCACGATGCTGCCGTAGAACTGGTCCGGCTTCGGCACGTAGTTGACGACGTTGAGCGCCTGGTTCTGGCCCGCCGTCTCCACGTCGAACGTCCCCCACCCGAACAGCAGGCCGGCCGGCGAGCGGAAGTAGCGGACGTCGGTGAGCGCGCTCAAGCGCATGGTGGACACCTTGCGCGTGATCACGCCCTCGACCTTGAACAGTCGCTTGTCGGTGAGGACGAGCTTCTGCAGCCGGTAGTCCAAGAACGCCCCCACGAGGTACACGAGGGAGCCGAGCACCAGGACAGTGCCCCAGCCCTGACCGTCGGCCGATCCCCACACGCCGATGCTGAACACCGCGACCGCGGCGATGAACTGCCGCAGCATGATCACGGGATGGAAGTTGATGACCGTCACGATGCGCTCCCCGGGCGACAGGAAGCGGCTGTCGCTGCCCATCTCGACCATCAGGCCCTCCTGGTGGCACGGTGAACCCGGACGTTCCACCCACCGCTGCCGATGGTACCGAACGTCTAGGCTTGCGGGCCGGTGCCGGGGACGGACGACGAGGAGCAGCAGGTGGCGGACGAGGATCCCATCGAGCAGCGGATCCAGAAGCTCGCGGACGAGGAGCACGCCCTCCGGGAGCGCGAGGGCCACGGCCCGCTGCCCGACGAGGACCGCCTGCGCCTGGCCGAGGTCGAGCTGCAGCTGGACCGCTTCTGGGACCTGCTGCGCCAGCGCCGCGCCCGGCGCAACGCGGGGCTGGACCCCGACGGGGCCGCGCCGCGCGACCTCGACACCGTCGAGGACTACCTCCAGTAGGGCAGCAGGACGGTGAACCGGGTGGCCCCGGGGGCGGACGTGAAGCTGATCTCGCCGCCGTGGGCCGCGACGATGCGCCGGGCGACGTCCAGGCCCAGCCCGCTGCCCGCACCGACCTCCTTGGTCGTGAAGAACGGGTCGAACACGCGCTCCGCGATCGCGGGGTCGATGCCCGCGCCCGTGTCGGCCACGTCGACGGCCAGGCGGTCGTCGTCGCGGCGGGTCGCGATCTCCAGGCGACCCTTCCCGCCCATCGCGTCGACCGCGTTGTCGATCAGGGTCGTCCACACCTGGTTGAGGTCGCCGCCGTTGCCCAGGACCGGCGGCAGCGTCCGGTCGTAGGCGCGCACGACCTCGACGTCCTCGAGGCGGGCGGCCAGGACGGCCAGGGTGGCCTCCAGCCCGTCGTGGACGTCCAGCTCCTGCTCGCCGCCCTGGTCCAGGTAGGTGTAGGCGCGCACCGCGTCGACCAGGTCGGAGATGCGCGTCGTCGCCTCCCGCACGGTCGCGACCAGCCCGGCGGCGGTGAGGGCGTCGACCAGCCAGTGCAGGCCGCGGTCCAGGCCGCCCTCGCCCAGCTCGTCGGCCGCCCGCTCCGCCCAGGCCAGGTCCAGACCCGCGTCGGCGAGCGTCGGCGCCAGCAGCCAGGCGTCGTCGATCCCGCGGTCGTCCAGCCAGGCGCGCAGCTCCTCCTCGCGGTCCGCGGCCGCGAGCGGGTCCAGGGCGGGGGCGGTGCGCGCGCGGTCCACGGCGTCGGCGGTGAGGTCGGCCAGCGCCACCAGCGCGGGCTCGGGGGTGCCGGCCAGCCGGGGGAGGTGGGTGCGGAGGTGGGCGACGACGTCGCCGAGCCCGCCCGCGGCGCGGCGCGCCGGGGACGCCGGGTTGTTCAGCTCGTGGGCCAGGCCCGCCGACAGCGACCCGAGCGCCGCCAGCTTGTCCTGCTGGCGGACGACCGCCTCCAGGTTGCGGACGCCCAGGAACAGCCCGTCGAGCAGGTGCAGGGCGATCGGGAACCAGGTGGCGAGCAGTTCGGTGAAGACGTCGGACGGGATGCGGAACAGGCGGCTGTCGCGCAGCAGGCGGGCGCTGGTCGGATAGGTGGTCTCCCGGGCGGCGCGCACGAAGGCGCGGACGGCGCCGGCGTAGACCCCCGGCTGCTCGGTGGTGACCAGCACGTGGTCGTCACCGGCGACGGCGCGGGTGAGCTGGATCCCGCCGTCCAGGAGGATCCACAGCGAGTCCGACGGCGCGCCCTCCGCGTAGAGGACGTCGCCCGCGGCCCGGTGCTCCTCCTCCCCGCGGGCGACGAGCCAGGCGAGCTGCTCGTCGGTCAGGTGCTCGAAGAGGAAGGTCGCGCGCAGCTCGTCGGCGAGGGTCATGGGCTCAGGCGATGGGGGCGCCGGGCTGGGTGCCGGGTTCGACCGCGAGCAGCCGGACGGTCCCGTCGGGGTCCAGCGTGCCCAGGACCAGGAACTCGCTGACGAACCCGGCGATGCGCTTGCGGCCCAGGTTGACCGCACCCACGACCATGCGGCCGGTCAGCTCCTCCGCCGAGTAGTTGGTCACCTGGGCGGAGGTGCGCAGGGTCCCCACGACCGGCCCGAAGTCCACGGTCAACTTCCAGGCGGGCTTGCGCGCCTCCGGGAAGGGCTCGACGGCCAGGACGCGGCCGGCGCGCAGGTCGACCGCGAAGAAGCCCTCGGCGCCGATGTCGGGCTTGCGGTCCAGCCGGGCGGGGTCGTAGGGCAGGGCGTCGGCGTCGATCCGGTGCTGGGACATGAGCGGCGGGGGCCTCGCGGTCGTCGGGGGCGTCGCGGTCGTGGTGGGCGTCGCGCGCCAGCATGGCAGCATGCGCGTCGTCGTCACAGGCCCCGCAACCTTCCTCGGCCGGGCCGTGGTGGCCCGCCTCACCGCCCGCGGTGACGAGGTGACGGCCCTGGAGACCCCGGGCGCGCTGGCCGGCGCCGACGCCGTGGTCCACGCGGTCCCCGCCGCGGTGCTGGCGGCCCCGCTCGCGCCCCGGCGCGTGCTGGGGCGCGCGGCGGTCGCCACCACCGACCGGGTGCTGGCCGCGGCGCGCGACGCCGGCGTCCGGGTGGTCGTGGTCACCGGCACCGCCGTCTTCGGCGACACCGGCGGGCGGACGGTGGACGAGGCCGAGCGCGCCGACCGGCGCACCCGGATCGCCGCGGTCGACGTGCTCCAGCGGGCCCAGGCGCGCGCCGTGGCGGCGGCCGCCCGGCAACCGGTCGTCCTGGCCCTGCCGGGCCTGCTCTACGGGGACGGCGACCCCGGTCCGCTCGGCCTGCTGGTCCGCCAGGTCGCGGCCGGCGGGCCGGTCCCGCTCCTGCCTGCGTTCGGCGCCACCCTCACCCACCGCGACGACGCGGCCGACGGCGTGGTCCGCGTGCTGGACGACGGGCGTGACGGGCGCGCCTACGTGCTGGGGGGCGAGCCCGCGACCCTCGGGCGGGTCGTGCGCACCGTCGCCGCCCTGGCCGGGCAGCCGGTGCCGCGGCCCCTGCCCCCGGCGGCGCTGCGGGTCGCGGGACCCCTGGCCCCGGCGCTGGCCGCGGCGGGCGGCCTGCCCGCGGCCCTGCCCGGCCTGCTGCGCGCCCTGGACGGGCGCACCTGCTACGCGCGCGACACCCGCGCCCGCCGCGAGCTGGCGCACACCTCGCGGTCGCTGGAGGCGGGGCTGCGCGCCGCCCTGGCGCCCGCCCCTCCCACCCCGGGCTGAGCCGCCCGGGGGATCTCGACCCGGGGGCGGATGGCCCGGACGCGGCGGGTGCGTACGGTCAGCGGCGACCCCGAGACGAGGAGCACCCAGGATGGGCGTGATGGACGAGCGGGAACTGTTCTCCCGCCGCTACGAGGTCGACGCGGCGGCGCTGTGGACCGCGCTGCGCCGCGCGCTGGCGACCATGGACCTGCGCGAGGCCGACGACGCGACCCGGACGGCGCGCTTCGGCAGCGGCGTGACCTGGACGAGCTGGGGCCAGCACCTGCTGGCCACCGTGACCGACGACCCCACCGGCGGTGCGACCCTGACCGTCCGGGGCCGCCCGAGGGGGTCGGTCCTCAGCACCGGCTGGGGCGAGCGCCTCCACGCCCGGGAGATCGAGGGCCAGATCACCCGCGCCGTGGACGCCGCCCTGGCCGGCACCCCCCGGATGGCCTGAGGTGGCGGCGGACGTGGCGCGCCACCGCATGGTCGGCGCGAAGGCGGTCCTCACCGACCCCATGATCCTGGCGACCTACCCCCACCGCCTCGTCATGCTGTACCACGACACGATGGGCCTGTTCGGCGATCTGCTGGAGGCGGCCCAGCACCTGGAGGACCAGGGGTGGACGATCGTGAGCCACTCGTCCATGCAGTCGCGCACCTTCGTGCTGCTGCGCCGGGCGTGAAGGAGTCCCTGATGAGCACCCAGGTACGCGAGCTGCGGCGGGAGCCGGACGGGAGCTACGCGCTGGCCGGGGCAGGCACGTTGCGCTGGCAGGGGTGGGGGCGGACCCGGGCGGTCGCGACCGTGGACGGGCGCTCGTGGCGCTTCGAGCGGCGCGGGTTCTGGCGGCCCACGGCGGTCGCCGTGCCCGACGGAGCACCGGAGGACCAGGTGCGGGTCGACGAGGAGGTGGCGGGGGCGCTGCCGCCGCTGCTGCAGCTGTTCTGCTGCTGGCTGACGATCCTGAGCGTCCGCGATGCAGGCGCCGCGGTGGCGGCGGCGACCTGACCACGGCCCCCGGGTGCATTCAGGCCAGCTCGGTCGGGCGGACGGTGACGGTGGTCTCGCGGGCGTCGCGCAGGATGCGGACGGTGACCGGGCGGTCGATGCGCTCCTCGCCCATGAGGCGCTGGAGCTCGCCGACGCCGGTGACCGCCACCCCGTCGATGTCGAGGAGCACGTCCTCGGGCCGCAGGCCCGCGCGGTCGGCGGGGCTGCCGCGCACCACCGACACGACCTCGATGCCCTGCGCGCGACCCGTCGCCCGGGCGGCGCGCGGGGGCAGCGGGCGGCTGCCGCCGGCGATGCCGAGGTAGGCGCGCCGGACGCGGCCGTGGCGCAGGAGCGCGGCGATGATGCCGCGGGTCGTCGCGTTCATCGGCACCGCGAGGCCCAGGCCCTGCCCGATGCCGGGCCCCACGACCGCGGTGTTGACCCCGATCACCCGTCCGGTGCCGTCGGCCAGCGCGCCGCCGGAGTTGCCGGGGTGCAGGGACGCGTCGGTCTGGATGACGTTCTCGACCAGGCGCCCGGCGACCTGCCCGCCGCGGGCGGGCTGGGCCGCCAGCGACCGGCCCAGCGCGCTGACCACCCCGGCGCTGACCGACCCGGCGTAGCCG
This sequence comes from Egibacteraceae bacterium, assembly GCA_030447925.1. GTDB lineage: Bacteria > Actinomycetota > Nitriliruptoria > Euzebyales > Egibacteraceae > JAUJNX01. The sequence goes on along the minus strand of JAUJNX010000001.1, from coordinate 417,600 downwards.
AGCGGCGAGCCGATGGCGACGACGAGCTGGCCGACGACGAGGGCGTCGGCGTCGCCGAGCTCGGCCGGTTCCAGGCCCGCCGCGCCCGTCCGGGCACGGATCACGGCCAGGTCCGACAGCGGGTCGGACCCCACGATGTCGAACTCCAGGGTGCGCCCGTCGGAGAACGTCGCCTCGCCGCCGTCGCCGCCGTCGACCACGTGGGCGGAGGTGACCAGGTGGCCGTCGGCGGTGAGGACCACGGCCGACCCCGCGCCGCGGGTGCGCCGCCCGCCCCCGGACCCGGCGCCGGCCTGCTGGGTGACGCGCAGGCTGGCGACCGACGGCAGGAGCCGGGCGGCGACCCGCGTCACGACCGTCGAGTACGCGTCGAGCGCCTCGGCGTCGGACACGGGCCGGTCGGCCACGGTGGTCACACCGAGCCCGCAGCGCTCTGGTCGGTCTCGCCGAAGCGGACCGACACGGCCAGCTCCTCGACCCCGCGGACGACGCCCAGCGCCAGCGTCGCGCCGTCCTCGACCTCGTCGAGGATGTCGACGAGGTCGTCGGGGGTGGTGACCGGGCGGCCGGCGGCCTGCACGATCAGGTCGCCGCAGCGCAGGTCGGCGCGCCCGGCGGGGCTGTCGGCGTCGACGGTCTGGACCAGCAGGCCGTCGCGCTCGGGCAGGCCGACGGCGGCCCGCAGCCGGTTGGCGACGCGGGCGGGGGCGAGGCCGACGCCCAGGCGCACGCGCCGGGGGTTCTCCCCGCGGGTCAGGCGCTCGACGCGGGCGCGCAGGTCGGCGTCGGCGGGCAGGGCCAGGTAGAAGCCCTCGCCGAGGCGGTTGGTGTTGAGCCCGGCGAAGCGGCCCTCCGCGTCCACGATGGGGCTGCCCGACGACCCGCGGCCCAGCGGGGCGGTGTGCTCCACCGCGCCGCCGATGCGCCGGCCGCGCGGCCCGCGGAAGGTCTGCCCGACGGCGGAGACGGTCCCGAACGTGGCCCGCAGCCCGCGCCCGCCGGGGTTGGCCAGGGCGAACACCGGCACCCCCTGGGTCAGGGCGGGGGCGGCGTCGTCCCAGGTGATCGGGGTCGCACCGGTGGTGTCGACCTCCAGGACGGCGAGGTCGCCGTCGACGTCCACGCCGGCGACGATGCCCTGGGCGGCGCGCCCGTCGGGGAAGGTCACGGTCGTGGTGCGGTCGCGCAGGTTGTGCGCGTTGGTCAGGACCCGGCCCTCGGCGATCACGACGCCGGACCCGCGCCCGTTGCGGCCGATCGACACCACCGCGGAGCCCGCGCGCTCGGCGACGGCCGTCGAGGACCGGGCGATCTCATCAAGGAAGCTCACTGCGTGCTCCTGTGCGCTGAGGCTGCTAGTGACTTGCAATCTACTAGCGACTACCCCTTCGCGCAGGATCTGCAGGGCCCCGTACCCTTGGACCATGCCGCCCTCGCCGCTGGAGTCCGCCGTCGCCAAGGTCGGCGACCGCTGGAGCCTGCTCGTGGTCGAGGCCCTCCTGGACGGGTCCCGCCGGTTCGGCGAGCTCCAGGCGCTGCTGCCGGGCATCGCCCCCAACGTGCTGTCCCAGCGGCTGAAGCACCTGGAGCACGGCGGCGTGGTCCTGGCCCGGGCCTACTCCCAGCGCCCGCTGCGGTACGCCTACAGCCTCACGGCGATGGGTCAGGAGCTGGCCGGCGCCATCCGGCTGTTCGCGTCCTGGGGCGCGGCGCACGCGGAGGACGCCCGCCCGCCGTCGCACCTGCTGTGCGGTACGGCGCTGGAGGCGCGCTGGTACTGCCCCACCTGCGGCCTCTCGGTGGCCGACGCCGACGAGGACGACCTCCGCTACGCCTGACCGTGGGGCACCATGGCCTCGCACCTGACGGAGGGGGCGCCTTGTCCATCTATGCACAGATCGGTGGGCGTGCCGCGGTCGAGGCCGCGGTCGACGACTTCTACCGCCGCGTCCTGGCCGACGCGGACCTGGCACCGTACTTCACCAGCGTCGACCTGCGCCGCCTGGCCGCGCACCAGCGCGAGTTCCTCACCGCGGCGCTGGAGGGCTCTGACCGCTACGACGGCCGCGACATGCGCGTCGCCCACCAGGGCCTGGCGGTGACCGAGGCCCACTTCACCCGCATGCTCGGCCACCTCGTCGACACCCTCCACGGCCTGGGCGTCCCCGCCCTGACCGTCGCCGCCATCGAGGACCGCCTGACCCCCCTGCGCCGCGCGATCGTCGCGCGCTAGCCAGGGCCCTGGGCCTAGTTGAGGCGGGCGCGCAGGGCGCGGGCGGCGGCGCGCAGGGCCAGGGCCGACTCGGGGTCGGTGGTCAGGGCGCGGGCCTCCAGCTCCTTGGCGCCCTCGAGAAGCCGGCCCTGCGCCGCCAGCGCCTCGCCGAGCTCCGCGACCTCCGCGGTCGACGGCGGCGCCGGCAGCGCGAAGCGCATCCGCAGCACCCACTCCAGGTCCGCGGCCGCCCCGGACGCGCGGTACAGCGACCGCAGGTTGGCCAGCATCCGGACCAGGATCTCCAGCGGGGTCAGCACGGGCAGGAGGTGGGGCCCGAACGGGATCTCCGGCCCCGCCCCGGTGGTGGACCGGAACAGGTCCTCGGCACCGGCCTCGTCGAGCACCCGCCCGCCGTCGAACGGGTCCAGCAGCACCCCCGCCTCCCGGTCGCGGACCAGGAAGTGGCCGGGCATGCCCACGCCGTCGCAGGGGCTGCCCGCGCGCCGGGCGACCTCGATGGTGATGACCGACAGGGTGATGGGGATGCCGCGGCGGCGCTCCAGCACGCGGTGCAGGAACGAGTTGTCCGGGTCGTAGTAGCCCTCGCCGTCACCCCGGAGGCCCAGCTCGTCGAACAGGCGGGCGCGCACGGCGGCGATCCCCGTCACCCCGTCGGCGAGCCGGTCCAGGGCGCGCAGCCAGGCCCCCACGTCCAGGTCGGGGTAGGCGCCGCGGGCGATCTGCAGCGCGGCCTCGCCCAGGTCGAGGCGCTCCGGTCGCGCCACCAGCGCGCCGAAGCGCTCCACGGCATCACTCACCGCGATAGGTCCACCACCTGTCGCCTCTCTGCCGCCCGTGCTCCTACCCTCCACCGGCGGCCACCACGCCCTGCGCCGTGCGGCCACCGTTCGCGCACGGGGGGCCCGGCCGTCACAATGAGCAGGGGAACGTCCTCGCGGAACGGGTCGGCGACCGCGGGGCCACGATCAGGGGGCAGCCGAGGATGCCGGAGACCGCGCTCAGCCGGGACGAGGCGCGCGACCGCGCCCGCCTGGTGTCCGACGTCGCCTACGAGGTCACGCTCGACCTCACCGACGGCGACCGGACCTTCCGCAGCGAGACGGTGGTGCGGTTCCGCGCGGCCGAGCCGGGGGCGGCGACCTTCCTCGACCTCGAGGCCGTGGAGATCGAGCGCGTCGAGGTCAACGGCGCCCTCCTCGCCGACAAGCCGGTGCGGGCGGGGCGCATCGCGCTGGAGGACCTGCGCGCGGAGAACGAGGTCCGCGTCGTCGCGCGGGTCGCCTACCAGCGCACCGGCGTCGGCCTGCACCGCTTCACCGACCCCGTCGACGGCCAGGTGTACCTGCACACGCAGTTCGAGCCGTTCGACGCCCACCGCGTCTACGCCTGCTTCGACCAGCCGGACCTCAAGGGCACCTTCGCGCTCCAGGTGACCGCCCCGGCGGAGTGGACCTGCGTGTCGAACGCCGCCGGCGACCGCGAGGACCGCGGCGCCGCGGCCCTGTGGACCTTCGCCCGCACGCTGCCGCTGTCCCCCTACATCACCGCCCTGGTCGCGGGCCCGTTCCACGTGGAACGCGACCACCACGGCGGCGTCGACCTGGGCCTGTTCTGCCGCCAGTCGCTGGCGGCGCACCTGGACGCCGCCGAGATGTTCGAGATCAGCAAGCAGGGCCTGGACTTCTTCGCCGAGTACTTCGCCTACCCCTACCCCTTCGGCAAGTACGACCAGCTGTTCGTGCCCGAGTTCAACGCCGGGGCCATGGAGAACGCGGGCTGCGTGACGTTCAGCGAGAGCTACGTCTTCCGCTCCAAGGTGACCCACGCCGCGCGCCGGAGCCGCGCGAACACCGTGCTGCACGAGATGGCGCACATGTGGTTCGGCGACCTGGTGACCATGCGCTGGTGGGACGACCTCTGGCTGAACGAGAGCTTCGCGACCTACATGGCCACGCTCGCGTCCGCGGAGGCCACCCGCTTCACCGACGCGTGGGCGGCCTTCGCCAGCACGACCAAGGCGTGGGCGTACGCCCAGGACCAGCTGCCCTCGACCCACCCCATCGCCGCGGACATGGTCGACACCGACGCGGTGCGCGTGTTCTTCGACGGCATCACCTACGCCAAGGGCGCGTCGGTGCTGAAGCAGCTCGTGCACTACGTCGGCGAGGACGCCTTCCGCGAGGCGCTGCGCGGCTACTTCCGCCGCCACGAGTACGGCAACGCGACCCTGGCCGACTTCCTCGCCGCGCTGGAGGAGGGCTCGGGCCGCGACCTCGGCGACTGGTCCAAGCAGTGGCTGGAGACGGCAGGGGTCAACACCCTGCGGCCCGACCTCGACGGCGACGGCGCGACCCTGCGGTCCGCCGCGGTCCTCCAGGAGGCCGACGCCGACCATCCGACCCTGCGCGCCCACCGCGTGCGCATCGGCCTGTACGACCTGGACGGCGACGTGCTGCGCCGCCGCGACCAGGTCGAGCTGGACGTCGCCGGAGCGCGCACCGAGGTCCCCGCCCTGGCAGGCGTGGCGGCGCCCGCGCTGCTGCTGCCCAACGACGACGACCTCGCCTACGCCAAGGTGCGGCTGGACCAGGTGTCGCTCGACACCCTGGCGGCGCACCTCGGCGACGTCGCGGAGCCGCTCGCGCGGGCGATCTGCTGGGGCGCGACCTGGGACATGACCCGCGACGCAGAGCTGCCCGCCAGCCGGTTCGTCGCCCTGGTCGCCGAGCACGCCCAGGCCGAGACCGACGTGGGCCTGCTGCAGACGCTGCTGGCGCAGGCGGGGGCCGCGACCGACCGCTACGCCGCGGCGGACCACCGCGACGGCCTGCGGCGCCTGCTGGCCGACCGGTCCCGCGCCGCCCTGCACGCCGCGGAGCCGGGCAGCGACGTCCAGCTGGTGTGGGCGCGGGTCTTCGCCGGCGCCGCGACCGACCCGGCGGATCTCGCGGTCCTGCAGGGGCTGCTCGACGGCAGCGGCGAGGTCCCCGGCCTGGCGATCGACACCGACCTGCGCTGGCACCTGCTCACCGCGCTGGCGGCGGCTGGTGCGGCCGACGAGGCCGCGATCGCGGCGGAGCTGGAGCGCGACCCCACCGACATCGGTGCGCGGCGCGCGGCGACCGCCCGCACCGCCCGGCCCGAGGGCGCGGCCAAGGCGGCGGCGTGGAGCGCGCTGCTGGAGGACCGCGCCATGCCGCTGGCGACCAAGCGCGCCCTCCTCGGCGGGCTGTTCTGGCCCGGCCAGGACGAGATCCTGCGCGAGTACGTCGACCGCTGGCCGGACCTGCTCGAGCGCGTGTGGGCCGACCGCGAGGCCGAGGAGGCCCTGGAGCTCAGCGAGGGGCTCTACCCCGCGACCGTCATCGACGACCAGGTGGTGGCCATGGCCGACCGCGCCCTGGGCCTGGACCTGCCCACCCCCGCTCGCCGGATCGTCGCGGAGTCGCGCGACGGCACCCTGCGCGCCCTGCGCGCCCGCGCCGTCGACGCCGCCACCGGGGGTGCCGCCCACCGGGCGTCGGGCTGACGCCCGCGCCGCTCACTGGTGCACCCTCGCGGTGTCAGCGGTCGTGGGACTGCTGATGCACCCCGGTGCCTGCTGGGCCATCGCCTTGGTCGCTTGTCTCGTGAGGGCCAGCGTGAGTTCTGCGAGGTCCGGCGGCCCGGGACGTGCCAAGCGGCAACAGGGCTGAGCGCCACCGAGCGCCGATCAGTGAGCGACCGACGGGCACGTCCCAGCACCACCGGGTGCTTCCCGACTGGGCCAACAGCCAGGAGGCACGCATGCAGGATGACACGACCGCGCCCACCGGAGGAGTGGACTGGGCCACCGACACCAACGAGCAGTGCATCGTCGACGCCGCTGGCGCAGTACTGAAGCGCGCCAACACCGTCGGCGACGCCGCCGGGATCCGCCAGCTGGTCGCGGCGTTCACCCGCCACGGCGTCGCCCAGGTCGCGATCGAACGCCCCGACGGGCCGGTCGTGGAGGCGCTGCTGTCCGCCGGCCTGCAGGTGGTGATCATCGCGCCGCGGCAGGTCAAGCACCTGCGCACCCGCTACGGGTCGGCGGGCAACAAAGACGACCGCTTCGACGCCTACGTCCTGGCCGACGTGCTGCGCACCGACGGCCACCGGCTGACCCCGCTGCAGCCCGACAGCGCCCAGACCCTCGCGCTGCGCGCCGCGGTCCGCGCCCGCACCGACCTGGTCCAGACCCGCGTGGCGCTGTGCAACCAGCTGCGCGCCCACCTGCGAGTGGTCTTCCCCGCCGCGGTCGGGCTGTTCGCCGACCTGGACTCCCCGATCAGCCTGACGTTCCTCACCCGCTTCGCCACCGCTGACGCCGCCGCCTGGCTGACCCACCGACGGCTGGGCGCCTGGCTCGCCGCCAACCGCTACAGCGGCCGCACCCCCACCCGGGTGCTGCTGGAGCGCCTCCAGACCGGCCCCGACGGACTGCACGGCGGCGACGGCGCCGCAGCCGGCCACACCACCGCCGCCTACGTCGCCACCCTCAAAGCCGTCCACGCCCAGATCCACGCCCTGGACACCCACATCCACGAGCAGCTCGCGCTGCACCCCGACGCGGCGATCTTCCAAACGCTGCCCCGCGCCGGCGTCGTCCGCGCCGCCAAACTGCTGGTCGAGATCGGCGACGCCCGCGGCCGCTTCCCCACCCAAGCCGCCCTCGCCGCGCTCGCCGGCGCCGCGCCGTCCACCCGCTCCTCCGGCCGCCATCACGTCGTGACGTTCCGCTGGGCCTGCGACAAGAAGCTGCGCGACGCGGTCATGGACTTCGCCGGCGACAGCCGCCGCGCCAGCCCCTGGGCCGCCGCCATCTACGACCGCCACCGCGCCGCCGGCAAGACCCACCAGCACGCCACCCGCATCCTCGCCCGCGCCTGGCTGCGCGTCATCTGGCGCTGCTGGCACGACCACACCCCCTACGACCCCGCCCGCCACCGCGGCGCCCAACGCCTGCTCAACACAACCGCTTGACACAGGGCTACTCACGCCTCCTGCGTCAGCCGACCGGCCGCCGGGGCCGGACGAGACCCGTGGGCGCGTTCGGGAGTCTGCGAGGGACGGCCGTCCATGGGGAGGCGCAGGTGGAGTCGGAAGCCGTCCGGGGTGGGGCCGGCGCTGAGGGTGCCGCCGACCAGCTCCGCCCGCTCCCGTAGCCCGGCCAGTCCGAGCCCCGACCCTGACGGCGGGGTGGTGACGGTGAGGTCACGGTGTCCCCGGTCCTCGACGGTGAGCTCGACCGCGTCGGCAGCGCGGACGACGGTGACGGTGACGGTGACCGCGTCGCGGGCGTGGCGCTGCACGTTGGTCAGTGCTTCCTGCACGGCGCGGTAGACGGTGAGCTTGGCGAGCGGGGCGAGCGCACCCACCTCCCCGTCCATGCGCAGCTCGACGGCCACACCGCTGGTGGCGCGGAAGTCCTCGATCAGGCGCGGCAGCAGCTCCGGTCCCGGGACCGCGTCCCCGCGCATCGCCACCACGGCGCCGCGCACCTCCTGCAGGCTGCGGCGGGCCTGCCTCGCGGCCTGCTCGAGCTGCTCCGCCAAGGCGACGTCCCGACCGCGGGCGATGATCCGCGCGCTGTCGAGCTGGAGCACCAGGGCGACCAGGCCGTGTGCCAGCACGTCGTGGATCTCGCGGGCGAGGTGGGCGCGTTCGCGCAGCGCGGCCTCCGCTCGGGAGGCGTCGGCGCGGCGCTCCGCCTCGCGCAGCGACCCGAGCACCCGCACGGCGAACAGCACGACCAGGACGGCCGTCACCCCGACCACCCCCCACGGCGCCCGCCGGTCCCGCACCGCGGCGACGGCGAGCAGCGGCGGGACCGCGAGGAGGGCGGCCACGAGCAGCGCGGGGCGTCCGCGGGGCACACGGGCGCTCAAGGCCGGCAGCACGTCGGAGGACGGGTGCAGGGCCGCGGCGCCGACCAGCAGCTTGGACGCGAGCCAGGGGGCGTCGGGCGGGATGCGCATGGTCACCAGGTCGCCCAGACCCAGCACCACCAGCAGCAGGTCACCGAGGAACAGGGCGGCCAGCCCGCCCAGGCCCAGCAGGTCCGACGACGTCTGCGTGATGGGGACCAGGGCCAGCGGGAACGCCAGGCCCAGGATGAACATGCCGAGCACCGGGTGGAGCAGGTGCAGCGACGGCGGCGCGGCGGGCATCGGGGCCAGGAGCAGCAGCAGCCCGAACGCGGCGGCGATGATCGCCGCGTCCACGACCAGCGCGGTGCGCCAGCGCACGCCGCGCGAGATGGCCAGCAGCACCAGCCCGGCGACCAGCGCCACGTAGGACGCGAGGTAGGCGCCCTCGCCGGTGATCTGCAGCCAGGCCCGTTCCCCGGCCGTGAACTGCGCGACGTCGCCGACGACGCTCAGGAACAGCGCGGCGGTCATGACCGTCCAGACCCTGCGGATCGGGCCGCGCCGCCCGCGCAGCGAAGCGGCCGTGACGACCGCGGCGAGCAGGCCCACCGCCACGTACAGCACCGGCGGCCAGGGCGGCGGTACCAGGGCATAGGCGATGCTCCCGGCGGTGCCGGTCACGAGGAACGCCACCCAGCCGCGCTCGCGCCAGCCCGACGAGGGGACCACCGCGTCGATCACCGCCGCGCCCGCGCCCATGCGGGGACGCTACTCCGCGCCGGCCGGCATCCGCGAGCGCGGCACCGAGGTGGTTGCCCTCGCCGAGCAGGGGCGGCTCCGCGGGGAACGGGATCGCCTGTGCTGGAGGCGGTCGATCATGGCGCCCCATCGCGCGGTATGGGCGTATGGGTCATGTGCTACTGTGACCCATATGAAGACCACGATCGAGCTGCCCGACAGCTTGCTGGACGAGGCGCGCGAAGCCGCCCGGGAAGGGGGGACAACCCTTCGCGAGCTCGTGGAACAGGGGCTGCGCGAGGTCTTGGCGCGGCGGTCGCGGCGAGAGCGCTTCCGGCTGCGCGACGCGAGCTTCACGGGTCAGGGGATGCAGCCCGAGTTCCAGGACGCGTCGTGGGAGGAGGTCCTGGACGCCGGCTACGGCGTGCCCCCGTCGTGATCGCCGTCGATACCCAACTGCTCGTCTACGCCCATCGGGTCGATTCGCCGTTCCATGCCGCCGCCGCGCGGCTGCTCACGGCGTTGGCCGAGGGCGCAGGGTCATGGGCGGTGCCGTGGCCGTGCGTCCACGAGTACTACAGCGTCGTCACCCACCCGCGCATCTACGCGCCGCCGACGCCGCCTGCGCGGGCCGCCGATCAGATCGCGGCCTGGCTCGAGTCCCCGACGCTGCACCTGCTGGCGGAGACGTCCGATCACTGGCCGCACCTGTCCGGCTTGCTGGCCGCCGGCAAGATCGCCGGACCGCGGGTGCACGACGCGCGCATCGCCGCGATCTGCCTCGCCCACGGCGTGACCACGCTCTGGTCGGCGGATCGTGACCTGTCGCGGTTCCCCTCGCTCCAGGTGACGAACCCGCTCATCGATGCCGGTTGAGGAGCGCGACCGGCGGGTCGGGCGCGAGGCCGAGCTCGTCGCGGCGGGGGCGGTCGCGGATGGCGCGGCGGAGCAGGATCGGGTAGCCGACGGCGACGACGGCGGCGAACAGGAACCACTGGCCGGCGTAGGACAGGTGGTTGCCCTCGGCGAGCACGGGCGGCTCCGCGGGGAACGGGATCGCCTGCGGCGGGGCCGGGTCCTGGGCGGTCAGCTGGACGTAGGCGGGCGCCAGCTCGGCGTCGACCTGCTGCTGGAGGCGGTCGAGATCGGGGACGCCCAGGTAGACCGTCTCCCCGTCCGGCACGTCCACGCCGAAGCCGCCGGTCGCCTGGCCCTCGACCAGGAACCCGCTGACCGTCACCTCCGCGCCGTCGGGGCCCGGGGCCGCCTGGGCGACCGGGGGGTCGTCGAGCTCCAGCGGCACCCAGCCGCGGTCCACGACGATGGCGCGGCCGTCGTCGTAACGCAGCGGGGTCAGCAGGTGGTGCCCGGGCCGGCCCTGGTACTGCCGGGTCGACAGGCGGACCTCCTCCTCGACCAGGTAGGTACCCGTGACCGTCACCGGGCGGTAGGCCAGCGCGGACGGGTCCCCGCCGGTCTCGGCCAGCACGTCGGCCAGCGGCACGGGCGCCTGGTCCAGCCGGGCGCTGATCAGCGCGTTGCCCGCCCGCCGCTCCTCGAGGCGCCGCAGCTGCCACAAGCCCAGCAGCACGAACGCGACGACGGCCGTCAGGGCGATGACGTGGCCGACCAGCCACTTCGGGGAACGCAGGGTCTCCAGCACGCTGCCATTGTGGCGACCGACAGGAGGCTGGGCCGGATGCGGTGGACGACGGCGATGGCGGCCGGGCTGGCGCTGCTGGCGGCGGGGTGCGGGCAGGACGTCGTGCGCGGCTCCGGGGAGGTCGTCGAGCGCGACCTCGACGTCGGCGGCTTCGACCAGATCGAGGTCGCCTCCGCGCTCGACGTCACCGTGGTCGCGGCCGACGAGGCGGGCGCCACGGTCCGCGGTGACGACAACGTGGTCGAGCGCGTGGAGGCCGACGTCCGCCGGAACACGCTGCGGCTGTCGCTGGAGGACGACGTGGCCCTGACCGGCGCCGACCCGGCCATCGAGGTCCGCGTCCCCGACCTGACCGCCCTGCGCGTGTCCGGCGCCTCCTCGGTGACCCTGGAGCCGGCCGTCGCCGCGGAGGAGCTGTCCGTCGAGCTGTCGGGCGCGGCCTCGGTGGACGGGCAGGTGTCGGTCGACGCGCTCACCGCGACCCTGGACGGGGCGTCGGACCTGACCCTGGAGGGCGGCGCGGACCGCGCGACGGTCGAGGCGGACGGGGCGTCCGAGCTCGACCTCGCCGACCTGACCGTCGGCGAGCTGGAGGTGTCCCTGTCCGGTGCCAGCAGCGGCGAGGTGACCGTCACCGACGCGCTGGCCGTCGAGCTGTCGGGCACGTCGAGCCTGGCCTACGCCGGCTCGCCCGAGCTGACCGACCAGGACGTCACCGAGGCGTCGACCCTGTCCCCCGCGGACTGACAGCCGGCGGGTTCGCCGGCGACGACCGCGGCGGGCCCCAGCGCAGGGGGCTGGCCCCGCGGAGCTCCACGACGCCGGTGACCGCGAACTCGACCATGCGCAGCGCACCGGGGACCGCGGCGGCGGCCGCCGGGTCCCAGTCGACGCGGGCGGTGCCGGTCAGCTGCAGCGTCGTGCCGTCGTCCCAGCCGGGCACCAGCAGCCCGGCCGCCGGGTCCAGCGCGAGGTTGCCCAGGGTCATGTACATGGCGTTGCCGGCGTAGTCGGGCCAGCGCAGCGCGGCGGGGGACAGCACCTGCACGAACCCCGGTTCCCCGCCGCGGTGGGATGCGTCGGCGCTGCCGTCGTCCGCGCCGGTGGCCACGAACAGCGTGTCGGCGGCGCGGACCGCCGCCTGCTGCTCGGCGGTGAGGGCGATGCCGCGGGTCGCGGTGAGCGGCCCCGGAGCCGGCGCCGGGGCGCGGTGGTCACGCTGCTGGATGTACTTGGGGCAGTTGGCGTAGACCTGGTCGGTGGTGAGGCGGAAGCCGCCGGGGATCGGGACGGCGGCGCCGTTGCAGCGCATCCGCCGCCGGGTGGCCGGGTCGATGGCGATCATGCCGACCCCGGCCGGGGCGGCCAGGACCGGGCGCAGCGGGTCGCCGTCGGCGGGGACCGCGGCGACCTCGATGGTGCGGTCGTCGACCGCCCGGGCGAACCCGGGCGCGCCGGTCAGCCGCGCCGCCCAGCGGTCGCCGCCGGCGTCGGCGGCGCCGACGACGAGCAGCGGCTGGGCGGCGAGGAACGCGGCGGCCGCCGGCGGGATGCGGTCGCGGATCGCCCGGACCGAGTGGTCGGCCCGGTCCGACTCGCCCGCGCGGGCCTGGACCGCGCGCTCGCCGCGGTGATAGGTCATCGCCGGCCGCCTAGAAGAAGCCGCAGGTGGGCGCACCGGCGGTCGGCGCGTGGGCGGCCTGGGCACCGGTGGGGGCGTAGATCTCCAGCCGGATCCCGTCGGGGTCCAGGAAGAACAGCCCGCCGGACGTCGCGCCCTCGCCGTGGGGGACCACCCCGTCGTACCGGAAGGTGGTGCCGAGGTCGCGCAGGACCGCCTCCGCGGCCAGGACCTCCTCGGCGGTGTCGACCTGGAAGGACAGGTGGTGCAGCCCCGGGGCCGCGGTGGGGAAGCGGCCCTCGCTCTGCTGCCAGAGGGTGACCAGCAGCTCGCGCCCGCTGCCGAGGAACACCCACCGGCGGTCCGCGTCGTCCCCCTTCGCCTGGACCTCGAAGCCGAAGACGCGCTCGTAGAACGCCTGCGAGCGGTCGAGGTCGGTGACGTTCAGCCCCACGTGCCCGGTGCGCAGCTCCATCGCGGTGCCCTCCCTGGTCGGTTCCTAACTTCCTTCCGCGCGATTAGCGGTTAGACGGGCCGCCCTGCAACCGGTCATGGCGGAGACAGCGGTTAGGATGGGCGCATGGACGCGCGCGCCGACCCTCGCCCGCTCACCGGCGAGCCGATCGCGCTGGACCTGGTCAACACCCGCTGGCGGGGTGCGGACGGGCCGCACGACCTGCTCGCCACCCTGGAGGGCGTCGCGACCTGGCTGGCGGGCGTGGGGCTTGGCGACCGCGCCCGGGCGGACGCGGCGACGCGCCACGCCCTGCTGGCGGCCCGCGACGCGCTGGCCGGGGTCCTGGCGGCGCCCGGGGACCCGGCGGCGGCCGCGGCCCTGGACGCGGTGCTGGCCCGCGGCCGCGTCCGGCGCTCGCTGACCGCCGCGGGGCCGGAGGACCGCGTCGAGGTCGACCCCGCCGACCTGGCGGCCTGGACCGCGGCGGACGGCTACCTCGACCTGCTGCGGCGCGACCCCGCCCGCATCCGCCGCTGCGCACACCCCGACTGCGTCCTGCACTTCTACGACACGTCGAAGAACAGCACGCGCCGCTGGTGCTCCATGGCGGGCTGCGGCAACCGCGCCAAGGCCGCCCGCCACTACGCCAGGACCCGCTAATGGGCCTCGACCGGCTTGTCTTCGGCAGGCTGGTTGCGGTACGGCCGGCGACGTGGGGTTGCCCTCCGCGAGCCGTGACCGCAGCCGGCCCACGAACGCCGCCCCGACGGTCGGGAGGATGGCCGACCCTGGCCGGTCGACCCAGGATGCGCAGCGCACCCTCATGCTCCGGGAGGATGCCGGGGCGGACCTCCCCGCCTAGGTTCGGCGGACCACGCCTCGACGAGGAGCCCTTGATCATGAACTGCACATCGTTACGGCGAGCCGCGCCACTGCTGGGCGCCGCGGTGGCCCTCATGGCGCTGCTCGCTGGGCCCGCTTCGGCCGTCGACTTCAACGCTCCCCACGTCAGGTACGGGGGCTTCAGCTATCACACCAACCACTACGTCAGCCTCAACCCTGACGTTGCGGCGAGGTGCGGCGGATACTGGAACTACGACACCCGTTGCGTGGACCGCCACTTCGACGAGCACGGCGTGCGCGAGGGCCGCCAGGCATCCACCGAGATGGATCCCGTGGTCTACCGGCGGGTCAACCCCGATCTCGCAGGCCTCAGCAACGTCCAACTGCACGAGCACTGGCGGGCCCATGGCTACCGCGAGGACCGGGTGGCGTCGCTGACCGACTCGCCGATCTTCGGCTCCGGTTACTACAGGACCACCTACACCGACCTGCAGGGCGCCTGCGCCGCCTCGTACGCCGGCTGTGAAGCGCACTTCAAGTTCAACGGCCTGAACGAGGGCCGGCAGGGATCGCACAGCTTCAACGTCAACGCCTACCGCCAGTACAATCCCGACGTCGTTGGCTCGAACCGCGACCTGGCGATCCACTACCTCGCCCACGGTCGCCGCGAGGGGCGCAGGGCCACGTACTGACCGCGTTCGTCGGCCCGGCGTCCAGGAAGATGGTCGACGCCGGGCCGGTGCCCACGCGGGGCGGGGAGGCCCTGCGCGAGGCTCAGCCGAGGTAGGCGCGGCGGACGCGGTCGTCGGCGACCAGGTCGTCGGCCGGGCCGGACAGGGTGATGCGCCCCGCCTCCAGGACGTAGCCGCGGTCGGCGTGGGACAGGGCCAGCTTGGCGTTCTGCTCGACCAGCAGGATCGTGACGCCGGCGGCGTGGAGCTCGTCGACGATGTCGAAGATCTCGCGGACCAGGCGCGGTGCCAGGCCCAGGCTGGGCTCGTCGAGCAGGAGCAGGCGGGGGCGGCTCATCAGCGCCCGGGCGATGGCCAGCATCTGCTGCTCGCCGCCCGACAGCGTGCCCGCGGACTGCCCGCGCCGGTCCGACAGGCGCGGGAAGCGCTGGAACTGCTGCTCCAGGTCCTCCGCCACCGCCGCGCCGTCCCGGCGGGTGTAGGCGCCGAGGCGCAGGTTGTCCAGCACCGTCAGCCGGGCGAGCATCCGGCGCCCCTCGGGGCTGTGGGCGATCCCGCGGCGCACGACCTCGAACGGCGCGGCGCGGGTGATGTCGTCGCCGTCGTAGACGATCGTCCCCGAGCGCTGGCGCAGCAGGCGGCTGATGGTGCGCAGCAGCGTGGTCTTGCCCGCGCCGTTCGCCCCGATGAGGCTCACGACCTCCCCGGCCCCGACCTCCAGGTCGACGTCCTCCAGCGCGCCGATGCCCCCGTAGGCGACCGACAGACCGCGGATCTCCAGGAGCGCGCTCACGTCTCCTCCCCCAGGTAGGCCTCGACGACCGCCGGGTCGGACCGCACCGCGGCGGGGTCGCCGACCGCGATCAGCCGGCCGAACTCCAGGACGGCGATGCGGTCGCACAGGCCCATGACCAGGGGGACGTGGTGCTCGATGAGCAGCACGGTGAGGTCGAAGCGGTCACGCAGCTCGCGCACGAAGCGCGACAGGCCCGCCTTCTCGTTGGTGTTGAGACCGGCCGCCGGCTCGTCGAGCAGCAGGACGCGCGGTTCCAGCGCCAGGGCGCGGGCGATCTCCAGCCGGCGCTGGTCGCCGTAGGGGAACGACCCGGCGCGCACCTGCGCGCGGTCGCGCAGCCCGACGAGGTCGAGCAGCTCCAGGGCGCGCTCCCGGACCGCCTCCTCCTCCGCCCGGCTGGACGGGAAGCCCAGCACGCCGGGGAGCAGCCCGCTGCGGGTGTGGATGTGGCGCCCGATCATCACGTTGCCCAGCGCCGACAGGTTGGTGAACAGCCGGATGTTCTGGAAGGTGCGTGCGATCCCGCGCTGGGCGACGACGTGGGGCGGGGACCCGGTGATGTCGTCGCCGCGGTGCAGCAGGGCGCCCGCGGACGGCGGGGTGAGCCCGGTGACGAGGTTGAACAGCGTGGTCTTGCCCGCGCCGTTGGGCCCGATCAGGCCGAAGATCTCGCCCTCCTGCACCGCGAACGACACGTCGTCGACGGCGACCAGCCCGCCGAAGCGCCGGGTCAGCCCGCGGACCTCCAGGGTGGGCGCTGCCGGCGGGGCCGTCACGGCTGGGCCTCGGCCACGGCGACCTCGGGCCGGCTGCGCCCGCGTCGCAGGCGGGCCAGCAGCTCGGGGGTGACCAGCCCCTGCGGGAAGAACACCGTGCCGACGGCCAGCAGCACGCCGAAGATGATGAGCCGCCCGCCGCCGGACAGGAACCCCTCCAGCCAGGCGGGCAGGGCGCCGACCTGGGCGCTGCCGCGCAGCAGCTCGGGCACCGCGGTGAGGACCAGCCCGCCGACCACCGGCCCGACGAAGGTCCGGGACCCGCCGATGAGCACGAAGGCCAGGTAGAGGATGCTCGCGTCGAAGGTTCCCTGCCGGGCGTTCCAGGTGTTGACGAAGTGCGCGGCCAGCGCGCCCGTCGTCCCCGCCAGCGCCGCGCCCAGGGCGAAGGCCAGCACCTTGTACGGCCCGGTCGCGATGCCCATGGCCGACGCGGCCAGCTCGTCGGCGCGGATCGCGGTGAAGGCGCGCCCGATGCGCACGCGCTCCAGCCGGGCGACGAACACGACGGCCAGCAGGAACAGCGGGATGGCGAGCAGCAGGTAGCCGAGCTGGCTGCCGAACGGCTGGGGGATGCCGAAGATGCCGACCGCCTGGCCGGTGATCGGCAGGTTCAGCGACACGACGCGCAGGATCTCCACGAAGGCGATCGTGGCCAGCGCCAGGTAGATGCCCGACAGGCGCAGGGCCGGGATGGCGACCAGGACCCCCAGCGCCCCCGACGCCACCCCCGCGATCAGCATCTCCAGGACGACCAGGCCCACGGCATACGGCTCGCCGTCCGCGGGCGCGAACACCCTTGTCGACAGGATCGCGGCGATGTAGCCGCCGAAGGCGTAGAAGCCCGGGCTGGCCAGCGACAGCTGGCCCGACATCAGCGGCAGGTACAGCGACAGGGCCAGCAGGGCGTTGATGACCATCAGGACGATCAGGAACCCGTACGCCTGGAGGAGCGCCACGCCGTCTCCCTACACCTTCTGGACCGCTGCCCGGCCCAGCAGGCCCTGCGGCCGCGCGAGCAGGATGACGAACAGGACGACGAACGCGATCGCGTCGCGGTAGGCGATGACATCGGACGGCACCAGGGACTCCGCGACGCCGATGAGCAGGCCGCCGACGACGGCGCCCGGGATGTCGCCCAGCCCGCCCAGCACGATCACGGCGAGCCCCTTCAGCCCGAAGGCGATCCCGAAGTAGGGCCCGGCGATCGACACCGACAGGCCGACCAGCGTCCCGGCGAACCCGCCGAGCACCCCGGACACGAAGAACGTCAGCAGGATCAGCCGGTCGACGTCGATGCCGAGCAGGCGCGCCGTGTCGGCGTCCTCGCTGACCGCGCGCAGCGCCTTGCCCGTCCGCGTCCGGTTCACGAACAGCGTCAGCAGGACCACCAGCACCATCGAGACCGCGAAGATCACGATCTGGGTGGTGCGGATCGGCAGCGGCGACCCCGTGGCGCCGATGTCGATCGCGGGCGGCAGGCCGAACAGCGCCCCCGGCGGGTAGGTGTAGTTCTCCGCACCGACCAGGTACTGGATCGCGTTCACCAGCGCGACCGCGACCCCCAGGCTGCTCACCAGGGTGAGCAGCGGGTCCGCACCGCGCCGGCGCAGCGGCCGGAACGCCAGGCGCTCGATCACCACCCCGACGAGGCCGGCGAGGAGCGCCCCCAGGACCGCCGCGACCCAGAACGGCAGGCCGAACGGCAGCGCGGACTGGGCCAGCAGCCCGTTGAACCCGATCCGCGCGCCGATCAGCAGGTAGGTGAAGTAGGCACCGAGGGTGAACACCGCGCCGTGGGCGAAGTTGATGACCCGCAGGATGGAGAACACCAGCGTGTAGCCCAGCGCGAAGATGGCGTACACGCTGCCGATCGCCAGCCCGTTGACCAGCTGCTGGAGGAGCACCGGGGCTTCGCCCTCCAGCTAGCGGACGAAGGTGAACTGCCCCGTCTGCCCGTCGTCGGCCATCTCGATCTGGGCCACGTAGAACTGCTCCTGGTTGATCTCGCCCTCCTCGGTGAACGAGATCGGCCCAAGCACGGTGTCGTACTCCCCGGCCAGGACGGCCTCGTTGAGGGCGGTGCGCAGGCCGGCGAGGTCGCCCTCCAGCTCCGCCAGGCCCTGCTCGTCGTCCAGGGCCGTGAGCGCCTCCACGAAGACCTGCACGCCGGTGAACGCCTGGGCGCTGAACTGCGGGGGCTGGCGGTCCTGGGCGGAGGTGTAGGCCTCGACGAAGGCGGCGTTCAGCTCGCCCTCGGTCTCGGGGCTGTAGGCCTGGGCGATGATGATCCCGTCGCAGTACTGGCCGCAGACGGGGAACACGTTGGTGGTGTTCAGGCCGTTGCCGCCGACGATGAGCCCGGTGTAGCCGAGCTCGCGCAGCTGGCGGACCAGGTTGCCGCCGTCGGCCGCCAGCCCGGACACGATCACCAGCTGCGGGTCGACGCCGATGATGTTGGTGGCCTGGGCGGTGAAGTCGGTGTCGGTGGTCTGGAACTGCTGCACGGTCGCGAGGTTGAGCCCGCGCTCCTGCACCGCCTGCTGGAAGGTCGTGGTCTCCGACGACGCGAACGCGTCGTTCTGGGCGTAGGCGACGGCCACGTTCTCGATGGCGGGGTCCTGCTCCAGCGCGACCTCGACGGCGTTGGGGGCGACGACCGCGACCGGCGCGGACACGCGGGCGATGTAGTCACCGATCTGGGGGATGCCCGCCGCGGTCGTGGACGGGCCCAGCGTGGGCACCCCCGCACGCTCGGCAACGGGCCCGGCCGCAAACATCTGCTGCGAAAGCGTCGGGCCGACGATACCGACGGCCTGAGTGGCGTTGATGCAGGTCTCAAAGGCGTTGATCGCGCCGGCCTCGTCACCGGCGGTGTCCTGGATGACCACGTCGATCGGGCGTCCGTTGACCCCGCCGCGGCCGTTGAAGAACTCCTCGGCAAGCTCCGCGCCGATGACCTCCTCCTGACCCAGGAGGGCGACGTTGCTGGTCTGGGCGACCGCGACGCAGATCGGAATCGGCTCCCCCTCCAGCTGCGCGCTCTCCGATGCGCCGCCGGCGGCCTCCGACTCGGCCGCGGTGGGCTCGGCCGGCGCCTCGGTGGCACCGCCGCCGCCCGCGGCCCCGTCGGTCGGCGCAGGTGGCGTGCACGCGGCCAGCAGGCCGGCCACGGCGGTCAGGAACACGGCTCGGCGCAGGCGCATCGGCACTCCCTCGCAAAGGTTCGGCTCGCTCTCCCGCGAGCGCGATGACGGTACACCGAACCTGCGAGCCGTGTAGCAGGTTGTCGCACGAGCGACCGCTACGCTGCGCGGGACATGCCGGAGCTCACGCTGTTCGACGCCGACCTGCGCCCGCCCGCGCCCCTGCCCCGCCGCCCGCCGTCCCGGCGCCCGCGCGGGCGGGCCGGCCCCCGCCCGCCGCGGGGCCCCGGTGCGGCGGCCGACCGCGCTGGTGCTGGACGGCAACTCCCTGGCCCACCGCGCCTTTCACGCCTACAGCACCGGGCCGGACGCGCTGGCGACCTCCGAGGGCCGGCCGATCGGCGCCGTCTACGGCTTCCTGGCGCTGCTGGCCGGGATCTGCGACCGCGTGGCGCCCGACAGCGTGATCGTCGGCTTCGACTGCCGCAGCGCGGTCTCGGTGCGCCGCGCGCGCTTCCCCGACTACAAGGCCCAGCGCCCCGACAAGGACCCGGCGCTGACCCAGCAGCTGGAGGACCTGGTCTGCCTGCTTGACCGGCTGGGGATGGCGGTGGTCTGCCCCGACGGCTGGGAGGCCGACGACGTCCTGGGCTCCGGGGCGGCGGCCGGCGAGGCGGCGGGCTGGGACGTGGTCGTGGCGACATCCGACCGCGACGCCTACGCGCTGGTGTCGCCCCGGACCACCGTGCTGCGCCTGGGCAGCGGGCTGGACCACGCGGCCGAGGTGACCCCGTCGACGCTGGCCCGGTCGCTGGGCATCCGCCCCGAGCAGTACACCGACTACGCGGCCCTGCGCGGCGACAGCTCCGACAACCTCCCCGGCATCCCCGGCATCGGGGCCAAGCGCGCGGCGCTGCTCCTGCGCGAGTACCCGACGGTCGACGACGCCGTCGCCGACCCGATCGGCTGCCGGTCGGTCCTGGGCCGCGCCCAGGGGCAGGCGCTGCTCGACGACGTGGCCGACCCGGCGACGTCGGTGTTCCGGCGCAACGTCGAGCTCATGACCATCCGGCGCGACCTGCCCGTCGACCTGGAGGCGGGCCGCCCGTCGCTGACGCCGGACCAGATCGAGCGCCACCTGCTGGCCTGGGAGCTGCCCACCCTGGTCCGCCGCGTGCAGATCGCGCTGGCCGTGCGCCCCGACCTGCCGCCGCCGCCCGGGGACGACGACGTCCCGCCGGGCGGCTGGTGAGCGGGGAGGCCTTCGCGCAGGTCGGGGACCTGCGCCTGTGCCACGAGGCGTTCGGGCGGCCCGGGGACCCGCCCGTCCTGCTGGTCGCGGGCATCGGCGCGCAGATGGGCGCCTGGGACGACGCGTTCTGCGCCCGGCTGGCCGACCGCGGGCTGTACGTGGTCCGCTTCGACAACCGCGACGTCGGACGGTCCACCCATCTGGGCGGGCCCAAGGCGGACCTGGAGCGCGCGGCCCGCGGCGACCGGCGCGGGGCCCCCTACCTCCTGGAGGACATGGCCGACGACGTCGCGGGCCTGGCGACCGCCCTGGACCTGCCCGCCTTCCACGTCGTCGGCGCGTCCATGGGGGGGATGATCGCCCAGTCGGTCGCGGCGCGGCACCCGGACCGGGTGCGCAGCCTGACCTCGATCATGTCCACCACCTCGCCCGACGTGGGCCGTGCGACGCCCGAGGCCCTGGCGGTCCTGTTCGGCCCGCCCCCCGCCGGCCGCGAGGAGACCGCGGACCGCGCCGTCGCCAACGCCCGTGTGATCGGGTCGCCCGGCCACCCGCTGGAGGAGGAGCGCATCCGCGCCAAGGCCCTGCGCGCGTACGACCGGGGCGTGGACCCGGCGGGCGTCGGGCGCCAGCTCGCGGCGATCCTGGCGTCGGGGGACCGCTCGGCGTCGCTGGCCGCGGTGCGCGCGCCGACGTTCGTCCTGCACGGCGCGGACGACCCGCTGATCGGCGTCGCCGGCGGGCACGCGACCGCGGCGGCGATCCCGCACGCGCGGCTGGAGGTCGTCCCCGGCATGGGCCACGACCTGCCGACGCCGCTGTGGGACCTGGTCATCGACCGCATCGCGACGGTCGTCGCCCAGGGAGAGATCGCGCACAGTGAGGCGGCCCGCCCGCGCTAGCATCCGCCACCGGGTCTAGTACAGGAGCAGATCACGGTGCGTGCGCTCGTGGCCACGGCGGATACCGCGACCCCGGTCGCGCTGCTGACCGTGCCGGAACCGAGGCCGCGGGCGGACGAGGCCAGGGTGGCCGTGGAGGCGGTCTCGCTGAACCGCGGCGAGTGCCGGCGCCTGCTCTCCGCCGACTCCGGCTGGGTGCCGGGCTGGGACGTCGCCGGGGTGGTCGTGGACGCGGCCGCCGACGGCTCGGGCCCGCCCGAGGGCAGCCGCGTCGTCGGGCTGGTGGACCAGGGCGCCTGGGCCGAGCGCGTCGCGGTGCGCACCGACCGGCTGGCGGTCCTGCCCGACGGGCTGTCCGCGGTGGCGGCCGCGACCCTGCCGGTCGCCGGCCTCACCGCCCTGCTGTGCCTGGCGCGCGGCGGGCAGCTGCTCGGCAAGCGCGTGGCGGTCACCGGCGCGACCGGCGGGGTGGGGGTCTTCGCCCTCCAGCTCGCCGCGCTGACCGGGGCGCACACCACCGCGGTGGTCAGCGGGCCGGACCGCACCACGGGGCTGCCCGAGCAGGGGGTCGACGAGGTCGAGGTCGGCCTGGACCACGGCGACGGCCGCTTCGACCTGATCCTGGAGAGCGTCGGCGGGCCGCTGCTGGCGGCGGCGCTCACGCGCATCGCGCCGGGCGGGCGCATCGTCACCTACGGCAACTCCAGCGGCCAGCCGACCACGATCGACATCGCCGCGTTCTACCCGCGCCACGACGCCGCGCTGACCGCCTTCCGGCTGTTCGAGGACCTGGACGCCCACGGCGGGGGCTCCCGGCACCTGGACACCCTGGCGACGCTGCTCGACGCGGGCCTGCTGGACGTGCCGATCGACGTCGAGCGCCCGTGGGGCGAGGGCGCGAAGGTCGTCCGCGCCCTGCTCGACCGCCGCGTCGCGGGCAAGGCGGTCCTGACGGTCACCTAGCGCCGTCGCCCGCCGGGGTATTGGTGGGCGCCCCCACCTCGGCGATGATGACCCCCGGGCCAGCGAGCGAACGGGGACGGCATGGCGGAACCGCTGCGGGTCCTGCTGGCCACCGACGGGCAGGAGGCCGCGCGCAGGGCGCAGCACCTCCTGTCGCGCATCGGTGACCGCGACCGCGTCGAGGTCACGGTCCTCGCCGTCGCCAGCTTCGGCATCGCGCTGGACGAGGGCGTGCGCACGGAGGGCCGCTTCTCGCCCGAGGCGGGCCGACGCCACGTCCGCGAGGTCGCCGCGACCGTGGCCGGGGCGCTGCGCGCCGACGGCTTCCGCGCGGATGACCGCACCGCCGCCGACGACCCCGCCGGGCGCATCGTGGACCTGGTCGCGGAGGAGCGCCACGCGCTGGTCGTGGTCGGCGCCGGCCGGCCCCGGCGGCTGCCGCTGCTGGGCAGCGTCAGCACCCGCGTCCTGCACGAGTCGAAGGCCTCGGTCCTGGTGGTCCACGCCCCGCCGCGGGAGCAGGACACGGTGCGCGCGCTGCTGGGCACCGACGGGTCCGGCGACGCGCTGGTGGCCTGCCGCATCCTCACCGCCGTCGCCGACCCCGCCCGGGTCGAGGTGAACGTGCGGTCGGTGGCCCGCACCGGCGCCGCGGCGCCGCCCGCGCCCGACGAGTCCGCGGGTCTCGCGCGGGCGAAGGCGGAGCAGGAGGCCGCCGACGCCGCCGAGGCACTGGCTGCCGCCGGCTTCCAGGTGGGCACGGAGGTCGTGGACGGCCGCGCGCAGGACGCCCTGGTCGGCCGCGCGACCGACGGCCCCTACGACCTCGTGGCCGTGGGCGCGCGGGGGCGGCGGGGCGTCCGCCAGGCGCTGCTGGGGTCGGTCAGCGACAGCGTCGCCCGCTTCGCCCGCGCGGCCCTCATCGCCCGCGACCGCCCCGAGCACACCTGACCCCAGCGCTTCCGCCCCACCCGCAGGCGGGGCTGGACGTCATCCCCGCCGTGATGGTAGGGAAGGGCATGCGAGCGCGTCGGGTACGCACATATGGCCGCTGGAACGATCGGGGTGCATGGCCGGTGCTGCGGGACTTGCCTCGCAGCGCCGGTTTGCGCTCGGTGGAACTGAACGCTGCAGGATGGGCGGTCGTCTTCGCCTTTGTCACTGTGGTCGTGGGACTCGGGCTGATCGTGGGGCTACGGCTGAGCGGAGCACTGCTGTCTGCGGTCGTGCTCTGGGCCACGCTCGTGGTCATCGACCATCGGAGGAGCTCCCGCCGAGCCAGGGCAAGGCGGCAGCGACCGTAAGGACGGTCGGCCGGGCGCGCCCGCCCGGCTCGCGCGACAGCGCCGACCGCCAGGCTCACGAGCGGGCCTGACGCCGCCGCGCTGACAGCACCCCGCCACGGGCCCGGCAGCACCGCGCTCCATGCCAGCCTGCGGTCGCATCGATCAGGTCAATGCGCCCGCGACCCGGCGGATACGACCCTCCATGAAGCCCGACGCGACTCGTGACCGCGCTCTCTGAGACCGCAGGTGCACAGCGTGGACGATCGGGAAGGCCGAGCCCGGGCGCGGTCGGTCGGCCGGGCGTCTCGCGTTCAGGTCGGGCTCGGCCATGCGGCGTCGTGGTCAACGGGTGGCCCGGCGCGGCCTTCCCCGGGGGTCGGGGTGGGCGTCGTCATGCCAGCCTGGTAACGTCGTTATGATCACAGACGATGTTATCGAGGGGACCGCATGATGATGGTGGACACGGTGCGGCTCCGGCTCTCCAACGCCCACCTCCTGCGCGGCGACCGCGCGGTGCTGGTGGACGCCGGGGCCCCGGGCGACGGGCGCCGGATCGACCGGGCCCTGCGCGCCAAGGGGGTGGACCCGGCCGAGGTCGCGCTGGTCGTGCTGACCCACGGGCACGCTGACCACGCCGGTGGCAGCGCCGAGGTTCGTGACCTCACCGGCGCCCCCGTCGCCCTGCACCCGGCGGACGCGCCCATGGCCGGGCGGGGGCGCAACGACCCGCTGCGGGCGACCGGGCCCGCCGGCCGCGCCCTGCGCCCGATGGTGGACCTCGCCTTCCCGGGCGTCCGCGCGGACCTGGCCCTGGACGCGCCCCTGGACCTGCGCCCGTACGGCGTCGCCGGGCGCGTCGAGCCGCTGCCCGGCCACACGCCCGGGTCGGTCGTCGTGCTGCTGGACAGCGGGGACGCTGTCGTCGGGGACCTCGTCCGCGGGGGGTTCCTGGGCGGCGTCCTGCGCCCCTCGTTCCCCCTGGAGCACTACTACGCCGAGGACCGCGCCGCCGTCCGCGCCGCGCTGACCACCGTGCTCGACCTCGGGGTGGACCGGCTGTTCGTCGGGCACGGGGGGCCGGTCGCCGCTGCCGACGTCCGCCGCCGGCTCGACCGGGTCGCGCCGGTCGGCGCCGTGCCCGGCCGCTAGCGTCGGGGGCATGGAGCGCAGGGTGCTGGACTACCGCGACGAGCGCGTGCAGGGTCGCGAGCGCCTGCGCGCCGCGGTGGTCGCCGCCGCCGACCGGCTGCTGGCCACCGAGGGCGCGGGCGCGGTCACCATGCGGCGCGTCGCCGACCTGGTCGGGGCCACCACGGGCGTGCTGTACAGCCAGTTCGGCGGCAAGCACGGGGTGATCGAGGCCGTGTACCGCCAGGGATTCGCCGACCTGGGTGCCGCCTTCGCGGGGGTCCCGGCCGACGGCGACCCGGTCCCGACCATCCGCGCCCTCGCCGCCCGCTACCGCCAGCACGCCCGCGCGCACCCCTGGCGCTACCGGCTGATGTTCGGCGACGCGGTGCCCGGGTTCGCCGCCTCCGACGCGGCCCGCGCCGACGCGCTGGGCGTCCTGGCGCCCCTGGCGGCGGCGGTCGCAGCGGCCGCCGCCGCGGGGCAGGTGGCGGTGCCCGACCCCGCCGCCGCCGCCCGCTCGCTGTGGGCGGCCCTCCACGGCCCGACGGCCCTGGAGCTCGCGGGCTTCTTCCCGCCCGAGGCCGGCGACGCGCTGGCCGAGGACGTCCTGACCACCACCCTGCGGGGCTGGGCCCCGACCGCGTGACCGCGGTCGTGGGGGTGGACTTCACCAGCCGCCCGCGGCGCGGCAAGCCGATCACCGTCGCCGAGGGCGAGCTCCGCGGCGGCGTCCTGGCCGTGGCCGAGGTCCACGAGCTGACCACCGCCGCGGACTACGCCCGGGTGCTGGCGGGGCTGGGGCCGGCGACGGTCGCGGTCGACCACCCCTTCGGCCTCCCGCGGGCCTTCGTCGCCGCGGTCGGTGGCCGGCGGACTGGCCGGGCTACGTCGCCCGCGCCGCCGCGCTGGACCGCCGGGCCTACCGCGCGCTGGTCCGCGGCTTCACCGCCGCGCAGCCGCCGGGCCGCAAGTACCTGCGACGGGCGACCGAGCGCCACCTGCCGTTCGCGGCCAGCTCGCTCAACGTGGTCCGCCCGCCGGTCGGGCTGATGTTCCACGCCGGGGCGCCGCTGCTCGCCGCGGCCGACGTCGCGGTGCTGCCGTGCCGCCCGAGCGGGGGCCGACCGCGGTGGTCGAGGGCTACCCCGCCGCGGTCGTCCTGCGCCTCGCGGGTCGGGTCCGCTACAAGGAGGTCGACCCGGCGGACGGGCGCCCCCGCCGCGCGGCCCTGGTCGCCGCGCTGGCCGGCGACGCGTGCGCCGACGCCTACGGGGTGCGCGCCGCCGTGCCCCGCGCCCTCGCCGCCCGCCTGGTCGCCGACGACCGGGGGACCTCCTGGACGCGGTGCTGTGCGCCGTCCAGGCCGCCTGGGCGGCGGGCGATCCCGCCGGTCACCACCGCGTCCCGGCCGCGGCCGACCCGGCGGAGGGCTGGATCGCCGACCCCGCCGCCCTGCACGGCGCCCCTCCCGGGATGGGGTAGAACCTGCCGCGTGAAGGCCCTGCTCCCGCTGGTGCTCGCGGTCGCCGTCCTGGTCGCACCCCCGCCGCGGGCGGCGGCCCGCGACGCGCCCCGTGCCCGCGGGCGCGGGGCGCGCCGCACGCCGCGGGCGGGGGCGCGCTGCACGCGGCGGTCGCGGCCCGCGACCCCGGCGCCGGACCGGTCACGACCGTGCCGGCCAGCGGCTCGGCGCTCCCCGACCTGGCGGTCACCGTCCGCACCGACCTGCTGGCCGCCGACCCGGGCTCGTCGCAGGTGCGCCTGGCGGTCGACGGCCGCGAGGTGCCCGTGCTGGTCACCGCCCGCGGCCGCGACCTGCGGGTCACCGCCGTCCACCTGCCCGACGACCTGCGCGCCCCGCCCGCCCAGCCCGTGACCGCCGCGGTCACCCTGCTGGCGGCCGTGCGACCGCCGGTGCCGGGCCCGGTCCGCCACGTCTCGGCCAGCTTCGCCTGGCACCGGGTGCCGCCACCGCCCCCGCCGCCCCCGCCGATGGCGGCCACCGCGGAGGGCTTCGCGCTGGCGCCCGGTGACGGTCCGGTGGCCGGCACCGGCGGGCCGCTGACCACCTACTCGCTGGAGTTCGAGGCGGGCACCGGCGACCACCCGCACGCCTTCGCCGCGGAGGCGGAGGCCGCGCTGTCGGACCCGCGCGGGTGGACCGCGGGCGGGGCGCGGCGTCTCCAGCGCGTCGGCCGGGAGGATGCCGACATCCGCGTCCTGCTCGCCACCCCGGCCACCGTCGACCGCTACTGCGCCCGCGCCGGCCTGCGGACCGCCGGGCGTTACTCGTGCTGGAACGGGCGCTTCGCGCTGCTCAACGCCGACCGCTGGAACGGCGGCGCCGCGGCGTTCACCGCGCCCCTGGCCGACTACCGCGCCTACGTGGTGAACCACGAGGTCGGCCACGGGCTGGGCCACGGCCACGTCGCCTGCCCGGGCCCCGGCGCCCCCGCCCCGGTCATGCTCCAGCAGACCATCCGCGTGGCCCCCTGCCTCCCCAACCCGTGGCCCTCCCCCTAGCCGGCGGAGGGAGCTAGCGCACCGACAGGGTGAGGCCGTCGGGGGCGGCGGTGACGGCGATGCGGTCGACGCCCGTGGTGACGACCGCTGCGGCGGCCAGGCGGTCCGCGGCGTGGGTCGTGGTCACCGCGATGCAGCGCATGCCCGCGTTGGCCGCCGCGGCGACCCCGGCGGGGGCGTCCTCCACCACCACGCAGTCGGCCGGGGCGACGCCCAGGCGCCGGGCGCCGGTCAGGTAGCCGGTGGGGTCGGGCTTGCCGGCGGGCACGTCCTCGGCGGTGACCAGGACCGCCGGCAGCGGCAGGCCGGTCGCCGACAGGCGCGCGGTGGCAAGGGCGAGGTCGCACGAGGTGACGATCGCGACCCGCCCCGCCGGGAGGGCCGCGAGCAGCGCGCCGGCGCCCGGCAGGGCCCGGTCCCCGTCCACCTCCTCGACCTCCTGGCGCAGCAGCGCCGCCGCCAGCTCGTCGGCCGGCAACCCGGGTGCCAGCTCGCGGATCGTGTCGACGGCGCGGCGGCCGTGCATGACCGCGAGCACCGCCGCGGGGTCCAGGCCGTGCGCGGCGGCGAAGGCGCGCCAGCGCCGCTCCACCCCCGCCGTCGAGTCGACGAGGACGCCATCGAGGTCGAGCAGGACGGCGGCCGCGGCCAGGTCGGCGGCGGGCGGGACGGGCGGGGCGGCGGGGGCGGTCATGGGCTCCTCGGGGGTGCGGTGGAAGCGCGGACGACCAGGTCCGCGGGCAGGTCGACGCGCCGGGTCGGGCGCTCGGCGATCAGGTCGAGCAGGAGGCGGGCCGCGGCGCGGCCCTTCTCCACGAGCGGCTGGCGGACCGTGGTGAGCGGGGGGTCGGCGAGGGCGGCGGCGGGCACGTCGTCGAAGCCGGTGAC
The DNA here is from genome assembly GCA_030447925.1 of Egibacteraceae bacterium. Taxonomy (GTDB): domain Bacteria; phylum Actinomycetota; class Nitriliruptoria; order Euzebyales; family Egibacteraceae; genus JAUJNX01. Next base: position 389,796 of record JAUJNX010000001.1, on the reverse strand, counting down.
CGACAGGTCCCCGGGCACGGCCAGCCCGCGGTCGCGGGCGGCGAGCAGCACGCCCAGGGCGAGCTGGTCGGTGATCGCCAGGATCGCCGTCGGCGGGTCGGCGACGTCGAGCAGGGCGGCGGCGGCGGCACGCCCGGCGGCCACGGTGTTGGGGAACTCCTCCACGATCGGGACGCCGGGCCACGCGACCCCGGCCGCGGTCAGGGCGTCGGCGTAGCCGGCCAGGCGCTCGTGGCCCACCCGCGACGGGGCCTCGCGGTACCCCGCGGGGTCGTAGCGCCCGCGGCGGTCATCGGGCGCCATGCGGTCGGTGACCACCCCGACCCGCCGGTGGCCCAGGTCGAGCAGGTGGCGGGCCACCGCGCGCGCCCCGGCGCGGTCGTCGATGCCGACGAAGCCGGGCGCGGGCCCGGGACCGGGGGCCACGGGCTCGTCCACGGTGACGGTCGGCAGGCGCCGGTCCAGCACGGCGCGCAGGCCCGGGTACCCATCGGGCACGGAGTAGACGAGGAACCCGTCCACGACGGCGTCGCGGACGCCGGGCGCCTCCGGGGCGCCGGGCGGCGCGGGCAGCAGGAGCAGCCCGACGTGGGCCGGCTCGCCCGCCTCCGCCACGCCCTGCAGGAACATCACGGCCGCCGGGTCGGTGAAGGCGTAACCCAGCGCCTCGTTGAACAGCAGCCCGACCGCGCCGGCACGGCCGCGGCGCAGGGAGCGGGCGGCGGGGTCCGGACCGGCGTAGCCCAGGTCGGCGGCGACGCCCAGGATGCGGCGGCGCAGGTCCGGGGCGAGCTGGTCGGGCCGGCTGTAGGCGTTGGACACCGTCGTGCGCGACACCCCGACGGCGTCGGCGACGGTCTGCAGCGTGACCCGGCGGCTCACGCCTGCACCTCAATCGCCGGGCGACTCACGCCTGCACCTCAATCGCCGGGCGACTCACGCCTGCACCTCAGTCGCAGGGCGGCTCACGGGCGGGCGGGGGCCAGTGCGGGGGCGGCGGCGCGGGCCAGCAGCGGGATCAGCGCGACCAGCGCGGCCACGCCGCCCAGGGCGACCGGCAGGCCGACGGCCTCGGCGACCAGCCCGATGAGGGGCGGCCCGGCCAGGAACCCCAGGTACCCGATGGTCGAGACGACGCTGATCGCAGGGCCGGCACCGTCGGGGCCCGGCGCGGCGGCGCGCGCGGGCAGGGCGCGCCCGGCGGCGGAGAACACGACCGGGACGACCGTGGACAGGGCCAGGCCCAGGACGGCGAAGCCGGCGATCGCCGCGGCGGGCGTGCCCGCGAGCAGCCCGAGCCCCAACCCGCCGGCGCCGAGCAGCGCGGACCCGCGCAGCAGCGCGGGCGGGCCGACGCGCGCGACCACGCGGTCCCCGGCGAAGCGGCCCGCGGCCATCATCATGGAGAAGGCGGCGTAGCCGAGCGCGCCGACGCCCGCCCGCTCCGCCTCCGGCCCGGCCACCCCGCGCAGGTAGATCGCGCTCCAGTCGATCATCGAGCCCTCGGCGAGGAGCACGGCGAAGGCGATGGCCCCGAGCGAGAGCAGCGCGGGCGTCAGCGGCACCCGCCCGGCTGGGGCACCGGCGGCGTCGCCGGGCGAGGGGCGGGCGCCGGCCGCGGCGGGGTCGGCGCCCAGGAGGCGGGCCGACAGGGGCAGCACGACGAGCAGGAGCACGGCCGCGACCACGGCGAGGTGCAGCGCCGGGACGATCGCCAGCGCGACCGCGCCCCCGCCGAGCAGCGCCCCCAGCCCCGCGCCGACGCTGAAGGTGCCGTGGAAGCTGGACAGGATCGGGTGGCCCACGCGGCGCTCGACCGCGACGCCCTGGGCGTTCATCGCCACGTCGAGCGAGCCCATGAAGGCGCCGGCGACGGCGAGGGCGAGGGCGAACAGCACCGGTGTGGGCGCGAGCGCGGGCAGCGGCAGGACGAGGCAACTGCCGACGTAGGCGACGCGGGTGACGGGACGGCTGCCGACCCGGACCGTCAGCGCGCCGGCCAGCGGCATGGCCACCAGCGACCCCACCGCGACGCCGAGCAGCGCGAACCCCAGCGCGGCCTCCCCCAGGCCCAGCCGCTCCTGCAGCCGCGGGATGTGCGGGGACCACGAGGCGAAGCCCAGCCCGTTGGCGAAGAAGACGGCCGCGACCGCGAGGCGGGCGGTGGGCACGTCGCGGAGCGGCGCGCGGGGCGGGGACAGGACCATGCGCCCCACCGTAGTCGCCCTGTCTTGATCGATCAAGTCGGCTCTTGATCAATCAAGTCGACGGCGTGCCGCCCCGGACACCACGAAGGCGAGGCCCTCGGTACGAGGGACCTCGCCGTCGTCAGCCCCCACCAGGGGGTTCGTGCCGCTCCCGCCCAGCGGCAGGGCCCTGCGTGCTGCAGCGGGCGGGTGCCCGGCCTCCCGGCCGGCACCCGCCTCGAGGGGCTCGCGCCCCGCTAGGCCCTTCGACCGGTGACCAGCCGGTAGATCACGAGCAGGATGATGGCACCGAGGATCGCGATGATCCACGTGGTGAGGTCGAAGAAGCCCTGGTTGCCGCTGATGCCGAAGACCTCCTGGGCCAGGAAGCCGCCCAGGACCGATCCGACGATGCCCACGATGATGGTGACGATGATGCCACCGGGGTCGTTGCCGGGGAGGATGGCCTTGGCGATAGCACCGGCGATCAAGCCCAGAATGATCCAGGCGATAATGTTCATTCCATCTTTCCTTTAGTCAACCGGTCGAACTGCTCGTGCATGAGGGACTTCCCTCCCTCTGAACGATTGCCTGCGCGGCGTGGACCAAACCCTCGCGGGATGAGGAACGGGGGCCGGACGGACAGGGCGGCGCCCTGGGGACCCCGAGCGGCGGGGCGGGGCGCTGCCGTCCGGGAGACCCCGGGTCGCGCCGCCGCCGGCCGGTGCTGCTGGTGGGCGAGGGGGGACTTGAACCCCCACGTCCTTGCGGACACAGGCACCTGAAGCCTGCGCGTCTACCTATTCCGCCACCCGCCCAAACGGGGACGCCCCGAACATACTGCGTCGGGGCGCAGGCCCAGAACGTAGCACGCGCCGTGCCCTGGCGCACCTCATGCGTGCACGCCGGGCGGACGGGGCATCTAGGCTGGAGGCGGTCCGACCGTCCGCGACCAGGAGGACAGGCGGCGGCCGGGTCCCGCGCCGCCACTCGCCCTAGACTTGCATGTCCGAGTGGTCCCCCGTCCCGACTTCGAGGTTCAGAACCGGATGAGCATCCTGCGAGACTTCGAGAAGCGCCTGGAGGGCGCCGTCGAAGGCTTCTTCGCGCGCGCCTTCCGGTCGGGACTCCAGCCCGTGGAGCTCGCCAAGGCGCTGCAGCGCTACGCCGCGAACTACCAGCAGGTCGGTCTCGAGGGTGTGCTGGTGCCCAACGTGTACCGGTTCGTGCTCAGCCCTGACGACATGGAGCGCTTCGACGGCTTCCAGGACTCGCTGCGGCGCGAGCTCGCGGCGGTGGTGACGCGGACCGCGCAGGACCGCGATTGGCACCTCCAGGGGCCCGTGCGCATCGAGATCATCGAGGGCGACCAGATCCGCACCGGGACCTACGAGCTGCGCGGCAAGGTCGAGGCGGGCGAGGTCGCACGGCCGCGGCGCTTCGACCGCGCGGAGGCCCCGCCGCCGGCGCCGGCGCCCGTGCCTAACGGCCGGCGCGACTACGGCGGCGGCACGACGGTCATGCCCAAGACCGCGCCGGAGGCGGCCGAGCTCGTGTCGCCCGCGGGCCGGCGCTACCCCATCACCGGCACGCTCACGATCGGGCGCCTGCCGGAGTGCGACGTCACGATCGACGACCCGGCGGTGTCGCGCCGCCACGCGCGCATCACCTCCGACGGGGTCGACTACACGGTCGAGGACCTCAACTCGACGAACGGGGTGCGCGTGAACGGCCACCCCGTGACCCGCGCCACGCTGCGACCCGGTGACGAGCTCGACCTGGGCGGCGCGCGCTTCACGTTCTCCGCCGGGCGGTAGGCAGGGGACCCGGGGCGATGGCGCCGATCGTCTCGACCCTTCTGCAGGGGCTCTTCCTGCTCCTGCTCTACGTCTTCGTGTGGCGGGTGGCCCGCGCGATCCTGCGCGACCTGCGCTCCACCTCCCCGCCGCCGCGGCCCGCCGCGCGGCCGCAGCCCGCGCCCCCGCCGGCCCCCGCGCCGCGCCGGCCGGCGCCGCCCCGGGAGCCCGACCGCGCCCCGCCGCGCCAGCTCGTCGTGCACGTCCCGACGGGCGCCCCGCAGGTCCTCCCGCTGGACGGGGCGGACATCAGCTTCGGCCGTTCCGAGCCCGCCACCGTGGTGCTGGACGACCCCTACGTGTCCGATCGCCACGCACGCGTGTCGCAGGACGGTTCAGGCTGGGTGGTGACGGACCTGGGCTCGACGAACGGAACGTTCCTGAACCAGCGAAAGGTCAACGGGCCCACGCCGCTCGCCGCGGGCGACCAGCTGGGGATCGGTCGCACGACCGTCGAGGTGCGGCGGTGACGGCGGCAGGCGACCAGACCCCCCTGGACACGCCCTTCACCAGCCACGCGCTGTCCGACGTGGGCCGGGCCCGCCAGGGCAACGAGGACAACTACTTCCGCGGGCGCACGGTCTTCGCCGTCGCCGACGGCATGGGCGGCCACAGCCACGGCGAGATCGCCTCCGACATGGCCGTCCAGCCGCTGGAGGCGATCGACGGGCGCGCGTTCGCCAGCGCGCAGGAGGCGGAGCAGGCACTGGTCGAGGCCGTGCGCGCGGCCAACGAGGCGGTCGTGGAGCGCTCCAACGCCGAGCGCGAGCTGCGCGGGATGGGTACCACCCTGACCGTCGTGATGGTGCGCGAGGGCCGCCTCCTGGTCGCCCACGTCGGCGACAGCCGCGCCTACCTGTTCCGCCCCGGCGAGGGCATGAGCCAGCTCACCACCGACCACACCCTCGTCGAGCAGCTCGTGCGCGACGGGCGCCTGTCGCGCGACGAGATCGCCACCCACCCCCAGCGCAGCGTGATCACGCGCGCGATCGGGGTGGAGGCGACCGTGCAGGTCGACACCCTGCCGCCGATCGCGCTGGAGCCCGGCGACCAGGTGCTGCTCTGCTCCGACGGGCTGTCCGGCCCGGTGGACGACGAGGAGATCGCCGACCTGCTGGCACGGGCGCCCGACGGCGACAGCGCCTGCCGGACCCTGATCGCGCCGCCAACCGGCACGGGGGCCCCGACAACATCACCGTCGTGCTGCTGCGCGTGGGCGAGGAGGGCGCGGGGGCCGCGACGGCCCGTGCCGCCGACCCGGTGGCCGCCGACCCGACCAGCCAGCTCCCCGCCGACGGCACCGCGGGGGCGCCGCGGCCGGGGCGGCGCCAGGCGCCGCCGCCGCGGCCGACGGGGTGCGCGCCCGCGGCGCGGTCGAGACCCTCGACGCGCCGGCCCACGTCGCCCCGCAGGCGGCCGTCGACCTGCCCGCGCCCGCCGCGCCACCGCCACCGGTGCCCGCGTCGCCGGCGGCGGCCGGGGACGGCGGGGACGGCCGCGGGCGCCTCGTCGCCGGCGTGCGCGTGGCGCTCGGGCTGCTGGGCCTGGTCGTGCTGGTGGCCGTCGCCGCGGGCGTCGGCTACCTGGTCCTGTCGCGCTCCCACTACCTGGGCGTCGACGGCGACGAGGTCGCGATCTTCACCGGCACCGACCAGGAGATCGCCGGCTTCCCGCTCTACCGGGTGACCGAGCGCACCGGCGTGCAGCTGGACGAGCTGCCCTTCCGGCGCCAGCAGCAGGTCCGCGACGGCGTGCCGGAACCCTCCGTGCAGGAGGCGCGGGCCACGCTGCGGCGCTACCAGGACGAGGCGGCCGACGCCACCCCGGCGCCCACCCCCTCGCCGAGCCCGACCCCCAGCCCCAGCCCCAGCCCGTCCCCGACCCCGGCGCCGGCGCCGCCCGCCGACGCGGCGGTCCCGCCGCCGGCCGACGCGCTGGTCCCCGCGCCCGCATGACCACGGCCAGCCCCTCCGCCGTCGCCGCGGGCCGCACGCCCGACGTCGCCCGCCGGCGCTCCAACACCGAGCTGCTGTTCCTCGTGCTGGCGCTGCTCATCGTCCTGGTCGCCTACGCCCAGCTGGGGATCACCCGCCTGGACCGCGTGCCGACCGAGCTCACCAGCTACGCGGGGGCGATGGGCATCCTGGCCCTGCTCGCCCACGTCGTCCGGCGGCGGACTGCGCCCGCGGCGGATCCCGTGCTGCTGCCCACGGCGTTCCTGCTCAACGGCCTCGGCCTGGTGATGATGCGCCGGATGGACTACGTCGAGGGCGACACCGACTTCGCCGCGTCGCAGACCATCTGGACCGTCGTCGGCGTGGGCGCGTTCGTCGCGACGCTGTTCCTCATCCGCGACGCGGGGATCCTGGACCGCTACCGGTACCTGATCGGCTTCTCCGCGATCATCCTGCTGCTGCTGCCGCTCCTGCCCGACCCCATCGGCGACGAGATCAACGGGGCGCGGCTGTGGCTGCGGATCGGCCCGCTGTCCTTCCAGCCGGGCGAGGTCGCCAAGATCGCGCTGGTGGCGTTCTTCGCCAGCTACCTCGCCGAGTACCGGCCGCTGCTGACCATCGCGACCAGCCGGATCGGCCCGATCCCCGTGCCGGCGGCCCGCGCATTCGGCCCCATCCTGGTCGCCTGGGGCGCGTCGCTGGTCGTGCTGGTGTTCGAGCGCGACCTCGGGCTGTCGCTGCTGGTCTTCGGGCTGTTCGTGGCCATGCTCTACGTGGCGACCGGCCGGGCGGCCTACCCGATCCTCGGCGGCCTGCTGTTCGCCGGCAGCGCCTTCGCGGCCTGGACGCTGTTCGGCCACGTGCAGACCCGCGTCACCGCGTGGCTGGCGCCGTACTCGGACCCGGACGACGCGGGGTTCCAGATCCTGCAGTCCATGTACTCGCTGGCCGCGGGCGGGATCTTCGGCGTTGGCTGGGGCGAGGGGCTGTCGGACTACTTCGCCATGGAGACCGACTTCATCTTCGCGGTGTTCGGCGAGGAGCTCGGGCTGCTGGGGACCACCGCGATCATCCTGTGCTTCCTCATCCTCACGGCACGGGGCTTCTCGATCGCGCTGCGCACGCGCGACGAGTTCCAGACGCTGCTCGCGATGGGCCTGACGGTGGTGTTCGGGCTGCAGGTGTTCGTCATCATCGGCGGGGTCACGCGGCTCATCCCCCTGACCGGCCTGACGCTGCCGTTCATGAGCGCGGGGGGGAGCAGCCTGGTGGCGAACTACATCCTCGTCGCGCTGCTGATGCGCGTCTCGGCGGGTGAGGACCGATGACCCGCCAGGTGCGCGTCGTCGCGCTGGCGATCTTCCTGATGTTCGCCGCGCTGTTCGTGCAGGTGAACCTGATCCAGGTCGTGCAGGCCGAGGGCTACCGCGAGCGTGACGCGGCCCGCCAGCTCGTGCGCGACTATGGCGTCCGCCGCGGGTCGATCCTGCTGGCCGACGGCACCGTGATCGCGCGGGCGGAGGACACCGGCGAGCAGCTGCGCTTCGCGCGGGTGTACGACCAGGGCCCCACCTACGCCCACACGACGGGCTTCCTGTCGCGGGTGTTCGGCAAGACCGGGCTGGAGGCGTCCCAGGACGACGCGCTGTCGGGCTCCGGCGTGCAGATCCCCACCCTGGCCGACCTGCTGGAGGAGCGCGAGCCGACCGGGGACGACGTCGTCACCACGATCCGCCCGCGGGTCCAGCAGGCCGCCATCGACGCGCTGGGCGAGCGCCGCGGCGCCATCGTCGCCCTGGACCCGCGCACCGGCGAGATCATGGCCATGTGGGGCTTCCCCACCTACGACCCCAACCTGCTGGCGGGGACCGACGAGGAGCAGGTGCGGGACAACTGGGAGGCGCTCAACGCCGACCCGTCGGAACCGCTCATCAACCGGGCGACGCAGGGCTTCTACCCGCCGGGGTCCACGTTCAAGATCATCACCACCGCCGCCGCGCTGGAGGCGGGCGTGGCGCCGGACCGCACCTTCGACGACCCCCGCGAGCAGCCGCTGCCGCCGTCCTCGGCGGTGATCCGCAACTTCGGCGGGGGCCTGTGCAACGGCGGCCAGCCGCTCACGCTGCGCGAGGCGTTCACGGTCAGCTGCAACACCACCTTCGCCCAGCTGGCCTACGACCCGGCCGTGGGCGGGGACCGCATCCGCGCGCAGGCCGAGGCCTTCGGCTTCGGCACCCGGCTGGGGGACCAGCTGCCCGCCGTCGAGCCCTCCGTCGTGCCGATCCCCGGTGACGACCCGCCGGTCGCGGCGCAGTCGGCCCTGGGCCAGCGCGACGTGCGCGCGACGCCGCTGCAGATGGCCGCGGTCGCCGGCGCGATCGGCAACGGCGGGGTGATGACCGTCCCCCGGCTGGTCCGCCAGATCGAGGACCAGGTCGACGGCAGCGTGGTCCGCCAGTTCCAGCCGGGCGAGCTGGGCCGGCCGATCAGCCGCCAGACCGCCGACACGCTGCGCGACTTCATGCTCAGCGTGGTCGAGGAGGGCACCGGCAGCGCCGCGGCCATCCCCGGCGTCCGGGTGGCCGGCAAGACCGGGACCGCGGAGACCGGCGTGGACGGGGGGCCGCCCACGGTCTGGTTCACCGGCTTCGCCCCGGCGGACAACCCGACCGTCGCGGTCGCCGTCGTGTTGGAGAATGTCTCCGGCGTCGGCAACGAGGCCACGGGTGGGCGGCTCGCCGCTCCCATCGCACGCGAGGTCATCGCCCAGGCGCTGGCCGAGACGCAGGCCGCCCCCGCCCCGTAGGGTTCGGGGCCGACCGCGATCGCACCGACGCGAGAGCACCAGGAAGGGACGGAACGACGTGGACACGACGACATCGCTGGGTGGCGGGGGTGGGCACAGCCTGCTCGTCGGCCGCTACGCGCTGCTCGGTCTCGTCGGGCAGGGCGGGATGGCCGACGTCGAGCGGGCGCACGACACGCTGCTCGACCGTGAGGTCGCGATCAAGATCCTCCACGCCCGGTACGCGGACGATCCCAACTTCCTCGCCCGGTTCCGGCGGGAGGCCCAGGCGGCGGCCAGCCTCAACCACCCCAATATCGTCGCGGTTTACGACACCGGCGACGAGGCCGGCCGGCCCTTCATCGTCATGGAGCTGGTGAACGGCCCCAGCCTGCGCGAGGTCATCCGCAACGAGGAGGTCAGCCCCTCGCGCGCCGCGGAGATCGTCGCGGCCGCCGCGGCCGGCCTGCACTACGCCCACGAGCGCGGCATCGTCCACCGCGACGTGAAGCCCGCGAACATCCTGCTCACCGGCGAGGGCGAGGTGAAGGTCGCCGACTTCGGCATCGCCCGCGCGGTGAGCGCGGAGTCGGTGACCCAGACCGCCGCGGTCTTCGGCACCGCCGCCTACGTCGCGCCCGAGCAGGCGCAGGGCGAGCCGGTCGACCGCCGCACCGACGTCTACGCGCTGGGCTGCGTGCTCTACGAGCTGCTGACCGGGCGCCAGCCCTTCGCGGCCGAGTCCGCCGTCGCGCTGGCCTACAAGCACGTGTCGGAGCCGCCGCTGCCCCCGACGCGGCTGAACCCGGCGATCGGGGCCCAGCTCGACCAGGTCGTCATGAAGGCCATGGCCAAGGACCCCGCGCAGCGGTACCAGACCTCGCGCGACTTCCAGTACGACCTGCAGCGGGCCATGGGCGGCATGGCCGTCGCGGCGCCCCCCGTCGACGCCTACGCGACCACGCGGATGATGGGCGTCGGCGAGACGACGCTCTACAACCCGCCCCCGGTCCCGGCCCAGACCTACGACCGCTACGAGGAGCCGGGCTACGACCCGGAGCCGGAGCGCAGCGGGCCCGGCGCCGGGGCGATCGTGCTGGGGATCCTGCTGGTGGCGGCCCTCGCGCTGGCCGGGTGGTTCTTCTGGACCTCCACCCGGGAGGAGCCGCCGGTCGCGGAGACGCCGGCGACGGCGGTGATCCCCGAGGTCGCGAACCGCCCGGTGGAGGAGGCCGCCACGGCGCTGTCCCAGGCGGGCTTCACCAACGTGAACCGCCAGCCGGAGGACTCCGAGCTGCCGGAGAACACCGCCATCCGCACGGAGCCGGGGGCGCTGACATCGGTGCCGCTGGACCAGGCGATCACGCTGTTCTACAGCGGCGGCCCGGCCGACACCCAGGTGCCCGACCTGGCCGACCTCACCGTCGACGAGGCGCGCGCGGCGCTGGAGGCGGCCAACCTGACGCTGGGGACCGAGACCCCCCAGCCCGACAGCACCGTGGAGGCCGGCCGGATCATCAGCCAGAACCCCGGCGCCGGTGTCGAGATCTCCGCCGGCCAGGCCATCAACGTGGTCGTGTCGTCGGGCGAGGCCCCGATCGTCCTGCCCAACGTGGTCGGTCAGGACGTCGTCACCGCCCGCGACGCGCTGCTCAACTCCTGCGACGAGGCCCCGTGCCTGTCGGTGACCATCACCGAGGAGCAGAGCCCCAGTGTCCCCGAGGGCAGGGTGATCTCGCAGAACCCCGAGGGCTCCACGGAGGTCGAGCGCGGCAGCGAGGTCGTGCTGGTGGTGTCGTCCGGGGCCCCGCCGTCGCCCAGCCCGTCGCCGTCGCCGTCACCCAGCCCGTCGCCGTCGCCGTCGCCCAGCCCCAGCCCGAGCCCCTCGCCGTCGGCGGAGGAGCAGCCCCAGCAGTGACCGTCGCGGCCCTCAGCCGCCGGTCAGCAGGCCGGCGGCGCGCAGGCCCGACGTCACGGCACCCTCGACCTTCGCACCCGCGAGGGCGTCACCGGCCAGGACCAGGCCGTCCACGACGGCCACCGCCCCGTCGTCGGCCGGCGTGCGGGGCTTGGAGTAGCGCCAGCGGAACAGATCAGTGGTGACCGGCCGCGCCCCCCGCAGCCACGGCGCGACCGCGTCGAGCAGCAGGGCCGTGACCCGGTCGCCGTCCAGGTCGTAGGCGGCCTCGCTGAGGTCGCCGGACGCGTGGACGGTGAGCGCGGGCTCGGCCGACGCGCCCTTGGCGACGTTGTCGGCCAGCCAGCCGACGGGCCCGGCGGCGAACTGCACCCCGCCCGGTCCGGGCAGCGCCGCGGGCCGGTCCAGCGCGACCATCAGCGTGAGGCACGGCTCGTAGGTCAGCCCGCGCAGGCGGGCCAGGTCGGCGACCTCGACGCCCCCCGCCCCCAGCAGCGCCAGGGACTGCGGCACCGGCGCGGTCAGCACCACCGCCCCCGCCTCGACCCGCCGGGGACCGTCGCCGTCGAGCAGGTCCAGCACCCAGCCGGCGCCGCGCGGGCGGACGGCGAGGGCGCGGGTGCCGGGCCGGACCGCCAGGTCGCGGGCGAGCGCGGCGGCCAGGCCGTTCATCCCCCCGGTGACGCTGTGGCGGGGGTGGCCGTCGGAGGACGCGTCGGCCCCGTCCGGCCCGTCGGTGACGGACCCGGCCCGGGCGAAGCCCTGCGACCACTCGCGGATCGGGCAGCCGTCGGCGCGCAGGTCGGCCACCAGCCGCGCGAAGGCGTCGGACCGCACGGTGAAGAACTGCGCCCCGGTGTCGACGACCGCGCCGCCCAGCGAGCGGGTGGCGCAGCGGCCGCCGGGCCGGCGGCCCTTGTCGACCAGGACGGGGCGCCGCCCGGCCGCCGTCAGGGCCCGGGCGGCGGCGAGCCCCGCCAGCCCCGCGCCCACGACGGCGACATCGACCCGCTCCTCACCCGTCACCGCACGCTCAGCGGCTGCGGCAGGTCCACGTCGCCCGGCCGCCAGGCGTACAGGGAGCCGTCGAAGGGCCAGGCGCGGGCGGCGACCAGGTCCAGCACGGCCGCGGCCGACGCGCGGGCGCGGGCGACGAGGTCCGGCGGGTAGCGCAGGGTCACGCGGTGCTCCTCGAACTCGTCCTCGTCGTCCAGGATCACCCGGCCGTCCGCGCGCTGGATGACGTCGAGGTCCAGGTCGACGAAGCGCACCGTCCCGTCCGCCCAGGTCGTCGGCAGCGCGACGTTGACGTAGTGGGACCGTGGCCGCCAGTCCTCGTGCCACATCACCTCGAGGTTCCAGTCCCGGTCGGCCCAGTGCACCCAGAGCATGTGGTGGGTGGCCGCGAAGACGCCGCGGTAGCTGTCCATACGCGTGCCCGCGGGGCCCCAGGCGACCAGGCGGTCGCCGTCGTCGCGGACCACCTGGAGGGGGTAGCGGTAGTGCGGTCCCCCGCCGTACTTGGTGGACCGGACCTGCAGGGTCGTGCCGGGCGGGTGGGTCACGCCGCGGCCCGCAGCCCCAGACGGCGCAGGAAGTTGGCGAGCAGGTCGCGCCCCGCGCGGGTGAGCACCGACTCCGGGTGGAACTGCACGCCCTCGACCGCCAGCTCGCGGTGGCGCAGGCCCATGATCAGCCCCGGCGCCGCGACGGTGCGGGCGGTGACCTCCAGCACGGGCGGCAGGCCGTCCTCGGCGACCACCAGCGAGTGGTAGCGCGTCGCGTCGAACCCCTGCGGCAGGCCCGCGAACACCCCGCCGTCGTCGTGGCGGATGCGGGAGGTCTTGCCGTGCAGCAGCTCGGGCGCGCGCACGACCCGGCCGCCGTAGACCTGACCGATGCACTGGTGGCCCAGGCAGACCCCAGGATCGGGGTGCGCCCGGCGAACGTGCGGATCACGTCCAGTGACAGCCCCGCGCGTCCGGGGTGCCCGGCCCGGGTGAGATCACGATGCCGTCGGGCAGGTCCGCGTCGACCTCGGCCAGGGTGAAGGCGTCGTTGCGGGCGACCTCGACCTCGGCGCCCAGCACCCCAGCTCCTGCGCGAGGTTGTAGGTGAAGCTGTCGTAGTTGTCCACCAGCAGCACGCGGGGTCCGGGCATGGGCCGATGCTACGTGTGGCCGCGCCTCCCCCGCAGCGGTCAGGCGCGCCGCAGGGGCAGACGGGTGTCCAGGACCGGGTCGGTGAGGAACGTCTGGTCGAACCACGGGAAGACGACGGCGAACAGCAGCGCCACGACGACGACGGCCGCGACGACCAGCAGCAGCACCCGGACGGGCGCGGCCATCAGACCAGCTCCGCGAAGACGATCAGCCGCTGGGCGTTGGAGAAGCGCGGGTGGCAGGTGGTGAGGGTCAGCAGCGGGCGGCCGTTGCCGAGGGGATCGGGCCCCAGGACCGAGGACTCCGACGGCGGCACGACCCGCAGCTCGGTGACCCGGTAGGTGTAGCGCGCCCCGCCGCGGTCGGTGACACGGATCTCGTCCCCGGCGACCAGCTGGTCGAGGTTGAAGAACGGCGCGCCGTAGGTGGTGCGATGCCCGGCGACCGCGAAGTTGCCCGGCCCGCCCGGCAGCGAGGTCTGCGGGTAGTGCCGGGACCGCGCTGCAGGTCGCCGACGCCGACGCCCTCGACGACGAACTGGGGCTCGTCGGCGACGATCGGCTCCCGTGCTGCCGGGGCGGACGAACTGCAGGACCGCCAGGGCGTCGCCGGGGTCGACGGCGACCGGGGCGGGCGCCGCGCCGCCGGGCGGCGGGACCGACTCGGCCGGCAGGACGGGGCCGCCCACCTGGCCGACCTCCAGCTCCCACTGGTCCAGCAGGTCGGACTGGGCGGCGCCGGTGCGCAGGTTGGTGAACAGCAGCGAGTAGACGAGGTAGAGCAGGATGACCGTGCCGGCCGCGACGCACAGCCACCCGACCGCGCGCGGCGCCCTGCTCGAACGGGCTGCGGCGGGCGCGCCGGCGGTCGGCCCGGCGCGCGCGCCTCCTCCGGCCGCGGGTCCAGGACCGGCAGCCAGGCCGTCTCCGCATCGTGCTGCATCCTGCGAGGCTACGATCCCGATCGACCGCCACCACTTGACGAAAGGCCACCGGTGCCCCGATCCCGCCCCACCCGGACGAAGCGGTCGACCTACGTGCCGCCGGCCAAGCCCAAGCCGGGCCCCAGCCCGCGCTGGGTCCCGGTGGTCGGGCTCGCGCTGATCGGCCTCGGGATCCTGCTGATCCTGCTGAACTACCTGATCCCGGGCTTCCCCGGCGGCAACTGGAACCTGCTCATCGGCTTCGTGCTGATGGCCGCGGGCCTGCTCGTCCTCAGCCAGTGGCGCTGAGCGTCGAACGAGGGTTCGAAACTCCACAGGTGTCATCACTCCACAAGGTTGTCCCCAACTGGGGACAACCCCGCCTCCCCTAGCGGACGGAGCCGCGGGGGACCTCGCGCCGTTCGGTCATGCGCTCGCCGCAGTGGCGGGGCCCGACCTCCGTGCCGCGCACCAGCAGCAGCACCTCCGCGCCGCAGCCGCCGCAGGCGTAGGTGACGCGCTCCTGGGCGAGGTCCAGCGGGCGCGGGGGGCCGTCGGGGATGTGGGCGGCGCCGCTGCGGAACGACCGCAGCGACGCCCGGCCGATGGCGAGGATGAGCAGCCCGAGCAGCGGTGCCAGGACGTAGCGGGCCGGCAGGACCCCCGCCCGGTCCAGCAGCGCGACCAGGGCGACCACGACCCCGACGGCGATCCACGCGACCAGGAGCCTCATCGCCCCAGGGTAGGGCGCGCCGGCGCTACTGGACGCGCGCGTGGGTGACGGGGACGGTCTTGAGGTGCAGGTCGGCCTCGACGGCGCTGGTGCCCAGGGCCTCCTGGAGGCGCCCGTAGCTGTCCTCGATGGAGCGCTGCACGCGGCCGAGGTCGCTCCAGCCGTCCACCGAGGCGTTCACGACCACGTGCGGGCGCGCGCCCGCCCCGACCAGCCGGGCGGAGGCCTCCTGCACACCGGGCAGGCGCTGGACGTCGCGCTCCAGCACCTTGGTGATCGCGGCGGCGGGGACCACGGTGCGGCCGTTGTCGCCGCGCTGGACGGTCAGCTCGCGCACGCCCACGGTGGGGGTCGCGAACTGGGAGCGGATGAAGCGCCACCCCAGCCAGAGCAGGAACAGGCCCAGGACGATCAGGGCGGTGTAGACGACCCACTCGTAGCCGGGCACCAGGTCGGCGACCTGGGTCCACAGGTCCCCCGGCTCGGCGAGCGCCAGCACGCCGGTGCGCAGCAGGATGCCGACCACGCCGAGGGCGATCAGCACCAGCCCCAGCAGCGACAGCCAGAAGCGGTTGCGCCGGTCGATCTGCTCACCCGTGATGGGACCAGCCATCAGGAACGCTCCCTGCTGCGCGTCACGCTGACCCGGGGCTTGATCGTCCCGGACAGCTGGAGGTGGTCGAGGCGGTCGGCGACCGCCTCCTCGACCCGCTGCTTCACGGCCCGGGTGTCCGCCCCGGGACGGGCCACGACCTCGATGGCCGCGGCGCGCGGGGTGACGGTGGCGCTCGCCGAGCGCACGCCCTCGTCGTCCTGGGCGACCTCGGTGAGGATCGACGCCACCGAGCGGCGGTTCACGTCGGCGTAGCGCCCCTCGCCGGTGACGGGCAGCGGCAGGACCGACGGCTGCCCGCGGATCAGCGACAGGAGCAGCAGCAGCAGCCCGATGGCGATCATCGCCACCCACACGGGCAGCAGCTCCGTGTCCTGCCAGTCCAGCCCGCGCATCGTCGAGCCGATGCGGTCGCGGTCGATCAGCAGCGGCTGGCCGGCGATGTCGGCGACCGTCTCGGCGATCAGCAGCCCGCCGAGGACCAGCACACCGAGGCCCAGCAGGATCATCAGCAGGCGGTTCAGCACGGACATGGGTGCACCTTCAGGAGAGGTCTGACGCCGAGATGGTCGTCGCCGGCGTGCCGCCGGTGGTGGGGGCCGGGACGGCGGTGGGGGCCGCCGGCGCGGTGGTGACCGGCAGCGCGGTCGGGGTCGGCGGCGCCTCGGTCACGATGTCGGCGATGTGCACGTCGACGACCGGCGGTCCGCCGGTCCGCCCAGCAGGCCGACCGCGGCGGACCGCACCACCCGCCGGACACGTCGACGAGGTCCGGCAGCGACCGGCCGTAGAGCGCGACCACCCGCAGACCGATGCGCGGCCGGCTACCGACGACGGCCCGGACGCCCGGCTGCCGCTCGCCGACCCCGTAGGTCGCGTACTCCCCGACGGTCCCGCCCTGGAGGTCGGCGACCCCGTCGACGGCCAGCGCCGCCTGCGCGGCCGCGCGGGCGAGCGCCAGCGGCGAGACGGAGGTGGTGGCCGCGTCGCTCACTACTGCACGCGACCCTGCGGCGAGGGCTGGGGCTGCGGCTGGGGCTGCTCGGGCTGGGGCTGCTCCTGGCCGGGGAAGACCAGGTCGACGACGGCGATGTTGACCTCGACGACCTGCAGGCCGGTCATGCCCTGGATGCGGTCGATCACGTTCTGCCGGACGCTGTTGGCGACCTCGTAGATCGACGCCGGGTAGAGGACCTGCAGGGTCAGGTCGACCGCGGCCTGGGTCTGGCCGACCTCGACGCCGACGCCCGCGGTCTGCGGCTCGTTGCCGCCGCCGCCGCCGCGGATGCGCCCGACGACCGACCCCAGCGCGCCGGCGAGGTTCCCGCCCAGCTGGGCGACCCCGTCGACCTCGCGCGCGGCCAGCGCGGCGATCTTGGCCACGACGCTGTCGGCGATGGTGGTGCTGCCCTGGCTGGTCTCCAGCGCGGAGCCCCCGGTGGTCGAGGACAGGCCGGACCCGGGGGCGGCGGTGGTGGTGGTGGCGCTCGAGCTGCCCAGCGCGGAGGCGCTGGACCCCGGCGCGCTGGTGGTCGTGCCGAAGTCGGTCATCGGTGCTCCTTGGTGTGCGGGACCTGTGCGGGACCTGTGCGGGACCTGTGCGGGAACAGGCGGGGGATGACGGCGGAGCGCGGGCTAGCGCCCGCGCGACCCGCCGCTGCTGCTGAGCTGGCCGAGGTCGAGCTTGCCCTCCAGGACCAGTCCGACGACGTAGAAGATGGCGGTCAAGAAGGCCGCGAGGACGGTCCAGCCGAACGACTCGGTGACCGCCCAGATCGCGCCGAGCGCCAGCCCGACCACTGCGAGGAACTGCGACATCGACATGAACCGTCTCCTGAGGGCGGGCTAATGGACTCGTGGTGCTGATGCCCCCGGGAGGCGCGCGCGCAACGCGCGGACCAGGCGGCGGACCAGCGCGTGGCGCACCACCAGGCGGGTGGTGGACCTGCCGGACGCCGCGGGGGCGGTCGTCAGTGCGGCGCGGGCTTCGACCAGCCGGCGGAAGGTCGCGGCGTCGCCGCCGCCATCCGGGTGGGCGGTGCGCACGCGGTGTCGGAAGGCGCGCTCGACCTCGTCGGCGGTGGCGTCCAGGGCCACGCCGAGCAGACGACGGGCGTCCTCACGCCGCACACCACCCTCCGGAGCGGTTCCGATCGCGGGACGAGCGCCCGCACCGCAGCTCTACCCGAAGGGTGCTGCTGTTACCCAAGTCGCTCCAAGATGGTGGCGTTGGCCAGACCGCCGCCCTCGCACATGGTCTGCAGGCCGTAGCGGCCGCCGGTCTGCTCCAGAGCGTGCAGCATCGTGGTCATCAGCCGCGCCCCCGAGGCGCCCAGGGGGTGGCCCAGGGCGATCGCCCCGCCGCGCGGGTTCACCCGGTCCGGGTCGGCCTTGGTCTCGCGCAGCCAGGCGCCCACGACCGACGCGAACGCCTCGTTGACCTCGACGTGGTCGATGTCGGCGATCGACAGGCCGGCGCGGGCGAGCACCTTCTGGGTCGCGGGGATCGGGCCGGTCAGCATGGTCACCGGGTCGACGCCGGCCAGGGCGAACGCGGTGAAGCGCCAGCGCGGGGTCAGGCCCAGCTCGCGCGCCCTGTCGGGGGTGGTGATGAGCAGCGCCGCAGCGCCGTCGGAGATCTGGCTGGCGTTGCCCGCGGTCACGACCCAGCGCAGCTCCGGGTGCGCCGCGGCGATCGCCGGGTCGTAAAAGGCGGGGCGCAGCGCCGCGAGCTTGTCGGCGCCGGTGTCGTCGCGGATGCCCTCGTCGGCGGTGACGGCGCCGCCGTCGACGGGGACGGGCACGATCTCGTCGCGGAACGCCCCGCTGTCCCGGGCGGCGGCCGCGCGCCGGTGCGACCCCAGGGCCCAGTCGTCCAGCTCCGCGCGGTCCAGGTCCCAGCGGGCGGCGATGATCTCCGCCGACAGCCCCTGCGGCACCAGCCCGGTGGCGGTGTAGCGGTCGGTCATGCCCCGCCCCCAGGGATCGGCGCCGAGGACCCCGCTGCCCATCGGCACCCGGGTCATGTGCTCGACCCCGCAGGCGATCGCGACGTCGTAGGCGCCCGCGAGCACCCCCTGGGCGGCGAAGTGGGCCGCCTGCTGGCTGGACCCGCACTGGCGGTCGATGGTGGTGGCCGGCACCGACTCCGGCAGGCCCGCCCCCAGCCACGCGTTGCGCGTGGTGTTGAGGCTCTGCTCGCCGACCTGGTCCACGCACCCGCCGATGACGTCGTCGACCAGCTCCGGGTCGATGCCCGTGCGGTCGAGCAGGGCGGTGAGCGCGAGGCCCAGCAGGTCGACGGGGTGCCAGGCGCTCAGCGCCCCGCCCCGCCGCCCCACGGGCGTGCGGACGGCTTCGACGACGACGGCCTCACGCATGACGCTCCCTCCGGCTGGTCGTCCTCCCAGCATGCCCCGGGGATGCGGACCGCACCTGTCCCACCCCCCTGCTAGACCATGGTCATGGCGAACATCGTGCTGTTCCACTCGGCCCTGGGGCTGCGGCCGGGGGTCCTGGCCGCGGCGGACCTGCTGCGCGCGGCGGGCCACCAGGTCACCACCCCCGACTACTACGACGGCGAGGTCTTCGACGACCTCGACGCGGGCGTGGCCAAGCGCGACGCCCTGGGCTACCCCGAGCTGATGCGGCGCGGGCTCGCCGCGGTGGAGGACGTGACCGGAGACCTCGTGGTCGCGGGCTTCTCGCTGGGGACCGGGCCGGCGGAGACCGTCGCCCTGCACCGCCCCGGCGTGCGCGCCGCCGTGCTCCTGCACGGCGCGCTGCCGATCGAGGGCTTCGGGGACCCGGACCTGGCCTGGCCCGCCGGGGTCCCCGCGCAGGTCCACCGCATGGCCGGTGACGCGTGGTGCACGGACGAGGACGTCGCGGGGCTGGCCGCCGACGTCCGCCGCGCCGGCGGCGACCTGGAGGACCACGTCTACCCCGGCGACGCCCACCTGTTCACCGACCCCGACGACCCCGGCCACGACCCGGCCGCGGCGGCCCTGGTCTGGGACCGCGTCCGGGCCTTCCTCGCCCGCGTCGACGCGGCCTGACCGCCGCCCTCACAGCCCCGCGGGGGTTAGGCCGGCGCGGTCTCCAGGTAGTGGACGGTGCTGCTGTTGGGGTAGATCAGCCCGCCGACCGCCTTCACCTTCGTGGTGATGTAGGCCGGGATCATGTCGCTCGCGTTGAAGGGGACGCCCGACTGCACGGACCTCGTCAGGTCGGGGTTCGCGGCGATCAGCGCCACGATCTGGGCGCGGCGTCCGTCCGTACGCACCACCGACCACTTGGTGTGGCAGGCGTTGGAGTACCACAGCTCCACCGTCCCGACCCTGGTGACGTTGCGGGTCAGGAGCCGCTGGTCGGCGGCGCAACCGGTCGCCACCGGGCGCAACCCCGCGCAGCTTGAGCCGAAGCAGCTCGCCGCGCGGGCGGGCGCCGCCGACGTGAGCGACAGGGCGAGCGACAGCGCGAGCGTCAGCAACAGCGTCAGCGCCATTCGTGGGCGGAGCAGGACCATAGAGACCTCGCTTGGTAGACGGCGGTTGGTAGACCGCACGGGCCGAGCCCAGCTGCGCGGCCGGAGCTGGGGCCATCTTCCCGGGTGGTCGCGGGATGGGGAAGGCCCATATGCCCTGTGGGGGCCACCTGTAGAAGCAGTCGGTCGCTGCCGGGGACGGCCAAGAAGTTCAAGGACGCCCGCTGGGCGCTGCTACGCCGCCCCGAAGACCTCACCGACCGCCAGGTGGACGCCTTGCACGCCCTGACGTCCGCGGGCGGCACGGTAGGCGCGGCTGGGTGAGGACAGCACGCTGACGTCGAAGATCCTCACCCGTGGTCCATCAGGTCCCGCAGGGCGGCGTTGTCCGTCAGGTCGACGCCCGGGTGGGTGCCGGGCCGGGTGGGCCGGCGCACCGGCAGGGGCTCGACGACGCTCTCGCGGGGGCGGGGTGCGAGGCGGGCGCGCAGCGCCTCCTCCACCAGGCTGCGCAGGGTGCGGCCCGCGGCGGCCGCGCACTGCTTCACGGCGATCAGGAGCCGGTCGTCCAGGCCGATCGCGGTGCGCATGCAGCGAACCATATAGGTGTGCAGGAACCTGTACGCGGCGTCGCAGGCGTCTCAGGCGCAGCGGCTGTGCAGTCTCGTATCCGACCGCTGCGGATGCTTCAGTGGGCATGCGGCAGCGGCCCACTGGAGAACCGGGTGACGTTTCAGCCCGGTTACGGATGAGGAGACCAATTGTGTTCGAGACCACGCGACTGACGGGAACCTGCGCTCAGGTGGCGCAGGATGGATCGTCGTACGAGGGGCTGCTCGGCACGAGACATGTGTGGCTGAGCGACTGCGCACTGCCGTCCGACCAGACCACCCACGCTGTGCGTCACAGCGCCCACGACGAGATCTGGTTCGTGCGAGCAGGGCGCGGGCAGGTGTGGCGATCGCTTGACCGCCGGCAGGAGGTCACCGACGTGGAGGTGGGAATGTGTTTGACCATCCCTTCCGGCACGGCGTTTCAGTTCCGCACTATAGGACTGGAGCCGTTCCGGTTTCTCATCGTTCAGGCGCCTCCGTGGCCCGAGGACGAGGAGGCGGCTTTCGAGTACGTCAACGGCCCGTGGACGCCGAGCGCCGCCCGCTGACTGATGGTCGGTGGAGGGTGAGGTCACGGGCGTGCAGCCAGGTGAGGAACTGCATGGCGGCGCGGACGGCGGCTCTGGTACGGGTGTAGGTCGCGTAGCTCACCCAGGGCGTGCGCCACTGCATTCGATGCAAGGTGCAAGGGGCCGGACGAGCAACAGTCCTGGTCAGAAGGCCAACGCTGATCTACGCCGAGTGCTGGCGCAGCGCCTCACAAACAGCGTTCTGACGTGCTCCGTCACAGCCTCCGGCACCACGAAGCCTGCAGCGGATGCAATTCAAGAGGGTTGGCGGTGGAGGCGGATGGTGGTGCCGCACCACGGGCAGCGGTGCAGGCGGATCGCCGGGGTGCCGGGGCGCCAGCTGGTGGCGCCCCGGAACGGGCGGCCGCAGTCGGGGCAACGGGCGAACAGCGGCACGTGGGTGATGGGCGGGAGCTCGGGCACGGCCGGACTGTTCCCGGCCGCGGGGAACGGGACGCGCGGTCAGGTGCCGGGCGGCAGCACCGGGCAGGTGCCGGGCCAGGCGAAGCGGGCCGCGGACTGGACCCGGCCCGGGTAGGCCGGCTGGTGCCAGGCGGCCGTGGGCAGCGACGCGGGCGGGACGACCCACGGCCAGTCCGCCCACCAGCCGCGGCCGCGCGCCCGCTCGGCCAGCTCGAACTGGACGAACTGGCGGGCCTCGAGCACGTGCTGGGCGATGCGCACCCCGTGGTGGCGGTACGAGTCGGTCGCCGCCTGGTTGAGCTCCAGGGCGACCCGGCTGCCGACCTGCAGCGTCGGGTCGCCCACCAGGTCGGGTGGGAGGCGCAGCAGGCGGGCGACGGCGCCCTCCAGCCCGAACCGGGCCGCCAGGTTGAACGCGCCGATCTCGGTGTCCAGCAACCACCCGGAGAAGATCGACGGGAAGCGGTCGCGGCCCACCACCAGGTCCATCGCGACGACCGGCAGGGCGTACCAGCGCAGCCCCAGCTCGCCGATGTGGGGCAGGGTCCGCGACCGGTCCAGCGGGACCTCGCGGACCAGCCCGGCGGGGAGGTCGTGCCAGCGCGGGTCCGCCCCGTCGACCGAGACGATGAACGGCAGGCGGTCGAACCGCCCGATCTGCGCCGGCGGCCGCCAGCCCAGGTCGCGCGCGAGCTCGGTCAGCTCGACGTTCGCGGCGTCGCCGACGACCACGCCGTCGGGCCGCTGGTGGCCCGCGTAGTGGACGCCGTAGCGGTGGTGGACGTGGACCCCCGGCCGGAACACCGTGACGGTCGGGACGATCCGCCCACCGTTGGTGGACAGCGCGTAGTGGCGGTGCACGGCACCCAGGACGGCGGCGGGGTCGTCGGCGTGGCGGGCGTCGACGACGACGAGGGGCCCGTTGCCCGCGCGGCGGCGGCCGATGCAGCGCGGCTCGCTGTGCCAGGCCAGCCGCGCGGCGCGCGCCAGCCCGTCCTCAGGAGCGCGTGTGCCGGACCCGAGGAGGGTCGGCGCGGTCATCGCCCCGTCTCACCGACGACATCGGGCTTGAAGGCCGCCACCCGCACGATGATCGCGCTGCGGTGCACGGCGTCGAGGCCCTCGCCGCCGAGGGCGGTGATGAGGTGCTCGGCGGCGCGGTCGAAGTGCGCGGCCGTGACGGGGACGTGGGCGTGGGCGTCGCGGATGCGGCGGCCCTTGTACTCGGCCTGCGGGCCGCCGGTCACCAGGGTCAGGAACGCCCGCTGGTGCTGCTTGATCTCCTCGACGTCGTGGCCCTCGAAGTAGTGGCGCAGCTCCGGGTCGGCCAGGAGCAGGTGGTAGAAGCGCTCTACGACGATCTCGATCGGCTCCCGGCCGCCGATGTTGTCGAAGGTCGTGCGGACGGTCGGGTCCCCGCTGAGCAGGGGCAGGGTCTGGTCGCGCGCGGCGGCCCACACGCCCTCGTCCGCGTCCGGCACCAGCGCGTGGGTGGTCCGCGTGGGGCCACCCGTCGCGCCGCCGCGGTGCCAGTCGGGCTGCGGGTCGCGCGGCTCGTTCGCGGCGAAGAACGCGTGCAGGTTGGCCAGCTGGTTGCGGATCACCTGGGGCCGCAGGTTGCGGTAGCGGTCGTGCTCGGACGCGGCGTCCAGGCGTTGGAGCCACTCGCGCACGAACCGGGCCGACCCCGCGACGATCGCGCCCGTGCGCCAGAACACCGCCAGCGGGTTGGCGGGATCCCCCGGGTCCTGCCAGACCTCGGCGATGGCCCGTGCGCGCGCCTCGGTCGGCGCCACGGCGGGGACGGGGTGCATCCCGTTCGTGCGCAGCGCCTGCGGGTCGAGCCCCAGGTCAGCGGTCTGTGGATGAGCGGACATCGGCTTCCCCCGTCGCCGTCACGGGGGAACCGGCCCTGCCGGACGATCACCTCGTGCTTCCCCCAAGACCGACGAACCTGCCAGAGGGGAGGTACGGCCTCTAATCCACGAAGACAATTCGTGGATTAGAGCTGGTGACCTGCACGGACGGTGACCGGTTCATCCTAGTCCGCGATGTGGCGACCCCGCGGCTGCACCCCGCGTGCCCAGCGGTCGGGCAGGGCGTTGCGCACCCGGTCCCAGCGCACGGTCGGCCGGATGACGCTGGGGTCGGCGCGGTGGGCGTGCTCCTCGGTGATGGCGTAGAGCGACTCGAGCAGCGTGTCGGACAGCAGGTGGGGCTGCAGGCCGAGCTCCAGCAGGCTGGTGTGCGCGACGTTGTAGTAGTGCTCGGGCTTCTCCGTGCGCGGCGGGTCCAGGTGCTCGACCTCGACGGGCTTGCCGTAGGTCTGCACGACCCGGTCGGCCATCTCCGCCACCGACAGGGACTCGGTCATCTGGTTGAAGACGCGGAACTCGCCCGGCTCGGCTGGGTTCTCGGCGGCCAGGCGGATGCACTCGCAGGTGTCGCGGATGTCGATCAGCCCGCGCGTCTGGCCGCCGGTGCCGTACACCGTCAGCGGGTGGCCCAGCACGGCCTGGACGACGAAGCGGTTGAGCACGGTGCCGAACACGCCGTCGTAGTCGAAGCGCGTGGCCAGGCGCGGGTCGCGCATGGTCTCCTCGGTCGCCTGGCCGTAGACGATGCCCTGGTTCAGGTCCGTGGCCCGCAGGCCCCAGGTGCGGCAGGCGAACATGATGTTGTGGCTGTCGTGGACCTTCGACAGGTGGTACATGCTGCCCGGCTGCTTGGGGAACGGGAGCCGGTCGGTGCGGCCCTTGTGGGTGACGTCGAGCCACCCCTCCTCGATGTCGATGTTGGGCGTCCCGTACTCGCCCATGGTCCCCAGCTTCACCAGGTGGATCGACGGGTCGATCTCGGCGATGGCGTAGAGGACGTTGAGGTTGCCGACGACATTGTTGACCTGGGTGTGGACCGCGTGCTGGCGGTCGATCATCGAGTACGGCGCGGCCCGCTGCTCCGCGTAGTGGACGATCGCGTCGGGGCGGAACGCCTCGACCATGCCGGCGACGAAGTCGCCGTCGGTCAGGTCGCCGACCCAGACGCCGATCTCCCGGCCGGTCAGCTCCCGCCAGACGTCGACGCGGGTCCGCAGCGGGGCGATGGGCACGAGGCTCTCGACCCCGAGCTCGTGGTCGTACTGCCGCCGCAGGAAGTTGTCGGCGACCGCCACCTCGTGGCCGCGCTCGGACAGGTACAGCGCGGTGGGCCACCCGAGGTAGCCGTCTCCGCCGAGGATGAGGGTTCGCACGCACGCAGCCTAGCCCGGTCGTAGGACGACGACGCCCCCCGCGCCTACCATCCTGGTTCGTGCCACCCGTCCCCCTGACCAGGCGGCTCGGCCGCTACGCGGTCGGGTCGGCGGTGGCGACCGCGGTCAGCCAGGTGGCGTTCGTGGCCCTCTACGCCGCCGGGACGGGCGCCGGGACCGCCGGGGCCGTCGCGTTCCTCGCGGGCGTGCCGGTGAACTGGTGGCTGAACCGCACCTGGGTCTGGACCCGCGGGGGCCGGCCGTCCCCGCGGCGCGAGCTGCTGCCCTACGCCGCCACGGTGGCCGCCAGCGCGGCGCTCGCGGCCGGGGGCACCGGCCTGGCCGGACGCTGGATCGAGGCCGCGGACCTGGGCCGGCCCGCGACCGTCGCGCTGGGCTGGCTGGCCTTCGCCGCGGTCAACGGCGTCCTGTTCGTGGCCAAGTTCGCCGTGTTCGACCGGCTGTTCGCCGCTCAGCGGCGGGACCGCTCCCGCCACCAGGTGCCCAGGACCACGCGCGCGTAGCGCAGCCCGTACAGCAGGTCCCCGCCCTTCTTGCTGGCCCCCGCGGTGCGCAGCCGCATGGTGGTGGGCCGCTCCACCACGCGGTACCCGCGGGCCAGCACCCCGATCAGCAGCTCCGACGCCTGGTACTGCGGCTGGGCGAGGGTGACCGCCGCGGTCGCGTCGGCGCGCATCGCCCGCAGCCCGTTGGAGGTGTCGGTGATGCGCTGCCCGGTCAGCAGGGTCACCAGGGCGGCGAAGACGCGCGTGCCCGCCCAGCGCACCCTGCTGGCCGCCTCCTCGGTCCCCAGGCGCCGCGACCCGGTCACGAAGTCCGCCTCCCCGGCGACGATCGGCGCGACCACGACCGCCAGCTCCGCCGGGTCGTACTGGCCGTCGGCGTCCAGGGTGGCCAGGACCTGCGCCCCGCCCTCCCGCGCGATCCGGTAGCCCAGCCGCAGCGCCGCGCCCTGGCCGCGGTTGACGGGCACGTCGCAGACCACCGCGCCGTGGGCGGCCGCCTCCCGCGCCGTCGCGTCGGTCGCGCCGTCGACCACGACCACCGTGGAGGTGGCCAGGCCGCAGACCTCGGCGGGGACGGCGTCCAGGACCGCGCCGATGGCGTCCTGCTCGTCGTAGGCGGCGATCACGACGGCCAGCGGGTGCAGGCGCAGCGGGCCGAGCGCGGCCAGGGCCGCGGCGTCCACGGCGTCGTCGTCGATGCCGTCGCGGGCCGTGGGCGGCGGGCGCAGCAGCGCGGTCAGGCCAAGGGCGCCGGCGGGGGGCAGCAGGACCAGCCCGGGGAGCTGGTAGCGCCAGGAGAACAGGTACAGCGCGGCGGCCAGCAGCAGCCCGCCCCCGGCGAGGCCCCACAGCATCGCCACCGCCCGCAGCGGCGACCGCCGCGCCCGCCCGATGCCGGCCGCCGCGAGCACCGCCACGAGCAGCGCCCCCAGCAGCACCAGCCCGGAGGTGCTGCCGACCCCCAGCTGGTAGCCGCGCAGCCAGCGGGCCAGACCCGGCTCGACCGTCGGCGGCCCGCCGCCGTGGATCGCGGTGGCGGCCGGCGGCGTGGTCGCCGAGGTCGCGTCCGCGGCCTCGTACAGCGGGTAGTACTCCTGGAACTGCCAGCGCTCCAGGGCCACCTCGTCGGGGTCGGTCACGCGCTGCGGGGCGAAGCCCTTGGCGAAGTCGGCGAGGACCGCGCCGGCGACGTCCAGCGGCTGGGCGGCGACGACCCGCCGCGCGAACGCCGAGAACGCCTCGTCGCGGGTCGTGCCCGGCGGCGGCACGTAGGTGGCCGCCGGCGAGTCCTCGCCCCACACGAAGCGGTCGACGATCAGCAGGCGCTGGAGGTAGCGGCTGGGGCACAGCGGGTCCAGGTCGTCGGGCAGGTCCAGCGCCGCGCAGTCGGCCACGTCGGCCGTGCGCGCGTACTGCACGATCGCCGACTGCGAGGTGAGCCCGGGCGCGCCGGTCGCCGCCGCGTACCAGGCGGCGTAGGCGCCGACGGGCAGCGCGAACGCCCCGGCGGTGACGGCGGCGGCCAGCAGGCGTCGCCCCCACCCCGGTGTCGCGACGACCACGAACAGGACCGCGGCGAGGACCAGCGGCAGCCCGACCGTGCGCACCGGCACCGACAGCCCCAGCAGCAGCCCTCCGGCCGCCGCGGCGCGCAGCGACGGCCGCGCGCGCCAGGTCAGGACCGCGAGCCCCCCGGCCACGAGCGCCTGGAACAGCGTGTCGGCCAGCACGTTCTGCTCGATCTGGAGCTGGTAGGCGTCGAGCAGGACCGGCGCGGCGGCCAGCGCCGCCAGCCACCGGGGCACGCGGTGGCGCACGCACAGCGCGTAGAGCAGCACGCCCATGCCCAGCCCGACGACGTGCTGGACGGCGGGGATCAGCGCGAGGTCGCCGAGCGCCAGCAGGGGTCGCAGGACCAGGGTGTAGCCGGCGGGGTGCACCCCGGCCGGGTCGGGCGCGGGTGCGGTGTGCAGGTAGCGCAGCGAGTCCCAGTACAGCAGCGCCGGCCGGTAGGCGAACTGGGTGACCACGCGCAGGACCGCCCCGGCGGCCACGAGCACCGCGATCAGCCAGTGGCGGCGCAGGATGGCGGCGCGCGCCGGGGCCACGGGGGCGGCGACGCCGGCGCCGCGGGCGCGCCCGCCCGCGGGGGCGCGAGCGTCGTCACGCGCCGCTCCCCGCGGGCACGGCGGTGCGGAACTCCTCCCACACCCCGGCCAGCCCGGTGGCGAGGTCCACCCGCGGCGCCCAGCCGAGGGCACGGATGCGGTCGGTGCGCACGACCACGGCGGGCATCTCGCCCGCGGGCGCGGGGACGTGGCGGACCGGCAGCGGCGCACCGGTGACGGCGCGGACCTCCGCGATGAGGTCGAGCACGGACAGCGACCGGCCCGCGCCGACGATCAGCGGGCCCTGCGGCGCGGTCCGCCAGGCCAGCAGGACGGCGTCGGCCACGTCGTCGACGTGGACGAGGTCGCGCACCTGGGTGCCGTCGCCGTACACCGTGACCTCGCCGCCGTCGCGCGCGGCGCGCATCAGCCGCGGCACGAAGCTGTCCTTGTTCCCCATGCCGCCGCCGTAGACGTTGGTGAGCCGCAGAGCGGTCGCGCCGATGCCGTAGGACGCGCGGTAGGCCGACAGCAGCATCTCGGCCGCGGCCTTGGTGGCCCCGTACGGGGTCAGCGGGCGCAGGGACAGGTCCTCGGTGATCGGGCCGGCGCCGACGTCGCCCACCACGGCGTTGGTGGAGGCGAGGACGAACCGGCCCGCGCCGATCTCCCGCGCGCGCTCCAGCAGGCCGGCGGTGGCCTCGACGTTGGCCCGGTAGGTCCCCACGGGGTCCTGCCGGGACGCCAGGACCGACGTCAGCGCCGCCAGGTGCACGATCCCGTCGGTGCCGTCGGGCACCGCCGCGCGGCGCACCGTTGGGTCGGCGAGGTCCCCGACGACGGTCCGGACCTCGGGGTCCGCGGGCGCGCGCCGGTCCGCGACGGTCACGTCCGCCCCGGCCCCGGCCAGTGCGCGCACGACCGCGCGGCCGATGAAGCCGGCCCCGCCGGTGACCACGACCCTCCGGCCGTCCAGCTCCTGCACCGCCTCGCTCCCCGTCGTCGCGCCTACCACCGTGACCGTAGCGCCGCGGGGGCCCGGACGGGCGCTGTCCGCCCGGTCGCCGCCCCCACGCGGGCGAGCAGGGCGTCGTCGAGGCGCTGCCAGAAGGTCGGGGTCCCCGGCGGGTCGATGCCCAGGCGGGCGCGCAGGTCCAGGACGTGCCAGCGCCCGCGGGACCCCAGCGCCCGGTCGATGGCGGGCGCCGACACGATCGTGGGGTAGACGTTGACGTCGACGAACACGGGCGCCCCGTCGCCCCGGCGGCGCAGGAAGTCCACGGCGAACCAGTCCAGGCCCAGCACCTCGGCGATGGTGGCGATCTGGCGGCGCTCCTCGCCGGTCAGCGCGAACGCCAGGTCCGTGCGGATGCGGGTGGCGTACCGCACCTCCCATGCGGGGCCGCCGTAGCCGTTGAACGGCGCGATGACCCCTGCGGCGTAAAAGGCCCGGTAGCGCCAGTGCAGCCCGTCCGGCCCGCTGCCGTCGACGTAGGCGAAGGCGCGGGCGCGGGGCAGCGGGCCGGCCCACGGGCGCAGGACCATGGTGCCGGCCTGCTCGCCCGCGGCCTTGTGGACCACCGGCGTGCGGCCGAGGTCGGCGGGTCCGAAGGCCGTCCGGGGGACGCCGACCCCGGCGGCGCGCAGCCGGTCGAACGCGTCGTCGTCGTGGTAGGCGTCGTAGGTCGCGGGCGGGTTCAGCACCACGGTCCCCGGCGGCAGCGCGGCCACCGTCGCATCCAGCCGCGCCCGCGCGGCCGGCTCCAGCGGGTCCTGGCTGAACACCCAGACGACGTCGGAGCCCTCCGGGTCGTTGACGACCGCGGTGCACAGGGTGCTGCCCCGGTTCATCCAGTGGGCGTGGGCGTTGGCGAAGCGCGGCGCCCCGGCGCGGAACTCCTCGAGCAGGCACACCCGCAGCGGGCGGTCCTCGCGGCGGCGGCGACGCTCGCGGGCGGCCTGCAGCGGGCCGGTGCCGTAGCCGATGCGCGCGGGCGGGGTCCCGCCCGCCAGCCAGCCCAGCTCCGCCAGCGGTGACAGCGCCCGCCGGGTCGCCCAGCTCCACGGGCGCCCCCGCCACGCCTGGAGCCGGTCGTCCACCCGGCCCAGAGCGCCGCCCGCCTGGAGCGTGCCGTGGTGCAGGCCCTCATCCCAGCGCACGGGCGGCCTCCGGCCCCGGCGCGGCGGCCGCGGCGTCGCGGGTGCGTGCGGGCGGGAAACGGTTCCCCGGCCCCTCGCCCACGGTGAGGTCGGCGAGGGCGGGGACGGCCCGGTCCAGCGCCCACAGGCGCAGGTCGGCGCCGCGGGGCAGGCGGTCCAGGAACGCGGCCGCCCAGGCGGCGTTGCGCGCCCGGTAGACCATGGCGACGGCGAGCGGGGGCGGGGAGGAGGAGAACGGCACGGGCCGCTCCCTCCCCCCGGCCCGGCGGTGCGAACCCTGGGCCGGTCCCGGGGGCGGGCCGGGACCTACGATGCCGCCCATGGCGGACACGGCGGTGGTGATCGGCGGCGGGACGATGGGGGTCGGCATCGCCTACGTGCTGGCGGTGGCCGGCGCGCGGGTGGACCTGGTCGACGCCGACGCGGACCTGGCCGCCGCGGCGGTCGCGCGGGCGGGGGACCTGGCCGAGGGCGCGGTCGCGCGCGGGAAGCTGGCGCCCGACCAGGTCGCGGCCGTCCGCGGGCGCCTGCGCCCGGCCGGGCGGGTCGAGGACGCCACCCCCGGCGCGGACGTGGTCATCGAGGCCGTCCCGGAGCGCGCCGACCTGAAGCGCGCGGTCCTGACCGCCGCCGAGCGCGCCCTGTCCCCCGCGCTGCTGGCCACCAACACCAGCGGCATCAGCATCGGCGAGCTCGCGGGCGCGCTGGCCGCGCCGGAGCGGTTCCTGGGCCTGCACTTCTTCAACCCGGTCCCGGCGATGGCGCTGGTGGAGGTGGTGGTCGGGCCCGCGACCGGCGACGCCGCGCGCGCGGTGGCCCTGGCCCTGGTCGAGCGCATCGGCAAGACCGCGGTGGTCGTGGCCGACGCCCCCGGCTTCGCGACCAGCCGGCTGGGGGTCGCGCTGGGCCTGGAGGCGATCCGCATGGTCGAGCAGGGCGTCGCCGAGCCCGCCGCCATCGACCGCGCCATGGAGCTGGGCTACCGCCACCCGGTCGGCCCGCTGCGCCTCACCGACCTCGTCGGCCTGGACGTGCGCCTGGACATCGCCCGCAACCTCGCCGCGGCCTACGGCCCCCGCTTCGACCCGCCCCGGCTCCTGATCGACATGGTCGCCCGCGGCGACCTGGGCAAGAAGACCGGCCAGGGCTTCTACACCTGGGCGTAACATCGACGGCATGGCGCTCGAGGTCCCCCAGGGCTACACGGTCGACGACCTCGATTGGGCGCGCCTCCAGACCGGGACCCCGCACGTCGAGCTCGACCCCTGGGGGAACCTGATCGTGACACCGGCCTCGAACCCGCACGGCTTCGCGATCAACACCTTGCGCGACCTGCTGGTGCCTGCCCTGGTGGCGGCCGGCGTCTACGCCCGCGTGTTCGTGGATGGTCCGATGTGGCGGGTGCCGGGCGGGACGGGCTACACGAACCAGCCCGACCTCTTGGTGCTCGCGACCGGCACCGAGCCCGCCGGTCCCGACGGCCTGTCGTTCTCACCCGCGCCGCTGCTCGTGGTCGAGGTCGCCTCGCCGTCGACGCGGGCCAACGACCGCGGGCGCAAGCGGGGGGACTACCTGCTCGGCGGCGCCCGCGCCTACTGGATGGTCGACCTGCCCGGGCTCGCCCGCGTCGACGAGCCCGCCCTCACCGCGGTCGTCCGCCGCGAGGGCGCGGGCGAGGAGGAGTTCGGCCCGCTCACCGGCGTCGTCGACCTCGCCGACCCCTTCCCGGTGCGCGTCGACCTGGCCGCCTTGGTCTTCACCGGCCGGTGGGCCTGACCGGACGCGTCGGTCCGCCGCGGCTCGCGGCGGTGCGGGCGCGCAGATCGCGCAGGACCGCGAGCTCCTCGCCTGTCGGCGAGCTGGTGACGGCGAGGTCGTCGGCGACGCGCAGCGGCCAGCCGGTCGCGGCGCGGGCCTGGTCCGCGGTGGCGCCCGGGTGCACCGCGACGAGGGTCAGCTCGCGGGTCGCGGGGTCCGGGCGCAGCACGCCGAGGTCGGTGATGACCGCCACCGGACCGCGGCCCGGGTAGCCCAGGGCGTCGCGCGCGCCCGCCCCCGTCCCGTGCCCGACCGAGGTCACGAAGTCGAGGCGGTCGACCAGCGCGCGCGTCGTGTGGCGCAGGACGACGACGACCTCTCCGGCCGAGGCGGCGATCTCGGGGGCGCCGCCCGCGCCGGGCAGGCGGACCTTCGGCTCGGCGTAGGACCCCACGACGGTGGTGTTGATGTTGGCGTGGCGGTCGATCTGGGCCGCGCCCAGGAACCCGACGTCGATGCGGCCGGCCTGGAGCCAGTAGTTGAAGATCTCCGGCACCGACACGACCGCGTCGGCGTGGTCGGCCAGCACGCCGTCACCGATGCTGAGCGGCAGGACCTCCGGCTTCGCCCCGATCGTCCCGGACTCGTAGACCAGGACGCAGCGCGGTGCGTGGGTCGCGCGGGCCAGGTTGGCCGCCTCCGACGGCAGCCCGATGCCCACGAAGCAGACGGCGCCGTCGCGCAGCTCGCGCGCGGCGACGATGGTCATGACCTCGTCGGTGTCCCAGGCGGTCACGCGACCGCCGCCAGGCTCGCGAGGTGGCCGGCGAAGTCGTCGACGTCCAGCACGTGGCGCTGCATCCACGCCCGGTAGGCGTCGCGGTCGCGGCTGATCGGGTCCCACGCCGTATAGAAGGCGTTGTCGCGGTCGTAGTAGCCGTGGGCGTAGGACGGGTGCGCGCCGCGGGGGACCACCGCGACCGCGTCGATGGCGATGCCGGGCAGGACGACCTGGAACGGGCGCGGCGCGAACGCGTCGACGACCTCCTCGACGGTCACGATCGCCCGGCGCGCCGCCAGGACGGCCTCCTTCTGGATGCCCGTGATCCCCCACAGCGCGACGTTGCCGGCGCGGTCGGCCTGCTGGGCGTGGACGACGGTGACGTCGGGGCGCAGCGCGGGCACGGCCATCAGCTCCTCGCCGGTGAACGGGCAGGTGATCGGCCGGATCGTCGGGGTCACCGACGCGAGGTCGGTGCCGACGTAGCCGCGCAGGACCGCGAACGGCAGGTTCGACGCGCCCGCCACGTAGCGGTTGGCCATGCCGGCGTGGCTGTGCTCCTCGATCTCCAGGGGTGCGGGCCAGCCGCGCTCGACCGCGTCGCGGAAGCGGTGCAGGGACCCGACCCCGGGGTTGCCGCCCCAGGAGAACACCAGCTTGCGGGCCACGCCCATGCCCAGCAGCTGGTCGTAGACCAGGTCCGGGGTCATGCGCACCAGGGTCAGGTCACGCCGGCCCTGGCGGACGATCTCGTGGCCCGCGGCGGTGGGGATGAGGTGGGTGAAGCCCTCCAGCGCGACGGTGTCGCCGTCGTGCACCAGCCCGGCGATCGCCTCGCGCAGGGTCGTCAGCTCCGCCATCAGCGCTTCTCCACCACCATCGCGATGCCCTGGCCGACGCCGATGCACATGGTCGCCAGGCCCAGCTCGGCGCCGTCGCGGCGGTGCAGCTCGTGGACCAGGGTGGTGAGGATGCGCGCGCCCGAGCAGCCCAGCGGGTGCCCGATGGCGATCGCGCCGCCGTTGGGGTTGAGGCGCGGGTCGTCGGGGTCCACGCGCCAGTCGTGCAGGACGGCCAGGGCCTGGGCGGCGAAGGCCTCGTTGAGCTCGATCACGCCGATGTCGTCCAGGGTCACGCCCGCGCGCTCCAGCGCCTTGCGGGTTGCGGGGACCGGCCCGATGCCCATGACCCGGGGCGGCACCCCGGCGGTCGCGATGCTGCGGACCCGGGCCAGCGGGGTCAGCCCGTGGTCGCGGGCGAACCGCGGCGCGACCACCAGGACGGCCGCGGCGCCGTCGTTCAGCGGGCTGGAGTTGCCCGCCGTCACCGACCCGTCGGGGCGGAACGCCGGGCGCAGGCGGGCCAGCGCCTCCAGCGAGGTGTCCCGGCGCGGGCCCTCGTCATCGTGGACCACGGTGTCGCCCTTGCGCCCGGGCACGGTGACGGGGACCAGCTCGTCGGCGAAGCGCTTGCCGTCCTGCGCGGCGACCGCCTTGCGGTGGCTGGCCAGCGCGAAGCGGTCCTGGGCCGCCCGCGACACGTCGTAGATCCCGGCAAGCTCCTCGGGCCGCTGCTCCTCCGGGGTGACGTGGAAGCGGGCCTCCGCCAGCGCCTCGGCGGTGATCCCCAGCGCGTCGGTGTGGCCCAGCTCCTCCATCCGCGGGTTCACGAAGCGCCAGCCCAGGCTGGTGTCGTAGGCCGTCACCGACCCGGTCGCGAAGCCCTTCGACGGCTTGGGCATCGCCCAGGGCGCGCGGCTCATCGACTCCACGCCGCCGCCGATGTAGGCGTCGGCCTCGCCGAGCATCACCGACCGCGCCGCCTGGGCGACCGCCTCCAGGCCCGACCCGCAGAGCCGGTTCACCGTCGCGCCGGCGACCCGGTCGGGGAAGCCGGCGAGCAGCAGGGACATGCGCGCCACGTTGCGGTTGTCCTCGCCCGCCTGGTTCGCGCAACCCAGGGCGACGTCCTCCACCAGGCCCGGGTCGATGCCGGTGCGGTCGACCAGGGCGCGCAGGACCAGCGCGCCGAGGTCGTCGGGCCGGACGGCGGCCAGCACGCCCCCGTGGCGCCCGATGGGGGTGCGGACGGCGTCCACGATCCACGCCTCGGTGGTGCCCTCATACGCCATGCCCGTCCTCCTCGATCACGCGCCGGGCCACGGCGAACGCGGCGTTCGCCCTGGGGATCCCGGCGTAGACGGCGGTCTGCAGCAGGACC
The DNA here is from genome assembly GCA_030447925.1 of Egibacteraceae bacterium. Taxonomy (GTDB): domain Bacteria; phylum Actinomycetota; class Nitriliruptoria; order Euzebyales; family Egibacteraceae; genus JAUJNX01. Next base: position 355,770 of record JAUJNX010000001.1, on the reverse strand, counting down.
TCGCCGATCTCCTCCGCGCTCAGGCCATTGCGGCGGGCGGCGCGGACGTGCAGCGCCAGCTCCTCGTGCAGCCCGAGGGTGACGAGCACCGCGAGCGTCACGCAGCTGCGCGCCCGGCGGTCCAGCCCCGGGCGGGTCCAGATCTCGCCCCAGGCCGTGCGGGTCAGGTAGTCCTGGAAGTCGGCGGTGAACGGCGTGGTGGCGGCGACGGCGCGGTCGACGTGGGCGTCGCCGAGCACCTCCCGGCGCACCGCCGCGCCCGCCGCCCGCCGCTCCTCGTCGTTCATCCCGTCCCCCGCGTCGCGACCGCCCGGTCGTGGGCGGCCAGGGCGCGGTCGACGATCGCGCCGGCCGACCCGAGGGCGGCGGTGGGGTCCAGCGTCGCAGCCAGCTCGCCGGGTGTCAGGACCGCCGTGACCTCCGGGGTGGTGGCGAGCAGGTCGGCGAACGGGCGGCCCTGGTCGGCCGCGGCGGCGACGACGCGGGCGACGAGGTCGTGGGCGGCGGACCGGCCCAGCGCGGGGGTCAGGCGGGCCGCGACCTGCTCGGCCAGCAGGACCCCGCCGCCCGCGTCGAGGTTGGCACGCATCCGCCCCGGGTCGACGGTGAGCACCGCGAGCGTGGCGTGCAGGTGGTGCGCGGCGGCGCCGGTGATTCCGAGCAGGTCGCGCAGCGGCTCCCACTCGGCCTGCCAGCCCCCGGCGGCGCGCTGGAGCTCGTGGTCCATGGCGGCGAGCAGGGTGGCGACCAGGCCGGGGGCCCGGCGCGCCGCGGCGCGCACGAGCACGGCGCCGACGGGGTTGCGCTTGTGCGGCATGGCCGAGGAGCCGCCGGACCCGGCGGTGACCTCGCCGACCTCGGTGGCGGCGAGCAGCACGAGGTCGGTGGCGACCTTGCCGCACAGCCCCGCCGCGGTGCCCAGGGCGCCGGCCAGGTCGGCGACGGGCACCCGCAGCGTGTGCCAGGGGACGGCGGGGACGGCCAGGCCGAGGTCCCCGGCGTAGGCCGCGAGGACCTCGAGGCCCCGGCCGTCCAGGGTGGCGAGCGTCCCCGCCGCCCCGCCGAGCTGCGCGGGCAGGCCGTCGCGGACGGCCGCGAGCCGCTCGCGGACCTGGTCCAGGCCCACCAGCCAGCCCGCCGCCAGCGCGCCGAAGGTCGTCGGCACCGCCTGCTGGAGCAGCGTGCGCCCGGCCATGGGCGTCGTGCGGTGGGCGCGGGCCAGGTCGGCGGCCGCGTCCGCCGCCGCGTCGAGGTCGGCCAGGACGGTTCCCAGGGCGCGGCGGGCGACCAGCACCAGGGCGGTGTCGAGGATGTCCTGGCTGGTGGCGCCGCGGTGCACGTGCGCCCCCGCGGGGTCCCCGACGGCAGCGGTCAGGGCGCGCACCAGCGGCACGACGGGGTTGCCGGCCGCGGCCGCGCCCGCGGCCAGGGCCGCCAGGTCGAAGCGGCCGGCGGTGCCGGCGGCGGTGATCGGCGCGGCGGCCGGCGCGGGCACCAGAGCCCGCCGTCGCCCCCGCCCGCGCGAGCGCGGCCTCGGCGTCCAGCATCGCCTGCAGCACCGCGACGTCCCCCACCGCCCCCGCCACCGGCCCCGCGGCCCCGCCGAGCAGCCCGCCGCGCGCGCTCACCCGGCGCCCCAGCGCGGGCGACGGCAGGCGCACACCCGCAGACGCGCGCGCCGCGCCGGATGTAAGGGAACCGCCGGATCCGGCGGGAAGCGCACGGCCACCGCGCCCGGGGTGGTGACGGCCGTGCGACGACCGCCGGACCCGGCCGACGACCGCGGCTGCCCGCCGCGCGCGGGGTCAGACGGCGAAGAAGACGGTCTCATCGGAGCCCTGGAGCGCGACGGTGAACGTGTACCCGCCGCCGCCCGGGGTGGCGAGCAGGGTGTGGCGCCGGTCGGCCGGCACCGCCGCGAGGACCGGGTCGGCGGCGTTGGCGGCCTCCTCGTCGGCGAAGTACACCCGGGTGACGACGCGGTCGAGCAGCCCCCGCGCGAACACCGACAGGTCCAGGTGCGGGGCCTGCGTGCCGCCGCCCGGCGCGGGCAGGGGCCCCGGCTTCACCGTCCGGATCCGCCAGGTCCCGTCGGGGCCGGTCGCCACGCGCGCGAACCCGCGGAAGCCGGGGACCGACGGCGGGCGGGGCCCGCGCGGGTCGTCGGGGTGGTCGAAGCGCCCGTCGGGGTCGGCCTGCCAGGTCTCCACCAGCCCGTCGGCCAGCGGCTCGCCCGCGCCGTCGCGCACCACCCCGGACAGCCAGAAGGCCCCCGGCGTCCCCTCCGGCACGACATCGGCGCCGTCGGGCCAGGTCATCCCGATCGACCAGTACGGGCCGACCGTCTGGGAGGGCGTCAGGCCCAGCCGCTCAGTCATCGTCGTCGCCGAAGGGGGTCGCATCGCGCCCGCGCAGCACGATGTCCCACGTGAAACACAGGGCCCACTCGGGCTGGGTGGCGTCCAGGTCGAAGCGCGACACCAGCCGGTCGCGCGCGCCGGCGGGCACCGACCCCAGCACCGGGTCCTGCGCGAACAGGGGGTCGTCGGGGAAGTACATCTGGGTGACGAGGCGCTGGGGGAAGGCCCGCCCGAACAGCGAGAAGTGGATGTGGGCCGGACGCCAGGCGTTGTGGTGGTTGCGCCACGGGTACGCGCCCGGCTTCACCGTGGTGAACCGGTAGCGCCCCTCCGCGTCGGTCACCGTGCGCCCGAGCCCGCTGAAGTTGGGGTCCAGCGGCGCGGGCCAGGTGTCGGCCTCGTGGCGGTAGCGCCCGGCGGCGTTGGCCTGCCAGACCTCGACGAGGGTGTCGCGCACGGGCCGGCCGCCCTCGTCCAGGACCCGGCCGCTGACGATGATGCGCTGGCCCAGGGCCTCGCCGCCGTGCTGCACCGTGAGGTCGTGGTCGTCCGGGCCGACGCGGTCGGCGCCGAGCAGCGGGCCCGTGAGCTCGGTCAGCCCGTGGGGCAGCGCGACCAGCGGGCGGCGGGGCGCCCGCAGCGCGGTGGACCGGTAGCCGGGGAACGCCAGCGGCGGGTGCACGCCCTCCGGCAGCGGGTAGTGGGGCAGGCCGTCCATGGGAGCATCATGCCCGCTCACGTGAGCCCAGCCCCAGGACGCGCATGGCGTTCTCCTTGAGGATCAGCGGCCGCACCTCGTCGCGCAGCGGCAGCTCGGCGAACTCCCGCAGCCAGCGGTCGGGAGTGAGCAGCGGGAAGTCCGACCCGAACAGCACCTTGCGGCGCAGCAGGGTTTCGGCGTGGCGGACGAGGACGGGCGGCCTCGGCGTTGACGGTGAACACGACGCAGGCCATGACGCGCTGGCGGTAGTAGGCGGCGGTCTCGTCCAGGGTCGGCGGCGCGTCCGCCCCGAAGTGCGCCGCGCCCCCGCCCGCAGCGCCTCGGGCAGGGCCGGCACGCAGCGGTCCAGGTCGTCGCGCAGCTCGTAGGCGACCACGCCGACGGCGGCGACCGGCTCCGGCCCGTCGCCCACCGGGACCGCGACCGAGCAGGAGCCGGCGCGGAACTCCGCGCGGCTGCGGGCCCAGCCGCGCCGGCGCACGGCCGCGAGCTCGCGGCGCAGGGCGGCGCGCTCGACGACCGTGCGCTCGGTGTGGCGCGCGAGCGGCTGCTGCAGGAGGGCGGCGACGAACGCCTGGCTCTCGCTCAGTGACAGGCTGTGGTGACCGGCACCGAACGCGGCCAGCAACGAGAGCGCCGGGACGTGACCGACCGTCCCCGCTCGCGCTTCGCCATCGGCTGGGCGTACGCGCCCGTTCCGCTCAGTGGAAGAGCGGGGGCGGACCGATCACACGCGCCCCTCCGCGCGAGGCATGATCCGGCGGGGTCGGTCACCACGAGTGAGCGGGAGACACGTGCGAACCCAGGTCGCCATCATCGGAGCCGGTCCCGCGGGCCTGACCCTCGCCCACCTGCTGCACCTGCAGGGCGTCGAGTCCGTCGTGCTCGAGGCCCGCGACCGCGCCTACGTCGAGTCGCGCGTCCGCGCCGGGGTCCTGGAGCAGCCCACCGTCGACCTGCTGACCGAGGTCGGCCTGGGCGACCGGCTGGCCCGCGAGGGCCTGGAGCACCACGGCACCTCCCTGCTGTTCCGCCGTCGCCGCCACCGCATCGACTTCACCGACCTGACCGGGGGCAAGGCGATCACGGTCTACGGCCAGCAGGAGGTCGTGAAGGACCTGATCGCCGCCCGGACCGCGGCGGGCCTGCCGCTGCACTTCGGGGTCGGCGACGTGCGCCTGGAGGACCTCGAGGGCGACCGGCCGCGGGTCCGCTACCGGGACGCGGCGGGCGAGCAGGTCCTGGAGGCCGACATCGTGGCCGGCTGCGACGGGTTCCACGGCGTCAGCCGCCCCGCGGTCCCCCCCGGCGTGCTGACCGTGCACGAGCGCCAGTACCCGTTCGCCTGGCTGGGGATCCTGGCGCGGACGCACCCGTCGTCGGAGGAGCTGGTCTACGCCAGCTCCGACCGCGGGTTCGCGCTGCACAGCATGCGCACCCCGGAGGTCACCCGGCAGTACCTCCAGGTGCCGGTCGACGCCGACCCCGCGGACTGGCCCGACGACCGCATCTGGGCGGAGCTGCAGACCCGCTTCGCCGACGACGACGGGTTCGCGCTGGAGACCGGCGAGATCTTCGACAAGGGCGTCACGCCGATGCGCGGCTTCGTCGCCGAGCCGCTGCGCCACGGCCGGCTGTTCCTGGTGGGCGACGCCGCCCACATCGTCCCGCCCACCGGCGCCAAGGGCATGAACCTGGCCATCGCCGACGCCCGCGTCCTGTCCCGCGCCATCGGGGCCTTCGCCGCGACGGGCACCACCGAGCACCTGGACGCCTACAGCGACGTCTGCCTCGCCCGCGTCTGGCGGGTGCAGCACTTCTCGTGGTGGATGACGACGATGCTGCACCGCCCCGCCGACCAGGACCTCTACGACCGGCGCCTCCAGCTGTCCCAGCTGGACTACGTGACCTCGTCCCACGCCGCCGCCACCACCCTGGCCGAGAACTACGTCGGCCTCCCCCACCCCACCCCCTGGTCCTGGTCGCCCTAGGGGTGCACCTCGAACGCCGGGCGGCTTCCGCCTGCGGAGCCAGGAGACCCGCCCGAGCCGGGGCACCGCGATCGCCGGGGGTCCGGTCGGGGGTGTCCATCCGGACGAGGGGACGCGCCCGGACGACCACGAGGGCGAACCGCGCCTGCACGGAGCGGGCCGCTCGTGCGTCCTCGCACGTCCGCGCGGCACCGCGACCCCCCGCGTCGCCGCGACCCGGAGGACCGACTGGAGGGACGATCCGATGCGACCGTGGCGCCTCGCCCGCCCGCGACGGCGGGTGCCCGGGCGACCCGTGCGGCCGCCGGGCGGGTTCCGCGCCGCGCGGGGGGCCGCGCGCGGCCCGGCGCGCACCGGCACCCGACGCGTGGTCAGGTCGTGCCGGTGGCGGTGACGGCACGGGTCTGCGCGCCGGGTCCCGCCCTGCGACGACCGGACGGGAGCGACGTGGACGGCCCTGAGGGGATCGGGCCGCCGCTCGCCGACGTCGAGCGGTTCTGCCGCGAGCTGCGGCCGCGCCTGCTCGGCGCGCTCCGGCTGGAGGTCGCGCACCACGTGGCGGAGGAGCTGACCCAGGAGACGCTGGCGCGGGTGTGCGACCGGTGGGAGTCGGTGCGCGCCATGCGCAGCCCGGAGGGCTGGGCGTTCCGCGTCGCGTTCAACCTGACCCGCTCGGTGCTGCGGCGCCGCGCCGCGGAGCGCCGGGCGCTCTCCCGCTACGCCGCGGACGGGGCGCCGGTCACCACCGGCCTGGACCAGGCCGACCTGCTGGCACTGCGGGAGGCCGTCCGCGACCTCGCGCCCCGCCAGCGCCGGGCCCTGGTCCTGCGCTACTACGCCGACCTGCCGGTCGAGGAGGTCGCCCGGGTCATGGGCTGCACACCGGCGACGGTCAGGTCGCACACCCGCGGGGCGCTGGCCCGGCTCCGCCAGGACGGCGCGGGAGGGCAGCGTGAGCGGTGACCCCCGCGAGCGGTTGCGGGCGGCCGGGGCCGCGGCGCACGGCGAGGTCGACATGGCCGACCTGGGTGCCCGCGTCCGCCGCCGGCGGCGGCTGCGCCGGATCGGCACGATGGTGACGGTGCTGGTCCAGCCGACCCTGGTGGCGGGGGGCTCGCTCCTCGTCGTGGTGTCGCGACCGCCGCAGCAGGTCCTCCAGGAGACCGCCGTCGCGGACCCCCAGGACCCGGCACCCCTGACGCCGCCCGCCGGGGACCCGGCCGCTCCGCCGCCGGCCGTGGGCCCGCCACCCGCCGGACCGCGCCCCGCCTCCGCCCCGGCTGCGGCGACCCCTGCCGAGCCCGCGGACCCGGCGCCCGCGGACCCGGCGCCCAGGGACCCGGGGCCCACGGACCCGGGGCCCACGGATCCCCGGCCCGCGTCACCCGCGCCGACGCCCCCTGGCGGGGACGCGCCGGAGTCGTTCGCGCAGGAGGCCGAGGACGCCCCGCGCGCCGCGCCGCTGCGCGCGTTCGCCGACCCGGCGGCCGCGGGCGGCGCGTTCGTGGCGGTCCCGGACGGCACCGGCGAGGCCCGCGAGGGCTCGGTCGAGATCGCGATCGCGGTGCCCCGGCCCGGGCGCTACGCCCTGTGGGCGCGCGTGCGTGCGCCGAGCACCAGCAGCAACTCGTTCTTCGTCGAGGTCAACGGCGGGGAGCGCTTCATCTGGCACGCGCCCGGACCCGCGGACGGGGACATCGCGCCGGACTGGACCTGGAGCCGCGTCGGGCAGCCCGGCCGGCCGTCGCCCGGCGTGTACGACCTCGACGCCGGGGAGCAGCGGATCCGCTTCCTCAACCGCCAGGACGGGACGCAGCTCGACCGCGTCGTCCTGACCCCCGACCTCACCACCGCGCCCTCCTAGCGAGCGAGGGCAAGCCCACCACCACGAAGAGGAGAACGAGCATGGCATCGAACCGCCGCAGGGCCGCCCTGGTGGCCCTCCTGCTGGTCCTGGGCAGCGCCGTCTGGCAGGGCCAGCAGATCCCGGCCGCCTCGGCGGCCCCCGACCGCGACGGCCGCGCGACCGCCGGCCGCGACGCCGAGGACCGCGACCGCGACCGCGACCGCGACCGCGACCGCGAGCGCGAGCGCGAGCGCAGACGGGACCGGGAACGTGACCGGGACGCGCCGGTGCCCGGGCCCGTCGGGGACGCGGGCGCGGTGCCCGACGGCGCCCTGACGGCCGAGCAGATCGCCCGCCAGCCGTTCCTCTCCAACGGCAGCGGGTCCGCGCGCCTGGTCGGCGACGGGTCGGGCACCGTGCTGGAGACGTCGATCGAGGGCCGGGGACCGCAGCGCGCGGAGTACGTGATCCACCGGGCCGGTCCCCACACCGACGTGGTCTATGAGTTCCGCGCCCGCTACGTGGAGGGCGAGGGCGCCCTGATCAACCAGTGGCACCAGCCCACGGGCGACAAGCAGGGGCCGGCCGCCGCTGTGGCCGTGGACGACGGGCAGTACGTCCTGAACTACACCGAGGGCGGCCAGGAGCGCCGGGAGGTGCTGTTCCCGGTCGACGGGGCGTGGCGCACCTGGCGGCTGGAGGCGCGCTGGTCGCACGGCGGCGACGGCTACCTGCGGCTCTTCGCCGACGGCGAGCAGCTGTTCACGATGCAGGGGAACAACAGCAAGGACAGCGCGCCGGAGGACATGGGCGCCACCTTCAAGGTCGGCACCTACGCCCGGCCGAAGGACCTCACCATGCAGTACGCCTGGGCGTCCGCCCGGTCGTAGCCCGCAGGGGGAGCGCCCGCACCCGCGAGGTGCGGGCGCTCCCGCACCCGGATCAGTTGGGGTCCTCGACGCTGCCGAGCTCCTCGACGACGATGTTGGTGAGCTGGCCGTCGTCGCCCGGCGCGACCTCGAGCAGGTAGAAGGGCTGCTCGGGGTTGTGGGTGTCGCTCAGGGTGAACGGGCCGCGGGGGCTGTCGATCTCGCCCACGCCCTCGAGCGCCGTGACGAAGCCCTCGGGATCGTCGGCGATCTCGCCCTCGAAGTCGGCCAGGGCGAGGTCCAGGAGCTGGGCGGCGTCCCAGGCCGCGACCGCGTACTGGGTCGGGGGCTCGTCGTAGGCGGCGGTGTAGGCCTCGACGAACGCCTGGTTGGTCGGGTTCTCCAGCGCCGGGGCGTAGTGCAGGGCGGTGCGGATGCCCTCCGCGGCCGCCCCCTGCTGGGGCAGCACGGTCGTGTCGGTCAGGAAGCCCGACCCGTACAGCGGGATCTCCTCGGCCAGCCCGAACTGCTGGTACTGCTGCACGAAGGCGATCGCCTCGCCGCCGGAGAAGAAGGCGTGCACCGCCTGCGCGCCGGAGTCGCGGATCTGCTGCAGGAACGGCTGGTAGTCCTGCGTGGTCGTGAACGGCGGGAACGCCTCGCCGACCACCGTGCCGCCCCCCGCCTCGTACGCCTCGCGCGCCCCGGCGGCCTGCTCGCGGCCCGCGGCGTAGTCGGGGGCGATGATGAACAGGTCCTCCACGCCCTCCTCCGCGAGCCAGCGGCCCATCGCGTAGTTCGGCTGGCGGTTGGAGAACGACGTGCGGAAGATGTAGTCCGACGCGGCCGCCCCGGTGAGGTCGTCGGCGCCGGCGTTGGTGAGGATCAGCGGGATCTGCCGCTCGTCGAACAGGTCGCGCACGCCCAGCGCCACCGCGGAGCTGACGATGCCCACGACGGTGTCGACCTGGTCCTCCTCGACCAGCCGCTGGGCCCCGCGGACGCCGGTCTCGGCCGCCTCGCCCTCGTCGACCTCGACGGTCTCCACCGGCCGGCCGCCCAGCGCGCCGCCGTTCTGCTCGAGGTAGAGCTCGAAGCCATTGCGGATGTCCTCGCCGAGCAGCGCGTACACGCCGGAGGTCGGGATCAGCAGGCCGACGTCGATCGGCTCGCCGCCTGCCGCCTCGCTGGCCGCGCCCTCGCTCGGCGCCGACGCGGCGTCGCCCGCCCCATCGGCGGGCTCCGACGCGGCGTCCCCGCCCGCGGCGTCCCCGCCACCGCTGACCGCTGACCCGCTGCACGCGGCGAGCAGCACCGCCAGCAGCGCTGCCACCACCAACCTGATCTTGGCCATCACGTTCCCCCGCTCTCCGTCGGCACTCCGGCTCCGTACAGCTCCTGGGCGTTGCGGTGCAGCACGCGCGCCACGGTGTCGCGGTCCAGGCCCAGGGCCAGGACCGCCTCGACGTTGGCCCGCATCCCCGGCGCGCCGGGCCAGTCGGTGCCGAACACCATCCGGCGGGCCAGGCGCGCGAAGTCGTGGCGCGCGTAGTACTCGGGCAGCCGCCGCGGCGGCAGCCCGCTGATCTCCAGCCAGACGGTGGGCCGGGCCAGCGCCAGGAAGGCCGCGGCGTCGTACCACCACCCGCGGCCGCCGTGGGCGAGCACCACCGTGAGGCCGGGGAAGTCGCGGACCACGTCGTCGACCAGCGCCGGGTCCCCGTAGCGGTTGGTGGCCCCGGGGTAGACGCTCGTGCCGCAGTGGAAGACCGCGGGCACGCCGCGCTCCTCGCAGAGGGCGTAGGCGGGGTACAGCTCGGCGGTGTTCGGCGGGAAGCCGCCGTGGACGGGGTGCAGCTTCAGGGCGACGGCGCCGAGGTCCAGCTGGCGGGCCAGCTCCGCGCGGACCGGGTGGTGGTAGTGGGGGTTCAGCGCCGCGATGAAGCGGACCCGCGCGGGGTCGTGGTCGACGATCGGCAGGAGGTCCTCGACCGGCTGGATCCCGGTGACGCGCGGGCTGTACTCGGCCATGAGGAAGGCGAGGTCGACGCCCTCCTCGTCGAGGTAGCGGTGGAACGCCGCCGGCCGGACGGTCCCGTCCCGGTCGTAGATCGCGTCCATGGGGATGCGGTCGGCGAACCGCGTCGTCCAGGTCGACCAGTCCAGCTTCAGCGTGGGGACCCTCGCCGCGTGGACGTGCGCGTCGATGACCGGGAACCCTTCGATCGCCATCGTTGGGTACGGTAGTCCACCGCAGGAGTGTGTCAATGGCCGGGACGGGGCGGGCCACCCTCGTCACATGAAGCGGCCGGGCGGGCGGGCCACGCCCTGCGGTGCAGCCCCCGGGGGGCGTCGCCACGACCTGGCGGCGCCCCCGGAGCGTCCTGGTGCCCGGCCTCAGCGGGCGGGGCCCCCGACCGCCGCGCCCGCGGCGTCCACGACGAACCAGACGTCGTTGACGCCCTGGCCGTTGGTGTCGCCCGGCTCAGCGTCCTGGGCGAAGTAGTAGAGCGGGCGCCCGGCGTAGGTCAGCTGCTCGGTGCCGTCATCGCGCTGCAGGGACCCCAGCAGCGCCGCGTCCACGCCCTCGCCGGCCACGACGCCATCCGCCGGCATCGGCGGCCAGATCCCCGCGCACTCCCCGGCGCAGGCGCTGACGCCGTCGCTGTCCTTCTCAAAGCGGTACAGCGTGCGGCCCTCGCCGTCCACCAGGATCGGCCCCAGGTCGGACTCGGCCAGCGCGAGCGCCGCCTCGGCGGGCGCAGCCGACGCGGCGGGGGCGGCCGTCTCCGCGGGCGCGGGCGGCTCCGCGGTCGCGGCGGGCTCCGGAGGGGCGGGCGCCGCGGTGTCCTCCGCGGCCTGCGTCGCGCAGGCGGCCAGCAGCAGCGCGAGCACCAGGCCCAGTGCGGTCCTTCTCATCGATCCACTCCTCCGTCGTCGGGTTCCGGCGGGGGTACGGACCGCGGGGGCCGGGCGGTTCACCCGTCCCGGCGGCCGGCGGCGGCGTCGGCGGCCCTGCCGCCGCGCACGGCCGGACCGGTTCCTGGCCCACGGGCGGGGCCTGCTCCCGTCGCTGCAGGCCGCTCGCTCAGACCGGCCAGGTCTCGCGGCGGAAGGCGGCGTCCCAGAACATCCACTCGTAGCGGGACGCGGTCACGAAGCGGTCGGTCATGGCCGCCGCCTCGGCGGGGGCCACCTCGTCGCCGAGGCGGTCGGTCACCGCCAGGACGGCATCGACAACCGACTGGAACTCCTCGGCCCCGTAGCTGTCGATCCAGCGCTGGTAGCGCGGGTCCGGCGACCCGGCGGCCTGCAGGTGGCGCCCGACGCGGGCGTAGATCCAGTAGCACGGCAGCACCGCCGCGAGCCCCTCGGCGAACGACCCGCGGTGGACGGCGGCGGCCAGGTAGCTGGTGTAGGCGGTGCAGGTCGGCGAGGGCGCCGCGCCGGCCGCGTCGGCGCCCAGCTCGCCGAGCAGGTCGGCGTGCAGCGCCCGCTCGACGGCCACGGCGTTGACCGCGTGGGCCGCGAACAGGTCGGTGTCGGCGGTCGTGGGCGCGCGGGCAGCCAGCGCCGCGAGGGTCGCGGCGTAGGACCGCAGGTACAGCCCGTCCTGCACCAGGTACTCGGTGAACGCCGCCTGCGGCAGCGTCCCGTCGGTGAGCCCGGTCAGGAACGGGTGCGCGAGGATCGCATCGTAGATCCCCTCGATGCGCTGCCAGAGCCGATCCGACGGTGCACCCATGGTCTCCCCCTCTGCCTGCCGGTGTCCCCGCCACCATCGCGCACGACGGCCGCGGGGACACCCCGGCGCTACCGCGGGCGGTCGGGGAAGACGGTGCTGGAACTGGGGATGTACGGCGTGATCGCCCTGGTCGCGCAGCCGACGACACCCGCCATGTTGGCGATCCCCAGGGCCTGCCCCTGCTCGATCACCTGGCGTGCGAGCAGCCCGTAGTCATCCGGCTGCTGGCCCCTGAGCAGCGCGGCACCGAGACCCAGCTCCTGCGCCTTGCGGGTCACGACGTAGGCGCCGCCGGCGGACAACCCGTAGCCGATGGCGCAGTCGTAGACCGCCCGCTCCAGCCACACGGGGAGCTCGGGGGTGCTGCGCGGGCCGGTGAGCGGCCCGATGGGCAGCGACGGGAACGCCTGCGCGAGCAGCACCTCCTGACCGAGGGGGTTCGCGAACGTCGGGACCGAGGTCTTGATGGAGGGGTTGAACGGGTTGACGGTCACGTTCGTCGCGAAGCTGTACTCCACCGTCGGCTGCTGCGGCTCGACGAGGGCGAGCAGCTGGTCGCGGAACCTGCGGCCCTCGCTGCGGAGCTCCATGATGTCGGACCCACCGCCGCGCGAGGAGCTGGCGTAGACGTGGCTGGCGGCCAGGACGCAGTTGGCGTAGTCGAGGGCGGGGGTGGCGGGATCGTCCTCGCAGAGGCGGATGTAGGGCGGTCGCGGCTCCGCGGCCGTGCCGCCCACGCACTTCAACCACTCGTCGAGGAAGCCGTCGGTGCGGAGGTAGACCGTGCCCTCGTTGTGGTCACCGCTCTGCAGCACCTTCCAGTTCCCCGCGCAGCTCGCCAGCCGCGCGTTCATCTCGTTCTTCTCCGCCTGGTACGCGGCGTAGCCGTCCGCGGGGACCTGGTCGCGGATCCCCTCGATCCCCGGCACCGTCTCGGCGATGAAGACCCGCTTGTCCTGGCGCCCGACCACGCGCGGCACGCCGGATTCCGGGTCCACGCTCACGATGGGGTGCGACTCGATCCACGCGTCCCCGACCTGGACGGGGGCGGGCGTCGCCGAGGCCGCCGACACCGGGAGCACGCCGAACAGCACGGCCACGGCCAGTGCGGTGCGCAGGAGCGCGCCGCCCCTCCTGCTGCCGCCTGCCTCGTCGCGCCGGGATCCCTGTGGCTGTCGCATCGCGATGCCTCCTCCACCCTCGCGGGCGTGTCGCCGTTGACGTGGAGGCAGTCAAGGATTCCCTTACGGGGGCGGGCACTGGACGCCCGGCCGCGACTCATGCCCCGGCTGGGCCCCCTCGGGACCGGCACACCCGGCCGGGGAAGGGCCCGCGGCGACGGGTCGGTCGCCACCGCGCGCACGGCCGTCGCGCGTCGCCTGGGCCCGGCCCCGGCCCCCGCGCCGGCCCGTCGCCGGGTGGGGTGGCTACTCGACGCGCAGGACGACGGCGGCGCCGGTGTCGCCGGCGGCGCAGCCGGTGAACAGGCCGGTGCCGCCGCCGCGCTCGCGGAGGGTCTCGATCAGCTGGGCGATCAGGCGCGTGCCCGTGGGGCCCTGGGGGTGGCCGAACACCAGGCTGGACCCGTGGGCGTTCATGGTCTCGGCGGGGAAGCCCGTCTGCTGGACGAACCAGACGTCGTTGACCGCGAACGGGTTGTGGGTGGTGACCGCGTCGACCGCACCGAGGTCCAGGCCGGCGTCGGCCAGCGCGGCGCGCGCGGCGGGCACCGGCGCCATCGGCATCATCGCCCTGCCGACCCGGCAGGTGCCGACGCCCAGGATGCGGGCGACGCCCTCGCCGCCGGCGAGCTCGCGGGCGCGGTCCACGGTGGTGACCACGTGACCCGCGGCGCCGTCGGCGGGGTGGGTCTGGCTGCCCGCGGTGACCACCCCCGCCGGGTCGGCGGCGGTCAGCTTGGCCAGCCCCTCCGCGGTGGTCGGGTGCACGCCGATGTCGGTGTCGACGACCAGCGGGTCGGCGCGCTTGCGCGGGACCTCGACGGGCACGAGGTAGCGGGCGTGCCACCCCGGGTCGGCGGCGTACTGCTCGTGGCGCAGCAGCGCCATGGCGTCGACCTCCTCGCGGGTCATCGACCCCGCCAGGGCGACGCGCTCGGCGGTCCGCCACATCGGCGCGTCCCCCCAGGGGTCGCGGTTGAAGTTGTCCAGGACCCAGTGCTCGCTGCGCAGGGCGCCCCCGGGGCGCGACGGCGAGGGGTACAGCAGCGTCGGCCCGTTGCTGGTCCGGTCGGTGGTGACCACCAGGGTCAGCCCGGCGCCGGTGCGCTCGACCTCCGCGGCGGCGGCGTGCAGGGCGGCGACCCCGGTCGCGCAGGCCTGGCTGACCATCGGCCCGGTCACGCCCTCCGCGCCGATGCGCGCCGCGACCGTGGTCGCGCCGTAGAAGATCTCCGGCTGCGGGACGGTCCAGCCGAGCACCAGCGCGGTGAGCTGGTCGGCGGGCAGGCCGCGGTCGGCCAGCGCGCGCCGGGTCACCCCGACCGCGAGGTCCAGCGACGACACCTCCGCCAGCGGACCCTGCCAGCGCGCGAACGGCGAGGACCAGGCGTACCCCAGCGGGATGGCGACGTCGGTGAACGGCATCAGGGCACCTCGATGACGCCGGGGCCCGGCGGGTCGGCGTAGAGCGCGTCGACCAGGTGGGCGCGGTTGGTCAGGACCGCGCGCTGGTTGACGTAGCCCTTGTCGGTGGTCTCGTTGCGGTCCAGCGCCGGCGGGGCGGTCAGCAGGGTGAAGCGCCGGATGCGCGTGCTGCTGCCGGTCGCCGTGGCGTTGTGCTCGGCGAGGACCCCGCGCACGGCCGCGACGACCTCGGGGTGGGCGCACAGGGCGGCGTCGTCGGCGCAGGCGGCGGCGACCTCGGGCAGCCGGGCGCGCAGGACCGCGGTGTTGGGGAACACCAGCACCCCCAGCCACGGCCGGTTCGGGGCGGTGGGCACGACCTCGGCGAGCAGCGGCTGGCCGAGGGTGTGCACGCTGCCGCGCAGCGCGGCGTTGCGCACCCACACGCCGCTGGCCAGCTTGAAGTCCTCGCCGATGCGCCCGTCGAACACCAGGCCCCGGGCCGGGTCGTCCTCGTCCAGGAACGCCCCGGCGTCGCCGCTGCGGTAGGCGCCGTCCTCGTCGAAGGCCCGGGCGGTGGCCTCGGGGTTGCGGTGGTAGCCGCGCGTGACGTTGGGCCCGCGCACGCGCAGCTCGCGCTTGCCGCCGGGGACGGGTGCCAGCGCGACGCTGACGCCGGGGATCGGCAGGCCGATGACGCGGGCCTCGTCGGTCTCCCAGTACACGACGGTGGCGCACGGCGAGGTCTCGGTGGCGCCCCAGGCGGACAGGAACGGCACCGGCTCCCCGCGGACCTCGGCGCTCATCGCCTTGAGCGTGGCGTAGGTGCGCTGGTCCAGCGCCGCCGCCGCGACGAACACCATCTGCAGCCGGTCGAAGAAGGCCTTGCGCAGGGTCGCGTCGTCGCGCATGCGCGCGGCCAGGGCGGTGTAGCCGGCCGGCACGGAGAAGTACAGGGTCGGGCGCACGTCGACGAGGTTGGCGGCCGTGGTCCCCAGCCCCGCCGGGGTCGGGTTGCCGTGGTCGAGGTGCAGCGTGCAGCCGTGGCGCAGGGCCAGGTCGAACACGAAGTTCCCGCCGAAGGTGTGGTTCCAGGGCAGCCAGTCGACCAGCACGTCGTCGCCGCCCACCGACGGCCACATCTGCGCGAGCCCCACCTGGTTGCTGGCGAGCATCCCGTGGGTGCACTCCACGCCCTTGGGCAGGTCGGTGGACCCCGAGGTGAACTGGATCTTGGCCAGCGTGTCCGCGTGCACCGCGTCGGCGCGCGCCCGGGCCTCCGGCGACAGGCCCCCGTCGGCGACCAGGTCCGCCAGCGGCGTGACGTCCCCCGCCGCCCCGCTCACCGCGAACCGGCGCAGGTCCGCGGCCTGGCCGAGGGCGCGGGCGTGCACGCCCGCGTCGGACACGAGCAGGGTGGCGGGCCGGGCGACGCGCAGGAGGTGCTCGACGAGGTCCCCGGTCGCCGACCGCACCGAGTAGGCGTTGCTGATCGGCACGACCGCCGTGCCGATCTGCATCGCCGCCAGCGACGCGAGCCCCATCTCGATGGAGTTCTCCGACAGGATCGCCAGCGGCGCGTCGGCCAGCCCGGCGGCGACCAGGCCCGACGACAGGCCGTCGACGATGCGCTGGGCCTCGCCGAAGGTGACCTCGCGCCAGCCCCCGCCGGGCTCGCGCTGGCGCAGGAACGCCTTGTCCGGCGTCGCCGCCGCGTGGTCGTGGAGCCAGCCGACCAGGTTGGCGGGGACCGGGCCCAGCGCGACGGCGTTGTCCACCTGCACCCCGCCGTCGGGGCGCGGGGTCACGCGGACCTGCGGGGTCAGGGTCCTCCAGGTCACGGTCACGCCCCCGCCCGCAGCTTGTAGCGCTGGATCTTGCCCGTCGCCGTCTTGGGCAGCTCCTCGAGGAACTCGATGTACTGCGGGAACTGGTTGCGCTGGAGGCGCTGCTTGCACCACTGCTGCAGCTCGGTGGTGAGCACCGGGCCGGGCCGGGCCTCGGCGCCGGGCACGACGAATGCCTTGATCTTGTTCAGCCCGTCGACCTCGATGCCGACGACGGCGGCCTCGGCGACCTCGGTGTGCTCCAGGAGGGTGTTCTCGATCTCGACCGGCGACACCCACAGGCCGCTGACCTTCATCATGTCGTCGGCCCGGCCCTCGTACCAGTGGAAGCCGTCGGCGTCGATCCGGTAGCGGTCGCCCGAGAAGAACCAGCCGTCGTCGGTCAGCGACCGCGCGTTCTTCTCGGGCTGCCGCCAGTACTCCCGCAGCATGCTGGGCCCGCGGACGTAGAGGTCGCCGGTGTCCCCGCGGCCCAGGATCTCGCCCTCGGGCGAGCGCAGCTGGGTCTCGTAGCCCGGCACGGGCTTCCCGCTGGACCCGGGGCGCAGGTCGTCCACGGTGTTGGAGCAGTAGATGTGCAGCAGCTCGGTCGACCCGATCCCGTCCAGGATCGTGACGCCGAACATCTCGCGCCAGCGGCGGAAGACCTCGGGCGGCAGCGACTCCGCCGCGGAGATGCACAGCCGCACCGACGACAGGTCGCGGCCCTCGGCGCCGGGCGTGCGCAGCATCGCGTTGTAGAGCGTGGGCGCGGAGAACAACAGCGTGGGGCGGTGGCGCTCGACGGTGTCCAGGACGGCGTCGGGGGTCGGGCGCCCCGACCGGATCACCGCGGTCGCCCCCGCCCAGAACGGGAACGACAGGCTGTTGCCCAGGCCGTAGGAGTGGAACAGCTTGGTCGAGCTGAAGGTCACGTCGTCGGTGGTGATGGCCAGGACGTGGCGCGCGTAGGTCTCGCAGGTGGCCAGGATGTCGCCGTGGCGGTGGACCACGCCCTTGGGCCGCCCGGTCGACCCCGACGAGTACGGCCAGAAGGCCATGTCGTCGCGCGCGGTGTCGACCGGGTCCAGCTCGCCGGCGTGCTCGGCGAGCAGGTCGTCGAGGCGGTGCATGTCCCCGGCCAGGAGGTCACCCGGGTCGGCCTCGGCGGCGGCGGTGTTGGCGAGGATCAGGCGGGCGCCCGCGAGGCCGGACCGGACCTGCCCGGCCAGCGCAGCGTCGGCGACGACCACCCGCGCGCCGCTGTCGGCCACGAAGTAGGCGTAGTCGTCGGGCTTCATCATCGGGTTGACCGGCACCGGCACCGCGCCGGCGCGCAGCGCGCCGAGGAACACCGCGTGGAACGACGGGGAGTCGTCCATCACCATCACGACACGGTCCTCGCGGCCGGCCCCCAGCGCGCGCAGCGCCCGCCCGGCCGCCGACGCCTGCGCCAGCACCTGGGCGTAGGTGACCTCGGCGTCGCCCCAGCGCACCGCGACCTTGTCGCCCCGGCCCGCCGCCAGGTTGTCGTCCAGGATCGTGCTGGCGTTCAGCCGGTCAGCCACGGACGACCACCGACTTCGTCTCGGTGTAGTAGTCCAGCGCCTCCGCGCCGTGCTCCTTGCCGTAGCCGGACTGCTTGACGCCGCCGAACGGCAGCTCGTCGTAGACCTTGTTGTGCGAGTTGACCCACATGTAGCCCGCCTCCACCCGTTCGATCGCGCGGTTGGCACGGTGCAGGTCCCGGGTCCAGATCGAGGAGCCCAGGCCGTACGGCGAGGCGTTCGCGCGCTCGATCGCCTCGTCGAGGTCGCGGACCCGCCAGATGGGCAGCGCCGGGCCGAAGACCTCCTCGGTGGCCACGCGGCTGTCCTCCGCGGGCTCCAGCAGCAGCGTGGGCGTGAGGTAGAAGCCCTGGTCCAGGCCCTCGGGCCGGTCCCCGCCGTGCAGCACCTTGGCGCCGCCCTCGACGGCATCGGCGACCTGCGCCTCGACCAGCTCGCGGCCGCGGGCGCTGTGCAGCGGGCCGAGCTGGGTGCCCTGCGCGTCGCCGGGGCCGACCTTCAGGCGCGCCGCCCGGGCGGTGAGCCGGTCGGCGACCTCGTCGGCGACGGCGTCGAAGACGAACAGCCGCTTGACCGCCAGGCAGGCCTGCCCGCAGTTGAAGAACCGGCCGGTGCTCGCCGCCTTGATCGCGCCGTCGAGGTCGGCGTCGTCGCAGATGATCATCGGGTCGGACCCGCCGAGCTCCAGGGTCACCCGCTTCATGCCCTTCGCGGCCCCGGCCATGGTCTGCTTGCCGACCGGCGTGGAGCCGGTGAAGCCGATCTTGCGCACCAGCGGGTGCTCGACCAGGGCGGCGCCCGCCTCGGGTCCGCGGCCGGTGACGGCGTTGAAGACCCCCGCCGGGATGCCGGCCTCGTGCAGCAGCTCCGCGACACGCAGGGTCGTGAGCGGGGTGGTCTCGGCGGGCTTGGCCACCACGGTGTTGCCCGTGACCAGTGCCGGGCCCAGCTTGTTGCCCAGCAGGGTGGTCGGGAAGTTCCACGGCACGATCGCGCCGACCACCCCGAGGGGGCGGCGCACGATCAGCCCGTGCGCGCCCTCGTCCAGGTCGGGCACGTAGCCGCCGCGCAGGGTGCGGGCCAGCCCCGCGTAGTGGTCGAGGGTCTCCACGAAGCGGTGCAGCTCCATGCGCGCCTCGCGCAGGGGCTTGCCCTGCTCGCGGGTGAGCAGGGGCGCCAGCTCGTCGGCGTGGGCCCAGACGTGGCGGGCGGCCTGGGCGACCAGCTCCCCGCGCCGCGCCGCGGGCACGTCCCACCAGGCGGGAAAGGCGCCGGCGGCCGCGCGGACGGCCTGGTCGACCTCGGCCGCGCCGCCCGCGGGCACGGTGTCCACGACCGCCCCGGTCGCCGGGTCGAGGACCTCCAGGCGGTCGCCGCCCGCGAACGCCACGCGCTCCCCGCCCACGAACATGTCGGCCATCCGCCGCGCCCTCCTCGCTCGGGTGCCGGACATCGTCGGTCTATCTGTCCGGTCAGTCAAGGCCTCGTGTAGACTGCGCCCGCCCGATCGGAACACCGGAGGGAGCACCCATGGCCGAGATGCTCATCGGCGGCGAGCGCGCCGGCGCCGCGGACACGATCGCGGTGGTCGACCCGGCCACCGAGCAGGAGCTGGACCGCGTCCCCCGCGGCGGGCGGGCCGAGGTCGACCGGGCGGTGCAGGCCGCGTCGGCGGCGTTCGCGTCGTGGTCGCGGACCGACCCGGGCGAGCGCGCGGCGATCCTGGCCGCGGGCGCCGACGCGGTGGAGGCCGAGGCCGCCGCGCTCGTCGACAGCCTCGTCCACGAGCAGGGCAAGCCCCCGCTGGAGGCGCGCGGCGAGCTGTCGCACTTCCTGGGCGGCATCCGGTACTACGCGGGGCTGGCGACCAAGGTCCGCGGGGCGTACCAGCCCCTGCCGTCGACCTTCGGGCCCGCCTACGGCCTGGTCGTGCGCCGCCCGATCGGCGTGGTCGGCGCGATCGTGCCGTGGAACTTCCCGCTCACGCTGCTGGCCAACAAGATCGGCCCCGCCCTGGCGGCGGGCAACACCGTGGTCGCCAAGCCGGCAGAGACGACCCCGCTCACCACCCTGCGCGTCGCCGAGCTGCTGATCGGCGCCGGCCTGCCCGCCGGGGTGCTGAACGTCGTCACCGGCTTCGGCGTCGAGGCGGGCGAGGCGCTGGCGTCCCACCCCCTGGTGCGCCGGGTCGCGTTCACCGGCCAGACCTCGACGGGCCGGCGGATCATGGAGCTGGCCGGGCCGCGCTTCGCCCGCGTCAGCCTGGAGCTGGGCGGGTCGGACCCGACCATCGTCTGCCCCGACGCCGACCTCGACGAGGCCGCGAAGTCGATCGCCATCGGGCGCTACTGGAACGCGGGCCAGGCGTGCCTGGCCCCCAAGCGCGCCTACGTGTTCGACGAGGTCTACGACGCGTTCCTCGACAAGCTCGCCGGGCGGGTGTCGCGCTACCAGCCGGGGCCGGGGTGGGAGAAGGCGGAGAAGCCCCACATCCGCATCGGCCCGCTGCATCTGGCCCGCCAGCGCGACGTCCTGGCCGACCAGCTCGCCGACGCCGTCGACCGCGGCGCCAAGGTCGTCGTCGGCGGCGGGGTGCCGGAGGGCCGCGACACCGGCCACTTCTTCGAGCCGACGATCGTCGTCGACGCCCCGCACGACTCGCGCGTGGTGCGCGAGGAGACCTTCGGGCCGGTCCTGCCGGTCTTCCGGGTGTCGGACCTGGACGAGGCCATCCGCCTGGCCAACGACAGCGACTACGGCCTGGGGTCCTCGATCTGGACGACCGACGCCAAGGCGATCCACCGCGCGACCCAGGAGGTCGAGGCGGGGATCACCTGGGTCAACCAGCTGCACTACGGCTACGACGAGATGCCCTTCGGGGGTGTGAAGGGCTCCGGGGTCGGCAAGGAGCACGGCGTGGAGTCCCTGGACGAGTACGTCGAGCTGAAGTCGGCCGTGGTCGGCGGGCTGGGCTAGCCATGGCGGTGGCCTATCAGGACGGCGTCATCACGCTGGCCCGCCCCCCGGCGAACTCCTACGACCAGGGGTTCGTGGAGGAGCTGGGCGCGGCGGTGGCCGCCGCCTCCACCGACGACGCGGTGCGGGCGGTGATCGTGCGCAGCGGGGTCGAGAAGTTCTTCTCGGCCGGGGCGGACGTGAGGGCCTTTGCCGAGCGCGACGCCGACGCGAACATGGCCATGGTCCGCCTCGCGCACCGGACCCTGGACGCGATCGCGGCGTCGCCCAAGGTGTTCGTCGCCGAGATCGCCGGCCACGCCCTGGGCGGCGGGCTGGAGATCGCGCTGGCGTGCGACCTGCGCTTCGGCGCGGAGGGGCGCTACCGGATCGGGCTGCCCGAGGTCACCCTCGGCCTGCTGCCGGGGACCGGCGGGACCCAGCGCCTGCCCCGGCTGATCGGGCGCGGGCGGGCGCTGGACCGGATGCTCACCGGCGCGCCGATGAGCCCGCAGGAGGCCCACGACCTGGGCGTGCTCGACCGGCTGGTCCCGGCCCAGGAGCTGACCGCGACGACGGAGGGCTTCGCCGCGCAGCTGGCGTCGGCGGCCCCGCTGGCCCTGGCGGCCATCAAGGCCGCGGTGCACCGCGGCGCGGAGCTGCCCCTGCCCGAGGCGCTGGAGCTGGAGCTGGACCTCGTCGCGCCGCTGTTCGCCTCGGCCGACGGGCGCGAGGGCATGCAGGCGTTCCTGGACAAGCGCCCGCCCACGTTCACGGGCGCGTGATGGTCACGCTGGACCACGACCTGTCCCCGCGCGAGGTGGAGCTGATCCGCAGCGCCTACCGGGTGATCGGTGACAAGGGCGTCCACGGCATCTCGCTGCAGGACGTCGCCGACGCGGCCGGGGTCAGCAAGGGCGTGCCGTCGTACTACTTCAAGACCAAGGAGAACCTGATCCTGTCGACGATGCGGTGGGTGCTGTCCCGCGTCGCCGAGCGCATCCAGGGCGGGCTGGCGGCCGCCGCCACGCCGCAGGAGCAGGTGGTGGCGATGGTCGACGCGATCTTCGTCGACCCCGAGGCGAACCGCCGCTACTACGTCGCCTACCTCGACCTCGTCGACTACGCCGCACGCCTCGACGCGTTCCAGCAGGTCAGCACGACCTTCGACGAGATCGTCAACGCGCTGTACGCCGACGTCGCGCGGTCCTTCGCGGTCCCCGACCTCGACGAGGCCGCGCGCGTCGTGCGCGCCATCATCGACGGCCTGTTCGTCCAGTGGCTCACCGAGGCCGACCGCGACGCCACCTACGACCGCTACCGCGCCACCACCACCCGCGCCCTCCTCGCCTACCTCTCCGCGGCGCCCGCACCCCAGGTCGGTGCGCCCGCTGCGCGTGCGGGCTCCGGCCGCTGACGCCCTCCGGGCTGATCAGCAGTCGACGGCGATCGCGAGCGCGCGGCACACCTGGGCCATGCGCGCGTCGGACAGGGTGGTGATGTAGTCGACCAACTGGGAGCGGTAGGCCTGCTCGGGCAGGTCCAGGTTGAGCACGCAGTCGCGGGGCGCCCCGTCCTCCGCACGTGACAGGTGCACCTCGGTCGGCAGGTCGCGGACGGAGGTCGTGGCGGTGGCGACCAGCACCCGCGGAAGGACCCCGAGCGCTTCCCCGCGCGTGAGGACCACCGCGGGGCGCCGGCCGATCTCCGGCAGCTCGACCCACCACATCTGGCCCCGGGCCAGACGTCGCGAGCTGCTCACCACCCGCCGTCCTCTGGCCTGCGCTCCTGCTCCCGGGCGCGCGCGAGGCCCGAGTGGAACGCCTCGGCGTCGCCCCACTCGTCCGGGGTGCCGGCGGGGACGCGCCGGTACCCCGCCCGGTACCGCCGGGCGATCTCGGCATCCTGGTCGTCGCGCAGGTACGCCTCCACCGCGTCGCGGATCACCTGCGACCGCGACACCCCCTCGCGAGCCGCACGGCGGTCGAGCCGCTCCACGAGGGGGTCGGTGAGCTGGACCAGCGTCTGACGCGCCATATGGTGACCATAGCATGACGGCGTGGCCAGGGGCCGTGGTGGGCGCCGCCGCCGAGCCGGTCGCCTGCAGCTTCCACCGTAACGCGGGCGGAGCGGGTGGCGGCCGGGCGGCCGGGCTCCTAGTGTCCTGCCGGGTGGGCGGGCCGGCGAGGGCGCGCGCGGGTGCCGCGCCCACGTCGTCCGCAGCTCGCCCAGGACCCGGGGCCACCGCCATGGATGTCGCTTCCTCACCCCACCTGATCGACCGCCCGGTGATGCTGCACCGCTGGGAGACGCTGACCTTCCTGCACTGGCGGTTCGCGCCCGAGGCGGTGCAGCGGCTGCTCCCGCCGGGGCTGCGCGTCGAGACGTTCGACGGCGACGCCTGGGTGGGGCTGGTGCCCTTCTTCATGCGCGTCGCCCTGCCGGGGACCGCCTCGGTGCCGTGGCTGTCGCGGTTCTGCGAGACCAACGTGCGGACCTACGTCACCGACGCGGCGGGCCGGTCGGGGATCTGGTTCTTCTCCCTGGACGCCGAGCGCGCGGGGGCCGTGGTCGTCGCGCGGGCGACCTACCAGCTCCCCTACTTCTGGTCCGCCATGAGCCTGGAGCGCCGGGGCTCGACCCTGCGCTACCGCTGCCGCCGGCGCTGGCCGGGGCGTCCGCTGCCGGAGAGCCGCGTGACCGTGCGCGTGGGCACTCCCTACGCGGCAACGGAGCTGGACGCCCGGGACCACTTCCTCACCGCCCGCTGGCTGCTGTTCAGCGCGGGCCGGCCCATGCGCGTCGCCCACGCCTGGCACGCGCCCTGGCCCCTGGAGCGGGCCGAGGTCGTGGAGGCCGACGACGTCCTGCTGCGGGCGGCCGGGCTGCCCCCGGCGACGGGTGAGCCCCTGGCGCACCACTCCCCTGGGGTGGACGTGCGGATCGGCCGCCCCGTGCGCGCAGGCGCCACGGTCTGAGGGACGCCGTGCCACCGGTCTGGGCGCGGGCGCTGGCCTACCTGGCCATGATCGGGGCGGGGTGGCTGGTGGCCCTGCCGGCCGCGCTGCTCGTCGCCGAGCGCGGGCGGCTCGTGGTGGCGCTGCGGCCCGCGCCGTTCCTCCTGGCGGCGGGCGTACTGGCGGCCGCGGGGCTGGCGCTGGCCCTCGGCGCGGGCTACCTGCTGGTGGTCAGGGGTCGCGGGACGCCGCTGCCGCTGGACCCCACGCGGGCCCTCGTCGTCGCCGGGCCGTACCGCCACGTCCGCAACCCGCAGGCGATCGCGATGGTGCTGCTCAGCAGCGCGGAGGCCCTGGCCCTGGACGCCGCGCTGCCCGCCCTCCTGCCGGTGCTCACGCTGGTGTACCTCGCGTCGACCGCGCGCTGGGAGGAGCGCCAGCTGACCGCCGCCTTCGGCGCCCCGTACCTGCACTACCGCCGCCACGTCCGCAAGTGGCTCCCCCGCCTGCGGCCCTACGCCCCGGCCGCCGGCTGAGCGGTCCCGACTGGCCACGGGAGGCGTGCCCAGGCGCGCCAGCGGCGCTGGCGGTGGTGATAGAGGAGCCAGGCGAAGGCCTGGACGGGGCCGGTCAGCGGGCCCGCGTCGATCCAGAGCTCGTCGGTGTAGCGAGCGGTGATGCCGGTGAGCGCCTCGACGGCGATCCGGTGGCGCCAGCTGCGCACGAGGCCGCCGGACTCGTCGCTGCGCAGCTCGCGGGCCTCGTGGTCCACCCGCTCCACGGTCAGGCGGTGCCACCAGAGGGGCACCAGCCCGAACAGCCGCATCCGCGTCGTCACGGTCTCGCCCTCGCGCCACGGGTCCTGGCGGCCCTCTAGGTCGGGGAAGGTGAGCAGCCCCCTGGCGACGTGGGCCAGGGTGGCCGGCTGCTGCGCGGCGCACCAGACGCGGTCCGCGGGAGCCGCCAGCACCGTGGTGATCCGCAGGTCCGCCACGCCGTCCTCCTCGTTCGGTGGTGCTTGCGAGCCCTATCATCTGAGCATCGCTCAGGTTCAGCTACTCGCGTTCGAGGGGATGCCGTGGCACGCCAAGCGACGGCCCTGGCGGCGCGCAGGCGGCCGTTGCAGCGTCGCAGCCGCGCCACCGTGGGCTTCGTGCTGGAGGCGGCTGCTCAGGTCTTCAGCGAGGCCGGGTACGCGGGGGCCACCACGAACCACATCGCCGCGCGCGCGGGCGTGTCGATCGGCACGCTCTACCAGTACTTCCCGAACAAGGACGCCCTGCTCGTCGCGCTGGCGGAGGAGCACCTGCACCAGGCCGTGGACGGGCTGGGCGAGATCGCCGCGCGCCTGCGCGCCGAGGCCCCGCCGCTGGCGGACCTCGTCCGGACCCTGGTCGACGCGACCGTCGCGCTCAACCGGCAGGACCCGTCCCTGCACCGCCTGCTGTGGGACGAGGCCCCGCGAACGCCGGAGCTCCGGGCGGTCCTCGCCCGCCTGGAGGACGCGATGGCCGCCGAGCTGGCCGCCCACCTCCGCCGCCTCGGGGCGGGCGGCCCCGACCCCGACCTTGCGGCGCTCATCACGGTCCGCGCGGTGGAGGAGCTCGTCCACCGCGTGGTCCTCGCCCCACCGCCGGACCGCACCCCCGACACCTGCGCCACCGAGCTCACCCGCCTCTGCCTGCGCTACCTGTCGGCGCCGGCGGACTGAGGCCGCCAGGCGGACCCCCGAGGGGGGCGAGATCGCGGATGGCCGTCACGGTCTGGCGCGCGAAGGCGACGCGCTGGGCCCAGCCATCGGCGTCCTCGTCACGCGCCCGCATCCATGCGGCGACACCGCCTGCCCGCTCCACCTCGTCGCCGGCGCCGTCCGCGGACTCGAAGCGCAGTCCCTCCACCTCGCGGTAGGCCAGCGTCAGCCCCGACTCCGACCGCACCCGCAGCGGCCAGGCGGCATCGGTCCCGACGCCGTACCGGCCGGTCTCGGAGGCGGCGAGCAGGCGCGCAGCCCGAGCGCTGAGGCCCCGGGCGGCCGCCGTGATGTCCCATCCGGTACCCGTCGCGATGCCGTAGACCTCGTTCACGAGCCCCTCGGTGTCCCGCTGGACCCGGGGATGGGACGCGAACGCGGGCGGCGTGCGACCGAAGACGGTGCAGTCCGCTCGCCCGACCTCGGCGACCGCGGAGGCCAGCTCCCCCGGCCGGTCGCGGATCCAGACCAGCAGCCGGTCGAGGTCGCAGAACAGCAGCGGCCGCGCTCCCTGCGCCAGCGCGGCCCCGAGCACCGCGACGCGCAGGTGGCCGATGCGCGCCGGCCCGGCGACCGGCGGGTCGACCTCGGTCCTGACCCCGTGCGCGCGCAGCAGGCGGTCGTCGGTGGCGGCCGATCGGAGGACCGTCATCCCGGTGAACAGCGAGCCGAGGGCGAGCAGGTGCCGCTCCAGCCGTGGCGCCCACGACCCCGCGGGGTCGTGGTGGAGCGCCGCCAACCCCACCCGGTGCGGTCGCGCGTCGTGATGGTCCATGAGCCGGATTGTCGCTCTAGGCTGCCACTCACCCGGACGAGGAGGCGCACGTGGACAGGGCGGCGCTCCGACGACTTCTGGAGGAGTTGGACGAGGCGGCAGCGCACGCGCATGGCGCGCTGTGGGTCCTGGGCCCGGGCCGGCGCCCCCAGGAGATGCGCGCGGCCGCGGCCGCCGCGCGCGGGCGACTCAGTCAACTGCGTGCGCGCCTCGCGTCGGCTGCTGCAGCGACAGCGCGACCTGGTTCCATCCGAGCGGCCCCGCCGACTGGCGGTGATCGACATCAGCCTGGCCCGGGTCCACGCCGTCCGGCACGAGCCGGAGCAGGCCGCCGCCCTCGCCGGCGAGGCGCTGGAGATCGCCGTGCGGACGCAGGCCGCGCTCGATGTCCTGCGGCTGCGGGCGCTGGCGCTCCGCCTCGACGCCGCCGTCCCGGCGGTACGGGAACTCCCGAGCGGCTGGCGACGACCCCGCTGGGATCGTGAGGAGCGGTCAGGCGGCGTGGGGGGAGGCGGTCAGCCAGCGGGCTTCCTCCTCGCCGAGGGGGGTCTCGGGGGGGCCGGACTCGCGCAGCTCGCGCATGATCGCGTGCCAGTTGGCGGTCGGCTCCATGCGCGCGAGGAGGCTGTTCACGCCGAAGGTGATGCGGTTGAGCAGCAGGTAGTCCGCCGGCATCGCCAGGCGGGCCAGCGCCTCCTGGTACTCCGACCGCGGGTCGGTGGTGGCGGCGGCCAGGCGGCGGGCGTAGTCGGGGGTGTAGGTGGCGGGGGCGTCGGCGTTCATCGGCTCGTGGGCGAGGCGGAACCAGCGCAGGACGGTGGCGATGTCGACGTCGGCGCCCTCGGGCAGGATGCCGGCGCCGCGCAGCGCCGGCTCCAGCCCGGCGGGGTCCTCGGCGGTCACGGCCCGGTGGACCGCGCGCAGGCGCGCCCGCGCCTCCGACGGGAACGTCTTGGTGCAGCCGTAGTCCAGGAACACCACGGTGCCGTCGCCGGGGAACAGGAAGTTGCCCGGGTGCGGGTCGGCGTTGAAGACGCGGAACCGGTACAGCGACCCGAAGACGAAGCGGAACACGATCTCGCCGTAGCGGTCGCGGTCGGCCCGGGAGGCCGTGGCCAGCATCTCCCCGAAGCGCCGGCCCGCCGCGTACCCGGTGACCAGGACGCGCGGGCGGCAGAGGTCGTGGAACACCCGCGGCACGACCACGTTCGGGTGGCCGGCGTAGCGGTCGACGAAGGCCTGCTGGAACTGGGCCTCCTGCTGGTAGTCCAGCTCCGCGGAGATGCGCTCGCGGACCTCGGCGACCAGGGGGCCGGGGCGCAGGCGCGGGTTGGCGATGCGCGCGAGGCCCGCCAGCCGGTCCAGGTTGCCGAGGTCGGCCTCGACGGCCTCGGCGATGCCCGGGTGCTGGACCTTGACCACGACCTCCTCGCCGGCGTGCAGCCGCGCGCGGTGGACCTGGCCGATCGAGGCGACGGCGAACGGCTCGGGGTCCCAGCGGGCGAAGACGCGGTCGGCGGGGGCGCCGTACTGCTCCTCGACGACGGCGGCGATCAGCCCCGGGTCCGACGGCGGGGCGGCGTCCTGCAGCGCCTCCAGGCGGCTGCGGTACGCCGCGGAGGTCTCGGGGTCGGCGTCCAGGTCGACGAAGGACAGCATCTGGCCGACCTTCATCGCGGCGCCCTTCATGCCGCCGAGGGTCGTGAGCATCGCCTCGGCGACCTCGGCGTGGCGCTGGAGGCTGGTCGCGCCGTCCCCCCGGCGCGCCGCCAGCACGCCCCACCCGGCGGTGGCCCCCAGCCGAGCCAGCTTCGCCGTCCGCCGCAGCCGCCCACCCAGGTCACTCATGGACGCCGTTGTACTGGCGTTCGCACCCGACCGCCGCGGGCCCACCCCACCCACGCGGGCGTGGCGCGCGCCCCCGCCACCTTGCGGTGCTCGCCCGCCCGCGAGGCGCGCTCACCGCCGGCCGCAGAGGCGTTCGCCTTCGCCGACCTCGAGGTGGAGCGGGTGCGCATCGGCGAACTCGAGGTGGCTGTGGTGACGCCGCGTACCCTGTACGCGATGAAGCGCGACACCGTTCGTCCACGGGATGCCGACGACGCGGCACGGCTCCGGCGGGCCTTCCGGTTGGAGGAGGGCTGACCATGCCGGTGCGGCGCTACCGGTCGGTGTCCGACATGCCGGCGCCCCCGCCGGCCGACACGGCGCTCGCGGGGTTGCGGGCCGCCTGCGCGCTGTCGGAGGCGTCCCGAGCGTTCGGCCACGACGCCGCCGGGCCCCGCGGGGTGCGCAGGTTCCGCTCGGTCGCCGACGCCTGGGACCACCGCCGGGAGTGGGAGGAGGCCGCGATGCGCCGCAGCCCGTCCGCGCCCCGCGGAACGCCGGCGACGCGGTCCTAGTCGTCGGGGTCGCCGCGGTGGCGGACGCGTTCGAACGGGGAGTGGCACGAGCGGCAGAACCATTGCTCGGCCATGTGCATCGGGCCGAACGCGTTCAGGCGCTCGACGTCGGCAGCGCCGCACCAGGGGCAGGCGACGGGCTCGCGAGGCGGCGCTGGAGGGGGTTCCACCGGTCCCATGGCAGGTCGTCGATCTCCCAGGTCGAGCCGGCCCGGCGGGCCGGGAGGTCCACGCCGATCTCGAGCAGCACGGGTCCCACGCGGTCCAGGTAGCGCTGGCGCCAGCGGTCGCCGTCGCCGTCCAGCAGCCCGGCGGCGGCCAGGGCCGCGACGCCCTCCTCGCCCGCTGGCCCGAACCAGCACAGCATCTCCGGCAGGACCGCGTCGAGAGCCGCCTGCAGCTGAGCGGTCCCGGGGGGGAACGCCGACAACTCGTGGACCCGGCCCTCGGCGAAGTCGCGCTGGAAGCGCTCCTCCTCCAGCATGCGCCCGACCCGGCGCGCGAGCTGCTCGTGGGACGAGCCGCGCAGGGACAGCAGCAGGCTGTTGAGCGCGCCGTCGACGGCGAGCAGCGCGGCCACGACGTGCGCCCAGGTCGGGAACGGGTGGTCCAGCGCGGCGACCTGGTAGCGCCGGGTGCGCTCGTCGGCGCTGCCCAGGGTCGAGCCGAGCTCCTCGAGCAGCGGGTAGAGCACCCGCGCCTGGCCCATGTGCCCCTGCGCGATCGCGGCGGTCGCCACCCCGGTCTCCAGGACCGGTGCACCGACCGCCCACTCCGACAGGTGCCGCCCCAGCGACCACTTGTTGTCCGCCAGGACCACGAGCAGGTTGACCAGGCCGCGCTGGGCGCCCCCGTCGCTCACGACCGCTCCTCGCGCAGGACCCAGACCACGGCGTCGGCGGGGAAGACGGTCAGCTCGACCCAGTCGGGGCCGAAGCGCTCCAGTGCCGCCGCCCGCGCGGCCTCCGGCGAGTCCGCCTCCACCGACCCCTGGTGGGTCAGGGGCTGCTCCCAGTCCGACCGGCCGTACACGAGGTGCTCGGCCACGGGTCAGTCCGGCCGGACGACCGCGACGAGGGCCGCGCGGGGGACGACGAACAGCTCGGCCCACTTGCGCTCGTCGAAGATCGTGTAGGCGAACACCCCGGCGTCGGCGGGCGACGCGGCCTGGACCAGGCCGATGTGGGACGCGGCGGCGTCGCGGGCGTGGCGGGCGAAGACCTCGTAGGGCTGGACGGTCGGCCCGGTCACCTAGACGACCGCCAGGGCCCGCAGGATCAGGCGGCCCTCGTCGGTGAGGTCGGCGCGCGACCAGGGCTCGAAGACCTCCTCGACGAGCGCGGCGGTGACGCCGTCCAGGGCGCCGACGGCCGCGGCGACGTCCTCCTTGAGGACCTCGGTGCACGGGCACGCGATCGAGGTGAAGGTCATGCGCACCGTCACCGCGCCGCCGTCGACGTCGATCCCGCGGATCAGGCCGAGGTCGACGACGCTGACCGGCAGCTCCGGGTCGCAGACGTCGGCGAGCGCCGCGCGCACCCGGTCCGCGGTCACGGCGCTCACGCCGCCACCAGTTGCTTGTAGCCGCGCTGGACCTTGGCCACGAACTCCTCGTTGGCCGGCCCGCGGGCCTTCCAGCGGACCATGACGTCGTCCCAGGAGACCGCGCGGGAGGTGTCCCAGCGCTTGGCCTCCTCGTCGAAGGCCATGGGGAAGGGGCAGTCGATGACGTAGGTGCCGGTCGCCTCGTCGCGGTGGGCCGGCACGTCCAGACCGAGCTTCTCGCACAGCGGGACGGCGGTGGACATCCAGCGCTGGCGCAGCTCGTCGTTGCTGCGGCCCTTCAGCCCGTAGGAGAGCTGGCCGCTGTGGCGCTTGAGGTGGTCGGGCAGCCCGAACCACTCCAGGGTCAGCGGGAACATCCAGTCGACCGCGGCCTGCAGATCGCGCTTGCGGTCCGGATCGGCGGCGTAGATGCCCATCCAGCGCTCCCCGTGGCGGAGGTGGAAGTTCTCCTCGTACTCGACCTTGACCAGCGCGCGCTTCCACGGGCCGTAGCTGGTGTGCTCGTGGACGTCGCCGAGCAGGCAGTAGCCGGCGCGGTCGTAGAAGCCGTTGGCGACGACCAGCTCGGCCCAGGAGTCCAGCGGGACGTCGAAGGCGTAGGGGTAGCGCCAGTCCGACGCCTCGCGCTCGTACACCAGCGCGTCGGCGTCCACGCCGAGGTCGCGCAGCATGCGGTAGGCGATGTGGGCGTGGCCGATCTCGTCCTGGATCATGCTCACGACCGTCATGTACGCACCCGTCGACGGCGCGTGCTGGGCGGCGCGGAGGTAGGCGGGGGCGCTGATCAGCTCCGTGTCGCCGGACACGATCAGCGTGCGCGTGAGCGCCCTGACGTAGGCCTCGGTCGCGTGCTGCGGGCCCTCGACCAGCTTCCCGGCCCCCAGCCGCTCGAGGAGCTCTCCCTCGGTCGTCATGGTCGGAGTTTATCTGACCGGTCAGACAGAGGTCAAGGGGTAAGGTGCCGCGTCATGGAGCAGGGGCTGGCCTCGGTGGTCGTGCAGCGCCGGATCGACTGGATCGACACCGACGCGTCCGGCCACTACCACAACGCCACGGTGTGGCGGCTGGTCGAGGCCGCCGAGGCGGTGCTCCACGACCGCCTCGGGATCCGCGAGCAGACCTTCGGCCGCACCCCGCGGGTCCGCGCCGCCGTCGAGTTCCCCGCCGCGCTGTACTTCCACCAGCTCGTTGACATCGAGCTGGCCGTCACCGCCGTGGGCCGCACCTCGATCACCTACCGCTTCGCGGTCCGCCGCGGCGAACGGGTCGCCGCGGCCGGCGACCTGGTCTGCGTCCTGGTCGACCGCGGCGGCGGCACCCCCGTCCCCTGGCCCGACCCCTGGCGCACCGCCCTGCTCACCGCCGGCCCCCAACCCCCCGAACGCCTCACCTGATCCCCTCTCGCTGCACCTGCCGGCATGGCCGCCCCCGAGCCCGTGCAGCCGACCCCGCGGGCGTCGGTCTCCAGGGCGACGCCTGGCTCGCGGTCCACCGCGACGCCGAGCACCCAAGCGGCGCCACTCGCTCGCGATCCGGACGGGGTCAAGGAGCAGAGTGCGGCAGCGGCACAGCAACGGCTGTATCGAAGCGGTGGTACTGGGAATGATCGCTCTGGCGAAGCGCGCTTTCATACATCTTCGCCAGAATGCGCACGGTGCTCTCGTGCGAGGTGTAATCGGACGTTGAGCTCGTGCGGCCGCTGCCTATGCAGTTGAAGAAGTCGAGGAGGGCGTACCGGCGGGCGTCTTTCATTGGGTCGCCCATCACCAAGCCGCGATCACGGTAGAGTTCTCCGATCCCGAGCCGCTGGTACGGCAGCTCACCCTTCATCGCGGCCGCGTTCCTGTAGACATCGATGACGAAGTCGTAGGAGTTCTCATCACCCCGCATATTGCCCTGTCTGCGCTCCCGCCCCTCGTTGGCGCTGACCTGGATGACCTGGAGTGGCCCCGAGGCATAGTAGTGCGACTCCTGGCGCACCCGGCCGTTCTGATAGAGGTCCTCTTTGTGCGCATGCGCCCAACCTCGCTGCGACACGCCATCGTGCAGGAGCGCGACGGTTCCGGCAGAGGTCTTCCGGCCGCGAGGATCCCTGTACGCGACGGATAGATGGCCGCTTACCTCGCCATACCTGACCCCCTGCGCGCCGGCCAACTCCTCCTCCGCACGCTCGGCTTCCGCTTCGCTCACCTCCTGCCCAAGCATGCCGTACTGGTCGCGCACAGCGAAGGCCGCAAGATAGTCGCCGGGGTAGACGAAGTTGGCGTGCACTTCGGGTTCGAGGCGATGCGACTGAGACAGCTGAACGATTCGGTCCGTCACGTCGATGGCATGGTAACCCGAGTGCAGCCCCTTGCCGTGCCCGCTGTTGTAGCCGTGATAGTCCTGCGCGATCATCTCGAATGGTGGACGCCACTGCCCGTCGGAATGGAGCGACTGGAAGGCGGTGACGCCGACGCCGTGGTCGTCAGCAATCTGCTGGATGTGGCCGAGTACGGCCTGAAAGCCGACGTGGTATCGCCGCTGCGCCATGATGTTGAACACGAGGTCGGGCTGGGCCCTGCGCTGGGCGATGAGCAGACGGTGCAGGTAGGCGTAGTCCGACCACACCCGACCGACAGCTTGCACACTTGTTCGCAGGTGCATCGGCGCCGAGATCGGCTTCTCCATCAAGATGTGCAGGTAGCGTCGCAGCGCCCAGTCGGCGTAGGCCAGGTGCGAATCAGGTGCGGTGCAGATCAGAACCCGGTCGATGGAGTGCTGTCGGCGTGCCTCGTCCAACGCTTCTGCGATGCCCGGCGGCAGTACCGAGCTCTCGCTCATGAGTCGAGCGTCGCGTCCCGTCACCGATACATAGGCGGCGCGGGCGGCGAGATGTCCGAAGCGGTCAGCCAGCAATGAGCGGATCTCGGGCAGTTGCTCCGCAAGGTCTACGACGACGATGCTCCGCAGTCCGATGCCGACGTCGCACAGGACGGGTAGGTACGTACGCGTGGCATGCCGCCCGCACCCGATCAGCATCAACGAAACGCCCTGCGCTAGCACACAACCTCCTTCCCGCGTGATGGCACCCAAGGACTGCGCACCAGTCCAGGAGACTATCGCCTAGCGTTGCCGGTCCTTGGCCGTCCGAATGGTCTCGCAGCGCTATCTGTCCATTACGCTCCGTCGTGCCCGGGGCGGGAGGTCACGCCGCTCGCCGCGACGACCACGGTGTCACCGTCGGGGCGGCATTGAGCATGAGCGGCGGATGACGGTACCTTCAGCGGTCTGCGGCTCCCGTGAGATCTACGTCTGGTCACCACCTGTGATCGCGAGGTGCTCAACGATGCCCGTACATGAATTTGGAGCACTACCAGGGCGGCGGCCGGTGCCCGGCCAGACAGTCCTGTCCGCCGTCCGGCAACTGCCGCTCGACGCGCGGCTGGTGCAGCCCCTCCTCGAGGATCAGCCGCGCTGCCAGATCAACCGCTGCCTGGCGCTGGTGTCTGACGTCGACGCCACCGACGCGCTGCTCGGTTTCACGGCTGACGCCGTCGTCCGGTCCTACAAGAGTCGCCTGGGCTGGACCACCGTCGAGAACATGCCAAGCGGCTCGGAGGACTACTGGGAAGCGGCGGCACTGCTCGCCCGGGTGGTCGGCCTGGGCATGGGTGGCGCAGTGTGTGACGCCGAGTTCCACGATCCCGCCGCACCCAGGCGCGTCGGCCTCCTTATGGAGCACAAGCGCACATATCGCGGTCCGGAGACGAGGCCGACGGAGAACGGGGTCCAGCCCGTGTTCTCCGGGACCACTGATCTCGCCGCTAACGTCAGCGCGGATCGCTTCGGCCCCCATCTGGACCTGGTGCACGCGGGACCTTGCCTCATTGGCTTCATCGCCCGTGGCGGCGGCACGGTGGCGCGGGAGGGCAGCTACCGCTACCTGGACCCGCTGAGCGACCAGACGGCGCTGAACGCCGCGGGCGAGGCGCTGCCTGCATGGCAGATCCCCGACCTCGAGCTGTACTACGGAGACGCGCGAACGCTCCTGCACGAGGCCCCACTCGCTCCGCAGCGCGGCTGGCGCGACCATCTCCGGTTCTTCGTCGCCCCCAAGGACCCTCGGGTCCTCTGACCGCTAGTCAGGCGACATGAACGAAAAGGCGCAGCGGTTCCTGGCCAGCTACATCGACGTGCACAACCGGGCTGGCCTGCCAACGGTTCAGGCTGGCCCCTTGTACCGCCAAGACGGGCACACCGTGTTCGCGGCCTGCACGGTGAGCAACTACCGGCGGGCGCTCCGCGGCCAGAGCTTCGAGCCCGGCTCCGTCATGGTGCAGCGCTGCTTTCGAGCGAGAGACCTCGGGGGACTGCACGCAGCGGAACGGGGGCTGAGAAGGTCTCTGTTCGACATGTACGGCG
Organism: Egibacteraceae bacterium; assembly: GCA_030447925.1. Taxonomy (GTDB): domain Bacteria; phylum Actinomycetota; class Nitriliruptoria; order Euzebyales; family Egibacteraceae; genus JAUJNX01. The sequence goes on along the minus strand of JAUJNX010000001.1, from coordinate 321,450 downwards.
GCTATGCGTCAACTGACGAGCGAGGCGTGGGAGAGAGGGTGGCCCTGCATGGCGCGCTGGCCCAAGAGGCGTTTGCCCTCTGCGGCGCAGGGCGGCCGGACATCCTGTTCATGGCCGATCGTGAGGTCCTCGGTCGCTGGAGCGAGCGACTCGGCCGAGATCTCAACGTAGGCGCGTACGAGGACGCCTCGCCGGAGAACGGCCTGCCCTCACGAGGTGGCCGCCGCACCAAGAAGTACGGGGGTGGCGTCACGGGCGCAGGGTTGGAAGTGTGGGCGCGGCCACAAGGCGGTTCGTGGGCGCTGGCGGGCAACATCGTTGTGACGCGAGGTTCCACAGGAGCCGTCACCGGGGTGGACTTCGGGGGCGGCCTGGAGGCAACCTCGCTGGCGATGCACGGAACGGCCGGCGCGTACCTGGACGACGAGATGATGCGGCGCTTCGGAATCGGGTCGGAGCGGTCCCGGCATCCGCGGCTGCTCAACTTGCTGGAAGCGCTGCAAGGACTCCTGGTTGTCCTAGCGAACGAGCGCCAACCCCACCCCCTGTCGTCCACGCAGCATGGCGTACATGCCGCCACCCGCTCCGTCTTGGTGCAACGCGAGATCCTCGGCCTGTCGGCGGATGACGTCCGAAGCCTCGCCGTGGCTTGGACCGAGACGGAGCGGCTGGAGCGCGAGGTTGCCGACCGCGCCTTGCTCATGCTACGCAATCGTTACGAATCCCTGCAAGCGGTCTTGGCGGCCGCGGACCGTGGCCGACCGGGCCGCTGGCTGGACAGACGCCGGGCGCAGGCCCAGCGCCAGGGCCACGTCTTCGACCACGCCAACAAAGCCACCTCTATACTGCGGATCCATGAGCGACTCCCTCCTCTTTCTCGTGACGGGCTGCCTCCCCTTCTATTGGCAGAAGAACTTGCCGTCGTTGAGCGCGCTCACCATGCAGCGCGATAGCTGACCCAGGACTGGATAGCGACGAACACGATGTCGATTGCGTCCGACGTGCAGATGATGCGCGACAGCCGTGGAGTGACGGTGAGCGGGCAGGTGCTGGCTGTCCGTGAACATAGAGGGAGTATATTTTTTGACGTCGGCTTGCCGGGACAGCCACTCCAGCAGATAGCGGTAACACGTCCGGCGGGAGACGGTCAGGAGCACAAAGCGCTGACGCCGCCGAACATCGGTGACATCGTGACCGCCACAGGTCACCTGGACGAATCTGCGCTCAGCAAGCGACGGGGCTTAGGGCAGATCACCCTGTTCACTGATTCTTTTCAGGTCGAGGCTGTCAGCGAGGTCCCTCGATGGCCGGGTGCGGACGAGGCCGAACGGCACGAGCGGCAGGCCGCGCACATCCAGGTGCTGCGTGATCGCCAGCGCTCCCGCCAGGTGCTACGGAACTGGCTCGACAACATCGGCTACATCGAGATGGAGACGAGCATGTTGCAGCGCCAGGCATCCGGTGCTGCCGCTCGGACCTTCGAGACCACGGCCAATTTCAACGGCGAGGTCTACCACCTGAGGATCGCTACTGAGATCGATCTCAAGTTCGAAATGGCCCGCACTGGCCTGCCAAAGGTGTACGAGATCGGCCGCAGCTTTCGCAACGAGGGCAAGAGTCCGGTCCATCACCCCGAGTTCACCAGCTTAGAGATGTATACGGCCCACATGGACCGACCCGCGGCCGTCGCCGTGTCGCTCGAACTGCTTGATAGGGCCGCCGCGGCAATAAACGGCGCGGATCGCGTCAACTTCGGTAACGCGCCGACGCGTAGCTACTCCGACCTGTTCGAAGAGTACCTGGATATCGATCTAGGTAAGCTCGTCGAGGAGGACGAGGCCGGGCAACTGCACCTTCTCCAGTCCTACCTCAAGCAGCACAACATACTTGATCCGGAGACCGCGGAGCTGTATGTCTCCGGATTGCTGGACTACCTGTTCAAGCGGGCAGTGCGCCCGCGGCTCACAGGCGTGACGATAGTCACAGGCTATCTCAGCAGACAGATGCCGCTCGCTGCGCCCCTGCCGGACCAGCCGGCCATCGCTGACAGTTTTCAAGTCGTCTTCCGCGGCCACGAGGTCGTGAAGGCGTACAACGAGCTGATCGACCCAGTGCGGCTCCAGCAGAATCTTGCCGCGCAGGCGAAGGAGGCGAAGGAAGACGCGACCGTTGAGGACCCCCGGCTCATCCAGGCCTGCCGCATGGGCCTGCCGCAGATGTACGGCATCGGCATGGGGCTGGACAGGTTCCAAGCGCTCCTAACCGACGCTCGAATCGATGAAGTCATCCCCGTTCCGGTCCGGTGACGGTGTCCGATCGGGCGGCGGACGAGCTCCACTTCTTCGGGCTTCGCCGTAGCGGCAACCACGCGGTGCTGGGATGGATCATCGCCTGCGCGGCCAATAATGGACGCAGGACACGACATTTCAACGACGTCCATGACGACCGCATGGAACCGCCAAAGGTCCCCCAGTATGGCGACCCGCTCTTTGCTCCGACCCGTTGGGTCGGCCTCACCATCTACAGCTACCAGGACATCGGGTACACGCAGATCCCAGGAGTGCCGCACTACGCCGCACGCCCGAAGTCGAGCACCACCCGCTACATACTGCGGGATCTCCCCAACCTCATCGCCAGCCGTATCAAGATGTACGAGGGCTTGGAGGAGCGAGGTCTGCGGCGCTCGGTCATGACCATCTCCTACGAAGAACTTGCGTGCATGTGGGTGGAGTACGCGCGCGACTACGTGCGAGAGCCTGACCCGACGAGCGGCGCCATCAACTACCCCTTGTGGTTCCAGAGCCGCTGTTACCGCGACGAGGTCTTCGCCGCGCTAGGCCTCGGGCCGAACAGCGACCAGGGCTTGAACGAGGTCAGTGGCTATGGCTTCGGGAGCTCCTTCGACCTCCGCGCCTACGACGGGCGTGGCCAGGACATGGGCGTCTTGAAGCGATGGCGTCACTTCCGGGACGACGATCGTTACCGGCAGGCCCTGGCAAGCCACCCGGAGGCCCGCGAACTCAACCGGGCGGTCGCGGAGATCACGGCCGCGTATCTGGGTGATTGCAACTGCGGTCGCTGCCCCTCCCGCGCGGAGTGATGGGGCCCACGGCTGGAGCTGAGACCCGCCCACCGCACGCGTGGCCCCTCAGCTCAGCTCAGTGGAGCTCCCTGCAACGCCTGCTGACGCGGCGGCTCGGGTCAGGTGGTGGTCCAGGAGGGGGGGCGCTTCTCGGTGAAGGCGCGCATGCCCTCCAGGGCTTCCGCGGAGGCGAAGCGGGACTCCGACAGGGCCAGGAGGTCCTCGAAGACCTCGGGGAGGGGGCGGGCAGGGCGGTGCAGGAGGCGCTTGGTCTCACCGATCGCCGCCGGCCCCGCCTGGCGCAGGGCGGCGACCACGCGGTCGACCTCGGCGTCGAGGGCGTCGTCGGCGACCGCCCGGGTCAGCAGGCCGGCCTCGGCGGCGCGGGCGGCGTCGAAGACCTCGCCGGTCAGGTACAGCTCGGCGGCGGCGCGCGAGGTCAGGTGCGGCAGGGTCGTCACCGAGATCACCGCGGGGACGACACCGACGCGCACCTCGGTGAAGCCGAAGGTGGCCGACCGGGGGGCCACGGCGATGTCGCAGGCACCCACGACCCCCATCCCCCCGGCGCGGGTGTGGCCGTTGACCCGGGCGACGACCGGCTTGGGGGCCTCGACCAGCGCCGTGAACAGCTGGGTCATCAGCCGCGGGGCGGGTGCGGGGACCCCGGCCTCGTTCGCGCGGCGCTGCTCCTTCAGGTCCACCCCGGGGCAGAACACCGGACCCGTCCCGGTCAGGACCAGGACGCGCACGGCGCCGTCGGCCAGCGCGGCCTCGACCGCCGCGAGCAGCTCGGTGAGCAGCGCGACCGACAGCGCGTTGCGGTTGGCCGGGGAGTCCAGCGTGACCCGCGCCACCCCGCCGTCGACCGCGTACCCGATCAGCTCCGCCATCGCGCGATGGTAACCAGGGCGCGGACGATTGAGCCCCGGCGCGGTGGGTACGCCGCGCCCATGGCCAAGTTCCAGGTGACGGAAGTGCAGAAGAGCCTCAAGGGCTTCGACTACCCGGGTTCGTCGGACGACCTGGCGGACCACGCCGAGTCCAACGGCGCCGACGCGGAGCTGGTGGCGACGTTGCGCGCGCTGAAGAAGGACGAGTTCAGCGGCCCCAACGCCGTGATGCACGAGCTCTCCGCGCAGGAGGACGCGCTCGGCGGCCCCACCCCCGACGGCCCGACCCAGCGCGAGACCAAGGACATCGAGGGTCCCGCCTGGCAGGTCACGGAGGTCCAGAAGGCCCTCAAGGGCGCGGACTACCCGATGGACGGCCCGGCGCTGGCCGACCTCGCCCGCTCCAACGGCGCGGACGACGATCTGGTCGACGCGCTGCGCGGCCTCGGCCAGGTCAACGGGCCGAACAAGGTCATGCAGGAGCTGAAGTCCCACCTCGGCGGCCCCGCCGACGACGACTGACGCGCCGCCCTGGGGCATGCTTGGGGGATGACGACCAGGGCGGACGAGCAGCGGGTCCTCGACGGGGTCCCCACGCAGCTGTACATCGGCGGCCGGTGGCGTGACGCCACCGGCGGCGCCACCTTCGCGGTCGAGGACCCCTCGACCGAGCAGGACCTGGTGCACGTCGCCGACGGCACCCCGGAGGACGCGGTCGCGGCCCTGGACGCCGCGGTCGCCGCGCAGGCCGCGTGGCAGGGGACCGCCCCGCGGGAGCGCGGGGAGATCCTGCGCCGCGCGTTCGAGGCGATGGTGGCCCGGCGCGACGACCTCGCGCTGCTCATGACCCTGGAGATGGGCAAGTCGCTCGCGGAGTCGCGCTCGGAGATCACCTACGCGGCCGAGTTCTTCCGCTGGTTCTCCGAGGAGGCCGTCCGCATCGGCGGGCGGTGGATGGACTCCCCCGCGGGTGACGGCCGGGTGCTGGTGATGCGCCAGGCGGTGGGGCCGTGCGTCATGGTCACGCCCTGGAACTTCCCGCTGGCCATGGGCACCCGCAAGATCGGCCCGGCGGTGGCGGCCGGCTGCACCATGGTGATGAAGCCGGCCAGCTCGACCCCGCTGTCGATGCTGGCGCTGGTCGAGCTGCTCGAGGAGGCGGGCCTGCCGCCGGGCGTGCTGAACCTGGTGACCAGCTCGTCGTCGTCGGCGGTGGTGAAGCCCCTCATCGAGGACGAGCGCACCCGCAAGCTCACCTTCACCGGGTCGACCGAGGTCGGGCGCAGCCTCATGGCCCAGGCGTCGGACCGCCTGCTGCGCCTGTCCATGGAGCTGGGCGGCAATGCACCGTTCCTGGTCTTCGACGACGCCGACCTCGACGCGGCCGTCGACGGGGCCGTCATCGCCAAGATGCGCAACATGGGCGAGTCCTGCGTGGCCGCCAACCGCTTCCACGTGCACGAGTCGATCGCCGACGAGTTCACCGCCCGCCTCGGCGAGCGCCTCGGCGCGCTGACCGTCGGGCGCGGCACCGACGACGGCGTCGACGTCGGCCCGCTGGTCAACGCCGAGCAGCGCGACAAGGTGGCCGAGCTGGTCGACGACGCGGTCGGCCGCGGCGCCAAGGTCGTCGTCGGCGGCGAGCGCGTCGACGGCCCCGGCTACTTCTACCCGCCCACCGTCCTGGGCCAGGTCCCCGCGGACGCCGCGGTCCTGCGCGAGGAGATCTTCGGGCCGGTCGCCCCCGTCACCACCTTCGACAGCGAGGACGAGGCCCTGGCGCAGGCCAACGCCACCGAGTACGGGCTGGTCGCCTACGCCTACACCCAGGGCCTGGAGCGCGCCTTCCGCGTCATCGAGGGCCTGCAGGTCGGCATGGTCGGGCTCAACAAGGGCACCGTGTCCAACCCCGCCGGCCCCTTCGGCGGCGTGAAGCAGTCCGGCTTCGGCCGCGAGGGCGGCTCCGAGGGCATCGAGGAGTACCTCTCCCCCAAGTACGTCGCCCTCGGCCTGTGACGCGGGGGCCGGGGAGCGGTCGCTCCCCGGCCCCGGTCGGTCGGGCGGTGCGGTGGCGGGTCAGTCGCCGGTGGGGAGGAGGCGGACCGTCATCTCGGTGCCCTCGGTGCGCAGGACGCGCAGGCCGACGCCGACGCCCGGCGTCTTCACCCCGGTGAAGGGCAGCGCCTCGTTCCAGTAGGAGCGGGTGTCGTCGAACAGCGGCACCCCGCGCTGGCCCCGGATGTAGCTCGGCTCGCCCGCGACGTGCAGGGTGAACGAGTCCGCCCGGTCGCGGCTGAACGGCGCGTCGTAGACCTGGATGCGGCCGCGCCACGGCTCGCCGGCCAGGTTGTAGATGGGCTCCGGGCGGGAGTCGATCGGCAGGATCAGCCCCTCGCCGGGGTGCTGGGTGGTGTTGTTGTCGGACTGGGAGGTGTCCCAGTACGACACCAGGAGCCCGTCCTGGTAGGGGAAGAACTCGACCCGGTCGGGCTGCTCCGGCCCGAAGCCGAAGTTGTAGGGGCCGGTCCGCAGGTACTGGTCGTAGGACTCATACGTCCGGTGCGACGCGATGTAGTAGTGCTCGAACAGGGCGACCTCGGTGCCGGTCGTCGTCGTGAAGCCGTCCAGCACCCAGCCCTCGCCGCCGTCCTCGGCGCCGTCCTGGAGGACCGTGACACCGTCGGCGGTCACGGTGATGTCGTCGGCGAAGAAGCCGGGCAGCGCCAGGCCGCTGTCGGTCTGGTAGCGGAAGCGGAACTCCACGGTCCTCCCCACCGCGACGTCCATGGGGATGACCATGTCGACCCAGGCGCCCCCGGTCGAGCCGTCGATGGCGGGCGTGCCGCTGGCGTCGCGCCCGAAGGGCTCGCCGTCCACGGTGCCGTCGAGCGCCGTCCAGGTCGCGCCGCCGTCGAGGGACGCCTCGGCGTAGAGGTAGTCGTAGCCCTCCTCGATCTCGTAGCGCGCCTTGAGCGACATGCTCGCCGAGGTTGTGGCCGCGGTGAGGTCGAGGGTCCTGGTCATCGTGTTCGACAGGTTGTCGCCACTGCCGGACCAGTACTGGTTCTCCCCGGCGAACGGCGCACCCAGCTCGGTCGTGACCTCCTTGTCGGGGAGCACGACGACGAGGGCCTGCGGGTCGTCGGTGTTGTACTCGTGGGGCCCGAGGACGTAGCGGCGGTCCTGGCCGGCCAGCGCGACCTCGTAGTCCAGCCACCCGAGCTGGAGCTTGTCCCACGCCGACAGGTCCGCGGCTCGGGTGCCGATGCCGACGTCGCCCTCGGCCCTGACGCGGCTCTGGGACATCAGCGTCCACCAGCCGGTGCCGTTGTTGTCGCCGCCGCCGGCGGTGTCGTAGTGGTCCGGCAGCCCCAGGTCGTGGCCGTACTCGTGCTTGAAGACGCTGCGCCCGCCGTTCTCCGGCTGGATCGTGTAGTCGCCGACCCAGATGTCGGTCTCGCCGATCTCGGCGCCGCCGAAGGGGTTGCGCTCCGGACCGGTCAGGCCGAAGTCGGTGCCGAAGGCGTACCACCGGTGGCTCCAGATGGCGTCCTCGCCCTGGAACGGGTCACCGTCGGCCTGGTCGCCGCCGGCGTGGACGATCTGGAAGTGGTCGATGTAGCCGTCGGACTCGTTGAAGTCGCCGTCGCCGTCGCCGTCGTAGCGGTCCCACTCGTCGAAGGTCGCGAGCTCCGCCTCGATCTCGTCCTCGGTGCGGCCCGCGGCCGACTGGTCGGCGACCCACTGGTCGACGGCGTCGTTGACCAGCTGCCAGGTCGTGTTGCACACGTTGCTGGCGCAGACCGCCGGGTCGTCGCCGTTCTCGTCGTCGGGGTCGTCGTCGCTGCGGCCGTACCGGGCCTCGTTGTAGCGGACCTTGACCCAGTCGGTGACGGTGCCCTCGACGCTGTAGCGGCCCGACGACTGTCGCTCGTAGTACTGGGCGACGGACTCGGCGCCCGGGTCCTGCGAGAAGTACAGCTCCTCGTAGTGCTCCCGGTCGTAGTCGGGCTGCCAGACCGTGGAGTTGTCCACCGACCGGTCGGGCTCGGGGATCTGGTTGTGGAGCGGGCCCTCGAAGACGGCGGGGCCCTCGGTGGTGGGGTCGGTGTCCTGGTCGGGGAAGTCCGGGTGGCGCTCGTCCCCGAACTCCGCGAGCACGACGAAGATGCGGTCCGTCGTCTCGCGGGCGAGCTCGACGTACTGGTCCTCGTCGACGGCGGCGGCCGCGCGGCGCTGCGCGGAGGCGGTGGCGGGGTCGGGAGCGACCTCGGCGAGGTTGACCACGGTGCTGACCCCGCGCTGCTCGGTGTCGACCTCGCCGGCCAGGACGGCGTTCAGGGCCTGCTCGCGCAGGTCGCGGCGCTTGTCCTCCAGCGCGTTGGGGAGCTCGTCGGTGCGGCTGTCGGTCACCTGCAGCCCGGCCCCGGTGGGTGGCGCCGCGAGGCTGGGACCCGCCAGAGCGGCGGTGGAGCTGAGTGCGAGTGTCAGGCTGGTGAGCCCGACCGCGAGTTTGCGCACTGCGTCCTCTCCAGTATGAGGATGGCTCTTCCCCCTTGTGGGGGGGTTCGAGGACTTTAGCGGAGCCATTACTGACCGGTAGGGGCAATCTCGCGGCGCGCGGACGGGCGGTCGGCCAGCTCGTACCATCCGGGGGGTGCAGGGGGCGGGGAGGATCGCGGCGGGGGCCTTCCAGGCCCTGCGCGACGCCCTTCCCGTGGTCTTCTGGTACAAGCGCCCGTTCGAGGCGTTCCTGCGCGCCGCGCTGCGCGAGCACCCCGAGCTGCTGGCGGGCCTGGACTTCGCGGCGCCCAAGCGCGAGGTCACCGATGCGCTGGTCGACCGGCTGGTCGCCGGTGGGGACCGCTACCGCGCGACCACCGTGGCGCTGATCGAGGACCTCGCCGCCCGCGAGCGCTTCTCGGACATGGAGGACCTCGACGACGCGCCGGTCCGCATCGACGAGGCGCGCCGGGCCGTCGCGGAGGTCCGGCGGTGGCGCGCGCTGCTCGCCGACCAGGAGCGGGCGCGGTCGGCCGCCAGCGCCGGCCGCGCGCTGGCGGAGGGGCTCGCGGACCTGCGCGAACGCTTCCTGGCCCTGCAGGCGGGGACCGACGCCGCGGCCCGTGGCGGGGCGTTCGAGACCTTCCTGCACGACCTGTTCGCGCTGTTCGACCTGGACCCGCGGCTGTCCTACCGCCTGGAGCGCGAGGAGCTGGACGGGGCGCTGACCTTCGACACCGACGACTACGTCGTGGAGGCCAAGTGGCGGCGCAAGCCGACCGACCGCGCCACGCTCGACGTGTTCGCCGCCAAGGTCCGGCGCAAGGGCAAGAACGCGCTGGGCATCTTCGTGAGCGTCAACGGGTTCACCGCAGCCGCCATCGAGGAGTACCGCCACTCCACGCCGTTCCTGACCGTCGACGGGGCGGACCTGATGGCGGTGCTCGACCAGCGCCTGCGCCTGGACGACCTCCTGCGCCGCAAGAAGCGCCACGCCAACGAGACCGGGTCCTGCTGGCTGCCCGCCGCCGCCGTCCTGGTCGGCTGATCGCGCTTAGCATGAACGGGAGATGACGGGCGAGGGAACGGGAGACGGCGTGGGGTATCGGTTGGAGCGCGGGGAGTCGGTGCGGACCGGGGTGCTCCGCGTCGTCACCGAGCAGCTGGACGGCGCCGTCGCGAAGCTGACCGCCACCGGCGGGGACCGCGTCGAGGCCGTCCACGGCGCCCGCAAGCACGTGAAGAAGGCGCGGTCCGCCCTGCGCCTGGTCCGCGGCGAGCTGGCTGCGAAGACCTACCGCAAGGAGAACGACCGCCTGCGCGCCGCGGCGCGGGAGCTGTCGGGGCCGCGCGACGCGCAGGTCGCGGTCACCGCGCTGGACCGGCTGCGGGCCGCCGACGAGGGCGACGTGGCGCCGCGGGTGTGGGCCCGCGTGCGGGAGGTGCTGGACGACCGGCGCCAGGCCGCGGGCGAGGCCGTGCTGGGCCAGGGCGGTACCGCCGCGGCGGTCGCCGAGCGGCTGGCCGCGGCGCGCGACCGGCTGGCCCGGCTGGACCTGGACCGCGGCGGGTGGAAGGCGCTGCGCGGCGGGCTGGGGCGCGAGTACGCGCGCGGCCTGGACGCGCGGGCGGCCGCGGGGCGCAAGCCGACGGCGGACAACCTGCACGCCTGGCGGCGGCGGGTGAAGGACGGCTGGTACCACACGCGGCTGCTGGAGTCCGTCTGGCCCGCGCCGATGGAGCAGGTCGCGGCCGAGGCGCAGCGCCTGTCGGAGCTGCTCGGCGACGACCACGACCTGGCGAACCTGCGCGCCACGCTGACCGGGGACGCGGGCGCCCTCGGCGTCGACCTGGACGGGCTGCTCGCGATCCTCGACGCGCGCCGGTGGGCGCTGCAGGCGGAGGCGCTGCTGCTCGGCGACCGGCTCTACGCCGAGGCCCCGAAGGCGTACGTCGCGCGCCTGGGGACCTACTGGCGCGCCTGGCGGGCCGAGGACGCCGTCGAGCGGCGCGGTGGCGCCCACGGGAATGGCGGCGGCGGGCGCGGTGACGGGCGGATCGCGGAGCCGCGGCTGACGGCGACCGCGGGGACGGTCGAGCCGACCGTCCCGCCGGCCCCCCGCCCCGCCCGCCCCACGGCCCCCCTCCTGCCCCCGCCCGCCCTCGGCAGCATCGAGCGCCCCGCCTTCCGCACCGCCCCGCCCCCTCGCCCCAGCGCCCCGACCCTGCCACCCCCCGCCATCACCACCCCTGCACGCACCGCCCCCGCCCCGGTGGCGGGGGCGGGGGCGCCCGAGGATGCGGGGGCGTCGGCGGGCGATGGGGCGGCGGCGGAGCTGCCGGTCGCGGCGGTGCCGGCGGCGGCGGGCGGTGGGGCCGTGACCGTGGCGGCGCTGGTCGACGAGGACCTGGTCCACGCCGCCACCGGCGGGAAGCGCTACCACCGGCAGGGGTGCCGCATGGCGGGCCCCACCACGCGCCCGCTCTCCCGCGAGGCGGCCGCCGCCGCCGGGCTCAGCCCCTGCGGCACCTGCCGCCCCTGATCGTCCCGCCGACGGCGACCGGCGGGGTCAGGGGTCGAGGACGGCGGGGAGCTCGTCGCGGCCGGCGATCCGCAGCTTGGTGTAGGCGCGGTACAGGTGGTTGTCGGACCCCGCCAGCCCCAGCCGCACTGCGTCGTGCAGCGCGACGCCGCGAAGCTGGTCCCGCCCGCACGGTCGGCGCCGCGGCCCCTGCGGCGCCCCCCGGGCACCGGGCGGCGGTCGACCACGCGACCCGGCGACGCGGCAGAGGGGTGCACCTCCGACGCCGGGCGGCTCACCAGCGGGCCCCGCGCTCTAGGCTGCCCGGTATGGACGAGACGGCGCGGGCGCGGGTCCAGGCGACGTGGGCCGGTGCGGACTACGGCCCGACGGCGGCGCGGCTGGAGCCGGCGGCGGCGGCGCTGGTCGACGCCCTGGCGGTCGGGCCCGGCGACCGGGTCCTGGACGTGGCGGCGGGCACCGGCAACGTCGCGCTGGCGGCCGCCCGGCGCGGGGCGGAGGTCACCGCGTCCGACATCACGCCGCGCATGCTGGAGCTGGGGCGGGCGCGGGCGGAGGCGGCGGGGCTGGCCGTCACCTGGGTCGCCGCCGACGCCGAGGACCTGGGCGGTGGGGACGGCGCGTACGACGTCGCGGCGTCGGCGTTCGGGGTGATCTTCGCGCCCCGCCCGGAGCGTGCGGTCGCGGAGTTGCACCGGGTCCTGCGCCCGGGCGGGCGGGTCGGGCTGACCGCGTGGACGGCGGGCGGGCACATGGCCCGGATGACCGACGTCGTCCTGGGGTTCTTCCCCGACGCGGACCGCCGGCACCGCCCCTTCGACTGGGGGGACCCGGCCACCGCGCGGGCCCTGCTGGCAGGGCCGTTCGCCGATGTGGCGGTCCGCACGGCGGCGCTGCCGTGGCACTTCCCGTCCGCCGCCGCGGCGCGGGCGTTCCTGGAGCGCCACTCCCCGGCGCATGTCGCGGCGGCGGCCGCCCTGCCGGACGGGCGGGGCGCGGAGATGTTCGACGCCGTCGAGGCGTTCTACGCCGCCCAGGCGGGTCCCGGCGGCGCCGTCGAGGTCGCCGCCGAGTACCTGCTGATCACCGGGACCCGCCCGGGCTGAGGGCTCAGCCGGCCAGGAAGTCCAGGAGCGCGCGGTTGAACTCGTCCGCGTGGGTCGCGTTGAGCCCGTGCGGGCCGCCCTCGACAACGACGAGCGTGCTGCCCGCGATGGTGTCGGCGGTGCGCTGCCCGCTGACCTCGAACGGGACGATCCCGTCGCTGTCGCCGTGGATGACCAGGGTGGGGACGTCGATCGCGGCCAGGTCGTCGCGGAAGTCGGTCGTGCCCCATGCCGCGATGCAGTCCAGCGTGCCCTTCGCGGACGCGAACGCGGCGATGTCGCGGGCGTACTGGCGCTGGGGCTCGCTGACGAGCAGCTGGCCTCCCGCGCTGAAGAAGTCCTGGGTGAACTGCTCCAGGAACGCGAGCCGGTCGCCGGTCACCGCGCCCTGGAACTGCGCGATGGTGGCGTCGTCGAGGCCGCCGCCCGGGTTGTCGGCGGACTTGTACAGGTACGGCGGGACCGCGGCGGCGAGCACCGCCCGGGACACGCGGGTGCTGCCGTGGGTGCCCAGGTAGCGCGCGACCTCGCCGCCGCCCATGGAGAACCCGACCAGCGTCACGTCGTTGAGGTCGAGGTGCTCCAGGAGGGCGTGGAGGTCGGCGGTGAACGTGTCGTAGTCGTAGCCGTCCCAGGGCTGGGACGAGCTGCCGAACCCGCGCCGGTCGTAGGTCACGACCCGGTGACCCGCGTCGACCAGCGCCGGCACCTGGCGCTCCCAGGACCGGCCGCTAAGCGGCCAGCCGTGGATCAGGACGACGGGCGGGCCCGCCCCGTGGTCCTCGTAGTACAGCTCGATCGGCGCGCCGTTCTCGATGCCGACGGGGAGCGTTGCCATGCAGCCTCCGAAGCAGGGTGACGGTTCTCGACCGGGTCCGACCCGTACCCAAGGCGCCCCGCCGTCACCCGGCCCGCATCCCGTCATCCCCAGGTGGGGACAAGTCTGGGGACGAGTCACAGACGGGGAGTTCCATCGCTGTGAGAGCGGGCGCCGACGGGACGAGGCCCCCTCGACCCGGGGGTCGAGGGGGCCTCGCGGGGACCGCTCCTAGCGCGCGTCGTTCTCCGGGCCGTCCACGGCCGGGTCGTACTGGAAGATGTACAGCCCGTAGTCGCGGTCGCTGGCCAGCACGTACTGCTCGCCGCCGACCTCGTGGACCTCGACGCCCCAGAAGTTGCTGCCGCCCTCGTCGATGAAGGCGCCGACCTCGCGGAGGCCGCCGTCGCCGTACTCCGCCACGCGGAACCCGCCCGCGTAGTAGGAGAAGTACGCCAGCCTGTCCTCCGGGTCCGGGTCGATCGCGACCTCGTGCACCGACAGGTCACCGAAGCCGACGGCGTAGGCCGGGTCCTGCGCCTCGGGGATGGCGTAGGTGTCGACCTGGCGCTGGTCCGCCACCACCCCCGCGCGGGTGCGCTTCAGGTCGGTGTCGAACAGCCGCACGTACCCCCACCCGTTGAACCGGGCGGCGATGGTGATGTCGGCACCGGCCGCGCCGACCTCGGTCGCGACCTCGGTCGTGCAGACGCCCGCCGGGTCGAACTCCTGCCCGAGGATCTGCAGGCCGGTGGCGCGGTCGACGAAGAAGAACGGCACCGTCTCGCTGGCGGCCAGCGGGTTCAGCAGCGCGTCGCAGTCCTCGCGCACGCTGTTGAACACGATCACCGCGCTGTAGCCCAGGGTCGCGGCGTTGTCGAGCTTCTCCTGGAAGGAGCAGACGCCGCGCTCGACGACCGCGGTGCCCGTGCCCGCCGGGAGGGCCGCCGGGTCACCGCAGGCCAGCCCCAGGAACGTGGTGGGCCCGGTGATCGAGGTGTCCTCGGTGAGGGTCGGGCTGTCACCGGACTGCACGCCGACGAACTCGGTGCCGGCGAACGGGCCCGAGTCCACCGTGGCGGTGATCTCGAACGGCGCGAAGTCCTCGTCGGTGCCGATGACGAAGCGGTTGTCGGGGCTGATCTCGGACTGGTGGGCGTTGCCCTCCGGCGGGTTCACCCGCCCGCGCTGGGCCTGCTCCTCGTCCTGCTGGGCGTAGTCGGTCTCGTCGATCAGCGTCGAGCGGGCCGGGTCGGTGACGTCGAGCAGCACGTACCCGCCGTCCCACAGGTCCACGGTCATGACGTAGCGCAGGCCGACGCGCTTCACGCTGGCGTCGTGCGCGAAGACCTCGTTGAGGTTCTCCGGCGCGTCCTGCTGCACGTTGAACGGGTCCCGGGTGAGGTCCAGCGAGTTGGTGACCAGCACGGGGTTGCGCGGGTCGGTCACGTCGAGGATGTCCAGGACGGGGGTCTGGGAGTCCAGGAGCACCGCGTAGGTCCGCCGGGAGATGCTGTTGTGCCAGGCGAACACCGAGTGCACGTCGTTCGCGCGCGGCTGGACGGTGCCGGTCTCGGACTGCAGGTCACCCGCGTTCTGCGCGAGGGGCGACGGGTCCTCGGGGTTGTTGACGTCCCACAGGGAGATGCCGCCACCGGAGTTCTCGACCGGCTCGCCGGGGGCGGGGTCGCCGCAGGTCTCGTTGCTGTGGAACAGCACCGGACCCTCGAAGTAGCGGTTGCGGTACGCCAGGACCTGGACGCCCTCCCCGACGAACTGGCCGGTCTTGGCCGGGATGAACGCGTCCTGGACCTCCGCCGGGTTGGCCGGGTCGGCGATGTCCATGACGTGCACGCCACCGGCGTCGCAGGAGGGCTCGAAGTAGGCGCCGAGGTAGGCGTGGTCGCCGTACGCGGCGACGTCGGCGATGCGCCCCTCGATGCCGACCTGCTCGGCGCTGCGGTCGGCGACCTGGGCCTTGCCGACCAGGCGCACGTTGTCCTGCCGGGCCGGCAGGTGCCCGTCGTCCTCGCTGTGCTGCTTGGACCCGCTGACACCCAGGACACCCTCGCCGGGGAAGTCCTCCTGGGTGGACCGGGGTCCGTCGGGGTGGTCGGGGTGAGCTCCGGCACTGCTCGCGAACGCCATGACCATGGCGAGGGCGCACGCGAGGATCAACCGGCTGCGACGCGGCATCCAGACTCCAGTTCGGTTCGAGACCAGTTGTGGTGGTTACCGGGCAGCGTACGACCCCGGTCGGGGGAGGACCAGGGCCGCCCGGCCGCCTGCCCCTGGCCGATCCGGTGCGCCCGCAGCGCGAGGGCCCGCCGTCGCCGGCGGGCCCTCGTGATCTCGGCGGGCGGGGAGTAGCGCCCGTCCGCCCCGCCTACCCCGGCGTCCAGCCGGCCCGCGCGACCGCGTCGCCGTAGGCCTCGTAGTACTCGACGACCACCTCGTGGGCGCCCGCCGCGACCGGGACCGTTCGGCGGTAGGCCGTGGCTGCCTGGTCCTTCCAGCCGTCCAGGACCGTCGCGCCGTCCAGGCGGAGGCGGACGCCGTCGTCGGCGGTGGCCGAGAAGGTCGTCGCGCCGCCCGGGAACTGGTGGGTGCCGGTCCAGCGCACGGAGAAGTTGCTGGTGGCGAAGCCGGGCAGCGGCCCCCCCTGGCCCCAGTCATGGTCCACCGCCGGCTCGCAGCGGACGACCGCCGGCTCACCCGTCAGGGTCCGGTTGCGGAAGTACTCGGCGCGGAACTCCCCGACGGCGCAGGTCACCCCGCCGCCGGTCAGCGGCTCCCACTCGAAGCGGGCGACGGCGTCGCCGTAGGCCTCGTAGTACTCGACGACCACCTCGTGGGCGCCGGCGGGGACCGCGACGACGTCCTCGTAGGTCTTGGCCGCCTGGTCCTTCCAGCCGTCCAGGACCGTCACGCCGTCCAGCCGCATGCGGACGCCGTCATCGCCGGTCACCGCGAAGCGCACGTCCCCGCCGGGGAACGACGGCCGCCCGGTCCACCGCACCGAGAACCGGCTGGTGGGGAACCCGGGCAGCGGCGCGCCCGCGCCCCAGTCGTTGTCGATGGCCGCCTCGCAGCGCACCGCGGCGGGGGTGCCGGTGAGGGTCGGGTTGCGGAAGTACTCGGCCCGGTACTCGCCCGCAGCGCAGGACACCCCGGTGCTGACGGGCTCCCACTCGAAGCGGGCGACGGCGTCGCCGTAGGCCTCGTAGTACTCGACGGTCACGTCGTGGGGCCCCGCGGAGACCGCGACGACCTCCTCGTAGGTCTTCGCCGCCTGGTCCTTCCAGCCGTCCAGCACGAGCGCCCCGTCCAGGAACACCCGCACCCCGTCGTCCGCGGTGGCGCGGAAGACCACGTCCCCGCCGGGGAAGGTCTGGGTGCTGGTCCAGCGCGCCGAGGCGTTGTTCACGCCGATCTCGGGCACCAGGGGGCCGACGCCCCAGTCGTGGTCGATGGCGGCCTCGCACGCCGTGGCCGCGGGCGGACCGGACAGGGTGCGGTTGCCGAAGTACTCGGCGCGGTAGGAGCCGGCGGGGCAGCCCTCGGGGGCGCGGTCGTAGGTCGCCGTGTAGGTGGCGTCGGCGTCGGCGGTGATGGTGTGGCTCTGCTCGCCGCCGTCGGACCACGAGCGGAACTGGTGGTCCACGCCGCCCAGCTGCTGCGGCGACGGTGCGCTCACCGAGTTCAGCGACCCGGCGATCACCGTGCGGGAGAACGGGGTCGTCGCGACCTCGCTGCCCACGGCCAGCTGCAGCCCCTCGGGCTGCGAGCGGAAGGCCAGGTCCACGGTGACCGGGTCGAGCCGCACGCTGTCGGTGCCGGTCAGCCCGCTGGAGTCGGTCGCGGTGAGCTGCAGCTCCAGCCACGACGGGTGGTCGTGGTCCAGCGCGGTGAAGGCACCGGCGGCCACGCCGGGGAACTCCTCGACGGGGTGGATGTGGCAGTCCGACGGGCAGTGGTGCAGCAGCAGGGTCCAGGTCAGCGACGCCGCCCCGAGGGTGCCGTCCTGCGCGTCGGTCGCCCCGCCGGAGAAGGGGACGTCGTCCCCGACCCGCCAGCGCACGTCGCCGGTGGGCGCCGCGATGGTGGCGACGGGGGCCGCCTCGACCACCGTCTCCTCCCAGCTGAACCGGGCGACCGCCCCGCCGGTGGCCTCGTAGTACTCCACGACGACGTCGTGCGGACCGGCGGTCACCTGGCGCTCGGCCACGTAGCGGGTCGGGGCCTGGTCCCTCCAGGCATCCAGCACGGTCTCGCCGTCCAGGCGCACGCGCACCCCGTCGTCGGCGACCGCGGTGAAGGCGACGTCGCCGCCCTCGAAGGTGGGCCGTCCCGTCCAGCGAACCGAGAAGTTGTCCGCGGGCACACCGGGCAGCGGCGCCCCCCCGCCCCAGTCGTGCTGGATCTCGGCCTCGCAGCGCTGGGCCGCGGGGGTCCCCGACAGCGTGCGGTTGGCGAAGTACTGCGCGAGGAACTCCCCGTCCGCGCAGACGGGCGTCTCGGTGCCGACGTACTCGATCCGGCGCACGGTGCCGCCCATGAGGTCGACGTAGTACAGGTCCCCGCCCGGACCGGTGGTGAGGGCCACGGGTCCCGCGGCGCCGGTCACGAACGGGCGCGCCTGGGCCTGGTCGGGCAGGCCGTTCGCGCCGCGGGGGGCGACCATGATGCAGTTGCGGGAGTAGTCGCTGTAGAACAGCGCGCCGTCGTAGGCGTCGGGGTAGCGCCCGCCCTCGTAGAAGGCGACGCCGGACACCGACGAGCTGCCCGCCCGGCAGACGCCCGGCGCGATGTCCTGGTTGTGGCGGTAGCTGATCGCGGGGGGCGTCACCAGCCCCGGCGTGGCCAGGCCCTGGCAGATCGACAGGCCCGCCCCGCTGTACGCCGACTGCGGGCCGCCGCCCTCGAAGCAGGGCCAGCCGAAGTTCTCGACCGTCGCGTCGTCCGCGTCGGCGATGCGGTTGACCTCCTCGGTCCCGCCCCAGCCGACGTCGCCGACCCAGACCTCGTCGGTGCCGGGGCGCACGGCGAGGCGGAACGGGTTGCGGAAGCCGTGGGCGATGACCCGGCGGGCGTTGACGTCGGCGCTGCCGGCCAGCGGGTTGTCGGGCATCCCCAGCCCGGTGGCGGGGTCGACGCGCAGCAGCGCGCCGTCCAGGCCCAGCGGGTCGCCGCCGGTGCGCAGGTCCTGGCTGCGCAGCGCGCCGCCCTCGGCCGTGGGGGGCGTGGGGGTGGAACCGACCGGCCCGGGCGGGTCGCCGCACGCGTTGGTCGGGGCGCCCTCCTGGCCGTAGTCGACGAAGGTGAAGCTGGCGCCGTCGCCGCCGCTGACGTACAGGGCGCCGTCGGACCCGAAGGCCAGCGCGCCCACCGAGTGGCTGGGGTACTGCTGGCACCAGTCCTCGATCAGCACCTGCTCGGGCCCGGTGCCGTCGGCGCGCAGGGGCAGGCGCGACAGGCGCCCGCTGACCACGCAGCCGTCCTCGGTCGCGCCGGGCGGGGACGGGCAGGGGTCCCCGACGCTCGTCGCGGTGCCCCAGCGCGGCGCGGTCCCGCCGACCGGCGCGTCGTGGGTGTACAGCGCGTAGAGGTAGGGCGTCGCCGGGTCGGGGTGCACGGCGATGTCGAGCAGCCCGCGGTCCCAGAAGTTGTGCACCTGGCGGCGCAGGTCCGCCACGACCGTCGGCGAGGGGTCGGTCAGGCTGTCGAAGCGCTGGACCAGCCCGCTCTTCTCGGCCACCAGCACGGCCCCGCCGGGGAGGAACTCCACCGCCGTCGGGTTGGTGAGGTCGCGGAGCACGGTGACCTCCCGGAACCCCTCGGGCGGCTCCGCGCCGGCCGCCACCGCGGGCAGCAGCGTCATGGCCGTGGCGAGGGCCAGCAGGAGCGCCCCGCTGCGTCGCATCGGTCGCGTGCCCATGCCGGCTCCCACCTCGTCGATCCGTCCCTTGTTGGCAGGGTAGGAAGGAGCCGTTCAACAGAATTGGGGAATCTGTCCCGGTGGAGCGGGGCGGTGCTCAGCCGTCGAGGGCCGCGGGGATGCGGTCGAGCTCCGTGCTGAGGCGCACCGTCGTGGCGGCCGCGCCGTCGAGGTCGCCCACCCCGGCCTGGCGCTCCAGCTCGCCGGACAGCCGGGCCAGGACATGCGCGCCGACGGTCGCGCTGCTGCCCTTGATGGCGTGGGCGGCCCGCCCCAGCGCGGCGGGGTCGCGGTCGGCCAGCGCCTGGTGGATGCGCTCGAGGGTCTCGATGGCGGTGGTCAGGAACAGCGTGGTGAGCTGGGCGACGATGTCCCGGCCGCTCTCGGCACCGAGCTGGCGGAGCCCGGCGAGCACCTCGGGGTCCAGCGGCGGGTCGGTCGGCGGGTCCGGCGCCGCGCCCCCGCCGCCCCGCGCGCCCGCGGGCGCCGCCTCCTCGAGCCAGCGGTCGAGCCGGTCGCGCAGCTCGACGAGCTGGACGGGCTTGGCCAGGTGGTCGTCCATGCCCGCGTCCAGGCAGCGCCGCCGGTCGGTCTCCATCGCGCTGGCGGTCATGGCGATGATCGGGGTGCGCGCGCGGTCCGGCAGCCGGCGGATGGCGCGGGTGGCGTCGTAGCCGTCCATCTCGGGCATCTGGCAGTCCATGAGGACCGCGGCGTAGGGGATCTCGCGGACGGCGGTGACGGCCTCCAGGCCGTTGCCCGCGACGTCGACACGGTGGCCCATCTTCTCCAGCATCCGCGCCGCGACCTGCTGGTTGACCGGGTTGTCCTCGACCAGCAGCACGTGGGCGGGGTGGCGGGCGGCGATCGTCCCCGGCGCCAGGGCCCCCGCCTGCCGGCGCTCGGCGTCGCGGTGGCCCACCACCGTCGCGATGCACTCGTGGAGGGCGGCGGTGCGCACGGGCTTGGACAGCGACGCCGCGATGCCCGCCGACCGGGTGAGCTCCGCGGCCGGCCGGTGGCCGGTCGAGGTCAGCAGGACCATCCGGCACCCGCGCAGGGCGGGGTCCGCGGTGATCGCCTGGGCCAGCTCGACGCCGTCGGTGGTGGGCATCAGGAAGTCCAGCAGGACCAGGGGGAACGGCCGGCCCGCGACCGCGGCGCTGCGCAGCAGGTCCAGCGCGCGCGCGGCGCCGTCGGCGGTCGCGGGGCGCATCCCCCAGCGCGACAGGGTCAGCGACAGGATCCGCCGGTTGGTCGCGTTGTCGTCCACGACCAGCACGTCCAGGCCCGACAGGTCGTCGGCCGCGGCCGGCGCGGCGACGGCCGGCGCCTCCGGCAGCCGGGCGGTGAACCAGAAGGTGGCGCCCTTGCCCAGCTCGCTGTCGACGCCGATCTCCCCGCCGAGCAGCTCCACCAGGCGCTTGGCGATCGCCAACCCGAGCCCCGTGCCCCCGTGGGTGCGGGTGGTGGAGGCGTTGGCCTGGGTGAAGCTGGCGAACAGCCGCGCCTGCGCCTCCGCGGCGATGCCGATGCCCGTGTCGGTGACCTCGAAGCGGACCAGCGGCGCCCCGTCGGCGTCCCGCGCGGTCTGGACGACGACCACGACCTCGCCCCGGTCGGTGAACTTCACCGCGTTGGCGAGCAGGTTGACCAGGATCTGGCGCAGCCGGTCGCGGTCCCCGCGGACGGCGGGCGGGACGTCGGGCTCGACGAGGATCGCGAGCTCCAGACCCTTGGCGTCGGCCCGCTCGGCGAGCAGCTCGACGGCCTCCTCGACCGCGGCGACCAGGTCGAAGTCCAGGACCTCCAGCTCCAGCTTGCCGGCCTCGATCTTGGAGAAGTCCAGGATGTCGTTGATGACCGCGAGCAGCGCATCGCCGGACCGGCGGATGGTCTCGGCGTACTCGCGCTGCTCGCCGGCCAGCGGGGTGTCCAGCAGGAGGCTGGTCATCCCGATCACGCCGTTCAGCGGCGTGCGGATCTCGTGGCTCATGATCGCCAGGAACTCCGACTTCAGCCGCGCGGCCTCCAGCGCGTCGTCCCGCGCCGCGGACAGGTCGGCCTCCAGGCGCTTGCGCTCGCTGATGTCGCGGGCGATGGTCGACGCGCCCGCGATGGCGCCGGTCGCGTCCCGGGTGGCGGACAGCGTCAGCGCCACCTCCACCACGGTGCCGTCGGCGCGGGCGCGCAGGGTCTCGTAGCGCTCGGGCGGGCCGCCGCGGCTCAGGCGCTCCAGCGCGGCGGCGAGGTCGTCGGGCCGGCCGGGCGGGATCAGCAGGCCGGCGCGGTGGCCCACCATGTCGGTCGCAGGGCGGCCGAACAAGCGCTCGGCCCCGCTGTTCCAGCTGACGATCGTGCCCTCCAGATCGGTGCCCACGATCGCGTCGTCCGACGAGTCGACCACCGCCGCGAGCCACGCCGCGCGCTCCCCCGCGCGCGTCCGCTCCAGCGCGAGGTCCGCGAGGGTGCCGAGGAAGCCGACGATCTCGACCTCCTCGTCACCGAAGAACGGCATGTACGCGCTGCTCCACACCCGCAGGGACCCGACCGACAGCTCCAGGCGGATCACCCCGGGGGCGTCCGGCTCGTCACCCGTCTCATCGGGCAGGTCGCCGTGCGCGGCCAGCGTGCGGCCCTGCGGGTCGGTGATCGCCGCGCCCCGGCCGCCCACCAGCTCGACCACCTGGGGCAGCAGGTAGGCCAGCACCTCGTCGGGCCGGGTCGCGCGGACCAGCTGTCCCGCGCCGCGGCGCAGCGCGACGGTGGCGGTCCGGCGCGACAGGCGGCGCAGCGCGGGGGGCGGCACGAAGCCGGCGAAGAACAGCAGGCAGCTGACCAGGGCCGTGAGCTGGACGGCTGCGGCCATCCCCGGCGCCCGGTCGCCGGGGCTCGCGCCGGCCAGCAGGATGGCCGCGCTCAGCACGAGCGACGCCAGGCTCAGCAGCCGCATCCGTGAGCGTGCCACCGCCGGCTGGCCGGCCCCGCCGCGCCACAGCTGCATCGCGACGGCGGCTGACACCGCCGTCCAGTAGACAATGGCCGTCACCACGTAGACCAGCGACCAGCCGCTGCGCGCGATCTCGCCGCCGGGCTGCGGCAGGAGCACCGACCAGCCCACGAGCACCACCGCCGCCGCGGCGACCACCCGGTCGAGCTTGCGCGCGGCGGGGCGGAACGAGGTCGCGAAGCGGAACAGCAGGTAGGGGAAGGCCAGGAGGCTGCCGAGCGCCACGCGCTCGAGCGCGCGGGCGACCAGGGCCGCCGACCCCTCGGGCACCAGGCGGCCCAGGACCAGCGTGAGCGCGAGCGACGTGAACGCCAGCGCCACCCACCCCGCCGGCTCGCCCCCACGCTGCCGCCACCGCACCACCGAGAACCCGGCCAGCAGCAGGACGACCACGTCGGTGAGGGCCGACAGAGCATCGACGAGCATGGCGACAGTCTCGCACATTCCATTACTGTGCGTAACTGGTCGGTGACGGCGCTCCACCGGCTAGCCTGCGTCGACATCCGTTTTCATCTGATCTCGAAGGGAGGCCGATGGCCGGCGCCGCCCATCCGCCCCTGGACATCCGCCGCGCGGACGCGGCCGACCTGCCCGCCGCCAAGGCCCTGCTCCACCGCGTCCTCGCGGAGGACCTCGGCTACGGGCTGCGGGCCGACTGGCACTGGGACATCTGGGACGAGGCCGCGCTGGCGGCGGCCTACCTGGACCACCCCCGCCAGGCGCTGTTCGTCGCCGTCGCCCCGGACGGGGCCGTGGCCGGGTGCGCCGCGGTCCGCGCCGACGGTCCCGGGACCCCGCCGCACCCCGCCTGGCTGTCCGCGCGCTACGCCGGGGACGACGTGGGCCAGATCGCGCGGGTGTGGATCGCGCGCGAGCACCGCCGGCAGGGCCTCGCGCGGCGCCTGGTCGCCGCCGCGACCGCGTGGGCCGCGGAGGCGGGCTACCGGCTGCTGTGCCTGCACACCGATGCGGCCGTCCCCGGCGCGGAGGCGTTCTGGCGGTCCCTGCAGGTCCGCGAGGTCTGGGACGACGGCGGCGGCACCATCCACTTCGAGTGGCCCCTCGACGCCCTCGTCCCCGCCGGCGCGGCCCCGAGCTAGGGCCCGGCGAACTCCCCGCCCGTTCCCAGGGTCGTCCCAGGAGGCCCGGTCACGGTGGTCCCCGTCACCGCACCGCCCACCTGGAACAGGAGATCGACGTGAAGATCGACCGACGTGCACTGGCGGGCCTCGGGGTCACCGGGGTCCTGCTGCTGGGGGCCGCCGTCCCGGCGCTGGCCCGGGACGCGACCGAGTCGCCCACCACCGGGGAGGAGCCGACCGCCGAACACCGCGAGGCCCGCGCCGCCGAGCGCGAGCAGCAGTTCGCGGCCGCGCTGGCCGAGGAGCTCGGCATCGACGAGGAGACCGTGGCCGCCGCGCTGGACACAGTCCGGACCCGGCTGATGGAGGAGCGCGCGGCGGAGCGGCGCGCCGCGCTGGAGGAGCGGCTCGCCGAGGCCGTCGCCGCGGGCGACCTGACCCAGGAGCAGGCCGACGCGCTGCTCGCCGCGGAGGAGGCCGGCGTGCTCGGGCGCGGGTTCGGCCCCCGCGGCGGCCACGGCCGGGGCGGCTTCGGCGGCCCCGGCGGCCCCGGCGGCCCCGGCGGCTTCGGCGGCTTCGGCGGCCCCGGCGCCACCGAGGACGCGCCGGGGGCCACGGAGGACGCGACCCCCCAGGGACGTCGACCGCGGCCTGACCGCGACCGCACCCCACCCCTGAGGAGCGCCCCGGCCCGGCGCCGGCGCCGCTCCGCGCCGTCCCGCAGGCGTCAGCGCACCTCGTCGAGGTGGGCGTCGAGCAGCCGGCGCAGGGCCCGGACCCGCCGCGGCTCCGCCTCGGCGCGGTCGCGGGTCTCGCCCGGATCGGCGCGGAGGTCGTAGAGCTCCACCCGGCCGGTCGCCAGCAACAGGACGAGCTTGTCGTCGCCCTGGCGGACCGCGGCCATCGGGGTGCCGGAGTGCGGGTAGTACCAGTACAGGGCGTCAGGGCGCTCCTCCGGGCCGGCGCCGCGCAGCGCCGCGGCGAAGCTGCGCCCGTCGGTGCCGGCGGGCGGGTCGCCCACGCCGGTCAGCTCCAGCAGGGTGGGCAGGACGTCGGCGGTGTGGATGGGGACCGGCGACGTCGCGCCCGCCCGCACGCCGGGACCGGCCACGACGAACGGGACGCGGATGCCGCCCTCGTAGAGGGACCACTTGCCGGCGCGCAGCGGCGCGTTGGGCGACACGTCCTCCTCGCCGCCGTTGTCGGAGGTGACGATGACGACCGTCCGGTCGGTGAGCCCCAGCCGGTCCAGCGTCGCCACCAGCCCGCCGACCTGGTCGTCGACGCTGGCGAGCATCGCCGCGAGGACCGGGTTGCGGCCGCCACTGCCCGCGCCCGCCGCGCGGCTGAACCGGTCGACCAGCTCCGGGCGGGCGTCCAGCCGGGTGTGGACCGCGTAGTGCGCCAGGTAGAGCAGGAACGGGCGGTCCCGCTGCTGCTCGAGGAACTCGCCGGCCTCCTCGGCCAGCCGGTCGGTCAGGTACTCGCCGTCGCGGCGCGTCGGCACGTCCGGCGCGAACGCGTAGGGCGGCCAGTAGTCGCCGTCGCCGATGTACCGCGTCTCCGACACCCGCACCTGGTCGAACCCGTGAGCGAACGGGTTGCCCCGGCGCTCGCGGTAGGGGCCGTCGTACTGCTCGGTGAGGTGCCACTTGCCGACCAGCGCGGAGGTGTAGCCGGCGTCGCGGAGCCGTCCCGGCAGGGTCACCTGGCCGGGGCGCAGGTGGTTGGACCCCGATGGTCCCAGGAAGTTGGTGATGCCCAGGCGCGCGGGGTACCTGCCGGTCAGCAGGCTCGCCCGGGTCGGCGAGCAGACCGGCGCGGCGGTGTAGGCCGCGGTGAAGCGCGTGCCCCCGCGCGCGAGCCGGTCGATGTGGGGCGTCGCGTTGAACGTGCTGCCGTAGCACCCCAGCTGCGGCCAGCCGAGGTCGTCGATCAGCACGACCACGACGTTGGCCCGCGCCGGCCCCGCCCCGCGCGTCACCACATCGGCCCCGCGCCGCACGGCCACCCGGCTCAGGCCATGCGGACGGGTGCGGCGGCCTCCGCCGCCACCGTGTTCCCGACCTGGATCTCGATCGTCATCGCCGCCCTGTCACTAGCGCCGGAACCGGATCTGGTCGCCGCCGGCGGCGGCGCCCGATGCCTCGCCGATCCTACGGGCCAGGTCCTGCCGCACCGTCTGGTCGACGTGCTGGCCGCGGATGTCGACGACCATCTGCCGGTCGTCAGCCCCGCCGCCGAGCGCGCGCGGGGCCTCATGCTCGACCGGCAGTGGGCGCCGAACCTCCCCGTGCGCCTGGTCCAGAAGGGCCTGCGCTACCTGGCGGCGTCGGCGCCCCGGTGGCGATGGTCGACGCGGCCTGCACCGCCTACGCCGACGCCCCCGGATGCCCGCCACCCCTCGACGCTCCCCTGGTGAATCATCCGACCGCGCGGAGGTATCTACTACGGCGGGCGCGACGCGCCGGCGCGGACGGTCGGGGAGGATGTGGAGACGATTGACGGGGGGGCCCAAGCCGCGGCGCGGGAGCGCAGGCGATGGGGCCGCGCCCTGGGCGCCGTCGCCAGTGGTGCCATCGCGCTGGCGGCGCTGTGCTTCCTGGGGCTGGCGGCGCTGGCCGAGTTCGACGTGGCTCTGGTCGTGATCACCGCGGTGCTCCTGGTGGCGGGCGCGCTCGCGGCCGTGCCCTGGCGTCCGGCGCCGGGGATCGGCGGCCTGATCGCCGCGGGGGTGTGCCTCGGCGGGCCGTTCTTCCAGCCCTTCAGCCGGTACCACCTCACCCATCCGCAGGAGTACACGCCGTTCGCGTTGACGGCCACGATCGTCGTGGCCGGCGTCGTCGCGCTGGTCACCGGCGTGTCGGCGTCCGCCCGATCGACGCGTGGGATGCCGGGGTGGACCGCGCCCTTCCTGAGTGCATCGGGCGGGCTGCTGGCCGGCGCCCTGCTGATCGGCTGGGGTGTGTGGACCACGGCCGGAACCGCCCCGGTCGGGGGCGCGACGACGACCACGCTCGCGCCGACGGTATTCGAGCCCACGGTCGTGCAGATCACGGCCGGGAGCAGCGTCACCATGCGCGACCAGGCGGACGGCGTACCGCACGTGCTCGCCTACGGCAGCTGGGACGAGGGCGGGTCCGTACCCTCGACAACCGGGGCGCCCCCCCTGGAGGACGTGGAGGTCGAGGACGGCCAGACCCTCACCGTCGGCCCCTACGACCAGCCGGGCACCTACCCGCTGTTCTGCAGCATCCACCCCGGCATGGAGATGACCGTGGAGGTCGCTCGCTGAGGCATGGAGGGCACTGCTATTGCCATAGCAGAGCGCGGGAGACTCGGCGGCGGCGGTGGGCACGTTCATGGCGGTCTCCTCCGACCTCTGGGCCGGCGTCAGCGGCGGGTGGCCGCTGGGTTGGTGGCACTGGCGTTGGTCCGGTTCCTCGGCAACGCCGCAGCGGCGCCGAGGAGCCACAGCAGGCCCGGGAAGCGGCTGAGGGGCATCAGGACCGCGGCGGCCGGCGCGACCAGCACGAGGGTGGACAGCTCGGCCAGGACCGCGATCACCAGGCCCGCGATCCCCATCCAGCGGGGAAGGAGGCGGAGCAGGAACGCCGGCACGGCGATCCCGGCCACGAGCAGGCCGAGGCCCACCGCGTGCGCCGGCCCGCCGGTGACGAAGGTCAGGTCGTGGAGCGCTCGCACGACGCCCGGCTCCGCCTGCACCGCCGGCCTCGCGAGTGTCCACTGCAACAGTCCCGAGAGGGCGAGGAACGCGGCGCTGAAGGTGCCGCCGCCGAAGGCGATGGTGACCCCGGGGGCCCGGACGCCGAGGTGCTGCAGGCGCGAGGCCGCCGTGCCCGCCAGGACCGCGAGCGGGACCGCCGCGGCGAACTGCAGGGTGCCGGTGACCTGCAGGGCG
This sequence comes from Egibacteraceae bacterium, assembly GCA_030447925.1. Lineage (GTDB taxonomy): Bacteria > Actinomycetota > Nitriliruptoria > Euzebyales > Egibacteraceae > JAUJNX01. The sequence continues at coordinate 294,554 of JAUJNX010000001.1, read as the reverse complement.
GTGCGGTTACCGGAGACGTACCCGGCGATCCGGTCGGCGTCGGCGAACGGCGACGGGAAGGTGCCCTCCCCCAGCACACCCAAGGCGACGAGGCTGGCGACGAACAGGGCGGCGAAGGCGCCGGCGGGCAGCAGCAGCGGCGGACCACCCTGACCGCGTCGTCGGCTGCTGGTCGTGGCGGTCGTCGTGGTCGTGGTGGTCATCGGGGAGCTCCCGGTTCGGACCTGTTCCTGACGTACATGGTTCTAACAGAGAATGGTTCCTGAGTGCTACCCTTCCACGCGTGAATCAGGATCGGGAACCCGCGAGCGACCCGGCGCTGCTGCTGGTGCAGCTGGGATCGCACGCGGCCGGGCGGTTCGCCGAACGGCTGGCGCCGCTGGGACTGGAGCCACGGCACGTGGGTGTGCTGCGGTCGCTGGCCGCGCTGGAGGGCCGCTCGCAGCAGCACATCGGCGAGCTGCTGCGGATCGCACCCAGCCGCATGGTCGCGATCGTCGACGAGCTGGACCGCCGCGGCCTGGTCGAGCGGCGGCGCAACGACAGCGACCGTCGCGCCTACGCCCTGCACCTCACCGCGGAGGGGCGGCGGCTGCTCGACCATCTGCGCCAGGTCGCCGCCGACCACAGCGCGGAGCTGTTCGCCGGCCTGGACGCGGCCCAGCGCGACCAGCTGACCACCCTGCTGCGGCTGGTGGCCGCCTCGCACGAGATCGCCGCCAGCACGCTGCCGCGCCCCCCACGGGCGCTCAAGGAACCCCAGCGGCAGCGACCCGGGGCCACGGACACCTAGGCGGAGGCACGGCCACGCCCGCAGACCCTTTTCCCACCGATGTCCAAGCTCGCCGCCACGGGCCTCCTGCTCATGCCCGCCGGGATGGTCGGCACGCTCGCGGCCGCGGGCGTCGCTGTGGTTCCGGCACTCGTCTCGGTGGCCGCGCTCGTGGTGGTGGCTGGCCTGGTCGCCGCCGTCCAGTCCCCGCCCCTCGCCGCCCGGCGATCACCCCGCTTTGACTCCGCAGCGTTTCCGATGGTCAGCGGGGGTGGACCCTGGGGGAATCGAACCGGTGACCTCCGCCTTGCAAACCCGGACCAGCCGCCCGCGTCCCCGCAGGTCACGGAGCCGCTCCTCCACCTGACCCGCGGCTTCGTTCTTCGGACGTCTTCGGGCGAGCCCGTCCGCTCCCATCGGGTGCCATTATCTCGCGGCCCACGACGGCCCCGACCAAGGCGGAGCCCCTTGCGGCTCGGTCACACGGCGTCGATCTGGGCGCTCGCGGCGTTGGGCTAGCTCAAGGCGCCTGCACGAGGATCTCCAGCGCGAGCCTCCCGTCAGTCCCCCGCTGCGTCGCGGCCCAAGCCAGATGCGTTTCCACCAAAACCGTTGAGGCCCGGAGCAGGAGTTGACGATCGCTCTTCCCCAATTCCTCGCGGGTCTCGAACGGGTCATCGAGCAACCCGAGGAGCAGGGCTTCCCCGGCCTGCATGGCGTGGACGGCGACCATGAGTCCGCCGACGAGGGTCCATGTCGGGGTCAGGGGGTCGGTCGCTGCGGCGATGTCGAGGACTGCCCGCCACGCCGCATCGAGCTCCGGCGAGCCGGCTGGAGTAGGCCTTGTCGCCCAGCAGCCGGCCCGGCCGGGTCCGCGGCCGGCCCCGCCCTGGCCGGCGGACCTTGAGCCGGTCCAGCAGCGGCCCGGCGGCCAGCGCGTCGCCGCGCTGGCCGGCGGTGGTGACCCTGGCCAGCGGCCGACCGCGGGCGTCGGCCAGCAGATGGATCTTGGTGCTCAGCCCGCCGCGGGACCGCCCGATCCCCTCCCGATCCGCCCGCCGCCGCGACCGACGGTCACCCGCATCACCCTCGGTGCGGTCTCCCGGACTCCTGACGGTCTCGCCAGGGTCGCTCCTGCCGGTCCGGGTGGGGTCTCCAGGCAAGGGCCTGATCGGCGGGCGGCGGAACGGTGGGGTCACGGCCGTGGTCCGCACACCGGCCCCGCGCGCCCTGCCATGGACGCTCCACGTCGGGACGGTTCCATCGCCCGCGTACAGCCTATTTGCAGCGATTTGGATGGTTTGACCCTTACGGATTCTTACGTCGCCGCCCGCCGCTCTGCTTCGTGCGTAGAATCTTCGCGCACGTCAAGCGAGAGACAGACGAGAGGATCAAGGTTGTCCGTCACGAGTATGACGTCAAACATGCGAGTGATGCTGAGAGCGGCGCTGGCCGTGCTGGCGGCGGCGGGACTGCTGGCCGGCGGGTTCGCATCCCCCGCCGACGCAGCGCCGAGGATCGTCGGGTTCGTCGATCAGCGGACCATCAACGACCCAGACCGCGACGGGATCAACAACTACGTCGTGGCGGGGTGGGCCTGCGTGCCGGCCGAGCCGCGTCGGGTGCTGCGGATCGACATCTACGACCAGCGGGGCCTGCTGTTCGGCGTTCCGGCCAACCAGCAGCGCGAACCCGCCATCGCCCGTGCTTGCGGCGGCAACGCCGCGCACGGCTTCCGGGTAGCGGGTGAGCGGTTCCCCAACGTGGTCGGTCCGCTGCGGGTGTACGCGGTGTACGGCCCGGGCGTCAACCGACTGCTCCCGGACTCCTGACGGTCTCGCCGGACGGGCTTTCCAGCCCGGTCCGGTCGGCGCTCGAAGGGCCGTGGTCGGCGGTGTGCGGCCACGGCCCTTGGCATCAGTCCGACCACCGTCCCAGTCCCGCTGCACCTGCTCGACCACGCCCGCGTCGTGGCCGCCGACCAGGAGGGCGGCCGCCGGACCCCAGCCGGTCGCAGTCGTCCCCTTGACCGGTGCGCAGGCTGCCCGAGCAGGGTGTGCACGTGGGGGTCGAGGCTGGGTGCGGTGCGCTGCTCGCGGCTGCTGTACCTTCTCGCCCTGGTCGCGGCCGCGCCACACTCTAGGAGCAAGCCGCCACCCTCGCAGTGGACCCGAGGAGTCGCTGACCATGACCGCCGCACTGAACCCCCCACCGATCCCATGACCGTCCCCACCGCGGCCTGGGAGTCCGAGCGGTCCTTGCCGCGGCGGGTGTGGCTGGTCACCGGGGCGTCGTCGGGGTTCGGCCGGGCGGTCGCCGCCGCCGCCCTCGCCGCTGGCGACGCCGTGGTGGGCACCGCTCGCCGGCAGGACGCACTGGCGGACTGGGCGGATGCCGCGCCCGACGGCCGCGCCGTGACGCTCGAGTTGGACCTCACCGACCCGCAGCAGGCGCCCGATGTCGTCCGCGCCGTGCTGGACCGCTTCGGCCGGCTGGACGTGCTGGTGAACAACGCCGGCCACGGCCAGGTCGGCGCCGTGGAGGAAACCACCGACGCCGAGCTGCGCGAGATCTTCGAGGTCCACGTCTTCGGGCCCGCGACGCTGGTGCGCGCCGCGCTGCCCTCGATGCGAGCCCGGCGGTCTGGGGCGATCGTGCAGATGTCCTCCTTCGGCGGCCAGGTCGCCTACCCCGGCTTCTCCGCCTACTGCGCGACCAAGTACGCCCTGGAAGGCTTCAGCGACGCGCTCGCCGCCGAGGTCGCTCCCCACGGCATCCGCGTCCTCATCGTCGAACCCGGATCGTTCCGCACTGGCTTCGCCGGCGCCGCCCTGCACCAGTCGGCGCCAAACCCCGCCTACGACGACACCGTGGGCGCGGTCCGCGCCGGCCTGACCGGCAGCGCCGGCAACCAGCCCGGCGACCCCGCCAAGGCGGCCGCCGCGATCCTGTGGGCCCTCGACGCCCCCGACGCGCCGCTGCGACTGCCGCTCGGCGCCGACGCCGTGGACGGCATCCGGTCCAAGCTGACCGGCGTCCTCGCCGACCTCGACCGCTTCGAGGCCATCAGCACCGACGTCACCTTCTAGGCTGCACCCCATGCGCCTGGGCGAGGCGCATCTCCGAGCTGTTCCCGCAGCCGGTCTTCGCGAACGTTGCGCCCGGACAGTCGCGGGCAGGGTGCCGGCCGACGCCCTCGCGCAGCGCTGGACGGCGTCAGGCCAGCAGGTCGCGGAGGGCGGCCAGCCGCCGGTCCCAGTCAGCGCCCACCGCGGTCATCCACGACACGGCGTCGGCGAGGGGCTCGGGTGTGACCCGGTAACGGGTCTCGCGACCGGCGCGCGCGCCGCGCACCAGGCCCGCGTCGGCGAGGACGAGCAGGTGCCGGGCGACCGCCTGGCGCGTGACGGGCAGGCCGGCGGCCAGGGCCGTGGCGGTGCTGGGACCACCGCTGGACAGCCGCGCGAGCAGGTCGCGCCGGGTCGGGTCGGCGAGAGCGGCGAACACCGCCCCGGTCCGGTCAGGCCCGCCCACGCCCGGCCCGCCCCACCCCGGCGAGGTGGCGCCCGCCCGGCCCGGCCACGGCGGCCGCGAGCACGCCCCTGCGCGAGGCGAGGTCGCGCGCGGCCCCCTGCCCGACGAGGGCGACGGGGCCGCGGGGAGCGGTCTCGGTCACCGTCACGCGCGCGCCGGCCGCGCTGGGGGTGACCGCGATCTCGACGGTCGTGGCGCCGGACTCCGCCGGCGTGCGGCCGTGGCGGTCCGCGGGCCACCAGTGGAAGACCAGGCGCCCGGGCGGGTCGACCTGTTCGACCGCCACGCGCCGGACGGGGCCCCCGGCCTCGCGCACGACGCCCTCGCCGCCGGGACGCACGTCGAGCTCGACCTCGGCGTCCAGCCAGCGGCCCAGGCGGGACGGGTCGGTCAGGGACTCCCACACGCGCGCGGGCTCCGCGGACACCTCGACGCTGCGCGTGACCTGCTGCTCGGCACTCACGGCTCCCCCGACCTGCAAATCCATCGTTGCACATCATCGGTCGCGCCCCTACGCTGACGCGCAACCGGAGTGTTGCAAGACTAGCGCCTGCGGAGGCCCCATGAGCGTCCTCGTCCCCGTCGTCGTCGAGCAGACCAGCCGCGGCGAGCGCAGCTTCGACCTGTACTCGCGGCTGCTCGGCCAGCGCATCGTGTTCCTCGGCACGCCGATCGACGACGCCGTCGCGAACCTCATCATGGCCCAGCTGATCCACCTGGAGGGCGAGGACCCGGAGCGCGACATCAACCTGTACATCAACTCCCCCGGCGGGTCGGTGACGGCGATGCTCGGGATCATCGACACCATGGACTTCGTCCGGCCCGACGTGGCCACGACCGTCATGGGCCAGGCCGCGAGCGCCGCCGCCGTCGTGCTGGCGGCGGGCGCGCCGGGCAAGCGCGCCGCGCTGCCGCACAGCAGGGTGCTCCTGCACCAGCCGCACGGCGGCTCCGAGGGGCAGGCCAGCGACATCGCCATCCAGGCGCGCGAGATCCAGCGGCTGCGCGAGGTATCCGACGGGCTGCTCGCGGCCCGCACCGGCCAGCCGCTCGCGCGCATCACCGGCGACACCGACCGCGACTTCATCCTCACCGCCGACGCAGCCCTCGCCTACGGACTCGTCGACGACGTCCTCGCCTCCCGCCGAGCGCAGGAGGAAGCCCGCCCCGCCATCGCCAGCGCCGCCTGAGCTCACTCCCGGCGCCGCCAGGGCCAGCGGCGGCGCCGGCCCGGAGCTCGCCTACGGTGGCGAAGGCGAGCACGAGCTGGTGGCCGGCGACCAGCTCCCGGAACTCCTCGTGCCGGTAGCGGGCAGACAACAGCCAAGAGAACACGTCGGTATCGAGAAGCAGCGGGCCGTCGGGAACGTCCTCTGGCGTCACGCCTGCAGAGCCGTCAGGAGGGCGTCGATCTCAGGATCTGAGGCGGCAGGTGCCGACCGCAGCCGGGGCGAGCTCCTGTGCGGAGCGGTGCCTCCAGAACTGCTGGGACTCCTCGTGCAGGGGGAGCTGGAGCGCGGCCGCGACGCGCCGCAGCTCCAGCGAGACCAGACGTCCTGAGTCGGCGTCGTAGGTGGCCCGCCCCTCGACCTCTGACGGTTGGCGCAGCGCTCCCAGAAGCTGCTCCCAACCTGCAGCTCGACCGCCACCGCCCGCCTCCTGTCGCTAGCCCGCGGCGGGGCGGGCGTGGCGGAGGACGCGCGGATCCGCGCGCTCGCGGTGCGCGGTCCACGCGCCGACCGCCGGCCGCGCCGCCACCGGGGCGGCGGACCGCTCAGTCGCCGCCCGGCCCGGCTGGGTCGGCTTCCTCGGGGGGCGGCACCAGCTCGCGCGCGGCCGCGAGCACCCCCGCCTGGAAGCGGCTGGTGGCGCCCAGCTCGTCGAGGATCGACGAGACGTGGCGCCTGCAGGTCCGCGTCGACATGCCCAGGCGGCGGGCGACCGCGTCGTCCTTGAGGCCGAGGGCCATGAGCCGCAGGATCGACCGCTCGAGGTCGTCGGTGCGGTACTCGTCGTGCACCTCCTGCGCGTCGAAGTCCTGGCCGCCGAGCCAGTGGTTCTCCTGCACGCGGCGCAGGAACGCGACGAGAACCGGTTGGGTGACGATCACCGCCCCGGGCGTCCGCCCCTCGGTCCGGGGCTGGGGGACGAAGGCGACCCGCCGGTCGAAGATGATGAGGCGCTCGAACGGCTCGGTGGTGGTGCGCACCTCCGCCCCGGCGTCCACCACCCGCCGCACGTAGCGGCGGACCGCCAGGCTCGCCCGGGCGGTGTGCTGGTACAGGATCCGCATGCGCACCCCGCGCTCGAGCATGGCGAGGTCGCGCGTCATCGCGTCGGCCAGCGTGCCGCTGCGGCGGATCCCGCCCGGCTGCATGGTCAGCGCCTCCTCCGCGCAGTCCCGGCTGGCCGCGACGAGCTCGCGCCGCACCTCGGCAGGGTCGTCGACCGTGCGGATGTCCTCGTCGTGGCGCACCGGCTGGCGGCTGCTCTGGTAGACGGGGATCATCGCCTGGAGCTGCCGCTGGGTGCGCACCACCGCCTGCCGCCGCTGCTGGATGTCCTGCTCCAGCGGGAGCGTCAGCTCGGCCTCCGCGACCTCCGGGTCCGACGGGAGCAGCGTCCGGGGCTCCGGTCCCGGCACCAGCAGCCGGAGGTCGATGAGCACCTCGCAGGCGCGGTCGACGTCCTCCGGGCGGAGGCCGACGCGGGCGACCAGGCCGTCGCGCTCCGCGCCGCCGTCCATCACCACGCGCGCGTAGACCGCGCGGGCGACCTCGTCGAGCGCGGGAGGGTCCCAACCGGCCTCGGTCACGTCGCTGTCCTCACCGGGCGCCCGCCGACTGCGTCCGCTTTCGGCCAGGCGAGTGTAGGACACCGCCTTTCTCGTGACGAGTCGCCGGTTGTTAGGGCAAGCTCATCGCGGCGCAGCAATTGGTATTCATTGGTCGGAACATGACTTGGGAGAAAACAATGGGTTTGCTTCGCCGCGCCCTCGCCGGTGCGCTGCTGCTGCTGCTGGGTTGGGGGGCGGGGTCGTCGGCGCACGGCAGCCGGGCGACCACCGCCGTCGTCCCGGTCGCCGAGTCCGTGGAGGAGGCGCAACTCGTCGCCGGGCTCCGCAACGGCACGTACGACACGGGCTGGGACTGACCCGTGTCGCTGTACCTGGACTCCGCCGACCTCGATGACCTCCGGGGCGCCGTCGAGCTGGGCTTCGTCCGCGGCGTGACGACGAACCCCACGCTCCTGCGCAAAGTCACCGCGCAGCCGCTGGCGCACCTGGAGCTCGTCCTGGGGTCGATCACCTTCGACGAGATCTACTACCAACCGACGGGCGCCTACGGCGACGATCAGCGCGAGGCGCTCGCCGCGGTGGCGCTGGACCGCGCGCGCGTCATCCTCAAGCTGCCCGCCACGACGCGCGGGGCCGCGCTCGCCGCCGAGCTGTCCGCTCGGGGGGCGCGGGTCGCGCTCACCGCCGCTCAGTCACCGGCCGCGATGCTCGTGGCGGAGGCGCTCGGGTGCCACGCGGTCATCCCTTACGTGGACCGCGCCGCTCGGGACGTCCGCACGACCGACCAGCTAATCGCGGAGCTCGCCCGCGTGCGCAGCGGGCGGACCCGGATCGTGGCCGCGTCCGTCAAGCACGTGGGGCAGGCGGTCGCGGCGTTCGTCGACGGGGCCGACGCCGTCACCGCGCCGCTGGCGGTCCTCCGGCAGCTCGTGGACCACCCGGCGTCCCGGGAGGCCGAGCAGGCCTTCGACGCCGAGTACCGCGCGGATGACCCGATACCGCTGGAGGCCGCCGCCGCCGGCTGACGGCGGCGGCCATGACGACCGGGGGGTCGTGATGTACGGAGCAGTGCTGTTCGACATGGACGGCGTCGTCGTGGACACCGAGCTCTCGGTGGCCCGCTTCTGGCAGGACCTGGCCCGGTCGGAGGGCGGCGGGGCCCTCACCCGCGAGGACCTCGACCGCCACGTCTACGGCCGCCACGCGGACCACACGCTCCGCGAGCTGTTCCCGCAGATCCCACCGGACCGGTATCCCGACGTCTACCGGCGGCTGCGGATCAACGACGAGCACCTGCGCTACACGCCCGTCCGCGGGGCCCTCGAGGTGCTGCGCGGCCTGCACGCGGCCGGGATGCCCCTGGCGCTCGTCACGGGGGCGCAGCACTGGAAGGCCGCCGCCGTCCTCCGGCAGCTCGGCCTCGACGACGTCTTCCGCGTGCAGGTCCGCGCGGAGGACGTCACGGCCGGGAAGCCCGATCCCGGCTGCTACCTCCTGGCGGCCGAACGGCTGGGGGTGCCGATCTCGCGGTGCCTCGTGTTCGAGGACGCGCTCAGCGGTGTCACCTCGGCCGTCCGCGCCGGCGCGTCGTGCGTGGCGCTCGCCCCGCCCGAGCGCGAGCGGACGATGCTCGACGCCGGCGCCGTGGCCGTCGTCCGCCACCTCGGTGAGGTGGAGCTCGCGTCCTCCCCCCCGTCGCTGGTCGTCGGGTCGGGCCGCCGGCTCCTCCTCTCCGCACCGACCCCGGCACCGCCGGGTTGAGCCCGGCCCACGGCAGCGAGACGGGGGGAACGCGTGGCGACGACGACGAGACTGCTCCGGCCACCGGTCGACGCCTGGGACGCCGCGGCGGCGGCCCTGACGGGCCGCGACGCGGTCCTGCACCGATCCCACCTGGTCGGTGCCGACCCCGCGCTCACGCGGCAGGGCGGCGGCAACTTCTCGGCGAAGGGCACGGTGGTCGACCACCGGGGCGCGCTGACCGAGGTGCTGTGGATGAGCGCCTGGGGATGCGACGGGGCCACCACCACGCCGGCCGACTTCCCCGCCCTGCGGCTCGACGACCTGCGCCTCCTGCGCCACGGCGGCGCGGTGACCGAGCGGGAGATGGTCGACCACCTCATCGCCTGCGGGCTGACCGGGGAGCAGCGGCGGCCGGGGATCGAGACCCTCACCCACGCGTTCCTCCCCGCCGCGCACGTCGACCACAGCCACCCCGACGCCGTCATCGCCCTGACGGCGATCCCGGACGGGCGCGACCGCGCCCGCGCCGAGTTCGGCGACGAGGCCATCTGGTTCGACTACCGGCAGTTCGACGTCGGCGTCGCCCGGGAGATCGCGGACCGGGTCGCGCGGCAGCCAGCCTGCCGGTTCGTCCTGCTCGCGAACCACGGCCTGTTCACGTGGGCCGACACCAGCGAGCGCTGCTACCGCAACGCGCTGGAGGCGGTGGCGCGCGCCACCCGGGCGCTCGAGCGGGCCGTCCGGCGGCCGCCGGACCTCGGCGGCACGGCGGTCCCGCCGCTCCCGGACGCCGCGGCCCGCCGTCTGCTCGTCGAGGTCCTGCCCGTGCTCCGCGGGGCGGTCGCCCAGGGGAGGAGGGGCGGCCCCGTCCTGCACGTCGACACCTCGGCGGAGGCGGTCGCGTTCGCCTCGTCGGTCCGTGGCCCGGAGCTCACCGCTCGGGGGCCGGGCTGCCCCGACCACGTCGTCACGACCGGGTACCGGCCGCTGGTGTCCCGCCTGGCGTCGGCGGACGACCCCGCGGCCGCCCTGCTCGACGACGTCGCCGCCCATCGCCGCTGGTACGTCGAGGCCTACCGGCGGCACGTGGCGTCGCGCGCGGAGGAGCACCCGCCGGCCTCGGCGCCCCGCGCGGTGCTGATGCCCGGGCTGGGGGCGGTCTGCGCCGGTGCGGACGCGTCGGCCGCGCGGCTGTGCGCCGACCACCTGGGTCAGAGCGTGGCGGTCATCCGGGCGGCGGACGCGGCGGGCGGCTACGCGTCCCTGACGGAGGCGCAGGGGTTCGGCGACGAGTACTGGCCCCTGATCCGACTCAAGCCGCAGCTCCGCCCCCCCGACGGCCCTCTCGCCGGCACGGTGCTCCTTGTCGTCGGCGCCGACGACGAGCGCACGGTCGCCGTCGCCGAGCGGCTCGCCGCGGCCGACGCGCACGTGGCGGTCGGTGGGACCGGCGGGCCCCGGCTGGCCGCGGGGGCCGCCGCGCTGAGCGCGCGCTTCGGCGAGCGCCGGGTCGTCGCCGTCGACGGCGACGAGCCCGACGAGGTGGTCGCGGGCGCCGTCCTCGCCTACGGCGGCTTCGACGTGGTCGTGGACCTCACCCGCTGGGGCGGTGTCGTCCCGGCCGCGCTGCCGGTCCTGGTCCGCCAGCACCTCGGCGGCTGGGCGGTGCTCGCCAACGCGGGCTGGACGCGTGAGGAGCTCGCCGCGCAGGTGGCCGCGCTGGAGGCCCGCCGTGCCCATCACGGCGTGACGGTCCTCGGCCTCGCCGGCGGGACGGCACGCGAGGTCGCGGCGGCCGCGGCCTTCGTCACGACCAGCAACACCTGGAGGGCCACGGTGCTCGCGTCGTGGCAGGAACCAGCGGAGGGAGCGGCCTGATGACGGATCTGTCCACCCAGAGGCTCACGAGCCTCGACGAGCACCTCCCCGAGGACCGGCAGCTCGTCGTGTCGTGCTTCGACGCCCACCAGACGATCGGCGGCGGGCTGTTCGCCATCGGCAGGGTGGTCGAGGACGTCGACCGCGTGTCGAGCTCCGGTCTCCACGCCGCGGACGGCCTGCTGTACCGGTGCCTGTGGAGCGCCGACGGCAGCCCCGCCGAGCTCGTCGTCTACGACGCGTCGGGGGTCCGCCGCTACCACCGGCTGGACGGCGTGTCGGCGCCCCACGACATCCTCGCGGTCGATGGGGACGTGCTGGTCGTGGCGACCACCCAGAACGAGGTCCACCGGGTCGCGCCCGGCGGGGAGGTCGTGACGCGCTGGCGGGCGCCGGGCGAGGCCGACAGCTGGCACCTCAACAGCCTCGCGCGGTACGGCGAGCGGATCGCCGTCTGCGGCTTCGGGGAGTTCCTGCGCCGGCGCGGGTGGGACGAGGAGGGCCGCCCGGCCAGCGGGCGCGTGGTGGACCTCGAGACCGGCGAGCCGCTGCTCGACGGGCTGCGCGCCCCGCACAACCCCCACCACGAGGACGGGACGTGGATCGTCTGCGACTCGGCGGCCGGGGATGTCGTGGAGATCGCGGAGGCGACGGGGGAGGTGACGCGCCGGCTGGCGCTGCCCGGCTGGCCGCGCGGTCTGGCCGTCACCGACCGGTACCTGTTCGTGGGGCTCAGCCCGCACCGGCACGCGGCGACGTCCGTCGAGACGGCGGGTGTCGCGGTCGTGGACCGGGCGGAGTGGGCGCTGGCGGGCGTGGTCGACCTGCCGGCGCGGGAGGTGTACGCGCTCGCGATCGCGCCGGTGGCGCTCGTCGACGGGGCGCGGCTGGCCTTCGGTGCGAACGCCACTCGGGCGCACGAGCAGGGGCAGCGGGCGATGTTCGAGCGCCTGGGCGTGCGACCGCGCCGGCTGTGGGCCATCGGGGACCCGCTGTCGGACGCCGAGTGCCGCGCCGTCGTCGCGCTCGCGCGCCCCGTTGAGGACGGCGTGGAGGCGGGGAGCCTGCTGACGCTCGAGTGCACGGTGCGCAACGTCGGGCCGGGGCTGCTCACGCCGGCGCCGCCGTACCCCGTCCGCGTCGGCCCCCGGTGGTACGACGCCGGCGGGGCGGTGGTCCCGACGCAGACGATCAACGCGGCGCTGCCGCGCTCGCTGCCCCCCGAGTCCGTCACCGCGGTCACGGTGCGGGCGCGCGTCCCCTCGCAGCCGGGCACCTACACGCTGCGGGTGACGCTGGCGCAGGACGGCGGGCTCGCCTTCGACGAGCTCGACGAGGCCGGGGCGCTGGACGTCCGCGTCCGGGCCCAGGCCCACCGGGTGGACGACGGCCCGCTCACCGTCTTCGGCCTGTACCCCTCCGAGATCCAGGCCGCTCGCGCGGCGCACCCGACCGCACGCGCGATGGTGCAGGCCCTGCTGACCCGACCGGGCGGCGGACCCCGGGCGCTGACCTACGGCCTCATCGAGGACCGCGGCCGGGACGCCTTCGTGCAGGCCGTCGCCGCGGTCCTGCGCGCCTCGCCGTCCGCCGTCGAACATGTGGTCGACGACGCGCTCGCGACCCGGGAGGAGGTCCTGCTGACCGGGGCGGAGGCGGTCGCGCTGGCGCTGGCCCGCGCCCGGGCGGGCATCGCGTTCGCCTACGCGGGCACGTCCGAGTTGGCGCTGTGCGACGCCCTCGCCCGGCTGCACCTGCTCGTCAACGGCCGCGGGGACCGCGAGAGCATGTTCGAGGCGGGCGGAGCGAGCCGACTGCGCCCCGGCAACGGCGTCGCCGTCCTCCACGCGGCGCGCGGCCTGACCAACGCGCTGGGGGCGCTGGCGGACATCCGGCGCAACGAGGTCGGCGTCCTGACCGTCGTCGGCATGCCCTCCACCGGCTCCGCGCCGTTCCTGCCGCCGCACGGCGAGCCGGACCTGCTCCCCGCCGCGGGCCACTTCGCCAAGTCGTGGTACCAGGCGGGGCCGGTGCCCGCCGACGCCGCCGGCCGCGACGCGGCGGCCGCGGCCTTCGCGGAGGGGCTCGCGAGGTCCCTGCGCGACGTCCACCAGCGGCCGCACGGGCCGGTGCTGTTCGGCCTGCCCCAGGACGTGGCCGAGGCCGCGTGGGTGCCGCTCGCGGCGATCGCCGGGATCGGCGCCGAGCCCTCGGTCCGCCACGACGCCGACGCCCTGGCCGCCGCGCGGGCGCTGGTCCACCGCGCCGAGCGCCCGGTGGTCCTGGTCGACGACTACGCGCTGGTCCACGAAGGCGTCCGCCCCGCGCTCGCCGCCTTCTGCGCCCGGACCGGTGCGCCGGTGCTCCAGCTCAAGTACCGGCGCGGGCCCATGCTGTTCGAGCGGCTCACGGACGACGAGGTGCCGGGGTTCCTCGGCTGGTACGACCCAGGCGACCCGGCCCACCAGGCGCTGCTGGACGCCGCCGACCTCCTCGTGACGGTGGAGGACCGCAACATGTACCCGCGCGTCATCGGGACCCTGCCCCCGTGCCGCAAGGTGGCGTTGACGTCCAACCCGGAGGCGGTCCGCAAGAACGGCTACCTGGGGGCCGACGACGTGCTGGTCGACGGCGACGTCGTGACGGCGCTGACCGACCTGGCGGGCGGCCGCGACGACGGCCGGGCGCGGGAGCGCTGGTACGACGTGCCGGAGCGGGACCGGCCGCGGGGACCGGAGGTGCCGGCGGCGGCCGCCGTGATCCGCACCGGCGTGGCGCGGGCCATCGGGGACGTAGCGACCCGCTCGCCCAAGCCGGTCGTGCTGGTCGACGACAGCCAGATGTTCGGCGGCCTGCTGGCGGAGGAGTACGACGTGCTGCCCCCCGGCATGCGGGTCTTCGGCGACCACGGCGGCTTCGTCGGCGGCGGCATCACCGTCGCCACCGGTCTCGCGCTGGGGGAGCCGTCGGTCAAGGTGCTCTGCTCGCTGGGCGACCAGGGCTTCACGAACAGCATGCAGGGGCTCGTCGCAGCGGTGCAGGAGGGCGCCCCGGTGACGTTCCTGGTGTGCAACAACGGCGGCAGCGTGTCGCTGCGCAAGCAGTCGCGGCCGTCCGGGTGGCTGGACGGCGGGACGAACGTCTACCTCGACAACGCGGGCGGGATGAACTACACCGACATCGCGACCGCGTTGGGGGTCCAGAGCTGGCGGGTCGATCTCTGCTCGTGGCTCGACCGGGACCGGACCGCCATGCAGCTCGACACGCTCACCCGCGCCCTGCGCGCCGCCGCGGAGCACGGGGGGCCCACGCTGGTGGAGCTCCTGCTGCCGTCCGAACCCGACTTCTGGACGGGTGTGTGGATCACCGAGGGCTTCGAGCGGGCCAGCCAGCCGGTCGCGCAGGGGGCCGCCCGTGCGTGAGGTCGAGCTGCGCCCCGCGCCCCTCACGGCCTACGCCGGGGTGCTCGGCGACGCGCGCACGGCGCGGCTGCGGGCCGGCGCCGACCGGGCCGCGCGGCTGCTCGACGGCCGCACGGTGTGGAACGTGAACTCGACCGCCACCGGTGGCGGGGTGGCCGAGCTCCTCCAGACCCAGGTGCCGCTCGCACGGGCCCTGGGACTCGACGCCCGCTGGCTCGTCATCGACGGCGACCCGGCCTTCTTCGCGATCACCAAGCGGCTGTGCACCCGCGTGTACGGGGCGGCCGGCGACGGGGGCCCGCTCGGGCCGGCGGAGCTCGACCACTACCGGCGCACCACCGCGGCGAACGCCGAGGCCCTGGGCGCGCGGGTGCGCCCGGGCGACCTCGTCATCGTGCACGAGGCGCAGCCCGCGGGGCTCGTCGCCGCCGCCAAGGCCCTCGGCGCCACCGTGGTGTGGCGGGGGCACACCGGCAGCGACGTGGCGAACGCGCACACCCGCGACGGCTGGGCGTTCGCCCGGCGGTTCGTCGAGGTCGCCGACGCCACGGTGTTCCTCACGGCTGGCCACGTGCCGGCGTGGGCCCCGCGCCCGCACGTCATCCCGCCGTCGATCGACCCGTGCAGCCCCAAGAACATGGCCCTGGACCGCTCGACGGCCACGGCGCTCCTCCGGGCCGTCGGGGTGCTCGACGGGGCGCGGCCCTGCCGATGACCCTGCCGGCGCCGGTGGGCGACCCGGTCGAGGTGCGGCGGCCCGCCGCCGTCGTGCGCGACGGCCCGCCGCCCGCGCCCGACGTGCCGATGGTCCTGCAGCTGTCGCGCTGGGACCGGCTCAAGGACATGGGTGGCGTGCTCCGCGCCTTCCTCGCCGCCGGCGACATCCGCGCCCACCTCACCCTGGCCGGCTCGGAGGTCGCCGGGGTGGCCGACGACCCGGAGGCCGCGGAGGTGTTCGACGCCTGCCGGGCGGAGTGGGCCGCGCTGCCGCCCGAGCAGCGCGCGCGGGTGCAGCTGGTGTGCCTGCCGATGGACGATCCCCGCGAGAACGCCGTGGTCGTGAACGCCCTCCAGCGGCACGCGGCGGTCGTCGTGCAGAAGAGCCTGGCCGAGGGCTTCGGCCTCACCGCCACCGAGGCGATGTGGAAGGCCCGCCCCCTCGTCGCCAGCGCGGTCGGGGGGTTGCGCGAGCAGGTCGTGCCGGGTGAGTCGGGCCTGCTCGTCGACGACCCCCGGGACGTGGCCGCGACGGGGCGGCTGATCCGCGCCCTGCTCGCGGACGACGACCTCGCCGAGCGGCTCGGCGCCGGCGCGCGGCGCCGGGTGCACGAACGCTTCCTGCCCGATCGGCACCTCCTGGACTGGGGCGCCGTCGTGGAGCAGCTCGCCGGCGCGGGGGTCGGCTGATGCGGGCGCTGGGCCGCGGCGGTCCGGTGGTCGGCGACCTCGGGCTGGGTTGCATGGGGATGTCGCAGTTCTACGGCCCCGCCGACGAGGCCGAGTCGATCCGCACGATCCACCGCGCGATCGACCTCGGGGTGACGCTGCTGGACACGGCCGACATGTACGGTCCCTACGCGAACGAGGAGCTCGTGGGGCGCGCCGTGCGCGGCCGCCGGGAACGCGTCGTCGTGGCGACCAAGTTCGGCAACGTGAAGGACGGCGCCGGCCGGGTGGTCGGCGTCAACGGCCGGCCGGAGTACGTCCGCACCTCCTGCGAGGGGTCGCTGCGCCGGTTGGGCATCGACGCCATCGACGTCTACTGCCAGCACCGGGTCGACCGCGCCACCCCGGTCGAGGAGACCTGGGGCGCGATGGCCGACCTGGTCCGGCAGGGCAAGGTGCGCCACCTCGCCATCTCCGAGGCCTCGCCGGCGACGGTCCGCCGGGCCCACGCCGTCCACCCGGTCGCCGCGGTGCAGACGGAGTACTCGCTGCTCAGCCGGGACCCGGAGGTGGCGCTGCTCGGCGCGCTGCGCGAGCTGGGCATCGGCTTCATCGCCTACTCGCCCCTGGGACGCGGTCTGCTGTCGGGGAGGATCACCGGCAGCGACGACCTCGGGCCCGGCGACTTCCGCCGCACGCTGCCCCGGTTCCAGTCGGAGCACCTCCGCCACAACGTCGGCCTCGTCGACCGCGTCGCCCAGCTGGCGGCCGCGAAGGGGGTGACCGCCACCCAGCTGGCGCTCGCGTGGGTGCTGGCCCAGGGCGACGACATCGTCCCCATCCCCGGCACGAAGCGCGTGGACCGCCTGGAGGAGAACGTCGCGGCCACCGCCCTGCGGCTCACCCCGGAGGACCTGGCCGCGCTCGACGCGGTCGCCCCCCGCGGCCGCGCGGCCGGCGACCGCTACCCGGACATGACCACCGTCGACGCGTAGGAGATCGTGGTGCCCGACCAGGAGTGGTGGCGCGAAGCCGTCCTGTACGAGGTGTACGTCCGCAGCTTCGCCGACTCCGACGGCGACGGCGTCGGCGACCTGCGGGGCATCACCGCCCGCCTCGACCACCTCAACGACGGGACGCCGGCGTCCCTCGGCGTCGACGCGATCTGGCTGTCGCCCTTCTACCCGTCGCCCCAGCACGACGTCGGCTACGACATCAGCGACCACATCGCCGTCGACCGCGCGTACGGGACGCTCGCCGACTTCGACGAGCTGCTCGCTGCGGCCCACGACCGCGGCATCCGCATCCTCGTCGACCTCGTCATGAACCACACGTCGATCGAGCACCCGTGGTTCGTCGACGCGCGCTCCCGGCGCGACCACCCGAAGCGCTCCTGGTACATCTGGGCCGACCCCCGCCCCGACGGCGCGCCCCCCAACAACTGGCTCAGCTCCTTCGAGGAGTGCGGGAGCGCCTGGTCCTGGGACGAGGGGACGGAGCAGTTCTACCTGCACAGCTTCATGCCGGAGCAGCCCGACCTCAACTGGCGCAACCCGGAGGTGCGCGAGGAGATGCGCCGGATCTGGCGCTTCTGGCTGGACCGCGGTGTCGACGGCTTCCGCGTGGACGCCGTCCACCGGATCATGAAGGACATCGACCTGCTCGACAACCCGGCGGAGATCGCGCAAGCACGCCGTCACCTGTCGCACCCGGCGCTGCGCCAGCGCAACCTCGACCTCCCCGAGGTGCACGACGTCCTCCGCGAGCTGCGCGCGGTGCTAGACGGCTACGGGGGGCGGGTCGCGCTCGGCGAGGTGCCGATGAGCGACGACCGCCGGCTCGTCGACTACTTCGGCGGGGACGGCATGCACACCGCGTTCCACCTCGCCCTGTGGGAGCAGCCGTGGAACGGGACCGCCTTCCGCGAGGTCGTGGACGGGCTGGCGGCCCTCATGCGGCCGGGGGCGCTGCCGACCCACGCGCTCTCCACCCACGACATCCCGCGCACGGCCTACCGGTTCGGCGGTCCCCGGCGCGCGCGCGTCGCCGCGCTGCTGCAGATGACGCTGCGCGGCGTCCCCTGCGTGTACTACGGCGAGGAGATCGGGATGACCAACGTCCCGCCGCCCCCCGGACGGGTGCACGACGTCGACGGCCGCGACCCGGTGCGCAGCCCGATGCAGTGGGACGCGACGGGGGCGGGGTTCTCGTCGGGGACGCCCTGGCTGCCCGCCGGCCCGGACCTCGCGGAGGTGAACGTCGCCGACCAGGCGGCCGACCCCCGCTCGCTGCTCGGCCTGTACCGCCGCCTCATCTGGTTCCGCAAGCGGTCGGCGGCCCTGCGGCGGGGGACCTACCGGCCCCTGACCGCAGGTGACGACCACTTCGGGTACCTGCGCGAGGCGCCGGGGGAGCGCCTGCTGGTCGCGCTGAACTTCTCGTCCGGCGCGGCGTGGGTCGACCTGCCGGACGACCTGGGGTGCGGCGGGCGGGTCGAGCTGTCGACCCGCCCCGGGCGGGAGGGCCGGGACGTCGACCTCCGCGGCCCGCTGCTGCTCGCCCCCGACGAGGGGGTCGTCGTACGGCTCCACGACGAGGAGGGTTCGTGATGGCGGGATCCGACACCGTGCCGGTGACGACCGCGGCCAGGAACTGGGCCGGGAACGTCACCTACCACGCCGGCGCCATCCACCGGCCCGCGTCCCTCGACGAGCTCCGCGCACTGGTCGCCGCCTCGCCGCGCATCCGGGCGTCCGGCACGCGGCACTCGTTCAACGACCTGCCCGACTCCCCCGGCGTCCTCGTCTCGCTGGCGTCGATGCCGCCGGAGGTCGACGTCGACAGCGCGGCGGCGATGGTGCGCGTCCCCGGCGGCATGCGCTACGCGGAGGTCGCGGAGCGGGTGCAGGAGCGGGGCTTCGCCCTGCGCAACCTCGGCTCCCTGCCGCACATCTCGGTGGCCGGGGCGTGCGCCACCGGCACGCACGGGTCCGGCGTCCGCAACGGGGGCCTCGCGACCGCCGTCCGCCGGCTCGAGGTGGTCACCGCCGACGGCGACCTCGTGACCCTCGAGGGCGGAGAGCTGGAGGGGGCGGTCGTCGGCCTCGGCGCGCTCGGCGTGGTCGCGGCGCTCACCCTCGAGCTCGTCCCCACCTACGACGTCGCCCAGCGCGTCTACGAGGGCCTGCCGATGGAGGTCCTGGACGACCACTTCGACGCGCTGGTCGGCGCCGCCTACAGCGTCAGCCTGTTCACCGACTGGCGGGCGCCCCGCCTGACCCAGGTCTGGGTGAAGCGCCGCGTCGACGAGCCGCCGCCGGCCGTGCTCGGGGAACCGTGGTTCAGCGCCCGCCCCGCCGACGCGCCCCGGCACCCGGTCCACGTCATCTCCCCGGCCAGCTGCAACCCCCAGATGGACGCCCCCGGCCCCTGGTTCGCGCGCCTGCCCCACTTCCGCCCGGAGTTCACCCCCAGCTCCGGGGAGGAGCTCCAGTCCGAGTACCTGATCGACCGCGCCGACGCGGTGCCGGCGCTGCGCGCCGTCGCGCGCGTCCGCGACCGCATCGCCCCGGTCCTGCAGATCTGCGAGATCCGCACGATCGCCGCCGACCGTCTCTGGTTGAGCCCCTCCTACGGGCGGGACAGCGTGAGCATCCACTTCACATGGGTCGCCGACGCGGCGGCGGTGCTGGCCGTCGTCGCGCTCGTGGAGGAGCAGCTCGCGCCGTTCGCCGCGCGCCCCCATTGGGGGAAGGTCTTCACCACCGCGCCGGAGGCGCTGCGGCAGCGCTACGACCGCATGGACGACTTCGCCGCCCTGCGGCGGCGCTACGA
Source organism: Egibacteraceae bacterium (assembly GCA_030447925.1). GTDB lineage: Bacteria > Actinomycetota > Nitriliruptoria > Euzebyales > Egibacteraceae > JAUJNX01. The sequence continues at coordinate 275,188 of JAUJNX010000001.1, read as the reverse complement.
CCCGGGTGACAAGTTCGGCAACGACTTTCTCGCGCGCCATCTGCCCGCGACCTGATCGCGGGCACCCCGGCCAGCCCCCCCCACCCCCCACCCCCCTGGGGGCACAGCGTGGAGCATCTCGTCGCGCCGCACGGCGGCGCGCTGACAGAGCTGCTGGTCGACGAGCAGCGCGCCGCCGACCTGCGCGCGGCGTCGCGCGACTGGGTCTCGTGGGACCTGACGCCGCGCCAGCTGTGCGACGTGGAGCTGCTCGCCGTCGGCGGGTTCTCCCCGCTGCGCGGGTTCCTGGGCAGCGCGGACCACGCGGCCGTGCTCGCGGGGATGCGCCTGGCCGACGGCACCCTGTGGCCGATCCCGGTCACCCTGGACGTGCCCGAGCAGGTCGCCGAGCGGCTGGAGCCGGGCGCGGTGCTGGCCCTGCGCGACCCGGAGGGCGTGCTGCTCGCCGCCGTGTCGGTCCAGGAGCTGTACCGCCCCGACCGCGAGGCCGAGGCCGAGGCCGTGTTCGGCACCACCGACACCACCCACCCCGGCGTCGCCCACCTGCTGGGGCGGTCCAACCCGGTCTATGTGGGCGGGCGCGTCGAGGCGGTCCGCACCCCCGAGCACTACGACTTCCGCACCCTGCGCCGCACCCCCGCGCAGACGCGCGCGGCGTTCGCCGAGCTGGGCTGGCGCAGGGTCGTGGCCTTCCAGACCCGCAACCCGATGCACCGCGCGCACCAGGAGCTGACGCTGCGCGCGGCGGCCGAGGCCGGCGCCAACCTCCTGGTCCACCCGGTCGTGGGCATGACCAAGCCCGGCGACATCGACCACTACACGCGGGTGCGCTGCTACGAGGCGCTGCTGCGGCGCTACCCCCGCGACACCGCGATGCTGTCGCTGCTGCCGCTGGCGATGCGCATGGCCGGCCCGCGCGAGGCCGTCTGGCACGCGATCATCCGCAAGAACTACGGCTGCTCCCACCTGATCGTGGGGCGCGACCACGCGGGCCCGGGCAACGGCGCCGACGGGCAGCCGTTCTACGGCCCCTACGACGCGCAGGAACTGCTGGCGGCCCACGCCGACGAGCTCGGCGTGGCGATGGTGCCGTTCCGGATGATGGTCTACCTGGCCGACGAGGACCGCTACGTCCCCGACGACGAGGTCCCCGCCGGGGTCACCCCCACGACGATCTCGGGCACCCAGCTGCGCGCGCGCCTGGCCGAGGGCCGCGAGATCCCCACCTGGTTCACGTTCCCCGAGGTCGCCGAGGAGCTGCGCCGCACCCACCCGCCGCGCGCCGCCCAGGGCTTCACGGTGTTCTTCACCGGGCTGTCGGGCTCAGGCAAGTCCACCATCGCCAACGTGCTGCTGGTCAAGCTGCTGGAGCGCGGCGGGCGCAGCGTGACGATGCTGGACGGCGACGTCGTCCGCAAGCACCTGTCCTCCGAGCTGGGGTTCTCCAAGGAGCACCGCGACCTCAACATCCGCCGGATCGGCTTCGTCGCCAGCGAGATCACCCGCGCCGGCGGGATCGCGGTCTGCGCCCCCATCGCGCCCTACGACGGCACCCGCCGGGCCGTCCGCGAGATGGTCCAGCCCGGCGGCGGCTTCGTCTTGGTGCACGTCGACACGCCGCTGGAGGTCTGCGAGCAGCGCGACCGCAAAGGGCTGTACGCCAAGGCCCGCGCGGGGCTGATCCCAGAGTTCACCGGCATCTCCGACCCCTACGAAGCACCCGCGGACGCCGAGATCGTGCTCGACACCACCGCGCTGACGCCCGAGGAGGCCGCGCAGGAGATCCTGCTGCACCTCGAGCGCGAGGGCTACCTCACCCGCTAGATCCGGCAATACCGTACGTATCATCGTCCACCGCTCGTGCCCTGCCAGCCCGGCAGGCCAGGACCCGGGGTGCACCCTGATGACCACGGCCACGTCCGACACCTCCCGGCACGCGCCGGTCCCGGCCCTCGCGCGGCGTCGCGTCGCCCTCACCGCCTTCTTCGCGCTCGCGGGCTTCCTCTACGCCGGGTGGGCCGTGCGCATCCCCGCCGTCAGCGAGCAGGTCGACGCGACGCCCGGTGCGCTGGGACTCGCGCTGCTGTGCATGTCCGGCGCCGCGGTGGCGACGATGCTGGTGACCGGCAGGCTGTGCGAGCGGTTCGGCAGCCGCCAGGTGACGATCGCCGCGGCCCTGCTGTTCGCGGTGAGCATCACCTTGCCGCCCCGGGCCGCGACGCCGCTCGCGCTCGGCATCGCGCTGGTGCCCTTCGGGGTGGCGTTCGGCGGCATCGACGTCGCCCTCAACAGCGCGGCGGTGGACCTCATCGCCCTGGTGCGCCGCCCGATCATGCCGGGGTTCCACGCCGCGAACAGCGTCGGGAGCCTCGCCGGGGCGGGGGTGGGCGGCCTGCTGGCGCCGTACCTCACCCCCACCCGGCACATGCTCGTCATCGCGCCACTGGCCCTGCTGGTCACCGCGGTCCTGGCACGGCGCCTAATGACCCGCGCGGACCCGCCGCCCCCGACCGGCGCGGCGCCTGCGACGGACGTGCCGCCGGCCGCCGATAGTGCTCGGCCCGGGCGCGCGGCCGTCGCGCTGCTGGCGGTCATCGCGCTGGGCGCCGCCTACAGCCAGGGCGCGCTGGACAACTGGGTGCCGCTGCACCTGGCGCGGGACCTGGGCGCAGGACCGACGGTGGCGGCCGCCGGGTACGCCACGGTCGCGCTGGCGCTCACCGTCGGGCGTCTGGTCGGGGCGCGGCTGCTGGAGCGGTTCGGGCAGGACCGCGTGGTGGTGGTCGGGGCCGTGGTTTCGGCGGCCGGTGCGCTGCTCAGCGCCCTCGGCACCGACCTCGTGCCGGTCTTCGCGGGCCTCCTGGTGACCGGGCTCGGCATGGCAAACATCTTCCCGGTCGCGTTGGCGCGCGCGGGCGCGATCGGCGGTCCCAGCGGCATCGCGTTCGCCGCCACGCTGGGCTACGGGGGCATCCTGCTCGCCCCGCCGACCATCGGCTTCCTCGCCGAGGCGTTCGGCCTGCCCGTCGCCCTCACCGTCATCGCGCCCATGGTCGCGCTGGCGGCCCTCATCACACCCCTCGTGCGGGACGGGCAGCCGGAGGGCGTGCGACCCTCCCGCGCCTAGGTCCGCGGCCGGGCCGAGGCGGCCCGGCCTGGGCGTCGATCGCGAACGCACCGACGCGGCCGCGCCGACGACCCGGTCCGGGGTCAAACCCCGGCCGCGGGCGGTTCAGCCGCGGGCGAGGTCGGCGAGCGCGCGGACGTGCGCCAGTTGCGGGCGGTGCCCTCCGCGCCGAGGCGGCGTGCGCCGCGCGGAACCGTACCGAGGCGGCCCGGGGGTCCCCGCCCGACAGCGTCAGCTGCGCCTGCACGACCAGCTTCGCGGCCTCGCCGTTCCGGCCGCTCTGGAAGGCGGTGGGCGGCACGCGCAGCCGTGCGGCGAGGGCGGTGACCACCTGCACAGTGGGGGTGCGCTCCCCCGCCTCCAGACGCGAGATGTAGCTCTTGGAGAGGTCGTGCCCGGCCAGGTCGGCCTGTGTCAACCCGTGCCACTGGAGCGTAGGCGGCAGCACGGATTGGCCCTGAGCGCCCGCCGGTCCCAGGGGGTTCGCACCGTACCCTGCCGGCTCGCGGCGGGGTGACGCTCCGCCCGGAAGGGGATCACCAGATGGATGAGCCGGGTGCGGACGCCGTGGCGCCGCCGCCCGCCGCCGTGGGCGCGCACCCCGTGGGCGTGCGCGCGAGCCGCAACGGCGCGGTGCTGGTGGTCTTCACCGGCATCACGAACCTGGCCGACGGGATCGCGAAGGTCGCCCTGCCGCTCGTGGCGACCCAACTCACGTCCTCACCGGCGCTCATCGCCGGCGTCGCCCTGTGCCTGTCCCTGCCGTGGCTGCTCACCGCCATGCACGTCGGGGTCCTGGTCGACCGGGCCGACCGCCGCCGGCTGATGCTCGTCGGCAACCTCCTGCGCATCGCAGCGGTGGCGGGACTGCTGGCAAGCGCCGCGACCGCCAGCCTGTCGATCGCGGCGATCTACGCCGCCGCGGTCGTGCTGGGCGTCGCGGACGTGCTCGCGCTCACCGCCGGTGCCGCGCTGATCCCCGACGCCGTGCCCCCTGGCGAGCGGGAGCAGACCAACGCGCGCATCACCGCCGCGGAGACCGTCTTCCAGGAGTTCGTCGGCCCCCCGGTCGGCGGCCTCCTCGTCGGCCTCGGCGTGGCCGTCGCCCTCGGCGCCACCGCCGCGGCCTACGTCCTCGGCCTGCTGCTCATCAGGCTGCTGGTCGGCTCGTTCGCGGTGCCGCTGGGCGCCGCCGAGCGGCCGCGGGTGAACGAGGCCATCCGGGAGGGCCTTCGCTACCTGTGGTCGCACCGCCTCCTGCGGACGATGAACCTGACCATCGCGGTCCTGGCCGGCTGCTGGAGCGCGTGGCTGGCGATCATGCCCGCGTTCGCGACGGGGCGAGGGCCGCTCGGGCTCGACGCCACCGGCTACGGCCTGCTCATCAGCGGGCTGGGGGCAGGGGGTCTGGTCGGTGCCGCCACCACGGGGTTCGTGAACCGCCGGCTGGGGCGGCGGTGGGCGCTGTTCGCCGACCTCGTCGGGACGTTCACCATGATGATCACGCCGGCCCTGACGACCAACCCGTGACTGCTCGGCGCGGGGGCGTTCCTCGGCGGTGTCGGCGGCACGCTGTGGACGGTCAACTCGCGCACGATCAGCCAGGCCATCGTCCCCGGGGAGATGCTCGGCCGCTACTCCGCCTCCGCCCGGTTGATCGGCTGGGGCCCCATGCCGCTGGGCGCGGCCATCGCGGGCGCCGTCGGGCAATTCGCCGGGCTACGGGCCGCGTTCGCCCTAGCCGCGCTGGCCGTCGCCCTCATGGTGGTTCCCTTCCTCCGCAACGTGACAGCCGATGCGCTCGCCGAGGTCGAGCCGGGACCCGGGGAGGTCCGGCGAACCGCTTGAGCCCGGACGCGTTCGTCATCTTGCCGCCGCGGGCGGACAGATGAGGCGCCACCCAGCTGCGTGGCGACCAGAGCGCGATGACGCAGCGTGTGCGCTCAATGGCACGTAGCGCAGGCGGACCCGGGGATGCGCGGCTTCAGCCCGTCGCGTAACAGGTTCTTGAGCCGGACGAGTTCGCCGTCCACGTTCTCCGGCTCTACGTCGGGGACACTCGTTGCACGGCACTCTGCTCCTCGACGCCGTGGAGGAGGTAGCCGCCTCTGCGACATGCGGTAGCCCGCGAGGTCCACGGCGGGAGGTAGCTCGTCCAGCTCGCCCGCGGTGGTGACCTCGACGGCCCCCGGGCGCGGAGACGCTCGCAGAGGCCCGTCGCTGGCTCCACCAGACGCTCGCTACAGGGTGCGATGTCGCGGTACAGGGTGCGATGTCGCGGTACAGGGTGCGAGTCGCGGTCGGTGACCAGGCAAGCCGGACCTGGGGAAGGCCCTGTGGAACTCTGACGGCCATGGAGGCGGCCGTCGCGCCCTCCGAGCCGTCAACGACAGCGTTCCCGCTGGTCGGAGGTGGTGGACCCTGGGGGAATCGAACCCCCGACCTCCGCCTTGCAAAGGCGGCGCTCTGCCTATTGAGCTAAGGGCCCGGGGGGTGGGCCTGGGGTCAGACCTGGCGGGGCTCTTCCCAGATCGCCTCGTCGAGCTCGCGCTCGCGCTGGCGGCGGAGCAGGAGGGGCGGCCATGCCGGCGGCGCGGCCAGGATCACGAGGACGCTGCGCATGACGGGGGCCTCCGGGAGGGGACGGACGTGTGGGCCATCGAGGACTTGAACCTCGGACCTCACCCTTATCAGGGGTGCGCTCTAACCGCCTGAGCTAATGGCCCGTCTGCCGCAGGTCGACAGTCTAGCTGTCGTCCTCCAGCGTGACACGAAGGCCGCCGGCGATGTCGGCGACCAGGTTGTAGAGGAAGCAGAAGAAGACGTTGGCACCGGCGCCGGCGACGACGGCGAGGAGGCCGACGAGGAACAGCGCGCGCCCGATCGGGCCCTCGTTGATCTCCACGGCCACGCCGGCCTGGTTGAGGAAGTCGATGATCTGGTTGATGGCGCCCGTGCGGTCCACCAGCGTCCACAGCAGTGTCATGACCAGCATGAAGAACAGCAGGATGACGAAGTTGAAGACGATCGACAGCTTGAGCACGGTCCACGGGTCGATGCGCCGGATCTGGACGGTGCGGCGCTGACGGCGCAGGGGTCCCTCGCCCGCGGGCGGCTTGGGGGGGCGCACCTTGGGCGGCTTGGGCAGGCGCTGGGTGGGCGGCGCGGGGGCCGGGCGGTCCTGCGTCGCCGTCGCGATGGGGGCGTCGCCCGCCGGGCGCGCCGGGGCGCTGCCGCCGGCGATGCGCTCGGTGGGCAGGCCGTCGGTGGCCTCGCGACCCTGCGGGCCCTTGTCTGCAGCTGCCATCCGGACGAGTCTACGCCACCCCCGGCGGGCGGACATGGACCAATCAGACACGGGGACCGCCCGAGGCGTCATCGGCGCTGTCGAGGCGCAACTCGCCCGCGACGATGCGGGCCGCGACGTCGCGCAGCTTCTCGCTCCGGCTGCGGGCGAACCGGCGCAGCCGCTCGAAGGCCTTGTCGACGTCGACGCCCAACTGCTCGCTGAGCCGGCCCTTCGCCTGCTCGATGATGACGCGGCTGTCCAGCGCCACCTGGAGCTGGTGGTTGAGCAGCGAGGCCTGTTCCGACGTGCGCAGGTTGAGCACGAAGGCGGCGGCGATGTCGGCCAGGGCCTGCCCGATGACGGCGTCCTCGGCGTCGAAGGGCTGCGGTCCGTCGGCGTAGAGGTTGAGCGCGCCGACGGCGGTGTCCGCGATGCGCATCGGGAAGCTGAAGACCGAGCGCAAGCCGCTTTCCAGCGCGCGCGGGCTGAAGTCCGCGAAGAGCGTGTCCTCGGCGAGGTCGGGGATGAGCACCGCCTCGCCGGTCATGTAGGCCCGCACGCAGGGACCCTCGCCCAGCTCGATCTGGAGGGCTTCGATCGCGCTGAGGCGCTCGTCGGACGCCTCGACGAAGTGCAGGACACCGAGCTCGTCGGCGAGCATGACCCCCGTGCCCCGCACCGGCAGCACCTCGTCCACCCGGTCGCACAACAGCGTCAGCGTCCGCTCCACTCCCTGATCGGTGGTGATCAGGCAGCGGGACAACTCGATCATGACCTCTGAGAGCCGCAGGTAGTCAACCACGTCGCACCATCCCGCCCAGCGCACAGCAATCCCTACAGGTACGTCGGCACCGGGGTCCAGCGGCGCGAGGTGCGACCATACGCGTGTCTCAGTCGTCAAGCACGTCGGTCTCGATGACCGGAGCGATGGAGGCGACCTTGGAGCCCTGTCCCGGCTTCATGACCCGCACCCCCTGGGTGGCCCGCCCCGTCGGGCGGATGTCCTTCACGTCCATGCGGATGAGGACACCGCGGTCGGTGACGATGAAGATCTCCTGCTCGTAGGCCGCGACCAGGGCGCCGACGAGGCCGCCCCGGGCGTCGGTGAGCTGAGCGGTCCGCACGCCCTTGCCGCCGCGGCGCTGCAGCGGGTAGCGCTCGAGCGGCGTGCGCTTGCCGTAGCCCTCCTCGGTCACGACCAGCAGCTGCCCGTCCCCGACCGCCTTGGTCATGGACAGCAGCTCGTCGTCGTCCTCCAGGCTCATGCCGATCACGCCGGTCGTGTCCCGCCCCATGGGCCGGGCGTCGGACTCCTTGAAGCGGATCGACATCGCCTGGCGTGACACGAGCAGGATGTCGTCCTGCCCGTCGGTGACCTGCACGCCGATGAGCTCGTCGCCGTCACGCAGGTTGATGGCGACGAGGACCGCGCGCGGGCTGTCGTACTCCGACAGTGGCGTCCGCTTCACCATCCCCTTGCGAGTGGCGAAGTACAGGTAGCGGTCCGCGGCGAACTCCCGCAGGTCCACCACCGCGGCGATGGTCTCGTCCGGCTGCAGCGCGAGGCCGGGGACGTTGGCGACGTAGGTGCCGCGCGACGTCCGGCTCTTCTCCGGGATCTGCCAGCCCTTCACCCGGTAGACGCGCCCCTGGTTGGTGAAGAACAGCAGGTAGTGGTGCGTCGTGGTGACGAACAGGTCGCGGACGATGTCGTCCTCGCGCAGGGCGCCGCTCTGGACACCCTTCCCGCCGCGCCGCTGGGTCCGGTACTCGCTCACCTTGACGCGCTTGACGTAGCCGGCGCGCGTGAGGGTGACGACGACGTCCTCCTCGGCGATGAGGTCTTCGATGTCGAAGTCGCCCTCGGCCGGGATGATGCGCGTCCGGCGCGCGTCGCCGAAGCGATCGCGCAGTTCGGTCAGCTCCTCGACGATGATCCCGCGCAGGCGGGAGGGGTCGGCGAGGATGGCCTCGAGCTCGGCGATGCGCTGCTGCAGCTCGGCGTACTCGTCGAGGATCTTCTGGCGCTCCAGGGCGGCCAGCCGGCGCAGCTGCATGTCCAGGATCGCCCGGGCCTGGATCTCGGACAGCTCGAAGCGCTGCCGCAGCTGGGTCAGGGCGGCGTCGGCGCTCTCCGCGTTGCGGATGAGGGCGATGACCTCATCGAGGTTGTCGAGGGCGACGATGAGGCCCTCGAGGATGTGAGCCCGCTCACGCGCCCGGCGCAGCCGGTACTGGGTCCGGCGCGTGATGATCTCGACCTGGTGGCGGATGTAGGCGAGGATCGTGTCCTTCAGCGGCAGCGTCCGCGGGACGTCGTCCACCAGCGCGAGGTTGATGACCCCGAAGGTGTCCTGGAGCTGGGTCATCTTGAACAGCTGGTTGAGGACGACCTGCGCGCTGGCGTCGCGGCGCAGCATGATGACCAGGCGGATGCCGTCGCGGTTGCTGTGGTCCTCGATGTCGCGGATGCCGACGATCCGGCGCTCGTTGACCAGGTCGACGATCTTGCCCGTCAGGGTCGCCTTGTTGACCTGGTAGGGCAGCTCGGTGACGACGATCTGCTCGCCCCCGGACTTCGTCTCCTCGACCTCGGTGACCGCGCGCATGCGGATGGAACCGCGGCCGGTCGCGTAGGCGTCGCGGATGCCGGCGTTGCCGACGATCAGGGCGCCCGTGGGGAAGTCGGGGCCGGGGACGATGGTCATGAGCTCGTCGAGCTCGATGTCGGGGTTGCGGATCGTCGCGATGATCGCGTCGGTCATCTCGACGAGGTTGTGCGGGGGGACGTTGGTGGCCATGCCGACGGCGATGCCCGACGAGCCGTTGACCAGGAGGTTGGGGAACCGGCTCGGCAGGACGACGGGCTCCTGCTCCTCACCGTCGTAGCTGTCGACGAAGTCGACGGTCTCCTCGTCGATGTCGCGGAGCAGCTCCATCGCCAGCGGGGACAGCCGCGCTTCGGTGTAGCGCATGGCCGCCGGCGGGTCGCCGTCGATCGAACCGAAGTTGCCCTGCCCGTCGATGAGCGGGTAGCGGATCGCCCACGGCTGGCCCATGCGCACGAGGGCGTCGTAGATCGAGGCGTCACCGTGGGGGTGGTACTTCTTCATCACGTCGCCGACGGCGGCCGCGCACTTGCGGCGGCTCGTGGCGGCGCGCATGCCGCCCTCGAACATCGAGAACAGCGTGCGCCGGTGCACCGGCTTCAGTCCGTCACGGACGCTGGGCAGCGCGCGGCCGACGATGACCGACATCGCGTAGTCCAGGTAGCTGCGCTGCAGCTCCTGGTCGATCTCGATCGGCTCGATGCGCAGGGCGGTGTCCCCGCCCTCCACCTCGTCCCCGGCCTGCGGAGGGGTCTCGTCGCTCATACCGTCCCTCCTAGACGTCGAGGTAGCGCACGTCGCGCGCGTTGGACACGATGAAGTTGCGCCGGCCCTCGACGTCCTCACCCATCAGGATCGAGAACATCTCGTCCGCCCGGGCCGCGTCGTCCATGGTCACCTGGAGCATCACGCGGCGCTGGGGATCCATCGTCGTGCGCCACAGCTCCTCGGGGTCCATCTCCCCGAGGCCCTTGAACCGGCGCAGCCCGATCTTCCCCTGGTTGCCGTTGCCGTCCCCGTTGCCGTTGCCGTTGCGGATCTGGGCGATGACGGCGTCGCGCTCGCGGTCGGAGTAGGCGTAGCGGATCTTGTCCTTGTCCCGCTCGCGCGCCCCCGGGGGGCTGATCGCGTAGAGGGGTGGCTGCGCGATGTAGACGTAGCCCGCCTCGATGAGCTGGCGCATGTGCCGGAAGGCGAAGGTCAGGACCAGGGTCCGGATGTGCGCGCCGTCGACGTCGGCGTCCATCAGCATGACGATCTTGTGGTAGCGCGCCTTCGACAGGTCGAAGTCCTCGCCGACGCCCGTGCCGATCGCCGTGATGAGCGCCTGGATCTCCTTGTTCTCGAGGACCTTGCCGAGCCTGGCCTTCTCGACGTTGAGGATCTTCCCGCGGATCGGCAGGATCGCCTGGATCTCGCTGTCCCGGGCCATCTTGGAGGACCCGCCGGCCGAGTCGCCCTCGACGATGAAGATCTCCGTCGCGCTGGCGTCCTTCGACCGGCACTCGGCGAGCTTGACGGGCAGGTTGCCGGAGTCCAGGAGGCCCTTGCGGCGGGTCAGGTCACGCGCCTGCCGCGCGGCGAGCCGGGCGCGGGCGCTGTGCACCGCCTTGTTCACGATCGCCTTGGCCTCGCCCGGGTGCTCCTCGAACCAGACGCGGATGCGCTCGTTCGACGCCACCTCGACGAAGCTGCGGATGTAGGTGTTGCCGAGCTTCGTCTTGGTCTGGCCCTCGAACTGCGGGTCGGACAGCTTCACCGAGACGATCGCGGTGAGCCCCTCGCGGATGTCCTCGCCGGTGAGCTTGAGGTCCTTCTCCTTGCCCGTGGTGGGGAGCAGCTTCTGGTCGTTGGCGAACCGGGTGACGACACCGGTGAGCGCCTTCTTGAAGCCCTCCTCGTGCGTCCCGCCCTCGTGGGTGTTGATGGTGTTCGCGAAGGTGTGGATCGACTCGTGGTAGCTGTCCGCGCTCCACTGGAGGGCGACCTCGACCTCCGCCGGCTCGTCGCTGCCCTCGTCGGTGCTCGCGGTGAAAGAGAGCACCTCGCTGTGGAGGGGGGACTTCGAGGCGTTCAGGTGGGTGACGAAGTCGCGCAGCCCACCGTCGAACCGGAAGGTCACCTGGCGCACGGCGGGGTCCGGGTCCTCGTCGGGCAGCGGCTCCGGCGCGGCGTCGACCCCGAGGTCGGGGAGCGGCTGCGGCCGCTCGTCGATCAGGGTGATCTCGAGCCCCGCGGTCAGGAATGCGGTCTCCCGGAAGCGGGTGGTCAGGGTGTCCCAGGACAGCTCGAGCGTCTCGGTGAACACCTGGGCGTCGGGCCAGAACGTGATCGTGGTGCCGGTGTCGTCCTCGGCGACCTCGCCGATGGTCGCCACGGGCCCTTGGGGCACGCCCCGCACGTAGGACTGGCGATAGCGCTTCCCGTCGCGCTTGATCTCGGCGATCAGCTGGGAGGACAGCGCGTTGACCACCGAGACGCCGACCCCGTGGAGGCCGCCCGACACCGCGTAGGACTTGTTGTCGAACTTGCCGCCCGCGTGCAGGACGGTGAGCACGACCTCCAGCGCGGACCGCTTCATGGTGGGGTGCTCGTCCACGGGGATGCCGCGGCCGTCGTCGGCGACCTGGATGCCGCCATCGGCGAGCAGGCGCACCTCGATGCGCGAGCAGCGCCCGGCCATCGCCTCGTCGACGGAGTTGTCCACGACCTCCCACACCAGGTGATGAAGGCCGCGTGGTCCCGTCGAGCCGATGTACATCCCGGGGCGCTTGCGCACCGCCTCGAGTCCCTCGAGGACGGTGATGTTCTCCGCCCCGTAGTCACCGCTCTGGCTCACACCCACGCTGCTCCCAACTCCCTCCGACGATGCGCTGGCCCTCCTACGTTCCACGACCGGGCGACCGACCCCGTACGGGGCGGTCTGGCGACGTGAGGTCGCGTGTCGCGAGGGGGCGGTTCCGCGCCAGCAAGACCGGTCAGCAACCGGGCTCGGGCTGCATCCTAGGTTACCACCCGCCCCCTTCTGGCTCCTAGAAGGCTCTACAGCGCGTTTCCGCTGGTCAGCCGCTTGTCCCAACACGGACGAGGGGTCAGTTGTTCCACGTGAAACATCGGCTCACCGCTCCCGCCGGTCATCCGCGCTCAGGCGGCCTGCGATGAGCGTGACCTGGCGGACCTGACCCTCGCCCAGGACCGCGTTCGCCCGAGCCGCCAGCTCGCGGGCGAGGTAGCGGACCTGCGTCGCCCAGGCGGGCGACGAGGCCCGGACCACGAGCACGCCGCCGTGCAGGCGGACCGGCTCGGTGTGCCGTGCCAGCTGCTCGCCGGCGATCTCCTGCCACTCGGTGTGGACCCGGGCCGCCTCGACCCGCTGCGCCCATCCCCGATCGGCGATCAGGCGTCGCAGCTCGTCGCGCACCTGCCGTGGGTCCGAGCCGCGCTCGCCGACCCACGGCTCCTCGGTCTCGTCCGGCCCGATCACGGCCCACCCGCGCGGACGGTCCCGGCCTCCACGTGCCAGCGGGGCCCGTCCAGCGGCACGTCCTCGTCGACCGCTGTGGTGACGAGGACCTGCTCGAAGGTCGCGCAGCGGGCTGCCAGCCGGACCCGCCTGCGCTCGTCGAGTTCCGCGAAGACGTCGTCGAGCAGTACGACCGGCTCCTCCCCGACCTCCGCGAGCACCTCCCGGCTGGCCAGGCGCAGGGCCAGTGCCAGTGACCACGTCTCGCCGTGGCTCGCGTAGCCCTTGGCGGGGAGCTCGTTCAGGCCCAGCACGAGGTCGTCGCGGTGCGGGCCCACCAAGGTCAGGCCCCGCTCGCGCTCCGCATCGGCCAGCTCGACCAGACCCTCCCGCAACTCCTGTGCCAGCTCGGCTGGATCGGGGACGCCCTCGCCCGGCGAGCCGACCACGAGCCGCCCCGTCGACAGCTGGTACGCGAGCTCGGGGTGCCCCGTCGCCTCCCGCTCGGGCGAGGTGGCCACGAGATCGCTGTACGACGACCCCACCGGCCCGCTCAGCGCGTGCACGACGGCGATGCGGGCGGCGAGCAGGGTGGAGCCGGCGCGGACCAGCGCGTCGTCCCAGGTCGCCAGTGTCGACAGCGCTCCTGCGCGGCGGTCCCTCCCGCCGGGCCGGCGCGCCGACCGCTGCCGCACGATCCGCGCGTAGTCCTGCCGCGCCGCCAGGTACGCGGGACGGCGCTGGGTCAGCAGGTCGTCCAGGAACCGCCGGCGGTCGGCGGGCTCACCCCGGATGAGCGTCAGGTCCTCGGGTGCGAACAGCACCGCCCGGACCTGGCCGATGACGTCGCGCACCCGCGCCTGCGGCTGGCCGTTGAGCCGGGCACGCCCGCGGCGCCCGGCCGCAGCTCCAACTCGACGGTCAGCCGCCGTCCCTCGACCTCCGCCCCGACGCGGATGACCGCCGCGGAGGCACCCGCCCGCACCAGCGGGGCGTCGCTGGACACCCGGTGGCTGCCGCCCGTCGCCACGTAGTGCAGCGCCTCCAGCAGGTTCGTCTTCCCCTGGGCGTTCGCGCCCACCAGGACCGCCACGCCGGGAGCGAACTGCACCGCCGCGGCGGCGTACGAGCGGAAGTCGACGAGCTCCAGGCGTTCGACGCGCATCAGCCGGCGCCGCGACCGCGGCGCGTCAGAGCCGGACGGGCATGAGCAGGTAGAGGAAGTCCCCCGCGTCCGCCCCGCCCTTGCCCTCGCCGGTCCCCGGCGCCCGCCGGAGCACCGCGGGCTTCAGCTCGTCGCGGAAGTCCAGGCGCACGCGCTCGACCCTGCGACGTCCAGGCCGTCGGTCAGGTACCGCGGGTTGAAGGCGATCTGCAGGTCGTCGCCCTGCAGGACGCCGGGCAGCGACTCCTCGGCCTCGCCGACCTCGCCGGTGCCGGCGGTCACGCGCACGGTGTCCGACGACAGGTGCAGCGTCACCGGGGCGACCGTCGGGCTGCTCTCGCCCCCACGACCGAGACGCGCTTCACGACCTCGATCAGCTCGGCCCGGTCGACCTCCAGGCGGCGCTCGAAGTCGCTGGGCAGCAGCTGGCGGAAGTCGGGGAACTTGCCCTCGATGAGGCGGGTGGTGAGCCGGCGGTCGGCGAAGGCGAAGGTGACCTGCGAGGACTCGAGCATCAGCCGCACCTCGCTGCCGAGGGAGTCCGCGGCCCGCTGGGCCTCCACCAGCGCCCGTCGGGGGACCAGCGCCGTGGACTCCGTGCCCTGGTCCCAGGGGACCTCGCGGACCGCGAGGCGGTAGAGTCCGTGGCCGCGGCGGTGAGCGTGCCCGCGGTGGCCTCCAGGCTGACGCCGGTGAGGACGGGCCGGGCGTCGTCCGTGCTGGCCGCACGGGCGACCTGGGCGACGGCGCGGCTGAAGTCCTCGGCCTTGAGCACGGCGACCGGCGCGTCGTCGGCCGGTTGGGGCAGCGACGGGAAGTCCTCGGCGGGCATGAGCCGGATGTCGAAGCGGGCGCGTCCGCAGGCCAGGCGGAGGCGGTCGCCGTCGACCTCGGCGTTGACCGCCGCCGGCGGGAGGCTGCGGACGACGTCGCCGAGCAGCCGGCCGGGCACCAGCGCCGTGCCGTCACGCTCGCCCGCGACGGTGACGGTGAGCTCGCTGGCGATCTCCAGGTCGGTCGACGACAGTCGCAGACGATCCCCCTCGAGCGCGAGCAGGACCCCGACAGCGCGGGGAGCGCAGCGCGGGCGCCGACGGTCCGCAGCGCCCACGACGCGGCCTCGGCGAACTCGGCGCGATCCGCTCGGAACTTCATGACGTCCTCCGGTTGTCCACCAGCGGGCCGTGCCCGAGGGGTAGGGGGTTGAAGGGAAGTACAAACACGTCACCGTCGTAGAGGCGGCGCGAAGCTGGGGAACACCGGTGTCGGCGCTGGTCAGGGGTGGTTCCAGCCTGGGGGCGACCTGTGCGGCGGGGTGTGGAGCGCGTGGTGACAACCGCCCGGCTGTCCCCATGACAGCGGTGTGATTCATCACGGGTGGGGAGAACCGGCGGTTGTCCCCGGCTGTCCACCCCGTCGTCACGGTGTCGTCCACAGGGGTCACCGGGTGTTGCGGGCGGCGGTCTTGATGCGCGCGGTGAGCTCCTGGACCTGCTCGTAGATGCCGGTCCGCTCGCGCATGAGGTCGCTGATCTTCTTGTTGGCGTGCATGACCGTGGTGTGGTCCCGGCCGCCGAACGCCTCGCCGATCTTGGGCAGGGACAGCTCGGTCAGCTCCGCGCGTGAGGTACATGGCGATCTGGCGGGCGTTGACCAGCTGGCGCGTCCGGCTCCCCGAGCACAGCTCGTCCAGCGTGAAGCCCAGGTAGTTGGCGGTCTCCGACATGATCAGGCTGACGCCGATCTTGGACCCGCCGGCCTCGGGGAACAGGTCCTTCAGGACCATCCGTGCGAGGTTCAGCGTCACCGGGGTGTTCTGGAGGCTGGCGAACGCCGCCACGCGGATGAACGCGCCCTCGAGCTCGCGGATGTTGGACGAGATCCGGTCCGCGATCAGGGCGAGCACCTCGTCGGGGACCGGGATGCTGTCCTGCGCGGACTTCTTGCGCAGGATCGCCAGCCGGGTCTCCATGTCGGGGGGCTGGATGTCGGTGATCAGGCCCCACTCGAACCGTGTGCGCAACCGCTCCTCGAGCTGGCCGATCTGCTTGGGCGGCCGGTCGGAGGAGATCACGACCTGCTTGTCGGCGTTGTGGAGCGCGTTGAAGGTGTGGAAGAACTCCTCCTGCGTCCGCTCCTTGTTCTCCAGGAACTGGATGTCGTCGATGAGCAGGATGTCGACGTCGCGGTAGCGGCGCTGGAAGGGCCCGTGCCGCTTGTTGGAGATCGCGTCGATGAACTCGTTGGTGAACTGCTCCGAGGTCACGTAGCGCACGCGCAGCTGGGTGTACAGCCGGGTCGCGTAGTGGCCCACGGCCTGCAGGAGGTGGGTCTTGCCCAGCCCCGCGCCGCCGTAGATGAACAGCGGGTTGTACGCCTTGGCCGGCGCCTCGGCGACCGCGAAGGCCGCGGCGTGGGCGAAGCGGTTGCTGTCGCCGATGACGAACCGCTCGAACACGTACTTCGGGTTCAGCGCGCTCTCGGCATTGGTCATCGGCTGCGGGAGCCGCTCGGGTGCCGGGTCCGGGCGGTCGGCCGCGAGTTCCGGGTCACGCCCGATCGGGGTCTCCGGCGCCACGGTCACCACGACCTGGAGCGCCCGGCCGGCGGCCTTGGTCAGGGCCGTGCGCAGGGCGTCGCCGTGGCGGATGTCGAGCTGCTCGCGGGCGAAGTTGTGCGGAGCGGCCAGGACGACGGTGTCGTCGGAGTAGCCCACCGGCACCGTCTGATCGAGCCAGGCCCGTGACGCGGGACCGCGCAGGTCGTGCTGCAGGTCCTCGAGTGCCCGCGTCCACAGGTCATCGAGATCGATCGTGGTGTCGGACACCAGTGCTCCCCTTCCGTCGAGGCCCGCCCTCGTCGTGCGCGCTGCGCTGTCCACAGCACACTCCACACCTGTGGACAACGCTCCGGGGCAAGGGAGCGCCTCCTCAACGGCGAGGACGGACGTGTTTCGGGGAAGCGGTGCAGCCCTCCGGATGGACACCGCGCTACGGGTATCGCGCCCCCGTGTCGCTGGTCATCCGAAGGACGGGGCGGGAGTATAGGGACGCCCCTCGGGGCCCCGCAAGCGCTTGTCCACAGACCTCGCACCACTGTTTGCCCTGCTCACAGGGCCATTGGCGCGGGCGGCCCCACCTTGGCACCATGGGTGGCCACCACCTGTGCCGACGCGTCCGCGGTTGCCTGCTCCCGCGGCCCGCTCCGGCACCCGACCCCAGGACAGGCGACCTCGCGATGAAGCGCACGTTCCAGCCCAACACCCGCCGGCGCAGCAAGAAGCACGGGTTCCGCGCGCGGATGGAGTCGGCCGCCGGGCGTGCGGTCGTCGCGCGTCGCCGGGCCAAGGGCCGCAAGACCCTGACCGCCTGACGGCGGAGGAGGGACGGCTCCCGTCCCCCGCGGTCGCCGCCCCACGAGCCAGCAGATGCCGTCCCGCCTCACCCGGACCAGTGACATCCGAGCGGTCTTCGCCGCTCGGCACGTCGCGCACGGCCGGGCGCTGAGCGTGTACGCGCGCCGGCGTCCGGACGGCGACCAGGGTCGCGCAGCGGTGGTCGCCGGCAAGCGCGTGGGCGGAGCGGTCCAGCGCAACCGGGCCAAGCGCCGGCTGCGCGCGCTCCTGCAGGCCGACGGGCCGCCGTCCGGCATCGACCTGGTCCTGGTCGCCGCCGCCCCCGCCGCCGTCGCCCCGTTCCCCGATCTGGCCGCCGAGTACGGGCGCCTGCGCGGGCGGGCCATCGCCCGCGCGGCGGCCGCGCCGCGGGCAGAGGCCAGGCCGTCCCGCGCCGCCCCGGCGCAGCCCGGGGTCGCTCCCTCGCCGGCCGTCGAGGTCGGTTCGTGAGCGGCGCCGTCCTGGTGCGACCGTCGCCGGTGGCGCTGGCGCTCATCGGCCTCCTGCGCGGGTGGCGGGCGGTCTCCCTGCTGTTCGGGCCGGGGCGCTGCCGCTTCCACCCCACCTGCTCCGCCTACGGCATCGAGGCCCTGCGGCACCACGGCGCGCTGCGCGGGGGCTGGCTCGCGCTCCGTCGCGTCGCTCGCTGCCATCCCTTCCACCCCGGAGGCGTCGACCACGTCCCAGGGACGGCGCACACTGGCGTCGGTCGACTCGGAGGACCCACAGCGTGATCGAACTCTGGTATGGCCTGGTCGGAGGGCTCGCCGACATCCTGCGCTTCTTCCACGATGCGGTGGAGCCGGTCGTCGGGCCCTACGCCTGGGGCTGGGGCATCATCCTGCTCACCCTGGCCGTCCGGCTGGTCCTGCTGCCGTTGACCATCAAGCAGACCAGCTCGATGCGGGGCATGCAGGCCCTCCAGCCGGAGATGACCCGGATCCGCGAGAAGTACAAGGCGGACCGCTCCCTGATGCGGACGGACCCCGAGAAGTACCGGGCCCTCCAGACCAAGCAGCAGGAAGAGCTGAGCAAGCTCATGCGGGAGCACAACGTCAACCCCGCGGGCGGCTGCCTGCCCCTGCTCGCCCAGATGCCGATCCTGTTCGCCCTCTACCAGGTCTTCATCAACACGACCTACGTTCCCGAGCTGCTGCAGGCGCCGTTCTACCTCGTGCCCCGGCTCGAGCAGACGGCGTCGCAGGGCGGGATCGGGCCCTACCTGCTGCTCGCCCTGATGGGGGCCACGACCTTCGTCTCGACGCGCCAGACGGCGCGGATGAACCAGAACCCCCAGATGGCCCAGCAGCAGCAGATCCTGCAGTACGTCATGCCGGCGCTGCTCGTGGTCTTCGGCTTCAACCTGCCGGTCGGCGTCCTGCTCTACTGGGTGACCACGAACCTGTGGACGATGGGGCAGCAGTACGTGATGTTCCGGGCGATCCCGCCGGTGCAGCCCGCCGGGGGTGCGCCGGTCCCGGCAGCTGCCGGGCCGCGCGGCGGTCCCGGCGGCGGCACCAGCAACGGGGCGGCAGACGGCGGCGGGCTGCGCGGGCTGTTCGGCATGGGCCGACCGGCGGCCGCCGCCGGTGGGCAGGGCGGGGCGACCGCTGCGGCCGACGCGACGGCTGCGCCCAAGAAGGGGGAGACCGCCGCCAAGGGCGCTCCCACACCCAAGCGCAGCGAGGCGCGTCAGCAGCACAAGGGCGCCTCGCGGGACGCGAACACCCCCAAGCGCGGCAACGGGCGCACGCCGGCCAAGGGCAAGGGCGGCCGGCCGGGTTCGCCCGCCAAGCCCAAGCGCTGACCGGCTGCGGCCACCGGGCCGCGCCCTCTCGACCTATCGCTGCACGACGACGGAGGTCCCTGTGACCGACACCCAGACGGAGCCCGACGAGCGCTTCGTGACCGACGAGGACAACGAGCTGACGCCTGAGGAGCGCCTGGAGCAGCTCGATGAGGAGACGCGGCTCGCCGCGGACTTCGTGGAGGGCCTCCTCGACATCCTCGACCTGCCCGGCGACATCGTCGAGGAGGTCCAGGAGGACCAGGCGGTCGTCCGCATCACGGAGGTGGGCAGCGGCCTGCTGATCGGCCGCCGCGGCGCGACGCTGGACGCCCTGCAGGAACTCGTGCGCTCGGCGGTCCAGCGCCAGACCGAGCGTCGCTCCCACGTCCGCGTGGACGTCGAGGGCTACCGCGCCCGCCAGGTCGACAAGCTGCGGGAGAAGGCGCGCGACGCCATCGCCGAGGTGCGCGAGACCGGCGAGCCGGTGCGGCTGGAGCCGATGGACGCCTACGAGCGCAAGCTCATGCACGACCTGGTGGCCAGGACCGGCGGCGTGACGTCGCTGTCGGAGGGCAACGAGCCCAAGCGCCGCGTCGTCATCCAGCCCGAGAGCTGAGCCGCCCGGAGATCTCCACAGCGAGCCTCCCCCGGCGCTCGTTCCCGCCGAGCACATGCAAGGCTGAGGTGCCGACGGCGGCGGGGGGGAGCTCGTGGGGATCCAGGTGCGGTACGGCGGGGCGGACGACGTGGCGACGCTCGGCGCCCTGCTGCGCGCCACCGATCGGTTCTACGAGGGTGAGGACGGACTGGCTCCCGCCGCGCGCTACGACGAGCTGGCGCGGCGGGCGCTGGTCGGTCCACATCCCTGCGAGGTCGCCCTCGGGGAGCTCGACGGCCGCGTGGTCGCCTACGCCACCTTCGCGATCGTGTACCCGGGCGACGACCTCCAGGGCCAGCTGCAGCTGAAGGAGCTGTACAGCGACGTCCGCGGTCAGGGTGTCGGGGCCGCGATGCTGCGCTTCCTGGCCGCGACCGCCCGGTCGCGGGGTTGCAGCCGCGTGGACTGGACCGCGGACGTCGGCAACGTGCGCGCGCTCGACTTCTACGACCGCCTGGGCGCGCGGCGGATGACCGCGAAGGTCAGCTACCGGCTGGACGGGGACCGGCTGCGGGAGCTGGCGGGGGGGCCGGCATCGTGACCGCGGAGGTCGAGGAGCGACTGGAGCGTCTGGCCCAGCTCATCGCGGGCTCGCCGCACAACCTCGTGGGGCCGCGGGACCGGGATGTCGTCCGCCCGCGCCACATCGACGAGGCGCTTGCGATCGCCCGGGTCTTCACCTTCCGCAGCGGGCAGCGCTGGCTCGACCTGGGCACGGGGGGCGGCCTGCCCGGGCTCGCGCTGGCGCTGACCCACCCCGAGGTGGAGTGGGTCCTGCTGGATGCCACCCGCAAGAAGGTCGAGGAGGTCGACCGGTTCATCGTGGAGCTCGGCCTCCAGAACGCCGCGACGCGCTGGGGACGGGCGGAGGACCTGGCCCGACGGGACGGCGAGCGCGGGGTCTACGACGGGGTCGTGTCCCGCGCGGTCGGGTCCCTGCCCGTCGTCATGGAGCTGGCACGCGGGTTCCTGCGGGAGGGCGGGTACCTCGTGGCCATCAAGGGTCCGGCGGTGGCCGAGGAGATGCGGGCGGCCAGGGCGGCTGCGAAGCCGCTGCACTTCCAGGCCATCACCAGCCGCCCCGTCCCCGATCCCGAGCGCTCGACCGTCCTTGTTACGATGCGCGCGCACGGCGCGCCGCCGGCCCGCTTTCCCCGCCGAGTCGGCGAGCCCGCTGCGACGCCACTAGGAGGTTGACCACGGTGAGCGCGCGCGGCGCGGACGTCTGGTACCGCTACTGGGCGCGGCCAGAACCGGCCCAGCAGGCGGTCCCCGATGCCGCAGAGGCCTCCCCGGTCCCCGATGCGTCGACAGCATCGTGGCCCGGATCCCGAGGTCCCGCTCGGGGCCCCGACGAGGCAGACATCCCGATCCCTCCCGTTATCCTCCACGCCCCTCCCCCGCCCGGGGGGTTTCACGTGGAACGTTTGGCGCGGGTGCTCGTCGTGGCCAACCAGAAGGGCGGGGTGGGCAAGACGACCACCGCGGTCAGCCTGGCCGCGGCGTTATCCGAGGAGGGGCGCAAGGTCCTCCTCCTGGACCTCGACCCCCAGGGGAACGCCAGTTCGGGTGTCGGGCTCCGGGCGCAGGTCGACGGCCCGACGATCTATGAGGTGCTGGTCGACGGAGCGGACGTCCGTGAGGCCGTGGTACCGACGGCGTTCCAGAACCTGTGGGCGATCCCGGCGACCATCGACCTGGCGGGGGCCGAGATCGAACTGGTCGCCGCCTTCAACCGCGAGCGCCGGCTGCGCCACGCGCTCGAACCGCTGCTGCCCGAGTTCGACGTCATCATCATCGACTGCCCACCCAGCCTCGGGCTGCTCACGGTCAACGCCCTGTCCGCAGGGGACGGCGTGGTCGTCCCCATCCAGTGCGAGTACTTCGCGCTCGAGGGGCTGGGGGCGCTGCGGCGCAACACCGACCTCATCCGCGCGCAGCTGAACCCCGAGCTGGAGATCGTGGGCTTCGTCCTGACCATGCTCGACGCTCGGACGCGACTGAGCCAGCAGGTCGTGGACGAGGTGCGAACACACTTCGGCGACCTGGTGTTCGCCACCCGCATCCCGCGGTCGGTCCGCCTGGCGGAGGCGCCGGGCTTCGGCCAGCCGATCACGGTGTTCGACCCCGCGTCGCGGGGTGCCATGGCCTACCGGAACCTGGCCCTCGAGGTGATCGACCGCATCACCCCGGCCCCGACGCCCGCCCGCGTCCGTGAAGGAGCACGTCCATGAGTCGCCCAGGTGGCCTGGGGAGAGGGCTCGGCGCCCTCATCCCCTCCGCGGGTCCCGGTGAGAGCGGTCTGCTGACCCTCGATCTCGCCGCGCTGGTGCCCAACCCCCGCCAGCCGAGGACGGACTTCGACCACGAGGCGCTCGACGAGCTCGCGCGGTCGCTCAGCCAGGTCGGCATGCTCCAGCCGATCCTGGTCCGGCCTCGCAGCGATGGCCGCTACGAGATCATCGCGGGCGAGCGGCGCTTCCGCGCCGCCCGTCTCGCCGGCATGGAGCGGGTGCCGGCGGTCGTCCGCCAGACGGCGGACGATCAGCTCCTGACCGAGGCGCTGGTGGAGAACATCCACCGGGCGAACCTCAACCCGCTGGAGGAGGCAGCCGCCTACGACCAGCTCCTGGGCGACTTCGGCATGACCCATGAGGCGCTCGCGGCACGGCTGGGCAAGTCGCGGTCGGCCATCTCCAACGCCCTCCGCCTCCTGGGCCTGCCGCTGGCCGTCCAGCACCAGGTGCTGGGCGGGGCGCTGACCGCGGGGCACGCCCGGGCCCTGCTCGGCGTCGACGACCCCGCCCTCCAGGAGCGGCTCGCCGAGCGTGTCGTCGCCGAGGAGTTGTCGGTGCGCGCCACCGAGGACCTGGTTCGCGATGTCGTGGCCCTGGGCCACCACGACGGGAACGGCAACGGGGCGGCCCCCGCCGACGAGGAGCCCGCGGCGCCCGGGACGCCTAAGCGCGGCGCCTTCCTGGGCCTCGAGCGGCGCGTGAGCGAGGCGCTGGCCACCAAGGTGCAGATCAAGGGGACGCCGCGGCGCGGCAAGCTGGTCATCGACTACGCCGGGCAGGAGGACCTCGACCGCCTGCTGGACATCCTCGGCAAGGGCTCCGGGATGGAGCTGGTCCAGGAGTAGGTCAGACGGGGGCGTGGGCGGTGACGGCCAGCCGCACGATCCGGTCCACGAGATCCGGGAAGGCGAGGCCGGCCGAGTTCGCCGCCACCGGCAGCAGGGACGTCTCCGTCATGCCCGGACAGGTATCGAGCTCCAGCAGCCACGGCTGCCCGTCGGTGTCCACGATCATGTCCACCCGCGCGACGTGGCGGCAGCCCGCCAGGTCGTAGGCGCGCAGCGCCAGGTCCTGGGCGCGGGCCAGGACCGCGTCGCCGAGCCGGGCCGGGACGTAGAAGTCGGTCGCCCCGTGGGTGTAGCGGGCGGCGAAGTCGTAGGCCGCCCCGTCCCGCGGCACGATCTCGACCGCCGGCAACGGCTCGTGGTCCAGGATCGACACGGCGATCTCCGTGCCCGCGACGAAGCGCTCGACCACCACGTGGTCGTGGTAGCTGAAGCCGGTCATCAGGGCGGGACCCAGCTCGGCGGCGGCGTGCAGGACGCGGACGCCCATCGCCGCCCCGCCCTGCGACGGCTTGACCACCAGCGGGAGCCCGAGCCGCGCGACCACGCGGTCCAGGGTCTGGCCGGCGCCCATGTTGCGCACGGCGTCGGAGGACACCGCGATCCAGTCGGGAGTCGCCAGCCCCTCTCGCCGGGCGAGGCCCTTGAAGACCGCCTTGTCCCACGCGAGGGCCGACGCGACGGCGTCCGGTCCGGTGTAGGCCAGGCCCAGGACGTCCAGCAGTCCCTGGATCGTGCCGTCCTCCCCCGCCTTGCCGTGCAGGGCGAGGTAGGCGACGTCGAAGTCGCCCGTGGCCACCGCGGTGACGAGGCCGTCGTCCAGGTCCAGGCGGGTGACGCGGTGGCCGCGGCTGGCCAGCGCCTCCGCCACCCGCCGGCCCGACCGCAGGCTGACGTCGCGCTCCAGGGACAAGCCGCCCGCCAGCACGGCGACCGAGACGCTCATCACCGCTCCCGGTGCAGCGGCAGCGGCGTGCCCGCGGCCCCGCGGTCCTGCTCGCGCCCGCCGTACAGGGCCCGCACCAGCTCGACCTCCGCGTGCAGGACCTCGGCCAGGCGGCGCACGCCCTCGCGGATCTCGTCCGGCTGGGGGAAGCAGAAGGACAGGCGCAGGTGCCGCGAGCCGTTCCCGTCGGCGAAGAACCCCCGTCCCGGCACGTAGGCGACCCGCGCGCTGATCGCCTTGGCGAGCAGCTCACCCGAGTCGAGGCCCTCCGGGAGCGTGAGCCACACGAAGAAACCGCCCGTCGGGTCGGTCCACGAGCAGCCCGCGGGCAGCTCCGCCGACAGCTCGGTGAGCAGCGCCTCGCAGCGCTCGCGGTAGACGCGCCGGTACTCGTCGACCTGGCGCAGCCACGGCTGGGTCCCCAGCCAGCGCTCGGCGATGAACTGCGTCAGGTTGGACTGGCAGAGGTCCGCGCCCTCCTTGAGCTGGACCAGCTTGTCCCGGATCGACTCCGGCGCCGCGACCCAGCCGACGCGGATGCCGGGCGAGAAGATCTTCGACAGCGTGCCGACGTACAGCACCCGGTCGGGGTCCAGCGCGCGCAGCGCGGGCCGCGTCTCGCCCTTGAAGTCCAGCAGCCCGTAGGGGTTGTCCTCGACGACGAGCAGGTCGTGGCGCTGGGCGACGGCCAGGACCTCGTGGCGGCGCTCCAGGGACAGCGAGACGCCGCCGGGGTTCTGGTGGTTGGGGACGGTGTAGAGGAACTTGGCCCGCCGCCCCTCCGCGTCGAGGCGGGTGAGCTGGTCCTCCAGCGCGGCCGGCAGGAGGCCCTCGCCGTCCATCTCGACGTGGCGCACCTCGGCCTCGTAGGAGGCGAACGCGCCCAGGGCCCCCACGTAGGACGGCCCCTCCGCCAGCACGATGTCGCCGGGGTCGCAGAACAGCTTGGCGATCAGGTCCAGCGCCTGCTGCCCGCCCGTGGTCACGACCAGGTCGTCGCCGGTCGCGCGTACGCCCTCGGCGGCCATGACCTCCACGAGCCGCTCGCGGAGCGCGGGGAGGCCCTGGCCGCTGCCGTACTGCAGCGCGATGGGGCCGTGGTCGCGGATCACCCCGGTCGTGACCTCATCGACGGCGGCGTAGTCCAGGGCGGCCGTGTAGGGCATCCCGCCGGCCAGCGACACGATCTCCGGCCGCGTGGCGACGGCGAACAGGGCGCGGATCTCCGACGCCTTCATGCCCCGCGTGCGCTGCGAGTACCGCGAGAGGTTGGGATCCAGCTCGATCGACGGCATGCGGCAGGGTACACCTGTCCCCCCGAAGGGTCGGATGGGGCCGGGCTAGACTTGGCGGCGGCAGCGGCAGGTCGGGAGGGGTCGGATGGCGCAGGCACGTGCGGTCCGGGCTGCACCTCGGCGCCCGCGCGACATCGCGGAGACCGCGCCGGCCCACGACCCGATCGGTCCGCACCCCCTGCTGCGGATGGTGCTCGGCGTCCTGCTGGGCGCGGCGGGCGGCACCGTGATCATCGCCGTCACGCGGCGCGAGGGCGCACCGTGAGCCGCCGGGTCGTCGACCTCAGCCTCGCCACCCTGCACGAACTGCCGTCGCCGTGCCGTTCCTGCGTCTTCTGGGAGTCGCGCGACGGCCGCCGCGGCGGCGCGACCGGCGACCCGCGGGTCGCGGAGGTGGCGAAAGAGGCCTGGTGGCAGGCCACCCAGCTGGAGTGGGGCCCGCCCGGCAAGGGCGTCTTCGTCGACGACCACCTCGTCGCCTACGCGCTGTTCGCCCCGCGCGACCACTTCCCGCGCGCCCGCCGGCTGGGGCCCCCGCCGTCCGACGACGCGCTGCTGCTCGCCACCGCCTGGGTCGACCCCGCCTACCGGCACGCGGGTCTGGCGACCGTCCTGCTCCAGAGCGTGCTGCGCGAGACCCACCGGCGCGGGGCGCGGGCCCTGGAGTGCTACGGCGACCGCCTCGGGGGCGCCTCCCCCGCCGAGGAGGCGGCGCTGCGGGGCCGGTGCGTCCTGCCCGAGGGCTTCCTGCTGGAGCGCGGGTTCCGGCTGCGCCAGGACCACGACGAGTTCCCCCTGCTGCGGCTGGACCTGCGCCAGACGGTGCGCTGGCAGGAGTCGGTGGGCCACGCGCTGGAGGGCGTCGTCGCCGCGCTCAGCCGCCGCGAGCGGGCACCGGTCCCCGCACCCGCCCGCGCGGCCGTCGAGGTCCCCGCCGGCGCGGACGAGCCGCTGCTCAGCTGACGGCCAGCAGGTCCTCCGCCGGGGCCGCGAGGAACTGCGCGATCCCCCGCGCCAGCGCCGCGGCGAGCCGGTCCTGACGGTCGGGCGCGTTCAGCATCGCCTCGTCCTCCGGCGACGTCAGGAACCCGGGCTCCACGACCACCGCGGGCATCCGCGTCTCGCGCAGCAGCGTCCAGGTCACCGGGTGCACGCCGCAGTCGGGGGTCCACCCGTCGGCCACCATCGCCTGCTGGACGCGCAGCGCCAGCTCGTACCCGGCCTCCGACACGAACGCGCCGGTGCCGAAGTAGTAGCTGGCGGCACCGCGGGCGACGGGGTTGTCGTTGGCGTTGGTGGCGATCGACACCACGAGGTCGGCGTCGAGCTCGTTGGCCTGCCGGGCGCGCTGGCTGGCGGTCCCCCCGTTCACCGGGCCGCGGGTGAGGGTGGCGGCTGCGCCGCGGGCGACGAGCATCGCGGTCAGGCGGCGGGCGATCTGCCAGGTGATGTCGACCTCGCGGGCGCCACCGGGACCGGTCCGACCGGGGTCGACGCCACCGCGCACGGGGTCCACGAGGATGCGCGTCCCGACGAGCCCGCGACCGGCCAGGCTGCGCAGCGCCTCGCGCTGGCGGGCCCGCGCACCGATCCCGCCGGACTGGTGACCGCGGTGGAGCCGCTTCAGCGCGGCGATGGTGTCGGCCCCGCCGACGCCGTCGACCGCGAGGCCGACGTTGCGCTGGAACTCCTCCACCGCCATCCGCGTCCGGGCCCCGAACATGCCGTCCTCCTGCCCGGCGTCGAAGCCCAGCCGGTTCAGGCGGCTCTGCAGCTCCAGGACGTCGTCGCCGCGCATCATGGTCGACGCGTGCCACAGCAGGCGGTCGCCCAGCCCGTGGCTGGCCTCGGTCAGCGCCCGCCACGTCTCCGGTCCCACGATCCCGTCGGCCGCGAGCCCGCGGCTGCGCTGGAAGTGGCGGACGGCCTGCTTCGTGACCGCGTCGAACACGCCGTCGACGGGCAGGTCGGGCGTGCCGCCGTCGGTCACGCGGACGAGGCGCGCCTGGACGTCGCGCACGGCTTCGCCCCGGTCGCCGGCTCGGATCAGGCGGCCACGCGCCGCGCGGAGTTCCTCGGTCACCACGCGGGCGAGTCTAGCCAGGTCACGTGAGACCACCCCGGGGACGGTTGTGCGGACGGGCGGGGACGCAGATCGGCCCCCGCGCGCTCGCGCGGGGGCCGATCGGAATCAGGCGCTGCGAGCGCCGCCCGGCGTTCGAGCTGCGTCCCTAGGCGAGGAAGGGCTCGACCTCGCTGAGGAGCTGGCTCTTGCCGCGGGCGCCCACGATGCGGCGCTTCTCCTCGCCACCCCCGAAGACCATGAGGGTGGGGATGGACATGACCCCGTACTTGCGGGCGGTGTCGGGGTTGTCGTCGACGTTGAGCTTCAGCACCTTCAGGGCGCCGGCCTTCTCACCGGCGATCTCCTCGACGACCGGGCCGACCATGCGGCACGGTCCGCACCACTCGGCCCAGAAGTCCACGAGCACCGGCGTGTCGGACTTCAGGACCTCGGTGTCCCAGTCCTGGTCCGTGACGGCCTTGGCGTTGGCCATGGGTGGTTCCTCCAGATGTCTCGACAGGTACAGGGTGGAACGGCCCGGGGGTCCCGGGCATTCCCTACCAGTTCTCGGCGTCGATGCCCAGCCTGCGCTCCACGTCGATCGCCGCCTTGCAGCCCATCCCCGCCGCGGTGATGGCCTGGCGGTAGTGGCGGTCGACCACGTCGCCGGCGGCGAAGACCCCGGGGACGCTGGTGGCCGTCGAGGGCTCGGCGACCTTGATGTAGCCCTGCTCGTCCAGCTCGAGCTGGCCGCGGAACAGCGCGGTCGCGGGGTCGTGCCCGATGGCGACGAACAGCCCGTCGGTGCGGAACTCCTCGGTCTCGCCGGTCTCGACGTCCTGCAGGACCACGCCGGCCAGCACCTCGTCGCCGAGCAGCTCGGTGACGGCGGTGCCGAAGCGGAACGCGATGCGGTCGTGCTTGTAGGCGCGTTCCTGCATCACCCGCGACGCGCGCAGCTCGTTGCGCCGCACCACGATGGTGACCCGCGAGGCGAACTTGGCCAGGAAGGTGGCCTCCTCCATCGCCGAGTCGCCACCGCCGACCACCACGACCTCGCGGTTGCGGAAGAAGAAGCCGTCGCAGGTCGCGCAGGCCGACAGGCCGCGACCGATCAGCCGCTCCTCGCCCGGCAGGCCCAGCCAGCGCGCCGTGGCGCCGGTGGTCACGATCACCGTGCGGGCCCAGTGCGTCTCGCCCTCGACGTCGATGGCGAACGGCGCCCCGGAGGTGAAGTCGACGGCGTCGACGTCAGCGGTGAGGTACTCGGCGCCGAAGCGCTCCGCCTGCGCGCGCATGTCGTTCATGAGCTCCGGGCCCATGCGGCCCTCCGGGAAGCCCGGGAAGTTCTCGACCTCGGTGGTCTGCATCAGCTGGCCACCCGCCCGGCGGCCCTCGATGACGAGAGGGCGCAGGTCCGCGCGCCCGGCGTAGAGCGCGGCCGTGAGCCCGGCGGGGCCGGACCCGACCACGATCAGGTCCCGCACCTGCTCGGGTGCGGGCACCGTGCGGCGCTCCTGTGCCATGTCCCGTGTCTCCTCACGCGCGTCGTTCCTGCCTGCAACGTTGCCCGCGCACGGAAATTCCTAGCCCGGGGCGGTGGCGAGGGTCGCACAGGTGTCGGCGCGCAGGACGCGGATCTCGACCCGCGTGAGGGCGAGGTCCGCCGGGTCCGCCACCGCGACCACGTGGGCGAGGGCGGGGGCGCCGTCCACGGTCAGGGCCTCGACGCGGACGGGGACGGCGGTGCCAGCGCCCGCGAGGGCGGCGTCCAGGCAGGCCGCCGGGTCGGTCCCCCCGACCGGGCCGGCCGCCGCGATCGCCGCCCGGTTGGTCGCGGCGAGGCTGCCCGCCTCCGCCACGGGCGTGCCGAGCAGCGCCTGGGCGGACGGGTCGCCCTCGAAGCGCGCCGCCGCGGCGGTGGCGGGGTCGTCGCCGAGGGCCAGGGGGGCGCCCCGGGTCACCGGCGCCGCCGCCTCCTGCGCGGCGCCGCTGGAGGTCTCCCTGCTCCTCGCCGCCGGCCGCCCCTCGCCCGGGCCGCCGCCGGCGCGGCTGTCCTGCAGGGGGGCCGGGGGGGCATCGGGGGCCGCGTCCTCGGCCTCGGCCATCACCTCGGCGGAGCTGGACTCGCCGCCGCCCCCGAGCAGCCCCGGCAGCCGCGTGGCGAGCGCGGCGAGGCCGAGCACGCCCACCAGACCGAGCGCCGCGGCCGACAGCACCGCGGCGCGCACCCGCCGCCGGGCCCCCCGCCCTCCCGCCCCGGCGGCCGCGCGCCCGCCCCCGTCCGCCCGCCGACCCCGGTCCCCGCCCCGCCGCACCTCCCGGCCCGGTGCCGCCCGCGACACCGGTGCTGCCCGCCGCCCCGCCGCCGTTCGCCGCGGCCCCGGAGCCCGCGAGTGGGCGTCCTCCGGCGGCGGTGGGGCCGTCGGCCACCGGGCCGCTCGTGCCGGTGGCGCTGTGGCTGTCGGCCGCGGGGGCGCCGGTGGCGGGGGTCCCGGTGCGGGGGTCGCCGGTGCCGGCGGGGCCGCCGGTGCCGGCGGCGGCGGGGCCGGCGGGCGCGGGGGTGGTGGGGAGGGTGGTGCGTTCGGCGGCGAGGCGGGTGCGGAGGCGGGCGCTGTAGCCGGCGGGGAGGGGGACGGCGTCGGGGGCGCGCAGGCGCAGGACCGTCTCCGCCACCGCCTCGAGCTGGGCCGCCGCGGCCGGGTCGGCCGCCAGGCGGGCCTCGAAGCGCGCCGCCGCGGCCGGGTCCAGGTCGCCGGCCAGCCACGCCGCCGCGACCGCGCCGTCGTCGGCGGGCGGGCTGGCGGACCGGTCGTCGGGCGGCATGGTCATCGCAGGGTTGGAGGGTCGATCGGGTCGGCGGGTTCCGCCAGGGCGCGCAGGGCTGCGGCCAGCCTGGCGTGCCCGCGGTGGATGCGCGACTTCACCGTGCCCACCGGGACGCCCAGGCGGGCGGCGACGTCGGCGTAGGGCAGCCCGCCGACGTCGTGCAGCACCACCGCGTCGCGGGTGTCGTCGTCGAGGTCGGCCAGCGCGCGGGCGAGGTCGGCGGACAGCTCGCGCGCGCCGATCGGGTCGTCCAGGGCGGGCTCCGCCGCCAGCGCGTCGAGGTCCCCGCCCACCGCCGGGCGCCGCCCGCGCCGCCGCGCCAGGTCGTTGCAGGCGTTGGTCGCCACCCGGTACAGCCAGGTCGAGAACCGCGCGGTCCCGCGGAACGTCCCGGCGCGGCGCAAGAGCACGACGAAGGTCTCCTGCGCGGCGTCCTCGGCGTCGGCGGGGTCGCCGAAGTAGCGGTAGCAGATGCCGTACACGCGCCGCTCGTAGCGCGTGACCAGCTCGTCGAAGGCCGCAGCCGAACCCGTCCCCCCGGCGACGTAGGCCGCCACGAGCTCCTCGTCGGAGGGCGCCAACCGGCCGCCTACCCCGCGCTGCCGAGGACGCGCAGCTCGGCGAGCTCGGCCCGGAAGCGGTTGCCGCCGTCGCTGGCCTCGCCGGAGTCCTGGATGCTGGTCAACCAGATCACGAGGTACCGCGCCGTCACCGGGTCGGCGGGCCGCAGCTGGAAGGTCGCGCCCGACCCCGCGACCGACGCGACGACGGTCGCCTCGCCGATGTCGCTGGGGAACTCGTCGGCGACGCGCAGCTCGACGTCGGGGCCCGCCAGGTTGGAGTCGATCTCGACCGCCTCGACCCGCGTGGGCGCGCCGAGGTCGACGACGACCCCGACGCCGTCCTTGAGGCTGCCGAAGGCGGCGTCGCTGTAGCGCTCGGTGTTCCACGACGTCGCCGGGTCGCCGTCGACCAGGTTGGGCAGGCCGGAGTCGTTCTCGTCGCCGCCGCCCTCGGGGTCGTACGACGACAGCTGGTCCTCCCGATGGTCAGCGGGACGGTGGGCGGGGCGGCGGTCACCGTCGGGGCGGGGGGCGTCGGCGCCTCGGTCTCGATGGCCTGGGTCCCACCGTCGAGCACGCCGGAGCGCACGGCCAGGTAGAGGGCGACGGCGAGGACCGCGGCGCCGAGCACCAGCGGCACCCAGCGCAGCAGGCCGGACCCGCGCGGCGCAGCGCCGCCGTGCCCGTGGTGGCCGACGACCGGCGCTGCTGGGGCACGGTCGCCGTGCCGTAGCCGGGGCCGGTGTCGTCGGGGACCTCGAGGTCGACGGGGGTCTGCTCGGCGAGCTCGGGTTCGGGCCCGCCGCGCCGGCCGAGCGCGTGCTGGACGAGCGGGGCGAGCAGCGCCGCGGTCGTGCGGTCCGACTCGCCCGGCGCGAACGCCGACAGCGCGTCGGCGAGGTCGCCGATGGTGGCGAAGCGCTGCTCGGGCTGGCGCGACATCGCCTTGGCGATGATGCGCTCCAGGCCGGGCGGCACGTCGGGGCGGACCTGGCGGATCACCGGGGTGCGCCGCTCCAGGCGCTGGGCGGCGGTCGCGACGGCGGTCTCGCCCTTGAAGGGCTGGCGGCCGGTGAGCGCCTCGTACAGCACGCACCCCAGCGCGTACTGGTCGGCCTTGCCGTCCAGCGGCCGGGCGAGGATCTGCTCGGGGGCGACGTAGGCGGCGGTCCCCAGGACCATGCCGGTCTTCGTGAGGTCGTCGGCCTGGTCGGCCTTGGCGATGCCGAAGTCGCCGACCTTCACGCTGCCGTCGCGGCCGAGCAGGATGTTGGCCGGCTTGACGTCGCGGTGGACCAGCCCGCGGCCGTGGAGTAGTCCAGCGCCCGCGCGACCTTCTCGCCGATCATGGCGGCGTCGTGGGGGGCCAGGCCCCCGGCAGGTCGGCGATGATGTCGCGCAGGGTGACCCCGTCGACGTACTCCATGACGAGGAACACGCGGCGGCCGTCGTTGCCGGTGTCGAAGATGCCCACGATGTAGGGGTGGGACAGCTTGGCGGCGCTGACGGCCTCGCGGCGGAAGCGCTCGCGGAAGACCTCGTCGGCGGCGAGGTGGTCGTGGAGGATCTTCACCGCGACCGTGCGGGCGAGCAGCTCGTCGTGCCCGCGCCAGACGGCCGCCATCCCGCCGTTGGCGATGCGCTCGAGGAGCAGGTAGCGCCCCGACAGCAGGCGGGGCACGTCGGGCTCGTCGTGCGCGGGGTACACCCCGGTGGCGCCCGGGCCGGGGGCGGGCAGGACCCGCGTCGGCTCCGGCGCGCGGCGCCCGCGGCGGTCGCACCCCCGGGCGCGGGGCCGCTGGCTGCCGGGCCCGTGGGAGCCGCGCCCCTGCGATCCGCGCCGCCGCCGGCCGCACCCGCCGGCGCCGCACCCGCGGGACCCGGACCGTTCGGCGCCGGACCGGTGGGAGCCGGGCCGGTGGGAGCCGGGCCGGTGGGAGCCGGGCCGGTGGCGGGCGGGGCGTCGGCCGCGGCCCGCGCGGGTGGCGGGACGGTCAGCGGCTCCCCCGCCGGGACGTCGGCGAACCCGCCGCCGGGGGCAGCGCCGGCCCGGGCGGGCGGGCGCGGTCGTCCGGCCCCGCCGCGGCGTCGCGCGGGGGCTGGGCGCCCTTCGTCGCGCGTCGCGGTTCGGTCGGTCGGTTCGCTCAGGGCCGCGGTGCGCCGTCGTCGCCCCGGCCCACCGGCCGGCGCCCCGATCCTGCGCGGCCCGAGTGTACGTGACCGGTCGTAGGGCTCCTCAGGCGACCACCTCCCGGCGTCCGCGGCCCTCCGCCGCGGCGCCTGCACGGGCGCGCCGGCCGCGGCGCACCTCCCGGACCCACCACAGGGCCAGGAACAGCCCGGCCCCGGCGGTGACGGCGATGGCCACGACCGAGGACGTCTGAGACCGGACCACGACGCGACCATACGCCAGCCGGCGCTGCCCGCCGGGGTCGCTCACCGCCACGTCGATCGGGGCGATCGACCCGGGGGTCAGCGCCTGGGCCTCGAACTCCACGGTCCGCGACGATCCGGCGTCCAGCTCCACGACGCACCAGCGCGAGCGCTGGTCCGACCCGCAGGTGCCGTCGGGCTGGGGCGGCTCGGGGAACGCGAACCGCTGGAGCGGCGCGCTGACGGTCACGCGCACCGACAGCGGCACCGGCGCGGTGTTGGTGACCGTGACCGGGACCGACCCGCGGGTGCTCGTGAGCAGGATCTGGGGTCCCGGCTCCACGCGCACCGACCCGAAGACCTCCTCGGCGCCGCGGCGGGCGGCGTCGACCACCGCGCGGCCCTCGTCCTGGCGCTGGGCCCCGCGGTAGCCGACGCCGGTGACCACCTGGAGGCTCGCGGCGATGCTGGAGGAGGGCGGCGACGGGTCGGCGGTGGTCAGCAGGTTGGTCAGGGTCCCCACCGCGGCGCGGGCCTCGGCGACGTCCTGGAGGTAGGGCACCGGCAGCTCGCGGGCGCGGGCCTGCTCGGGGTAGGCCAGCGTGACGGGCTCGGGGCCGGGGGTCACCTCGGCCAGCAGCCCCGGCACGGTGACCGGTTCCAGCCACGGGGCGTCGGCGACGGCGGCGACGAGCGCGGCGAGCATGCCGTCGGGCGGGTCGAACAGCCGCGGGGGCTGGACCAGCAGCCCCCGGCGGTCGGGGGCGAAGGGCAGCTCGAAGTAGTGCGCGGCGGTCTCCCCCACCAGGCGCTGGGCGGCGAGCACGGGCCCCTCGTCGCTGATGGCGGGTGTGCCCGCGAGCAGCGGCGACAGCCACGGGTCGGCCACCAGGGCCGCCAGCGCCTGGCCGTCGGAGGTGCGCACGGACCGGACCGGGGAGGGCGTCAGCCCCGCGGCCGGCGCCGGCCCGCCCGCGACGTTGTCGGCGCTCAGGATGACCGCGTCGGTGCTGGGCACCAGCACGTCCAGCGTCGCCGGGTCGATGCCGTCGGGCGGGAGCAGGACGCCGGCGGCGGGGCGGTCCCCGGTGCGGGCCTCGGCGCTGCGCACGCCCTCGCCGACCGCCTCCTGCGCGGCCCCCGGCTGCCCGGCGCGGACCAGCGCGACGAGGTCGGCGGAGGCGTAGGGCAGGGCGACGTGCTCGACGGGGGGCCGGCGCAGCAGGGCGGTGACGTCGGTGACCAGCTGGTCGGCCGCCGCCGCCGGCGGGTCGGCGGGGGCGACGGTCACCGGGCCGGCGGCGTCGGCGGTGACGTAGCCGCTGGCCGCCGCGGCCGCCTGGGCCAGGACGGCGCCGCTGGTGGCCAGCGTGAGGGGGATCTCGGGCGCGGCGGCGAGCTCGCGGGCGATGGCGGGCAGCCGCGGGGCGTCGCCGGCCAGCCCGCCCGCCAGCGGGTCCGCGCTGTAGGCGTCGTCCTCGGGCAGGGCGATCGCGCTGTCCAGCGGGGCGACGAGCGCGAACCGGACGGGCTCGCCGACGACCTCCGGCAGGGCGACGACGCTGGTGGTGACGACGTCGATGGGCCCGTCGTCGTCGCGCAGCTCCAGCCGCAGCGGGTAGACGCCCGCCAGCCGGTCGGGGACGGTGCCCAGGCCCAGCTCCTGGGCGGTGCGCTGCAGCTCGACGGGGGCGGTCCCGCCGGGCGGGAGGGGCCCGACCGGGACGGTCACGCGGGCGACCCCCCCGCGCTCGGACAGGCCCTGGTCCACGGCGCGCTGGTAGTCCGCGCGGTCGGTGGTGCGCCGCTGCAGGGTCGCGACCAGGCGGAGGTCCCCGGTCGGCTCGGCGGCCGGGTTGGCCACCACCCCGCGCAGCGACAGGGCGCCGCCCGGGCGCAGGACCGCCGCCAGCTCGGTCACGCGCAGGGAGGGCCCGGGTTCCTGCGCCGCCGCCGCCGCGGCGGGGGGTGCGGGCGCGGGGGCGACGAGCACCGCCAGGAGCAGCGCGAGCGCCAGGGCGACCCGCCTCACGGGGTGCGGTCCAGCGCCGCGGGGGCATCGAGGAGCTCGGCGACCAGGCGGCGTTCGTTGGCGTGCGTCAGCCGGTCCCGCGCCTGCTCGATCGGCACCCACTCCACGTCCTCGGCCTCGTCGTCCCGCGCCGACAGGTCGCCCCCGCGCTGGCGCATCAGGTAGTAGTGCACGAACTTGTGGTAGCGCACCTCGTCCGGACGCCACACGAACCAGTAGTCGATCGACCCCAGCTCGGCGACGATCGCGCACTCCAGCCCGGTCTCCT
This sequence comes from Egibacteraceae bacterium, assembly GCA_030447925.1. GTDB lineage: Bacteria > Actinomycetota > Nitriliruptoria > Euzebyales > Egibacteraceae > JAUJNX01. Next base: position 240,181 of record JAUJNX010000001.1, on the reverse strand, counting down.
CGCGGACCTCCCGCACCGCGGCGGCCGCCCGGTCCTCGCCGTCCTCCAGCCCGCCCTTCGGCAGCGTCCACTGCAGGTCCCCCGCGGCGCTGCGCCGCGAGATCAGGACGACCCAGCGGCCGTCCGGCCGGTCGTCGACGACCAGCCCGCCGGCACTGACCGCCCGTTTCGTCGGGTAGCGGGCCATGCAACCGAGGATAGGTCAAGGCCCCCGGCCGCCGGGCCGACAACAGCGGCATGCTGCTGGAGGACTACCTGCGCTTCACCGTGGACAAGGGTGCCTCCGACCTGCACCTCAAGGCGGGGGGGCCGGCCTACGTCCGGGTCCACGGCGACCTGTCCGAGATCGTCGACCTGCCGGTGCTCACGCCCGCCGACACCGAGCGCTTCGTGCGCCAGGCGCTCGACGACACCGCCTGGGAGCGGTTCGCCGGCGGGAACGAGGCCGACGCGGCGTACTCCGTCCCCGGCCTGGGGCGCTTCCGCGTGGCCGCCTTCCGCCAGCGCGGCTCGGCCGGCATGGTCATCCGGCTGGTCCCGGCGGACCCGCCGTCGCTGGACGACCTGAACCTGCCGCCCGCGATCCGCAAGCTCTCGGAGGAGCACCGCGGGCTGGTCCTGGTCACCGGTCCCACCGGGTCGGGCAAGACCACGACGACGGCGGCGATGCTGGCCAACATCAACCGGACGCGCCGGTGCCACGTGGTGACCATCGAGGACCCCATCGAGGTCCTGCACCGCGACGACCTGGCGATCATCGACCAGCGCGAGGTCGGCATCGACACACGCGACTTCGCCCAGGCGATGCGCTCGGTGGCGCGGCAGGACCCCGACGTGATCTTCGTCGGCGAGCTGCGCGACCTGGAGACGGTGTCCACGGCGCTGCAGGCCGCCGAGACCGGCCACTTCGTGCTGTCCACGCTGCACACCACCAACGCCACGGAGACGGTCAACCGCGTCATCGACCTGCACCCCCCGCACCACCAGGAGCAGGCCCGCGCCGCGCTGGCCAGCGTCCTCAAGGGCGTCGTCTGCCAGCGCCTCATGCCCGCGCGCGGGGGCGGGCGCGTCGCGGTGCTCGAGATCCTGGTCATGACCGCGCGGCTGCAGGAGTTCGTCAGCGACCCCACCAAGCTGGAGCTGGTGCAGGACGCCATCGCCGAGGGCGAGTACTACGGCATGCAGACCTTCGACCAGCACCTGCTGGCGCTCTACCGCGAGGGCCGCATCGAGTTCGAGGCCGCGCTGGCCGCGGCGACCAGCCCCCACGACCTGCGCCTGTCGATCCGCACCGCCGGCCTCGGCTGACCGCGCCGCACCCCCTCCCCGACGGCCGCGCGCACGGGGTGCACCCCGTCGGGGGGTGCCCCGCGTCGGTGGGCGCGACGGGGACCGGGCGCGGCCAACGGGCGGCGGCGCGGCGGGTCCCCGCGGGAACGGGGAGCGCGATGGTGGACGTGCGGGTGCGCGGGGCCGGGGTGTCGGCGGAGCGGCCGGGTGGCCGGGCGCCGCGGTCCCTGGTAGGCCTGAGTCCGAGGTCGGCGGGATCCGCCGCCGCGCCCGTGGCGCCCTGACCTGCGGGAGGTCGGCGCGGACATGGATGGGACCGGGCTGGTGGACATGCGCACGGTGGCGGGGCCGGAGCGCCCGGCGTCGTTCGAGGGCCTGTACCAGGCCCAGTACGGGCGCATGCTCCGGCTGGCCTACGTGCTCACCGACGACCATGCCGTCGCCGAGGAGCTGGTGCAGGACGCCTTCGTCGGGGTGTACCGGAAGTGGGCCGACGTGGGGGAACCCGTCGCCTACCTGCGCCGGGCGGTGGTCAACGCCTGCCGGTCCCACCACCGTCGCCGGTTCCTGGAGCGGCGCCACCCCCCGCAGCCCGAGCGGCCGGTCCCCCCGTACGAGCCCGACAGCCTCTGGCCCGAGCTGCGCCGGCTGTCGCCGCGCCGCCGGACCGCGCTGCTGCTGCGCTTCTACGAGGACCTGTCGGTCGCGGAGGTCGCCCAGGCGCTGGGGTGCGGGCAGCAGACCGCGAAGTCGCTGATCCACCGGGGCCTGGCCCAGCTGCGCGAGGAGGTGACCCGGTGAGCGATCCCCTGATCCGGCGTCTGCGCGACGAGGCCCGCGCACGGGCCGCGACCGCCCACCCGGCGCCCGACGGGCTCGCCCGCATCGTGGCGCGGGCGGAGCACGAGGCGCCCGCGCCCCGCGCCCGCGCCCGTGCCGCCGTCGGCATCGCCCTGGCGGCGATGCTGCTGGTGGCCGTGCCGATGGTCGTCGTCGGCTTCCGCGACGCCGCGCCCGGCGTCGGTTTCGCCGACGACGGCGGTCCCGCGCCGGTGGCCGCGCCGACGGCGACCCCGGCCTCGGCGTCCTCGGCGCCGTCGCCGTCGCCGCCGCCCGCCCCGCCCCCCCCGCCGCCGTCGCCCGCGCGCCGTCCCCGTCGCCGTCGCCGTCGGCGTCGCCGCCACCGCCGCCGCCACCGCCCAGCCCCGCGCCGTCCGCGTCGCCGGAGGTCGCCCCGCCGGCCGCGGTGACGGATGTGGGCGCCACGGTGCTGGTGAGCCGGTACGGGCGGAACGGGCCGCAGGTGCCGCTCGCCGGCGGCGACGCCGACGGGTCCGGGTGCGCCCCGGGACCGGGACCCCTGCCCGACGGGATCTGGTACGGGGAGGTCACGGCGTTCGAGGACGCGTCGCTGGCGTTCAACCTGATCTGCCGGTACAGCGGGGACCGCGCCCGCGCCCACCCGCAGTACGTCGCCGGCGACCACGTGTTCGTCGACGAGAGCAGCCTGATCCGCACGGTGCCGGTCGCCCCGCAGGCGGCGTTGTCCCTGCTGGCCGACCGGGCGACGCCGGACTCCCAGACCCTGGTGCCCGTGGCCGATGCGCCCGCGTTCCTGGCGGCGGACACGGGCCGGGCCGCGTTCCCCGAGGCGGGGGTCGAGGGCTGGGTCCTGGTCGAGGACGGCCTGCTGCGCGAGCTGCTGGAGCCCTGGTACGCCTGACCGGCCTGACGACCGGCCGCCGCGAGGGCTTAGCCTGGGACTCCATGTCCCCGCAGCTCCCGACCTCCGACCAGCGGCGCGCGCTCTCGGCACTGGTGACCGCGACGCCCGCGGCGCTGGAGCTCGGCCGGCGCTTCCGCGCGGCGGGCCACGACCTCTACCTGGTCGGCGGCTCCGTCCGCGACGTCCTGCGCGGCATCGCCCCCCAGGACCTCGACTTCGCGACGTCGGCGCGGCCGGAGGCGTGCAAGGCGGTCCTGCAGCGCTGGGCGGACAACATCTGGCTGACCGGCCTGCGCTACGGGACCGTGAGCGCCGCCCGCGGCGGCGTCACGGTGGAGGTCACCACCTACCGCGCCGACGTCTACACCCCCGGGTCGCGGCACCCGGAGGTGACCTACGGCGACGACATCGAGGGCGACCTCGCGCGCCGCGACTTCACCGTGAACGCGATGGCCGTGCAGCTGCCCGACCCGCGCTTCGTCGACCCGTTCGGCGGGTTGGCCGACCTCGCCGCCCGCGTGCTGCGCACCCCGGTGGACCCCAAGCGCAGCTTCGGTGACGACCCGCTGCGGATGGTGCGCCTCGCGCGCTTCACCGCGACCCTGGGCTTCACCCCCGACGCGGCGGCCGAGCAGGCGGCCACGGAGATGGCCGGGTCGCTGGACGACATCAGCCGGGAGCGCATCCGCGACGAGCTGTCCAAGCTGGTCTGCGGCGAGTGGCAGGGGCGGGGGATGGACCTGCTCGTGCGCACCGGGCTGGCCGACCGCTTCCTGCCCGAGCTGCCGGCCCTGGCGATGGAGCGCGACCCGCTCCACCACCACAAGGACGTCTACGCCCACACCCTGGCGGTGGTGGACCGCGCCGTCCCCCGCGACGACCTCGTCCTGCGCCTCGCGGCGCTGCTCCACGACATCGGCAAGCCCGCCACGCGCGCCTACGAGCCCGGCGGCAAGGTGACGTTCCACCACCACGAGGTCGTCGGCGCGCGCATGGCCGAGCGCCGCCTGAAGGAGCTGCGCTACCCCCACGACGTCATCGCCGAGGTCACCGACCTGGTGCGGCTGCACCTGCGCTTCCACGGCTACGGGGAGGGCGCGTGGACCGATTCCGCGGTGCGCCGGTACGTGCACGACGCGGGCTCGCCCGAGCAGCTGCGCCGGCTCAACGCCCTCAGCCGCGCCGACGTGACCACGCGCAACCGCGCGAAGGCGGCCCGGCTGGGCCGGGCGATGGACGACCTGGAGCGGCGCATCGTCCAGTTGGAGATGGAGGAGGAGATCCGCGCGATCCGTCCCGCGCTGGACGGCCGCCAGATCATGGCCCACCTCGACCTCGCCCCGGGCCCCCTGGTCGGCGAGGCCCGCACCATGCTCCTCGACGCGCGCTTGGACCGCGGCCCCATGTCGGAGGAGGAGGCCTACGCCCTGCTCGACGAGTGGGCCGAGGCCAAGGGCCTCCCCCGCCGGGCCGGCTAGGGCGTGTCTGACGAAGGTGGTTGCGCGGGTTTGGGGGTGCGGGCCGGTAGACCGGCGGCATGCAGAGTCGTCATGATCTTTCGGATGCGGAGTGGGCGGTGATCGAGCCGTTGCTGCCGGATGCCACGCCGCGGCGGGGGGGCCGGTGGCGGGATCACCGGCAGGTGGTCAACGGGGTGGTGTGGCGGGCCCGGACGGGGTGTCCGTGGCGGGACTTGCCGCCTGGGTATGGGCCGTGGCAGACGGTGTATGAGCGGCATCGCCGCTGGTCTGGCGACGGGACGTGGGAGCGGGTGCTGGACGGGCTGCGGGTCGGCTGTGACGCCGGGGAGGGCGAGTGGACGGTGGGGATCGACTCGACGGTGGTGCGGGCGCATCAGCACGCCGCCGGCGCCCGCCACGCCCCGCCCGCCGACGTGCCCGCCGCCCGGCTGGTCGGCGTGCTGGAGGGTGTGGCGGGACCCTCCGGTCCCACAGGGGGCGCTACCGAATCACAACGATCCGCCGCCTGACCGCACTGACGGTGACGTTGGTGACCGCCGGTCGCGGCGGCGGGCGGATCGGGAGGGGATCGGGCGGTCCCGCGGCGGGCTGAGCACCAAGATCCATCTGCTGGCCGACGCCCGCGCCAGGCCGCTGGCCAGGGTCACCACCGCCGGCCAGCGCGGCGACGCGCTGGCCGCCGGGCCGCTGCTGGACCGGCTCAAGGTCCGCCGGCCAGGGCGGGGCCGCCCGCGGACCCGGCCGGGCCGGCTGCTGGGCGACAAGGCCTACTCCAACCGGGCGCTACGCGCCCAGCTGCGCCGCCGGCGCGTCCGGGCGGTGATCCCCGAACCGGCCGACCAGCAGGCCAACCGGCGCCGCCGCGGCAGCACCGGCGGCCGCCCTCCCGTCTTTGACGCCCAGGTCTACAAGCAGCGCAACAGCACCGAGCGGTGCGTCAACAAGATCAAGGCCTACCGGGCGGTCGCGATGCGCACCGACAAACGCCTGTACGTCTTCGAAGGCACCATCGACGTCGCCTCCATGCGCATCTGGACCCGCGACCTCACCCGCCACCATCCGTCAGACACGCTCTAGCCCGGGGGTCGCCCGTCGGCGGCGGCGCGGCCGTCGCGCAGGGCGGCGGCGAGGGCGGTGACCCCCGGGGCGGCGAGCACCTCCTCCAGCAGCAGGGGCCGGGACGGGGGCAGCAGGTCGTCCCCGGGGTCGGGCCCAGCGGCGCCGGGGGTGGCGGGCGAGGCGGGGGCGGTGGGCTCGGCGACGGGCAGGCGCCAGTTCGGGTACTCGTCGACGGTGCCGGGGAGGTTGGGCTGGCGCAGGTCGCCCACGCCGTCGGCCAGGGCCGCGGACACCAGCCGGGACGGGGTCCGGGCCACGAAGGCGTGGACGGCGCGGACCAGCGCGTCGAGGTCGGCCTCGCCCGGGTCGACCAGGCCCTCGGCGGCCAGCAGCGCGACCAGCTCCGCGCGGTCGGCGGCCGTGCGGGCCGCCTCCGCCGCGACGTCCCCCGGCGCGAGCAGGCCCAGCGCCGCGCGGATACGGGTGGGCTCGTCCGCGAACCAGCCCGCGGCCGTGGGCAGGTCGTGGGTCGTGACGGTGGTGAGCGCCAGCTCGGGGTAGCCCGCGGCCGGGACGCGCTGCTCGGTCACCGGGTCGCGCTCGAACCACACCACCCGCGTGCCGAGCACCCCGTGGTCGGCCAGCGTCTCGCGCACGCCGGGCCCGACGGTGCCGAGGTCCTCGCCGACGACGACGGCGCCCGCCGCGGTCGCCTCCAGCGCGAGCACCCCCAGCAGCTCCTCGGTCGGGTAGCGCACGTAGGCGCCGTCCGCGGCCGACGCGCCGCGCGGGATCCAGAACAGCCGGAACAGCCCGAGGATGTGGTCGATGCGCAGCGCCCCCGCGTGGCGCAGGGTCGTGCGCACGAGGTCGCGGAACGGCGCGTAGCCGGTCAGCGGCAGGCGGTCGGGGCGCAGCGGCGGCAGCGCCCAGTCCTGGCCCTGCGGGGCGAGCGGGTCGGGCGGGGCGCCGACCGTGACGCCCAGCGCGAGGTCGGCCTGCAGCGCCCACGCGTCGGACCCGCCGGGGTCGACGCCGACGGCGAGGTCGGCCATCAGCCCGGTGCGCATGCCCGCCTCCGCGGCGGCGCGGGCGGCCGCGCCCAGCTGGACGTCGCACTGCCACTGCAGCCAGGTGTGCAGGGCGACGCGGTCGGCGAGCTCCGCCCGCGCCGCCGCGACCGCCGGGGAGCGCGGGTCGCGCAGCGGGGCGGGCCAGCTCTGGAACGACCGCCCGTGGCGCTCGGCCAGGGCGGCGGCGGTCGCGGCGTCCTGGAGCCCCTGGCCCTCCGCCGCCCGGTACGCGGCGAACGCCTCGGCGCGGGCGGGTGGCAGGGGCTGGGCGGCGAGCAGCGCGAAGGCCTCGGCCTTGCAGCGGAACACCCGGTCGCGGTCGATCCGGTCGGCGGCGAGCAGCGCGCGCGCCTCGGCGGCCAGCGCGTCGACCCGCGCCCGGTCCGCCGCGTCCAGGGCCGCGTGGCCGTCGCAGTCCTCCACCCGCAGGTACAGGGGGTTGGCGAACCGCCGGCTGGCGGGCGAGTACGGGGAGTTCTCCTGGGGCACCACCGGCAGCACCGCGTGCAGCGGGTTGAGCAGCACGAAGTCGGCGCCGTGGTCGCGCCCCGCCGCGCCGACCAGGGTGCGCAGGTCCCCCAGGTCCCCGATCCCCCAGCTCGCGGCGCTGCGCAGGGCGTAGAGCTGGACCTGCCAGCCCCAGGCGGGCGGGCCGGCGGGCCCGGGGCACGCCGCGGGCACCACCAGCAGGTGGGCGGTGGCCTCGGTGTCCCCGGCCCGCAGCCGCAGGCGGTGCGCCCCGAGCGGCAGCCCGGCGGGCGCGGGGACCTGCACGATCCGCACGCGCCGCCCGTCGACCTCCTGCGCGGGCCCGTCCGCGGTGCCGTCGGCCAGGACCAGGCGGGCCCCGCCGTCCACGCCGGTCCAGCGCGGCGGGAGCTCGGGCCCGTCGCCCGCGTCGGCAGGCCCCGCGATCTCCTCGCCGACCTCGACGTCGAACTCGGCGCGCACGCCGTCGGGCAGGGCGACCGGGAACGAGGTGAACGTCCCCGCGCGCGACACCACGGTCGCGGGCACGGGCGTGCGCCAGAGCGCCTCGCGGGCCGCGGCCAGCGAGGCGCGGACCTCGTCGTCGTCGGCGGCGGGCACCTCCATGGCCGCCAGCACGGCGCGCAGGGAGTCGCGCGGGACGGCGCGCTCGCGGTGGAGGCCGTCCTCGTAGGAGGCGGACACCCCGTGGGCCGCGGCCAGGGCGGTCAGGTCGTCGAGTTCGCTCACCGTCCGGTCCTACCCCGTCCGGGGTGTTGGGCTGCATGAGCCGCCAGGCACCGGGATAGGTTGCGGGTCAGGACTTCCCACCGCTCTTGTGAGGAGAGGCAGTTGAGCGACGTCTACACCCTGCCGGACCTGCCCTACGACTACAGCGCCCTCGAGCCGCACATCTCGGGCGAGATCATGCAGCTGCACCACGACAAGCACCACGCGACGTACGTGAAGGGTGCGAACACCGCGCTGGACCAGATGCAGTCGGCGCGGGAAACGGGCGACTTCAGCAACCTGTCGAAGCTGCAGCAGGACCTGTCGTTCCACTACAGCGGGCACGTGAACCACAGCGTGTTCTGGCCGAGCATGTCCCCGGACGGCGGGGACAAGCCCGACGGCGAGCTGGCCGCGGCGATCGAGCGCGACTTCGGCTCGTTCGACGGGTTCCGGGCGCACTTCACCGCCGCCGCGGTCCAGGTCCAGGGCAACGGCTGGGCCGCCCTGGAGTACGACGAGGCGGGCTCGCGCCTGCTGATCGGCATGTTCAACGACCACCAGGTGCGCCAGTTCAGCGGGACCGTGCCCCTGCTGCTCCTGGACGTCTGGGAGCACGCGTTCTACCTGCAGTACCGCAACGTGAAGCCGGACTACGTCAAGGCCTGGTGGAACGTCGTGAACTGGGCGAACGTCGCGGAGCGTTACGCCGCCGCGGCCGCCGCCCCGGTCGTGGACTGACCCTCCGGCCCGTCTGACCCGCCGTTCCCCCCGGGCGGCCGCGCGGCAGCACGCGCGGCCGCTCAACTCTTCCCGCCCCCTGCCGAACGTCCCAGCATGGGGGAAGCGGCGATCGTGGTGGGGCTGGGGTGCTGCGGGGGTGCGGTCCTGGCCCTGGCCGTCGGCATCCGGCGGCACCGCCCCGCCGACACCAAGCCGTGGCTGCTCGCCCTGGCCGGCCAGCTCGTCGTCGCCGTCGTGCTGGTGGGCTACCTGCTGCCGGGCGTCGACGAGCCGTCCGCGGCGGTGGCCGTCGCGTTCCCCTTCGCCGCGGTCGCGGGCGCCGGCGCGGGGCTGCTGTTCGTCCGCCGGGTCCTGCGCCCGTCCCACCGCGAGGACGTGCTGGACGAGGCCGTCGTCGCCGCGGCCCTGGCGCTGGTCCTGCTGGGCGGCTCCGCGGGGCGCGAGGCCGGGTGGGACCTGCTGTGGGCGGTCGTCCCGGTGGCCATGACCGTGGCCCTGGCGACCGCCCTGCGGCTGCTGGTGGCCATCGGCCCCCGCAGCCCGTCCGCCTGGCTGCTGGTGGGGCACGGGCTGCTGGGCATCGCGGCGGGGCTGTGGCAGCCGATCGGCGGGTCCGGCACCGTCGCCGGGATCCTGTTCCTGGCCGCCTCGCTGAGCCTCGGCCTGGCGGCGCTGCCCCCGTCGATGCGCCGGCTGACCGAGCCCGCACCGCGCCCGTCGGTCCACCCGTTCGCCCGCGTCGCCGTGCTCGGGGTGGCGCTGCTGGTGACCCTCGGCGTGCTGCTGGCGCGCACCGGGGCGGCGCCGCGGACGGCGCTGCCCGCCCTGGCCGCGGCGACCCTCACGCTCTGGCTGCTCACGCGCCTCGGCCGGCTGCTGGCCGACCGCGAGCGCGCCCGCCGGGAGCTGGACGCGCGCGCCGAGGAGCGCGAACTCGTCGCCGCCCAGCCGGTACTCGATGCGCGGCTCGGCCTGCGCGCGCTGGAGCTGGGCGAGCTCGACGACCTCTACACCGAGGCCGTCGCGCTGGTGGCCGCCACCCTGCGCGTCGAGCTGTGCGGCCTGTTCGCGCTGTCGTCGGACCGCGCCGCGCTGGTCCTGCGCACCGGGCTGGGCTGGGGCGAGGGCGCCGCGGGGACCGTCGTCCTGCCCGCCACCGCCAACCTGCCCGCCGCCCTGCTGGAGGACGACGAGCCGCCCGACGCCGACACGCCCGGCCAGTCGTCGCTGCCCGCCCTGGAGGAGCGCGGGGTCGTGGACACCGCCGCGGTCGCCGTCGGTGACCGGCGCGACCGCTTCGGCCTGCTCACCGTCCACGCCCGCACCCGGCGGAGCTTCGGGCCCGGCGACCTGGACTTCCTGCGCGCGGTCGGCAGCGTCCTGGCCGGCGCGACCGCGCGGGTGCGCGCCGAGGACCGCATCCGCCACCAGGCCTTCCACGACCCGCTGACCGGCCTGGCCAACCGCACGCTGTTCCGCGACCGCATCGACCACGCGCTGCTCACCCACCGTCGCAGCGGGCGCAGCGTCGCGCTGCTCTACGTCGACCTCGACGACTTCAAGACCGTGAACGACAGCCTGGGCCACGCCGCCGGCGACCAGGTGCTCATCGCCGTCGCCGACCGCATCCGGTCCTGCCTGCGCCCCGGCGACACCGCGGCGCGGCTGGGCGGCGACGAGTTCGCGCTGCTGCTGGAGGACCTGGAGGGCACCGCCGCGGCGGTCGGCGTCGCCGACCGGCTGCTCGCCGTGCTCACCGAGCCGGTCCCGGCCGTCTCCCGCTACGTGCGCATGTCGGCCAGCATCGGCATCGCGGTGGGGGGCGGCCTCGCCGACGGCGCTGACCGTGCACCGCAGGCGCCGGGGAGCTCCGGTGCGACGGGCGAGGCGCTGCTGCGCGAGGCCGACGCGGCGATGTACACCGCCAAGAGCAGCGGCAAGGACGCCTACCGGGTGTTCGAGGCGCCGATGCACGCGCGCGCCATGCGCCGCCTGGAGCTCAAGAGCGACCTGGACGGGGCCCTGCGCCGCGGCGAGTTCGCCGTCGTCTACCAGCCCATCGTCGACCTGCGCACCGGCGCCGCCGTCGGCGCGGAGGCGCTGCTGCGCTGGCACCACCCGGTGCTCGGGTCGATCGCCCCGCTGGAGTTCCTGCCCCTCGCCGAGCAGACGGGCGCCATCGTCCCCATCGGCCGCTGGGTGCTGGACGCGGCCTGCCGGCAGGCGCGGGCCTGGGCCGACCACCTCCCGACCGCGTCCGGCCTGTCGGTGAGCGTCAACCTGTCGGCCCGCCAGCTCGCCCACCCCGGCATGGCCGCGGCGGTCGCCGCGACCCTGTCCGACGCGGGCCTCCCGGCGTCCGCGCTGGTCCTGGAGCTGACCGAGTCGGTGCTGCTCGCCGAGGAGCACGTCGCCGCCCTGGCCGAGCTGCGGGCCCTGGGGGTGCGGCTCGCCCTGGACGACTTCGGCACCGGCTGGTCGTCACTGGACCGCCTGCGCCAGGTCCGGCCCGACGTCATCAAGATCGACGGGCGCTTCGTCGCCGACCTCGACGGCGCCGACGCCGACGTCGCCCGCGGCGTCCTGCAGCTGGCGGCGGCGCTGGGCATCACCACCGTCGCGGAGGGCGTGGAGACCGCCGCGCAGTTCGCCGTGCTGCGGACCGTGCCGTGCGACCTGGGTCAGGGCTGGCTGTTCGCCCGGCCGCTGGACCCGCTCACGTTCGGCGAGCTGGTGGCGACCGGGCGCGTCCTCACGCCGGCTGGCCCTCGGTCCGCGCACCTGCGATGAAGTCCTCGACGAGCTGGCGGGCGACGTCGTCGGCGAACTGCGACGGCGGGGACTTCATGAAGTAGCTGGACGGGCCGAGCAGCGGGCCGCCGATCCCGCGGTCCAGGGCGGCCTTCGCGCAGCGCACCGCGTCGATCACCACGCCCGCGGAGTTGGGCGAGTCCCAGACCTCCAGCTTCAGCTCCACGTTCAGGGGCACGTCGCCGAAGTTGCGGCCCTCCATGCGGATGTAGGCCCACTTGCGGTCGTTGAGCCACGGCACGTGGTCCGACGGGCCGATGTGGATGTTCTCGCGCGGGATCCCGCCGTCGATCTGGGAGGTGACGGCCTGGGTCTTGGACACCTTCTTGGAGGTCAGGCGGGTGCGCTCCAGCATGTTCATGAAGTCCATGTTCCCGCCGAAGTTCAGCTGGTAGGTCCGGTCGATCGCCACGCCCCGGTCCTCGAACAGCCGCGTGAGGATGCGGTGGGTGATGGTCGCCCCGACCTGGGACTTGATGTCGTCGCCGACGATGGGGACGCCCGCCGCGGTGAAGCGCGCCGCCCACGCGGGGTCGCTGGCGAGAAACACCGGCAGGCAGTTGACGAACGCCACGCCCGCGTCCAGCGCCGCCTGGGCGTAGTGGCGCGCCGCCTGCTCGCTGCCGACCGGCAGGTAGCAGACCAGCACGTCGGCGCGCGCCCGGCGCAGCTCCTCCGCCACGTCGACCACCGGCCCGTCGGACTCCTCGACCATCTCGCGGTAGAACTCGCCGAGGCCGTCCAGCGTCGGCCCGCGCAGCACCTCGACGCCCAGCGGGGGCACCTCGGCGAAGACGATGGTGTTGTTCGGCGGGGCGGCCATGGCCTCGGCGATGTCGCGGCCGACCTTCTTCGCGTCGACGTCGAAGGCGGCGACGAACTCCAGGTCGCGCACGTGGTACCCGGCGAGCTCGACGTGCATGAGGCCGGGGACGCGCTCGGCGCCGTCGGCGTCGCGGTAGTAGTGCACCCCCTGGACCAGGGCGCTGGCGCAGTTGCCGACGCCGACGATGGCGACGCGCACGCTGCGGCGCTCGCTGCGGGGGGAGGCTTCGTTCACGGGGTTGGCATCTCCTGGGTGGACGGGTACAGCGGCGGTTCCGGCGGGGTTCCCCCGGCGCAGGGCCATGATCCACGCTCCTCGTCGAGCCGGTGACGTTCCGTGGCGAGAAGGTCGTCCAGCCAGGCGATGTCACGCTCGGTGTGGTCCAGGCCGTGGCGCACGAGGGAGGTGGCGTAGGCGTCGGCCCCCGGGGACAGGTGGCGCAGCGACTGCGACCCCGCCTCCAGCCGGTCCTGCAGCCAGCGCTTGCGCCGCTCGAGCAGGCGGATGCGCAGCTCGGGGCCGACGTGGCCGAGGAAGGCCATGCGCAGCGGGAAGCGCTCCTGCTCGGGGGTGTCCAGGCCCTCGCAGAGCAGGTCCAGGAACAGCAGCTCCCCGGCGGGGGTGACGCGGTAGACCTGGCGCATGCGGCCCTCGCCGCGCACCTCGGCGCGCGCGACGGCCCCCCGCCGCTCCATGCGCTTGAGCGTGGGGTACAGGGACCCGAACGACACGGTCCAGAACAGGCCGAGCCGCTGGGTCAGCTGCTTGCGCAGCTCGTAGCCGTGCATCGGCCGCTCCTTGAGCAGCCCGAGCACCGCGAGTTCGAGCATGGAGGACCTGACGAGGTGTCGCGACGATATGTCGAGACGATAGCTCCCGCGGGCCGGGCCGGCCAAGCCGGGTACGGCCGAACGGCCCATGACCTGCGGGAAGGTTCCTGCTGCCGCCGGGCGTTTCCCGGCGTTCCTGACCGCAGCGCAGCGAGGACCTGTGTATGCGCCCGTCCGTCAGCGTCGGCGGGCGCGCTGGGTAGCCCGGATCGCCACGAACAGCGCAGCCATTACGAGTCCAACGGGGACGCTGGTGGCCAGGTCGCGGGCGAGCGTGTTGCCGCCATCCGTGATCAGGCTGACGAGGATGGCAAGGGCGACGGGCAGCAGGACCAGGGCGACCGCGAGGTACCCGTCCTTCGCATCGCGGGGCCGGTGGAGGTTCACCACCTACAGCTACCCGGGTAGCCCGCTGGTGGACGCGCGGTCCGCCTGCCCGGTGGCCCGAGGACGGGGCGGCTCGCCCGCCCCGCCCGCAGGGGCCGTCCGGGCCGGGCGCGGGCCCGGGGCGTCTGCACAAGCGGGATCGGCGGCCGGAGGCCGCCCGTGGTCCTGCTGGATGCCGGCGAGAGCATCAAGAGCGAGCAGCGAGCAGCGAGCACCGCGTCCGCCGCGCGATCGACGCGGCCCTGACCCCCGATGACGGCCCGGAAACGGACCGAGACCCCGCCGCTGACGGCCGCTCACGGGGTCCCGCCGGACCCCGTGAGCCGGCGGCTGCCCGTGCCCCGAGGCCGTCGCCCGGCCCCCGCCGGCGCGGCCCGCCGGGGTCAGTCCCCGGCGCGCCGCTGGTCCCGCCGCACGAAGTAGGCCACCAGCCGGGCGAAGCCGACGACGACCGCGGCGATCACCAGCACCGGTACCGCAAGGAGCAGCAACTCCGCCCCGCCCGGCATGTTCATGTCCGTGTGCTCCTCCGTCGGCGGCGACCCGGCCGGGTGCCTGCACCCTTGTCGCGCCGAGGGCGCGCGGCGGTTCACGGGAGCTGCCGCTGAACCGTCCGGGCCCGCGTGGGCGTACCCCGCTCGACCGCTCCTCCCGAGCGGACCGAGCAGGAAGGGACGCCGATGCGATCCACCACCACCACCGCCCGCCGAGGGCTCCGGCCGGGGCCGGCCGCCGTGCTGCTGGCCGCCGCGCTGGCCGCCACCGCTCTCCTGACCGCCGGCCCCGCCGCCGCCGGCGCCGCCGACCGCGACCGCGACGGCGACGGCGGCCGCCGACCCGCGGTGCGTATCACCGCGCCGGTCGGCGGAGCGGTCGCGCCGGGCACCGGCGCCCCCGGTGCGGGCACCTTCGAGGGCGCGGGCTTCCTCATCAACGTCGAGGCCCGCACCCGCGACGACGTCGCGATCCCCGTCCGCGAGGCGCTGAACATCCGCAACCCCGACCTGCTCGGCGCCGCGAACCCCAACTACCCGGGGCTGGACGTCCGCGTCGACGTCGACCTGCCCAAGCCCGACGGCGGCGTCATCCCCGCCGGCACCAACCTGGCGAACCTGTTCAACGTGGCCGGGACCGACGACACGCCCGGGCCCGGCGTGACCGTGTGGGCCGGCTGGCACGTCCTGGAGTCGATCCCCGCCGACGTCGACGCCTTCACGATCACCGCGGCGGTGACCGACGAGGCCGGCCGGGTCGGCCGCGACCGCGTCACCCTCGAGGTCGACCGCGACGGTCCCGCCTCCGGGCAGGCGCTCACGCCGCCGCCCGGCCCCGTCCTCGGCGACGGCCGCGACGACCGCGACGGACCGCGCGTGGAGCTGAACGGCCCGCGGCGGCGCAGCAGCGTCGCCACCGGTCCCGCCGGGACCCCGGTCAACCCCTCGGGCTCCCTGTTCTTCCTCCAGGTCGACGCGCTGGACCGCACCGGCGCCGGCATCGGCGTCAGCGAGAACGGCCCGGGCAACGGCCCCGGCCAGGTCGACGCGCCCGGCTCGATCCTGGACGCGGGCGCCATCGCCACTGCCGGGCCGAACCGCAACTTCCCCGGGCTGGTCCTGACCTTCGACGCCGCGCTCCGCCAGCCCAACGGCAACCTCATCCCCGCCGGGCAGAACCTCGCGCCCCTGTTCAACGTCGCCGGCAGCCAGTCGACCCACAGGGGTGTCCTCACGACCGCCGACTGGGTGGTCGGCGGCTCGCTGGAGCTGCCCGAGGGCCAGGACACGCTCACCGTCACCGCCACGGTGACCGACGCCGCCGGTCGGACGGGCTCGGACCGGTCGCGGTTCGGCATCAGCGACACCGTCGACGGCCAGGCGCTGACGCCCGCGCCGTGACCGGCCGTCCCCCCGCGCCTCGAAGAACAGGAGCTCCCATGACCCGCCGCACCGCCCTCGCAACCGCCGTCCTGACCGCCGTCATCACCGTCGCCGGGCCGGGGCTGGCCGCCGCCCTGCCCACCTGCACCGACCCGTTCGAGGAGCCCAGCGACCACGCCGAGCTCCAGCCCGGCGTCGCCACCGAGCGCGGGTTCTGCGCGCCGGACGGCAGCGCCGGCGGCGGCGACCTCGACCGCCTGTCGTTCTCCGCCACCGGCGGCCACCGCTACCGCATCGAGCTCGTCGAGCGCGGCGCCGGCTTCGACGGGGCCTACTTCGTCATCGAGGAGGCCTACGACGCCCACACCCAGACCCCGCAGTTCACCCCCGAGTCCCCGTACGCCACGGTCACCAGCCCCCTGCCGGCCGGCACCCTGCTCCTCGGGGTGGTCGCGGTCGGCGCGGACAACGTCCGGCTGACCGGCGACGACCTCGGCTACCGCGTGCTGGTGACCGACCTGGGACCGGCGCCGGCCGACGAGCCGCCGCCGGTCGAGGAGCCCCCGCCCGCCGACGAGCCGGTGCCCGCGGTCGCGTCCCTGACCCTGGCCGACGACCGCATCCGGGCGGGCGCCGCCACCACCGCGGTCATCCACCTCGACGGCCCGGCCCCCGAGGGCGGCGCCGAGGTCGCCCTGCGCAGCAGCGACGCCCGGGTCCGCGTGCCGGCGACGGTCACGGTCCCCGAGGGCCGGGACCGGGTGAGCGTGGCGGTGGAGACCACCGCCGGGGGCTCGCGGTACGCGGCCACGATCACCGCCCGCACCGCTGCCGGCAGCGCCGCCGCCACGCTGCGGGTGCGCTGACCGCCGTCGACCCACCCACCCGTGGCGGCCCGCCACGGGTGGGTGCCCGCGTGGGGGCGGCGCTGCCTACAATTCGGGGGCGATGCGAGGGTTCATCGATTACCGGATGGCGAAGCGGGCGCTGGTCCGCCAGGTGACGCGCGGCGCCATCGCCGTCGAGGACGTGTGCGACGCCCACCCCGAGCTGCTGCGCGCTGCCCAGAACGTGGGCACGCCGACCCATCGCACCTGCCCCATCTGCCGGCTGGCCGACGACCGCGCCGACGTCCCGCTGGACGAGGCCGAGACGCTGCGGACCGTCACCTACGTGTTCGGCGACGACCTGCGCCGCCTCTCCGGCCACGTGGTCTGGACCCGCGCGGAGCTCGACGAGCTCTCGCGGTCACACCGCTCGTTCACCGCGTACGTGGTCGAGGCCTGCCTCGTCTGCGGCTGGAACCACCTGGTCGAGAGCTACCTGCTGGGCCGCGCCCACGCGGGCTGAGCGCCCCGGGCGGGTCGCGGGCACCCGCGACGACCGCCACAGCGCCACCGCCGCCCACGCGGCGACGCCGCCCAGCAGCAGGTTGCGGCTCGTGAGCAGCGCCAGCCCCGGCCAGGTGCGCGCGAGCACCTGGTCGTAGAAGAGGGGGTACACCGCCTGGGTCAGCAGGCACAGGGGCAGGACCGCCCAGGCGGGCCCGCGCAGCACCCGCGTGCCGGCGGCCAGCGCGACCGCGGCCAGCGCCAGCGCCCACACCAGGTACTGGGGGCTCAGGACGCTGCCGGTGGCCAGGAGCAGCAGCAGGGACGCGAACAGGCCCTCGGCGAGGCCCGTCGCCGGCCGCGCGCGGGCCGCGCGCCCGGTCAACCAGGTGCCCGCGACCAGGGCGGCCAGGGCACCGGCGGTGGCGAGCTGCTCGGCCACCGCGCCCGCGCCGCCCACCACGTGGTGGGCGCGGAAGGTGTAGGCGGTGGTGATGTCGGCGCCCAAGCGGGCGGCGACGAGCAGCGGGGTGGCCCACAGGCTCTCGATCTGCAGGCCGCGGTCCAGGTGGTAGCCGACGACGGCGCGGAGCATCGCGCCTGCGCCGGGCCCGGCGAGCGCCAGCATCGCGAGGCCGGCCGCCGCGGCGCCCCCGGCGACCAGGAGCCCGGCCCGGCGGCCCCCGCCCGCCACGCCGCGAGGGCCGCGCCGGGGACCAGCAGCCCCGGGTAGAACTTCACCGCCGCCCCGAACCCGAGCCACGCCCCGGCCTGCCCGTGGCGCCCCGCCGCCGCGCGCTGGACGGCGAGCACGGTCGCCAGCGCCGGCACGATGTCCAGCCGGGTGACCACGAGCGGTCCGATCAGCGCCACCCCCGCCACCCAGCACCACGCGCCGTCCCGCGCCCGGCCGCGGTCACCCCCGCGCCCGCCGAGCACGAGCAGCGCGGCCAGGACGGCGGCGTCCAGGCCCAGGCACAGGGTGACGAAGGCCACGCGGTAGCCGAACGGCCCACCACCGGCCAGGCCCGGGAGCACGATCGCGGGGAGCGCGCCGGGCGGGTACTCGATGGGGACGTCGGTGTAGGGGGCGGCACCCGACAGCAGCGCGGCCGCGTAGCGCCCGAACAGGTTCACGTCCCCGAGCGGGCTCCCCGTCGCGGAACGGGTACAGCCCGCCGATGGCCAGCGCGGCCAGCGCCGCCCGGGTGGCGACGTGGACGGCGAGCAGGGCCCTCACGCGCGCGCGGCGGCCGGGTCCGGCGCGGGCCCGGTGGCGGTGCCGCGCCGGGGGTCGGCGGGCGGTGCGGCACCGCCCGGGGTGCGGTGAGCGCCGCGTCGTGGTGCAGCGTGGACTCGACCAGGATCCAGGCGAGCACCCCGGCGCGGACGATGATCGCCACCGCGTAGAGCGGGTAGCCGGGCGTCTCGGCGTCCACGCCCGCGACCCCCGCCAGATAGGGGAAGCGCATCGCGAACGCCAGGGTGTCGGCGACCAGGAACGCGACGAAGGGCGCGAAGCTGCGCAGCGACAGCGCGAGCAGCGGGACCAGCCACAGGCTGTACTGCGGCGAGTAGACCTTGTTGGTCAGCAGGAACCACACCAGCAGCGGCAGCGCCAGCGACCACCACTGCGACGGGTCCCGCCGCCGCGTGCCGATGGCCAGGATCACGACGGCCCCCGCGACCAGCAGGGCGGCCGAGGCGGTGTTGACGACGTCCTCGACCGAGGTGCCCAGCGCCTGCTCCGCGAGGAACCACAGGCTGTCCCAGTCCGGTGGGCGGTCGCGGTTGAGCTGGAAGAACCGGCCCCACCCGTCGGGCGCCACGACCGCGACGGGCACGTTGACCAGCGCCCAGGTGCCCACGAACGCGAGGCCGTGGCGCAGCGCGTCCCGGGGGCGGCCCTGGGCCAGGCGCGCCAGCACGATCACCGGCACGACCACGCCGGGGATCAGCTTGGCGGCCGTCCCCAGCCCCGCGGCGACCCCCGCCGCGGTGTCGTGCCCGCGCAGGTGCGCCACGATCGCGGCGACCAGGAACAGCACGGCGAGCGGGTCCCAGTTGATGAAGGCGTGCAGCGCCAGCGTCGGGGCCAGGGCCCACCACAGCAGGCGGTCTCGGGGCAGGCCGGCGGCCGCCAGCAGCGCGAGCACCCCCAGCACGAACGCCGCGTTCAGCAGCGACGAGACGTGGAAGTAGGCGACGGGGCGCTGGTCGTCGGGCAGCGGCTGGACGAGCTGCTGGCCGACCCACATCTGCAGGCCGGTGAGCACCGGGTACTCGACCGGGTGGTCGACGTAGGGGACCGCGCCCTCCGACAGCCGCTCGGCGAACCACAGTGGGTAGATGTCGGTGTAGCACCACTCCAGGTACTGCTCGTCGTCGGTCCAGGTGCCGTCGACCAGGCAGCGCGCCTTGGACCACCACCCGACCGCCAGGGTGAGCACGCACAGCGCGACCACCGCGGGGCCGGCCCGTCGCAGCGCGCCCATCAGTAGACGTAGTAGTTGGTCACGTGCAGCACGGCCAGGAGCCCGAGCAGGCCGGCGGAGGCGGCCACGACCAGGTCGTGGGCGCGGAAGCGCTCGGCGAAGCGCGCAATCGCCCAGGTCAGCGGGAACACCACCACGAAGTAGCGGGGCGCGGAGATCAGCACCCGGAACGGCGTCGGGGTGACCAGCGGCAGCAGGACGCTGGCCAGGGTCCACAGCCCGTAGGAGGGCGGCAGCCGGCGCAGCGCCCAGACCGTCCCCGCCAGCGCGACGGCGACGAGCACCAGGTCGAGCTGCGGGTAGCCGTTGGAGAACTCCGCGATCCCGGTGGTGCCCTGGCGCACGCCGGTCCACAGCGTCATCCAGGGCCACGCGCGGACGTGCGCCCAGTGCGTCTCCTGCAGGCGGATCGGGAACAGCCCGTCACCGGCGCGCAGCTCCCACCAGCCCAGGTAGGCGAGGAGCCCCAGCGGCACGAGCGCGGCCCCCGTCAGCCCGGCGAGCAGCGTGCGCACCGCCGAGCGGCGGTCCCCCGCCGCGCGCGCCGCCTGCAGCGCCTCGACCGCGACCGGCAGCGCCAGCACGAACCCCACCGAGCGCGTCCCCGACGCGAGCGCCCCCAGCAGCCCGGCCGGCAGCCAGCGCTGGTGCCGCGCGCACCAGAACACCCCGAGCGCGAGCAGCAGGAACAGCGCCTCGGTGTAGGGCGCGAGCAGGAAGAACCCCATCGGCGCGACCGCGAGGTAGAGCACCGCGCGCTTGGCGAACGCGCGGTCGCGCTCGACCTCGGTGAGGCGGAACAGCAGGATCAGCGCGCCGAGGTAGGAGAGGTTGGCGACCAGCGTCGCGGCGCCCAGCGTCGACCCGCCCACCAGCGGCCGGACCACCCACGACAGCATCGGGTAGACCGGGAAGAACGCGGCGCGGATGTCGTCGAGCGGGTAGCCGCCGTCGATGATGCGCAGGTACCACTGGGCGTCCCAGCGCTCCCAGGCGCCCAGGAACATCGCCCACCCGCGCGCCTGGACCTGGTTGAAGCGGTCGAGCAGCTGCCCGTCCTGGTTCTGGGCGTTGGCCGGCACCAGCCCCATCCCGAGCACGACGAGCAGGCCGACGCCGATCCGCACGGACAGGAAGACCAGGCCGGCGTAGCGCACCGCCTCGCGCAGCTCCTCGGAGAGGGCGGGGAGGCGGGGCCCCCGCCGCGGCTCCGCCTCCCGGCGCGCGAGGTCCTGCTCGACGGTGTCCACGTCCCCAGCCTGACCGCGGAGGCCGACCCCCCGCAAGCGTCCGCGCGGCTGGGACCCCGGCCGGGACGGGCCGGCTAGGACCGGCCGGCGCCCGACGAGTGGTCGCTGTGGAACACGTTGCCGATGCCCGCCGGCACCTCGTCGGGGTCCTCCGGCGGGCCCGCGCGCAGGCTGGCGACGACCGTGACCGCGAGGATCCCCAGGATGATCCCCAGGCTGACCAGCGGGGGGACGTGCAGGTACTCGTACGGCGTCTGCTCCAGGATCAGCTTCACGCCGACGTAGCCGAGGATGATCGCCAGGCCGGCCTTGAGGTAGCGCAGCTTGTCGGCGACCCCGGCGAGCAGGAAGTACAGCGACCGCAGACCCAGGATCGCGAAGATGTTGGAGGTCAGGACGATGAACGGGTCCCGGGTGACCGCGAAGATCGCGGGGATCGAGTCCACCGCGAAGATCAGGTCGGTGAACTCGACCAGGACCAGGACGACGAACATCGGCGTGGCCAGCAGCCGCCCGTTGCGCCGGGTGAAGAACTTGTCGCCCTCGTAGTCCTCGGTCGTGGGCAGGACCTTGCGGATGCGCTTCAGCAGCGACGAGTCGGTGATGTCGGGGTGCTCGTTGCGCTGTCGCCACGTCTGGATGCCGGTGTAGACCAGGAAGGCCCCGAACACCCACAGGATCCAGGAGAACCGCTCGATGAGCGCGGCCCCGGTGAAGATCAGCAGCGTGCGCATGACGATCGCGCCGGCGACGCCGAAGAACAGCACGCGGTGCTGGTACTCGCGCGGGACCGACAGGGCGGAGAAGATGAGCACGAAGAGGAAGACGTTGTCGATCGACAGCGACTTCTCGATGACGTAGCCGGTGAAGTAGGCGACCGTGCTGTTCTCGCCCGGCACCCCGTCGTGGAACTGGGTGAGGAACAGGCCGAACAGGACCGACACCCCGATCCAGATCGCGGACCAGATGCCCGCCTCCTTGATCGACACCGCGTGCGCGTCGCGCTGCACGACGAAGAGGTCGACCGCCAGGAGGACGGTCACGATCACGGCGAAGATGCCGTAGAGGACAGGGTCGGAAAGTTCCACGTAGGACTCCACAGGCGGGTCGGGTGGGGCCCGGGGCTCTGGGCGGGTGCCCCTCCGACTCTAGCGAGCCGGTCTGAGCACGGTTCCCCAACCGTGCGTCGTTGTCACCTGCGCCCGGAATCACCCGTTCGGGCTATGTCCGACCACCCCCGCGTCATCGTACAACTACTGAGCGTGACATGGCGGTCGACACGGGGCTCCAGGAGGAGCCCGGATCCGCGGGCGCACCGAGGAGGTAGTCGATGGACAGGGAGTGGTCCCAGAAGGACGGGGGGGTGGGCGCACGAGCGGCCGTCCCCCGCGACGGGGTGGTCTGGCGCGTGACCAGTGCCGTCCTGGCCGGTGCGCTCGCCCTCACCGCCGTGGCGGTGCCCGGCACGGCGCTGTCGCAGCGGGGCGGCCCGGAGGTCGCGGTCGTGGTGCGCGGCGTCGAGGGCGCCGGCACCGAGGCGGCCGCGCTGGCCGTGCAGCGCGCGGGCGGCGAGGTCACCCGCGAGCTGGGCCTCATCGACGGCGTCGCCGCGACGGTCCCCGCCGGCGAGCTCGACGACCTGGGGGTGGCCCGCGGCGTCGCGGGCGTCACCCCCGACGCCAGCGTGCGACTGCTCGGCGACGATGACGGGCGGTTCGACGACTTCGCACAGGCCCGCTACAGCGCGTCGGACGACTACGGGTCCATCTACCACGTGACCAGGACCATCGGCGCTCACGACGTGTGGTCCGACGGCTTCCGCGGGCGCGGCATCGGCATCGCCCTGATCGATTCGGGGGTGGCGCCCGTCCCGGGCCTCACGACCAGCGGGAAGATCCGCAACGGCGCCGACCTGTCGTTCGACTCCCAGACCGACAACCTCGCCTACATCGACGCCTACGGGCACGGCACGCACATGGCCGGGATCATGGCGGGGCGCGACGCCAACGTTCCGCAGGGCAGCGAGAACGACCCGAAGTACTTCGTCGGCGTCGCGCCGGACGCGCACGTCGTCAACGTCAAGGTCGGCGCCCACAACGGGGCGGTCGACGTCTCCCAGGTGATCGCCGGGATCGACTGGGTCGTCGAGCACCGCCGGGACCCGGGCATGAACATCCGGGTCCTCAACCTGTCCTTCGGCACCGACGGCGTCCAGGACACCCGGCTGGACCCGCTCTCCTACGCCGTGGAGACCGCCTGGAAGAAGGGCATCGTGGTCGTCGTCAGCGGCGGCAACGACGGGACCACCCGATCGTCGCTGGACAACCCCGCCCGCAACCCGTTCGTGATCGCGGTGGGCGCGGGGGACCTGCGCGGCACCCAGGGAGTCGACGACGACGTCGTGCCCAGCTTCTCCTCGCGGGGGAGCTCGTCGCGACGTGTCGACCTGGTCGCGCCGGGCAAGTCCGTCATCAGCCTGCGCTCTCCGGGGTCGACGGTGGACAACGACCACCCGGAGGGTCGCGTCGGCACCCGGTTCTTCCGGGGCAGCGGCACCTCGCAGGCTGCGGCCGTGGTCTCGGGGGCGGCGGCGCTCCTGCTGTCCCAGCGACCGTCCATGACCCCGGACCAGGTCAAGCGCCTGCTGGTGTCCACCGCGATGCCGATGCCCCGCGCCGACGCCAACGGCCGCGGCGCGGGCTTGATCGACGTGAAGCGCGCCCACGAGGTCCCCGTCCCGGGGTACAGCCAGTCCTTCGCCCGCGGCAGCGGGGTCGGCTCCCTGGAGCAGGCCCGCGGTGGGTCCTACGCCACGCTCAACAGCATCCCGCTCGTCGGCGAGCAGGACATCTTCGGCGCGCCGTGGGTGGGGAGCACCTGGGCGCGGGCGTCGGCCGGCGAGTCGGTCTGGAACGGCGGCCGCTGGCTGACCCACGACCTCACCGGCACCTGCTGGTGCGGTTCCTCCTTCGCCGGCTCGTCCAACACCTGGACGCGCAGCAGCTGGCGGGAGGCCAGCTGGACCCGCAGCAGCTGGCGCGACGCGAGCTGGACGCGCAGCAGCTGGCGCTCCGGCTCCTGGGACAACGGCGGCTGGTAACCGCGCTGCACCCTCGGCCCGGGGCCCCCTCCTACAGGAGGGGTCACCCGGGCCGATCTGTCTGCTGTGGCGGGGCAGGGAGCGGAGACGGAGGAGAGCGGCGACCGCCCGGACGGGGAGCACCGCGTCTGGGCGCTGACCGCCGTCCTCGCCGCGCTCGCGCTCACCCTCCAGCTCACGCTGTTCGCCGCCCAGAGCGCGCCGTCCCGGCCGTTCACCATCCCGTGGTGGGGCCTGCTGCTCGCCTTCCTGGCCGCCGAGCTGGTGGTCGTGAACCTCACCTTCGGGCGCGAGACCCACTCGTTCTCCCTGGGCGAGATCCCGCTGATCGCCGGGCTCGCCTTCGCCGGGCCCAACGTGCTGGTGCTCACCAACATCCTGGGCTTCGCGATCGCCCTGGTCCGCCAGCGCCAGTCGCCGCTGAAGCTCGCCTTCAACCTGGCCGCCACCTGGCTGCACACGGTGCTGGCCGTGATCGTCTGGCGGGCGGTCCTGGGCCCCGCCGACCCCAGCGGGCCGCGCGCCTGGCTCGCGATCCTGGCCGTCACGCTGCTCATCGACCTGGCCTCGGCCGCGTCGGTGACCGCGGCGATCTCGCTGCTGGAGGGCCGCCTGGAGCTGTCCGCCCTGCGCGAGGGGCTGGTCGGCGGGACCGTCGAAGCGATCGCCAACGGCTGCTTCGCGATCGTGGTCATCACCGTGCTCGACGCCGACTGGCGCGCCGCCTGGGCCCTGATCGCCGTCGCCGCCGTGCTGAGCGGCGCGTACCGGTCCTACCTGTCGCTGCAGCGGCGGCACGACAGCCTGGAGCAGCTCGCCGGCTTCACCCGGGCCATGGACGGCGAGTTGCGGGCGCGCGCGATCGCCGAGCGCGTCGCCGAGCAGGTGCGCGAGCTGCTCCAGGTCGAGGTCGTGGAGCTGGTCGACCACGCGGGCGAGGACGCGCTGCGGGTGCGCTCCGGCCGCGACGACGGCGGGGGACGGGCCTGGCGGCGCTGCTGGCCGCGGCCGCGCCGGTGCCGCTGCTCGCCCCCCGCGGCACGCGCGACGCGCGGCTGCGCGCCGCGCTGGCGGCGGCCGGGCTGCGCGACGCGATCATCGCGCCGCTGGGCGAGTCCGGCACGCTGCTGGCCGCCGACCGCCTGGGCGACGTCGACACCTTCGACGCGCACGACCTCGCCGTGCTCGCGTCCCTGGCCAACCACGCCGTGGTGGCGCTCAGCAACGGGCGGCTGGCGGACCGCCTGCGCAACCAGGCCGCCGAGCGCGAGCACGAGGCCCTGCACGACGCCCTCACCGGCCTGAGCAACCGGCGCGCCTTCCACGACGCCGTCGCGGGCTCCCTGGCCGGCCGGGGGCGCCTCGCCGTGCTGCTGCTGGACCTCGACCGCTTCAAGGAGATCAACGACACGCTGGGTCACGACAGCGGCGACCTGGTGCTCCAGGAGGTCGGCCGCCGGCTGCAGGCCACCCTGCCCGCCGACGCCCCGGTCGCCCGCCTGGGCGGTGACGAGTTCGCGTTCGCCCTCCCGGGCGCCGGCGCGGAGGCCGCCCTGCGCGCAGCCGCGGAGGTGCGCGCCGCCCTCGCCGCGCCCTACACCCTGCGCGGCCTGCCCCTGCAGGTCGACGGCAGCATCGGGATCGCCGTCGCGCCCGGCGACGGCCAGGACCCCGAGGTGCTGCTCCAGCGCGCCGACGTGGCCATGTACGCGGCCAAGCGCGCCCGCACGGGCGCGGAGGTGTACGCCGCAGACCGCGACCAGTACAGCCCGGGGCGTCTCGCCCTGGTCGCCGAGCTGCGCGAGGCCATCGCCACCGGCGCGCTGATCCTGCACTACCAGCCGAAGGCGGCCCTCGCCGACGGGCGGGTCGTGGGCGTCGAGGCCCTGGTGCGCTGGTACCACCCGATGCGCGGGCCGATCCCCCCTGACGAGTTCGTCCCCGTCGCCGAGCACACCGGCCTCATGCGCCCGCTCACGCTGCACGTCCTGGAGACCGCCATCCGCCAGGGCGCGGCCTGGCACGCGGCGGGTCTGGACCTGGGCGTCGCCGTGAACCTGTCGGCGCGCGGCCTGGCCGACCCGGCGCTGGTCGACGACGTCGTGCGCCTCCTGGGCGCCCACGGACTGCCCCCCGCCTCGCTCACCCTGGAGATCACCGAGAGCGACATCCTCGACGAGCCGGAGCGCGCGATCGCGGTCCTGGACCAGCTCGCGCGCCTGGGGATCCACCGCTCCGTCGACGACTTCGGCACCGGCTACTCGTCGCTGTCCTACCTGAACCGGCTGCCGGTCGACGAGATCAAGATCGACAAGTCCTTCGTCCAGGCGATGCGGTCCAGCCGCAGCGGGGGCGCCATCGTCACGACCGTCGCGGACCTGGGGCGCCGTCTGGGCAAGCGCGTCGTCGCGGAGGGCGTCGAGGACGCCGAGACCTGGGACGCCCTGCGCGACCTGGGCTGCGACATCGCCCAGGGCTACTTCCTGAGCCCCCCCCTCCCCGCCGAGCAGCTCACCGCCTGGCTGCGCGCCTGGACCGGCCGCCCCGCCCCCGACCTCCTCGCCGTCTCCGAGTCCTCCCACCGCCCCTGACCGGGCGGGACCGCTGATCGGTCGGGCGGGCCTGCAGCTGATGGTGGGCGAGGTCCACCTTGTTGCCAGGGGCGATACCGGACGTCCCATACTGGCCGCAACCGCATCGCGGAGGTCACCGAGAGGAGCGCGCATGGCGCAGACGCCGCGACCGCTCGACCCCTCCGCATCGGCCCAGCACTACTTCGGCAGCGAGCTGCGGCGCCTCCGTGAGCGGGCCGGGCTGTCCCAGGACGCCCTAGGTAGCCGTATCGGCTTCTCAGGCGACGCAGTCAGCAAGGTCGAGAAGGCCGAACGGTGGCCGCATGACGCGGCGCAGTTCGCCGCCGCCTGCGACTCCGCGCTCGACGGCGACGGCACCCTCGCACGGCTCCTGCCCCTCGTCACCGGCGAACGCTCCCGCCGGGGCGCGCCACCCCCACCGCGGGCAACGCCGCCCGAAGCCGATGGGGGTCCCCTCACCGCAACCCCGCCGGTCCCGGACGCCCGCGCACTGGCCGACATCGTGGCGCTGCCCAGCGCGATCCCCGCCGCGTCGATGCCCGAGTCCGAGGACGACCAGATCCTCCGGCTGTTCCTCGACCTGCAGGCGCGACTCGGCGGTGACGACCTGTACATCCCGCTCGTGCGCCACACCGCCCGCCTCTCCACAGCGCTGCGCACGCGCAGCAGCGGGACCCGTCTCGCGGCCCTCGGGCGCCTGCTGCAGATGGCCGGCTGGCTCGCCGTGGACTCCAACCGGCACCCACAGGCCCGGACGCACCTCACCACCGCTCTGTACATCGCCCACGAGGTCGACGACACCGCGCTGGCCGCCAGCGCCCTGGCGTACATGAGCCTCCAGCAGGTCTATCTCGACGACCACGGCAAGGCCCTGTCCCTGGCCCGGACCGCCGCGGACACCGCCGAGCTCGCGGTCACACCGCTGGTCGCCGCCATGCTCGGCACACGTCTCGCCCGCGCACACGCCAAGCTCGGCCACCACCGGGAAGCGCTCGCCGCCCTTGACGACGCGCACACCCACCTCGGCCGCGCCGGCGCACGCGATGAGCCCCTGTGGATCAGCTACGTCGACGACGTCGAGGTCACCGCCCAGGCTGGCGCGGTCTACCTGGACCTGGGCCTCACCGGCCAGGCCGACCGCACGTTGCGATCGGCCCTCGGGCTGCTGGACCGGCGCGCCCCCCAGCGCACCCGCGACCGCGTCCACTACCTGTCACGCCTGGCCAAGGTCAGCCTGCTCGCCGGGAACCTGGACGAGGCGTGCTTCCACGCCGAGGAAGCGCTGCGAGACGCCGAGACCGTGGGCTCCGCCCGTGTGCGGGAACGGCTCGGCGAGGTCGGCGCCGCACTGGCGCCGTTCGCGGCGCACCCTCCCGCCCGCGAGGTGTGCGCGCGCATCACCGCCGCGACGGCCCCACAGCCGTCGTAGCCAGGAGCGCACGCACCACCGCGGCGGTGTCGCACAGGTCGGCCAGCACCACCGCCGCTCCCGCCTCCCGCAACTCGTCGGGCCCGCTGCCGCCGCTGGCGACGCCCACCGCCCGCGCCCCGTTGTCGACGGCGCCGGCGACGTCATGAGCCGTGTCGCCGACCACCACGACCCGCTCCCAGGGCACATCCAACCCATGCGCGCGCTGGGCACGGTCGCGGGCCAGGCGCACCAGCTCGCCGCGGACGGTCGCGTCGTCGCCGTACCCGCCGACCTCCAGGTCCAGGTGCGTGTCCAGCCCGAACGCCGACAGCTTCTCGGTCGCGATCTCGCGCGTGTTGCCCGTCACCACCGACTGCACCACGCCCGGCACCTCGGCCAGCGCGTCCAGTGCCTCCTCGGCTCCCGGCAGCGCGAACCCCCGCTCACGCAGCAGGTCGCGGCGCGACCGCACCGCCCGGCCCAGTGCCGAGTAGAACCCCTCCAGCAGCGGGTCGGCGTCGGATACGCCGTGCAGCTTGAGCGTCTCCGTGATGATGTACCGGTCGGTCCGGCCCGCCATGTCCGCCAACCGCTCCAGGGGCCGCCCGATCACCGCCAGGAACGCCTCCTCGTAGACCGGCCGGCTCACCCCCTCCACGTACAGCAGCGTCCGGTCCACGTCCCACAACACCAGCCGCCCGCCACCGGCGGTGACCGCGCACATCACAGCGCCCCTTCCTGGAAGTTGTCGCCAGAGACTAGGTCGTGTGCCCGCCTGCCGGCTCCCGGAAGGCCCGCGCCGGGAGCCTGTCGACCCGGGTATGTGGACAGCCGGGCTGTCCACGTCCAACCCATCGACCTCCCTCCCACCGCCACGCTCAATGGCGGCATGCCCAACCCGACGCCCCGCGGACCGCACCAACAGCCTCCGAACGCAGAGCAGGCCGAGGGTGCGCGTCCGCCCGGTACCGGCCCGACCGGACGAAGCACAACCGCTGCTGGAAGCGGCACCGACGGAAGCGAACTGCCGACGTGGCGGGTGCGGCTGCGGTATGTCAAGCGCGATGGCGTCCCCGTGCGGGAGCGGCTGGACACCTCGCGGTGGCTGGAAGCCGTTCTGCCCGATAGCGGTGCCCTCGCCCCGGTGCGGTCGATGCCGTTCACCGACGGGTGGCAGGTCACCCTGCACGTGCACGCGGTGACCCGCCCGGACGCGGCGGCGACCGCGGAGGCCCTCGTCGAGATCGTCGTCGGCGACGCGCCGCGGGTGCTGGGCGACCTGGTGGACACCAGGGTCGCCCCGGCTCCCAGGTTGCAGCGGTGACCGGCGAGGCGACCCTCCGGTCGGGGCCGCGGGTACGGCGGGGGGAGCCGCCGGCCCATGGGGCGACCGACGAGTTCTCCGTCAGAGCCAGCCGCGGCGGCGGAAGCTGGTGAAGATGACCGCGGCGCCGCCGACCATGACGGTGAGGGCGAAGGGGTAGCCGAGCAGCCAGCGCAGCTCGGGCATGTAGTCGAAGTTCATGCCGTAGATGCCCGCGATCACGGTCATCCAGCCGAGGATGGCGGCGTAGGCCGTGATCTTGCGCATGTCCTCGTTCTGGCGCAGCGTGACCCCGGCGAGGTTGGCGTTCAGGGCGCTGTCCAGGAGCTGGTTCAGCGCGTCGACCTGCTCAGCGGTGCGCAGCAGGTGGTCGCGGACGTCGCGGAAGTAGTCCGCCGTGCGCGGGTCCAGGCCCTGCACCTGGCCCCGCGCCAGCCGGTCCACCGGCCCCGTGAGCGGCCAGACCGCCCGGCGGAAGCTCAGGACCTCGCGCTTGAGCCGGTAGATGCGCTCCGCCCGGTCGCTGCGGTCCGACGAGAACACGTCGTTCTCGACCTCGTCGACGTCCTGGGCCAGCCCGTCGGCCGCGTCGACGTAGTCGTCCACGATCCGGTCCGCGATGGCGTACAGCACCGCGCTGGGCCCGACCCGCAGCACGTCGGGCCGCGACTCCAGCTCCGTGCGCACCTCGCTGATCGGCGTGGACGCCCGGTGGCGGATGCTGACCAGGAAGTCCTTGCCGACGAACAGCATGACGTCGCCGAACACCACGCTCTCGGCCGCGTCGTCGTAGCACGCGGTCTTCAGGACCACGAAGGCGATGTCGCCGTAGGTCTCCAGCTTCGGGCGCTCGTGGGCGTGGACGGCGTCCTCGACCGCCAGTGGGTGGAGCCCGAACTCCTCCGCGACGTCGGCGAGGTCGTCCTCCGACGGGTCGTCGAGGTCGATCCACACGAAGCTCGCGCCGACCTTGTGCTCGGGGGCCAGCGTGGCGTGCACGCCGGCGCGGGCGCTCGCGTCGCGGGCGGTCTCCAGGGCGTGCGCGAACGGCACGTCCCCGGGCCGGCGGTAGCCGTTCTCGTACAGCACGCAGTGGACGATGGGCGCGCTCAGGCCGCCGCGCGGGGTGCCCGGCGCCACCGCGTCCTCCGCGACCAGCGCGGGCAGCGGCAACCGGGTCGCCCCCGACCCGGGGCGACGCGTGCTCTGGTCGGTCATCCCGCCATTACACCCGCTCCGCGACCACCCCGTGCAGCTCCTGGGACTCGGTCGATTCGCGCCGCGCGACCTCCAGGTCGCGGCGGTCCAGCCGGCGGCGCGACCACCGCGCCAGGGCGAAGCCCAGCAGCGGCGGCAGGAACAGCGTGGTGATCCGGAAGAACCACAGCACGGTCTCGATGGGGATGCCGGTGATCCGCGACAGCTGGTCGCTGGTGGCCGCCGCGCTCATGAGCAGCACCGCCAGGAACGTCCCCAGCCCGAACCCGGCGCGCAGCGGGATGTCCAGCGGGTTCTGCAGGACGTGCCAGTCGCCGTCCAGCCGGTACCAGCGCTTCTCCAGCCACGGGTAGATGATCAGCGCGCCGAACACCAGACCCGGGAGCACCAGGCCGGCGACGAACAGCGCGGAGATCGTGACCCCGGGCAGGTCGATCTCGAAGGCCGGGAGCATCCGCAGCATCCCGTCCAGCCAGAACATGAACCAGTCCGGCTGGGCGTTGTTGCCGACCTCGCCCGGCACGTACGGCCCGCTGAGGGCGACGTCGGACCACGGCACGACCGTCGCGGCGACCGCCAGCAGTCCGAACATCCACAGCGACAGGGTGACGGTCTCGGCGAACTGCGCGGGCCACAGCGGCTTGCCCAGGATGAAGTTGTGCCCGTCGATGCCGCGCCGGGGGAACTGGGTGTGGCGCTGGCGGACCAGGAAGAACAGGTGCACGCCGGTGATGCCCAGCAGCAGGGCGGGCAGCAGCATCACGTGCAGCACGTAGAAGCGCGGGATGACGTCGCCGGTGGGGAACTCCCCGCCGAAGACCCAGTAGGCGACCTGCGGCCCGACCAGGGGGACGGCCAGCGCCGTGGAGTAGGCGATGCGCAGCCCGGTGCCGGCCAGCGAGTCGTAGGGCAGCGAGTAGCCGATGAAGCCCTCGGCCAGTGCCAGGGTGAACAGCACGATGCCGATGAGGTAGTTGAACTCGCGCGGGGTGCGGAACGCGCCGGTGAACAGGATCCGGAGCATGTGCAGCACGGTCGCGGCGATGAACAGGTGCGACGCCCCGCGGTGCAGCCGGCGGAACAGCAGGCCGCCCGGCACGTCGTAGGACAGCCGCATGACCGACTCGTACGCCGCGGGCAGCATCCTGCCGTTGTAGAGCTCCAGCGACCCGTTGTAGGTCACCAGTTCGCTGGACCCGCGGTAGAAGAAGGTCAGGTAGGTCCCGGTGAGGACCAGGATGCCCAGGCTGACCAGCGCGACCTCGCCCAGCAGGAACGACCAGTGGTGCGGGAAGACCTTGTTGACGGCCTTGTCCGCCGCCCCGCGCAGCCGCAGGCGGTCGTCGATCGAGTCGAACAGGAGGGCGAAGAGCGGCGTCATGGTCAGCCCTACTTTACGTATCCGTTAGCCGTACGCGGGGCCGACGAGCTCCTCGAAGTCGCCGAGCGCGACGAGGTAGCCGTCCCGGTCGACGCCCAGCGGCAGCTGGGGCAGCGCACGGGCCGCCGGCCCGAAGGTCGGGACCGCTCCGCGCACGGTGTCGAACGTGGACTGGTGGCAGGGGCAGAACAGCGCCTCGTCCTGCTGGCGGTACAGCGCCACCGGGCAGCCCGCGTGGGTGCAGACCTTGGAGTAGGCGACCAGCCGGTCCTCGACCACCCAGTCCAGGATGGTCGGTTCCAGGGCGGGGCGGCCGAGGCTGAGCAGCACGACGCTGGACTTCTCGTTGCCGACGGCGCCCTCCGGCCACACGTAGGCGACCCCGCCCGCGGCGATGTCGTCCGGGCGGATCGGCCGGCCCTCGGTGTTCACGACCCGGGTGCCCTCGCGCCACGCCGTCTGGCGGATCTGGCCGGCGCGCGGCCGCGGACCCAGGGTCGAGATCGGCGCGAGCAGCCCGAGCAGGAACGCCCCCGCCGACCCGAGCAGGGCCCACTGCAGGAACGGGCGGCGCGGGACCGGCTGGATCGCCGGGATCGACGTCGGGGCCGCGTCGTCGTCCTCGATGTCGGGGTCGGTGAAGCGCAGGCGCGGCTCGACCGCCTCGACCAGGGGGAAGCGGTCGGTGAAGTAGCGCCGCACCGCGTAGCCCAGGGCGAACAGCCCGATGGCCAGGGCCGACCCGTACAGCAGCATCGGCGCGTCCAGGGTGATGGCGACCCCGAACACGATCCCGCTGACCGCCGCGACGATCGACAGCCCGAGCACCAGCGCGTCGTTGATCTGGCTGGGGGGCGGGTCCTCCGACGAGACGATCTGCAGCTCACCCGCCGGGGATCCGGAGGTGGGTCGGCTCGACGGGCCGACCCCGGCCTCGGACTCGTCGTCGCGCGTGGTGCTCACCGCGTCCTCCCGCCTGCGGCGCTCATGGGGTGCACCTCAGACGCCGGGCGGCTCCCGAGCGCGGACTCGGGCCTTCGGCCTGCGGCGCTCATGGGGTGCACCTCAGACGCCGGGCGGCTCCCGAGCGCGGACTCCGGCCTTCGGCCTGCGCCGCTCATGACTCTCCCCTGTCGGCGGGGGCGCGGCGCTGGGCGCCGGCCGGGACGTCGGCGCGCCGCTCGCGGCGCAGGTCCTCCGGCGGGGTCGGGAACCACCGCGGGCGGCTGCCGATCACGCCGATGAGGAACAGCGCGGCCAGCGCCAGCAGGAACACGAACGCGGACGCGAACACCGGGTTGAGCTCCGGGATGCCGAGGATCTGCTCGTCGGCCTCGACCTGCACCTCGTCCATGAAGGCGACGACGTCGGCGATCTCCTGGTCGCTGATCTGGCCTGCCTCGAACTGCGGCATCTGGAACGGCCCCACGCGGATGGCCTCGGCGATGGTCTGCGCGCTCTTGTCACTGACCGACGGCGTCCAGGCGCCCGCCCCCGCCACCCCGCCGGCCCCGGTCGCGCCGTGGCAGTGGCTGCAGTTGGCGTTCCAGACCTGCTGGCCGCGCGCGGCGCTGCCCTCGGCGACCTCGGGGATCTCCCCGTCGATGTCGAACTCGTCGGCCATCCACGCGACCAGGTCCGCGCGCTCCTGCTCGTCGAGCACGACCTCGCGGGTGCGGTTGTCGTAGGGCGACCCGGCGGGTGGCATGCGCCCGGTGGAGAAGACCAGGTCGAGGTAGGCGACCTCGATGTTGGGGTTGTCGTCGGGGCGCAGCGACGGGGCGATGCCCTCGTACTCCTGCATGGGCCCGCCGCGGCCGTCCGCGCCGTGGCACCGCGCGCACTGCTGGGCGTACAGCAGCTGGCCGTTGTCGGGGTTGGCGACCAGCGGCTCCAGGGGGGCCTCCTGCTCGGCGGCGCCCGCCGCGGCGGCCCCCGCCAGCCCGGCCACGGCGGCCACCAGCACGATGGCCCAGCCTGTCAACGCCCGGCTCGTGGCGGGGGAGCTCACCTGCATCGCGGAACGGACCCTTCCCCGACCCCATCGGATGTGCAGCCTGTCTACCACCCGGCCGGGGGTGGCACACGCCGGCGGCGCCCGTTTGCGTGCGCGGCGAGGTGGACAGACCTGACAGGGACGAACGCCACCGACGAGGAGTGCGTGCGATGAGCAACACCGACGATCTGAAGGGCCGCGCCAAGGAGGCAGCCGGCGACCTCACCGGCGACCGTGACCTCCAGCGCGAGGGCAAGGCCGACCAGGCGGAGGGCAAGGCCAAGGAGGCCGTGGACTCCGCGCGCGACAAGCTCGGCGACGCGGCGGACAAGCTCCGCGGCCGGGACTGACCGCGATCACCCCGCGCGCCGCGCGCACCGATCGATCCCGGCCCGGGCCCTGCGCCCGGGCCGTCGGCGTCCGCGATCGCGTGGGGGCGAGCCTGCCCGGCCGGTCCGGCCGCCGATCCGACGAGGGGGGCGATGATGGGTGAGATCCGCATCCGCGCGGCGCAGGACGACGAACTGGACACCGTCGCCGCGCTGACGGTGGAGGCATACGCGCAGTACGCGGCGACGATGGCGCCCGACGCCTGGTCGATGTTCGCCCAGGGGATCGCCAACGTCCGCGCGCGCACGACCGACGGCCGGCTGCTGGTCGCCGAACGCGACGGCGCGCTGGTCGGCGCGGTCACGGTCTTCCTGGACTGGCGGGGCGCGCAGTCCGACGCCGCGAGCGTCAGCCTGCTGGCCGTCCCGCCGCAGTCCCGCGGCGAGGGCATCGGCCGTGCCCTCATGGAGCACTGCGTGACCTGGGCCCGCGACGAGGGCAAGCGCCGCGTGGTCATCACCGTGACCCAGGAGATGGAGGTCGCCCGCGACCTCACCGAGTCCATGGGCTTCACCCGCGCGCCGGAGCTGGACCACGAGCCCGCGCCGGGCGTGCGCCTGCTCGGCTACGCCCTGCAGCTCGACGGCGCCGGGGATTGACCCGGCCGAACCCGATCTCAGATTGGCCTGTCTAGCCGGCGAGGGTCCGGGTATCGGGTCTGCAGCGACGTCAACGATCAACCTACGAACCGCAACAGGAGGGCAACCCTCATGCTCGACGCGTCGAACATCGCCTCGTACCGCGGCGCCAACCTGGTCGACAGCAGCGGCGCCAAGGTCGGGACGATCCAGGAGATCTACCTCGACGACTACACCGGGCAGCCGGAGTGGGTGCTGGTCAACACCGGGCTCTTCGGCACCAAGTCGACCTTCGTCCCGCTGCAGGGCGCCACGCCCGACGACCAGAACATCCGGACGCAGTTCAGCAAGGACCAGATCAAGAACGCCCCGAACCTCGACGCCGACCAGCACCTGTCGGAGACCGAGGAGCAGGAGCTGTGGCGGTACTACGGCCTGGACTACGACGCCGTGGGCACCGACACCACCACCACCGCGGGCGTGACCGGTGCGGTCGACACGACCACCACCACGACCGGCTACGACACCAGCGGCCCGACCACCGACGACGCGATGACGCTGTCGGAGGAGCGCGTGAACGTCGGGACCCGCCAGCGCGAGGCCGGCCGCGTCCGCCTGCGCAAGTACATCGTGACGGAGAACGTCACCCAGACCGTCCCGGTGTCGCGTGAGGAGGTCCGCCTCGAGCGCGAGCCCATCACCGACGCCAACCGCGGCGCGGCGTACTCCGGGCCGGAGCTGTCGGAGGAGGAGCACGAGGTCGTCCTGCGCGAGGAGGTGCCCGTCGTCGACAAGGACGTCGTCGCCACCGAGCGCGTGCGCCTCGACAAGGAGACCGTCACCGACCAGCGCACCGTAACCGAGCAGGCCCGCCGCGAGGAGGTCCAGCTCGAGCAGGACGGGACCACCACGGCGGACCGCGACCGCGACGGCAACCCGCTGACCTGATCCACGGCGCCACCGCAGCACCGCACCACCACGAACGCCCGGCGGCTTCGGCCGCCGGGCGTTCGTCATGTCGATGTGTGACAGATGTGCGCGGCGTGGAATACTACGCATCGTGAGCTTAAGGTTATCCCCCGGAGTGCCGAGAACCGCGGCAATGGTGCTGGCGAGTGCGTTCGACGAGAGGCTGCTGGCGGCGATCCTCCCGCTGGCGGTGCTGTGGGCGGCCGCGGCGGCGGTGCTCGCCCTGGCGCTGGGGGTGCGCCTGCTGCTGGGCTGGGTGCGCCACCGCCGGGCGCCGTCGCACCGGGTCGCCGCCGCGGCCGACCGCGGGGCGCTGTTCCGACGCCTGGCCGAGGTCACCCCGCGGGTCCTGGGCGCCACGGCCCCGCGCTGGCGAGGTCGGCGCCCCCGCCCGCGGCGTCGCGGGCGCCGACGCCGCCTGGCTGGTGGAGCGGGACGCCGCCGGGGGCCTGGTCTGCACCGCCGCGGTCGGGCCGTCCGGCGCGACCCCCGCCCTGCCGCCCGGCGCCGCCCGCCCCGGGGGGCCGATCGCCGCGGCGCTGGAGAGCGGGCGGGCCCGTCTCGTCCCCCTGGAGGGGCCCGTCCGCACGCTGCACCTCACCCCCGTCCACGACGCCGGCGGCCTGGTCGGCGTGCTCGCCGTGGGCTGGGGCTGGGACCGCGTCCCGCTCCCCGAGCAGGTCGCGGGGGCGCTGCAGGTGCTGGCGGCCGAGGCCGCGGTGGCCCTGGAGCGCGCGAACCTCCTCCACGCCCTGCGCGCGCAGGCGCGCCGCGACGTCCTGACCGGCCTGCCCAACCGCCGCGAGTGGGACGAGCGCCTCGCCGCGGAGCGCGCGCGGGCCCGCCGCGAGGGCCAGCCCTTCACCGTGGCGCTGCTCGACCTCGACCACTTCAAGCGCTACAACGACCTCCACGGGCACCCCGCGGGCGACGTGGTGCTGCGCGAGGCGGCGGCCGCCTGGCGCGGCGCGCTGCGGGTGACCGACCTGCTCGCCCGCTGGGGCGGGGAGGAGTTCGCCCTGCTGCTGCCCGGCTGCCGTGCGGCCGAGGCGGTCCTGCTGCTGGACCGCGTCCGCGGGCTGACCCCGCGCGGCCAGACCTGCTCCGCCGGGCTCGCGGAGTGGGACGGGCGCGAGGAGGCCGACGAGCTGATCGCCCGTGCCGACGCCGCGCTGTACGAGGCCAAGGGCGGCGGCCGCGACCGCACGGTGGTCGCCGGCCCCTCGGTCGCCGCGCCCGACCTGCGCGTCGCCGTCACCCTGGCGGAGGTCCCCCGTCCCCGCGCCGCCGCCGAGATCCGCGGCTGACCGACCTCGCTGCCGGCGCGCTCGGCGGGGCTCGCGGTCGCCGGCTAGGTGCCGGGGCGCTCCAGGGTGCCGTCGGTCAGGTCGGTGACCTCGTCCCAGCGCGCGGCGAGGTCGTCGACCGACGGCACCGCGTCGAAGGCGGCGCCCGCGGCGCGGATCACGGCCACGCGGCCGTAGGTCCCGCCGC
The DNA here is from genome assembly GCA_030447925.1 of Egibacteraceae bacterium. Lineage (GTDB taxonomy): Bacteria > Actinomycetota > Nitriliruptoria > Euzebyales > Egibacteraceae > JAUJNX01. The sequence continues at coordinate 203,349 of JAUJNX010000001.1, read as the reverse complement.
CGGCCAGGACCACGGTGCCGGTGTCGGTGCACTCGTCGCCGGCCAGGTGCACCACCGCCGGGGCGATGTAGGCGGGGTCCAGGGCCGCCAGCGCCTCCTGCGGGAGCACGTCCTCGGTCATCCGGGTCGCCGCGATCGGGCAGATCGCGTTCGCGGTGATGCCGTACTTGGCGCCCTCCAGGGCCAGGGTGTTGATCAGGCCCACGAGCCCCAGCTTGGCGGCGCCGTAGTTGGCCTGGCCGAAGTTGCCGTACAGCCCCGTGGTGGAGGTCGTGAGGATCACCCGGCCGTGGGACTGGGCGCGCAGGTGGGGCCAGGCGGCCCGGGTGACGTGGTAGGCGCCGTCCAGGTGGACCGACCGCACCGCGTCCCAGTGGTCCTGGGTCATCTTGGCGAACGTGACGTCGCGCAGGATCCCCGCGTTGTTGACCACCACGTCGACCCGTCCGTAGGTGTCCAGCGCGGTCTGCACGATGCCCGCGCCGCCCTCGGCGGTGGCCACGGTGTCGTGGTTGGCGACGGCCTCGCCACCCGCCGCGGCGATCTCTTCCACCACCGCGTCGGCCATGCCGCGGTCGGCGCCGGTCCCGTCCCGCGCCACGCCCAGGTCGTTGACGACCACCCGCGCCCCGCGCCGGGCGAACAGCAGCGCGTGCTCCCGCCCCACCCCGCCGCCGGCGCCGGTGACCACGACGACCCTGCCCTCGACCCCGGCCATGCGCCTCCCTACGTCAGGTGGGCCGGATCGTAACGCCCGCTTCTCTGGACGGGCGTACAGCCCCGGGCCTCCCCTGCCCGGCCGGTGCCCCGCGTCCCCCGGTTACCATCGCCAGCAGCCAGGCCCCCCGGTGGAGCCGGGGAACTGGGCACGATGCTGCCGACGCATCGGGGGGCCGACGGAGGGCAGCGGTGGACGACGGAGCGGGCGGCCCGGAGGACTACCCCCCGGTGCTCGACGCGCAGCAGGTCGCCCGGTTGCTGCAGCTGAACATCGACTACGTGCGCAAGCTGTCGCGGGAGGGCGTGCTCCCCGCGCACAAGCTGCCGGGCGGGCGGACCTTCCGGTACTTCCGCGACGAGGTCCTGGACTGGTTGCGGCGCCAGCCCGCCGGCGACGGCGACAGCACCCCCGCACCCCCCGGCTCCTGATCGTCGCGCCTGGGGCATGCTGGGGAGCATGAGCACCCCTGATCCCGGTCTGTTCGGCCCCGGCAGCGTGACGTGGCGGGTCGCGGAGGACCCCTCGGGGTTCCTGGGCGGGGTCCGGTCGCTGTTCCTGTCGGCGCTGCACCCGCTGGCGATGGCCGGGGTGGCGCAGTTCTCCGCCTACCGCAGCGACCCGTGGGGGCGGCTCGCGCGCACCGGCCAGTACCTGGCGACGGTCACCTTCGGGACCACCGAGGAGGCCCGCCGGGCCGGGGACCAGGTCCGCGCGATCCACGACCGCCTGGCGGGCATCGAGCCGGAGTCCGGGCGCCCGTTCCGCGTCGGCGACCCCGACCTGGTGCGCTGGGTGCACTGCAGCGAGGTCGACAGCTTCCTGTCCGCCTACGAGCGCTGCGGGGGCCGGCTGGGCCCCGGCGACGCCGACGCCTACGTGGCCGAGCAGGTGCGGTCCGCCGAGCTGGTGGGCCTGGACCCCGCGACCGTGCCCGCGTCGCGCGCGGCGCTGGACGACTACTTCGCCCAGGTCCTGCCCGAGCTGCGGGCCACGGCCGAGGCCCACCGCGTCGCGCGGTTCCTGCTGGTCCCGCCGGTGCCGGCCCCGCTGCTCCCGGCCGGCACGTTCCTGGGGGCGACCGCGTTCGGCCTGCTCCCCCGCTGGGCCCGCGGGCTGTACGGGCCCCCGCTGTCGCTGACGGCCAACCCGGTCGCGGACCTCCCCGCCGGGCTGGCGGGCCGCATGGTCCGCAGCGCGGTGCTCCTGCTGCCCGCGCCGGTGCGGACGTCACCGACCCGGCGCGCCGCCGAGCGCCGCCTGTCCCCGGCCGCCTGACCGCGGCCGCCGAGTCCCCGAGGTTCCCGATGGCCGACGAGTTGCGGGTCTGCGTCTTCTGCGCGTCCAGCGAGGGGGTCGCGCCCCGGTTCCGCCGCGTGGCGGCCGACCTGGGCGCCGCGATCGCCGCCAACGGCTGGTCGCTGGTGTACGGCGGCGGCAACATCGGGTTGATGGGCGAGGTCGCGCGGGCGGCGCTGGCCGGCGGGGCGCACGTCACCGGGATCATCCCCCACCGCCTCGCCACCCGCGAGGTCGCGCTGGAGGGCGTCACCGAGCTGATCCGCACCGACACGATGCGCGAGCGCAAGGCGCTGATGGACGCGCGCAGCGACGCGTTCGTCGTCCTGCCGGGCGGGATCGGGACGCTGGAGGAGCTCGTCGAGATCCTCACCTCAAGCAGCTCGGCTACCACGACCGCGCGGTCGTCGTGCTGGACAGCGACGGCTACTGGGACCCCTGGTCGAGCAGCTGCGGCGCATGGTCGTCGAGTCGCTCGCCGCGCCGTCGCTGCTGTCGCTGTGGACGGTCACCGCCGACGTCGACGGCACCGTCGCCGCCCTGCGCGACTACGTCCCGCCCGCGGTCGACCCGGAGCCCCGCGACGAGCTCGAGGTGGTGCAGGCGCCCCCCGCCTGAGGTGCACGAACGGGCGGGGTGTTACGGGCCGGGGAGAAATAGTTCCCCCTAGGGTCCCTCGTGGTTGCGGGCGGGTAGCGGGCCGCCCGCCGGACGAGGAGCACCACGAACATGCGGTCGCGCACCCTGCCCTTCCTCACCCTCCTGGCCGTGCTGGCCCTGCCGATCGGCGCAGCGGGCGCCACGCCCCCAGCCGACGACGGGGACTGCGACAGGGACGACGTCCAGGCCACCTACTTCATCGGTGACGCCGAGGACGGCGTGGACGACCTCCGCGGCAACGTGGTGGCCGGCGCGCAGGTCGAGGTCCACTTCACCACCGACGAGACCTGCACCTACTCCCTCGCGTCCTTCACCGCCCCCAGGCGGAGTACGACGAGGACGAGGTCGAGCTGCAGGAGCTGTTCGACTCCCAGGTGATCGAGCACGCGCAGCCGGGGATGGAGCACACGCTGTTCGTGGAGGTCCCGGACTGCTTCTTCCAGGTCGACTTCGCCGTCGGCGACGTGCAGGTTCCCCCGACCTACGGCCACGCGCTGGTGGACGCCGACAATGGCGGGTCCCACCCCTGCGTGGCGGCCACGCCGACCCCGACGCCGTCGCCGTCCGCCACCCCCAGCCCGTCGGCCTCGCCGACGGCGTCGCCGACGCCGACCTCCACGGCGTCGCCGACCGCGACCCCGTCGCCCACCGCGACCGCCACCCCGTCGCCGACGGCGTCGGAGGCCGCGTCGCCGGCCGCGACCGCCACCCCGGCGGCGTCGCCCTCGGCCTCGCCGGCCGCCAGCGCCACCCCCGTCGCGGTCGTCGCCGCGCAGGGCGGCGGCACCGGCGGTGCGCTGGCCTCCACCGGTCTGTCCACCGGCCCGCTGGTCGCCCTGGCGGCGCTGGCGCTGGTGGGAGGATCCGCGCTCCTGTGGGTGACGCAGCGGCGTCGCGGCGGGACGGTCTGACCGTCGCGACTGGCGGCGCGACGGGCTGACCGGGCGCCGCGGTCACCCGGGGAGAGCGCGGCGAAGGGGAGGTCTCTCGGGACCTCCCCTTCTCATTCGTCCACAGGCCGCCCGCGGACCTGTCACACCCTCCCGCTAGGGTCCTGGTCAGGAAGCTGGAGGTGGTAGGGTCGGTCGTGTCACCCGCTGTGGTGACCTTCCCGTCCTGCTCCCGCCCACGACCGTGGCCGCGGGAGCCGCCAAGACCAGAGGATGGCATCGCTGATGCGCACGTACGAGCTCATGATGATCACGCGCGGGGCCCTCGACGAGCCCGCGGTCCAGCAGGTCGTCCAGCGCTTCACCAAGGTGATCGCGGACCGCGGCGGCGACGTCCAGCGGGTGGACCACTGGGGCAAGCGCGCGTTCGCCTACGAGATCGACCACATGACCGAGGGCTACTACACCGTCGTGGACTTCACCGCCGACGGCCCCGGTCTGCTGGAGCTCGAGCGCCAGCTGCGCCTCGCGGACGAGATCGTGCGCCACAAGGTCGTGCGCCCCGCCGCGCGGGTCAAGCGCCGGCCGACGCCCACCCCGGCTTCCCCGTGACGACGACGTTCCAGGGAGGGATCGCAGCATGGCCGACAACGTCATCACCATCGTCGGGAACCTGACCGACGACCCGGAGCTCCGCTTCACGCCCAACGGCGTGGCGGTCGCCAACGTCCGGGTCGCCGTCAACCGGCGCATCCGCAATGCCCAGACCAACGACTGGGAGGACAAGCTCGACGGGTACTTCACCGTCAACGTGTGGCGCGACCACGCGGAGAACGTCGCGGAGTCCCTGCACCGCGGCAACCGCGTCCTCGTCACCGGCCGGCTGATCAGCCGGTCCTACCAGGACAAGGACGGCCAGACCCGCTGGGTGACCGAGATCGAGGCGGACGAGATCTGCCCGTCGCTGCGGTGGGCCACCGCCGCGGTCACCAAGGTCGGCCGCCGGGACGGCGGCGGGAGCAACGGCGGCGGCAACTGGGGCGGCGGCAACGGCGTCCCCGCGCCCGCGGCGCCCGCACCCGCGACCGACGACGTCCCCTTCTGACGCTCTCACCCCCGCTCTCCCCAGGAGGCCCTGATGCCCCGCGACCGTGATCGCGACCGCAAGCCGAAGCGCAAGGAAGACTTCTTCGCGGCCAACAAGGTCGAGTACATCGACTACAAGGACGTGGCCCTGCTGCGCCGCTTCATCAGCGACCGCGGCAAGATCCGTTCGGCCCGCGTGACCGGTACCTCGCCGCAGTACCAGCGACTCCTCTCGGAGGCGATCAAGAACGCCCGCGAGATGGCGCTGCTGCCCTACAGCACCCGCTAGGAGCGCTCCCGTGCGCGTGATCCTGAAGAACGACGTCGACAAGCTGGGCGCCGCCGGCGACATCGTCGACGTGGCCGACGGCTACGCCAACAACTTCCTGGTGCCCCGCAACTTGGCCATGCGGGCCACGGGCGGGGCGGCCAAGGACGCCGAGGCGCTGCGCCAGTCCCGGTTGAAGCGCGAGGCGCGCACGCTGGCCGACGCGCGCGAGCTCAAGGCCACGCTGGAGGCCGTGCCCGTCCGCGTCACCGCCAAGGCGGGCGAGGACGGGACCCTCTACGGGTCGGTCGGCAACAGCGCGATCGTGGAGGGCCTGCGCGACCAGCTGGGCATCCGCATCGACCGGCGCCGCATCCCCATGGAGCGGCCGCTGAAGACCCTGGGCGTCCACCCCGTGGACGTCCGCATCCACCCCGAGCTGTCCGCGACGCTGCGCGTGGAGGTCGTTCCCGGGGGTTAGTCAGGAGCCGCGATGGCCGACGTGCCACGTCCCTCCGGCGCTTCCCCCGCCGACAACGTCAGGGCCTTGCCGACCTCCGGGTCGGCCGGGTCCTACGACCGCACCCCGCCCCACAACCTGGACGCCGAGGTCAGCGTCCTGGGCGGCATGCTGCTGTCCAAGGACGCAATCGCCGAGGTCAGCGAGCTGGTCGGGCCCGACGACTTCTACCGCGGTGCCCACCGCACGATGTTCGAGGCGATCCGCGACCTGTACGACCGCGGCGAGCCGGTCGACGCGATCACCCTGGGCGATGCCCTGGGGGCGCGCGGGCAGCTCGACGACGTCGGCGGGCAGATCGGCATCATCGACCTCGTCGAGCGCGTCCCCAACGCGGCCAACGCGCTGTACTACGCGCGCATCGTCGCCGACCAGTCGCAGCGCCGGCGCCTGATCGACGCGGGCACGTCGATCACCAAGCTGGGCTACGACCAGACCATCGGCGTGCCCGAGGCCGTCGACACGGCGGAGTCCACCGTCTTCTCGGTCGCCCAGCGCGGCAGCGTCGGGGAGTTCCGCACCATGAAGGAGCTGGTGCGCGAGGGCTTCGAGCTGATCGAGAAGCTGCACGAGAACTCCTCGTCCCTCACGGGCCTGGCCACCGGCTTCGCCGACCTCGACGAGCTGACCGCGGGCCTGCAGCCCGGCAACCTCGTGATCCTGGCCGCCAGGCCGGCCATGGGCAAGTCGACGTTGGTGACCAACATCGCGACCCACGTCGCGGTTGACCTGCGCCGGCCCGTCATGCTGTTCTCGCTGGAGATGAGCACCGCGGAGCTCGTCCAGCGCGTGCTGTCGGCCGAGGCGCGGATCGACAGCAAGCGCCTGCGCACCGGGGGGCTGCAGGACGCCGACTGGCCCAAGCTGTCCCAGGCTGTGGGGAAGGTGGCGGAGGCGCCGCTGTTCCTGGACGACAACTCCGCGATCAACCTCATGGAGATCCGGTCCAAGTGCAGGCGGCTCAAGCAGCAGCATGGCCTGGACCTGGTGATCGTGGACTACCTCCAGCTGATGCAGTCCCACCGGCGGGTGGAGAACCGCGTCCAGGAGGTGTCCGAGCTGAGCCGCGGCCTGAAGATCCTGGCCAAGGAGCTCGAGGTCCCCGTCATCGCCCTGTCCCAGCTGTCCCGCAAGCCCGAGGACCGCACCGACCGCCGCCCCCAGCTCGCCGACCTCCGCGAGAGCGGGTGCCTGACCGCCGACGCCCGCGTGCTGCGGGCGGACACCGGTGCGGAGGTGACCATCGGCTCGCTGGCGGCGAGCGGCGAGCGGGACGTACCGGTCTGGACCGTGGACCGCGACTTCCGGCTGGTTCGCGGCACGATGACGCACGCCTTCTCGACGGGGACCAAGCCCGTGTTCCGCCTCCGCCTGACCTCGGGCGCGACGGTCACGGCCAGCGCCAACCATCCCTTCCTCGCCTATGAGGGCTGGCGGCGCTTGGACGAGCTGCAGCCCGGTGTCCGCATCGCAACGCCGAGGATGGTGCCACCGCCCGATCAGGCCAAGCCGATGCCGGACCACGAAGTCGTGCTCCTCGCACACATGCTCGGCGACGGCTGCATGGCGCCGCGCCAGCCGCTGCACTACACCAGCAACGACCCCGCCAACCTCGACGCGGTCGAGGAGGCCGCGCGTCACTTCGGGGTCGCCCCGCGCCGGGTGGCGCAGGGGAACTGGTGGCACACGTACTTGCCGTCGCCCCACCGTCTGACGCATGGCCGCCGCAACCCGATCGCCGAGTGGCTCGACGGCTTCGAGCTGTACGGCACGCGCAGCGGGGACAAGTTCGTACCGGCGCCTGTCTTCGGGTTGCCTGACGCGCAGGTGGCGCTGTTCCTCCGGCACCTGTGGGCGACGGACGGCCACCTGTCCCGGTACGGGCGGCTGGTCACCTGCTACTACGCCTCCAAGAGCCGGCGCCTCGCCGAGGGCGTCAGGCTGCTCCTCCTCCGGTTCGGCATCCACAGCAGGCTGCGCGTGGTGACCAAGGAGGGATACGACGACGGCTACCAACTGTGGGTGTACGGGGCCGCGAACCAGCAGCGGTTCCTACGGCATGTGGGCGTGCACGGGCGGCGAGGTGAAGCTGCCGCGGAACTCCTCGCCTTCCTGTCCACCGTGGGGGTCAACGCGAACGTCGACACGCTCCCCGTGGACGTCTGGCAGGACGTCCGCGAGCAGCGCCAGCGCGTCGGGCTCTCCGAGCGCCGGTTCGCCGCCGCGCTCGGCGTTCGGTACAGCGGAACATCCTTCTACCGGCGCGCACCCTCACGGGAACGGCTGGCCAGGGTGGCGGCGGTGCTCGAGGACGATCATCTCGCGCGGCTCGCCGCGTCGGACCTGCTCTGGGACACCGTCCAGGCGATCGAGCCGCTGGGCGAGCAGCCCGTGTACGACGCGACGGTGGCGGACACCCACAACTTCATCGCCAACGGCATCGTGGTCGAGAACAGCATCGAGCAGGATGCCGACATCGTCTGTTTCATCTATCGGGACGAGGTCTACAACGAGGACACCGCCGCGCGGGGCGAGGCGGAGCTGATCGTGGCCAAGCACCGCAACGGGCCGCTGTCCACGGTGCGCCTGTCGTTCCTCGGCCACCACAGCCGCTTCGCCAACATGGCCCGCGGCACCCCGCCGCCAGGGCTCTAGGCGCCCGCGGCCGGGGCGGGGTCGCCGGCGTCGGCCTGCGTCGGGCGGACCGCGACGCCGAGCATGCCGTCGCCGGTGCTGCGGGCTGCGGGGACGGCGCGCACGCGCAGGTGGTCGGCAGGCAGCGGCTGCCGTGGGCGCTTCCGGCTGGCCTCCGCGGCCCGGGCGGCGATCGCGCCGGCCAGGGCGGGGGCGCGGCGCTCCAGCGCCGCCCAGGTCCCGTTGCCCACCGGGCCGAGGACCCGCGACACCGGCGACAGCGTGTGCAGCGGGCTCTCCAGGCGCCAGACGGCGCACCGCCACCCGCCGCCGGTGGGCAGCAGGTCGGTCAGCTCCTCCGCGGTCAGCACGCCCACGTGCGGGCCGTAGCGCGACGCCCCGCCCAGGTAGCCGCGCTCGTCGGGGGTCGACAGCACGAGCACGCCGCCGGGGGCCAGCCGGGACAGCAGCAGCGACATCACGGGGCGCTGCTCGGCGGGCGGGATGTGCTCGATGACCTCCATGGCCGTGAGCAGCGCCACCGATCCCGGGGCCACCGCCTCCAGCGACGTGTGCGTCGCCACCCCGGGCAGCAGGCGCCGGGCGAGGTCGAGCAGGCGCTGGTCGGCGTCGACCAGGGTGATGGGCCGCCCGGTCCGCGCCGCCAGCCAGCCGCCGAGGAGCCCGGTCCCGCTGCCGAAGTCCACGACCGGCCCGGCTGGGGCGACGGTGTCCGCCAGGGACGCGGCGGCGACGTAGTTCGCCAGGTTGCGCACCAGCGAGCGCTCGTTGCGGAACGCCGACAGGTCGCCGCCCTGCTGGTTGTGGTGATCGCGCTCGGCCAGGTCGAGCATGCGCGCGAGCAGCGGCTCCAGCTCCTCGCGGGCGGCCGGCAGGGCGGCGAGCGACGGGGCGAGCGCGGCCTGCCCGCGTGGGTCGGTGGTCGTCATCCCCTGACCCTCGCGCCTCCTGGCGGCATCGTCGTCCCTCCCGGGGGTGGCCGTCTGTACCCCTCCGGCTGCCGGCCGGCGCCGGTCGATCCTTCAGGCGTGCGCGCCCTGGTAGCCGGGCAGGCCGTCGATGCTCACGGCGTTGCGCTCCTCGCGGTAGCGCACGAGCGTCGCGGGGCCCTTGCGCTCGGCCGAGCGCAGCAGGGTGTCGCGGGGGCCGACCAGGTCCATGCGCGGGACGGCGTACCCGCACGAGGTCGCGACCCGGTGGACGGCGACGTCGATGACCGCGCGGGCGCCGGGCAGGTCGGGGAACCGGCCCGACAGCTCGTGCCAGCCGGGGGTGTCCAGCTCGTGGACCGTGCCGCGGCCGTGCAGGCGCACGATCTGGGGCGGCCCGGTGAACGCGCAGAACATGAGCGTGATGCGCCCGTCGGCGCGCAGGTGGGCGATGGTCTCCACCCCGCTGCCGGTCAGGTCCAGCCACGCCACCCGCAGCGGGTCGAGCACCCGGAAGCTGTCCAGCCCCCGCGGCGACACGTTCACGTGGGTGTCGGGGTCGGCGGGGGCGGTCGCGACGAAGAAGACGGGCTGCGCCTCGAACCAGCGCGCCAGGTCGTCGGGGATCTGGTCCAGGACGCGGCCCACGGCGGTTCCTCCTGCATCGGCTGCGGTGCCCATCGCACGCTAGCGGGAACTCCCGCGGCCGCAACGGCGTCCCACCCCCGCACGGCCGCGACCGGCGGCGACGGGACCAGGGGCTCAGGACATGGCACGACGGTGGTGGGCGGCGGCGCTGGCCGCGCTGGTGGTCGCGGGCGGCTGCGCCGGCGGCGGGGGGCAGACGTCGAGCGCGGGCGAGGAGGCGGCGCCGGTGGCGGCGCCGGAGGCCGAGGAGGCCGCGGTCGAGGGCGAGGGTGCCGAGTACGCCCTCGAGGCCGCGGCCGGGGACGCCGCCCAGGACGGCGCCGCGGCGACGGGCGAGGACGGTGCCGGGGCCGCCGGCGCGGGCGAGGCCGCGGGCGGCGAGGCCGGGGGTCCGACGCCGCGGTGGTGGCGCAAGCGCCCGGCGCCCAGCCGCTCCCGCCGCCGGTGACCACCAACGAGCGCGTCATCCGCGAGGGCACCATCAGCCTGGCCGTGGAGGCCGGCGGGTTCGACCAGGCCTACGCGCGGGTGGTGGAGGCGGCCCGCCGCGAGGGCGGCACCGTGGTGTCGTCGACCACGACGGCGCGCGACGGGGGCGCCGCGTCGGGCACCGTCACCGTCCGCGTCCCCGCCGAGCGCTACGAGGACCTGCTCCTGGGCATCGCCGCCGTCGGGGAGGTCCGCTCGCGGGAGATCACCGCGCAGGACGTGTCGGCCGAGTTCGTCGACCTGCAGTCGCGCCAGCGCAACCTGGAGGCCCAGGAGCGCTTCTACCTGGAGCTGCTCGAGCGCGCCGAGGCCATCCCCGACGCGATCGCGCTGCGCCAGCAGCTCGACGGCATCACCGCGTCGCTCGAGCAGGTGCGCGGGCGCATCGCCTTCCTCGACGACCGCACCGCCTTCTCCACCCTGACCGTCGAGCTGGCGGAGCCTGACGCCGTGGTCACGCCCGTCGAGCCGGCCGACCCGGCGCAGGAGCCGCGGCTGTCACGCGCCTGGCGGTCCGCCGGGGACGCGTTCCTGTCGGTCGTCGCCGCGATCCTGGTGACCGCGTCGTTCCTGCTGCCGATCCTGGCCCTCGCGGGGGCGGGCTGGCTGGCCTGGCGGGCGCTGCGGCCCCACCGGCCCGCCCGGCCGGCGCCCCCCGCCCCGCCCGCCGCCGCGCCGCCCGCCGACCAGGACCGCGAGCCCCAGCCCGTGCCCTGACCCCGGCCCGCGCGGAGCCCGGCCCGCCGGGCGCCGCGGCGCCCCCGGGACCTCGGCCTCAGCGCGCCGATCCCGGGCGGGTCGTCGTGCGGGCCGGGAGGGCCCGGGCCGCGAGGGCGAGCAGCACCGCCAGCGCGGTGGTCAGGGCCAGGCGCCAGACGTCGGCCGCCTCGCGCAGCGGCGACGCCAGCAGCGCGGTGGCCTGGAGCACCGCCAGGGTCACCAGCAGCAGGAGCGCCACGAGCGTGGCCAGGCGCGACCGCCGCCAGACGAGCACGCCGAGCACGGCGCAGGTCAGCCCGGCCAGGAGCACGATGACCGCCCCGGAGGTGGTCAGGACGAGCTGGATCGACGCCAGCCCGATCAGTGCGAGCACCACCAGGGCCACCCCCAGCAGGGACAGTGCGCCGCCCGCGATCTTGGCCACCATGGCCACACGGTAGTGCAGCGGACGGCCGGGAAGTTCCCCGGGCCAGGCAGAAATGTCTGGCCATCCGGACAGCCGGTTCGTACCCTCCGACGGGTCGCGTCCCCGAGACGAAGGCCTGCCCGTGGCTCCTGCCCGCACCAGATCGCGGCTCGCACTTGCCCTGACGTTCGCCCTGCTGCTGACCCTCGCCGTGCCGACCCCCGCAGCCGCCCACCCCGAGGCCTGCACCGACAAGGGTGCGACCTCCGAGAGCTGGTGGGGCGACGGGTTCTTCGCCACGGCCGTCGAGGTCACCAACATCTTCTCCAGCCTGTTCCCCGGGTCGGCCGTGGCGCCGCTCCAGGACGAGGACGAGTGCCTGACCGACGACCAGGTCGCGGCGCTCGACGACACCCAGGCCGCGGCGGTGCCGGAGTCCGGCGCCAGCAGCCGCAACGTCCGGCTCCTGGCCAACGTGCCGAAGAGCGGCCCGTTCGAGAGCCTGACCGCCTTCAACAGCGACATCGCCTTCTGGGGCGACTACGCGATCCAGGGCAACTACGAGGGCGTCCAGATCACCGACATCCGCGACCCGCGGGCGCCGCAGATCGTCAGCCAGGTCGTCTGCCCGGGGTCCCAGAACGACGTGTCGGTGTGGGAGAACCTCATCGTCACCTCGACGGACTCGTCGCGGAACACCGCCGCCTGCGAGGGCAACGTCCCTCAGACGGCGCAGGACCCGGCCTCGTGGGAGGGCATCCGCGTCTTCGACTGGTCCGACCCGGCCGCACCGCGGCTGGTCGCGACCGTCGAGACCGACTGCGGGTCGCACACCCACACGCTCCTGCCCGAGGAGGACCGCGTCCTGGTCTACGTGCAGTCCTACGGGCCGCGCGCGGAGTTCCCGGACTGCCAGCCCCCGCACGACAAGATCTCCGTGGTGGAGATCCCCCTGGACGACCCGGCGTCCGCCGCGGTGGTCGGCGAGCCGGTGCTGTTCCCCGACGGCGGCTTCCCCGGCGTGCCGCCGACCCCCTCACCCGACGGCGAGCTGCCGGGCGTGCCCTTCTACACCTCCGCCACCAGCGGGTGCCACGACATCACCGTCTACCAGGCGCTGGACCTCGCGGCCGGCGCGTGCATGGGCGAGGGCGTGATCATGGACATCTCCGACCCGGTGAACCCGGTCGTGCTGTCCAGCGTCACCGACCCGAACTTCGCCTTCTGGCACTCCGCGACGTTCTCCAACGACGGCACGAAGGTCGTGTTCACCGACGAGCTGCTCGGCGGTGGCGGCCCCACCTGCAACCCCAGCGTCGGGCCGGAGCGCGGCGCCAACGCGATCTACGACATCAGCGACCCGACGGCGCCGGAGTTCCGCAGCTACTACAAGATCCCGCGCACGCAGTCCAACGAGGAGAACTGCGTCGCCCACAACGGCAGCCTGATCCCGGTGCCCGGCCGTGACGTCATGGTCCAGGCCTGGTACCAGGGCGGCATCTCGATCATGGACTTCACCGACGCCGCCAACCCGCGCGAGCTGGGCTGGTTCGACCGCGGCTCGCTGGGCCTGGACGAGGCCGGCGACCCGATCCTGGGCGGCGCCTGGTCGTCGTACTGGTACCGCGGGAAGATCTTCTCCAACGAGATCCAGCGCGGCCTCGACGTCGTGAACTTCCGCAGCCTGCTGACCCTGCGCGCCCAGGACCAGCCCTACCTGAACGCCCAGACGCAGGAGCCCCTGCGCTAGGCGCCACCGATCACGACGGCGGCCCGCCCCGGTCCGGGGCGGGCCGCTCCGCGTTCCCGGGGCTAGGGCGTGTCTGACGAAGGTGGTTGCGCGGGTTTGGGGGTGCGGGCCGGTAGACCGGCGGCATGCAGAGTCGTCATGATCTTTCGGATGCGGAGTGGGCGGTGATCGAGCCGTTGCTGCCGGATGCCACGCCGCGGCGGGGGGCCGGTGGCGGGATCACCGGCAGGTGGTCAACGGGGTGGTGTGGCGGGCCCGGACGGGGTGTCCGTGGCGGGACTTGCCGCCTGGGTATGGGCCGTGGCAGACGGTGTATGAGCGGCATCGCCGCTGGTCTGGCGACGGGACGTGGGAGCGGGTGCTGGACGGGCTGCGGGTCGGCTGTGACGCCGGGGAGGGCGAGTGGACGGTGGGGATCGACTCGACGGTGGTGCGGGCGCATCAGCACGCCGCCGGCGCCCGCCACGCCCCGCCCGCCGACGTGCCCGCCGCCCGGCTGGTCGGCGTGCTGGAGGGTGTGGCGGGACCCTCCGGTCCCACAGGGGGCGCTACCGAATCACAACGATCCGCCGCCTGACCGCACTGACGGTGACGTTGGTGACCGCCGGTCGCGGCGGCGGGCGGATCGGGAGGGGATCGGGCGGTCCCGCGGCGGGCTGAGCACCAAGATCCATCTGCTGGCCGACGCCCGCGCCAGGCCGCTGGCCAGGGTCACCACCGCCGGCCAGCGCGGCGACGCGCTGGCCGCCGGGCCGCTGCTGGACCGGCTCAAGGTCCGCCGGCCAGGGCGGGCCGCCCGCGGACCCGGCCGGGCCGGCTGCTGGGCGACAAGGCCTACTCCAACCGGGCGCTACGCGCCCAGCTGCGCCGCCGGCGCGTCCGGGCGGTGATCCCCGAACCGGCCGACCAGCAGGCCAACCGGCGCCGCCGCGGCAGCACCGGCGGCCGCCCTCCCGTCTTTGACGCCCAGGTCTACAAGCAGCGCAACAGCACCGAGCGGTGCGTCAACAAGATCAAGGCCTACCGGGCGGTCGCGATGCGCACCGACAAACGCCTGTACGTCTTCGAAGGCACCATCGACGTCGCCTCCATGCGCATCTGGACCCGCGACCTCACCCGCCACCATCCGTCAGACACGCTCTAGGTCCAGGGAGGGCGGAGCGGGTGGACCAGTAGGCGGCGGGGGGCTCGGGGGCGAGGAGGGCGGCGGCCTCGTCGGGGTTCAGGGCCAGGGAGCGGGCGGCGAGGTTGCTCGCCAGCTGTGCCGTGGTGACCGCGCCCGACAGCACGATCGCGGCCCAGGGCTGGGCCGCGGCGGCCGCCAGGGCCAGCGCGTCCAGGGTGACGCCGCGGTCCGCCGCCGCCCGCTCCAGGCGGGTGCGGACCGCCGGGTCCAGCTGGTCCGCACCGCCGGGGTGAGCCGCCCGTTGGCCACGGCCTCCTTCACCTGCACGCTCCAGCCGCGGTCGGCGGCCTCGGCCAGGGCGGGACCCGCCGACGGCTCCAGCAGGTTCCAGGTGGCCTGCACCGCGGAGAACGGGTTGCGCCCGTCGACCTGCGCCGCCAGCGCCTCGCGGATGGTGGCCGCCTGGCCGGGCCCGCTGACGCTGAGGCCCACGCGCACCCCCAGGCCGTGCAGCTCGGCCAGGACCGCCGGGTCGCGCAGCACGCCGGTCTCCTGGGTGGCGGAGTGGATCTGGTACAGCGACAGGTGATCGCCGAGCAGCCCGCGCGTCTCGGCCCACTGGCGGCGCAGAGTGGCGACGCCGTGGTCCTTGACCTCGTGCTGGTCGGCCTGCGCCCGCCAGCCGGCGGTGTAGGTGTAGCCCCACTTCGAGCTCACGGTCACGGCCCCCGGGGCGAGCCCGCGGCGGGCCAGCCACCCGGCCAGGAACTCCTCGGCCCGGCCGTAGGACCGCGCGGCGTCGAACCAGCGCACCCCGGCGGCGAAGGCGGCGTCGAGGACCTCGTGCGCCCGGTCGCGCAGCGCGTCGACCCCGGTGTCGCCGCCCAGGTCCCGCCCGTGCCCCACGTTGAGGTACCCGGGCCGCGCGAGCGCCGCGAGCCCCAGCCCGAACGCCGCCGTCACCCCGCCACCCCGGTCGCTCCCACTGCGCGGACGGTAACCCATCCGCCCCGGCCGCAGCGGGCGTCCACGCCGCCGCCCGTGCAACCGTCCCGGCGGGGTCGCGCGTCTGTGGGGCGGCGCGGGCGGGCCGTGCCGGCGAGGTCGGGAGCGGACATGCGGATGTGCAGGAGATTGGTCGCGCTGCTGGCGGCCGGGGTGCTGGCCACCGGCTGCGCGGGCGGGGGCGAGGGCGGGGGAACCGCGGGCGCGCCCGCGCCGGCCTCCCCCGCGGCGACCCCCTCGCCGGTGATCCCCGCCGCGCCGGCGTCCACCGCCCCCACGCCCGCGGCCGCGCCCGCGCCGGCGTCGCCGGACCCGACGGAGGCGCCCGCGGCGACGGCGCCGGCATGCCCGCCGGGCGGCGAGGTCGCGGGCTTCCCCGACGACTTCCAGGGACCGCTGACCGGGGACGTCGACGGCGACGGCGAACCCGACGAGGTCTGGGTGGACGGCGGCGGACCCGGGGACCAGCCCCCGCGGATCGCGGTGCGGACCGCCGCGGGCACGGTCACCCAGCTGGAGTTCGGCACGCGCCGCCCATGGGAGGACCGCCTGGCGGGGTGGCCGACGCCGACGGGGACGGCCGCGCCGAGATCTTCGTCCGGCACACGACCGCGGGCCCCGGCGGGGTCTCCAGCAGCGAGGTCGTCAGCGTGGCGGTGTTCCACGACTGCGCCCCGGTGTTCCTCACCAACGTCGAGGGCCGGCACTACCAGTTCGCGATCGTCGAGGGCGACCTGTCGCGCCGCAGCGTCGTGGGCTGCGTCGACGCCGACGACGACGGCGAGCTCGACCTCGTCGGCGTCGAGTCCCAGGAGCGCCCGGACGGCACGCACGCGTTCACCCGCACGATCGTGGAGATCGACGGCACCCGGGCGACCAACGGCGCCACGGACACGGGGTGAGCCCTGACCCGCCGCGTGTGGTGTGCTGCGGCGTGCACCGGGTCGACGAGCCAGTGTTCGCCGAACCGGACGGTTGCGGGGTTTGGTTAGGGGGGGGGTGGGGGTATGGTACCCCCGTCGGGGGCGCCCGGTGTGGGGGGTGGGGCGGGTCCCGCCTGGGTGGGAGGGGACCGGCACGGGCGGGTCAGCGCAGCGGGACGGTGCTGATGGTGAAGGTGGGGCTGGTCTGGGGCGCGCCGCCGAAGAAGGTGTCGAACTGGGAGTTGACGACGAGGAGCTCGCCACGTCGCAGGGCCAGGGTCGTCGGGGTGTCGGCCCCGGGGTAGGTGCGCTCGTCGACCGTGAGGCCGCGGGTCTGGTCGCGTGACAGGCGCACGGTGCTGACGAGGTTGTCGAAGTTGCGCGCCGCGTAGAGGGTGCGGCCGCGCAGCTCGAGGCCGTCGCCGTTGACCAGCGGCCGGTCGAGGTCGACCTGGCGGGTGGCGCCGGTGGCCAGGTCGACCCGGTAGAGGGCCCCGCTGTTGCTGTAGACCACCAGCAGCGCGTCCCCATCGCGGGTGGCGACGATGCCGTTGGCGTTGAACCCCTCGCCGTAGCTGTCCGCCGGCAGGGCGATGGCCGGCTGGAGGGTCCGCATGGTGCCGGTCGCGGGTGCCTGCACCTCCGCGGCGGGGATGCGGTAGATCACCGGGCGCAGCGAGTCGGTCACGTACACGTCCCCGTTGCGGGCGACGACCGCATCGTTGACGAAGGTGGGCTGCTCGGGGTCGGGGACGGTGTAGACCGCCACCAGCGCACCGTCGCGGGCGTCGTACACGTAGGTGCGGCCGGTCTCCGCGCCCGCGACCACGAGCCGCGAGCCGGTGCTCTTGATCCCCGTCGCCGTCGTGCGACCGTCCTGACCCGCGGGCAGGAACGGCCGCAGCACCGACTCGCGCGCCCGCCCGCGGTACACCGTGCCATCGGCCTTGCTGGTCGCGTAGACGTACCGCCGGTCGGCGGCGACGCCCTCGGGGAACACCTGCTCCCCCTCGATCACGTAGCCGGTCTCACCGCGGTCGCGCCAGGACGAGGCGCCGGCGGGGTCGGGGATGGCGAGCAGCAGGACGGCGGCGAGTGGTGCGACCAGCGCGCGCCGGGTGACCAGGTGACGTCCACGCATGAGCAGCTCCTCGGAGACATGGCGAGTAAGGAGCCATAAGCGTATCAGCTATCGAAGTCAGCTACGAAGCCGAACGAGATGTAGCGGTTCGGGTACCGTGTGCCGATGGGCGACCACCAGCACCGGCTCCTGTCGTTCATCAAGCGGGCCGAGCAGGCCAGCCAGGCAGCCAAGGAACGAGCGGTCCGCGTCGAGGGGCTCACCACCGCGCAGTACAACGCCCTGCTCGTGCTCAGCGGCGACCCCGGCATCACCGCCTCCGAGCTCGCCCGCCGCTGCGCGGTCACCGCCCAGACGATGAGCAGCGTGCTGGCCCGTCTCGTGGACCGCGGGCTGGTCACCCGCACCGCCCACCCGCGGCACGGCAACGTCTTGGAGATCACGGTCACGCCAGCGGGTCAGCAGGCGCTGGACCGGGCGGACGTGCGCGTCGAGGTGGTCGAGGCCGCCCTGGCCCGCGCCCTGCACCCCGCGGAGCAGGACCAGCTGCGCCATCTGCTGGCCAGGTGCACCGAGGCCGCCCTGGGCGTCGCCGAGCGGGACGAGTGAGCGGGTGAGGGGAATCGAACCCCCGTATCGAGCTTGGGAAGCTCGTGTTCTGCCATTGAACTACACCCGCGGGTGGGCCCCGTAGGCTACACCCCGACCGCTCGACCGGGCAATCGAGGAGGCTGCGGCGTGATCCTGTCGGACGGCGACATCCGCGCGGCGCTCGCGTCGGGGCGCATCGCGGTGGACCCGCTGGACGACGACGCGGTGCAGCCCTCGAGCATCGACGTCCGGGTCGACGACGCCTTCCGCGTCTTCGCCAACCACCGCCACCCCGTGATCGACGTGCGCCGCCCGATGCCCGACCTCACCGAGCTGGTGAAGGTCGGCGACGACGAGCCGTTCATCCTGCACCCCGGCGAGTTCGTGCTGGCCAGCACCTACGAGCGCCTGCGCCTGGGCGACGACCTGGTCGCCCGGGTGGAGGGCAAGTCCTCGCTGGGGCGGCTGGGCCTGCTGATCCACGCGACCGCCGGGTTCGTCGACCCGGGCTTCGACGGCTGGCTGACGCTGGAGCTGTCCAACGTCGCCACGCTGCCGATCGCGATCTACCCGCGCATGCGGATCGGGCAGCTCGCCTTCTTCCAGCTGTCCAGCCCCGCCGAACGGCCCTACGGGTCCCCGGACCTGGGCAGCAAGTACCAGGGCCAGCGCGGGCCGACGGCCAGCCGGTTCTTCCGCAACTTCCCTAGCTGAGGGCGCGGGCGGCGCGCAGGACGTTGCGCAGCAGCATGGTCGTGGTCAGCGGGCCGACGCCGCCGGGGACGGGCGTGATGGCGCCCGCGACCGGCAGGACCGCGTCGAAGTCGACGTCGCCGACCAGCTTCTCGCCGTCGAAGTTGATGCCGACGTCCACGACCACCGCACCCGGCTTCACGTAGTCGGGGCCGATGAAGCGCGCGGACCCGATCGCGACGACCAGCACGTCGGCCTCGCGGGCGATGGCGGGCACGTCGCGGGTCTCCAGGTGGCAGACGGTCACGGTGGCGTCGCGGTTGAGCAGCAGCAGGGCGGCGGGCTTGCCGACCACCGCGCTGCGGCCGATGACCACGGCGTGGGCGCCGCGGAGCTCGACCCCGGCGCGGTCGAGCAGCTCGATCACCGCGGCGGCGGTCGCCGGGACGTGGCCGGGGGTGTCGCGCACCAGGCTGCCGGCGCTGGCGGCGGTCGCCCCGTCGACGTCCTTGGCCGGGCGCAGGACCCCGTCCACGCGCAGCCCGGTGAGCGGCGGGGGCAGGGGCGACTGGACGATGACGCCGTGGACGGCCGGGTCGGCGTCCAGCTCCGCGACGGCGCCCAGCACCGCCGCGGCGGTCGCCTCGGCGACGTGCACCACGCGGCAGCGCACGTCGATGGCGTCCGCGGTGCGCCGGATGCTGCGCACGTAGGACTGCGCGGACGGGTCGTCACCGACCAGCACCATCGCGATGGTGGGGACCACCCCGCGGTCGGCGAGCTCCGCGGCCTCCGCCTTCAGCTCCTGGGTGAGCTCGGCGGCCATCGACCGGCCGTCAATCTGCAACACGCTCGACACTCCTCTGGACGGCGGCGACCACGTGGTCGGCGAGGTCGCGGGCGGGACCGGCGACGGCGGCGAGGCGCTCCTCGGCGGCGGCCGCCACGGCCCTGTCGTGCAGGAGGGCGAGGTTGACGCGCACGTTGAGCGCGCCCGCGTCGAGCCCCGCCCGGCCCGACATCGCGGCCACGCCGACGTCGCTGCGGACGTTGGGGTTGGACCCCTCCAGGATGCCCTGGGCGAGGCGGATCACCTCGGCGGCCGCCTCGACGGTGGCCAGCGGCGGGGCGGCGGCACCCCGCAGGGCCGCCTGCACGGCGTCGGTGCGGGCCGCCTGCTCCGCGGGCGTGCCCTTGGGCAGCCGGTAGGCGGCGGCGACGGCCCCGAAGGCCGCGGCGTCGCGGTCGGCCAGGTCCAGCGCCTCGCGCCGCAGCGCCGCCGCGCGGTCGCGTGCAACCCGCACGCGCTCCTGCGCGTCCGCGTAGCGGGGGCGTCCCAGGGTCAGCTCGCAGACCATGCCGACGAGGGCCGCGCCCAGCGCCACGTGCAGCGCCGCGGCGGCACCGCCCCCCGGGGCGGGGCTGGCGGAGGCGAGATCCTCCAGGAACGCGCCGATGCGCTGGTCGTCCATCGGCGGGAGGATACGGGGGATCACGCCGGAGGTTGACGACAGCGCGGCGCCGCATCGACGATCATGGTCGTAGGCCCGATACAGGAGTGGGGATGGCGCCGGACGGCAACGTCGGGGTGGTGCAGAAGCTGGAGGCGCACGGTCTGCGCGCCGTCCGGTTCCAGCTCGGGGGGTTCCCGCGGGCCGACCAGCTGACCGTGGACTACGAGACCGACCTCGACGACCCCCCCGCGATCGCGCGGGAGGCGCTGGAGGCCGCGGCGATCATCTGGCAGGAGTTCCCCGCCCCCATCGCCCAGGTGCTGCTCCAGCCCGCCGCGCCCGGCCTGGAGCTGCCGATCTACCGCGCCACCGCCGAGGCGCTGCGCGCCCGCTACGGCCCCTCCGCCGAGGACCGCACCCTGGAGGTCCGCCGCCCCCGCAACCGCTGGCTCCAGGACCGCCGCTAGGTTCTCCCCGTGCGCCGGCGCGGCCGGCGGTTCGGGAGGGGGCGCGGATGCCGGTGGTGGGGATCGTGGGCGGCGGGCAGCTGGCGCGGATGACCGCGCAGGCGGCGGTCTCCCTGGCGGTCGAGGTGCGCGTCCTCGCCGCGCCCGGCGAGGAGAGCGCGGCACCGTGGGTCACCGCCCGCGGCGCGACCGGGACCCTCGGCGAGGACGGGTTCCTGGACGGCGTGGACGTGCTCACCTTCGACCACGAGCTGGTCGACCCCGCCCGCGTGGAGGCGGCGGAGCTGCGCGGTGTCGTCGTGCGCCCGGGGTCCGCCACGCTGCGCTTCGCTGACAAGGCCCACCAGCGCGAGCGCCTGGCCGCGGCCGGGATCCCGGTCCCGCCCTTCGCCGTGCTCCAGTCGGCGGCGGGAGCCGGGGCGCTCGCGGCGGCGCACGGCGGCTGGCCGGTGGTGCTCAAGGCCGCCCGCGGCGGCTACGACGGGCGGGGGGTGGCGGTCGTGGCGGACGAGGCGGCGGCGGCCGCGTTCGCGGGCTCCCGCACCGTCGTCGTCGAGCCCCTCCTGCCCCTCGAGCGCGAGCTCGCCGTGCTGGTCGCGCGCCGGCCGGGGGGCGAGGCCGTGGTCTACCCGCCCGTGCAGACCCTGCAGGTCGACGGCATCTGCCACGAGCTGGTCGCCCCGGCCCCCGTCGGCGCCGACCTGGCCGATGCGGCCGCGGCGCTCGCCCTGCGGGTGGCGGACCTGTGCGGCGCCGTGGGCATCCTCGCGGTCGAGCTGTTCGTCGTCGACGGCCGGCTGCTGGTCAACGAGGTCGCGCCCCGCCCGCACAACAGCGGGCACCACACCATCGAGCACGCCGCCACCTCCCAGTTCGAGAACCACCTGCGCGCGGTGCTCGACTGGCCGCTGGGCGCCACGACCCCGCGCACGCCCGCGGCGGCGATGGTCAACGTCCTGGGCAACGGCGACGTCGACCCGCGCGACCGGCTGCCCGCCGCCCTCGCCCGGGGACCGGCCAGCGTGCACCTGTACGCCAAGGGACCCCGCGCCGGGCGCAAGCTGGGCCACGTGACCGCGCTGGGCGACGACCCCGCCGAGGTGCGCGGCCGTGCCCGCCGCGTGGCGGCCGCCCTGTCGGGGGCGGCATGACCCTCGTCGGGGTGGTCATGGGCAGCGACTCGGACTGGCCGACGATGGAGCCGGCCGTGGCGACGCTCGCGACCTTCGCGGTGGCCGCCGAGTGGCGCGTGGTGTCCGCGCACCGGACACCCGCGGACATGCTCGCCTACGCGGCGGCCGCGCAGGGGCGGGGCCTGCGCGTCCTGATCGCCGGGGCGGGCGGCGCGGCGCACCTGCCCGGCATGCTCGCGGCCGCGACAACCCTGCCGGTCATCGGCGTCCCGGTGCCGCTGCGCCACCTGGACGGCCTCGACTCGCTGCTGTCGATCGTGCAGATGCCCCGAGGGGTCCCGGTCGCGACCGTCGGCGTGGGCAACGCGACCAACGCCGCCCTGCTCGCCGTGCGCATCCTCGCCGCGGGCGACGCGAGCCTGACCGCCGCCCTGACCCGCCACCAGGGCCAGCTGGCCGCCGCCGCGCGCCGCGCGGACGCGGGCCTCCCCCGGGCACCCGCGACCTCCCCCGAGCAGGCTGGTGTTCCCCCATCGTGAACGCGCCGTCGATCGAAGGCGACCAGGACCCGGACCTTCGGGGCGACCGAGAGGAAGGTGCGGACCGCCGCCGGGACAAGTGCCAGACCACACCGGCTCTGGAGGAATGCTGTCCCCCGCGTCCTTGAGAAGGACGCGGGGGGGACCGTACGAAGGACGCGGCTGGGGGGTCGGTCAGCTGACCGGAGGGTCGTCCGGCCCGACGTCGCAGCCTGGTCCGTCGTCCAGGCCGAGCCGCTCGCGCCGCGGTGGCCGTGGGCGGGTGCCAAGTGGTCGGGGTCAGCCGACCGGGACCACGTGGTCCACGGTCTGGACCGACCACCGGGAGATGCTGCCATTGGGGACGAAGTGGTCGGAGGACCTGAACGGCCAGGTGCACTGGAAGGTCTGCTCCGGGCCGGCCGGCTCGTTGCAGGTCACACGGTCGGACGTGACCACGTGGCCGTTGCGCAGGACCTGCACCGTGCCGGTCCAGGAGGCGACGTCGGCGGTGCAGTCGACCCGCACGTCGCCGATCGCCTGCGCGGTGTGGTAGTTGGTGGGTCCGATGGGAGTGTCGAGCGAGCCGACGGAGGCGTGGGTGTGACACCCCTTCGGATCGGTCGCGGTCGGGACGTGCGCCTGCGCGGACGGGGCCAGGACCCAGACCGCCGCCGTCAGTGCCACGAGCAGGGCAAGGGCCGCCGCGGACCGGCTGGTGGAGGGAAGGGCAATCTGCATTTTGTACTCCTGTCGTGCCGCTGTCGGAGTTGGTCCTCACGCCACTTGTCACGGAGGCGCGGATCACGACACAACGATGAGCGCGGACGCGCGTTCCTCACAGCGTCCAGCCGTACTCGTCCCGGAGGATGAAATCGGAGCCCACCTCGAAGGGGATCCGCGTCGAACCTCCCCACCTCTGGTACTAGTGCTGATTCTCGTCCATGCCCTTGGCGATGAGGTGGCACCCTCGCAGCGGCCGACGCCGCATGAACCCGACGTCCCGACAGCGCTCGACGGCAGGTTCACCCCTAGCGGGCGGCCGGGGGGGTCGCGGCCGGCTGGTCGGTCTCCTCCATGTGCACGCTGGCGGTGCCCGACAGCTCGATGGTGGCGACCTCCCGGCCGAACAGCCGGAAGCGCAGCGTGAAGTCCGCCGGGATGCGCGCGAAGACGCTCTTCAGCGTGTCGCCCGCGACCGACACGACCAGGGGCGGCACGCGCAGCACGACGGGGTCCACGCGGTGGGCCACCGCGCCGTCGCCGGCGCCGCGGACCTCGTGCGGGACTGCGGCCGCCTCGGCCCCGCGCACCTGGTGGTCGACGGCGGGAGACCCCGCGGCGCCGCGGACCTCGTGGGGGACGGCGTCGGTGACCCGCCCGCTGACCTGGTGGTCCAGCGGCCCGCCGTCGGCGCCGTGGACCCCGACCTGGATGTCGGCCTCCGCGTCGCCGCCCGCCACCGTGCGGGCGAGCGCGCCCATCAGCCCGCGGCTCTCGTCCTTCGCCATGTCGCCCCCGCATCCCTCTCGGTGACGCCACCTGTTCCCCCGGGCGGGGCGGCTACTCGTGCTCGGCGCCGGCGGTCACCGACGGGTGGGCCCCGTTGCCGTTCACAGCCGCCACGGGCAGCAGCGACTGGGCGAGGATCTGCGACACGTCCACGACGCGGACCTGACCCTCGGCGAGGTCGCCCCGCGACGCCCGGTCGTTGACCGCGTCGTCGAGCATGACCATGCAGAACGGGCAGGCCGACGCGACCAGGTCGGGCTCCAGCGCCAGGGCCTCGTCGATGCGGTCGTGGTTGACGCGCGTGCCGATGGTCTCCTCCATCCACATGCGCGCCCCGCCCGCGCCGCAGCAGAAGCCCTGGTTTCGGCAGCGGGGCATCTCGACCTTCTCGAGGCCCGCGACGCCGTCGACCACGGCACGGGGGGGTTCGTAGACGTCGTTGTGGCGCCCGAGGTAGCACGGGTCGTGGTAGGTCACCTTGGCGTCCACCGCGGTCTGGGGGGCCAGGCGCCCGTCGGCGACCAGGGAGGCCAGCAGCTGGGTGTGGTGCACGACCTCGTAGGTGCCGCCGAAGTCCGGGTACTCGTTGCGCAGGGTGTTGAAGCAGTGCGGGCACCAGGTGACGACCCGCCGCACGCCGGCCTCATTGAGCGTGGCGACGTTCTGGGTCGCCATCTGCTGGAACAGGTACTCCATGCCCATCCGCCGGGCCGGGTCCCCGGTGCACCGCTCCCCGCCGCCGAGCACCGCGTAGCGGACCCCCGCCGCCGCCATCAGCTGGGCGACGTCGCGAGTGACCTTCTTCGCGCGGTCCTCCAGCGCGCCCGCGCAGCCGACCCAGAACAGGTACTCGGCGTCCTCGGGGATGCGGCCGTCGACGACGGGCACCTCCAGGCCCTCCGCCCAGTCCATGCGCTTGGACGCGCCGAGCCCCCACGGGTCGCCCGCGTGCTCGATGTTGCGCAGCATCCCCGCGGCCTCCTGCGGGAAGCTGGACTCCATCTGCACCTTGTAGCGGCGCAGGTCGACGATGTGGTCGACGTGTTCGATGTCGACGGGGCACTCCTCGACGCAGGCGCCGCAGGTGGTGCACGACCACAGCACGTCGTAGTCGATCACCGCGTCCTGCTGGCCGGGGCGGTCGCCCACGAGCATCTTGCCGAGGACGTCGACGTCCTCGTGGCCGTCGACCTTCGAGTCGTCGAGCAGGTGGGGGGCCGACGCGTAGAGGTGGTCGCGCAGGTCCATGATCAGCAGCTTGGGCGACAGCGGCTTGCCGGTGTTCCAGGCCGGGCACTGGCTCTGGCAGCGGCCGCACTCGGTGCACGTGTACATGTCGAGCAGGCGGGTGAAGCCGAACTGCTCGATCTTGCCGACGCCCAGGACGGTGTCCTCGTCCATCGCCTCCAGGTCGATGCGCTCGGACTGCAGCGGGCCCAGCGCCTTGGGCAGCCGGGCGAACGCCACCTTGGGGAAGACGGTGAGGATGTGGAGGTGCTTGGAGTAGGCGACGAAGACCAGGAAGCCCATCAGCGTCGCCACGTGGGCGAGCAGGAACGCGGTCTTGATGATCTCCAGGCTGGTCTCGGGGAGGCCCACGAATTGCTCGCCGACCCAGCGCGACAGGAACGCGCCCTCGGGGTAGGGCAGCGTGCCCTCCGCGTAGCGCGCGCCGCGGAGCACCAGGACGGTGTAGAGCAGCCCGACCTCGCCGAGCAGCACGTACCAGCCCTGGAGCAGGTTGCTGCCCGCGAAGCGTGACGCGCGGCCCAGGCGGCGGGGGCTCTGGGCCAGGCGGATGGCGGCGAAGCCGACCACGGCGACGAACACCGCCAGGGTGAACAGGTCCTGGAGGAAGCCCAGGACCTCGCTGCGCCCGATCAGGGGGATGGCGAAGTCGGGGTCGAAGACCTCGCCGATCGCCTCGACGGACTGGGTCTGGAGGATGACGAAGCCCCAGAAGATCAGCGCGTGGAGGGCGCCGGAGCCCGTCCACTTCAGGATCTTCTGCTGGCCCAGGACGTGCTGGAGCTGGTAGCGCAGCTTCTGCGGCCAGTTGCCCATGCGCTCGGGCATCGGGCGGGCCAGGCGCAGCAGGCGGTACAGGACCAGCAGGCGCCGGCCCGCGAACCACAGTGCGACCGCGATGACGGCGAGCGAGGCGCCGATGCGGATCCAGTCGAGGACGTCCATCGTCGAGGCATCTCCGTCGATTGCGGGCTACCGGATGGTAACCCTCCTGTCGGGATCGCCTACAGGGAGACGGTGACGGTGGTGGTGGCGGTGGACGTCTCCGGCGGGGTGGTCGGGTCCGTGGTCGGCGGGTCGGTCGCCGGCGGGGGCGGCGGCGTCGTGGGGTCGGGCGGGGCCGGCGCGGGCGGCTCATCGAGCGGGGTGAGGTCCTCGGGGTCGGGGTCGCCCGCGTCGGGGTCCTCGCCGTCGCGGGGGGCCGGGTCGGGATCCTGCGCGCGGGGCCGGGCGGCGCGGGCCGCGCCGGGTTCGGCGGCGCCGTCTCCCTGCACCGCGGGTGGCACGGCGGCGGGCGGGCCGGCGGGGGGCGCAGGGGTCCCGGGGTCGCCGGTGTCGGGGGCGGGGCCGAGGTCGGGCAGCCCGGCGGCGGGCGGGTCGGTCGGGGGAGGGTGACGGCCGGCGCCGCGGCCGTGGCCGCGGGCGTCGGGACCATGGTCACGGCGTCGTCCGCGCGGGCGTTGCGCAGGGCGACGCCGGCGGCCAGTCCGACCGCCACGGCGATCACCCCGATCGCGCCGAGGCGCACGATCCGCCGCGGGCCCCAGGACGGGGGCCGCCGGAGCGTGGCGTCGCCCGCGGGGGCGCGCGGGCCCCGGCCCGCGCGCAGGTCCATGAGCCCGCCGGGCCCCGTCCCCGCCCACGACGGGCGCGCGCCGCCGGGGCCGGCCGGCGCGACGGGACGGGGCGCCGCGGCGGCGGGCGCGCGGGGTGGGGGCGCGGGGTCGGTGCGGGCGCCGGTGGCGTCGGGGCGGGGGGTGCCGGTGGGCGGGAGGGGCCGGGTGCGGTCCGGGAAAGCGGGGGTGGCCGCCCGGCGGCGGCGGCCGGGGCCGGCGGGGTGGGCGGCGGCCCGACGCGGTACACCCGCTGGCCGCGCGGGCCGGGCCGGGCGCGGGGCGGGATGGTGGCGTCGTCGTCGGACCACGGGGCGGGCCGCGGGGTCAGCGGGGTGGCCGGGCGGGCGCGCGCGGTCGGGGCCGAAGAGGCCCGGGTCGCGCGCGGGTCGGCCGGGTCGTCACCGTCCCGGCGGGGGCGGGCGGCGGGCGGGCGCACCCGGCCCGGCGGGGGCGCGACCGGGCGCGCGGGGCGGGCATCGTCGGGGACGTCCTCCGACGGCGGCACCGGTCGCAGGTGGGCGTCCAGCGTCGGCGGCACCAGGTCCGACAGGTCGGGGGGACCCGGTGCCCGGGGCAGGGTGTCGCCCTCGTACCGCCAGCGCAGCAGGGGCGGGCGGTCGCCCGGGGGCGGATCCCCGTCCGTCCGTCCGTTCTCGGTGTCGCGCGGCGTGGTGTCGCTCGGACGCCCTGGACCTGTCCGGCCCCGCCCGCCTCGCGCCCAGGCTCAGGCGTCGGGGGCCTGCGGCGGACACGGGGTCGGCCCCGGGGACGGGGGTCCCCGGGGCCGGGTGCTCGGCGGGGTGCGGCGGGGGGGGGCGCCGCGCGCGCCGGGCGGTCTCGCCCGGAATTGGCGGGCGAGCAGGTCGGGGCGGGTCAGGAGCCCCCGAGCGCCGCGCGCAGCTGCGCCTCGACGGCCGCTGACACGGTGGCCTCGCCGCCGACGATCCGGACCGTCCGGATCTCGTCGGCGCGCGCCTCCAGCGCCGCCCGGGTGGCCGGCGACGCGTCGAGGTCGTCGCCGTCGACCAGGAACAGCAGGTCGCCCGACGCCGCCGCGGCGGGACCGACGACCAGCGCGTCGGGCCAGTCCTCGCCGGTGGCCAGGTAGACGCCCTCGGCGGACAGGACGCCCGCCGTCTCGGCCTCGGCGGCGACCGCGACGCTGGTCGCGAAGCGGTCGTCCCCGGCGAGGCGACGGGGGCCGTGGCCCTCGGCCTCGACCGCCGCCACGACCTCGGCACCCACCGACACCGGGCCGCCGACGACGATCGTCTCGGTCACCCCGTTGCGGTCCAGCGCGTCGCGGGTCTCCACCGGCAGGTCGGTGGTGGTCGCGAGCAGGACCGGTCGGCCGGTCGCCGCGGCGTACGGCG
Source organism: Egibacteraceae bacterium (assembly GCA_030447925.1). Classification (GTDB taxonomy): domain Bacteria; phylum Actinomycetota; class Nitriliruptoria; order Euzebyales; family Egibacteraceae; genus JAUJNX01. Next base: position 175,571 of record JAUJNX010000001.1, on the reverse strand, counting down.
CGGTGGACACCGCGTCGGGCCAGCCGCGGGCCGGATCCTCGTCGAGGCCCTCGACCAGGAACGCGACCGGGTGGGTCGTCCCCAGCTCCGCGGCGATCAGCGCCGCGGTGGCGAAGCGGTTGGCGCCGCCGATGCGGTCGACCTCCAGGCCCATGGCGCGCAGCTCGGCCTCGACCGAGGCGTCCAGCGCGACCTCGCCGCCGAGCAGCACGACGCGGGTGACCTCGAGGCGCTCCAGCTCGGTCCGGACCCCGGCGTCGACGCCGTCGGGGCGGGTCAGCAGGATCGGCCCGCCACCGGCGCCGGCCAGGGGAGACCCGGCCAGGGGAGACCCGGCCAGGGCGTCGGCGTACACGTCGGAGCGGGCGAGCAGGGCCACGCCCGCGCCGTCGGGGAACGCGGCGGCGGAGACGTGCACGGCGGTGTCGATGCGGTCCTCGCCCGCGTCGCGAGTGACGCACGGGTCCTCGCCGGCCGGGGGCGCCGTCCGGCACTCCTCCGGGTTCCCGGGCCCCTCCGGCGGGACGCCCGGGTCGCCGGGACCGCCCGGGGCGTCGGGCCCGGCCAGGAACGAGGTGCCCGCGGAGATGCTCACCGTGCGCAGGTCCAGCCCCGCGACCTCGGCGGTGGCGGAGCCCTCGGGCACGCCGCCGAGGCGGTCGAGCAGGTCCTGGACCTCGGCGGTCACCGGCAGGAGGGCCAGCAGGTCCTCGAGGCTGTCGCCGCTCAGGGCGGCGTCCAGGGTGAACGGCGCGACGGTGACCTGCGGGCCCTCGACGCGGGCGTCGGCGACGAGGTCGGCCCCGTCGCGCGCGTTCTCCGCCGTGGCGGTGACCTGGCCGCCGGTCACGGTCACGCTCACCGGCCCGGTGGCGGGCAGGCCCTCCACCAGCGCGGACAGCCCGACCTCCAGGCCCTCCAGCGCCTCGGCGACGCCGGCGCAGTCCAGCGAGCCCTCCACCGCCGCGCCCAGGACCCGCAGGCTCCCGACGGTGCAGGTGGCGCCCGCCGTGCTGCCCGCGGCGGTCGCCTCCGCGGTCACGGCGACCTCCAGGTCGTCGATCCCGAGCAGCTCGGTGGCGCCGAGTTGGTCGGCCAGGGCGGTCTGGAACGCGGCCAGGTCGACCCCGGCCAGCGCGGCCACCGCCGCGTCGACGCCGGTCCCGGAGGCCAGGGCCGTGCGCAGGGCGAGCAGGTCGTCCAGGGTGGCGGTCACCTCGGCGTCCAGGTCGCCGCGCAGCTGCGCGCCGAGGTCGACGAGCACGTCGAGGGACAGGCCGTCCACGACCTCCTCGCCGAGGAGGTCGTCCAGGGTCACCGATAGGGCCGTGACCCGGGCGCCCTGCTGCGCGCCGGCCACGTCGGCCGAGACGCGCGCCTCGATCGCGGTCGCCGACGCCTGCAGGTCCAGCGGCCCGCCGGTCAGGTCGGCGTCCAGCGAGGCCACGGCGGCGCGCACCTCGCCGCCCTCGTCCACGGCCTCGAGCGCCGTCGCCCCGACCGTCCCGCCGCCGGCCAGCGTCACCGACGCGTCGGCCACGGGCGGCTCGCCCGACCGCGCCGCCAGGGTCTGCTCCCCCGCGAGGTCGACGGTGACCAGGCCGAGGCGCTCGCCCTCGGTGGTCGCTGACGCCTCCAGCCCGCCCAGCTCCAGCGCGTCCCCGCCGCCCAGGGTCAGCGACCCCAGGTCCAGCGTCGCCCGCGCCGTGCCCGGCGCCGGCGCCTGGGCGCCCGCCGGTCCGGCGGCCACCGCCACCAGGGCGGCGGACAGGACCCCGGTCAGGGCCCGTCGTGTCCTCGATGCCATGCCTGCACTCCCCGCTCGTGTCGGGGGCCCCGTGACCCCCCGATCGGGGTCGGCACGTTCGGGCTACGACTTGAGCCCCGGCATCACCCGTTCGGGCTAGTCAGGGTCGCCGGACCCGCATACGGAAGCCGCCCGCGTGTGAGGTGCACCCCTGGGTCAGTCGCGGCGGGGCTGGTAGGTGCGGCGGCGGAAGACGTCGTCGCGGAGGGAGGCGACGCGGTCGAGGATGAGCAGGCCGTCGAGGTGGTCCAGCTCGTGCTGGAACGCCCGCGCCTCGAAGCCCTCCGCCTCGACGACCTGCTCGTCGCCGTCGGGGCGGGTCCCGCGCACCACGACGCGCAGGGCGCGCCGGACGTTCGCGGTCAGGTCGGGGACGCTCATGCAGCCCTCGCGCTTGACCTCCGCGCCCTCGGCCGACACCAGCTCCGGGTCGAACAGGACGACCAGCCCGTGGCTCACCCGGCCCTTGGGGTGGCCGGACACGTCCACGCAGAAGGCGCGCCGCGACACCCCGATCTGGGGCGCGGCCAGGCCGACGCACCCGGGCGACACGCGCATGGTGTCGACCAGGTCGGCGGCCAGCGCGGTGTCGGGCGCGCCGGTGGGGACGGCGCGGCGCTGGAGGACGGGGTCGGGCAGGGCCAGGACGGGGCGCTCGGGCACGGCCTAGAACGCGTCCGCGTCGAGCGGCTGCACCGACACCGCGACCTCGGCGAGGGCCGGGTCGCCGCGCAGCGCGGCCACGAGGGCGTCGGGGTCGGCGCCCGCGGGCACGGCGACCTCCAGCTGCAGCACGTACACCGGCGGGTCCCCCGGCAGCACCCGGGTGACGAGGTCGGTGACGCTGCAGTCCCGCGCGGCCAGCCCGGCCGCGACCGCGTGGACGATCCCCGGGCGGTCGGCGCCGTAGACCGACACGACGTGGGTCGCCGCGGCGCGCCGGGGCGCGCCCGCGCCCACCGGCCGGACGGAGACGAGCAGGCCGAGGTCCCGGGTCGCGTCGGCGAGGGCGGACTCCAGGACCGCGGGGGCGGTCGCGGTGTCGACCAGCAGGACGACGGCGAACTGGCCCCCAGGACGGTCATCGAGGAGTCCTCGAGGTTCCCGCCGTGCTCCAGGAGCACGCCGGTGACGCGGGCGACGATGCCGGGGCGGTCGGCCCCGATGGCGGTGACGGCGAGGACGGGCATGGCCCGTATGCTGCCCCACATGCGGCCGGTCGCCCGGAAGACCCTCCTCGTCCTGTCCACCACGGTCGCCCTGGCGGGGTGCGCCGGCGGGGGTTCGGGCGGGTCCGGGTCGGACGGGGCCGCGGCGCCCGCGCCGGAGCCGGCCGCCGCCGCCGCGCCGGAGCCGGCCGCGGCCCCCGCGCCCCTGCCGACGCTGGAGGCCACCGAGGGCTTCGCGACCGCGCGGCTCACCCTCCGCGGGCCGGGCGGGGAGGCGATCGAGGTGCCCGTCTACGTCGCCTCGACACCGGCGCAGCGGTCGCGGGGGCTGATGGACCGCGAGGACCTGCCCGACGGCACCGGGATGGTGTTCACCTACGACGCGGACACCAGCGGCGCGTACTACATGTACCGGACGCTGATGCCGCTCTCGATCGCCTTCTTCGACGCCGATGGGCGGATCGCGGCGGTCCTGGACATGGAGCCGTGCACCTCGGCGACCCCGTCGGACTGCGAGCTGTACGACCCCGGGGTCGCCTACCGCGGCGCGCTGGAGGTCGAGCAGGGCTGGTTCGCCGACCAGGGCGTCGGCGAGGGCTGGACCGTCGACCTCCCCGACGACCTCCCCGCCGCGCCCTGACGGCTGCCCGCGCCCGAACGGCCGCCCGCGCTCAGCCGGCGGCCGGGGCGGGCACGGGGACGGCGAGGCCCTCGATGACGCGGGTGCGGGGGGCGCGGCGCAGGACCGCCGGGTCCAGGCGGACCTTGACCGCTCGGCTCCCGCCGCCGACCACGACCCAGTCGGGGGTCAGGACCGCGGCGTCGACGAGCACCTCGACCTCGCCGGGCAGCCCGAACGGCGCGACCCCGCCGAGCTCCATGCCGGTCTGCTCGCGGGTGCGGTCCGGGTCCGCGAACGACAGCTTCGCCACCCCCAGCGCCCGGCGGACCGCCCCGTTCACGTCCAGCCGGGTGGTGGCCAGGACGACGCAGGCGGCGGTCCTCTCCGGCCCGCGTCGCGCGCTGACCAGCAGGGTGTTGGCGGAGCGGTCCGCCGGCACGCCGTAGGCCGCGACGAAGGCGGCGGTGTCGGCCAGGGCCGGGTCGCAGGCCAGCAGCTCGTAGTCGGCGCCCAGGTCGTCCAGCGCCCGGCGCACCCGCGCCTCGGGATCCTCCGACGTCATGGCGCCAGCCTGCCGGGCGGTCCCGCGGCCAGCGCGAGCAGGGCGGCGAGGGGCGGGGCGGGCGTCCCCCGCCAGGCCAGGTGCAGGGGGGTCGACACCGGCGGGTCCAGCGGGCGCAGGACGACGTCGGCGCGGCGCAGCCGGTTGGCCAGGCGCGCGCTGACCGGGCAGACGCCCTGGCCGTGCGCGACCGCGTCGACCATCACGCCCTGGCCGCTGGCGGCGACCTCGATCACCGCGCCGCCGGACGGCCGCAGGGCGCGGACGAGGTGGTCCCAGACCGCGGGCGCCGACGCGCGCGGGAACAGCACCAGGGTCTCGCCTGCCAGGCCGGCCACCGGCACCGCGTCGTGGCGGGCCAGCGGGTGCCCTGCGCGCAGGGCGAGCAGGGTGCGCTCGGCGTCGACGGGGGCGGTCCGCAGGTCGTCGTGCCCGCCGTCAAGGGCCCACGCGAAGACCGCGTCGACCGCGCCGGCGCGCAGGGCGGCCAGGTTGTCGGTGTCGTTGCCGCTCCAGCCCGACACCGTGATGGCCGGGTGCGCGGCGCGGAAGGCCGCCAGGAACGGCTCGACGAACGGCTCGGTGTCCAGGCCGTGGCGCAGGGTCAGCGCGCCGCCGGCGTCCCCGGCCGCCCGCGCGGCGGCGACCGCGGCGTCCAGGGCGCCCAGCACCGCGGGGGCGTGGTCCAGCAGCGCCCGCCCGGCGGCGGTCGGCTCCACGCCGCGGCTGGTGCGTGCGAACAGCCGGACCCCCAGGCGCCGCTCGACGCCGGTGACGGTCGCGCTCAGCGACTGCTGGGTGATGTGCAGGCGCCGGGCGCCGCGGCTGATGCTGCGCTCCTCGGCGACGGCCACGACCGCGCGCAGCTCGCGGATCTCCACAGCCGGGGACTGTAGCGGGGACAGCCGGGCGGGGGGTTCCGCGCCCCGCCCGGGCGGTCGACCATCGGGTCATGAGCGACCCGCGACCCTTCCCGATCTCCGTCCCGCAGGCGACCCTGGACGACATCGCCCGGCGCGTCGAGCGCTACCCCTGGGACGACCTCGCCGACCTCGGCAGCTGGCAGGCGGGGCCGCCCGCAGCGTTCCTGCGCCGCGTCGCCGACCGCTGGCTCGGCGGCTACGACTGGCGCGCCGCCGAGGCCGCCCTCAACGCCGTGCCGGGGTTCCTGGTCGACGTCGACGGCACCGACGTGCACGTCCTGCAGGAGCGCGGCTCCGGCAGCGATCCCGCCACCGTCGTCCTGGTCCACGGCTGGCCGAGCACCGTCTGGGACTTCGCCCGCATGATCGACCCGCTCGCCCACCCCGAGCGCCACGGCGGGAACGCCGAGGACGGCGTCACCGTGGTCGTCCCCTCGATGGCGGGGTTCGGGTGGTCGGGGCGGCCGCCGTACCCGATGGGCCTGCGGGCACAGGCGGGCCTGCTCCACCGCGCGGTCACCGAGGGCCTCGGCCACGACCGCTACGTCGTCCAGGGCGGGGACTTCGGGGCGACCGTGGCGGGCTGGCTCGCCCTGGACCAGCCCGAGGCCGTGCGCGGCATCCACGTGTCCGCGCTGAACCTGCGGCCCGCGGGCGCGCCGTACTACGCGACCGACCCGCCCGCGTCCTACACCGACGAGGAGCGCGCCCACCTGCGCGGGGAGCTGGCCCACCTGCAGGCGATGTTCACCTACGCCCTGGTGCAGGCGCGGCCGATGACCCTGGCCGCCGGCCTGATGGACTCCCCCGTCGGGCAGGCCGCCTGGATCCTGGAGAAGTTCCACGACTGGACGGTGCTGGCCGACGGCCAGGACCCCGACGCCGTCTACGACCTGGACGACCTGCTCACCACGGTGATGGTCTACCTGGTGACGCGCAGCTTCGACACCTCGCTGTGGGTCTACGCCGGGCTGTTCGGCGACCCCGCCGAGCTGGAGCCGGGGCAGCGCACCCGCCCGCCCGTGGCCTACCTGGACGCCCACGACCCGCTGGTCCCCGCGCCGCTGCGCAGCATCCCCGCCCGGGTCCACGACCTGGTCCGCTGGACCGAGCTGCCCGCCGGCCACGGCACGCACTTCCCCGCCCTGGCCGTCCCCGACCTGCTGCGCGCCGACCTCCAGGCCTTCCTCGCCGACCTGCCGCGCTGACCCGCTGCCTATGCTGCGCGCCATGCCGGACTCCCCGCCCGCCGTCGCCACGGGATCGCTCGCCGAGCTGGTCCGCCGCACCTGGTTCCTTGAGGACGAGCTGCTGCTGCTGCGCGCCCTGGTGCCGCGCGGGTCGGTCTGCCTGGACGTGGGCGCGGCGAACGGGATCTACACCGCGCTGCTGGCGCGGCTGGTCGGGCCGCGGGGGGCCGTCCACGCGATCGAGCCGCAGCCCTTCGCGCTGCGCAACCTGCGCGCGGTGCGCGCGCTGCTGCGGTCCCGGCAGGTGACCCTGCACCAGCTCGCCCTGGCCGACCGCCACGGCGAGCTGCGCCTGGTCGTCCCCCGCCGCCTGCTCCAGGTCCACGGCCGCGCCTACCTGTGGGACGCCGACGCCGACCCGCACGTCTACACCGACGAGTTCCGCGGCGTGGACGACCTGACCGTGCCGACGACGACCCTCGACGCGCTCGTCGAGGAGCTGGACCTGCCCTCCCTGGCGTTCGTCAAGGTCGACGTGGAGGGCGCGGAGCTGCGCCTGCTGCACGGCGCGGCGGCGACCATCGCCCGCCACCGGCCCGCCCTGCTGATCGAGGTCGAGGACCGCCACACCCAGAAGTACGGCCACACCGCCGCCGAGGTCTTCGGCTGGTTCGCCGACCGCGACTACCGCGCCGAGGCGCTGATCAGCGGGTCCCTGCGCGACGTGACCGGCACCGTCCCCGGCGTCCGCAACTACCTGTTCCGCCCGGCCTGACGGCCCCGGGGATCGCCAACGACCCTGGTAGGACAACGACCGGTCGGGTTACGGTCGTGAACGATCAGTACTGGTCAGCTGGTGCTCGAGCCACCCTGTCGAAGGGAGCCACCATGCGGGCCGCCGCACGTCTGCTGATCGTCCTGGCGCTGGCCGTCGCGCCGCTGTCGCCGGCCCCGGCCGCCGTGGCCGCCATCGGCGGCCCCCTGGTGGACCAGGACTTCCCCGACCCCGACGTCGTGCGCGTCGGCGACGCCTGGTACGCCTACGCCACCAACGAGGACGAGGTCAACATCCAGGTGGCGCGGTCCACCGACCTGCGCACCTGGGAGGTCCTGCCCGTCGACGCCCTGCCGGACCTGGGGCCCTGGGCCGACCCCGACTGGTACTTCCGCCCGGGCGACCGCGGGGTGTGGGCGCCGGACGTGTCGGTCCGCGACGACGGCACGCTGGTCCTGTACTACACCGCGCACAACCGCGACCCGCAGGCCCAGTGCATCGGCGTGGCGACCTCGTCCTCGCCCACCGGCCCGTTCACCCCGGTGGGCGCCGCGCCGCTGGTCTGCCCCGTGGCCGACGGCGGGGCGATCGACCCCGCGTCCTACGCGGAGGACGGGCGGCGGTACCTGCTGTGGAAGAACGACGGCAACTGCTGCGGGCGCGACACCTGGCTGCACCTGCAGCCGACGTCGGCCGACGGCCTGACCCTGACCGGCCCCGCGACCCGCCTGATCCGCCAGGACCGCGCGTTCGAGGGCGCCCTGGTCGAGGCGCCGACGCTGTGGCGCCACGACGGGCGCTACGTGCTGTTCTACTCGGCCAACTCCTTCGCCGACGACCGCTACCTGACCAGCTACGCGACCTCGGCGTCGCTGACCGGCCCCTACGACAAGGCGCCGAACCCGCTGCTGACCACCGCGACGACCGACGGCAGCGTGCGCGGGCCCGGCGGGCAGGACGTCGTGACCGGGCCCGACGGCCGCGACCGCATCTTCTTCCACGGCTGGGACCCGGGCTACGCCTACCGCGGCTGGCACAGCGCGGAGCTCGGCTGGGCCGACGGGCTGCCGGTGGTGCGCGGCAGCCGCGTCCGCTACGAGGCCGAGCGCGGCGAGCTGACCGGGCTGGCGCGCACCCGCGGGGCGCCCGGCGCGTCCGACGGCCGGGTGGTCGGCTACATCGACGACGCCGGGAGCTCGGTCACCGTGCGCGTGTTCGCCGCCCGCGCCGGCGGCCACACCCTGGCGGTCCGCTTCGCCAACGGGTCGGGGACGGGCGCCTCCCACACCCTGGCCGTCAACGGCGTCGGCGCCGGGACGGTCGACTACCCCGACACCGGCTGGGACGCCTGGAGCGAGGTCCGCCGGGGCGTCACCCTCGCCGAGGGCTGGAACACCCTGCGCTTCGGCAAGGGCGCCTGGTGGGCCGAACTCGACGCGGTGGACGTGTCCTAGAGGCCGTGTCTCCCGACTCCGTGCTCGGAAGCCGCCCGGCGTTCGAGGTGCACCTCTAGCCCGTGCCGAGGGCGCGCCGCCGCCCCTGGGTACCCTGCGGGCATGGATGCCGGGGTGATGGTCGGGGTCGGGGTGGCGGTCTTCGCGCTGCCGTTCGTGCTGGCGTGGGCCTTCAACGGGGAGGACCGCACCGACAGCCGCGGGCGCCGCATCAGCCGCCGCTGGCGCCGCTAGGCGGGGCTGCGCCAGCCGCACGGCGCGGAGGCGACGCGGGCGAGCGCCGGTGAGGCATCAGCGCCAGCGTGCCCGCTCCCCACCCTCCGCATGGTCCTCGAGCCGGAGACGTATGGAGGGGTGCATGTCCAGGTCCGCGGTCTCCTCCAGGCTGAACAGGGCTACCTCGTGCGACTCGTCGCTGGCCTGCAGGCGGCCTCCCACCACCCGGCAGGCGAAGCACACCGAGAACTCCTGCCGGACCTCCCCGTCGGAATAGGCGAAGACGTGGTTGGGGTCGGAGTAGACGCCGATGATTCTGAGGGCCTCGACCTGGAGCCCGGTCTCCTCACGCACCTCCCGGACGGCGGTCTGCATGATGCTCTCGCCAATGTCCATCGTCCCGCCCGGTAGCGCCCACAGGCCGCTGTCGGTCCGTCGTTGCAGGACGACCTGATTGTGCGCGTTGGTCACCACCGCAGACGCCCCGGGGATCAGGGAGTTCGCCTGCGGCGCGGCCGGGTCGTAGTAGTAGTCGGTCCTGGCCACCTGTGGGTCTCCTTCATTGGCGCACGACCGGCTGAGTCGTGTCCCAGATCCGCTCGAACTGCTGCGCGTACTGCTCGAACAAACCGACCGGCCCAAGCCGCCGGAGCGCCAGTGCCGGGTGCTGGTAGCCGTGCGCTCCGACCAGGTACGGCGTCACGATCATCTCGTCGTCGAACCGGTACACCGCGTTGTACAGGTGCACCTGGTGCAGGCGGAGTCGGAACCCGGGCAGCTCGTCCAAGCCTGCGAAGTGCCGGATGGTCGTACGGATGCGGTCGGGGAGGGTTCCTCCCAGCGCCTCGATGTTGTCGCGTTCCGCTGTATGGGGTCCTGCGGGATCCGCTACGGCGACACGCACCGCACACCCTTGCTCGATCTTCTGGCGCAGCTGGTGCGTCAGGTTGGGGTGCTGCTCGGGGAAGAAGAGCATCGCGTAGCCCAGGAGGTCGATCTTGCGGCGTGCGCCCTGCAGGATGGTTCTCCATACCGCGAGGGGCACATCGGCCCGATGGGTGTACGCCATCCGGACCTCGGCGCCGCTCTGGGCGGACCCCTGGTCCCTGCCGGGCGCGACCGGCCACAGGTAGTCCTCCTCCTCGCCCAACATGGCGGCGAGTGCGAACCGGTGACGTCCGTGCGGCACGCGCCCCCCGACCCACCGGTCCACGGTCTTCGGGTCCACACCGATCCTCTCCGCTGTCACCGGGGAGGTGAGGCTCGCGCGGGCAAGGGCGCTGCGGAGCCGCTCGTTCGGCATGCGCTACTTCCTCCAGGACGTATCGGACCGGCTCGAGACGTCCTGAAACGTACCCCCGTGTGGTGGGAAGGTCCCGCTCGTCCGCCGAGCATCACAGCTCCGAAAGCAGTCGCGCGGTCGAGGTGAAGCATGTACCTGGCGTGGTCGCAGGACGACCGGCCGATCTGGTGGTTCCGCTGCTGCTTCGACGTGAGTGCGGTCGGGGGAGACCCCCGGGAAAGGTCGAGAGTCGGCGGTGGGAGCGGGAGATCGCGGCGACCGGTCTGGCTCGAGCACCGCGCGTGCACATCGGCGGGGGCTGCGCGGAACTCGGGCTGCTCCTGCGAGCACTCGACGATCTCGACGCCGAGTACCGCGGACTGGCCCTGGTGGATGTCGCCGCCGGCCAGGTGAGCAGCCTCGTGCTGGGGGACCTGCGTTGGCGGAAGGCGGTTCCCGCGACCGGCGGCCGATACCGTCAGGGGGCATGGATGCCGGGGTGATGGTCGGGGTCGGGGTGGCGGTCTTCGCGCTGCCGTTCGTGCTGGCGTGGGCCTTCAACGGGGAGGACCGCACCGACAGCCGCGGGCGCCGCATCAGCCGTCGCTGGCGCACCTGACCGCGCCGGAGCAAACCTGAGCCCGATGGGCTCATATACGTTGCGCCTCTCCTGCGCGATCGCTATCGTGTCGATCAACGCATCGACACAGGAGCGCCCACGGGCGCGGAGGTGAGCAGCAACATGGCACGAGCTGTTGGCATCGACCTCGGGACCACGAACTCCGTCGTCGCCGTCCTGGAGGGCGGGGAGCCGACCGTCATCGCCAACGCCGAGGGGTCGCGCACGACGCCCTCCGTCGTGGGCTTCTCCAAGTCCGGCGAGGTCCTGGTCGGCGAGGTCGCCAAGCGCCAGGCGGTCACCAACCCCGACCGCACGATCCAGTCCGTCAAGCGGCACATGGGCACCGGCTGGACGACCACGATCGACGGCAAGTCCTACACCGCGCAGGAGATCAGCGCCCGCATCCTGCAGAAGCTGAAGCGCGACGCGGAGGCCTACCTGGGCGAGTCGGTGACCCAGGCGGTCATCACCGTCCCGGCGTACTTCGGCGACGCCCAGCGCCAGGCCACCAAGGAGGCCGGCCAGATCGCGGGCCTGGAGGTCCTGCGCATCGTCAACGAGCCGACCGCCGCGGCGCTCGCCTACGGGCTGGACAAGGAGGGCGAGCAGACGATCCTGGTCTACGACCTGGGCGGCGGCACCTTCGACGTGTCCGTCCTGGAGATCGCCGAGGGCGTCTTCGACGTCAAGTCCACCAGCGGTGACACCAATTTGGGCGGCGACGACTGGGACCAGAAGGTCATCGACTGGATGGTCAAGCGCTTCCGCGACAACCACGGCGTGGACCTGTCGCAGGACAAGATGGCCGCGCAGCGCCTCAAGGAGGCGGCGGAGAAGGCGAAGAAGGAGCTCTCCAGCACGGGGGAGACCTCCATCAACCTGCCCTTCATCACCGCGACCTCCGCGGGCCCGCTGCACCTGGAGGAGACCCTCACCCGGGCCGAGTTCCAGCGCCTGACCGCGGACCTGCTGGAGCGCACCCGCAAGCCGTTCCAGGACGCGATCCGCGACGCCGGCATCAGCGCCGACAAGGTCAATCACGTGATCCTCGTGGGCGGCTCGACGCGCATGCCCGCCGTCGTCGACCTGGTCAAGGACCTGACCGGCGGCAAGGAGCCCTCCAAGGGCGTCAACCCCGACGAGGTCGTCGCCGTCGGCGCGGCCCTGCAGGCCGGCGTCCTGCGCGGCGAGGTCAAGGACGTCCTGCTGCTGGACGTCACCCCGCTGTCGCTGGGCATCGAGACCAAGGGCGGCGTGACCACCAAGCTGATCGAGCGCAACACCACGATCCCGACCCGCAAGTCCGAGGTCTTCACCACCGCCGACGACAACCAGCCGCAGGTCGAGATCCACGTCCTGCAGGGCGAGCGCGAGATGGCGGCCTACAACAAGACGCTGGGCAAGTTCCAGCTGGTCGACATCCCGCCGGCGCCCCGCGGCGTGCCGCAGATCGAGGTCACCTTCGACATCGACGCCAACGGCATCGTCAACGTCAGCGCCAAGGACCGGGGCACCGGCAAGGAGCAGACGATGACGATCACGGGCCAGTCGGCCCTGCCCAAGGACGACATCGACCGGATGGTCCGCGACGCCGAGGCGCACGCGGACGAGGACCGGCGCCGCCGCGAGGAGGCCGACGCGCGCAACAGCGCCGACACCCTGCTGTACCAGACCGACAAGCTGGTCCGCGACAACGGGGACAAGATCGGCCCCGAGGTCAAGGCCCGCCTGGAGGACGCGCAGGGCAAGGTCCGCACCGCCCTGGAGGGCAGCGACGTCGAGTCGCTGAAGACCTCCACCGACGAGCTGATCCGCGTCTCCCAGGAGGCCGGGCAGGCGATCTACGCCGCCAGCTCGCAGGAGCAGGCGGGCCAGCAGACCACCGGCGACTTCACCCAGGGCCAGGCCCAGGCTGACGACGACATCGTCGACGCCGAGGTCGTGGACGAGGGCGACGACCGCCGCGGCGGCTCCGTCTAGGCCATGCCGGACCCCACCACCGACCAGGACCGGGTGGCGGGCCAGGACGCCCAGGACGCGTCCGGCCCCGCCCCCGGGACCGATCCCGCGGCCGCCGATGGCCGCGGGGGCGGCGCGCGGATCACCGACGTCGCCGCCGCCGACCCCGACGTCGAGGCCGTCGTCCAGGAGATGGCGGCCGACCAACCGGAGCGCGACGTCGCCGAACTGCGCGGCGCGCTGCTGGAGGCCGAGCGCCTGCGCGACGAGTACCTCGAGCAGGCCCAGCGCGGCCGGGCCGAGTACCACAACCTCAAGCGCCGTTCCGACGAGGCGCTGGCCGTCGCCCTGGACCGGGGCGCGGAGCGGCTGCTCACCGACCTGCTCGGGGTGATCGACAACATCGGCTACCTCGTCGACGCGATCGACGACGACGACGCCACCCCGCTCGCCAAGGGCGTGCGCATCGTGCACGGCGAGCTGTTCGGCAAGCTCGAGGCCGCCGGCCTCGAGCCGATCCCCGGGGTCGGGTCGACCTTCGACCCCCAGGTGCACGAGGCGCTGCTGTCGGAGGAGTCCGACCAGCCGCTGGAGGAGCCCGTCGTCGCGGAGGTGCTGCGGCCGGGCTACCGCTTCAAGGGCCGCACCCTGCGCCCCGCGTCGGTGAAGGTGACCAGGTAGATGGCACAGCGCGACTACGTCGAGAAGGACTACTACCGCATCCTCGGTGTGGCCAAGGACGCGACGCAGTCCGACATCGCGAAGGCCTACCGCCGCCTCGCGCGGGAGAACCACCCCGACGCGAAGCCCGGTGACGCCGCCGCGGAGTCGCGCTTCAAGGAGGTCAGCGAGGCCTACTCGGTGCTGTCCAACGCCGACAAGCGCAAGGAGTACGACGAGGTCCGCCGCCTCGTCGGCACCGGCGCCTTCGGCGGCGGCGGCCCGGGCGGGTTCTCCGGTGGCTTCCCCGGCGGCGGCGTGGCGGGCGGGTTCGACCTGGGCGACATCTTCGGCCAGGTCTTCCGCAACGGCGGCAACGGCGCGGGCGGCGGCTTCGGCACGCCGCGCCAGACCCGCCGCGCCGCCCGCCCGCGGGGCCGGGACCTGGAGACGACCATGACGCTGTCGTTCGCCGACGCCATGGCCGGGGTCACTACCACCCTGCGGGTGTCGGGCCAGGCGACCTGCCGGACCTGCAGCGGGTCGGGCGCGGCGCCGGGCACGTCGCCGGTCACCTGCCCGGTGTGCAGCGGCAGCGGCGTGGTCGCCAGCAACCAGGGGCTGTTCAGCTTCAGCGAGCCCTGCGACGCCTGCGGCGGCACCGGGCGCCAGATCCCGACCCCGTGCCCGACCTGCCACGGCACCGGCACGGAGGACCGCCCGCGCGAGATCCGCGCGCGCATCCCCGCCGGGGTCAAGGACGGCGCCCGCATCCGCCTGGCCGGCCGGGGCGAGGGCGCGCCGGCGGGCGGCGAGCCGGGGGACCTGTTCGTCAACGTCAAGGTCGAGCCGCACCCGCTGTTCGGGCGGCGCGGCGACGACCTCACGCTGACGGTCCCGATCACCTACGGCGAGGCGGTGCTCGGCACGCGGCTGACGGTCCCGACGCTGGACGGGCCGGTGACCCTGCGGGTGCCGCCGGGGACGCCGTCGGGCAAGACCCTGCGGGTGCGCGGGCGCGGCGCGCCCGCCGGGCGGGGGCGCGGCGACCTGCTCGTCACCGTCGAGCTGGCCGTGCCGCGGAACCTGACCAAGACCCAGCGCAAGGCGCTGGAGGCCTACGCCGCGCTGGAGGACGGCGACGCGCTGCGCGAGCGCTTCGCCCCGTACCTGGACGCGGCGCCGGTGGGCGGGGACCAGGGGGTGTGACGTGGCGCGTGACGCGGTCTACATCATCTCGGTCGCGGCGGAGCTGGCGGGTGTCCACCCACAAACGCTGCGGACCTACGAGCGCAAGGGCCTGCTGAAGCCGGCCCGCACCTCCGGCGGCACCCGCCGGTACTCCCACCGCGACGTCGAGCGGGTCCGCCTCATCCAGGAGCTCACCCAGGGCGAGGGCGTGAACCTCGCGGGGGTCCTGCGCATCCTCGCGCTGCAGGACACCGTCGAGGAGCTCGTCGACCGCCTCCACCAGGCGCAGGTCGACGTCGACCGCGTCCGCCAGGAGGCCCGCCTGGCCCTGGCCGAGGCGGTCCGCTCGACCGGTCGCGAGCTGGTCCTGTACCGCCCGTCCGAGATCGAGCGCCACCGCGGCGTCACCCGCGCCGGCTGACCGGCCGGCGCGGGCGACCGGGGGCGCGTCGCCCTACCCTGCGCGCATGACCCCTCGGGCACGGATCGCCGACCCGGTCCACGGGACGATCGAGCTGACCGCCGTCGAGGCCGAGGTGGTGGGGACCCGGGCGTTCCAGCGGCTGCGCAACGTCAAGCAGCTCGGGCTTTCCCACCTGGTCTTCCCCAGCGCCGACTACTCGCGCTTCGCGCACTGCCTCGGGGTGTGCCACGTCACCGGGCGGATCCTCGGCGCCCTGCAGGACGAGGGCCACGTGCGCCTCGACGCGGGCGAGGAGCAGCTGTACCGGCTGGCCGCGCTGCTCCACGACGTCGGTCACTACCCCTTCAGCCACGCCACGGAGCACGCGGTCGCCGACCACTACCTCGCAGCGACCTACCTGGAGCCCGTCGACGCGCCCGCCGAGCCCATACCGTCCCCGCCCGCGCCCGCGGTGGCGCCGTACCTGTACCACGAGCAGGTGGGCCGCGAGCTGGTGCTCGGCGACCCCGAGCTGCCGGGCATCCTGGCCCGCCACGGGCAGGACCCCGCCGCGGTCGCGGCGGTGTTCACCCGCCAGGACCCGCCGCGGTTCGCCAACCTGATCTCGTCGGACCTGGACGCCGACCGCATCGACTACCTGATGCGCACCGCGGTCCACACCGGCCTGCCCTACGGCCGCGTCGACCTGCCCCACCTGCTGTCCCAGCTGCGCGTCGACGACGCCGACCGCATCTGCCTGACCCCGCGCGGGGTCCGCACGGTCGAGCACGTCCTGCTCGGCCGCTACTTCGAGTACCAGCAGGTCAGCTTCAACCCGACCGTGGTGGCGATGGAGTGGCTCCTCCAGGCGGTCGTCGCCGACCTGCTGGCGACCGGGATGCTGGACCTGTCCGGCCCGACGGTGCAGCGGCTCATCGGCGCCGGGCGCTGGGAGGCGCTCGACGACGGCTTCGTCTGGCGCCTGGTCCGCGAGCTGGAGGCGTCGACCGGCGACGAGCGCGCCCGCGACCGCGCCGCGGCCCTGCTCGGCCGCCATGTGCCCCGCCTGGTCGGGGCCAGCGAGGACTTCGCCCCGCGCGGGCTGCGTGACGAGCGCGCCTTCGGGCTGCGCCGGCGCATCGCCAGGGAGGAGGTCGCCAAGGTCGGCGAGCGCTACGGCGTGCCGCCGCACCGCTGGCACGTCTGGGCGCCCGCGGGCATGCCGCTGACCAAGATCGGGTCGCAGGTGCCGTACTCCTCGGCGCTGGAGGCGGCCGCGGACCGCGACCGCTACGAGCAGTCGGTCCGCGTCCTGGAGGAGGACGGCCGGTCCGTGCCGATCGCGGAGTACCGCAGCTCGCTGCTGCAGATCCTCGCCGACCACGCCCTCTACGCCGTCCGCGTCTATCTGCTCAGCGACGACGACGACCTGGTCGACCAGGTCCGCGCCGACCTCCGCGGCCTGCTCTGACCGGGGGCCGGCCTCCTCCGCAGGGATGATCTCGCCGTCCGCGGGGCCGCGCGGTGCACCCCGCGCGGCCCAGGTGCCCGTCGACGCAGCGACGTCACGACGGGGAGGACGCAGACATGGACCGAAGGATCGCGTGGCTGGCCGCGGGGGCGCTGCTCCTGACCGCCTGCCAGGGTGGCCAGGCCGCGGCACCGCCCGCACCGGCGCCGCCGGCCGCCAGCCCTCGGCGGCGCCGCCGGCGCCGCCGTCGGCCGCGCCCTCGCCGGTGGGCACGCCCGCGCCCCCGGCGCCGCCGGCGCCGGCGCCGACCGGCGCACCCCTGCCCGCGGCGCCCGCCCCGGAGCCCGAGCCGGCCACCAGCGTCATCGAGGCCGCCCACGGCTCGGCGGGGCCCGAGCGGCAGGTCCCGCCCAACACCGACGAGGGCGCCGGGTCGGGCTGCACGCCGGGCCCGGGCGACCTGCCCGACGGGCTGTGGGCGGGCTACGTCCGGTCGTTCGGCGACGGGGAGCTGTCCTTCGACCTGGCCTGCTTCATCACCGTCGAGTCCGCGGCGCCGGAGCGTCAATCCTTCGAGGACTTCCTGTTCGAGAACGACAGCCCGGAGGAGCGGGTCGTGCCGGTCGCCGACGGCGCCACCTGGTGGCTCCGCCCGGAAGCCGTCCGCCTCGTGACCGAGCCCGATCCCGGCACCACGCGCATCCCGGCGGCGGACGCCGACGCGCTGGCGGCTTACCTGGCCGAGACGGGCAACACCCAGCCGTTCGGCTGGCTGCTGATCGAGGACGGGGCCGCCGTCGAGTTCTACGTCCCGGCGCTCGCCAGCGCGTGACGGGCGAGCTCCTCGCGGGCGCGGTCGGCGTGGGGGGCCAGGAGGGGCTTCTCGCGCGCGAGCACGTCGCGGGCGGCGTCGTGGTCCAGCTCGCGCGCGTGGCGCAGGTAGTGGTAGGAGGCGGCCAGCTCCAGCCACTGCTCGCGGTCCAGCGGCAGGTCGGCGGGCGGGTCGAGCAGCGGGCGCAGCCGGGCCAGGCGGTCGCGGTAGGGCGCGCGCAGCCGCTGGTCGGTCGCCGGCTCGTCGGCCAGCGCCGAGGCCAGCTCGAAGTAGTCGCGGGTGAGCTGCGGGCTGTAGGGGCCCATGCGGTACCACCCGAAGCGGTAGCCCAGGTCGACGCCGGACAGCTGGCCGAGGTAGACGGCCTTCTGGATGCGCTTGCGGTCGTCCAGGGTGCGGATGTCGGAGCCGACCCCCAGCTCGTCGAGCAGCAGCCGCAGGGTCGTCAGCGCGCCGTCCATGCGCCGAAGGGTACGCCTGCGGCGACCCGCCCGGGGCCCGTGCGCGGGGTCAGGGGGCGGGGGTGCGCGTCAGGGGGCGGCGGTCGCCCCGCGGCCGGCGCCCACGGGCGGGTTGCCGGCGGGCCCGGCGCCGAGGCGGTCCCACTCCTCGCGGCGCGAGGCGATCGCACGGCGGACCGCGGCGCGGGGCTCGTTCAGCGCGCGGGCGACCGCCGCCTCCGACGGGCGGGCCGGCTGGTCCTTGACCAGCTCCAGGATCCGCTCCCACAGCTGGCGGTCCTCGACGACGGCGGCGGGCTCCGCGCGCGGCGGCGCGGGGACCGGGGCGGGTGCGGCGGCGGGCGCCGGAGCCGCGCGAGGGCGGGCGGGGGCGGGGGGGCCGGCGCGCCCGCGGACACCGCCGCGCCCGGGGCGGGCGGGGGGGCCGCGGCGACCGGGGCCTCCGCGGTCCGCTGCTGCTGCTGGTTGGACCGGCGGATCGACCGGCGGATCTGCCAGGCGGCCAGCTCGACGGCCAGGATCAGGGCGACCGGCGGGACGCCCGCCAGCGCCTGGCCCAGCAGCGAGTCGGTGCCCGCGTGGGCGATGTTCGCCGTGACCGACAGGATGGCGGCGGCCACGACGGTGATGAGCGGGAACAGGTGCCAGCGGTCCTCCATGGACTCGCTCCACAGCACCGCGGACCCGACGACGATCAGCCCGTCGAGCGCCAGCGGGATGGTCCAGCCGAGGTTCGGCGCCACCGCCTCCAGCTCGACCGCGACCTCCGACACCGCGTCGAACGACGTGATGAAGGTGACGACGGTGATGAGCAGCAGGCCCACCCGTGCCAGTACGACCGTGAATGCCCGCATGGGCCCGCCCCTCCCCCGAACGCCCGGATGCTGCCGACTCGCAGTGTGACGGGGCGGGCGGGGCCCAACGCCTGCACGGCCGGTCAGGTCCGGCCGTGCAGGCGTGCCGCGAGGGAGCGGCGAGGGGTGCACCTCAGCCGCCGCCCTGGGCGCGCCGCACCCCCTCCTCGGTGAGCTCGGGGGTGCAGGGCAGGTGGTCGGCCTGGCGGTACGGCAGGTAGAGCCCGGGGCCGCGGCTGCTGCTGCCGTCCTCCGCGTCGTAGCGCACCTCGGGGGTGCCCGCGGGGATCACGTCGACCGACAGGAGGCCCTTGCCGTGCTCGTAGATGTTCTGCACGGCACCGTCGGGGCGCTGCTCGACCGGTGCCCAGGACGTCTCGACGCGACCGGGCATCTCGCTGGGGCTCGGGGTCGGGCCGGGGAACACCGTCGTCGCCGGCGGCACGTCCTCGAGGGTCAGCGCGCGCCACTCGATGGTCAGCCCGAGCCGGCGGGCGACCTCGTCCAGGCGGGCCGCGGTCACCGGCTCCTCGGGCTCGCCCAGTGCGCAGTGCACCCCGCCCAGCACCTCGCCGGGGGCGAAGGGGCTCAGGCCGGCGGAGTACCCGTACGGCTCACCGACCGGCGTGGGTGCGCCCACCGCCAGCCAGACGGTCCCGCCGGTCCGGTCGGGGAAGACCCGCAGGTTGCCGTACAGCAGGTGCCCCGGCACCCCGAACTCGTCCCAGGACGCGTGCTCCTCGGCGTCGGCGGTCAGGGCGACGGCGTTGCCGACCAGGGTGTCGGCCACCGGGACCTCGAAGGTCGTGACGGTCACCCCGGCGCCGGCCAGGGCGGCCCGCAGCGGCTCGGCGGGGATGCCGCGGTCGCCGCCGAACAGCACCAGGGACCCGGCGGGTTCGACCTGCACGCCCGGGCCGGGCGGCGGGTCGACGGCGGGCAGGGACTCGAACCAGTCGGGCACCTCCAGGCCGGGCACGGGCTCCATCGGGATCCCGACCAGCGGCTCGCCGGCCGGGACGGCGTCCTCGGGAGGGCCGGAGGGAGCGATCGTCGGCGGTGCGAAGGGGCTGTCGCCCGCCGCGGGGGTGGGCGCGGCGCCGCCCCCACCGGGGCGCAGGTCGGTCGCCGGCTGCAGGCGGGGCAGCACCGCGGCGGTCAGCGCCACGGCGAGGACGGCGGCGGCGACGCCGGCGCTCCCCAGCCCGGCCCGGCGCAGCTGCCGCCGGCGCTGCCCCCGCTGCCACAGCAGGTCGACGTCCAGGGGCGCCGACGGCGGGGCGGCGGCGGTCAACAGGCGATCACGCAGGGCGTCGGGCACGGCGGGCCTCCTCCATGTCGATGGGGTCGCGGACGCGCAGGTGCTGCTCGAGGAGCGGGGTCGCCCGGCTGAGCAGGGACTTGGCGGTGCCCAGCGGCACGCCGGTCGCCGCGGCCACCTCCGCGACGGGCAGGTCCAGGTAGAAGCGCAGGACCACGGCCATGCGCTGCTTGGGCGGCAGGTGCAGCAGTGCCTGGCGGACCGCGACACCGTCGGCGGGGTCCGCGGTGCCCGCCTCGCCCGTGTCGCGGGCGGCCAGGCGTTCGGTCGCGCGCCGCTCGGCCTGGCGGCGCCGGAAGTGCGACGTCGCCAGGTTCACCGCGATGCGCCGGGTGTAGCCGCCGGGGGAGCCGAGCCGGCGGATTCGCGGCCAGTCGCTGCAGGCGCGCAGCAGCGCCTCCTGCGCCATCTCCTCGGCGACGTGGCGGTCGCCGCAGTACAGGTGCAGCGCCCCCACCAGCTTGGGGTACTCGCGCGCGCAGAACGCCGCGAGGTCGTCCGGGGCCTGGTGCACTCGTGCCTCCGTCCCGCCCGCCGTCGGTGGCGGGCACGGACTCGACGCACCGGCGCACCCCCAGCGTTGCAGATCCCCGGTGCGGCGTCACACGGTGCTGCGCAGGCCCTCCAGGACGCGGGCGGCGAGCTGGTCGGGCCCCATGGGTCGCCCGAAGTGGTAGCCCTGCCCGAACCGGCAGCCCAGCTCGACCAGGACCGCCGCCTGCTCGGCGCGCTCGATGCCCTCGGCGACGGTGCGCAGACCCAGCGCGTCGGACAGCCCGACGATCGCGGCGGCGAGCACGTCACCGCCGGCCCCGGTCCCCAGCGGGTCCACGAAGGACTTGTCGAGCTTGAGGATGTCGATGGGGAAGCGCTGCAGGTGGCTCAGCGACGAGTAGCCGGTCCCGAAGTCGTCCAGCGCCAGGCGCAGGCCGAACGACTTCAGCCCCTCCAGGCGCCGCTGGGCCACGGCGCCGTCGTGCATGATCGCGCTCTCGGTCAGCTCCAGGACGACCCGGCCGGGCTGGACCCCGGACCCCTCGAGCGCCTGGCGCACCCGGGCGAGCAGCTCGGGGTGCTGGAGCTGGCGCGCGGACAGGTTGACGCTGACGACCAGGCCGCCGAGGGCCGCGTGTTCGTGCCGCCAGGCTTGCGCCTGGCGGCAGGCCTCGTCCAGCACCCACCACCCGAGCGGCACGACCAGGCCAGTCTCCTCGGCCAGGGGGATGAACTGCCCGGGCATCACCAGGCCGCGCTCGGGGTGCTGCCAGCGCACCAGCGCCTCGCAGCCGGTGATCTCGCCGGTCGCGAGGTCCACGGCCGGCTGGTACACGAGCTGGAACTCCTCGCGCTCCAGCGCGCGGCGCAGCTCGCCCTCCAGGCCCATGCGCGCGACCGCGGCCACGTGCATCCCGGCCTCGAACAGCTCGTGGCGCCCGCGCCCGCCCTGCTTCGCCCGGTACATGGCCAGGTCGGCGTTGCGCAGCAGCTCGTCGGCGGTGTCGACCCCGCCGGACAGGGCGATGCCGATCGACGCGCCGAGCGCGACCTCCGCGCCGTCCAGGGGCACGGGTTCGCGCAGCGCGGCGCCGAGGCGGTCGGCGACCTCGATCGCCAGGTCGGCCTCGATGTCCTCGAGCAGCACCGCGAACTCGTCGCCGCCCAGCCGCGCGGCCGTGTCGCCCGCCCGCAGCCCGCTGCGGATGCGCTGCGCGGTGACGGCCAGCAGCCGGTCGCCCACGGGGTGGCCCAGGCTGTCGTTCACGGTCTTGAAGCCGTCGAGGTCGAGCAGCAGCAGCGCGACGCTCGTCCCGCGGCGGCGGGCGCCCGCCAGCGCGTGCTCGACGCGGTCCGCCAGCAGTGCGCGGTTGGCCAGCTCGGTCAGCGGGTCGTGGAGGGCCTGGTGGGTGAGCTGGTCGCGGCTGCGCTCCAGGTCGGCCGCCATCTCGTTGAAGGCGGCGGCCAGGGCGCCCAGCTCGTCACGCCGGCGCACCTCCACGCGGTGGGACAGCTCACCCTGGCCGAGGCGGTCCGCCGCGCGCTCGAGCGCCGTGATGGGCGTGAGCACGTGGCGGGCGAGGCGGCGCGCGGCGAGGCCCGCGACGATCAGCCCGCCGACGATCGAGACCGCGATCGCGGTCAGCGCCTCGCGACGCGCCGCGTCGGCGGCGGTCACCAGGCGCTGCTGCTCGGCCAGCGACGACTCGGCCGCCAGGCGCAGCTCGGTGGAGGCGCGGCGCTGGTGGAACAGGAACGGCTCGAGCGCGGCGTCGATGTCCTCGCGCGCCACCCGGCCCTCCTGGTCGAGCAGCTCCTCCAGCGCGGCGTGCGCCCGGTGCCAGTCCGCCTCGGCGACGGTGAGCCAGGTGCGCTGGCCCGCGGCCGCCTGGTCGCGCAGCCCCGCGAACGTCGCCTCGATCTCCTCCGCGGCGCGGTCCAGGTTGCGGCGCGAGTACGCGCCCTCGTTGCGCACCGCCTCCCGCGCGGGGACGGCCAGGACCTGGGACTGCAGCTCGACGATGGGCACGGTGACGCGGGCCGACTGCTCCTCGGCGGCGTCGAAGTTGCGCCCGATCGCGGCCTGGGCGTTCAGCGCGGCCGCGGCGACGTTGAACAGGGGCAGCAGCATGACGCCCAGGCCCACCCAGAACCACACGGCCAGGGATCGTGCACGGCGGATCCGGCGGGTGGAGTGCGGCATCGTCCGGTGAAGATCGGCCGCGGCAGGGTGGTGCTGAAGTCAGCAACTTCTGCTACCCTCTCCGTCATGAACATTGAGCGCTACACAGTCAAGTCACGGGAGGCTCTCCAGGCGGCGGTGACCTTCGCCATGCAGCGCGGGAACCCCGAGGTCGTGCCCGCGCACCTGCTGCTGGCGCTGACCGGGTCGTCGGAGGGTCCGGTCTTCCCGGTCCTGGGACGCCTCGGCACCACCCCCGCCGCGGTGAAGGCGGCCGCGGAGGCCGCCCTCGCCCAGCTGCCCGCCGCGGTGGGCGGCTCCAACCAGCCCGGGATCGGCCGCGCCCTGACCGCGGTGCTCGAGGACGCGGAGCGCCGCGCCCAGGCCCTGGGCGACGAGTACACGTCCACCGAGCACCTGCTGCTCGCCCTGTCCGAGGGCCGCGACCCGGCCGGGCGCGCCCTGCGCGACCTCGGCGTCAGCGGCGACCCGCTCCTGGAGGCCCTCAAGGAGGTCCGGGGCAACCAGCGCGTGACCTCGGCCACGCCGGAGGGCACCTACGAGGCCCTCGAGAAGTACGCGGTCGACCTGACCGCCCGGGCGCGCGACGGCGACCTGGACCCCGTCATCGGCCGCGACGAGGAGATCCGCCGCGTCATCCAGGTCCTGTCGCGGCGCACCAAGAACAACCCCGTGCTCATCGGCGACCCCGGCGTCGGCAAGACGGCGATCGTCGAGGGCCTGGCCCAGCGCGTCGTCGCGGGCGACGTGCCGGAGTCGCTGAAGGACCGCCGCGTCGTCGCGCTGGACCTGGCGTCGATGGTCGCGGGCGCCAAGTACCGCGGCGAGTTCGAGGAGCGGCTCAAGGCCGTGCTCACCGAGATCGAGGCCGCCGAGGGCCGCATCATCACCTTCGTGGACGAGCTGCACACCGTCGTCGGCGCCGGCCGGGCCGAGGGCTCCATGGACGCCGGCAACATGCTCAAGCCGCTGCTGGCGCGCGGGCGCCTGCGCATGGTCGGCGCGACCACCCTCGACGAGTACCGCCAGATCGAGAAGGACAAGGCGCTGGAGCGCCGCTTCCAGCCGATCATGGTCGGCGAGCCGTCGGTGACCGACACCGTCGCCATCCTGCGCGGGCTCAAGGAGCGCTACGAGGTCCACCACGGCGTGCGCATCACCGACTCCGCACTGGTCGCCGCCGCGCGGCTGTCGGACCGCTACCTCACCGAGCGCTTCCTGCCCGACAAGGCCATCGACCTGATCGACGAGGCGACCTCGCGCCTGCGCATCGAGATCGACTCGATGCCCGCCGAGATCGACGTGCTCGACCGCCGCGCCAAGCAGCTGGAGATCGAGAAGGCGGCGCTGACCGGCGACGACGACCCCGATGCGCAGGCCCGCCTCGCCGAGATCGAGAACCAGCTCGAGGCCCTGCGCGGCGAGCTGGGCGACCTGACCGTGCACTGGGAGCGGGAGAAGGCCGCCATCGGCCGCATCCGCGAGCTGAAGATGGCCATCGAGGAGGCCCGCGAGGGCGCCGAGCGCGCGGAGCGCGAGGGCGACCTGCAGCGTGCCGCGGAGCTGCGCTACGGCACCGTGCCCCAGGCGGAGCGCGACCTGGAGGCGGCCAACGCCGCCCTGGTCGCCATCCAGGCCGAGCGGCGGATGCTGAAGGAGGAGGTCGACGCCGAGGACGTCGCCGAGGTCGTGTCGCGCTGGACCGGCGTGCCCGTCGCACGGCTGCTGGAGTCCGAGCGCGCGAAGCTCGTCTCCCTGGAGGACACGCTGCACGAGCGCGTCGTCGGCCAGGAGGAGGCGGTCAAGGCGGTCGCGGACGCCGTGCGGCGCTCGCGCGCCGGCCTGGCCGACCCGGACCGGCCCGTGGGGTCGTTCCTGTTCCTCGGCCCCACCGGCGTCGGCAAGACCGAGCTGGCGCGCGCGCTGGCCGCCTACCTGTTCGACGACGAGCGCGCGATGGTGCGCATCGACATGGGCGAGTACGGCGAGCGCCACAGCGTCGCGCGGCTGGTCGGCGCGCCGCCCGGCTACGTCGGGTACGAGGAGGGCGGCCAGCTCACCGAGCCGGTGCGCCGGCGCCCGTACGCGGTCGTGCTGCTCGACGAGGTCGAGAAGGCCCACCCCGACGTCTTCGACACGCTGCTCCAGGTGCTCGACGACGGGCGCCTGACCGACGGGCAGGGCCACACCGTGGACTTCCGCAACACGGTCGTGATCATGACCTCCAACCTGGGGTCCCAGTACCTGCTGGACCCCACCGAGCCCGACGCCGTCATCCGTGAGCGGGTCATGGCCCAGGTCCGCGAGCACTTCAAGCCGGAGTTCCTCAACCGGCTCGACGAGGTGCTGATCTTCTCGCGGCTGTCGCGGGAGCACCTGCGCCAGATCGTCGAGGTCCAGCTCGAGCGGGTCCGCGAGCGCTTCGCGCAGCGCGACCTGGAGCTGGACGTCAGCGACGCGGCCCTGGACTGGCTGGCCGAGCGCGGCTACGACCCGGTCTACGGGGCGCGCCCGCTGAAGCGGGTGCTGCGCAAGGAGCTGGAGGACAAGGTCGCCCTCGCCCTCCTGGACGGCCGCATCACCGAGGGCGCCACCGTCAAGGTCGACGTCTCGCCGGAGGACCAGCTGCTGATCTTCTGAGCGGCGATCGGAGTGCACCCGGGCGCCGCGCCCCGGTGCACTCGTCGCCACCCAGGATGCGCAAGGATGACGCGGCCCCCGGCGCCGGACCCGGAACGGAGCGCTCGCGTTGCCCGACCCGCTCGAACAGCTCCGACACGCGCTGGCGCACGCCGACATCGCGTCCGCCGCACTGCGCTCCATCCGCCCCACCCCCGCCCAGCAGTCCGCGCTCCGGGCGGTGCGTGAGATGGACAGCGTCCTCAGAACGGTCATCGGCGCCTTCGACGCCGCGATGGAGGGGGCGGAGGGGGAGGATCACACGATGCACCGGCGACTGCTGCTGAAGCTCGGTGGCGCGATGGCCAGCGCCTCCATCCCGCCCCTGGAGGCGCTGGACCGGCTCATGGCCCAGAGGGGTCGCGCCGGGCGCGTCGACCACTCCCTCACCGACGCCTACCACTCCCTTCTCCACGGGTACGGGAGCGTGTATGGCCGGATGGCCCCGGCGCGCCTGCGGCCCGCGGTGGCGTCGATCCTGGATCGGCTGCTGGACGCGCAGCGGGACGGCACGACCCCGGGGACCCGCGCACGGTTGGGGCAGCTGACCTCCGATGCGGCGAGCTTCGCTGGCTGGCTGGCGTATGACCTGGGCCGACCGGGCAGTGCGCGTGCGCACTTCGTACTGGCGGCGAACGCCGCGCGTGATGCCGGTGACCGGCGACGGTGGGCGCTGGCTCTGGCGAGCGAGGGGATCAACAACTCGCCCGCGACCGACGGCAGCGCGGGAGACCCCCGCCGGGCGCTCGCGCTGCTCCAGCAGGCGGACGTGATGTTGGCCGCGGCGCCACCCCACTGGAGCCGACCCTGGGTGAACGCGCAGGCAGCGGCGAAGGGTGCGCGGCTGGGCGCCGAGGCCACCTTCCTGAACCACATGGAGGCGGCGCAGGAGCTCCGCCAGGCCCCTGCGGAGCGTCCCCAGGGCTTCTGGCACTGGTTCCCCGTGAGGAGCATGGAACCGGACTACCTCGAGGACTACCGCACGGGCGGCTTGACGCGCCTCGACCACCCCGACGCCGAGTCGACGCTGCTCGGCATCACGGGGCACACCGGGCAGGGACACCGCATGGCCGAGGCGCAGCAGAACCTCATGCAGCTCTACATCCGCCATCACGAGTACGACACGGCTGCGCGCGCCGGCATGCGTGGCCTGTCCGCGGCCCGAGAGGCAGGCTTGACCCGCTGGGTGGAGGTCGTCAGAGGCGTCCGGGCCCAAGCGCCGGCCGGTGCAACCGCCTTCGCGGAACTGGACCAGGCGCTACTTGGCGTCTAGGTACTCCCAGAGCCAGCGAGGTACGGCGACGCTGTCGTCCCGGTCATCCTCGGGGGCCTCTCCGGGCCAGCGCACGTCGTCGCCGTCGATGTGCGCGCGGAGCTCGGCAAGGTCCGCCTCGATGTCGTCCAGGCCCCGTCCGAAGGCGGTGGGGTCGAGGCCCAGGAACAGGCCACCGTTGCCGACCGGGCCGTCATGACCCGCCCCGGCGATCGTCCCGGCAAGGAGTTCCACGGCCAGCGAGAGGCCGAAGCCCTTGTGTCCCGCCTCGCCACCAAGCGGGGGGAGGAATGCCGTCGGTGGATCGTGGAAGGCCCGTCGGGGCTCGGTGACCGGTCGCCAATGCTCGTCGACCAGCCAGCCCTCCGGCACGTCCTGGCCGGCGAGCATGCGCTCACGGAGCTTCCCCTCCGCAACGGTACTGGTTGAGATGTCCAGGACGAACGGGCGCGGGGCGCGGGGGATGGCGACGAGGACCGGGTTGGTTCGCAACCTGGGCGGTCCTCGCCAGGCAAGGACCCGCTCCTGCGCGCCGGGGTTGTTGATCCAACCCAGCACGATGCCCCCGGCGCGAGTGACCTGCTCCCCGATGTCGGCGGGCCTGCCGACATGGGTGCTGTTGACCAGGGCGACCGCCGCCAGCGGCTCCGCGTCGAGGACGTGGACGATCTGCGCGGCGACCTCGGCGGCGGCCAGTACGCCGAACCCCCGCCTTCCGTCGACGGTCCGGACGGCGGCGGAATGGTGGTGGACCGCCGGACGGGCTCGGGGGTCCAGGGTGCCCCGCTCGATCGCCGTGAGGTAGTCCCGCAGGCGCAGCAGGCCGTGCGACGGGTAACCCCGCCGCTCGTTGCGCGTCAGCGCGCGGGTCACCGCCACCGCGATGTCGTCCTCTGCCCCGGCCCCGGTGAGGCGCTGCACGCACGCGCGCTCCAGCTCGCGGTCCGGCACCGCCACCTGTGCCGCGTCCACCGCAGCCTCCTGTCGCCCCCGGCCCTCGTCGGCGCCGTAGGGTGCCTCCGTGTCCCGCGGTGGCCAAGTCCTCGATCCCGCCGTCCGAGGGCGCCACCGTCAAGGTCGACGTCTCGCCGGAGGACCAGCTGCTGATCTT
>JAUJNX010000001.1:0-147936 GCA_030447925.1 Egibacteraceae bacterium | reverse complement strand
CTAGCGCGCGTTGTCGGTCCCCAGGTCGGCGTCGAACTGGACGTCGTCGAAGTCGCCGTAGCTGTCGAAGCTCAGGAAGCTGAGCGACAGCGACTCGCCGGGGTCGAGGGTCTGGGTGGCGCTCAGCTCCGCGACGGTGTCGTCGCCGTCGCGGACCGTGGCCAGGAGCGCCACATCCTCCAGCACCTCGTCCCCGGACCAGGTGACGGTCGCGTCGACCTGGAAGTCGCCGACGGCGTCCTCGACGACGCGGATGTCGCTGAAGGTGAGGTCGTCGACGGCCTGGGTGCCGTCGACGACCTCGACGTCGGTCTCGGTGACCTCATCCACGACGAGGTCCACGTCGTCGGCGCCCTCGGTGTAGGCGTCGGCGGTGAAGGCCAGGCGCCGGGTGTCGCCGGGGAGGAACGGGACCTCGGCGTCGGGGGTCGCCTCGCCGAGCTCGTCCCCGTCGCCGCTGATCGTCGCCGACAGGTCGGCCAGCACGGGCTCGTCGCCCTCGTAGGTGACGGTGCCGCGGACCTCGAAGTCGCCGAAGGCGTCCTCGCGGATCTCGATGTCGGACAGGGTGAAGTCACCGTCCGACGGGGAGCCGTCGATGGTGCCGCGCGGCGCGGACCCCGGATCGGCCTGCGCCCCCTCGTCGAGGAACTCCTCCAGGTCGCCGAGGTCGCCGACCTCGCGCTGGAACGACGTCGCCAGCCACCAGCCCAGCCCGCCGAGGCTGAGCAGGATCAGCAGGACGAGGCCGAGCACGACGGGCGTGCGCAGGAGCACGGGGCGCCGGCCCGGCTCGTCCGGCGGCGGGGGCGGCCCGACGGGCGCGCCCCAGGACAGGTCGCTGCCCTGCCCCCACCCGCCGGCCTGACCGGGCGGCGCCCACGCGGCGGGCTGCGCCCCCAGGTCGGCCTGCGACCATCCGCCGGCCTGCCCGGGCTGCACCCAGGAGGCGGGCCGGCCGCTGGGGTCGGGCTGCGCCCAGGTGGCGGGGCCCGGGGTGCCCGGGTCGGGCTGCGCCCACGGGGCGGGGCCGGCGCCCGGGGCCGGCTGGGTCCAGGAGGACGCGGGCCGGGTGCCCGGGTCGGGCGGCGCCCAGGACGCCGGCGGGGACCCGGGGTCGGGCTGCGCCCACGTGGCCGGGCCCGGGGCGCCGGGCGGCGGGGCGCCGGGCGGGGCCCAGCGCGGGTCCCCGCCGGGACCGCCCGCGGCCGGGTCGTCCTGGCCGAAGGCGGGCGGCGGGGGCGGCGTCCAGTCGGGGCGCGGCGCGTCCGGGGGCAGGCGCTCCCAGGTCGGCCGCGGGGCCGGCTGGTCCTCGGGGTCGGGCCGCGGGTGGTCGGACACGGTGCTCGCTCCCGGGACGTTCCGGCTCAGCCGCCGCCGGGCTGGACGACGCCGTTGGCGGTGAGCGTATACGGCGCGTAGCTGCCCTGGCGTTCGGTGGGGTCGTGCGCGGTCACGAGCACCCCGACCACGTCCAGGCGGCTGTCGCGCGTCAGCGGCCGCAGCTCCGCCAGCGTCGGCCTGGCCACCGCCCCCGCCGTCAGCGCCATCCGCCCCAGCCGGGTGCTCACCGCCGCGTCGGTCGTGCTGTAGGCCACCAGCTGCGCGCTCCAGCCGGCGACCGGCTCGGGGCGCACCTGGGTCGCGGACCGCCAGCCCTGCAGCGTGGACCCGTCGGCCACGACCGTCCCGCCGACCGCGACGTCGGCGATCCACCACCCGGGGAAGTCGACGGTCCGGTCGGTGACGTAGCGGAAGCGCACGAGCACCGCGTCGCCCGCCCAGGGGGACAGGTCGTAGGCGGCGCGCACCCACCCGCCGCTGTCGCCGGTGAGCCCCGCCCTCCCGCGCACCGACGGGAGCGCGACCTCGTCGGTGATCGTGCGCGTGCGGTCCCCCGCGACCGTGGTCCACGACGCCCCGCCGTCGGCGGACACC
Organism: Egibacteraceae bacterium; assembly: GCA_030447925.1. Lineage (GTDB taxonomy): Bacteria > Actinomycetota > Nitriliruptoria > Euzebyales > Egibacteraceae > JAUJNX01. Next base: position 145,998 of record JAUJNX010000001.1, on the reverse strand, counting down.
TCGACCAAGCCGACGTCGAACCCGGTCTCGATCTGGTAGCGGGTGTCGAACGCCAGCGTGGGCGCTCTGGCCGGCACGGTGACGTCGCGCACGATGCTGCGGTCCAGCAGGGACCCGCTGCCCGAGGTCAGCGCGGGCGCGGTCCGGCCGGGCGGCGCGGCCGCGACCGTCCACTCGACCGGTTCGGAGGGGTAGGTCGCGCCGCCGTCAAAGGACAGGCTGCGCAGCTCGTTCGCCTTGAGCCAGCGGCCGTCGGCGGCCCGCAGGCGGACGAAGTCGGTGCCGTTGGGCGGCGCCCCCGGTGTGTCGTGGGTGTGGCGGCTGCTCCACACCACCGAGGCGGCCAGCGCCGGCGTCTGCACCTGCGCCGCGGGCAGCGCCACCAGGGGCAGGTCGACCGCCCCGGCCAGCGCCAGGACGCCGTAGCGCAGCCCGGCCCCGAGGTCGACCTGGGCGTCCACCGCGAGCGTCGCCGCCCAGTCCTGGACCACCTGCGCCACCGTCGTCCCCGGCGCCGTCGCGTCGAGCTGGTCCTGGAGCGACGCCAGCCCCGGCTCGGGGTCGCGGTGCAGCGCGGTGAGCAGCCCGTCCCCGAAGCGGCCCCGGAGGTGCAGCAGGAACGTCGACGCCGCGCCGTAGTCGCAGAGCACCTCGCCGGGGCCCTGGTCCTCCCACAGGGTCAGGCTGTTCTCCGGACCGCTGGCCTCCCGCGGCAGCGGGTTCGCGTCGGTGGCGGTGGCCAGGTGCCCGAGCAGGCACTGGACGTGGCTGTCGTACCCCGTCGAGGTGACCGGCGTCCGCGGGTCGATGTACCCGGTCAGCACCTGGGCGACGTCGGACAGGCCCTCGTTGAGCCACAGCGCCTCGTCGCCGTCGGTGCGGTCGTGCAGCAGGTGCTGGTACTCGTGGGCCAGGATGCCCTCCACGAACCACGGCCGCGCGGGGGCGTTGGTGCACGGGTCGGTGGTGGGCTGGTTCGGGGGCGTCGCGGTGGTGCGGTGCACCCAGTCGAAGGCGTCCAGGGTGATGACGTTGCGGTCGGTGTACTCACCGATCTGGGACGAGAAGAACCCGGCGACGTAGGTGTGGCGCTGGGCGTTGCCCGGGTCGTAGAAGTTGTCGTCGCGGACGTTGTCGACCAGGATCACCGTCGCGTCGCCGTCCCCGGCGTAGTAGCCGTCGCCCAGGGTGCCCTCCAGCACCGCGTTCGCGCCCGACCGCGCGGGGGCCGCGCTGAACACGTCCGTCGACGTCGGCAGGATCGTCTCGCCGAACTCGCGGACCAGGTGGGCGACCTGGGCGCCGGTGACGGTCGTGCGCGCCCCGTTGCGGCAGTCCGACCCGGGGAACGCGAGCCCCGTGGACACCTCGTCGCCCCCGGTCGCGACCCAGACCTCGACGCCGTCACCGGTCGCCCGCAGCGTGTACTCCTTCAGGTACAGCCCGCCGCGGGTGTCGTAGGACGGCCACGACCGGACCGTGCCCGACGCGGGGGCCTCGGTCGCGGCGGCGGCGCGGCGCGACGGCGGGCGCATCGCGCCGGGGCGCGGGGTGCTGGTCTCCGGGGCGCCGGCCAGGTCCAGGGGGACGGGCTTGCCGTCCAGGAGGTCGGGCCCCAGGTCGGTGACCTCCCGCGCCGCGGCGATCGGCTCGGCCTCCTGCGCCGGCTGCGCCTGGGCCGACGCCGCCCGGCCCGTCGTGCGCGCTGCCGTCCCGCCCACCGCGACCACCGCCGCGACCGCCACCAGCGCCGTGCCCACCCGTCCCCTGCGCATCGCGCTCCCCCTCCACCGCGCCCCGCCGCTACGGTTCCATCACGCTAGGCAGTGGTTCACCGCACAACCTGTCGACTTTCTGCCCTGTCGGGTAGCACCACCCGGGGTCCGCGCGGCGTCACAGGAGGGCGGCATGGACGGGGCGTTCGACCGCGACACGGCCGTGGTGGCCGTCGGGGACGGGCGCTGGCGCGCGACCGTCGACGATTCCTGGGGCACCGGGCACAGCCCCAACGGCGGGTTCCTCGCCGCCGTCGCCGCCCGCGCCGCCGCCGCGGCCGCGGGGCGGCCCGACCCGCTCAGCGTGACCGCCCACTTCCTGCGGGCGACCGCCCCCGGCGCCGTCGACGTCGATGTGGAGGTCGTGCGCCGCGGCCGCGCCCTCGCGACCGTCGCGGCCCGGCTGCACCAGGACGGCGCCGAGCGCCTCCGCCTCCTCGCCGCCGTCGGCGACCTCGCGCCCCCCGCCCCGCCGCGCCCGCCGCCGCCGCGCCCGCCGCCGCCGCCGTGCCCGCCGCCGCCGCGCGCGGTCGCGGTGCCGGGGTGGGCCGGGTCCCGCCCCCGCTCGCGGCGCTCGAGGACTGCGTACCGGGGCACCCCGACCTGCACGGCGGTGTCCCGGTCCCCCTGGGGCAGGCACCTGGACCTGCGCTTCGACCCCGCGGCGGTGGGTTGGTCGGAGGGGCGGCCGTCGGGCCGCGGCGAGCTCGCGGCGTGGGTGCGCTTCGCCGACGGGCGGCCCCCGACCCGTACGCGCTGCTGTTCGTCGTCGACGCCCTCCCGCCCTCGGCCTACGACCTCGGGGTCCGCGGCTGGGTGCCCACCGTCGAGCTGACCGTCCATGTCCACGCCCGCCCCGCGCCGGGCTGGTTGCGCCTGTGGCTGCGCACGACGGTGCTGGTCGGCGGGTACCTGGAGGAGGACGCCGAGGTGTGGGACGCCGACGACCGCCTGGTCGCCACCGCCCGCCAGATGGCCATATGCCGTCCCACTCCTCCTGAACCGTCCTCCCCTCGCACGCTGACCAGGCCGGGGAGGCCCATGGGCAGCAGGGAGGGGCCCGGCCCCCGGGTGGGCCCACGGGCCCTTCCGGCCATCGCGCCCCCCCTCTAGGTTCCAGGCCATGCCCGCCCTCGCACCCGGTCTCCGTGCGGCCCGCCGCGGCGCGCTCGCCGTCCTGCCCGCCCTGCTCATCCTGGCGGTACTCCCGGGCGTCGCGCTGGCCGAGCCCTACCCGCCGGCGGCGACCAGTGGGCCGGCGACCAGTGGGCCGGCGACCAGTGGGCCGGCGACCAGTGGGCCGGCGACCAGTGGGCCGGCGACCCCGCCGAGGTCGACTGGGCTGAGCTGTTCGGTGACGAGGTCCGCCTCGGCCCCCACATCAACGAGGGGGTGAGGGCGTCGTCTACGGGGTGGCGACCGACCCGTCCCTGGCGATCAAGGTCCCGCACGACCCCACGTACCTCCAGGGTCTCCTCGACGAGTCGGCGAGCCTGGACCTCCTGCGGGGGTCGGGCTGCCGACGGTGCACCACGGCGTCGTGGACTTCGAGGACGTCGAGACCGGCCAGCTCCGGCACGGGCTCGTGATGGACCTCGTGCCCGGCCTGGACGTCGACGACCTGCTGCGCCTGCCCGCCCACCAGGTGGCGGCGGCGGGGGTGGTGAACCAGCGCACGCTGGACGACCTGCGGGCGATCAGGGAGACCCTGGAGGTGGAGGGGGTCGCGGTCACCGACTTCCAGGGGCGGATCGCGGAGGATGGCGCCGTCTCCATCATCGACACCCGCGCCGCGCCGGTGGGCACGGACTCCCCGCCCTGGGCTCGTCGCTCGCCGACGTGCAGCGCTACATCGACGCGGCGGAGCGCGTGGTCGCGCCGCCCCGGGAGACCGTTGACGAGGACGGTGCGAGCGCGGACGAGCGCGAGGGTGCGAGCGACGACGGCGCAGGGACCCTGCCGGGCATCGGGGTCACCATCGCGCCGGATGTTCCGGGCGTCGGCGACCTGGACGACCTCATCGACGCCACCTTCCCCGGTGACCCGCGTGGTGCGGGCGACCTGGAGCCGCCGGGCGACCCGGGAGGGGACCTGTCCGACGAGGCCGAGACGCTGCTGGGCCTCCCGTTGCCCCCGCCCACCCTGGAGGACCCGTTGGGCGATCTCCTGGGCGACTTCGCACCGGTCCCGGAGCTCGATGCGCTGCTGTACCCGAACGGGCCGGCGGGGCCGCGGTACACGTTCCCGCCTGCGCCGGAGGAGGGGGCGCCGGCGGTGGCGGCCGACGCGTTGCGGGCGGAGATGCAGCGTTGGCAGCGTGATCTGCAGGCCGAGGGTGTGATCGCGCATTCGGCGGCGGAGGTGTTCAACAACCATCAGCAGGAGTTGTCGTCGCGGTTCGGGTTGTCCGCGCAGCAGGCGACCGAGGCGCTGGGCGGCTCCTATTCCAACCGGGTGGGTCAGCGGATCACGGGTTCGGCGATCGTGGGGCCGGCGATCGTGGGTCCCAAGATCGTGGGGCCGGCGATCGTGGGGCCTGGGATCGTGGGTGAGGGGATCGTGGGGCCGTGTCTGGATGCGTCGTGCCCGAACTGGGGGCGCATCAACGGCTTCGCCTCCGCCCCGTCGGCGCCGTCGGCGGTCACCTCGGGTGGGTCGGCGCCGGTGTGGAACCCGCCCGCGGTGCGGGCGCCCGCGGGTGGGTCGCGGGTGCAGCCCGCGCCGGCCGCGCCGGCGGCGCCGTCGGCGGTGCGCCGGCCCGAGCACGACACCGTCGCCGCACCCCGGCCGCAGCCGCAGCCGCAGCAGCAGCCGAACTGGGTGCAGCAGGCGGGCCAGGCGGCGTGGGACGTGCTGACCTATCCCCATCCGCTGGACCCCGTCCGCGGCGCCTGGCGTGACGCGTGGCGCTACCTGCCCGGCATCGGCCCGGCCGGCCAGCGCGAGTTCGCCCACTGACGCCGCCAGGGCGTCGGTGAAGGGTCCGCCAGGGGCCACCGCCCCCCAGATGGCGATGTGCCGTAACACTCAACTCGTGCATATCGTCCTCCCCTGAACGGGCGCCGTCGCAGTTCCGTACCACCGACCATGCACGCGCGCGATGCCCGCCCCGCACTGACGGGAGAGGGGGAAGATGACCGCGTCCGACACGGTCGACCGGCTGGGCCGCGCCCGCCGGGCCGGCCGGACCGACGACGACGAGGTCGCGCTGCGCGAGGCCTACCGGGCGTACGGCCCGGAGCTGTTCCGGCTGGCGGTCCGCTCGCTGGGCGACCGCGGCCTGGCCGAGGAGGTCGTCCAGGAGACGTTCGTCCGGGCGTGGCGGCACGAGGGCCGGTTCGACGCGGCGCGCGGGTCCCTGCGGACCTGGCTGTGGGCGATCGCGCGGAACCTGGTGATCGACGCCGCCCGCCGCCGCGCGTCGCGCCCGCCCGTGGCCGACGCCGACCTGACCCCGCCGCCGGCCTCCGCGGACCACGCCGAGGGCGTCGCGGTCCGGCTCCAGGTCGCCGAGGCGCTGGAGCGCGTGACCCCGGAGCACCAGCACGTCATCGTGGAGGTCCACTACCGTGGCCGCCCTCATGCTGAGGTCGCTGCGGATCTGGGCGTCCCCCCGGGTACTGTGCGGAGCCGCCTGTACTACGGGCTGCGCGCCCTGCGCCTCGCCCTGGAGGAGATGGGGTGGTCCGATGAGCGTTGAGGAGGCCCGCTACCGCGAGCTGCTCGGCGCCTACGTGCTGGACGGCCTGGGCGTCGACGAGGAGGCCGAGCTGCGCAGCCACCTCGCCGGGTGCGAGCACTGCCGGACCGCGGAGCGGGAGCTGCGCGAGGTCGCCGCGGTGCTGCCGGCCGGCGACCCCTGGTCGGACGAGGACCTGGCCCCCCCCGGCGCCCTGGAGGACCGCGTCGTGGGCGCGGTGCTCGGCGGTGCGCCCGCGGCCGTGACGCCCCTCGCGCCCCGTCGCCGGCGGGTGGCGGCGTTCGTCGGCGCGGCGGCCGCCGCGATCGTGGTCGTCGCGGGGGCGGCGACCGTGCTGCGCCCCGACCCGCCGGTGGTCCCCGGCACCCTGGGCGCGACCGAGCCGATCACCTTCACCGAGGCCCCGCCCCAGGCGGAGGTCGCCTACGCCAACCTGGTCGCGCACACCTGGGGGACGGAGCTGCGCTTCGAGGTCGAGGGCGGGTTCGTGGTCGGCGAGGTCTACACCGTGGTCTTCGAGCGCGGCGACGGCTCGACCGTCCCCGCCGGGACCTTCCTGGGCGACGACATCCCCATCACCTGCGAGCTGAACGGCGCGCTGCTGCGGCGGGATGCGGCCGCCGTCACCGTCCTGGACGCGCGCGGCGAAGCGGTCCTGCGCACCGAGCTGTAGCCGCCGGGCCGGGGGCGACCGGGCCCGGCGCGGACCCGGTGCGGACCCGGGCCCGCGGTCAGTTGCGGCGGACCCAGACGAAGGTCCAGCCGCGCGGGTGGGCGACCTCCCGCACCCCGCCCGCGGCGCTCACCGCGCGCAGGAACCCCGACCCGGTCCACGCGCCCGAGCGGGGCCGCCGGGTCACCGCCGCGGCCAGCACGGCGAGGGGACGGCTGGGCGCGCCGAGCAGCAGGTGCGCCGCGCCCAGCTCGCCGAGGGCGGCCACGGCCGCGTCGGGGTCGTCCTGGCGCGCGATCCAGTCGGGGGCGACGATGACGTCAAGGGCGTCGGGCGCGGCGGCCAGGTCATCGACCTGGACGAGTCGCGGGGTCAGCGCGCGGCTGACCGCGGCGAGCAGGCGGGGCGTGGCGGGGCCGACCACGAGGGTCGACGGCGGGGCGCCGTCGGGCGCCGCCGCCCGGCCGACGCGGCGGGCCAGGCGCTCGAAGGCGGGGAGGGCGGAGTCGGGGAGGGGTCGCTGGGGCACACCGTCACGCTAGCCCGCCCGCCGTACCATCAACCCCCATGCAGCAGCACGGGAGCCATCGCCCGGGTCGGCGGTCCCCGTGACCCGGCTGGCCTGGCAGCGGGCGGGAGCGACGGGCCAGCGCCGCCACCTCCCCGCCGTGGTCCTCCTGCACGGCTGGGCGGGGCAGGGCGCGGACTGGGAGCGGGCCGGCTGGACGGTCGGGCTGGCGGCGGCGGGCCTGGACGTCCTGGTCTGCGACCTGCCCGGTCACGCGGCCAGCGCGGGCGTGGCCGTGCCGGCGGACGCCGCACCCGCGGCCTGGACCGCGGACGTCATCCGCGGCGACCTCGACCGGCTCCACGTGAAGCGGGCCGCGGTCGTCGCCTACGGCGACTCGTGCCCCGTGGCGGGGCACCTCGCGGTGCGCGCGCCGCGGACGTTCCTGCGCGCGGTGTTCGTCGCCTGCGACGACCAGGTCGGGTACCCGCAGGGGGCGGAGGCCGCCGCGGCCCTGCGCGACCCGCGGGCGACGGTCTGGCGGGTGGGGGCAGCCGACCTGGTGCGCCGCGCCCGGTCCGACCCGCGCCACGACCGCGACGTCCTGGCGCGCTGGCTGCTGGAGACCGCGTGGCCGGCGGCCCCGCGACTCGCGGCGCTGGCCACGCCCGTGCTGCTGGCGGTCGGCGCGGACGACCGCCACCGCGCCCGCGCGCCCCGGCTGGCCGCGCTGTTCCCCGACGCCCGCCTGGTGACCGTGCCCGGGGACGAGCGGACCGTGCTGCATGCCCCCGCGCTGATCGACGCGGTCGGCGCCTTCCTCACCGACGAACCGGAGCCCCGTGTCCCGGCCCGCTGACCCGCCCCGCCGCCGCTGGCTCCGGTGGGTCCTGCTGACCGCCGGCGCGGCGCTGGCGTTCCTCGCCGTGCTGGCCGCCGAGGTCGCGGTCCTGCTGGGCCGCGAGTACCCCGACCAGGACGTCGGCTACCTGGTCGACACCACCGTGCGGCCCCGCCGGCCCGCAGGCGAGGGCGAGGTCGTCGAGCTGGTGATGATCGGCGACTCCACCGTCGCGGGCGTCGGCGCCCCGACGCTCGCGGGCAGCCTGCCGGTGCAGACCGCGCAGCGGGTCGCCGACGAGCTCGGCCGGCCGGTCCACGTGGTCGGCCACGGCGTGTCCGGGGCCACGACCGAGGAGGTCCGCCGCGACCAGGTGGCGCGCATCGACGCCGGCGCCGACGTCGTCGTGGTCGTGGCCGGGTCCAACGACCTCACCCACCTCACGCCGCTGTGGGCGATCCGCCCGCGCACGCGCCGGCTCCTGCGCGACGTCCATGAGCGCACGGGCGCGCCGGTCGTGCTGGGCGGGACGCCGGAGTTCGCGACCCTGATCCTGTTCCCCCAGCCGCTGCGCGCCGCGAGCGGCTGGCTGGCCGCGCGCGTCCGCCAGGGCCAGCGCGAGGCGGTCGCCGACGCGGGCCCCTGGGCCTCCTTCGTCGACATCTCCGCGCTGGCCAGCCCGCGCTTCGTCGGCCGCCCCGAGTCGATGGCCGCCGACCGCTACCACCCGTCCCCGGTGGGCTACGGCTTCTGGGCCGACGCCCTCGCCCCCGCCGTCGCCGCCGCGGTCCCCGCCCCCGCCCCCGCCCCCTGACGCGCGCTCCGGCCCGCGCGAGCTAGCCGGGCACGACCGCGACCGTGCAAGCGGGTGCCGGGTGCGCGGCCGAGACGGCCGTCGGCGGTCAGCAGCGGGCACGCCAGGGCCTCCGCCAGCGCGACGTAGGTCGCGTCGTAGGCGGACACGGTGTCGCGCAGCTCCCACATCCGAGCCAGCAGCGGGACCAGCGGGTGGCGGGTCATGCCCAGCCGGCGCCAGGTGTCCAGCGCCCGCCGGCCGTCCGCGTCCGCGAGGACGCCCCCCGCCACCTTGCGGCGCAGGACGTTCGCCAGCTCCGCGTCGACGAGGTGGGGCACGTGCAGCTGCTGGTCGGCAAGCGCCGCACGCGCGGGCCCGGCGTTCAGCAGTGCGGCGAGCCCTGCCGAGGCGTCGACCACGATCATCCCGCCGCCCGACCCGCCTCCAGGTCCGCCACGAGCGTGGTGGCGTCGACACCCAGGTCGGGCAGGGCGGCGAGGAGCCCCAGGTTGTCGGCCCGGCGCGACGCCTCGGCCAGCTCGCGCACCGCGAGGGCGCTGACCGAGGTGCCGGCGCGGGCGGCCACATGCGGGTGGGGCGCTACTCGGCCTCGCGGTAGACCTGCATGAAGCCGGTGTAGGCCTCGGCGACCAGGCCGGCGGCGGTCGCCCGGTCGATCGCGCCCTCGTGGAAGCGCTGGAGCGGGTCCGACCAGATCGAGCGACCGATGGCGAAGCCGATGAAGCCGTCCACGGGGGCGGCGGTCCGCAGCCACCACTCGACCCGCTCGCGGTCCGCACCGCGGCCGAGCAGGACGCACTTGACGTCGTCGCGGCCGTCGCGGCGCACCGCCTCGGCCACGCGCACGCAGTCGCTGGTCGACTCCAGCCCCTCGATTTTCCAGATGTCGGGCTCGATGCCGTCGTCCTGCAGCTCGTGGATGGCGCGGATGACCAGCTCGGGCCGCAGCTCGGCGTCGTAGCGGTCCACGTCGCCGTCCACCGACGCGAGCTGCTCGGGCTCCGCGGGGACCAGAAGCTCGAACAGCAGCTTGCGGTCGCGCTCGCGGATCCAGTCCGACAGCCGCTTGAGCCGCTCGGTCTGGGCCCGGTTCTCCTCGACGAGGGGGGAGTCGGGGTTGTAGCGGATGAGCGTCTTGGAGAAGTCCGGGTCGTAGCGCTCGATGTGCTCGCCGAAGTCGTCGCCGTACTCGAACCGGAAGTGCGCCTGGCCGCTGGCCTCGACCGGCATGGCGGTCTTCAGCCCGTGCTTGCGGGCCGTCTGGAGGATGTCGGCGCCGAACTGCTCGTCGACCAGGACCCCCATCGTGGCCGGGTCCTCGCCGCCCTCCGCAGCGATGGCCATGCCGTCGAAGACGATGCGCTTGATGTCCTCGATGCGCTGCTGCTGCTCGGGCGTCGGCGTCCCCGTCACCCCGAAGCGCGTGGCGAAGGAGTTGCGGTGGTCGAAGGCCAGCACGTAGAGCTTGCCGTCGTAGCCGAGCGCCATGCGTCCCTCTCCTCTGGTCGACCAGCTCATGCTATGGCGCGCGCGGGGTCGGCCTCCGCCCGCTCCAGCTGCACCACCCGCGCCGCGGGCCGGACGGTGCGCAGCAGGTCGACGACGTGGGGGTGGCAGGTGAACAGCATCACCTGGTTGTGCTCGGCGACGGTCGCGATCGCCGTGGCCATGCCCAGGGCCCGCTGCGGGTCGAAGTTGACCAGCACGTCGTCCATCACCAGCGGGAGGGCCGCCTGGGTGGCGGCGAACTCCTCCGCCAGCCCCAGGCGCAGGCACAGGTAGAGCTGCTCGGCGGTGCCGCGCGACAGCACCCCGATGTCCAGGCGCTGGCCCTGGCGGTCGACGACGTCCAGCCCGTCCTCATGGAAGGCCACGTGGGTGTAGCGGCCCTCGGTCACCTGCGCGAACAGCGCGGACGCGCGGGTCATGACCGCGGGCTGGCGCTCGCGCTCGTAGCGCTCGAGGGTGTCGAGGATGAGCGCGCGGGCCAGGGTCAGCCGGCGCCAGTCCGCCGCGGCCTCGGCGAGCTCGGTGCGCAGCTCGGCCAGCTCGAGCGCCGCGCGCGGCACGTCGGCGGACTGCTCCAGCGCCGCGACCAGCCGCTGGGCGTCGTGGTGGGCGCGGACCGCGTCCTCGCGCTCGGTCTCCAGGCGCGCCAGCTCGGCCTCGGCCTGGTCCCGTGCGGCGCGCCAGCCGTCGGCGTCCCCGCGCTGGAGCTCGGCGAGCAGCAGGTCGGCGGCGGGCCCCTGACCGGTGCGCGCGCGGATGCGGGCGGTGCGCACCGCCAGGCGCTCCTCCAGCTCCTCGCGGGCGCGCGCGACGGCGATGCGGTGGCGGGCCCCCTCCTCGTCCCCGGCGCCGACCTCGGCGAACAGCTCCTGCAGCGACGCGCGGTGCAGGCTCAGGCGCTGGTCGGCGACGCGCAGGCGCTCCGCGGCCTCCGCGCGCTGGGCCTCCACGCTGACCCGGTCGCGCCGCGCCACCTCGTCCCGCGCCGCGCGCTCCTGGAGCTGCAGCACGGCGCGGACGAGGTCGGCCGGCGCCTCCGATACGGGGATGCCCACCCGCTCCAGCAGCGCGCGGCTGCGCTGCTCGAAGGCGGCGACCTGCGCGGCCAGCTCGGCGGCGTCGGCCTCCGCCGCGCGCAGCTGGCGCAGCGCGTCGCGCGCCCGCTCCATCGCGGCGAAGAAGTCCAGCACCCCCTGCGGGCCGAGCTGGCCGGGCAGGGCGTGGTCGTTCTTCCACCGCTCCCAGCGCTGCTCCTCGCCGGCCAGCGCGGCGCGGGCGGCCGCCAGGTCCTCCTGCAGCGTCGCCTGGGCGCGCTCGGCCTGCCGCCGCGCGGCCGCGGTGGTCGTCACCTCGCGGCCGATGCGGTCCGCCTCGGTGCGCGCCTCGCGCTGGCGGATCAGCAGCGCCGTGTGCTCCTCGACGTCGATCGGCCGGGGCAGGTCGGGCAGGCCCAGGCGCCCGGCGAGGCCGGCGGCCTCCGCGGCCAGGGCGTCGACCTGCTGCTGGCGGGTGTCGACCTCCGCGCTGACGGCGCGCATCCGGTCGCTCGCGTCCTCGTGGGCGGCCGACGCCCTGGCCGCCGCGGGCAGCCCGCCGGGGCCGAGCAGCCCGGCGAGGACCGCTACGACGACCGCGGCGAGGCCCGCGCCGCCGGCGAGCACCGGCTGCCCGAGCACGACGGCGGTCACCGCGCCGCCGACGAGCAGCCCGGCCAGGACGAACAGCGCCGGGCGGACCCACGCCAGGGTCCGCCCCCGCGCGCGGCCGGGGGTCTGGCGCAGGTCCTCGCGGGCGCGCAGCACCGTGTCGAGCCGCGCGGAGGCCCAGCCGTGGTCGGTGACCACGGCGCGCAGCCGGCGGGTCAGGTCCTCGCGCTCGTCCAGCTCCGCGGCGAGCGGGACCCCGGCGAAGCGGCGCAGATGGTCCTGGGACCGGCGCTCCTCGGCCTGCAGCGCGGCGACCTGCTGGTCGACGGCCTCCAGCTCATCCTCCAGCACCGCCAGCCGCTCGGCGACGCGGTCCAGGCGCTGGCCCTGGCTGCGGACCTCCTCCGCGGCCGGGATCGGCGTGGTGAACGCCGCGATGCGGTCGACGTCCCAGTCGCCGCCCAGCCGCGCGCGCTCGTCGGCGAAGCGCTGCTCCGCGGCCCGGCGGGTGCGCTCGACCTCTGCCTGCCGCGCGACCTGCGTGCGGTAGGCCGACAGCTCCGAGGACAGGGCCCGCGCCGCGTCGGCGGCGCCGTCGGGCAGCAGGGCGATCTGCAGCGGGACCAGGCGCTGGTCCAGGGCGGCGAGCTCCGCCCGCCGCTCCTCCACCGCGACCTCCGCGGCGGTGACCGCGCTGCGGGCGCGCTCCAGCCGCGCCTCGGCGTTGGGCGGCGCCGGGGGGACCTCCTCCAGCCGCGCCAGGCCGGCCCGCGCGACGGCGGCCTCGGCCTCGTCGGGCCACAGGTCCAGCAGCGTCGCCCACCGCCGCACCGCCGCGCGCAGGTCGTCGGCGCGGGCGGCCAGGTGCGCCAGCTCCGCCCGCCGGGCCTGCTCGTCGGCCACCGACCGCGCGTGCTCCTCCGCGGCGCGGGTCGCGGCGTCGACCGCCTCCTGCGCGCGGCGCACCTCCGCCGCCAGGCGCGCGACCTCGGTCGCGCCGGCCCGCGGGCGCCAGAGCACGTCGCGGCGCTGGTCCAGCGCGGCCACGGCCTGCCGGGGGGACCGGCCCGCCCCGATGATCCCCGCGGTCGCGATGACCTCGCGCACCGCCGTGGTGTCCAGCGACCCGAACGACTCCAGCTCGGTGAGGGAGAACGCGAACACGTTGCGGAACAGCGTCGCGTCGGCGTGGCCCAGGAGCTCGTCCAGCGCCGCCTCGTCGCCCTGCGTGCCGTCGGGGAAGTGCACGACGGGACCGCGCCCGCTGCGGTGGCGCTCGACGGCCAGCTCCTGCTCGCCCGCCTCCACCAGGACGCGCCCGCCGTGGCGCCCGCCGCGCAGGGGCGGGTGCTCGCGGTCCGGCCCCGAGCCGTCGGGGAAGCCGAACAGCACGCCGCGCAGGAAGTCCAGCAGCGTGCTCTTGCCCGCCTCGTTGGGACCGATCACCACGGTCAGGTCCGGCGGGATCGCGGTGACCTCGTGGTCGGCGAAGACGCCGAACCCGTCGATGTGCCAGCCCGTGATCCTCATCGGTCACCCACCAGCAGGTCCAGGGCGAGGGTGGTGACCGCGGGCCAGGCGCCGACCGGGTCGTCGGCGGCGCCCAGGTCGCCCAGCGGGGCCAGGTGCGGGGCCGCGAAGGCGCGCAGCGCGTCGGGGTCGGCGGCCAGCCGGTCGGCGGCCGCGAGGACCTCCGCCGGCAGGTCGCCGCGCTGGCGGAGGGCGCCCAGGTCGCGGTCGCGGTCGGTCGCGTCGGTCACCCGCTCCCACCACAGCAGCGGCGGGCCGGGGTCGGCGTCTTCCCGCAGGCGGTCCACCAGGGTGCGGTCGGCGTGCGGGCGGCGCAGCTCGGCGGCGACGGGGCCGGTGCCCACCAGGGTCGCCGACGCGACCACGGGCCGTCCCCCGCCCGACGCGAGCAGCTCCCGGCCCGCGGCGGCGAGGGCCTCGGCGACCTCGGCGAGGTCGGCGAGGGGCGTCACGTCGACCACCGCGGTGTCCAGGCGCACGCCGTCGAGCGGCACGAACTCCGGGGGCGACACCTGGGTCCCGTCGACGGTCACGGCCATCGCGCCCTTGGGGCCCCGCTCCGACGGGGCGGGCCCGCGACCCTGGAGGGTCCCCGGCTCCACGATCCAGGGCCCGTCCCCATCCGGTGGGAGCACGCGGGCGCGGTGACCGTGGCCCAGCGCCCAGTAGTCCAGCCCCCTGCCGCGCAGGTCGGCCGGCGTGCACGGCGACGCGCCCGACCCGGGCGGCCCGTCCAGGTCGGCGTGGAGCAGGCCGATGTGCAGCCCCGGCCCGCCGGTGCGCGCGAAGCGGGGGACCAGGTTGGGGGTGGCGCCCGGGCGGGGGTGGCTGAGCCCATGGACGGTGGCGATCGGCTCGCCGCCGCGCGCCACGGTCACCGCCGCCACGCGGTCGGCCCCGAAGACGGTGACGTGCGGCGGCCACGTGCGGATCGCCGACCAGCCGCCCCCCGCCGGGTCGCGGTCCCCGAACACGACGAAGGTGGCGATGCCCGCGCGGCCGAGCCGCTCCAGCCCGCGGCGGAGGGCGACCTGCGCCCGGATGCCGGTCCGCGGCCCGTCGTACAGCCCGCCGGCGAGCAGCAGGAACGCGGCCCCGCGGTCAATGGTCAGCTGGACGAGCGCGTCGAACGCCGCCAGCGACGCGTCGACCAGCAGGTCGGCGACCTGGCGGTCCACCCGGCGGAGCCCGGTGAAGGGCGCGTCGAGGTGCAGGTCGCCGGCGTGCACGAAGCAGAACGCCACGATGGCCCCCCATCATCTCGCCGGACGTCCCCCCAGCTTCGCAACTCCGGTCGCGAAGGGGGAATCCGGCGAAGGTTTTCCTGGGGATATCGTGAGCCCCCCGAACGGGGGATGCGCACTACCGGTCGGACAGGGGCCGGCGGCGGCCGCGCGGGGGCGGTTCAGGTGGCGCCGTCGACCACCTCGCGGTCGCCCAGCGGGGCGGCCAGGTCGACCTCCACGGCCTGGTACTGCGCGATCTCGATGCAGACCTGGCGCTCGGACCCGGGCGCGGAGCCGACCTGCAGGGTGACGGTGACGTCCTCGGGCGTCTCGACCACGTCGGCGCGGGCGAGCACCGTGCAGGGGGCGACCCCCGAGTAGAACGACACCAGCAGCGCGCTGCCGTCGCCGATCGGCACGGCCGACTCCCAGGGGATGGGCTTGGCGCCGACCGCGCCGGGCTGGGGCACGACGACCTCCGGACCGGGCGCGGTGCCGGGTTCGCAGGTGGGGGCCTCGCCGGTGGGCTGCTCGGGCAGGGCCGGGACGCAGGTGGGCTCGGGCGCCGCGCCGGGGGGCGGGGGCGGCACCTCGGCCGCGGTCGGGGTGTCCGGCCCCGACGGCGCGCCCGCGGCCGGCTGCTCCGTCGCCGACGGGGTCCCCGCCGCGTCCGGGGTCGCCGTCCCCGGGTCCGCGGTCGCCGGGTCCGCGTTCCCCTCGGTCGCGGGCGGCGCCACCGACACGTCGCCCTGCCCGCCGCCGCAGCCCGCGACCGCCACCACCAGCACCACGCTCACCAGCCAGCGCATCTGCGCCCCTCTCGTCGTCCGTCCACAGTCCGACGCCGTCCGGTCCGCCAGGGTTCCCCAGGCCCCGGGAGCCGCCCGGCGTTTGAGGTGCACATCTAGCATGCGGGTCGTCCGCACCAACGCCGGCACAGGGAACGGTGGTCAGCAGATGCCCGCGCACGTCATCGTCGGGACCCAGTGGGGTGACGAGGGGAAGGGCAAGGCGACCGACCTGCTCGCCGACGACGTCCAGTACGTCGTCCGCTACCAGGGTGGCAACAACGCCGGCCACACCATCGTGGTCGGGGAGCAGGTGCTGAAGCTGCACCTGGTGCCGTCGGGCGTGCTGTACCCCCACGTCACACCGGTCATCGCCGACGGCGTCGTGCTGGACCCCGGTGTGCTGCTGGAGGAGCTGGACACCCTGGTCGGCCAGGGGATCGACGTCAGCAAGCTGCGCATCAGCGGGAACGCGCACCTGATCATGCCCTACCACCTGGAGCTGGACCGGGTGACGGAGCGCTGGCTGGGCCGCCAGCGCCTGGGCACCACCAAGCGCGGGATCGGTCCGACCTACGCCGACAAGGCGGCGCGCGTGGGCCTGCGGGTCCAGGACCTGTACGACATGAAGATCTTCCGCCAGAAGCTCGACGCGGTCCTGCGGGAGAAGAACGCGATCCTGACCCGCGTCTACAACCGGCTGCCGCTGAAGGCCGCCGACATCGAGACCGAGTACGCGGTGTACGCGGAGCGCCTGCGCCCCTACATCGCCGACACCGGCTCGCTGCTGCACGAGGCGTTGGAGCGCGACGAGACCGTGCTGCTGGAGGGCGCGCAGGGCACCCTGCTGGACCTCGACCACGGCACGTACCCGTTCGTGACCTCGTCGAACCCGGTGGCGGGCGGCGCGCTGACCGGCACCGGGCTCGGCCCGCGCCACATCGACCGCGTGATCGGGATCACCAAGGCGTACGTGACCCGGGTGGGGTCCGGGCCCTTCCCGACCGAGCTGGACGACGACACCGGCGAGCGCATGGTCCAGGTCGGCGGGGAGTTCGGCACGACCACGGGGCGCCGCCGCCGGGTCGGCTGGTTCGACGCGGTGCTCGCGCGCTACGCCGCCCGGGTGAACGGGCTGACCGAGCACTTCCTCACCAAGCTCGACGTGCTCAGCGCGTTCCCGACGCTGCGGGTGTGCCACGCCTACCGGCTGCACGACGAGGAGTACGAGCACTTCCCCCCGCACCAGTCGATCTTCCACCGCGCCCGGCCCGTGTACACCGAGCTGGACGGCTGGGGCGAGGACATCGGCGACGTCCGCGACTTCGCCGCCCTGCCCAAGGCCGCGCAGGCCTACGTCGACGCGATCGAGGAGCTGTCGGGCGTGCCGATCCGCTACGTCTCGGTGGGTCCCGGCCGCGAGCAGACGCTGGGGCGGGGCTGACCGTGCGCGTCCTGGTGGTGGGGGGCGGCGCCCGCGAGCACGCGCTGTGCTGGGGCCTGGGCCGGGCGGTGACCGTCGAGGAGGTGCTCTGCGCCCCCGGCAACGCCGGCATCGCGCGGGTCGCCCGCCTGCGCGCCGTCGATCCGTCCGACCCGGCGGCGGTCACCGACCTGGCCGTGGAGGAGGGCGTCGACCTCGTCGTCATCGGGCCCGAGGGGCCGCTGGCCGCGGGCGTCGCCGACGCGCTGGGCGACGCGGGCGTGCCGGTCTTCGGCCCGACGGCGCGGGCCGCCCGGCTGGAGAGCAGCAAGGCGTTCGCCAAGGAGGTCATGGCTGCCGCCGGGGTGCCGACCGCCGACTCGTGGTCGGGGGAGGACCCCCGCGACGCCGTCGCCGCGCTCGACCGCTTCGGCCCGCCGTACGTGGTCAAGGCCGACGGGCTGGCGGCCGGCAAGGGCGTGGTTGTGACCGCGGACCGCGCGGAGGCGGAGGCCGCCGTCCACGCGGCGCTGGTGGAGGGGCGGTTCGGCGACGCCGGTGCCCGGCTGGTCGTCGAGGAGTTCCTCGAGGGGCCCGAGGTCAGCGTCCTGGCGGTGACCGACGGGCGCAGCGTCGCGGTGCTGGACCCGGCGCAGGACTTCAAGCGCGCCCTCACCGGCGACAAGGGGCCCAACACCGGCGGGATGGGCGCGTACAGCCCGGCGTCGCTGGGGGGCACGTCGGCGCCGGACCTCCACGACCAGGTGTTCGCGCCGGTCCTGCGGGTGCTGGCGGCGCGCGACCTGCACTACCGCGGCGTGCTCTACGCCGGGCTGGTGCTGACCGCGGACGGGCCGAAGGTGCTCGAGTTCAACGCCCGTTTCGGGGACCCCGAGGCCCAGGCGGTCCTGCCGCGGCTGCGCTCGGACCTCGCCGCGCTCCTGGCGGCCTGCGCCCACGGCGAGCTGGGCGGATTCGGGCCCCTCGTGTGGGACCCGCGCCCGGCGGTCACGGTCGTGCTGGCCGCCGGCGGGTACCCGGACGACCCCCGCACCGGCGACCCCATCGCCGGTCTGGACCGCCTGGAGGGCCAGCCCGACGTGGCCGTCTTCCACGCGGGCACGCGGCGGGAGGAGGCGGGCATCGTCACCGCCGGCGGGCGGGTCCTGTCGGTCACCGCCCTCGGCGACGACCTCGCCGCCGCCCGCACCGCGGCGTACCGAGCGGCCGACCAGATCTCCTGGCTGGGACTGCACCGCCGCGACGACATCGCCCTGGCCGCCGCCGCGGGCCGCGGCCCCGACCGGTCCGCCTGAGGCCGCGGCCGCGGGAGCGGAGCGGGAGATGCCGGACGACACCCGAGCTCCTCAGTGGACGGCGGCGGGCGGGCCGTCCAGGACCGACCGCAGCGCCTGCAGCGCGGACCGGAGCCCCACGGTGTCGGCGGGGGTGCCGATGCACAGGCGGACGCCCTGTGGGACCGCCTGCCCCCAGTCGACGGCGAACTCCTCTCCTGAGGTGACCAGCACACCCCGGGCCAGGCTCGCCGCGGTGTAGGCCACCCCCCGCCACGGTGGGGGCAGGGGCAGCCAGCAGTGCAGTGACGACTCCGCCCCTGGCGGCGCGAGTGTGGGCAGGGTCGCGTGGGCCAGCGCCAGGCGACGCCGTCCCTCGGCGCGCTTCCAGTCGGCGACCGCTGTGGCCGTCCCCGTCTCGATGAGCCGGGTGGCGAGGCGCGCCATGGCGGGGGGTGCCATCCAGACGGTGCTCATGACCGTCGAGGCGATGCGGGTCGCGAGCTGCGGCTCCGTGACCAGGTAGCCGATCCGCAGCCCGGCCAGGACCGATTTGGACAGCGTGGTCACGTAGACGCCCAGCGGCCCGAGGTCGGCGGTGAGCGGCGGCGGGGCGTCCGGCGCGAGAAAGCCGTAGGTGTCGTCCTCGATCACCACGACCCCGTGGCGGGCCGCCACGGCGGCGATCTCGCTCCTCCGCGGAGCGGACAGTACCGCGCCGGTCGGGTTCTGCAGGGTCGGCGTGCAGTAGAGGGCCCGGGGGCGCAGGCGGCCGCAGGCGGCGGCGAGGGCGTCGGGGACGAGGCCCTCGCCGTCCATGGGGAGGCCGACGAGCCGGACCCCCACGTGGTCGGCGGCGGTGCGCAGGCCGGGGTACGACATGGATTCGGCGACCACGACGTCGCCCGGCGTGGTGACGGTGGCGAGCGCGGAGACGATCGCATGCTGCGCGCCCGCGGTCAGCACCACGCGGTCGGGGTCCCCGCGCAGGCCGGGCGGCAGCCAGTGGACCCCGGCCTCGCGGTCCTGGCGGTTGCCGGCCTTCGCCTGGTAGTCCAGCAGCGCGGAGGGTTCCACCCCGCGCCAGGCCTCGGCGATCGCGCGGAGCAGCTCCGGCGGTGTCGACGCGGGCAGGGCCAGGTTGCGGCTGAGGTCGACCTCGGCGGGCGGGCTGGCGGGGACCGCCAGGGCGATGTCGGAGTCGTCGGCCCGCAGCCCGAGGACGTAGGTGCCCCGCCCGACCTCGCCGCGGACGAGGCCACGGCGCCCCGCCTCCGCGTACGCGCGGGTGACGGTCCCGATCGTGACGCCCAGGCGCCGGGCCAGCATGCGGTGGGTCGGCAGGCGGTCGCCGGGCAGCAGCCGCCCGCGGGCCACGTCGGCTGCGACGGCGTCGGCGATGGCCACGTACGCCGTCTGCCCCCGCTCCCACTCCGGTCCGGGTAGCCAGTCTGTCATGGTGACAATATTATCCTTGTAGGGCCAGCAAGTCGGAGACACATTGTCTCCATGAAGCTGCAGACCTTCCACTCCTCGGCGATGTCGTGGACCGCGACCTTGGTCGACGCGGTGCCACCCCACGCGCTGTCCGCCCCGACGCCCATCGGTTGGACCGTCGGTCAACTGCTCGGCCACCTCGTGGCCGTGAACACCCAGTGCCGCAACTCCGCGGCGGGGATCGGCCCCGAGCACCTCCCGGACCAGGCCGATCTCATCGGCGATGACGTGCTGGCGGCCTACCGCCGGAGCGCCGTCGCGTTCTCGCAGGCGTTCGAGCGGTCACCCGACCTGCTCGGCCGCGACCTGCCCACGCCCATGGGCCCGTACCCGGGCGAGGTGGTCCTGTTCATCGGCTCGCTCGAGAACCTCGTCCACGCCTGGGACCTCGGTCGCGGGCTGGGCCTGTCGGCCGCGCTCCCGCAGGACCTGGCCGGTGATGCCGCCGCCCGGGTGCTGGGGCTGGGCGACCTGTTCGACCGCTTCCGCGAGTACCAGATGTATGGGGCCCCGCAACCCGTCGGCCCCGACGGGACCACCGCGGACCGCCTCCTCGCCCATCTCGGCCGCGCACCCGGCGCCGTCCTCGTCTGAGCACTCCCTGGGGGAGCCCGCCCTCGGGCCTGGGTCCGCTGCCGTGGCGGGGTCCCGCTACTCCGGGCGGGTGAGGTGGAGCGCGCCGAGGTCGACGGGCGCGCCGGGGGCGACACCCAGGGCCTCCGCCTCCGCAGGGGCGAGCGCACCGCCGGCACCCTGCGCAGGGGTGCCGGACCGCAGCCCGTAGTCCCCGCGCTCGGGGTCGCGGAACAGCGCAGCCGACGCGTCGATCTCCCTGCCGTGCTGCTCGTAGCCGGTCGCCCGCCGGAAGTCCTCCAGGGAGCGGAACTCCGTGCTGCACGCACCCCCCGCCCCGGGCGTGTACTCCACCAGCCGGCCCTGGCCGCCGGGACGGTGGTAGCCGTTGTGGTCCACCGCGGCGAACATCGAGCTGCGCTCGCGGCAGTTCTCCCGTTGCGCCGTGAGGGCGGTCCCGTGCTGGCCGGACAGGAGGTTGTTGCGCAGCGTGATGCGGGCCGTGTCGAAGGTCGCGCGCTGTTCGTTCGGATTCGGCCGCGGCTGACGTTCCGTCTCCTTCACGAGGATGCCGCTGTTGCCGCCGACGACGGTGTTGTTGACCAGGCGCACGTCGGTGGACAGCGCGACGGCCAGGCCGATGCCATTGTCCACCGCGAGGTTGTCCGCGATGAGCGCGCCGGAGGAGATCTCGAAGAAGATCCCGAAGTTGGTGTTGCCCTGGACGTGGTTGCGGAGCACGACCGCGTCGCGCATGGCGATGTCCAGCCAGATCGCGTGCCCGTCGTTGCCGGTGGCGCAGTTGTCCAGCACCCGCACGTCGTCGCTGTGCAGGAGCTTCACCCCCGCGGCGTCCCACGCCCGCCGGTAGCCGGAGGCGTTGTTGTGGCTGATGACGTTGCCCTCCAGGAGGAGGCCATGTGCGCTGCCCGCTCCCAGGCCCTTGCGCCCGTTGTGGCTGAACTCGTTGCGGCGCACGACCACGTCGGCGGCGCCGCTGGTGCCGTTCACGACGGCGCCGGTGACGGCGTTGTGGACGAACCGGTTGCCCTCGAGGGTCACGTCCGGGGCGCCCACCCCCAGACCGTTGTCGGCGTAGTGGCGGAACGTGAGCCCGCGGACGGTGCTGCCCCGCCCGTCCCTGACGATGTACATCCCGTACTCGCGGGCGGCGGCCTCGACCGTCCGGCCGGCGGGGTCGTCGCCGATGTGCAGCCGGTCCGCTCCGGCGTCGACGAAGAACGTCCCGGGTCCGACGTCCCCGGCACTGGTCACCTGGCGCAGCGGCGCGCCGTCGACGAAGACCATGTCGCGCAGGCCCGCCACCTGGTTGTCGGGCTCCAGGTACTCCGGCCCCTTGTTGTGGGGGAACGAGTGCGTCCAGCCGTCGTGCACCCACCGCCCGCCGTCCCGCCGCCACTCCGACACGACCTCGCTGCCCGCGAGCACCGGGTCGGCGCCCGGTGCGGCGCGCAGGTCGACCCGGGCGCGCAGCTTCAGATCCCCGACCCGGTACACCCCGTCGTGCACGACGACGGTCCCGCCGTCCGGCGCCGCGGCCAGCGCCCGGTCCAGCGGCAGCGGGTCGGCCGCGGAACCGGCGGCTCCCGGCCGCCCGCCCGGAGCCGCGTGGACCGCGCCCGAGGGGACGGCCTGGTCCACCGGCGCCACGGTGCAGGCGACCCGCTGACCCACCGGCGGCGAGGATGGCGCGACCGTCGGTGACGGCGCGACGGTCGGTGACGGCGCGACGGTCGGCGACGGCGCGACGGTCGGCGAGGGTGAGGAAGGTGGGGACGGGGACGGCCCGGGTGGGGGCATCGCCGAGGGGGGCGCAGCGGTGGGTGCGGGTGGCGGGGGCCCGGCGCTCGCCGGGGGAGGTCCCCCGCACGCTGACGCGGTCAGGGCCAGGGCCACCGTCATCACCAGACCGGGCAACCGGAAGATCCGCATCCAGCATCCATCCGTTCAGCGCGACGAATGACGGCGCTCCCAGCCCGGGAGGCCGGGCATGAACCCCGCACCTTGGCTCACGAACCAACTGGGGGTTCGATCGGGTCACGAGGACGCTATCGCCCGTGGCCTTTCCGCCCCCCGCCCGATCGGACAGGAGCTGGGACGCCTCGGGGCAGCCGCACGCTGTGCATGATCGGCCCGCCCACCCGGAGGGCCCGGATGCCTGAGGACCCGAGCTGATCACGTCGTCCGCCTCGCCCCTCCCCGGGCGGCTCCTGGAGCCGGGGGATCCACCGGCGGTCGGCCCGTACCACCTGCTGCGCCGCCTGGGGGCCGGGGGGATGGGCACGGTGTTCCTCGCGCGCGACGTCCGCGACGCCGAGGGTGCCCTGGTGGCCGTCAAGGTGCTGCGCGCGGAGCTCGCGGACGACGAGGAGTTCCTCCGCCGCTTCCGCCACGAGGTCGCGGTCGCGCAGCGGGTCGCGGGGTGGTGCACGGCCCAGGTGCTGGACGCGCGCGTCGACGGGCCCCACCCCTACCTGGTGACCGAGTACGTCGACGGCCCCTCGCTGGACCGCCTGGTCGCGACCCGCGGTCCCCTGGCGGCCGCCGCCCTGCACGGCTTCGCGGCCGGCGTCGCGGCGGCGCTGGCCGCGATCCACGCCGCGGGGCTGGTGCACCGCGACCTCAAGCCCGCCAACATCCTGCTCGCGTCGTCGGGCCCACGGGTCATCGACTTCGGCATCGCCCAGGCCCTGGACCACTCGGTGCGGCTGACCCAGACGGGCGTGGTGCTCGGCACCCCCGGCTGGATGGCGCCGGAGCAGCTCACCACCCACCCGCTGGGCACGCCCGTCGACGTGTTCCTCTGGGGCGGGCTCGTCCTCTACGCGGGCGCGGGGCGCAAGCCCTTCGGCGAGGGCGCGCTGGACGTCGTGTGCGCCCGCATCCTCCACGGCGAGCCCGACCTGGAGGGCCTGCCGGCGCCGCTGGCCGGCCTGGTCGCGGCGGCGCTCGCGAAGCACCCCGCGGCGCGCCCGACCGCCGCGGAGCTCATGCAGGAGCTGCTGGGGCACCCCGCCGACGCGGAGACCGCGCTGACCCGCACGCTGCGCCGCACGTGGGCGGTGCCGGACCCCCGGGCGGCGCGCCGCGGGATGGGCGGGTACCGCGGGGAGCCCGCGTCCGCCCCGGCGCCCGTACGGGCTGGGGAGCCCGTGTCCGCCCCGGCGCCCGTACGGGCTGGGGAGCCCGTGTCCGCCCCGGCGCACGTACGGGCCGGGGCGCCCCCGCGGACCGGGGAGCCCGAGCGCCCCTGGGGGCCAGGGCCCTCCTGGGAGCCCACGCCGCCCGCCCGCACCGCCGGCGGCTGGTCCCGCGGCGCGGGGGTCGCGGCCGCCCTTGCCGTGGTCGCCGTGCTGGTCCTGACCGGCTGGCTCGGCCTGCGCGAGGACGGCTCGGCGTCGGCGGCCGGTTCCCCGGCGGCGTCGCCGTCCGCGGAACCGCCGGGCGCACCGGCGCCGGCGGTGACGGCGGCGCCCACCGCGGACGAGGAGGATGCGTCCCCGGCCGCGCCGCCCGATGGCGTGTCCGCGGCCGAGGCCCGCGGCGCGCTCGGTGCGCCGGTGGGGGTCGGGCCCGTGACGTTCACCGTCACCGGCGTGGCCTGCGACGTCGAGCGGTTCGCCGCCTGGCGCACGCTGCAGCGCTGCTCGGGGCAGGGCCACTCCTGCCTGGTCGACGTCGAGGCGGTCGTCACCGGCGACGCGCCCCACGACCTGTCGGGCGTGACCCAGCTCGCCTACGACGAGACCGGCGCGGTCTACGAGATGGACGGGGCCAGCCACCAGATCAGCGCGAAGGGCCGCCTGTTCGACGACCTGGCGCCCGGCGACCGCGCCACCGGCCGGCTCGCCTTCGACCTGCCCGACGGCCGGCGGGTCGTCCGCGTGGAGCTGCGGGCCTTCCAGGGCGGCGCCGCCGCGCTGGTGGACCTCGATGGCGCCCCCGCGGCGACGAACACGGCGGGCCCGGGTCCCAGCACCGACCCCGTCGACCCCGCTGCGGTCCCGCCCGACGTGGTGCAGGACTGGATCGACGCCGGGGCCAACCGGCGCTGCGCACCGCTCACGTTCACCGACCTCGGCCAGGCGGACGGGGCCACCCCACGGCGGGCGAACGGCCCGCCGACCCTGACCTTTCTCGCGTTCGACCGGCCCGGCCTGCCGGGGGTCCTGCCCTCGGGCGAGGAGTGCCCGGACTGCGGCCGGGGCGTGTTCGGCTTCGGCTCGCTGGGCAGGCGGTCGGTCGAGCTGCTGGCGGAACCCGACCTGACCTGGGCGGACGGCAGCATCGCGAGCTTCTCGTGGCGTGGTGGGGACGTCGACGTCACCGGGGCGGGCCACCGTTCGGCCATCCTGCGCGTCACGGGGCAGGACTGCGACTACCAGGTCTGGTCCTACCTCGGCCGCGAGCACCTGGAGGTGCTCCTCCGCGGCATCCGCGTCGCCGCGGTGGCGTGACGCCCACCCCCCGCCCGGGCGTTAGGGTCCCGGTCGGCGGCGAGCGGGGGGGCGGAGATGGCGACGGTGACGGTCCAGGGCTGGGCCACCAGGGACGTGGAGCCCGACCGGGTGCGGGTGACGCTGGGCCTGGAGAGCGTGGACCGCGAGGTGCGCCCGGCGGTCGAGGACCTGGCCCGGCGCTCGGCGATCCTCGACGCGGTCCTGGACGACCTGGGCGACGACGTGCTCGCGCGGCGGCCGTCGTCGCTGCACGTGGCCCCGCGCCACCGCTACGGCCCCGACGGCCCCCGCCTCGTCGGCCAGGCCGCCCAGCGCACCCTGGTCGTCGAGCTGTCGACCGTCGGGTCGATCGGGTCGGTGCTGGCGCGGGTCGCGACCGAGCTGGGCGTCCGCGTCCTGGGCACCGACTGGCTGGTCGACCCCGCCAACCCCGCCCACGCCGAGTTGCGCGCCGCGGCGGTGGACGACGCCCGCCGCCGCGCGGGCGACTACGCGGGCGCCGCGGGCCTGCGCCTGGGTCCCGTCGCGACGCTGGCGGAACCCGGCGTGCCCGACTCCGCGCACCCCGTCGCCCGCGAGGGGCGCGAGGCGCTCGCCATGGTCGCCGACCACGGCGGCGTCGACGACCAGCCCCTCGTCCTGGACCTGCGCCCGGAGGCCGTCCGCCTGACCGCCGCGGTCACCGCCGGCTACGAGCTGCTGGAGGACTAGCGCGATGGCGGCGCCACGGGTGCGGCCCATGGGGCGCGGCGACGTGGAGGCGGCCGGGGAGGTCGCGCGCGTGGCCTTCGCCGACCTCGACCGGCGCGTGCGCCCGTGGCGGGAGGCGTCGGGCCCGCCGCCGCGCACCCACGGGATGACCGTCCGGGCGCACCTCCTGGACACCGACCCCGAGGGCCAGTGGGTCGCCGAGGCCCCGGACGGCGCCCTCGTCGGGGCGGCCTGCGCGCTGGTCCGCGAGGGGCTGTGGGGCCTGTCCCTGCTGGTCATCGACCCGGCCTGGCAGGACCGCGGGCTGGGCCGCGACCTGCTCGCCCGGGCGCTGGGCACCCTGGCCGGGGCCCGCGGCGGGATCGTCGTCGCGTCGGCCGACCCGCGCGCGATCCGCGCCTACGCCCGCGCCGGCTTCGCGCTGGTGCCGACCCTGGCGGCCACCGGCGTCGTGCGCGCGGGGGCCCTCGCGCCGGTGCCGTCCGTGCGCGAGGGCACGCGCGACGACCTGGCCCTCACCGAGCGCGTCGACCGGCGCGTGCGCGGCGCCGCCCGCGGCCACCGCGACCTGGGCGCCTCGATGGAGAGCGGCTCCCGGCTGCTGGTCGCCGACCGCGGCTACGCGCTGGTGTTCGGGGCCAAGGTGGTGACGGTGGCCGCGGAGGACCCGCCGACCGCGGCGGAGGTCCTGCGGGCCGCGCTGCTGACCGTCCCGCCGGGGACGCCGACGGAGGTCCCCTGGATGACGGCGGCCAACCCGTGGGCGGTCGAGGTGGCGGTCGCCGCCGGCCTGGACCTGCGCCCCGCCGGGCCGATCTGCACCCGCGGCGCGGTCGGGCCCCTGGCCCCGTACCTGCCCAGCGGCGCGGTCCTCTGACCCGCGCCGCGTGCCCGGCCCGGCGTCCGCGCGCCCCGGCGCCGCGCGCCCCGGCGCCGCGCGCCCCGGCGCCGCCCGCCCGCGCTAGCGGCGGGAGCCCGGCTCGGCCCCGGCGGTGGCGGGGCTGGTGGCCGGCCACAGGGCGATCAGCAGGGCGATCACCCCGGTGATGACGTGGCGCCCGACGTCGCTCTGGTCGAAGGCGAGGACGTTGGCGGACGAGGACTGGTCGACCAGGGTCCCGTACAGCGCCAGCCCGAAGCTGACGACCACCAGCGCCCACCCGTAGCGCGCGGCCAGGGCCAGGCGGGTGAAGGCGAGCAGCCCGCCCGCGGCGATGAGCAGGGCGATGATGCCCTGGGCGCCGTTGACGCGGAACCCGGCGACCTGGATCCCGTCCGGCCCGGCGAACGGCACCGACGCGATCGACACGAGCCCCGCGATGCCGAACACCAGGTAGATCGCCCCGATGACCCCCGACAGCCACTGGCTGGGGTGGCGGGGCGTGCTGCTGGATGTCGTGGTCATGGTCCCCGGGCTACCCGCTGCGCGCGCCCGCCACGCCCGTCCGGGGCCATGTGCGAGCGTGTGCGCCCCGGACCGCCTGCCGCAGGAGCCCCGCGTGATCCCCCGCTACACCCGTCCCGAGATCGGCGCCCTGTTCACCGACGAGGCCCGCTTCGCCACCTGGGTCGAGGTCGAGGTCCTCGCCTGCCGCGCGCACGCGGCCCTGGGCGTCGTGCCGCCCGCCGACCTCGCCGCCATCGAGCGGGGGCGCCCGCCGACCCCGGCGCGGGTCCGGGAGCTGGAGGCCACGACCGACCACGACGTCATCGCCTTCTTGACCGCCTTCCGCGAGTCCATCCCCGGGGACGCCGGCCGTTGGGTCCACCACGGCATGACCTCCTCGGACCTGGTCGACACCGCGCAGGGGGTGACGCTCGCCCGCGCCTGCGACGTCGTCCTGGGCCAGGCCGACCGCCTCGTCGACGTCCTGGCCCGCCGCGCCGCCGAGCACTGGGACACCCTGTGCGCCGGGCGCACCCACGGCGTCCACGCCGAGCCGACGACCTTCGGCCACAAGCTGGCGCAGTTCGCGTTCGCGGTGGACCGCGGGCGGACCCGCCTGCGCGCCGCGCGCACCGCCGTGGCGGTCGGATCGATCTCCGGCGCGGTCGGGACCTACAGCAACATCGACCCGGCGGTCGAGGCCGCCGTCTGCGCGCAGCTGGGCCTGGGCATCGAGCCCGTCCCCACCCAGGTCGTGGCCCGCGACCGCCACGCGGAGCTGCTCACGGCCCTGGCGGTCCTGGGCGCCGCCGTCGAGCAGATCGGCCTGGAGGTCCGCCACCTCCAGCGCACGGAGGTCCGCGAGGTCGAGGAGCCGTTCCGTGCGGGCCAGCAGGGCTCCTCGGCGATGCCGCACAAGCGCAACCCGATCACCGCGGAGCGCATCTGCGGCCTGGCCCGCCTCCTGCGCGGCTACGCGCTGGTGGGCCTGGAGGACGTGGCGCTGTGGCACGAGCGCGACATCAGCCACTCCTCCGCCGAGCGCGTCGCCCTGCCCGACGCGCTGATCGCCGCCGACCAGCAGCTGCACCTGGCCGTCCGCGTGGTGGAGGGCCTGCGGGTGTTCGCCGAGCGCATGCGCGCGAACCTCGACGCGACCGGCGGGCTGGTGGCGTCCAGCCGCGTCCTGCTGCGCCTGGTCGAGGAGGGGATGCCGCGCGACGACGCCTACCGGGTGGTGCAGGCGGCGGCGATGGCTTCCTGGGAGACCGGCGCCGACTTCCGGGCCGAGCTGGCCGCGGCCGGCGTCGAGGTGCCGGAGGACGCGCTGGACCCGCGGGCGTTCCTGATCCGTCACCACGTGGTCCGCGAGCGGCTCGACGCCCTGACCGGGGGGTCCGCACCTCCTATCTGACCCCCTGTTCGGGGGCAATGGCCGATGGGTCCAGTGGGGTGACCGGACGGCCGAGAAACGGTCGGTAGGTTCGCGTCGTCTCCAACTCCCTCCTCCCCCACAGGTGACGCATGCGATCTGCACGGGCGACGACCGCCGCGGTCCTGACGGGACTGGGCCTGCTGGCCGGCGGGTGCCAGGCCTTCCCCTCCAGCCCCCCGATCAGTGTCCCGACGAGCGCGCCGGCCCCGGTCCCGCCCCCGCCGGTGCCCTCACCCCCCGCACCCCCCACGCCCACGCCCACGCCGGCGCCGTCCCCCACCCCCGCGCCGCCCGCCGAGCTGGCCGTCGCCACGGTCGCCGAGGGGCTGGCGGCCCCCTGGGGCCTGGACTTCCTGCCCGACGGCACCGCGCTGGTCACCGAGCGCGACTCCGGGCGGATCCTGCGGGTCGCGGCGGACGGCGCGACGACCGAGGTCGGCGTGATCGAGGCCGACGGCGAGAACGAGGGCGGGCTCCTGGGCATCGCGGTGTCGCCGACCTTCGCCGAGGACCAGCTGGTCTACGCCTACTTCTCGACCGCCGAGGACAACCGCGTCGTCCGCTTCCCCCTCGACGACGTCGCCGCGGCCGAGGTGATCCTGGACGGCATCCCCGTCGGCCCGATCCACAACGGCGGGCGCCTGGCCTTCGGTCCCGACGGGCTGCTGTACGTCACCACCGGTGACGCCTCCAGCGACCCCGACACGACCCCGGCCCAGGACCCGGACTCCCTGGCGGGCAAGATCCTGCGGCTCACCCCCGACGGGGAGGTGCCCGCGGACAACCCGATCCCCGGCAGCCCCGTCTACAGCCTGGGCCACCGCAACGTGCAGGGCCTGGCCTGGGACGCCGCGGGCCGGCTGCTGGCCAGCGAGCTCGGGCAGAACACCACCGACGAGCTCAACCTGATCACGGCCGGCGGGAACTACGGCTGGGCCGAGGTCGAGGGCCCGGGCGGCGCGCCGGAGTTCATCGACCCGGTCGCCACCTGGACCACCGCCGAGGCCTCGCCGAGCGGGATCGCCCTGCTCCAGGGCGCCGCGATCCCGCAGTTCGAGGGCGACGTGCTCGTGGCGGCGCTGCGCGGCGAGCGGCTGTGGCGCGTCGACCTCGACGCCGCGGGCGCCGTGGCCGGGCAGGACGTCGCCCTGGACGGGGTCGGCCGGCTGCGCGCCGTGGAGCAGGCCCCGGACGGCTCGGTGTGGGTCCTGACCAGCAACTGCGACGGCCGCGGTGACTGCCCGGCCACCGGCGACCAGATCCTGCGCCTCGGCGCCGCCGGCTAGCCACCGCACCGCACGCAGCAGGCCCGGGCGGTCCGCCCGGGCCTGTTCGTGCTCCCCCTTGCCACCAAGAAGTCATCGCGCGTAGACTTCATCACATGATGACTTCCGCGCCGGCCTGCTAGCCGGCCACAGGAGAGGGGCCCACATGACGGACACGCTGGCGCCCGTCCGGCAGGCCGCGGACGGGGAACCGGTCGACGTGGCGCGGACGACCGCGGCGGTGGTCGGCGGCGGGCCCGCGGGGATGGTGCTGGCCCTGCTGCTGGCCCGCGCGGGGGTCGAGGTCACCCTGCTGGAGGCCCACGGCGACTTCGACCGGCAGTTCCGCGGGGACTCCCTGCACCCGTCCGTGCTGGAGATCATGGACCAGCTGGGACTGGCCGACCGGCTGCACCGGCTGCCCCACACGCGGGTCCCGAGCATCCCGATCGACACGCCCGAGGGCCCGCTGGTGCCGGTGGACCTGCGCGTCCTGCGCACCCCGTTCCCCTACATCATGCTGGTCCACCAGGCGCGCTTCCTGGAGTTCCTGGCGGAGGAGGCGGCTCGGTACCCGACCTTCCGGCTGGTCCGCAGCGCCAACGTGCGCCGCCTGGTCGTCGAGG
Organism: Egibacteraceae bacterium; assembly: GCA_030447925.1. GTDB lineage: Bacteria > Actinomycetota > Nitriliruptoria > Euzebyales > Egibacteraceae > JAUJNX01. Next base: position 116,292 of record JAUJNX010000001.1, on the reverse strand, counting down.
GCGGGGTCGTGCGCGGGGCGCGCTGGCGCGGGCCCGGCGGCTGGCACGAGGTCCGCGCGGCGGTGACCATCGCCGCCGACGGCCGCAACTCCAAGGTGCGCGCGCTGGCGGGCCTGGAGCCGGTCGGCCGCGAGGTGCCCATGGACACCCTGTGGTTCCGCCTGCCCCGCCGGCCGGGCGACCCACCCCGGAGCTGGGGCCGGCTCGCCGGCGGCCGGTTCCTGGGGTTCCTGCAGCGCGAGGACCACTGGCAGGTCACCGCGTCGATCGTCAAGGGGAGCTACCCCCACGTGCGCGCCGAGGGCCTGGCGGCCTTCCGGTCGCGGCTGGCGGCCACCGTGCCGGAGTTCGCCGACCGCCTGCTGGCGCTGGAGGACTGGAGCGAGCTGTCGCTGCTGTCGGTCCGGGCCGACCGCCTGCCGCGGTGGCACCGGCCGGGGCTCCTGCTGATCGGCGACGCCGCGCACGCGATGTCGCCCGCCGCCGGGGTCGGCATCAACGTCGCCATCCAGGACGCGGTCGTCGCCGCCAACGTCCTGGCCGCCCCCCTGCGGGCGCGCCAGCGCCGGGGCGGCGAGGTCCCCGAGTCGCTGCTGGCGGCGGTGCAGCGCCGGCGCGAGGTGCCCGTCCGCATCATCCAGGCCGTGCAGCGGCTGGCGGAGCGCCCGATCGCGGCGGCGATGGCGGGACGGCCGGCGGTGCCGCCGCTCGCGCGGCGGGTCGTGCGGGCGCCCGGCGTGCGCGGCGTGCTCGCGCGCTTCCTCGGGCTGGGCGTCTGGCGGGTCCCCGTGCGCACGTGACCGGGCGGACCGGGCGGCGGCCGGGGGGCGGCAGCTCGCGGGCGGCGATCCTGAACGCCGCCCGCGCCCGCTTCGCCGCCGAGGGCTACGACGCGGTGTCGGTGCGCGCCGTCGCGCGTGATGCCGGCGTCGACCCGGCGCTGGTCCACCGCTTCTTCGGCGGCAAGACCGAGCTGTTCGCCGCCGCCATGCAGGTGCCGCCCGAGGCCTGGCACGGGTGGGCCGGGGTGCTCGACGACGGCGTCGACCACGCGGGCGAGCGTCTCGCCCGGCTCGTCGAGCGCGAGTGGGCGGACCCGGCGGTGCGGTCGCCCCTGGTGGGGCTCCTGCGCGGCGCGGTCACCAACCCCGACGCGGCCGCGATGGTGCGCGAGTTCGTCGGCGGCGAGCTGCTCGGCCCGGTGGCGCGCGCCCTGGGCACCCCCGACGCCGGCCTGCGGACGGCCCTGGCCGGGTCCCAGCTGATCGGCGCGGCGCTGGCCCGCCACGTCCTGCACCTGGAACCCCTGGCCTCGGCCGACCAGGAGACCGTGGTCACCCTCGTCGGGGCGGCGGTCCAGCGCATGCTGACCGGCGACCTGCAACGCTCCGGTGAACCGCTCGGGGCTCCGCGCCCGTAGCACGGGCAGGAGCACGGCGAGGAGGGGTGGTGAACGGTCCCGCGGTCGGCATCGGCGAGGAGGACGACCTCCTGGTCGCCATCGCGGGCGGGGACCGCGAGGCCCTGGCCCGCCTGTACGACCTCTACGCCGGGCCGCTCTACGGCTGGGGCCTGCGCCGCCTGGGCGAGGGGACGCTGGCCGAGGACCTCGTCCAGCGCGTCATGCTGAAGGTCTGGCGGATGGCCGCGCGCCACGACCCGGGGCGCGGGTCGGTGCGCACCTGGATCTTCGTGATGGCGCGCACCGCCGTGGTGGACCTCCTGCGCGAACGCCCGCGGGCCGCGCCGACCGCGGACCTGCCCGACCGCGAGGATCAGCGGGTGAGCGACGAGCTGGACGCCCTGCTGGGCGCCGAGGTGGTCCGCGCGGCGCTGGACCGCCTGCACGAGGACCATCGCCGGGTCGTGGAGCTGGCCTACTTCGCCCAGCTCAGCCAGAGCGAGATCGCGGCGCGGCTGGGGATCCCGCTGGGCACGGTGAAGTCGCGGTCGTACTACGCGCTGCGCGCCCTGCGGCTGTCATTGCAGGAGATGGGGGTGAAGGGGTGACGCACGAGCGCTGGCGCGTGGACCTGGCGGGCTACGTGCTCGGGGGGCTGACGGCCCGTGAGCGGGCCGACCTGGAGGCGCACCTGGACGGGTGCGACGCCTGCCGGGCGGAGCTGGACGACCTGCGCGGCATCCCCACCCTGCTCGACCGGGTCGCGTCCCCCGACGCCCCGCCGGCGCCGCCGCCCGGGCTGCGCGACCGCGTCCTGGCCCAGGTCCCCGCGCAGCCGGCCTCCGTCGCGGCGCCCGTCGCGGCGCAGGGCGGCCGCCGCTGGCTGGCCGCGGTGGCGGCGGCGCTGGTGGTCGGGGTCGTGGCGGGGGCCGGGGTCATGCGGGCGCTGGCGCCCATCGCGGAGCCGGTGCCGGTGGTCGTGCGGCTGGCGGCCGTCGAGGACCGCGGCGGGGGCGAGGCGCGCCTGCGCGAGTCCGCGGCGGGGGTCGAGCTGGAGCTCGCCCTGGAGGACCTGCCCCCGCTGCCGGAGGGCGAGACCTACGTGGTGTGGCTGTCCGACGGTGAGCGGCGCACGACCGCCGGGTCCTTCGAGGGCACGGGCGAGCCGGTCACGCTCACGCTGGCGGCCGCCGGCGACCTCGACGGCTACCGGGCGATGGGCGTGTCCGTGATCGCGGGCGACCCGACCGACCCGACCGACGTCGTCACCGGGCGCCTGCCCGGCTGACCGCCTGCGACCCGCGGGGCGCCTGCGGCCCCCGGCGGGGTCGGTGCCCGATACTGTCCGGATGGTCGTCGCCCCCGTCTCCCGCAGCGCCTGGGAGGCGCCCGCGGGCCCCCGCACCGGACGGGTCGCCCGCCGGGCCCCGTGGCCGGCGCCGCCGCGGCCGGACCCGGGCCCCGCCGGGTGGCGGCAGCCGGGCGCCGGGGCCGGTCGCGACGAGGCGTTCGCCACGGTGCGGGCGCTGGCGGCCCGCGGGCTGGCCGCGACCCTCGACCACCCCGACCACCTCGACCCGGCGGCCCCGCCGCCCGCGCGCGACCACGACCGCCGGCTGGCGGCGGCGCTCGGCGGGCTGCCCGCGGGGACCTGGCTGGCCCTGGACCTCGGGCGGGTGGGGCTGGAGGAGGGGCCCGCCCGCTGCCGCGCGGAGCTCGCCGCGATCCTGGACGCCCTGCCGGTGGGCTGCTGGCTCCAGGTCGGCACCGGCGACCCGGCGCGGGCCGGGGCCGCGGTCGACGTGGTCCTGGCCCTGGCGGAGGAGAGCGCGCCGCTGGTGGCGACCGTGCCCGCGACGCTGCGACGCAGCGCGGCGGACGCCCGCCTGCTCGCCGAGGCCGAGGTCCCCGTCCGGCTGGTCGAGGGCACGCCGTCACCGCCCGCGATCGCCCACCCGTGGGGCCCGCCGACGGACCTCGCCTACGCCCGCCTCGCCGCCGAGCTGCACGGCGACGGCGCCCGCGTGCTGCTCGCGACCCGGCGAGCGGCCCTGCGCGACGCGCTCCTGGCCACGCTGGGCCCCGTCGAGGTGGAGCTGCCCCTCGCCGGCCCCCGCGCCCCCGCCTTCGACCCCGTCACCCGCCACGGCCCCACCCGCGTGGCGGTCCCCCTCGCCTCCTGCTGATACTCTCCTGTGGCAAGTAGCTCGATCAACTTGTCACCAGGTGGGAGAGAGTTCGATGAGGGGTTCCACACCGAGGTTCCGCTGGTGGCACGCCGTGCTGTTCGGGCTCCTCGCCAACTCGGTGTCCGGCCAGGCCGGTCGCCGCCAGGAGGACCGCGACCACTACCGCGGGCTCCGCCAGCTCCCGATCGCCCCGCCCGGCGAGGTGTTCTTCCCGGTCTGGGTGGTCAACAACGCCGGGACGCTGTGGGGCAACGTGCGCGTGCTGAACCAGCCGCCGGGCACGCCGGGGCGGAGCACCCAGCTCGTGCTGCAGGCTGCGGGCTGGCTGCTCTACGCGACCTTCGGGCGGGTGTACTTCAACCGCCGCAGTGTGGTCCTGGGCTTCGTGTGGACCGCGTCCCACTGGCTGCTCACCCTGGCCAGCATCGCATCGGCGGCCCGTCGCGACCCGAAGCTGGCGGCGAGCCACGCCACCACCGCCGCCTGGCTGACGCTGGCCACCCCGCTCACCGCCTACCAGGCCCTCCGCAACCCCGACCCCCTCTTCCGCACCGCCCCCGCCACGGGCCGGCGGCTCCGGGTTCAGCGCGCGCGCAGGACGTAGGACGCGACGATCCCGTCCGGCGTGTGCCGGGCGTCGTCGATCCGAAGGCCCGCGCGCGGCGGTCACGAGCCTCGCGTGTGTGGCAGCAGGCGCTCGAGGACGCGCGGGTCGCCAGGCCACGCGGCCCGCAGCACGTCGCCGGGGACGTGGCGGGCGGCGTAGCGCAGCGCGAGGGCGACCACCACGACGTCGTCGAGGGGCCCGATCACGGGGAGGAACTCGGGGAGGAGATCGATGGGTGACAGCACCCACAGCCCGGCCAGCACGACGGCGATCCTGGCCCGGCGGGGGACGCGCGGGTCGGCCCGCAGCCGGCGGACGAGCGTGACGCACGCGGGCAGGAAGCCCGCCGCCTCCTTCAGCAGGCCGGGGGGCAGCCGCGCGGCGAGCATGGCCAGCGCCGCCCAGGACACGACCGTCGCCGCCGCCGCGAGGGCCGCGACCTGCAGCCCGCGCACGGCCAGCGCCCCGGCGTCCATGCGCCCACCCTGCCAGACCCGGCCCGGCCCGGACGACGGACCGCGCCGCCCCACCGCCCCGGGCCCCGGCCGCAGTGGTCAGGCGGCGGCGGTCAGGCGGCCTCGGCGGTCAGGCGGCGGCGGGGGCGGCCGGGTCGGCGGGGTGGGCGGCGGGGTGGCGGAACTGCTCGCCGCGGACCACGGCGTCCAGCACGCGGGCGACGGTGTCGGGGTGGGCGGTGGTCGCGACCGCCGCCCCGGCACCGGCCAGCAGCACGGAGTGGAAGGCGGCCGGGGAGGGCTCGGCCAGGACGGCCACGACCGGCAGGGCGGGGACCGCGGTCAGCAGGGCGGTCAGCTCGGTCTGGCCCCCGTCGCCGTCGACGGTCAGCACGACCGCGCGGCCCGGCTCCCCCGCCCAGGCCACCAGGTCCTCCGGCGCCGCGGTGTCGTAGCCCGAGTGCTCGGCGGCGGCGACCAGTGCGAGCCGCGCGCGCTCCGCACCACCGGACACCGCCACGAGCACCTTCTCGTCCGCACCCATCGTCGTCCCTTCTTCGGTCACGGCTCGTAGTGAGCTCAGCACTTTCCGGATGGTTGTCCTAGTTTGCACGAAGGAGGCGGAGTGCCGCCAATCCGACGAGTTCGGCGGCCATCTCGCCCAGCCGCACCAGGGTCACGAGCAGCGCTGCGAGCTCGCCCCCCAGGGCGGGGGCCAGGACCAGCGCCGCGGCGCCCTCGCGCGCGCCGAGCCCCCCGGGCGCGAACACCGCGAGCTGCCCGGCCAGCTGCCCGACCCCCCACGCGCCCGCGACCCGCGCCGCCTCGCCGGCCACGTCGCCGCCCAGCGCGCCGAAGACCGCGAGGGTCGCGCCCACGCGCAGCCCCACCACGGCGAGGTACCGCCCGGTCACCGCCAGCGCCACCCGCCGATCCCCTCCCATCCCGTCGCCGATCCGGGTCCTCACGACGGTCGTCGTGGTGCCGTCCCCTCCGAGGACGTCGCCCGGCGGGCCCGTGTGACGGCCAGTCGGCAGGTGGAAACGGGCGGTGACAAGGTTGATCGTCCGGGCGGCCAGGGACAGCACGGCCCCGGGTGCCACGAGCCCCGCGACCAGCACCGCCACGGGCAGCACGGCGGCACCCGCGACCCAGCGCCACGGGCCCGCCTCGGCCAGCCACCACGGCACGGTCGCGAGGACCAGCGCGGCGATGACGCAGGACAGCCAGACGACCTCGGCGAGGGTCGTGAGCATCCCGGCGCCGGGTGCGACCCCCCGCCGGGCGCCGGCGACGACCCGGCCGGGCACCTGCGCCGCGCCGATCGTGTAGCGCGCGAGCTGCGCCGGCACCCAGATCCTGGCCGCCTCCACCGCCCCCAGCGGCGTCCCGGCCGCGCGGAGCAGCCGGCGCCAGGCGGCGACGAGCAGCGCGTTGCCGGCCAGGTTCAGCGCGACGACGCCGGCGACGACGCCGGGTCCGGGCAGGCGCCCGCCGACCTCGCCGGCCAGGGGGCGCAGCGCGAGCGCGGCCCCCGCGACGACGACGGCCGCCACGACCGCCCCGCCGAACCGGGCGCGCGACGGCGCCGCCCTGGCCACTCCGCAGCTTTCGTCCGATTGGGGGGGAGCTGTCTACGCTGGGGGGGGGGCTCCGCCCCGGGGCCGCGGCGCCGGTTCGGGCGGCGCGCCACCGGCCCGCTGCTCCGCGCCGACAGCCAGTCCCCGCCGCCGCGCAGCCCGCGCGTCGCCAGGTTGGGCCCCGTGCGGCGCTCCGCGCGCTGCCCGATGGCGCCGAGCAGCCGCCCCGCGATGGGCAGTGCCACCGCCACCAGCAGGTACCGGCGGATCCAGCGACCCAGGAACACCCACATGACCTACCCCTCCTCGACTGCGCAGCCCGGAACGTAGGGCTCCCCGCGGATGGGTACCGCTACGCCTCGACGATGACAACGACCCGGGTCCACGTGCTGGTGTCCGGCCGCGTGCAGGGCGTCTGGTTCCGCTCGTCCACCCGCGACGAGGCGGCCCGGCGCGGCCTGACCGGCTGGGTGCGCAACCTGCCCGACGGGCGGGTCGAGGCCGAGGTGCAGGGGCCCGCGGACCGGGTGCGCGACCTGCTCGGCTACGTCGCGGAGGGCCCGCCGGCCGCGCGGGTGACCGACGTCGCGACGCGCGAGCTCCCGCCCGTCGCCCACGAGGAGGGGTTCGCCCAGCGATGAGCGACGCGCCGCCGCAGCTGTCCCATCCCGACAAGGTGCTCTACCCGGAGGCGGGCCTGACCAAGGCCGACCTCTGGCACTACCTCGAGCGCGTCGCCGACCGCATGCTCCCCCACGTCGCGGGCCGCCCGCTCACGCTGGTGCGCTACAACCGCGGGGTCGACGGGGACGGCTTCGTGCAGAAGAACCTGCCCGCATCGGCCCCCGCGTGGCTCCCCCGCCACGTCGAGTGGACGCCCAGCTCGTCGCGCAGCGTGGCCTACGCGCTGGCGGAGAAGGCCGACGACCTGCGCTGGATGGCCAACCAGAACGCGCTCGAGCTGCACGAGATGCTGGTCACCGCCGACCGCGACGACCGGCCCGACCTGCTGGTGTTCGACCTGGACCCCGGCGAGGGGTCGGTCACGGCGCCGGTCGCGGCGCACCGGCTGCGCGAGGTCCTCGACGAGCTGGGCCTGGTCGCCGCGGTGAAGACCTCCGGCAAGCGCGGCCTGCACCTGGTCGTGCCGATCGAGCGCCGCTACGACTTCCCCACGGCCCGCGGGTTCGGCCTGGGCGTCGCGCGCGCCTGCGCCGACCGCCACCCCGACGACCTCACCGTGGCGATGCGCAAGGCCGACCGCGGCGACCGGCTCCTGCTGGACTGGTCGCGCAACGGGCAGGCGCAGACCATGGTCGCCCCGTGGAGCCCCCGGGCCACCCCGACCGGGACGGTGTCGATGCCGATCACCTGGGACGAGGTCGGCGACGACCTGGACCCCGCGGCCTTCACGCTGACCACCGCGCTGGACCGGCCCGACGCCTGGGCGACCCTGCCCGCACCGCAGCCCCTGGAGCGCGCCATCGCGGCGCTGCAGCGCGCCGGCTACGACCTCGCCGACGAGCACGCCCGCGGCGGCGGCCCCGCCGGCGCCGGCCGCCGCCCCCGCCCCGACCCGGCCTGACGACCACCTGGGGGCTCGATCGGCGGGCTGCGGGCGGGGTATGCGGCCGCCGGGAACCGATCGAGGAGGGGATGTGGACGAGGACAAGGGTGGCCGGGCCCTCGAGGACCTGCACCTGCCGGAGCTGCGCCGGCTGGCGCAGGAGCGGGGCATCGACGGGGAGGCCCAGATGCACAAGGCGGAGCTGGTCGAGGCGCTCCGCGGGCCCGGTGGCGGGGCGCGCACGGCACCCGCGGCGCCCGCGCCCGAGCAGGGCGGCGAGGAGATGATCCGGTCGGAGGAGCGGCTGCGGGTCGGGGCCGAGACCCGCGAGGCCGGCACCGTCCGGCTGGAGAAGCAGGTCGTGTCCGAGCCGGTGACGGCCGCGGTGGAGCTGGAGCGCGACGAGGTCGAGGTCGTCCGCGAGCCCATCCCCGAGGCCGACCGCGACGCCCTGGGCGGCCGGGAGCTCGGCGAGGCGACCCACGAGGTGACGCTGCGCGAGCAGGTGCCCGTCGTCGAGAAGGAGGTCGTGCCCACCGAGCGGGTCCGCGTGGAGACCCGGACCGCCCGCGAGCAGGTCGAGGTGTCCGACGAGCTCCGCTACGAGCGCATCGACGTGGGCGGGCCGGACGAGCCCGAGGAGCGCTAGAGCGTGTCTGACGGATGGTGGCGGGTGAGGTCGCGGGTCCAGATGCGCATGGAGGCGACGTCGATGGTGCCTTCGAAGACGTACAGGCGTTTGTCGGTGCGCATCGCGACCGCCCGGTAGGCCTTGATCTTGTTGACGCACCGCTCGGTGCTGTTGCGCTGCTTGTAGACCTGGGCGTCAAAGACGGGAGGGCGGCCGCCGGTGCTGCCGCGGCGGCGCCGGTTGGCCTGCTGGTCGGCCGGTTCGGGGATCACCGCCCGGACGCGCCGGCGGCGCAGCTGGGCGCGTAGCGCCCGGTTGGAGTAGGCCTTGTCGCCCAGCAGCCGGCCCGGCCGGGTCCGCGGGCGGCCCGCCCTGGCCGGCGGACCTTGAGCCGGTCCAGCAGCGGCCCGGCGGCCAGCGCGTCGCCGCGCTGGCCGGCGGTGGTGACCCTGGCCAGCGGCCTGGCGCGGGCGTCGGCCAGCAGATGGATCTTGGTGCTCAGCCCGCCGCGGGACCGCCCGATCCCCTCCCGATCCGCCCGCCGCCGCGACCGGCGGTCACCAACGTCACCGTCAGTGCGGTCAGGCGGCGGATCGTTGTGATTCGGTAGCGCCCCCTGTGGGACCGGAGGGTCCCGCCACACCCTCCAGCACGCCGACCAGCCGGGCGGCGGGCACGTCGGCGGGCGGGGCGTGGCGGGCGCCGGCGGCGTGCTGATGCGCCCGCACCACCGTCGAGTCGATCCCCACCGTCCACTCGCCCTCCCCGGCGTCACAGCCGACCCGCAGCCCGTCCAGCACCCGCTCCCACGTCCCGTCGCCAGACCAGCGGCGATGCCGCTCATACACCGTCTGCCACGGCCCATACCCAGGCGGCAAGTCCCGCCACGGACACCCCGTCCGGGCCCGCCACACCACCCCGTTGACCACCTGCCGGTGATCCCGCCACCGGCCCCCGCCGCGGCGTGGCATCCGGCAGCAACGGCTCGATCACCGCCCACTCCGCATCCGAAAGATCATGACGACTCTGCATGCCGCCGGTCTACCGGCCCGCACCCCCAAACCCGCGCAACCACCTTCGTCAGACACGCCCTAGCCGCGCGGGAGGGGTGCGGGGACGCCCCCGCGCCCTACCCCCCGCCGACGTCGCGGTAGGCGGCGATGCGGTCGAGGGTGGCGGCGAGGGTCAGGGGCTGCTCGATGGGCGCGGGCAGCGGGTCCCGGCCGGCGAGGGCGGCGACGACGGCGGCGTGGCGGGACTTGACCCCGGCGATGGCCGCGGCGGCCGCGAACACGCCGGGGTCGTCGATCGCGGGCAGCAGCCCCTGGAGGCCCCCGGCCCACAGCGCCTCGAGGTCCGCGCCCAGGCCCAGGAACGCGTCGCGCGACGCGAGCACCTCGGGCGGGAAGGCGTAGCCGCCGGTCGCGGGGGCCCGCTCGCCCAGGTCGGCCAGCGCCCCCTCGACCAGCGCGCGCTGCTCGACGGCGTGGGCGGCGATCTCGGTCGCGATCTCCAGGTCGCGGCCGGACAGGATCGCCGCGTCGAGCCCCCGCTGCCAGTAGTCGCACTCCAGGCGCAGCATGGTCAGCGCGCCGGCCAGGGCGACGGAGGTCGCCGACGGCTGGGCGACCGTTGCGCGCCCGCGGCCGGTCACCGCCATCCCGCCGACCAGCGCGACCGCGCCGGCGGCCAGCGCCCCCTCCAGCACCTGCCGCCGCGTCACCCGTCGCCCGCCGTCACCCGTCATGGTCGCCAGCGTCCGCCCGCCCGACCTGTCCGTCATCCCTAGGATTGGGGACCTCGCGGGCGGCCCGCGCCGCCCCGGGTCGATCCGTCACCGCCGAGGGGTAGGCTCGCGGGGACCCCGGGAGGGGCCGGACCGGCGGGGAGGTGCGCAGGGATGATGGACCGGGTCGAGGTCGGGGTGGCGATGGGCAGCGACAGCGACCTGGAGGTCCTGCGCCCCGCCGTGGACGCCCTGAACGCCTTCGACGTCGGCAGCGAGGTGCGGGTGCTGGCGGCCGACGGCAACCCCGAGGTCGCGCTGGGCTGGGCGCGCGACGCCGCCGGGCGCGGGCTGAAGGTCCTGATCGCCGGCGCCGCCGCCGCCGCCCACCTGCCGGGGGTGCTGGCCGCGGTCACCTCGCTGCCGGTGATCGGGGTGCCCATCGCGGCCACCCCGCTGGCCGGGTTCGACGCGCTGCTGGCGATCGCGCAGATGGCCTCGGGCGTCCCGGTCGCCACCGTGGCCGTGGACGGGGGCCGCAACGCCGGCCTGCTCGCCGTCCGCATCCTCGCCGCCGCCGACCCCGACCTGCGGGCCCGCTACGACGACTTCCGGGACGAGCAGGCCGCGAAGGTGCAGCGCAAGGACGACCGCGTCCGCGCGGAGTTCGAGCACCGCCGCTCCTCCGGCGCCCCCCTCGGCTTCCGCTGAGCCCGCCCGCCCGCCCGCCCGGCTGCGCGAGCGCCGTCCCCCGCCCCCGGGGACCGGCTCCACCGGGAGGGGACGGCGCCCATCGCTGCGACGATGCGCCCTACGGGTTCGTCGGGCGGCCGGCGGCGACCGTGCCGCGGTCGCCCCAGCGGGCCAGCTCGGCGTCCCAGTCCAGGCGCTCCACGGGCGCGCTGTGCTCGTGGGCGCCCCACGCCGCGCGGGGGAGCATCCACATGACCTCGAACTGGTTGCCGTCGGGATCCGCGCCGTAGACCGACTTCGTCGCGCCGTGGCTGGACTGGCCGGTGAGCGCCCCCAGCCGGGCCAGCGTGTCGCGGGCGCCGGCGAGGTCCTCGATGGTGTCGACCTCCCAGGCCAGGTGGTAGAGCCCCACCTGCCCGGCCTGCTGGAGGGCGGCGTCGGGACCGACGGCGAACAGGCCGAGATCGTGGTGGTTGGCGCCACTGCCACCCTCGGCTCGGAGGAACGCGGCGCCCCGGGGGGGTTTCGGGGGCCACACCCGGGAAGCGTACGGCCCCGCCTTAGAACGGGAGGTATCGTCCCAGGGGGCGTCCTAACCGCCCCGGTTGTTTGAGGCGACGTAGGGGTATCTTGGCGCGCTCCTCTCGAAGGGGGAGGGGGCGGCCGGCGGGGGGCGCGGTGGGCCGCCGCGGGTCAGGCGGCGGTTGCCGCGGGGTCACCGGGGACGAGGCGGAAGGCGGCCTGGAACGCCAGGCCGTAGCGGCCCTGCAGCTCGACGAGCAGCAGCGTCATGCGCTCCAGGGTGCGGGCGTTGGACAGCGCGCCCGCGTCGATCACGGTCAGTCCGGTCCGCCGGGCGAGGTCGGCGACCGCCGCCTTGGCGGCCTCGTCGTCACCGGCCAGCAGGACCTCGGCGGGACCGCCGCCGATCTCGCCGGCAGCGAGCACCGGCGCGAAGGTGGTGTTGAACGCCTTGACCAGCCGGGCGCCGGGGGCCGCGGCGGCGATCTGCTCCGCCGCGCTGGTCGACGCGTCGGTGGTCAGGCCGTCGAACGACTCGTTGAACGGGTTGCTGATGTCGACCACGACCTTGCCCTTGAGTGCGGCGGCGTGGCGAGCCGCCAGGTCGCGGGTGACGGGGTACCAGGTCGCGAAGATCACGACGTCGCCGCTGCTGATGGCTCGGGCGACGTCGACGACCTCGGCCGTGCCGTTGACGCCGCGGGCGGCCTCCTCCGCCACCTTCGCGGTCTTACCGCTGTCCTGGCTGGCCAGGAGCACGGTCTCGCCCGCCGTGGTGAACCGCCGTGCCAGGGCCTGGCCCATGGTGCCGGCGCCGATGATGCTGACTGTCATGGCTGCTGCTCCTCGTGTGTCGTGGGGATCGCGGGGTCGGGTGCGGGCGCTCAGGGGCGCGGGGTGAGGCCGAAGGGGTCCTCGGGTCGCGCCTCCGGGTCGACGGTGGTCCAGAACTGGTCCATGACCAGGCCGTACTCGGGGAGGTGCTCGCGGAAGACCTCACCGGCTGCGGTGTTGGTCGGGTTGCGCCAGTCGTACTGGAGCTCGGCGAGCAGGGCGAAGACCGACACGGGCTCCGCGCCGGCCGCGGTCATCCGCGTGATCGCGGCGTCGGCCTCGTAGCGGCTCCACGCCCCGGCGGCGTCCACGACCGGGAAGACCTGGTAGCCGTCCTGCAGCATCGACAGCGTCGGGAAGGCCGTGCAGGTGCCCAGCGTCACACCGGCGACGAGCACGTGGTCGCGGCCGGTCTCCTCGATCGCCGCGCGGACGTTGGGGTCCTCGTAGGCGTTGATGATGCCGGTCCGGCGCAGGACCGGGGCGTCGGGGAACAGCTCCGTGAGCTCGGGGAGCAGGTCGCCGTTCTGCCACTGCGCGTTGCTGCTGGTCAGGACGACCGGGATGTCCATCGCCTTGGCGGTCTTGGCCAGGGCGACGACGTTGTTCTTGTACTCGGCCAGCGACGTGAAGTCCTGCACGCCGGACATCAGGCCGACCTGGTGGTCGACCAGGAGGAGCACCGAGTTCTGCGGGGTCGGGCGGTCGTAGACGTAGCGACCCTCCTCCTCGGCCTCCTCCGGTGCCGTGACCGGCGGGAGCACCGGGGCGTCGGTCGGGGTGATGACGTCGGGTCCCGCGGCGGCGCGGTCGGCGCCCAGCGCCACCGCCCCACCCCCGATCGCGATGGTCAGCAGTCCGGCCGTGATCACGCTGCGCAGCTTCATGGGGCTCTCCTGTCCGCGGGTGTGGTGCGCGGTGCATGGCTGTCAGGTCTGTTCCCTGCGTATGCAGAACGTTGCTACGACAGGAACATAGATCCTGTTGCCTGCAACTGCAAGTCCCTGCTCAGACAGGTATCCTGCGGGCATGGCCAGGACAGCCGCGGGACCCATCAGCGACCTCGACGACGCGTCGGTGACCGCGTGGGGGCTGGTGCTCGAGGGCACCAACCGGGTGTCCGGGGCCCTCGGCCGGCAGCTCGAGGACGAGGTCGGCATCCCGCTGACCTGGTTCGAGGTGCTCCTGCGCCTGGCGCGCAGTCCAGACCGGCGCCTGCGGATGGTCGAGCTGTCGCGGCAGATCTCCTTCAGCGACAGCGGCCTCTCGCGGCTGGCGGACCGCATGGAGAAGGCCGGCCTGATCGATCGGGCGCTGTGCCGCACCGACCGGCGCGGGACCGAGGCCGTGCTCACCGGCGAGGGCGCGGAGGTACTGGAACGGGCGCTGGCCGTGCACCTCCGCGGGCTGCGGACCCACGTCCTGGACCACCTCACCGCTCAGGAGCTGGACGTCCTGACCCGGGTGATGGACCGGCTGCGCACCGCAGCAGAGGGACCCGGGTCCCGTTCCGGCCGCGACGACGCCGGTCCGGATCCGGCCGGGCCCGGCGGGCGGACCGCGCCACGATCTGGGGCGGACGGCGGGTGAGCGCGGGGAGGGGGTCCGCAGGCGGCAGGGCGGCGACCAGGAGCCGCCCCCGCGCGGCGGGGCGCCTTCAGGAGGACGAGCGGGACCCGACGGGACGGACGCCGCGGCGGCGCTGCTCCAGGAACCGGCGCTCGGGCTCGGTCACGGGGCAGGCCAGCGCGGCCGTGTAGGCGCCCGCGGCCTCCGCGTCGCGCCCGAGGCGGCGCAGCTGCTCGGCCCGCGTGGCGTGCCACAGGTGGTAGCCGTGCAGGCCCGCCAGGGCGTCGAGGGCGGCCAGGCCCGCCGCCGCGCCGCGGGCCTCGCCGACGGCCGCCGCGCGGTTCAGCGCCACGACCGGCGAGGGGTGGGCGCGCTCGAGCTGTTCGTAGAGGGCGACGATCCCCTCCCACGGCGTGGCCGCGAACGACGGCGCCGTCGCGTGCAGCCCGGCGATCAGGGCCTGGAGCAGGTAGGGCCCCGCGATCCCGCCCGCGCGGCGGACGGCCTCGGTCGCCAGCGCCGTGCCCTCGTCGATCCGCGCCCGGTCCCACCGGTCCCGGTCCTGGTCGGGGAGCAGCACGAGGTCCCCGGCGTCGTCGACCCGCGTCGCCCGGCGCGCGTCGGTGAGCAGGAGCAGGGCGAGGAGCCCGAGCACCTCGGGCTCGCCGGGCATCAGCTCGGCCAGCAGGCGGGCCAGGCGCACGGCCTCGTCGCAGAGGTCGACGCGCACGAGGGCCTCGCCGGCGGTCGCCTTGTGGCCCTGGGTGAAGATGCCGTAGACGACGGCGAGGACCGCGGGCAGCCGGTCGGGCAGCTCGTGGTCGGCGGGCACCCGGTAGGGGATGTGCGCCGCGGCGATCTTGGCCTTGGCCCGCACCAGCCGCTTGGCCAGCGTGGCCTCGGGCACCAGCAGGGCGTGGGCGATCTCGGCGGTGGACAGCCCGCCCAGGGTCCGCAGGCTCAGGGCCACCTGCGCCTCGCGGGCCAGGGCGGGGTGGCAGCAGGTGAACACCAGCCGGAGCAGGTCGTCGCGGACGACGCTGTCGGGCGGGGGGTCGGGCTCGCGGGCGGCGGCATCGGCCACATGCTCGGCCTCCTTCGCGGGTCGGCGGGCCTCGCGGCGCAGGATGTCGACGGCGCGGTTGCGCGCCGCGACCGTCAGCCAGGCCCGCGGGTTGTAGGGGACGCCGGTGACCGGCCAGCGCCGCAGGGCCACGACCACCGCGTCGCCGACCGCGTCCTCGGCCAGGCGCAGGTCGCCCAGGGTCCGGGTGAGGGTGGCGAGGACCCGCCGCCCCTCGACCCGGACCAGCTCGGCGAGGGCGGCCTCAGGACCCATCCGGCATGGGGCTCAGGGGGCGCAGCTCGACCTTGCACTCCCAGGCGGCCGGGATCTGCTGGGCCCAGCGAACGGCCTCGTCCAGGTCGGCGACCTCCAGCAGGTAGAACCCGCCGAGCACCTCCTTGGCCTCCGCGAACGGCCCGTCGCTGAGGACGACGTCACCGCCCTTCCCCCCGGTCACCGCGACCGTGGTGGCCGTCGTGGTCGGCTGCAGCGCCGCGCCGCCGCGGATCACCTGCGCCGCCGCCTCCCCGAACGCGGCGTACTCCCGCATCACCTCGGCCTGCCCCGGCGCCGTCCAGTCGTAGTCGCGGGTGTAGTAGAGCAGCGCGGCGTAGGTCACCATGGTCGTTCCTCCTCGAGGCGATCGGTCGGATCATGGAGGAGGACGAACGAGCGCGGGCGCGATGGACACCCAGGACGAGGAACCACGATCGCGCTCACGCACCCGTCACGACCTGCCGCGCCTCACGCCACAGCAGCTCCCCCGAGCCGCGGTCCGCCGGCTTCGCGCGCCGCCAAGGTCGAGGACGCCCAGCGCCGCCACGACCGCGCCGTCGGCATCCAACGTCTTCACGGCCAGGCCGACCGCGAGCCGTTCCCGCTGGACGCGCACATCGGGTGACCTCGCCGTTCCCGTGGCCAGCGGGGCGGAGCGCAACCGGTCGGCATCGATGGTGGCCTCCGCCCCGACCCGGAACGCGAGCCGGACCCACCCCCTCGGCCGCACATCCACCGCCCAGCACTCCCACAAGGTAGGAACGGAGCGATCTGGAGGTACGTGGGCGGGGACTGCTCCAGACGCGGCGCGCCATCGCGCGGGGGGACGGTCGGTCAAGAGGCCGCGTTGCGCTGCAGGAAGGCGCCGGCCGCGCCGGCCGCGTCGTAGAAGCGGACCTCGCGCACCGCGAGGTCGGCGCTTCGGCCCGGGTCGGTGGCACCGGCGCCGGCCTCGGTGGCGTACCAGTACTTCTCCCCCTGCAGCGCGGCGAACGCGGGGTCGAGCTCCGGGATGGTCGGGTAGCGCCCCTGGGCCACGCCCTCGCGGTAGATGTCCATGAACCCGCGCCCCCGCTGGTCGTGCGCGGACCGCTCCTTCGCGTCGTCGAGCGCCCGGTGCCAGTCGGGGTGGAGGATGCGGTAGTAGTCGCGCACCGCCTGCTTGTTGAAGTGCACGTGGAAACGCGCGCCCTCCAGCTCCCCCGGGGCGGTGATGCGCGCGGAGTCGTGGTCCATCGTGTCGACCAGCACGGGCGCGCCGCGGTCGTCGGCGACCTCCCACTTGAGGTCCCAGAGCCGCAGGCCGGCCCGCCGGAACATCGTCGTCACCGCCGTGGTGGCGAGCAGGAGCAGGTCGGCCAGCTGCGCCAGGGTGGCGACGTGCACGCCGCCGAGCAGCGCCGCCTCCTGCCGGCCGAGGTGACGGTCGTGGTCCTCGTACTTGGTCGTCCACTCGACCGACGGCGAGGGCAGCGCCGTCCAGGGCTCCAGCGCGCCGCTCAGCCCCAGCGCGGCGACGAACGCCGCCGCGGCTGCGTCGTCGCCCGCCGCCACGAGCCGCCGGTAGCGGTCGAGCAGGGACGAGCCACCGGGCACGCCCAGGCGGACGATGTGCTCCAGCGCGATGACCTTGCTCGGCGCCCGCAGGTAGTCGATGTAGTCGTAGACGTGCTCGCTCAGGAGCCGCTCCCGCGACGGCTTGACGACCGGGAACTCGCGGATGAGCACGACATCGGAGGCCCCCGCGTCCCGCCCCGCCGCCACCCGGCCGGTCTGCGGGTCGACGAGGCCGAGGTGGTGGGTCCGCGCCCCGTGCGCGCGCAGCTCGGCGAGCGCCGCGGAGCCCAGCAGGCGGTCGACGTCCTCGCCGCGCTGGAAGACGCCTCCGAGCTCCTCGGCGCCGAGCGCCTGCCAGGTGGCCGGGTCGCCGAGCTCGACGTACACGTGGTGACGCAGCGTGTTCCTGGCCGCCCCGCTGCCCGGGATGCGGAAGAACTGGCCGACGTCGAAGACGGAGCCCCCGTCGAGCGAGCGGGCCAGCAGGCGGTCGCTGTCCGGCACGCGGTACATCTCCTGCACCGAACCCCGGATGTCCGGATCCCCGGCGAGGATCGACACGTCCACCGCCGTCACGCTGCGGCCCTCTCCGTCGCGCCCATCGAGCAGGGGGGCAGCCTAGCGATCGCGCCCGGGCGTTTAGCATCGCAGCACCCGGTGCCGCCCCTTCGCCGACTGGAACGGCTGACCATGCCCCGCGTGTCGATCGACGTCATGCTGCGCGACGAGATCCTGGACCCCCAGGGCCAGGCTGTGGAGCGCGCGCTGCCCTCGCTGGGCTTCACCGGGGTGGCCGGCGTGCGCATCGGCAAGCACATCGAGCTGACCCTGGCCGGGGACGGGACCGACGTGCGCGCGACCGTCGAGGCGATGGCCGCGACGCTGCTGGCCAACCCCGTCATCGAGCGGTTCGACTGGCGTGTCGAGGACTGACGGCGCCCCGCGCCCGCCCGCCCGGCCGTCCTGGACGCCGCGGGCGGGGTCCGCGCGCGACCCCTGGGCGGGCACCCCCACCGGCGAGCTCTCCGACCAGGTCCTGCCGCGCTGGTTCGTGCTCACCGCGCTGGTCCTGGTGCCGGTCGCGCTGGTCGCGGTCGTCGCCGCGTTCGTGGTCGCCGGCCCCGACGAGGTGCCCCTCGCCGCCCGCCGGCCCCCGCCCGCGGACGGGCTGACCCACGCGGTCGGGGACTACCAGGTCGCCGACGCCGACCCGCGGTCGGTGCCCGAGCCGTGCCCCGCCCTGGTCGGGGTCCGGGTGGCGGGCAGTGAGGACGACCGCGCGACCCTGGCAGCGGGGCTGGCGCCGCTGTGCGACCTGGCGCTGGACCCGCCCGTCGCCGCGCGGCTGGAGGCGGTCGGCGACGCGGGCGGCGTGGTGCGCCTGGCCGCGTTCGAGGACACCGGCGTCGACGTCACCGCACCGGTCGACGGGTCGGCGATCCTGGTCAACGGGCGCTTCGCGGCCACCCCGCCGCCGCTGATCGGGCCGCTGGTCGTGTCCCAGCTGGCGACCCTGGCGGGCGACCCCGCCACCGCGGCGACGGCGCTGGCCGCCCGCCGGGCCGAGGCTGCGGCCTGCGCGGCCCTGCCCGCCGACGTCTCGCCGTCCCGCGCCTGCGCCGACGCCGCGGCGCTGGTGGCCCTCCCCGACCCCCTCGCCGCCCTACGCGCGGCCGGTTACCGCTGACCGCCGGCCGCCCGCGGCGGGCGGGGGCCGCGGGGCCGGTAGGATCGGCGCGGGCCGGGGGGTCCGGGCCGGTTCAGGAGCGTTCGTCGTGCGTGTCGGAGTGGTGCAGTTCCCCGGGTCGTGCGACGAGCGCGACGCCGCGTACGCCCTGCAGGTCGTCGGCGCGGAGCCGGTGCTGCTGTGGCACGGCGCCGCCGACCTCGCGGGCGTGGAGGCCGTCGTGCTGCCCGGCGGGTTCAGCTACGGGGACTACCTGCGCACCGGTGCGCTGGCCCGCTTCGCCCCGGTCATGGGCGCGCTGGCGGCGTTCGCCCAGCGCGGGGGCCCGGTGCTGGGCATCTGCAACGGCTTCCAGATCCTCTGCGAGGCGGGCCTGCTGCCCGGCGCCCTGACCCGCAACGCCGGCCTGCGCTTCGTCGCCCGGCCCCAGCCGGTCCGGGTCGCCGCGCGGTCCACGTGGACCGCGGGCCTGGAGCCCGGCGACGTCCTCACCATCCCCGTCAAGCACGGCGAGGGCCGCTACGTGCACGACGACCCGGGCCAGCTCGCCGCCGGCGGGCAGGTGCTCCTGCGCTACTGCGAGCCCGACGGCACGGTCACCCGCGCCGCCAACCCCAACGGCAGCGTCGCGGCGATCGCGGGCGTGACCAACCCGGCGGGCAACGTCGCGGGCCTCATGCCCCACCCGGAGCACGCCGTGGACGCGCTGCTGGGCTCCACCGACGGCCGCCGGCTGCTCGGCGCGGTCCTGTCCAGCGTCGCCGCCGGCCGCGGCGGCCCCGTCGCGGCGCACCTGTAGTGGCCCCCGAACCCGTGGCCCCCGAGCCCGCGCCTGACCCGCTCGCCACCGCCCGGGAGCTGGGTCTGACCGACGACGAGTACGACCGCATCGTCGCCACGCTGGGGCGGGTGCCGTCGTCGGCGGAGCTGGGCACCTACTCGGTGATGTGGTCGGAGCACTGCTCCTACAAGTCCTCGCGCGTGCACCTGCGCGACCTGCCGACCGAGGGGCCCCACGTCCTGGTCGGCCCCGGCGAGAACGCGGGGGTCGTCGACGTCGGCGGCGGGCAGGCCGTGACCTTCAAGATCGAGAGCCACAACCACCCCAGTTTCGTCGAGCCGTTCCAGGGCGCGGCGACGGGCGTGGGCGGGATCATCCGCGACATCCTGACCATGGGCGCCCGCCCGATCGCCCTGCTGGACCCGCTGCGCTTCGGCGACCCGGCCGACCCCACCACCCGCCGGATCGTCGACGGGGTCGTCCGCGGGGTCGGGCACTACGGCAACTCCATCGGCGTGCCCACGGTCGGCGGCGAGCTGGCCTTCGACCCGTCCTACCAGGGCAACCCGCTGGTCAACGTCCTCTGCGTCGGGGTGCTGCCCGCCGACCGCATCCAGCGCGCCGCCGCCGAGCGGCCCGGCGACGTCGCCGTCCTGCTGGGCCAGCGCACGGGCCGCGACGGCATCGGCGGCGCCTCGGTCCTGGCGTCCGCCACCTTCGGCGAGGGCACCGACGCCAAGCGGCCCAACGTCCAGGTCGGCGACCCGTTCGCCGGCAAGCTGCTCATCGAGTGCTGCCTCGCGCTCTACGACGCCGACCTGCTGTCCGGCATCCAGGACATGGGCGCCGCGGGCATCGCCTGCTCGACCGCGGAGATGGCCTCCAAGGCCGGCCTGGGCATGCGCGTCGACCTCGACCTGGTGCCCCTGCGGGAGCCGTCGATGGCCGCGTGGGAGATCCTCTGCTCGGAGTCCCAGGAGCGGATGCTCGCGCTGGTGTCCCCGGACCGCCTCGGCGCGGTGCTCGCCATCGCCGCCCGCTGGGGGGTGCAGGCGACCGCCATCGGCGCCGTCACCGAGGGCGACCGGCTGGTCTTCACCCACCGCGGCGCGGTCGTCCACGACGTGCCCGCCCGGTCCCTGGCCGACGAGGGGCCGGTCTACCACCGGCCGGTCGAGGAGCGCCCGCACCCGGCGGCCGCGGAGCCCGTCGACGACGAGCCCGGCCCCGCGGACCTGCGCGCCGCCATCGACGCGGTGCTCGGCGGCACGGACCTGGCCGACCCCGGCTGGGTCACCGGGCAGTACGACAGCGTCGTCGGCCACGGCACGGTGCTCGGCCCCGGCGGGGACGCGGCGGTGCTGCGCCTCGACGCGTCGGACTTCCCGCGCGGCGTCGCCGTCGCGACCGACGGCAACGGCCGCTGGTGTGCGCTGGACCCGGAGGAGGGCGCGAAGCTGGTCGTCGCCGAGGCCGCCCGCAACGTCGCCTGCACCGGCGCCCGGCCGATCGCGGCCACCAACAACCTCAACTTCGGGTCGCCGGAGCGCCCGCCGGTCATGGGCCAGTTCGCCGCGACCATCCGGGGCATGGCCGCCGCCTGCCGCGCGCTGGGCACCCCGATCACCGGCGGGAACGTCAGCTTCTACAACGCCACCGGCGACGCCGACATCCACCCCACGCCGGTCGTCGGGGTCCTGGGCGTGCTCGACGAGGTCGTCACCCGCGTCGGCCACGCCTTCGCCGCCCCCGGCGACGTGCTGTTCCAGGTCGGGGCGCCGACCCGCCCGGGGCTCGGCGGGTCGGCCTACCTGTGGGCCACCCAGCGCCGGATCGCGGGCCGGCCGCCGCGCATCGACCTGGACGAGGAGCGCGCGCTGCAGGCGCTGCTGGTCGCCGCCGCCGACGCGGAGTGGGCCCGCAGCGCGCACGATGTCGCCGCCGGGGGGCTGCTCGGCTGCCTGGTGGAGAGCGCGGTCGCGGGGGGACTGGGCGCGCGGGTGATCCCCGAGGCCGGGCTCGCGCCGCACCAGTGGCTGTTCAGCGAGTCGCCCAGCCGCGCGGTGGTCAGCACCTCCAGCGCGAACGTGCTGCAGTTCGCCAACCTCTGCGACGCCCGCCGCGTCCCGTACCGGCGCCTGGGCGTGGTAGTCGACGACCCGACCCTGGAGCTCCAGGGCCTGGCGACCCTGGACCTGACCGACCTCGCCGCCCGCCGCGCCGCCACCCTCCCGGCCCTCCTCGCCCCCTGACCACGTCCGGCCACCAGTCGAGTAGGACCCGGCGCGTCGTATCCACACCTGCGCGGGCAGCCCGGCCGCCGGGCTCCGCCAGGAAGAGACGCGCACGCGCCTCGGGCGGATCAGGGAGTTCGCGCGCCTCCCGCGCCCCCTGTTGTCGTCGAGCCCGAGGGCGCGGATCGCGACGGCGATGCCGACAGCCGTCACGCACCCGCGCCGGGCTCGGCCGGCTCCGGCGCGGTGCGGCGGAACTCGGCCGCGACGATCGCGTCGAAGGCCGCGCGCTGCTCGGGCCTCGGTCCCGACCCGGGGTCGTGGGGCTCCTGGCGGGGACCTGCTCGACGCGGGCGTCGACATCTCGGTCGCGCAGGCGCTCGCAGGCCACGCGAGCGTCATCACGACGCACCCGTACGACCGCCGCCCCGACGCGGTCCGCCGCGCCGGGGCGGCGAAGGTCCACGTCCCCTACCGCAAGGCCCCTTGCGTCTAGCGGTCCGCTGCTCCCCGAGGGTCGCGTCCTCCGGGGCGCGGCCCTCGTGTTGTGGCTACTCGGCCCCGACGCCGATCCGTCGGGCGAAGGAGCGGAGGTCGACGTTCCCGGCCCGGTCGCGGCGCGCCATCCCCTCGACGATCCCGCGGACGAGCGGGTCGCTGCGGACCTTCTGCGCCGCGAGCCGCTCGGCCCGCAGGAACCAGCGCAACGCCTCGTGGTCCCGCGACCCGTCCTCCTGCTGCGCCAGACCGCGCCCCACCTCCATGCAGAAGTCGGCCTCGCGGGCGGGCGAGTGGATCACGGCCGCGTCGATCCCGCGGACGATCTCCAGGGCGCGCGGTCCCTCGCCGGACTCCACGGCCGCCCCGACGCGCCACATCGCGACGTTCGTCGGGCCGAAGTGCAGCCAGAAGGCGTTCCCCTCCCCGGTGCGCCGCGCCAACGCCTCGGCCTCATCGAGGTGCTCGGCGGACTCCTCGGCCCGGTCGGCCCGGGCCGCGAGCAGCCCGGCGAGCAGGTGCAGCATCCCGTACATCTGCGCCTGCTCATCGCCTGCGCCCGCGTGGGGCTCCATCTCCCGGATGGCCGCGTCGGCCAGCCGCGGGGCGCGGCGTCGGCCTCCGGCCCGCTCCATCGCCATCGTCTGCATCCATCGGGCGAAGCCGATGAGCGCGCGCTCCTGCGTCTGGACCGCGGCATGGTGCGCCTTCTCCGCCGCGACCATGCCGAGTTCCGGGCGGCCCAGGACACGGGCGAGCCCCTGGGCCAGGTCGTACGCCTCGACGAGAGCCGCGAGCGCCCGATGCGACGTGTGCTCGTCGGCCGAAGCGGCGTGGACGTGAAGCTCGTCGATCAGGGCGGGGACGCGCGGCCCGAACGCCTCGTAGCGCCCGTCGGTCCACACGCGCTGCGCCCAGCGGAGCTCACGCATGAGCGCGTCGACCTCGCGGGCCCGCACGTCGGGGGGGAGGTCGGGGCCGCCGTCGATCAGGGCGGTTCGCAGGCTCGGCACGACGGTCTGCACCGCGACGCCCGCCGGGTCGCTCAGGACCGGCATCTCGCCGGTCAGGTCCTCCGGGGTGCACTGCAGCGCGTCCGCAAGCGCGTAGAGGTCGCGGCGGCGGTTGAGTTGCCGCGCGCCGGACTCCAGGAAGCCGATGAACGCGGGCGAGAGCCCGGAGAAGTCGGCCAACTGGCGCTGCGACCAGCCGCGCAGGCTGCGCCACATCGCGATGCGATCCCCGACCGTGACGTTGCGGGACTCGGCCATCCCGTCCGGCCTCCTCGTCGCCCTGACCCGACGTCCACCCTACGTAGACCCAGCTCGTCAAGCTGCTCACGGCCGTAGTCACCCGTCAGACAACCGGGACCTACGGTCCGTCACGACCTGGAGTCTGACGGAGGGGGACGGAGCGTGGCGAGGCGGGCGGACCGCGGGAGCGCGGCGTGAGCGGCAGCATCTGGCGGCCCTGGCGGCAGGACGAGCGGCCCGTCTGGTGGGCGTGGGTGCAGCACGAGGTCGCGGCCCCGCTGGACGAGACGGACCTCGACGCGGTGAGAAAGCAGGCCCACGACACCGGCCTCACGCGCCACGTCCTGCTGACCGAGGCGGGCGGGACCGTGTCGGCCTACCTGCTCGTCAAGGCGGACAGCGCGGAGGAGGCGGCGCACGTCGCGTTGCGCGTCGTCGAGGCGGCGCACCGCGAGGCCGGACACGGGCTGCTCGGGCGTAGCCTACGCCGCAGCGCGCTTCCCCAGCGGGCGGGCCGCCTGCCCGAGTAGGGCGCGGGAGCACCGCGAAGCCCCGGCGTCCGGAGCAGGCGGAGCCGGGCCTCGTCGTGCTGAGCGGTCCGGCGAAAGCGACGCCGGTACGGCTGGTTTCATTACCTGTACCCGCATTGTCCTTTCGGACAGGTAGCGGGGTGCGCAAGCGTCGCTTCAATCACATCTGTGGCAAATCGCCACACCGGTGTGAGTGAGGAGACGCGACGTGGAGCTAGACCAGCAGCCTCCCGGGCTGCAGGGCCACCCGGGCGTGAGCCGCCGGGGGCTGCTCCGGATGCTGGGCGCGGCGCCCCTGTGGGGATCGGGGGCGCTCGCCGTCATGGCACCGCCGGTCCAGGACCCACCCGCACCGGACCCCCCGGTGCCGGGGGAGCCCGCGGAGCCTGCGGCGGGTCCCGTGCCCACGGTCCGGGCCGCCGACCCGGTCGTGCACCTGCTCAGCCGGGCCACCTTCGGCGCCACCGCAGCGCTGGTCGCCGACGTCCGCGAGCGCGGCGCCGCGACCTGGCTCGCCGAGCAGCTCGACCCGGGCCTGGACGACGGCGGGATCGAGGCGGTCCTCGCCGAGACCCACCCGCAGCTCGCCCGCAGAGCCGGCGAGCTGGTCACCCCCGGGGAGCCGACCGGGGACCAGGCGGCGCGCGCCGCGCTGGGGCAGGCGGCCGTGCTGCGCCAGCTCTACAGCCGCCGCCAGCTGTTCGAGCGCATGGTCGAGTTCTGGACCGACCACCTCAACGTGCCGGCCCTGCCCACTGGCAACCACCTCGCCGCCCGCAAGCTGGAGGAGGACCGCGAGGTCGTCCGGGCGCACGCGCTGGGGCGGTTCGCCGACCTGCTCGCCGCGCAGGCGACCAGTCCCGCCATGCTCGGCTACCTGAGCCAGGAGGAGTCGCGCGGCGACGGCGACCAGGTCCCCAACGAGAACTACGCCCGCGAGCTGATGGAGATCCACACCCTGGGCGTGGAGGCGGGCTACACCGAGGACGACGTCAAGAACGCGGCGCGCCTGCTCACCGGGCTGACGACCGACAACGCTCCGGCCGCGCAGACCTACCGGTACCGGCCCGAGTGGCACGCCGTCGGGCCCGTCACCGTCCTGGACTTCACCTCGGCCAACGACTCCCCCGACGGTGAGACCGAGGCGCTGCGCTTCGTGGACCACCTGGCCCACCACCCGTCGACCGCCCAGCGGCTCGCCCGCCGGCTGGTCCAGCGCTTCGTCGCCGAGGACCCGCCCGCGACGCTGGTCGACCGGCTCGCGCAGGTGTACCTGGACGGCGACACCCAGATTGCGCCCGTCCTGCAGGCCCTGTTCGAGTCCGAGGAGTTCGCCGGTTCCGTCGGCCAGAAGGTGACGCGCCCGAACGAGGACCTCCTGGGCGCCATCCGCGCGCTCGGGTTCGCCCCCCAGCCGCGCACCGAGCGGCCCG
Source organism: Egibacteraceae bacterium (assembly GCA_030447925.1). Classification (GTDB taxonomy): domain Bacteria; phylum Actinomycetota; class Nitriliruptoria; order Euzebyales; family Egibacteraceae; genus JAUJNX01. The sequence continues at coordinate 91,202 of JAUJNX010000001.1, read as the reverse complement.
GCGCCCTGACCAACGCGCTGCGGCGGCTGGGCATGGAGCCGTTCCAGCACCCCTCGCCGTACGGCTACCCGATCGCGGGCACCGCCTGGGTCGACAGCGGCAACCTCTACACGCGCTGGAACCTGCACCAGGCGCTGGCGGCCGGGGACTACGACGACGTCCTGGAGCCCGCCGCCGACGTGCTCGGCCGGCTGCTGGACCCGGCCCCCGCCACGGTCGGCGACCTGGTGGACGCCGCCGCGCTGCACCTGGTGCACCAGCCCCTGGCGCCCGCCCACCGCGAGGCGCTGATCGCCTACACCGCGCGCGGCGCCGACGACCCCGTCGGCGACGACGCGGCGCGCGCCGGCCTGCTGCGCCGCGTCGTCCCCACCCTCCTCCGGTCGCCCTACTCCCTGCAGCGCTAGGAGCCCCCCATGCAGCAGATCGACACGTCCCGACCTGCCACCGGCGCGGCCCCGCCCGCCGACGACGACCACGTCCGCTGCGGCTGCGACGACACCGTCGCCGACCCGTGGCGCTACGGCTTCACCCGTCGGAAACTGCTCCAGGGCGGCGCCGCGCTGGCGGTCGCCCCGCTGGCCCGCCAGCTCGTGACCACGCGCATGGCCTTCGCGCAGGAGCCGGCGGCGGCGACCAACACCGTCGTGGTGGTGTTCCTGCGCGGCGGCGCCGACGGCCTGTCCTTCGTCGTGCCCCACGGCGACCCCGACTACGCGGGGCTGCGCGGCAACCTCGCCGTCCCGCGTTCCCGGCTGGGCCACGCCGACGAGCTGTTCGGCCTGCACCCCGGGCTCGCCGGCCCGCTGGGCAAGTACTGGCAGTCCGGGCGCTTCGGCGCCATCCAGGGTGTCGCCATCGAGCAGCCGGACTACAGCCACGAGCAGGCGACGCGCACCTACGAGCGCGGCGCCACCGCCGACATCGGGTCGGGCTGGGCCAACCGCTTCAGCGCCGCCGGCGGTACGGCCAGCCCCTTCGAGGCCGTCGCCTTCGGCGGGGGCCTGCCCGGCTCGCTGCAGGGGCCGGGCTCCGCGCTGGCGCTGCGCTCGCTGGACGGCTTCGCCCTGCGCGGTCCCGACCCAGCCGCGCTGGCGACCACCCTCGGCCGGCTGTACGACGAGCCGGGGCACCCGGCGCACCAGCCGGTCACGGCCACCCTGGGCGCCCTGGCCACCGCCGAGCAGGTGGCGGCCACCCCCTACGAACCGGCGGTCACCTACCCGGAGGGCGGCTTCGCCGGCGCCCTGCGGGAGGTCGCCCGGGTCAAGAAGGCCGGCATCGGGCTGCAGGTCGCCTGCGTCGACGTCGGCGGCTGGGACACCCACACGCGCATGGGCGACGGCGGCGACGCCAACGGCGACATGTACCGCCACATCGCCGACCTCGGCGCCGCCCTGGGGGCGTTCTGCGACGACCTCGGGGACGCCCTGTCCACGACCACGATCGTGACCTGCTCGGAGTTCGGGCGGCGCGCGCGGCGCAACGACAGCGGCGGGACCGACCACGGCTACGGCAACGCCATGCTCGCGATCGGTGCGGGCGTGGTCGGCGGCCGGGTCCACGGCCGCTGGCCCGGCCTCGCCGACGAGGCGCTGGTCGGCGGCAACCTCGCCAAGGCGGTGGACTACCGCGACGTGCTGGCCGAGCTGTGCATCAAGCGCGGCGGCGTCGGGTCGGCCCAGACGGTCTTCCCGGGTCACCAGTACGCCGAGCTCGGGGTCTTCACCCGCGCGTGACGGCCGCGGGGGGAGCCGGACGGCTCCCCCCGCGCCGCCGGCGGGTCAGCGGGCGATCACCTGGACGGTGTCGAAGCGCACCGGGGTGTCCCAGGCGCGCAGGCCGACCCGGCCCGTGCGGTACGCGCCGTCGGTGACGGTGCCCAGGGTGGTGAACGACGACCCGCCGTTGCGGGACGCCGCGGCCGTGAGGGTCGTGCCGCGCATGTCCAGCCGCAGGGTGATCGGCTGGCCGATCGTGTAGTCGAACAGCCCGCCGCCCAGCCGCACCCACGACGTCGGCGTGCGGCGGTACAGCGTCCAGCTCTTCTGGCCGTTCACCCGGCGCAGCTCCAGCTGGTAGTAGGCGTTGGCGCCCTGCACGCGGCCCAGGACGGCGCCGCCGCCGCGATCCTCCATCGGCCGCACCGCGGCCTGCACGCTGTAGTTGCCCCAGGTCGCGTCACCGCGGGCGGTGATGGCGCCGTTGCCGGTCACCCGCGCGGCGCAGTACTGGCCGTTGTTGTTCGCGTCCGGCGCGCAGACCGACCACGACCTCGGCGCCGTCAGCGGCGTCCAGCCGCTGCTGGACATGTTGCTGAAGGTGTCGCGGAACAGCGTCCGCCCGGCCACCAGGTCGGTGCGGCGGTAGTAGGCGGTGTAGGTGGTCGCGGCCGCCGGCACGCGGCGGTCGCCGACCTGCGGCCCGCCGTCGGACCAGTTGGTGAACGCGTAGGGGACGCCGCCGATGGTCACGGTCGACGGTGCGCTCAGCGACAGCGGGTTGTTGGTGTAGTCGGTGCGCGTGGCGGTCGGGTTCGGCGTCACGGTTCCCGACCCGACGCCCAGCGGCACGCCCGGCGGGCTGGAGGCGAACGTCAGGTTCGTGGTGCGGTAGTCGATGCGCCGTGACGTGCTGCGCGACTCGCCGCCCGACGTGGCCGTCAGCACCAGGTCGAGATAGGCGGTGGTCTCGTGCTCGGGCACCGTGAACGAGCCGCTCGCCACCCCCGGGAACGCCGCGGCCCCCGGGTGCTGGTGGCACGAGGTCGGCGACGAGCAGTGGTAGATGTCGACCCGCCACGACAGCGCGGACGCGGGCAGCGTCCCCGCCTGCGGGTCGGTCGCGCTGCCCGAGAAGCTCACGGTGCTGCCGACGGTGGCGACGGCCCCGGCGGCCGGCGTGGTGATCACGGGCACGGGGGCGGTGTCGCCGACCTGGACGGTGACCGCCGCCTCGTCGGTCGCCCCGAACAGGTCGGTCACGCGCAGCCGCACGGTCACCGGCCCGGCCGCGCTGTAGGTCCGCGTCGGGTTCGGCGTGGTCGCGTCGCCGAAGGTGCCGTTGCCGTCGAGGTCCCAGCTGTAGCTGAGGACGTCGCCGGTGTCGGGGTCGCTCGACCCGCGCCCGTCGAACTGCACCGCCAGCGGCGCCGCGCCCGACGTCGGGGTGGCGGTCGCGACGGCGAACGGCACCTGGTTGCCCGCCGAGTAGCCGATGCGGTGGACCGTGCCGGTCTTGATCGCCACGTAGTACAGGTCGCCCTCGGGCCCGACGGTCAGGTCGACCGGCCCGCTCGCGTCGTCGACGAACAGCGACGCGCTGGCGGGCACCAGGTTCCCCGCCGCGTCGCGGGGGATCCGCCAGATGCAGTCGCGCGAGTAGTCGCTGAAGAACAGCGACCCGTCGTAGGCGTCGGGGTAGTCCCCGCCGGCGTAGAAGGCGACACCGGACGACGACGACTGCCCCGTCCCGCACCCGTCGCCGGCGACGGCCTCGCCGCTGTGGGGCCACTGGAACAGCGGCGGGGTGACCGAGTTGGTCGGGTACAGCTGCTCGCAGAGGTCGAGGTTCGCGCCGTCGTAGCCGTTCTGGCGCCCCGTGCCCTCGTAGCAGGGCCAGCCGAAGTTCTCGATGACCGCGTCGTTGGGGTCGGCGACCCGGTTGACCTCCTCGTACACGTTCCAGCCGACGTCGCCGGTGATCAGCTCGCCCGTGCCGGGGCGGAACGTGAAGCGGAACGGGTTGCGCAGGCCGTGGGCGATCACCCGGCGGGCGTTCGCGTCGGCGCTGCTCGCCAGCGGGTTGTCCGCCAGGCCCGCGCCGGTCTTCGGGTCGATGCGGATGATGGTGCCGTCCAGGCCCAGCGGATCGCCGGTCGTGCGCAGGTCCTGGCTGCGCAGGGCGCCGCCCTGGGCGGTCGGGGCGGTCAGGTTGGTGCCCGTCGCCCCCGGCGGGTCGCCGCAGGGGTTCCCGGCCTGGCCGTAGTCCACGTTGCTGAAGCTGGCGCCGTCGCCCGCCGAGGCGTACAGCGCGCCGTCGGGGCCGAACGCGACCTGGCCGATCGAGTGGCTCGTGTACTGCTGGCACCAGTCGTGGACCAGGACCTGCTCCGCGCCGGTCGCGGTGTTCCCCGAGGCGGTCAGCCTGGTCAGCCGCCCGCTGACGATGCACTGGGCCACGGGGCAGTTGTCGGTGTCGGCCCCGGTCCCGTACTTGGGCGCGCTGCCGCCGATGTCGCCGTCGTAGGTGTAGAGCAGGTAGACCGACGGGTCGTCCGGGAAGTCGGGGTGCAGCGCGAGCCCCAGGAGCCCGCGGTCCGCGGCGTTGTAGACGTTGGTGCGCAGGTCGGCGAACACGGTCGGCGTCGTGTCGGTGAGGCTGTCGAAGACCTTGACGATGCCGCGCTTCTCGGCCACGAAGACGCGGCCGTCGTCGGCGAACTCGATGGTGGTCGGGGTGGTCAGCCCCGTCATGACCGTGAAGTCGCGGAAGCCCGCGGGGACGGCGGCCTCCGAGGTCGCCGGGCGGGCGACCAGCAGCCCCGCCATCAGGAACAGCACCAGACCGAGCAGTGGCAGGCGGGAACGGACCGTGGGCATGCGCGTCTCCAGCGTCAGCGGGACGGGGCAGGGCGGGACAGCCCCGGCGTCTGCGGTGGTGGCCCGGATCCACCCCCCGCCGGGACGTGCTGCACGCGTTCCCCCCAGACGGGGGGCGAGCGGTGTGTGTTACGGCGGGGACGGCGATATGCGCCCGTAGGGGAAGCGCACGTCACCCGTATCAGGACTCGGGTCACCCGGCGTCTCCACCACGCGCGGGGTGGGCCTCACGCAGCGTGCACAGGACGGCGCGGATCCACTACCCTGCGCCTCGCGCAATCGGTCGGTCCCGCTGTACGGCGGGACCTTCCTCACGTTCCGCGAGATCAGGACCCCTGATGGCACGCTCTTCCCTGGCCGCCGCGCTGGCGGCGCTCACCCTCCTCGCCGGCTGCGCCGCAGGCGGGGACGACGACGCGGAGGTGGCGGACTCGCCCGCCGCGGACGACGCGGGCTCGGAGACGGCCGACGCCGGCGGCGGCATCAGCAGCATCGACGAGGCCGACACCGCCATCGTCCGGATCGAGGCCGAGGGGGCGTTCCGCGAGCCCGAGGTCGGGGAGTACGAGGCGACCGGCAGCGGGTCCGGCTTCCTCATCGACCCCGAGGGCATCGTGGTCACCAACAACCACGTGGTCACGGGATCGGCGTCGCTGAACGTCTACGTCGGGGACGCGGAGGACCCCGTCAACGCCCGCGTCCTGGGCGTCTCGGAGTGCTCCGACCTCGCGGTCATCGACCTGGAGGGCCAGGACTACCCGTTCCTGGAGTGGTACGACGGCGAGGTGAGCACGGGCCTCGAGGTCTTCGCGGCCGGCTTCCCCAACGGCGAGCCGGAGTTCACCCTCACCGACGGGATCGTGTCGCGGGGCGACCACGACGTCGACACGACCTGGGCCTCGGTGAACAACGTCCTGTCCCACAGCGCACGCATCAACCCGGGCAACTCCGGCGGTCCGCTGCTCACCCAGGACGGCCGGGTCGTCGGGGTCAACTACGCCGGGGACGTCACCACCGACGAGAACCTGGCGATCAGCGTGACCGACGCCCAGCCGCTGGTGGAGCAGCTCCGCGACGAGGAGAACGACACCTACATCGGGGTGAACGGCGTCGCGCTGGGCAACCCCGAGACGGGCGACGCGGGCGTGTGGGTCACCAGCGTCGCGTCCGGCTCCCCCGCGGACGAGGCGGGGGTCACCTCCGGGGACATCATCACCCGCCTGGAGAACGTCACCATCGGCGAGGACGGCACGATGGCGGGCTACTGCGACATCCTGCGCAGCCGCGACGCCGACGACGTCCTGCGCCTGGAGGTCCTGCGCTTCGACAGCCAGGAGGTCCTGGAGGGCCAGCTCAACGGCGACGACCTGGTCGCCGTCACGTCCTTCGCCCGGGAGCTGGGCGACACGACCGCGGGGGGCGGCGCGCCCGCCGACGCCGCCGGCTACGAGTACACCCAGGTGACCGACGACACCGGCGCGCTGCAGGTCGAGGTGCCGACCGAGTGGAGCGACGTCGACGGCGCCCCCTACACCGACGCCGAGGGCCGGGCCATCACCGACGTGCGCGCCGCCCCCGACCTCGAGGGCCTGCAGAACCGCTGGGACACCCCCGGGGTGATCTTCAGCGCGTCGTCGGCGATCGCGCAGCAGGCGAACGAGACGACCCTGCTCGACGAGGTCAACCCGCAGCTGTCCGAGCAGTGCACCTACGAGGGCCGCCAGCCCTACGAGGACCCGCTGTACACCGGCCAGTTCGACCTCTACACCGACTGCGGCGGCGTGGGCGCGACCTTCGTGGTCGTCGGCGCCGTCCCCGAGGACCGGGCCTACGTCATCCGCGTGGCCGTCCAGGCCAACGCCGAGCGCGACCTGGAGGCCCTGGACCGCATCCTCAACACCTTCGTGGTGACCGGGTCCGTGTGACCCGACCCCTTGTGAGATCCTTCACGAGCCTGACCTACCCTGGGCGCCAGGCGCGGAGGGTGGGGGATGGGCACGCGGGCGGCGGCGGTCGGGGTCGGGGTCTGGGCCGCCGCCGTCCTGCTGCTCCGCCCGGGCGGGGCGGCGGCGGCGCTGCTCGGGGCGGCGCTCGGCGTCGTGCTGCTCGCGCTGCCGCTGCTGGCCGCGGCAGACCGAGGGGACGGCGGCGGGCGCGGCACGACGCCATCGGGCGCGCTCCGGGCCGCGGCGCGGGGCGGCTGCCCGCGGCCTTGCTGCTCGTGGTCGCCGTCGCCGTCCCACCCGGCCCCGTGGGCGGCGCGCTCGCCCTGCCCTGGCTGGCGGTGACGGCGCTGGTCGCGGTGGGCGGGGCGCAGCGGCTGCTGCGCTGGCGCGGCCCGCCCGCGGCGCCGCCGGTCGGCGGCCGGCACCGGCGGCTGGCGTGGGGGCGCGGCGGCTCCCCCGCGGAGCTGGCGGTCGACGCGGGGCCGGTGTTCCTCGCCGTCGGCGGCGGCTGGGCCGTGCTGTCGCGGGCGGGCGCGACCCCGCTGGGCTTCGGCCCCGTCATCGTCGAGCTGACCGCCGTGCACTTCTCCTACGCCGGGTTCGTCCTGCCCCTGCTCACCGGTCTGGCGGCGCAGCGGCTGCCCGGCATCCCGGGCACAGCGGCCGCGATGGGCGTCGTCGTCGGGGTGCCGCTCGTCGCCCTGGGGATCCTGCTCGGCGGGCCCATCGAGACCGCCGCGGCCCTGCTCCTGGCTGCCGCCGGGCTGGGTGCCGCGACCCTGCACCTCCGCCTGGCGGCCGGCGCGGTACCGGCGGGTGCGCCGGGGCGGGCGGCGTGGGGGGTGGCCGGTGCGTCACTGGTGGCCGGCATGGCGCTGGCGGTCGCCTACGCGCTGGGCGTCCGGCTGGGCTGGGACGAGCCCACGATCGCCACCATGATCCGTTGGCACGGCGGCGCGAACGCGGTCGGCTTCGCCCTGGTGGGGCTGGTCGGCTGGACGCTGGCCGTGCCCGGGACCGGGGCTGCGCCTCGCCGGCCGGGGGGTGCACCTCAGGCGCCGGGCGGCTTCCGAGCGGAGCGGGGCACGGTCTAGGTGCGCAGCCCCCCGGTCAGGCGCAGGCCCAGGTCGACGGCCGCGCCGATCAGCACCGCGAAGACCAGCGTGCCGAGCCCGAGGGTGCCGCCCAGGAGCCAGCCCGCGACCACCACGCTGCCCTCGATGGCCAGGCGCACCAGCCAGATCGGCCGGCCGGTGCGCCGGTGGAACGCGGTCATCCAGCCGTCGCGCGGCCCCGGGCCCAGGTCCGCGGTCAGGTAGAAGCCGCTGCCCAGGCCGATCAGCGCGACCCCGGCCAGCACGCACGCGGCGCGCCAGACCAGCGCCCGCGGGTCGGGCAGCAGCGCCAGGGTGACGTCGATCGCCACGCTGATGACGATGACGTTGAGGACGGTGCCCAGGCCGAGGCGCTCGCGCAGCGGGATCCAGGCCAGCAGCACCAGCAGGCTGACCACGAAGGTCGCCACGCCGATCGACAGGTCCAGGCGCTCGGCCACGCCCTCGCCCAGGACGGTCCACGGGGTGTTGCCCAGCCCGCCGGCGACCAGCACGGCGTCCCCGGCGCCGAACAGCCAGAGGCCGAGCAGCAGGCGCCCCAGCCGCGCGGGCGAGGCGCGCCAGCGCGAGGGTGCGACGGGCACCGCCCCGGCGCTCACCGGCCCCCGCCCCCCAGCGGGGCGCCCGGACCGGCGACCCAGGTGCTGACCGAGTGCGGCACGGGGACGCCCGGCGCCAGGGTCGGGTCCGGGACCGGCCGGGCGGTGGCCAGGGACAGGGGCAGGACCCCGGACCAGATCGGCAGGCCGAGGTCCTCGGGGTCGTCGTGGGGCGGGCCCGTGCGCACCTTGACCGACGCCTCGTCCAGCGCGACGGCCAGGACGAGCACCCCCGCCAGCTCCTTGCGCGTGACGGGGCGGACCTCCGCCCAGCGGCCGGGCGCCAGGTGCTCGGTCACGACCCGCAGGGCGTCGCGCTTGGCGCCCTCGCCGGTCACCTCCTCGCCGCGCCCGAAGACCACGGCCGACCGGTAGTTCATCGAGCTGTGGGTCGCGGAGCGGGCGAGCACCAGCCCGTCGAGCAGGGTGACGGCCAGCGACAGCGGCGCGCCGCCCGCCAGCGCGCGGAACGCGCGGCTGCCGGTGGAGCCGTGCAGGTAGACGGTGTCGGCGTCGCGCCCGTAAGCCACCGGCAGCACGACCGGGGCGCCGTCGCGCACGAAGCCCACGTGGGCGATGAGGCCCTCGTCCAGCACCGCGTGGAGGGCGGCGCGGCCGGTCTGCGCCCGCTCCGGGTGCCGGTGCACCCGCGTCCGCTCCGTGACCGCCAGCTCCCGCGCCATACCCGGCTCCATCGCTGTTATAGTACAGAGACAATGACTGTATCGGCACAGTACCAGATCACCGGTGCGTCGGCGAACGCCATCGCCGCGTCGGTCGAGGCCGGGGTGGCGGCCGGCGCGCTGCCGCCCGGCGCGGCGCTGCCGTCGGTGCGCGCGCTGGCCGCGTCCCTGGGCGTCAGCCCCGCCACCGTGGCCGCCGCCTACCGCGACCTGCGCGCCCGCGGGACGGTCGTCTCCGCCGAGCGCCGCGGCGTCCGCGTCGCCGCCCGCTCCCCGCTGACCGCCCGCGCCGCGCCGCCCCTGCCCCCGGCATCCGCGACCTCGCCTCCGGCAACCCCGACCCGGCCCTCCTGCCCGCCCTGCCCTGGCCCACCGGCGGCCCGACCACGTCGGTGGCCGCCGCGCGCCGCGCCGCCGCCGGCCCACCCGCGTCCCCGGCGGCCGGCCGCGGGGCCGCCGGCGACCCGCCCGGGGAGGCCCCCATCGTGGCGGCGCACCCGGCGCCCCGGCTGTACGGGGAGGCGGTGGACCTGCCCGCGCTGCTCCAGCAGGCCGGGAACCGGTTCCGCGCCGACGGCATCGACCCCGCCGCCCTGGCGGTCACCAGCGGCGCGCTGGACGGGATCGAGCGGGTGCTGGCCGCCCACCTGCGCCCCGGCGACCGAGTCGCGGTGGAGGACCCGGGCTACTCCGGGGTGCTCGACCTGTGCCGGGCGCTGGGCCTGGAGCCGGTCGGCGTGGGGCTCGACCTGCGCGGGCCGGTGCCCGGGCAGCTCGCCGCCGCGCTGGGCGCGGGCGCCCGCGCCGCCGTCCTCACCCCGCGGGCGCAGAACCCGACGGGCGCGACCGTGGACGGGGCCCGCGCCGCCGACCTCGCCGACGTCCTGGCCCGCCACCCCGGCGCCCTCCTGATCGAGGACGACCACGCGGGCCCGGTCGCCGGGACGCCCCACCGCACCCTCACCGCCGGGCGGGAGCGCTGGGCCGTCCTGCGCTCGGTGTCCAAGTCCCTGGGCCCCGACCTGCGCCTCGCCGTCCTGGCCGGGGATCCGGCGACCGTCGCGCGGGTCCAGGGACGTCAGCGGCTGGGGCCCGGCTGGGTCAGTCACGTGCTCCAGGGCCTGGTCGCCGCCCTGTGGGCCGACCCCGCCACGACCGCGCTGCTGGACCGGGCGGCGGCGGCGTACGCCGAGCGGCGCGCGGCACTGGTCACCGCCCTCGTCGACCGCGGCGTCCCGGCCGCGGCCCCGTCGGGCCTCAACGTCTGGGTCCCCGTCCTCGCCGAGGGCCCCGTCCTGCGCGGCCTCCAGCAGGCGGGTTGGGCCGTCCAGCCCGGCGAGGCCTACCGCGTCGCCAGCCCGCCCGCGGTCCGGGTCACGATCGCGACGCTGCACACCGCCGAGGCGCCGGCCCTGGCCGCCGCCCTCGCCGGCCTCCTGCGCCCCGCCACCTCGACGAACCCGGCCTGACCGCCGCGCGGGCCGGCGCCCCTCAAGCGGGGCGGCGGCCGAACATGCCGTCGGCGGTCATGGTCAGGACCACCTCGCCGTCCTGGTTGCGCAGCTCCGACCGGGTCGTGATCGTCCCGCGGTCGGGGCGGCGCGACGAGGGGCGCGTCGCCACCACCTCCACCGAACCGGTCAGCACGTCGCCCCCGCGGACCGGGCGCAGCCAGCGCACCTGGTCCATCCCCGGTGACCCCTGGCTGGCGCTGCCGGCCAGCAGCCGGTCGACGTAGAGGCGCATGAACAGCGCACAGGTGAACCAGCCACTGGCCACCAGCCCACCGAAGTGCGACGCGGCGGCCGCCTCCGGGTCGACGTGGAACGGCTGCGGGTCGAAGCGCCGGGCGAAGGCGACCATCTCCGCGGCGTCGACCGTCACGCTGCCGAGGTCGTGGACCTGCCCCGGCGCGAAGTCCTCGAAGTAGACGGTCATCCCCAGCAGTGTGCGGGCCGGGCCCGGCGCGGGGCCAATCCGCCCCCGGGGCGGGCCAGGCGCGGGCGACCACGGTCCTGGTGGTCGGGGCCGCGAGAGGCGGACGCGCCTGATCCCATCCGGTCGGGGGGAGCGCGTGCTCCCCCCGGACCGGGTCAGTCGGCCTGCGGGGCGGTGGCGCGCTCGATGGCCTGCAGGACGGTCTTGCGCTTGCGGTGGGTCGACTCGTACTCGAACAGGGCCTCGAGCTCGTCGGTCGACAGCGTCGCGATCTCACGGACGACCGTCGCGACGGGGCGCTCCGCGATCTCGGCGACGTGGGACTCGGGGCGACGGAGGTGGTCGTCGCCGGTGTCGTCGGTGCCCTGGTCGTCGCGGTGCTCCTGGGTGGGCAGGTCGTCGACCACGGGGGCGGGGGCCAGGTCGCCGCCGAGCAGGTCCTCGTCCCCGACGCCCGCGACCGCGAACTCGCCGTCGGCCGCGTCCCCGCCTGCCGCGGCGGGCGCCTGAGCCGCGTCGGCGGCGGGGGGATCGGCGGGCAGGGTCTCGGCGCCCATCGGCTCGGCGAGGGCCGCCTCCGGGTCGATGAGGGCCCCGGCGCCGACGGGGGCGTCGTCGGCGTGCTCCGCGGCGTCGGCGTCGACCTCCGGCCCGGCGCCGGTGCCCTCCGCCGCGCCCAGGTCCACCCCGGTGCCGCCGAGGTCGGCCCCGGCGGGTGCGCCCTCGGCGGCGCCGGTGAGGTCGTCGGCCGCGAGCGCCTCCTCCAGCGCGCCGCCGTCGCCCGCCGCGCGCGGCTCCCCGCCCGCCTCGTCCTCGGCGGTCACGATCATGACGTCGTCGGCGAGGCCGTCGCCGTCGATGTCCAGGAGGGCGACCACGGCGTCGGGCTCGCCGTCGCCGTCGCCGTCCACGACCGACGCGGCCACCACGCCGCCCGCGCCCTCGCCCTCGCCCGCGGCCTCGCCCTCGCCCTCGCCCGCGGCCTCGCCCTCGCCCTCGCCCTCGACCTCGCCCTCGCCCTCGCCCTCGGCCTCGAAGGCCGCGCCGCCGAGACCCGCGCCCGCGGCCTCGAAGGCGGCGGCGTCCGCGCCCTCGGCCTCGGCCTCGAAGGCCGCCCCGCCCAGGCCCGCGCCCGCGTCGTCGCCGGTGACCACGAGCACGTCGTCGACGACGCCGTCGCCGTCGACGTCCAGGACCGCGACCACCGCGTCCGGCTCGCCGTCGCCGTCGGTGTCGACCACCGACGCCGCCATCGCGCCGTCGGCCACCCCGTCGCCGTCGTCGTCCACGACCACCACGACCGCGTCGGGCACACCGTCGCCATCGACGTCGAGGTCCTCCACGACCGCCGACCCCTCCCCGGCCCCCGCGTCCACGCCGGTCAGGGACGCGAGGTCCCGGTCCGCGTCCGGGTCACCCGCTCCCGGCGCCGGCAGGTCGGGGGTGGGCAGGGGCTGGTCCGCGGGGGGCGCGTCGCGCCGCCAGCGCGGGTCCAGCGTGCGGGCGCCGAACATCGCGATCCTCGCCGCGCCTCCCAGCACCGCGGAGGCCCCGGCCAGCACGGCCGCGGGGATCGAGCGGAACGGCGTCGTCATCGTGTGCTCCCTGTCGTCGGCGAGGTCGTCCCGCCCTCTCGGCGTGCCAGTTCCTCGGCCATCTGTGCGCGCTGGTCGCGCGCCGCGTCCAGCGCGTCCTCCGACGAGTCCTGCGCGATGCGCGACTCCTGCTCGTCGACGCGGGCGATGCCCTCGCGCAGCTCCTGGTCGGTGTGCTTCGAATAGTCCGCGGTGTGGTCGGTCACGGCATGCCTCCAAGATCCGGCGGTCCCTCGCGAGGTACCCGAACGCCTCGCCCCCCGAACCCGTCGGCGCGGCAGTGTGACGGTGATCCGCGCGCCGCCGCGCGTCCCGTCGTCCACCTCCACCGACCCGCCGTGCAGCGCCACCTGCTGGGCCACCAGCGCGAGCTCGACGACCTCCGCGGTCCCGGCGCGGTCGGGGACGCGCACGCGCAGGTCGCTGGTGGCCGCCACCCGCGCCGCGGCCGCCGCCGACGACTGACCGGACCGCCCCTCGGCCGCTTGCACAGGGCTGGGCGGGGCAAGCTGCAGGCACGGTCTCAACGTGGGCGAGTCACAGGGGGCAGTGTCGTGAGTTCCGTGCCGCAGCAGGGGGCGGCCAGGCGGCCGATCGCATCGTTCCGCAGCTACGCGGAGGCACAGGCGGCGGTCGACTTCCTGGCCGACCGCCGCTTCCCGGTCGAGCGGCTGGCGATCATCGGCGACGAGTTGCGCATCGTGGAGCAGGTCACCGGCCGGTTGAACTACGGCGGTGCGGCCCTGCAGGGCGCGCGGTCGGGGGCGACGACCGGTGCGCTGGTGGGGGCGATCTTCGGGCTGTTCCAGCTGTTCACCCCGTCGGGGTCGCTGCTGGCGGTCGTCCTGTGGGGCCTGGTGATCGGCGCGCTGGTCGGCGCCCTGTTCGGCGTGCTCGCGCACGCCGCCACCGGCGGCCGCCGCGACTTCTCCTCGGTCAGCGGGATGGAGGCGGGCCGCTACGACGTCGTCGTCGATGACGACCTGGCCGACGACGCGGCCCGGATGCTCGCCCAGCGCAGCACCTAGCCGTGTCTCCTGGCTCAGGGGGTGTGCCGCCGGCGTCCGGCGGGCAAGACCGGCGCGGGGGGTCGCCGAGGAGAGGAGCCGCCCATGCCCGGGAACCGACCGCCCGCCGCCGCGACCGCGCCGGCGAGCGCCGGCGCCGCCCGGGGCCGCGTCGCGCCCCGCCCTCGCCGGTGAGCGCCGACCGCTGCGTCGCCCTCCTGGGCACGGGGATCATGGGCGCGGCCATGGGGCGCAACCTGCTGCGCGCCGGCTTCGACGTGCGCGCCTGGAACCGCACCCGCTCCAAGGTCGAGCCGCTGGTGGCCGCGGGGGCGGTCGCCGCGGACACCCCTGCCGAGGCCGCGGCCGGCGCCGGGGTGCTGATCACCATGCTGTCCGACGGGTCCGCGGTGGAGCGCGCGGTCACGGGGCCGCGCGGCGCCCTGGCGGCGCTCGGGGACGGCGGGCTGTGGATCGAGACGAGCACCGTCGGCATCGGCGACACGGAGCGCTTCGCGCAGGCGGCCCGCAAGCGCGACGTCACCTTCGTCGACGCGCCCGTGCTGGGCAGCCGCCAGCCGGCGGAGGAGGGGCGGCTCATCGTCTTCGCGTCCGGCCCCGACGACGCGCGGGAGCGCTGCGCGCGGCTGTTCGACGCGGTGGCCGAGCGCGTGGAGTGGGTCGGCGAGGCGGGGGCGGGGACGCGGCTGAAGCTGGTGGTCAACAACTGGCTGCACGCGCTGCTCGGCTCGCTGGCGGAGACGGTGGCGTTCGCGCGGGCGCTGGACGTCGACCCGCTGCGCTTCCTGGAGGCCATCGACGAGGGCCCGATCGGCCCGCCGTACGCCCAGGTGAAGGGCCAGGCGATGCTGGCGCGCGACTACCCGACCAGCTTCGCGCTGCGCCTGGCCGCCAAGGACGTGCGCCTGGTGCTCGACGCGGCGGGGCGCCGGGGGCTGGAGATGCCCATCGCGGAGGCCGTGGTCGCGAAGTACGGCGACGCCGTCCAGCTGGGCCACGGCGACGACGACATGGCCAGCGTCTACGAGGCGGCGCGGGGGGACACGACGGCGCGGCGCGCCTGACGGGCCCGCCGGGCGGTCAGCGGGTGCTGCGCAGGAGCGCGGGGTCGGGGCGCGCCGCGCACTGCTGCACGCTCCCGATCGCCACGCAGGGCACGTAGCGCCCGGCGCAGGCGACGGCGTGCAGCGCCAGCGCGATGGCCGCCGGCTCGTCGTCGGCGTCGAGCAGGAGCGACACGACGACGATCCCGTCCTCGAAGGCGACCGCGGGCGCGCGGCCCGCGCTGCACGCGACCAGGGCGTCCTCGAGGCGCACCGCCTCGGCCCGTCCCACCTGGCGGCCGCCCGTCCACACCAGGTCGAAGGCGGCCCGGACCCGCCAGCGGGGCGGTCCTGCCGGTGCCGAGGTCATGCCAATGCATCGGCACGCCGGCCCGCGGGCTCAAGCGGGGAGGCCATAGATCTGGAGTGTCGTCTCGCCGGCCCGGATGCGGGTGAGGACCTCCCGCTCGGCGACGTCGCGCTCGCGTGCCCGGTGGAGCACGGCCGCGAGGTCCGCCGCGGGTACGACGACGCAGCCGTCCCGGTCGGCGACGACGAGGTCGCCGCTGCGTACGAGGCGTCCGCCCACCACGGCGGTGGCGCCGCCGTGGCCGGGATGGCGCTTCGTGGTGCCGGACAGGGCGATGCCGCGTGCGACGACGGGGAAGCGGAGCGCTTCGAGCTCGTCGACGTCGCGGACGCTGCCATCGATGAGCAGTCCGGTGATTCCGCGCGTCTGGGCCGCGACGGCGAGGACCTCGCCCCAATGGCCGTAGGGCGCGCCGCCGACGTCGGCCGCGATCACCGAACCGGGCGGGGCGTGCGCGACCGCGCGATGGAGGGCGAGGTTGTCGCCTGGTACGCCGCGCACGGCGTAGGCCGGCCCGTGGAGGCGGGCTCCGGGCCAGACCGGCCGTAGTGCGGACTGCAGGGTGTGGGCGTGCCCCACGACCTCGGCGACCGTAGCCGCGCTCGGCTTGTACAGGGTCATAAGGGCCGCTGTGCCGTGTGGTAGCCGAGATCGGCACGGGCGGACGCCAGCGGTTCCCCGGCCATCGCGCGTTCGAGGATGTGCTGCTCGGCACGGTCGATGCGCTCGGCGATCTCCACGATCTCGCTGAGCCGCGGGGCGGGTACGGCCACCACCCCGTCGGCGTCGCCGCGTAGCAGGTCGCCCGGGGCGACGCGGACGCCTGCCAGGAGCACTGGAACCGCTACCGCCTCGAGCTCGACGCGGTCCTTGCCAGTGCGCACCCATCGCCCGCGGCTGAACACCGGGTAGCGGGCGTCCGCCGCCAGGCGGGTGTCGCGGCAGATCCCGTCGACAACTGTTCCGGCCACGCTCCGGTCGGCGGCGACCGCGGTCATGATCCCGCCCCACACCGTGCAGTCGGTGCGCCCGCGGTTGGCGATGGCGACGACGGCGCCGGCCGGGACGTCGTCGAGGAAGTCGCCGACCGTGCCGGCGGTGCGCTGCTGGTAGGCGACGGTGAACGCGGGCCCGGTGAGTTCGTCCCCGGCGTGCAGGGGGGTCAGCCCGGCCAGTGCTCCGGGTAGTCGCAGGCTGTCGAGGGCATCGGAGAGCGTCGCGGTGGACAGCGCCGCGGCCCTTGCAAGCAGGTCGCGGTCAGTCATCGCCCGGCCAGCCGGGCGTCGGACATCGCATTCGCCAGGGGCGCGCCGGCGAGCAGGTCGGTGACGATCGCCGCCTCCCGCGCCCGCATCCGCTCCGCCGCGTCGAGGACCTCCGCCGCCCGGGCGGCCGGCACGACCACCAGGCCCGAGGTGTCGGCGAGCACGAGGTCACCGCGCGTCACCAGCAGGCCGGTTACCCGCACCGGCTGGCCGTGTGAGACCTCCCGCAGCCGACCCCGGGCCGTGCGCGGGACCGTGGCGCGCGCGTGGATGGGAAGGCCCAGCCGACGCGCCTCATCGATGTCCCGGCAGGCACCGTCGGCGACGATGCCGCGCACGCCACGCCGCTGCGCCCCGAGAGAGAGCAGACCACCCCAGCACGACACGTCGGTGCGGCCGTCGTTGGCGACGACGATCACGTCACCGTCCTGTGCGGCATCGACGGCGGCGGTGCCGATGTGGGCGCCCACCGGGCCGTCAGTGTCCCTAGGACCCAGTTGCACGGTGACGGCGCGGCCTGCGACGACCGGCCCGTCCCACAGCGGCAGCAGGCCGCCCACGCCCGGTGGCAGCCCGAACTCGTCCAGCGCATCGCTGAGGGCCGGCGTACCGATGTCCGCCAGCCGGTCGAGGAGGTCGTCCCGCTTCATGCAGTCCAGTGAACGCTCTGCCGTCAGACTGGCAAGGTCCGATGCGGTCTTGCCACCAGACGGAGCGCGACTCGTGATCGAAGTCCGCCAGGCTCGGTACTTCCTCGCCGTCGCCGAGGAACTGCACTTCGGGCGCGCCGCGGCGCGCCTGCACATGTCGCAGTCGCCCCTGAGCCAGGCCATCCGCCAACTCGAGGCGCAGTGCGGCGCCCGGCTCCTCGAGCGCGGCAACCGAACCGTCGCCCTCACCAGCGCCGGACAGGCGCTCGTTCCCCACTGCCAGATCCTCATCGTCGAAGCGCAGCGCGCCCTGCGGGCCGTCACCCGCGCCGCAGCCGGTCAGGTCGGCACGGTGCTCCTGGGCGCCGTCACCTCCGCGTTCCTGGACCCCCTCCCGGTCACGCTGCGCCGCCTGCGCGCCGCGCATCCCGGCATCCAGGTCGAAGCCCGCGAACTCGACAGCGGCGAGGCCGTCCGCGCTCTGCAGGACCGCCGCCTGGACCTCGCGCTGGTGCGCCTGGATCACGACGTCCCCGGGCTCACCGTCAACGCGCTGCGACACGACGAACTGATCGCCGCGCTCCCCTCGGACCACGAGGCCGCGACCGGCCCGCCCCTGCCCTTGCGGCAACTCGCCGACGAGCCATGGGTGCTCGTCTCCCGAGCAGTGTCCCCGGCCTACCACGACGAGATCGCCGCCGCGTGCCGCACGGCTGGCTTCAGTCCCAGCGCCGCCCACCACGCCCGCTCCCTCCACTCACAGATCGCCATGATCGGCTGCGGGCTCGGCGTCGGCCTCGTGCCCTCCTCCACCGCACACCTCCACCTCGAGGGTGTGTCCTACCGCACACTCCAGAACCCGCCACGCATGGTTGAGCTCGCCACGGTCACACGCCGGAACGACCCCGAACCCGGTGTGCGCGCCCTCCTCGCGGCCCTGCACGACGAACGGTGACGAGCACCGTTGTCATGAGGAACGAGGACTGGCGCTCACCCAGCGCGACCCGGCGGCTGGCGTGGGCGCAGGCAGTCGGCGCAAACCGACCCACGTCTCCGTCCTCGGCCGCCCTCGCCTCCTGACACGGGTCAGGCGGGGCGGCGGCGGGCGAGCAGGACCGCGTCGTGGGCGGTGACCTCGCCACCCTCGGGGTCGGACGCCGCGCGCGGCCGCGAGGCGCGCACGACGACGTCCCAGGCGCCGGGGTCGAGCGCGTCGGCGACGTCGTCGGCGCTGAACAGCAGGTCGGGCACGGGGGGCCGGAGCCCGGGGACCGCCAGGTCGGCCCGGTCGTGGCCGACCACCAGCAGGGCCCCGCCGGGGGCCACCGCCGCCGCGAGCCGCCGGTGCAGCTCGCGGCGCAGACCGCCCGGCGGGTGCAGGAACTGCGCCGACACCAGGTCGTAGGTCGCCGGCGGCGCGGCGCGGGCGATGTCCAGGTGCAGCCACGCGATGCGCCCCACGTCCGCCCCGGCCGCCCGGGCCCGCGCCGCCGCACGCTCCAGGGCGACGGTGGAGATGTCGGCGCCGGTGACCCGCCAGCCCCGCTCGGCCAGCCAGGTGGCGTCGGCGCCCTCCCCGCAGCCCACGTCCAGGGCGGTGCCGGGGGTCAGCGCCGCCGCCTCGGCGACCAGCTGGGCGTTCGGGCGGCCGCTCCACAGGGCGCCGGCGGCGCGGTAGCGCTCGTCCCAGAAGCCCTCGTCCAGGACGACCGCCGCCCAGTCCACCTCGGCGGGGTCGGGGTGGCCGTGCCCGCCGCCTCCGGTCGACGGCCCCGCCGCGCCGCCGTGCTCCCCTGCCGCCATCGCGTCTCCTGCCTGTCCGCCATCCGGATCGCCTGCCCGGGAACTGTGGCCAGGTGGCGCGGGCGCGGCAACCGAACGTGCCAGACCGGCAAGGGCGGTTCAGGGGTCGAGCGCGGCGCCGATCGGGTCGCGGGTGCCCGCCCAGGTGAGCAGCTGCGACCCCGTCCAGACCGACGGGTAGCGCACCGCCTGGACCACGGGGGCGGGCGGGATCGCCCGCCAGGTCCCGGCGGCGGGGTCGAAGGCGGCGCCGTCGGCGGAGAAGCCCTGCCCGACCCCGCCCCAGACCAGGAACTCGGTCCCGGTCCACACGCCCTCGGCGGCGAAGCGCGGACTCAGCGGCGCGGGCGGCAGCGGCGTCCACGCGTCGGCGGCGGGGTCGTAGCGGGCGCCGTCGGCGCTGCCCCCGCCCCCCTCCAGCAGCCCGCCCCAGACGTCCAGCGCGGTCCCGTCCCAGACCGCGGCGGCCAGGGTCCGCGGCGCCAGCGGTGCGTCGGGGATCGCCCGCCAGCGGTCGGCGGCGGGGTCGTACGCCGCCCCGTCCACCGGGTCGTCGTCGGTCTCGGCGGACTGCCCGCCCCAGACGAGCAGCTCGGTGCCCGACCAGGCCGCGGCGTGGGCGAAGCGGGCGGCGACCGGCGGGTCGGGCAGCACCCGCCAGGTGTCGGCGAGCGGGTCGTAGGCGCCGCCCTGGGCGCCGTCGGCGTCGACCTGCCCGCCCCAGACGAGCATCTCGGTGCCGGTCCAGACGGCGGTGTGGAAGGTGCGCGCGCCGATCGGGGTCTCGGCGATCGCGCGCCAGGTGCCCGCGGCCGGGTCGTAGGCGGCGCCGCCCGTCACCGGCCCGCCGGGGGCGAAGCCGCCCCAGACGATCACCTCGGTGCCCGTCCAGACCGCGGTGTGGCCGGAGCGCGCCGGCACCGGCGCGGGCGCGACCGCGCGCCAGGTGCCGGCCGCGGGGTCGTAGGCGGCACCGTCGTCGCGGAAGGTGAGCAGCTCCCCGGAGTCGGGCAGCGGGGCGCGCTCGTAGGCGCTGCCGCCCCACACGATCAGCTCGGTGCCGGTCCAGGTGGCGGTGTGGTCCTCGCGGCCCTCGATGGGCGCCGGCGCCAGGGTGATCCAGGGACCGGAGCGGATGATCGCGTCGGCCGCGCCGGTCGGCACCGGCCCGGGGGCCGGCGCGGGGTCGGGGGTCACGACGGCCAGGCCGGGGTCGGGGGCGGCGTCGGGCGGCGCGGCGCGGGCCAGGGCCACGGCCCCGCCCAGCGCGGCCGCACCCAGCACGAACGCCAGGACCCACCGCCGTCGGGGCCCTGCCGGCGTCGCCCGCTCCCAGTCCACCGCGCCACGGTAGGCCCTGGCGGGGGCCCCGGCCCGGCCGGCGCCGCGCGCCGGGGGGCGGGTCAG
Source organism: Egibacteraceae bacterium (assembly GCA_030447925.1). GTDB lineage: Bacteria > Actinomycetota > Nitriliruptoria > Euzebyales > Egibacteraceae > JAUJNX01. The sequence continues at coordinate 71,159 of JAUJNX010000001.1, read as the reverse complement.
TCGGCGTGGGCGCCGTCGGGCAGGCGGGCGACCACGGCCATGGCCGCCTCGAGCAGGTCGTCCTGCCGGGCGCGCAGGTCCAGGTCGGGGAGGCTGCGGACCGGGCGCCACAGGCTGCCGAGCGCGGCGGTCACGATCAGGCGGTCCAGGTCGCCGGGGTGGGACCCGGCGAGCGCCTCGACCACCGCGTCGTTCACGCGGTCCAGCCGCTGCCCGACCTCGGGGTGGTTGAGGACGGACTTGTCACCGTCCACCCAGATGGCCACGGCGCGGTGGTCGGTGAGGGCCGCCAGGTAGCCGGCGAGCAGCCGCCGGGCGCCGTCGGGCCAGTCCACCGGCCCCTCGCCGCCGGCCACGACCTGCTCGAGGCGGTCCAGCAGCGGCTGGACCAGCTCCCGCAGGAGGTGTTCCTTGCTGGGGAAGTGGTAGCCGACGGCCGCCTTGCTCATCTCGGTCATCGACGCCAGCTCGGCGATGCCGGTGCCCTCGTAGCCCTGGCGGCCGAAGGCCTCCAGCGCCGCGTCGAGCAGCTGGTCCTTGCGGTTCCTGCGCGCGCTCACGTGCGTGCCCTTCCTCCTCGGGCGCTGCACGACAGGCCGCCCAGGTACTCGGTAATGCTGATTGTGTCCGTTTCGTCCACCTTATTCCACTCTAGAGAACGGACGGTCACGGACCGCACAACCGATGCTGCCCGCCGTTCATGAGGGTTCGGCGTGCCAGCGGGTAGGGTTTGGCCCATGCCCGGAGCCGATGACGCCGCCGTGCGCGACGAATGCGGCGTATTCGCCGTCCACGCCCCCGGCGAGGCCGTCGCCAACCTCACCTACTACGGCCTCTACGCACTCCAGCACCGCGGGCAGGAGTCGGCCGGCATCGCGGTGAGCGACGGCCGGCACATCCTGGTCACCAAGGACATGGGCCTGGTCAACCAGGTCTTCGACGAGGCCAGGCTGGCGTCGCTCACCGGGCACCTCGCCATCGGCCACGTGCGCTACTCGACCACCGGCGCCTCGACCTGGGACAACGCCCAGCCCGCGTTCAAGGTCGCCCCCGGCGGCCCGGCCATCGCCCTCGCGCACAACGGCAACCTGGTCGACACCGCCGCCGTCGCCCGCGAGGTCAGCGGCGGCGCCCGCTGCGCCACCGACAGCGAGCTGCTGGCGACCATGGTCGCCGCCGCGCGGGTCGACCGGTCGCTGGAGGACGCGCTGGTCGCGACCTGCGAGCGCCTGACCGGGGCCTTCTCGGTCGTGGCCATGGACGACCGCACCGTCGTCGCCATCCGCGACCCCCACGGCGTGCGCCCGCTGGTGCTCGGCGAGCTGCCCCGCGGCGGCCACGTGGTGGCCAGCGAGACCGCCGCCCTGGACATCGTCGGCGCGCGGCTGCTGCGCGAGGTCGAACCCGGCGAGGTCGTCGCCATCGACGACCGCGGGGTGCGCAGCCGGCGCTGGGCGCCCGCCACCCCCAAGCTGTGCCTCTTCGAGTACGTGTACGTGGCCCGGCCCGACCACCGCACCGCGGAGACCACCGTCGCCGCGGCGCGGCGGCGCATGGGCGCGCTGCTGGCCGAGGAGGCGCCCGCCGACGCCGACCTGGTCATCGGCGTCCCCGACAGCGGGCTGGTCGCCGCGGCCGGCTACGCGGGCGCGTCGGGGCTGCCCTACGCCGAGGGCCTGGTCAAGAACCGCTACGTCGGGCGCACCTTCATCCAGCCGTCGCCCACCCTGCGGGAGCTGGGCATCCGGCTGAAGCTGAACCCCGCTCCGCGACGTGCTGGAGGGCCGGCGCGTCGTGGTGGTCGACGACTCCATCGTGCGCGGGAGCACCTCGCGCCAGCTCGTGGCCATGCTGCGCGACGCCGGCGTCCGCGAGGTCCACCTGCGCATCACCGCCCCCGGTGCGCAACCCCTGCTACTACGGCATTGACATGGCCTCCCGCGACGAGCTCATCGCCGCGGAGCTGACCGTCGACCAGATCCGCGACTTCGTCGGCGCCGACAGCCTGGCCTACCTGTCCCTGGAGGCCCTGGTGGCGGCCAGCCGCCGGCCGGCCGGGTCGCTGTGCCGCGCGTGCTTCGACGGCGAGTACCCGATCCCGGTCGCCGCCGAGCAGCTCCGCGCGGGCGAGGACCTGCTGGCCACGGCCGGCCGGTGACCGCCCGGCGGGGGGGGGCGGGCTGACCTCCGCGGGCGCCGGGGTGGACCTGGCGGCCGCCGACGAGGCCGTGGACCGGATCGGGGCCCACGTCGCGCGCACCGCGCGGGACGGGGTGCTGGGCGGGATCGGCGGGTTCGGGGGGCTGTTCGCCCTACCGCCGGGGCGCTGGCGCGACCCGGTGCTGGTCGCGTCGGCGGACGGCGTCGGGACCAAGCTGGAGCTCGCGCGGCGGCTGGGGCGCCACGACACCATCGGGCAGGACCTCGTCGCCATGGTCGTCGACGACCTCGTCGTCCCCGGCGCCGAGCCGCTGTTCCTCCTCGACTACCTCGCCGTCGAGCGCCTGGACCCGGCCCACGTCGAGCAGGTCGTCGCCGGCATCGCCGAGGGCTGCGTCCAGGCCGGCTGCGCGCTGCTCGGCGGGGAGACCGCCGAGCACCCCGGCCTGCTCCCGCCGGGCGCCTACGACGTCGCGGGCTTCGGGGTCGGCGCCGTCGAGCGCGACGCCGTCCTGGGCGCCCACCGGGTGGCGGCGGACGACGTCGTGGTGGCCATGGCCTCGTCGGGGGCGCACAGCAACGGCTACTCGCTGATCCGCGCCGCGGTCGACGGCCTGGACCTGGCCGCCGACCACGGGCTGGGCGAGCCGCTCGGCGAGGCGCTGCTGCGCCCGACGCGCATCTACGCGCGCGACTGCCGGGCGCTTGCCGCCGCCGTCGAGGTCCACGCCCTGTGCCACGTGACCGGCGGCGGCGTCCCCGGCAACCTGCCCCGCGTCCTGCCCCCCGGCCTGGGCGCCACGGTCGACACCGCGACGTTCGCGGTCCCGCCGGTCCTGGACCTCGTCGTCCGGCTCGGGGGCGTCGCCCCCGCCGAGGCCTGGCGCACCTTCAACATGGGCGCCGGGATGCTCGCCGTGGTCCCGCCGGAGGTCGCCGACGACGCCGTCGCCCTCCTGGCCGCCCGCGGCGTCCCCTCCTGGCCCTGCGGCCGCATCACCCCCGGCGAGGGCGTCACCCTCGCCGGCCGCTGACCCACGCCCCGCCCGCCGGCGCCCCACGTGGGTCCCCCACGTGGGGCGGATCCGCGTGGGCGGTGGGCCGGATCGGCGGCAGGCGCACCGCCAAGGAGCCGCCGGTGATCCTGACCGTGCGGCGACCGCCGGATCCGGGTGGGCGCACAGCGGTGGCGCGGGCGGCTCGGGCGCGTGTGCGGGTACCGCCGCGGGCGTGGGCGGCCCCACCCCGCCGCGGGTGGGGCCGCGGGGCGGGGATCAGCGGGAGCGGAGCCAGAAGCCGCGCAGGCGGCCGATGGCGGCGATGCGGCGCTCGGCGGTGAGGTCCGCGGCGCGGGCCGGGGTCAGGCGCTCCTCGCGGGCGAGGTCCAGGACCGCGCGCAGGCGCGGGCCGATCTGCTCGACCGCCGCGCGGGCCCGCGCCGCGTCGTAGGTGTCGGACTGCAGCTCCGACGCCACCTGGATCAGCCCGCCCGCGTTGATGACGTAGTCCGGCGCGTACAGGACCCCCGCGTCGGCCAGGGCGTCGCCCAGCTCGGCCCGCGCAAGCTGGTTGTTCGCCGCCCCCGCGACGATGCGCGCCTGCAGCGCGGGCAGCGTCGCGTCGTTGATCGCCCCGCCCAGCGCGTTGGGGCTGAACACGTCGGCGTCGACCGCGGCGATCTTGTCGAGGCCCACGAGCTCGGCCCCGGTGCGCTCCGCCACGCGCGCCGCCGCGGCCTCGTCCACGTCGCTGATCGACAGGCGGGCGCCGTCGGCGTGCAGCAGCTCGGCCAGCCGGCGCCCGACCTTGCCCACGCCCTGGACCGCGACGTGGCGCCCGCGCAGGTCCGCGCTGCCGAAGACCGCCTCGACCGCGGCCCTCATGCCCACGTACACCCCGTAGGCGGTCAGCACCCCGGAGTCCCCCGACCCGCCGTCGACCTCCGCCCGCCCGGTCGCCCAGCGCGTCTCCCGCCCGACCACCGACAGGTCGGCGGGGGCGGTGCCGACGTCGCACGCGGTCACGTAGCGCCCGTTCAGGCTCTCCACCACGCGCCCGTAGGCGCGCAGCAGGGCCTCGGACTTCGCGCTGGCGGGGTCCCCGACGATCACGGCCTTCCCACCGCCCAGGTCGAGCCCCGCGACGGCCGCCTTGTAGGTCATCGCCCGCGACAGCCGCAGCGCGTCGGCGAGCGCGGCGGCGTGGTCGGCGTACGGGTGGAAGCGGGTCCCCCCGAGGGCGGGTCCGAGGGTGGTCGAATGGACGGCGACGATGCACGTCAGGCCGGCCTCCCGGTCGGCGGCCAGGACCACCTGCTCGTGGCCGTCGGGGATCTGGAACACTGTCTCCACGGGGTCCTCCACGTTGAGGGGGCGGCAGCGTCGCCGCTGGTCACGGCCCTTTCCCCACCGCCCGGGTGCGGTTCCCGGAGGGTCTCCCCGGGACCTGCACCCGATGCTAGAGGGTCACCGGGAATAGCCCGTTTCGTAGCTAGCCCGGGCTATACCGAAACCACCCGATCGGGGCATGTTAGGCTCCCCTGGTCGAGGGTTACCGTGTGTGCGTGTTCGCGCGGTGCGTGCCCTCGGCCCCGAGAAGGCCCGGGGTCGGAGACAACCCTCGCGGGCCGTCGCCCAACGAGGGGAGAGGCAGATATGAAGGCGATGACGGATGACGAGGAGCTGCTCACCCCTGCGGAGGTGGCCAAGCTCTTCCGGGTGGACCCCAAGACGGTGACCCGTTGGGCCAAGTCGGGCAAGTTGTCATCCATCCGCACGCTCGGCGGCCACCGCCGGTACCGGGCGACCGAGGTCCAGAACCTCCTCGAGGGGCAGCGCCGCAACGCGAACGAGTAGCGCCGCGTCGCACGCTGCTCGACGAGGAGCGGCAGTTCTCCAGACAGGCCGGGTGCCCACCCGGCCTGTCTGAATGTCCACATGCCCGTATGCACCGTACCTGAGGCTTGCGATACTGGGCCCGAATGTGGCCTTCAGGACGTGTCGCCCGCTGCCGAGAACTCGCCTGATGTTCTCGGACGTGCGCAGTGCCTCGACCCCGTCCGGGAACGAGCCGCAGGTCTGGGGGCTGGTCGCCGCGGTCGCGGTCGCCGCCGCGCTGCTGCACGTCACCGTGGTCGGCGGTCCGCGCCCGCTGACGGCGCAGGAGTGGGGCGTCGCGCTGCTCGTCGCGATCGCCTTCGGGCTGGCGGAGGTCCTCAGCGTCCACGTCGTGCTGGGCCGCGAGAGCCAGACGCTGTCGCTGTCCGAGCTGCCGCTGGTCGCCGGCCTGCTGCTGCTCGACCCGTTCGCGCTGGTCCTCGCGCGGGTCCTGGGACCCATCCCCGCCCTGGTCGCCCACCGGCGCCAGCGCGGCATCAAGGTCGCGTTCAACCTCGCCACCCTGTGGCTGGAGGTCACCGTCGCGCTGGCGGTGTGGCTGCGCCTGGTCGGCCCCGTCGCACCGGTCGGGCCGGCGGGCTGGTGGGGGGTCATCGCCACCGTCCTGGTCACCAGCCTGGTCGGCGGGCTCCTGCTGTTCAGCGTGATCGCCCTGCGCACCGGGCGGATCGAGCGGCACCTGTGGACCACCGTCGTCACCGACCTGGTCACCTCCACGGCCAACGCGACCTTCGCCCTGGTCGCCGTGATCCTGCTGGCCGTCGACCGGCGCAGCTGGTGGATGGTGACCGTGTGCGCGATCGCCTGCGTCGCGGCCTACCGCGCGTGGAGCCGCCTGCGCCGCCGCCACGCCACCCTCGAGCGCCTCGCGGAGTTCACCCGGTCGGTCGGCCGCGAGCTGCACACCGACGCCGTCGTCATGGCCGTCGCCGACCGCGCGCGGGCGATCCTGCAGGCCGAGGTCGCCGAGCTGGTCCTGTGGGACCGCGTCCCCGACGGCCCTCCCGGTGCGGCGCCCGTCGACCCCGACGGCCTGCCGGGCGCCCCGGCGGGGCCGCCGGTGCTGCTGCGCCGGGTGACCCGCGACGGGTCGGTCGACGAGAGCCGGACCGACGCCGCCGCCGCGATCGCCCCGCGGCTGCTCCCGCCCGCGTGGGACGGCACCCCGGTACTCGCCCCGCGCGACGGCCCCGACCCGGCCCAGCGCGAGGCGCTGGCCGCAGCCGGCTGCAAGGACGCCGCGGTGGCGGCCCTGTGGGACGACGACCGCATCGTCGGGTCGCTGCTGGTGGCCGGCCGGCGCGCCGACGTCGAGACCTTCGACCGCCACGACGCGACCCTGCTCGTGGCCCTCGCGCAGCACGCGAGCATGGCGCTGGAGAACGGCCGCCTCGCGGACCGCCTCCGCGACCAGGCCCGCGAGCGCGAGTACCAGGCGCTGCACGACGCGCTCACCGGCCTGCCCAACCGCACCCTGTTCCGCCAGCGCGTCGCCGAGCTGGTCGCCGCGGGCAACCGCGCCGCGGTGCTGCTCATGGACCTGGACCGGTTCAAGGAGATCAACGACACGCTGGGCCACCAGACCGGTGACCAGGTGCTCGTCGAGGTCGCGCGGCGCCTGCGCAACGTCCTGCCCGGCGAGGCCGTGATGGCCCGCCTGGGCGGGGACGAGTTCGTCGTGTGCCTGGCCGACATCGACCGGCTCCAGGCGCTGCGCCTGTCCGAGCGGCTGCGGCGCGCGCTGTCCGGTCCGGTGGTCGTCGACGACGTGGCCGTCGACCTCGACATGTCGGTCGGGATCGCCCTGGCCCCCCAGCACGGCATCCTGCCCGCGACGCTGCTGCAGCGCGCCGACATCGCCATGTACGGGGCCAAGACGCGGCGGGCGGGCGTGCAGGTCTACACCCAGGAGCGCGACGAGTACAGCCCGCGGCGGCTCGCGCTGGTCGGCGAGCTGCGCCGCGCGATCGACCGGTCCGAGCTGCTGTGCCACTTCCAGCCGCAGGTCACCTGCGCCGACCGCGTCGTGGTCGGCGTCGAGGCGCTGATCCGCTGGGAGCACCCGGAGCGCGGCCTGCTCCTGCCCGACGACTTCATCGCCATCGCCGAGCAGACGGGGCTGATCCGGCCGCTGACGCTGGTGGTCCTGCGCGAGGCGCTGGGGCGCTGCCGCGGGTGGCGCGACCGCGGGCTGGACCTGGGGGTGGCCGTCAACCTGTCGCCGCGCAGCCTGCTCGACCCGCTGCTGGTCTCCGACGTCGAGGTGCTGCTCGACGAGTTCGCGGTGCCCCACGACGCGCTCACGCTGGAGCTGACCGAGTCCTCGATGGTCGCCGATCCCGCGCACGCCGGCGACGTCCTGCGCCGGCTGTCGGCGATCGGCGTGCGGCTGTCGGTCGACGACTTCGGCACCGGCTTCTCGCCGCTGTCCTACCTCAAGCACCTGCCGGTCGACGAGATCAAGATCGACAAGTCCTTCGTCCGCCGGGTCACCGACGACCCCAGCGACGGGGCGATCGTCGGCGCGATCGTCGACCTGTCCCACCAGCTGGGCAAGCGCGTCGTCGCGGAGGGCGTGGAGGACCGGGCCGCCTTCGAGCGCCTCGCCGGCCTGGGCTGCGACACCGCCCAGGGCTACTGGCTGAGCCGCCCGGTCACCGCCGCGGCCTTCGACGCATGGGTCGACGGGCGCGCGTCGGCGGAGCTGCCGGCCGTCGACCTGGGCCTGCGCGTCATCCCCGCCTAGCGTCGCACCGGGGCCGACGCCGGCCGGGCCGTCAGGGCTTGGGCAGGGTGGTGGACTCGCGGACCAGCAGGTTGCCCAGCTCCCGCAGCGCGCGCTGGAGGTCGCCCTCCTCCTGGTCCTCGGCCAGGGCCAGCGCCCGGGCGCCGAGGCGGCCGAGCAGGTCCGCGACCGCGCCCGCGTCGGGGGTGTCGCTCTCCAGCTCGCCGCGCAGCTCGGCGAGGCCGGCCGCGACCTCCTCCAGGGCGGGGGCGTCGGTCCCGTCCAGCAGGTCCTGCCAGCGCTGCACCTCGACGAGGCCGCCGCGCAGGCCGAGGTCCTCCACGCCCTCGCGCAGGGCGCTCACGGTCAGCTCGAGTCCGTGCTCCACAGGTCCGTCGCTCATGGGCGGCAGCCTACGTGCGACGGCCCTCGCCCGCGCGCACCAGCGCGACGTAGACGGTGACGGCGGTCGCCGCGCCGATGCCCCCGCCGGGCGCGCCGCCGACCGCGGACGACACCACGATCACCACCACGGCCGAGACGAGCACCGCGACGAGCGCCTTCACGGTCCTGCTGCTGCGGATGAGCCGCTCCACGCTCCCTCCCCTCGCACCGCGGCCCTCCACGGTAGTCCCGGCGGGGGCGGGCCGCCGGGCGCGGGGGGAGGTCGCCGCGGCCGGCGTGGGGCATGCTGGCGGGACGGCCGCGCGGGGTGCGCGGCCGTCGCCGGGTGAGGAGGTCCAGGGTGTCCGCCGTGCTCGTCGCCAGGGGGCTCGCCGCGGGGCACGGGCCGCGGTCGCTGTTCTCCGGGCTCGACCTCGTCGTCGCGCCGGGCGACGTCGTCGGGCTGGTGGGCGCCAACGGGGCGGGCAAGTCGACGCTGCTGCGCCTGCTCGCCGGCATCGACCGGCCAGAGGGCGGGACGGTCACGCGCAACCCGCCCACCGCCACCGTCGGGTACCTGCCCCAGGAGCCGGAGCGCCGCCCGGGCGAGACCGTGCGCGACTTCCTGGGCCGCCGCACCGGCGTCGCCCCGGCGGAGCGGGCGATGGAGGCCGCCGCCGACGCGCTCGGCCGCGGCGAGGCGGGCGCCGACGACGCCTACGCGGTCGCGCTGGAGCGCTGGCTGGCCCTGGGCGGGCCCGACCTGGAGGAGCGGGCCGCCGCGGTCGTCGCCGACCTCGCGGGCGGGCTGGACCTCGACCTGGCCACGACCGCCCTGTCCGGCGGCCAGGCGGCGCGGGTGTCGCTGGCGTCGCTGCTGCTGTCGCGCTACGACCTGTTCCTGCTCGACGAACCCACCAACGACCTGGACCTGGACGGCCTGGAGCGACTCGAGCGCTTCGTCGCCGGGCTGCGGCCGGGGGTGGTGGTCGTCAGCCACGACCGCGAGTTCCTCGCTCGCACCGTCACCCGCGTCGTCGAGCTGGACCTCGCCCAGCAGCAGGTCGCGGTCTACGGCGGCGGCTACGACGCCTACCTGGAGGAGCGCGCCGTCGCCCGGCGCCACGCCCGCGAGGCCTACGAGGAGTACGCGGGCACGCGCGCGACCCTGGTCGACCGCCAGCGCACGCAGCGCAACTGGATGGACAAGGGCGTGCGCAACGCCCGGCGCAAGGCGCCCGACAACGACAAGATCGGCCGCGCGACGCGCATCGAGTCCTCGGAGAAGCAGGCGTCGAAGGTGCGCCAGAGCGAGCGCGCCCTCGAGCGCCTCGAGGTCGTCGAGGAGCCGCGCCGGGAGTGGGAGCTGCACCTGGCGATCGCCGAGGCCCCGCGCTCGGGGACCGTGGTCGCGGTGCTCGACGGCGCGGTCGTGCGCCGCGGCGGGTTCACGCTGGGGCCGGTCACCCTGCACCTCGCACGCGGTGACCGGGTGTCGGTCACCGGGCCGAACGGGTCGGGGAAGTCCACGCTGCTGGCCGCGCTGCTGGGGCGAGCGGAGCTGTCGGCGGGGACCGCGGCGCTGGGCGCGGGCGTCGTCGTCGGTGAGGTCGACCAGGCCCGCGCCCTGTTCTACGGGCCCGAGCCGCTGATCGACGCGTTCACCGGCCACCTGCCGGACTGGACGACGGCCGACGCGCGCACGCTGCTGGCCAAGTTCGGCCTCGGCGCCGAGCACGTCCCCCGGCCGGCCGCGACCCTGTCGCCCGGCGAGCGCACCCGCGCCGCCCTCGCCCTGCTCCAGGCCCGCGGCGTCAACCTCCTGGTCCTCGACGAGCCCACCAACCACCTCGACCTGCCCGCCATCGAGCAGCTGGAGGAGGCCCTGTCGACCTACGCGGGCACCCTCCTGCTAGTCACCCACGACCGCCGCCTCCTCGACGCGGTCACCACCACCCGCCACCTCCACGTCCTCGCCGGCCGGGTCACCGAACACCCCGCATGACCGGCGGGGACGAGGTCGGGCGCTACCTGCGGGAGCGGTGGCGGGCGCTCGGCGAGGCGGGGGCGTTGTTCACGCGGCCGTGGGAGGGGCTGGACGAGGAGGCGGCGCGGGCGCGGGTGGATCCCCACGGTCGGCTCGGGGACCTGGCCGGGCGCCGCGTGCTGTGCCTGGCCGGTGGCGGCGGCCAGCAGTCGGCGGCGTTCGCCCGCCTGGGGGCGCGGGTGACGGTCGTCGACCTCGACGGGGGGCAGCTCGCCCGCGACCGCGACGCCCAGGCCGTGGTCCAGGCCGACATGCGCGACCTGTCGACGCTGGCGGGGTCGGCCTTCGACGTGGTCTACCAGCCCTACAGCATCAACTTCGTCCCCGACCTGCGCGCCGTGGTGGGCAGCGTCGACGACGTCCTGGCGCCTGCCGGGGTCTACGTGGTCTGGCTCGCCAACCCGTTCGCCCGGGGCGTGGGCACCCGCGACTGGATCGGGCAGGGGTACCTGCTGCGCCACCCGTACCTGGAGGGCGCCCCCTACGAGGGCCGCGACGAGGAGTGGGTGGCCCCCGACCTGAGCGGCGTGCCGCCGCCCCGGGAGTACACCCACACCCTCGGTGGCGTCGTCGCGGCGCTCGCCGAGGTGGGCCTGCACCTGTTCGCCCTCGACGAGCACACCGGTCCTGCGGACGCGGCGCCCGGGACCTGGGCGCACCTGAAGTCGGTGCTGCCGCCCTGGTTCACCCTCTGGGCCCGCCGACCCGGCGCGGCACCCGCCTGAGCGGGGCGCCGCGGGAGGGGTCAGGGGGTCAGGGGGTCAGGGGGTCGAGCGGGCGCGGTCCTCGCGGTCGTCGGCGAGGTCCAGGGCGAGGACGGCGGCGAGGATCAGCAGGTCGTGCTCGCCGGGGGCGATGTCCACGCCGTAGGTGTCGCGCATGCTCAGCCACTGCTTGGTGACGGTGGCGACGGGCGTGCCGCCGCGGCTGATCGTGAACTCGTGGTCGAACAGGTTGCCCTCCATCTCCAGGTCCTCCGGGCCCGGGATGTCGATGGCGAAGCGGTCGCCGAACGGGGTGAAGAAGGCCTTGCGGACCTCGCCGGCCTCCTCCCCGCCGATCACGATCTGGTAGGTGGGGCGCAGGGCGACGAGCTTGCGCCGCACCTCGGCGACCTCCTGGCCCGCGGGGTCGCGCAGGACCAGCCGGTCGCGCAGGGAGAACACCTTGCCGTCGACCTGGAGGACCGGCACGCCGGCCTCGTCGGTGACGTCGGCGTCCTGGCCCATCTGCAGGAAGCGCTCGCGGATCACATAGCGGCTCATGGCCCGCAGCCTGCCACTCAGCGCCAGCGGGCGTGCAGTGACAGTTCGGCCGAGGGCAGCTCCGGGTCGTCGGCGTCGACCACCGCCAGCAGGTCCAGGCCGCCGGGCCGCGACGACCGCACCGCCAGGCCCTCCACCTTCCACACCGTCCCGTCGGCGGCGACGGGCAGGGGGGCGACGGCGGTGACCGCGTCGCCGTCGACGACCACCAGCGCGGTGCCCACGACCTCGCCGTCGTCGACGGCGTTCGGCGCGTCCTCCGCCGCCGCGCTGGCCAGGATGCGCCCGTCGTCGAGGGCGACGGCGTCGGTCAGGGCCAGGCCGACGCCGCGGACCGCGCCGAGGTCGTAGGTCACCGGCCGGTCGACCGCGACCTCGACGGGCGCACCGGCGATCGCGGCGACCAGCGCCGCCAGGTCCACGTCGACGCTGGCGGACGGGACGCCGGCGCGCAGGTTGCCGCGGGCGAACCAGCGCAGCCGGTCCCCGACGCGGCAGGCGCCCTCCAGGTTCAGCTGGCCGGTCCCCAGCACCGCGGCGACCCGCTCGTACAGCGGCGTGAGGTCCGCGGCGACGACCACGGGCGCCCCGCCCTCCAGCCGGACGAGCACCCCGTGCATCCGCGCCGGGGTGGATCCCGACCCCAGCAGCAGGACGGCGGGCTCCCCATCCACGACGACGGCGCACGCCGCCTCCAGGTCCGGCTTCAGCAGCTTGGTGCCCTCGGCCTCGCTGAACAGGTCGAGCCCCTCGACGGCGGGCAGCACCCGCACCGGCGCCACCGACGCGCCCCGCACCCACGCCGCGGAGGTCGCGTCGTCCTGGGCCACCAGCCAGCCGTCGCCCAGCGGGGCGATCGCCGACGCGGCCCGCACCGGCGTCCCGTCGTCGAACACCAGCGACCGGGCGCCGCGGAGCTCGACCTCCAGCACTGGTCCCCCGTGTCCCCGGGCGTGATCCCGGGTCGGGGACCATAGCCCGCCCGGCCGCCACCTGCGCGGATCAGCCCGTGAGCCGCCCGCGCAGGCGCTCGTCCAGGGCGACGACGCCGGGGGCGCGGTCGGGGAGCCGGGCGCGCAGGCCGCGCACCCGGTCCAGGCGGCCGAACAGGCCGTGGTCGACGGCGAGGTCGAACAGGTCCGCCGCCCGGTCCGCTGCCCGGTCGTGCTGCCGGTGCGCGAGGGCGACCGTCGCCGCGTCGCCGAGGACCAGCGTGCGGTCCACCGGCGCCGCCACGGTCCCCAGCAGTGCGTCCAGGCCGCCCATGGCGCGCTGGTCGCCGAGCAGCCCGGCGCCGAGCTGCTCGGACAGGGCCAGGCCCGGCCGCCCGGGGCCCCACATCGACAGCACCCCGTCGGTCGAGTAGACACCGGACTCGGCGCGGACCGGGTCCTGGGCGGCCGCCCGCGCGCGCGCCGCCGCGGCCCCGAAGCCCGGGGCGTCGCCCAGCGCCGCGTGCTCCTCGGCCAGCCGGGCCGCCAGCCAGCTGCGCGCGACCGGCGGCGCGTCGGGTCCGACCAGGTCCCCGGCGCGGTGCAGGAGCCGCAGGGCGGGGGGCGAGCCCCCCGCGGTGCCGCGCGTCAGGGTCGAGAACAGCCCGGCCAGCGACCCGAGCGCCAGGGCGTGGCGGGTCCGGTCGCCCACGTCGCGGGCGACGGTGGCGGCCAGGACGAAGTGGGCCTGCGCCTCACCCGGCCGGCCGGCGCTGTGCAGGATCCAGCCGGCCAGGCTCGCCGTCTCGCTGGCCACCGCGGCCAGGTGGGTGCGGACCGACGGGGGCAGGGGCCGGTCCAGGCCGGCGGCGGTGCGGTCGACGTGCGCGCGAACCAGCTCCAGGAGCTGGGGCGGGCGGCTGGTCGCGTACTCGCGGGCCCAGGCGAGGGTCAGCTCGCGCAGCGACTCCACGACCGCCGGGTCGACGGGGCGGGCGCGCTCCGCGGTGCGGTCCAGCTCCACCAGGGTGTCGACGTCCTCGTGCCGGGTGCGCGGGAGCGACGACTCGGCCTGCTGGAGCTCGTGGCGGGCGGCGGCGAGGCTGGCCTCCAGGGCCTCGCCGTCGTTGCCGGCGAGGGCGTCCTCGGCGCCCGCCAGGCCGTCGCGGGCGGCGCGGACGTGGCGCTCCAGCGCGCCGTACGAGCCCTCCTCCTCCGCCATCGCCCTTCCTCGCGCCGCCGGACCGCTCCCGACAGCCTGTGCCAGGGCACCCCCCACTACGCCGCCCATAGGAAGAATGTTCACATCTCGTGCGCCGATGACCCTCTTCCGTCATCCCGAGATCACGATGCGTCCGTTCACCTCGCAGCCTGTACACCCGGTCGATCCAGGGCGTCCGGGGAGGGTCATGCCCCCAGGGTGCGGCGGCGGCGGCGCGGGCGGGCATGCCCCTCCGGGATCTGTGCGGGGGCAAGGGGTGTGTGCGAGACTCGGCCGGAGAGGTGATGGCCATGGTGCGTGCGCAGGCGCCGGTCGCTCCCTGCACGGCGGCGGAGGAGCAGGCCTGGTCGGGGCTGGTCCGCGCCCACATGAGCGTCGCCCGGGCGCTGGACCAGCGCCTCCAGGGTGAGTGCGGCTGGTCGCTGACCCACCACGACGTCGTGTCCCAGCTCGCCGCCGCGGGCGGGCGCCTGCCGATGACCGAGCTGGCGGCCCGCGTCGGGCTGAGCCCCAGCCGCATCTCGCGCGTCGTGGACCAGCTGCAGCACGCCGGGCTGCTGGCCCGCGACGGCTGCCCCGAGGACGGCCGCATCACCTACGCCCGCCTCACCGACCCCGGCCGCGACTGGCTCGCGGGCGCGTGCGCCACCTACCGGGACGAGCTGCGCACCCGCTTCCTGCTGGCTCGCGGGCGCGTGCGCCACCTACCGGGACGAGCTGCGCACCCGCTTCCTGGACCGCCTGACCCCGGAGCAGGTCGCGGTGCTGGGCGAGGTGTGGCGTGCCCTCACGGACGCCTGACCGGCACTAGGCTGAGGTGCCGACGCCGGGCGAACGGCAAGGAGGGGTCCCGCCATGCCCGTGACAGAGCACGGCCGCGACCACCGGCCCCCGCCGGGGGGCGGGCCTCTCGGCGGCACCGACACACGGGCGGGTGCGCGCGGCGCGCCCCCGCGGTCCGATGGCGGGCACGGCGTGGACCTGCGCCAGCCGGTCGGGGACCGCGACCACCGCCGCGGCCCCGACGACGCGCCCGTGACCCTGGTCGTCTACGGCGACCACGAGTGCCCGTACACGCGCCGCGCGCAGCGCGACATCGACGCCCTGCTGGACCTACGCCCGGACCGGCTGCGCTACGTCTACCGCCACTTCCCGCTGACGCGGATCCATCCCCACGCCCTGCGCGCCGCGGAGGCGGCCGAGGCCGCCGGCGCGCAGGGGCGGTTCTGGGACTACCACGGGGTCCTGTTCGCCCGGCAGCGGGCGCTGGAGCCCGCCGACCTGCTGCGCTACGCCGCGGAGCTGGGCCTGGACGCCGACCGGGTGGGCCGCGAGCTGGACGCGGGCACCCACGCGGCCCGGGTGCGCGAGGACGTGCGGTCCGGGACCGCCGCGGGGGTCCAGGGCACGCCGACGCTGTTCCTCAACGGGACCCGCCGCGACGACCCGCCCTCGCTGGAGGAGCTCCTCCGCGACGTGGATGTCACACCCCGGATCTAGGCTCCTCGCACTGAGATCGAGGAGGGGATCCGCATGGCCGAGATGACCGGCTACGCGCCGGGGACACCGTCGTGGGTGGACCTGGCGACCAGCGACCCGGCGGGGGCGCGGGAGTTCTACACGGGCCTGTTCGGGTGGGACGCCGAGGTGGGCCCGGACGAGTACGGCAACTACACCATGTTCCTGCTGCGCGGCCGCGTGGCCGCGGGCATGGCGGGCCAGCCGGCGCGCGAGGGCGTGCCGACGGCCTGGACGACCTACATCGCCACCGACGACACCGCCACGGTGGCCAAGCGCATCCCGGAGCTGGGGGGCACGCTCCTGCAGGGGCCGATGGAGATCCCGGGCCAGGGCGTCATGACCTGGTCCACCGACCCCGCGGGCGCCGCGTTCGGCACCTGGGAGGCCCGCGGCCACGAGGGCGCGGCCCTGGTGAACGAGCCGGGCGCCATCTCGTGGAACGAGCTCACCACACGCGACCTGGCCGGGGCGATGCCCTTCTACACCGGCCTGTTCGGCTGGGGCTGGGACCCCGTCGACACCGGCGAGGGCGGTCCGGAGTACCAGACCTTCTCGGTCGAGGGCCGCGCCGTGGGCGGCGCGCTGCAGATGACCGAGGAGTTCGGCGACACGGCCCCCCACTGGATGCCGTACTTCGGGGTCGCCGACACCGACGCGGCGGCGGAGCGGGCGGCGGGGCTGGGCGCCACGGTCGGCGTGCCGCCCACCGACTCGCCGTTCGGCCGCTTCGCCGTCCTGGTCGATCCCCAGGGCGCGGTGCTGACGGTCATGCAGATGCCCGCCGACTGACTCGCCGGGCGCGCGCGCCCCCCTGCTGCGGTTACGCTGCTGCAAGTCGGTTGCAACAGCAGGGGGGCATTCGTGCACATACCGGATGGGTTCGTCTCGGTGCCGACCGCGATCGGCACCGGTGTGGTGGCCGCCGGCGCGGTCGCCTACGCGCTGCGGGAGGGGCGCGAATCCCTCGCCGACCGGCAGATCCCCGTGGTCGGGGTGACGTCCGCGTTCGTCTTCGCCGTCCAGATGATCAACTTCCCGATCGCCTTCGGCACCTCCGGCCACCTGATCGGGGGCGCACTCGCGGCGGTCCTGCTGGGGCCGTGGATGGCGTGCCTGGTCCTGGCCGTCGTGCTCCTGGTCCAGGCGATCATGTTCGCCGACGGCGGGATCACGGCGATCGGCGCCAACGTCACGCTCATGGGCGTGGTGGCCGGGATCGGCGGCCACTACCTGTTCCGCGCCGTGGCGTCGGTCCTGCCGCGCGGGCGGTCGGGCTTCCTGGCCGCGACCGCGGTCACCTCGTGGGCGACCGTGGTCATCGCCAGCGCGGTCTGCACCCTGCTCATCACCGCCGGCGGGGTCTTCGGGGCCGACGAGGTCGCCACGGTCGCCACGGCCATGATCGGCCTGCACGCCCTCATCGGCGTCGGCGAGGCGCTCATCACCACCGCCGCGGTGGCCGCGGTGATCGCCGCGCGACCGGACCTGGTGGCCAACGGCGACCTGCTCGACGCCGGCACCGCGACCCGCCGGGCGGTGACGGCGTGAACCGGGGACTCACCTTCACCCTCGCCGGGCTGGCCGTCGCGCTGGTCGCGGGGGTCGTGCTGTCCAACTTCGCTTCGCCGGACCCCGACGGGCTGGAGTCCGCGGTGCTGCGCACCCAGTGCGCGGACGCCGCCGACCCCGACGCGTGCCTGGCGGAGGCGGCCGGCGACCCGGTGTTCACCGGGGCCCCGCTGCCGGACTACGCGATCACCCCGCTGTCGGGCTTCCTCGGCGTGCTCCTGAGCTTCGGGCTGGCGGCCGGGGTCGTCGCGCTGGTCCGCCGCGGCCGTCCCGGCGGCGGCGGCCGGGCGCCCTCCGCCCCGTGACCGCGGTGCGGGGGTGAGCGGGCGCGGCCACGGCCAGCAGAGCATCGAGCACGTCGCCGCACTGGACACGCCGATCCACCGGCTGGACCCGCGGGTCAAGATCGTCGTCCTGCTCGGCACCGTGCTCGTGGTGGTGACCACCCCGCCGGGATCGTGGGCGGCGTACGGGGCGTACCTGGCGCTGCTCGCGGCACTCGCCGTCGCCAGCCGGCTGCCGGCCGGCTACGTGGCCCGGCGCCTGGCGATCGAGGTCCCGTTCCTGCTGGCCGCCGCGCTGCTCGTCCTGGTCCAGGGCTGGGTGGCGGGTGCGACCCTGGCGGCGCGCATCACCACCAGCCTCCTCGCGGTCGTGGTGCTCAGCTCCACCACCCCGGTCCCGCTGCTGCTGCGCGGGTTCGAGCGGCTGCGCGCCCCGCGGCTGCTGGTGACCATCGTCGCGCTGCTGTGGCGCTACCTGCGCGTGATCGGCGACGAGGTCCGGCGCATGCGCATCGCCCGCGAGGCCCGCGCCTACCGGCCCCGCACCGTCTGGCAGGCGCGGGTCGCGACGGGGGCGACCATCGGCGCGCTGTTCCTGCGCTCCCTGGAGCGCGGCGAGCGCGTCCACCTGGCCATGGTCAGCCGCGGCTACGCGGGCGGGGTGCCCGCCGCCGCGCACCCCGCCGCGGTGCTGCGCCGCGCCGGCCGCGCCTTCGCCGCGGCGGCCGCGGCGGCCGGGGCCGCCGTCCGCGTCGCGCTCGCGCGCCCGGCGTCCCCGCGGTCGAGCTGCGCGACGTCCACTTCGCCCACCCCGGGTCCGCCGCCGCCGACCCGCCGGCGCTGGCCGGCCTGGCGCTGGCCGCCGCCCGCGGCGAGCGCGTCGCGGTGCTCGGTCCCAACGGCGCGGGCAAGTCGACGCTGTGCCTGCACCTCAACGGCATCCTCCAGCCCCAGCAGGGCACGGTCCGCGTCGGCGGCATCGACGTCGCCGGGCGCGACCTCACCGAGGTGCGCCGGCGCGTCGGGCTGGTCTTCCAGGACCCCGACGACATGCTCTTCCTGCCCACCGTCGCCGAGGACGTGGCGTTCGGGCCGGTCAACCTGGGTCTGGCCCCCCACGAGGTCGCCCGCCGGGTCGACGAGGCGCTGGCCACCGTGGGGCTGGAGGCGGTCCGCGACCGCCCGCCCCACCACCTCTCCTACGGCCAGCGCCGGCGCGCGGCCATCGCCGCGGTGCTGAGCATGCGCCCGGAGGTCCTGGTCCTGGACGAGCCGTCGGCCAACCTGGACCCGCGCGGGCGGCGTGAGCTGGGCGAGCTGCTGGACCGCCTGGACCTCACCCTCCTGCTGGTGACCCATGACCTGCCCTACGCGGCGGAGCGCTGCGACCGGGCCGTGGTCCTGGACGCCGGCGTGGTGGTCGCGGACGGGGTGATCGGTGACGTGCTGGGCGATGACGCGCTGCTCGCCGCCCACGACCTGGAGCTGCCGAACGGCTACACCCTGCCACTGCGGATGTCGTCGCGTCGCGCCTCGCGGGCGTAACCCCGGCGGGGTCGGGCAAGGGTGGCTCTACCGGCATGGGCCGGACGCGACCGCGGTGGGTCCAGGACCCCGACGTACAGCGGCGTGTCAGTCCAGAACACCCGCCGGTCGGTTTCCCGGCTCTCTGAGAAGGGCCGGGACAACCGATCCCTCCAACGCCCCCGTGCAGCGGCGGAGCAGGTCGCCCAGCGCGGCGCGCTCCCCGGGCGCCAGCGGGGCGAGCATCCGGTCGTGGACCTGCGCGGTGACGTCGTGGCACGCGGCCAGGGCCGCGCGCCCCCGGTCGGTCAGGTGGGTCGGCAGGGCGCGCCCCGAGGGCGCCCGGTCGGCGCGGGCGACCAGGCCGGCGTCGGCCATGCCCGCCAGGACCTGGTGCATGGTCTGGGGCGTCACGAAGCAGCGGCGCGCGAGCGCGGCGCCGGACAGCCCCGGCTCCTCGTCCAGCGCCGCGAGCGCCGCGTACTGGGTCATGCCCACGCCGTGGTCGCGCAGCCCGGTCTCCAGCGCCGCCCGCACGGCGGTCTGGAGGCGCTTGACCAGGTAGCCGATCTGGTCGCCCACGGGCACCGGCTCCGTCCGCGGGCCGGCCGCTGCTTGCATATCAGGCTCCTGCGATGCAATATCAGGTCCCTGACATCCTAGCGGAGGCGATCGTGGCGACGTTCGAGCTGGCGGCCCGGGGCCCGTTCGACCTCCGGGCCGCCACGCGGTTCCTGGAGGGCTTCGCCCCCGCGGGCGCTCGCGGCGGCGACCCGGACCGGCTGCGCCTCGCCTTCCCCGTGGACGGGGACTGGCGGATCGCCGGGGTCGAGGTCGTGCCCGCCGGGGCCGGCCGGGTGCGCGCGGTCGCGTCCGGGGCCGCGGACGCCGGCCGCGTCCGCGCCCAGGTCGCCCGCATCCTGTCCCTGGACGTGGACGGGTCCGGCTTCGCGGCCGTCGGCGCGGCCGACCCGGTCGTCGGTCGGCTCCAGGACCGCTACCCGGGCCTGCGCCCGGTCAGCTTCTGGTCGCCGTACGAGGCCGCGGCCTGGGCGGTCCTGAGCACCCGCGTCCGCATCGTCCAGGCCGCCGCCCTGAAGCAGCGGATCGCCGAGGCGGCTGGCGAGGTCGTCGAGGTCGGCGGGACCGCGGTGACCGCGTTCCCCGCGCCCGCCCGCCTGCTCGCGCTCGAGGGGCTGCGCGGGCTGCCGGAGCGCAAGCTCACCGCCCTGCACGGCATCGCGCGGGCCGCGCTGGACGGCCGGCTCGACGGCGCCGCACTGCGCGCCGCGGACCCGGAGGCCGCGCTGCGGTCGCTGCAGGAGCTGCCCGGCATCGGACCGTTCAGCGCCGACCTGATCCTGCTGCGCGGCGCGGGGCACCCCGACCGCTTCCCCGCGACCGAGCGCCGCCTGCACGCGGCCATGGCCGACGCCTACGGCCTGGGCGCGGACCCCGACCTGGCGACCCTGCACCGCATCGCCGACGGCTGGCGGCCCTACCGCACCTGGGTCAGCCTGCTCCTGCGCGCCTGGCGCGAGGACGAGACCGGCGAGATCGCCGGCCCCCGCCGCCCCGCGACCGCCACCCGCTGACGCCGGCGATCAGCCCGAGGCCGGGTGCGGGACGGGCACGAGGTCCAGGCCGTCGATGTGGGCGAAGTCGCCGGGGTTGCAGGTGTAGAGGGGCAGGTCGTTCGCCACGGCCACCGCGGCGATCAGGGCGTCGTAGGCCCGGGCGCCGGCCTTCCGACCCGAGCGGCGCAGCGACGCCGCCACCTGGCCGAAGGCGCGCGCCGCGTCCGCGTCGAACGGCAGCGGATCGAAGTCCGCCTCGGCCTGCTGGAGGTGCGCCTGGCGAGCGGCCCGCTCCTGGTCGGACGCGGCGACGAGCGGCCCGACCGACAGCTCGGCGAGGGTGATCGCGCTGATCAACGGCTCCGCGGGCAGGGCTGACGGGTCGTCCAGCCGGGAGAGCAGGAGCAGGGTGCGGGTGTCGAGCAGCCCCTGCCGGATCGGCGCGGCACTGCTCACAGCGCGGGGTCGATGACCGCGTCGATGTCGCGGCGCAGGGCGCCCGGGTCGACGGGGGGCAGCCGGCGCCAGCGTGCGAGCAGCGCGGGGGCCGCCAGGGTGGTCCGCCGCAGCGGCAGCAGGAGTGCCACGGGCTTGCCGGCGCGCGTGACCGTCAGCCGCTCCCCACCCGCCACCCGGTCCACCACCTCGCCCCCGTGGTTGCGCAGGTCCCGGATCGTCACCTCAGCCATGCGCCCACGGTATCACCGGTGAGACATCGGCAGGGAGAGGGAGCGCCAGCCGTTGTTGGCGTAGCCCTCGGCGTTGGGGGGTGCGACGGCGCGCTGGGTCGTGCCCGCGGCGTCGGTGGCGCGGGCCGCTGCCCATGGCCCCGGGGCGGCGCCGGGGACGGGCCAGCGGAAGCCGCGCCAGGCGGCGGGGTCCCCGGGCGGGTCCAGGACCGCGTCGTGCCAGGTGGCGCCGCCGTCCACGGTGACCTCGACGCGGCGGACGGGCCCGGCGCCCGCCCACGCGACGCCGTGGACCTCCACGCCCGCCGCGCACACCAGGGCCTTGGGGCGCAGGCGCCACAGCGAGGGGTGGTGGGGGCCGGGCTCCTCGCCGGGCGGGCACAGCCGGTAGCGGACGCGCTGGATGTCGGCGTCGGACTCCCCGGCGGTGAAGGCGAGCCGGCGCAGGAACTTCACGCTGTTGACCGCGTAGAAGCCGGGGACGACCAGGCGCAGCGGCCCGCCGTGGACCAGCGGGATGGGCGTGCCGTTCAGCTCCCAGGCGAGCAGCGCACCGTCCAGGGCGTCGGCCACGGGCACCGACCGCTCCACCCGGTGGGCGCGGTCCGCGCCCGCGAGGCCGAGGTCGTCCGCGCCCGTCGCGGTGCAGTACGCCGCCGCCGGGTCCACCCCGCCCAGCGCCGCGACCACGGTGCGCACCGCGACCCCGGTCCAGTCCATGCAGGCGACCGCGCCCGTGCCCCAGGGGGTCCCCGGCAGGCCGGGGTCGTCCAGCAGGGCGCGCCCGTTGCCGGCGCACTCCAGCACGACCCGCCGGGTGACGGCGGGCAGCCCGCGCAGCGCCGCCAGCGCCGCGCGGCCGGGCCGCCCCACGCCCGCGACCTCCACTGTCCAGCGGTCGGGGTCCCCGGCCACCGGGGGCAGGGGCAGGTTCTGGCGGACGAAGGCGGCGGCGACCGGGGTGACCGGACCGCCGAGGTGGTCGCGCGGGGTCTCCACGGTCAGCGGCGCGGTCGCGTGGACCACCGGCGCGGCGCGGTCGGGTGCCCACGTCCCCGGCCCGCCGCTCACGCCCGCCCCCCGGGTCGCCCCGCGGGCTGCCGCGCCGGGGGTCACGTCCCCGCCCCCGCGCCGGCCGGCGCGCGCGCCGCCGGGCCCAGCAGGTCGGGGATCACGCCCTGGCCCACGACGATCGGGGAGAAGCCCTGCGCGCGCAGCAGCCCGCCCGCGGCCGTGGCGCGCAGCCCGCTGGCGCAGGCGACCCACACGTCCTCGGCGGGGTCCAGCAGGTCCGCCGCCCCGGCCAGCAGGTCGGGCAGGTGGCGGTGGACCGCGCCGGGGAGGTGCCCGGCCGCCCACTCGCCGGGGGCGCGCACGTCCAGCACCTGGCGCGCCCGCCCGTCCGCCAGCGCCGCGGCCAGCGAGCGCTCGCCGACGAGGGGGAACGACCGTACCGGCCGGCCCGCCGCGCGCCACCCGTCGAGGCCGCGGAGCACCCCGCGGACGCGGTCGTAGCCGATCCGGGCGAGCGCGAGCTGGGCAGCGCCGGCGTCCTGCCCGGCGTCGAGCACCAGGATCAGGGGCGCGTCGAAGGGCACGAGCCACCCCACCCAGGTGGCGAACTGCGGCCCCAGCTCCACCCCCACGGCGCCGGGCAGGTGGCCCGCCGCGAACGCCGCCCGCGGGCGGCCGTCGACGACCACGACCCCCGCGGCGGCGAGCTCGGCCACCGCGGCGGGGGGCAGCTCCGGCGCGGGCGGGGCGGGTTCCGGCGCCCCCGCCAGGTTCCGGCCGCGCATGTGCCGGTAGTAGGCGGGATAGGGCCCCAGCGGCGCGAGCTGGGCGTCCGCCGCGCGCTGGGGGTCGGGCTCGGCGAGCAGCGGGTGCTCGCGGCGCTCGATGCCGATGGTGGAGGCCGTGCGCGCCGCGGTGCCGCTGCTGCAGAACGACCCCTGGCCGTGCGTGGGGTGCAGCGTGACGTCGTCGGGCAGGGCGGCGGCCAGGCGGTGCAGGGACGCGTGCTGGGCGATCGCGAGCTGGCGGGCGGGGCCGTCGCCCAGCAGGTCGGTGCGCCCCGCCGCCCCGAACAGCAGGCTCCCGCCGGAGAAGACCGCGACGTCGCGGCCGTCGACGCGCACGACGTAGCTGGTGTGCTCGGGGGTGTGGCCCGGGGTGTGGACGGGGACCAGGGCGAGACCGGCGCCGAGGGCGATGGGCTCGTGGTGGTGGGCCGGGCGGTGCGGGTACCAGGCGCCGGCGGCCGCGGGCACGACCAGCTCCCCGCCGGTGGCCGCCGCCAGCAGCGGCGCCCCGGAGACGTAGTCGTTGTGGACGTGGGTCTCCACCACCGCGCGGACCTGCGCCCCGTGCGCCTCGGCGGCCGCGACGAAGCGCTGGCTGTCGCGCTGCGGGTCCACGACCACCGCCAGGCCGTCGCGCACAAGGAGCCAGGTCGTGTCGCCCAGGTCGGGTGTCGCCAGGGGCAGGATCGCCAGCCCGTCCACCATCGCCCGTCCCCGATCGCGCGGTATTTCCCACCAATCCGGTTGACAACCACGAGCCTCCGCTCCGGCGCCCCCGCTGTCAAGGGGCAGCATGTCCGACTGGACAAGGGCGGGCCGGTCGGTCAGGCTGACCCGCGCACGCGCCGCCGGAGCCGGCAGGCGCGACCATGGTCATCATGAGCCCCCAGTCGATCCCCCGCCCCCTCGCCCTGCTCGCCGCGCTGCTCGCGGTGGGGGCCCTGCTGGTCCCCGCCCCGGCAGCCGTCGCGGCCCCGCCCGCGCCCACCGGCGCGGCGTCGGAGGCCCTCGCGGCCGCGGCCGAGGAGTTGCAGGGCGCCAACGTCTACGTGGCCGACACCGCGGATCCGACCATCACGCTCGAGGAGCAGGAGCGGCTGGCCGACCAGATCCAGGAGGCCGCGCGCGACGCGGGCGCCATCTACATCGCGGTGCTGCCCCCGTCGGTGCTCCAGGACCTCGGCGGCGACCCGCGGGCGCTGCCCCGGCAGCTCGCGCAGGTCCTGGGCCGCCCCGGCGCCTACTTCGTGGTCTCCGGCACCCAGGCCGCCTACGGCCAGACCGACGACGCGCTGTACCCGGAGGGGTCCGCGCGCGCGGCGGGTGACGCGGCCACGGCGTCCAGTCCCACGCTGTCGGCGGTCCTGTTCGACTTCGTCGCCCGCATGGAGCGGGCGGTCGCGGAGGGCTCGGCGGATGCCGCCGCGCAGGGCGCGGCCGAGGGGGCCAGCGAGGGGGCCGGCCAAGGGACTGGTGCGGGCAGCTACGTCCTGATCGGGTTGCTCCTGGCCGGGCTGGCGGCCGTGGGGCTGCTCGCCCTGCGCCGCACCCGCGCCCGCCGCGCCCGCGAGGCCCGCGAGGCCGACGCGGTCCGCGCGACCGCCCTGGAGGACCTCCAGGCGCTGGACCGCGAGACCCGGCTGCTCCAGCTCGACGCCGACATGCCCCACGCGACGGGCGAGCTCAAGCGCGACTACGTGACGGCGCTGGAGTCCTACTCCAAGGCCAGCCAGGCGATCGACGCCGCCCGCCGGCCGCAGGACTTCGCGGTCGCGTCCGAGGCGATCGCCGACGGCCAGTTCGCCATCGCGACCGCCAAGGCGCGCCTGGAGGGCCGCGAGCTGCCGGAGCGCCGGCCGCCGTGCTTCTTCGACCCGCGCCACGGGCAGTCGGTGCGCGACGTGACCTGGTCGCCGCCCGGCGGCCAGCCGCGCGAGGTACCGGCCTGCCAGGCCGACGCCCTGCGCGTCGAGGAGGGCGAGGTCCCCGACGCCCGCACCATCGACGTCGACGGCCAGCGCCGCCCGTACTACGACGCGCCCTCCTACTACGGCCCCTGGGCCGGCGGCTGGTACGGCGGTGGCGGCGGCGGGTTCCTCAACGGCCTGCTGCTGGGTTCGTTCTTCACCCCCGGCTTCGGCGGGTTCGGGTGGGGCGGCGGCTACTACGGCGGTGACGCGGGCGGCGACGCCGGCGGTGGCGGGGACTGGGGCGGCGGTGGCGACTGGGGCGGTGGCGGCGGCTTCGGCGGTGGCGGGGACTGGGGCGGCGGTGGCGGCTTCGGTGACTTCGGCGGGGGCGGGGACTTCGGTGGCTGACGGGGGCGCGTGCTGAGCGATCGACGATCTTCCGGCAATGGCGCCGGGCGGGCCTGGTGGCACGCCCGCGCCCTGGCGGCGTTCCTGGCCCTGGTGACCGGCGCGGTGCTCGCGGCCTCGCCGGTCGTCGCCCAGGAACCCGACGAGGCGCTGCGCGAGCAGCTCGACGAGGTCGTGCGCGAGCGCGAGGCGGCCGACGCCGAGCTGGCGGAGGCCACCGCGCGGCTGGACGACCTGGCCGCGCGGCAGGGCCGGGCGCAGGAGCAGTCCGAGCAGCTCGAGCGCGAGATCACCCGCCTGCAGGACGCGCTGCGCGCCTCGCGGGCGGCGATCGACACCTACGCGCGGGAGCTGTACCGCGGCCGGACCGCCGGCAGCGACTGGCTCGAGGCGTTCGGCGCCCAGCCGCAGGACGTCGGCGACCGCAGCCACTACCTGTCCGCGGTCGCGCGCGACGAGCAGGCCGCGGTCGAGCGCGCCGCCGCCGCCGAGGCCGACCTCACCGTGCGGCAGCGGGAGGCCGCCGCGGTCGCGGACGAGCTGGCCCGCCTCGAGCGGGAGGCCCGGGACAGCGCGGTCGAGCTGGAGGAGCGGCTCGCGGAGGCGGGCGACGCCGAGCGCGGCCTGCGCGACGAGCTGCGCCGCCGCGAGGAGGAGGCCCGCCGCCTGGCCGCTGAGGCCGAGGCCCGCCGCCAGGAGGCCGAGCGCGCCGCCGCGGCGGCGCGCGAGCGCGCCGAGGCCGCCGCCCGCGACGACGAGGACGCCGCGGACGACGCCCAGGACGCCGCCGACGAGGTCCGCGACGTCGCCGTCGGCCCGCCCGCCGCCAACGGCATGGTCTGCCCGCAGGACAACCCGCGGCGCTTCACCGACACCTGGGGCGCGCCGCGCGGCGGGGGCACCCGCAGCCACCAGGGGACCGACATCTTCGGCGAGCGCGGCGGCGACGTCTTCGCGATCACCGACGGGACGATCCGCCGGCTCAGCAACGGCTCGACGTCGGGGCTGTACCTCACCCTGCGCGGCGACGACGGGCACGACTACTACTACATGCACCTGCAGGACTTCGTGGCCTCCCAGGGCGAGCGCGTCGCGGCCGGCGACCTGATCGCCCACAACGGCGACACCGGCAACGCCCGCGGGACCACGCCCCACATCCACTTCGAGTACCACCCGGGCGGCGGCGGGGCGGTCAACCCCTACCCGCTGCTGCGCGCCACCTGCGGGTAGCCCGGGGGGCTAGACGCCGAGCGGGGCGGCCCGCAGGGCGTCGGCCGCGCCCTCGATCGTGACGTCGGCCGCGTCAACGCGGCCGAAGGCGACGAGCAGCAGCTCCCCCGGCAGGCCGCGGACCGTGACGGCGGGGCCGCCGCGCCCGCCGGTGACCCGGCGCCCGTCGGGGGTCTCGAGCACGGCGCTGACCGGCGCGCGGCGCAGCAGGACCCGCGCGCTCCCGCGCAGGGCGGCCCACAGCGCGGCCGAGAGGTCCGGCGCGAGCGCCCGCGGCGCCCAGCCGGGGGCCCCGCGGCGCACGTCCTCGTGGTGGACGAAGAACTCGACGGTGTTGGCGGCCCGGTCCAGCGCGGGCAGCGCCAGGGGGTTCCAGGCCGGCGGGCCGCTGCGGACCAGGGTGACCAGCTCCGCGTAGTCGCCGTCGCGCAGCCGGCGGCGCACGCGTTCGGCGCGGCCGGCGAGCGGGGCCAGGACGATGCCCGGCGCGGCGTCCAGGCGCCGGTCGCGCAGGACGAGGTGCGCGGCGATGTCGCGCGCCGTCCAGCCCGCGCAGCGCGTGGGGGCGTCGGGCCCGACGGCCGCCAGCAGGTCCGCGAGCGCCCGGCGCTCCGCTCGTGCGTGGTTGGTCACGGCGTGGCCCTACCCCTCATGGACGACCGGCATGTCCGGCGTCCGCGGGCACGGCGCGCAGGGCCTCGCGCACCGCGGCCATGCCGGGCAGCGGCTCGAGGTCGTCGCCGAGGGCGTCGCGGACCTTGCCGAGCGCCCGGCGCAGGGCGGCCTGGTCGTCGCGGTCCAGGTGGTCCAGCAGGTTGCGGCGCAGGCCCGCGACGTGGCACGGGGCCGCCGCCTCCAGCCGGTCCCGCCCCTGGGGGGTGAGCCGGGCGAAGGCGCCCCGCCGGTCGGTCTCGCAGGCGGCCCGCACCACCAGGCCCCGCTCGACCAGCCGGTTCACGCGGTGGGTCAGGCGGCTGCGCGAGGACAGCGCGCGGTCGGCCAGCTCGCTCATGCGCAGGCCGTCGCACCCCGCCAGGGCGAGGCTCACCAGGATCTCGTAGTCGGCGAGGGGCAGGTCGTGCGCCTCGGTCAGCTCCGCGTCGAGGCGCTCCAGGAGGCGGCTGCTCGCCCGCGCCAGCACGAACCAGGTCGCCCGCTCCTCCGGGTCCAGCCAGGGCGTGTCGTCCATGGGAAGGATCCTACCGCGGATGTAGTTGAAGATTGAACTATCGCATGGCAGGCTCCCTGCCAGCGTACGAAACCGGACCACACGAGGAGTGACCCACCATGACGGACGCGGCAACCACGGCCCCGACGGAGCAGCTGCCGGCCGCCGGCACCTGGCAGATCGACCCCGCCCACTCGAGCCTGAACTTCTCCGCGCGCCACCTCGGCCTGTCCAAGGTGCGGGGCCACTTCGCCTCGTTCGGCGGGACCATCACCGTCGGTGACTCCCCGACCGCCTCGAACGTGGACGTGCAGATCCACACCGACAGCGTCAACACGGGCCAGGAGCAGCGCGACGGCCACCTCCGCTCGGCGGACTTCCTGGACGTGGCCAACCACCCGACCATGGACTTCCGCGGCCACACCGTGACCGACAGCGGGCGCGGCTACCAGCTGGTCGGTGACCTCACCATCCGCGGCACCACCCGCCCGGTCACCCTGGACGTCGAGTACGGCGGCCTGGTCCCCGACCCCATGTCCGGCGGGCACCGGATGGCCTTCGAGGCCCACGCGACCATCGACCGCCGCGACTTCGGCCTGACCTGGAGCGCCCCGCTGGAGACCGGCCAGATCCTGGTCGGCAACAAGGTCGACATCGAGCTGGACATCGTCGCCACCGACCAGCCGATGGAGTCCCCCGAGGAGGTCCAGGAGGACGCCGCGTCCTCGGAGGCCACCGTCCTGTCCTAGGTAGGCCGCGCCGGGTCCGCGCCGCACCTCCCGCGAGGGCGGTGGGCGCGGGCCCCGGCCCCTGCAGGTCCCCTCAGCGGAGGGTGACGACCACGGTGACCGGCTCGCCCGCGCGCAGGAGCGAGACCGCCGCCACGCTGCCGAGGGCCAGGCCGCGGACGGCGACCGCGAGGTCGTCGGGGTCGCCGATCACGTCCCCGCCCAGGCCCACGACGACGTCGTCGACCACGACGCCGGCCAGCTCGGCCGGGCCGCCGGCGGTGACCGCCGTGACGCGCGCGCCCCGCGCCTCGGGCAGGCCCAGCTCCATCGCGGCGCCCGCGGTCACCGCCACGGTCTCGACCCCCAGCTGCGCCCAGGCCACCGGCTGCCCCGCGATCAGGCGGTCGGCGACGTCGACGACGGTCGCCGCCGGCACCGCGAACCCGACCCCCGCGGTCTGGCCCGTGTCGGTGAGGATGGCCGTGGTGACGCCGATCAGCTCGCCGCGCTCGTTGACCAGCGGGCCGCCGGAGTTGCCGGGGTTGATGGCCGCGTCGGTCTGCAGCACCCCGACCAGCGGTGCGGCCGGCGTGGCGACCACCCGCTCGGTCGCGCTGACGATGCCGGCGGTCACGGTGCTGTCCAGGCCGAAGGGCGACCCGATCGCGATCGCCGGGTCCCCGACCCGGGCGGGCCGGGGCGCGACGGGCGGGACCGGCAGGCCCGTCCGGTCGATGCGCAGCACCGCGATGTCGCTGGGGGCGTCGGCGCCGACCAGCTCCGCGGGGAGCTGGGTGCCGTCGGCGAGGGTGACGGTGATGGTGGTCGCGCCCTCGACGACGTGGGCGTTGGTCGCCAGCAGGCCGTCGGCGCGGAGCACCACTGCCGACCCCGACCCCGCCCGGTCGGGGCGCACGACGTCGACCTTGGCGACCGACGGCAGCAGGTCCTCGGCGATGTCCCCGACGCCGGTGACCAGGGGGGCGGGCCGTACGGAGCGCACCGGCGCGGGCGGGGCGCGGGTGGCGCGGCGGTCCTCGGCGGTCTCCAGGTCGGCGGGTTCCGCCGTCACCCGCGGCGACGGGGCGCCGGTGGCCGCGGGGGCCACGGCCCCCGCACCGACCAGGGCGAGGGTCACCAGGGACGCCACCACCCCGCCGAGCAGCGCCGCCACCACGACCGCCGCCCACTGCCCGGCCCCGCGCCGCGCGGGGGCGGGCGGGGGCTCGACCGGCGGCGGGGCAGGGGTCTGCGTCGGGGGGTCCTCGGGCGCCACGCCCTCACCCTACGGCGTGCGCGACCGCGGCACGCAGCCCCTGGGCGGCCATCGGCGGGACGGGCAGGTCCCCAACGGTCAACTTGTGGGCGACCCGCTGGCGAGGGAGCCGGAGCGCGCGCTCGGTGGCGGTCGCCGCCCTGCACCCCACCAGGAGGGCCAGGCGGTCCGGCGGGCGTCGCGGGCGCCGATACTGCGGCCATGCGCGTGGAGCGGGGGGACGGCTGGGAGGTCACGACCCGGCCGACCGCGCCTGCGCTGCGCGGGATCGCCGGCGCCCCTCGCGGCTACCGCGAGCGGGCCGCGGGGCCGGTGGACCGCCGGGAGGTCCCGCACCCCGGGGTCGTGCTGGTCGTCAACCTCGGGGACCCGCTGGTGGTCGACGGCGCCGCGCACGGGTCCTTCGTCGCCGGGCTGGCCGGGGGGCCGACCCGGACCGAGCACCGGGGCGTGCAGGAGGGGATCGAGCTGCGCCTCTCCCCGCTGGGGGCGCACCGGGTGTTCGGGCTGCCGCTGGACGAGCTCGCCGACCGCGCGGTCGCGCTGGAGGACCTGTGGGGGCCCAGGGGCCGCGAGCTGCCGGAGCGACTGGCCGGCGCGGCCGGCTGGGCCGCGCGCTTCGCCATCCTGGACGGGGTGCTCGCCGAGGCCGCCGCGCGCGGGCCACGACCCGACGCCGAGGTGGCGCGCGCGTGGCGCCGCCTGGTCGCCACCCGGGGCGGCGTCGCGGTGGGCGACCTCGCCGCCGACGTCGGCTGGAGCCGGGGACGCCTGGCGCAGCGCTTCCGCCGCCAGGTCGGCGTCACCCCCAAGACCGCCGCCGGCATCCTGCGCTTCGACCACGCGGTCCAGCGGCTGGCCGGGCCGGGCCCGCGGTCGCTGGCGGCCGTCGCGCTGGCCTGCGGCTACTACGACCAGGCCCACCTCAACCGCGACGTCCGGCGCTTCGCCGGCTGCTCCCCGACCGCGTACCTTGCCGCCCGCCGCCCGGACCTGCTGGGCCTCGCATTCGTCCAAGACGGTCCCTGAGCACCCGCCGACGCTGGCTCCGACCGCGACCGCGACGACCAGGAGCCGCCATGCCCGGCGCACCCACCTTCTTCGAGATCGGCGTCCCCGACGCCGGCAGGGCCCGCACCTTCTACGGCGGGCTGCTCGGCTGGACGTTCCACACCACGGCGGGGCAGCAGGCGTGGATCGAGACCCCGAC
This sequence comes from Egibacteraceae bacterium, assembly GCA_030447925.1. Taxonomy (GTDB): domain Bacteria; phylum Actinomycetota; class Nitriliruptoria; order Euzebyales; family Egibacteraceae; genus JAUJNX01. The sequence goes on along the minus strand of JAUJNX010000001.1, from coordinate 40,628 downwards.
CGTCCGCGGGGGCGTCCACGACGGCGACGAGGACCGCAGGATCGTCCTGTACTTCTCCGTCCCCGACCTCGACGTGGCCGTGGCCCGGCTGCGGGAGCTGGGCGGCACGGCCGACGACCCCGGCCCCGCCGAACCCGGCTTCGGCCGCTTCGCCTCCTGCCGAGACGACCAGGGCACCCCCTTCGGCCTCCACCAGCCGGCTGGCTAGGGGCGAAGGACGACCTTCCCGAGGTTGCGCCGCCCGGCGAGGTGCTCGTGCACGCGGCGCGCCTCGGGGAGCGGCAGGGTGCGGGGAGGGGCATGGCCGGCAGGAAGTCGTTCCGGCCCGACCAGGCGCTGGACCAGGCGGTGCTCGCCCTCTGGCGCGGCGGGTACACCGCGCCGGCACACCGCTGGAACGGCTGCGCGGCATCGCCGACCCCGCCCTCGCCCCGATCTGCCCACCCCGCTGACGCGGGCCCTAGGGACCGCTCGGGCGGGCCCGGGCGGCGTGGGACAGCAGGTCGCCGAGCACGACGCCGGGGACCTGGCGGACGGCACTGTCGACGACCGCGAGGGCTGCGGCGGTCGCGTCCACGTCGTCGGCGCCCTTGACCAGCAAGGTCACCCGGACCTCCCCGCCGCCGAACCGCACACCGGGCACCCGCGCCTTGCCGGTGGCGGCGATCGCGTCCTCCAGCCGGTGGGCACCCGGGCGCCCGGGCGACGCGCCCACGACCTGGAAGACCAGTGCGACCGCCCACCGTGGCCGCTCGTCCAGCGACCAGCCCAGATGCATCCTTCGACCCCTTACGCTCGCTGTGGTGCGCGGTGCCAGCCAACGCCGCGAAGGGCCCTGCGGCCAGGTACGGGACCGGCACATCGGCGGCACGGAGGAGGTCGAGGTGGCGGAGTGGACGGCGGAGCGCGTCCGCGCGCTGCGCGCAGCCCTGCGCCTGACCCAGGAGGAGCTCGCGGATCGCCTCGGCGCCGCCTCCCGCACCGTCCGCGCCTGGGAGGCCGGCACCCGCACCCCCACCCTCAAGCTCCAGCGAGCCCTCGACGGGCTCGCGCCTCCGGCGCTCGAGCCCACCGGCCCGGTGGCCCCGCCTCCCGCCAGCGCGGAGCTCGTCGAGCACCTGACCGACCTCTGGCACGTGCTGGTGCGCACCGACAACCTCCTGGGTCCCCGAGCCGCGCTCCCGGTCGTCCAGCAGCAGGCGGACCTGATCGCGGCCTTGCTGCCCGCCACTCGTGGGACCATCCGCCGGTCGCTCCTCGGCCTGGGGGGTCGCTACGCGGAGTCCGCGTCGTGGCTGTGCGAGGACGCGGGACAGCTGCCGGCCGCCGGGATGTGGCTGACCCGGGCCGCCGAGTGGGCGCACGAGGCGGACGACCGCGCGCTGCTCGCCTGGACGCTCTTCCGCCGCAGCCAGCAGGCCCACGCCCGGCGCGACCCCGCAGCGGTCATCGGCCTGGCCCGCGCCGCCCGCCGCGACAGCGTTCGACTCCCCGCTCGCATGCGGGCCGCGGCCCTGCAACAGGAGGCCCAAGGCCATGCCCTCGAGGGTGAAGAGGCGGCCTGCCATCGGGCGTTGGACGAGGCGCATGTGCTGGCGGCGCCTGCAGTGCAGCGCGGTGAGGCTCGCGACGGTCACGGGGAGTTCTGCACGCCCCCGTACATCGAGGTGCAGCGAGCCGGGTGTTGGGTGGAGCTCGGTCAACCGACCCGGGCGGTCCCCCTCTTCGAACGCGCTCTCGCGGAGCTCCCGTCGGTGTACGTGCGGGAGCGAGGGCTCTACCTAGGCCGCCTTGCTCATGCGCTCGTGCTGTGCGACGAGCCGGACAGAGCGGTCGAGGTGGCGCTGACGGCCCTGGACGTCGGTCACCGGACGGGGTCCCGTCGGGCGCTCGGACTCGTGCTGGATGTGGAGCGCCTCCTTCCCGAGGGTTCGCCTGGTGCGCACCTTCGCGACGCGATCAGGTCGGCCGACATCGATGCGCCGGGCGATCGTGCTCTCGGCCGCGGGGTTGGGGACCACGAGCCCGAACCCGCCGGTGGGGTGCGTGGTCCTGGACCGCGACGGCGCCGTGGCCGGTGAGGGCTATCACGTCGAGAAGGGCCAGGCGCATGCAGAGGTGCACGCGCTGCGGGCGGCGGGCACCAGCGCACGGGGCGGCACGGCCCTGGTCACCCTGGAGCCCTGCAACCACACGGGCCGGACGCCCCCCTGCCGCCAGGCGCTGCTCGACGCCGGCGTCCGCCGCGTCGTGATCGGCGTGCTCGACCCCACCTCCCGCGACGGGGGCGGCGCCGCCGCGCTCCGTCGGCACGGCGTGGACGTGGAGGTCGGCCTGCTCGCGGACGAGGTCCTGGCGGTCCTCCGGCCCTGGCTCCGATCCGTCCGGCGGGGACGCCCATTCGTCACCTGGGCGAGGGGAGGGCCGGGCCACGACCTGGTGGTGGACGCGCGGCTCGTTGCCGAGCCGTCCGCGGAGGGGCGGTGGGCGGCGTCGGTGGGGCTGGTCCCTGACATCGCGGTCCCCGCCGAGCCTCGCCCGGCCCTGGCGGCCTTGGCCGCACAGGGGGCGCGCACCGTCCTCCTGCTCGCCGGCGACCGGGTCGCGCAGGCCTTCCTCGCCGAGGACCTCGTGGACGAGATCAGGTGGCGGGAGTCCCCGCCGTCGCCGTCCTGGTCGCCCGGGGCGGGCGTGTGGCGACCGCCTCCGGGGTTCGCGGGCGCGGCGCGGCGCGGAGCGGCGATGCGGTGCTGGTCGTGGCCCGCCGGGAGGCCGCCTGACCGGGTACCGTGCGGCGCCAGGGGCAGGGCGGGGGGCGCCGAGTCGGAGGGGCGGGTCAGGTCCAGTCGCGGGTGGACCAGCGCTCGCGGTGGTCCTCGGCGAAGGTGCGGAAGGTGCGGGCGGGGCGGCCGAGCAGGCGGGGGAGCTCGTCGGTGACGGGCTCGTTCCGGCCGGTCCGCGTCAGCGTGTAGACGATGGTCATGAACAGCAGCGTGTCCCAGGTCACGCCGCGGCGGCGCAGGCGGTCCCAGAACTGCGGCAGCGACGGGCGCGCGTAGCGGATCGGGCGGTCCAGCACCTCGGACAGGATCGCGGCGACCTCGTCGAGGTCCAGCCGGTCGGGGCCGGTGAGGGTGTGGGCGGTGCCGCGGAACTCGTCGGGCTTCTGGACCGCCAGCAGCGCGACCTCGGCGACGTCGCGGGCGTCCAGGAACGTCGTGCGCCCGTTGCCGGCGGGGATGAAGACCTCGCCGCGCTCGACGATGTCGACGCCGTGGGTCGAGATCCGCCGGATCAGGTTCTGCCCGAAGTAGGAGCAGCGCAGGAACGTGGGTGCGGCGCCCGACGCCTCGATGTGGCGCTCCACCTGGTAGTGCGGGAGGAAGCGCACGCGGTCGGACCCCGGCACCGACACGTACACGATGTGGCCGCAGCCGGCCGCGACGGCCGCGTCGACGAACGGCTTCATGCGCGTGCGGACCGCGGCCGGGCTGGGCAGCGGGAAGAGCAGGAACAGCGCCGTGATGCCGTCCAGCACGGCGGGCCAGGTGCGGCGGTCGTCGTAGTCGAACCGGACCACCGGCACGTCGGCGCCGTGCTGCGCCCGGATCCGGTCCGGGTCGTGCGCGGCGATGCGGTGCGGTGGCGCGTCGGGCCGGTCGACCAGGAGCCTGGTGAGCTCCGCCCCGACGTTGCCCGTGGGCCCCGTGACGACGAACACGCGCCCCTCCTGTGTCTCGATGCTCCTGCGGGCGACGCTACCTGCCGCCGCGCCCTGGAGCCGGTCCACGGCTTGGGCTTCCGTTTCACCGACCCGCCGCCGGCGGCACGCTGGCGCGCGGCCGCACGTCGCGGCGGGGCTGACCGACGGGAGCGGGATCGGCATGGAGGACACCAACCTCGTCCGCGGGGCCACGGCCTGCGTGTCGTCGGCCGACGGCGCGATCGTCGCGGGCGGGGACCAGGGGCTGTACCACCGGGACGTGCGCGTGCTGTCGGGGTTGCGCACGGTCCTCGCCGGGGTGCGGCCGGCGGCGTCGACAGGGCGGCGGACCGGGCCGTCCGCGGCGGCGTGGCTGCGGGTGCTGGGCGACCCGCCGACCGGCGTGCTGGTGCGCCACGGTCGCCGGGTGGTCGACGGGGGCCTGGTCGAGACGTTCGTGGTCGAGGTGACCGCCGGCGAGCTGCGCGACGCCGTGCTGCGCGTGGGCGCCGACGTCGACTTCGCCGAGACCACGGCGCTGCGGGCCGGGGTGGCGGCGCCCGGCGACGCGGACTGGGCCATCATCGGGCCGGCGACGCTGCGCGCCGGGCGCGGGGGGGTCGCGGTCGAGGTCGCGCTGGAGGCCGAGGGTGCGGGCGTTGACGACGACGGGCTGCTCACGGCCCCGGTCACCGCCACCCGCGGCGCCCCCTGGACCGCGGCGCGGCGCGTCGCGGCCCCCGCCGCCCTGTCCGACGGCGTCCCCCGCGCCGTCCAGGTCCCCGGCGGCGCGGACCTGGGCGCCGGCGGCGCGGGCGGGGGCGCGGGTGGGGCGGGGGCGCGTGGGGTCCGTGGGTTGCGGGTGGCCGGGGAGGGGCGGTGGGCGGCGAGCACGGCGTCGGCGCTGGCCGACCTGGCGGCGCTGCAGGTCGACGTGCCCGAGCTCGGCCTGTCCTACGTCGCCGCCGGCGCACCCTGGTACCTGGCGCTGTTCGGCCGCGACAGCATGATCGCCGCCAGCTTCCTGCTGCCCGCCGGGCAGGCGGCCGGGCTCGACGTCCTGCGCACCCTCGCCCGCTTCCAGGGCCGGCGCGACGACCCGCGCACGCTGGAGCAGCCCGGGCGCATCCTCCACGAGCTGCGCACCGGCGCGGCCGGCGTCTTCGGCCTCCCGCCGCTCGTGCCCTACTACGGCGCGATCGACAGCGGCGCGCTGTTCGTCATGCTCCTGGCCGACCTGCACCGCTGGGGCGCCCCCGGCAGCGCCGTCCGCGACCTGCTGCCCGCCGCCCGCGCGGCGCTGGCCTGGTGCGCGACCGGCGGGGACATCGACGGCGACGGGTTCCTGGAGTACGTGCCCGACGAGCGCGGCCTGGCCGACCAGGGCTGGAAGGACGGCTCCGGCGTGGTCGGCGGGGGCCCGATGGTCCACGCCGACGGGTCGCGCGCCACCGGCCCCATCGCGGTGGCCGAGGCGCAGGGCTACCACCACGCCGCGCTGCTCGGGCTGGCCGCGCTCGAGGAGCGCCTGGGGGACGCCGACGCCGCGCCCGCCCTGCGCGCGCGGGCCGCCGCCCTGGCCGAGGCGTTCGCCGCCGCCTTCTGGCTCCCCGACCGCGGGCTGCTCGCCATGGCCCTGGACGGCGACAAGCGCCCCCTGGCCGTGGCGTCGTCCAACCCCGGCCACTGCCTGTGGACGGGCATCCTCCCCGCGGACCTCGCCGCGCGGGTCGCCGCCCGCCTCGCCGAGCCGGACCTGACCACGGCATGGGGCCTGCGCACGCTGGGCAGCGGCGAGGCGGCCTACGACCCGCTCAGCTACCACCGCGGGTCGATCTGGCCCCACGACACCGCCATCGCCGCGGCGGGCATGGCCCGGGCCGGGGCGACCGGCCCGGCCCTGCGCCTCGCCGAGGGCCTCCTGCGCGTGAGCGCGGAGACCGGCTGGCGCCTGCCGGAGCTCTACGGCGGGCTGGACGAGGGCGACGTGCCCTTCCCCGTGCCCACGCCGGTCGCGTGCAGCCCCCAGGCGTGGAGCGCGGCGGCCCCGCTGTCGCTGCTGCGCACCGTGCTCGGTCTGGAGCCCGACGTCCCCGCCGGCGAGGTCGCCGTCGCCCCGATCCTGCCCGCCGGCACCCGCCTGGCCGTCACCGGCATCACCCTGGGCGACGCGACCCTCGACCTGGCCGTCGAGGGCGACCAGGTCGTCGACGCCGCGCTGCCGCCCGGCTTCACCCTGCGGACGGGACCGCCCGCTGGGTAGCCGGGGCCGATCCGCGGCCGACCGCCCGCCCGGCGATGCGGGCGGTCAGCGCCCGCGGCAGGAGCCGCGGCACCTGGGCGACCAGCGCGTTGCGGAACCCATCGACGGCCACCGGTCGCCCGCGTTCCAGCGCCCGCAGCGCGGTCGCGACGACCTGCGCAGGGGTGCGCAGGTCGCCCACGGCGGTGTCGCGACCCACGGCGTCGAAGAACCCCGTCTCGGTCGCACCGGGGCACAGGGCGAGCACGCGGACGCCCCGCCCCCGGTACTCCTCGGCCAGCGCCTCGGAGAACGACAGCACGAAGGCCTTCGACGCCCCGTACACCGCCATCCACGGCACCGGCTGGAAGCCCCCGGTCGAGGCGACGTTCACCATGGTCCCACGCCCGCGGGCCACCATCCCGGGCAGGAAGGCGTGGGCGAGGTCGACCACCGCGCCCACGTTCACCGCGACCTCCTCGCGGTCGCGCGCCGGGTCCAGCGTCTCGAACGGCCCGCGGGTGGCGAACCCGGCGTTGTTGACCAGGACGTCGATGGTCAGCCCGCGGCGCTCGACCTCGGCGCGCACCTGCTCGGCGGCGTCCGGCCGGCCGAGGTCGGCGACCACGACCTCCGCGCGGACGCCGTGCGCCGCGACCAGCCGCTCCGCGAGGGCCGTGAGTCGGTCCCCCGACCGCGCCACGAGCACGATGTCCAGCCCCCGGGCCGCGAACGCCTCCGCGAACGCCGATCCGATCCCCGACGACGCGCCGGAGACCAGCGCGGTGCTGCCGAACGTTCCCATGGCGGTGCTCCTCTCGACCAGTACCGATCAACAGGTGCACCGTAGAAGCCCGTCCGTGACATGTCAAATGCTACATGTCACGGACGGGCTTCGCGGCGGGCGGGACGGTCGCCGCCCATGCCGCCCAGCCGCCGAGCGCGCCGTACAGCCGCAGGCCCGACTCGATCGCGACCCGCACCGACTGCAGGGCGGGCGTCGCGTCGTAGTCCTTGGCCGCCGCCGCGGCGCGCAGGACGCGCGCCTGCTCCTCGAAGAACGCGGCCTCCGCCAGCAGGTGCGCCCGCGCCTGCTCGGGGGGGAGCAGCCACAGGAAGAACGACCGCAGCAGCGGCTCCAGGCGGACGGTGTGGTCGACGTCGTCGTCGGCCAGCCAGCGCCGGACCTCGGCCAGCCCCTCGGGGGTCACGCGGTAGACCTTGCGGCGCCGGGGCCCCTCGCTGTCGACCGCGATCAGGCCGGCCCCCGCCAGCCGGCCGAGCTCCTGGTAGATCTGCGGGTGCTTGGCCGGCCACACCCGCCCCAGCAGCTCCTCGAACCGCCGGGTCAGGTCGTACCCGCTGGCGGGTTCCTCCGCCAGCAGCCCCAGCAACGCGTGCCGCAGCGACATCGCACCCCCTGCTCCCTCGCGACATGTCGCAGGGTACAGGTTGCTAGGCGAGCAGCTCGTTGCGCTCCGCCTGATCCTCGGCGTCGGGGAACCACAGGTCGTTGCGCCCGCCGTCGGGGAGGCGCACGCGGACGCGGTTGCCCTCGACCCGGTGGCCGCCGAACCCCTCGTGCCCGTAGATGTTCCAGACGTACAGGCCGATCGCCCCGGGCAGCCCGTCGGCGGTCACGAGGTTGTTGCGCACCACGATGTCGCGGCCGGAGGCGATGGCGATGCCGTGGTTGGCCGAGTCGCGGACCTCGTTGCGCTCGACCAGGACGTAGCGCGTGTCGCCCTCCCTGCCGTCCCCGCACATGATCCCGCCGCCGCTGTACCCCTCGCCCTCCCCCGGCAGCGGGTGGGCGCCGGTGAGCACGTTGCGCGCGACGCGGATCGGGCTGCCCGGCGTGCCGCTGGACTCGAAGATCGAGATCACGTCCTCGACCCGTGACCGGCCCGGCGCGTTGTCCACCCGGTTGCCGATGATCTCGACGTGGTGGACCCCCTGCACCTTGTCGAGCTGCACGAACTGGGCGAACCCGTCGCGCCCGTAGACGTCGCGCCCCACGCTGCCGCGGATCGAGATCCGCGCCTCGCCCGACGCGGCGCCCAGGACGCGGATGCCGCCGTGGCGCTCCACCGCGCACCCCTGCACGACCAGTGACCGCGGGCGCTCCACGCTCACGGCCCGGCCGGTCCCGTCGCCGCGGAGGGTGACGCTGTCCAGGACCAGCGCGACCTGGCGGCCGGGCGCGGAGGTGACGAGGTCGCCGGTCCCCTGCACCGTGATCCCGCGCAGGGCGACGGGGTCGTCGGTGTCGACGACCACCCGGTCCCACGTCCCGCCGGCGATCACCCCGCCCTCGCCGACGACCAGTTCCGCCACTGCGCCGCTCCTTGTCCGCCACCCAAGTATGGGGCGAGGGCTCTCCCCAATATGGGGGAAGAAGGGCTACGGGGCGGCGGCCTCGGCGAGCAGCGCGTCGCAGACCGCAGCGGGCCCGCCGAGGGCGAGCACCCGGTCCGGGGCAAGCCGGGTGATCTCCTCGCGGACCGCGCCGGGGAGCGAGCCGCACGGCGGGACGAGCAGCACCGGTCCCGCCGCCAGCCCGGCCCCCGCCAGCGCGTCGGCGGTGCCGTCGGCGCGGGCCAGGTACACCTCCCGGGCCCCTTCGGGGAACGCGTGCCGGCTGACGGCGACCGCCGTCGCGATCCGGTCGGCCCCGGCGAGCCGCCCCGTCGCCCGCGCCTCCGGGGCGGCGGCCGCGGCGTCCGGCAGGACCACGGGCACCGCCGAGGGCGCCGGCTGGGGCCCGGTCCCCGGCCCAGCGCCGGGGGACGGGGACCCGCCGGTCGCGGGTGCCGCCGGGCCCCGCTCCTGGCCCGGGCTGCGCGGACGCCCCGGGGCCGGTGCGCCGGCGGGCGACGGTGCGGTCACGGCGGGGGGTGGGGCGTCGGCGGGGGTGGGGCGGCGGCGGGGGGTGGGGCGGCGCGGGTGACGACGAGGGCGCCGGTGTCGGGGGCGAAGTCGCCCGCGGGGACGCCGTCGGCGTCCGCGTCGTGGCCCTGGAACGCGATGACCGCGACCCGGTCGACGTCGGCCAGGCAGGTGCCCGCCACCTCGATGTGCAGGGCGGTCCCGTCCCACGCGGCCAGCGCCGGGCACCCGGGCGCGGGCGCGCCGGCGGGGTCCCGGACCGCGGCGCCGTCCGCGTCGTGGAACAGCTCGAGGTCGGCGGTGTCGTCGCCGTCCACGTCGAGCACGAGCAGGGCACCCGTCACCCCTTCCGCCCAGGCGGGGTCGGCGGCCGGGTCCGTCGGCTGGGCCGCCCGCAGGGTGACGCGCAGGACGTCGCCGTGGGCGACGCAGAGCTCGTCGATGTCGGCGGGGCCGTGCGGAGCGGGCAGCGGGTCGCCCGCCGCGTCGCGCGCGCACGCCGACCCGCTCGCGACCAGGTCGCGGCGCGGCACCGCCGGACGCAGGCGCTGGAGCTGCTCCGCCGACGCCCGCAGGGCGGTCCGCCGGTCCGGGTCGGGTCCCTGCGAGGAGGCGGGTCCCGCCAGGACCACCAGCGCGGCCGCGACCGCCGTCGCGGTCCCGATCGCGAGCGCCTGGCTGCGGCTGGTCATGGCGCCTCCTGGGTCCCGCCGGCTGCGGGGCCGGCCCCTGGTACTTCGACCGGAACCCCTCGCGGCTACAGCCCCAACAGCGGTGCACCGCGCACACGGGGGGCACGCCACACGCTCTAGGCTCGGCGCACTGCCCGTCCCACGAGGAGGTCCCGCCGATGCCCCCCACCGTGCTCGAGGGCGTGGAGGGCCTGAAGGCCGCGGCCGGCCGGCACCTCGGCCACAGCGACTGGCACGAGATCACCCAGGAGCAGGTCAACGGCTTCGCCGACGTGACCGGCGACCACCAGTGGATCCACGTGGACGTCGCCCGCGCCGCGGCGGGCCCGTTCGGCGGGCCGATCGCCCACGGCTACCTGACGCTGTCGCTCCTGCCGATGCTCACCGGCGAGATCCTGGAGGTCCGCGACGTCCCGCTGGTCGTCAACGCCGGCCTGGACAGGCTGCGCTTCCGCACCCCCGTCCGGGTCGGCGCCAAGGTCCGCGCCGGCGCCGAGCTGCTGTCGGCGCGCGACGCCCCCGGCGGCTTCGTGCACACCGTCCTGCGCGTGACCGTCGAGGTCGAGGGCGAGCGCCGCCCCGCCGCCACCGCCGACGTCGTCACGCTGTTCGGCAAGGGCTGACGCAGCGGCGAGCCGGGCGCGCGACGCCCGCCCGCGGACCCCGGCGTGGCCCGACGGCGTAGACCGGCGTAGCCGGTTGCACGAGATCGCGTAGCCCGGCCGTTCCTCCGGACAGGGCCCCTTCGACCCCATCGGGCGCCGCGCCAGCCGCGGGCCGGTGCGGGGGCCGGGACGCGGGCACGCTGGGGCGCGCGGGTAGCGGTCCTCGTGGAGGCGGGTCCACGACGTGTGGTTGGACGACGACTGGAGAGCGGGATCGGCGCCGGGCGAGGACCCGGGGGCCTCCGCCGCCGGTTCCGCCCGCCGGACCGTCCAGCTCACGCTGGCGGCTGCGCTCGCCTGCCGGGTGGCGGGGGGCGTCTCCCCGATCACGCGCTCGCTCCTGGAGCAGCCGCTGGACGGCGCGCCGACGGCGCTGGCCGCGATCGCGGCCCTCCTGCTGGTCAACAGCGTGCTGGCCGTGCGGCTCGTCGGCCGGCGACCACTCGACCTCTTCGAGCGCCCCGCCGTGCTCGTCGCCGACGCCGCGATCGCCATCGGGCTCAACGTCTGGGTCGGCGCGCTGCTGCCCGACCGCGCCCTGGCCGAGCCGTTCCCGCCGGCGCCGGCTGACCTGGGCCGCCCAGGCGGTGACGGCGGGTTCCCATCCTCGAGGACGATGTTCGCGGTCCCCAAGATCAGCACCGCGGCGGATGTGCAGGAGGCGCCGCGGCCGGAGACTTGCCGTGGCAGCCGGCCGGCGCCTCCCCCCTTCCCACCTCCCGTGAGGACCGCATGCCCACGTCGCGCACCACGTCCCCGCACGCCCGCCGGCTTCTGGCCGTCAGCCTGCTCGCGCTGGCCCTGACGGGTCTGCTCACCGCCGCCGCACCGGGATCGCCCCTGGGCATCCAGGAGGCCGAGGCCGCCGGCCGCGACCAGCGCTCCTGCAGCTGGACGGTCGGCTACAACCCGGGGTCCCCGATCCCGTGCGCCAGTTACACCTTCGGGGCGGCCGGCTGCACAGGGGAGGTCCCCTGGTCCCCCGGCTCCCCCATCCCCTGCCCCACGAGATTCCCGGGCAACGACCACGGCGTCATCGGGTACACCGACCTGGTGAACCGCGGAGGGGTCGCCGGCTGGGCCTGGGACCGTGACTTCGCCGGCGCGATCAGTGTCGACATCTGGGTCAACGGCCAGTACCGGACGACTGCGGTCGCCAACCAGCATCGCGATGACCTGATCGCTGCCGGCATCGGGGCCCGCGGCTTCCATGTCCCGATGGCCCTCAACCCCGGCGACCAGGTCACCGTCTACGGCCTGGGGGTCAACAGCAGCGGGATCGAGCTGGGCACCGACCCCTACCTGCCCCACGGCGGCTCCACGACGGTCACCGTCCCCTGACCGAGCGCCATCGCGGGGTGGTCCGGCCGCCGTCCGGACCAGTTTTTGTGTGTGTTGCTGTGCGTGTGTGCCCCGCCCCCCGCCCCGCCCCCACCCCCCCCCCCCGCCGCCGCGGGGGGGGGGGGGGGTGTGGGCGGGGGGGTGGGGGGGGCCCCCCCCCCCCCCCCCCCCCCCCCGGGCGCCCCCCCCGCCCGCCCCGCCGCCGCCCGGCGGCCGGGGGGGGGGGGGGGCGCCCCCCCCCCCCCCCCCCCCCCCGCCGCGCCGCGTCCCCGTGGCCTGCACGCTCCAGCCGGCCCGCGTGCCCTTCACCGTCTCCCGGTGGAACCCCACCCTCACCGGCGTCGTCCTCGCCAACGGCGACGGTCTCCAGTCGCCGCAACCGTAGCGGCGGAGGTCCGGTCGGCGGCGGGCACCTCGCCGGAGCCCGCGGCCGACCCGGCCGCCGCGGGGATCAGGCGACGGGGGCGGGGAGGCCGGCGGCCTCCAGCAGGAGGCCCTTGACGTCGGTCGCGGCGACGCGGTCGCGGGCCAGGGCGGGGTCGGAGCAGAGCAGGACCGGCCCGGTGCGGTCGTCGGCGGGCAGGCGGCCGTGGGTGCCGGCCACCGGCGACGGGTCCAGGGGCACGACGTCCAGGGTGTAGCGCAGGCCCGCCTTCTTCCTCGCCAGCGCCAGGCCCGCCCGCGCCTGGACGAAGCGGTCGGCCGGGTCGAGGAACAGCTCGGCGGGGTCGTAGCCGGGCTTGCGGTGGATCTCGACGGTGCGCGCGAAGTCCGGGGCCCGCGCGTCGTCCAGCCAGTAGTAGTAGGTGAACCAGGCGCCGGGGCGGGCGACGGCGACCAGCTCGCCGGACCGGTGGTGGTCCAGCCCGTGCGCGCGCTTGCCCTCGGCGTCCAGGACCTCGTCGACACCGTCCAGGCCGGCGAGCAGCGCTCGCACGCGCGGCACGTCGGCCGGGTCGCGGACGTAGACGTGGGCGATCTGGTGGTCGGCGACCGCGAACGCCCGCGAGGTCCACGGGTCCAGGTACTCCATGCCCGCCTGGGTGTGCACGGCCAGGAGCCCCTCGCGGCGCAGGAGCCGGTTGACGTCGACCGGCCGCGACGCGGCCTCCAGCCCGTACTCGCTGAGCACCACCACGGTCGCGCCGCGGTCGCGGGCGGCGTCGATGACGGTGCCCGCGACCTCGTCGACGGCGCGGGCGGCGGCCACCGCCTGCGGCCCGTCGGGCCCGTGGCGCTGGAGGTCGTAGTCGAGGTGGGGCAGGTACACCAGGGTCAGGTCGGGGCCGGACCGGGCCATGATCCGCCGCGCCGCCGCCGCGATCCACGCGCTGGAGGCGATCCCCGCCCGCGCGCCCCAGTAGGAGAACAGCGGGAAGGTCCCCAGCTCCGCGGTCAGGTCGTCGTGCAGCGACGGCGGGGTGGTGTAGCAGTCGGGCGACTTGCGCCCGTCGGCGTGGTAGATCGGCCGGGGCGTGACCGTCCAGTCGGTGCGCGCGCCCATGGCATACCACCAGCAGACGTTGGCGACCGTGTAGCCGGGACGCGAGCGCCGCGCGGTGTCCCACACCGTCTCGGCCTGGACCAGCGCCTGGTGCTGGCGCCACAGCAGCACCTCGCCGAGGTCGCGGAAGTACCAGCCGTTGCCGACGATGCCGTGGTCGCGCGGCAGCGCGCCGGTCAGGAACGTCGACTGCGCCGAGCAGGTCACCGCCGGCAGCACCGTGCCCAGGGGTGCGGTGAAGCCCTCCTCCCCGACGGCGCGGACGCGGGGCATGCGCGCGAGCAGGGCCGGGGTCAGCCCGACGACGTCGAGCACCACGAGCGCGGTCATGCGATCTCCGTCAGGCCGAGGGCGAGCAGCTCCGCCCGGGTCCAGGCCAGCTCCGCGGCCAGCCCGGCGACCAGGCCAGCGGGGTCGCGGGGTCGCTGGTCCAGGGGCAGGACGCTCCAGGTGTAGGTCTCGACCTCCAGGTGGCGGGTGACCGGGCGCGGCCCGCCCACGACGGCGCGGAGGGTGGCGCGCAGCTCCGCGCGGGTGGCGTCGGCGAGGTCGCTGTGGACCGGCACGTGGAAGTGGACGCGCCACTCGCCGTCGCACCACGGGCGCGGAGAACGCGCGGTAGGGGAAGCCGTTGAGGGTCACGACCTCGACGCCGTGGTGGTCCAGCGCGGCGCGCAGGCGCTTGACCAGGGTCGCGTCGGTGTCCAGCGCGGTGGCGACGTCGGCGGCCAGCCACAGGCCGAGGCCCAGGCGGGCGGCCCCCAGCCGCTCCCGCACCGGCCCGGCGTAGCGGGTCAGCTGGTCCACGAGCCCGGTCAGGTCCTCGGTGGCGTGGACGTTGGCGCAGTAGGCCAGGTGGACCGTGGACCCGTCGGGGTGGCGCAGGCGCACCGTCAGACCGCCGCGCGCTCGCCGCGCAGGACGCTGTTGCCGGCGAAGGTGGCGTCGGGCTGCGCTGCCGCCTCCAGCTCCAGCCGCCCGCTCTGCCCGTAGAAGGCCACGGGGTTGCGCCACACGACCTGGTCGACCTCGTCCGGCCCGAAGCCGGCGGCACGCATCGCCGCGGCGGTCTTGGCGACCTTGAGCGGGTCGCTGCGGCCCCAGTCGGCCGCCGAGTTGACCAGCACGCGCTCGGTGCCGTGCTCCTGGAGGATCCGCACCATGCGGGCCTCGTCCATCTTGGTGTCGGGGTAGATCGAGAAGCCCATCCAGCAGCCGCGCTCCCGCACCAGCCCGACCGTGACCTCATTGAGGTGGTCGACCAGGGTCCGTTCGGGGGGCAGGCCCGCCTCGGCGCACAGGTCCAGCGAGCGCCGGGTGCCCGCCGCCTTGTCGCGGTGGGGGGTGTGGACCAGCACGGGCAGGTCGTGCTCGTGCGCCAGGGCGACCTGGGCGGCGAAGGCCTCGTCCTCGGCGGGGGTCTGCGCGTCGTAGCCGACCTCGCCCACCGCCACGACGCGGTCCTTGGCCAGGTAGCGCGGCAGGACGGCCAGGACGTCGCGGGCCAGGCCGCGGTCGTTGGCCTCCTTCGGGTTCAGCGCGATCGTGCAGTGGTGGACGATGCCGAACTGCGCGGCGCGGAACGGCTCCCAGCCGATCAGCCCGTCGAAGTAGTCGGTGAAGCTCCCCGCCGACGTGCGCGGCTGGCCCAGCCAGAACGCCGGCTCCACGACGGCGAGGGTGCCGGCTGCGGCCATCGCCTCGTAGTCGTCGGTGGTCCGCGAGGTCATGTGGATGTGGGGGTCGAACAGGCGCGGGGCGGGGGGCACGGCTACGGCTCCTGCCTGCCGGCGAGCGCCGCGGACGCGGCCTCGCGGCGGTCGGGGACGGGGGAGTCCAGCTCCGCGCGGATCGCCGCCAGCTCCGCGGCGGGCGGGTGGGCGTCGATCACGGGCCACACCTCCGGGGGGACCGCGCGCCCGGCGGCGATGCGCTCGTGCACGTAGGCGGCGAGCATCCGGGACAGCTCCGGGGTCCTGCGGGCGTGCAGCCCGGGGACGGCGGCCAGCGGCACGCCGACGAACACGCACTTGAGGACGGCGTGCGCGAGGGCGTCGTCGTCCAGCGCCGCGCTGCCGAACGGCCCCAGGGCCGCGCCGATCAGGCGCAGGTCGTTGGTGCGCAGCGCGTCGGCGACGAGGTCGCGCGCCGCGTCCCGCGCCGGCCCGTCCAGGTCGAGCACGTCCAGCGCGCGCAGCACCCCGCGCTTCTCCGCGGCGTCGCCGTGCCGGTACAGCTCCCGCAGCACCGCCGCGAGCCCACCCGCGCCCGCATCGTTGCGGGCGGCGCCCGGCCGCTCGGCGGCGGCGACCAGGAGCAGCGCGCGGCCGGCGTCGTCGACGGTCCAGTGGCCCAGGGTCGCTCCCGGACCCGGAGCAGCCCCCGGTCGGGACGGCGCCACGCGGAGTCGGGCAGGTCCAGCACCGGGCCAGCGTAGGTGCGCCTCGTCGGCTGGACCCACGGGAGCAGGCGCCCAGGCCGAGGGGGCGCGACAATGGGGGATGTGGAGAGCTCGCGGGGTGCCGCGCCCTGGTGGCGGGACGCCCGGTCGCGTGACCGGGCGGTGGTGACCGCCTTCGGCGCGCTCGCTCTGCTGGGCATCCTGTTCGTGGCGTTCAGCAACTACCTGTTCGCCGGCGACCAGCGGGTGATGGTGGTGACGCTGGAGCAGGACGCCGGTCAGGCCAAGCGCGACGGGCTGCGGGCCGCCTGCGGCTCCCTGCCCGGGATCAGCCCGGTCCCCGCCGGGGCGGCGGGCCGGAGTCGCTCCCGGACCCGGAGCAGCCGCCGGCTCGCCGGGGCGGGCGGGCAGGAGCGCGCCGCGGCCCAGTCGGCGCCCGACCTCGGGGAAGCGCACCGCCAGGGCGGCCGGGTCGGCGGCCGCGGCCGCCTCGGCCCCGGCCAGCCAGGCGCGGCGGTCCTCGTCGAGGTGCGGCGCCAGCGCCGCGCGCACGGTCGCGGCGTTCACCACCCGCCCTCCGGCGTCGTGGGCACGGGGCTCATGTGACCGACCTCCGGCGTGACAGGGTGCGGGCGGCGGGCCAGCAGGCGGCGACCGCGGCGGCCGAGGCGGGGCGTCCGGCCGCCGCCAGGAGCGCGGCCTCGAGCAGGACCAGGCCCACCACGCCCGCGCCGACCGCCCGGCGCACCGTCGCGGCATCCCCCTGCGCGCGGGCGCGGGCCTGCGGCACCCCCACCGCGCGCCGCGTACGCCGCGAGGAGTCCCAGGGCGGCCCCGCGCGCGAAGGGGTCCGCGGCCCGCCGCCCCACCAGCGTCCCCGCGGCGGCGACGACGGCCGCGGTGCCCGCCAGCGCCTGCGCCCCCGCGCCCGCCCCGGCCCCCCCCCCTCGTGCGCCGACAGCCGCGTCACCACCACGGTGTGCAGCCCGACCACCCCGGCCCCCGCCGCCGCCCACCCCACGCCCGGCCCGGCCGCCCCCGTCCCGGCTCCTGCGCCCGCCGCCCCGCGCCCCACCCCCGGCGGGCGGCGGCCCGCGCCGAGGAGGACGTCCAGCGCGCGGGCGGCCGCCATGGTCCACGGCCCGCGGGCGTCGACGTGGTGCGCAGGTCGTAGGTCCAGGCCGCCGCCGCCGTGGCCGCCGCGGTCGCCAGCCCGCGCCGGCCCCCGACCGCGCGGCCAGCCCCAGCCCCAGCGCGGTCAGCCCCGTGGCGACGCCCAGCGCCGCGGCGGGCTCACCCGCCCCGACGGGATGGGGCGCCGGGCCGCTCGACCGCGTCGACGTCGCGGTCGGCCCAGTCGTTCAGCGCCATCCCGCCGAGGTACAGCGCCGCCGACGCCCCCACCAGCCCCGGTCGCGCCGGGACCCCGGCCAGGGCCGCCCCCGCGAGCGCGTCGCCCGGCACCGTCAGCACCGCGGGCAGGCGCACCAGCTCCGCCAGCGCGGCGATCCGCTCCCCCGTCGTGGTCACGCGACCTCCTCGCGGCGCACGCTAGCGCACGTCGCTTCTGCGTTCATTCGTCCCTCGGCGGGTCGAAGCGCGGCCTTGACCGCAGCGGTGCGCGGTCCCCACCCTGGACTCCGACCGGAGGCAGCGCGGCCTCGCCCACCTGGACGACGGACGGGGACGGATGGCGGGCGGCGACCTCGCGGCCCCATCCACGGAGGAGGCGGCGCGCCACCTGAACGAGCGCATGGTCGCGCGCCTGACCGAGGACCGCCTGCTGCCGACGCCGCGGATCCAGCGCGCCTTCCGCGCGGTCCACCGCCACCACTTCCTGCCCGGCACCCCGCTGGCGATCACCTACGGCGGCGAGGCCGTCCCCACCCGGCGCGACGCGGACGGGACGCCGATCAGCTCCGCCAGCGAGCCGACCCTGCTGGCCCTGATGCTCGAGCAGCTACGCCCGCCCGAGGGCGCGCGGGTCCTGGAGGTCGGCACCGGCACCGGCTACAACGCGGCGCTGCTGTGGCGCCTGGTCGGTCCCGCCGGGGCGGTCACCACCGTCGAGCTGCACCCCGAGGTCGCCGCGGCCGCGTGCGACCACCTCGCGGGCCTGCCGGTCGAGGTGCGGGCGGGCGACGGCTGGGACGGCGCGCCCGACCGGGCCCCCCACGACGCGATCCAGGTGACCCTCGGGGTGTGGGACCTGTCGCCCCGCTGGCTGGAGCAGCTCCGCCCCGGGGGCCTGCTGGCCGTGCCCATCTGGATCGCCGCGGGGGTCCACCTCTCGGTGGTGCTGGTCAAGGCGGCGGACGGGACCGCCCGCAGCCGCAGCGTCGCGCCGTGCGGGTTCCTGCGCACCCTCCAGGGGCCCCACGAGCCGCCGGTCGGGCCGGTCCCCGTCGCCGGCTGGCTGGCAGCGGGCGACGCCCTCGGTGCGGCCGAGGTCGCCGCCCTGCGCGAGCTCCTCGCCGGCGAGCCCCGCTGGCGCGGGGCCCGGCCCCTGCCGCCCGGCTGGTTCCTGCGCCTGCTGCGCGCCGACCCGCGGGCCGTGCAGCTGGCCGACCCGGGGCAGCGCCGGTTCGCGGCGGGCCTGCTGCTGGCCGCCGAGCGCAGCCTCGCCGTCGTCGAGGGCAACGAGGTGCTGGTCTACGGCACCGCCGCCGCCGAGTCCGTCCTGCTCGACCACCTGCGCGACGTCGTCCCGCTCGACGCGACCGCGCTGGAGGTCGCCGCCCTCCCGCCGGGCGCGGCGCCCGAGCCGGGCGGCTGGGTCCTGCGCCGGCCCTCCTGCACCCTGGTCGTCCGCGAACGCGCGTGACCGGGCGTCAGGGCCCGGGGACGTCGCCGAGGCGGGTCACCGGCCAGATCACGGCGACCGCCCGGCCGACCACGTCCTCGCGGGGGATGGTCCCCAGCGACCCGCGGCTGTCGTCGGAGCCGTCGCGGTTGTCCCCCATCAGGAAGTAGCGGCCGTCGGGCACGGTGACCGGGCCGAAGTCGTCGCCCGGGGCGGCCTGGAGGTAGCCGCCGTCGGCGGTCGCGCGCTCCGCCAGCGGGCGCCCGTCGACGTGGACGGCGCCGTCGCGGATCTCCACGGTCTCGCCCGGCAGGCCGATGACGCGCTTGACGAGCTGCTCCTGGTCCGCGGTGGCGCCCAGCCCGGACACCAGCAGGTCCCCCGCGCGGTCCAGCAGCGAGGGCGGTTCCCCGGCCACCGCGCGGGAGAACACCACGACCTCGCCGCGCTCGGGGTCGCGCAGCTGGTAGCTGACCCGGTCGACCGCGATGCGGTCCCGCAGCGCGAGCGTCGGCAGCATCGACCCGGACGGGATCCAGAACACCTGCAGCAGGAAGGTCTTCACCAGCACCGACAGCACCAGCGCCACCAGCACCAGCCCGACGCTCTCCCCGACCGCCCGCCCCCACGACCGCCGCCGCACCACGACCCGCCCGACCTGCCCGCCTGCGTCCATGCCGCCCCAACGGCGCCGCCCGCGGGCGGGTTCCTCGACCCGGCGGGGGGGGGTGGGGTTGTCGCCGGGGCGCGGGGCATCCACGATGCGCAGGGCGAGCGGGCGGACGGGGGGCTGGCATGAGTGGTGGAGGGCGAAGCCCGGAGTCGCTGTCGGGGAGCCGCCCGGCGCCCGAGGTGCACCCATGAGGGTGTACGACCTGCGCCTGGAGCTGGAGGGGGTGGGGGCGCTGGCGGTGCCCGGGCGGGCGGACCGGGACTGGCTGCAGGAGATGGTCCGGGGCGTGCCGCTGGCGGACCGCTGGCACCCGATCGTGGTCGAGCCGGTCCTCCCGGCCGGCGCGGCCATCACCGACTGCCTGCCCCTGGAGGCCGTCGACCGGGCGCTGTCGGCGACCGCGGCCCGCGCGCTGGCGGCCACGCTGGAGGGCTTCGCGGAGCTGCTCCCCCTGGCCGGCACCCCCACCGGCTACTCGCTGCTCAACGTGACCCGCGTGATCGACGCCCTCGACCTGCGCGCGTCGAAGGTCACCTACACCGCGGACGGCCAGCTCGACCGCGTCGTCACCCACGTCTTCTCCGCCGGCCGCCTGCGCGGGGTGCCCGCGTTCAAGATCCCGCAGCGCCCGCGGTCGACGATCTACGTCACCGACGTGTTCGCCGACATCGTCGCCGAGGCGGAGCTGACCGGCTTCTCCCTGGCCACCCCCCTGTGGAGCGACGGGACCTGACCGGTCGTGCTGGCGCCCGGCGCTCGGGTGTGGTGTCGTGTCCGCCCTAGCTGAGGGGGAGGGTGGGCATGGCGACGATCGCGACGGGCGCGGGGGTGGCGTCGGACCTCGACGAGCACCGCCGGGAGCTGACGGGCTACTGCTACCGGATGCTCGGGTCGGCGTTCGACGCCGAGGACGCGGTGCAGGAGACCATGGTGCGCGCGTGGCGCGGCATGGACCGGTTCGAGGGGCGGTCCGCGCTGCGCTCCTGGCTGTACCGCATCGCCACCAACGTGTGCCTGGACATGCTCGGCAGCCGCAGCCGGCGCGCCCGGCCCATGGACCTGTCGTCGACCTCCTGGCAGCCGGTCCCGGCGTCCCTGGCCGCGCGGCAGCCGGAGGACACCTGGCTGGAGCCGATGCTGGACGCCCGCGTCCTGCCGGTCGCCGGCGACCCCGCGGACGTGGCGGTCGGGCGCGAGTCGATCCGCCTGGCCTTCGTCGCCGCCCTCCAGCACCTCCCGCCCCGCCAGCGGGCGGTGCTGATCCTGCGTGACGTGCTGCGCTGGAAGGCCGACGAGGTCGCCGGGCTGCTCGAGACCTCCACCGCGTCGGTGAACAGCGTCCTGCAGCGGGCGCGGGCGACGCTGGCCGCGCGCGCGCCGGACGACGACGGGTCGGCCGACCTGGCGGACGCGGAGCAGTCGGACCTCCTGGCCGACTACGTCACGGCGTTCGAGGGCTACGACATCGACCGCTTCGTCGCCCTGCTGCTGGAGGACGCGACGCAGAACATGCCGCCCTTCGAGATGTGGCTGCAGGGGCGCGACGACATCGCCGCGTGGATGCGCGGGCCCGGCGCGGAGTGCGAGGGCTCGCGGCTGCTGCCGCTGCGGGTCAACGGCGCCCCCGCCTTCGCGCACTACCGGGCCAACGGTCCCGGCGGGCGCCACCAGCCGTGGGCGCTGCAGGTCCTCACGCTGTCGGGCGGCCGGGTGGCGGGCATCACCTCGTTCCTCGACACCCGCCTGTTCCCGCTGTTCGGCCTCCCCGCGCACCCCGACGACGCCGAGGTTGTCGCCGCGGACCGTTAAGGGAGCTGTCCCGGCGGGCACGAATGCCGGGATGGAGCAGACGCCGAGGGTGGACTCGCTCGACCGGGCGCTCGCGGACCTCGCGCGGGCGCTCGGCGAGGTGGACTTCGCGCTGTCCGGGGACGACCGGGCGGCGCGGGAGGGCGCGCGGGACCGGCTGGCGCGCGACGTGGCGGGCCACCGGGCGCGACTGCGCGACCTGGAAGCGCCGCTGCTCGTCGTCCTGGGCGGGGTGACCGGCGCCGGCAAGTCGACCGTCGTCAACAGCCTGCTGGGCCGCGCGGCCGTCGCCACCGGCGTGCTGCGCCCCACCACCTACGACCCCGCGCTGGTCGCCAACCCCGCCGACGCCGGCTGGTTCACCGGCGAGCGGGTGCTGGCGGGCCTCGCCCGGGTGCAGCCGCGCGGCGGGCGCGCCGGCGCTCCGGGTGAGGGCGGCCGCCAGGCCGCTGGTGGACGGGGATCAGGTCGGCGGGCCGGCACGCTGGCCCTGCTGCTGGACCACAACCTGCCGCGCGGCCTCGCGCTGGTCGACGCGCCCGACGTCGACTCGATCGGCCAGGGCAACCGCGACCTCGCCGACCGGCTGCTGGACGCCGCGGACCTGTGGCTGTGGTTCACCACCGTGGGCAAGTACGCCGACGAGGAGTCGATGCGCTACCTGCGGCGGGCGGCGGCGCGCGACACCGCGCTGGCGGTCGTGCTCACCCAGGTCCAGCCCGCCGACGCCCAGGTCGTCGTCGAGGACTTCCGGCGCAAGCTGATCGCCGCGGGCATCCCCGCCGACGCCCCGCTGCTGGTCGTCCCCCACACCACCGTCACCGACGAGCGCCTGCCCCCCGCCGCGATCGCCCCCCTCCGCGACTGGCTGCGCGGGCTGGCCGACCCGGTCCGCCGCCGCGAGCAGCGCCGCCGGACGCTGGACGGCGCGCTGGACGCGCTGCCCGCCGAGGTCGCGCCCCTGGTGGCGGCGCTGGAGGACGAGGGCCGCACCGCCACCGCGCTGCGCGACGAGGCGCACCGCGCCTACGAGGGCGCCGAGCGGGAGTTCGCCGCCGCGCTGGAGCAGGGGCTGCCGCTGCGCCAGGAGGTGCTGGCCAACTGGGAGCGCTACGTCGGCACCAACCGCTTCCTGCGCCTGGCCGAGCAGGCGACCGGGCAGGCGCGCGACTGGATCCGCGGGGTCGCCGCCGGGCCGGTCGACCCCCGCGAGCGGCGCCTGGAGCGCGAGACCCGCGTCGAGGTCGCCGGCACCCTGTCCGGGCTGGTCACCCAGCTCGTGGACCTGGCCGCCACCGGGACCGCGGCCGAGTGGGGCCGGACCGGGGTCGGCCGCGACCTGCTGGCCGCGCACCCCGACCTCGGCCATCGCGCGCCGGACCTGGCCGGCCGCGCCGAGCGCGAGGTTCTCGCCTGGCAGGACGAGGTGGTCCACCTGGTCGAGACCGTCGGGGCGGAGCGCCGGAACAACGCGCGGCTCGCCTCCACGGCGGTGACCGGCGTCGCGGCCGCCGCCCTGCTGGTGGTGCTGGGCGCGACGGCCGGCCTGACCGGCGCCGAGGTCGGCATCGCCGCGGGCGCCGCGGCGGCGCAGCAGGCGCTGCTGGTCAAGCTCCTGGGGGCCGGGAACCTGCGCTGGCTGATCGAGCAGTCCCGGGCGCGCCTGACCGAGCGCTTCGCGGACCTGGCGGCCGAGGACCGCGCGCGCTACGAGGCGGCGCTGGCCGCCGCCGACCCGGCCGCCGACGCCGACCGCCTGCGCCAGGCGCTCGCGGCGGTGCTGGCGACCCGCCGCACCCCGCTGCCCGGCGGGCCGGGCCCGGCCGGCGCCCTGCCGCCCCGCACCGACGTCCGCCAGGGGCCCGTGCGCGCGCTCCCCGAGCCGCCCCGCGCGCTGCCGTCCCCGGCCGACGGCCCGCCGCCCGTCGGCGGCCTGACCGGCCCCGACCCCGCCCCCCTCGAGGCGGACGGCCGGCAGGGCGCGACCGCCGCCGCCGCCGCGCCGCCAGGGGCCCCCGCCACCCGCCCCGAGCGCCCCGGGGGGCTCGCGTGAGGGGGCTGCGGCGGGCGCCGACGCCGGTCGAGGAGCGCCTGGAGCGGCTCGCGGAGGCCGTCGCGCTGGCGGAGGGCCGCCTGCCGGCCGACGAGGTCGCCGCCGCCCGTGACCTGCACGACCGCGCCACCGAGCGCCTCGCGCGCGGCGCGGAGGTCGTGGTGGCGGCGCTGGCGGGCGGCACCGGCAGCGGCAAGTCGGCGCTGTTCAACGCGCTGGCCGGCGCGCCGCTGTCCCAGGAGGGCGTCGTGCGCCCGATGACCACGGCGGTCACCGGCTGGGCCGTCGGCGACCCGGAGAACGCCGGGCGCGTCCTGGACTGGCTCGGCGTGACGACCCGCCACAGCAGCGACCCGGACCCGATGAACCCGGAGGGTCTGATCCTGCTCGACCTCCCCGACCACGACTCGGTCGCGCGCGAGCACCGCGAGGTCGTCGACCGCTTCGTCGACCGCGTCGACGTGCTCATCTGGGTCGTCGACCCCCTGAAGTACGCCCAGCGCGCGCTGCACGACGGCTACCTGCGCCGCTTCACCGAGCACGCGAGCGTCACCGTCGTGGTCCTCAACCGCATCGACCAGCTCGACGACCGCGGGCGCGCCGCCACCGTGCGCGACCTGCGCCGCCTGCTCGCCGAGGACGGCTTCGGCACCGCGCGGGTGCTGGCCACCTCCGCCCGCACCGGCGAGGGCGTCCCCCAGCTGCGCGCCCTGCTGAACCAGGAGGTCCGCAGCCGCCGCGCCGTGGCCGAGCGCATCAACGCCGACCTGCGCACCACCGCCGTCGCCCTGGGCGAGCAGACCGGCCGGCGCGACCACGGGCGCCTGGACCGCGACGAGCTGGCCCGGGCCATCGCGGGCGCCGCCGGCGTCGGCGCCCTGGGCCGCGAGGCGGGGCGCGCCTACCGCCAGCAGGCCCGCGACGCGACCCGTCCCCTGGTCTCCCGCGGGCTCTGGGCCGTCGTCGCCCTCCCCGCCCGCGCCCTGCGCCGCATGGTCCGGCCGCCCGGCCTGGGGGTCACCTCGCCGACGGCCGCGGCGGCGGGCGCCGAGCCGTCGCCGGTCGCGGTCCGCCACGCCCTGCTGCGCGTCGCCGAGGACGCCGGCGACGGCCTGCCCCGCCCCTGGACCGAGCGCCTGCGCAGCGTCGCGGAGAAGGCGGCCGGCGAGCTGCCCCGCGCGGTGCGCACCGCCCTGGACCGCGTCGACCTGGCCCCCGAGCGGCGCCTCTGGTGGCTGCCGTACGCGCTGCTGTGGTCGCTGGTGGAGGCGGTCGCGCTGGCGGGGATCGTCTGGCTGGTCGCCATCGGCGTGGTCGCCTGGCTCCAGCTGCCGCCCCTGCCCACCCCCGACGCCATCGGCGCGGTGCCCTGGCCGACCGCGCTGCTGGGCGCGGGGGTCGCCGGCTGGCTCCTGCTGTGGCTGGTCCGCGGGCTGTTCGTGGCGCTGGGGGCGGGGCGGCACCGGCGCGCGGTCGTGCGGCGCCTGCACCGCGCCCTCGGCGAGGTCGGCGAGCGCGCGGCGCTGGACCCCCTGCGCGAGGAGCTCGCGGCCCACGACCGGCTGGCGGAACTCGTCGGCGAGGTCGGCGGACGCTGACAAATGGCCTTACACGTGTCAACCCATTGTGCTAGCCTGCGGGCATGGACACGATGCAGAACGCTCCCCTCCGGGCAGGCGACGAGGACCGGCGGCGGGTGCAGGCCCAGCTCGACCGCCACCTCGCAGACGGACGCCTCACCCTCCAGGAGTACGAGGACCGGCTGGGCGAGGCGTGGTCGGCCCGCACCCTCGCCGACCTCCGGCCGGTCCTGCGCGAGCTGCCGGCCCTGCCGGTCGACCCCCGCACCGGCGATGTCGCCGACCCGGCCCGCGACGCCCGCCGCGAGGCCGCCCGCGCCCTCGCCGGCTGGCTCGCCCTGGCGGTGCTGTTCCTCACCATCTGGGCGCTGACCGGCGCGGGCTACTTCTGGCCCGTCTGGCCGATCCTGGGGACCGGGATGGGCGCGCTGGGCCGCGTCGCCGCCGCCCGGGAGGCCCAGCCCCCGCCCGCCGCTGACGGCGGCGGGCCGGGGCCCGTCCGGGCGGTCTCTGCGCACGTTCACCTGGATCGGCGATCCTTCCCGTCGTGGAGATCGTCGTCCCCGACCTCGCGCTGGTCGTGCTCGTCGGCACCGCCGGCGCGGGCAAGAGCACGCTCGCGGCGCGGCACTTCCTGCCCACCGAGGTCGTCTCCTCCGACGCGTGCCGCGCGCTGGTCGCCGACGACCCGGCCGACCAGGCGGCGTCCGACGACGCGTTCGAGGTGCTGCACCTGATCGTGGCCCGGCGGCTCGCCCGCGGCCGGCTGACCGTGGTCGACGCGACCAACGTGCGGCCCTCGCGCGCGCGCCGCTGGTGGCGCTCGCGACCGAGCACCACGTCCCGGCGATCGCGGTCCTGCTCGACCTGCCGCCCCGGATCGCCGCGGCGCGGGACGGGGCCCGCGGGCCCGGGGCGGTGGGCCCCGCCGTCCGCCGCGCCCAGCGCGCCCTGCTGCTGGGCTCGCGCGACGGCCTGGCGGCCGAGGGCTTCGCGCGCGTCGTGGTCCTGTCCTCCCCCGAGGAGGTCGACGCGGTGACCGTGCGGCGGGTCCCGCGCCCGACCGACCGCCGCGGGGAGTGCGGCCCGTTCGACGTGATCGGTGACGTCCACGGCTGCCACGAGGAGCTGTGCGCGCTGCTGGACCGCCTCGGCTACCGGGTCGGCGAGCGCGACGCGTTCCACCCCGACGGCCGGCGCGCGGTGTACGCGGGCGACCTGGTCGGCCGCGGCCCCGACACCCCCGGCGTCCTGCGCCTGGTCCGCGGCATGGTCGCGGCGGGCTCGGCCCTGGCCGTCCAGGGCAACCACGAGGCCGCCCTCCTCGCCGCCCTCACGCCCCCACCCCCGCCCCGGCGGCGGGTGGGCCGGCCATGGCGGCTGCCGGCCCGGCGGCGCGGCCCTCGACGGCGAGCGCGGCGGTGGGTTCGGCGGCGGCCGCCCCGCCGGCGGGCGTCGCGACGGGAGCTGGCGCGGCGGCCCCGGCGGGGGGCGGGTCGGTCGAGGCGTACCGCGGTTCGGCCGTGGTCGTCCACGGCCACCTGCCGGTGCGCACGCCGACGTGGCGCCGGCGCACGATCGACATCGACACCGGCTGCGTGTACGGCGGCCGGCTCACCGCGCTGCGCTGGCCGGAGCGCGCGCTGGTGAGCGTCCCCGCCGCCCGGGCCCACGCCCCCCGCCCCGACCGCTCCCGGCGCTGACGCGTCCCGCCCGCGGGCCGGGCGCGGGTCAGACGGGCTGGGTCGTCGGGGCCAGGATGGTCAGGTCGCGGGCGAACAGCGGGGACAGGGCGGGCTCGCCGTCGGGGTCGAGGTGGGCCTGCTCCAGCGCGAGGTGGGCGGTGCGGCCGCGGAACGACAGCGTGCCGATCTGGTTCTCGAAGCGGGGCCCCTCGACCAGGCGCCAGCGCAGGTCGGGCCCGCGCACCCCGGCCCGCGCCGCCAGCCAGCGGGTGACGGCGCGGACGGGCCGGGATATCCCCGCCCGGTAGATCCCGCGCAGGACCGCCGGCATCGGGTGCCGCAGCGGCGAGCACACGGCCTGGTACACCGCGGTCGTCCCCGGCCCCGGCAGCGACGCCTCCGCCAGGTAGGCGTGGTGGACGTCGCCGGACAGCAGGACGACCGAGGCGGGCGCCCGCTCCCGCCCGCGGATCTCGGCGAGCAGTGCCGCGAGCTGCCGGAACGACCCCTGGAACGCCGCCCAGTGCTCCAGGTCCAGGGCCTGGCGCAGCCACTCGGCGGCCCGCGCCGGGACCCGTCCCCACCGCCCCGCCGCGACCGCCTCGTCCCACGCCTCCAGGTGGTGGAACGACGGCGGGAGCAGGTACGGCAGCGACGTGGCGAGGAACAGGTGGTCGAGGTCGCCGTGGGTCTGCGCGGCGATCCAGGCGAACTCCTCGTCGTCGACCATCCGGCGGTCGCCATCCAGGACGCGCCCGCAGCGGCTGTCGATCACGATCAGCCGGCTGCGCCCGATGTCGCGCGCGTAGCTGAAGCGCAGGCCCGCGGTCTCGCGATCGGCCTTCTCGGCGAAGGCGCGCAGCAGCGGGCCCCCGTCGTCGGCGGCGCGGACCTCGGCGAGCAGGTCGTTCCCGGCGAGGTCGTCGGGCGACAGGTTGCCCAGGTGCTGGTACAGCCAGTAGGCCACGAGCCCGCCCACGATGCGGTCGTGCCACCACGGCTGCGCGCGCATCCTCCGCACCCACGCGGCCGAGGTGTTCCAGTCGTCGTAGACGTCGTGGTCGTCGAAGATCATCGCCGTCGGGACCGTCGACAGCACCCAGCGGATCACGGGCTCGCGCCACGCCTCGCGGTACAGGTGGGTGTACTCCTCGAAGTCCGCGACCCCGCTGAGCGGCGCCTCGTCCCGCGACCGGTCCGGGCCGCGCCGCTGCTGGATGAACGCCTGCGTCGCCGGGGAGACCTCGTCGGCGTAGACCTGGTCGCCCAGCAGCAGCAGCGCGTCGGGCAGCTCGTCGTCGGGCCGGTCGCGCAGGCGCGTGGCGTGGGCGCGCAGGGCGTCGACGTCCTCCTGCCGGGTGCGGAAGCCGCGGGTCGAGGTCGGCAGCGCCTCGTGCCGCCCGGTGACCCTGCAGGACCCGAAGACCAGCTCGAACCGCCGGTCCGGGTCCGCGGTGCGGATCGTGCTCGGCGGGAACGGCGAGCCCGCCTCCGGCCACACCCGCTCCCCGTCGAGGTGCACCTCGTAGGGGTGCGACCTCCCCGCCTCCAGCCCGTCGACGACGACGATCGCGTAGTGGTGGCCCTCCACGTGGAAGGTCCGCTCCCGGTGGCCGAGCACCTCCACGGTGCACGCCGCGTCGGTCTCCACCCACACCGTCGCGCGGTGCTCGTCGACGTACCGCAGCAACGGTCCGACCAGCAGCCCAGGCATGACCAAGGCCTACCCGCCGAGGGGTGCGCCGACGCGGCCGGGCCCTCCGGCGGGGAGGTGGCGTCCGGGATCAGCGTCCGTCGGCGTCGGCGGGGAGCCGGTCGACGGCGAACAGGGTGCCGGCGGTGACGCACACGGGGATGGCCAGCAGGTTGAGCACGGGAACGGCCAGCAGCGCGGCGCAGGCCGCGCCGAACGCGAGCGACGCGGGGGCGGTGCGCCGGACGAACCCCAGCTTCTGCCGGAACGACCGCCCGCGCCGCTCCAGCGGCCCGTCGCAGAAGTCCAGGCAGGCCACCAGCGCCGCGATGCTGAACCCGCCCGCCGCGCCCGCGATCTGGCCGAGCACCGGCAGGAACTGGACGGCCAGCAGCACGACCCCCGCGACGGCCACGAGCGCGAGCTTGCGCACCTCGTAGCCGACGGCGCGGGCCACGTCCGCGCCCGCCCCGCGCAGGCCGGCGGGGCGTGCGGGCAGGTCGCTGCCGCGGCGGATGCGCTCGACCTCCTCCGACAGCCGCCCGTACCAGGGTGAGCCCAGGACCACACCGAAGCGCACGAGCAGGAACCCGATGGCGAGGAACAGCGCGACGACGAGCGCGAGCTGCAGCAGCGCGGTCAGTGCCGCCGCCCCGCCCAGGTCGTCGGGCACCAGCCGGTCCGCCGCACGGAACCCGGCGGCGAGCAGCGTCCCGTACAGCACGGCCGCGACGGCGAGGTTCACCAGGATCGGGGTCACCACGTAGCGGCGCAGGCCCGGGTGGCGGCGCAGCAGGTCCAGCGCTGCGAGCAGCGCGCCCGCTCCCGCGATCCGGTCCCGCCGCGCCTCCGCCACGCCGGGAGCCTAACGGCCGTCGTCCTCGCTGCGCTCCCACGCCGACCAGTCCCCGCTGTGCCGCTCCGGCAGGGCGGGGGGCGCCGCCCGTCGGCGCGGGGACGGGGCCGGGTGGGGCGAGCCGGGCGCGGGACGCCCGGACGCTGCCGCTCCGGGGGACGTTGCGGCGCCGGACGGCGGCGCCGCGCCGGCGGCGGCGCGCCCGCCGGGGGCCCGGCCCGCCCCGGCGGGCGGGGGCGGGGCGGGGCCCTCGGCGGCCGCGGGGGTGGGGGCCCGCCCCCGGCCCCGCCCCAACCCCCGGACCACGGCGGCGGCGGCCGGCACCAACCAGCCCCGCCGCCCGGGGTCGCCGGCCGGGGGCGGTGGCGGCGCCGGAGGGGGCCGCCGCGCCGGGGGACGCCCGCCCGCGGGGGACCGGTCCGGCCCCGGGGGGCGGGCTCGGGGCGGGGCCGTCGACGTCCGCGGGGTTGCGGACCAGCACCAGGACCAGCCCCATCCCGAGGACCATGGCGGCGGCGGCCTGCACCATCCAGCCCGGCAGCCGGGCGTCGCCGTCCTCGGGCGCGACCACCACGGGCTGGGGCGTGGCGGTGGGCAGGAGGGGGTCGTCGGGCAGGATCGGCACGACCAGCTCGTCAGCCGGTGGCGGCGCCGGGTCCGGGGGCGGTGCCGCCGCGTCGGACGGCGGCGGCGGGGCGTCCTCGGCCGGGGGGGACTCCCGGGGAGGAGGCCCGTCCTGCGGGTCCTCGGCGGCGGGCGGGACCGCGACCGCGGGGGGGACGGGGTACGCGGGTGCGGCCGGCGCCGCGGGTGCGGGCGTTGCGCTCGTGGGTCGGGGCTCGGGCGTGGGGGGCGGGGTGGGGCCCGGGGTCGGCGTGCTCGGCGGGGTGGGGTCCGGCGTGGGCGTCGACGTGGGCGTGGGCGTGGGCGCCGACCCGTCGTCGTAGGGCGGCTCCGGCCCGTACCCGTGCGAGGGGTCGGAGCAGTCGACGTCGCTGGCCGGCTCCTCGTCGACGAGGTCACCGTCGACCCAGAGCTGGACCATCGTCTGGTCCCGGGGCAGGTGGACGTAGAACCATTCGATCTCGTGGGCCGGGACCCTGCCCCTGCGTGGCGGGGAGCCGTCGGCGGGGACCGCCACCCAGCCCGCCGCGGTGTCGCCGTCGTTGATGACCTCGAACCAGCGGTGGCCGTCGGGGCTGGTGCAGACCGGGTCCAGGCTGACCGGCGACGGGGTCTGGGCCGCCGCGGGCACGGCGGGTGCGACCACGGCCGCGGACAGGACGAACAAGGCGGCGGCCCGCCACCCGCCTGCTCTGGGCGATGCCTGCACCGGAACCCGGCCCGTTCGCTGGAGCGACCTTGGGTCCTTGACCCTACGCGCGCGCCGGCCGCCCGGGTCCCGGACGAACGGCCGGTAGGAGGGGTCAGGCGTCGGGGAACAGCGAGCCCTCGGGCTGGAGCCCCTCGCCGAGCAGCGCCCCCAGCTCCCGCGCGTTGCGCACCCCGTAGTCGCGGTAGCAGTTGTTGAACACCAGGTGGGTCTCCGCGGCCTGGTCCGTGAGCTCCTGCAGCCGCGGCGCCCACGCCGCCAGCTCCTCCTCGCTGTACAGGTAGCGGAACCGCTCCGCGGGGGTGATGCCCTTCTTCTCCCAGTTCTCCTTGTTGTGCCCGTGGAAGCGCAGGACCGCGAGGTCGGGCGAGGTGACCTCCAGCACCGGCGGGACCGACGAGGGGAAGCCCTGGGGCTCGTCGACGCAGACGTAGCTCAGCCCGTTGCTCGCCAGCAGGTCGAAGGTCCGCCGCCGGTCGTCGTCGTCGCCGAGCCAGCGGTTGTTGCGGAACTCCACCGCGATCGGGTAGTCGGGCAGGCGCTCGCGCAGGCGCCCCAGGTAGGCGCGGCTGTCCGCGCGCGGCGTGAACCACTTGGGGAACTGGAAGAAGATCGCGCCGATCTTCCCGGCCGAGTACAGCGGCAGCAGCGCGTCGGCGAACAGCGCGAAGGCGCGGTCGACCGCCTCCTCGGGCAGCGCCGACTGGTACACCGAGCGCTTCTCGCGGTCCTCGGCGGACAGGGTCTCGGCGACCTCGGGCCACAGGGACCGCACCTCTGCGGGGTGCTGGGTCAGCAGCGAGTACGCCTTGATATCGAAGCGGAAGTCGGCGGGCGTGCGCTCCGCCCACCGGCCGGCGTTGTCGCGCGTCGGGGGGAAGTAGTAGGTCGCGTCGACCTCGACCATGGTGAAGATCGACGCGTAGTGGCGCAGCCGGTCCTCGGCCGACATCGACCGCTTCGGGTACCAGTCGGACTCCTTGACCAGCGTCGGGTCCGTCCACGACGCCGTCCCCACCCGCACCGCCATGCCGCCTCCTCGGTCGCGCATAGTCTGCCCTCTGGGTGCGTCCGCGGACTCCGCGGGGTGAGGCCCCCCGGCGTCCGAGGTGCACCCCTTGACGGGAGGTGGGTCATGGCCACGGTTGTGCTGCTGGGGACGCTGGACACCAAGGGGCGCGAGTACGCGTTCCTGCGCGACCGGCTGGTCGGCGCGGGGGCCGACGTGGTGCTCGTCGACGCCGGGGTGTTCGACCCGGTCGGGGCGGACCCCGACATCGGCCGCGCGGAGGTGGCGCGCGCCGGCGGTGCCGACGTGGCCCGCCTCGCGGGCGACGGCGACCGCGGCGCCGCCGTGGCGGCCATGGCGCGGGGCGCGACCCAGGTGCTGCGCCGCCTGCACGGCGAGGCGCGGCTCGACGCGGTCCTGGCCATGGGCGGGTCCGGGGGCAGCGCGCTGGCCGCCGAGGCGATGCGCGGCCTGCCGGTCGGCGTCCCCAAGCTGCTGGTCTCCACCGTCGCGTCCGGCGACACCCGGCCCTACGTCGGCGCCACCGACATCGCGATGCTCTACTCGGTGGTGGACATCGCCGGCATCAACCGCGTGAGCGCGCGCGTGCTGGCCAACGCGGCCGCCGCCGCGGCGGGGATGGCCGGGGCGGGCGCGCTGCCCGAGGCGGTCGAGCGGCCCCTGATCGGCGCCACGATGTTCGGGGTCACCACCCCGGCGGTCACCACCGCTCGCGAGCGGCTGGAGGCCGATGGCTACGAGGTCCTGGTCTTCCACGCCACCGGGACGGGCGGGCGGTCGATGGAGCGCCTCGTCGCCGACGGCTACCTGGCGGGGGTCCTGGACCTGACCACCACGGAGCTGGCCGACGAGCTGGCCGGTGGGGTCTTCAGCGCCGGCCCCGACCGGCTGGAGGCGGCGGGCCGCCTGGCGCTGCCCCAGGTCGTGTCGGTGGGCGCCCTCGACATGGTCAACTTCGGCGCGATGGACACGGTGCCCGAGCGCTACCGCGACCGCACCCTCTACGTCCACAACCCCACGGTCACCCTGATGCGCACCACGCCGGAGGAGTGCGCGCAGCTCGGCGCGACCCTGGCCCGCAAGGTCAGCGCGGCCACCGGGCCGGCCGCGGTCTTCCTGCCCCTGCGCGGGGTCTCCGCCATCTCGGTCGCGGGCGGGCCGTTCCACGACCCGGCCGCCGACGACGCGCTGTTCTCCGCGGTCCGCGACAACCTGTCCGGCGAGGTGGACCTGGTGGAGATGGACGTCGACGTGAACGACCCCGCCTTCGCGACCGCCATGGCTGACCGGCTGGCCGGGATGGTCGTCGGCCTGCAGCAGGCGGGCTGAGCGGTGGCACGCGAGGAGGCGCTGGCCCGGCTGCGCGCCACCGCCGCGAGCGGGTTGCCCGTCATCGGCGCGGGCGCGGGCACGGGCCTGTCGGCCAAGACCGCGGAGGCCGGCGGGGCCGACCTGATCATCATCTACAACTCGGGGCGCTACCGGATGGCGGGCCGCGGGTCGCTGGCGGGGCTGCTGCCCTACGGCGACGCGAACGCCATCGTCGTGGAGATGGCGGCGGAGGTCCTGCCGATCGTCCACGACACCCCGGTCCTGGCCGGGGTCTGCGGGACCGACCCCTTCCGGCGCATGCCGGTCTTCCTGCGCCAGCTGCGCGACCTCGGCTTCGCCGGGGTGCAGAACTTCCCCACGGTGGGGCTCATCGACGGGACCTTCCGGGTCAACCTGGAGGAGACCGGGATGGGCTTCGGCCTCGAGGTCGACATGGTCCGGGCCGCGCGCGACCTCGACCTGCTCACCTGCCCCTACGTCTTCGACCCCGAGCAGGCGGTCGCGATGGCCGAGGCGGGCGCCGACGTCCTGGTCCCGCACATGGGCCTCACGACCAGCGGCTCGATCGGGGCGCGGACCGCGCTGACCCTGGACCAGGCCGTCGAGCGCGTCCAGGCGATGCGCGACGCCGCGGTCGCGGTCCGCCCCGACGTCCTGGTCCTCTGCCACGGCGGGCCCATCGCCACCCCCGAGGACGCCCAGCACGTCCTGTCGCGCACCGAGGGTGTGGCGGGCTTCTTCGGCGCCTCCAGCATGGAGCGCCTCCCCACCGAGGTGGCGATGACCGAGACGATGCGCCGCTTCAAGGCCATCACCCCGTCCTGACTGCGGCGGCGGTCACCCGGGGGAGGAAGGCGGTGATCTGCTCGGCCAGCCAGGCGGGCTGGTCGGCGGGCAGGAACACGGTGCTGTCGCCGGTGACGCGCAGGGTGGCGTCGGGCAGGACGCCGGCCAGGCGCTGGGCATCGGCCAGCGGGAAGAAGGTCTGGGACCGCGACCAGGTGACCAGCGCGGGCCGGTCGAAGGCCGCGAGGCGGTCGACCCGGCGGGTCAGCGTGTCGCGCGGCACGCCCGCGAGCAGCTTGACGAGGTCGCGGCGGATCTCGGCGTCCTCGAACGCGCGGCGCATCAGGTCGGCCACCAGCGCGTCGGGGAGGCGGGTGTGCTGCGCCTGGGCGGCCGCGAGCAGGGCCCACCGGCCCGCCCGCGCCTGCAGCGCGCGCAGCAGCGGCGCGACCGACCACGGCGCCCGCCGCCCGATCCAGGTCAGGGGCCGCAGCTGCCACGGCGGGAAGTGCTCGAAGGCGTCGCAGGGGGTCAGGACCAGGCCCGCGAGCCGCTCCGGGTGGTCGGTGGCCACGACCTGGGCCACCCCGCCGCCGGTGTCGTTGCCGACCAGGACCACGTCGTGCAGGTCCAGCGCCGCGAGCAGGTCGGCCACGATCCGCGCCTGCCCCTCGACGCCCAGGTCCGCGCCGGGGCGCATCGCCACCCGGTGGGCCCCCATCGGCAGGTCGGGGGTCACGCACCGGTGCGCGCCGGCGAGCAGCCCGACGAGGTCGCGCCACAGCTCCCCGTCCAGCAGCAGCCCGTGCACGAACACCAGCACCCGTCCGGAGTCGCCCACCGGGCCGGTGTCGGCGTAGCGGACCGTCCCCTGCGCCAGCTCGACCTCGCGACGCTCGCCCCTGCTCATACTACTACCCCTTTCCATGCTCACACCATCCCACATACTGACGGTAGGTACTATGCTGCCGGTACTCATGAACGTCAAGAGCCGCCGCGAGGAGTACGCCGAGGCGACGCGCCGGGCCCTCCTGGACGCCGCGACCGGCCTGTTCGCCGAGCGCGGGTACGCCGGCACCTCGGTCGAGGACATCGCCCGGGCCGCGCGGGTGACCCGCGGCGCGCTGTACCACCACTTCGCGGGCAAGCGCGACGTGTTCGAGGCGGTGTTCGAGGAGCTGGAGACCGCCACCATCCCGCGCCTGCTGCCCGCCGAGGGGGCCGGCGAGGACCCGTGGGCGCTGCTGGTCACCGGCTTCGACCGCGTCCTGGAGATCGCGCTCGAGCCCGCCTACCAGCGGATCGCGCTGGTCGACGCCCCCGCGGTGCTCGGCTGGGCCCGGTGGCGGGAGCTCGCCGAGCACCACGTGCTCGGCCTGCTCCGCGAGGTCCTAGCCGGCCTCATCACCGCCGGCCTGCTGCGCCCCCAGCCCCCCGACCTGCTCGCCCGGCTGCTGCTCGCCGCCCTGGTCGAGGCGGCCCTGACGATCGCCAGCGCCCCCGACCAGGACCGCGCCCGCACCGAGGCCGGTCTCCTGCTCCGCGACCTGCTCGAGGGCCTCCGCCCCCATCCGGGAGCCCCGCCCTCCCCCGTGCAGCCGGGCGGCACCGCGCAGGGGTGACGGGGCCCCCGACCGGGAACGCCAGAGCGGAGCCCCCCGCGCGAGAGGTACCAGATGTCGACCAACGGTCAGCCCGTCACCCGCCAGGACCCGCCCCGCGCGCTGTCCACGGTGGTCAACCCGGCGCTGCGGGTGCTGCTGCGCTCGCCGCTGGCCGGGAGGCTGCCGGGAGGTCTGATCCTGGTGCGGTTCAGCGGCCGCAAGACCGGCCGGGAGTACGAACTGCCGGTCGGCATCCACGACGTCGACGGGCGGCCCGCGGTGCTGAGCAACAGCCGCTGGCGGGAGAACTTCCGCGGCGGCGCGCCGGTCAGCATCGTGCAGGGCGGGGTGATCCGGACGGGGACCGGCACGCTGGTCGACGAGCCCGACGCCGCGGCCGCCATCGCCCTCGGGCTGCTCCGCGAGTACGGGCCCGAGCAGGCCCCGCGCATGGGCCTGCGCATCGAGCCCGGCCACGAGCCCACCGTCGAGGACCTGCGCCGCCTGGACCCCATGCCCGCGTTCATCCTGCTGGACCTCGACGACGGCGAGGAGCTGCCCGCCGCGGCGGAGGGCGGCACCGCGCTGTACCGGTCGGTCGAGCTGATCGAGCGGGCCCAGGTGCTGGACCGCCCGGCCGCCGCGCTGCGTGCCGCGGTCGCGCCGCTGATCCCCCACGGGCCCGTCAAGGACACGCTCAGCGGGACGTGGCTGGGCCACCCGCTGCACCCCGTGACCGTCCACGTGCCCATCGGGGCGTGGCTGTCGGCCCTGGTGCTGGACCTGATCGGTGGCCGGCGCAGCCGCCGCGCCGCCGACGAGCTGGTCGCGGTCGGGATCCTCGGCACGCTGCCCTCGGCCGCCGCGGGGGCGTCGGACTGGCTGGACACCACCGGGGCGGAGCGGCGCGTCGGCCTGGTCCATGCCACCGGCAACGTGCTGGCGCTGCTGCTCCAGGTCTGGTCGCTGGTCGCCCGCTGGCGCGGGCGCCGGGGCCGCGGGGTGCTGCTGTCGGCCGCGGCCAACGGGCTGGTCGGGTTCACCGGCTACCTCGGCGGCCACCTCGCCTACAACCAGGGCGTCGGCGTCGACACCACCATCTTCGACGCGGGGCCGACCGACTGGACCGGGGTCGCCGACCTCGCCGACCTGCCCGAGGGGCGGCCGGTGGCCGTCCCCGCGGGCCAGATCTCGCTGCTGCTCCTGCGCGACGGCGACCGCCTGCACGCCATGGACAACCGCTGCACCCACCGCGGCGGGCCGCTCGCCGACGGCGAGGTCGTCGACGGCTGCATCGTCTGCCCCTGGCACCAGAGCGCCTTCCGCCTGGAGGACGGCACCATCGCCGAGGGCCCCGCCGTCCGGCCCCAGCCGTCCTACGAGACCCGGGTCACCGGCACCCGCGTCGAGGTCCGCCGCGCCGAGCCCAAGGGCCTGCGGCGCAACGCCGTCTGAACCGCGAGGAGCCCACGGATGGTCACCCGTCGACCCACGCTCCCGCGCCCGTCGGCGGAGGAGCTGGCCGCCGCCCAGGACCAGCCGGTGCCCGACCTCGTGCGGCCCGGCCTGAAGGTCCTGTTCGTCGGCATCAACCCGAGCCTGTGGTCGGCGGTGATCGGCCACCACTTCGGCAACCCCGCGAACCGGCTGTGGCCGGTGCTGCACCAGGCCGGGTTCACCCCGCGCCGGTTCCTGCCCACCGACGCCCAGGAGCTGCTGGACCTGGGCTACGGCATCTCCAACATGGTCAACCGCGCGACGGCGACGGCCGCGGAGGTCGCCGACGACGAGCTGCGCGCGGGCGCCCCCCGCCTGCGCACGACCGTGCGGACCTGGCAGCCGCGGCTCGTCGCGTTCCTGGGCCTGCAGGCCTACCGGGTCGGGTTCGCCCAGCCCAAGGCGAAGGTCGGCCCGCAGCCGGAGCCGATCGAGGGGGCGGGCGCCTGGCTGCTGCCCAACCCGAGCGGGCTGAACGCCCACTACCAGGTGCCCGACCTCGTGCGGCTCTACGGCGAGCTGCGCGCGGCGGTGCCGGACTGATGCGCGTCGAGCTGGTCGAGGGCGACATCACCCGGCAGGAGGTCGACGCGATCGTCAACGCGGCGAACTCGTCGCTGCTGGGCGGTGGCGGGGTGGACGGTGCGATCCACCGGGCCGGCGGCCCGGCGATCCTCGCCGCCTGCCGCCAGGTCCGCGCGACGCGCCACCCCGACGGCCTGCCCGCCGGCGAGGCGGTCGAGACCACGGCGGGCGACATGCCGGCCCGCTGGGTGATCCACACCGTCGGGCCGGTGTACGCGGCCCGCGAGGACCGCTCGGCCACCCTGCGGTCCTGCTACACCGCGTCCCTGCGGGTGGCCGACGAGGTCGGCGCCCGCACCGTCGCCTTCCCGCTGGTGTCCGCGGGCGTCTACGGCTGGCCGGTCGACGACGCGGTCGCGCAGGCGCTGACGGCCCTCCACGGCGCCACCACCCGCGTCGAGGAGTCCCACCTGGTCCTCTTCGGCACCCCCACCCTGGCCACCGCCCAACGGGTCGCCGCCACCCTCTAGCGTCCCGTCGGGTCATACCAGGACGCCCGGCTGCGACGGCTGCGGGCGTTCTCCACGTGAGCGATGGCCGCGGTGGCGCGCACCTACGTCGTCTGGACGTGCTGGCGGATCACGGCGACCAGCGCCTCGGGGGCGTCCTCCTGGCAGAAGTGGCCGGCGCCGGGCAGCTCGACCACGGGCCCGCCGGGCCACACGGCGCGGAAGTTGACGATCGCGACCGCGGGCGGGATGGCCCGGTCGCGCATCCCCTCCGCCAGGACCGCGGGGATGGCGCGGAGGCCGTCCAGCCCGCCCGCGTCGGCCACGCCCTGCCGCACGAAGCCGCGGACGTCCCGCGGGGCCGCCGGGGGTGCCTGCTGGTCAACACCACCACGGAACTGGCGCCGCACGACCCCGCCGCCGCGGCCGCGGCCGACGCGTACCGCGCACGCCTGGACGCCGCCTTCGCGGCAGCGCTGCGCGGGCCCCAAGCCCCCGCGAGGGCAGCGCTGCTGACCGCCGCGACCCTCGGCGCCGTCGCGACCGCGCGAGCCGATCCCTCGGCAGCCGCCGCGGCCTGCCGGCAGATCGGGCAGGTGGCGGCCGACTGGTGAGCCGCCACGGCGCCGGCGCGCCGGTGCGCCCGGGGGCGGCGGGGTCAGGCTCGCAGGGCGGCCTCGGCGGTGGCGATGTCGGCCGCCACGGCGGCCGCGACGGCGTCGAGGAGGTCGATGCCGCGGGCCTCGGCGGCCTCGGCCTCCTGGAGCAGGCGCCACGCGCCGGTGGCGTGCAGCGCCGCCAGCTCTGACTCGATGACGACCAGGCGCAGCCGGACCTGGGCGATCAGGCGGAGCAGCCGATCGGTGTCCGCCACCGCCGGGTCGGGCGGGGCCCCGGCGGCGAAGGCGTCGAGGACCGCCTGGAGGGCGGCCCGGTCCCCCGCCGCGTAGGCCGCGTTCGCGCGGGCCATGAAGTCGGTGCGGCGGGCGCGCTCGTCGGGGTCGACGGCGGCTTGGTGGCGGTCGAGGTGCTGGGACCGCTGGCGGACGGGGAGGCATTGGTCGGCTTCGGCGAGCGGTTCGACGCCCTCGACCAGCGGGGTCGGGCGCCCGACGCCCTCGTCTACGAGCAGTACAAGAACCAAGGGGACCGCACCTACCTGCCGGTCCCCTTCTTTTTCTCCAGCCGGGGCTACGGCTGCCTGGTCGAGGGGACCGGCCACGTCGCCTACGACCTGGGACGGACAGTCCACGACCGGTGGCGCTGCGTCGCCGCCGCGCCGGGGGGCGGGCCGGTCGCGATCGACCTGTTCGTGGGCGGACCGACCGCGATCCTGGACGCCTTCACCCGCGTCGTCGGGCGGCCGGCGCTGCCGCCGGCCTGGGCGTTCGGGCCCTGGATGAGCTCCAACGAGTGGAACACGCGGGCGCGCGTCGAGGCCGAGCTCGGACAGACCGTCGAGCACGGCATCCCCGCGACCGTGCTCGTGATCGAGGCTTGGAGCGACGAGACCACCTTCTACGTCTGGAACGGCGGCCGCTCCGCCCCGACCGACGGTGCCACGGCGCCCCATCTGGCCGACTTCGAGTTCCCCGCCGACGGCCCCTGGCCCGACCCGAAGGGGATGGTCGACGCCCTCCATGCCGCCGGCGTCCGTGTGCTGCTCTGGCAGATCCCGGCACTTAAGGCGGTCGAGACGCCCCACCCCCGGCACGACGCCGACGTCGCCCACGCGATCGCGCACGGCTACGTGCTCCGCGACGCCGACGGCGAGCCCTACCGCAACCCCGCCTTCTGGTTCCGGGACGCCCTGATCCCCGACTTCACCCACCCCGCGGCAACCGAGTGGTGGTTGGCCAAGCGCGCCTACCTCCTTGAGGAGATGGGCGTCGACGGCTTCAAGACGGACGGCGGCGAGCACCTCCAGGGCCGCGGGTTGCGCGCCCGCGACGGCCGCCGCGGCGACGAGCTGGTCAACGCCTACCCGAACCTCTACGTCGGCGCCTACCACCGTTTCGTCCGCGAGCGACGGGGGGGCGATGCCCTCACCTTCAGCCGCGCCGGCCACACCGGCGCCGGCAGCTTCCCCGCCCACTGGGCCGGCGACGAGAACTCCACCTGGGAAGCCTACCGGCGCTCGATCGTCGCCGGCCTGAGCGCCGGCCTGAGCGGCGTCCCCTTCTGGGGCTGGGATCTCGCCGGCTTCAGCGAGGAGCTGCCCTCCGCCGAGCTCTACCTGCGGGCGACCGCGATGGCCGCCTTCTGCCCGATCATGCAGTACCACAGCGAGTACAACCCGGGAGGCCCGTCGCGCGACCGGACCCCCTGGAACGTCGCCCGCCGGAGCGGCGACCCGCGGGTGATCCCGCTCGCCCGCTTCTTCGCCCGGCTGCGGATGAACCTGCTCCCCTACGTCCTGAGCGAGGCCGCCCATAGCGCGGCGACCGGCCAGCCCCTCATGCGCCCGCTCCTCCTCGACCACCCCGACGAGCCGGCGGCCTGGCGCGTCGCCGACCAGTACCGCTTCGGGCGCGACCTGCTCGTCGCCCCGGTGGTCGAGGAGGGGGCGACGGCCCGTCGGCTCTACCTGCCGCCCGGTCGCTGGCACGACCTCTGGAGCGGGGTGGTCGAAGCGGGCGGGCGGTGGGTCGAGGTTCCCGCCCTCCTCGAGGCCATCCCGGTCTACGTCCGCGCCGGGGCGATCCTCCCGTTGAACCTCGGCGAGCGAGGGACGCTCGGCGACGACGTCGGCAACGCCGTCGACCGATACACCACGCTCACGTTCTGGGTCTACCCGTTCGGCCAGTCGGAACGACGCTGGGTCGACGCCGCCGGCGTCTCCCGCGACCTCGTCGTCGAGCACGAGGAGCCGGACGCGGTCGTCGTCTCTCTGCCGCCGCTGCCGGTGCCGTGCCGGATCGCGATCCCCGGCGGCCCGTCGATCGGGGTCGCGCCTTCGGAAAGCGGGCGGCGGGTCGTGCTCTCCTGACGGCGATGGAGCTGACGCTGCTGGTCCGCAACGCGGGGGCGCGGCACGACGCGCGGGCGTGACAGCGCCGGTCGACGACGACGAGCGGCCTTGGGCTCCCGGTCGTGTCCGAGTAAACGGTGGTGGCCGCGCCGATTCGGGGCGGACGGTTGCGAGCGTCGCGCTTCGGCGACGGCCACGTCGAGCCGACGCGGACCCGTCGGCCGGGCCACGCGAGCGTGCCGATCCAGGGCAACCACGATCTACCACGCTGGCCGCCGTTCCTGAAGCGGACGTCGGCGCCGCGGGGGCGGCGATCCTGGTAGCATTGGCCTCTCGAAAGGAGGAGGTCATCGTGGCAACCGCGATCCCGGCCCTGCCCCGGGCGCTGACGCGCAACTGGTTCCTGTTCGTCCTCCGCGGCGTCTTTGCGGTCCTCTTCGGCCTCGGCGCCT
>JAUJNX010000003.1 GCA_030447925.1 Egibacteraceae bacterium | reverse complement strand
CCCGCCGCCCAGCGCGCCCCCGGGGCGCGCGCGGTGCCCCCCCGCCCCGGGGCCACCGCGGCTTGGGCCGCGGCGCGGGGCGCCGCGGGCGGCCCGCGCCCCGCGCGGGGGCGGCCGCCCGGGCCCCCCCCGGGCGGGGGCGGCGGTGGCGGGGGGGGGGGGGGCGGGGGCGGGTGGGGCCGGCGGCGCCCGCCCGCCCACGGCCGCGGCCGCGGCCGCCGCCTACAGCAGCGCGTAGCGGTAGGCGTCGGCCAGGGCCAGCCAGGACGCCTCGATGACGTTGGGCGACACCCCGATGGTGGTGAACTCGCGGTCGCCGTCGCGCGAGGTCACCAGAACCCGCGTGGTCGCCGCGGTCCCGCCCGCGCCGTCGAGGATGCGGACCTTGTAGTCGGCCAGCCGCAGGCCCGCCAGCGCGGGGAAGCGGTCGCCGACGGCCGCGCGGAACGCCTGGTCCAGCGACTCGACCGGGCCGGTCCCCTCCCCCGCCCCCAGCAGGCGCGTGCCGTCCACCACCACCCGGACCGTCGCCTCGGCGACGACCCGCCCGTCCTCGCGGCGCTCGACGCCGGCGCGGTAGCCCTCCAGGACGAACGGCGCCGGCGGCAGACCGCACTCGTCGCGGACGAGCAGGGCGAAGGAGGCGTCGGCCGCCTCGAACGTCCAGCCGGCGTACTCCAGGTCCTTCACGCGCTTGAGGATGCGGTCGACGACCTCGGGACGGCCGTCCAGGTCGACGCCGAGGTCCGCCCCGCGCAGCAGCACCGTCGCACGTCCCGCCAGCTCGCTGACGACCATCCGCAGCGCGTTGCCGACGCGCTCCGGCGCGACGTGCTGGTAACTGTCGGCGCGCTTGGCCAGCGCGCTGGCGTGCAGGCCCGCCTTGTGGGCGAAGGCGCTGGCGCCCACGTACGGCTGGTGGGGGTCGGGGGCGAGGTTGAGGACCTCGGCGACGTGGTGGGACACCGTGGTCAGGCGCGCCAGGTCGGCGTCGGTCACGACCGGCAGGCCCGCCTTGAGCTGCAGGTTCGCGACCAGCGAGGTGAGGTTGGCGTTGCCGCAGCGCTCGCCGATCCCGTTCACCGTGCCCTGCACGTGGGTGGCGCCGGCCCGCACGGCGACCAGGGAGTTGGCCACGGCGCAGTCGGCGTCGTCGTGGACGTGCACGCCGACCTCGACCGCGCAGCGGGCCACGGCCTCGCGCACGACCCGGCCGACCCGGTCGGGCATCGCGCCGCCGTTGGTGTCGCACAGGACGACGCACTCGGCCCCGCCGGCCGCGGCGGCGTCGAGCACCGCCTGGGCGTAGGCGGGGTCCAGGGCGTGGCCGTCGAAGAAGTGCTCGGCGTCGAAGAACACGCGCCGGCCCTCGCCGCGGAGCAGTCGGACCGACTCCTCGACCATGGCCAGGTTCTCGTCCAGGGTGGTGCCGAGGGCCTCGGTGACGTGCAGCGGCGACGCCTTGCCGACCAGGCACACCACCGGGGTCGACGCGGCCAGCAGCGCCGCCAGCCCCGGGTCCGCCGCCGCGTCGCGCCCCGGCCGGCGGGTCATGCCGAACGCCGTGAGCGTCGCGCGCTCCAGGACCAGCTCGCCGGCGGCGGCGCGGCGGAAGAACTCGGTGTCCTTGGGGTTCGCGCCCGGCCAGCCGCCCTCGATGTAGCCGACGCCCAGCGAGTCGACCGCCCGGGCGACCCGCAGTTTGTCCTGGACGCTGGGCGCGACACCCTCCTGCTGGGTGCCGTCGCGCAGGGTCGTGTCGTACAGCGCTACAGCCACGTCGGTTTCCCTGACGGTCGGGGCTGCCACCGGACGGGCGTGACCGGACGGGAGGTCCGCCGGCCGCTCCCGCGCCGGCGAACAGCCGGTCTACGGGAGCTGAGGAATGATGATGGTGATCGCGGGCACGACGAGGTGCCCACCGCGCGGGGCGGCGGGGACTGCGGTGCGTGCGTCGGCCACCATCAGGTCGCAGTCTGCCGGGCTAGCCTCACCCTGCGCAAGCGGCCGGGTTCCGCCCTCGTTCGCCCGTGGTACAGATCGGACCCTGATGACGCCTGGCCCCCGCCCCCCTGTCATGACCCGCGTCGGTGAGCGCCTGCTCCCCGATCCCGGGCGCGTGCTCGCGCGCATCTACCTGCCGGGCGAGGACCCGGCCGCGCCCGAGACGCGCGTCGCCCGCCTGCTGCTCGAGGTGCAGGGGATGTCCGACGAGGAGATCGACCGCCGCCTCGCCCAGGTCCGCGCCGCCTTCGGCGACCGCCACCGCGACCTGGAGGCGGCCCTGGAGCGCAGCTTCGCGGCCGTCGCCGGCCAGCTGGACGGCGGGGTGCCGCCGTCGCGGGAGCGCCGGCTGGTCATGGGCGCCTACTTCACCGCGGAGTACTCCCTGGAGGCCGCCGCGCTGTTCAACCCGTCCATCGTGGCCCACCCCGACCAGACCGGCCTGGCCCCCGGCGAGTGCCGGTTCGTGCTCAGCCTGCGCGCCGTGGGCGAGAACCACCTGTCGTCCATCGAGTTCCGCACCGGCGTCGTCAACGCGCACGGCGTGCCGCGGCTGGACCCGATGACCGGCTGGGTGCAGACCGGCGACCGCCACTTCCCGGAGTACGACAAACACCTGTTCGCCTACAAGCTCGGCGAGCTGGGCGCGATGAACGAGGTCGCCGAGCAGGTCCTGCACCCGCTGCCCAACCCCTTCACCGGCGAGGAGCTGGCGGGGGCGCTGGCGACCCTGGAGGACAGCCCGATGGCCGAGGCGATGTGGGCGGCGACCAGCCACCGCATCTCCTGGCTGGCCGCGTCCAACTACCAGGTCACCTTCGACCCCGACGTCCCGCTGTCGGAGCGGGTGCTGTTCCCCGAGGGCCCCAACGAGAGCCGCGGGATGGAGGACGCGCGCTTCGTGCGCTTCACCGACGACGACGGCGCGGTCACCTACTACGCCACCTACACCGCCTTCGAC
Organism: Egibacteraceae bacterium; assembly: GCA_030447925.1. Classification (GTDB taxonomy): domain Bacteria; phylum Actinomycetota; class Nitriliruptoria; order Euzebyales; family Egibacteraceae; genus JAUJNX01. The sequence continues at coordinate 469,967 of JAUJNX010000003.1, read as the reverse complement.
GGCACCCAGATCCTCCCCCAGCTCATCGAGACCCCCGACTTCGTGACCTTCCGCGTCGTGACGCTGAACGGCGAGAGCGCCGCGAACAAGGGGCTGGCGCTGTTCCCCCGCAAGATCGACGGCCAGTACTGGGCGCTGGGGCGCTACGACCGCCAGAACCTCTACGTCATGCACTCCGACCACGTCCGCTTCTGGGACGACCGCTACCGCCTGCGCCTGCCCGTCCAGTGGTGGGAGCTGTTCCAGATGGGCAACTGCGGCTCGCCGATCGAGACCGAGGCCGGGTGGCTGGTCCTCACCCACGGCGTGGGACCGATGCGGCGCTACGTCATCGGGGCGATGCTGCTGGACCTGGACGACCCGCGCCGGATCATCGCCGACCTGCCCGACCCGATCCTGGAGCCCGACGGCGACGAGCGGGAGGGCTACGTCCCCAACGTGGTGTACTCGTGCGGGGCCATGACCCACGGGCGGCACGTGGTCATGCCCTACGAATACTCCGACGCCGGGGCGCGCTTCGCCCTGGCCGACCTCGACGACCTCGTGGCCCGCGTGCTGGAACACCCCGTCCGGGAGGACTGGACATGGACGACCGCGTCGACCTCGCCGAGGCGTTCACCCGCTTCGACGACCGCTGGAGCCCGCGGATCGTGGCGGGGGTGAACGACTACGACGTGAAGATCGCCAAGGTCGAGGGCTCCTTCGACTGGCACGCCCACCCCGAGACCGACGAGCTGTTCCTGGTCACCCGCGGCGAGCTGCGCCTGCGCCTGGAGGGCCGCGACGACGTGGTCCTGGGACCGGGCCAGCTCTACGTCGTCCCGCGCGGCCAGCGCCACCTGCCGGTGGCCGACGACGAGACCCACATCGTCATGTTCGAGCCGCGCGGCACCGTCAACGCCGGCGACAGCGACCGCCCCGGCACCACCGGCCGCGCGCTCGAGTAGGGGTCCCGGCCGCTCAGGCGGGTGTCTCCTTGCTCGTGAGCCGCCCGGCGTCTGAGTGCACACCGTGAGCCGCCCGGCGTCTGAGGTGCACACCGTGAGCCGCCCGGCGTCTGAGGTGCACACCTAGGCGGCCGCGGGACGAGCGGGGCTGCGGGCCAGGAGCACGACCGCCGCCAGGATGAGGGCGCCACCGGCGACCTGGAGCGCGGACACGGTCTCGCCGAGGACGGCGGCGGCCAGCACGACGGTGACGGCCGACTCGACGGTGGACAGGCTGGACGTCTCCGTCGGGGCCGATCCGCTCCAGCCCGGCGAAGAAGGCGACCACGGCGACGACGGTGGCCACCAGCGCGAGCCCCAGCACCGCCAGGACCCCTGGACGCCCGTAGGGAACGCCGGGCGCTGGCGGTGACGTCCCCGCCCGCGTCGTAGGCCAGCCGGGCGGAGATGGCCAGGGTGCCGAAGCTCGCCCCGCTGAGCAGGACGAGCCCGACCCCGATCAGGCGGCGGCGGCGCTCAACCACCCTTCACGTGGTCGAGCATGTGGGCGTAGCGCGGCTCCTTGCCCGCCACGACCGCGAAGAACAGGTCCTGGAGCTGCTTGGTGATCGGCCCGGGGGCGCCGATGTCGCGCTCGTCGACGCTGCGGATGGGCACGACCTCCGCCGCGGTGCGCCGGTGTAGAACGCCTCGTCGGCCAGGTAGAGGTCCTGGCGGAGCATCAGGGTCTCGACCAGCGGGATGTCGAGGTCGCGGGCGAACGCGAAGATCGTGTCGCGGGTCACGCCCTGCAGGACGCCCTCCGACAGGGGCGGGGTCTTCAGCACGCCGTCCTTGACCACGAAGATGTTCTCGCCCGAGCCCTCGGCGATCCGGCCGTGCTCGTTCAGCAGCGGCCTCGTCGTAGCCGGCCTTCAGGGCCTCGACCTTGGCCAGCGAGGAGTTGATGTACACCCCCGCCGCCTTCGCGCCGGTCGGGATCATGTTCGCGCCGATGCGCTGCCACGACGAGATCTTGGCGCGGACGCCGTTGGCGATGCCCTCCTCGCCCAGGTAGGTGCCCCACGGCCAGCAGGCGATCATCACCCGGACGGTGCTGGGCAGCGGGTTCAGCCCCATCTCGCCGTAGCCGAGGTAGACCAGCGGGCGGATGTAGCACGACTCCAGGTCGTTGACGCGCACGAGCTCGCGGGTGGCGGCCATGAGCTCGTCGACGGAGTAGGGCAGCTGGAGCTGCAGGATGCGCGCCGACCGGTGCAGGCGCTCCATGTGCGGGCGGTGCTGGAAGACCGCGGGGCCGTCGGGCGTGGCGTAGGCGCGGATGCCCTCGAACACGCCCCAGCCGTAGTGCAGCGTCGGGGTCAGGACGTGGACCTTCGCGTCCGCCCAGTCCACGAGCTCGCCGTCCATCCAGATCTTCGCGACCTCGGTGATGGGCATGCCCGCAGCTCCTGTCCCTGTCAGGCGACCGCCTCGGCCAGCTGGTCACCGATCTGATCCGTCGAGTATCCCACGGGCTCCCCGCGCCCGTACAGGCCGGGCAGGATCGCGGCCACCGCGTCGTCGACCGCGCGGGCGGCGGTCGTCTCCCCGAGGTGCTCCAGGCACATGGCCAGCGACAGGACCGCAGCGACCGGGCTGGCGCGGCCCGTCCCGGCGATGTCGGGCGCCGACCCGTGCACGGGCTCGAACATGCTGGGCGCGCGCCGCGTGGGGTCGAGGTTGCCGCTCGCGGCGAAGCCCAGCCCGCCCTGCACGGCCGCGCCGAGGTCGGTGATGATGTCGCCGAACAGGTTGTCGGTGACGATGACGTCGAAGCGCTCCGGCTGGGTGACCAGGTAGAGGCAGGCGGCGTCGACGTGGACGTAGTCGGTGGTGACGTCGGGGAAGTCGCGGCCGACCTCCTCGACGGTCCGCCGCCACAGGTCGCCCGCCCAGCCCAGCACGTTGGTCTTGTGGCACAGCGTGAGGTGGCGCCGCCGCACCCGGGCACGGGCGAACGCGTCGCGGACGACGCGCTCGACCCCGTGCCGGGTGTTGAGCGACTCCTGCGTGGCCACCTCCGCCGGGGTGCCGGCGTACACGACGCCGCCGGCGCCGACGTAGGCGCCCTCGGTGTTCTCCCGCACCACCACCAGGTCACAGCGGTCCGGGGTGAGCCCGGCGATCGGGCTGGTGACGCCGGGGAGCAGGCGGACGGGCCGGAGGTTGACGTACTGGTCGAACGCGAAGCGCAGCCGCAGCAGCAGGCCGCGCTCCAGGACGCCGGGCGGGACCTCGGGGGTGCCGACGGCGCCGAGCAGGATCGCGTCGACGCCGCGCAGCTCCTCCAGTACCGCGTCGGGCAGGACCTCGCCCGTCGCCAGCCACCGTCGGCCGCCCAGGTCGTAGTCCTGCGTCGACACCGTGAACCCGAAGCGGTCCGCGGCGGCGCCCAGGACCTTCAGCGCCTGGGCCGTCACCTCCGGCCCGATCCCGTCCCCGCCGACCACCGCCACCCGGTGCTGCGCCACTCCCCCGCCCTCCGCGCCGTGTCCGGCGCGGGAGTCTAGGGCCTGGTGTCCGTCCCTCCCGCGGTCAGCTCCACGTGCGGCCGTCACCGGGGACGGGACGGGTGGTCATCGGCTCGTGCATGGGTGCTCCTCCCGGAACGGCTGGCCCCTCCGTCGGGGCCATCTGACCGAGAGTTACGGCGGCCCGCGCGGGCTCGTTCAGCGAAATCGCTGTGCGTTGCGCCAATAGTGCGAAGCGTTACGCCCCATCGGACAGGGGGACGCCGCGGATGGCGGCGTCGACCACCTGGACGGGATGGTAGAGCGGCAGATCCAGCTCCCGGCGGAGCTGGAGCAGGCACCCGGGGTTGGCCGTGACGACCACCTGGGCGCCCGTCGCGCGGATCGCGTCGGCCTTGCGCCGGCCCAGCTCGGCGGCCGGTTCCGGCTGCACCAGGTTGTAGATGCCCGCGGACCCGCAGCACTGGTCGGGGTCGGCGATCTCGGCCAGCTCCAGGCCGGGGACGGCCCGCAGCACCCGCCGGGGCTCGGCGCGGACGCCCTGGGCGTGGGCCAGGTGGCACGCGTCGTGGTAGGCCGCCCGCACGGGCAGGTGGTGGCGCGGCGCGCGGGGATCCAGCTCGTCGAGCAGCTCGGTGACGTCGCGGACCTTCGCGCTGAACGCGGCGGCGCGGTCGGCCCAGACCGGGTCGTCGCGCAGGACGTGGCCGTACTCCTTCAGCGACGACCCGCAGCCCGCCGCGTTCACCACCACGGTGTCCACGCCCGCGGCCTCGAAGACCGCGATCGTGCGGCGGGCGCGGTCGGCGGCGGCGGGCTCGCGGCCGGCGTGCAGCTCCAGCGCCCCGCAGCACGCCTGGCCGGCCGGCGCGACGACCTCGCAGCCCTCCGCGGCCAGCACGCGCGCCGTGGCCGCGTTCACGTCGCCGAAGAAGACGCGCTGGACGCAGCCGGTGAGCAGGCCGACCCGGCGCCGCGCGGGCCCGCGCGCGGGCACCAGGACGGGGTCGCGGCGGGCGACGTCGCGCAGGCGCACGTCGGGCAGCAGGGTGGACAGGGCGCGCAGGCGCGGGGGCAGGTAGGCGTCGACCCCGGTCAGGGCGAGCAGCCGGGCCCCGCCGAGGCGCTGGTAGACCCAGCCGAGCACCGCCGCGGCGCGCAGCCGGGCGGGGTGCGGGAACAGCGCGAAGATCAGGGCGCGGAACAGCCGGTCGCCCCGCGCGCGGCGGTGGTTGCGCTCGATCTGGCTGCGCGTGGCGGTGATGAGCTCGTCGTAGCGGACCCCCGACGGGCAGGCGGTGACGCAGGCCATGCAGCCCAGGCAGGCGTCGAAGTGGCCGACGACGACCTCGTCGAGGGCCTCCAGGCCGCCCTCCACGCCGAGGCGCATCAGGGAGATGCGCCCGCGCGGCGAGTCCATCTCCTCACCCCACAGCGTGTAGGTCGGGCAGGCCGGCAGGCAGAACCCGCAGTGCACGCAGTCGTCCAGGCGCTCGGCGGACGGCGGGTGGAAGGCGTCGAAGACCGAGTGCGCGGGGTCGGGCCGCACGTCGGACTCGACCCGGCCGGGCTCCGTGTGGTCGGCCATCGCTCACAGCCCTCCCGCGAACAGGCCGGGGGCCAGGCGGCGCCCCGGGTCGAGCTGGTCCTTCACCCGGCGCATCAGCGCCAGGGCGGGCGGTGCCTGGTCGGGCGTGTCGAACCACGGATCGGCCAGCGCCGCGACGGCGTCGGGCCGGCGGTGCAGCACCAGCGTGCCCGGCGTCTGCGCCCGCCAGGTGCGCACGACCGCCGCGACGCGGTCGGCGTCCCCGCTCAGGCGCAGGCGCACGAGCCCCAGCCGTCGCGGCGGTCACCGGGCCGGCGGGGCCGCCGGGGGCGGCGGGGGCGGCGACGCCGGCCGCGGCGACCAGGCGGGCGGCGGCGGCGGCGGACGCGGCCACCTGCGACGGGAGCACCGATGCGACCGCCACGGTCTCACCGGGCAGGCCGCGGGCGCCCCGCGCGACCGCCGCCCACCAGGCGGCCGCCTCGTCGCCGTCGGCCTCCTCGACCCCCGCGCGCCCCGGCACCGGCCCCGCCCCGGCGCGCGGCGACCTCGCCGTCGGCGCCCCCGGCCCCGGCGGCCTCGGCGGCGGGCCGGCCGCGGCCCCGGCGCCGGCGGGCGGGCCGGGTGGCGCGGGGTCGGCGGCCAGGGCGCGGACGGCGCCGGCCTGGGCCGCGACCCCGCGGGGGCGGCCCTCCAGGCGGACCAGCAGGGTGTCCCCCGTCCACTCCAGGGCGGCGGGCTCCACGGGCGCCGCGAGCAGGGCGAGGGTCAGGCGCGTCGCCGCCGCCGCGTCGGCGGGGACGGCGACGGTGCGCACCGCCTCGGGCAGCGGGTGGAGGCGGACGACCAGCTCGCCGACCGCCGCGAGGGTGCCCAGCGACCCGCACAGCAGCCGCACCAGGTCGAAGCCGGCGACGTTCTTCACCACCCGGCCGCCGGAGCGGAAGACGGTGCCGTCGGCGAGCACCCCGGTCAGCCCGATCGCCAGGTCGCGCAGGGTGCCGTGGCGCAGGCGCGACGGGCCGGCGTCGTCGGCGGCGAACAGCCCGCCCAGGGTGGCGCCCTCGGCCGCGGACGGCGGGTCCAGGGCCAGGCGCTGGCCGGACGGGGCCAGGGCCGCCTGCAACCGCGCCAGGGGCAGGCCTGGCTGGACGACCGCGATCATGTCCCCCGGCGAGTGCTCCACCAGCCCGTCCAGCGCGCCGAGGTCGACGACGGCGTCGGTGCGCTCCGGCACCCGCCCCCGGTCCAGCGCCGTCCCCGCCCCGCGCAGCCGCAGCGCGCCCGGCGTGTCGCGCACGGCGGCCTGCAGCTCGCGCAGGTCGCCGGGGCGCAGGACGGGCGCGGCCGCCCCGGCGGCGGGGGCTGCGGCCGCGGGGCGGCTCACCAGCGGTCCACCGAGCCCGCGAGCTCCAGCGGATGGGGGCGGTAGGGGCCCGGCCGGTCGCCGCAGAGGCGGGGGCTGGGCAGCACCTTGCCGGGGTTGGCGATGCCCTGGGGGTCGAAGGCCGCGCGCACGCGGGCCATGACCGCAAGGTCGTCCTCGCCGAACATCCTCGGCATCGAGCACGCCTTGTCGGTGCCGACGCCGTGCTCGCCGGTGATCGACCCGCCGACCTCGACGCAGAGCTCGACGATGGCGGTCGCCAGCGCCTCGGCGCGCTCGCCCTCGCCCGGGACGTCGGCGTCGTAGAGCACCAGGGGGTGCAGGTTGCCGTCGCCGGCGTGGAAGACGTTGGCGACGCGCAGGCCGGCCTCCCCGGCCATGTCGGCCACGCGGGCGAGCACCTCGCCGAGCCGCACGCGCGGGATCACCCCGTCCTGCACGAAGTAGTCGGGCGACAGCCGCCCCATCGCCGCGAACGCCGCCTTGCGGCCCCGCCAGATCAGCGCCCGCTCCGCGTCGTCCCCGGCGACCCGCACGCGCGCGGCGCCCGCCTCGCGGCACAGCCGCTGGACGTCGTCGAACTCCGCCGCGACGTCGGCCTCGGGCCCGTCGAGCTCGACCACCAGGGCCGCCCCGGCGTCCAGGGAGTAGCCGGCACCGGTCGCCGCCTCGCAGGCCGCGATCGCCAGGGTGTCGAGCATCTCGACCGCCGCGGGGACGACCCCCGCGGCGATGATCGCGGTCACCGCGTCGCCCGCCTCGGCCGGGGACGCGAAGTCGGCCACCAGCGTGCGCACCGCCTCGGGTCGGCGCAGCAGCCGGACCGCCGCCTTGGTGACGATCCCCAGCGTCCCCTCCGACCCGACCACCACGCCGCGCAGGTCGTAGCCGGGCGGGTCGGCGGTCACGGCGCCCAGGTCCACGACGTCGCCCTGTGGTGTGACGAACTCCAGCGCCACGACGTGGTTGGTGGTGAAGCCGTACTTCAGGCAGTGCGCGCCGCCGGAGTTCTCCGCCACGTTGCCGCCGATGGTGCAGACCACCTGGCTGGACGGGTCCGGTGCGTAGTACAGCCCGGCGCCGGCGACCGCCTGGCTGATGGCCAGGTTGGTCACCCCCGGCTCGGTGACCAGGCGCTGGTTGGCGATGTCGACGGACAGGATCCGGCGCATGCGCGACAGCACGACGAGCACGCCGTCGGCGGCGGGCAGGGCGCCGCCCGACAGCCCGGTCCCCGCCCCGCGGGCGACGAACGGGACCCCCGCCGCCGCGCAGGCGCGCACCACGGCGGCGACCTCGGCGGTCGACGACGGCAGGACCACCGCGCCGGGGGTGACGCGGTGGCCGGTCAGCCCGTCGCAGTCGTAGGTGGCGCGCTGGGCGCGGTCGGTGAGCAGCGCGCCGGGCCCCACGACCCGGGCGAGGTGGCGCTGGAACGAGCCGTCGAGCATCCCGCCCTCCCCCATCCGGCCACCCAGGGTACGGGAACCGGACAGGCGGGCGCCGGGCGGCTCAGGCCTGCACCTCAGGCGCCGGGCGGCTCAGGGGGTGCACCTCAGGCGCCGGGCGGCTCAGGGGGTGCACCTCAGGCGCCGGGCGGCTCAGGCCTGCACCTCAGGCGCCGGGCGGCTCAGGGTTCGAGGCGCTCGGTGCGGCAGAGGCGGGAGGTGGCGACGGGGTTGCAGCGGGCGGGGACGTCCTCGGGCAGCCGGGCGACGTAGTCGCTGTCGTAGCGCGCCGCCATGCCGGCGACCGGGAAGTCGGTCGACACCAGCTGCGCGCCGCTGGCCAGCGCGGCCTCGCGCATGGCGGTGTCGCCCTCCAGCACCGTGGTCAGCGGCTCGTCGGAGCGGGTGCGGACCAGGTACCCGGCGCGCACCAGCTCCTGGATCTCCGCGTTGTTCGCCCCCTCCGGGTCGTTGCGCTTGACGAACGCGGCATCGGGCTCGCCGGGCACGCCGTTGGTGAACAGCACGCGGCCCTCCAGGTTGGGCCGGCCCTCGGCGTACACGTCGTTCAGCTCGCCCTCGTTGTCGATCAGGAACACGACCTTGCCGCGGCTGTCGCCCAGCGTCGGCCACCCGCGGGTGCGCACCGACTCCTCCAGCGTGCGACCGGGACGGCGGACGTCGTCGGGCGTGACGAGGTCCTCCGGGCCGAACACCGATCGGATCTCGGCGTCCAGCGCGTCGAGCTGCGCGGCGTCCCAGGGGGGCGAGACGACCCCGCCGCCCGCCTCGATGGCGTCCTCGCTGGACTTGAGCTCCAGCAGGATCAGCAGCGGCACGTGGCCGGGGTTGTCCTCGGACCACCCGCGCACCTGCTCCAGGCAGGCGGTGAACGCGACGCAGGTGGTCGCGTAGTCCAGGTCGGCGATGTGGAAGACCTTGATCCCCGGCTCGCGCCAGGCCGGGTCGGGCAGCGGGCCCAGGTCCAGGCTGCGGCGGACCAGCGGCTCGGCGTACAGGCCGCCCTCCGGGTCGGGGAACAGGTCCAGCTCCAGCCCGCGGACGTCCTGGTCGGCGAACTGCGCGGGGATCGCGGCGTGGCTGTAGGCCAGGAAGCGCTCGTAGGTGTCGGGGTCGCCGACGATCTCGCCGAAGGCGTCGCGCTCCGCGTCGGCCAGCTCGCGGTGGTAGCTGTTGTGCGTCCCGATCACCTGGATCTCGTTGAGCCGCACGCGGTCCTGCGCGCGCGGGCCCTGCGCGGCGGCCGCGGGGACCCCCGCCAGCAGCGCCGCGGCGACCATGGCGGCCAGGACCGCGGCGACGGCCGTCGCGCGAGGGCCGGGCTGGACACGGGCGAGGGACATGCGGTCCTCCTGGCGGTGGGTCGGCTCGGTGCCGGAGGAGTGCAGCAGCCCGCGGTGACGCGCGGCGGAGCGCGCCGTGGGCGGCGGGTGAACGCGGGGGGACGAAGTGGGGCCCCAGCCCGGGGGAAGCTCGGGCTGGGACCGCCCTTCGCGCGCGGCAGTGTCGCAGATGCCCGCCCCGGAACGCGTCCTTTGCCGCCGTGCTCCGCCAGCCGCCGAACCGCCCGCGGGGGACGTGGGGCGGACGTGGCGAGCGGCGCCGGCGCGGACCGGCCGGAGGGGCAGGGAGCCCCCTACGACCGCGGTGGGAGACTTCAGGACCGATCGGACGAGGCGGGGGCGATGGTCAGGACGTACGCGCAGGTCATAGGGGTCATCCTGCTGGTGCTCGCGGTGCTGGGGCTGGCGCTGGGCGACCAGTCGCTGGGCGGGGCGCTCAACATCGATCTGGTGGAGGACGCCATCCACCTGGTCACCGGGGCGATCCTCGTCCTGGCGGGCTACGGGCGCGTGGGCGCGGGCCAGGCGCGCAGCGCGGTCGCGGGCGTGGGCATCTTCTACCTGGTCCTCGCGCTGCTGGGCTTCGTCGACGCGAGCCTGTTCGGGCTGCTGCCCAGCGGCTACTCGGTGGTCGACAACCTCGTGCACGTCGTCATCGGGCTGCTGCTGGTGTTCGTCGCCCAGGGCGCGCGCAGCGCCGCGCGCACCACCACCTCACGGCGCCGGGGCCGCTGACGGCAGCCACCGAGCGGCACGCCTACGCGCGGAGGTAGGTGAGCACGGCCAGGACCCGGCGGTGGTCGGTGTCGGCCGGGGCCAGGTCGAGCTTGGCGAAGATGTTCGAGGCGTGCTTCTCCACCGCGCCCTCGGTGACCACCAGGGCGGCCGCGATCGCCTTGTTGGACCGGCCCTCGGCCATGAGGCCCAGGACCTCGCCCTCCCGCGGGGTGAGCCGCGCCAGCAGGTCGCGGCCGCGGCGGCGGCGGCCGATGAGCTGGGCGACGACCTCCGGGTCCAGCGCAGTGCCGCCCGCGGCCACCTGGCGGACCGCGGCGAGGAACTCCGCCACATCGGCGACGCGGTCCTTGAGCAGGTAGCCGACGCCGCGCGGGTTCCCGCCGATCAGGTCGACCGCGTAGTGCTCCTCGACGTACTGGGAGAGGACCAGCAGCGCCGTCCCCGGCCGCCGGGCGCGGACCTCCAGGGCGGCGCGCAGCCCCTCGTCGGTGAAGGTCGGGGGCATGCGCACGTCGACGATGGCGAGGTCGGGGGCGTGCGCGTCGACCGCGGCGACCAGCGCCGCGCCGTCGGCGACCTCGGCGACGACCTCCATGCCGGCGTCGCCCAGGAGCCGGACCAGTCCCGCCCGCAGCAGCACCGCGTCCTCGGCGATCACGACGCGCAGGCTCACAGCACCGCCCGGACCGTGGTGGGACCGCCGGGCGGGCTGGTGACCGCCAGGGTGCCGTCGAGCGCCGCGACGCGGTCCGCCAGCCCGCGCAGCCCCGACCCGCGGCGGGCGTCGGCGCCACCGATGCCGTCGTCGGTGACCTCCACCACCACCCTGCCCTCCTGCGCGCGCACGCCGACGGTGGCGGCCCGGGCGCGCGCGTGGCGGGCGACGTTGGTGAGGGCCTCGGCGACGACGAAGTAGGCGGTGGCCTCGACGACGCCCGGCGGGCGCGACGGCAGGTCGACCTCGACGGTGACCGGCACCGGGGAGCGCGCGGCGACCGCGGACAGCGCGGCGTCCAGCCCGCGGTCGGTCAGCACCGCCGGGTGGATGCCGCGCGCCAGGTCGCGCAGCTCGGCCAGCGCGCGCTTGGCCTCGCCGTGCGCGCGGTCGACCAGCGCCCGCGCCGCCGCCGGATCGCTGTCGAAGCGCTCGCGGGCCATGCCCAGGTCCAGGGCCAGCGCCACGAGCCGCTGCTGGGCGCCGTCGTGCAGGTCGCGCTCGATGCGCCGGCGCTCCGCGGCGGCCGCGTCCACGGCGCGGGCGCGGCTGTCGGACAGCTCGTCGACGCGGGCGACCAGCGCCGACGCGGTGGGGCCCAGCAGGACCCGGGCCAGCTCCGCGTGCGCGGTCGCCGCGCCCTGCCAGGCCAGCGGCGCGAACGGCAGGAGCGCGAGCCCCAGGACCGCGACGACGGCCCACTCCGCCGCCGCGTCCACGGTGGTCAGCCCCAGCGGGAGCGCGGGGCGTCCCGGCCACAGCGCGAACGCGGCCGCGACCGGGCCGGCGGCGGGGAGCGCGAGGGTCAGCAGGGACAGCACGCCCACTGGCAGGAGCAGCAGGAGGTAGAGCGGATCGCGCCAGGTCGCCGGATCGGCGGCGGCCTGGCGCAGGCGGGCGGGGCCGCGCGGCGCGGACAGCCGGCGGTAGGGCTCGCGGATGCGCACCCCGACCAGGGCGGCGACGCGCTCGCGCTCCACGCGGGCGCCCTGGCGGGCCAGCGCCAGCGTGGCGGCGACCCCGGGCGCGCCGAAGGGCCCCCTCGCCAGCGCCGACCTGCCGGCGAGCAGGCCGGTGCCCCACGCCGGGCCGCGCGCGGCGCTGGAGCCGAGGTAGGCGGCCGCGGCCCAGGTCCGCCGCTCCCGCCACGCGGCGAGGGTGCGCGCCGCCAGGTCCGCGGCGGCGCCGGGCCGGGGCAGCGCCGTCGTCACGCCGCTCATCGTGCCCCACGCCGCGCGGTCGCGGCGGACCGGCGGCGCCCCGCGGTCACGCGGCCGATCCGCCCGCCCCGGTCGGGGCGGCCGGCGCGGCGGGGCGGCCCGCGCGGCCGGGGTGGCCGAAGCGGTGAGTGCGGTCGGGGCGGGGTCGGCGGGGTCGGCGGCGGCGCGGCCGTCGCGCCACCAGCCGTCGCGGTCGCCGTCGAACCGGTCGCCGTCGCCGAAGCGGCTCAGGCCGAAGGTGAGGAACGCGGCGATGGCCAGGACGGCCAGGCCGATGCCGATCGGTCCCAGGATCAGCCCGGCGAGGGCCTGGCTGCCGTCGGTGGCCTCGCCGCGGGCGGCGCGGCGCCGGCCCAGGACGCCGAAGACGGTCGCGAGGATGCCGGTCGCCAGCGCCAGGGGCACGAGCCAGCCGGTGAAGACCGAGACGACCGCGACGATGCCCAGGACCATCGCGGTGACGCCGTAGCCGTTGCGGGGTGCGGTCTGCGGGGGAGGGTGAGGTGCTCATGGGCCGACGGTACGACCCGGCCCGGTGCTCGGGAATCCGGGCCGCCGGTCGGTCCGGGGTGGGGCCAGCCCTCCCCCGGGTCCAGGACGCCGGGTCCAGGACGCCGGCTACAGGACGTAGACGGTGGTGCCGTTGGGGATGCGGTCCGGGAGGTACTCGGCGATGTGCATCGGCACCCGGGCGCAGCCATGGCTGGCGGGGTAGGCGGGCACCGACAGGGCGCCGTGGAAGGCGATCCCGCCGTTGAAGTACAGCGGGTTGTAGAGCCGCCCGAGCTCGGCGTTGCGCCAGCCGTCGATGCGCCGCGACACGGTGAAGGTGCCGCGCGCGGGTCCCCGCCCGGCGGCAGCCGCCGGCGGGGGTGCAGAAGGTCTCGCCGCTGCCGGTCGAGGTGTGGGTCGCCAGCTCCAGCCGGCCCCCGCGCCACAGGGTGATGAGCTGGCGCTCCAGGTCGAGCTCCACGTGCAGGCCCGCACCGGCGCCGGGCCCGTCGGCCACGGCCGGGGCGGCGGGGAGGGGCGCCTGCAGGACGCGGCGCTCCGGTGCGCCGACGATCCCGTCCACGTTGAGCCCGTGCAGCTTCTGCAGGGTGTAGACGGCGTGCTGGGTCGCGTCGCCGTAGGTCCCGTCGGCGGGGCCGGGGTCGATGGGGCCGCCGGTGAGCAGGGTCTGCAGCTCCGCGACCGCGGGGCCGGTCGAACCCGGGCCCAGGGTGGGCACGGGGGTGGCGGTCGCCAGCGCCGCGGCGGTGGCGGTGTCGACCGCCCCGGTGGGGTCCAGTCCCGCGCCCGCCTGGAACGCCCGGACGGCGCCCTGGGTGCGCGGTCCTGCCTGCCCGTCGGCGGGGCCCGGCTTGTAGCCCAGCTCCTCGAGGCGGGTCTGCAGCGCCACGGTGCGGTCCGGTTCCGGCGCGGTGGTCAGCGTGGTCGCGAGGTCCGGCGCCCCCGGGGCCGCCGGGGGCTGCCCCGGCGCCGAGGGGTCCGGCGCGGCCCCGTCCCCGCCCGGCGCGCCGCCCGGCGCGTCCCCGCCCGCGCCGCCCGGCGCATCCCCGCCCGCGCCGTCCCCACCCGCGGCGTCGCCGCCCGGCGCGTCCGCGCCGGGGCCGCCGGCGGCGTCGCCGGCCGGTTCGTCACCCGTGCCCTCGCCACCGTCGCCGCCCGCGGCGTCGCCGCCCGGCGCGTCCGCGCCCGGCTCGTCGGTGGCGTCCGCACCCGCGTCGCCGACGGTGGGCGGCGCGGCGGCGTCGGCGGGGACGGCGTCCTGCGCCGCGGCGGTCCCGGGGGCCGCACGGCACCCGGCGGCGACCAGGGCGAGGGCGGCGCACAGCAGGGCCGTGCGGCGGTGGGCGGTGGTCATCGCGGCTCCCCGGGTAGCGGTGTCCTGCCTGGGACGCCCTGGTGGGCGCCGACGTTGCCGTCCACCTCGACGCCTTCTGCCCGCAGGCGCAGGACCAGGTCCGGTGCGCCCCGGAAGACGTGGGCGCGCAGCCCGAGCGCCGCCGCCGCCGCGACGTTCTCCGGGCGGTCGTCGACGAACAGGCAGGCCGCCGGCTCCCGCCGCACGCGCTCCAGCAGGCGCAGGAAGAAGGCCGGGTCCGGCTTGCGCACCCCCAGGTCGCAGCTGGCCCACACCCCGTCGACCAGGTCGTCCAGCCCGAAGTTCGCGCGCACCTCGCGGATCCACACGGGGTAGTTGCTCGCGACGTGGGTCTCCAGCGGCACCGCGGCGAGCAGGTCGCGCATCCCGGGCAGCCAGCGGTAGCCGCCGCGGCGCACCCGGTGGAAGGCGGCGGCGTCGAAGGCGGCGGGGTTCCCGGCGGTGTAGCGGTCGACGAACTCGGCCTCGTCGATGGCCGCGACCTCGAACCGGGTCCACGCCTCGTGGCGCACCGGCGGGGGTGCCAGGGCCGGCGCCGCGGCCCCGGCGGCCGCCAGCGCCTCCCGGTACGGGTCGTACAGGAGCACGTCCAGCAGGTCGATCAACAGGGTCCGCAGCACGTGCCCAGAGTGCCGCGGGGTGAGGGCGGGGACGTGATCTGGCAGGATGAGCGCCTACGGAGGGCGCAGGGGGAGGCCGTCGTGACGGTGTTGTACGGGACCAGCGTGACCCTCCGCCCGATCCGGGAGGAGGACGTCGACCGGCTCGCGGAGATCCTCGCGGAGCCGGAGGTCGCGCAGTGGTGGCCGCACTACGACGCCGACCGGGTCCGGGCCGAGCTGCTCCACGGGACCGACGTCGTGGTCTTCACCATCGAGGCCGAGGGCGAGGTCGTCGGCTGCATCCAGTACAACGAGGAGCCCGCGCCCGACTACCGCCACGCCACGATCGACGTCTTCCTGGACCCGGCCTGGCACGGCAAGGGCCTGGGCACCGACGCGGTCCGGACGATGAGCAAGCACCTCATCTACGACCGCGGTCACCACCGGCTGGCGATCGACCCGGGCGCGGCCAACGAGAAGGCGATCCGCACCTACACCCGCGTCGGCTTCCAGCCCGTCGGCGTGCTGCGCCAGTACGAGCGCAACGCCGAGGGCGAGTGGCAGGACGGCCTGCTCATGGACCTGCTGAAGAAGGACCTCCAGTAGGAGGTCGCCCAGGCGCCCGAGAGGGGGCGCGCCGGGCGGCTCAGGCGCAGAGGGCGAGGATCTCGGACCACCCGCCCTCGCCGGGCGGGGCGATGACGTGGTCGGCCAGCGCGAGGGCCGCGGACGTGCCGTCGCTGACGACGCACGACACCGCCGCGGCGGCCAGCAGCTCGACGTCGTTCTCGCCGTCGCCGACCGCCAGGACCCGGCCCGGGTCCAGGCCCTGGTCGGCGCACCAGGCCAGGACGCCCGCCCACTTGCTCACGCCGCTGGGGCGGATGGTCATCGAGGCGTCCCCGAGCACCGTGTCGCGCGCGACGGTGCCCGAGGCGTGTGCGGCGGCGTCGGCGAGGACGGCGCGCAGCGGCTGCTCGCGCACCCCGGCCACGGCGAAGGCGAAGACCCGCTCGCGGCGGACCACGGCGTGCAGGTCGTCGTGGGCCAGCCCGGCGCCGATCCACTCCAGGTGGCGGGGCGAGGTGGCGGGGTGCTCGCCCACGAACACGTCGATGCCGGGGAGGTCGACGTAGACGCAGGGCTCGACGTCGTGGGCCAGGCAGGCCGCCAGCACGGCCTCGGCGTCCGCGGTGGGGAACACGGCCTCGTGGAACGTGCGGCCGGTGGCCAGCTCGCGGCCTAGCGCGCCGTCCAGGACGACCGCGGGCGGGGTCAGCCCGCTGCGGGCCAGGGTCCCCGCCGCGCTGCGCAGGCGCCGGCCGGTGGCCACCAGCAGGGGCAGGCCACGCTCCTCCAGCGTGGCCAGCGCCGTGAGGGTGCGGTCGTGGATGCGCTCCTGCCCGTCCCACAGCGTGCCGTCGAGGTCGGTCACCACCAGGTCGATCGCTCCAGCCATGAGCCCGAGGCTAGCCGGGCACGGTGACGGCGACGGCGACGGCGACGCGACGGGAGGGTGGCGTGGCGGACGGCGAGTGGTGGCGGCACGGGGTGCTGTACCAGGTCTACCCCCGCAGCTTCGCCGACAGCGACGGGGACGGGGTCGGGGACCTGCGGGGCATCACCGCGCGGCTGGGCCACCTCGCCGACCTCGGCGTCGACGGGGTCTGGCTGTCGCCGTTCTACCCCTCCCCCGGCGTGGACTTCGGCTACGACGTGAGCGACCACACCGCGGTCGACCCGCTGCTGGGCACGCTCGCCGACGCCGACGCGCTGCTCGCCGAGGCGCACCGGCTCGGGCTGCGGGTCCTCGTCGACCTGGTGCCCAACCACACCTCCGACCAGCACCCCTGGTTCCTGGCGTCGCGGTCCTCCCGCGACGACCCGAAGCGCGACTGGTACGTGTGGGCCGACCCCGCGCCCGGCGGCGGGCCGCCCAACAACTGGATCAGCTCGTTCCCGGCCGTCGGTCCGGCCTGGACGCTGGACGCGGCCACGGGCCAGTACTACGGGCACGCCTTCACCCCCCAGCAGCCCGACCTCAACTGGTGGAACCCGGAGGTCCGCGACGCGATGGACGGCGTGCTGCGCTTCTGGCTGGACCGCGGGGTGGACGGCTTCCGCATCGACGTCGCCCACCGGCTGGGCAAGGACCGCGACCTCGCCGACAACCCGCCCGAGCTGGCGGGGGCCCGGAAGTACGCGTGGCACCCGACGCTGCGCCAGCGCAACCTCAACACCGCGGAGGGCCACGCGATCCTGCGGCGCTTCCGGCGGGTCGTCGACGCCGCCGGCCCCGGTCGCGTGCTGCTCGGCGAGGCGGTGGTGACCCGGCCGGAGGAGCTCGCCCGCTACCTGGAACCCGGCGAGCTGCACCTCGCCTTCGACTTCGCCTTCACCTACGCGCCGTGGGACGCCGCGGCGGTCCGCGCGGCCGTCGAGGCCACGGCCGCAGCGCTGCCACCCGGCGGATGGCCCACCCTGACCCTGTCCAACCACGACATCGCCCGGATCGTGTCGCGCCTGGGTCGCGCCCAGGCGCGCACGGCGGCGGTGCTCCTGCTCACCCTGCGCGGCACCCCGGTCCTCTACTACGGCGACGAGCTGGGCATGGCCGACGTGGAGGTCCCGCCCGAGCTGGCGCGCGACCCCGACGGCCGCGACCCCCAGCGCACCCCGATGCGCTGGTCCCCCGGCCCCGGCGCGGGCTTCACCACCGGGACGCCGTGGCTGCCGGTCGGCGACGGCGCGGACGGCGTCGACGTCGCGTCGCAGGCGGCCGACCCGCGGTCGATGCTCGCGCTGCACCGGCGCCTGCTCGCCCTGCGCCGCGCGACCCCCGCGCTGCAGCGGGGGAGCTACCGCCCCGTGGACGCGCCGGACGGCGTCTACGCCTACCTGCGCGAGGACGGGGCCGACCGGATCCTGGTGGCGCTCGGGTTCACCGCCCGGTCCGCCGACGTCGCGGTGCCCGAGGGGGCGATGCTGCTGCTGTCCAGCGACCCCGACCGCGCCGGGGGACCCCTGCCCGCCCTGCGCCTCGGAGCGCACGAGGGCGTCGTCGTGCGCCTGCCCTCCTGACAGGATGGGGGCCATGCGCACCCTGGAGATCGACGGCGTCCCGGCCTGGTCCAAGATCGGGCTGGGCACCTGGCAGTTCGGATCGCGGGAGTGGGGCTACGGGGAGGCCTACGCCCGCCGCGAGGCCGGCGCGATGCTGCGCCGCGCCCTGGACCTCGGCGTCACGCTGATCGACACCGCGGAGATCTATGCGTTCGGCGAGTCCGAGCGCATCATCGGCGAGGCCCTGGCCGGCCGCCGCGACGAGGCGTTCCTGGCCAGCAAGGTCTTCCCGGTGGCCGCGTTCGCGCCCGTCGTCGAGCAGCGCGCCCGGGCGTCGCTGCGCCGGCTGGGCACCGACCGGCTGGACCTGTACCAGCTGCACTGGCCCAACCCGGCGGTGCCGATCGCGTCGCAGATGGCGGGGATGCGCCGGCTCCGGGTGCAGGGCCTGGTCCAGGAGGTCGGGGTCAGCAACTTCGACCTGGCCCGCTGGCGGGCGGCCGAGGCCGCGCTCGGCGTGCGCGTGCTGTCGAACCAGGTGCAGCACAGCCTGGCGGTGCGCCGGTTCGCCGATCCGCTCCTGGACTGGGCCCGGGCGAACGGGCGCGTGGTCATCGCCTACAGCCCCCTGGCGCAGGGCCTGCTGTCGGGGCGGTACGGGCCGGGCAACGTCCCCGGCGGCGTCCGCCGGGGCAACCCGCTGTTACTGCCCGAGAACCTGGACCGCGCCGCGCACCTGCTGGCCACCCTGCGCGAGGTCGCCACCGCCCACGACGTCACCCCCGCCCAGGCCGCGCTGGCCTGGACCGTGCGCCACCCCAACGTCGTCGCCATCCCGGGCGCCGCCAGCGTCGCCCAGCTGGAGGCCAACGCGCAGGCCGGCGACCTGGAGCTGGCCGACGACGAGGCCGCCGCCCTGACCGCCGCGTCCGACGCGTTCCGGCCGCTGGGCCCCGCCGACACCGCCCGCGCGCGGGCCCGCCGCACCCTGGCGGCGGTCCGCCGCTGAGGCGCGGCGGGCGGGGTGCGTCAGGCGCCGGCGGGGGCGGGGTCCAAGGCCTCGTCGTCGTCATAGTCGGGCAGGAGGCGGCGGGTGCCCAGGACGGCGACCAGGCCGACGGGCAGGATCTGGGCGATGCTGGCGGCCACGACCGCGCGGGTCAGGACCTCGGGGAAGATCGAGGCGTTCTGCGACGTGGTCAGCACCGACAGGTACAGCAGGCCCTGGCCGATGAGCAGCGCCGCCGCGCCGACGCCGATCGCGGTGAAGGCGCCGTCGCGCGCCTGCCAACCGCGCACCGCCCCGAGCGCGGCGATGAGGATGAACAGCGCGGTCTGCGCGGCCGACAGCAGGACGGTGGGCAGCGGCAGCGGCACGGCGAGCAGGTCGTCGACCAGGTGGAAGACGTTGGCGACGGCGAGGACCCCCAGCACCACCGCGGCCGGGCGCGCCAGCCCGGGCCAGCGCTCGTCGGCGGTCGGCGACGTCCGCAGCCCCGCCAGCGCGGGCAGCGTGACCACCAGCCCGCCCAGCAGCCAGGGCCACGCGGGCCCGGCCGGGACCCAGCGCAGGTCGCCGGTGACCTCCAGGGTCCGCCCGTCGACCTCGAAGGGCACCGCCCAGTCCAGCACCTGGTGCTCCTGGCCGGGCGCGGCCTGGATGGCGGGCGGCAGGACCAGCGCCATGTAGTGGATGCGGTGGTCATGCCACAGGTAGCGGTTGCCGTCGCTGACCCGCTCCCACTCCGGGGGCGCGTCCTCGTCCACCCCCGCCGGCACGGTCACCTGGGCGTAGCGGTCCTGGTTCTGGTAGGTGGCCGGGGAGTTGGTGTTGCGGAACACCCCGTCCGGGCCGATGCGCAGGTACGGCTCGCCGGCGTAGCCGGGGACGGTCACCTCGCTGCCCGAGGTGTTGGTCAGCCCGATCAGCTCGTCGCCGCCGTAGATGCGCCAGCTCAGGCCGGGCACGTCGGGCGCCGACAGGATGCGGCTGGAGAAGTTGGTCGCGTCGCTGCCGCGCCCGTGCGCCGCCGCCGGGCCCGCCAGCGCCGCGAGCAGCAGGCAGGCGAGACCGGTGACCAGCGCCCAACGCCTGGCCAGTCGCATGGGGCGGCTCCTCCCGGGTCCGTGGGTCTGGGGCAACGCTACGCGCGTCGGTACCAGGATGTCGTGGTGCGGCGGCCCCGGGGGTAGCGTGCGCGCCCACACGCGTGAGGGAGGTCCGGCCGTGGCCGACTGGATGACGATCAGGGTGGTCCTGCAGGGGCGCGACGGCGAGCCGCTGCCCGCCCCGCCCGGCCGCGTGCTGCTGGCCGCGACGGACCACACTCTGGCGGACCTGGCCGGCGCGATCGACCGCGCCTTCGGGCGCTGGGACCTCACCCCGCCGCACCGCTTCGGGCTGGGCAACCGCACGATCGAGGGCGGGGAGGACGCCGGCGTCCCCCTGGCCGAGCTGGCGGCCGCAGGTCCCGCCCGCTACGTCGTCGACGGCGGGGTGGGGTGGCTGCACGACCTGGAGGTCGAGGACGTCGGCGTCGACCCCGGCGAGGGCGGGATCGTCCCCGTGTTCGGCTGGGGGACCATCCCCGACCAGTACGGGCGCGAGACCGAGGACGACGACGTCACCGCCGTGGACGTCGTGGACCTGGACGCCGACGCGCCCCCGGGCGAGCTGGACTGGGACGACGAAGCGGAGCTGGCCGCCTGGGACGAGGCGCGCGGCGACGCCTGGCAGGTGGTCGAGGAGGCGGTCGCGGAGGTCGACCGGCGCGTGCCGGACGACGAGCTGCGCCGAGCGGTCGCCGCCCTGCGCGACGGCGCGGGGGACCCGGCGCGCCGGCTGCTGTTCGACGCCGCCGACCTGGACGCCCTGCCCGACGACGACGCGGCGCTGTGGACCGCGCTGGCGGCGGCGGTCGTGGAGCCGCAGGGCGAGCCCGAGATCCCCGCCGACGTGGAGGCGGCGTGGGCGGCGCTGGAGCCGGCGGACTGGGCCGGGGCGGTGATCGAACTGGTGCGGGCCGGCATCGGCCAGCCCGCGGAGCCCGACGACCTCATCGCCCTCATCGAGCGCTGCCCGGAGATCGAGGGGCCGGAGCTGTCCGACGACGACGTCGAGGTGCTGGCGACCGCGTTCGGCACCGTCGTGGAGCTGTGGGCGGCGCTCGGCGCCGTCGACGCCGACCACCGCCTCACCGCGCTGGGCCGCTGGGGGCTGCCCGAGGCGCTGCGCCTGGCCTGGGCCGAGAGCGCCGCCGTCGCCCGCACCTAGCGGGACGGCCCTCGCCCGCGGCTAGCGGGGCGGGCGCGTGGCGGCGGCGATGCGGTCCAGGACCGTGGCCGTCGCGACCGCGTCGGCCGCCGGCAGCGGGGCCTCGCGCGCGCCCGCCTCCGCGGCCGCCGCGAAGGCGCGGACCATGACCTCGTACGGGTCGGCCCGCCATGGGCCGATCGGGGCGCGCCCGTCGACGAGCAGCTGGGCGTCGCGCGCCCGCCCGGCGGTGAACGGCTCGGGCACCAGCACCGACGTGGTCGAGCCGACCACCTCCACGAGCTGGTAGGGCGCGGTCAGGAACGAGGCGTGCACGCTGGCGACCGCCCCCGACGGGAAGCCGAGCAGCGCCGACGTCCAGGCGTCCGCGCCGGTGGGGAGGAACCCCGCCAGGCCGCGGACGTTGGCCGGCTCCTCGCGCGCGACCCAGCGGCTCATGGACACGCCGTACACCCCGACGTCCAGCAGCGCCCCGCCGCCCTGCTCCGGGTGCGCGCGGTAGTCGTCGGGGCGGTCCATGCGGAAGCCGAAGCTCGCGGTGACCGCGCGGATGTCGCCGAGCTCGCCGCTGCCCACGAGGTCGAGCAGCGCGGTGGTGCGCGGGTGGAAGCGGGCCATGACCGCCTCCATCAGCAGGGCCCCGGACACCGTCGCCGCGGCGGCCATCCGGCGGGCGCCGCCGGCGTCGGTGGCCAGCGGCTTCTCGCAGAGCACGTGGCGGCCCGCCGACAGCGCCGCGGTCGCCCACGGCTCGTGCAGGTCGTTGGGCAGGGCCACGTAGACGGCGTCGACCGCGTCGTCGGTGACCACGTCCTCGTAGGACCCGACCGCCTTGGCGATGCTGTGGCGCCCCGCGAACGCCTGCGCCCGCTCCAGCGAGCGCGACCCCACGACGGCGACCTCCTGGCCCGCCGCCCGGATCGCCGGCACGACGGCCGAGTCGGCGATCCGCGCCGCGCCCAGGACCCCCCAGCGGATCAAGCCGCGGTGTCGCTCAACGCGCGGCCCCGCGACGGGTGGCGCAGCTTGGACAGCGCCCGCGCCTCCAGCTGGCGGATGCGCTCACGCGTCAGCCCGAAGTAGCGGCCGACGTCGTCCAGCGTGCGCGCCTCGCCGTCCAGCAGGCCGAAGCGCAGCTCCAGGATGATGCGCTCGCGCTCCGGCAGGCCGGCGACGACGTCGAGCAGCTCCTGGCGCGCGAGGCCCTTGGCGGCGACCTCCAGCGGGTCGTCGGCGTTGCGGTCCTCGATGAAGTCGCCGAGCTCCGCGTCGCCGTCCTCGCCGACCGGGGTCTCCAGCGACGTGGGCGTGCGCGCGTAGGTCAGCAGCTCCTCGACGGTGGCGACGTCCTCGCCGAGCTCCTCGGCCAGCTCCTCCAGCGTGGGCTCGCGGCCGAAGCTCTCCGCCAGGTCGCGCTGCATCGACAGCGCCCGGCGCACCCGCTCCATCATGTGAACGGGCAGGCGGATCGTGCGGCCCTTGTCCGCGACGCCGCGACCCACGGCCTGGCGGATCCACCAGGTGGCGTAGGTGGAGAACTTGTACCCGCGGCGGTAGTCGAACTTCTCGACGGCGCGCAGCAGGCCGAGGTTGCCCTCCTGGATGAGGTCGAGCAGCGGCAGGCCCTGGCCCTGGTAGCGCTTGGCGACCGAGACGACCAGGCGGAGGTTCGCCTGGACGAGGCGCTCCTTGGCCCGCTTGCCGTCCCGCTCGACCTTGTGCAGCTCCCGCTTGCGCTTGACGGTCAGCTTGCGCTTGTCGGCCATGACCCGCTCGGCCTCGAGGCCGGCCTCGTAGCGCTTCGCGAGATCGACCTCCTCCTCCGCCGTGAGCAGCGCCGTTCGAGCCATCTCCCGGAGGTACAGCTGCACGTGGTCGTGCAGCGGCATCTCCTCCACGATCTGAGGCACGGAGGCGGTCACCTTTCCTTCCTACAACCGTCCCCGGCGAGCGCGGGAACGCGGCCAGAACCACTACGCGGAGGTCGAACTCACCGACCAGAGCGTTCCTCGGTCGCGCAGAGCGCGCACCACTGACTGTGTCGAGGGTACGACAACGCGCGGGGTTTCGGGCAAGCTTTTCGCCGCCACCTGGGTATGGAGACCTGGTCGGTCCGGGGAACAGGAGAGCAGCGATGAGTACGCCTCTGGGCGGCGACGCCGGGGCAGCGCCCGCGGGCGGCGACCTGCGCACGCGCATCCGCAACGCGGTCGGGCGCCGACCGACCATCGGCGCGGGCGCCGCGGCGGGGGCCGTCGCGCAGGACCTGCGCGACCTCGTGCGCGCCGAGGTCGCCCTCGCCCAGGCGGAGCTGAAGCCGGTCGTGCAGGCCAAGGCGACCGGTGCGGCCCTGTTCGGCGCCGCCGGCGCGGCGGGCTGGCTGGCGCTCCAGGGGCTGCTGATCACGCTCGGGCTGGTGCTCGCGCTGTTCCTGCCGGACTGGGCCGCCGCCCTGATCGTCAGCGTCCTGCTGCTGGTGGTCGCCGGCATCGCGGCGCTGGTCGGCCGACAGCAGCTGTCCCGCCCGGCCCGGCTCGACACCACCGTCGCCAGCGTCCGGGAGGACCTCGCCGTGGCCCGACAGCACCTCCCCGCCGATGAGCGACGTCGCCGACAAGGCCGCCGCCGCGCGCGCAGCCAGGGCCAAGCTGGGACAGGACCTCGACCGTCTCGACACGGAGGTACGTGCGCAGGTGAGCCAGACCGCGGAGCGCGCCATCTGGAACGTCATCGGGACGGGCGGCGCGATCCTCGCCGGCCTCCTGGTGCGCAAGCTGCTGCTGGCGCTGTGGCGCCGGGTCACGGGCCACGACGCGCCCACCAACCCCGGCGCGCCGGGCACCTCGCTGGCCGAGGGCCTGGCGTGGGCGGTCGCGTCGGGCGCCGCCGTCGGCGTGGGCCGCCTCCTCGCCGCCCAGGGGGCCACGGCCGGCTGGCAGCGCGTCACCGGCGCCCTGCCCCCGGCGTCGCCGACACCGACCGCTAGGAGCCGCCCGGCGGGCTCGCGGCCGGCGGACGGCGGGGCTAGGCAGCGGGCTCGCGGTCGCCGCCGCGGGCCACCCGCGCCGCCCACGCGGCGCCGCGGTCGACCAGCGGGGCGAACAGGTCGGCCGCGGACACCCCGCCCGCCCAGCCGGGCGGGTCGCCGCGCTGCGCCAGCGGCGTGACCATCGGCGCCCGCCGGTGCCGGCGCGTCGGGCAGGGGCGCGCCGGCGGTCGCCCAGCCGTCGCCCGACGGCAGGCCGGTCAGCGGCTGGGAGTCGCTGTCGGGCGCCTGCGCCCGGCGGGCGCGGCCCAGGTCGGTGAGCAGCCGCTCGCGGCCGCGGCCGCGCAGGCGCAGGAGCAGGAACGGGTCGGCGTCCATCTCCGCGGCGCTCACCTCGATCGCCGCGACCACGTGCTTGCACCAGGGGCTGGGGTCGTCGCACCCGCAGGCGGTCGTGACCTCCGCGCGGTGCGGGAACAGGCGCAGGCCCCGCTCCTCCAGCTCCCCCGCCAGGCCGTCGGGGACCTGGTTGGCCAGCAGGCGCGCGGCGTGGCGGACCTGCGCCGCGACCGCCGCCACGACGGTGGCCCAGTCGTCGTCGGGCAGGACCGGCAGGCCCAGCTCCACCTGGTACGGTGTCGCGCGGCCGCCCTGGACGCGGGCCTCCAGCCGGCCGGCGAGCGCGCGCAGCTCCGTCACCCGCCCCGACCGCGCGTAGGCCCGCCCGCGCGCCAGGCGCAGGGCCAGGTCGGGGGCGTCCTCGTCCAGCAGGGCGCGCCAGCGCTGCGACCAGCTCATGGGTGCACCTCACGCGCCGGCCGGTCATGCGCGGCCTCACGCGCCGGCCGGTCATGCGCGGCCTCACGCGCCGGCCGGGCTGGGGGCAGCGACTCCGGGCTCCGCCGTCCGCCGCTCATGCGTCCCGTCCCTCCGGATCCTCGTCGTCGAGCTCCTCGATGGGGGCGTCGGCGGACAGCGCGACGAGCTCGGCCAGCTCGTCGTCGCCGAGCTCGGTGAGCCAGGACTCCCCCGCGCCGACCACGCGCTCGGCCAGCTCGCGCTTGCGCTCCAGGACCTCCGCGACGCGCTCCTCGACCGTCCCGGCCGTCACCAGCTTGTGCACCTCGACGGTGGAGGACTGCCCGATGCGGTGGGCGCGGTCCGTCGCCTGGTCCTCGACCGCCGGGTTCCACCAGCGGTCGTAGTGCACGACGTGGGTCGCCGCGGTCAGGTTCAGGCCCGTGCCGCCGGCGCGCAGGCTGACCACCAGCACGGGCGGCGGTCGCTGCACGCCCATCTCCGCCACCGCCGCCTCCTCGCCCTGGAAGCCCGCCACGATGCGGTCGCGCTGGGTGGCCGGCACCCCGCCGTGGAGGAACGGGACGGGCACGCCCAGGTCGTCGGCGAACTGGGCGACCAGCAGGTGGCCCATCTCGACGTACTGGGTGAAGCACAGGACCTGCGCGCCGCTGTCGGTCGCGCCCGCGACGATGCCGCGCGCGACCGCGAGCTTGCCGGACCGCCCGCCCAGCACCGGCCGCGGCGTCGTCGCCCGCTCGCGCAGGTACTGGGCGGGATGGTTGCAGATCTGCTTCAGCTCGGTGAGCAGGGCGAGGATGCGCCCGCGCCGCTCGATCGCCGACCCGCCGGTCAGCGTCCCGCCCTGCAGCGCGCGGTCGACCGCGGCCTGGTAGAGCGCGGCCTGCTCCGGGGTCAGGGCGCAGATCACGTCGCGCTCGACCTTGTCCGGCAGGTCGGCCACGATCGTCGGGTCGCGCTTCTCCCGGCGCAGGACGAACGGGGCGACCAACCGGCGCAGGCGCCGGGCGGCCTCGGCGTCGCCGCGCTGCTCGATCGGGGCCGCGAAGCGCCGGGCGAAGCGGGCGCGGCTGCCGAGCAGGCCCGGGTTGGTCGCGTCCAGCAGCGACCACAACTCCCCGAGGCGGTTCTCCAGCGGCGTGCCGGTCAGCGCGACCCGCTGGCGCGCCCGCAGCCGCCGAACCGCCCGCGCGCCGGCCGTGCCGGGGTTCTTCACCTGCTGGGCCTCGTCGAGGGCGACGACGTCCCAGTCGACGGCGGCCAGGACGTCCACGTCGCGGCGCAGCGTGCCGTAGGTGGTGAGCACCACCCCGGCCGCGCCGGTCAGGTCGGCGGCGCGCTCCGCGCCGTGGTGGCGGGTCACCGCGACGCCGGGGGCGAAGCGCTGCAGCTCGCGCTCCCAGTTGCCGACCACCGAGGTCGGGCAGACGACCAGGTGGGGGCCCGCGCCGCCGTCGCGCAGCAGGAGGTGGGCGATGAGGCTGGGGGTCTTGCCCAGGCCCATCTCGTCGGCCAGGACCGCGCCGAGGTCCAGCGCGCCCATGCCCTGCAGCCACGACACGCCGCGGCTCTGGTAGGGCCGCAGCTCCCCGGTGAAGCCCGGCGGGGTCGCGCTGACCGGCGGGCGCTCGCCCGCATCGCGCAGGCGGTCGACCAGGACCGCCACGCCGCCGTCGGCCACGACCTCCACGGCCTCGGCCTGCTCGCCGTCGTCGATGCGCTGTGACCCCGACAGGCCCAGCGCCAGCGCCTCGGCCAGCGACAGCTCGCCGGGCGGCCCGGGCGGGGTCAGCGCCGCCAGGCGGCGCTCGTCGAGGCGCACCCAGCGGTCGCGGATGCGCACAAGCGGGGCCTTGACCGCGACGATCGCGGCGAACTCCTCGGCCGACAGCGCCTCGCCGCCCAGGGCGAGCTCCCAGCGGAAGCCGGTCAGCAGGCCGGTCAGCGACCCGGAGCGGCCGCCCTCGACGCGGCGCAGGCCCGCGTGCTCCGCGGGCACCCCGGCGAAGGCGCCGGCGTCCGCGTCGTCGTCGTCGTCCGCGATGTCGTCGCCGGCCGGCGGGGCGCCGGAGGCCTCCGGGCCGGGCGCCGCCTCGCCGTCCTCGCCGGGCGGCGCGACGCCGACGCGCAGGCGCAGCGCCAGGTCGGCGGTGCGCAGGTCCGGCGGCGGGACCAGGGTCACGTCCTCGGCCAGCAGGGTGTCCAGCGAGCCCAGCAGGCGCCAGGCGGCGTCCAGGTCGAGGGCGACCTGGGTCGGCGCGGTCTGGGCCAGGGCCCGGTCCAGCGGCGGGAAAACGCGCCCGGCGCGGCCGAGGCCCGACAGCAGGGCCTGCTGGAGGGCAGCGCCCTCGCGGTCCTCGCGCCCCCACACCTCACCGGCGGGCAGCAGGTCGCCCGCGGCGGTGCGCAGGCCGAGGTCCAGGCACCAGTCGCCGTCCTGGTCGGCGGGGGCGACCAGGCGCAGCTCGACGGTGCCGGGCTCCTCCTGGCCGGTCTGCTCGCCGAGCCACGCGCCGACGCCGGCGACCAGCTCGTCGCCCTCGTCGCGCAGCGGCACCGACGGGTCGTGCTCGGGTCGGCGAGGGCCTCGGCCCAGCGCGCCGTCCACGGCAGCAGGCGCGCGCGGGGGCGCCCGCGCGGGGGCGGCCCGCCGCTGCGCACCGCGAGGTCGGCGACGGCATCGAGGAAGGCGCGCAGCAGCGGCAGCGCCCGCCAGACGCGGCCCCCGGCGCCGTCCGCGGCGGCGCCGTCCGCAGCGGCGCCCAGCGCGGCGCCGTGGGCCGCGGTGCCGCCCGCGACGGGGCCCCCAGCGGTGGCGCCGTCCGGCGGGGCGCCCCCGAAGCGGGGGCGCCCGGCGCGGCGCCGTCCGCAACGGCGCGGTCCGCAGCGGCGGCGCCCGCGGGACGGGCGGGCGGGGTGGGGGCGCAACAGCGGGTGGCCCGCGGGGGGGAGGGCGGCGGCCAGCCGGTCGACCGCCTCCGCGGCAGCGGGGTCCGCGATCACCGCGCGCCACGACGCGACCAGGGCGCCGCCGTCGCCGCCGCGGGCCAGGGACGGCAGCACCGCCCGGGTGGCCACCAGGTCCAGGGCGAGGCGGGCGGCCCGCGACCATGCGCGCAGGCTGTCCGACAGCGGGGCGTCGTCGGGCAGCGCGGGCAGCGCGGTGACCGCGTCCTCCAGCGCGACGGTGGCCACCGGCACCTGGCGGGCGCGCGGCGCGCCCCCGTCGGGCAGGGCCAGCGCCACCGTCCCCGGCTCCCACCCGTGCAGCCCCAGCGCCGCGAGGGCGTCGGGGGTGGGCGGTGAGGCGTCGAGGGTGTAGAGGGCGAGGCGGCCGCCGGAGGGCGGGGCGTCCTCCGGCAGGAAGACGGCTTGCAGCACGGGCGTGGAGTCGCTCAACCCGGCCACGCTACCTGCCCCCGCGCCCGCCCCTCCAGCCCGCCGCCGTCAATGTTCCAGGTCGGCCAGCAGGCGGCGGACCTCGGCGGCCGGCACCGACTCCCCGTCACCGGCACGCAGCAGGTCGCGCAGGGCCTGGGCCAGGGCGCGGCGCTCGTGGGAGCCCACCAGCACCGCGGCAGGGGGCGCGCCGGCGCCGGCGGCCGGGTCGCGCCCGTCGCCGAACAGCGCCCGCTGCCCGGGCGTCGGCGGGGCCGTGCCGTAGGCCTGGGGGGTGGAGCCCGCCAGCAGGGCGGCCCACCACGTCAGGCCGCGGTCCCACGACGCCCCGACGGGCCGGGAGGCCGGAACGCGCCCGCGGAAGGCGACGTCGGCGATGACGTCGAGCACGACGCCCTGGACGAACGGGTCGGCGTCCCAGCGCCGGCGCAGGTCGTCGGCGAAGCCGGGACCGGGCGCGGCCCCGGTCAGGCGCCGCGCCGCCTCGGCCAGCACCGGCCGGGACCGCTGGAGCCAGGCCCAGGCGTAGGCGGGGACCTTCGGCAGGCGGGACGGCAGCTCCTCGGCGGCGGACACCCGTCAAGCGTCGGCATCGCCCGCCCGCAGGTCAAGCACACCCTGCACGACCTGGCGCGGCGCTCAGCGCAGGGGCGCGCCGCGGGCGGCGCGGATCTCGCCCGACCCGACCTGGACGAGGCGCAGCACCGTCACCAGGCCCAGCCCGCCGACCATGTTGCCCAGGGCGGCCCAGGCGGCGGTCCGCGCCCAGTCGGCATAGCCGAACGGCGCCCCGACGTGCAGCGCCGCGAACATCTCCACGGTGTTGACGATGACGTGGTTGAGCGGTCCGGCGACGAGCAGGAAGGCGATGACCACCGCGGCGAGCAGCTTCGCCCCCTCGGTGTCGCTCTGGCGCTCCATCCAGGTCATCAGGGTGATGACCGCCCCGCCGACGACCGCCAGCGCGAAGGACTGCGCGCCGATGCCCAGCTCCGGGTAGGAGGCGCCGGTCTCGACCGCGAGGGGGTGCAGGCGCGGCAGCGCGACCATGAGCAGCCGCGTCACCAGCCAGGCGGCGATGAGGTTGCCGACCAGCGTCCCGACCCAGAGGCGGATCAGGGACAGGGCCGTCGCCCGCCGGGCGACCACCGCCGCGACGGGCACGAGGAAGTTCTCGGTGAACAGCTCCGAGCGGGCCAGGTTCAGCGCGATGAACCCGATCGGGAAGGCGAGCGCCCCGAGCAGCCGCGACCCCGTCGCCTCCTCCACGATCAGCAGCGCGAGCACGCCGATGCTGACGTCGGCGCCGCCCAGGAGGCCGGTGGCGAGCAGGTCCGGCCAGCTGCGCGCCAGCCGGACCTCGCCCTCGTCCACCGACCGGCGGAACGCGGTGAGGACCTCCTCGTCCTCGGCGTCGGGGCGGGTGGGCGGGGCGCTGGTGTCGGTCATCGACGCTGTACCTGCCCCCGCCGCCTCGGTCACGAACGCACGCTGGTCACCGGCCGCCAGGACGGGCGCCGCGCCTCGAACGCAGCGATCGCGTCGGCCTGCCGCAGGGTCAGCGCGATCTCGTCGAGGCCCTCGACCAGCAGGTGCTTGGTCGCCGGGTCGAACGGGAAGGTCGCGGCGACGTCGCCCGCGGTGAGCGTCTGCGCGGGCAGGTCGATCCGCACGGAGGTGTCGGGCTGCCCGGTGGCGAGGTCGAGCAGCTCGCGGACGACCTTCTCCGGCAGCTCGACGGTGAGCAGCCCGATGCGCGCGCAGTTGCTGCGGAAGATGTCGGCGAAGCTCGGCGCCACCACGGCATCGAACCCGTACTGCTGGAGCCCCCACGGCGCGTGCTCGCGCGACGACCCCGACCCGAAGTTGGGGCCGGTGACCAGCACGTTCGCCCCGGCGTAGCGCGGGTCGTTGAGCACGAAGCCCGGGTCGCGGCGCCAGTCGTCGAACACGAACTCGCCGAAGCCGGTGCGCTCGATGCGCTTGAGGAACTGCTTGGGCATGATCTGGTCGGTGTCGACGTCGGCCCGTCCAGCGGGACCATCCGCCCCTCGACCACGCGCACAGCCCTCACGTGTGCACCTCAGACGCCGGGCGGCTTCCGAACGGGGACTCCGGCCTTCGGCCTGCGACCCTCATGGCTGCACCTCCCGGACGTCGACGAAGTGGCCGGCCACCGCGGCGGCGGCCGCCATCTCCGGCGACACCAGATGGGTGCGGCCACCGCGGCCCTGGCGGCCCTCGAAGTTGCGGTTGGAGGTCGAGGCGCAGCGCTCGCCCGGCTGCAGGATGTCCGGGTTCATGCCCAGGCACATCGAGCAGCCCGGCTCGCGCCACTCGAACCCGGCCTCGGTGAACACGCGGTCCAGGCCCTCGGCCTCGGCGGCCAGCTTCACCGGGTACGACCCCGGCACGACCATGCCGTGCACGCCGTCGGCGACGCGCCGGCCGGCCACCACCCGGGCGGCGGCGCGCAGGTCCGACAGCCGCCCGTTGGTGCACGAGCCGATGAAGACCCGGTCCAGGCGCAGGTCGGTGATCGCCTCCCCGCCCTCCAGGCCCATGTAGGCCAGCGCCCGGCGGGCCTGATCGGCGTCGCGGGTCTCCTCCGGCAGCGGCACCCGGCCGCTGACCGGCACGCTCATGGCCGGCGTCGTCCCCCACGTCACGGTGGGGGCGAACGTCGTCGCGTCGAGGGTGACGGTGCGGTCGAACACCGCGCCCGGGTCGGTGCGCAGCTCCCGCCAGGCGGCCAGGGCCTCGTCCCAGCGGTCGCCCTCGGGCGCGTGGGGCCGCCCCTTCAGCCACGCGAAGGTGGTCTCGTCGGGGGCGATCAGCCCCGCCCGGGCGCCCGCCTCGATCGACATGTTGCACACCGTCATGCGGCCCTCCATGGTGAGGTCCGCGACCGCGTGGCCGCGGTACTCGATGACGTGGCCCACGCCGCCGTCGACCCCGATGGCCTGGATGACCGACAGGATCAGGTCCTTGGCGGTGACGCCGAACGGCAGCGCGCCGGTGATCTCGACCGCCATCGTCCGCGGCTTGGCCTGCGGCAGGCACTGGGTGGCCAGGACGTGCTCGACCTCGCTGGTGCCGATGCCGAAGGCCAGCGCCCCGAAGGCCCCGTGGGTGGCGGTGTGGCTGTCCCCGCAGACCACGGTCATGCCCGGCTGGGTGAGCCCCAGCTCCGGGCCGATCATGTGCACGATGCCCTGGTTCGGGGAGCGCATGGTGAACAGGCGCACGCCGGCCTCGGCGCAGTTGCGCTCCAGGGCGTCCATCTGCGCGCGCGACAGGTCATCGGCGATCGGCAGGGACCGGTCGGTGGTGGGGACGTTGTGGTCCATGGTCGCCAGGGTCAGGTCGGGTCGGCGGACCGTCCGGCCCGCCAGGCGCAGGCCCTCGAACGCCTGCGGGCTGGTGACCTCGTGGACCAGGTGCAGGTCGATGTGCAGCAGGGCCGCCGACGCGTCGGTCGCGTCGGCGCCGACCAGGTGGTCGGCCCAGATCTTCTCGAACAGCGTCCGCGGCGCTGGGCCGGTCACGCCGACCACCGCTGGCTGCCCTGGATGCGCTCGGCGACCGCGGACCCGCCGACGACCAGCTCCTGGCCGCGGTGCAGCTCGACCACGACCTCGTCGGACCCGGTGGACTCCGCGATAGCGGCGGCGACCCGGGCGACCAGCGCCGCCTCCTCCTCCGGGGTGGACCCCGGATCGACGTGCAGCCGCACGGTGCGGTTGGCGGTCATGGGTGCACCTCAGACGCCGGGCGGCTTGCGGACAGGGATGCGCTGCGCGCGGCGGTCATGGGCGGTCCTCTCTGGGGGTCAGGCGGGCGGAGCGGTTCAGGGCGGCGAGGAAGGCGCGGGCGCTGGCCTCGACCACGTCGGTGGACACGCCGCGGCCGGTGTAGCGGCGCCCGCCGACGTCGACCTTCACGGTCACGTCGCCGAGGGCGTCTATGCCCGCCGTGACCGCCGCGACGTGGAAGTCCGTGAGCACCGCGTCGACGCCGGTGGCCTCGCGCAGGGCCCGGCAGACCGCATCGACCATGCCGTCGCCGGTGGCCGTGCGCTCGCGCGGGGCGTCCTCGCCGTCCGCGCGCACCCGGACCGTGGCGGTGGGCTCGCGCCCGGTCCCGCCCGCGACCTCCAGCGACACCAGCGTGAAGGCCTCCTCCCGGGAGCCCCACGACTGGTCGGTGACGATCGCCTCCAGGTCGGCGTCGGTGACCTCGACCTTGCGGTCGGCCAGCTCCTTGAAGCGCAGGAACGCCCGGCCGATGGCCTCCTTGTCCAGGGTGAAGCCCATCGCCGTCACCTGGTTCGCGAACGCGTGGCGGCCCGAGTGCTTGCCCAGCACGATCTGGGCGCCGGCGACGCCCACGTCCTCGGCGCGCATGATCTCGTAGGTCAGGCGGTCCTGGATGACCCCGTGCTGGTGGATGCCCGACTCGTGGGCGAAGGCGTTCTTGCCGACGACCGCCTTGTTGAACTGGATCGGGTACCCGGTCAGCGCCGACACCAGGCGCGACGACCGGGCGATCTCCCGCGTGCGGATGGCCGTGGGGGCGTGCAGCAGGTCACTGCGGGTGGCCAGCGCCATCACGACCTCCTCCATGGAGCAGTTGCCGGCCCGCTCCCCCAGGCCGTTGACCGCGACCTCGACCTGGCGGGCGCCGTTGCGCACGGCCTCCAGGGAGTTCGCGACGGCCAGACCCAGGTCGTTGTGGCAGTGGACGCTGACGACCACGCCGTCGCCGACGCGGCGGACGATCCCGCCGATCAGCTCGCCGAAGTCGTGGGGCAGGGCGTAGCCGACGGTGTCGGGGATGTTGACCGTCGTCGCGCCCGCGTCGACCACGGCGTCCAGGATCCGCAGCAGGAAGTCCTCGTCGGTGCGGGTGGCGTCCTGCGGGCTGAACTCGACGTCGTCGGTGTGCTCGCGGGCCTGCTTGACCGCGGCGACGGCCTGGCGGACGACGTCGTCCTCCGACGCGCGCAGCATCACCCGGCGGTGGATCTCGGAGGTCGAGACGAACACGTGCAGGCGCGACCGCTCCGCCGGCGCCAGGGCCTTGGCGGCGCGCTCCACGTCGTCGGGGTGGCAGCGGGCCAGCGCCGCGATCACGGGCGGTGCGTCCGACCCGTCGACCGTGGTCGTGCCCACGGTCTCGGCGATGGCGCGGACGCCCTCGTAGTCGCCCTGGCTGGCGACCGGGAAGCCGGCCTCGATGATGTCGACGCCCAGGCGCGACAGCTGCTCGGCGATCTCCAGCTTCTCGCCGACGTCCAGCGAGATCCCGGGCGCCTGCTCGCCGTCGCGCAGGGTGGTGTCGAAGATCCGTACGGGGTTCACCGGTGGAGCTCCTCGTCCTTGTTCCCGAGCACCCTGCCTGGGGCCGCCGCGGGGGGTTCGAGTGCGAAGAGGCCCGCCCGCGGCGTCAAAGAATGAGGAGGAAGCCGAGCAGCACGACGAGCACACCGGCGCGGGGAGCGCGCCGGGCGGCGGGAACGCCGGTCGTGGTCTGCATCGCGGACAGGTGTACCCGGCGCGTCACCGCGCGTCAAGGCGACCTGCGCGGCGGGTGCCCGGCGTACCATGCCCCGGAGGCTGGAGCGGGGAGGAACCGTCGTGGAGGTCGTGGTGCGGTGCAGCGTGCCGGACCGCCCGGGTGCCCTGGCCGCGCTGGCGGGCGCGATCGGCCAGGCGGGCGGGGACATCCAGGCGGTCGACGTCGTCGAGCAGTCGGGGCGGGAGGCGCTGGACGACCTGGTCGTGGTGGTCGACGACGCAACCCAGCTGGCGGCGCTGCTCGACCGGGTCCGCGAGGTCCCCGGCCTCACCCTGGTCCACGCCGGGCCGTCGCGCGGGCACCCGGGCGACGCGGTCACGCGGCTCGCGGTGGGGCTCGAGGCCGTGCTGAACGGCGCCATGACGCTGGACAGCGGCGTGCAGACCCTGCTCGGCGGGCTGCTGCGGGCGTCCTCGGCGGAGATCGTGGCCGCCGACCGGGCGCCGGGGGGCACCGACAAGCGCCTGGTCCTGCCCTTCGACGACCGCGCGCTGGTGCTCAGCCGCGACTACCGGTTCACCTCGACGGAGCGGGAGCGCGCCCAGGCGCTGCTGCGGGTCGCCCTGGAGGCGGCGGGGACGCGCACGCCCTGACGGGCAGACATTGCGTGCTGTGTCGGCGTTCTCACGTTCGGCTGTCAAGCTGTCGCGGCCCGTTCGTCGATCAGGGGGAACCGACACGATGAAGCGAACGCTCGTCACCGCGTTCGCGCTGGTGATGCTGATGGCTCTGGCGGTCCCAGCCGCGGCCACCGAGACCACGTCGGGCGGCGCCGTGGCGACCTGCCGGGGTCTCTATGAGACCCGCGAGCAGGAGATCCCGCCGGGCTCGGGCAACGTCGTCGAGCAGACCGCCTACTGGGTGCCGCTGCAGTACCCGGAGGGCCCGGCCGAGGACCTGCCCATCCAGACGCTCCTGGGCTGCGTCACCACGCTGCGCAACGGCGGCGGGAGCCTGCCGGTGCCCTACACGGCGCTGAGCATCCCCGCGATCAACGGCCAGTGCCGCTACCTGGAGGAGGAGGAGGGGCTCACCTACCCCTACGACTTCTACGGGAACCCGGAGTACCACGCCGAGAACCGGCTGGACTGCGTGTACTACCTGCGCGCCTTCCACCTGGGCGTGCTGCCGCCCGGCGGCGGTCCCGAGTAGGAACCGCCCGCACGTCGAGGGCCGGCACCCCGCGGGGTGCCGGCCCTTCGTGCGCCCGGTCGCGCTCCCGGTCGCGCTAGAGCGCGGCGAGGAGGGTGTCGGGGTCCTCGACGCAGTCGGCGACCAGGCGCAGGAAGCCCGCGGCCTCGCCCCCGTCGATGATGCGGTGGTCGAAGGCGATCGACAGCTGGCAGACTTTGCGGACCTCCAGCGCGCCGTCGACGACCCACGGCCGGTCCGTGATCCGCCCGACGCCCAGGATCGCGGCCTCCGGGTGGTTGATGATCGCGCTGCCGCCGTCCACGCCGAACGCCCCGTAGTTGGTGACCGTGAACGTGCTGCCGGTCAGCTCCGCGGCGGTCACCGACCCGTCGCGGGCCGCGCCGGTCAGCCGGGTGAGCTCGGCCGCGAGGTCCAGCAGGGACCGCCGGTCGGCGTCGCGGATCACCGGGACCACCAGCCCGCGGTCGGTCTGGGCCGCCACGCCCAG
Source organism: Egibacteraceae bacterium (assembly GCA_030447925.1). GTDB lineage: Bacteria > Actinomycetota > Nitriliruptoria > Euzebyales > Egibacteraceae > JAUJNX01. The sequence goes on along the minus strand of JAUJNX010000003.1, from coordinate 434,833 downwards.
GTGGACCGACCGGGGGACGACGATCTCGTCGCCGTCCAGGCGCGCGTTGACGGTCGGGAAACGGCGCAGCCCCGCCACGACCGCCCGCAGCACGATCGCCAGGGGGGTGATGCGGGTCTCGGGGTGGCGGGCGGACAGGCGGGCGCGCAGCTCCACCAGCGCCGTGGCGTCGACGTCGACCCAGGTGGTCGCCTCGGGGATCTCGCGGCGCGACCGGCTCATCTTCTCCGAGATCGCGCGGCGGACCCCGCGGACGGGGATGCGCTCCTCGGCGACGTCGTTGGGCGGGGCGGACCCCAGCGGGGTGCGGTCGGCGTCGGTGACGACCACCCCGCCGTTGCCCGACGGCGGCGCCAGCAGCGCGCGGTAGTCCTCGGCGGGCGGGACGGCGGCGCGCCCGGCCCACGCGTGGACGTCGTCGCGGGTGACCGTGCCATGCGGGCCGGTCGGCGGCACCTCCGCGAGGTCGACCCCCAGGTCCCGGGCCAGCTTGCGCACCGGCGGGGTGGCGAGCGGCCGCGGTGCCGGCCCGGCCGCGGCCGGCGCCGACGGGGCACCGGCCGGAGCGGGCGGCGGGAGCGGAGCGGGCGGGGCGGTGGCGGCGGTCGGCGGCGGGGCCGTGGGCGCGGGGGTCCCCGGGCGCCGGGGCGGCCCGCTGGGGCCGCCCTTGCCCGGCGGGGCGGTGCGGGCCCGCCGCCGGGAGGTGCGCGCGCCGCCGGTGCCGTAGCCCACCAGCACGTTGCCCGAGCCGCCGTCGCCGTCGTCCACCACGGTGCCCTGGTCGCCCTGGGTTTCGGGCACCAGCGACGCGGACAGGTCCGGGGCGTCGGGCGCGTCCACCTCGATCGACACCAGCGGCGAGCCGACGGCCACCTCCTGGCCGACCTCGCCGTGCAGGGTGGCGACCGTGCCGGCGAACGGCGACGGCACCTCCACGACGGCCTTGGCCGTCTCCACCTCCGCCAGCGGCTGGTCGACGGCGACGGTGTCGCCCACGGCGACCAGCCAGCCGACGATCTCGGCCTCGGTCAGCCCCTCGCCGAGGTCGGGGAGCAGGAAGTCGCGGGTGGTCACGAGAAGGCCAGGCTCCTCTCGACCGCGTCGAGGATGCGGTCCACGTCGGGCAGGAAGAACTCCTCGAGCTTGGCCGGCGGGTACGGGATGTCGAACCCCCCGACGCGCAGGACCGGCGCCTCCAGCGAGTAGAACGCCCGCTCGGTGACGGTGGCCGCGACCTCCGCGCCGAACCCGGCGAACACCTGCGCCTCGTGGACCACCAGCGCGTGGCCGGTCTTCTGCGCGCTGGCGACGATCGTGTCGGTGTCCAGCGGGTTCAGGGACCGCAGGTCCACGACCTCCAGGTCCCAGCCCTCGGCCTCCGCGGCCTGGGCGGCCTCCAGGCAGGTCCGCACCATGGGCCCGTAGGCGTACAGGGTGGCGGTGGTCCCCTGCCGCCGCACCACCGCCCGGCCGATCGGCTCGGTGCGCACCGGCAGGTCGGCCTCCTCCTTCAGCCAGTAGCGGCGCTTGGGCTCGAAGAAGATCACCGGGTCCGGCGACGCGATCGACTCGCGCAGCAGCGAGTACGCGTCGGCGGGCGTGCCGGGCGCGACGACCTTGAGGCCCGCGGTGTGGGCGAAGTAGTTCTCCGGGCTCTCGGAGTGGTGCTCGACCGCCCCGATCCCGCCGCCGAAGGGGATGCGGACGACCACCGGCAGCTGCACGGTCCCCCGCGACCGGTTCCGCATCTTGGCCAGGTGGCTGACGATCTGCTCGTAGGCGGGGTAGGTGAAGCCGTCGAACTGCATCTCCACGACCGGTTTGTAGCCATACAGCGCCATGCCGATGGCGGTGCCGACGATGCCGGACTCCGCCAGCGGCGTGTCGAAGCAGCGCCCCTCGCCGAAGCGCTGCTGGAGCTTGTCGGTGATGCGGAAGACCCCGCCGAGGGTGCCGACGTCCTCGCCGAAGACCACGACGCGGTCGTCGTCGGCCATGGCGTCGTGCAGGGCGGTGTTGAGGGCCTGCGCCAGGGTGATCGCCACGGTCAGGAGGCCTCCCTCTCCCCGCCCGCCGGCGTCGCTGGCGCTCCGCCCTCACCCAACTCGCGGCGCAGCAGGTCGCGCTGCTCGGCGAAGCGCGCCGGGGGGTCGACGTAGACGTGGTCGAACAGCTCCATCGGGTCCCCGTGGGGCGCGTCGTACACGGCCTCGCGCATGCGCGTCGCCAGCCGCTCGGCCTCGGCGTCGATCTCCTCGCGCAGGCGGTCGTCGAGCAGGCCCTCGGCGTTGAGGAACGCCTCGAACCGCGCGATCGGGTCGCGGCGGCGCCACTGCGCCAGCTCCTCGTCGGTGCGGTAGCGCGCGGCGTCGTCGGCGGTGGTGTGGGACTCCATGCGGTAGGTGACCGCCTCGACCAGGCTGGGCCCCCCGCCGTTGCGCGCCCGGTCGACCGCCTTGCGCATCACCGCGCAGGTGGCGAGCACGTCGTTGCCGTCGACGCGGTAGCCCGGCATGCCGTAGCCGATCGCCTTGTGCGCGATCGTCGGCGCCTTGGTCTGCTTGGACAGCGGGACGCTGATGGCGTACTGGTTGTTCTGGACGAAGAAGACGCACGCCGCGTCGTAGACGGCGGCGAAGTTCATCGCCTCGTGCGGGTCGCCCTCGCTGGTCGCGCCGTCGCCGAAGTAGGCGACGGTCACCAGGTCGCGCCCGTCCAGCTTGGCCGCCATCGCGTAGCCGGCGGCGTGCAGCGCCTGGGTGCCGATGGGGATCGACGGCAGCCCGAAGTTGTGCCGGTGGGGGTCGTAGTCGGCGAACCAGGTGCCGCGGAACAGGTGCAGGGTGCTGGCCGGGTCGACGCCGCGGACCAGGGCCACGCCCATCTCGCGGTAGGACGGGAAGGCCCAGTCCTGCTCCGCCAGGACGTAGGCGCTGCCGACCTGGGCCGCCTCCTGGCCCAGCAGCGACGCGTAGACGCCCAGCTGGCCCTGGCGCTGGAGGTTGATCGCCTGGCGGTCGACCCGCCGGGACAGCACCATCCAGCGGTACAGCGCCCGGTGGTCGTCCTCCTTGAGGTCCAGCGGGAAGCCGTCGACCTCCCGCAGGGTGCCGGTCTCGTCCAGCAGCCGGACGGGCTCCGCGGACGGCAGCAGGTCGGACGGGTCTGCATCGATGCCCATGCGTGCTCCCTGGTTCGTGCCCGGTCCGGGGTCACCGGCGACGGGTGCAGTGCGGGAGTGGCGGTCACGGCACCAGGTCATGACCCCGCGGCCGCCGGAAGCCGGAGTCTAGGGGAATCGGCGCGGAGACGGTGTCCGACGACCAGAATGGGGCGCATGACCGACGCCCCCGCGCTGCTGCTGATCGCCCACGGAACCCGGGACCCGCGCGGTGCGCAGGAGATGGACGAGCTGGTGGGCCACCTCCGGGCGCGCCACCCCGCGCCCGTCGGCGCCGCCTGGCTGGAGGACTTCTCCGACCCCGACCCGGCGACGGCCGCCGCGGAGCTGGTCGACCAGGGCGTCGAGCGCCTGGTGACCGTCCCGTTCCTCAACCTGGGCGCGGGCCACGCCAAGACCGACGTGCCCGAGGGCGTGGCCGAGATCCGCGCCGCCCACCCGGGGCTGCTGGTCGCCCACGGCCGCGTGCTGGGCCTGCACGAGGGGCTGTTCGCGCTGGCGCGGGCGCGGGGGGGGGCGGGCGCCGGCGACGAGCGCCGCCGCGACCCGGGCGAGCTGCTGCTGGTCACCGCCAGCGGGTCCAGCGACCCGGACGCCAACGGCGACCTGTGGAAGGCCGCGCGCTTCCTGGCCGAGGGCACCGGCCACCGCTGGTGCGACGCCGCCTTCGCCGGGGTGACCTGGCCGAAGGCCGACGTGGTCCTGCGCCGCGCCGCCGCGGCCGGCGCCTCGCGCGTGGTCCTGTTCAGCTGGTCACTGCTGGCGGGCCTGCTCGAGCAGCGCGTGGCCGACATGGCCGCGCAGGTGTCCGCCGAGACCGGCCTGCAGGTCGTCGACGCCGGGCGCTTCGGCCCCGACCCGGTCGTCGCCGACGTCGTCCTGGACCGCTACCGCGAGGCGCTCGCCGGTGACGCGCGCATGAACTGCGACCTGTGCGCCTACCGCGTCCCCCTGCCCGGCCGCGAGGACCGCGTCGCCGCCCCCTCCGCCGGCGGCACCGGCCAGCGCGTCCGGCTCTAGGTGTGCTTCGCCGGGAGGTTGTTGACGGCTGACATGGGTGTGCCTCCTTGGTGGGCCATGTGGGGTCGGTGCCAGTTGTAGTGGTGCAGCCAGCGGTCCAGGTCGTCGAGGCGGTCCTGGTTGCTGGTGTAGGCGGTGGCGTAGGCCCATTCGTGCTTGAGGGTGAGGTTGAGCCGCTCGACCTTGCCGTTGGTCTGGGGGCGGTAGGCGCGGGTGCGCAGGTGCTGGACGTCGTGGGCGGTCAGGACGCCGGCGACGGCCGCCGAGCGGTAGGCCATGGCGTTGTCGGTCATGACCTGCTGGACGGTGATGCCATGGGCGGCGAACCAGGCGATCGCCCGGGCGAAGAACCCGGCGGCGGTGTCTTTGCGCTCGTCGGGGTGCGCCTCGATGTAGGCGACGCGGCTGTGGTCGTCCACCGCGCTGTGCAGGTAGTCAAATCCGACGCCGCTGCGGTTGCGGCGGCCGACCTGGCGGCCCAGCGCCTGCCAGCCGCCGCCATCAGGGATACGCCCTTGCTTTTTGACGTCGACGTGGACCAGCTCGCCGGGGCTGTCGCGCTGGTAGCGCACTACCGTGCGGGTGGGCCGGTCGATGTCGGCCAGCCGCGGCATGCCGTGACGGCGTAGTACCCGGTGCACCGTGGAGCGGGCTTCGCCCAACGCCCAGCCGATCCGGTGGGGCCCTTCCAGCGTCGCGGCGCGCCGGTCAAGGATCGCCTGCTCCCGCTGTGGCGACAGCCGCCCGGGGCTGTGGTGCGGCCGGCACGAGCGGTCGGCCAACCCGGCGTCGCCCTCGGCGTCGTAGCGGGCCAGCCACTTGTATGCCGTCGCCCGCGAACAGCCCAGCGCCTCGGCCGCTACCGCAGGTGCCCAGCCCTGCCGGCGGACCCTGTCCACCAACAACCTGCGGGCAGCCACGGTCAACACCGCACGCGGGTGACTACGATGCGCCACGAGAGCCTCCTTGCCCGGAACCGTGAGAAGAACCAGGCGGGAGGCTCTCACCTCGTCTGCAATCTCCCGAGGAACTACACCTAGGGCCTGTCCTGCGGATCATCGGAGGTGGAGGATGATGCAGGCGATGAGGACTTCGGAGCGGTAGTAGGCGGCGCGTTTGGCGTAGCGGGTGGCCAGGTCGCGGAACTGCTTGAGCCGGTTGAAGCAGCGTTCCACGACGTTGCGCTGCCGGTACAGGGTCCGGTCAAAGGCGTAGGGCCGTCCGCCTCGCGGGCCTTTGCGTTGGCGGACCGCGATTGGTCGCTGCGTTCGGGGATGGTGGTCTTGATCTTGCGGCGGCGCAGCGCCCGGCGGGTGCAGGGGTGGGAGTAGGCCTTGTCGGCCAGCACACGTCCCACGCGGACCCGACGGCCGTTGATGGTCAGGTCGGCCAGCGTGTCGATCAGGCCGAGCAGTTGAGGGTTGTCGCCGGCCTGGCCGGGGGTCAGGGTGACCGCCACCGGCAGGCCGGCGGCGTCGACGGCCAGGTGCAGCTTGCTGGTCAGCCCTCCTCGTGACCGGCCGAGGGCTTCCCGTCGACCGCGAGCGCGTCGACGGGGTCGGTGCAGCCCCCTTTTTCCGGGCCCCAGCGGCGTGCTGGTGGGCCCGGACGCTGCTGGAGTCCACGCTGATGACCCATTCGACCTCGCCGACGGCGTCGTCTTTGACGATCACCTCGGCCAAGATCCGCTCCCAGGTGCCGTCGGCGGTCCAGCGGCGCAGCCGCTCATGGGCGGTCTTCCACGGGCCGTAGCGTTCGGGCAGGTCCCGCCACGGCGCGCCGGTCCGCAACTTCCACAAGATCGCATTGAGCACCTGGCGGTGGTCACGCCACCGCCCGCCCCGCCGCCCGTGCGCGGGCAGCAGCGGCTCGATCCGCGCCCACGCTTGATCCGTTACCTCACCTCGACCGACCATCCCGGCATGATCGACACCACCGCCTCAAACACCCCGCAACCACCCCCGCGGCCCAAGGCCACGGATCCGCAGGACACGCCCTAGGCCTGTCTGGTGATTGGTTGGGTGAGGTCGCGGGTCCAGATTCGGATGGAGGCGACGTCGACGGTGCCGTCGTAGATGTGGGTGCGCTTGTCGGTGCGCATCGCCACGGCCCGGTGACCCTTGATCTTGTTGACGCACCGCTCGGTGGTGTTGCGCTGTCGGTAGGCGACCGGGTCGAGGCGGGTGGTCGGCCGCCGGTCGATCCGCGCCGGCGTGGCGGTGCTCGTTCGCGTCGGGCGGTGGGCGGGCTGGCGGGCGGGAGCGACGGCGCCGTGCGCCGGGACGCGGCCGAGGTGGGCTCCCCCACGGAGGCCACGCAGCCCCGAGAAGTCGCTCGCCGCGGTGCGCGGCCCTGTGCACTAGGCTGCCGGGGCCTGGGCGGGGGGTTCAGGTCGCGCTGAGGTGGTCGACCGTGGAAGGACCGGGGGAGGCGGCGGGGGCGCCGGACCCGCTGGAGCCGTGGCGGCCGGACGAGCAGCGGCCGCCGCGCCCGCACTCGAGGCGTCGCCGGCAGGGCCGGCGGCGCCGGCGCGGCCTGGGTGTCCTGCTCGACCCGCGTGTCGGCACGGTGCGGTCCCGGAGGCTCGCGGTGCTGGTGGCGCTCGTCGGCCTGGCCATGGTGGTCGCCACGGTGGCGACCGCGGTGCTCGACGACCCCGCCCCCGCGTCGTCGGGTCCGGGGCTGGTCGTGCTTGTGGCCATCGTCGCGATGCCGGTCGCGTGGATCCTGATGACGTGGCGGAGCCTCGCCGATGTCGAGCCCGGCCCGGTCGACATCGCCGCGCTCGCCGTCGCGGTGCTGACCGGGTCCGTCCTGCGGCTCGTGTCCGCCGCCGACAACGCGCCGGGGCTGATCGTGGCGTGGTTCGCGATCGTCGCCGCGGGGGCGCGCCTGCGCGTGCGCACCGCGCTCGCCTTCGCGGTCGCGGCCCTCGCCGTCGTCGACGTCGCGGCCGGCTGGCGGAGCGCGGTCGACGGCGAGCCGCCCTTGCAGATCCTCATCCTGGCGGTCACCTACGACCTCGCCGCCCTGTTCACCCTGGCGCTGCCGCTGGCGGTGCGCGCCTACCTGCTCCGGCGCCAGGACGCCGAGTCCCTGGTGGCGCAGCTGGAGTCCGCCGGCGAGGCGAAGTCCCAGGCGGCGGCGCTGCGGGAGCGCTCGACGATCGCCCGCGACCTGCACGACGCCCTGGGCCACAGCCTGACGGTGCTCACCCTCCGGTTGGATGCGGTGCGGGCGCGGGTGCGCCGCCGCGACCCGCAGGTCGCCGCAGAGCTCGACGAGGTCCGCCGCCTGGCCGGCCAGGGTTTGGAGGACGCGCGTCAGGCCGTCCGGACGCTGCGGAGCATGCCACCGCCCGGGCCCGACCGCCTCGTCGCCATGATCGACGACTTCCAGCACGGCACCGGTATCGGCGTGCGCCTGCAGGTCGACGGCGCGTCCCGCGAGCTGTCCGCAGACGCCGCCCTGGCCCTGTACCGCGCCGCCCAGGAGGCGCTGACCAACGTGGCCCGCCACAGCGCCGCGACGCAGGTGGACGTCCTGTTGCGCTACGGCGAGGGCGACGTGCGGCTGGTGGTGCAGGACCGGGGTGGGGACGTGGGTCCCGGATCCGCAGCTCCCGCTGCGGGCGTCGATGAACGCTGGACGCCAGGGGCAGGTCTGCGGGGCCTGGGCGACCGGGCCCACGAGCTGGGCGGCGAGCTGCGGGCCGGCCCGATCCCCGGCGGCTTCCGGGTCGACGTCACGCTCCCGCTGCCTGGAGGGTGACCGGCTCGTCGCCGGACGGCACCGGCGTGGCACCGTACCGGGCATGAGCGGTGGAGGAGGGGCGACGGCGTCGCTGCGACCAACCCGGCCGGCCACTGAGGAGCACCGGTGAGCGGGATCTGGCGGGCGGCGGTGCGGGTCCTGTTCGGCATCATGATCGTGATGCTCGTGCTGCTGCTGTCCGAGGCCCTGGGGCTGCGGTGAGGGATGACCGCGTCGAGGTCGTGGTGGACGCGGGCGGCGGCGTGCCCCTCTAAGCGCATCCTGCCCGAGACGAGCAGTCCGCCGCGGCGGGCTAGAGCGTGTCTGGTAGTTGGGGTTGCGGGGTTTTGGGGGTGGCGGCCGGTAGACCCGGGGCATGCAGGATCGTCATGACCTGACGACGCGGAGTGGGTGCTGCTGGAGCCGTTGCTGCCCGACCGGGGCCGGCGGCGGCGGGGTCTGCGGTGGGGTGATCACCGGGGGGTGGTCAACGGGGTGTTGTGGCGCGTGCGGACCGGGGCGCCGTGGTGTGACCTGCCGGCGGTGTACGGGCCGTGGAAGGCGGTGTACTACCGGCATCGCCGCTGGTCGGCGTACGGGACATGGGAGGCGGGTGCTGGACGGGCTGCGGACCGGCTGTGACCAGGGCGAGAACATCTGGACGGTGGGGATCGACTCCACCGTCGTGCGAGCCCACCAGCACGCCGCCGGCGCCCGCCATGCCCCGCCCGCCGCCCGGCTGGCCGGTGTGCTGGAGGGTGTGGCCCGACCCTGGGGTCACACAGGGGGCGCTACCGAATCACAAGAACCGGCCGCCGGAACCTACCGGCGGTGACCGCGGTGACGGTCGGTTGCCGCCACGGCGGGATCGGGAGGCGATCGGGCGGTCCCGCGGCGGGTTGACCACCAAGATCCACCTGCTGGCCGACCTGCGGTCCCGGCCACTGGCCAGGGTGACCACCGCCGGTCAGCGCGGCGACAGCCTCGTCTGCGCGCCGCTGATGGGCCGGCTGCGGATCGCCCGGGCCGGGCCGGGCCGTCCGCGGACCCGGCCGGGCAGGCTGTTGGGCGACAAGGCCTACTCCAGCCGGGCGATCCGCGTCGCGCTGTCCCGCCGCAAGGTGCGGGCGGTGATCGCCGAACCCGCCGACCAGACCGCCAGCCGGCGGCGGCGCGGATCGACCGGCGGCCGACCACCCGCCTCGACCCGGTCGCCTACCGACAGCGCAACACCACCGAGCGGTGCGTCAACAAGATCAAGGGTCACCGGGCCGTGGCGATGCGCACCGACAAGCGCACCCACATCTACGACGGCACCGTCGACGTCGCCTCGATCCGAATCTGGACCCGTGACCTCACCCAGCAGTCACCAGACACGCCCTAGAGCGTGTCTGACGGATGGTGGCGGGTGAGGTCGCGGGTCCAGATGCGCATGGAGGCGACGTCGATGGTGCCTTCGAAGACGTACAGGCGTTTGTCGGTGCGCATCGCGACCGCCCGGTAGGCCTTGATCTTGTTGACGCACCGCTCGGTGCTGTTGCGCTGCTTGTAGACCTGGGCGTCAAAGACGGGAGGGCGGCCGCCGGTGCTGCCGCGGCGGCGCCGGTTGGCCTGCTGGTCGGCCGGTTCGGGGATCACCGCCCGGACGCGCCGGCGGCGCAGCTGGGCGCGTAGCGCCCGGTTGGAGTAGGCCTTGTCGCCCAGCAGCCGGCCCGGCCGGGTCCGCGGGCGGCCCCGCCCTGGCCGGCGGACCTTGAGCCGGTCCAGCAGCGGCCCGGCGGCCAGCGCGTCGCCGCGCTGGCCGGCGGTGGTGACCCTGGCCAGCGGCCTGGCGCGGGCGTCGGCCAGCAGATGGATCTTGGTGCTCAGCCCGCCGCGGGACCGCCCGATCCCCTCCCGATCCGCCCGCCGCCGCGACCGGCGGTCACCAACGTCACCGTCAGTGCGGTCAGGCGGCGGATCGTTGTGATTCGGTAGCGCCCCCTGTGGGACCGGAGGGTCCCGCCACACCCTCCAGCACGCCGACCAGCCGGGCGGCGGGCACGTCGGCGGGCGGGGCGTGGCGGGCGCCGGCGGCGTGCTGATGCGCCCGCACCACCGTCGAGTCGATCCCCACCGTCCACTCGCCCTCCCCGGCGTCACAGCCGACCCGCAACCCGTCCAGCACCCGCTCCCACGTCCCGTCGCCAGACCAGCGGCGATGCCGCTCATACACCGTCTGCCACGGCCCATACCCAGGCGGCAAGTCCCGCCACGGACACCCCGTCCGGGCCCGCCACACCACCCCGTTGACCACCTGCCGGTGATCCCGCCACCGGCCCCCCCGCCGCGGCGTGGCATCCGGCAGCAACGGCTCGATCACCGCCCACTCCGCATCCGAAAGATCATGACGACTCTGCATGCCGCCGGTCTACCGGCCCCCACCCCCAAACCCGCGCAACCACCTCCGTCAGACACGCCCTAGGCGCCCGCCGCCGTCCCGCGGCGGGCGGCGGTCAGGGCCTTGGACAGCAGGTCGCGGACCGGCGTGGGGCCGTCGAGCACGAGGTTCCCGACCCTGGCGACCGCCAGCACGTCGCGCACCGAGGAGCAGACCAGGAACTCCGACGCGCGGGCGAGGTCGGCCAGGGGATGGGCGCCGGTGCGGACCTCCATCCCCGCGGCGCCCGCCGCCGCCAGGACGGTGCGCCGGCTGATCGAGTCCACGATGCCCAGCTCGACCGCCGGCGCGCGCACGACGTCGCCGTCGACCCACAGCACGGCGAACGTCGGGCCCTCCAGCACGGTGCCCTCCAGCGACACCAGCAGCGCGTCGTCACCGCCCGCGGCCGCGGCGGCCCGCGTCGCGGCCATGTTCGGCAGGTAGCTCATGGTCTTGGCCCCCGCCAGCGCGTAGGTGCCAACGGGCCGGATCCACGGTGCGGGCAGCGGGACCAGGTGGCGGACCCCGGGACGCTCGGGCGGCGGTGACAACGTGAGGATGCGCGTGCCGGACGCGGTCAGGTAGCAGCGCAGGGCGCCGTCGCCCTCCCAGCCCTCGAGCAGGCGCAGCGCCTCGGCCCGCAGGCCGGCCAGGTCGGCGGGCGGCAGGCCGATGGCCGCGAGGGTCCCGGCCAGGCGGCGCAGGTGGTCGTCCAGCCGGAACGGGCGGCCGTCCCAGACCCCCACGGTCTCGAACCCGCCGTCCCCGCGGGCGACGCCCTGGTCGGTGACCGGGATCCGCGCTTCCGCCAGGGGGGTCACCACGCCGTCGATGCTCGCCCGTGCCTGCATGGCGGGGCACGCTAGCTCACCGCGGCGCGCGCGGTTCGCACCGGTGCCGGGGACCGCGGGAGGGTAGACCGGGACCGTCGGCGCGACCAGGGAGGGTCCGGGGATGCAGCGGGTGCGGGTGGAGGGGCTGGCGGCGGAGCTGCAGCTCCCGGCGGGGACCGGACCGTTCCCCGCCGTGATCGTCTTGCACGAGGCCGTCGGCCTGAACGCCGACATCCGGCGGATCGGCCGCCGCTTCGTCGACGAGGGTTACGCGGTCCTGGCGCCGGACCTGTTCAGCGGCGGTCCGCGCCCGCTGTGCATCGCGCGCACGGTGACCGACGCGTTCCGCAACGGCGGCCGGAGAACCGCGGCGCGGATCGGCGGGCTGCGCGACTGGCTGGCGGGCCGCCCCGACGTCGACGGCGACCGGATCGGGGTGGTCGGCTTCTGCATGAGCGGCGGCTCCGCCCTGGCCGCGGGGGTCGCCCACCGGTTCGCGGTGTCCGGCGTCAACTACGGCCAGGTGCCCGAGGACCGGTCCGCGGTGGAGGGGACCTGCCCCGTGGTCGCGTCGTTCGGGGCGGAGGACCGGCGCCTGCTCCCCCACGCTGAGCGCCTGGAGCGCTGGCTCACCGAGCTGGGGGTCGACCACGACGTGCGCGTGTACCCGGGGGCGGGCCACGGCTTCGTCAACCGGTCCGTCCCGGCGTTCGTGGCCGACCGCGTCCCCGCCGCGGGCTACGTGGAGGAGGCGGCCGAGGACGCCTGGCGGCGGATGCTCGCCTTCTTCGCCGAGCGGCTCCACCCCGCCCCGGGCCCGGCGGCGCCCACCCCGTCCGCCCACGCCCCGGAGGGTGGGGCGTGAGCCCCGCGACCGCGATGGGCGGCGGGGCGCCCGGGTTCCTCGCCGCGCCCCCACCGCCCCGCCGGGCGCTGGCCGGGCTGGTGGTGTCGCTCGCCGCGGCCGCGGCCGCCGCGGCCACCGGTGCGGGCACGACCTACCCGGCGGTGGGGCCCGGCGGCTGGTACGACCGGCTCGACAAGCCGCCGTGGACCCCGCCGAGGAGCGCCTTCGGCCCCGCCTGGACCGTGCTGTACGCGGCCCAGGCGGTCGCCGCCTGGCTGGTCTGGCGCGCAGCGCCCGCCCGTCCGGGTGCCAGCCGGTCACCGCTGGCGGACCCGGCCCTGCGCCTGTACGGCGCGCAGCTGCTGCTGAACGCCGCCTGGTCGCTGGTGTTCTTCGGCCTGCGCCGGCCCGCGTGGGCGGTGGTCGAGATCGCGGTGCTGTGGGTCGCGATCGCCGCGACCATCGCGGCCTTCGCCCGCCGCCACCGCACGGCGGCGGCCCTGCTGGTCCCCTACCTGGCCTGGGTGACGTTCGCCGCCGCGCTCACGGTGTCCGTCTGGCGTCGCAACCGCCCGACGCTGCGCTAGTCGGTGGAGCGCAGCGGCACGACCGGGGCCAGGGGGGCGTCGTCGTCGGCGGGCACCGGGTCGGCGCTGCGCGCCTCGGCGATCTCGAAGGTCCACAGGGTCGCCCCGGTGGCGGCCGGCCCCCGCGCGGACGCCTGCGCGTGGCCCTGCCCGAACGCGGGCGAGGCGGTCCAGGCCTCGAACGACGCGCGGGAGTCCCAGCGCGTGTAGACGAGGTAGGCGTCCTGGCCCTCGACCGGGCGGAGCAGCTCGAAGTGCTGGAAGCCGTCCATCTTGTCCACCTCGCCGGCGCGGTTGGCGAACCGCCGCTCCAGCTCGGTGCGCATGGCCGGGGGGACGGCGAGGACGTTGATCGCGACGAAGGACATCGGGGAGCGCTCCTGTAGCGTGGGCTGCCGAGCCTAGCGAGGAGGCGGAGTGGAAGGATCCGACCGGGCGGCGCTCGCGGCGGCCTCGCGGTGCCTCGTGGCGCTGCCGGGCCGCCGGGGTGCGGCGCCCGACGTGGTGCCCGCCCCCGCCTGGTTCGACGGCGAGGCGCTGTGGGTCGCCGCCCCCGCCGGCGACGGCCTGGCCGCGGCCCTGGACCGCCAGCCCGGCTGCGCGGTCGTCCTGCCCGCCGCGGCGGACCGGGGCGCCGTGGTCGCGGTCGGCAACGCGCGCGTGTACTCCCCCGCCGACCCCCTCGGCCTGGTCCTGCACGCCCCCACCGTGCTGGCGGCCGGCGCGGCGCTGGCGCTGCGCCACGCAGGGCGCCTGCCCGCCTGGCTCCGCCACGCGCCGCAGCGGCGCCGGAGAAGCTGCTGCCCCGCGACCGGGTGGTCGCCCGCGTCGCCCTGGGCCGGGTGCGGACGGTGACCTCCCCGACGCCGCCGCCGGGGGTCGCGCCGGCCCTGCCGACCGTCGTCCCGCCGGAGGTCCGCCGGGGCCTGGCGGGCGCGCGCGACGTGGTCCTGCTGACCGCCGGGGCCGGCGGGCTCGTGGTCACCCCGGCGGCCTGGTCGGCGGGGTTCGGCCTCACCCTGGCCGGCGGGGCGCGGCTGCCCGCCGGCGTCGACGTGACCGCGGCGGTCGAGGTCCCCACCCCCGATGGGCCCGGGCCGGTGGCGGGGTTGGCGCTGGCCGGCACCGTCGGCCCCGGCCCGTCGCTGCACCCCCGCCGGGCGCGCTGGTGGACCGACGGCGTCCGCGGCGAGGCCCCGGTGCCGCCGGCGCGCACCGGCGCCCTGGTCCTGCCCGACTGATGGCGCCGGTCTGGCAGCTGCGCACCGCGCGCACCCTGGACGAGGTCAACCGGCACCTCGCCGCCCTGCAAGCCGCCGGCCTGCTCGGCATCGCCGAGGAGGGCGGGCAGGTCACCGTCTACCTGCCGGGCAAGGTCGACGGCCTGCCCGTCGACGGCGCCTGGTCGCCGGTGGAGGACCGCGACTGGCTGGAGGAGTGGAAGCGCGGGCTGGAGCCGGTGACCGTCGGCGGGATCACCGTCACCCCGCCCTGGCGCCCGGCGGGGGACGGCGCGGTCGTCATCAACCCCAGCTACGCCTTCGGCACCGGCCACCACGAGACCACGGCGGGTTGCCTGGCGGCGCTGCAGGAGCTGGACCTGCGCGGCCGCGCCGTCCTGGACGCCGGCACCGGCAGCGGGGTGCTCGCGATCGCGGCCGCCCGCCTGGGCGCGGCACCCGTCGTGGCCGTCGACACCGACGCCCTGGCGGTGGCGTCCGCGCGCGAGAACGTCGCCGCCAACGGCGTGGACGTCGACCTGCGCGTCGGGTCGCTGGAGACGGTCGGGGGCGCCTTCGACGTGGTCGTGGCGAACCTGGACACCGACACCCACGCGGCGCTGGGCGCGGTCCTGGTGGACCGGCTGGCCCCGGGCGGGACGCTGATCGCCTCGGGCGTCAGCGTCCCCCGGGCCGGCGAGGGGCGGGCCGCCTACGACCGGGCGGGCCTGCCCGTCGTGGCCCGTCCGGGCCGCGAGTGGGTCGTGCTGGTCGGCCGCCGCCCCCCGGCCGGCGGGCGCAGCGCTAGTGCAGCGTCAGGGTGAGCGTGGCGACGCCCTGCTGCACGGGGGCGTTGGTGAGCGTGCCGCTGCGCCCGCGGTAGTCACCGTCCAGCCCCACGGCCTGGATGGTCTGGGGGACGCCCGCCAGCAGCGCCGACTGGTCGTAGGCGCCGAAGGCCACGACCGTCCCGCCGGGGAGGTGCAGCCGCTCCACGATGTAGCCGGTCAGGGTGCCATCGGGCGCCTGGCCGATGGTGACGCTGCGCCCGGCGCTGGTGCCCGCCGGGGCCCCGTCGACGAGCAGGTCGGCGCGGAAGCGGAAGGAGTCCCCGACCGAGGGTCCGGCGGGCGGGGCGTCGGTGGGCACGAACGCGGTGGTGACCTCGGTGACGACGATCGTCTCCTCGGCCAGCGCGACGGGTGCGAGACCTAGGACGCAGCAGGCGACGAGGAGGACGAGGACGGCCGACCGGGCAGAGCGCATCGCTGACCTTTCGATGGCGAACTGGACGGGCGTCAGTTGACCATGGATCGGTGGCGGCGCCGAGGTGGTTATCCGCGCGGGCCGAGCAGCCGCGGGAGGGGTTGCGGGGAGCCGAGGTGGAACCCCTGGCCGCGGTGGACGCCGAGCCGGGCGAGGTGGCCCACCTGCGACTCGCGCTCCACGCCCTTGGCGACGGTGCGCATGCCCAGCCCGCGGGCCGCGGCGACGACCGACTCGATGAGGACGGTGTCGCCCAGGGTCCACTGCGACTGGCGGAGGAACGCGCCGGAGACCTTCACCGCGGTGAAGGGCAGGTGCTGGAGGTGGACGAAGGAGCCCAGGCCGGCGCTGAAGTCGTCGAGCACGAACCGGCAGCCGGCCCGCGACAGCCGGTCGGCCAGGTGGCGGGCGACCTCCGGGCTGGCGATGGAGGCCGGCTCGGGGATCTCCAGGCCCAGTCGGCCCGGGTCCACGTCGGCGGCCTTGAGCATGCCGATGACGTCGTCGGCGAAGGATGGGTCGGCCAGCGACCGCACCGAGACGTTGACCTCCAGGCGCAGCCCCCGCCCGCGGCCCGCGCGCGTGGACATGGCCGCCACGGCCTGCTCGACCACCCAGCGGTCCAGGCGCAGGATGAGGTCGTCGCGCTCGACCTGGCGCAGGAACGTCTGGGGCGCCAGCGGCGGGTCGATCCCGTCGTGGAGGCGCAGCAGGACCTCGTAGCTCGTGACCGAGCGGCTGCGCAGGTCCAGGACCGGCTGCACGTGGAGCTGGAGCCCGCCGTGCGCCATCGCGTCGGTGAGCCGGCGGACGATGCTGGGCCGGGCGGGCAGGCGCCCGCGCTGCTCGGCGTCGAACAGCTCGGCGCGGCCCTTCCCGGCGGCCTTGGCGCGGCGCAGGGCGTGGTCGGCTTCGGCCAGCAGCGTGTCGGTGTCGGGCGTGGTCTGCAGGGGCGCCACGCCGACGCTGACGCCGATGGCGAGCGGGCCGCCGCGGACCGCGAACGGGGTCCCGGCCACCCCCGCGACGATCGCCTCCGCCGCGGCGAGCGCCTCGGCGGGGGTGGTGTCGGCCAGGTGGAGCGCGAACTCGTCGCCGCCGAGCCGCCCGACGAGCGCGGCGTGGTGGCCGTGCTGGACCAGCTGCGCGGGCAGCCAGCGCAGCACGTCGTCGGCGACCTCGGCGCCCTGGCGCTCGTTGAGGCACTTGAAGTCGTCGATGCCGACCAGCAGCAGCGCGCCCGTACGCGCCCCGCGGGCGAGGCAGTCGCGCAGGTGGGCGGTGATGCCCCGCTGGTTCGGCAGGCTGGTGAGCGGGTCGCGCTCCGCCTGGTAGGCCAGCTCCGCCTGGATCCGGCGCTGCTCGGTGATGTCGTGGGCGGTGCCCAGGACCCGGGTGGCCTTGCCCTCCGCGTCGGCGACGACCTCGCCGAAGCACTCGAACACCCGCATGGTCATGCGGTCCGCCAGGTACATGCGGTGGGTGTAGGTGAACGGCTCGACCGCCTCGACCGCGCGCTGCAGGGTGCCCTCGATGAGGGGCACGTCGTCGGGGTGCAGCAGCGACCGGTACTCCAGGTAGTCCAGCGCCATGCCCGCCGGCAGCCCGAACATCGCCAGCAGCTCGTCGGACCAGGTGACGGTGTCGGTGGCCAGCTCCCACTCCCACATGCCGACCCGGGCCAGCGCCTCCAGGCGGTTGGCGCGCAGCTCGCGGCGGCGGGCGGCCTCCTCGCGCAGGTGCAGGTCCGTGGCGTCGATGACCTCGTAGAGCAGCAGCGGGACGCCGTCGGCGTCGGCGGCCAGGGGCTGGCAGCGGACGTCGACCCAGCGGCGCTCGGCGCCGCGCGGCCACTCCAGCGCCGCGCCCTCGCGACCCAGCGCGGCGGCCAGGCGCGGCAGCACGGCGGGCGCGACCTGGGTGGTGGGGTCGCCCTCCATCCCGACGAGCTCGGCGAGGGCGCGGTTGGCCCACAGGACCGCCCGGTCCGGCGTGGCGACGATCAGGCCCGTGCCCGTGCCGTCCACGACCAGCTCCAGGAGCCGCCGCACGTCGAGAACCACCGCGTCCTCCTGCCGTCGCGCTGCTCCGTACCCTAACGGCGGCCGGCCCCCCGGTGGCGGCCGGATGACCCGGTCGTGCGCGAGGATCAGGACCCGCGGTCCGCCAGCGTCGCGCCCGCGCTGGCCAGGACCACCAGCCCGACCGCGGCGACCTGGGCCGCGCCCAGCGCCTGGCCGAGCAGGACCAGGCCGACGGCCACCCCGATCGCCGGCTCCAGGCTCATCAGGACGCCGAACACGCGCGTGGACAGCGTGCGCAGCGCGGCCAGCTCCAGCGCGTAGGGGATGACCGGCAGGAGCAGCGCGAGGCCGGCGCCGGCGGCCACGACACCCGGGTCCAGGGCGCCGGCCGCCTGCGCCAGGCCGGCGGGCGCCGCCACCACGGCGGCGACGGTCAGGGAGACCGCCAGGCCGCCGAGGCCCGGGAAGGCCCGCCCGACGCGCTGGGTCAGCAGGATGTAGGCGGCCCAGCAGCAGGCCGCGACGGCGGCGTACAGCACGCCCACCGGGTCCAGGGCGGCGCCCGCGCCCTCGGTGAGCAGGGCGATCCCGGCCCCGGCGAGGACGACCCACACGACGTCGCGCACGCGGCGGGACCCGGCCAGCGCGACGCCGAGCGGGCCCAGGAACTCGATGGTGGTGGCGATGCCGAGCGGGATCCGGGCGATGGCCTCAAAGAAGCACAGGGTCAGCCCGGCCGACGCGACCCCCAGGGCGAGGGCGGCGCCGAGGTCGCCGCGGGTGCGCCCGCGCAGCGACGGTCGCGCGATCGCCAGCAGGACCACAGCGGCCCACGACAGCCGCAGCCACGCCGTGCCCGCGGGCCCGATGCGCGCGAACAGCCCCTGGGACACCGCCGCCCCGACCTGGACGAACGCCATCGACGCCAGCGCCAGGCCCGGCGCCGCCGCGGGCCCCAGGGCCACGGCCGCCGGTCCCCGCGGCCACCACCGCGGCGCCCCCGCGGGCCCCGGACCGCCACCGCCGCCGTGCCCATCCCCGACCTCCGTCGCCGCCGCCCCGGCGCATCCTGCCCGAGGGAGGGGCGGCCGCGCAGGCGGGTACCATCGCGGATCGTGTCCGCCGACCCCGCCCCGCCGCTCGCCGCACCCGTCGCGCTCACCCTCGACGGCGTCACGCACGGGGGCGAGGCCGTGGGCCGGCTGCCCGACGGCCGCGCCTGCTTCGTCCCCTACGCCGTCCCCGGCGAGCGCGTCGTCGTGCGCGTGGTGGAGGACCACGGCCGCTGGACGCGCGGCGCGCTGGTCGAGGTGGTCGAGGCGTCGCCGGACCGCGCCGTCCCGCCGTGCCCGCACTTCGGGCCCGACCGCTGCGGCGGCTGCCAGCTCCAGCACATCGCCCCCGCCGCCCAGGCGGCGCTCAAGCGCCGGATCGTCGTGGAGCAGCTCCAGCGCATCGGCAAGATCGCCGATCCCCCGGTGGCCGAGACCGTGCGCGTCGCGGACCTGCGCTACCGCAACACCGCGCGGTTCGGGGTCGACGCGGAGGGCCGGCTGGGCCTGCGGCGCGCCGGCAGCCGCGACCTGCACCTGGTCGACGACTGCCGCCTCCTCGCGCCGCCCGCCCAGGCCCTGCGCGAGGAGGCGGGCGACGCGGGCGCGGCGCGGCGGAGGTGGTGGTCCGCCGGTCGCTGACCACCGGCGACCGCGCGCTGGTCGTCTCCCCGGGACCGGGTGGGATCCCCGAGATCCCGGCCGGGGACGTCCCGCTGGCGCTGGTCCCCGCGGCGCCCCCGGAGGGCCCGCCCGCGGAGCGGGGCCCGCGTCGCCGGCGCGGCGGGCGACCCGACCGCGCACCGCGGCCGGGCCGGGCCATCGCGCTGCGCGGGGACCCGACCGTGCACGAGGTCGTCGCGGGCCGCACGTTCGCCGTGTCGCCCGGCAGCTTCTTCCAGTCCAACACCGCGGGGGCGGAGGTCCTGGTCGACCTCGCGCGGCGCGCCGCGGCCGTGCGGCCCGGGGACACCGCCCTGGACCTGCACGCCGGGGTGGGCCTGTTCGCCGCGGCCCTGGCCGAGGACGGCGCGACCGTCGAGGCGGTCGAGGCCGACCAGGGGGCGGCGGCCGACGCGCGGCGCAACCTGGTCGACCTGGAGGTCACCGTCACCGCGGCGGACGCGCTGCGCCGGGTCCGCGCGCTGGTCGCCGAGGGCGCGGCCGTCGACGTCGTCGTCCTGGACCCGCCCCGGCGCGGCGCCGGGCCGGACCTGTGCCGGGCGATCACCGCCCTGGGCCCGCGGGTCGTCGTCTACGTGGCCTGCGACCCCGCGGCGCTCGCGCGCGACGCGGCGGCGCTGACCGCCGCCGGGTACGCCCTGACCGCGGCGGTCCCGGTCGACCAGTTCGCCCAGACGGCCCAGATCGAGACCGTCGCCACCTTCACCCCGGTGCCGTGAGCGCGGGCCCCCCGGGGATGCCCGGGACCGCGGCCCGGACGGCTGGCTGCCGGCGGCCCGCGTGCAGCGGCGCCCCGGCGGCGCGCAGCGGGGAGGCGGCGCGCGCACCCCCGCCGGGCTGTTCGTCGCCCTGGTGGTGGCCCTGGGCATCGGGCTGGTGGGGGTCGCGAGCGGGCTGACCGGCGAGCAGGCCGCCCCCGGTGCGCCCGCGGCGGCGCCGCCGGTCGCGGCGCGGCGGCCCCGCGGCCCCCGCCGCCAGGCCCCCGGCGACCCCCGCGACCCCGGCGCCCGCGACCCCCGCGCCCTCCCCGTCGCCCTCCCCGGCACCGGCGCCCGACCCGGCCGACGCACCCCTCGCGGCCCGCCTCGCCGGTCTCCTGGCCGAACCCGACGCGGCGGGCGTGGCCGTGGCGGTCCTGGACGACCGCGGCGCGACGGTGTTCGCCGCGCGCGCCGACGAGCCGCTGCTGCCCGCCTCGACCATGAAGCTGGTGGCGGCCGCAGGGGCCCTGGCCGCGCTGGGTCCCGACCACCGCTTCGCCACCACGGCGGAGGCCGCCGGGGAGCTCGGCCCGGACGGGACCCTCACGGGCGACCTCGTCCTGCGCGGGGGCGGGGACCCCGTCCTGGCCACGCCCCTGTTCGCCGACCAGGTCGAGCCCGACCGGCCCGAGACCCGGCTGGACGCGCTCGCCGACCAGATCGTGGCGGCGGGCGTGCGCCGCGTCACCGGCCGGGTCCTGGGCGACGCCGGCGCGTGGGCGGACGAGCCGCTGCCCACGGGCTGGACCGAGGCGTACCTGACCAGCTTCGACGGGGTCCGCTCCACCGCGCTCACCGTCGACGCCGGTCGCGAGCTGGCCAACCGCGACGGCCGCGTCGTGGCCCTGCCCGCCGTCGACCCGCCGGCCACGGCCGCCAACCAGCTGCGCGTCCTGCTCGCCGAGCGCGGCGTGCTCGTGGACGGCGGCGCGGCCAGCGCGCGCGGGACCCCGCCGGGACGCGGGCTGGGTACCGTCACCAGCCCGCCGCTGCGCGACTTGCTCGCGTTCGTGGTGCAGGCCAGCGACAACCAGGTCGCCGACATGGTCTTCCGCGCGATCGGCGCGGCCACCGGCGACCCCACCTGGGCGGGGTCGGCCGCGGGGGCGCAGGAGGCGCTGGCGGTCCTGGACCTGGACTGGACCGGGGTGGTGGCGGCCGACGGCTCGGGGCTGTCACGCGACGACCGTGTGCCCGCGGCCTTCCTCGCCGCGCTGGACCGGGGGGTGACGCGTTCGGACGCCGCCGCGGAGTGGGAGGCGCTGATGGCCGTGAGCGGGCAGTCGGGGACGTTGCGGCGCCGGCTGGTGGGCACCGCCGCCGAGGGCCGCCTGCGGGGCAAGACCGGCACGCTGTCCGACGTGCGCTCCCTGTCGGGAGCGGTGGTCGGCCCCGACGGCCGGCGCACCTTCGTGACCGTGATCGCCAACGACCTGCCGCCCGAGCGCATCGAGGGCGTCCGGCGGATCACCGACGAGGTCGTCCTGGCCGTCGCGGAGCACCGCTACGGCTGCGCGCGCCTGCCGCCGGCCCTCCCGCCCGAGCCCGGGCAGCTCCCCTACGAGCTGTCCTGCCCGCCGACCGGCTGATGGCGGTCGACCCCGACGCCCTCGTCGCCGACCTGCGCGACCGGCCCGCACGGGTCCTGGAGCGCTGGGGTCGCCAGGTCCCCGAGCTCCGCGCGCTGGCGGGCTGCCCCCAGCCGGCCAACCACCACAGCGAGGGCGACGTCTGGCGCCACACCGCGCTCGCGCTGCGCTGCCTGTCGGACCTGCCGGCCGAGGTGCGCCGCTGGGCGGGACCCCAGCTGGAGGCCGCGGGGCTGGGCCGGCTGCGCCTGCCGTCGCGCACGCTGACCCAGGCGCTGGCGGTCCTGCTGCACGACGTCGGCAAGCCGGTCACGATCGCGGGGCCCGACGGCGCCTGGACCTACCACGGCCACGACCGCCGCGGCGCGGAGATCGCCGTGGCGGTCGTGGACCGGCTGGGCCTGGCGGCGGCGGCGGCGCGCGCGGGCGAGGCGCTGGACCCCGACCGGCTGGCCTGGCTGATCCGCGAGCACCTGTTCTGGCTGAACACCGACGTCGCCCGCGTCACCGACCGGGCCGTCGCCCGGCGCTTCGCCCGCGATGACGGCTGGGGCGAGGACCTGCGTGTGCTGTCCTGGTGCGACACCCTCGGGTCGCGCGACCCCCGCGGGCGCCCCCACACCGCCCTGCTGGTCGCCGGCGAGGTGCGCCTGGCGGCTGTGCGGGCGCGGGCCGCGGCGCAGCAGCGCCGCCCGGGGCCGGTGCTGGACGGCGACGAGGTCATGGCCCTGCTGGGCCTGGCACCCGGTCCGGCGGTGGGGCGGGTGCTGGGGTGGCTGGCGGCGCGCCGGGTGCGGGATCCCGACGAGGCCCGGGCGCTCGTGCAGCAGTACGGTCGGGATATCGCCGACCACCCTGCGTGATCTGCTGGCGGAGCGCATCCAAGGGAGATGCGGCGGGCACCGTAGGGGTGCAGACTGAACGCGCTGGTGACCGGCACATGAGCAACCGGCACAATGAGAGACCGCAGACGACGCGGCGGAGGGGTCGTTCGTTCGCGCCGCCTGCGGTCCCGACGACAGAGCGCCTCACGGCCCCCGGTCGTTGCTTGCCCCACCAGGGTGACATGCGGCCTCAGGTTCAGCAACTCTTAGCGCACAACTCAGGAGAGGGAAGGGGGCGAGCAGCGTGGCGGAGTACGCATCGGACGGCGACGCCGAGCTGCTGACCCTGCAGGAGGCAGCGGACCGGCTCCGCGTGCACTACATGACCGCCTACCGCTGGGTGCGCAGGGGCGAGCTCCCCGCGTTCAAGGCGGGAGGGCGCCTGCGGGTACGCGCCGGCGACCTCGACCGCTTCCTGGCCGACCGCGAGGTCGACGTCGCGCTGCCGTCGCTCGCCCCCGGCCGCACGGACTGGCCGACGCACGTGGACCGGCTGACCGAGCTGCTGCTCCAGGGCTCCGGGGTCGAGGCGGGCGGGCTGGTGCGCAAGGTCGTCGCCGACGGCGCGCCCGTGGGCGAGGTCTACATCAACCTGCTGGCTCCCGCGCTGCACCGCGTGGGCGCCGAGTGGGCCGCCGGGCGCATCGGCATCGCCCACGAGCACCGTGCCACCGCCATCACCGCCGGGATCATGGCCCGGCTGGGCGACAACTTCCGCCGCCGCGGCCCGCGCCGCGGGGTGGCCGTGACGCTCACCCTCCCCGGCGACGAGCACGGCCTGGGGTCGGCGATGGTGGCCGACTTCCTGCGCGCGGGCGGCTACGACGTGCACCACCTGGGCTCGGGGGTCGGGATCGAGGACCTGCGGTCGTTCCTGGAGGTCGTGCCGGTCGACGTCGTCGCGGTGTCGCTGACCGTCATCGACGTCGACGTCGACCTGCTCCGCAGTCTGGTGCAGGAGGTGCGCGCCGACCACCCCGACACCGTCGTGGTCATCGGCGGGCAGGGCGCAACCGATGAGCTGGGCGAGGCGACCGGCGCCGTGCACGTCGTGGAGCTGGCCGATCTCGCGGCGCGGCTCTACAGCGTCGCCGACGTCTGAGGGCGGGTGGACAACCGCACCGAGGTGCTCGCCGACGGCGTCTGGCGCGTGGAGGTCCAGACCTTCGTCAACGTCTTCGTGCTCGCCGACAACGGGCGCGACGCGGCCGACGGTCTGACCCTGGTCGACACCGGGACCCCGGCCGCGGCGCCGCGGCTGGTGCGCAGCATCCGCCTGCTCGGCTTCGACCCGCGGTCGATCGGGACGGTGCTGCTCACCCACTGGCACGCCGACCACGCCGGCAGCGCCGCCGCCCTGGCCGCGTCCAGCGCCGCGCCGGAGGTCTGGGCCGGCGAGGCCGACCGCGCGGCCGTCGCCACGGGCCGCCGACCGCCGCCGCCCGCCAGCCCCGCGGTCAACCGGTTGCGTGGTGGGGGGGGCACGGGTGCCGCGGGGGGTGCCGGGCGTGCGGTCACTGGCCGGGGGCAGCCGCCGCGACACGGCCGGGGGCCTGGAGGTCGTCGCGACCCCCGGGCACACCGCGGGCCACGTGGCCTTCCTGCTCGCCGACCGCGGGGTCCTGCTCGCCGGCGACGCGCTGTGGAACATCGGGCGCCCGTCGGCGGGGCCGCGCCACCTCTGCGCGGACCTCGACGCCCGGCGCGCGACCCTGGCGCGGCTGGCCGGCCTGGACGTCGCCACCGTCGGCGTCGCCCACGGCCCGCCGATCAGCGACCGGGTCCCCGCCCGCCTCGCCGCGGTCGCGGCGCGCGCGTAGCCGCCCGCGCGCCGGTCTCAGCCGCGCAGCGCGTCCAGCCGCTCGGCGACCGCGCGCTCGTCCAGGGCGAACACGGTCTCGGTGCGGCCGGTCTCGGCGTCGAGGAAGACCCAGACGGGCTGGCCGACCACGCCGAAGCGCTCGCGCACGGAGCCGTCGTCGACCACCTGCGTGATCGTCCCCACCCCGTGGCGGTCGACGAACGCGCGCATGGCCTCCTCGGTGTCGTCACCGCCGACGCCGACGATGCGCACCTCGTCCTGGTACTGCCGCGCCAACTGCGCGACCCCGGGAGCCTCCCGGTTGCAGATCGCTCACCACGGCGCCCAGAACCACAGGGCGACGTCCCCGCCCGCCAGCGAGGACCCCTCCAGCTGGCCACCGTCGATGGTCGGGGCGGTGAAGTCCAGCGCCTCCGCCGCCGCGCCGGCCGTCGGGTCGGGCGCCGCCACGACCTCGGGCGCGGGCGTCCCCGCCGAGCAGGCAGCCAGCAGCCCGAGCAGGGACACGACGATCAGCAGTCGGCGCACCCTGGGAGCCTACCCGCCCGGGTGGCCCCCGCCGGGGGGCCGACGGGGCCCGCCCGGCGCCGGTGGCAGCATGGCGGGCGGCAGCCGCGACGGAGGGGGACGACGTGCGGGCAGTGGTCGCCTCCCGGCCCGGGGGGCCGGAGGTCCTGGAGGTCGTCGAGCGGCCCGACCCGGTCCCCGGCCCCGGCGAGGTGCTCGTGCGCGTGGCCGCGACCGCGGTCAACCGCGCCGACGTGCTCCAGCGCCAGGGGGCCTACCCGCCCCCGCCGGGCGCCCCCGACGTCCTGGGGCTGGAGTGCAGCGGGACCGTCGCCGCGCTCGGCGACGGCGCGGAGGGCTGGGCGCCCGGGGACCGGGTGATGGCCGTGGTCGCAGGCGGGGGCTACGCCGAGCTGGCCGTCGTGCCCGCCGCGACCCTGCTGCCGGTGCCCGCCGGCATCGACCTGGTCGACGCGGCCGCGATCCCCGAGGTCTTCACCACCGTGCACGACAACGTGGTCCTGCGCGGGCGGCTCGCCCGCGGCGAGACGCTGCTGGTCCACGGCGCCGCCAGCGGCATCGGCACCGCGGCGGTGCAGGTCGCCGTCCGGGCGGGCGCGCGGGTGCTGGCGACGGCCTCGAGCCGCGCGAAGCTGGACGCCGCGATCGCACTCGGCGCCGCCGCCGGCATCGACTACACCGCCGAGGACTTCACCGCGGCCGCCCGCGACGCCACCGGCGGCCGCGGGGTGGACGTGATCCTCGACGTCGTCGGCGGGCCCTACCTCGCCCGCAACCTCGACGCCCTGGCGGTCGAGGGGCGCCTGGTCGTGATCGGCCTGCAGGGCGGGGCGGCCGCCGAGCTGGACCTCGGCCGCGTCCTGCGCCGCCGCCTCACCGTCACCGGGTCGACGCTGCGGTCGCGCAGCGTGGAGGAGAAGGCGGCGCTGGCGGCGCGGGTCCGCGCCGACGTCCTGCCCGGCTTCGCCGACGGCTCGCTGCGCCCCGTGATCGACCGCGTCCTGGACCTCACCGACGCCGCCGCCGCCCACCGCACCCTGGAGTCCGGCGACCACGTCGGCAAGATCGTCCTGCGCGTCAGCTGACCGATCGGGTTCGCGCGGGGGTCCCCCGCCCTCTATCGTTCTAAGGGATGCCTGACCTTCTCCTGGAGCCGGGCGTGCGGGCCCAGCCGCCCGTCGCCGTGCCCGCCGACCTGCGCGCCCGCGGGCTGCGGCTCTCGCTGGGCGGCGTCCCCGTCCTGCGCGGGGTGGACCTCGACGTCCCCACGGGCGCCGTCGTGGCGCTGCTGGGCCCCAGCGGGTGCGGCAAGACGACGCTGCTGCGGACGCTGGCGGGCCTGGAGCGCCCCGACGAGGGCGCGGTGACGCTCGGCGGGGCCACGCTCACCGGGGCGGGCACCTTCGTGCCGCCCGAGCGGCGCCGGGTCGGGATGGTCTTCCAGGACTGGGCGCTGTTCCCCCACCTCAGCGTCGCGGGCAACGTCGCCTTCGGGCTGTCGCGCGCGGAGCGGCGCGCCGGGGGGGTCCGGGCCGCGCTGGAGCTGGTCGAGCTGGAGGCGTTCGCCGACCGGGCGCCCGCCACCCTGTCGGGCGGCCAGCAGCAGCGCGTCGCGCTCGCCCGCACGCTGGCCCACCGCCCCGCGGCGGTGCTGCTGGACGAGCCCTTCAGCAACCTGGACACCGCCCTGCGCCTGCAGGTGCGCGGCGAGGTCACCCGCCTGCTGCGGGGGCTGGGCATGACCGCGCTGTTCGTCACCCACGACCAGGAGGAGGCGTTCGTCCTGGGCGACGAGGTGGCGGTCATGCGCGACGGGCGCATCGAGCAGCAGGCGCCGCCGGCGCAGCTGTACGCCGCGCCCGCGACCCGGGCCGTCGCGGCGTTCGTCGGCGACGCCAACCTCCTGCCCGGCACGGCCGACGGCAGCGGCGCGGCGACCGCGGTCGGTGCGGTGCCGCTCGCCGGCACGGCCCGCGGCGCGGTCGATGTCCTGGTCCGCCCGGAGCACCTCGCGGTGCGCGGCGGTGACCAGGGCCGCGTGACCGACGTCGAGTACTACGGCCACGACGCGGTCTACCGGATCGCGCTGCGGTCGGGCGCGGAGGTCCGCGCCCGCACCCTGCGCCCCGACTTCCTCCGCGGCGACGGAGTGGCCCTCACCTACACGGGCGGCCCGACGGCGGCCTACCCCCGCGGGTGACCGCCGCGGCGTGCACCCGGCGCCGGGCGTGACCGACCTGCTCGTGCTCGGCGGCGGGCCCGCCGGGCTGGGGGCGGCGTGGCGCGCCGCCCGCGCGGGACACCGCGTCACCCTGTTCGAGCGGGCGCCGGTGGTCGGCGGCGCCGCCGGCAGCTTCGAGGTCGCCGGCGTCCGCGTCGACCACGGCAGCCACCGCCTGCACCCCGCGACCGACCCGCGGGTCCTGGCCGACCTGCGCGCCCTGCTCGGCGACGACCTGCAGACCCGCGCCCGCCGCGGGCGCATCCGCCTGGCCGGGCGCTGGCTGGCGTTCCCGCTGCGCGCCGGGGACCTGGTGCGCCGGCTCCCGCCGGACTTCGCGCTGGGCGCCGCCCGCGACGCCGCACTCGCCCCCCTGCGCCGCGCACCGGTCCCCGGCGGCCCCGACGACACCTTCGCCGCGGTCCTGCGGGCGGGCCTGGGGCCCACGCTCACCGACCGCTTCTACCTGCCCTACGCGCGCAAGCTGTGGGGCGTCGACCCCGCCGACCTGGCCGGGGAGCAGGCCCGCCGGCGCGTCACCGCCGGGTCGCCCGCGGCGCTCCTGCGCCGGGTGCTGCGCCCCGGCACCGGCCAGGGCCAGGTCTTCTCCTACCCGCGGACCGGCTTCGGCGCCATCGCGGAGCGGCTGGCCGACGCCGCCGCGGCGGCCGGCGCCGACCTGCGCCGGGGCGCCACCGTGGAGGCGGTGGCGCTGGGGCCGGAGGGGGTCGCCGTGACCGCCGGCGGGCGGCGCACCGCCGGCGACCTGCTGTGGTCGACCATCCCGCTGCCCGTCCTCGCGCGCCTGGCCGGTGCCCCGCCCGCGGTCCTGGCGGCGGCGGGCGGCCTGCGCACCCGCGCGATGGTGCTCGTCTACCCGGTGCTCGCGACCCGCCGGTACACCCCCTTCGACGCCCACTACCTGCCGGAGCCCTTCACGCCGGTCACGCGCATCTCCGAGCCGCGCAACTACCGCGATGGCGACGACCCGCCGGACCGCACGGTGCTGTGCGCGGAGCTGCCCTGCGACGTCGGCGACGCGACCTGGCGGGCGACGGACGCCGACCTCCTCGCCGTGGTCGTCGACGCGCTGGGCGCCGCGGGCCTGCCCGACCCGCCCGTGCGCGACGTCGCCGTCCGGCGTCTCCCCAGCGCCTACCCCGTCTACCGCCGCGGGTACGAGGCGGCGTTCGCCACGGTCGACGCGTGGGCGTCCGCCGAGCCGCGCCTGCTGACCTTCGGCCGCCAGGGCCTGTTCGCCCACGACAACACCCACCACGCCCTGGCCATGGCCTGGGACGCGGCCGACGCCCTGAGCCCGGCGGGCACGGTCGACGTCGCCGCCTGGACCGCCGCCCGCGCCCGCTTCGCCACCCACGTCGTCGAGGACTGACCGCGCGCCCACCGCCGCACGGGGGCGGTGGGCGCACGACCGGGGGCGTCAGCGCGGCGCGGTCGTGCCCGGCAGGGGCAAGCCGGGGACGGTGAGCTGCAGGCGGACCACGCTGGGGGGACCGTCCGGTGCGGCGGGGTCGAGCAGGTTGGCGAAGAACCCGCCGTCGGTGACCACGTAGAGACCGGTGCGATCCGCGCCCTCGGTGCCGAAGGCCGCGGCGGTCGGACCGATCACGCCCTGATCCGCTCCGGCGAGCACCGTGGAGGAGCCGTCGCGGTCCACCCGCACCACGGTGTCGAACGGGTGGGTCGTGCCGAGGATGCGCCCGGCCACGTCGAAGGCGAAGTCGTCAATGCGCACCCCGGTGGCGTGCACCTGCGGCTCGCCCGCGCTGCCGTCGCGCCGGATCGGCACGCGCACGACCTCGGCGGTCGAGGGGTTGGACACGTACAGCGACCGCCCGTAGCGGCGGACGCCGTTGGCCCCGGGGAACTCCGGCACGCCGGTCGGGGCGAGGCTCGCGTCCTCGATCCAGGTCTCGGTGGTGCCGGCGGCCGGGTCGATGCGGTAGAGGCGCCCGCGGGCGGAGTCGGCGGCGTAGAACAGCCCGTCGCGGTCGGCGGTGATGCCGTTGGGCTGGGCGTCGGCGGGGAACGGCGCGACCTTCTCCCGGCCGTCCGCGGTGACCCGGTACAGCCCGGTCAGCTCCGGCTGCCGGGTGTTGACGTAGGTGGCGTGGAGCACGCCGTGGGGATCGAACGCGACCGTGCCGACCAGGCTGGTCACGCCCAGCGGGTTGGCCGGGTCGAACGGCGCGGCGGGGAACTGGGCGTAGGTGCTGCGGGTGCCGTCCGGGGCCAGCCGCACGATCGCCGCGTTCAAGGCCGAGGTCACGTACAGCGCGCCGTCGCGGTCGACCGCCACGCTTTCCAGGAAGTCCCCGGCCGGGAAGGTGGCCAGCGTCCGGGCCGGCGCGGGCGCTGCCGCGCCGGCCGCGGCGGCGGCGGGCGCCAGCGCCAGCAGGACGAGCGCCGCCAGCAGGGCGATGGAGCGTCTCATGGGTCGTCTCCCAAGGTGGTGGAGCAGTAGGTAGTGGAGATATACCAACGTGGTGAGTGACCCGCAACTGCTCCCCGCTACCCTGCGGCCATGGAGGAGGGCCAGGACACCGTGGTGGTGCGCGACGCCGACGTCGATCCCGTCGCCGCCGACGCCGCGGACGACTTCTTCGTCCTCCTGAGCCGCATGCGCGCGCACTTCCTGGCCTGCTGCGCCGCGCTGGACCTGACCTCGGGGATGGGCTCGGTGCTGCGCGGGCTGTCCGGGCCCACGCCGATGCGCGAGTTCGCCCGGCGCCTGGGCTACGACCCGTCGAACTTCACCGGCATCGTCGACCGGCTCGAGCAGCGCGGGCTGGTCGCCCGCCGGCCCGACCCGGACGACCGCCGCGTGCGCCAGCTGGTCCTCACCGACGACGGGCGGACCCTGCGCCGCGACCTGGAGACCCGCCTGCTCGCGGACCTGCCCCTGTTCGCGGGCCTCGACGAGCCCGCGCGCCGCACCCTCCGCGACCTGCTCCGCCGGGCCGTCGCCGCCGGCGACGGCAGCGCCGGGTGAGCGACGCCACCGCCGCGCTCCTGCGCGCGTTCCTGGCCGCGCCGTAACCTGGGGGGCTGACCCCACCCCGCACAGGAGCCGACGCATGTCCACGCCCGCCGCCACCGACCCCCGGCTGCTCGCCGAGGTCGCCACCCGGCGGACGTTCGCGATCATCAGCCACCCGGACGCGGGCAAGACCACGCTGACCGAGAAGCTGCTGCTCTACGCGGGTGCGGTGCACGAGGCGGGCGCGGTCGCGTCCCGGCGCCAGGCGCGGGCGGCGACCAGCGACTGGATGGAGCTGGAGCGCCAGCGCGGCATCTCGATCTCCTCCACCGTGCTGCACTTCAGCTACGGTGCGTGGCACTTCAACCTGCTCGACACGCCCGGGCACGCCGACTTCAGCGAGGACACCTACCGCACCCTGTGCGCGGCGGACGCCGCGGTCATGGTCCTGGACATGGCCAAGGGGCTGGAGCCCCAGACCCTCAAGCTGTTCCGCGTCTGCCGCGACCGCGGGCTGCCGATCGTGACCTTCGTCAACAAGTGCGACCGGCCGGGCCTGGCGCCGCTCCAGCTGCTCGACGAGATCACCGACCGCATCGGCCTGGAGCCGGTGCCGGTGACCTGGCCCGTCGCCGACGGCCCCGACTTCGCCGGCATCGTGGACCGCGCCGCCGGGGAGCTCGTGCGCTTCGACCGCACCGCCCACGGGGCGACGGTCGGTGACGAGCACCGCGTCCCGCTGGAGAAGGCCGAGCCGGAGGGCTGCCCGCAGGACCGCTGGGACGCCGCGCTCGAGGAGCTGGAGCTGCTCGACATCGAGGAGCGCCACCTCGACCGCGAGGCCTTCCTCGCCGGCCGCCAGACGCCGGTGTTCTTCGGCAGCGCGCTGGCCAACTTCGGGGTCCGGCTGCTGCTGGAGGGCTTCGCGCAGCTTGCGCCCGCGCCCGCGGCCCAGCCGGTGTCCGAGCCCGCCGGGGCGCCCCCGCGGCCGGTCGCGGACCCGTTCAGCGGGCTGGTGTTCAAGGTCCAGGCCAACATGGACCCCCGCCACCGGGACCGGATCGCCTTTCTGCGCGTGAACTCGGGACGGTTCAGCCGGGGCATGACCGCGACGCTGGCGCGCACCGGGCGCTCCTACCAGCTGAAGTACGCCCACCAGCTGTTCGCGGCGGACCGCGAGACCGTGGACGACGCCGTCCCCGGCGACATCGTCGGGGTCGTGAACGCGACCGGGCTGCAGGTCGGCGACACCCTCTACGCGGGCCCGCGGGTCGCGTTCCCGCCGATCCCGACCTTCGCACCGGAGCAGTTCGCCAACGTGCGCAACCGCGACACCAACCGCTACAAGCAGTTCCGCGCGGGGCTTGCCCAGCTCGACGAGGAGGGCGTGGTCCACGTCCTGCGCCGCCCGGACTTCGGGGACCAGCAGCCGATCCTGGCGGGCGTCGGCCGCCTGCAGTTCGAGGTCGCCCAGCACCGCATGGCCAACGAGTTCGGCTGCGAGATCACCATGGAGCCGGCGCCGTGGCAGCTCGCGCGCGGGGTGTCGGCCGCGGCGGCCGACCGGCTGCGCGGCCAGCGCGGCACCGTCGTCGTGCGCGACCGCCACGGCGACCACCTGCTGCTGTGCCGCGACGAGCACACCCTGCGCTGGGCCGCCCAGGACCACCCCGACATCACCTTCACCGAACTCGGCATCACCCGCGACACCTCCCCCTGACCCGGCCACGGGCACCGGGCTGTACCCATGGTCGGGCGGCAGCGGCCGGGCTCGTCGTCAGCCGGCAGGAGGGGCGCAACCGGCGGGTCCGCGGCAACCCGGACCATCCCCTGTTCCAGCCGCTCCGGCAGGTGGTGCTCGCGGCGTTCGGGGCACCGCAGGTCGTGGCCGAGGAGTTCGCTGGCATCCGCGGCGGCGAGCGCGTCGTGCTGTTCGGGTCCTGGGCCGCGCGCTACGCCGGGGAGGACGGGCCCTCGCCCGCGGACGTCGACGTACTGGTCCTCGGGGACGAGGTGGACCGCGAGGCGGTCGACGCCGCAGCCGACCGGGCGGAACGACGGATCGGGCTGCCCGTGCAGGTGACGGTCCGCAGCGTGCGGGACTGGGAAGACGCGACGACCCGTTCCTGGCCACGCTGCGCGCCCGCCCGACCCTGACGGTGCTGGAGCAGGCGGAGGCGACGTGACCGCCTTGCCCACGGGCGGGAACCAGGTCCAGCGGCTCCTGGACGGCGATCTCGGCCGCCGCCGCCCGCCTCCTGCGGGGCGGCACGCTGAGGGCCTGCGGTCGGGGGCCGACCTAGGCGCCCGCGCACGGCAGGCGCGGCGGGGGTCACGGCAGGGTGCGGAGGAAGGCGGCCACCTCGTCGATGGCGTCGGTGGAGGCGTCGACGGCGGCGGTCCAGCGGAAGAAGCCGTGGATCATGCCGTCGTAGCGGGACAGGGTGACGGGCACGCCGGCGGCGCGCAGGCGGTCGGCGTAGGCCTCGCCCTCGTCGCGCAGGGGGTCGGCGGCGGCGGTGAGGACCAGGGCGGGGGGCAGGCCCGCGAGGTCGGGCGCGTGCAGCGGCGAGACGTCGGGGTGGCGCCGGTCGGCGCCCGCCGGCAGGTAGTGGTCGAAGGCGACGCGCATGTCCTCGCGGGACAGGTAGTGGCCCTCGGCGAACTCCTCGTAGCTGGGGGTGTCCATCGCCGCGTCGGTCACCGGGTAGACCAGGACCTGGAACGCCAGCCCGCGCACGTGGCGCGCGGCGATCGTGGCCAGGTTGGCGCCGGCGCTGTCCCCGCCGACCCCCACCCGGTCGAAGTCCCCGCCGAGGTCGGCGGCATGCGCCCGGACCCAGGCGGCCGCCGCGTCGGCGTCGCGCACCGCGGCCGGCCAGGGGTGCTCGGGCGCGAGCCGGTAGGCGACGCTCACGACCACCGCGCCGGAGCGGTTGGACAGGGCCCGGCAGACCCCGTCGACGGTGTCCAGGCTGCCGACCACGAAGCCGCCGCCGTGCAGGTAGACCAGTACCGGCCGGGGCGCGGCACCCGTCGCAGGGGTGTAGACGCGCACCGGCACGGGCCCGTCGGGGCCCGGCACCGCGCGGTCCTCGACGGCGGCGACCTCCTCCCCCGGACCGCCGAGCAGGGGCGCGGACCGCTCCGCCGCGGCCCGGGCCTCCTCGGGCGGGAGCTGGAACGGCGAACCGCCGCCGGCCGCCGCCATCCGCGCGAGCAGGGCCTCGACCTGGGGGTGCAGTGCCATGTCCTCAGGATGACGGCTGGGACCGGTACCAGTCCACCGCCTCGGCGACCGCGTCGGCCAGCGGCCCCGGCCGGGGCGCCCACAGGGCGGGGCCGCGGCGCCCGCCGCCCCTGGTGGCGACGGTGAGGGTCGTCGACGGCACCCTGCGTACCGCCCCGTCAGCAGTCGGTCGTGGCTGACCACGGCGCACAGCTCGTCCCGCCGGGCGGGGGCGAGCGCGCCCATGCGGCGGACGAGCATGGCCTTGGGGAAGGGCAGCACGTTGTCCAGCCTGGCGGCGCAGACGGTCCGGAGCCCCTCGTCGGGGCCCAGGGGCACCTCGGTCGGTATCGCCCTGACCGTTCGGGTGACCGGCGCGACCAGGATCGTGCGCAGCACGTCGATGGCCTGGTCGCGGGTCACGACGAGGTACGGCCGGCCCTTCGCGTCCGGCGACTCCCCCCACCAGACGTCGCCCTGCCGCAGGGCGCTCACCAGGGCTCCTCCTCGATGGACGCGAGAGCCGCGCGGGTGGCGAGTTCGACGTCCTCGTCGCTCTGGGGCTGACGCCGGTAGCCCTCCACGATGGCCGCACCCACCCGGCACAGCCGTTCGGTGTCGACGAGCGCGGCGATGGCCAGTCGCACCGCCTCCGCCCGGCTGCTGTAGCCACCGGACGCCACCGCCTCGTCCAGCCCGCGTGCCAGCTCATCTGGGATGCGGATCGCTAGCTGTTCTGACATGCAGCCAAGCCAGCAAGGCGGTGTGGGCCAGTGGGACGGGAGCGTCCGGACCCCGGATGAGGGGTTCGTGCCGGGGTCCGGACGCGGGTGCGGGCGGCCGTCAGCGCTGCGTGGCGGGGACCACGTCGGGCTTGGCCTGGGCCTGCTGGAGGGTGTCGGCCTGGCGCTTGGAGAAGATGATCGCGCCGGCCAGGATCGCGATCGCCACGGCGGTGATGCCGAGGCGGGCGGGGACGTTGTCCTGCAGGGCGATGACCGCCGGCAGGATCAGCAGCGACACCAGGTTCATGACCTTGATGAGCGGGTTCAGGGCGGGGCCCGCGGTGTCCTTGAACGGGTCGCCGACGGTGTCGCCGATGACCGCGGCCTTGTGCGACTCCGACCCCTTGCCGCCCTCGTGGCCGTCCTCGATGTACTTCTTCGCGTTGTCCCAGGCGCCACCGGCGTTGGACAGGAAGTTCGCCATCAGCTGGCCGACCAGGATGACCGCCGCCAGAAAGGCGCCGAGCGCGAAGTAGTTGATGCCGAAGCCGACGATCACGGGGGTCAGGACCGCCAGCAGCGCGGGCGTGGTCAGCTCGCGCAGCGACGCCGCGGTGCAGATGTCGATGACACGCTTGTAGTCGGGGCGCTCGGTGTAGTCCATGATCCCGGGGTGCTCCCGGAACTGGCGGCGCACCTCCTCCACGACGGTGCCCGCGGTGCGCGACACCGCGCGGATCGCGAACGAGCTGAACAGGAACGGCACCGCGCCGCCGATCAGCAGGCCGATGAAGGTCAGCGGGTCGGCGACGTTGATCGAGGTCTCGGGGCTGAGGAACAGCTCCGACCCCTCGACGTCCAGCCCCAGCTCCGCGGCGATGGTCTCGATGAACGACGCGAACAGCGCGACCGCGGCGATGACCGCGGACCCGATCGCGAAGCCCTTGGTGACCGCCTTGGTGGTGTTGCCGACCGCGTCGAGCGACACCATGATCCGCGCCGGCTCGCCCTCGAACTCACCGGACATCTCCGCGATGCCGGCGGCGTTGTCGGCCACCGGCCCGAAGGTGTCCTCCGAGACGATGACGCCGGTGGTGGACAGCATGCCCATGCCGGTCAGCGCGACCAGGTAGAGGGCGAACTGCAGGTTGCCGCCGCCCATGGCGATCGCGACGCCCAAGGCGCCGGCGATGGCCAGGATCGCCCATACCGAGGACTCCAGGCCCGAGCTGATGCCCGACAGGACCGTGGTCGCCGGGCCGGTGCGCGACGAGGTCGCGATCTCCTGGACGGGCGCGGACTCGGTGGAGGTGAAGTACTCGGTCAGCCGGTTCACGATCTGGGCGAGCACCAGTCCGGCGACGACCGCGCCGAGCACCCGCCAGCCCTCGTTGAACTCGCTGTTGCCGACGTAGAGCAGGGCGATCGCGGCGGTGCCGATGACGGTCAGGACGCCCGCGACCAGGAAGCCGCGGTTGATCGGCGCCAGCGCCGAGCGGTCCTGGTCGGTCGCGCGCACGGCATAGACGCCCACGATCGAGGCGAGCACGCCGATGGCGCGCGCGGCGACCGGGAAGACCAGGCCCAGGGCGGGGTTGGCGCCGATGGAGTCGAAGGCCGCGACGCCCAGGATGATGGCGGCGACGAGGGTGACCTCGTAGGACTCGAACAGGTCCGAGGCCATGCCCGCGCAGTCGCCGACGTTGTCACCGACGTTGTCGGCGATGGTGGCGGGGTTGCGGGCGTCGTCCTCCGGGATGCCCTGCTCGACCTTGCCCACCAGGTCCGCGCCGACGTCGGCGGCCTTGGTGAAGATGCCGCCGCCGACCCGCAGGAACAGCGCCAGCAGCGACCCGCCGAAGCCGAAGCCGACCAGGATCGCCGACGAGGTGTTCTGGAACAGCAGGATGATGAGCGTCGCGCCGAGCAGGCCGAGGCCGACGGTGAACATGCCCGCCACGCCGCCGGTGCGGAACGCGACCTTGAGGGCGGCCGGCAGGGACCCCGACAGGGCCGCGGCGGCGGTGCGGACGTTGCCGCGCACGGCCAGGCCCATGCCGATGTAGCCCGTCAGGCCGGACAGGAAGGCGCCGGCGAGGAAGGCCAGGGTGCGGTAGGTCCCCGACTCGGCGAACGACAGCGCCTCCTCGCCCTCGGGGGTGAGCACGGCGGTCGAGGTGATGAACACGATGATCGCGAGCGGCACGAGGATGACCAGGATCGTGCGGAACTGCCGGTTCAGGTAGGCGTTGGCGCCCTCCTGGATCGCGGCGGCGATGTCGCGCATCTTCTGGGGGCCCTGGTCGGCGGCGAGCACCCCGCGCATGAGCGAGAAGCCGACCAGCAGGGCGAGGATCGCGGTGGCGGCGGACAGCCCCAGGACGAGGAACTCGGTGGACCCGAGTTCGAACTCCTGGAACCCGCCCTCCGCGGCGAGGACGAGCGGTGTCACGGGGACTCACTTTCTCCGGCGGGCCCGTCGTAGGCGAGCACGCTCACGTAGATCTGCTGTGCGAGGTTGAATCCGAGGGTCCGGTCCCTGCCCCCGACCCGGAGGACCAGAGGGCCGTCGAACGGGTGCTTCTCCCGCAGCTCGATCTCCACACCGGGGCGCAGGCCGAGCGTCTCCAGGAACGCCGCGACCTCCGGCTCGGTCGACCCGGGCAGCGCGACGACGGCGCGCTGGCCCGGCTCGAGCGAGGGCAGGGGCGGCAGCTGGGGCAGCCGGTCGACCTCGGGGGCGGGGATCGGGAAGCCGTGCGGGCAGGTGTCGGGGCGGTGGAGGGCCACGAACAGCCGCTCCTCCACCTCGGCGGGCAGCTCGAACTCGAAGGAGCCGGCGAGCTCGCTCGCCTCGTTCCACGAGTAGCCGAGCATGTCGGACAGGAAGCGCTCGACGATGCGGTGCCGCCGGATGGCCGCGACCGCCGTGCGGCGGCCGGGCGCGGTGAGCTCCACCCCGTGGTACGGGGTGTGCAGCACGAGCCCGTGCTCGGCCAGCCGCTTGACCGTGGCGGTCACCGTCCCCGGGGTGAGACCCAGCGCGTGGGCCAGGTCACCGGTCGAGGCGGCGTTCCCGTCGACGGTCGCGCGGTAGATGGCCTTCAGGGCCTCGTGCTCGCTGCGTGTCGGTCGGCGCTCCATGACGTGGCCCTACCGTAACCCGCGTTTGGAGTGAGCGAAAAGTCGGGGCGGTGAACCGGACGGGGGGATCCCCTCGTACACCGGTGCAGTCGAGGCGGCGGCCGGGTGGTCGACCGCTGTGGAGATAGCCGAGGAGTTCGACGATGACCGTTCGACGACTGCTGGGGTCCGTGGCGGCCGCTGGCCTGCTGACCGCCGGGGCCCTGCTGGGGTCCGCCGCCACCGCCTTCGCTCAGGAGACCGTCACCCTCGCCGCCTCGGGCAGCGGCGAGGAGGAGGTGCCGCCCGGCAGCGGCGAGGAGGGCACCTCCGTCACGGGCAGCTTCCAGCTGACCGCGGCCGGAGCGCTCACCTACACCGTGCAGATCACCGGCAATGAGGAGGACATCACCGCGGGGCACATCCACCGCGGCGCCGCCGGCAGCAACGGCGAGGTGGTGGTGCCGCTCGACAGCGCGGCGATCAACAGCGGCAGCTCCGCCACCACGCAGATCGACCCCGGCCTGGCGCAGCAGATCATCGACGACCCCGCGGGCTTCTACCTGAACACCCACTCCGCGAGCTTCCCGCCGCCCACCGGCAACGCCCGCGCCCAGCTGACGTCCTCCTCGGCTGCGCCGGGCACGATCGACACCGGCAGCGGCGGCCAGGCTGCCGCGGCGGCGACCGGCTCCCCCGGCCCGTACGTGGCGGGCGGCGCGCTGGTCCTGGCCGCGGCCGGTGGTGGCGCGCTGCTGGTGCAGCGTCGCCGGTCCGCTGACGCCGGCGCCTGATGGTCGACCGCCGGAGACCGCCACCGGTCTCGGTCTCGCCTGCTGCCCGGGTGCTGCGGCGCCCGGGCAGCACCGCACTGCGCGGGGCCGTCCTGGCCGGGCTGCTGCGGTTGGGCGCCTGCGGTGGTCCCGCGGCACCGTCCGCCGAGCCGCGCACGCCCTCGGTGGCCGGTGCGCCGTCATCCGCACCTGCGCCGCCGGCGGCCCCCTCACCGGACGCGCCCGCCCCGGCACCGCAGGTCGCCGCGGCGCCACCGGTCGCCGCGGCGCCACCGGCCGGGGTGCAGCTGGCCGG
The DNA here is from genome assembly GCA_030447925.1 of Egibacteraceae bacterium. Lineage (GTDB taxonomy): Bacteria > Actinomycetota > Nitriliruptoria > Euzebyales > Egibacteraceae > JAUJNX01. The sequence goes on along the minus strand of JAUJNX010000003.1, from coordinate 396,972 downwards.
GATGGACGTCCCGGCTCCCGTCACGCTGGCCCCCGTCACCGCCGACGGCGTCCTGGCCGTGCCCGACGACGTGTCGCAGCTGGGCTGGTGGGTGGGCAGCGCGCCGATGGGTGCGACCGAGGGCACCACCCTGATCGCCGGCCACGTCGATTCGGCGGAGGACGGCCTTGGGGTGTTCGCGCAGCTGCGCGACCTCAGCCAGGGCGACGAGCTGACCGTCCTCGACGGGCTGGGCGCCCGCCACCGGTTCCGCGTGTCCGCGACCGTGGAGGTCGGCAAGACCGAGCTCCCCGCGGAACTGTTCGACAGCACCGGCGAGCGCCACCTGGCCCTGGTGACCTGCTCGGGCCCGTTCGACGCAGCGGCCCGCAGCTACCGGAACAACCTCATCGTCTGGGCCACCCCGATCTGAGGTCGCCGCGAGAGCGCGAGGTGCGCACGCGCGGCGTCCATGCCCCGGGTGGCCCCATCACTGACGAACCGGTGGCCCCATGCTCCTGGCGAAACGCCACGCAGAGCGGTCCCATCCCACTGGCGGGCGTCACCCCGACATGCGGTCTGGGGTCTCTCCCCCTCACCCGGTACCGCCGGGACGCAGCCGAACGTGCGGCAGGGCGGGCGCCGTCTGCATCGGCACCCGCCTCGCCGCCAGGGCGGCCATGCTCATCCCGGCCTTCAGGTTGGGATGTGCCCGGGGGACGTTCGTCCACCGCGCTCAGCGGGTGACGGCCACGGCACCTCGCCCGTGACCGTCCCCGCCGGCGTTCAGACGCTGCCGACGCTGATCCGCAAGATCGGTCCGAGCGCGGTGAAGTTGTGCTTGGAGATGGAGAACCGGGTGACGTCGCCGCCGAGGAACACGCAGTCGACGCTGCCGCACAGCTGGAGGTCATCGCCGTACGCCGCCCGCAGCTCGTCAATGCTGTCGCCGACCGCGATCCCGCGGGTCGTGCTGAAGGCGTCCGACGCCACGGTGACGACGCGCGCCACCGGCGGCGTCCTGCGCTTCGGCCGGGTCGTGGTGTAGCCGAAGTCGACGGTGATGTCGCCGGTCGCGCCCTCGACGCCCCACGTGCAGGTCGTGACCAGCTTGGGGAAGTAGTCGACGTCGGTGCACGACCGCTCGGTGCCGAGGCTGGCTCGCACCTGGTCCAGGGTCTGACCGAGCGCGGCGCCGGAGACGCCCACGCCCTCGGTGATGGTACCGCCGGCCGGCACGTCAGCGAGAGCGGGTGGGGCCAGCGGCGCGATGGCCGCCACGGCGGCGACCACCAGCGCGATCGCCATGCGTCGGATCGTCTGCATCATGGGGAGCTCCTCGGACCTGGGGGGTGACCTGCTGGAGGGGGTACGGCCGCCCGGGAGCGCACGGTTCACCAGCCGGCTCGGCGCCGCCCGGCACGGGCCCTTGCAGACCCTGGCGCTGGTCGCGGCCGGGACCCTGTCCGACGGGCCCGGCGCCGCGGTGCGCGAGGCCGCCCCGCCGGACGTCGCGGCCACGGCGGGCGCGGTCGCGGAGGGTGTGAACGCCCGCACCGGCGACACCCAGGCCGGGGTGATGGCGCCGCCGCCGGTACGTCCGGTGCGCGGAGGTCAGGAGGAGCGGCGCCGGCGGGCGCCCCTCGAACCCTCAGTCACCGCCGAGGTCGAACTCCCCATCACGGACGCCCGCCACGAACGCCCGCCACTCCGCGACCGTGAACCGCAGCACCGCCCCGCCGGGATCCTTGGAGTCCCGCACCGCCATCCCCCCCGGGACGACCGCCACCTCCACGCAGTCGCTGCTCCCGCTGTGACTGCTGGTGCGCCAGGCTGCGCGGGTCAGTTCCGGGCTCATGCCAGTGCCTCCGCTGCTTCCTCGATCAGCCGGATGGACTGATCCGGCGTCGCGGCCCGGGCCAGCAAGTGGTCGAAGGCCAGGTTGTAGACCGCGATGTGTTCAGCCGTCTCGAGATAGATGTCCCCGGTGCGGTGCTGCAGGTAGACGACATCAGGGTCTCCCGGCTCGGGAAACTGCAGGACGGTGAACGAGCCGTCCATCGCCGCATGGGCACCACCGGCGGGTTGCAGCACCTGGAGCGTGATCGACGGCCGCCGGGCGAGGGCGCCCAGGTGCTGCAACTGCTCCCGCATCACCTCCGGGCCCCCGACGGTGCAGCGCAGGACCGCCTCGTTCAGCACGGCCCACACCTTCAGGGGCGGCTCCTCGTGCAGCCGCCGCTGACGGGCCATGCGCAGTTCGACCACCCGCCGGGCGCGCTCCGGCGACCCCTCCGTCAGGATGGCGCGGACCACCTCTTGGGCGTAGGCCTCGGTCTGCAACAGACCTGGCACGAGCTCGGCCGTGTACCACCGGATGCGCGCGGCCTCGGCTTCCAGGCCGACGTAGGCCTGGAACGCTTCGTCCTTGACATCGCTGTACTGCTGCCACCAGCCCTGCTGGCGGGAGGCGCGCGCGAGGGCGATCAGCTCGTCGCGGCGTTCGGGCTTCACACCGTAGAGGTCGCTGAGGTCGGCGACGTCGCGGGGGCGCACGGCGACGCGCGCGGTCTCGATGCGGCTGACCTTGGACCCCGACCACTCCAGGCGCGCGCCGACATCGTCGAGCGTCATCCCGGCGGCCTCGCGCAGGCGGCGCAACTCCGCGCCGAGGCGGCGACTGCGCACGGTGGGTCCCGGAACTCCTGCCACGCTCACCACCTCCTGTCGCCGCGGAACAGGGGGAGGCTAGCGGGTTCTTCTCACGCTCCGAGCAGCAGACTTGCCTTGTGTGCAAACTTGCAACGATAACGTGCAGTGGCATGCTCCTGCGGGGTCACCAAATCGGCACCAAGGGGGACAGCGATGCTGCAGCGACGGCCGGTGGCGGTGCCCGCTCGGGAGGTCCTGTCCGACCGGGAGGCCGCGGTCCTGGCCCGGCGGTACGCGCTCGCGGTGCGCCACGGCGACCCGCGCGGGCCCCTGTGGGGCGCTGGCCGCGACCGGGGCCGTCGCCGCGGACCTGGTCGGTCACCTCGGCACCGCCGTCACCGCGTTCCGCAGCGCGCTGACCCGCTACCCGCCGTCGGCACAGCACGCGGCGGACGCCCACCGGACCCACCAGGAGCTGCTCGCCCTGCTGGTCTACGCCCGCCAGGCGGGCGAGCGCGGGCCCGTCGACGGGTGGACGCCAGCACCCCTGTCCGAACACCGCCTCGTGTGACGGTCGGGACACCGACAGGCAACGGCGCCGCAAGGACGCCCCATATGGTGTGCCACACCGGCGCAGGAGGGCCGGGTCCCGTGGTCGGGGCCGACCCCCCCCCCGCCGCCAGGTCCCCCGCGGCGCGAACGCGCCCCACCATCACCACGGGGCGGGACCGGCGGACGGCTCCGGGGCCGCCAGCCGGACCGGCACAGGGCCGTCACCTGCCCACCGATCCGCGGGTCGGTGGGCGGGCGCCGGGGCGCTCAGGCGGCGCGGTCGTGGGCGAAGCTGCCGCGCCGGTCCAGGTACGCGTCGAGGTGGAGCAGGCGGGGCAGCGCCCGGCGCAGGGCCGGGATGTCGGCGCGGTAGCCGTGCTCGGCGTACCAGCGGAACAGGCCGGCGAAGAAGGAGCCGTACTCCCCCTGGAAGGACTCCCACGAGACCTGCTGGTAGCTGACGGGCCGGCCCAATGAGGCGCCGAGCGCGGCGGCGGTATGGGCGATCGGACGCTCGTCGCGGGCGAGCTCGATGCGCTGCCCGGCCCAGCGCGCCGGATCGGTGAGCGCCAGCGCGGCGACGCGGCCGATGTCCGCGGGTGCGACCTGCTGCAGCGAGGTGCCGGGGTCCAGCGGCAGCGCGAGGACGCCGGCAAGGATCGCGGGCCGGAAGCAGGGCCAGTCCCAGTTGCTCATGAACCAGGTGGGAGCCACGATCGTGTGGCTGATGCCGCTGCTGCGCAGGTGCCGCTCGACCAGGCTCTTGCCGATGAAGCCGGGCAGGTCGGGGCTGCGGTCGGCGCCGCCGCCGCTGGCCTGCACGAGATGGCGGACACCCGCCTCCCGTGCGGCGTCGATGACCGCCACCTGCCGGGCCGCCAGGGCACTCGCGACCCCTTGACGGGGTCCGCGACCGGGGGTGTTCGTGGAGCGGCCCCCCGGTCCCTGAACCGTGGTTCCCGCCGCCGGTCAGGCGGAAGTCCGGGCGGGGACGGTGGCCCGGTCGGCAAGGGCGATCAGGCGGGCACCCAGCCAGACCGACGCGGCGCCCACCAGCAGGCCGCCGATCACCTGGGGCACGTGGGTGACGGGCAGGGTCGGCAGGTTCATCGGCACGGCCCCGGCCACCAGCAGCAGGCAGGCCGCGCGCGGCATCGACCCCGCCCGCAGCATCCCCAGGCCGAACACCACCAGCCCGATCATGTACACCGCGAAGGAGACCACGTAGAAGACCAGGACGACGCCGGTGAACATCGCGCCCGTGGCCTCGACGGTGGCGGGCGCCGGGCCCGCCAGCGCCGGGTTCACGACCAGGCCGATGACGCCGTCGGTGAAGAACCCGACGGCCCCCGCGACCGACAGCACGTACCCCAGCGTGAGCAGCCGACCCCCCACAGGCAGGTGATGGTCGCGCAGCGCGACGTAGCCGAAGACCGCCAGCAGCGCCGCCAGGACGTGGAACGCCTGCCCGGCGAGTTGCTGGGAGTCCAGCGCGACCTCGGCGCCCGCGAAGGTCGGGAACGGGATGACCAGCAACCAGAAGGCGGCCATGGCCAGCCCGCTCGCGACCAGGCTCACCCCGCCCCAGCGCGGGGACGACGCCCGGGTGTGGGACGCGGCCATCAGCGGGCCTGACCGGTGCGTGGCGTCGCGCCCCGTGGACCCAGGCGGCCGCGGGCCGTGTCGCGGGCACCGGTCGCCGGCACGTGGCTGCTCGCCTTGGCCAGGCCGAACACCGGCGTGTTGTGGTACAGCGCCTCGTAGGCGCCGGCCTCGACGAGGTAGGTCTCGTGGACGATCCCGGTGCTGCCGTCGGCTGCGGCCAGGCGGTTGAAGCGCTTCCAGGCCGCCAGGTGGGGATCCGACGGGGAGCGGGCGAAGCGCTCCAGGTCGTCGAAGCTCCGCCAGTACTGCAACAGGATCGGCCCGCGCAGGTTGAACAGGTACTCCGCGCCGAGGAACCCCTTCTCCGGGTGCGCGAACAGGGTCTGAAGCATGGGACCCATCGCCCGGGCCACCGGCACCCACGTGCGCAGAGCGCGGTACCGGTTGATGCGCATGCCGATCAGGAAGACCACGAACGAGCCGTCGATGGAGGCCGTGTAGCGGCCGTGCTTGACCTCGGCCATTCCTCAACCTCCCCGCTGGGCGGAGCGGACCGCGCTGCGGTCCAGGCGCCGCCGGGCCCGGCGCTGCTCGAACTCCGCCAGCAGCTCCCCCAGGCCGAACGCGTAGAGGGCGTGGGACACCAGGCCGATGCCCCAGCCCCACGGGACGAACCCGCCGTAGGCCAGCATCAGGCCGCCGTTCACCACCACGAACGCCGCGGCGTGCAGGAGGAACAGGCCTCGCCGCCACGCGCGCCGCTCCGACCTGGCGGCGACCTCGTAGTCGCCCACCTCGATCTGGTCCGTCATCGAGCTCCCATTCCGAGACGTCGTTATAAAACAACGTTATGAAACCCTTGATCAGGTACGTTGTCAAGCGCATGGCCAGACCGAGAACGCGCGACCACGACGAGCTCCGCGAATCCCTCGTGGACGTGGGCGGTCGCATCCTGGCGGCCGAGGGGCCCCAGGCCCTGAACCTGCGCCGGGTGGCGCAGGACGCGGGCACCTCCACCGCGGCGGTGTACCGGCTGTTCGAGGGCAAGCAGGGCCTGGTGCTCGCGATGTTCCTCGACGGCTTCGCGCGCCTGGACCGCGCCTTCGACGCCGTCCCCACCACCGATGACCCCGTCGCCGACCTGATCGAACTCGGCCGCGCCTACCGTGCCAGCGCCCGCGCCAACCCCCACCTGTACGCGCTGATGTTCGGGCGCCCGGTGCCGGAGTTCGTCCCCGGCGACGCCACGGTCCAGTCGACGCTGCGGTCGCTGGGCAAGCTGGCCGACACCGTCGCCCGCTGCGTCGAGGCCGGGCACTTCCCGCCGGTGGACCCCGCCCGCGTCGCCCGGCAGCTGCACGGCCTGGTGCACGGGCTGGCCAGCCTGGAGCTGCTGCGCTGCCTGGGTGACGAGCAGGAGGCCCGGGCCCAGTGGGAACAGGCCCTGCGAGCCGCCACCCGCGGGTACGCGACGCCCGCACCCTGACCGCACCGACGCGGTCGCGCGCCCTCGGAGCGGACCCAGCCGTTGCCGAAGCCCCGACGTCGTCGTACGGTTCTGAACATGACTGTTCAGGAACGGGCACTGCTGGAAACCGCCACACGGGTGCTGGTCACATCCCCCGCCGCGTCGCTGGCCGACGTGGCGGCGGCCGCCGGGGTGAGCCGGACGACCCTGCACGCGCGCTACCCCACCCGCCAGGCACTGCTCGTGGCCCTGGCCCATGAGGCGATGGACCTGGTCGAGGCGGCGTACGGGGAGGCCCGGCTCGATGAGGGTGACGTCCCCGGCGCCCTCCGCCGGGTCATCGAGCTCACGGTGCCACTCGGCCCGCGGCTGGAGTTCCTGCTCCGCGAGCGGTCCCTGGACGACGTGCCCGAGGTCACGGCGCGCACCATCGCGCTCGACGCCCCGCTGCTGGACCTCGTCGAGCGCGGCCGGCAGCGCGGCGAGCTGCGCACCGACCGGCCCTCGTGGTGGCGGGTCGCCTCGCGGCCCGGCACGGTCTACCCGGCGTGGGAGGCGATCGCGGACGGCCGGCTCGCGCCCCGCGACGCGCCGGGCCTGGTGCTCACCTCGGTGCTTCACGGCGCGGCGCCGCGATGACCGCCCCCGCCGCCCCCGCCGCCCCCGCCGCGCCCGCCGCCGTGCCATCCGCGGCGGACCGCCGGGCGGTGGTGGGCCTGCTCGCCGCGACCGGGCTGTCGATCGCCGGCAACGCGATGGTCGTGGTCCTGGTGCCCTGGCTGGTGCTCCAGCGCACCGGCAGCCCGGCGCAGGCCGGCCTGGTGGGGTCAGTCGCCCTGGCCGCCGCGGTGCCGGCCCTGCTGCTCGGCGGGCCACTGATCGACCGCTGGGGCCGGCGGCGGGTGAGCGCGGGCGCGGACCTGCTGAGCGCGGCGTCGGTGGCCGCGCTGCCGCTGCTCGACCACGTGGTCGGCCTGAGCCTGCTGTCGACCCTGGCGGTCGTCGCGGTCGGCGCGCTGTTCGACGGGCCCGGCGCCGCCGCCCGCGAGGCGTCCCGGCCGGACGTCGCGGCCGCGGCCGGCGCGGGCGTGGAGACCGTGAACGCACGCGGCGAGGCCGCGGAGGGCGCCGGCAACATCGCCGGACCCGCCCTGGCCGGGGCGGGGCTCGGGCTGCTCGGCGCCCTGGGCTCGCTGTGGCTGGCGGCCGCGCTGTTCGTGATCGCCGGCGCGGCCACCTGGTGGTCCCTGCCGCGCGACACCGCGCCGGCGGTCCCCCAGGAGCCCTACCTGCGGGCGGCGGGCAGCGGGCTGCGCCTGGTCCGGCGCGACCGCACCCTGCGCGCGGTCACCGTGCTGGGGATGGTCGCGATGCTGTTCGTCGCACCCCTGCCGCTGGTGCTGGCCGCTCACCTGGAACCCAAGGGCCAGGCGGGCGCGCTGGGGCTGGTCGCGGCCGCGCTCGCCCTCGGCGCCGTGGTCGGCGCGCTGGCCTACGAGCGGGTCGCCACCCGGCTGTCCCGGCCGGCGGTGCTGGCCGGGTGCCTGGCCGCGGGGGCCGCCGGCTTCGCCGCCATGGCGACGCTGCCCGGCACGGTCGCGCTGGCGGTACTGGCCGCGGGCACGGGGCTGGCCGTCGGACCGGTCAACCCGGTGCTGGCCGTGCTGCTGCAGGACCGGACCCCCGCCGAACTGCGCGGGCGGGTGGTCGCCACGACCTGGTCGCTCAGCCTGATCGCGAGCCCGCTCGGGGTCCTGGGCGCCGGCCTGCTCCTGGAGGCGGCGGGCCCGCGCGCGGCGCTGCTCGTCATCGCCGCCGGCTGCCTGCTCACCAGCGCCTACGCCCTCGCAGCACGCGGACTGCGCCGCAGCCCGCGGCCCGACCAGGAAGGGCCCGGACCATGACCACCACCGCGCACTCGACGACCGACCGCCTCGCGACCGGGCTGCTGCTGGCCGGCCGGCGGGCCGCGGTGCGGCTGCTGGCCCTTGGCGGCGATCCGGTGGCGGGCCTGCTCGCCGCGTCGCCGCGCACCGACGTCTACGCGTGCTACGAGCGGATCCGCGAGCGCGGCCCGGTCGTGGCCAGCCGCACCGGCCTGCACGCGCTGACCTCCCACTCTCTGTGCGCCCAGGTGCTGCGCGACCCCCGCTTCGGCGTGGAGCTCCCCGACGGCCGTGGGGTCGGGTCCGACCGGCTGACCGCGGAGGCGCAGGGCCCGCTGGCCGGGTCGTTCCTGGAACTGGACCCGCCCGACCACACCCGGCTGCGGCGCGCGGTGGCGCCCGCCTTCCGGCCCAAGCTGGTGCGCGGCTGGGCGGACAAGATCGCCGCGGTCGCCCACGGCTTGGTCGACCGGGTCGAGGGGCGCGAGCGCTTCGACCTGCTCACCGACATCGCCGCACCGCTGCCGATCGCGGTGATCAGCGCGCTGCTCGGCATCGAGGACGTCGACACCGCCCGCTTCGCGCGGATCGGCGCCCTCGTTGGGCAGTCCCTGGACGGTGTGACCTCGCTGGGCCAGGCCGACCGGCTGCGCGCGGCCAGCCTGGAGCTGGAGGCGATGTTCACCCGGCTGGTGGCGCTGCGGCGCGAGGAGCCGCGCGACGACGTCATCAGCGTGCTGGCGGCGGCGCAGGCCGACGGCACCGTGTCGGCCGCGGACCTGACGGCGACCTGCGGGCTGCTGCTGATCGCCGGGTTCGAGACCACGGTGAACCTGATCGGCAATGGCGTGGCGGCCCTCCAGGCGGACCGGACGCGGTGGCGCGCGCTCGTGGACGACCCCGCGCTGGCGCCGGCCGCGGTCGAGGAGACCCTGCGCTGGGACCCGCCGGTACAGGTCACCTCGCGGGTCGTCCACGAACCGCTCGAGCTGGCGGGCACCGCGCTGCCCGCGGGGTCGGTGGTCCTGCCGATCCTCGCCGCGGCCAACCGCGACCCGGCGGCCTACCGCGACCCGTCGCGCTTCGACCTCCACCGCGAGGGCGAGCCGGAGCACCTGGCGTTCGGCAGCGGCATCCACTACTGCCTGGGGGCCCCGCTGGCCCGGCTCGAGGGCGAGATCGCCCTGCGCGTGCTGGCCGAGCGCCTGCCCGACCTGCGCCTGCTGCCCGGCGCCGGCCGGCGGCCCGGCGCGACCATCCGCGGGTACGCGAGCCTGCCCGCCACCCCGGGCCGCCCGGGCGCCACGCCCGACCTGGGCCGGGCGGCCCGCCCGGGCAGCCCCGCCTGAGCCGGTCGCGGCCGCGCGGGCGCACGGGCCTGCGGGGCCCCCGCCCGGGCGGCGAGGGTGCGCCGGATGTGTCACACCCTCCCGGCAAGCTGGGGGCATGGAGATGGTCGGCATCGCCCTGGTCGCCGGGCTGGTCGGGTTCCTGGCCGGCGTCGCCCTCACGCAGGTGCGCCTCGCATCGGGACTGGAGGGCCGGCTCACCGGCCTGTCGGACCACCTGCGCACCGTCGCCGAGCAGGGCCGGCGCTGGGACGAGTGGCTGGCCGACACCAACCGGCGCGGCGCGCTGGCCGAGCAGCAGGCCGAGCACCTGCTGCGCGCCGCCGGCCTGCGCCCCGACGTCGACTACCTGACCCAGGCGGCCCTGCCCGGCGGTGACCGCCCCGACCTCACCCTGCGGCTCCCGCTGGGCCGCGTGCTCCACCTGGACGCCAAGTTCCCCCTGCCCGCGTACCGGCGCTGGTGCGAGGCGGGGACGGACGCGGACCGCCGCCGGCACCGGGCCGACTTCGTCCGCGCCGTCGCCGGGCACGTCGACGCGCTCGTGGCCCGGGGTTACGCCGACGACCCCGACGGCGTCGGCTTCGTGGTCCTGTACCTCCCGTACGAGGGCGCGATGGAGCTGCTGGCCGACGGCCACGGCGGGCTGGACCCGGCAGTGGACCGGCCCGAGGTCGTGCTCTGCACCCCCACGACGCTGCGACCCCTCCTGCGCATCGTGCGCCGCGCGGTCGACACGCTGCTGGTCGAGCGCAACACCGAGGAGATCGTCGCCCTGCTCGACCAGGTCCAGCATCGCTGGGACGACTTCGTGGCCACCGGCGGCGGGTTGGACACCCTCGGCCGGCACCTGACCAACGCCTACAACCTGTTCTACAGCGAGGTCGCCCGCCGCCGGGGCGAGATCACCCGCCAGCTCGCCGACGTCGAGCGCCTGCGCCGCCCCGCCTGACCGCGACGAGTGTCCACAGGTCGCCCTCCTGCCCGCCCGACGGGGTGGTTAGAGTGACCCGATGAGCTTCGAGGGGGACGTCCAGCGCAAGATCCGCCAGCTCGACAACGACGTGCAGTCGATCTACGAGCTGCTCGCCGGGATCTCCCTGACCCAGACCCGGCACAGCAACCGCTTCGAGGAGCTCCAGGCCACGCTCGACACGGTCGGACAGGATCTCGACACCAGGGTCGACGCGGTCCGCCAGGAGCTCCGCCTGACGCGCCGGGAGCTCGAGACCAAGCTCGAGGGGGTCCGCCAGGAGGTCGGCGCCACCCGCCAGCAGCTCGAGGGCAGGCTCGAGCGGGTCGAGGGAAGGTTCGAGGGGGTCGAGGCGAAGCTCGACACGGTCATCCGGCTGGTGGGCGGGCAGGCCGGCTGACGGAGGACGCCCGGCGGGGGCGGGTGGGTCAGGCGTAGGCGGCGGGGGGGCGGCGGCGGGTCGCCCAGAAGTCGGGGTCGTGGCCGGGCCAGACCTGGGTGCCATCGCGGCGGTCCAGGGCGTGGAGCAGCCCGATCGACCGCGCCGCCGCCTCCGCCAGGTCGGGCGAGGTCGTCGTCCCGCAGGGGATCGCGCCGGTGATGTTGGCACGCAGGTCGGCGGCGTCGCAGGCCAGGACGACGGTGCCCTCCGCGGGCAGGTCGACGGCGAAGGACTGGTGGCCGGGGGTGTGGCCGTAGGTCGGCACCGCCCGCAGGCCGGGCGCCAGCTCGACCTCGCCGTCCAGCAGCCGCCAGGCCAGCCCGGGCAGCTCGTAGTCGCTGCGGAAGTAGGCGTGCTCCAGGCCCGCCTCGTCCATCGCGAAGGCGTGCTCGCGCGCCTGGATGACGACCTCCGGACCGCCGACGACGTGGCGCAGCCCGCCGGAGTGGTCCAGGTGCAGGTGGGAGATGCCGACCATCGCGAGGTCCTCCCACCGCAGCCCGGCCGCCGCGACCTGGTCGGGCAGCGGATCGCCCGGCGGCACGACCCCGATGTAGGACGGCGCGGTGTAGTGCGCCGCCCGCGCCGCGGGGTCCCGGATGGTGTCGACGTTGAAGCCGGTGTCCAGCAGCACCCAGCCGTCGTCGTAGACGACCGCGGCGCCGGTCACGGGCTCCAGCAGGAACTCCTCGGGCGACCCGCCCAGCAGGGAGACCGACTCGGGGATCGGCTCCCACCCGTAGCGCAGGGCGTACAGTCGCCGCGGGGTCCGGTGAGCCTCATCCTGGGCAGGCTAGCGGGGTGGAGCGAGCGGAGGCGGAGGCGCTGGTGCGGGCCCAGGCGGCGGCCTGGCTGGCCGGCGACCCCGACGCCGCGGCGGCCGCCTTCGCCGACCACGGGCTGTTCGTGTCGCCCGGCGGCGCCTGGCGCGGGCCCGACGGCGTCCGCGCGGCGATGCGCGCCTTCTTGGCCGAGGCCGCCGTGGTCGACGTCACCGTCCGCCGCGTGCTCGTGGACGGCGACGACGGGGCCGTCGAGTGGGTCTGGACCGAGCGCCGGGGCGACGAGCTGGTGACCATGGAGGACGCCATCGCCTTTGCCGTCCGCGACGGCCTGGTCACCTACTGGCGCGAGTACTTCGACCCCGGCCAGACCCGTGTGCGGGACGTGCCGGCGTGAGCGAGGCGTTCGCGCGCCTGAACGACGCGTTCCGGCCGGCCTACGACGACCTGCGGGCGCGGGCGCTCGCGGCGCAGCGCCCGATCCTGTTCGCCACCGGCGACCAGATCGTGCTGCTCCGCGACAGCGGGCGGGTCGAGGCGCGCCTGGACATCCCCCGCGAGGTCGACGAGCTCAAGGCCGTCGCGCACCTGGTGCTGACCTGCTTCCTGGTGCTGGGCACCCGCGGCGACGACGCCCTGGACGGGCCGACCCGGGACCGCGCCCGCGACCTGCGCGAGCGCGTGCGGCCGCCGCCGCGGCGCCGCCCGCCCCCGCCCCCGCCGCCCCCGCCGTCGCCCGCCAGCGCGAGCTGCTGGACCGCGCCGCCGCCCTGCTTGACCTCGCGCTGGCCGCCGGCCGCGCCGACGACCGCGAGGCCGCCGCGTTCGTGCGCGCGTGCCGCCCGCTGGTCGACGCGCACACCGCTGACGCGGCGGCGCGCATGCTGGCGGTCCTGCGCGCGGGCATCGAGCCGCTGTGGTGGTCGCTGTCGACCGCCGAGCGTGACCGGCTCGTGGTGCTGAACATGGGCACCAAGTCCGCCCGGGAGGGCGCCCAGATCGCCCGCTACCTCGCGTGGCTGATGGGCGTGGAGGGCGAGGGCGAGCGCCTGGTGTTCGCCGAGGGCGCGCGCGACGAGGCCGAGGCGATGCAGGTCCTCGCGACCTTCCTGGCCGACCTGCGCATCGGGGTGACGTTCGGGGACCACCCCCTCGCCTTTCTGCGCGACGTCCTCGGCGAGCCGACCGACGCGCTCCTGCGCGACCTCACTTCACCGCACCCACCGTGAGGCCCTTGCGCAGCTGGCCCTGGGCGAACAGCACCACGAACAGGACGGGCAGGCTGGCCAGCACCGACACCGCCATCAGGCTGTTGGAGTTGTTGTTGAAGCGCCCGACCGACTGGGCGATGAACACGCTCAGCGGGTAGCGCTGGGAGTCCAGCAGGAACGTCAGCGGGTAGAGCAGCTCCGCCCAGGCGGCCACGAAGATGATCGCCGCGGTGGTGAACACCGAGTTGCGCAGCAGCGGCAGGGCGATCTGCAGCAGGTAGCGCCCGCGACCGGCGCCGTCGACCGCCGCCGCCTCCTCCAGCTCCGGCGGCAGGCCCGCGAAGCCGGGTCGCAGCACCAGGATCGCGAACGGCACCATCAGGCTGGACAGGGCGAGCGACACGCCCAGGTGGCTGTTGATCAGCCCCAGGCCGCTGAGCAGGCGGAACAGCGGGATGAACATCGCGCTGGTCGGGATCATCTGCACCAGCAGGACCAGCACCAGCAGCGGGGTGACCAGCCGCGACCGCACGGCCGCCATGCCGTACGCGGCGGGGATGGCCAGCGCCATCGAGATCAGCGTGGTCAGCCCGCTGATCGTGGCCGAGTTGCGCAGCGCGGGCAGGAAGTCGGTGCTGAGGAACGCGGTGTAGGCGTCCAGGCGCAGGGCCGACGGCAGCCAGGTGAAGCGCGCGATCTCCGCACCGGACTTGAACGACGTCGACAGCATCCAGAACAGGGGGAAGCCGTAGAGCAGCAGGAGGAGCAGGAGGGCGCCGGCGCCGACGAAGCGCCAGCCGCCGGCGTCGGACTCGATGCGGCTGCGGCGCACGAGGAGGGTGCTCACGAGTAGTGCTCCTCCCGCGAGGTGCGGACCAGGTAGGGGATCGACAGCGCCAGCGCGGCGACCACGGCCAGCACCGCGATGGCGGAGCCCTGCCCGAAGTCGAAGGAGACGAACGAGCGCAGGTAGGCCAGGAACGGCACCGTCGACGTCGAGGTCCCCGGGCCGCCGAGGGTCAGCACGTAGATGAAGTCGAAGGTCTTGAAGCTGTAGATGGTCAGCAGGATGGTGATGATCGCCAGCGTCGGGGCGATGAACGGCAGCGTGATCGCCACGAAGCGCCGGCCGGGCCCGGCCCCGTCGACCTTGGCCGCCTCGTACACCGTCTCCGGCACGTTCTGCAGCGCCGCCATCAGCACGATCGTGGCGAAGGGCACGAACGCCCAGGTGTTGATGAGGGTGATGGCCACCATCGTGGCGGGCCCCGCGGTCAGGAAGGAGAACGGCTCGTCCAGGACGCCCAGCCCCGTGAGCACGTGGTTGCCCACCCCCCGCTGGGTGCCGTCGAGCAGCAGGCGCCAGACCACGCCGCTGACCGTGGGCGGGAGCAGCCAGACGAAGAACAGCAGCGTCCGCCCGATGGTCACCCCGCGCATGCGCGCGTTGAGGGTGACCGCCAGGCCCAGGCCGAGGAGCAGCTGCAGGGCGACGGTCCCGACCACGAAGGCGGCGGTGCGGACCGCGGCCGGCCAGAAGTCGGCGTCGGCGAAGACCGCCCGGTAGTTGGCCAGCCCGACGAAGTCGTTGTCGGGCCGCGCGACCGTCCCGATCGAGACCTCGTGCAGGGACAGGTCGACCATCAGGTAGAGCGGGTAGAGGAAGAACAGGGCCAGGAACGCGACCGCCGGCATGGCGTAGGCGAGCGCGCCCAGGTCGCGGCGGCCGCATGGCGTAGGCGAGCGCGCCCAGGTCGCGGCGGCGGGAGGCCCGCGCCGCCGCCGCCCGGTCCCGGGCGGCGAGCGGCAGGGCCGGCCCGGCGGACGGGACGCCGCCGCCGGGGGTCGCGAGGGGCGCGGGTGTCGTCCCCACCGCCGGTCAGCCCCCAGGTCGGAGCTCGGGGAGCTGGGTGGCGATGCGCTCGGCGGCCTCGGCGCCGTCGATGGTGCCGGCGATGACCTCGTTGAAGGCGGTGCCGAGCAGCTCGGACACCTGCGGGGTGGCGTCGTCCAGCGGGATGCTCACCGACTGGGCGGCGATCTCGGCGTAGGCCTGGAGCGGCTCGTTCTCCGCCAGGGCGGGGTCCTCGGCCATGTCGGCGCGCAGGGGCACCGACCCGGCCTCCAGCGCCGACCGGTTGCCGTCCTGGGACAGGATCTGCTCCTGGATGAACAGCCAGGCGCTGTCGGGGTCCTCCGCGCCCGAGCCGATCGAGGCGACCTCGCCGCCGATCGCGGCGGTGTCCACGCCCTCGAACAGCGCGACGCCGTACTCGAAGTCCGCCTCCTCGGCGAAGGTGGCGAGGTTCCAGTTGCCCTCCTGGGCGAAGGCGTAGTTGCCGGTGATGAAGTTGGTCCCGCCGTTGAAGCCGGTGGCGTCGTCGGAGTTGATGTAGCCGGCCTCGACCCAGTCGCTCAGCCGGGTCATCGCCTCCTCCGCGCCGGGGTGGTCGGGCTGGTCGTAGGTCCAGCCCGCGCCGGCCAGCCACGGCACCGCGGCGAACTCGCCGCCCGCGCCCGCCGGGGCGGACACCGTGAGGGCCGTGTACCCGGCCTCCTGGGCCGCGGCCATCGCCGCCTCGAACGAGGCCATGTCGGTGGGGACGTCGACGCCGATCTCCTCGAGGATGTCGGCGTTGTAGTACAGGCCCTCGACGTTGGCGTAGGCCTGCACGCCGTAGCGCTCGCCGTCGACGATCAGCCCGTCCTCGATCTCGGCGGGGTACTGGTCGGCCTCCTCGTAGGCGTCCCAGTACTCGTCCATGGGCGCCAGGGCCCCGGCCTTGACCATCTCGGGGAGGAAGGGGTGGGTGCCCATCACGATGTCGGGGCCCTGCTGGGCGGCCGCGGCGGTCGTGACCTTCTGCACCATCTGGTCGTAGGGCTGGTACTCCAGGCGGACGTCCACCTCGGGGTGGTCCGCCTCGAAGTTGGTCTCCCACTCGGCGATGGCGCGCTCCAGCCCGCCCGCGCCCTCGTCGTAGTAGTGCCAGACGACCAGCTCGCCGGCGGGCTCGCCGCCGTCGCCGCCGTCGCCGCTGCCCGCCGCGTCGCCGCCGCCCCCGCACGCGGTGAGGAGCACCGCGCCGGCCAGGAGGGTGGAGCCGAGGACGGGGAACCTGTGACGCCGCATCGCTTCTCCTCGCGCTGAGATCTTCCATCCAACGCTAACTGAGTTGGATCCAATCGGCAAGCGTTTGGACCTCGAGGTCGGCGCCGGCCCCGTGGACCTCGACCTCGACGCGGCCCGGCGCGCCCTGGACCGCGACCTCGACCCGGTCACCCGCCCGGCGGTAGGCGACCCGTACCGGGTCCCCGCCGCCGACCACGAACTCCGCGGCGCCCGAGGCCCCCGGCCGGTACAGCCGGATGGTCAGGGGGTCCAGCGGGCGCTCGCCCGTGTGCTGCTGCACCGGGCCCAGCGGCAGGATCGCGCCCGCGCGGACGAAGACGGGGATGCGGGCCAGGGGCGCGTCGACCTCCACGAACCGCCCGCCCGCCAGCACCTCGTCGGACCACAGGTCCACCCACTCACCGCGCGGCAGGTACACCGACCGGCTCGTGCCCTCGTCCAGGACCGGCGCCACCAGCAGGTCGCGCCCGAACAGGTACGCGTCGTCCACCGCGCAGGCGACGGGGTCGTCGGGGTGGGCGAGCAGGAGCGCGCGCACCATCGGCAGGCTCGTGCGGGTGCAGTCCAGCGCCTCGGTCCACAGGTAGGGCAGCAGCCGGTAGCGCAGCTCCAGGTGCTCGCGGACGAGGTCCTCGACCTCGGGCCCGAAGTGCCACGGCTCGCGCGGCGGCTGGCCGTGGGCGCGGACGTGGGAGCTGAAGATCCCGAACTGCAGCCAGCGCACGTACAGCTCCGGGCTGGGCAGGCCGGTGAACCCGCCGACGTCGGAGCTGTAGAAGGGGAAGCCCGACAGCCCGAACGACAGCGCGGCGCGCACGACGCAGGCGAGGTCCTCGCTGCGGGCCACCCCGTCCCCGGACCAGTGCACCGGGTAGCGCTGGGACCCCGCCCACGCCGCGCGGGCCCACAGCACCGCCCCGCCCGGCCCGTGCGCGGCCTCGGTCGCGGCCCACACCGCCTGCTGGTACAGCAGCGGGTAGCCGTTGTGGGCGGCCTCCGACGGCAGCAGCGCGTAGACCGCCGACGGGGGCGCGCCCTCGCCGTAGTCGACCTTGAGGGCCGCGACGCCCAGGTCGAACAGCGCGCGGAACTTCTCCTGCATCCACGCGACGGTCTCGGGCCGGGAGTAGTCGAGAACCGCGGCGTCCTGCCCGTAGCCGCCGGCCTGCAGGTGCACGTGCCCGCTGGGGCGCAGGGCGAAGTGCCCGCCCGCCATGCCCTCGGCGAACACCGCGGAGTCCACGGTCACGTTCGGCCACTGCCACAGGCTCACGCGGAAGCCCTGGGCGGCCAGGCGTGCGAGCATCCCGGCGGGGTCGGGGAACTGCGGGCCGAAGGCGAAGTCGCACACGTACTCGTGGGCGAACCAGCCGGTGTCGATGTGGACGACGTCGCAGGGGATGCGGTGGGCGCGCAGCTCGGCGGCGACCGCCTCGACCTCGTCCTGGGTGCGGTAGGTGATCCGCGACATCCAGAAGCCGAAGCTCCAGCGCGGGGGCAGGGCCGGGGCGCCGGTGACCGCGGTGTAGCGCGGCAGCACCTCGGCGGGCGTGGGGCCGTACAGGAACCACAGGTCCAGCGCCTCGGTGTCGTCGACCACCAGCGACAGCGCGGTGTGGTCCAGGCTGCCGACCTTGGCGGTCAGCGCGTGCGAGGTGTTGGCGAACAGGCCGTAGCCGCGGCTGGACAGCCAGAACGGCACGCGCTTGTAGGTCGCCGGCGAGGTGTTGGAGAACGCCTCCTCCAGCCACAGCCGCTGCTCGGTGCCGTGCTTGTCGAAGCGGCCGTAGGTCTCCCCGAAGCCGTGGATGCGCTCGTCGTGGCGCAGGTCCAGCGACAGGAACGCGCGCGGGCTCGCCCCCGGGGCGCTGCCGGGGGGGTAGGCGTAGCGGTGGGCGAACAGCCAGCGCTGCTCGGCGGGGTTCCAGCGGTCCTCCCCGCGGCGCAGGGGGGCCAGGTCCACCGGGCGGGTGCCCAGGAGCAGCCGGCCGTCCCGGTCGCGGACCTCGATGCGGAACGGCTCGCGGACGACGACGACGCGCAGGGCGGCGGTGTGCAGCTCCACGGTGCGCTCGTCCTCGACCACGTCGAGGTCCACGGGGTCGTCGAAGCGGCCGACGACCATCGGGGTCGCGTGGTCGGGCACCGCGTCCCCCGGAGCGGTGCGGATGCGCAGGATCTCCGCGGTCTGGGCGTCGATGCAGACGGTGACCGGGCGCCCCGCCGCGGGCTCGGTGAACACGGTCTCGCAGACCGTGCCGTAGTAGTCCTGCAGGAGCGGCTCGTAGCGGTCGGTGCGGACCCGCAGGGTCAGCCCGCGGGCGTCGCGCTCCCAGCCGGTCAGCTCCGCCAGCAGCTCGACGGGCACGGGGGCGCCCAGGAACGGGGGCAGCTCGTAGGTGGCCACGGCCGGCGCTAGCGCGCCGCCTCCTGGGCGTGGCGCTCGAACCAGGCGGCGACGAGCTCCCCCGCCGCCTGCACGTGGGCGACCATCGCCCGGCGGGCGCCGGCGGCGTCGCCGCGCTCCAGCGCGGCGCGCACCGCGGCGTGCTGGGCGACGTTCTCCTGCGCGAGGCGCGGCCGGCCGGCGAGCGCCACCCAGGTCACGCTGCGCGGGAAGCTCTGGTGCAGGTTGGCGATGACCGACGGGAGCCGCTCGTTGCCGGACGCCTCGACGATCACCCGGTGGAACGCGTCGTTGGCGGACGACCAGTCGCGCGCCCAGCCCTCGTCGCCGCCGTCCCCGGCGGCGGCCACCAGCCCCCCCGGCGCCCCGGCGGACAGCTACACCGCCAGGCGCAGCGGGGGCAGGGCCCCCTCCGTGACCCACGCGGGCCGGAGCTCGGGGGGCCGGCCCGCACGGGCCGCGCGCCCCGGGGAGGCGTCGCGGGGGGCGCGCCGGGGGGGCCCCCGCACCCGGGCGCCGGGGCAGGACCTCGACGACGCCCGCCGCCTGCAGGCCGCGCAGGGCCTCGCGCACGGGGTGCGGCTGACGCCGAAGCGGGCGGCGAGGTCCTCCTGCCGCAGCCACGACCCCACGGGGACCTCACCGGCGAGGATGCCCGCGCGGACCTGGTCGGTCAGCCAATCGACCAGCGCCCCGCGCTCCTGCGCGGACCCCTGGCTCATGCGGCGGCCCCTCCCCCGCCGCGCGTGCGCCGGCCGGCCGTACATCGCCTTCCCTCCTGCCCGTTCTCTGCATCCAGACGGTGGTCAGTTGGATCCTATCGTCTGGCAGCGGCCGGGGTCCAGGGTGTGGGGCGGCTCAGCGCGCGGGCGACAGGTCCGCCGCGGGGCGGGGGCCGCGGCGGCGGGCGCGCGGCCGCGGGGGCGTTCAGCTCGCGGTGGACCGCGGGCAGGACGTGGCGGAGGTAGGGACCCAGGCGGATGAAGGACCGGCCGGTCGTGCGGAACCGGTAGCTGATGGGGACCTCGGCGTAGCGGTGGCCCTTGGCGAGCAGGTCCAGGGTCAGGACCTGGGCGTAGTTGTAGTCGTGGAGGACCTCGGCGTCGGCCGCGGCGGCGGCGGACAGGGCGCGGTACCCGGACTGCCCGTCGGTGAGGGGCGTCCGGGCGACGACCCGGAGGGCGGCCGTCAGGACGCGGTTGCCGAACTCGCGGTGGGGGCCATCGCCCGCCCGCCGCCCGCGAAGCGGGAGCCGACCACGTAGTCGGCGCGGCCCTCGAGGATGGGCGTGACCAGGGCGGCCAGCTCCTCGGGCGCGTACTCGCCGTCGGCGTCGCAGAAGGCGACCACCGACGCCCCGCGCGCGACCCCTCCGCCAGGCCGCGGCGCACCGCGGCGCCGCCGAGGCCGCGGTTGGCGCCCAGGCGCACGACCTCGGCCCCCGCCGCTGCGGCGACCTGGACGGTTGCGTCGGTCGACCCGTCGTCGACCACCAGGCAGCGCACGGGCCGCCCGGCGACCTCGGCCGGCACGCGGCGGACGACGTCCCCCACCGCCGCCGCCTCGTCGTGCGCGGGCAGGAACAGCACCACCGGCCCGGCCCCGGGGGTCGCAGGGGCGGCGGCGCGGGCCGGGGTGCGCGCGGCGGCGGTGGGCGCGGCGGCGGTGGGCGCGGCAGCGGTGGGCGCGGCGGCGCTGCGCCGGGCCGGGGCGGCGTCCGGGGCGGGGGTGGGGCGGGTGGGGAGGCGCAGGTGGCCGAAGAGGGTGGGGGCGGGGGCGAGGGCGGCGACCGCGCCCGCGGCGACCGCGTAGGCGGTCTTCAGGGCGTGGGCGGTGACGGCCGCGGCCAGAGCGGGTGCGGGGTCGGCGCCCAGGGCCACGAAGGCCGCGGTGGCGGCGGCCTCGTAGGTGCCCAGCCCGCCCGGCGCGACGGCCACGGTCTGCGCGGCGATGGTCACCGCGGTGACCAGCAGCGCGTCGAGCGGGTCCACGACCACCCCCGCCCAGCGCGCCGTCTGCCACACCAGCGCCGCCTCCAGCACCCAGGCGAGCAGGGCCCCCGCCCCCACGACCGCCCCGGGGCGCGCACGGCCGGCCCCGGGGCCGCCGCGGCGCGGCGGGCCACGGCGCGGCGCAGCCACCAGCCGGCGGCCAGCCACGCGCCCGCGGCCGGGACGATCAGGAGCCAGCCCGCCGGCCCGGCGGTCCCCGCCACCAGCCGCGGGCCCAGCGCCGCCGCGATCGCCAGGACCGCCACGAGGTCGGCCGCGCGCAGGCCGACGGTCGCCGCGGTGGCGACGCCGACGGGCACGCCCGCCCGCCGGACCAGGCTGGTGACGCGCAGGACCTCGCCGAGCCGCAGCGGCAGGAGGTGGTTGCCGGCCAGCGCGACGTGCAGCGCCGCCAGCGCCTGCCCGAACGCGACCGTGGGCAGCACGCGGCGCAGCAGCGCGGCGCGCAGCACGAACGCCAGCCCGTAGAGCGCGGACACCGCGACCAGCGCGACCGGGTCTGCCGCCGCCGCCGAGAACGTGTCCCGCAGCACCGCCGGGTCGAGCGCGGGCACCAGCACCGCCACGGCCGCGACGAGCAGCCCCGCGCCCGCCCACCACCGCACCGCACCCGCACGCCGCACGGCGCCCGCCTCCCGTTTGGACCTGCCCTTCACGTGAGGGTTACCTTACCGAACATGACGAGACGCCTGTCCACCGCGGTGCTGCTCCTCGCGCTGATCGCCGCCGCCGGCTGCGGCGGGGGCGAGGAGCGCCTGACCATCTACTCCGGCCGCGATCAGGCGCTGGTCGGGCCCATCCTGGAGCGCTTCGCGGAGGAGACCGGGACCGGGATCGACGTCCGCTACGGGGACTCCGCCGAGCTCGCGCTCCTCTGCTCGCCGAGGAGGGCGACAACTCCCCGGCCGACGTCTTCTACTCCCAGTCGCCCGGCGCCACCGGCTACCTCGCCGGCCAGGACCTCCTCGCCGCCCTCCCGGACGAGCTGACCGACCGGGTCGACCCGGCCTACCGCGACGCCGACGGCCGCTGGGTCGGGGTGACCGGCCGCCAGCGCGTGCTGGTCTACAACACCGACCTGGTCGACGAGGCCGACCTGCCCGCCTCGGTGTTCGACCTTCCCGGCGAGGAGTTCGCCGGCCGGGTCGCGGTCGCGCCGACCAACGGGTCGTTCCAGGACTTCGTCACCGCCCTGCGCGGCGCCGTCGGGGACGACGCGGCGGCGGACTGGCTCGCGGGGCTGGCGGAGGGCGGCGCCCCCACGTATGCGAACAACAACGCGATCGTCGAGGCCGTCGGGCGCGGCGAGGTCGAGATGGGCCTGGTGAACCACTACTACGGCTACCGCTTCCTCGCGGAGGACCCGGACCTGCCGATCGCCAACCACGCCTTCGCCGACGGCGACGTGGGCGGGCTCGTGCTGGCCTCGCCGGTGGCCGTGCTCGCGTCGTCGCCGCGCCAGGAGGCCGCGGGCGAGCTGGCCGCGTTCCTGCTGGCCGACGAGGCGCAGCGCTTCTTCGCCGACGAGACCAAGGAGTACCCGCTGGCCACCGGCGTCGAGCCGGCCGCGGACGTGCCGCCGCTGGACCCGGGGTCGGCGCCGGAGGTCGACATCGACGACCTCGGCGGCGGGCTGGAACGTACGGTGGAGCTGATCGAGCAGAGCGGCCTGGACGGCTGAGGCGGGCGGGGGCGTGGTGGCGGCGGGGGACGACGTGCGGCTGCGTGCGGCCGCGCCACCGCGCCCGGCGGCCCCGCGCGCGGCGCGAGGGTGCGAGGGTGCGAGGGGTGCGCGCCGCCGGGACCGCGCGCCCGCGGGGCTCGCGGTCGCGGCGGTGGTGGTCGCAGCCGGATTCGCGACGCCGTTCGCCTACCTGGTCCTGCGCACCGCCGGGCTGGGCGCCGACCTGCTGGCCGGGCTGACCGGCGGCGACGCGCTCGCCGCGCTGGGGCGCAGCGTGGCCCTCGCCGCCGCGGTCGCGGGCGCCGCGACGGTCCTCGGGGTCGCCTGCGCCTGGCTGGTGGCCCGCACCGACCTGCCCGGCGCCCGGCTGTGGGCGGTCCTGCTGGCCCTGCCGCTGGTCATCCCGTCCTACATCGGCGCGTTCACCCTGCAGGCGGCCTTCGCGACCGGCGGGGTGCTGGAGCAGCTGGTGGCGCCGCTCGCGGGGGTCCGCCTGCCGCGGGTCGAGGGCTTCGGCGCCGCGTTCGCCGTCCTCACCCTGCTGACCTTCCCCTACGTCTTCCTGCCCGCGGCCGCGCGGCTGCGCCAGCTGCCCGCGTCGCTGGAGGAGTCCGCGCGCCTGCTCGGCCGCGACTCGTGGGACAGCTTCCGCCTGGTGGTGCTCCCCAGGTCCGCGGCGCGGCG
Organism: Egibacteraceae bacterium; assembly: GCA_030447925.1. GTDB lineage: Bacteria > Actinomycetota > Nitriliruptoria > Euzebyales > Egibacteraceae > JAUJNX01. The sequence continues at coordinate 374,153 of JAUJNX010000003.1, read as the reverse complement.
CTGGCGGGGACGCTGCTGGTGTTCCTCTACGTGATCTCGGACTTCGGGGCGGTCGACCTGCTGCGCTACGACACCCTCACGCGGGTGATCTACGCGAACCGGCTGACCCCCGCGGTGTCGCTGCTGGCCGGGCTGCAGCTGGGCCTGCTGGCCATCGCGGTCGCGGCCGGGGAGCGCGCCGTCACCGGTCGCGCCGCCCGCGGGGTGGCGCGCGGGACGCGGTCGCTGCGGGTGCGGCTGGGGCGCTGGCGGGGCGCCGCCGCGGCGGCGGCGGGGGCGGTCGTGGCGCTGTCGCTGGCCGCGCCGGTCGGCGTGCTGGTGTGGTGGAGCGCGCGCGGCCTGGCCGCGGGCGCCGCCGGTGGGCTGTCGCGCCACCTGCTCGAGCCGGCGGCGAACACCGCCGTGGCGGGCCTGGCCGCGGCGGCCGCCGCGGTCGCGGTCGTGCTGCCGGTCGCCTACCTGACCACCCGCCACCGCGGCCGGCTGGCCGACGCGGTGAACGCCGTCGTGGTCGGCGGGTTCGCGCTGCCCGGGCTGGTGAGCGCGCTCGCGCTGGTGTTCTTCACCCTCGGGGCCGGACCGGCGGGGGTGCTGTACCAGACGTTCCCGCTGCTCATCGCGGGCTACGTGGTGCACTTCGGCGCGCAGGCGCTGCGGTCGGCCCAGGTCGGGGTGGCGGCCATCCCGCCGCGGGTGGGCGACGCGGCGCGGCTGCTGGGCGCCGGCGGGGTCCGCCGGCTGCTGCGCGTCGACCTGCCGCTGCTGGCCGGGCCGCTGTCGGCCGGGGCGGGCCTGGTGCTGCTGTCGGCGATGAAGGAGCTGCCCGCGACGCTGCTGCTCGCGCCGACCGGCTTCGCGACGCTGGCGACCACGACGTGGCAGGCGACCGAGGGGGCGCGCTGGGCCGACGCCAGCCTCACCGCCCTCCTGCTCGTCGTGCTATCGGGGATCCTGACGTGGCTGTTGGTGCTGCGCCGCTCCGACGCGCTGGCCTAGGGATGCACCTCAAACGCCGGGCGGCTTCCGAGCACGGAGTCAGGAGACACGGCCTGGGGGTGCACCTCAAACGCCGGGCGGCTTCCGAGCACGGAGTCAGGAGACACGGCCTGGGGGTGCACCTCAAACGCCGGGCGGCTTCCGAGCACGGAGTCGGGCGACACGGCCTCGGCGCGCCGCCCTCGTCCCCGCGCGCCGTGGTCGCGGCCGTGGGCGTCGCGGCGGCGGTGGCCGCTGCAGCCGGTGCGTGGGCGCCGGCGACCTACGGGGCGCGCACGACCGCCGACGAGCCCCAGTACCTGCTGTCGGCGATCAGCCTGGCCGAGGACGGCGACCTCGACATCGCCGACGAGCTGGCCGCGGAGCGCTGGCGCGCCTTCCACGCCGCCGACCTGCCCGAGCAGACCCGGCCGCTGCCGGGTGGGCGCCGGATCAGCCCCCACGACCCGCTGCTGCCCCTGCTGCTGGTGCCCGGCGTCGCGCTGGGCGGCTGGCTGGGGGCCAAGCTGACCCTGGCCGCCCTGGCCGGCGCCCTCGCGGGCCTCCTGGCCTGGACCGCGGTGGACCGCTTCGGCGTCCCCCCGCGCACCGCGGCGCTGACCACCGCGGTCTTCGCGCTGTCGGCCCCCCTGGCGCCCTACGGCAGCCAGGTGTACCCCGAGCTGCCCGCCGCCCTGGCCGTCACCGCGGCGATCGCCGCGCTGACCACCCGCCCCGACCCGTCCCCCGGCGGTCCCGGCGCGCCGGCGCCCCGGTGGCCGCTCGCCGTCGCCGGGGTCGTGGTGGCGCTGCCCTGGCTGGCGGTGAAGTACGCGCCGGTGGCGGCCGTGCTCGCGGGCCTGTGCCTGGCCCGGCTGTGGCGCGAGGGGCGGCGCGGCGCCGTGCCGGTCGTCGCGGGCGGGCTGGCGGTCGCGGGTGTCGCCTACCTCGCGGTCCACCAGGTGGTGTGGACCGGGTGGACGCCCTACGCCAGCGCCGACCACTTCGCCGCCAGCGGCGAGCTGGGCGTCGTGGGCTTCGCGCCGGACTACCTGGGGCGCAGCCGCCGACTGATCGGGCTGCTGGTGGACCGGTCCTTCGGCATCGCGGCCTGGCAGCCCGCCTGGCTGCTGGCGGTGCCCGCCGTCGCCGCCCTGGCGGCGCGGCGCCCGCGCGGGTGGGCGGTGCTGCTGGCCCCGCTGGCGGCCGGGTGGCTGGTCGCCACCTTCGTCGCGCTGACCATGCACGGCTGGTGGTTCCCCGGCCGCCAGGTCGTCGTCGTCCTGCCCGCCGCCGTCCTCGCCGTGGCGGGATGGGCATCGACCAGGCGGCGGCGGGTGGCGGTCGCCGCGCTGGGCGCGGCGGGGGTCGCCGCCCACGCCTGGCTGACCGCCGAGGCGCTGACCGGGCGCCTCACGCTGGTCGTCGACTTCGCCGCCACGGCGAACCCGCTGGTGCGCGCGTGGCGGTTGGTCCTGCCCGACTACCTGGCGGTCACCCCGGCGATGTGGGTCCTGCACGCCGGGTGGGTCGCCGCCGTCGCGGCCCTGGCGGTCGCCGGGGCGCGGTCACGTCACCAGCTGTAGTCGCCCAGCCCGCCGCCCTCGCTGGGGGCGGCCTCCGCGGCCGGCGAGGGCTCAGCCCCGCCCTCGGCGGGGGCGTCGGCCGGCTGGGCGGCCTGGGTGCCGCCGCAGGCGGCAAGGCCGAGCAGCAGCGGCAGCAGCAGGGCGAGGGCACGGGCGCGGCGCGGGGCGGTCATGCCCGCGAGCCTAGCTGTGCTTCGCCGGGAGGTTGTTGACGGCTGACATGGGTGTGCCTCCTTGGTGGGCCATGTGGGGTCGGTGCCAGTTGTAGTGGTGCAGCCAGCGGTCCAGGTCGTCGAGGCGGTCCTGGTTGCTGGTGTAGGCGGTGGCGTAGGCCCATTCGTGCTTGAGGGTGAGGTTGAGCCGCTCGACCTTGCCGTTGGTCTGGGGGCGGTAGGCGCGGGTGCGCAGGTGCTGGACGTCGTGGGCGGTCAGGACGCCGGCGACGGCCGCCGAGCGGTAGGCCATGGCGTTGTCGGTCATGACCTGCTGGACGGTGATGCCATGGGCGGCGAACCAGGCGATCGCCCGGGCGAAGAACCCGGCGGCGGTGTCTTTGCGCTCGTCGGGGTGCGCCTCGATGTAGGCGACGCGGCTGTGGTCGTCCACCGCGCTGTGCAGGTAGTCAAATCCGACGCCGCTGCGGTTGCGGCGGCCGACCTGGCGGCCCAGCGCCTGCCAGCCGCCGCCATCAGGGATACGCCCTTGCTTTTTGACGTCGACGTGGACCAGCTCGCCGGGGCTGTCGCGCTGGTAGCGCACTACCGTGCGGGTGGGCCGGTCGATGTCGGCCAGCCGCGGCATGCCGTGACGGCGTAGTACCCGGTGCACCGTGGAGCGGGCTTCGCCCAACGCCCAGCCGATCCGGTGGGGCCCTTCCAGCGTCGCGGCGCGCCGGTCAAGGATCGCCTGCTCCCGCTGTGGCGACAGCCGCCCGGGGCTGTGGTGCGGCCGGCACGAGCGGTCGGCCAACCCGGCGTCGCCCTCGGCGTCGTAGCGGGCCAGCCACTTGTATGCCGTCGCCCGCGAACAGCCCAGCGCCTCGGCCGCTACCGCAGGTGCCCAGCCCTGCCGGCGGACCCTGTCCACCAACAACCTGCGGGCAGCCACGGTCAACACCGCACGCGGGTGACTACGATGCGCCACGAGAGCCTCCTTGCCCGGAACCGTGAGAAGAACCAGGCGGGAGGCTCTCACCTCGTCTGCAATCTCCCGAGGAACTACACCTAGCCGCGACCGCCCCGCGCCGACCACGCCCCGATGGGCTACGGCGTGTCCAGCGCCTGGCGCAGCCGGATGCGCTGGCCGGTCCGCAGCGCGCCGGCCTGATAGACCCGCGCGGCGAGCAGCACGACCGCGGCGATCGCGACGACCATCAGGGCGACGGCCACCAGGACCTCCCACGCCTCCACCGCCCCCAGGGTCATCCGCATCGGCATCACCAGCGGCGCGGTCGGCGGCAGGAACGACCCGACGCGCGCGAGCAGCGAGGACGGGTCCGCGATCGCCGCGGACGACAGGCCGAGCGCCGCGAACACGACCAGCGTCAGCGGGGTGCTGGCGTTCTGCAGCTCCTCCTGGCGCGACACCAGGGCGCCGACCACCGCGAAGGCGCACGCGTAGAAGGCGTAGCCGAGCAGGAACCAGGCGATGGCCAGGCTGACCGCTGAGAAGGTCCCCGGCGGCAGGTCCACCGCGCCGGTCGCGGCCACCAGCGCCACCCCGACCACGGCGATGGTGATCAGCTGCAGCAGCCCGACCACCCCGATCCCCAGCACCTTGCCGGCCAGCAGGTGCACCGGGCGGATCGACGCGAGGACGACCTCCACCACCCGGGTCGACTTCTCCTCGACGATGCCGCTGGCCACGGCGATGCCGTAGCCAAAGATCTGTCCGTAGAGCACGAACAGGACGAAGAAGGCGACGCCCGAGCCGGCCGCCCGCCCGCCGCCCTCGGGCGGCGGGTCGAGGGCGCGGACCGGCAGCGGGTCGGGGTTGAGCAGCGCCACCGCCTCGGCCGCGGGCACCCCGGCCCGGCCGAGCTCCTCCACCGCGCGCACCTGGCCGCTGGCCCCCTGCACCAGGGCGCCGAGCTCGGGCGGGAGCTCCTCGTCCACCAGCAGCTCGCCGGCGGTCACCAGCGCGATCACGTCGCCGTCGCGCACCGCGGCCTCGCCGGCCGCCGGGCCGTCGAACCGCTCGACGTCGACGACGACCTCGTCGCCCCGCGCCGCGGCCGCCGCCGCGGCCGCGGCCAGCGCGGCGCCCTCGTCGTCCACGACCCCGAGGGTGTACTCCTCCGGGTCGCCGAAGCCGAGCAGGCGCGGGCCGAGGACGAACGCCGCGATGAACAGCACCGTGAAGACGATCCCGACCACGAAGGACCGGTCCCGCACCCGCTCGGTGATCTCCCGCCGCGCGACCAGGCCGATCGCCCGCGCCCCCGACAGCTGCGCCTGGGCCACCTGCCCCCCGCTCACCGCGCCGCCCGCCAGGCCGTGGCGAACCCGACCTTGCGGCGCACCTGCAGCACCCCGCCCGAGTAGAACCGCGCCGCGACCGGGACCAGGGCGACGGCGGTCACGAGGCTGACCGCGATGGCCAGCGGCGGCTCCCATCCCGGCGCCACCCCGGCGCCGGTGCGGATCGGCTGGACCATCGGCGCGGTGAACGGCAGCAGGGCGGTGACCCGCGCGACCGGCCCGTCGGGGTCGGTGAGCGCGGTCTGCGCGGCGAAGAACGCCGCGATCACCGGGACGTAGGCGAGCAGGAGGCTGCCCTGCAGCTCCTCGACCCGCGACGCGACCGCGCCGACAGTGGCGAACAGGCTGGCGTACTGGGCGTAGCCCAGGACGAACCAGGCCAGCGACAGCGCCACGGCCGTCAGCGTCCCCGGCGGCAGGTCGATCCCGCCCAGCACGACCGCCGCCACGACCCCGACGACGGCGAGCACGATCAGCTGGAGGAACCCGAGCGCCCCCAGCCCGAGGACCTTGCCGCCCAGCAGCTGGACCGGGCGGATCGAGCTGACCAGCACCTCGATCACCCGGGAGCTCTTCTCCTCCACGATGCCCTGGGCGATGAACTGGCCGAGCAGGAGCAGCAGGCCGTAGAGCAGGAGCGCGGCGGCGAAGGCGACCAGGGCCGCGACCCCGATCCCGCCGTCGCCGTCGCCGTCGAGGGCCTGCACGTCCAGGTCCGGCGGGGCGGTCAGGGTCGCGAGGGCGTCCGGCGCCACGCCGGCGGCGGCCAGCGCGTCGCGCAGGGCGACCCCCTGAGCGGCGGCGGCCACCAGGGACTCGATCCCCTGGGGCAGGTCCTCGCGCACCAGCACGGTCGCCGGGCCCGCGAGGACGGCGTCCAGGTCCTCGCCGCGCACCGCGGCGTCCGCCGCCGGGCGGTCGGCGACCTGGCGCACGTCGAGGTCGACGCCGAAGGCGTCCTGCTGCTGCTCGGCGGCGGCCAGCACGGCCTGCGCCTCCGGTCCGACCGCCGCGATCCGGAAGGGCTCCTCCTCCCCGCCCAGCAGCACGGGGGCCGCGGCCCCGCCCACCAGCAGCAGCAGGAGCACGAGGTTGGTGATCAGGAAGGTGCGGTCGCGCCCGCGCTCGACGAACTCCCGGCGGGCGACGAGCAGGATCTCCCTCACTGGCCCACCGCCTCGCGGTACAGGTCGCTGAGGGTCGGCTCCACGCGTCCGAAGTGGCGGACCGGGCCGGCGCGCCGGGCCGCGTCGAGGATCAGCTGGTCGTCGCGCCCCGGTTCCACCTGCAGGAGCAGGCCGTGCTCGGTCTTCTCCGCGACGGCGACCCCGGGCAGCCCGTCCGCCCAGTCGGCCCGCCCGCCGGCCACGTCCACGCGCAGCAGGACGTCGCGGTCGCGGCGGCGCAGGTCGTCCACGGTCCCGCTGGCCACCAGCCGGCCCCGGTCGATGATCGCGACGGCGTCGCACAGCCGCTCCACCAGCTCCAGCTGGTGGCTGGAGAACACGACCGGCACGCCGCGGGCGGCGTAGGCCAGCAGCGCCTCGCTGAGGGCGTCCACCCCGATCGGGTCCAGGCCGCTGAAGGGTTCGTCGAGCACGAGCAGCTCGGGTTCGTGCACCAGGGCGGCCGCGAGCTGCACGCGCTGCTGGTTGCCCAGCGACAGCTGCTCCACCCGGTCCCGCGCCCGTTCCGACAGGCCGAAGCGGCGCAGCCACTCCTCCGCGGAGGCGCCGGCCGCCGCCCGGTCCATGCCGTGCAGCTGGCCGAAGTACTCGAGCTGGTCGCGCACCCGCATCTTGGGGTACAGCCCGCGCTCCTCCGGCATGTAGCCGAAGCGCCGCCGCACCGCAGGGTCGATCGCGCGGCCCCGCCAGCGCACCTCGCCCGCGTCGGCCCGGTCCACGCCCATGACGATGCGCATGGTGGTGGTCTTGCCGGCCCCGTTGCCGCCGACGAAGCCGAACATCTGACCCTCCGCGACGCGGAAGGACAGCCCGCGCAGCGCGACCACGTCCCCGAACCGCCGGGTGAGGCCCTCCAGCTCCAGCACGGACACCGCTCCCCTCTCGTTCTCGACCACGGCAGCGTAGAGAGGGGGTGCGACAGGATCGTCCGCTCGGAGACGGAGATCGCCCGCGCGGGTCCCTCCCGGGGAGGAGGTGCCATGCTGGCCGCGTGCCGCCGATCCGGATCACGCCGGACCTCGCCGTCGACGACGGCGAGGTCGCGCTGTCGTTCTCCCGCAGCGGCGGGCCGGGCGGCCAGCACGTCAACACCACGTCCACCAAGGTCGAGCTGCGCTTCGACGTGGCCCGGTCGCCGTCGCTCACGCCGGCCCAGCGCGCCCGCGCGCTCCAGCGCCTGGCCCCGCGGCTGACCGCCGAGGGGGTGCTGGTCCTCCAGGCGTCCGAGGAGCGGTCCCAGACGCGCAACCGGGAGGCCGCCCTGGCACGCTTCGCCGCGCTCCTGCGCGACGCCCTGGCCCCGCCCCCGCCGCCCCGGCGGCCCCCCCGCCCCGGCGCGGGGGCGCGCCGGCGGCGCCTGGACGACAAGCGCCGCACCGGCGAGCGCAAGGCGCTGCGCCGCCGCGTCGACCCGACCTGACCGCCGCGCGGGCGGGGCGCGCCGGGGCGGGTGCGCGGCGGGGGCGGCTCAGGCGCGGCGGGGGCGCTCGCGCAGGCGCAGCCAGGCCTGCTCCGCGTCGCCCCAGGCGTCGAGCGGCTCGACGACGTCGCCCACGGCCCCGAGCAGCTCCTCCAGCTCGGTCGACGTGCGCGCCACGTGGTGCGCCGGGTCGACCGCGGCGTCGGCCTCCGCGCAGGCGGCGCGCACCGCCTGCCAGGCGTCCTCGACCTCCGCCACCCGCCAGGCGCCGAGGTCCGACACGACCGCCCGCAGCTCGTCGCGGACCAGGTCGAGCCCCACCGGCACCGGCACCGGGTCGACGCGGCCGACGGGCAGGCAGCCCAGCAGCGCCCGGCGGGCCGCCTCGACCCGCTCCGCCTGCGCCCCGAACGCCGCCCACGGCGCGGCCAGGCGCGCCGGCATCACCCTGCGACCGAACATGGCCCCACCCTAGGGTCCGAACCCGTGGGGTCACCGGCGGGTGTCCACAGGGCGGGATCCACCCGTCGCACCGGCGTCCTAGCCTGCAGGCATGACCCGCAGAGAGCTGGATCCCCGTGAGCTGCCCCCCGCGGACGCCTACGCGCTGCTGACCCAGTTGGTCGTCCCGCGCCCGATCGCCTGGGTCGCCACGCTGGCCCCCGACGGCACGCGCAACCTCGCCCCGCACAGCTACTACAACATCGTGTCCAGCGACCCGCCCGTGGTGCACTTCACCTCCAGCGGAGAGAAGGACACCCTGCGCAACGTGCGCGCGTCCCGGGAGTTCGTCGTCAACGTCGTCAGCCGCGACCTGGCCGACGCGATGAACCTCACCGCCACCGACTTCCCCCCGGGCGAGGACGAGTTCGCCTGGGCGGGGCTGGACGCCGCACCGTCGGCGGTGGTCGCGCCCCCGCGCGTGGCCGCGGCGCCCGCCGCCCTGGAGTGCCGGCTGCTCCTGGAGCTCACCATCGGCACGGGCACCATGGTCTTCGGCGAGGTCGTGCACGTCAGCGTGGACGCGGGCGTCTGGGAGGACGGGCTGGTCGCGCCGGAGCGGCTGGACGCGGTCGGGCGGCTGGGCAAGGCGGCGTACGCCGGCACCGGCGATCCCTTCCGCCTGGACCGGGTCAGGTGGCGCGACCTGTCGCGCACCGCGGGGGAGGACTGAGGATGGCGGTGGACCTGGAGCGCTACGCGACCGACGCCCGGCTGAAGGACGGGCGGACGGTCCACATCCGCCCGATCCGGCGCGACGACCTGGACCGGATGCTGGCGATGTGGTCGCGGCTGTCGCCGGAGACGATCCGGCTGCGCTTCTTCGGCCCGCGCTCCATGAACCCCGAGCAGATGCGCTACTTCACCGACGTCGACTACGAGCGCCGCTTCGCGCTGGTGGCCGAGACCGCCGGGCGCATCGTCGGTGTCAGCCGCTTCGACCTGCTGCCCGAGCACCCCGGCGCGGCGGAGTTCGCCATCCTGGTGGAGGACGCCGAGCAGGGGCGCGGCATCGGCACCGCCCTGCTGCGCGCGCTGGTGGAACCCGCCGCGGCCCTCGGCGTCACCGAGTTCGAGGGCGAGGTGCTGCGCGAGAACGGGCGCATGCTGCGGATGCTCCGCGACGCGGGCCTGTCACCGGCGTTCCGCGACATCGGGTCGGTCGTGTCGACGTCGTTCTCCTCCACCCCCGGGGAGCGCTTCCTGCAGACCGGCGACGAGCAGGAGCGCCAGGCGGCCGTGGCCGCCCTCCGCGCGGTCTTCCAGCCGGCGTCGATCGCCGTGATCGGGGCGTCGCGGGACCCGCGCACCATCGGCGGGCTGGTCTTCGACAACCTCCTGCGCGGCCGCTACGAGGGCCCCGTCTACCCCGTGAACCGCTCCGCGGCGCACGTCCAGTCGGTCGCCGCCTACGCCACGGTGGCCGACTGCCCGACGGTGCCGGAGCTGATCGTGGTCTGCGTGCCGGCCGAAGCGGTGGAGGAGGTCGTCCACGACGCCGCCCGCCTGGGCACCAAGGCGGCGGTGGTGATCTCGGCCAACTTCAGCGAGGCCAACCCGGAGGGCGCGGCCCGCGAGCGCCAGCTGATGGAGACGGTCCGCGCCCACGGAATCCGCATCATCGGGCCCAACTGCATGGGCGTGCTGAACGCCAACCCGTCGGTGCGCATGAACGGCACCTTCAGCCAGGTCTTCCCGCCCCACGGCCGGGTGGCGTTCTCCAGCCAGTCCGGCGCGCTGGGCCTGTCGATTCTCGCCTCCGCCCAGCGCCTCGGCGTGGGCCTGTCCAGCTTCGCCTCGATCGGCAACAAGGCCGACATCAGCGCCAACGACCTGATCCAGTACTGGGAGTCCGACCCCGACACCGACGTGATCCTGATGTACACCGAGTCGTTCGGGAACCCCCGCCGGTTCGGGCGCATCGCCCGGCGGGTCGGGCGGAGCAAGCCGATCGCCGCGGTGAAGTCGGGGCGCACCTCCGCCGGGGAGCGCGCCGCCTCCAGCCACACCGGCGCGCTGGCCGCGGGCGACGTCGCCGTGGAGGCGCTGTTCCGCCAGGCCGGCGTCATCCGCACCCAGACCATCGAGGAGCTGTTCAGCGTCGCGGCGGTGCTGGCCAACCAGCCCCACCCGGCCGGGCGCCGCGTGGCGATCGTCACCAACGGCGGCGGGCCGGGGATCCTGGCGGCCGACGCCTGCGAGTCCAACGGCCTGGAGGTGCCGGAGTTCGAGGCGCGCACCCTGGACCGGCTCCGCGAGTTCCTGCCCGTCGAGGCCGCCATCCGCAACCCCGTCGACCTGGTGGCCTCGGCGTCGGCGGAATCGTACGGGCGCACGCTGCGCGTGCTCGCCGACGACCCCGGCGTGGACGCGCTGCTCGTGATCTTCGTCCCGCCGGTCGTGACCCGGTCGGAGGACGTCGCGCGCGAGCTGGCCGCCGCGCAGGCCGACGTCAACCAGTTGCGCAGCGTCCGCGGGCAGCCGCCGCTGCCGGTGGTCAGCGTGTTCATGTCCGAGAGCGGGTTCCCCGAGGAGCTCGCCCGGGCGCGCATCCCCTCGTTCCGGTTCCCCGAGGACGCGGCCCGCGCCCTGGGCCATGCGGCCCGCTACGGCGAGTGGCGATCGCGGCCGCTCGGCAACGTCGTCACGGTCGACGACGCCGACGTGCCGGCCGCCCGGGCCGTCGTCGCCGAGGCCCTCGCCGGGGACGGCCGGGAGTCGACGTGGCTGGACGCCCAGCGCACCGAGCGCCTGCTCACCGCCTTCGGCATCACCACCGCGCGCACCCGGGTGGTCGCCACCCCCGAGGAGGCCGCGGCGGCCCAGGAGGAGATCGGCGCGGCCGTCGCGGTGAAGTCCGCCGCCCCGGTGCACAAGACCGAGCTGGGGGGCGTGCGCCTGGGGCTCGCGCGTCCCGAGCAGGTGGCCGACGCGGTCCGCCAGATCGCCGGCGACCTGCGCGCGACGGGCCGGGAGGACCTCGTCGCCGCGGGCTTCCTGGTCCAGGAGATGGTCGGGGACGGCGTGGAGATGGTCGTGGGGGTCACCCACGACCCGACCTTCGGGCCGATCCTGCTGACCGGTCTCGGCGGGACGCTGGTGGAGCTGCTGAAGGACGTGTCGGTGCGCATCCACCCGCTGACCGACGTCGACGTCGACGAGATGCTCACCGGGCTGCGCGGGTACCCGCTGCTCACCGGCTACCGCGGCTCGGCCCCGGTGGACGTCGACGCCCTCCGCGCGCTGCTGTTCCGCGTGTCGGCGCTGGTGGAGGAGGTGCCCGAGATCGCCGAGCTGGACCTCAACCCGGTGTTCGTCCGCCGGCGCGGGGTCGCCGCGGTCGACGCCCGGGTCAAGCTGTCCCGCGCCCAGGCCCGCCCGGGCCGGCGCTGACCCTCCCCCCGCGGGTGGACGGGATTCCCCCCGCGGTCTGACGACGCCGCGAGCCGGGCCGCCGACCATGGCGGGCATGGACATCGACGCGCAGCCCGCAGCGGGCATGGACGGCTCTCTCCCGGCACGGCGCACGTCGGCACGGGCCGGCCGCCCCCGCGCCACGCCGATCAGGGGCTGGCAGGCCCTCGTCGGCCTGCTGCTGTACGGCGCGCTGTCGCTGGTCCTGGGGCTGCTGCTCCTCGCGGTTCTCGCCCCCGGCGGGCTGACCGACGGCCTCGCGTCGCCGGCGGTCCTCTCGTCGGTCCCCTTCACGCTGGGCTCGGTGGCCATCGCCGGGGTCGCGGCCGCGGCCGCGGCGCTGCCGTTCGCCGGTGGCGGGCGGCGCGCCGCGCTGGGGCTGGTCCCCGCGACGGGACGCTGGCTGGCCATCGGGGCCGCCGCCGGGCTGGCGGGGATGCTGGTCAACCGCGGCGTCATCTGGCTCTACGTCACCGTCACCGGCGACACGAGCAACCCCCAGGCCGGGTTGGCGGCGGTCGCGACCGACGGTGCCATCGGCGCGTTCCTCCTGCTGGTCGCCCTCGGCGCGGTCCTCGTGCCCATCGGCGAGGAGCTGCTCTTCCGCGGCCTGCTCCAGGGCTGGCTCCGTCGGTTCGGCACCGCGGTCGCGGTGGTGGTCGCGGCGGCCGTGTTCGGGGTGGCCCACGGGTTCAACGTCGTCCTGCCCGCCGCGATCGTGCTCGGCGTCCTGCTCGGGATCGTCCGTGAGCGCAGCGGGTCGATCTGGCCGGCCGTGGTGGGGCACGCCGTGAACAACGGCGTGCTGTTCGTGATCGGGCGGCTGCTCGGCTGATCGGGATCGCCGCCGCCGCCCCTCCCCCTCCGCGGCCCGTGGCACCGTCCCCTGACAGGCGGCCAGGAACCTCGGGGGCGGGATGCGACGGGTCAGGGACGTGGGGCGCGGAGCCGCCCTGGTGCTGGTCGCGGCGGCGGCGGCGGTGGCCGCGCCCGCGGGGGCCACGGCGGACGGCTGCTCGCCCACGCGGGCGAACCGGCCCGTCTGCCCCGCCGGGGCGCCGCTGGACACCGCCACCTTCGTGGACCCCGCGGCAGCCGTCCGGGCGCCGCGGGCCATCAGCCTGGGCGCGCGCGTCTACGTCGCCCCGTCGGCCACCATCGACGCCCGCCGGGGACCGGTGACGATCGGGGCCGAGACCAACGTCCAGGATCCCGTGGCGGTGGTCGGCGCGGTCGCCCGCGACGCCGAGGAGGCGGCCGCGCTCGCGCACGCCGGGTTGGCGCCGGGCGACGGGGTGGTGATCGGCGAGCGGGTGATCATGGCCCACGGCGTGACCGTCGTGGGCCCCGCGCAGATCGGCGTCGAGGGCTCGGGGAGTCCGCTGGACCCCGAGGGCCTGCAGAACGTCGCCCTGGGTCAGGGCAGCCGGATCGACGGCGCGGTCATCGAGCGCAACACCTCGATCTCCCAGTTCGCACGGGTGGGGCCCGGCGTGCGGCTGCGCAGCGGGACCGCCGTGCTGCAGGGCAAGGACGTGACCACCCAGCAGGAGGCGGACGACCCCGCGCTCGGCAAGGTCCGCGCCCTGGTCCAGGGCGACGTCGCCTTCAACGCGACCGCGGTCGAGGCCAACGTCCGCCACGCCCGCGAGTACACCCGCCTCGCCCGGGAGGACCCGGCGCAGGTCCGCGGCTTCGGCCCCGACCCGGGGGGGCAGGACCAGGACCCTGACCGCGAGCTGCCCGCGGTCCGCGCGACCCCCGCCGATCCCGGCCCGCTGCCCGACACCTGCGCGGGCGGGCGGCGCGTGCAGCGCCCCCGCGCCGGCACCCGCGTGATCGGGGCGGCGTGCTTCGCCGACTCCCAGCGCGCCCTGGACCGCGCGCTGGACGACCGCGTGTCGATCCGCGTCGACGAGGGCGAGACGTTCCAGATCGGCACCATCACGCGCATGGGCCGGCGGACCGTCCTGCACGGCATCGAGGGGACCGGGCTGTTCCTGGGCGACCGCATCACCTACGGCGACGACGTCATCGTCCACGGCGGCGGGCGCGGCGCCCCCGGCCTCCCGGACCCGCGGCCGCTCACCGTCATCGAGGACGACGTGGTGATCGGCGACGGCTCGCTGGTGTTCCGCGCCACCGTCGGCGCGGGCGCCACCATCGGCGACCGCGCGATCGTCCTGGGCAGCGACGTCCCGCCCGGCGGGGTGGTCGGGGACCGCCAGATCCTCATCGGCAACCGTCTGTTCGGCGAGGTCGAGTGGTAGCGCGCCTGGCGGCGCTGCTCCTGGCCGCCGCCCTGACCGGCTGCGCGGCCGCGCCCTCGACCGCGCCCGGCGCGCCGCAGCGCGACCGCCCGCCCGGCGGGTTCGCCGCGGTCCTGCACGACGAGACCGGGTCGCGGTCCGGTGGTCTGGTGACCTGGACGACCTCCTGGGAGCTCACCTGGGAGGAGGTCGCCGGCGCCGCGTCCTACGCGGTCTGGTACGCGACCCCGGAGGGGGACGGCACCCGCGCGCACGAGCTGGACGCGCCCCGGCTGCGGCTGTCGGTGGCGACGGGGACCACCACCCCGGCGGACCGGGCCGTGCGCCGCGACCAGGAGCTGACCGTCACCGCAGCGCAGCTGTCGGTCCGCGTCGCGGCCCGCTTCCCCGACGGCGAGCTGGGCCCCGCGTCGCCGTGGCTCCCCGTCGGCCAGGCGCTCCCGTAGGGGTGCACCTCAGACGCCGGGCGGCTTACGAACAAGGAGACACGCCCCAGGCCCTAGCTAGCGCCGGGCGCGCGCGGCGGGCTCCTCGCCGACCTCCCACTCGACCCAGCCGATGCCCTCCTCCAGCTCCTCGCCGGTCGGGTCGTCGGCCTCCGCCCGGTCCAGGGCGTCGGCGTCGTCGGGCAGCTCGACCAGGGAGATCAGCGGCCGCGGCTCGTCCTGGGGCTCGGCGTCGAGGCAGACCAGCGCGGCCCGCGACCAGCAGCCGTCGTCGTCGGGCAGCCACGCCACCGCGCACGGCGCGTCGTCCAGGAACGCGCGGGTGAGGATCACCCCCGGCGCCCGGTGCCAGATGTCGGTGACCTCCTGCGCCAGTGCGCGCGCGCCGACGGCGTGGCGGTCGGGGCACTCGACCTCGGCGGCGACGACGCTGAGCAGCGCGTCGAGGTCCCGCGCGTTGAAGGCGTCCACGAACTCGTCACGCAGCGACTGGGCGTCGAGGTCGGTCGGCGGCGCGTCGCGCGCGGGGTCCGCGTCCTCGTCGTCGGCGCCGTCGAGGTCGGGTTCGAGAAGTGTGAGCCCCTCGTCCATGGCGGCAGTGTGCACCTCCCTCGCGCGCTTGTGAAGACCCCAGGGCTGGCAGACTTGGCCCGACGATGAGCGACTTCCTGGACGAGCTGGTGCAGCGGGTGCTGGTGGTCGACGGGGCCACCGGCACCAACCTGCAGGCCCACGACCTGACCCCCGAGGACTTCGACGGCCTGGACGGCTGCAACGAGGTCCTGGTCCGCACGCGCCCCGACGTGATCCGCTCGCTGCACGACTCGTTCCTGGCGGTCGGGGTCGACGCGATCGAGACCAACACCTTCGGCGGCGCGCCCTGGGTCCTCGGCGAGTACGGGCTGGCCGACGAGACCGAGTCGCTGGCCGAGGCCGCGGCCCGCATCGCGCGGGAAGCGTGCGCCGCGGCGCCGGGCCGGCGGTGGGTGCTGGGGTCGATGGGCCCCGGCACGCGCTCCCCCACGCTGTCCCTGGGCAAGGACCCCGCGACCGCCGGGGACTTCCTGGACTACGACGGCGCGGTGGCCGGCTACCGGCGGCTGGCCCGCGGGCTGCTCGCGGGCGGTGCGGAGGCGCTGATCGTGGAGACGGTCTTCGACCTGCTCCAGGGCAAGGCGGCCATCTGGGCGGCCCGCGAGGCCATGGCCGCCGAGGGCGTGACCGTCCCGCTGCTCGTGTCGGTGACCATCGAGCGCGACCTGGACACCATGCTGCTGGGCAGCGAGGTCGCGGCGGCCCTCACCGCGCTGGACCCGCTGGGCGTCGACGTCATCGGCCTGAACTGCGCCACCGGCCCCGAGGACATGCGCGAGCACGTGCGCCACCTATCCCGCCACTCGCGCAAGCCGATCAGCGTGATCCCCAACGCAGGCATCCCGTCGATGGTGGATGGCGCGACCAGCTACCCGCTGTCGCCGGAGGGCCTGGCCCGCGCGCACCGCGAGTTCGTCGCCGACCTCGGCGTCCGGCTGGTCGGCGGCTGCTGCGGCACCACCCCCGAGCACCTCGCCGCCGTCATCGCCGCCGTCCGCGACCTGGAGCCCGCCCCGCGGGACATCGACTGGCAGCCCAGCATCGCCTCGCTCTACACCTCGGTGCCGATGCGCCAGGACACCGCGTTCCTGTCCGTCGGCGAGCGGCTCAACGCCAACGGCTCCAAGCGCGCCCGCGACCTGCTGCTGGCTGGCGACTGGGACGCGATGGCGCAGGTCGCGCGGTCCCAGGTCCGCGAGGGCGCGCACGCGCTGGACGTCTGCGTCGACTACGTCGGCCGGCCGGGCGCCCCCGACATGGCCGCCCTCGTCGACCGGCTGGCGACCCAGTCGACGCTGCCGCTGGTGATCGACTCGACCGAGCTGGACGTGGTGTCCACCGCCCTGCGCCGCATCGGCGGGCGGGCCGTCATCAACTCGGTGAACCTGGAGGACGGGCGGCGCAAGGCCGACGTCCTGTTCCCGCTCGCCAAGCAGTTCGGCGCCGCGCTGGTCGCGCTGACCATCGACGAGCAGGGCCAGGCGCGCACCGCGGACTGGAAGGTCGCGGTCGCCCACCGCATCGCCCGCATCGCCGTCGACGAGTACGGCCTGGAGCCGTCGGACCTGCTGTTCGACGTCCTGACCTTCCCGCTGGGGTCGGGCCAGGAGGACCTGCGCGGCGACGCCCGCGAGACCCTCGACGCCATCGAGCGCGTCAAGGCCGAGATCCCCGGCGCGCACACGATCCTGGGCGTGTCCAACGTCTCCTTCGGGCTGGCGCCCGCCGCCCGCCAGGCGCTGAACTCGGTGTTCCTGTCCATGGCGCAGGCGCGCGGTCTCGACGCGGCCATCGTCAACCCCGCCAAGATCCTGCCGCTGCACCGCATCGACGCCGAGGTCCGCCAGGTCTGCGAGGACCTCGTGCTGGACCGCCGCCGCGACGGCTACGACCCCCTGCAGGAGCTGCTGCGCCTGTTCGAGGGCGCGACCGACACGCGCGCGACCAAGGACGAGCTGGCCGCGCTGCCGGTGGCGGAGCGGCTGGAGCGCCGGATCGTCGACGGCGACCGCGACGGGCTGGCCGCCGACCTCGACGAGGCGCTGGGGACCGGGCTCGCACCGCTGGCCATCATCAACGACCACCTGCTCGCCGGGATGAAGGTCGTCGGCGAGCTGTTCGGGTCCGGCCAGATGCAGCTGCCCTTCGTGCTGCAGTCCGCCGAGTGCATGAAGGCGGCCGTCGCGCACCTGGAGCCGCTGATGGACCGCGTCGACGGCCAGGACGGCCGGGCGCGGATCGTGCTGGCGACGGTGAAGGGCGACGTCCACGACATCGGCAAGAACCTCGTCGACATCATCCTCACCAACAACGGCTACCAGGTCCGCAACCTCGGCATCAAGCAGCCCATCGACGCCATCGTCGCCGCGGCGCAGGACTTCGGGGCCGACGCGATCGGGCTGTCGGGGCTGCTGGTCAAGTCCACCGTGGTCATGCGCGACGACCTGGACGAGCTGGCGCGGCGGGGTCTGGCCGGCTACCCGGTGCTGCTGGGCGGCGCGGCCCTGACCCGCGCCTACGTCGAGGTCGACCTGCGCGCCCGCTACCCCGGGCCGCTGTTCTACTGCCGCGACGCGTTCGCGGGGCTGGCGACCATGGGCGAGGTCGCGGCGGTCAAGACGGCGGGGTCACCCGAGGCCGCCGGGCTGGCCGCCGACTGGGGCCGCGCCGTCGGGGAGCGCCGCGTCGCCAGCACCGCGGGCCGCGCCGGAGGGGCCGCCGCGACAGCGGTGGCGGCGGAGGAGCGCCGGGCCGAGGTCGCCGCCGGCGGCATGGACGCCGACCCCCGCACCGCCGACGAGCGCGCCGCGGGCGGCGACCTGCCGCCGATCCCGCCCGTCCCGGTCCGCAGTGACGTCGCCACGGACGTGCCCGTGCCCGTGCCGCCGTTCTGGGGCACCCGGGTCGTGCGCGGCGTCCCGATCGCCGAGATCGCCGCCCTGCTCAACCGCACGGCGCTGTTCCGCAACCAGTGGGGCTTCGACCGCGACGACGCCGACCGCGCCGAGGCCGCGCTGCGCGCCACGCTGGACCGCGCGCGGACCGAGTCGCTGCTCGCCCCGGCCGCGGTGTACGGCTACTTCGCGTGCAACGCCGACGGCGACGACCTGCTGGTCTACGAGGCGCCCGACAGCGACCGCGTCGCCGCGCGCTTCGCGTTCCCGCGCCAGCCGCGCGGGCGGCGCTTGTGCATCGCGGACTTCTTCCGCCCCCTGGCCGGCGGCGAGCGCGACGTGGTCGCCTTCCACTGCGTGACCATGGGGCCGCGGGTCAGCGCCAGGGCGCAGGAGCTGTTCGCCGCCGACGCCTACACCGACTACCTCTACCTCCACGGCCTCGGCGTCGAGATGGCCGAGGCGATGGCGGAGTACTGGCACCGCCGCGTCCGCCAGGAGCTGGGCATCGCCGGCGAGGACGCGGGCACCGTCGAGGCGCTGTTCCGCCAGGGGTACCGCGGGTCGCGCTACTCGTTCGGCTACGCCGCGTGCCCCGACCTCGAGGCGCAGAAGCCGCTGGCCGACCTGCTCGACATCGGCCGCATCGGCGTCGAGGTCAGCGAGTCGTTCCAGCTGCACCCCGAGCAGACCACCTCGGCGCTGATCGTCCACCACCCGGCGGCGAAGTACTTCAACGCTCGCTGACGCCGGCGCGGGTCCGAGGTCGGTGACCCCGGACCCGCCCCCCGTCCCGCGTCGATCAGTCCTGCGTGGAGGGGATGACGCTGCCGCCGGGCGTCCCCGCGGGGGGCGTGGTGTCCGGCAGGCCGCCCGGGGTCTCGGTGGGGAGCGGGGCAGCCGGGGTGGTGACAGTGCCGGACTCGGCCGGGCCGGGAGCGGGCACCGCCGGGGCGGGGGCCTGGGTCGGCTCCTCGGCCGGCGGGGTGCTGGGCACGGCAGCCGGGCGGCTGGGCGCGGGCGCCGGGGCGCCGCCGCCGGCGGCGGACCCGCCGATCATCTGGTCGCTGCCCTCGTTGTCCTGCTCCACGCGCTCCTGAGCGGCGCCGATCCCCGGCGCGCCGGGGGCCTCCTGGGCGGCCTGCTCGATCTGGCTGCGGGCCTCCGCCTGGAGGCTCTCGACCTGCTCCTCGGCCGCGGTGCCGCCGGCGGCGGCCACCAGCTGCGCCTCCTCGGACCGGGTCTGGGCGATGTCGGCGCGCACCTCGGCAACGGCCTCGGGCGAGGTCGCCAGCAGCAGGCGCGCGTTCTCCGTGCCGCGCTTCACCGTGTAGAGCACGTCACCGGGCAGGGCTTCCTGGCTGGCGATGACCGTGGTCGAGCAGAAGGCGAGCACCACCAGCGCCGCGGCGACCGCGCCGACCCAGCGGGGCCGGGCCGGCCGCATGGGCAGGACCTCCGCCGTCGCGCCCGCCTCGCGCAGCCGCGCGGCCTGGACCGTCAGCGCGTCGAGGTGCCGGTCGCGGGTCTCCGGGTCCACCTTCTGGCGGAGGGCACGACGCAGCAGCAGCCCCAGCGAGGAATCGAAGGAGTCGTCGTCATGTCGCGTCATGGTGGCAGTCACGATCGGAAACCGGATCCCTGTCGAAGTGCGGTGGGAAAGCCCAATGCTCTAGGAACGCCGGGAGCGGGAAGTCGGGAGTGTCCTGACCGTCCGGACAGGCATACCCAGGTCCCCGTCATCGTCACCACGCTCCGACTCCTTCAGGATCCGGGCGAGCGAACGCTCGCCGCGGTGCTGCAGGCTGCGGATGGCGCCGTCGTTCTTGCCCAGCACCCGGGCGATCTCCGGTGCGGACAGGCCCGCCGCGTAGCGCAGCAGGAGCACCTGGCGCTGGTCCACCGACAGCTGATCCAGCGCGAGCCGGATCCGCTGGGTCGTGTCCGACGCGATCGCCAGGTCCTCCGGACCCCGCGCGTCGTCCATCGCCTCCAGGCGGATCGGGTCGTCGGTCAGCTCCTCGCCCCGGCGCGACAGGCGGCGCAGGTGGTCGAGGGCGTTGTAGTGAGCGGAACGGAACATCCACACCTTGATGGACGCTGCGCCGCCGCGAATGGTGCGGCCCTTCTGCAGAAGCTCCAGGAACGTGGCCTCCAGCAGGTCCTCGGCCGTCGCCCGGTCGTGCACGCGGGCCATCAGGTAGCTGAGCAGCCGGTCGGACAGGGCGACGTACACGGCGGCGACGGCATCCGGGTCGCCTGCCTTGACACCCTCCGCCACCTCTTCGGTGAACACGGGCCCCCTATCCTCCTCGTCGCGGCGGCGCCACGCCCACAAGCGACCGCAGCACCGCGACAGCCTGCCCGCCAGGACACCACGGGGCCACGGGGCCCTGCCTGGCCGTCCGGCCCATGTCCAGTCGGCAGTGTCGCAGGCCGCACCGCTCGGAACAATCCCCCGCGCGCTGAGAATGACATTGGGTTCGATGCGCTATTGTTCTTCTCGGTCGGGCGCCCGCAGGGGGCGCCACCAGGACAAAAGAAGAGACCGCAATGCCGAATGCTGCCGCCGAGTCCGCCGTCCGTGACTACCTCCGGGCGCTGAAGGACCCTTCGTCGCTGCGGGACGAAGACACGATCAACGACCTCACCAAGCGACTGGAACAGTCCGACGACGCGCTGGAGCGCCTGCGCCTGCGCCAGCAGTTGCTGGATGCCGAGGCCCCCGACGTCGAGCGCTTGGAGGAGGCATTCGTCACCCACGCCAAGGCGTGGGCCGAGGACACCATCAGCGTCAACGCGTTCGTGGCGGAGGGGGTGGCGCCCGACGTGCTGCGCCGCGCCGGCTTCCCGGTCCCCGGGCCCGCGCGCCGCGGCCGCGCGGCCCGCGGGGGCGGCCAGGCGGTCACCACCCGGGCGCGGCGGTCGCGCGTGACCGTGGACGAGGTCCGCGCGGCGATCCCCGACGGCACCTTCACGATCAAGACCCTGCAGGAGGTCTCCGGCGCGTCGCCCGCGGTGGTCCGCAAGGTGGTGGCCGAGGAGGAGTCCGCCGGCCGGCTGCGCAGCGACGGCACCGACCCCGACCACCGCGGCCCCGGCCGCGCCCCGGTCCTGTACCGCAAGGTCTGACGCGGCCGGCTCGCCGCAGGGCGCGCCGGCCCGCCGCTACCCCAGGGCCTCGACCACCGCGGGGTCGAGGCCCTCGTGCTGCGCCATGTAGCGCCGCCGGTCCTCCTTCAGGTCGGCGACCAGGCGGTCGTAGTCGCCGGACAGCCCGCGCCGGGCGTAGTGCTCGCGCGGGCGCAGCAGCTCCGGGTCGTCCAGGCCGGGCACCGCGGTCGCGACCAGGTAGCCGAAGTCCGGGTCGCGCTCCCAGGTGATCGTGCCCTCCGCGATCGCCTTGACGATGGCCGACGAGTGCGGGATCTGGACCTTCTTGGAGCCCTCGTCGCCCTCCGGCCCGCCGACGCGCCCGGTGGACAGGACGTAGACGCCGAAGTCGTGGTCCATCGACGCGAGCAGCTCCAGCAGGCGGTTGCCCTGCTGGTGGTCGTGCTGGAGGAAGAAGGGATTGGTGCCCGGGACGCGCAGGGAGCGCCCCGCCTCCGCCGCGCCGCCCGCCGAGGTGCCCTTGGTCTCCCCGAGCATGAAGTAGGCGACGGCCTGCTCCTTCGACGCCATCTTCGCGACCGCGGGGACGATCGTCTCGTTGCGGTTGAGGATGAGCAGGAAGTCGGCCTTACCCAGCTTGCGGGGGTCGAAGTGCTCGATCTCGGCGAGCGCGAACGTGCCGCGCCCGTTCGCGGTGTAACTGTCGTCGAAGAAGTCCACGCGCCCCTCGGCGTCGACGGCGACGTTCTCGAGCCAACCCGACGGCTTGGTCAGCGCACCGTGGATGGTGGGTTCGTAGCGCGGGTCCAACCCGTAGGTCTTGGCGAAGCACCCGTTCTCGGTCGAGTACACGTCGCCGCCGGGCACCAGGGCCACGATGTCGTCCTGGACGGGCAGCGAGTTGTTCTGCCGCGTGAACGTCGTCGTGGTCTTGCCGGTCCCCGACAGGCCCACGATCAGGCCGACCTTGTCGGCGCCGGCGGTCGGGATGACCTTGGCGCCGGCGTGCATGGCCAGCGCGCCCTGGCCGTAGGCCCAGTCCATCCACATCCGCAGGCCGCCCATCTTCGACTCGCCGAAGTAGTCGATGTTGAAGACCCGGGTCGTCTCGGTCTCCAGGTCGATCGTGACCAGGCGGTCGTCGGGGTAGCCCGGCGCGGGGCAGCCGGCGGTGTAGACGACGGTGAGCGCGTCCTCCTCGCGCCAGTCCGCGTCCCGGGGGTAGTACAGCTGCTGCTGCATGGCGGGCACGTTGGCGTTCGCCCGCTCGATGACCAGCCGCGCGGCGCGGCGCAGCGGGGAGTTCTCCGGGCCGATGTAGCCCTCCACGACCACGAGGTCGGCGTCGGCGAGGTAGGCCTCCTGGCGGCGGACCACCTCGGCGTACTCCGCCCGGGACATCACCTGCTTGCTCGTGCGCGACGGGTCGTCGGTCACCAGGAACGTGGACCCCGCCGACCGGGCGACCACCCTGGCCTTGACGTTGTAGTTCCCGAACACCGTCTTCTGGGCGTTCGGCATCTCCGCGACCCACTGCTTCAGCTGGTCCTGGGTCGGGTTCGCCACCAGCGACCGGCTCGGGGGAAGGGTGATCGCCACGCTGTGACCTCCTGGACGGACGGTGCCCGGACCGGGATTCGCGGGCGGACGACGATTCTGCCCCGCCGGGACCGGGTCCAGGCGGGCCGGATCGAAGCAATCCGGCAGGAGTTCACAGGGTGGGACGCGTTCAGACGGAGGCCGGGCCCGCGACCACCTCGCCGTCGGCGACCGCCACCAGCCACGCGCGGCCGTCCGGGCCCGCCGCCAGGCTCGCCTCGCGGGCGCCGGGCCCGATCACCGGCCCCAGGCGGTCGAAGCCGACCCCGTCCACCGACCGCGCGCGCAGCACCCGGGCACCCGCGGCCGACAGCCCCGTGTAGACCATCTCGACCTGCTCGCGCCCGCCCCCGCCGGGTGTCCAGCCGCCGCGGCGGTGGACGACCACGCTGGGCGCCTCGGCCCCCGCCTCGTCGGGCTGGCCGGGCGCGCCGCGGCCGAGCACCACGCCGTGGCGCTGCCAGCCCTCGCCGGGGACGCTGGACGCCGCCGCGATGCGCGCGCCCGCGCCCAGCCCGTCGTCGGCGGCGTACCACAGCCACCGGCGGCCCCCCAGGCGCGCGACGGTGGGGTGGTCGCAGCCCGCGGCGTCGGCGTCGCCGGGCTCGCCCGCCGGCAGGGTGGGGCCGAGGCGCTGCCAGACCAGGACCGGCCGGTCGCCCGGCGCGGCCCCCGCCTCGCCGTGGACCGGGAGCCCCGCGACCCCTGGGGGCGGCCCCGGGGGGAGCCCCGCGACCCCTGGGGGCGGCCCCGGCGGACGGCCGGGTGCCCCCGCGGCCCGCCCGGGCGGTTCCGACGCACGGTGGCCCGGCCCGGACGGCACCCAGGCGCTGAACAGCGACCACCGCCCCGCGCCCGCCCGCCCCGCGTAGACGACCAGCAGGCCCCCGTCGCTGGTCGGGATGGCGCAGGGGCTGCGCACCCCGCCCTCCTCCCCCGACCCGGCGGGGCCCGGCTCCAGCGGCGGGCCGACGCGCGCGAAGCCGCGCGGCTCCGGCGTCGAGGTGGTCGCGCGGCAGATGCGCCAGGTACCCCCCGACAGCCCGCCGTACAGCAGGTCCCAGCCGACCCCCTCGCGGTGGACCAGCACCGGCCGGGCCAGGCCCTCGTCGTCGGCGCCGGGGGTCCCGGCCCGCCAGATCGTGGTCAGCCCCATGCCGGGGCCCCCGCGGTCATCGCGGCGCGAAGCGGTCGTCGCGGGCGGTCGCGCGGCCCTCGGCGACCAGCTTGGCGAGGTGGGCGCGGACGCTGCGCTCCGCGGGCGCGTGCAGGACGGGGTCGACGTCGGCGTAGACGCGGGCCACGACCTCGCCGGGGGTGGCGTCGCCCGCCCGCAGGGCCGCGAGCACCTGCTCCTCGCGCTCCAGGCGGTGGGCGAGGTAGGCGGCGACCAGGCCGGCCGCGTCGTGCACGACCGGCCCGTGGCCCGGGTACAGGGCGCCGGCGCCCAGGCGGCCCAGCCGCCGCAGCGAGTCCAGGTACGCGGCCATGTCCCCGTCGGGCCACGCCACCATGGTGGTACCCCGGCCCAGGACGTGGTCGCCGGTCAGGACCACGCCGGTGTCGCGCACCCGCAGGCACAGGTGGTCACCGGTGTGGCCGGGGGTGTGGACGGCCTCCAGGGCCACCCCGCCTGCCGCCACCGTCCCGCCGTCGCCCAGCGCCCGCGCGGGCGCGGGCACGAGGCCGGGCGCGAAGGCGTGCAGCGGCGCCCCCCAGGCCGCCGCCCAGCCCGACGCCTCCGCGTGGTCGGCGTGGTGGTGGGTCAGCACGACGGCGGCGACGCGCGCCCCGGCGGCGGCCACCGCCGCGTCGACCGCGGCGCGGTGGGCCGGGTCATCGGGGCCGGGGTCCACGACCACGACCTCCCCGGACCCTGGCGCGCCGAGCAGGTAGGTGTTGGTGCCCTCCAGCGTCAGCGGCGACGGGTTGGGCGCCAGCACGACCGCGGTGACCTCATCGAGCCGCCGCACCCCCGCCGGGCGGCTCACGCCCGCACCTCAGGCGCCGAGCGGCTCACGCCCGCACCTCAGGCGCCGGGCGGCTCACGCCCGCACCTCGGAGTGGGGGACGATGCCGACCACGCGGCCGTCGGCGTCGACGACGGCGCGCGGGAGCAGCGGGCGCAGCGGCCAGCCGGCCCGGGCGCGGTCGCGCAGGTCCGGCAGCGACGCCCCGGCGACCTCCTCCAGCGTCCGGATCGTGGGGTAGATCATCGCCAGGTCGCCGCGCGCGTGGGCGGCCAGCGCCGCCGCCGCGGTCGTCCAGCGGGCCGAGACCGTCTCCACGCGGTCGTGGTCGGCCACCTGCCCATCGGGCGCCTGCGCGAGGAAGAACACGGTGTCGTAGCGGCGCGGCTCCTCCACCGGCGTCACCCAGCGCCGCCAGGGGGTCAGGGCCGCGAGGTCCAGGACGAGGCCGCCCGCGGCCAGCGCCCCCCCAGGTCCGCGCCGGGCACCGCCAGGGCGGCGCGCAGGCCGGCGACCGCCGGGTCGCGCAGGTCGGGCGGCGCGCCGCCGGGCCCCCGCGCCAGCAGCAGGCCCGCCTCCTCGAAGGTCTCGCGCACCGCGGCCACGCACAGCGCCAGCGCCGTCGCCGGGTCGTGGCCGAGGACGGGCGCGAGCGCGCCGGGGTCGGCGCCGGACCAGCGCGCCGGGTCCAGCCGGCCGTCGGCCGCGTCGACCGCCCCGCCGGGGAACACCCAGGCCGACGCGGCGAACCCGCTGCGCGCGTGGCGCCGCAGCAGCAGGACCTCCGGGTCGCCGGGACCGGCGTCCCGGAACAGCAGCACGGTGGCCGCGAGCCGTGCCCCCGACGCCCCGCCCTCGCTCATGGGGCGATCGTACGGCCCCGGCCCGCGGTCCCGGCACCGCGCGTACCCTGCGCCTGTGGACTTCGCGATCCCCGAGGAGCTGACCGCGCTGCGGGACAGCTTCGCCCGCTTCCTGGAGCGCGAGGTCCGCCCGCTGGAGGCAGGCGTCGCGCCGGAGCTGGCCCGCGGCGAGGCGGGCACCCCGGCCCAGCGCGAGGCGGCCGCGGAGGTCCGCCGCCGCGCCTGCCGCGAGGGCTTCTACACCGCCCACATGCCCGAGTCGGTGGGCGGCTGGGGCCTGTCGGCCCTCGGGGTCGCCCTGCTGGTCGAGGACGCCGCCCGCAGCGGGCTCACCCTCGCCGGCGCCGCGGTGGGGCCGCCGAACCCGGCCGCACCGTCCCCCCTCCTGCTGGGGCTGCCCCCGGCGCTGCGCGACCGCTACCTCGCGCCGCTGATGGCCGGTGCGACCACGATGTGCTTCGCGCTGACCGAGCCCGAGGCGGGCAGCGACGCCGCGGCGATCCGCACCACGGCCCGCCGCGACGGCGACAGCTGGGTCCTGGACGGGCGCAAGCACTACATCACCAACGGCGCCCGCGCCGACCTGGCCGTGGTCTTCGCCGTCACCGACCCGGAGCGCCGGGCGCGCGGCGGGATCACCGCCTTCGTCGTGCCCCGCGGCGCCTACGCGGTGCCGCGCACCCAGGCGGTGATCGACGACAGCGACATCGCCGAGCTGGTGTTCGACGGCACCCGCGTCCCCGCCGACCACGTCGTCGGCGAGGTCGGCCAGGGGTTCCGCCAGGCGATGGGGTTCCTGGACGCCGGGCGGGCGGCGATCGGCGCGCACTGCCTGGGGACCGCCGAGTGGTGCCTGGACCAGGCCGTCGCGCACGCGCGCAGCCGCACCGCGTTCGGCCGTCCGCTCGCGGCGTTCCAGGGGGTCAGCTTCCCGCTGGCGGAGTCCAAGGCGGAGATCGAGGCGATGCGCTGGCTGACCTACCACCTGGCGTGGCAGGTCGACCGGGGCGGGCCCGCCACGCCGGACAGCTCGATCGTGAAGCTGTTCGACACCGACCGCGCCTACCAGATCGCCGACCGCTGCCTCCAGGTCTTCGGGGGGCAGGGGCTGCTCGCCGAGGGGCCCATCGAGGCGCGGCTGCGCCACCTGCGCGTCCTGCGCGTCGTCGAGGGGGCGTCGGAGGTCCACAAGCTGGTCATCGCCCGGGCCCTGGGCCTGGCCTAGTCGCCCGACGCGGGCGCCGGGCGGCTCCCGCGGCGGGTGGGCGAGGGGGGCCCAGGGCCGTCATCCCGCGAGGGGACGCGGAATTCATCCTCCCGGCGGATGGCGGCGGGGCGCGCTGCTGGGACACTCGTGTCGTGCCCGGGTCGGTCGGCCGGGCGCACCGGTCGCCACGACGGCTCCCGGGGGACCCCCCCTCCCCTGCGTGCAGCCAGGCGAGGGCCGTCCCTGCGGGTAGGGGCGGCCCTTGCCGGCCTCCGGGCTCAAGCGCGGGACCGCGCATGCCGATGCGGCAGGTGCGGGCGGTGTCCCGCCTCGCCCCGTCACGAACTGGAGGCCCCCATGCGCGTCGTCGTCGCCGACGATCAGGAACTGGTCCGCGTGGTCCTGGACCACGTCCTCCGCGAGGCCGGGCACGAGGTCGTCGCCGCGGTCGGCGACGGGCGCGCCGCCTACCTGCGCACCCGCGAGCTGCGCCCCGACGCCGTGGTCTTGGACCTGGGCATGCCGGAGCTGGACGGGATCGCCACGCTGCGCCTGCTGCGCGACAGCGACCCGGACCTGCGCATCATCGTCCACACCGGGTTCGACGACGACGACCTGACCGACGAGCTGTTCGCCGCCGGCTCGGACGCCGTGGTGGTCAAGAGCGCCGACCCCTCCGAGCTGCTCCGGGCGGTGGACGCGGCCGTCCGCGTCTGACAGTCCCCGTCCCCCGCGCCCCCGCTCCCGGGCGGGCGCGGCCCGCCCCGGTTGGGGCAGGATGGGTCGGTGAGCCGATCTCGGGACGGGGCGCTGGCCGGGCTGCCGCGGGTCGACGCGCTGGTCGCCGCGGCGCCGGACCTGGTGGCCCGCTACGGGCGCGAGGCGGCGACCGGGGCGCTGCGCCGCGCGCTGGACGGGGTGCGCGCCGACCTCCGCGGCGGGCGGTCCGCCGACGCGGCGCCCGGGGCGCTGGTCGCGGCCGCCGCGGGCGACCTGGCCGCGCGCCTGCCCGGCCCGCCGCGGGCGGTGGTGAACGCCGCCGGCATCGTGGTGCACACCAACCTGGGGCGCGCCCCGCTGTCGGCCGCGGCGCGCGCCGCGGTCGCGGAGGCCGCCGGCTACTGTGACCTGGAGTTCGACCTCGAGGGCGGCGGGCGCGGGTCGCGCGACGCCCGGCTCGAGCCGCTGCTGACCGCCGCCACCGGCGCGGAGCGCGGCCTGGCGGTCAACAACGCCGCGGCGGCGCTCGTCCTGGTCCTCGCCGCGCTGGCCGGCGGGCGCGAGGTCGTCGTCAGCCGCGGCGAGCTGGTCGAGATCGGCGGGTCGTTCCGCCTGCCCGACATCCTGGCGGCGTCCGGCGCCCGCCTGGTCGAGGTCGGCACGACCAACCGCACCCGCGCCGCCGACCACGCCGCGGCGCTGGCCCGCCCGGGCGCCGACGGCGCCATGGTGCTCGCCGTGCACCTCCAACTACCGGATCACCGGCTTCACCGAGGCCCCCGACCTGGCCGAGCTCGCGGCCGTCGCCCGCGCGGCCGGGGTGCCGCTGGTCCACGACACCGGCTCGGGCCTGCTGCGCGACCGCGGCGAGCCGTGGCTGGCCGGCGAGCCCAGCGTCGCGGGGTCCCTGGCCGCCGGCGCCGACCTCGTGGTGTGCAGCGGGGACAAGCTGCTCGGCGGCCCGCAGGCGGGGCTGCTGGTCGGGCGCGGCGACCTGGTCGCCCGCTGCGCCCGCCACCCGCTCGCGCGGGCGCTGCGCCTGGACAAGCTGCGCACGGCGGCCCTGGCGGCCACGCTGGCCGCGCACGTCCGCGGCGCCCTCGACGAGATCCCGGTCTGGGCGATGCTGCGCGGCGGGGCGGACCTCGACGAGCGGGCGGCGGCGCTGGCCGCCGCCGTCGGCGGCGCGGTCACGCCCGCCACGACCCTGGTGGGCGGCGGTTCCGCGCCCGGCAGCGGCGTGACCTCCCCGGTCGTGCGCGTCGCGGTCCCGTCGGCGGGGGCGGCGGCGGCCCGCCTGCGCGCGGGCGACCCGCCCGTGGTCGTGCGCGTGGAGTCCGGCGCGCTGGTCGTGGACCTGCGCACCGTTCCCGCGGACCTCGACGCGCTGGTGCGCGAGCGGCTGCTGGCGGCCGTGCGCCCCGGCGGCTGACGTGCGGGTCGTCTGCACGGCGGGCCACGTCGACCACGGCAAGTCGACGCTGGTGCGGGCGCTGACCGGCATGGAACCGGACCGCCTCGCGGAGGAGCAGCGCCGCGGGCTCACCATCGACCTGGGCTTCGCCTGGGCCGACCTGGCGGGCACGACCGTCGCCTTCGTCGACCTGCCGGGCCACGAGCGCTTCGTCGCGACCATGCTGGCGGGCGCCGGGGCGGTGGACCTGGCCCTGTTCGTCGTCGCCGCCGACGAGGGCTGGATGCCGCAGTCCGCCGAGCACCTGGCGATCCTGGACCTCCTGGGCGTCCGCCGGGGCCTGGTCGCGCTCACCAAGGCCGACGCCGTGGACGCCGACACCGCCGCCCTGGGCGCGGAGCTGGTGGCCGCCGAGCTCGCCGGCACCGGTCTGGCGGGCGCCGAGATCGTGCCGGTCAGCGCGGCGACGGGCGGGGGCTGGATGACCTGCGCGCCGCGCTCGGGCGGGTGCTGGCCGGCGCGCCGCCGGCGGCCGACCGCGGGCGGCCGCGGCTGTGGGTCGACCGGTCGTTCTCCGTGCGCGGCACGGGGACGGTCGTGACCGGCACCCTCACCGGCGGGCGCCTGGCCGCGGGCGAGGAGCTCGTCCTGCTGCCGGGCCGCCGGGCCGTGCGCGTGCGCGGGCTGCAGGCGCTCGGGGCGCCGGTCGGCGAGGCGGCCCCGGGGACGCGCGTCGCGGTCAACCTCACCGGCGTCGACCGCGGCGAGGTGGGGCGCGGCGACGCGCTGGTCCGCCCCGGCCAGTGGCGCGAGGTGGTCCGCTTCGACGCGGCGGTGCGCGCCCTGGACGGCCTGCCGATCGACCGCACCGGCGCGTGGCGGGTCCACGCCGGCTCCGGCGAGCGCAGCGCGCAGGTCCACCCGATCAGCGGGCAGCCGGTCGTGGGCGAGGGCTTCGTGCGCGTGGAGCTGGACGCACCGCTGGCCCTGGCGGCCGGCGACCACGTCGTCCTGCGCGAGGCCGGCCGCCGGGTCACCGCGGGCGGCGGCGTCGTCCTGGACCCCGACCCCCCGCCCCGCCCCCGCGGCACCCCCGCCCGCCGCACCCGCCTGACCCAGCTCACCGCCCGCGCCACCGCCCTCTCCCCCGCCGCCGCGAGCCCCGCAGCGGCGGGGGCGGCGCTGGTGGGCCTGCACGTGGCGGAGCGAGGGGTGGCGGCGGTCGGCGACGCCGCGGCGCTCGCGGGGGTGACGGTCGAGGAGGCGGCGCCGCCGTGCGCGCGGCGCGACTGCCCGTGCTCACCGTCGGGGGCGTGGCCTCCGCGGTGGACCGGGACGCCGCGCGGGCCTGGGGCAGGCCGTGGTCGACGCGCTCGGCGCCCACCACCGCGACCGCCCGCTGGACCGGGCCGCGCCGCGCGACGTCGCCGTGCGCGCGGCGACCGCGGCGGGCTGCCCGCCGGCGCTGGCCACGGCGTTCGTCGACCTGCTGGTGACCGCCCGCGCGATCGCCGCGGAGGGCGCGGGCGTCCGCCTCCCCCGCCACCGGGTCCGCCTCGACGACGGCCAGGCGGCCGTGCGCGACGCCCTGGTCGCCGCCCTCGCCGCCGAGCCGTTCGCCCCGCCCGCGCTGTCGGCCGCCGTCGCGCGCGCCCGGGCGACGCCGTCGCTGGTCCGCGAGCTGGAGCACGCCGGGGCCATCGTCCGCCTCGGCCCGGACCTGGCCGTGGCGGCGGGCACCCTGGACCTGGCGGTCACCCGCCTCGCCGACGCCGCCCGCTCCGAGGGCCCGCTGACCGGCGCGCGGGCCAAGGAGGTCCTGGGGACCTCGCGCAAGTACGCCCTGCCCCTGCTGGAGGAGCTGGACCGCCGCGGGCGGACCCGCCGCCGGGGCGACGTCCGCGACGTCCTCGGCTGACGCGGTCCGTGGTGGGCCGCGGGGCAGTGGGGTAGGAAGGGCGACCACACGACCGACGGAGGAACACGAGTGGACCCGCAACGCGCACGTGAGCTGCTGGAGGCCGAGCGCGCCCAGCAGGAGGCCATCCTGGCCGCCGGCGAGGAGGGCGACTTCGGCGAGGAGGAGCAGGAGCGCAGCTCCACCCTGCTGGACGCCGGGACCCAGCCGCAGGACGCGCCGCAGGTGCTCTACGAGGACGAGCAGGAGCAGTCGTTCCGCGAGCACGCCCGCGCCAAGCTGCGCGAGGTCGAGCACGCGCTGCGCAAGCTCGACGACGGCAGCTACGGCCTGGACGAGCGCAGCGGCGAGCCGATCCCCGACGAGCGCCTGGAGGCGATGCCGACGGCGCGGTTCACCATCGAGAACCAGAAGCTGGAGGAGGCGCAGGCCGACGTCACCCACCGCGGCGAGGGCGACGTGACCTCGACGCGCCAGGGCGGGCGCCAGTCGAACTGACGGGCCGCCCGCGTCAGGCCGGGTCGACCTGGACGATCGCCTCGACCTCGACGGGGGACCCCAGCGGCAGGGACGCCGCGCCGACCGCCGACCGGGCGTGCAGGCCGGCGTCCCCGAAGATCTGGCCGACCAGCTCCGACGCCCCGTTGGCAACGATGTGCTGGGACTGGAAGCCGGGGTCGCTGGCGACGAACACCGTGAGCTTGACGACCTGGCGCACGCGCGCCAGGTCGCCGAGCGCCGCCTTGAGCTGGGCGATGACGTTGACGGCGCACTGGCGGGCGCAGACCACCGCGGTGTCGAGGTCGACCTCCGCGCCGACCCGGCCGACCGCGACGAGGCCGTCCGCCCCGGACGCGACCTGCCCGGCCGTGAAGAGCAGGTCACCGGCGCGCTGCACCGGCACGTAGGCCGCCGCGGGGCGCGGGGGCGACGGCAGGTCGATCCCCAGGGTCGCCAGGCGCTCCTCGGGCGTGCTCACGACGCCTTCGGGCGCTTGAAGTACGCGACGTTGTCGACCACGGCGACCAGTTCCCAGCCCTCGTCACCGTAGTTGTTGAGGATCTCCTGGAGCGCGTGGCTGATCAGCGGCGCGGTGAAGTACTCCCACTTCTGCATGCGCCGGAGCCTACCGAAACCCCCAGGCGGACATCACCCGGCCACCGGATCGACGATCATTCGTCAGGTCCGTGGAGGATCGTTGCCCTCCACACGTGTACGACCGGGGGATCGTTCCATGACACTGCTCCGCTCGGCGCGGCGCGCGCTCGTGCTCGCCGCCGCCGTCCTGCTCGTCGCCGCGCTGCCGGCGACGGCGCTGCCCGAGGCCGCCGACGCCGGCCCGCTGGACCGGCTGCGGTTCGCCGACGTCCAGCTCCTCGCGCTCAACGACTTCCACGGCAACCTCGAGCCGCCGGGCGGTTCGGGCGGCCAGATCGACGGCGTGCCCGCGGGCGGTGCCGAGTACCTCGCGACCCAGCTGGACCTGCTGTCGTCGGAGGTGCGCAAGCGCAACACCGTCACCGTCGCCGCCGGCGACCTGATCGGCGCCTCGCCGCTGCTGTCCGCCGCGTTCCACGACGAGCCCACCATCGAGTCCCTGAGCCTGGCGGGCCTGGACTACGCCAGCGTCGGCAACCACGAGTTCGACGAGGGCGCCCAGGAGCTGCTGCGCATCCAGAACGGCGGCTGCCACCCGGCCGACGGGTGCGCCGACCCCGCCGCGCCGTACGAGGGCGCCGACTTCCAGTACCTGTCGGCCAACGCCTTTGTGAGCGCCACCGGCGAGCCGCTGCTGCCCCCCTACGCCATCGAGCGCGTCGCGGGGGTCCGGATCGGCTTCATCGGCATGACGCTGGAGCAGACGCCCCAGATCGTCACCCAGGCCGGGGTCGCCGGGCTGACCTTCACCGACGAGGTCGAGACCGCCAACCGCTACGTCGCCGAGCTCCAAGCTCGCGGCGTGGAGACCATCGTCGTGCTGCTGCACCAGGGCGGCACCCAGGCGGGCGGCGGCGGGATCAACGACTGCAGCAACCTGACCGGCCCGATCGTGGAGATCGCCGAGGGGTTCTCCGACGCGATCGACGTGGTCGTCAGCGGCCACACCCACCAGGCCTACAACTGCGTGGTCGACGACAAGATCGTCACCAGCGCCAGCTCGTTCGGCCGGCTGGTGACCGACATCGACCTGCGCATCAGCCGCCGCACCGGCGACGTCGTCAGCGCGACCGCGGAGAACGTCGTCGTGACCCGCGACGTGCCCGCTGACGCGGAGCAGACCGAGCTCATCGGCCGCTACCGCACCCTGCTCGGGCCGATCGCCGGCGCCCAGGTCGGCCTCACCGACACCGCCATCACCCGCGCGCAGGAGACCCTGTTCACCAGCGGGACCACCACCGCCCTCGGCGAGTCGGCCCTGGGCAACCTCATCGCCGACGCCCAGCTGGCGGCGGCCGACGACGAGCAGGGGGCCGTCGCGGCCTTCATGAACCCGGGCGGCGTGCGCGCCGACCTGGACGCGGGGCCCGTCACCTACGAGGAGGCCTTCACCGTCCAGCCGTTCAACAACTACCTGACCACCCTGGACCTGACCGGCGCCCAGGTGCAGTGCCTGCTCGAGCAGCAGTTCGTGACCGGCCGCACGCTGTACCCGTCGGCCACCGTCGCCTACACCGTCGACCCGGCCGGCACGACCGCGACCGCGGAGGACCCCTGCGCGGGCACCCGCGTGGTCGACGCCTCGGTGACCATCGGCGGCGCCGTCGTCGACCCGGCCGCCACGTACCGGATCACCGTGAACAGCTTCCTCGCCGACGGCGGCGACGGGTTCACGGTCCTGGCCGAGGGCACCAACCGCGTCATCGGCGGGCTCGACGTCGACGCCCTCGCCGCCTACCTGCCCGACGACACCGCGATCGCCGTGCCCGCGACCGACCGCATCACCGTCGCCGGCTGACCACCCACCCCTGACGGCCGGGGACGAACCCCGGCCGTCAGGGCACGCCGGTCCCCCACGCGCACCCCGGGGGCGCAGCCCGGGGGCAGGCCCCGGAGGGCCTAGCTGGCGCGGCGCTTGCCCAGGAGGATCTGCTTGCGCTCGCTCTCGGAGTAGCCGCCCCACACGCCGTGGGGTTCCCGGGTCGCGAGGGCCCATTCCAGGCAATCAACCCGAACAGGGCAACGCGAGCAGATGGCCTTGGCCTTGGATTCGCGCGCCTCGCGCTCCGGCTTGTGCTCGAAGTGCGCCGGCGGGAAGAACACCGCGGCATCCGTGGCACGGCACAGCCCCAGCTCTTGCCAATCGGTCGACAGGTTGCTGTGGAACTGCAACGGGGCCGCCATCACGCCTCTCCACCCGGTCCGTACGGAGTGCGCGCCAGCGTACGACGTCAGTTCAGCGAAGTGAAGCCCCGATGCGTCCACCGCATCGTGGCCCAAATCCGGAGTCCCGCCGCGTGCTTGGTTCAGGACGTGGTCGGAACGTTTCGCCCTCCGTCCGGGTTGTGCCCGTTCCCGCTCGCGGTGGCTCCGCGCTCCTCCGGCACCCCGAACGCGGAGCGGTAGGGCCCCAGCAGTTCGATGGGGATGGGCAGGACCAGCGTGGAGTTCTTCTCCGCCGCCACCTCCTGCACGGTCTGCAGCATCCGCAGTTGGTACGCCACGGGATGGTCCTGGATGACCGCCGCCGCGTCGGCCAGCCGCTGCGCGGACTGGAACTCGCCCTCCGCATTGATGATCTTGGCGCGGCGGTCGCGCTCCGCCTCGGCCTGGCGGCCCATCGCGCGCTGGATCTGCTCCGGCAGCGAGACGTCCTTGATCTCGACGGACTTGACCTGGACGCCCCACGGCTCGGTCTGCTCGTCCACGATCGCGCGGATCTGGGCGTTGAGCCGTTCGCGCTCGCCGAGCACCTCGTCCAGCTCAGCGGTGCCGCACACGCTGCGCAGGGTGGTCTGGGCGATCTGCGAGGTTGCGAACAGGTAGTTCTGGATGCTCACCACCGCGCGGACCGCGTCGACGACCTTGAAGTAGATGACGGCGTCGACCCGGACGGTGACGTTGTCCCGCGTGATGACGTCCTGCGCCGGGACGTTCATCGCCACCTCCTGCATGTTGACCCGCACGAGGCGGTCCAGCACGGGGACGATGAAGAACAGGCCCGGGCCGCGCGCACCCTGCTGGACCCGGCCGATGCGGAAGATCACCGCGCGTTCGTATTCCTGCACGATGCGCACACTGGCGGAGATCAGCACGACCAGCACGACGAGCACGAGCACGATGGGCAGCAGGATGTCCACGGCGGTCTCCCGTTCACGGGCTTCGCAGGTGCGATCAGCGTACGGGAATCGCGGCCCGCGGGGCGGTGCGACCGGTCAGGTGCCGGCGTGGCTGGTCTCGGGGAGCAGCTCGACCTCGAGGGTCGCGTCCTGGTCCAGCCCGGTCACCCGGATCGGGGTGCCGGTGCGCACCTTGCCGCCGCCGTCGCGCAGGCGCGCCCGCCACAGGGTCCCGTCCACGAAGACGTGCCCCTCGGGGTTCAGGACCGACCGGACCACGCCCGGGCGCCCGACGAGGTTCTCCGCGGTCGCGGGGACCGCGCTGCCCTGGGCGCGCAGCACCCAGGTCATGATGAACACGAAGAACACCACCGAGAACAGCGACACGATCACGGCGACCCAGACGGGCAGCCGCAGCGGGTCCGGTCCGGGGAACAGCAGCAGCGACCCGGCCAGCGTCGCGGCCGCGCCGGCCGCCGTCGGGATGCCGAGCCCGGCGATCGACAGGTCGGCGGCCAGCAGCAGCGTGCCGGCCGCCAGCAGGGCCAGGCCGACCCAGCTGATCGGCAGCACCGCCAGGCCGTACAGGCCGAGGCCGAGCAGGAGCACCCCGCTGACGCCCGCGACGCCGAAGCCGGGCTGGAACGCCTCGAAGGCCAGGCTCAGCACGCCCGCCATCAGCAGCAGGTAGGCGAGGCCGGGGCTGGCGACGGTCGACAGGATCTCGGCCGGGAGCCCCAGGTTGTTGAAGCGCAGGGCGTCCTGGCTGGCCCGGAAGCCCGCCGCGTCGATGGCGGCGAACAGGTCCGGCACGACCGCGTCGGCGATGCCCGCGTCCAGTGCCTGCTCGCTGGTCAGGTAGCGGGCGGAGGACCCCGCCACCGCGGCCGGGTCGACGTCGGCCTCGGTCGCGCCGGCGGCCAGGAGCACGGCGACCTCGCCGTCGGCGGTGGCGGCGGCGAAGTCGGCGTCGCGGTCCTGCTCGGCGGCGAGGTCGCGCAGGAGCGCCGCGGCCTCGGACCGGGCGGCGGCGTCGGGCGGTCCGTCGCGCAGGTCCGCGGGTGCGGCGGCCCCCATCTGGGTGACCGGGGAGAGCATGAGGTGGTCCGACGCCTGCGCCACGAACACCCCGGCGCCCAGCGCGCGGGCGCCGCTGTCGCCGACGAAGGTCAGGACGGGGACGTCGCTGTCGCGGATCGGCGCCACCAGCTCCTCGGGGTCGACGTTGAGCCCGCCGCCGGTGTCGAGCTGGATGGCCACCAGCGCGGAGCCCTCTTCACCGGCCCGCGCCATCACGTCGCGCAGGTAGCCCGCGACGTGCTGGTCGAGCACCCCGTCGATCTGCACGACGTCGACGCGGTCCGCCGCCGGCTGCGCGGACGCGGGCCCGCCCAGCGCGAGGATCAGCGAACCGGCGGCGAGCAGCGCGAACGGGAGGGTGCGTCGGGGCATGCTCCTCATTCTGGCACGGGCGGGGGGCGCCGCTGTGGGCGGGGCGGGCGGGGGGTACACCGGTACGATCATGGAGATCGACGACCTGTTCGCCACGCGCCTGCTGCTGGTCACCGGCAAGGGCGGCGTGGGCAAGTCCTCCTGCGCCGCCGCGCTGGCCGCCGCCGGCGTGCGGGCGGGCCGGAAGACGTGCCTCGTGGAGATCGAGGGCCGCCAGACCATGGCGCGGCTGTTCGGCACCCGCGCCTGGGACTTCGAGGAGCGCGAGTTCCGCAAGGGCCTGTTCGGCATCTCGGTGGACGCCGAGGCCTCGCTGGGCAACTACCTCGACACCTTCTACGGGACGGGGCGGTTCTCCAAGCTGGTGGTCGGCACGACCGCGGCGCAGTTCGTCACCCAGGCCGCACCGGGGATCACCGACGTCCTGCTGATCGGCAAGGTCAACGAGATCGAGCGGCGCCGCGACCGCGACGGGTCCCCGGCGTACGACCTGATCGTGGTCGACGCGCCACCCACCGGGCGGATCGTCAACTTCCTGCGCGCGCCGGAGGCCACGACCGAGCTGGTCACCCTCGGCCCCATCCGCAACCAGGCCCAGCTGGTCGTCGACATGCTGCTCGACCCGGCGCGCACCCACGTGCAGCTCGTCACCCTGCTGGAGGACCTGCCCGTGCAGGAGACGCTGGAGAGCATCGCGGCGCTGCGCGAGCTGGGGGTCGCCGTCGGGCCCGTGCTGGTCAACCGCGTCCTGCCCGACCGCTTCTCCGACCCCGCGCGCAAGGCGCTCGAGGACGACCTGGAGCCCGGCGACCTGCGCGCGGTGCTCCAGGAAGCGGGCATCGCGGTCGACGACGCGGCGGCCGCCGCGCTGCACGCCCTCGGCGCCGACGAGCTGGCCCGCGCCGACCTGCAGGCGCGCATGCGCCGGGAGCTGGCCGCCGGGTCCGGGCTGCCCGCGATCGAGCTGCCCTACGTCCACGGCGAGCGCTTCGGCGAGCGCGAGGTCGGGCTGCTGGCCGGCGTGCTCGCCGGGACGGTGGGCCGGTGAGCGCCGACCAGCTGCGCGACGCCCGCGGGCGCGACCTGGGAGCCGCGGTCGCGGGCGCCCGCATCATCCTCTGCACCGGGTCGGGCGGGGTCGGCAAGACCACGACCGCCGCGGCGCTGGGCCTGGCCGCGGCGCGGCGGGGTCGCCGCACCGTCGTGGTCACCATCGACCCGGCGCGGCGGCTGGCGCAGGCGCTCGGGCTGGGGCGCCTGGAGGCCGACCCCCGCCCGGTCGCCGGCGTCGACGGCCTCGACGCGATGATGCTGGACATGAAGCTGACCTTCGACGGCCTGGTCGACCGCTACGCCGGCGACCCCCGCCGCGCCGAGCGCATCAAGGTCAACCGCTTCTACCAGCAGCTGTCGGACTCGCTGGCCGGCACGCAGGAGTACATGGCCACCGAGAAGCTCTACGACCTGCACCGCGGCGGCCGCTACGACTGCATCGTCGTCGACACGCCGCCGACGCGGAACGCCCTGGACTTCCTCGACGCGCCGCGGCGGCTGACCGAGTTCCTCGAGGGCCGCTTCCTGCGCCTGTTCCTGGCCCCGGGCATGGCTGCGGGGCGCGTCACCGCACGGGCCGCCGGCTTCGGCGCCGGGCTGTTCCTGCGCGCGATGGGGCGGATCACCGGCGCGGGCGTCCTGGCCGACCTCGCCGAGTTCTTCCAGAACTTCGAGGGCATGTACGACGGCTTCAAGCAGCGCGCCCAGGCGGTGGTCGACCTGCTGCACTCGCCGCAGGCCGCCTTCGTGGTCGTCGCGTCGCCCGAGGTGCCCGCGCTGCGCGAGGCGCGGTACTTCGTGGACCGCCTGGCGCGCGACCGCATGCCCCTGGCCGGGGTCGTGGTCAACCGGGTCACACCCGACCCTGCCGCCGCGCTGGCCGCGCACGACCCGGACGCCTACCGGGCCGCGGCCCGGCGGCTGGCCGACGGGCCGCCGGAGCACGAGGCCGCCGCCGCCCTGCTGCGCATCGCCGCCGACCGCGCGGCCACCGTCGGCCGCGAGCGCGCGGCGATCGCGGCCGCCCTCGAGGGCGCCGACCCGCGCGCGCTCGTCGAGGTCCCCAGTCCGCCGACGAGGTCCACGACCTCGCCGGCCTCGCCTGGCTGGGCGGCCACCTGGTCCCCGCCACCGCCCCGGCGGCCTGACGGTGCCGGCCCCGCCGCCCCCGCCACCCCCGCCGCCCTCCCCGGCCCGCCCGCGCCACCTCGGCGGGCCGGTGAGCGCCGCTGTCCGGGCGGTCGCGCGCCTCGCCGCGGCGGGGGCGGTCGCGGGGGCGGCCTGCGTCGGCTGGGGCGCGGGCGTCGAGCGCGAGTGGTACGTCCTGCGCCACGCCACCGCGCCCGCGCTGCGCCCCGCGGCCCGCGGGGTCCTGCGCGTGCTGCACGTCTCCGACCTGCACCTGCTGCCCGGCCAGCGGCGCGTGCAGCGGTTCCTCGACGCCGCGGGCGACCTGGGACACGACCTGGTCGTGGCCACCGGCGACCTGCTCGGCTCGGCGGAGAGCGTGGACGAGGCCGTCGACCTGCTCGTGCGGCTCCGCGGCGACCGGCCCGGGCTCGCGGTCCTCGGCTCCAACGACCGCTACGGGCCGATGCCGCTGGACCTGCGCAAGTACTTCGCCCCCGGGCCCCGCCCGGCCCTGCGCCGCCACGGCCCCCCGCTGGACGTCGACCGGCTCACCAAGGGGCTGGAGGACGGCGGGTGGCAGCTGGCCGACAACCGCCGCCTCACCGTCGCCACCCGCGCCGGCGAGATCGACGTCGCCGGGCTGGGCGACCCGCACATCGACCTCGACGACCCCACCCTGGTGGACTGGGCGGCGCCGGGGCCCGCGGCGCCCGCGCTGCGGCTGGGCGTGGTCCACGCGCCGTACCTGCGCGCCCTCGACGCGCTCGAGCGCCACGGTGCCGACCTCGTGCTCGCCGGGCACACCCACGGCGGCCAGGTGCGCCTGCCCGGGATCGGCGCCCTGTCGTCCAACTGCGACCTGCCCGTCGGGCGCGCCCGCGGGCTGTCGCGCGCCGGCCAGGGCGCGTGGCTGCACGTCTCGGCGGGCCTGGGCCACGCGCGCACGGCGCCGTTCCGGTTCGCCTGCCGGCCCGAGGCCACCCTCCTGGACGTCGTCGCCCCCGCGCAGGATTCGGTGGTCGGGTCCGCGCCGCGCTAGCATCGGGACCTCGGCGGGTCCGCCCGCCATCGGGATGTAGCGCAGCTTGGCAGCGCGCCACGTTCGGGACGTGGAGGCCCCGGGTTCAAATCCCGGCATCCCGACCACCACCGCCCGTCACGGAAGCCCTCCGCGGCGGGCGTTCCGCTGTGCCAGGAGCCGATCGCCGTGGAACTCGCCGAATTCCAGGCGCAGATGCGCACGCTGTACGGCGAGCGGGACCGCGAGCGGGGGCTGGCGCGGACCTTCGCCTGGTTCACCGAGGAGTGCGGCGAGCTGTCGCGGGCGCTGTTCCGCGGCGGCCACGACGAGCGGCTGCACGAGTTCGCCGACGTGCTCGCCTGGCTCGCGTCGCTGGCGGACCAGGCGGGCGTCGACCTCGCCGAGGCCGCGCAGCGCTACGCCGGCGGCTGCCCGCGCTGCGGGGCGACGCCGTGCGCCTGCCGCCGCG
Source organism: Egibacteraceae bacterium (assembly GCA_030447925.1). Classification (GTDB taxonomy): domain Bacteria; phylum Actinomycetota; class Nitriliruptoria; order Euzebyales; family Egibacteraceae; genus JAUJNX01. The sequence goes on along the minus strand of JAUJNX010000003.1, from coordinate 334,178 downwards.
ACGCGGTCGCGGCGCCGTGAGCGGGGAGCTGCGCCGGCTCGACCAGGGCGCCGTCGAGGAGGCGGTGCGCTTCCGCGCGGTCTCGTTCGGGTCGCCCACCGACGACGCGGCGCACCAGGGCGTCGCCGCCACCATCGACCGCGGTCACCTCTGGGGCTGGGTGGACGGCGGGGAGCTGCGGGCGGTCGCGCGCCTGGAGCGCGTCGACCACTGGTTCGGCGGGGCGCTCGTGCCCTGTCAACAGGTCGCCGGGGTCGCGGTGCCGCCCGAGCACCGCGGCCGCGGCGTGGCCTCCGCGGCCATGGCCGCCGCGGTGCGCCAGGGCGCCGCCGAGGGCCTGGGCCTCAGCCTGCTGTTCCCCGCCGTCACCGCCCTGTACCGGCGGCTGGGCTGGGAGCAGGCCGGCGGGCTGATCCGCCACCGGCTCGAGGCGCGCCACGCCCCCGCCGCCGGGGAGCCCCTGCGCGCCGCCACCCCCGCCGACCGCCCGGCGATCCGGGCCTGCTACCGGGCGATGGGCGCCACCCTCAACGGGCCCATGGACCGCCCGGCGTGGGGCTGGGACCAGCTCGGCGAGGTCCCGCACGCCTACGTCCTGGACGGCCCCGACGGCATCGAGGCCTACCTGCGCTACGAGGTCACCCACACGCCCGATGACTGGCAGTACGGGCTGGGCGTCCGGGACTGGGCCGCGTCCACCCTGCGCGGGCACACCGCGCTGCTCGGCTTCGTCGGCCGCCACGGCACCGTCGGCCGGGCGATCGAGCTGCACGGCCCGTGGCCGCACCCGTGGGCCTTCCTGCTCCCCGAGCAGGACCTGCGGCGCGACTGGAGCATGGCCTGGATGGCGCGCGGGCTGGACCTGGGGGCCGCGGTCGCCGCCCGCGGGTTCCCGCCCGGGATCGCGGCGTCGGTCGGCGTGACCGTCGACGACCCGCTCCTCCCCGCCGGTCGCGGCCCCTGGCGCCTGGAGGTCGACGGCGGGACGGGCGCGCTGAGCGCCACGGCGGCCGCCGCGGTCACCCTGTCCGCCCGGGCTGCCGGGCCCCTGTTCACGGGCTGGGCGACCGCCGAGGACCTCGCCCGCGCCGGCCTGCTGTCGGGCCCGCCCGCCGACCTCGCCGCCCTCACCGCCGTCTTCGCCGGCCCGCCCCCCATCCAGCTCGAGTTCTTCTGACCGCGCCCCTTGACCCTCCCACCATGGGAGGCCGGAACGTGGACGCCGTCCGACACACCCAGGAGGTGACGGTGGACGCACTGCTCCCGATCGGACGGTTCGCGCAGCTGTCGCGGCTGTCGGTCAAGTCCCTGCGGCACTACGACGAGATCGGCCTGCTCCCGCCCGCCCACGTCGACCCCCGGTCCGGGTACCGCTCCTACGCGCCCGAGCAGGCGCGCACCGCCCAGGTGATCGCCCTGCTCCGCGCCGTGGACGTGCCGCTGGCCGAGATCGCCGACGTGGTGCGCGACGGGCGGCCCTCGACGGTGCGCGCGGTGCTCGGCCGCCACCGCGACCGGCTGCTCGATCGTCTCGCCAGCGCGGAGCGGATGCTGGCCACCGTCGAACGGTTGCTCGAGGAGGGCACGGTCATGCCGTACGACATCACGGTGCGCGAGCTGGCGCCGGAGCGGGTGCTCCGGATCCGGCTGAGCACGCGCATGGACGAGCTGGGGCGGGTCACCGGCCCCGCGCTGGAGGAGGTCGCGAAGGAGCTGGCCGAGCAGGGGGTGGCCCCGTCGGGGGTGCCGTTCCTGATCTGCCCGCTGCCCGGCGAGGACGGGCGGGTCGACATCGAGGTCGGCTGGCCGGTCCCGGCGCAGGTCCACGCCGGCGGCGGCGCGGAGCCGGGCGAGCTGCCCGGCGGACGGGCCGCCGTCACCGAGCACGTCGGCCCGTACGACCAGGTGGAACCCGTGTACCGCGCGCTGACGGACTGGATGACGGCGCACGGCGAGCAGCCGGCGTCCGCCCCCATCGAGCGCTACCTGACCACCCCGTCCCCCGGCCTCGACCCGTCCGCCTACCGCACAGAGATCGTGTGGCCCCTGCGTTGAGGTAGAACGAGCGGCGTGAGCGGGGCCCTGCACGCCGTCGTCGACCGCCCCTCCCAGGTCACCGGTCTGGTGGTCCAGATCGCCTCGTCGCTCCCCAGGCCCCACCGCCCTGGCCATGACGGGCACCCCTCCCCACCCACCCCGCCCTCGGCCCCCCGGTCACCTCTCCGCGTCGCGCCTGAGCGCGCCGGCGGGGTGCAGAGGGAGGGTCTGGAGGGTGGGGCTGACGGTGAGGCCGGGGTCGGGGCCGCCGAGGAGGACGTGGGCCTGGCCGTCGAGGGTGACGGCGCCGATGCCGTGCCGGGGGGCGGCGAGGTCGGGGAGGGTGGTGACGGCGCCCGCGTCGTCCATGCACTCGACCTCGCGGAAGGTGCCGCCGGGGCCCTCGCCGCCGGCCATGCAGGCGCCCACCCCGGGGACGTGGACGGCGGCGACGCCGCCGCGGGGGGTCGGCAGCTCGCCGAGGCGGCGGGTCCGCTCCCCCGTCACCACGTCGACGTCGCCCTCGTTGCGGTCCAGGCCCCCGCGGCGGCCGCCGAGGAACCACGTCACCCCGCGACCGTCCGACGCCGCGGCCAGGTGCTCGCGGGCGGTGGCCAAGCTGCCGACCTCGCGCCAGGCGCCGCCCTCCAGGACCCAGATGTCCTGCGCGACGCCGTCGGGGCCGACCCCGCCGCCGTACACGACCCGGTCGCCGTCCCAGGTCGCCGCGCCCGCCGCGCGCGGCTCCGGCAGGGGTGGGCCGACGGTCCACCCGCCCCCGTCCGCGTCGAGCACCCGCACCGCCGCCGTCGGCGCGTGCGCCGCGCCGGCGTAGCCGCCCAGGAGCAGCAGGTCGTCGCCGTCGGACACGAGAGCCGCGTGGTTGACCGGCTCCGGCAGGGCAGGTCCGGCCTCCCAGCTGCCCGCCGCCGGGTCCAGGACCTGCACGTCGGTCACCCCGGACCCGTCCTCGGCGTAGCCGCCCGCGACCCACACGCGGCCGTCGTGCGCGGCGGCCCCCACCTCGGTGAGCGCCAGCGGCGCCGCCGGGCCCTCGACCCAGGCGGGCGCGGTGCCCCGCGCCGCCGGCGTCGCCGGTGTCGCAGCGCCGGTCCCCGCACCGCCCCGCGGCTGGCAGGCGGTCAGCAGCAGCACCGCGGCCGCGACCGCCGCCGCCCTCCGCCGTGCTGGCCTGCGCGTCCGGGGGCCCACGGCGTCAGCGCAGGCCGTTGGCGACCAGGACCTCGGCGATCTGGACGGTGTTGAGGGCGGCGCCCTTCAGCAGGTTGTCACCGACGACGAACAGGTTGAGGACGTGGTCGTCGAAGAGGTCGGCGCGCACCCGCCCGACGGCGACCTCGTCGCGGCCGGCGAAGCCCAGCGGCGTCGGGACCTCCTCCAGCACCAGGCCGGGGAACCCCGCCATCGCCGCCAGGGCCGACGCGCGCGTCACCGGCGCGGCGAAGACCGCGCGCAGCTCGATCGCGTGCCCCACGACCACCGGCACGCGCGTGCAGGTCGGGCTGACCACCAGATCCGGCAGGCCGAGGATCTTGCGCGACTCGTTGACGAGCTTGCGCTCCTCGTTGGTGTAGCCGTCCTCGTCCATGTCACCCAGGAGGGGCACGACGTTGAAGGCGAGGGTGTCCTCGTGCACCTGGTGCTCGACGAGCTTGGCCGCCGCGGCGCCGTCGGAGCGCAGCAGGTCGCCCGCCGCGAACAGCGGCTGCACCTGGGCGAGCAGCTCGTCGATGCCCTTCTGCCCCGCCCCGCCCGCCGCCTGGAAGCTGGTCGCGGTGAAGCCAGTCAGCCCGAAGGCGTCGTGCAGCGCCTTGAGCGGCAGCATGGCCGCCATCGTCGTGCAGTTCGGGTTGGCGACGATGCCCTTGGGCGGCGCCGCGGCCAGCTCGCCGCCGTTGACCTCGGTGACGACCAGCGGCACATCGGGGTCCATGCGCCAGGCCGAGGAGTTGTCGACCACCAGCGCACCGGCGTCGACCGCCCGCGGGGCGTGCGCCAGCGACGTGGACCCGCCCGCGCTGAACAGCGCGAGGTCCACGCCGTCGAAGACGTCGTCCTCGGTCAGCGCGCGCACCGTCACGTCGCGCCCGCGAAAGGACAGGACCGTCCCGGCGCTGCGCTCCGACGCGATCAGCCGGACCTCGTCGCACGGGAAGTCGCGCACCTCCAGCAGCCGGCGCAGGTCCCGCCCGACCGCGCCGGTGGCCCCGACGACCGCGACCGTCCGCGTCATGCCCCCACCTCGCTCACCGGGCGGGCACCGGCCTGGCCGGGCCGCCCCACCAGGTCCGCGACGCCGTCGGCGCCCAGACCGAACCGCTCGTGCACCGCGCGCACCGCGGTCGCGACGTCGCCCTCGCGGATGACGACCGACACCCGGATCGTCGAGGTCGAGATCATCTCGATGTTGACCCCCGCCTCCGCCAGCGCGGCGAACATCGACGCGGCCACGCCGGGGTGGGTCTTCATCCCCGCGCCGACCAGGGACACCTTGGCGATGTCCTCGTCGAAGGCGACCTCGTCGATCCCGAGCTCGTCGGCCATGCCCGCCAGCAGCTCCCGCGCGCGCGGGCCGTCGTCCAGGGGCAGGGTGCAGGAGATGTCGACGGTGCCCTCCTCCGACGCGCTCTGGACGATCATGTCGATGTTGATCGCCGCGTCGGCCAGCGCCGTGAAGATGCGCGCGGCGACGCCCGGCTGGTCGCGGACCCGCCGGATCACGAACTTGCCCTCGCTGGTGTCGTGGGCGACGCCCGACACGATCGCGGACTCCAGTCCGGTGGATTCCGTCACCCAGGTGCCCCCCGTGTAGGTGAACGAGCTGCGGACGTGGATGTCCACGCCGTGGTTGCGCGCGTACTCGACGCTGCGGACCTGCAGGACCTTGGCGCCCGAGGCCGCGAGCTCCAGCATCTCCTCGTGGCTGACGCGCTCCAGCCGCCGCGCGGTCGGCACCAGCCGCGGGTCCGCGGTGTACACGCCGTCCACGTCGGTGTAGATCTCGCAGACCCGCGCCCCCAGCGCCGAGGCCAGCGCGACCGCCGTCGTGTCGCTGCCCCCGCGGCCCAGCGTGGTCACGTCCTTGGAGTCGCGGCTGACGCCCTGGAACCCGGCGACGATCACGACGTGGCCGTCGGCCAGCGCCTGGGTGATCCGTCCCGGGGTGATGTCGAGGATGCGCGCCTTGCCGTGGACGGCGTCGGTGATGATGCCGGCCTGGCTGCCGGTGAAGCTGCGCGCCGACAGGCCCTGCTCCGACATGGCCATGGCCAGCAGCGCCATCGAGATCCGCTCACCGGCCGTGAGCAGCATGTCGAGCTCCCGGCCTGGCGGGACGCGGGCGATGTCACGGGCCTGGCGCAGCAGGTCGTCGGTGGTCTTGCCCATCGCCGACACGACCACGACCACCTGGTCGCCGTCGCGCCGCGCCTGGGCGACGCGCTGGGCGACGCGCTTGATCCGGTCGGCGTCGGCCACCGACGTCCCGCCGTACTTCTGCACCACGATCACGGGGCGAGCCTACAGTTCGACAGTGACAGCTCCCCCCGCCGCCGCCCGCCCGCGCGGCCAGGCGACGGCGCCGCTGCGCGTGCCGGGCTTCCGGGTGCTGTGGATCGCCGCCACGGTCTCAAACCTCGGGTCGTTCCTGCAGCAGGTCGCCGCGTCGTGGCTGATGCTGCGCCTGACCGGCTCCGCCACCTGGGTGGCGCTGATGGCCGCGTCCAGCACCGCGCCGCTGCTGCTGTTCGCCCTGCCCGCCGGGGCGCTGGCCGACCTGCGCGACCGCCGGACCCAGCTGCTGTTCGCCCAGGTGGCGATGGCGCTCGCGGCGCTGGCCATGGCGCTGCTGGACTGGACCGGGCAGGCGACCCCGCTGCGGCTGCTGGCGCTGGGGCTGCTGCTGGGCACCGGCTTCGCCTTCAACCTGCCCGCCTGGCAGGCGTTCGTCCCCGACCTCGTGCCGCGCGACCTGCTGCCCAGCGCGGTGGCCCTCAACTCAGCGGCCTTCAACGCGGCCCGCGCGGTCGGCCCCGCGATCGGCGGCGCGATCGTCGCCACCGCCGGCGCCGGCTGGGCCTTCGGGCTCAACGCGGTGTCGTACCTGGCGGTCATCGCCGCGCTGCTCGCCACCCGGCCGGCCCGCGGCGCCGCGCTCGCCCCCGACGCCGCCGACGCGGCCCCGCGGGCGGGTCAGGGCTCGGTGGGCCACGCGATCGGCGACGGGCTGCGCTTCACCCGCTTCACCCCGCCGGTGCAGTGGCTGCTGGGCACGGCGGCGGCCTTCGCGCTCACCGGCGCGGTCGTCCAGGCGACGCTGCCCAACTACACCGAGCAGGCGCTCGGCGGGGGCGCGGTCGAGTACGGGGTGCTGCTGGGCGCCATGGGGGTGGGCGCGCTGGTCTCGGCGTTCACCCGCCCGGCCGTCAGCGAGCGGCTGGGCCGGCGGATGGTGCCCGCCGCGATCACGCTGTTCGGCGTCGCCGGCATCGGCGTGGGGCTCGCGCGCAACCTGCCGCTGGCGGTCCTGGGGATGCTCGTCGTCGGCCTCGCCTGGGTGTGGACGCTGTCGACGCTCAACGCGACCACCCAGCTGCTCGCCCCGCGGTGGGTCCGGGGGCGGGTGATGAGCCTGTACACCCTGGCGTTCCTCGGCTTCGTGCCGATCGGGTCGGTGATCGCGGGGCTGCTGGGCGACGCGGTGGGGGTGCCGCGGGCGTTCGTGGTCCTGTGCGCCGGGACCGCCGTGCTGGGGCTGGTCGCGACGCGGCTGCCGCTGCCGGTGCTCGGCGAGGTCGCGGCCCGCGGCGGCACCAGCGACCCGGTCGGGCACGACCCGCGCTGGCCGCACCCCGCGGAGGTCCGCGGCGGGCCGGTGACCGTGGTCACCGCCTACCGCCTGGACGACCGGGACCTCGAGGCGTTCCTGGACGTGATGAGCCAGCTGCGCCTGGTGCGCCTGCGCACCGGGGCCCACCGCTGGCGGCTGTACCGCGATGTCGCCGACCCGCACCTGATCAGCGAGTACTACGTCCTGCCGACGTGGGAGCAGCACCTGACCCAGCTCGCGCGGCTGGACCGCGCCGACCTCGACCTGATCGGCGCGGCCCGCGCCTTCGACCGCAGCGGGGCCGAGGGCGGCCCGCGGGTCGCCCACCTCGCCGCCATCGACGTGACCAGCCGTCCGACCTGGGAGGACCTCACCGCCCTGAGCCAGAGCCCCGGGGTGGTGTAGCGGGTCGGGTCAGGCGGCGGCGGGGCGGAACAGGTAGTTGCGCACGCCGGGGACCACCCCATCGACCGGCCGGACGGCGCGGCCGATCAGGGCCGCGGCGCCGTAGCGCCGGGCGGCCAGCCAGGCGAAGACGTCGGCGGCGCGGGACCCGTACTTCGCCGTGTGCCGCTCCTCGATCTCGACGAGCAGCACGGGCCGGTGCCGCGCGATCGTCGCCTCCGCGCCGCGCAGCAGGCGCAGCTCCGCCCCCTCCACGTCGGCCTTGACGAAGTCGAGCCGGGGCAGGGCCAGCCGCGCGGCGAGCGCGTCGAGGCTCGTGACCGGCACGCGGTAGGTGTCGACCCCGCGGAACTCGTCGGGGTAGGCGTGGGGGTCCCCGTCGCCGTCCCACAGGTACGCCCGCCCGCGCACGCGCAGCCGGCGGCGGGGCAGGACCAGCCGCAGCTCGCCCTGCCGGTCCGCGAGCGCCAGCCGGTGCAGCCGCACCTGCCGCAGCCCGAGGGCGCGCCGCAGCAGGCCCAGGTTGCGGATGTGGGCGGGCTGCGGCTCGACCGCGTGGACCGTGCCCCGCGGCCCGACCAGCCGGGCGAGCACCCCGGTGTAGATGCCGAAGGCCGCACCGATGTCGAGGCACACCCCGCCCCACGGCACGAGCGCCGGGAGCAGCAGCAACTCGTCCTCCAGGATCCCCGTGCGCTCGACCACGCGGGCCAGCGGCCCGGCCGGCAGGGTCAGGTCATCGGCGGGCACGCGCGCAGCCTAGCCGGCGAGCCGGGGCCGAGGGCCCGGCCAGGCGGCCCCGCCCGCCGCGCCGCGCCGCGCCGCGCCGATCACGCCGGCGCGGGCGCGCTGCGCCGCCACAGGAGGTAGGCCAGCGCCCCGATCGGCAGCGGTGGCAGGAACGTCACGGCGCGGAACAGCAGCGTCGCCGCCAGCGCCGCGCTGCCGTCCGCCCCGGCCGCCACCAGCGCGGTCGTGAGCCCCAGCTCGAGCACGCCCAGCCCGCCCGCCGGCAGCGGCAGCAGGGTGACGAGGTGGACGAACGCGAACGCGCCGAACGCCTCCACCCCGGACACGTCCGCCGCGCTCACACCGACGACGCGCAGCGCGACGAGCAGCACCGCGAACAGCGACAGGTGGCTGACCACGGCGAACGCGACCATCCAGCGCCCGCGGGCGAGCACGACGGCGTCGGCGCGGAAGGCGGCCAGCGCGGCGCCCCAGCCCGACACGGGCGGGCGACCGACGGCGCGGGCGAGCCCCGACGCCAGCCGGCCCGCCGCGTCGCCGCCGGCCACGGCCAGGCCCGGCCGGACCGCCATCGCCACCGCGAGCGCGCCCGCCAGCGCGGCGACCGTCCCGGCGAGCGCGGCGGGCGCGAGGTGCGCGGTCGATTCGCCGCGGGCGAGCAGCGCCAGCACGGCCGGCAGCGGCACGACGAGCTTCGCGATGCTGCTGCAGACGCCCCCCGCCAGCACCGCCAGCGCGATCGGCCCGGGCGCGAAGCCGTAGGACCGGTACATCGCGACCATCAGGCCGACGCTGATGGCGTCACCGCCCGGGACGGTGCTCGCCACCGCCGTGGCGGCCTGGTTCACCGCGGCGGCCCGGCGCAGGGTCAGGCCGGGGAGGGCGGCGACCGCGGCGGGGAAGTAGCTGACGATGTTCCACGCGGCGGCCACGGCGAGGACGCCGAGCTCCGCCGGGCCGAGACCGCGCACCAGTGACCAGGCGTCGCCGAACCCGCGCAGCTGCGGGACGGCGCCGGCGAGGATCGCGACCAGCAGGACCGTGGACAGCACGGGACGGACCAGCCGGCGCGCGCCGCCGCGGCCTACGCCCGCGACCGGCGGCCCTCCGGGGCTCGACGCGGGGTCGTCGGCACGCAGGGTGTCCACCCCGCCAAGCCTGCCGCGCCCCGCGCCGCCGGGCATCGGCCGCGGCCGCGGTGGCCGTGCGCGCGGGTTCCCTGACCGCGCGCACGCCTGGTTCGCCGCGTCGACAGCGCTCGTGGTCGCTGTACCTAGACCGACGTGGCCTGGGCCCGGCGACGGGCGCGGTGGGCCGCGACGTTGTTGCGGTTGGCGCAGGTGTCGGAGCAGAAGCGGCGCGACCGGTTGCGCGAGGCGTCCACGAACACGTCCCTGCAGCGGTCGTCCGCGCAGGTGCTCATGCGCTCGCCGCCGCCGACGCGCAGGACCGCGGCCAGGCCCATCGCGGCCTCGGCCGCCAGGCGCAGCGCGATCGGGGCGTCGCGGGAGGTGTAGTGCAGGTGCCACGGCTCGCCGTCGTGGGACGACAGCTGCGGGAGCGCCCGGCTCTCGACGAGCAGCTCGTTGATGAGCTGCGCGGCCTCGGCGTCGTCACCGGCCTCGAAGATCGACCGGAGGCGGGTGCGCAGGGCGCGGACCTCGCCGAGCTCCTGCGCGGTGAGGCGCCCGACCCCGCTGACGGCGTGGCGCTGGAGCAGCGCGCGGAGCGCCGCCACGTCGGGGAGGAGGTCGCCGTCCTCCCGGCTGTCACTGTTCACCAGCTCGACGGCGACCTCGATCCCGCAGTCGGTGTAACTGTCGAAGTTCACCTTGACTCCTTACAGGCCGCGTCGCTACGGTAAGGATCATACGTTGTTACGGTCCTTGCGGCATCGCACTCGGGGAGCACGGCATGGCACAGGTGACGGCGGTCCGGGTGGAGGGTGACGCGTACACCCCGGGGGACTGGGGGCTGCTCGCGATCACGGCGACCATCTGGGGCGCGTCCTTCCTGTTCATCGCGCTGGGGCTGGAGTCGTTCCCGCCCGCGCTGGTCACCCTGCTGCGGCTGGTCTTCGGGGCCGCGACCCTCGCAGTGTTCCCCGCCGCGCGCCGGAGCGTGCCCCGTTCCGCGCTGCTGCCGATCGCGGTCATGGGCCTGGTGTGGACGGGCATCCCCTTCGTCCTGTTCCCGATCGCCCAGCAGTGGATCGACTCGAGCCTGGCGGGGATGCTGAACGCGGCGGTGCCGCTGACGACCGCGGCGGTCGCCACCGTCGTCTCGCGGCGGCTCCCCGGCCCGCGCCAGCAGCTGGGCCTGCTGATCGGCTTCGCCGGCGTGGTCGCGATCACCTGGCCGGCGCTGCAGGGGGCGCGGGCGACCGCACTGGGGACCGCGCTGGTCGTGCTGGCGGTCGTGCTGTACGGGATCGGGCTCAACCTCGCCGTCCCGCTGCAGCGCGCGCACGGTGCCCTGCCGGTGCTGCTGCGGGCCCAGCTGTTCTCCGCGGTCGCCGTCGCCCCCCTCGGGCTGTGGTCCCTGCCGGGCGCCGCGTTCTCGTGGGGGAGCTTCCTCGCCGTGGTCGCCCTGGGCAGCCTGGGCACCGGCATCGCCTTCGTCGCCCTCGGGACGCTCACCAGCCGGGTCGGGGCGACCCGCGGGTCGATCGCGGTCTACTTCACCCCGATCGTGGCGATCGTGCTCGGCGTCGTGTTCCGCGCCGAGGACGTGGCCGGGTCGGCCCTGGCGGGCATCGCCCTGGTGCTGACGGGCGCGTGGCTGGCCAGCCGCAAGGACGAGCGGGCGGTGCGCGCCGCCCCGGCACCGACCCCGGAGGTGGCCTGATGTTCGACGCGTACTGCCCCACGTGCCGCGCCGTCGGCCTGTACGGCATGTCGCGCCTGCGCGCCCACCCCCACTCCCCGCTGGGCATCGAGCACACGCTCGTGTGCCAGTGCGGCGTTAGCGTGCCCGTGCTGCCGGGGTGGGGGCCCGGCGCCCGCCCGGTGGTCCGGCCGCTCCCCGGCCGGGCGCGCACCGCAAGCTGCTAGCTCCCGGCGGCCCCCGCCGCGGCCGGCCCCGCCCCGGCGGCCCCCGCCGCGGTCGCCTCGCCGATCAGCATGGCGGCCGCGGCGGGGTCCACCGGACCGGCTGACAGGACGCGGACCAGGATCCGGAAGCGGCGCAGCGCGCGGTCCAGGGCGGCGTCGTCGCCCGCGTCCTCCGCGGTCGCGGCGGCGTGCAGGACGCGCAGGAGGCGGGGCTCAGCCCCCGGGCGGATCAGGCCCTCGTCGACCAGGTAGCGGACGAGGTCGGCGAGGCGGTCCGCGTCGGGCAGCGCCGAGAAGCGGGCGTGCTGCGGGTCGTGGTCACTGATCCCCCTCGCGCGGTCACCGGGCTCCTCCTGCGGGAAGTCGGCGTTGACGTGCGCGGCGCGGACCTCGACCACCTCCTCCAGCAGCGCCGGCGACGCGAACTGGTGGTCCAGCGTCTGGGTCTGGCCCTGGAAGACGTAGCTGTAGGCGGCCGCCGGGACCTCGGCGAGCAGCAGGTCGTAGAGGTTGGTCAGGCCCCCGTCGTACAGCGGGGCCAGCTGGTCGGACGGGAACGACGGGTCCCCGGGGGCGAACGGGTCGTCGGGCCGCGGGAAGACGTTGAGGTCGCCGCCGACCAGGACGCGTGCGCCGGGGTCGGCCGCCTCCACCGCGGCGGCGATCGCGGCGTTGTAGGCGGCCTGCTCGGTGCGCTGGCCGACCCGCCGGTCGGGACCCGACGAGAAGTGATTGCTGACCGCCCACAGGTCGGTGAACGTGCTGGCGCCGATCCCGTGGCGCCAGATCCGGAAGCGGCCCACCTGCGGGGCGCGGGTGAACACGAGGTCGCCGTCGGTGCCCGTGGAGGTGTCGACGTCGTCGGGCAGGGCGGCGTTGAGCGCCTTGGGGTTGGCCACGTCGGCGTTGCCGGCGGCGGCTGCGCCGCGGTAGGCCACGCCCGGCTCGGCGCCCAGGACCGGGTCGTCCTGGGCCGCCGGCAGCAGCTCGACGCGGTCGGCGCGGTAGAGGAAGCCGGAGGTGATGCCGCGGTCGTCCGCGCCGTCGCGGTCCAGGGCCGCGTCGTAGGCGGGACCGCCCGCCGCCGCGACCGCCAGCGCCAGGTCCTGGAGCACGTCGGGCCGGCCGTCGGCATCGTCGGTCTCGCCGCAGGCCAGCGCCCCGCCGTCCACGGTGCACAGGTCCTGGTCCTCGGCCTCCTGCACCGCGAGCACGTCGGGCGCGCCCAGGTCCTCGACGATCTGGACGGCGAGGTCGGCGAGCTTGGCACGGTAGGCGTCGGCCGACGCGGGCACGTAGTCGAACGGCGGGCGGACCCCGGGGCAGCCCTCGTCGTCGGCGGCGTCGCACCCGTCGGTGGGGTCGTCGACCGCGTCGTAGAGGTTCTCCACGTTGTAGACCGCGGTCGCGTACTCCGCGCCCGCCACCGCCGCGGAGGGCGGCGCGTTGCCCGCCGGGTCGGCGCCCCGGGCCAGCTCCAGCTGCTCGGCCACCTGGATCTGGTACTTGCCGAAGGCGAAGTACAGCCCGCCGGTGACCGCGCCGGTCACGGTGTCGCCGGTCCGCGTCGGCGCGATCAGGGCCGTCTCGTCGTCCGTCGCCGCCTTGAGCCCCAGGCTGGCGAGCAGGATGCGCGCGCCGTTGCCGTTGTCGAACAGCTCGCCGGGGACGTCGTCCAGCGGGTGGGGGTCGCGGAACACGCGCCGGGCGTAGGGGTCCTCGCGCTGCGCGCGCGGGTCGTCGCCGCGGAGGACCCACGCCTCGCCGTCGGCGCCCGCCGCGACGTCGCCGAACACGTCGCGTCCGTCCACCGCCACCGCACCCGCGGGCACGGTGAGCCGCTGGCCCTCGCGGCGCTCCCACCAGCGCTGCGCCTCGGCGAGGTCCTGCGGCGGGTCGGCCTCCTCGGCCGGCACCTCGGCGTCCAGGTCCACCCCGGCGCGCACGACGCGGACGACGAACGGGTTGGCGAGCTGGGTCAGCGAGAAGAACTCCGTGACCCGGCCGCGCAGCACGACCTCGTCGCCGATCGCGGGGGTGTAGAAGCCCCCGCCCTCGACGCGGAGGGTGTCGAACGTGCCGAGGAAGACGAACAGCCCGTCGGAGGTCGCGGGGTCGCCGTCGGCGGTCGCGACGGTGTCCTGCACGAACAGCCCGCGCTGGCCGCTGCCGCTGCGCGTCTCCTGGGTGACCACGGCCTGCACGGTCACGGTCTCCACGCCCGCCGCGTTGCCCGACGGCGGGGCGAACGGCGACCGGTGGCGCAGGCCGTCGGCGTCGTCGGCGACCGCACCCTGCACGGCGCCGATCGGCAGGGGTCCGGGCTGCTGGGCGCCCGCCGCGGTCACCGGCACCAGGGCGGCGAGCAGCAGGAGGACCAGCAGGACGCGCAGACGGCGGGCGGCGCGAGCGGGCATCGGGCGGCTCCTCACGGAACGAACCGGATCGAGCGGACACCGGGAACGCTAGCCACAGGGTGCGACAGGTTCGTGAACGTCCGGGACGGGACGATGAACCCGGGGTGACGCCGGGCGGGGCGGAACGTCGTTGTCACACCCGTGGGGCAGGCTGGGCGCATGTCCTCGCCCACCGAGCTCCTCGGCGACGGCGGCCTGGCGATCGCCGCCCCCGCCGGTCCGCTGCCCACCGCCGACCCGGTCGCGCGCACCTCGCGGCTGTTCCCCGACGGCACCCGCCTGGCGTTCGCCGACCTGCACAACCACACGCTGCTGTCCGACGGCGACGGGGACCCGGAGCGCGCCTTCGTGAGCATGCGCGATGCCGGGCTGGACGTCGCGGCGCTCACCGACCACGCGGTCCTCGGCTACGACCAGGTCAGCCGGCTCGACCCGGCCGACCTGCTGCGCCGGCTGGACGGCGGCACCGCCCGGCGGCTGCGCGCGGCCATCGGGCTGGACCAGGAGGGCTGGGACCTGACCGGGCGCCTGGCCGACGCCGCGGACCGCCCGGGCGAGTTCGTCGCGATCCGCGGCTTCGAGTGGACCAACCCGGTCCTCGGCCACCTCAACGTCTGGTTCACCTCGAGCTGGATCGACGCCCTGCACACCACCGGGATCGGCTGGGACGGCATCGCGAACGAGGCGCGGCGCGTGCCCGCGATCGGCGAGATCCTCCACGACGTCCTCGACGCGCTGCCCGGCGATCCCGGGATGCGCCCGATGTACGACTGGCTCGCCGCCGACGCCGGGCGGGGCGGGCCGCGCGGGCTCGCGGGCTTCAACCACCCCGGCCGCGAGCCGGGCTGGTTCGACGCCTTCCGCTACGACCCCCGGGTGGCGGACCGCATCGTCAGCGTCGAGCTGTTCAACAAGCACGACGAGTTCCTGTTCGACGACGCGCAGCAGTCGCCGCTGGTCGCGTGCCTGGACGCGGGCTGGCGCGTCGGCCTGCTGGGCGTGTCCGACGAGCACGGCGACGCCTGGGGCTTCCCGGTGGGCAAGGGCCGCGGCGGGCTGTGGGTCAAGGAGCTGTCGCGCGCCGGCGTGCGCGAGGCGCTGACGGCGCGGCGCTTCTTCGCCACCAACCAGCGGTCGCTGCGCCTGGACGCGTCGCTCGGCGGCGTGCGCATGGGCGGGACCGTCCCCCACCGGTCCGGACCGCTGACCGTCGCGCTCGACCTGCAGGGGCCCGCCGTCCAGGCCGGGCGGGAGCTCCAGGTCCAGGTGCTGCGCCCCGGGCCGGGCGTCCCCACCGTCACCCACGTGCAGGAGGTCGTGCTCGGCGGGGAGGACGCCCCGCCGCTGACCTTCCCCGTCGACCTGGACGCGGCGGACGGCCCCTGGGTCGTCCTGCGCGTCGCGGACCCGGACGCGGTGACCAGCCGCCCCGGCCCGCCGGGCCACCCCGGCAACCTCGGCGGCGTCGCCTACGCCAGCCCCTGGTGGCTGGACCCCGACGCCCCCCTAGGCCGTGTGGCCTGACCCCTGCGGGCTCCGCCCTGCACGCCGATCGAGCCCGGCGTCTGGGGTGCACCCTAGGGCCCCGCGGGGCCGAGCAGGGCGTCGACGTCGGCGGCGAGACCGGGCAGGACCGGCGAGGTCAGCGTCGCGCCGCGGGCGAAGAACACCGGCATGCCGTACGCGCCGTCGCGCAGCCGGTGGACGATGATGACGTCCTCGTCCAGGTCGACGAACCAGTACTCGGCCACACCCTCGCGCTCGTAGAAGGCGCGCTTGCGGACCAGGTCGTAGCCCCGGGTCGACGGCGACGAGATCTCGACGACGACGTCGGGCGCCCCCTCGATCCCGCGCGTGCTGAGCCGGTCCCGGTGGTCGGCGCGCACCACCACGAGGTCGGGCTCGATGTGGTCGCGCGGCGAGTAGTCGTTGTTCGGCTCGGTGACGGCGAGCCCGCCGTGCTCGTCGCAGTACGACACCAGCATCCAGATGAGCCGTGCCATCACCGTCTGGTGGCGCAGGGCCGGGCGGGCGCTCACGAACAGCTCGCCGTCGATGAGCTCGCGGCGCAGCCCGTCGTCGGGGAACGCGTCGAGGTCGTCCCTGGTGAGACCGGTGCGCTCCGGCAGCAGCATCGTCGTCCCCCTCCCCTCATGCGGCGGACGGCAGGTGCGGGTCACGCTACCCCGCCCATCTCGGGGCCGCCCGCCTGTGGACAACCGGCGCTACAGGTCCCGACGACCTGCGAAGGCGCGGCCCAGGGTGACCTCGTCGGCGTACTCCAGGTCGCCGCCCACCGGCAGGCCGGACGCGATCCGGCTGACCCGCAGGCCCATCGACTTCAGCAGGCGGGCCAGGTAGCTGGCGGTCGCCTCGCCCTCGATGTTGGGGTTGGTGGCCAGGACCAGCTCCGCCACGTCCTCCGCGCCGACCCGGGCCACCAGCTCCTTGATGCGCAGCTGGTCGGGCCCCACCCCGTCGATCGGGCTGATCGCGCCGCCGAGCACGTGGTAGCGGCCGCGGAACTCGGCGGTCTTCTCGATCGCCATCACGTCGCGCGGCTCCTCCACGACGCACAGGACGGTGGGGTCGCGGCGCGGGTCGCGGCAGATGCGGCACTCCTGCTGCTCGGCGACGTTGAAGCACCGGACGCAGAAGCGCACCCGCTCCTTCACCTGGACGATCGCGTTCGCCAGGCGGCGCGCGTCCTCGGTGTCGATGGTGAGCATGTGGAACGCGAGTCGCTGGGCGCTCTTGGGCCCGATGCCCGGCAGGCGGCCGAACTCCTCGATCAGGTCCTGGACCGGACCCTCGAAGGCCAACGTCGCTCCTAGATCAGACCGGGCGGGAGGCCGAGCCCACCGGCCAGCCCGCCCATCCGGTCGGCCTCGAGCTCCTTGGCGCTGCGCAGCGCCTCGTTGACCGCCGCGACGACCATGTCCTGCAGCAGGTCGATGTCGTCGGGGTCGACGACGTCGGGCGCGATCGTGACGGCCCGCACCTCGCCGTTGCCCGAGGCCGTGACGGTGACCATCCCGCCGCCCGCCGACCCGGTGACCTCCTCGGTCGCCAGCTGCTCCTGCGCGTCGTTCATCTTGCGCTGGAGCGCCTGGACCTGCCGCATCATGTTGTTCACGTTCGACATGGCCCGAGCCTACCCGGCGCGGGGTGGGGGCAGCGCTGCGGAGCCCGCGCCGTGTGGCCGCCCGCCGGCGGGAGGGGCGGGGGGGCGCAGGGGCAGGGCGCGCTCGTGTTCGGTGATGTGGGCGCGGGGTGGGGGGAACGCGCTGGTGCGGCCGGTGGGGGCGAAGCCGAGGCGGTCGTAGAGGCGGACCGCGGGGGCGTTGGCGTCGCCGACCTCCAGCCGCAGGTACGCGTGCCCGCGGGCGCGCGCCCAGTCCGCGACGGCACGGATCAGGGCCTCGCCGACCCCGGCGCCGCGGGCCTCGGGGGCCACCCACACCGCGTACAGCCCCACGTCGCCCGCCTCGTCGTGGTGCGGCGCCCCGACGGCCAGGCCGACGTCGGCGCCGTCGAGGGACGCGACGACCGTGACCGCGTCGGGCCGGGTCAGCCGGTCGCGCCAGTCCGCGTCCGTCGAGCGCTCCTCCTCCTCGGCCGTGGTGCAGAACGCGTCCGGGGCGTCGCGCAGGGCGCGCAGTCGCACGGCGCGCACCCGCGCGGCCTGGTCGGGTCCCGGGCGGTCGATCCGCAGCATGGGGGAACTCTACGGCCGCATCCGCCGGCGGACTTCCTTGCGAAGGGTTGTCGAAGGCAACCGAACGACAAGGAGCAGCACGACGATGCGCATCCGTACGACCGTCCTCATGGCCCTCGGGCTGGTTCTGATGCTGGCACCCGCCGCCGTCGCCCAGGAGGGCAACGCGAGCGTCTCCGTGGTCCACGGCATCCCCGCCACCCCCGTCGACGTCTACGTCAACGACGCGCTGACGCTGGAGGACTTCCAGCCCTCCGACGTCGCCGGGCCGCTGTCGCTGCCCGCCGGCACCTACCAGGTCGACGTGCGCGCGGCCGGCGCCGCCGCCGACGACGACCCGGTCATCTCCGCCAGCGCCCCCGTCACCGCGGGCGCCAACGCGACCCTGGTCGCCCACCTGACCGAGTCCGGTGAGCCGACCATCACCCCCTTCGCCAACGACCCGAGCGGCATCGCCGACGGGCAGGGCCGTGTCACGGTCCGCCACACCGCCGCGGCGCCCGCCGTGGACGTCCTGGTCGGCGGCACCCCCGCGCTGACCGGGCTGACCAACCCGAACGAGGCCGAGGCGGACCTGCCCGCCGGCACCATCGAGGCCGCCGTCGCGCTGGCCGGCACCACCGAGCCGGTCATCGGCCCGGCCGACGTCGACGTCGAGGAGGGCGTGCAGACGATCGTGTACGCCATCGGCTCGGCCGAGGACGCGACCCTGGACCTGGTCGTCCAGACCGTGTCGCACACCCCCACCGGGATCGACTCGGGTGACGGCGGCGCGGCCGCTCCGGCCGCCTTCCCGGCCTGGGCGCTCGCCCTGACCGCCGCCGCCGGGCTGGGTGCGGCCGCGTCGGGCCTGCGGCTGGCCCGCGCCCGCCGCTGACCCGCTGACCCGCGGGCGGGGGGGGCCGTCGCGGCCCTCCCGGCCCGTCCACCGCGAGGAGGAACCCCGTGATCCCGACCGACGACCGGCCGCGGGACCGTCGTCGCTGGGCGGCGCTGCTGGCCGTCGCGCTCGTGGTGGCCGTCGGCGTGCCCGCCGGCTGGGCGCTCACGCGGCCGGACCCTGACGTCGGGTCGCTCGCCGCGCTGCGCACCCCGGCGCCCGCCGACCCCGCCGACCCCGCGGACCCCGAAGCCGGCGCGACCCCGCCACCCGCGGCGGTGCCGGACGCCGCGCGCCCCGCCCCGGCCCCCGACCCCGACCCGGCGGTGCCCGGCGTCCCGGTCCGGTCGGGCCGGCTGGACGCCCGCCCGCCCGACCCCGCCGACCCGGTCCGGGTGCGCGTGCCCGCCAGGGCCATCGACGCCCCGGTGGTCCCCGTCGGCGTCGAGCCCGCCACCGGCGGCATGGAGATCCCCGAGGACGTCGACGACGTCGGCTTGTACACCCCGAACCCCGCACCCGGCGCCCCCGAAGGGTCGTCGGTCCTGTCCGGCCACGTCGACTCGCGCGTGCAGGGCCGCGGGGCGTTCTTCCCCCTGGAGCAGGTCCAGCCCGGCGACGTCGTCACCGTCGACCTCGCCGACGGCACGGCCCTGGACTACGAGGTGATCGCCCGCACCCGCTACCCGAAGGCGGAGCTCCCCCTCGCCGAGGTCTTCAGCACCGCCGGCCCGCACCACCTGACCCTCATCACCTGCGGCGGCGCCTTCGACTCCATCGACCGGCAGTACCAGGACAACGTCGTCGTCGTCGCCGTGCCCACCCGGACCTGACGATCGGGTTGCGCGATCTCCGGGCGCGGGCAGAAGATGCGGGGTGCCGTTTCGAGAGGGCCGAGCCGCGCCGTCCGCGCGCATCGTCGACGAGGCGTCGCTGCGCGAGGTCTACGACGCCTGGGGCGCGACCGTCCTGGCCTACGCCCGGCGCCAGCTCCCCGCGGCGGCGGACGCCGAGGACGTCACCCAGCAGGTGTTCCTGGCCGCCTGGGACCAGCGCGACCGCTTCGAGCCCGAACGCGGCACCATGGCGGCGTGGCTCCTGGGCATCGCGCGGCACAAGGTCGCCGACCGGCTCCGGGCGCTCTCACGCCAGGCGCGCATCGCCTCGCAGGTCGCCCTCCTGCCGGACCCGGCTGACGACCCGGTGGAGGACGAGCTCGCGCGGCGGCTGCTGCTCCTGGACGCCCTCGACGGGCTGCCGGGCGAACGGCGGGTCGT
Source organism: Egibacteraceae bacterium (assembly GCA_030447925.1). Lineage (GTDB taxonomy): Bacteria > Actinomycetota > Nitriliruptoria > Euzebyales > Egibacteraceae > JAUJNX01. Next base: position 314,792 of record JAUJNX010000003.1, on the reverse strand, counting down.
CCTGGAGCTCGCGTTCTACGAGGACCTCACGCACCGTACGATCGCTGAGCGGCTCGACCTGCCGCTCGGCACCGTGAAGAGCCACATCCGCCGAGGTCTGGACCAGCTGCGACGAGAGATGGAGGTGCGAGATGCGTCACATCGACCCGGAGACGCTCGCGCTCCTCGCCCTCGGTGAGCAGGAGGGCGGGCCCGACGCCGACGGCCACCTCCGCGGGTGCCGCCAGTGCACCGCCGAGGTCGCCCGCCTGCGCGAGGTCGTGGACCTCGGCCGCGCCGCCGCGCCGCTGCGCGGGACGCTGACCGCCCCGCCGCCGCAGCTGTGGGACCGCATCCGCGAGGGCGTCGCCGCGGGCGCGGCTGGACCTCCGGTCGAGCCCCTCGGCCCTCCCCCGGTCGAGGATCTCCCGGTCCGCAACGGCCGCGCGGGCGTCCAGAACCGTCCCCCCACCGAACTCGACCCCCGCGTCGAGCCCGCGGCGCTGCCCCCGTCCGGGCCTGCTGAGGTCGAGACCGAGGTCCCGCGCCGCCGCGCCGCCGCCGCCGGACCCGACCCGGGGCGCGGGGGACCGTCGCGGCCACCGTCGGGGCCGGTGCGGCGCGGGCGCCGGCGGGGCCTGCTCGCGGGTCTCGGCGCGCTGGTCGTCGTCCTGGGCGCGACCGCGGCCCTGGTGCTGCCGGGCCGCGGGACGGTGGCGACCGCGGCGCTGGAGCCGCTCGAGTCCGGCGCCGCGGGGAGGGTGGCCCTCGTCGAGGACGGGAACGGCCGGGCCGTGCGGATCGAGGACCCGCAGCTCGCCGAGGTCGACGGCTACTACGAGGTGTGGCTGGCCAGCCCCGAGCTCGACCGCCTGGTGTCGCTCGGGCCCTACGTCCCCGGTCAGGTGAACCGGGTGCCGGGGGCGGTGGACCTCGCCGCCTACCCCGTCCTCGACGTGTCCATCGAGCCGGTCGACGGCGACCCCACCCACTCGGCGCGCAGCGTCCTGCGCGGCACCCTGCCGACCTGACGCCCCTCCGGCCGGCGCTCCGCTGCCGCGGGGCCGTGGCGGGTCAGGCGCCGTCGTCGACCACGGTCGCGCCCAGGTGGCGCTGGAGGGTGGCGATCGCGAGGTCGCGGGCGGTGTCGTCGTCGGCGACCTCGCCCGCCTGGGCGGCGGCCTCGCTCTCCGCGACGTCGTCGGCCTCGCGCACCGCTTCGGGGTGCGCCCGGACCGGGTCGGGCGCCGCGGTGACCGGCGGGGCCTCGCCGAGCAGCGCGCGGACGCGCAGCGCGGTCCCGAACAGCTCGCGGAAGACGTCGCCGAACAGCGGGATCCAGTCGTCGCGGGCGACCTCGCCCGCGTGGAAGCCGTGGCGCGCGTCGAAGGTGACGGTGAGGACGTTGCCCTCCAGGGCCGTGGGGTGGCCCTCGTTGAGCAGCGCGTGGAGGGTGCGGCGGCGTGCCTTGAGCGCCTCCAGGACCGCGGGCCAGCTGGCGCGCACGAGATCGAGGTCGACGGCGGCGGCGGCCGGGGCCGGCTCGGCGGGAGGGGCCGCGGTGGGCGCTGGGGGCGCCTCGCTCGCCTGCGGAGCGTCCTGGTCGTCGGCCGGGGGCTCCGCGGGCGTGGGCACGCGGGCGTCGTCGCGCGCCGGCGGGGACCCCTCGCCCCCGGCGGGCCTGCCCTTGGCGGGGGCGGCGGTGCGCCCGCGCCGGGGCCGCGCCCCACCTCCCCGGCCCGTGCCGGCGCCGGCCCCGTCCGCTCCCCGTCCCGCATCGGGAGTCGCGGGGGCGCCTGGACCAGGGGCGCCGGGCGCGTGGTCCGCCAGGCCCGACGCCGCCGGAGCCGGGGCCGCCGGAGCCGGGGCCGGGGCCGTGTCCGAGCCAGCCGGAGCCGCCGGAGCCGAGGCGGCCGGGGCGAGGGCAGCCGGAGCCGCCGGAGCCGAGGCGGCCGGGGCGAGGGCAGCCGGAGCCGGGGCAGCCGGGGCAGCCGGAGCCGGGGCAGCCGGGGCAGCCGGAGCGGCGGCGGCGGTCGGGTGGGGGGCGATGTCGGGGTGGAGGCCGGTGCGGCGCTCCAGGCGGTCCATGCGCGCCGCGAGGGCGGCGGGGTCGCCGGACGCCTCGGGCAGTGCGGCCTTGACCAGCGCGACCTCGAGGGGCAGGCGGGTGTTCCCGCGGCGCATCTGCACCTGGGCCTCGGCGAGCAGGTCCACCGCGCGCAGGAGTTCGACGCGCCCCAGGCGCCCCGCCTGCGCGGTCAGGCGCTCCAGCCGCTCCGGCGTGGTGTCGACCAGCCCGGCGTCGGGCGCGGCGGCCAGCAGGAGCAGCGCGCGCAGGTGCTCGACCGCGTCGCGCGCGAACTGGCGCAGGTCGATGCCCTGGTCGGCGAGCCGCTGGACCAGCACGCACAGCCCGGCGACGTCGCCCCCGGCGATCCCGTCGGCCGCCTCCATCAGCAGCTCGTCGGGGACGGTGCCCAGGACCTCGGCGCACCCGCGCAGGGTGATGGCGCTGCCCTCGTACGCCGCGACCTGGTCCAGGACGCTGAGCGTGTCGCGCGCGCTGCCGTCGCCCGCCCGGACGATGAGGTCGACGGCGCCGGGCTCGAAGGTGAAGCCCTCGCGCCGTCCCAGGTCCTGGACGTGCGCGGCCAGCACGTCCCCGGCGATCCGGCGGAAGTCGAACCGCTGGGTCCGCGACAGGATCGTCGGCAGGACCTTGTGCGGCTCGGTGGTGGCGAAGACGAACACGACGTGGCCGGGCGGCTCCTCGACGGTCTTGAGGAACGCGTTCCAGCCCGCGGTCGACAGCATGTGGCACTCGTCGACGATGTAGACCTTCGTGCGCGCCGAGGCCGGCGCGAACGCGACCCGCTCGCGCAGGTCGCGGACGTCGTCCACGCCGCCGTGGCTGGCGGCGTCGATCTCGATGACGTCGACCGAGCTGCCCTCGGTGATCGCGACGCACTGCGGGCAGGTGCCGTCCGGCGTCGAGGTGGGTCCGGCCAGGCAGTTCAGCGACTTGGCCAGGATCCGCGCCGTGGAGGTCTTGCCCGTCCCGCGCGGTCCGGTGAACAGGTAGGCGTGGTGCCACCGGGCCTCGTCCACCGCCCGCGCGAGCGTGGTGGTGACGTGGTCCTGGCCGACGACCTCGGCGAAGGTCTGCGACCGGTACTTGCGGTAGAGGGCGACGTAGGCCACGGGCCAGCTCCGGCGGCAGGGGCGAAGAGGAACGCCGTGAGCACCACCGGACGGGCGACGAGACGCGGCGGATCCGCGGCACCCGCCGCCACACGCTTATGGCTGCTGCCTTCCGGCCCTGACCAGGTTCGCGGCGCGACGTCGCACGGGGCCTCGCCCATCACCCGCCCGGTGCTGACCACGGCGGAGACCGGAGCCTACCAACGACCGGCGCCCCGCGCAGCCCCAGGGGCGGTCAGGCGGGCTCGCCGGCGAGGGCGGCGACGGCCTCGTCGAAGGTCGCCACGCTGACCACGCGCATGTCGCTGCCCGCGGGCACCGCGCCGCGCGCGTCCGCCGCCTGGTCGGCCGGGGCGAGGAAGACGTCGGCGCCGGCGCGCGCCGCGCTGACGACCTTGAGCGGGAGGCCGCCGATCGGCTCGACGTCCCCGCGCACCGACAGCGCGCCGGTCCCCGCGATCGTCCGCCCGGCGGCGACGTCGCGGTCGTCGGCGCGGTCCAGGACGGTCAGGGCGATGAGCAGCCCGGCGCTGGGCCCGCCGATGCGGCCGCCGTCGACCTCGACGTCGACGGGCAGGTCGATGCGCAGGTCCACGGTGTCGGTGCCCACGCCGATCTGGGGGGCGTCGCCGGTCAGCGGCCGCGGGGTCAGGGTGACGGTCCGCTCGCGGTCGTCGCGGGCCACGGTCAGCCGCAGGTCGCCGCCCGGCGGGGTGTCGCGGACCAGGCGCGCGAGGTCGGCGGCGGTCTCGACCTCGGCCCCGTCGACGGCGACGACGACGTCGCCCTCGCGCAGTCGCCCCTCCGCGGGGGACCCCTCCCGCACCGAGGCGACCAGCGCCCCGGCCCCGCGGATGGCGTCCAACCCGGCCTCCTCCAGCCCCACCGCGGCGGCGACGTCGGCGCTGTCGGCGAAGACCTCGCGCTGGCCGTCGAAGTAGTCGCCGTCCCCCACCCCGGGTGGCAGGACGGCCTCGACGGGCAGGAAGCGGGTCTCGTCGTCGATCCAGCGCACGGCGAGGTCACCGATCGTGGCGCGGCGCAGGCTGACCGCGGTCAGCAGGTAGTCGCCGTTGACCTCGGCGGCGCCGGGGACCCCGACCTCGACCGCGGCCGCGAGCGGGTAGGGCGCCCGCGGGGTTTCCAGGAACACCGGCAGCGGGACGTAGAGCGCCGCCGCCGCGAGCGTCAGCAGCGAGACCGGGAGGAACACCCGCCGCAGCAGCCGGACACCGGCGCCGGCGGGCGGGAACTGCGTCACCGGCCGCCCTGGGCCGCACCCGTCACGAGGCTGGGCGTCAGCAGGCCGACGGGGTGCCCGCCGTACTCGACGACGAGGAGCATCGCGTCGGGGGCGGCGGCGAGCCGGTCGACGATGTCGTCCAGCGACGCGTCGGCGGCGACGGTGACGCGCTCGGGGGCGGTGGCGACGCGGCCCACCGGGACGACCCCGGCCTCGACCTCGGGGACGCGTTCCAGGTCGGCCAGGGTGACCGCGCCGACGAGCGGGTCCCCGACCGGCCACAGCAGCGATGGACGGGCGGCGACCAGCGCCCGCGCCTGCGCGACGGTCGCGTCGGGCGGCAGGGGCGGCGGGAGGGACCCCATCATCGTGCGGGCGGTCCGGGTGGACAGGCGCTCGCGGAACTGCGCCGCCTTGTACGCGTCGGCGGCGCCGCGGTACAGGAACAGGCCGATGAACGCGGTGAAGATGCCGCCGAAGACGGGGATCAGGTCGAAGCCGGGGATGACCAGGGGCAGGACGCCGTCGGCGATCAGCACCACGGCGAAGACCTGGCCGACGCGCGCGGCCCAGCGGGTGGCCTGATGCGGGCGGCCGGTGACCTGCCACAGGATCGAGCGCAGCAGGCGCCCGCCGTCCAGCGGGTAGCCCGGCACGAGGTTGAAGACCGCGAGCAGGAGGTTGGTCATGGCCACGGTGCGCACGAGCGCGCCGGCCACCGTGCCCTCCTCCAGGAGGGTGCCGAGCAGCCCGAACGCCGCCGCCAGCACCAGCGACACGAACGGGCCGATCCCGACGATGACGAACTCGTCGCGGGCGCTGCGCGCCTCGCGCGTCGACTCGGTCACCCCGCCCAGGGCGAACAGCGTGATGGCGCGGACCGGGATGCCGCGCTCCAGGCTGGCGAAGGCGTGACCCAGCTCGTGCAGCAGGATGCTGGCGAAGAGCATGACGGCGTAGACCGACGCCGACAGCACCGCCCCGGCCGGCCCCAGCGCGGCGAACTGCCCGTACACCGAGAAGACGATGAAGGCCACGATCAGCAAGAGCGAGGCGTCCAGGCGCACCGGCACGCCGCGGAACCGGAAGATCGTCCAGGCCGCCCCGGAACCCCCTGGCGGAGGCGCGGGCGGGCGTCGATCGGCGGCGGACTCGGTGCTCATCGGTGCCCACTCCTTGCCACTGGGGTCACCGCTATACTGCCCGTCGCTCACTGGAGTCGTCGCCTAGTCTGGTCTATGGCGCGGTCTTGGAATGGCCGTTGGGTTCACGCCCTCGCGAGTTCGAATCTCGCCGACTCCGCCACCAGCAGCGCAGGCTCGGTACCGACGGGTTCAGCCCTCGTGCGCGGGGCCGGAGGGCGCGGCGATGAGTTCGCCGGCGCCGGCAGGTCTACCTCCCGACCAGAACGACGATGAGATCGGGAGCAGGGCATGGGGCTCATCAACATCGCGATGTTCGCGACGCTCGATCTCGTCGGGCAGGCGCCCGGCGGGCCCGAGGAAGATCCGGCGGGGGTTCCCGTTCGGCGGCTGGCAGGCGCCGCTGATCGACGAGGTCGCCGGGGCGCAGATCGGTGCCGCGTACGAGGGCACCGACGCCCTCCTGCTCGGCCGGCGGACCTATGACATCTTCGCCGCCTACTGGCCGCACCAGGAGGGCGGCCAGGACAACGACATCGCCACGCTGTTCAACCGCGTCCCGAAGTACGTGGCCTCGCGCGGCGAGCCGGACCTCTCGTGGGCCGGGTCCACCCAGCTCGGCCCGGACCTGGCCGGTGCGGTGCGCGAGATCCGTGACCGGCACGAGCACGTCAAGGTCGTCGGGAGCCTGAACCTGGTCCAGACCCTCCTGCGCGACCGGCTCTTCGACCGTCTCGATCTCTGGGTGCACCCGATCGTGCTCGGCGTCGGGAAGAAGGTGTTCGACGATGGCGCGGTGCCCACGAACGTCACGCTCCTCGAACCGCCGGTCGCCAGTCCGGCCGGCACGGTGTACCTGCGCTACGGGCTCGCCGACGGCACGCCCGGGACCGGGGACATGAGCGCACCCGACCGCGGGGGCCGCTGACGGGGTGGTCAGTCGCGGCGGGCGCGGCTGGGGGCGACGCGGGGGGCTCGCCGGGCTGTTTGGGGTAGACCGGGGGCCAGGGGGCGTCGAGGAGGCCGTTGGCGCGGTCGCGCTCGTGCAGCGCGAGCAGCGGCTCGAGTGACTGGGGGTGGGCGTCGATGCCCTCCCACGGGTCGCCGTCGAGCTCCAGCCGCCGGGCGATGGTGGCGATGGTCAGGTCGTCGGGGTCGACGTCGTCCAGCTCCTCCCAGCGCACCGGCGTGGACACCTGCGCCCCCGGCCGCGCCCGCACCGACCAGGCCCCGAACACCGTCTTGTGGGGGGCGTTCTGGTTGAAGTCGACGAACACCCGCGCGCCGCGCTCCTCCTTCCACCACGCGGCGGTGATCAGGTCGGGCCGGCGGCGCTCGAGCTCGCGCGCCACCGCCACCGCGGCGGCGCGCACCTGGTAGGAGTCCCAGCGCGGCTCCAGGCGCACGTACACGTGCAGGCCGCGGTTGCCGGTCGTCTTCGGGTACCCGACCAGGCCGACCTCGGCGAGCAGGGCGCGCACCTCCGCCCCCGCGGCGCGCACGTGGGAGAAGTCGGTCCCGGGCTGGGGGTCCAGGTCCAGCCGCAGCTCGTCGGCGTGCGCCGGGTCGTCGCCGCGGTGGGGCCAAACGTGGAACCCGAGGGTCCCCAGGTTCACCGCCCAGGCGACGTGGGCGAGGTCGGCGACCACCAGCGCCTCCGAGGTCGTCCCGTTGGGGGTGCTGACCACGGTGGTCGCCAGCCAGTCGGGCCGCTTGGCGGGCACCCGCTTCTGGAAGAACGACGGGCCCCCGGCGCCCTCCGGGAAGCGCTGCAGCATCACGGGCCGCCCGCCGATGGCCCGCAGCAGGGGGTCGGCGACGCGCTGGTAGTGCGCGACCAGGTCGCCCTTGGTCTCGCCGCGCTCGGCGAACAGGACCTTGTCGGGGCTGGTGATCGTGACCGTCCGATCACCGACCACCACGGAGAGCACCACGCGCGGATCATAGGACGGGACGGCCGGCCCGGCGCGGGGCAGGATGCCGGTGACGGCGGCGACGGGGGGGCCAGTGGACGACGAGGGGGTCGCGTTCCCGGAGGTCGACGGGCGGCGCAGCAGCACCGCCACGGGGCGGGCGGTCTTCGCCGACGCCGCCCGCGCCGTCGACGCGGGGCTGGCGGACGCCATCGCCGGTGAGCCCCGCTGGCGGGCGCGCTACGGCGACCACGCGCGGCGCCTGCTCGAGGTCCGGGTGGGCGATCCGGGCGGGGCGGTGGCCGCGGCCGCCGCGGGCCTTGCGTCGCTGCACCGGCGGATGGTCGTCGCGCGCGAGGGCGCCGCGCGCCCGCTCGCCGACCTCGCCGACCTCCCCGCCGGTCCCGTGCCGGCGACCGCGGAGGTCCGCGGGACGGGCCGCGGGGCGCCGGAGCTGGCGCTGCCCTGGAAGGGGGCGCTGCTGCGCGGCGACGCCCTCCACCGCCACCTCGACGCCTGGGTGGCCGCCGGCACCGTCGAGCCGGACGCCGCCGAGGCCGTCCGCACGGTGGTCGCCGACCCCGGCTGGCTCGACCTCTCCGACCAGCAGGTCCTGGTCGTCGGCGCCGCCGCCGAGATGGGCCCGCTGCCGGTGCTCGCCGACTGGGGCGCGCACGTCCTGGCCCTGGACCTCCCCCGGCCGCAGCTGTGGCACGACGTCCTGCGCCACGTCCGCGCCGGCCGCGGGCGGGCGTCGATCCCGGTGGCCCGCGCCCTCCCGCCCGACGCCGACGGCGGCGCCATCGCCGGGGCGGCCGGGGCCGACCTGCTCACCGCCCTGCCCGAGTTGCTGGCCTGGGCCGACCGCACCGCCGCTGCCGGCCCGCTGACCGTCGGCAGCTACGCCTACGCCGACGGGGCGGCCTTCGTCCGGGTGGCCGCGGCCGCCGACGCGCTCACCGAGGCGCTGGCCGCCCGCCGCGCCGGCGTCGCGACGGCCGTGCTGGCCACCCCCACCGACGTCTACGCGGTCGACGAGGACGCGGTGACCGCGGCGGCCCGGCGCTGGAGCGGGCGCGGGGTGACCGCGCGCGGCGGGCGGGCGCTCAGCCGCGGGCGGCTGTTCGCCCCGACCTACGCGGGGACGGTGGCCGCGGGCGGGGACCTGCGCCTGGGCGTCGTCGACTGCGTGGTCCCCCAGCAGGGCCCCAACTACCTGCTGGCCAAGGCCGTGCAGCGCTGGCGGGCGACGGTCGCGCGCGAGGGCGGCCGGGTGGCCTCGGTGCACGTCGCGCCGATGACGCGCACGCGGTCGGTCCTGCGCAACCGCGTGCTCGCCGCCGGCTACGCGGGCGCGGGGCGCTTCGGCGTCGAGATCTTCGACCCGGCCACCAGCCGCACGCTCATGGCCGCGCTGCTCGTCCACGACCTGCGCAACCCCGCGGCGGCCGCGAACCCCGCGGCGCCGCTGTCCCACCCGTTGCGGCTGGAGTCCGCGGCGGCGGTCCACGGCGGCCTGTGGCGCATGCCCTACGCCCTGCGGTCCGTGCTCCCACCGGCCGTCGGGCTGGGGCTGCTCACGCGCGGCCGGTGAGCGCGGGCGCCGCCGGGCGCTGACCGGCGAGGCCCCAGGCGCCGGCGAGGCGGGTGAGCGTGTCGTCCCGGGTGGCGGGGTCGTGGACCGTGGTGGTGAGCAGGAGCTCGTCGGCGCCGGTGCGGCGGACCAGGGCCTCGAGATCGGCGACGACCTCCTCGGCGGTGCCGGCGTACTGCGTCCCGGGAAGGCGGTCGAGCAGCTGGCGGTCCAGCTCGGACAGCTCCACTGCGGCGGCCGCCTCCGGCGACACGATCGGGCCGAGCCGGCCGGTGCGCAGCGACAGCGCCATCACCCGGCTGGGCCCGGCGAGGTGCTGCGCCGCCGCGGTCGTGGCCGCAACGACGACGGAGGCGCTGACCATCACGTGGGGCCGCGCCAGGAGCGGCGACGGGCGGAAGCGGGCCCGGTAGATCTCCAGGGCGCCGTCGACGTCGGCGGCCACGGCGAAGTGGTGGGCGTAGGCGAAGGGCAGGCCCAGCGCCGCGGCGGCCTGGGCGCCGTAGGTCGACGAGCCCAGCATCCACACCTCGGGCGCCGTCACCGCGGCCGGGGTGGCGTGCAGGCCGCCGGTGCCGTCGGGCGCGAGGCGCTCGTCACCCCGCAGGGCCAGGACCGCCGACAGGTGCTCGGGGAAGGCCTCCACCGCCAGGTGCGGCGCGGCGCCGCGCACCGCGGCGGCGGTCGCCTGGTCGGTGCCCGGCGCCCGCCCGATGCCGAGGTCGATGCGCCCGGGGTGCAGGGCCTCCAGCAGCGCGAACTGCTCGGCGACGACGAACGGGGTGTGGTTGGGGAGCATCACCCCGCCGGAGCCCACCCGGATGCGGTCGGTGCGCGCGGCGAGGTGGGCGATGAGCACCGGCGGCGAGGTCGACGCGACGGCGGGCATGTTGTGGTGCTCGGCCACCCAGAAGCGCGCGTAGCCGAGGCGGTCCGCGAGGCCGGCGGCCGCGGTGGCGGCGGCCAGCGCGTCGGCGCTGGTCCGGCCCTCGCTGACGGTGGCGAGGTCGAGGACCGACAGCGGCACCCGCGCGGGGACGTCGCCGGGCGGGCTGGACGGCTGCACGTGACGATCCGATCGGAGAGGACGGGGCCGTCCCCGTCCCCGGGACCAGCGCCGAGGACCTCGGCGTCATTCCCGGTTGCGCGGCGTCGAGCAGCGCGGCCAGCGCGCAGGTACGGCGCGACGAGTGCGTCCTTGGCCACATCAGTACGGTCGCGACCGGCACCCGACGGCACAGGAGCGCGAGCCATGGCCGGCCCCGGCTACTTCACCGCCTGCGAGGACCTCGCCAGGGAGCACCGCCGCGGCGGCGTGCTCACCGTCCGCTTCCCCACCGGTGGGGGTCGTGTCACCGGCGCCGACCTCGCCGCGCGGGCGTCCTGATGGCGGGCGACCCGCCCGGCGGTGCCGGTGCGGAGGGCGGGCCGCTGCGGGCCGGCGTGCTGCTGGGGCTGCTGTACGGGCTGGCGGCGGCGGGGACCTCGGCGGTCGCGGTGGTCCTGCCCGCCGCCGGCGCCGACCTGCGCGCGGGCACCGGTGACACGGCCTGGGTGCTGACCGGGTACGCCGTCGCCTTCGGGGTGACGACCGCCCTGTTCGGCCGCGCCGCGGACGCGCGCGGGCCGCGCGGGCCGCTGCTGGCGGGGGTCGCGCTGCTGGCCGGGGGCGCCCTCGCCGGCGCCCTCGCGCCGTCGCTGCCGGTGCTGGTCGCCGCGCGCGTGGTCCAGGGCGCCGGGGCGGGGGCGGCCGCGGTCCTGGCCACCACGATCGCGTCGGCCGCCACCGAGGGCCCGGCGCGCGCCCGCATCCTGGGCGTCGTCGGCGCGGTGGTCGTGATCGTGTCGTCGCTGGGGCCACTGGCCGGGGGATCGTCGCCGCCGCCGTCGGTTGGCGCGGGGCCGTGGCCCTGCCCGCCGCCGCGCTCCTGCTGCTGCCCGGCGTCGTCTCGCTCGCGCGCGGGTCCGGGTCCGGGAGCGCGTCGACGGCGTCGGCGCCGCCCTGACCGTGCTCACCGCCGTCGGTCCGGTCCTGCTGCTCCAGGGCGTCGCGGCGGGACCGGGCGTGGCGCTGGCGGGGGCGCTGTGCTTCGCGGCCGGGGCGCCCGCGCTCGTGGCCCACGTCCGCCGGCGGCCCGACGGGTTCCTGCCGCGCGCGGTGGTCACCGACCGCGTCGTCGTGCGCACCGCGCTGGCCGGCCTGACCCTGCCGGCGGCGTACTTCGCGGCGCTGCTCGCGGTGCCCGCGCTCCTGGCCGAGCGGCAGGGCTGGGACGCGCTGGCGACGGGGCTGGCGCTGGTGCCCGCCGCCGTGACCGGCGCCCTGGCGTCGCGGGCCGGCGGGCGCTGGGTGCCGCGGGCGGGGACGGGCCGGGTGGCGGGTGCCGGCCTGGGCCTGGCGGCCGCGCTGTTCCTGGTCGGCGGGGCCGTGGGGTCCGCGCTGGTCGGCGGGACCGCGGAGGTGCTGGGCCTGCCCGCGGGGCTCGCCGCCGTGGCAGCCCTCCCAGCCGCCGGCGCGGTCGTCATCCTGACCGGTCGCGCAAGGGCTGACCGGCCGGGGGGGTCACCGGCCGCGTCGCGCGAAGGCCCGGACCGCGAGGAGGAGCAGGGCGGGTAACCCGGGAAGCGGGCCGGCTTGCGTGGTGCAGATGACCCCCTGACAGAAGACCGTGAGCCTCAGCAGCTCGCACGCTCCTGGTCAGGGGGTCGTTGCGTCGCAACCCGCGCCTGCACGTGCCCGGCGCGGTGAAGAGCCAGGGCTGGTTAGGCGGCGGCCTGCCTACCGGCGACGGTGTCCCGCTCCGGGTCGCCCTCCGGCTCCTTGGCCAGCAAGCCCGAGCCCACGGACCACAGCGCGGCCCCGATCATGGCCGCATACACACCGAGCTCGGACGCCAGGTCAAAGCCACGCTCCATGGAGCCAGGAACGTCCAGGGCGGCGGCAACGGTCTGGAGGAACGCCGCGATGCCGACCGCCATCGCGGTCAGGGTGAGACCGCGGTGCTGTCCGCGCAGGGCCCGGCCACGCGCGTAGAGCATGGAGACCGCGAGCCCCACGCCGAGGTAGGCGATGAAGGGGACGAGGCTGTCGGCCTCATAACCACTGAACGTCTCCCCTTCGTCGTTGGTGAACCAGTCGAGGAACACGGCGATGTTGAACAGGGCGATACCGGCGATAGCGACGTAGAGTCCCATAGGGTTCGCGCTATGCCGGTCGTCACGGGTGTCGGTGCTACGGCTGTCGGACGTGGACATGTTGACCCCTCTGCAGATCTCCGCCTCGGCCCAGCGAACGCCGGGCCCATACCCGCAGGTCGCGAGCGAGACCGGGACGATCACACCCTCCCCGGCCTTACGGCGGTTACCCCGACCGCCAGTGTTCTCACAACCGCGCCAGCAGTCCGGACACGGGACGGTGCCACTGGATCCGCCACCGGTCTGGAGTCCGGAACCTGCTCATCTCACCAGCTTCCGGGCCGACTGATCCCGCCGTACCCTCACCGGGACGGTGAACGGTCGCCCGGTCCCACCGCACGGCGGCCGGACCGAGGAGGGTGACACGAGCTGGTGACAGCGCCTGTTCGGTGGGGGCGGGGGCGGCGGCGTACGGCCGCGTGCTGGAGGCCGCGGGGGCGTTCGCCACCTTCGCCACCCGCCACGCGGGCGACCGGGATCCCGTGGTCCGTGAGCAGGTCGCCCACGCGCTCTACGACGGTTCGGTTGCCCTGCGCCTGACGGCTATCCCGAGCAGGCCGCGGAGCGGCTCGGCCACCTGGTCCGGCTGTACGGGGACGAGGCGTCCCAGCCGATCCGCCTGCTCGTCGCGATGGGCCTCGTCAATCGCGGGGTCTGCCTCGAGCAGCTCGGCGATGGGGTGGGCGCGTCGGTCGCCTATGACGAGGTGGTCGCCCGTTTCGGCGGCGACCCCGATGGCGACCTCCACGCGCGGGTCGCAATGGCCCTGGGGAACAAGGCCATCGTGTTGTCGGGACTGGGCCGGCCGCTGGAGGAGCTGGCCGTGTACGACGACATGGTCACGCGGTTCGCCCGCGACCCGCTGGGAGTTCCGCGCCGCCGCCGCCGCGTCCGCCCTGGTGAGCAAGGCCAAGGCGCTGGCGGACGGCGACCGGAGGCACGAGGCGGTGGGCATCTACCGCGATGTGGTCGCCGCCTACCGGCATGACCGGGCGCCCGAGGTCCGCCTGGCCGTGGCCAAGGCGATCCACAACGCCGGGGTCACCCTCCGCGACCTCGGTCACCGGCAGGAGGCCCTGGCCATGTTCGACCAGTTGCTCGCCCTGGCCACCGGTGACCCGACGCCCGGCATGGCCGACCTGGTCCGCAGCGCCACCTGCAGCGCGCCCGCCTGCCCTGACGGACCCCGCAGTCGGGGCGTGGCGATCAGCTCCGCGGCGGCGGGAGCGTGTCGGCCGCCTGGGTGAGCACCTCGGGCGCTGAGCGGCTTGCGAATACCGACTCACGCTCCTAGAGGTCGCGGCGGGTGAAGGTGCGGACCGCCAGGAGGAGCAGGGCGGGGACGTAGAGGAGTGACCAGGTGAGCAGGGCGGGTGAGGGCAGGGTGAGGCCGGCGAAGGGGAAGCCGCCGATGTCGTCGGCGGCCATGGCGCCGGCGGCGGCGAGGAAGGCCGGGGAGGCCAGGCCCGCGGAGGCGCCGCGCCAGAGGGCGTCGGAGGGGAGAAGCAGGCTGGTGATCACGCCGACGCGCTCCATCCCGACGTTGTCGATGACCCCGCCGATGAACTCGATCAGCCCCGACATCCAGGCCAGGCCGAACGCGAAGAACACGACGGCGCCGTTGGCCAGCGTCGACAGCCGGGTGGAGCCCAGGACGCCCAGGGTCAGCAGGGTCAGCGCCTGCAGGGCCATCAGCCCCAGCCCGGCGAGCGGGCGGACCGCCTGGTAGCCGGTGGTGACACGCGCGACGAGCAGGACGGACCCGGCGAGGAGCACGACGTAGCCGACGACGACGATCGCGAGCCCGAGCCAGCGCTGCAGCAGCCAGGACCGGCGCGACAGGGGGCGGGCGAGGACGGCGTGGAGCTGGCCGGAGTCGATCTCCGACGACACCGACCCGGCCGACAGGAACAGCGCCAGGAAGGCCGACAGGAACGACGCGACGTACAGCCCCAGGATCGTGAGCACCGCGGCGCTGGCGTCGCGCTCGAGGTCGTCGACGCCCTCCGCCGCGAACAGGTCCTGGGCGAGGGCGAAGCCCAGGGCCAGCAGCGCGACGAACACGCCGCTGAGGATCAGCACCGCGAGCAGCAGGCGGCGGCTGGCCGCCTCCCGCAGGGTCATGCGCACGATCGTCACGCCGCACCCCCGTCCCGGTCGCCCGCGCGGACGAGCTCCACGAAGACCTCTTCCAGCGACCGCTGCAGCGGCACCAGCGCGAGCAGACCGTAGCCGGCGCCGACCAGCTCGGCGGCCAGGTCGGCGATGGCGGCGGGGTCGTCGGCGAGCAGCAGCACCTCGGTGCCCTCGGAGGCGACGACCTCGCCGTGCCCGCCGAGCAGGTCCAGGGCCCGCCCGTCGATCCGGTCCAGCCGCACGCGCAGCTCCAGCGCGCCGCCGACCAGCTCGTCCAGGCGCCCGGAGCGCACGAGCCGCCCGCGGTCGACGATCGCGACCCGGTCGCAGACCATCTCCACCTCGCTGAGCAGGTGGGAGTTCAGCACCACGGCGGTGCCGCGCGCCCGCAGGGTGCGGACGATGTCGCGGACGTCGCGCCGGCCGATCGGGTCCAGGGCGCTGGTGGGCTCGTCGAGGATGACGAGGTCGGGGTTGCCGACCAGGGCCTGCGCGAGCCCGATGCGCTGCTGCATGCCCTTGGAGTAGCCGCCGATGCGCTCACGCTCCCGGCCGCGGAGGCCGACCAGGTCGAGGACCTCGGCGGCGTGCTCGGTGCGGACGGCGGCATCGAGCCCCGCCAGGCGGCCGTGGAGGTCGAGCAGGCCGGCCCCGGTCATCCAGCCGGGGAAGCGGAACTGCTCGGGGAGGTAGCCGACGCGGCGGCGGGCGGCCGGGTCGGTGACGGGCAGGCCGAACAGCTCGGCGTGCCCGGCGGTGGGGGCGACGAGCCCCAGGAGGATCTTCACGGTCGTGGTCTTGCCGGCGCCGTTGGGCCCCAGCAGCCCGACGACCTCCCCCTGCCCGACGCGCAGGGAGAGGCCGTCGAGCGCGACCCGCTCGCCGTAGTGCTTGACCAGGCCGTCGGCGGCGACGGGCGGCGCGGTCATCCGGCCTCCGCCAGCCGCTGCGACGCCGACAGCGGGAGCCTGCCACCGACCCCGACGAAGCGGTCGCCTTCCCGCCAGAGGACGGCGCTGCCCAAGCCGCTCTCGTCGCCGAAGGCGAGGGCGGGCCGCCCGTCGACGGTGGTCTCCTGCCAGGGGATCCGGCCCGCGGGCACGGGCAGCGGGAGGGTGGTCTCCCAGTCCTCGATCCCGCGCAGGGCGGCGACGGTCTCCGGCGGCAGGCCCGGCAGCGCCAGGAGGGCGTCGCGGACCTCGGCCAGGGTGGGCCCGCCCTCGACGCCGACCTCCAGGGTGCCGGCCTCGCCGCGCAGGGCCACCGGCCCGTCCTCGCCGCGCACCGCCTGCACGACGGCACCGGGGACCTGCAGCACGAGGGTGGCGTCGCGGACGTCGGCGGGGAGGTCGGCGTCGTCGGCGATCTCCAGCCGGACGGTCCGGGGCGCGGAGGCGGCGATCCGGACCGGTCCGGCGACGCCCTCCGGCAGGGCGGCGGGGTCCAGCGGCGCGGCGGCGATGCCCGACACCTCCTCCGCCTCGGCGAGGTCGGCGACCTCCTGCGGGTCGACGACGTCCTCCGGGCCCTCGATGCCGGCGACGTCGGCGAGCACCTCCAGCGCCGTGGGGTCGACCGTGGCGATGTCCACGGGGACGACGGCCACCTGCTCGGCGCGGAAGCGCTCCAGCAGCGCCCCGGCGGAGGCGCGACCGCCGGGGGTGGCGACGACCGCGCCGACGGCGGTGAGCAGGACCACCGCGGCCGCGCGTCCCAGCCAGGCCGACGGGCGCGCGGGTCGGCGCAGCGGGATGACGGGCGCGGGCGCCGGCGCCGCCCGGGCCGCGGCGACGGCGGCCTCGACGTCGAGGTCGAGGCCGGGCGGGTCGGCCGGCGCCGCGGCGGCCAGGCGGGCGGCGGACGCCTGGCCCGCCGAGCGCTCGCGGCACGCCGTGCAGCCCGCCAGGTGCGGGGCCAGGTCGGGGCGCTCGCCGTCGAGCCAGGCGCGCAGGGCGCCGGGTTCCGGGTGACCGGTCATCGCGTCGTCTCCTGTCGAAGGGGCGGGGTGGGCGTGTAGACCTGCCGGAACGCGCGCTCGGCGCGGGCGAGCAGGGTGCCGACGGAGCCGGGTGCGACGCCGATGGCGGCGGCGACCTCGGCGTAGGCGTAACCGCTGTGGCGCAGGACGAGCACGGCGCGCTGGCGCTCGGGCAGCTCGGCCAGGGCGGACCGCACCGCGTCGCGGTCCTCGCCGTCGACCACGGCCGCGGCCGGGTCCTGCCCGTCGGCGGGCGGTTCCCGTCGACCGGCGCGGTCCTCGCGGTCCCCGGCGCGGACCCGGGCGCGCAGGGCGTTGGACGCCCGGTTGAGGCAGACGCGCGTCAGCCAGGCATCGACCTCGGCGTCGGGGCGGTCCAGGAGCGCGGCGTCGGCCAGGCGCACCAGCGTCTCCTGCGCCACGTCCTCCGCGGCCGCGCGGTCGCGCAGCACCCGCCACGCGAGCCCCACCAGCCGGGGGTACGCGCGGCGGAACGTCTCGTCGAAGCGGTGCTCCACGGGCAGCTCCTCTCTCGCCCAGGTAACACCGCACGGACGGGTTCTGTGACACGCGCCCGACGGGGATCAGGGGACGTGCGGCGGGTCCGCCAGGACGGCGTCCATCGCGACCGCGCCGCTGACCAGATCGGCGGCGAGCGCGCGCAACCGCAGGTTGTGGCTGCGCGCGTAGGCGCGCAGCAGCCGGAACGACTCGTCCACCGGCAGCTGCCCGCGCTCGGCGAGCATGCCCTTGGCCTGTTCCACCACCACCCGGCTGTGCAGGGCACCCTGCAGCTGGTCGGCCAGCACGCGGGACTCGCGCACCGCCCGCTCGTGCAGGATGCCGATGGTGGCCATGTCGGCGAACGCCCGCGCCAGCCGCACGTCGTCCGGCTCGATCTGATCCGGGTCGGCCCTGAACAGGTTGAGGACGCCGATGACGTCGCCGCGCAGCCGCATCGGCACCGCCACCGCGGACCGGAAGCCCCGGCTCGCCGCGGCGGCCCCGACGAGCGGCCACCGCGACGACGCGTCCAGGTCGGTGGCCACCAGGTGCTCGCCCGAGCGGAAGCTGTCGATGCAGGGCCCCTGGCGGCGCTGCAGCTCGAACAGCTCCAGGACGCGCATGTCGTCGTCCGACGACGCCACGAGTTCCAGCTCGCCGTCGCGGCCGGCCAGCATCACCCCGCCCGCGACGGCCCCGACCACCGCCAGGCACCGCTGCAGCAGCAGCTCCAGGTACTCCAGGACGTCGTACTCCGACACCAGCGTGTCCGCCAGCGCCAGCAGGGTGGCCGTCACCTGCCGCTCGCGCGTCGCCAACCCAGCCGACCCCCGGTCCACGACCTGCCTGTCGTCGTCGGCCGCCATCATCGTGCCATCCCGCCCCCCGGCGCCCGTCAGGAGCGGCGGGCCGTCCACTCCCGGGCCAGGATCGCGAGGACCACCTCGTCGGTCCACTCGCCCTTCACGAACTCGTTCTCCACGAGGCGGGCCTCCTGGCGCAGGCCGAGCCGGCGCAGGAGCGCGATCGAGCGGCTGTTGCGCCCGTCGGCGCGGCCGAACACCCGGTGCAGGCCGACCGGGCCGAACGCGAGGTCCAGCACGGCGGCCGCCGCCTCGCGGGCGTACCCGCGGCCCTGGGCGTCGGGGTGCAGGACGTAGCCGATCTCGCCCTGGCGGTGCGCGGCGCTGGCGAGGTGGAGCATGACGTCGCCGACCACCCGGCCGCTGCCCGCCGGCTCGATGGCGAGCAGCAGCGTGTCGTGGTCATCGGCGAGGCGGGTCATCCCGGTCCGCTCGCCGAGCTTCGCGCGCACCTCCTCGCGGGTCCGGACCCCGTGGTACAGGTAGCGGACGACGTCGGGGTGGGACTGGACGGCGTGCAGGTCGTCCAGGTCGCCGGGCCGGAAGGCCCGGAGCAGGAGCCGGTCGGTGACGACCGGGGCGTCGAGGGTGAACACCCGGCGGATGATCGCAGGGGCGGGGGCAGTGGCGGGGGCGCAGGGTCAGGCCACCCCTCGGCGCAGCGGGCGGAGGAAGGCGCGCAGGTCCTCGGCCAGCAGGTCGGGGACCTCCTGCTCGCCGAAGTGGCCGCCGCGGGGCAGGACGGTGTAGTGGGCCAGCGGGCCGCTGCGCTCCAGCCACTCCCGCGGCGTGGGGAACATGTCGGCGGGCAGCATCGCGATGCCGGTCGGCGCGGCGATGGCACCCCAGGCGCCCGGGGTGTGCACGTTCTCGTAGTACAGGCGCATGGAGGACCCGATCGTCTGGGTCGCCCAGTACACGGTCAGGTGGCTGAGCAGCTCGTCGCGGCTGAAGGCGGTCTCCACGTCCCCGCCCGAGTCGCTCCACGCCCGGTACTTCTCCACGATCCAGGCGGCCAGCCCGGCCGGCGAGTCGTTCAGGGCGTACGCGGGGGTCTGCGGCTTGCTGGCCTGCAGCAGGGCGTAGGCGAACTCCTCGCTGCGGAACCGCCGGGCGTCGTCGACCATCCGCTGCTCGGCCGGTGACAGGTCGTCGGGCAGGTTCTCGAGGTCCAGGAACGGGTTCGAGCCGCTCATGTGCAGGGCGAGGACGGCCTCGGGGTGGGCCATCGCCAGCGCCGCGGCGACCCCCGCGCCGATGTCGCTGGCCCGCACCGCGTAGCGCTCGTAGCCGAGCTCGCGGGTCATCAGGATGTGGAGCAGCTCGGCGATCGCGCCGTTGGCCACCCCGCGCGCGGTCGGGCGGTCGGAGAAGCCGTAGCCGGGCAGGTCGGGCGCGACCACCGAGCAGCTGTCCGCGGGGTCCCCGCCGAAGCCGGCCGGGTCGGTCAGCAGCGGGAGGATCTTCAGCATCTGCAGGAACGAGCTGGGCCAGCCGTGCAGGAGCAGCAGGGGCAGCGGGTCCGGCCCGGCGCCGCGCTCGTGGACCAGGTGGATCCCGGTCCCGTCGATCACCGCGCGGGCGTGGGAGAACCGGTTGATCGCCTGCTCCTGGGCGCGCCAGTCGAAGCCGTCGGCCCAGGTCGCGCACAGGTCGCGCAGGTAGCCCAGGTCCGTGCCGTAGTCCCAGCCCGCGCCCTCGACGGCGTCGGGCCAGCGCGTGCGCAGCAGCCGGCCGCGCAGGTCGTCCAGCACGTCCTGGCCGACGTGCACCTCGTAGGGTTCCAGGGCCATCAGCGTTCTCCTCGTGTCGTGGGGCCGGTGCCGCGCAGGGCGGAGGGCTCGCGCACGTCGGCCAGCCGCCCGCCGAGCAGCAGCAGCGCGCCGAACGCCAGCGTGTAGGCGGTGACGACGAGCTGGAGCCCCGACGGCGAGAACGCGAGCTCCTCCCCGATCGGCGGCAGCGCCACGTTGACGATCGCGACGTCGAGGATGAGCAGGAACTGCGCGGCGCAGAGCAGCAGCAGGGACATGGCGCCAGCCAAGCCGCGGGTGCCGCGCGGGACCAGCGCGGGCTGGTTGTGCGGGCACAACCGCTGCGGATGGGCGGGGGGTTCGCCTACTGTCCGCGCATGGGCATCGAGCTGCGCCAGCTCCGCTACTTCGTCGCCGTCGTCGAGGAGGGCAGCATCACGCGTGCGGCGGGGCAGCTGTTCCTCAGCCAGCAGGCGCTGAGCGCGGCGATCCGCCAGCTGGAGCAGCGGGCGGGGACCGAGCTGCTGGTGCGCGGGCCGCGCGGGCTGGAGGTCACCGACGCGGGGCGGACGCTGCTGGCCCACGCCCGGCGGGTGCTGCGCGGCGCCGACGAGCTGGAGGCCGCGGTGCGCGCGCACCCCGACGGCCGCGCCGGGGCCCTGCGGGGGGGGCTGCTGACCGACGGCGCGGGACCGCTGACCGCGCCGAACGTCGCCGCCGTCCGCGCCGCCCCGCCCCGCGTGCCGGTGGGCGTGCGGACCCTGCAGCCCCGCCCCCGGGTGGAGCCGCGCCAGGACCGCCGCCGCGACGGCCGCGACGGGTCCCTGCGGGTGGGGCTGCTGACCGACGGCGCGGGACCGCTGACCGCGCCGATCGTCGCCGCCTTCCGCGCCGCCCGGCCGCGCGTGCAGGTGGGCGTGCGGACCCTGCAGCCCGGCGACGGGGTGGAGCCGCTCCTGGACGGCAGGGTCGACGTGGCCCTCCTGCACGGCCCGCAGCCCGACGACCGGGTCGACCTGCTGCCGCTGTTCACCGAGCCGCGGGTGGTCGCCGTCGCCGCGGACAGCCCGCTGGCCGACGCCCCGTCCCTGGCGCCGGCCGCGCTGGTGGACCAGCGCGTCGCCACCCGCAACCCGGCGGTGCCGGCGTCGTGGGAGGGCTTCTTCACGCTGCGCGACGAGCGCGACGGCGAGGAGCCGGAGCGGGTCGGTGAGGCGGCCGCGACCTTCGACGAGGTGCTGTGGAACATCGCCCTCAACGACGTGGTGCTGACCCTGCCCGCCCACGTCGCCACCGCGCGGCCGGGGCCCTGGTTCGGGGTGACCTACGTGCCGGTCCCCGACCTGGCGCCGGTCGTGTTCGGCCTGGCCGCGCGGCGCCACGCGGCGAGCCCGCTGGTGGCGACGTTCCTGGCCGTCGCCCAGGAGGTCACCCGCCGGCTGATCGAGCTGGTCCCCGGCGGCCGGCTGCCCGAGGAGGAGGACGCGTAGGTGGCGGCGATCGAGGAGCAGGTGACCGTCGGCAGCCGCGAGGAGTGGCGCGGGTGGCTGGAGGAGCACCACGCCACGTGCCCGGGGGTCTGGCTGGTGACCTGGAAGAAGGGCAGCGGCGGGCCGTACCTGCCCTACGACGACGTGGTCGAGGAGGCGCTGGCCTTCGGCTGGGTGGACAGCCTGCCGCGCAAGCTCGACGACCGGCGGTCGATGCTGCTCGTCACCCCGCGCAAGCCGGCGAGCAAGTGGTCCCGGGTCAACAAGGAGCGCGTCGAGCGCCTCACCGCCGCGGGGCTGATGGCGCCCGCCGGGCAGGCGGTCGTGGACGCGGCCAAGGCCAGCGGCACCTGGACCGCGCTGGACGACGTCGAGAACCTGGTCGAGCCCGACGACCTGCGCGCCGCGCTAGACGCCGACCCCGAGGCGCGCCGCCAGTGGGACGGCTTCCCGCGCTCCGCCCGGCGCGGGATCCTGGAGTGGCTGCTGAACGCCAAGACCGCGCCGACCCGGGCGAAGCGGGTCGAGGAGATCGCCCGGCTGGCGGCCAGGGGCGAGCGCGCCAACCAGTGGCGGGGCCGCAAGGGCGCCTGAGCACGCGCCCCGCCGGCACCGGGGAGCGGATCACAGGGACCGGGGGCAGGCGGCCCGGCGGGCGAGGTCGGCGCGGATCCGGGAGAGGTTGGCCGCGGCCCAGGAGAGGCGCGGAGGAGTGACGGCGCAGTCCACGGCGTCGAGCACCGACGCCCGCGTCGCCGGGTCGAGGCCGGGCAGGGCGGCCACGGCGGTCGGCACGGCGTCGTCGGACAGGGTGGCGACGTAGTCGACGTCCGGGCCGCGGGCCAGGTCGCCGCGGTCCAGGTTGTACCGGGTGACCAGGGCCTCGGGGTTGACGATGTTGAGGCCGAGCAGGATCGCCAGGCCCGCGCCGGCCGTCGCCCCGGCCAGCCAGTGCCGCCCCCGCCCCACCCCGGCCACGACCAGGCCGAGCAGCACCAGCACGACCCCGATCCACACCGAGAACAGCGTGCTGTAGAGGCGCAGCATGGTCAGCCCGAACACGTCGACGTACAGGCCGAGGCGCCGGAGGGCGACCGCGACCAGCGCGAGGGTCAGGGCGAGCGCGACCAGCTGGAACGCCTGGAGGCGGCGGCGGGCCGGGCCGTCGGGGTCGCGCGTGGCCGCGCGCAGGGCGAGCAGCGTCGCCACGGTCAGGGCTGCGACGGCGAGGAGCTGGAAGAAGCCGCCGCGCGCGTACTCGGCGTAGGTCAGGCCGGCGGTCTCCAGGACCCGGGCCCCGCCCGCCCCCGCGGCCACGAGCTGGGCGGCGGCGAAGGCGGCGAACAGCAGGTCGATCGCGCCGAGGACCACCAGCGCGGCGACCGGGTCGAGCGGGCCGGGCCGGACGCGCGGGTCGGGGACGGCGGGGGCGGCGGCCAGGCGGAGCAGGCCGGCCGCGGCCCAGGCGCCGAGGCCGAACAGGACGAGGTGGGTGCGCAGGTCGCCGAGCTCCAGGAAGCTGGCGAACACCGGGTCGGCGCTCGCGAGCAGCGCGCCCAGGACCCCCACGACGGGTACCGCCACCGCGGCGCCCGCCAGGGCGGCCCGGCCGCGGCCGCGGTCCACGGGCACGGCACCCGCGAGGTAGGACGCACCGAGCAGCCCGTGCCGCAGCGCGGCCCGGCCGCGGGCGACGACCCGGACGGCGCGGAGGTCGGCGACGCTGCCGTCGTGCGCCAGCGCGGCGGCGGCGACGAGCAGGCCCGCCGCGGCCAGCACGTCCAGCGGCAGGAGCCACGGGCTGGTGCGCACCGCGAGCCAGGCGCCGAAGACGACCGCCAGCCCCGCCAGCAGCCACGCCTGGCGGTTGCGCGGGCGCCGCGCGCCGAGCAGGCCGCCGGCCAGGGCGGCGACGAGCAGCGCGGCGCCGATGCCCGCGGCCCCCGACTGCAGCGCGAGGTCGGTGAGCACGCCCGCGACCAGCGCCGCGGTCAGGACCCGCCAGCCGGCGGGCCGGCCGGGCGCGGGCCACGCCGGCCGCGGCACGTGCGGACCGTGCCCGCCGTCGCCCGCCCCGGGAACCACCTGGGGTGCGACACCGGCCACCCCGGGTGCCGCGCCCCCGCCGCCGCGGGCGCGGCGGGGGGTGCGGGCGGGTGGGCGGGGAGAGGGGGTTCGCGGTCACGGGGCTGCCTCCGGGAGGGTGACGACCATGCGGCGCCCGTCGGGGACACCGGTTCGGCGCGGACGGTGCCGCCGTGGAGCTGGACGATCTCGGCCACGATGGCCAGGCCGAGCCCGGCGCCGCTGCCGACGGCAGGTCGCCCGGGGTCGGCGCGGGCGAAGCGCTGGAAGACGCGGTCGCGCTGGTCCGCGGGGATGCCGGGGCCCTGGTCGCAGACCTCCAGAACCGCGCGGCCGTCGACCCGGCGGCCCCAGACCTCGACCCGCCCGCCGGGCGGCGAGAACCGCACGGCGTTGGCGACCAGGTTCGCGACCACCTCGTAGAGCCGCTCGGGGTCGCCGTCGACGGCGAGGTCGAGGGCGCGACGTGCACGGCCAGGTCGGCCGCGGCGCGCGCAGGCGGGCGTCCTGCACGGCCTCGTGGGCGAGGTCGGCCAGCCGGACGGGCCGGCGGTCCAGGGTGACGGCCCCCGCCTCCAGCCGGGACAGCTCCAGCAGCTGCTCGGCCAGGCGGCCCAGCCGCTCGACCTGGCGCAGCATCCCCTCCAGCGCCGGCGGGTCGGCCCGGCCGACCCCGTCCACGAAGGTTCTCCAGGACGCGCGCAGCGCCGCGATGGGCGTACGCAGCTCGTGGGAGACGTTGGCGACCAGGTCGCGCCGCGCCCGGTCGCCGGCGGCGAGGTCGGCCGCCATCTGGTTGAACGCGCGGGCCAGGTCCCCCACCTCGTCGCGGAGGTGGCCGTCACGCGCTGGTCGTAGTCGCCGGTGGCCATGGCGGCGGCCGCTCGCGCCATCTGCCGCAGCGGCGCGGTCATGCCCGCCGCCAGGATCTGCACGACCCCAGCGCCACCGCGGCGACCGCGGGCGCGCTGACGACCAGCGGCACGTCCAGCCGCGCGGTCACCACCAGGGCACCGATCGCCGCGGCGACCGCCCCCACGATGACCACGCCGAACTTGACCTTGATGGACCCCAGCGGGTCCAGCGGGCGCCAGGTCACGACGGGCGCCCGCCGCGTAGCCCACGCCGTGGACGGTGCGGATGAGGTCGGCGCCGAGCTTGCGCCGCAGCGCCCGGACGTGGGAGTCGACGGTGCGCGCGACGTACCCCCGGTCTGGCCCCAGACCTTGCGCAGCAGTTCCTCGCGGGTGTGGACGACGTCGGGCCGGGCGGCGAGGACGTGAAGCAGGTCGAACTCGGTGGCGGTGAGGTGCACCTCCGCGCCGTCGCGGCGCACCCGGCGCGCGGCGGGGTCCAGCTCCACGCCGCCCACCACCAGCGCCGGCGCGACCGTGGGGGCGCGGTCCGCGCGGCGCAGCAGGGCGCGGATGCGGGCGACGAGCTCCCGCGGGCTGAACGGCTTGGTCAGGTAGTCGTCGGCGCCGACGCCCAGGCCCACGAGCAGGTCGGTCTCGTCGTCGCGGGCGGTGAGCATGAGCACCGGCACGTCCCCGCCCGCCGGGTCGGCGCGCAGGCGCCGGCACACCTCCAGGCCGTCGAGGCCGGGCAGCAGGAGGTCGAGCACGACGAGGTCGGGCCGCACCCGCCGGCGCAGGTCCAGGGCGGCGGGTCCGTCACCGGCGACCTCGACCGCGAAGCCCTCGCTGCGCAGCCGCGCGGCGACCGCCGCGGCGATCGGCTCCTCGTCCTCCACCACCACGACCGTCCGCGCTGTCGCCTGCCGCTCCACCGCTCCCGTGCCCCCGGCCTCGTCGCCGGACCGCGGGGACGCTACCGACCGGGTGTGACGACCTCGCCGGGAGGTTGTGGAGATCCTGCGGCGACGCCGCCGGCCCGCCGAGCTCGTGCGGCCCGCCGACGCCGACCGGGCCGGCGGCCCCTGCGCACCACCGCCGGGCCCCCGCCCCCCGTGGGTGGTGCGCGGGTTCCGTAGGCTCGTCCGGGTCTGGGCGGAAGGAGCGGCGGAGGGACGACGGGGCAGCCGGGCTGGCCGGACCCGGCGCCGGACGCGGGCGCCGCGCGTCCCCGCCGGACCGTGCTGCTCGCCGCGCCGTGGGCGCCGCCCTGCTCGTCGCGGGCCTCGCGGGCTTCCGCCTGGGCGCGGCCGGCGGCGGCGGCGGCCGTGGCGCCCGCAGCCACCACCGCACCCGCCGCGACGGCCGCGACCGCCGAACCCGCCGCGCCGCTGGCGCCCGCCGGGCCGGCGCCGGTGGGGGTCGGGGCGACGGCGGTCGTGGTCGACGCGGTCGAGGTCGCGGGCGGGACCGTGCGCGTCGAGGTCACCGCGGCCAACCTGTCCGCCGACGAGCGCGCGCTGGGCAGCGCCACCGACCCGCCCGTGCTCGAGGGCGCGGACGGGACCACCGTCGAGGAGCCGCGACCGGCCTCGACCTGGCCCGGCGCGCGACCCGCCTGGCGCTGACCTTCCCCGCAGCGCCCGGGACCGGGCACGCGGGGAAGGTCAGCGCCAGGCGGGTCGCACGCGGCGGGGAGCCGGGTCGAGGCCGGTCGCGGCGGCCTCGACGGTGGTCCCGTCCGCGCCCCCCGAGCACGGGCGGGTCGGTGGCGCTGCCCAGCGCGCGCTCGTCGGCGGACGGGTTGGCCGCGGTGGACCTCGACGCGCACGGTCCCGCCCGCGACCTCGACCGCGTCGACCACGACCGCCCGCCCGTCGCCCCGACCCCCACCGGCGCCGGCCCGGCGGGCGCCAGCGGCGCGGCGGGTTCGGCGGTCGCGGCCGTCGCGGCGGGTGCGGCGGTGGCTGCGGGCGCCACGGCCGCCGCCGCCGCCGGCCGCGCCCAGGCGGAAGCCCGCGAGGCCCGCGACGAGCAGGGCGGCGCCCACGGCGCAGGCGAGCAGCACGGTCCGGCGGGGGACGCGCGGCGCCCGCGTCCGGCGCCGGGTCCGGCCAGCCCGGCTGCCCCGTCGTCCCCACCTCCGCCGCTCCTTCCGCCCAGACCCGGACGAGCCTACCGGAACCACCGCACCACCACGGGGGGCGGGGGCCCGACGGTGGTGCGCAGGGGCCGCCGGCCCGGTCGGCGTCGGCGGGCCGCACGAGCTCGGCGGGCCGGCGGCGTCGCCGCAGGATCTCCACAACCTCCCGGCGAGGTCGTCACACCCGGTCGGTAGCGTCCCCGCGGTCCGGCGACGAGGCCGGGGGCACAGGGGGAGCGGTGGAGCGGCAGGCGACAGCGCGGACGGTCGTGGTGGTGGAGGACGAGGAGCCGATCGCCGCGGCGGTCGCCGCGCGGCTGCGCAGCGAGGGCTTCGCGGTCGAGGTCGCCGGTGACGGACCCGCCGCCCTGGACCTGTGCCGGCGGGTGCGGCCCGACCTCGTCGTGCTCGACCTCGTGCTGCCCGGCCTCGACGGCCTGGAGGTGTGCCGGCGCCTGCGCGCCGACCCGGCGGGCGGGGACGTGCCGGTGCTCATGCTCACC
This sequence comes from Egibacteraceae bacterium, assembly GCA_030447925.1. Taxonomy (GTDB): domain Bacteria; phylum Actinomycetota; class Nitriliruptoria; order Euzebyales; family Egibacteraceae; genus JAUJNX01. Next base: position 288,215 of record JAUJNX010000003.1, on the reverse strand, counting down.
GCCCGCGACGACGAGACCGACCTGCTCGTGGGCCTCGGCGTCGGCGCCGACGACTACCTGACCAAGCCGTTCAGCCCGCGGGAGCTCGTCGCCCGCATCCGCGCCCTGCTGCGCCGCGCGGACCGCGCCCCCACGGTCGCGCCGGCGCTGGTGGTGGGCGGCGTGGAGCTGGACCCCGCCGCGCGCCGGGTGCGCCGCGACGGCGCGGAGGTGCACCTCACCGCCACCGAGTTCGACCTGCTTCACGTCCTCGCCGCCCGGCCCGACGTCGTCCACACCCGCGAGGAGCTGCTGCGCAAGGTCTGGGGCCAGACCGGGGGGTACGTCGCGCGCACCGTCGACTCCCACGTCCGGGCGCTGCGGCGCAAGCTCGGCGCCGACCTCATCCGCACCGTCCACGGCGTGGGCTACGCGGCGGGGCGCCCGTCGTGACCTGGCGCCCGCTGGACCCGCTGGGGTCCATCAAGGTCAAGTTCGGCGTGGTCATCGTGGGGGCGGTCGCCGCGGCGATCGGTGCCCTGGTGGTGACCGCGCGGCTGGACGTGCCGCTGGTCGTCAGCGCGCCCGCGGTCGCCGCGGTGGCGCTGGGGGTCGTGCAGGTCCTGGCGGCGGGCATGACCGCGCCGCTGCGGCAGATGGCGCGAGCGGCCGCCGCCATGGCCACCGGCGACTACGACCAGCGCGTGACGGCCACCTCCCGCGACGAGGTGGGGGACCTGGCCCGCGCGTTCAACCAGATGGCGGCCGACCTCGCCGCCGGCGACCGGGCGCGGCGCGACCTGGTCGCCAACGTCTCCCACGAGCTGCGTACGCCCATCGCGGCGCTGCGCGCGGTCCTGGAGAACCTCGTGGACGGGGTCGGCCGGGCCGACCCGCCGGCGCTGGAGGGGATGCTGCGCCAGGTCGAGCGGCTGGGCCGCCTGGCCGAGCAGCTGCTGGAGCTGTCCCGGCTGGAGGCGGGGGCCGTCACCCTGGACCGCCGGCCCGTCCGGCTGGCCGACCTCGCCCACGAGGCCGTGCAGGACGCCCGCCTGCGCGGCGCCGCGGCCGACCTGGCCGTGCACGTCGCGCCCCTCGACCTCGCCGTCGACGGCGACCCCGAGCGGCTCTACGAGGTGGTCGCGAACCTGGTCGCCAACGCCGTGCGGTTCTCGCCGCCCGGCGGGCGGGTCGAGGTCTGGGGCCGCCGGGTCGACGGCCGCGCGGTTCTGGAGGTCTGCGACCAGGGCCCCGGCATCCCCGCGGACCAGCGCGACCGCGTCTTCCAGCGCTTCGCCCGCGCCGACCCCGGGCGACCTGCCGTCGGCAGCGGCGCCGGGCTCGGCCTGGCCATCGTGGCCGAGATCGTCCAGCTCCACGGCGGCACCGTCCGCGCCGAACCGGTGTCCCCGACGGGCTGCCGCATGGTCGTCACCCTCCCGGAGGCAGCCCCGTGACCGCGAACCCCCCTCTCCCCGCCCACCCGCCCGCACCCCCCGCCGCGCCCGCGGCGGCGGGGGGCGCGGCAGCGGGGGTGGCCGTGGTGTCGCACCTCAGGTGGTTCCTGGGGCGGGCGACGGCGGGCACGGTCCGCACGTGCCGCGGCCATGTGGCCCGCGCCCGGCCGGCCCGCCGGCTGGCGGGGTCTGACCGCGGCGCTGGTCGCGGGCGTGCTCACCAGCCTCGCGCCGCTGCGGTCGGGGGCCGCGGGCATCGGCGCCGCGCTGCTCGTCGCCGCCCTGGCCGGCGGCCTGCTCGGCGCGGGCGCCGCGCAGCCGCCAGGCGTGGCTGCTGGCGGGGCTGGCGTCGTCTTCGGCGCCTGGCTCGCGGTGCGCACCAGCCCGTGGCTCCTGCCGCTGGACGTGCTGGCCGCGGCGGGCCGCCTTTCGTCGCCGCCGCCGCTGGCCGCCGACGGCGGCGTCGCCGACCTCCCCGCGCCGTCCGGGTCGTCGCCGCGGCCAGGCGCGCTGCGGCACGGGCTGCTCGGTGCCCGACCCGCCGCTCGTCCGATCGGGGCCGCGCGGGCGGGGGGGCGCCGGGGGGGGGGGGGCGGCGCGGGCCCCCGCCGGGGGGGGGGGGCGCGGCGCCGGGGGGGGGGCGGCGGGGGGGCGCCCCCGCCGCGACGGCCGCGACGGGTCCCTGCGGGTGGGGCTGCTGACCGACGGCGCGGGACCGCTGACCGCGCCGATCGTCGCCGCCTTCCGCGCCGCCCGGCCGCGCGTGCAGGTGGGCGTGCGGACCCTGCAGCCCGGCGACGGGGTGGAGCCGCTCCTGGACGGCAGGGTCGACGTGGCCCTCCTGCACGGCCCGCAGCCCGACGACCGGGTCGACCTGCTGCCGCTGTTCACCGAGCCGCGGGTGGTCGCCGTCGCCGCGGACAGCCCGCTGGCCGACGCCCCGTCCCTGGCGCCGGCCGCGCTGGTGGACCAGCGCGTCGCCACCCGCAACCCGGCGGTGCCGGCGTCGTGGGAGGGCTTCTTCACGCTGCGCGACGAGCGCGACGGCGAGGAGCCGGAGCGGGTCGGTGAGGCGGCCGCGACCTTCGACGAGGTGCTGTGGAACATCGCCCTCAACGACGTGGTGCTGACCCTGCCCGCCCACGTCGCCACCGCGCGGCCGGGGCCCTGGTTCGGGGTGACCTACGTGCCGGTCCCCGACCTGGCGCCGGTCGTGTTCGGCCTGGCCGCGCGGCGCCACGCGGCGAGCCCGCTGGTGGCGACGTTCCTGGCCGTCGCCCAGGAGGTCACCCGCCGGCTGATCGAGCTGGTCCCCGGCGGCCGGCTGCCCGAGGAGGAGGACGCGTAGGTGGCGGCGATCGAGGAGCAGGTGACCGTCGGCAGCCGCGAGGAGTGGCGCGGGTGGCTGGAGGAGCACCACGCCACGTGCCCGGGGGTCTGGCTGGTGACCTGGAAGAAGGGCAGCGGCGGGCCGTACCTGCCCTACGACGACGTGGTCGAGGAGGCGCTGGCCTTCGGCTGGGTGGACAGCCTGCCGCGCAAGCTCGACGACCGGCGGTCGATGCTGCTCGTCACCCCGCGCAAGCCGGCGAGCAAGTGGTCCCGGGTCAACAAGGAGCGCGTCGAGCGCCTCACCGCCGCGGGGCTGATGGCGCCCGCCGGGCAGGCGGTCGTGGACGCGGCCAAGGCCAGCGGCACCTGGACCGCGCTGGACGACGTCGAGAACCTGGTCGAGCCCGACGACCTGCGCGCCGCGCTAGACGCCGACCCCGAGGCGCGCCGCCAGTGGGACGGCTTCCCGCGCTCCGCCCGGCGCGGGATCCTGGAGTGGCTGCTGAACGCCAAGACCGCGCCGACCCGGGCGAAGCGGGTCGAGGAGATCGCCCGGCTGGCGGCCAGGGGCGAGCGCGCCAACCAGTGGCGGGGCCGCAAGGGCGCCTGAGCACGCGCCCCGCCGGCACCGGGGAGCGGATCACAGGGACCGGGGGCAGGCGGCCCGGCGGGCGAGGTCGGCGCGGATCCGGGAGAGGTTGGCCGCGGCCCAGGAGAGGCGCGGAGGAGTGACGGCGCAGTCCACGGCGTCGAGCACCGACGCCCGCGTCGCCGGGTCGAGGCCGGGCAGGGCGGCCACGGCGGTCGGCACGGCGTCGTCGGACAGGGTGGCGACGTAGTCGACGTCCGGGCCGCGGGCCAGGTCGCCGCGGTCCAGGTTGTACCGGGTGACCAGGGCCTCGGGGTTGACGATGTTGAGGCCGAGCAGGATCGCCAGGCCCGCGCCGGCCGTCGCCCCGGCCAGCCAGTGCCGCCCCCGCCCCACCCCGGCCACGACCAGGCCGAGCAGCACCAGCACGACCCCGATCCACACCGAGAACAGCGTGCTGTAGAGGCGCAGCATGGTCAGCCCGAACACGTCGACGTACAGGCCGAGGCGCCGGAGGGCGACCGCGACCAGCGCGAGGGTCAGGGCGAGCGCGACCAGCTGGAACGCCTGGAGGCGGCGGCGGGCCGGGCCGTCGGGGTCGCGCGTGGCCGCGCGCAGGGCGAGCAGCGTCGCCACGGTCAGGGCTGCGACGGCGAGGAGCTGGAAGAAGCCGCCGCGCGCGTACTCGGCGTAGGTCAGGCCGGCGGTCTCCAGGACCCGGGCCCCGCCCGCCCCCGCGGCCACGAGCTGGGCGGCGGCGAAGGCGGCGAACAGCAGGTCGATCGCGCCGAGGACCACCAGCGCGGCGACCGGGTCGAGCGGGCCGGGCCGGACGCGCGGGTCGGGGACGGCGGGGGCGGCGGCCAGGCGGAGCAGGCCGGCCGCGGCCCAGGCGCCGAGGCCGAACAGGACGAGGTGGGTGCGCAGGTCGCCGAGCTCCAGGAAGCTGGCGAACACCGGGTCGGCGCTCGCGAGCAGCGCGCCCAGGACCCCCACGACGGGTACCGCCACCGCGGCGCCCGCCAGGGCGGCCCGGCCGCGGCCGCGGTCCACGGGCACGGCACCCGCGAGGTAGGACGCACCGAGCAGCCCGTGCCGCAGCGCGGCCCGGCCGCGGGCGACGACCCGGACGGCGCGGAGGTCGGCGACGCTGCCGTCGTGCGCCAGCGCGGCGGCGGCGACGAGCAGGCCCGCCGCGGCCAGCACGTCCAGCGGCAGGAGCCACGGGCTGGTGCGCACCGCGAGCCAGGCGCCGAAGACGACCGCCAGCCCCGCCAGCAGCCACGCCTGGCGGTTGCGCGGGCGCCCGGCGCCGAGCAGGCCGCCGGCCAGGGCGGCGACGAGCAGCGCGGCGCCGATGCCCGCGGCCCCCGACTGCAGCGCGAGGTCGGTGAGCACGCCCGCGACCAGCGCCGCGGTCAGGACCCGCCAGCCGGCGGGCCGGCCGGGCGCGGGCCACGCCGGCCGCGGCACGTGCGGACCGTGCCCGCCGTCGCCCGCCCCGGGAACCACCTGGGGTGCGACACCGGCCACCCCCGCTGCCGCGCCCCCCGCCGCCGCGGGCGCGGCGGGGGGTGCGGGCGGGTGGGCGGGGAGAGGGGGGTTCGCGGTCACGGGGCTGCCTCCGGGAGGGTGACGACCATGCGGCAGCCCGTCGGGGACACCGGTTCGGCGCGGACGGTGCCGCCGTGGAGCTGGACGATCTCGGCCACGATGGCCAGGCCGAGCCCGGCGCCGCTGCCGACGGCAGGTCGCCCGGGGTCGGCGCGGGCGAAGCGCTGGAAGACGCGGTCGCGCTGGTCCGCGGGGATGCCGGGGCCCTGGTCGCAGACCTCCAGAACCGCGCGGCCGTCGACCCGGCGGCCCCAGACCTCGACCCGCCCGCCGGGCGGCGAGAACCGCACGGCGTTGGCGACCAGGTTCGCGACCACCTCGTAGAGCCGCTCGGGGTCGCCGTCGACGGCGAGGTCGAGGGGCGCGACGTGCACGGCCAGGTCGGCCGCGGCGCCGCGCAGGCGGGCGTCCTGCACGGCCTCGTGGGCGAGGTCGGCCAGCCGGACGGGCCGGCGGTCCAGGGTGACGGCCCCCGCCTCCAGCCGGGACAGCTCCAGCAGCTGCTCGGCCAGGCGGCCCAGCCGCTCGACCTGGCGCAGCATCCCCTCCAGCGCCGGCGGGTCGGCCCGGCCGACCCCGTCCACGAGGTTCTCCAGGACCGCGCGCAGCGCCGCGATGGGCGTACGCAGCTCGTGGGAGACGTTGGCGACCAGGTCGCGCCGCGCCCGGTCGCCGGCGGCGAGGTCGGCCGCCATCTGGTTGAACGCGCGGGCCAGGTCCCCCACCTCGTCGCGGGAGGTGGCCGTCACGCGCTGGTCGTAGTCGCCGGTGGCCATGGCGGCGGCCGCTCGCGCCATCTGCCGCAGCGGCGCGGTCATGCCCGCCGCCAGGACCTGCACGACCCCCAGCGCCACCGCGGCGACCGCGGGCGCGCTGACGACCAGCGGCACGTCCAGCCGCGCGGTCACCACCAGGGCACCGATCGCCGCGGCGACCGCCCCCACGATGACCACGCCGAACTTGACCTTGATGGACCCCAGCGGGTCCAGCGGGCGCCAGGTCACGACGGGCGCCCCGCCGCGTAGCCCACGCCGTGGACGGTGCGGATGAGGTCGGCGCCGAGCTTGCGCCGCAGCGCCCGGACGTGGGAGTCGACGGTGCGCGCGACGTACCCCCCGGTCTGGCCCCAGACCTTGCGCAGCAGCTCCTCGCGGGTGTGGACGACGTCGGGCCGGGCGGCGAGGACGTGAAGCAGGTCGAACTCGGTGGCGGTGAGGTGCACCTCCGCGCCGTCGCGGCGCACCCGGCGCGCGGCGGGGTCCAGCTCCACGCCGCCCACCACCAGCGCCGGCGCGACCGTGGGGGCGCGGTCCGCGCGGCGCAGCAGGGCGCGGATGCGGGCGACGAGCTCCCGCGGGCTGAACGGCTTGGTCAGGTAGTCGTCGGCGCCGACGCCGAGGCCCACGAGCAGGTCGGTCTCGTCGTCGCGGGCGGTGAGCATGAGCACCGGCACGTCCCCGCCCGCCGGGTCGGCGCGCAGGCGCCGGCACACCTCCAGGCCGTCGAGGCCGGGCAGCACGAGGTCGAGCACGACGAGGTCGGGCCGCACCCGCCGGCACAGGTCCAGGGCGGCGGGTCCGTCACCGGCGACCTCGACCGCGAAGCCCTCGCTGCGCAGCCGCGCGGCGACCGCCGCGGCGATCGGCTCCTCGTCCTCCACCACCACGACCGTCCGCGCTGTCGCCTGCCGCTCCACCGCTCCCCCTGTGCCCCCGGCCTCGTCGCCGGACCGCGGGGACGCTACCGACCGGGTGTGACGACCTCGCCGGGAGGTTGTGGAGATCCTGCGGCGACGCCGCCGGCCCGCCGAGCTCGTGCGGCCCGCCGACGCCGACCGGGCCGGCGGCCCCTGCGCACCACCGTCGGGCCCCCGCCCCCCGTGGTGGTGCGGTGGTTCCGGTAGGCTCGTCCGGGTCTGGGCGGAAGGAGCGGCGGAGGTGGGGACGACGGGGCAGCCGGGCTGGCCGGACCCGGCGCCGGACGCGGGCGCCGCGCGTCCCCCGCCGGACCGTGCTGCTCGCCTGCGCCGTGGGCGCCGCCCTGCTCGTCGCGGGCCTCGCGGGCTTCCGCCTGGGCGCGGCCGGCGGCGGCGGCGCGGCCGTGGCGCCCGCAGCCACCACCGCACCCGCCGCGACGGCCGCGACCGCCGAACCCGCCGCGCCGCTGGCGCCCGCCGGGCCGGCGCCGGTGGGGGTCGGGGGCGACGGGCAGGCGGTCGTGGTCGACGCGGTCGAGGTCGCGGGCGGGACCGTGCGCGTCGAGGTCACCGCGGCCAACCCGTCCGCCGACGAGCGCGCGCTGGGCAGCGCCACCGACCCGCCCGTGCTCGAGGGCGCGGACCCAGGACCACCGTCGAGGCCGCCGCGACCGGCCTCGACCTGGCCCCGCTGCGCGCGACCCGCCTGGCGCTGACCTTCCCCGCAGCGCCCGGGGACCGGGCCGACCTGCGCTTCAACGCGCGCACCGACGGGCTCGGCGACCCGGCCGTGGCCGTCCCCGGCGTCCCCCTGCGCCCGGGCCGGGCCGTGTTCGCCCGCCCGCTCGCGGGGACCGCCGCGCCCGCCGACCTCGTCGCGGCCCATCCCAACGGCACCTCGGTGACCGTCCGCACCGTCACCGTCGGCCCCGACGACGTGGCCGTCACCGTCCTGGCCGTCAACGGCGGCGCCGACGACGTCCGCCTGGCGGCCGACCCGCCGGTGCTGGAGGACGCCGCGGGCCGGCGCCTCGCCGCGTGCCCGCGGCCGCGGACCCCGAGCTCACCGTGGCCGCCCGGGGACGGCTCACCGGCACGCTGCGCTTCGCGGGGCTGCCCGCGGCCGGCGGGCGCGACCTCACGCTGGTGCTGAACGGCCGCCGCGGGGCGGACGGGGACCGCACCCGCGTCCCCCGCCTGCGCATCGCCGGCCTGCCCCTGCCCGCACCCGGCGCCGCGGCCACGGCGCGCGTGACCGGCCCCCGCGAGCTGGCGGTGGACCTGCGCGGCGACCACCCGGGCGGGACGTCGGTCACCGTCGGGCGGGCGAGCTTCCACGAGGACCGCATCCAGCTCGAGGTGCGGGCGACCAACCCGCCGGGCCGCGACGTCGCCCTCGCCGCGGACGGGCTGGTCCTGCGCGACGACCTCGGCACGGTCCACCGCCTGTCCCCGCCGCCCCCGGACCCGCGCATCGCCGTGCCGGCGGGGGCAGCGCCGACGCGACCCTGGTGTTCCTCGGCCGCGTGAACCCGTCGGCACGCGCCCTGACCCTGGTGACCAACCCCGACGCCCCCGCGGCCGCGTCGCCGCGGACGCTGCGCCCGGTCATCACGATCCCCGGCATCCCGGTCCCGCCCGCCGAGCCACCGCCGACCCCGACCTCCCGCGCCCGGCCGGCGGCCACCGCCACCCCCGCCCCCGCCCCCGCCGGGGTCGGTCGCGCTGGCGCGGACCGAGGTGCGGCGGGCGCCGCAGGTCGTGTCGGTCGCCGGGATCGGCGCGGCCGGGGAGGGCGAGGTCGCGGCGGGCGCGGCGACCGCGACGGCGACGGCGCCGGCGGGGGGGGGGGCGGCGCCCCCCGCCGAGGGGCTCGTCGTCACCCTGCCGGAGCCCGTCCTGTTCGCCTTCGACGACGACGTCGTGCGCCCGGGCGCCGCAGCCACCCTCGACCGCATCGCCGCGGTCCTCGCCGGCACCCCCGACGCCGCCGTCGCCGTCCGCGGGCACACCGACGGGACCGGCGACGACGCCTACAACCAGGACCTGTCCGAGCGCCGCGCCGCGGCCGTCGCCGCCGCCCTGGTCGAGCGCGGCACCCCGGCGGCGCGCCTCACCGCTGAGGGCTTCGGCGAGCAGCGGCCCGCCGGCCCCGACGACGCGGCGGACCGCCGCGTCGAGGTCGTCGTCCTGCTCGCCTGAGCCGCGCCGCTGCTGGAGCCGCCCAGTGGTTCGAGTCCTGCTGCCTGGGACAGGTTGTCGCCAGTGGCGGGTGGACACTGATCGCGCCCCGGTTGCGAGAACACCGGTTCGCGGAGGACGCAGCGAGGCCCGAGTCCCTAGCGGCCCCGGGCCTCGTGCTGTCCGCGTCTCTTCCGCGGGCGTGGGAGGGTGGCGGAGACGCGGAGCCCTCAGCGCCCCGGCGGAGCGACCGGCGAGACGCTGACGTCGGCGCCGGGCTGGTCGCCGAGCGCCGCCACGGCGCGGCCCAGGTGGGCGGGACAGACCTGCACCGTCCCGCCGCCGATGCCGGCGGCGACCAGGCTGGCCCGGCGGCCGAAGCGCAGGACCGCCGGCGGTGGGACACGCGCCTCCACCCGGTGCGCGGCCTGCTGGCCGCAGTAGCCGCAGCGCGTCACGCGGCCGCCGCCTCGCCCGCGAGGGCCTGCTGCACGAGCGCGGCCGCGAGGCCGACCACGGGGTCGCCGGCGGCGGTGAACTCACGCCGCAGGACGTCCAGGGCGTCGCGTAGGACCTCCACGCGGCCGCCCGCGAGCCAGCGGAGCTCCTGCACGTCGCGGGTGCAGCGCAACAGCAGGAGCGGGCTGTCCCCGTCGACCTCGATGCGCCCCCGCGCTCGCCTCCGCGCCTCGGTCGACAGCGCCGTCCGCACGCTCGCCACGGCCTTCCCTTCCCCTCGCCAGCTTCCGTTGCCGGGACGGTAGGAACGGTCAAGCGCGGACGGAACGGACGCCCCTCACCAGTCTGGCGGGTCCGGGCGACAGGGCTAGGACGCAGCGTCCTAGTCAGGCCGCGTCGTCGATCCCCAGCCGCGTCGCGAGGCCGCGCAGGCGCGGGGTGATGGCGCGCCGCTCCCGCTCCAGCAACTCCCGCACGATCGACCGCGGGTAGGGCTGGTAGCGAAGGAAGGTGGGCGCCTCCCGCTCGATCTTCAGCAGCGTCTCCACCGCCTCGGCGTCCTTGCCGAGGGCCATCTGCGCGTAGGCGACGTCGGCCAGGAACCGCGCCCGGGTCGCCGTGGGCATCGCGGCATCGGCCGGCATGGTCCGGGCCAGGTCGAGGGCGAGCGCCGGCCGGTCGGTCGAGGCGGCGATGTCGACGGACGGCTGCAGGACGATGGGCATCCCGAACGGCCGGTGGTAGTCCATGCGGACCGCGGTGGGGTCGTCGCCGAGGCGGACCGCTGCGACGCGCGCTAGCTGCATGAGCTCGTCGGCCTCGTCGACCTGCTCGGCGCGGGAGGCGGCGACCGCGGCCGAGACGAGCAGGCCGCCCCACACTGCGGCGTGCTGGGGGGTCGCGTCGCGCATCTTCGGCTCGATCGCGTCGGCCTCGCGGATGGCGAGCCGCTGCGCCTCCTCGGCCCCCCGGCCGGTCTGGTGCATCAGCAGCCACGACAGCCAGCCGGCCACCGCGGCGCGGCGCAGCTGGTCCCCGGACTCCTCCGCCGCGCGCAGCGCCCGCTCCATCGCCAGGTAGGCGAGGTCCGGGTGGCCGAGGGCCACGAGAATCGAGGCGGTGACGCCGTACACGTCGGACAGGATCACCGGGTCGCCAGCGATGCGGGCCTGGACGATGAGCTCGGGCAGGAGCGCCCCGAGCGGCCCGTAGCGGGACTGCCAGTAGGCGCGCCAGGCGAATCCGGCCGACTCGCGGAGGTCGTCGAGGCTGCCGGGCTCGCCCTCCAGCACGTGCGCGGTGAGCGCGTCGCGGATGGGGACAATGCCGCCGCCGTCGTCGGCCTCGCCGGCGTCGATGCGCGCTGGCCGGGCGAGCAGGAGGCTCACGTCGACGTCGAGGGCGCTGGCGATCTTGTGGAGGGTTCCGATGAGGGCGGTCTGCTTCACGCCCTGCTCCAGCTTGCTGATCGTGTCGACGCTGACGCCGGCGCGCTCGGCGAGTTCCCGCTGCGTCATGGCGGGGAGGCGCTCCTGCCGGAGTTGCCGGATGCGGTCGCCGATGCTGCTCTGTCGCAGATCCACCGGACCTTTCCCTCCTGGCGTAGTGCACATCGAGCGTACTCGCGAGAGGTGAACGCACGATCACCGATCGAGTACAAGCCGGGGGCTCCAGGTCGCCGGCCTGACCGCCGCCGCCATCTGCCTCCGCGAAGGCGGGTTCTCGCAGCCGAGGTGTCCGCGTCCCGTGGTCTGCGGCCGGCGCGCAGGCGCGCGAGATGGACACCGGACGATGACGCGTCCTCGCCGCCTTCGGCGCTGCCGCCCCGTCCCCGCCGCCTTCGCCACCCCCGGCCTGGGCCGCCTGCTGGGATCGGTCCGGGCTGCCCACCCGCCGATGAGAGCGGCCGGCCTACGCGGGCGTCACGGTGAACTCGGTGACCATGCCCTCCTCGTAGTGGCTCTCGATGGTGCCGTCGGGCTCGGTCTCCACGATGTTGCAGAACAGCACGTAGTCGCCCGCGGCCATCTCGAAGGTGCCGGGGCACTCCTCGCCGGACGGGAAGCCCTCGATCTCGCCGAGGAACGCGCCCTCCGGCAGTGCCTCCTCGTCGACCTGGCCGTCGGTGACGGTGAGGTCGGCGGGCGAGTCGGCGCGCACGACGACGAGCTCGTGCACCTCCTCGCCGACGTTGGCGGCGTCGAAGGTGACCGGCCCGGCCGGCGCCTCGGCGGCCTCGGGCTCCACGACCCACTCGCCGAGCTGGACGGCGACCTGCGTCCCGCCGCCGTCGCCGACCGGCTGGCAGGCCGCCGCGGTCGAGGCGCTGGCCGACCCGCTCCCGGCACCCGACCCGCTCCCGGCACCCGACCCGCTCCCGGCGCCGGACCCGCTCCCGGCGCCGGACCCGCTCCCGGACGTCTCGCTGCCCTCGCCGTCGATCGTGCGCACGTCGGCGCCGTCATCGCTGCCGCAGGCCGTGACCACCAGCAGCAACCCGGTCACCAGCGCGGCGAGGCCCGCCCGCTTCCGCATCCGTCCGTCCCTTCCCGTCGTTGAGGTAAGGGCAGCCTAAGCGAAAGGAGGCGGGCCACCAAACCGGTCAGTCGCCGGTGCCCGCCTCCGCCGGTGCGGCGGGGGTCACCTCGACCTGGGGCAGCTCGCCCGGGTCCAGGTTCACGTCCGGCGCGTTGAGGTCCGCGTCGGCGTTGAAGTCGAACGAACCCCCCAACGCGAAGAACAGCACCACCGCGAGCACCGCCAGCAGCAACAGCAACAGCAACAAGCGCGACCCCGCACCACCGCGCCGCCGAGGTCTCGTCGCCATCCCGCACCCCTCTCCGCAAGCATTCCCCCGCTCCGGGGGATGGATGAGGAGTACCCGATCGCGACGCCGCTCCCCCGCGCCACGCCGTGCCCATCGGGCCATCCGGGCGACCGCCGGTGCGGCGGACCCGGCCGTCAGGCCCTAGCATCCCGCGCCGACCCGCGACGGCCTGACCAGGGAGGAGCCGCGCTGCCCGCCCGACCGCCGTCGCCCGTGCTCCCGCCCGCCGCCGACGGCCTGCCCGGGCTGCGCGTCGCGCTGCTGTCCTACCGGTCCGCCCCGCACTCCGGCGGGCAGGGCATCTACGTGCGCCAGCTCGCGCGCCACCTGCACCAGCAGGGGCACCGGGTGACGGTGGTCAGCGGCCCGCCGTACCCGCAGCTCGACGACGGGCCGACCCTGGTGCGGCTGCCCAGCCTGGACCTGTACCGCGAGCCCGACCCGTTCCGCACGCCGCGCCCGGGCGAGTTCCGCGACGCCGTCGACGTGCTCGAGTACCTGACCATGTGCACCGCCGGCTTCCCCGAACCGCTGACCTTCAGCCTGCGGGCGTGGCGCTGGCTGGCCCCGCGGCTGGGCGACTTCGACCTGGTCCACGACAACCAGAGCCTGGGCCTGGGGCTGCTGCCCGTGCGGCGCGCCGGGCTGCCCGTGGTCGCGACCATCCACCACCCGGTGACCGTCGACCGCGACCTGGAGCTCGCGGTCGCCGGGTTCTGGCGGCGCCAGACGCTGCGGCGGTGGTACGGGTTCGTGCGGCTCCAGCGCGTGGTGGCGCCGCGGCTGGACGGCGTGCTGACCGTGTCGGAGGCGTCGCGGGCCGACGTCGCCGCCGCCTTCGGGCTGGACCCCGCGGCGCTGGCGGTCGTCCCGGTCGGCGTCGACACCGGCGCGTTCTCCCCGCCGCCGGGGCCGCGGGTGGCGGGGCGGGTGGTCACGACCGCCAGCGCCGACGTCGCCCTGAAGGGGCTGGTCCCGCTGCTCCAGGCCGTCGCCAAGGTGGCGGTGGAGCGGCCCGTCGAGCTGGTGCTGGTCGGGCGCCTGCGCCGGGGCAGCGCCGGGGCCGCCGCGATCGACGAGCTGGGCCTGCACGACGTCGTCCGGGTGGTCACCGACCTGCCCGAGGCCGAGCTGGTGGCGCTGCTGGGGTCCGCGCAGGTGGCCGTGGTCCCCAGCCTCTACGAGGGCTTCGGGCTGCCCGCGATCGAGGCGATGGCCTGCGCCACGCCGCTGGTCGCCAGCGCCGCCGGCGCGCTGCCCGAGGTCGTCGGCGACGCAGGGGTCCTGGTGCCGCCCGGCGACCCCGAGGCGCTGGCCGCGGCGCTCGGCGCCCTGCTGGACGACCCGGAGCGGCGCGACGCGCTCGGCGCGGCCGGCCTCGCCCGGGCCAGGACGTCCTTCGGCGGGCCCGCGACGGCCGCGCGCACCGCCGCCTGGTACCGCAGCGTCCTGGCCGCGCCGTGCTGACCGTCGACTTCCGGCGCTTCCCCGTCGGGCCGGGGCGCGACGTGCTGGACGTCGGCTGCGGGACCGGTCGCCACAGCGCGGAGGCCGCGCTGCGGGGGGCGCGGGTCGTCGCCCTCGACCTCGACGCCGCCGCCCTGGCCGAGGTCGTGCCGCGCGGCCGGCTCGCCGCGGCGTGGACGGGCACCGCGGACGCACCCGATCCGGCGCCGCTGCGCGGCGACGTCACGGCCATGCCGTTCGCCGACGGGGCGTTCGACCGCGTGATCGCCTCGGAGGTCCTGGAGCACGTCCCCGACGACGCGGCGGCCCTGGCCGAGATCGCGCGGGTGACCGCCCCGGGCGGGCTCGTCGCGGTCACCGTGCCGCGCTTCTGGCCCGAGCAGGTGTGCTGGTGGCTGTCGGACGCCTACCACGAGGTCGAGGGCGGCCACGTCCGCATCTACCGCCGCCCCGAGCTGCTGGCCCGCCTGCGCGCGGCGGGGCTGCACCCGCTCGCCGAGCACCATGCCCACGCCCTGCACAGCCCCTACTGGTGGCTGCGCTGCGCCGCGGGTATGGACCGCGAGGACGCGCGCGTGCCCGCCCTGTACCACCGCCTGCTGGTCTGGGATTTGATGCGGCGCCCGCCGCTGACCCGCGCGCTGGAGCGGGCGCTGGACCCGGTGCTGGGCAAGAGCTGGGTCGTCTACGCCCGCAAGCCCGGTGCGCCGGCGTAGCGTCCCGCACCTGCCGGGGGTGCTCGCCGCGGCGGCGGCCCGGGCGACCGCGGCGGCGATCGCCGCCGCGCAGGAGGGTTCCGGCGCGATCCCGTGGGAGCCGGGGCGCGACGCGGACCCGTGGGACCACGTCGAGGCGGCGATGGCCCTGGACGCCTGCGGCCTGGCCGACGAGGCCCGCGCCGCGCTGGCGTGGCTCCTGCGCGTGCAGCGCCCCGACGGCGGCTTCGCCCGCGCCTACCGGGGGGGCGCCGAGACCGACGCGACCGCCGAGTCGAACATGGCCGCCTACCTGGCCGTCGGCGTCTGGCACCACCACCTGCTGCACGGCGACCGCGATGACCTCGCCGCCGCCTGGCCCGCCGTCCAGCGCGCGGTCGGCTGGGTCCTGGCGCTCCAGGCGCCCGGCGGCGAGGTCGCCTGGGCGTGCGACCCGCGCGGGCGGCCCGATCCGACGGCGCTGGTGACCGGCTGCTCCAGCATCCTGCTGAGCCTGCGCTGCGCCCTGGCCGCCGCGGCCGCCCTGGGCGAGGACCGCCCCGACTGGGAGCTGGCCGCCGGCGAGCTGGGCCACGCGCTGGCGTGGCACCCGGAGCGCTTCGCCGACCGCTCGCGCTACTCGATGGACTGGTACTACCCGGTGCTCGGCGGGGCGGTCCGGGGGGGCGGCGCGCGGGCGCGGCTGGACGCGGACTGGGACCGCTTCGTCGTCCCCGGACGCGGTGCGCGCTGCGTGGCCGACCGCCCGTGGGTGACGGCCGCGGAGACCTCGGAGCTGGTCCTCGCCCTGGACGTCACCGGCGACCGCGGCGAGGCCGCCGCGCTGCTGCGCGCGGTCCAGCGCCTGCGCGACGCCGGCGGGGGTTACTGGACGGGCATCGACCTGGCCGCCGAGCGCATCTGGCCGGTGGAGCGCACGACCTGGACGGCCGCGGCGGTCCTGCTCGCCACCGACGCGCTGTCGCGCACGACCCCCGCATCGGGCCTGTTCCGCGGGGAGGGCCTGCCCGCCGTCGCGGACCTCCCGTGCGCCGCCCCCACCTGCCCGGGCCGGACCGCCGCCCTGTCCGGCTGACCCGGCGGTCCGCGCACGCTGTCTCGGCCGCCTGCCGTCTCGTCGTGCGCCGACCGCCCGATCCGGCGGTGCGCGCACGGTGCCCCGCTCGCGGCCGTCTTGCGCCGTGCGCCTGCCGCCGCCGCCGACGGCCGCCACCGCGGGTCGACACCGGCGAGCGGCACCGCCGCGGCCGGGTCACGCCGGGCGGCGGACCAGGCGCAGCGATCCCTGCGCGCCGGCCGGGGTGAAGCCCTCGGCGAGGGCGCGGCGCCAGACGTGGTGGGGCGCCTGGCCGCCATCGCGGGGGTCGGGGAAGACGTCGTGGATGGCCAGCAGGCCGCCGGGGGCGACGGCCGGCGCCCAGGCCGCGTAGTCGCGCTGGGCCTGGTCCTCGACGTGGCTGCCGTCGAGGAACACCAGGCCGGCGCGCCCGCCCCACAGCCGGCCCACGAGGTCGGAGCGGCCGACGACCACGACGACGTCGTCCTCCAGCCCCGCCGCGGCGAGCGCCCGGCGGGCGTGGGGGAGGGTGTCGAGCCGGCCGTCGGCCGGGTCGACCAGGGCGGGGTCGTGGTACTCCCAGCCGGGCTGGTGCTCCTCGGACCCGCGGTGGTGGTCGACGGTGACGACGACCTGCCCGGCCCGGCGCGCCGCGTCGGCGAGCAGCAGCGTGGTCCGGCCGCAGTAGGTGCCGACCTCCACGACCGGGCCGAGCGGCGCCGCCGCGACCGCCGCGGCGTGCAGGGCGAGGCCCTCGTCGTCGGGCATGAACCCGGGGGTCGCGGCGACGAGGTCCAGCAGGGCGGGGTCGAGAGCCATGGCGGGGCAGGCTACCCCCGCTATGGAAGGATCCATGAGCTCAACGGTCCTGACAGGAGGCGGCGTGCGCCATGGCCTGCTGGAGCGGCTGGCCGCCCGGCCCGTCGGGGTCGCCGTCGCGGGCGCCGGCCTGATCGCCTTCTCGGCGATCTTCGTCCGCCTGTCGGGCGCCACCCCGTCGACCGCCGCGGTGTTCCGCTGCCTCTACGCGGTGCCGTTCCTGGCCCTGGTCGCGGCCGGCGAGCGCCGCCGCCTCGGCCCGATGACCGCCCGCGCGCGGAACCTGTCGCTGATCGCCGGGGTCTGCTTCGCGGCCGACCTCGTGCTCTGGCACGGGGCGATCGAGGCCGTCGGGGCGGGCCTGGCCACCGTGCTCGGCAACCTCCAGGTCGTCGTCGTGGCGCTCGCCGCGTGGGCGGTCCTGGGCGAGCGCCCCACCCGCAACCTGGTCACCGCCATCCCGGTCGTGCTCGTCGGCGTGGTGCTGCTGTCCGGGGTGGCCGGGGCCGCGGCCTACGGCGCCGACCCGGTCCTCGGGGTCGTCCTGGGCGCCGCGACCTCGATCGCCTATGCGGCGTTCCTGCTGGTGCTGCGCCAGGGCGGGCAGGACCTGCGCCGGCCGGCCGGACCGCTCCTGCACGCCACCTGGGTCGCCGCCGCCGTCGCCGCCGCGTGGGGTGCGGCCACCGGCGACCTCGACGTCGTCCCCACCTGGCCGGCGCACGGCTGGCTGGCGCTGCTCGCCGTGTCGTCCCAGGTCGCGGGCTGGCTGCTCATCAGCGTGTCGCTGCCGCGCCTGCCCGCCGCGCTGACCTCGCTGGTGCTGCTGCTCCAGCCGGTCGCGTCGGTCGCGCTGGGGGTGGTGCTCCTGGGCGAGCGCCCCTCGCCCGTGCAGCTGCTGGGCGTGGCGGTGATCCTGGCCGGCGTCCTGCTGGCCACCCGCCGCCGCGACCGGCCCGACGGGCCCGCCGCGGCGGGGGCTCAGCCCGGCTCCTGGTCCAGGCCGCGGCGGATCGCGTAGCGCATCAGCTCGTAGCGCCCGCGCACCTGGAGCTTGTCGAGGATGTGCTGCACGTGGTTCTGCACGGTGCGCACGCTGAGGGTCAGGCGGTCGGCGATCTCGCGGTAGGTGTAGCCGCGGGCGACCAGGCGCAGCACCTCCTGCTCCCGGGGGGTCAGGGCCTGGCCGTCCCCGGCGCCGGCGGCGACGCGCCGGAACTCCCCCAGGACCAGGGCGGCCAGCGACGGCGAGAAGACCGCGTCCCCGCCTGCGACCTGGGCGACGGCGGCGACCACCTCCGCGCCCGTCGCGCTCTTCAGCAGGTACCCGGCGGCGCCCGCCTTGACCGCGTCCAGGACGTCGGCCTCCTCCGCGGAGGCGGACAGGACCAGGACGCGGGCGGACGGCAGGCGCTCGGCGAGGCGGCGGATCACCGCCACGCCGGGCACGCCGGGCAGGTGGAGGTCCAGCAGCACGACGTCGGGGCGTTCGCGGACCGCGACGGCCACGGCCTCGTCGGCCGACCCGGCCTCGCCGACGACACGGACCCCGCCGCCGGCCTCCAGGTCCGCGCGCACCCCGTCGCGCCACACGGGGTGGTCGTCGACGAGCAGCACGCCGACCGGGCGCCCCAGCGGCGTGGCGGTCACCCGGCCGCCGCCGGCACGCGGAACGCGATCTCGGTGCCGCGGCCCGGCGCGCTGTCCACCGTCATCGTCCCGCCCAGCTCCTCGATCCGGCCGCGCATGCTGCGCAGCAGCCCGATCTTGCCCGACGCCGCCAGCGCCGCGGGCTCGTAGGCGAACCCGGCGCCGTCGTCGCGGACGTGGACGACGACCTCGCCGCCGTCGGCCTCGGCGAACACCCACGCCCGCCGGGCCCCGGCGTGGCGCTCGACGTTGGCCAGGGCCTGCTCCACCGCGGCGCCGACGGCGGTCACGACCGCCGCCGGCAGGGGCGGCACCCCGGCCGCGACGACGCTGACCTCGACGGCGCCGTCGACGACGCCGGCCGCCCGCTCCAGCGCCTCGGGCAGCGACGCGAGCCCGGGCGCGGCGGGCGCGGCGGGGGCCAGCAGCAGCGACCGGACCGCCCGCTCCTGCGCGCGGGCGAGGTCGGCCAGCCGCGCGACGGCCGCGGCGGGCACCGCGTCGCCCGCAGCCAGCTCGCGCCCGCGCTTGTGCACCAGGGCGAGCGCCTGCAGCACCGAGTCGTGGAGGTCGCGGGCGAGGGCCTCGCGCTCGGCCAGCCGGGCCGCCTGCTCGCGGGCGCGGACCTCCGCGGCCTGCGCGGCGCGGACCTCGGCGGCGGAGCGGTCCAGCAGGCGCCCGACCAGCCCCGTCGCCCCGCCGGCGAGCAGGAAGTTCCCGACGTCGCCCGCGAGCCCCAGGACGTACCGCCCGCCCGCGGGGGACCCGCCCCACAGCACCCCGGCGACCAGGGCCGCCCCCAGCGCCGCCCCGGCCGCCAGCCCGGCACGGAACCCGCCGCCCGCCCCCCAGGACAGGACCGCCGCCAGCGGGTAGATGGTGGTGAACACCGGCCCGCCCGCGGCCACGGGGCCGGTCACCGGCCCGACCAGCAGGACCAGCCCGGCGGCGACCAGCAGGTCGGCCGCGAGGGCCGGGCGGGTCATGCGCCCGTGGCGCGCGGTGAGCAGCGCCGTCCAGACCGCGGTGCCCGCGAGCGCCGCCTGCGCCAGGCCGGGGCGCCGGAACGTGTCGGCGCCGATCACGACCAGCAGCGCCATCCACGCCAGGCCCGCCCAGCGCAGGACGAGCACCCCGAGCGCGAGCCCGGCGGACGCGCGCGCCGCCTCCCCACCCCCCTGCCGCGCCGTCACACCTGCCGTCACCGTTCACCCCGCCGGTCCGTGCTCCCGCGCGGACCATCGGCGCGCCGGGCGCGCGGCGCAAGCCCCGCAGGCGGTCAAGTCCCCGGGCGCGCGCGTCGAGAACTCCCGACGTGCACGAATCCGCCCGGCGCCCCGCGCCGCTGCTGTGGGCCCTGGTCCTGGTCGTCCTGGCGACGGGGACGGGCCTGTCCGTGGTGGCCATGCGCCTGGTCATCGCCCAGGAGCGCGACCGCACCAGCGGCCTGCTGGAGGAGCGCACGGCGGAGGCCCGCCTGTCGATCGGCCAGGAGCTGCGCCGCTACCGCGACCTGGTCACCGCGGTGGCCGACGAGGTCGACCTGGACCCCAGCGGGTCGCGCGCCACCTTCGACCGCTACGTGGACGGGCGCGACCTCAACGAGCGCTACGCCGGCATCGCGGGCCTCAACTTCGTCGTGCCCGTCGCCGGCGCGTCGCTGGCCGCCGCCCGGGAGCGGGTCGGCGCGCCCGACGCCCCCCTGACCCTGGGGCTGCCCCCCGGCGCGCCCCCGGAGCACCTGCTGCTCAGCGCGGGCCGGCGCGCCGACGGCGGGCCGACCACCCTGGGCACCGACCTGGCCGAGGCCCCCGCCCAGGTGGCGGCCCTGCGCGCCGCCAGCGACCAGGGCGTCCCGCTCCTGTCGGCCGCCGACGTGCTGGTCCGCGACCGCAACCTGCCCGCCGACCAGCGCCAGCGCAGCCTCGTGCTCGTCGCCCCGGTCTACGAGGGGCCGACCCCGGCGACGGTCGAGGGCCGGCGGCGCGCGCTGCGCGGGTGGGTGACGGTGAGCATCCGCGGCGGCGACCTGATCGCCGACGCGCTGCGCATCAGCGGGGAGGAGGTCGACGTCGAGCTTCTCGACGGCACGGCCGACAGCGGCAAGCCCGTCGCGCGGCTCGTCGACGGCGAGCTGGAGCCCGTCGACCTGCCCGCACCTGCGGGGCCCGCGGTCGTGGCCGCGCTGGACGCGGAGGGCCGGACCCTCACCCTGCGCGTGCGGGCCCTGCCCGGGTTCGCGCCCCCCACGATCGCCGACGCGCCCGCCCTCACCCTGGGCAGCGGGCTGGGGTTCACCGCGCTCCTGGCCGTCGTGACGGCGCTGCTCGTCAACGGCCAGCGCCGGGCCCTGGCCCTCGCGGCGCGCTCCACGGCGTCGCTGGAGACGGCCAAGCGCGACCTGGAGGCCCGCCAGCGCTTCACCGAGACGCTCCTGGACACCGTCGACGTCGCCATCGTCGCCTGCGACGAGCACGGCCGGCTGACCTACACCAACCGGCTCATGCGCGAGGTGCACGCGCTGCCCCCCGGTGTCGAGGCCGGTCGCGGCCCGTGGGCGGACGGTGCGATCCTGACCGGCGAGGACGGGCGGGTGCTCGGCCGCGACGAGGCCCCGCTGGCACGGGTGCTGCGCGAGGGCGAGCTGCACGGCGAGCAGGTCGCCGTCGACGTGGCGGGGCAACCGCGGCGCTACCTGCTGGTGCACGGCCGCCACCTGCCCGGACCCGACGGGGCCCCGGTGGGGGCGGTCCTGGCCGCCCACGACGTCACCGTCCAGCGCGCGGGCGAGCGCGCGCTGCGGCGCAGCGAGGAGCGCTTCCGCACGGTCTTCGCGCGCGGGCTGATCGGCCTCGCCGTCGCCAACGAGCAGGGCCGCTTCGTGGAGGTCAACGCGGCGATGTGCGACCTGTTCGGGGTGTCCCGCCAGGAGATCCTGGGACGCACCGCCCAGGACTTCTGCCCGCCGCAGGACCGCGGCCTGGCGCGCGAGACCGCGCGGCTGCTGGCCACCGGCGCGTCGGTCCAGCAGTCCGAGCAGCGCTTCCTGCGCCCCGACGGGTCGACCGTCGTCGGCCTGGTCGGGGTGGCTGCGGTGCCGGGCCCGGCCGGCCAGCGCCACCAGCTCTGGCAGATCCTCGACATCACCGCGCGCAAGGGCGCGGAGGACCGGCTGGCCCACCGCGCCCTGCACGACCCGCTGACCGGCCTGCCCAACCGCTCCCTGCTGCAGGAGCGGCTGGGCCGCGCCCTGGCCCGCCACCAGCGCCAGCAGGCGACGGTGGCGGTCGCGTTCCTGGACCTCGACGGGTTCAAGGCGGTCAACGACACCTACGGCCACGACGCCGGGGACACCGTCCTGCGCGAGGTCGCGCGGCGGCTGGAGGACGCGATCCGCACCAGCGACACCGCGGCGCGGCTGGGCGGCGACGAGTTCGTCGTGCTGCTGGAGGACCTGCGCGAGGGCGAGGTCCACCGCATCGTCGCGCGCCTGCGCGACGCCGTCGCCGAACCGATCCTCCACCAGGGCCGCCCGCTGGCGGTCACGGCCAGCGTCGGCGTGACCTTCCTGACCGGGCTGCACCAGCACCCCGACGACGTCCACCGCGACCGCCAGGCGTTCGCCCCCGGCGACCTGGAGGTCCGGACGGTGGGCCCCGGGTGAGGCCGCCCCTGCCGACGGCGCTGGCCTGGGCCCGCAGGACCGCGCCCGCCGCCCTCGCGCTGCTGACCCTCGCCGCCGGGCTGGCCACCACGGTGCTGCTGGCGGTCGTCGTCGCCGGCCAGGAGCGCGCGCGGGAGGGCCAGGAGCTGGACCGCCGGGTCGAGGCGCTGCGCAGCACGCTGGACGCCGAGCTGCGCCGGTACCGCGACCTGGGCGCGGGGACGGCGGGGATGATGGCGGCCGCCCCGGAGCTGACGCGGGCGGACTGGGAACGCTACGTCGACGGCATGGACCTCGCGGGCCGGTACCCCGGGGCCGGCGGCGTCTCCTACCTCGTCCCGGTGGACGCCGCCGGGCTCGACGCGCTGCGGGCGCGCCTGGACGCCGGGGACCCCGCCGCGCGCGCGGGTGGCGGGCGGCGCGGGGCGGACGACCACTTCCTGCTGGTCGCCTCCCGCCGGGCCGACGGGACCCCGCCGACCCTCGGGCTGGACGCCGCGGACGCGCCCGAGCCGACCGCCGCACTGCGGCGCGCCCGCGACACGGGCAGCCCGTCGCTGTCGCCCGCCTACGTGCTGCTGTCGGACCGGGACCTGCCGGCCGAGCAGCGCGAGCACAGCCTCCTGATCGCCACCCCCGTCTACGAGGGCGGCGTGGTCCCGCCCACCGTCGCCACCCGCCGGGCGGCGCTGGAGGGCTGGGTCGCCGTCACCTTCCGCGTGCCCGGCCTGCTCGCCGAGTCGCTGGGCGGCGACAGCGACGGCCTCCTGGTCGAGCTGGTGGACGGCGTGGCCGACACCGGGGAGGCCCCCCCGCGCCGCGTCGGGCTGCTGCGTGACGGCATCGTCGCCCCCGGCACCGACGCCCTGGAGGATCCCCCCCTGCTGCGCACGGCCGAGGTGGCCTTCGACGGGCGGATCCTGACCCTGCGGACCGTGCCGCTGCCGCAGTTCCTCGCCGCGACCCGTGACGGCACCGCCGCGGTCGGGCTGCTGGCCGGGACCGTGGCCAGCGCCCTGCTCGCGGCCCTGGTCGGCGCCCTCGCCGCGGGCCGGCGCCGGGCGGAGGCCGCCGTGCAGCGCACCACGGCGTCGCTGACGGAGACCATCGAGCTGCTGGAGCAGCGCAACGCGGAGCTCGCCGCCGCGGGCGCGCGCACCGCGGCGGTCGCGGTGTCCCAGCGCGACTTCGTCGTGTCGGCGTCCCACGAGCTGCGCACGCCGCTGACGTCGATCCTGGGCTACCTCGAGCTGGTCCTGGACTACGGCGGGCGCCTGCACGACGAGCACCGCGCCCACCTGGAGAGCGCGCGGGAGGCCGGCCGGCGGCTGCTCGCCCTCGTCGCGGACCTGCTGACCCTGAACCGCCTGGACACCGACAACCTGCCCCTGGACCCCGCGCCGCTGCGGGTCGGCGAGCTGCTCGAGGACGCCGCCACCCGGGCGGGGGCGGGGGCGGCGGCGGCGGGCCTGGACCTGACCGTCGACGTGGCGCACCCGCTGCCGATGGTCTGGTCGGACAGCCAGCGCATGGAGGAGGTGCTGGACAACCTGCTCGCCAACGCCGTGGCCTTCACCCCTCCGGGCGGCCGGGTGCGGCTGGTCGCGCGGGCGGAGGGCGACGCGGTGGTGCTGGAGGTCACCGACTCCGGCGTCGGCATCGCCCCCGCCGACCTGCCCCACGTCGCCGAGCGCTTCTACCGCGCGGGGGAACCGGTCGGCGGCGTGGCGCGGGGGACGGGGCTGGGCCTGGCGATCGCGCAGGCGCTGGTCGCGGCGAACGACGGCACGCTCACGGTGGCCAGCACGGTGGGCCAGGGCACGACGGTCACCGTGACCCTGCCGGCCCTGCGCGAGCGCGACCGCTGGCTGGCCTCGACCACCGCCGCCGCCGGCGCCTGACCGCGGCCCCGGGGGTGCGGACGCCCGGGTGCGGGCAGACTGGTCGCGTCCCGCTGGTGTCCCCCCGAGAACGACCGAGGAGTTCCGATGGCGTCGATCCTGAAGCGGCTGGCCGCCTTCGCCAGCAGCCCGCAGGGCCGCAGGCTGGCCGAGCAGGCGAAGCAGGCCGCCCAGGACCCGCGCAACCGCGCGCGGCTGGAGGAGCTGCGCCGGCGCGCCGGCCGCCGGCGCTGAGCCGCCGCCCCCGCGAGGCCCGCCTCCTCCCCCGGCGCGGTGCACGCCTTCGACGTCCTCGGGGATCCCGTCCGGCGGCGGATCCTGGAGCTGCTCGCCGACGGTGAGCGCACGGCGGGCGACGTGACGGCCGTGGTGCGCGCGGAGTTCGGGATCTCCCAGCCCGCGGTGTCCCAGCACCTGCGGGTGCTGCGGGAGAGCGGGTTCGCCACCGTCCGCGCCGAGGGCGCGCGGCGCCTCTACGCCGTCGACCCCGAGCCGCTCCAGGCCATCGACCGCTGGCTGGACCGCTACCGGCGCTTCTGGACCCCCCACCTGGACGCACTGGCCACCGAGCTCGCGCGCGGCGCCCGCGCACGCCGGGCCGGCGTCAGCTCGGAAGCGCCGACGGGTGGTCCGTCAGGGGCGTCACCGTGATCGCCATCCACGGGAACAGCGGCAGCGTCGACAGCACCTCGTGCAGCCGGGCGTGGTCGGCGACGTCGAAGACGCTGACGTTGGCGTAGCGCCCGGCCACGCGCCACAGGTGGCGCCACTCCCCGGAGCGCTGCAGCTCCTGGGACCGGGCCCGCTCCTCGACCCGGCGCCGCTCCACCAGGGCCGGGTCGGCGCCGTCGGGGATGCGGACGTCCATCTGCACCAGGTAGAGCACGGTCAGCGCACCCTCCAGCGCGCGAGGCGCTCCTCGTCCACGTCGATCCCCAGCCCCGGCCCCGCGGGGACGCGCAGGGCGCCGTCGCGGTAGTCCAGCGGCTCGGTCAGGACGGTCTCGGTCATCAGCAGCGGCCCGAACAGCTCGCACCCCCAGGTCACCGCGGGCAGGGCCGCGTAGCACTGCAGCGCCGCCAGGGTCCCCACGGGCCCCTCGATCGAGGTGCCGCCGTGGCACGGCACGCCGGCGGCCAGGGCGACGGCCGCGATCCGCTGGGTGACCGTGAAGCCCCCCGACTTGGTGACCTTGAGGCTGAACACGTCCGCGGCGCGGCCGGTGGCCAGGGCCAGGGCGTCGTGCTCGGTGCGCAGGCTCTCGTCGGCCATGACCGGGATGCGCAGCAGGGCGGACAGCCGCGCGAGCGCAGCGGTGTCCCAGGCGGGGGTCGGCTGCTCGACCAGGGCGATCCCGGCGTGGCCCTGCGCGCGGAGCTGGACCGCGTGCGCGGCCAGGGGTGGTGCCTGGTCGACCAGGAGCTGGAGGAGGGGGTGCGGTCGGTGGCGGCGCCGGTGACCGACGCGACCGGCGCGGTGGTCGCCGCGCTCGCGGGCCTCGGTCTCCGCCGCGCAGCCGGACGCCCGGCCCGTCGCCGCCGACCTCCTGCCCCCGGTCCTCGCCGCCGCGGCCGCGGTCAGCGCCGCCCTCGGCGCCTGACCGGCGGTCCGGCCGCGCTACTCGGGGGCGGCCAGGGTCGCGCGCGCGGCGGCCAGGAAGGCGTCGCGCAGCGGGGACGTGCGGGGCCCGTCGGGCCAGGCCAGGACCACGGTTGCGTCGGGGACGTCGGTCAGGCGCACGGTGCGGACGTCGGGGCGGACGTAGGCGGTGCCGGCCGACAGCGGCAGCACCGTGAGGCCCTGGCCCGCCGCCACCTGCTCGAGCTTCTCCTCCACCCCGCGCACGACCGGCCCCCAGGTCGCGCGGCTGCCGTCGGGCCGGGGATCGGTCGCCCAGTAGGCGTCCCACGCCTCGGCGCTCGGGCCGGTGTGGCGGACCATCGGCTCGCCGGCGACGTCCAGGATGCTCACCTGCTCCTTGCCCGCCAGGGGGTGGTCGGCGGGCAGGAGCAGGATGCGCGGCTCGTCGTAGAGCGCCTCGATGCACAGGCCCGCGCCGCCCAGCGGCAGCCGCCCGACCACCACGTCGACCCGGCCGTCGCGCAGGACGTCACCCTGTTCGAACCACTCGACGCGGCGCACGGCGACCGCCACGTCGGGGTGCGCGCGGCGCAGCGCCCGCACCGCCGGCGTGGGTGTGAGCCCGGGCAGGAACCCGACGGTCAGCGACCGCGCGCCGGCCAGCCGGCGCACGGCGGCGTCGGCGGCGGCGAGCAGCCCGCGGGCGTCGTCGAGGAACCCGCGGCCCGCGTCGGTCAGCGCCACCGACCGGCTGGTGCGGTCGAGCAGGCGCGCGCCCACCTGGGCCTCCAGCCGGCGGACCTGGCGGCTCAGCGCGGGCTGGGCGAGGTGGAGCCGCTCGGCGGCACGGCCGAAGTGGCGCTCGTCGGCGACGGCCACGAACGCCCGCACCAGCCGCAGATCCAGGTCCACACCCCCAGGATAGGACCGATGCCCGCGCAGCATCGATACGGCCGGGACGGTCTTGGACATCCCGCCCGCGCGGGCGCAGGGTGGCCCCATGGACACCAGGACACTCGGGCAGGGCCTCACCGTCTCGACGGTCGGCCTGGGCTGCATGGGCATGAGCTTCGCGTACGCGGGCGCCGACGACGACCGCAGCCGCGCGACCATCGACCGCGCGCTGGAGCGCGGCGTCACCTTCCTCGACACCGCCGACATCTACGGGCCGGAGACCAACGAGCGGCTCGTCGGCGCCGCCATCCGCCACCGCCGCGACCAGGTGGTGCTGGCCACCAAGTTCGGGGCGCGCTCCCTGGAGGTCGAGGGCCGCGCCCCCGACGGGCGGCCCGAGTACGTGGCGCGGGCGTGCGACGCCTCGCTCGCGCGCCTGGGCATCGACGTCATCGACCTGTACTACCAGCACCGCGTCGACCCGCAGGTCCCCATCGAGGAGACCGTCGGCGCGATGGCGGCGCTGGTCCAGGCGGGCAAGGTCCGCCACCTCGGCCTCTCCGAGGCGTCGGCGGCGACCATCCGCCGCGCGCACGCCGTCCACCCGATCACCGCGGTCCAGACCGAGTACAGCCTGTGGACGCGGGACCTGGAGGCCGAGATCCTGCCCGCGCTGGACGAGCTGGGCATCGGCCTGGTCGCCTACTCACCCCTCGGCCGCGGGTTCCTGACCGGGGCCATCCGCACCCCCGACGACCTCGCCGAGGACGACTGGCGGCGCACCAACCCGCGCTTCCAGGGCGAGAACTTCACCCGCAACCTCCAGCTGGTCGACCGCGTCCGCGACCTGGCCGGGCAGAAGGGCGTCACCGCCAGCCAGCTCGCCCTCGCCTGGGTGCTGGCCCAGGGCGACCGCGTCGTGCCCATCCCCGGCACCACCAGGCCGGAGCGCATCGACGAGAACGCCGCCGCCGTGGACGTCGCCCTCACCCCCGAGGAGCTGCGCACCCTGGACGAGCTCGCCCCCGTCGGCGCCGCCGCCGGGGACCGCTACGCCGCCCCGATGATGGCCGTCCTCAACGGCTGACGGGCCCCTCCCGCCGGGTAGCCTGCCCGGCATGGCGGACGCCGCGCCCCCGTACTACTGGGACTACCTGGCCCTCGACGAGGTGCTGGGGGCGCAGCGCCCGCTGCACGGCGCGCACGACGAGCACCTGTTCATCGTCGTGCACCAGGCCTTCGAGCTGTGGTTCCGCCAGATCCTGGCCGAGCTGGACCAGGTGCTGGCGGCGCTGGCCGGGGACGACCTGCCCGACCGCGAGATCGGCCGGGTGGTCGCGGGGCTGGAGCGGGTCGTCACCATCCAGCGCGTGCTGCACGACCAGCTCGAGGTCCTGGAGACCATGACCCCGCTGGACTTCCTGGACTTCCGCGACGCGCTGATCCCCGCCTCCGGCGTGCAGAGCGTGCAGTTCCGGCTGATCGAGCACCGCCTCGGACTGGACCCGCGCACGCGGCTGAAGGTCAAGGGCGCGTCGTACCGCGCCGTGCTGCGCGCCGACCACGCCGCGCTGCTCGAGGACGCGGAGCGCGCGCCGTCGCTGTTCGACCACGTGGAGCGCTGGCTGGCGCGCACGCCGTTCCTGCACTTCGGGGACTTCGACTTCTGGTCCAGCTACCGGGCGGCGGTGGAGCGCATGCTCGCCGCGGACCGCGCGACGATCGCGGCGCACCCCACGCTGGACGACGAGGCGCGACGCCAGCAGCTCGCCCAGCTGGAGCACACCGCGCGGGGCTTCGCCGCGCTGCTGGGCGACGGCCCCTACGACCGGCGCCTGTCGCGGCCGGCGCTGCTCGCCGCGCTGCTGATCTCGCTGTACCGCGACGAGCCCGCGCTGCAGCTGCCCTTCCGGCTGCTCCAGCGCCTGCTGGACGTCGACGAGGGCTTCGCGACCTGGCGCTGGCGCCACGCGCTGCTGGCCCACCGCATGATCGGCGGGAAGATCGGCACGGGCGGGACCGCGGGCCACGAGTACCTGGAGGCCGCGGCCCGCCGCCACCGTGTCTTCGCCGACCTGTTCGACCTGCCGACTTTCTTCCTGCCCCGCTCCGCCCTCCCCGCCCTCCCCGCGGAGGTCAAGTCCCAGATGGGCTTCCGCTACGGCGGCCCGGCCGGGACGCCTCAGGAGTGGCCGAGGACGGGGTGGGGCCGGTAGGGGGACTCGAGGCGGGCGATCTCCTCGTCGCTGAGGTCCAGGCCGACGGCGGCGGCCGCGTCGTCGAGGTGCTGGGCCTTGGTCGCGCCGATGATCGGGGCCGCCACGCCGGGCTTGGCCAGCAGCCACGCCAGCGCCACCTGGGCCGGCGCGCGGCCGCGCTCCTCCGCGACGGCGCGGACCGCGTCGACGACGTCGAAGTCGGTGTCGTCGTAGAAGCGGTCGGCGAACGCGTCGCTGGCCGCGCGCGCGGTGTGGCGGGCGCCGTCGCGGTCGCGGTTGCCCGCGAGTACCCCGCGGGCCAGCGGGCTCCAGGGGATCAGGCCGACGCCCTGGTCGGCGCAGAGCGGGACCATCTCGCGCTCCTCCTCGCGGTAGAGGAGGTTGTAGTGGTTCTGCATGGCCACGAACGGGGTCCAGCCGTTCGCCGCCGCGACCTGCTGGGCCTTGGCGAACTGCCAGGCCCACATGCTCGACGCCCCGATGTAGCGCGCCTTGCCGGACCGCACGACGTCGTGCAGCGCGGCCATGGTCTCCTCGATGGGGGTCTCGGGGTCCCAGCGGTGGATCTGGTAGAGGTCGACGTGGTCCACCCCCAGCCGGCGCAGGCTCGCGTCGATCGCGCTCATGATGTGGGCGCGCGACAGGCCGCGGTCGTTGGGCCCGTCGCCCATGGCGCCGTGGACCTTGGTGGCCAGCACGTAGTCGTCGCGCCGGGCGAACAGCCGGCGCAGGAGCCGGCCGGTGATCTCCTCGCTGACGCCCAGCGAGTACACGTCGGCGGTGTCGAAGAAGGTGATGCCCGCCTCGACCGCGCGGCGCACGAGCGGCTCGGCCGCCTGCTCGTCGAGGAACCACTCGCGCTGCGCGGGATCGCCGTAGCTCATCATCCCCAGGCAGATGCGCGAAACCTTCAGACCTGACGACCCCAGCCGCACGTGCTCCATGGCCCGACCCTACCGGACCGGGGTCCGCGCGATGCGCTCGGTCAGGGAGATGGTGACGGTGTCGCCGGCCTGCTCGCCGATCGCGGCGCGCAGGGCGGCCGGGAATGGCCGCGGCCCCTCACGAGGTTGCCTCCACCGCGCGCAGCAGCTCGAGCACCGGCGGGCGGTCGTCGCGCTCCTGCGGGCGGGCGTACACCACCCGCCCGTCGCCCGCGACGACGAAGTCCCCGCCCAGCTGCAGCAGGTCCCGGCCGCCCCGGCGCAGCCGCTCGCCGCGCACCAGCAGGCCCGCGTAGCGCGCGTACACCCGCGGGTCCAGCCAGATGCGCCACCAGGGGGCGCGACGCAGACCCCAGGCGCGGTAGGCGCGGCGGTCCAGGTCGACCCCCACGGGGAACGGTGCGTCGACGCCGGCGAGCATCGCGGCGCGCACCGCCGCGGGCTCGTCGTGCACGACGAACACCGCGGTCGCACCGGCGGCGGCCAGCCGGTCGCGGTACCGGGCCACCTTCACGAGGTGGGCGCGGCAGATCAGTCAGCCGGCGTGGCGCAGGAACGACAGGAGGACGACGCCCCCGCCGGGGTCGGGCACCCGCACCCGCCCCCCGTCGAGCGTCGGCAGGTCCAGGGCGGGGGCGAGGTCCCCCACGTGCGGTCTCATCACGGTCCCTCTCATCTCGTCGGTACCTGGGGGGGCATGCTGCCGGCGGTCCGGCCGGGCCCGGGGGCGACGGCGCGGACGGCGGCGAGCAGCGGGCGGGTGAGGCGGCGGGTGGCGGGGGTGAGGACGCGCTGCTGGAGCAGCTCGCCGACGGCGTCGGCGGCGGCCTGCCCGAAGGTCGGGTAGGGGTGCACCGTCGCGTAGAGGTCGGTCAGGCGGGCGCGGCGGGCGACCAGGGCGGCGAGCTCGCCGATGGCCTCGCCCGCGGCCGGGGCGACGAGGGTGGCCCCCACCAGCCGCCAGCCGGGGTCGGCGACCAGGGTGGCCCAGCCGTCGGTGCGCGCGGCGGTCACGGCGCGGTCGTTGTCGCGCAGGTCCAGGCGGGCGACCACCGCGCGCTCCCCCCACAGGGACCGCGCCTGGGCGGTGGACAGCCCGACCCGGCCGACCTCGGGGTCGGTGAACACGGCGTAGGGGACGGCGCGGTAGCGGACCGGGCGGCGCAGGCCGAACAGCGCGTTGAGCGTCGCGGTGGCGGCCTGCGCGGCCGCGACGTGGGTGAACGGCAGCATGCCGGTGACGTCCCCGGCGGCGTACACCCCCGCGGCGGAGGTCCGCAGGCGCGCGTCGACGCTCACCGCGCCGGCGTCGTCCACGTCGACCCCCGCCCGCTCCAGCCCGAGGCCGCCGGTCCGGGGCCGCCGCCCGGCCGCGACCAGGATGCGGTCGACGGGCACCCACGTCCCGCCTCCGGGGCCGGCGGCACCCGTGGCGGGTTCGAGGCGCACCCGCCAGCCGGCGCCGTCGGGTTCCACCGCCGTCGCGCGCGTCCCCGTGCGCACGTCGGCGCCCTCCGCGGTCAGGCGCCGGGCGAGCAGGTCGCCGACCTCGGGGTCCTCGCGGGCGAGCAGGCGGGGCGCCTGCTCGACCAGCGTCACGCGGCTGCCCAGGCGCGCGAAGGCCTGGCCCAGCTCGCAGCCGATGGGCCCGCCGCCCAGGACCGCCAGCCGGGCGGGGAGGCGCTCCAGGTCCCAGACGGTGTCGGTGGTCAGCGGGGCGGCGGCCGCGAGGCCGGGGACGGGCGGCAGCTCCGGCTCCGACCCGACCGCGACGAGCACCGCGCGCGCCGTCAGCTCCCGCCCCGACCCCAGCCGCACCCGCCGCGGGCCGGTGAAGGCCGCGCTGTCCGCGACCACCTCCGCCCCCGCGGCGCGCACCCGCTCGGGCGCGTCGTGCGGCGCGATGGCCTGCTGGGCCGCGCGGGCGGAGGCCAGGACCGCGGCCAGGTCGACGACCGGCTCGACGGGCGCGAGGCCGACGCGGTCCGCGGTGCGCATCCGGTGGGCGAGCCCCGCGGCCTCGATCAGCGCCTTGCTCGGGACGCAACCGGTCCACAGGCACTCACCGCCCGTGCGGTCGCGCTCCACCAGCACGGCGCGCGCGCCGACGCCGCCCGCGACCACCGCCGCGGTCAGGCCCGCGGTGCCCCCGCCGAGCACCAGCAGGTCCAGGTCGTGGTCACCCACCGCCATGGATCATGCGCCCCGCCTCCCGCCTGTCCCGTCCGGCCAGTGCAGCACCGTCATCGTCGCTTCGCACACGATGTCAGCGCTTCGTCACCTCCCCGCGGGCCTGGCGCAGCCCTGCCGCCCGCCAGGTCACACTGCCGGGACGGACGAGCGGAGGACCTGGGGCATGGACGACGTGGAGGCGGCGGTGCTGGCCGCCGTCGACGGTGACGAGGTCGTGGAGGTGACCCGCGAGCTGGTGCGCATGACCAGCATCACCGGCGGGGACGGCGAGTCCGCGCCGCAGCACTGGGTCGCCGACCGGCTGGCGGCGCTGGGCTGTGACGTGGACCGCTGGCCGATCGACCTCGGCGAGGTGACCGGCCACGACGCCTTCCCCGGCTGGGAGGTCCCGCGCACGGAGGCCTGGGGGGTGGTCGGCACCGTGGGCGGGGGCGACGGCCCGCGCCTGGTCCTCAACGGCCACGTCGACGTCGTCCCTCCCGGTGACCTGTCGCAGTGGACGCGCGGGGACCCCTTCGCCGGCGAGGTCGCCGACGACGCGGTCTGGGGTCGTGGGGCGTGCGACATGAAGGGCGGGCTGGCCTGCCAGCTGCTCGCCCTCCAGGCCGTCGTCGCCGCCGGGGTGGACCTGCGCGGGTCGGTCGCGGTGCACGCCGTCGTCGGGGAGGAGGACGGCGGCCTGGGGTCGTTCGCCACCCTGCTGCGTGGCCACCGCGGCGACGCCTGCGTCATCGCCGAGCCCACCGGGCTGGACGTCGTCCCCGCCAACGCCGGGGCGCTCACGTTCACGCTGCGCGTCCCCGGGCGGTCGGCGCACGCGAGCGTCCGGCTGTCGGGGGTCGACGCGATCGAGCGCTTCTGGCCCGTGTGGCAGGCGCTGCGCGACCTGGAGGCGCGGCGCAACGCCGACACCCACCCGCTGTTCGACCGCTGGCGCCTGCCCTACGCGCTGAGCATCGGCACGTTGCGTGCGGGCGACTGGCCGAGCAGCGTGGCCGACGAGCTCGTCGCCGAGGGCCGGCTGGGCGTCGCCCTGGGCGAGCCCGCCGCCCACGCGCGCGCGTCCCTGGAGGCCGCGGTCGCCGACGCCTGCGGGCGCGACCCCTGGTTGCGCGCCCACCCCGTCGAGGTCGTCTGGGGCGGCGGGCAGTTCGCGAGCGGCGGGCCGTCGGCGGACCGGTCCCTGCCCGACCGGGTCGCCGCCGCCGCCCGCGACGCGGCGGCCCGGGAGCCCGCCACCTGGGCCGGCCCCTACGGCAGCGACCTGCGCCTCTACGAGGCCGCCGCGATCCCCACGGTCCAGTTCGGCCCCGGCGACGTCCGCCACGCCCACGCCCCCGACGAGCGCGTCCCGATCCCCGAGCTGCTCGCCTGCACCCGCACCCTCGCCCTCACCATCCTGCGCACCTGCGCCGCCCGCTAGCCGTACATCTGGCTCTCGGCATATGGTTGTAAGGATGAAGACGACGCTCAATCTGGACGAGGAACTGCTCCGCCGGGCCAAGCAGCACGCAGCGGAGCGCGGGACGACGCTCACCGCCGTCGTGGAGGACGCGCTGCGGGCACGCCTGCACGCAGCCCCCGCCCGGGGCCGCTTCCGCCTGGCGTTCCCGGTCGTCGCCGGACGCCGGCCCCCGCCCGTCGACCCGGCGGACCGGGACGCGCTGGAGGACCGCATGGCCGAGCAGGCGTGATCGCCGTCGACACCAACATCCTGGTGTACGCCCACCGGGCGGAGTCACCACCGCACCCCCGCGCGACCGCCGCGCTCGCGGAGCTGGCCGAGGGGGACGACGCCTGGGCGCTCCCCGTCTTCGTGCTCGGCGAGTTCCTCCGCGTCGTCACCCACCCCCGCATCTTCGACCCGCCGAGCCCCCGCGCCGTGGCGGTCGAGGCCGTCGAGGCGCTCCTGGCCAGCCCGTCCGTGCAGATCCTGCACCCCGGAGCCCGGTTCTGGCCGTTGCTGCGCGCCGCGCTGGACGAGGCCGGCGGAGCGGGCAACCTCGTCCTCGACGCCGAGATCGCCGCCGTCTGCCGGGAGCACGGGGTCACGACGATCCTCACCGAGGACCGGGACTTCCGCCGCTTCCCCAGCATCACCCCCCGATCGCTGCCCGCGGAGGGCTAGTCCCGGCCGCGGGCAGGGGTGGCGACGGCGGTGCGGCGGCCGAGGGCGACGGCGAGGAGGACGACCGCGGCGGCGGCGAGGTTGGCCGCGGTCACGGTCTCGCCCAGCAGCCAGACCGCCCAGCCCAGGCGGAGGAACGGCTGGCGGAGCTGGAGCTGGCGGCCGCGGGCGACCCCGCCGGTGGCGAGCCCCGCGTACCAGGCGAAGAAGCCGAGTCCCACCGGTGGCGAGCCCCGCGTACCAGGCGAAGAAGCCGAGGAACATGCTCACCGCGGTGACGTAGGCGAAGCCTGCCCACGGGGCCGCGCCGACGGGACCGTCGACATCGCCCGCGGCGACGGCCCACGCGGTCAGCGGGACGGTGACGGGGGCGGTGACGACCAGCGCCCAGCTGATCACCCGCCACCCGCCGTGGTCGCGGCTGAGGACGGCGCCCTCGGCGTAGCCGATCGCCCCGGCGGCGACGGCGCCCAGCAGGAGCAGGTCGGCCGGGTCCGGGCCGCCCGCGCCCTCGCTGACGGCGAAGGCGGCGACGCCCAGGACGCCCAGCGCCATCGCGGCCCAGTAGCGCCCGCTGGGCCGCTCACCGGCGCGCACCACCGCCATCCCCGCGGTGGCGGCCGGCAGCAGCCCGATCACGACGGCGGCGTGCGCCGCGGGGACCGCCTCCAGCGCCAGGCTGGTGAGCACGGGGAACCCGAGCACCACCCCGGCGCCGACGACCGCCACCCGCCCGCGGATCGCCCGCGGGGGCAGCAGCGGCGAGCGGGTCAGCGCGAGCGCCGCCAGCGCGAGGACCCCGGCGCCCACCGCGCGCCCGAAGCCGACCGTCCAGCCGCCGAGCACAGGTGCGGCCACCCGGGTCACCGGAACGGTGAGGCTGAAGGCGGCCACGCCGACCGCGCCCCACGCGAGGCCGCGCGCTTCCCGCGACGCGACAGTAGCGCTACTCTCTATCTTCATGCCCGAGAGTAGCGCCGCCGACCGTCTGGCCGCCGCACTCGCCCCCGAGATCCGTGCCCTCCCGGCCGGCACGCGCCTGCCGTCGACCCGGGCGCTGCAGGCGCGCTACTCCGCCGGACCCGTCACGGTGCAGCGCGCGATGGCGCTGCTGCGGGCCCGCGGGCTGGTGGTGACGCGTCCCGGCGAGGGGGTGTACGCGGCCGCGCCCGCGCCGGCGCGCGCCCCCGCGGACCTGGGCTGGCAGGCGGCGGCGCTGGCGGCGCAGCCGGCCGGCGCGGAGGACGTGGAGCGCATGGTCGCGGTGCCGCCGCCCGGCGTGCTGTCGCTGACCAGCAGCTACCCCGACCGCTCGCTGCAGCCCGCGGGTCTGCTGGCCGCCGCCGCCGGCAGGGTCGCGCGGCGCGACAGCGCCTGGACCCGAGCGGACCCGGCCGGGGTGGCGGAGCTGCGCGAGCTGTTCGCCGCGGAGCTCGACGCCGCCGTGCGGCCCGACGGCATCACCGTGACGCCCGGCGGCCAGGCCGCGCTCACCACGGTCCTGCGCGCGCTGGGACGGCCGGGCTCCCCCGTGCTGATCGAGTCGCCCACCTACCTGGGCACCCTCGCGGCGGCCCGCGCCGCCGGGCTGGTCCCGGTGCCCGTGCCCGTCGACGCCGACGGCGTCCGCCCCGACCTGCTGCGCAGCGCCCTGGCCCGCACGGGGGCGACGGTCGTCGCCTGCCAGCCCCGCCACGCCAACCC
Source organism: Egibacteraceae bacterium (assembly GCA_030447925.1). GTDB lineage: Bacteria > Actinomycetota > Nitriliruptoria > Euzebyales > Egibacteraceae > JAUJNX01. The sequence goes on along the minus strand of JAUJNX010000003.1, from coordinate 253,144 downwards.
GACCGGGGCGACGCTGGCGGCCGGGCGGCGCGAGGCGGTGCTCGCGGCCGCCGCCGATGCCGGTGCGTTCGTCGTCGAGGACGACTGGGTCCGCGACCTCGACCTGGACGGGCCGACCCCGCCGCCGCTGCGCTGCATGGACCCGGGTGGCCACGTCGTGCACATCCGCAGCCTCAGCAAGCCGGTCGCCGCGGGCCTGCGCATCGCGGGGGTGGCCGCCTCCGGGCCCGCGGCGGCCCGCATCCGCCAGGTGGCGGTGTCCTCGGGCCTGTTCACCGCCCCGCTGCTCCAGCACACCGCCGTGGAGGTGCTCACCTCCGCGGGCTGGCGGCGCCACCTCGCCGGTCTGCGCCGCACGCTGCGGGAGCGCCGCGACGCGCTGTGGGCCGCCCTCACCCGCGAGCTGCCCGGCCTGGCGCTGCCGGCTCGGCCGGGCGGCGGGCTGACCGCGTGGCTGCCGCTGCCGCCGGGGACCGACGAGGCGGCGGTGGTGGCCGCCCTGCTGGCCCGCGGGGTGGCGGTCGCCCCCGGCCGCCCCTTCTTCCCCGCCGACCCTCCCGGCCCCCACCTGCGCGTGAGCTACGCCGCCGCCCCACCCGCCGACCTCGCCGCCGCCGCCGCCCACCTCGCCGCCGTGCTGCCCGGCCGGCCGGGCTAGAGAGTGGCGGGTGGGGTGAGGGCGATGGTGGCGGGGGTGTCGGGGGTGAGGGTGACGGGGCGGCGGCGGACGTGGACCTCGAGGGGCTCGCCCTCGAGCAGGGTGAGGGTGAGGGCCTCGTGGGTGACGTCGGCGCGGACCAGCCGGCCCTGGCACGACGCGCGGTAGGACAGGCGCGACCAGGCGGCGGGCAGGCGCGGGTCGAACGACAGCCGGCCGCGGTGGTCGCGCAGCCCGCCGAAGCCGTAGGCCAGCGCCATCCACACCCCGCCGGCGGACGCGACGTGCACGCCGTCGTCGGCGTTGCCCGCGACGTCGCCGAGGTCCATGAACAGGGCGTGACGGAAGTGCTCCATGGCCGGGGTCGCGGCCCCGACCTCCGCGGCGACGATGCTCTGCGCCGGCGGGGACAGCGACGAGTCGCCCGTGGTCAGCGGCTCGTAGTAGGCGAGGTTGCGCCGCTTCTCCTCCAGCGAGAACTCGTCGCCCAGCACGAACATCGCGAGCACGACATCGGCCTGCTTCAGCACCTGGAAGCGGTAGATCACCAGCGGGTGGTAGTGCAGCAGGAGCGGGTAGTTCTCCGCGGGCGTGTTCGCGAAGTCCCAGACCTCACGCTCCAGGAAGTGGGCGTCCTGGGGGATGATCCCGCGCCGCTCGTTGTACGGGACGAACATGTGGTCCGCGGCGCGGCGCCAGCGCGCAGGCTCGTCGCCCTGGAGGCGCACGTGCTCGGCGAGCATCGCGAAGTGCTCCGGCCGCTCCTCGGCGAGGCGCTCCAGCAGCTCGGCCGCTGTGCGCAGGTTGCGCCGCGCCATCAGGTTGGTGAAGGCGTTGTCGTTGACGACGGTCGTGTACTCGTCGGGGCCGGTGACGCTGTGCAGGTGGAACGCGTCGTCGTCGCCGTGGAAGCCGAGGTCCTCCCACAGGCGGGCGGTCTCGACCAGGATCTCGGCGCCGGCCTCGTCGAGCAGGTCGCTGTCACCGGTCAGGTCGACGTAGCGGGTGACGGCGTGGGCGACGTCGGCGTTGAGGTGGTACTGCGCGGTGCCCGCCTGGTAGTAGGCCGACGCCTCCTGGCCGTCGATGGTGCGCCAGGGGAACAGGGCGCCGTCCTGCCCCAGCTCCCGCGCCCGCGCCCGCGCGTCGGGGAGCATGCTGTGGCGGAAGCGCAGCAGGTTGCTCGCGACCCGCGGCAGGGCGTGCACCAGGAACGGGTGCATGTACATCTCGATGTCCCAGAAGTACTGGCCCTCGTAGCCGTGGCCGGTCAGCCCCTTCGCCGGGATGCCGGTGCCCTCCGCGCGGATCGCCGCCTGGGCGAGCATGAACAGGTTCCAGCGCACCGCCTGCTGCACCTGCGGGTCGCCGTCGACTTCGACGTCGGAGCGGTGCCAGAAGGCGTCGAGCAGGTGGCGCTGCGAGGCCGACAGCGTGCCGGTGCCCTTGCGCTTCGCCCGGTCCAGCACCTGCTCCGCGCGGTCGGTAAGCTCGCCCGGCTCGACGCTGCGCGAGACGTGGTAGCTGGCGTACTTGACCAGCCGGACGGTCTGCCCCGCCCGGGCGTCGACCATCAGCGTGACGTCGCCGCCGTCGTCGTCGACGTCGGTCCGCCAGGTGTGGTCGGCCTCGGTGGTCACCAGGTGGTCGACGCCGCAGCCCAGGGTCATGCGGCTGTTCGCCACCGTGTAGCCCAGGACGATGCGCTGGTCCACCGCCGAGCGCAGGCCGTCGACCAGGACGCGGTGGTCGAAGACCTTGCCCTTGCGCGGGTCGGTCTCCCCCGTCCCCTCCGTCCGCGAGCGCTGGTCCTGGCGGTTCAGCAGGCGCGAGGTCAGCACGACCGGCGCGTCGGCGTTGAGGACCGTGACCTCGTAGGTCATCACCGCCAGGTGGCGGTGCTCCAGCGACACCATGCGCCGTGACACCACCTGGACCTGCTTGCCCGCGGGGGTCTCCCACAGCAGGCGCCGCTCCAGCAGGCCGGCGCGGAAGTCCAGCGACCGCTCGTAGGAGCGCAGGTGGGCGGTGGGCAGGAACAGCGGCTCGTCGTCGACGGCCAGCGCGATGGTCGACGGGTCGGGCACGTCGACGATCGTCTGGCCCGTCTTGGCCAGGCCGTAGGCGGTCTCGGCGTACTCGATCGGCCAGGTCTCGTGGAAGCCGGCGACCAGGGTGCCGTGCTGGGCGGCCGGCCGGCCCTCCTCGTGGGTGCCGCGCAGGCCCAGGTAGCCGTTGGCGACCGCGAACAGCGTCTCGGTGCGGCCGAGCAGCTCCGGGGTGAAGCGCGACTCGACCAGCCGCCACGGGTCCACCGGGTAGGCGTCGGGCGGGAGCAGGTGCAGCGGCGGGCGGATGCGCGTCAACGCGCGGTCTCCTCAGGGCGGCGGCAGGGGGTCGCAGCTTCCTCCCGCGGCACCGGTGTCCGCAACATCCCTGCCGGACGGACGATCCGACGGGGACCGGCGGGGGCGCACCATGGGGGGTCGACGGCGGGGGAGGCGGCGATGGACCCGGATCTGGTGATGGCCCTGCGGGCGCAGGTGGTGGACGAGCTCGGCGTGCTGGACGCGCAGCTCCGGGCGCTCATGCTCCGCGCCGACGTGCTGCGCCAGTCGGTGGTCGCGCTCGACGCGCTGGCGGAGCTGGCCCAGCCCGGCGCGGCGGCGGCGCCGCGCGGGCCGGCCCCGCTCGGCGCCGCGCCGACCTGCACCCCGACCCGGGGCCGCCACCGCCGGAGGAGCCCCCGGCCCCCTACGACCGCGACCTGGCCGACCTCCCGCCGCCCGACGACGCGGCCCCCCGCGCGCCGGCCACCTACGACGGGGGGCGTCACGTGGGCTGGGGGGCCCCGCCGGGTAGAGGGAGGGCATGGAGGAGCGGGAGTTCGACGTCGTCGTGCTCGGCGCGACGGGCTTCACCGGCCGGCTGGTCGCCGAGCACGTCGTGGGACGCGCGGGCGGGTTGCGGATCGCGGTCGCCGGGCGCGACCGCGCGAGGGTCGACCGGGTCGCCGACGAGCTGGGGCGGGCCGGGCGCCGGCCCGCGACCGCCATCGCCGACACCGCGGACCTGGTGAGCCTGCTCGACCTGGCGGCGCGCACGCGCGTGCTGGCCACCACCGTGGGGCCCTACGCGCGCCACGGCGAGCTGGTGGTCCAGGCCTGCGTCCGCTCCGGCACCTCCTACGCCGACATCACCGGCGAGCCCGCCTTCGTCGACCGGGTCCGCGCGCGCCACGACCGCGACGCGGCCCGGGCGGGCGTGCGGGTGGTCACCTGCTGCGGGTTCGACAGCGTCCCCCACGACCTCGGCGCGCGAGACCGTGCGGGCGCTGCCCCGCGGCGCGCCGATCACCGTCCGCGCCTACGTGTCGGGGTCCGGCGGGCTCTCGGGCGGGACGTGGCAGTCGGCGCTGGAGGCGATCGCCACGGCCGACCTGGGCGCGGTCGCGGCGGGGAACCGGGGGCCCGCGCCCGACGGCCGGCGGGTCGGCCTGCTGCCCGCGCGGGTCGCCCGCGTGCCCGAGATCGACGGCTGGGCGGTGCCGCTGCCGACCATCGACCCCCAGATCGTCCTGCGCTCGGCCCGCGCGCTGCCGGAGTACGGCCCGGACTTCCGCTACGGCCACCACGCGCGGGTCGGGAGCCTGCCGGTGCTCGCCGGCGGGGTCGCGGCGCTGGGGGTCGTCGCCGGGCTCGCGCGGGTCGGGCCGACCCGGCGGCTGCTGTCGCGGCTGCGGCCGGCCGGGTCGGGACCGACCGAGGAGCAGCGCGCCGGGGGCCGGTTCCGCGTCACCCTCCTGGGGAGGGCGGAGGCCGGCGGGTCCGCACCGAGGTGCGCGGCGACGACCCCGGCTACACCGAGACCGCGGTCATGCTCGGCGAGGCGGCGCTGGCCCTGGCCGCCGACGACCTGCCCCCGGCCGCCGGCGTGCTGACCCCCGCCGTGGGCCTGGGCGACCCCTACCTGGCCCGCCTGCGCAGCCAGGACCTCACCTTCACCACGCGCGAGGGCTGGGCCTAGCTCGCGGCCAGCTCCCGCTCCAACGGGGTGCGGAACCGCGGGGTCACCCGGACGGGGCCGATCCTCGCGGCCAGGTCGGCCCCGGCGGCGTCGACCGCGGCGGCCGCCTCGGCGCCCACGTCCTCGAGCAGGCGGACCGCGACCTCGCCGGTCCCCCGCTGCGCCCAGCCGCCCACGACGCGCCCGTCGGACCACACGGTCGGTCCGATGTTGCCGGTGCGGTCGAACAGCGGCGCGCGGTGGGGGCCCAGGTACCAGTCCCGCTGCTGCCAGCCCATCGGGGTGGGGTCCAGGGCGGGCAGCAGCGCCACCCACGGGGCGGGCGCGTCGACCGGGTCTAGGTCGCCGGGCAGCACGAGCCCCGCGGCGCCGTCCAGGTCGACCGCCACCGCGCCCGCGGCGCCGCGGCCCGCCGGACGTCGCCCAGCCCCCAGCCGGTCCACCAGCGCAGGTCCTCGACGGTGCCGGGCCCGAAGCGCGCCAGCCAGCGGCGCACCAGCTCGGCCCGCGCGACCTCGGCAGGCGGCTCGTCCAGCGGCGCCCCCAGCCAGTCCTCCGCGCACGACCAGCGGTACTGGCTGCTGATCCAGGACCCCGCCGGCCGGCCGCGCACGATGCGGCCGTCCATGGCCAGCAGGAACAGCACCCGCGTCGACAGCCGGACCGTCGCCTGGTTGCGCGTCCCCGGCGCCACGACGCCCTCGGCGCGCAGCCCGGCCACCGCGGCGCTGAGCTGGGCGGCGGTGGCCTCGCCCCGGTCGCGCAGCGCGGCGACGGTCTCGTCCTCCAGCGCCCGCAGCCACGCCGCGCCGTCGGGGGCCAGCCCCGCCTGCTCGACCATCGCGACGACCTTGCGCCGCTCGCCGGGCAGCAGCGCGCGGGTGCTGGACGCCTGCACCACCGGCGCGAGCTCGCGGGGCACGACGAACACCGTGCGGCGCATCCCCAGCAGGCGCACCAGCGAGCGGTCGGCGTAGAGCGCGTCCTGGACCGCCCCCACCCCCGCGCCGGGCACCCGCGCCAGCGCCGACAGGACCACCGACGCCGGGTCGGTGGCGTGCAGGGCGACGACCGCGCGCGCGGCCCCCACCACGTCCCCCGCGGGGACCGCGAGCGCGTGGCGCACCCCCAGCCGCGCCCGCCGCTCCCCCCCCGATGCTCCGCACCGGGGCAGTCTCGCCCAGGGGCGGCAGGGGGCGTCAGGTGGTGCGCAGGGAGGAGCGGCCGTCGGCCCAGGAGGACAGCAGGTGGTCGGTGAGGCGCTGCTCGAGGGCGGTCAGGGCCTGGGCGCCGAACAGGACGTCCTCCAGCAGCTCGGGCTCGTCGTCGACCAGGCCGCCGGCCAGGTCGCGGGCGGCGAGGGTCTGGTGGTGGGCGTCGGCCACCACGTGGGTGTCGTAGAACAGCCGCGCCCAGGGGCCGTAGCCGTGGCGGCGCAGCGCGACGGAGTAGCGGCCCATCGGCTCCACCGAGGTCATCTCGAAGACCGCGAGGTGGCCGATCAGGGCGCCGCGCCAGCGCCGGTGCAGCCCGAAGAACGAGGCCAGGTTGACCGTCGCCAGGGTGACGCCGGGGACGGCGTCCAGGAGCGCGCCGTAGGTGGCGTCCAGGCCGACCTCGCGCATGGTCAGCGCGAACAGCTCGGCGTGCATGTCGCGCTGGATGCCCTGGCCGTACTCGTCGGCCTGGATCTCCACCAGCGCCGCCTTGGCCCGCCCGCCCAGCCGCGGCAGCGCCCAGGTGTGGGGGTCGGCCTCCTTCAGCTGGTAGGCGGACCGGTGGACGAGGAACTCCAGGAGCTGCTCGCGGGTCCCGCGCTCGGCCAGGTAGGTCGACAGCGAGGGCCCGGCCGCGGCGTCGAGGATCTCGTGCAGGCTGCGCTCCACCGGCCCCGAGACCAGGATCGGTCCGGTCTCCTGGCGCACCCGGGCGAGGAAGGCGGCCTCGAGGTCCGTGCGCAGGGCGATCAGGCCGGGGTCCCACTCCCAGGCCTCGTCCACGCCGGCGAGGCCGCGGTAGTGCAGCTCGTAGCAGCAGTACAGCGACAGCGCCGCGTCCTCGCCGTCCAGGGCGTCGCCCGCCGCGGACGGCGCAGCGGGCAGGGCGTGGACGGGCCGGGACAGGTGGTCGAACAGGAACGCCGACAGCGGGCCGCGGGGCGCGGGGAGCGGCGGGCGCCGCTCGGGGAACGCGGGTCGGATGAGGCGCAGCGGGGTGGTGGCGGTCACAGCCGGCTCCTGTCGTTTCAGCGGACCTTCGTCTAGTATCGCTTATCGGGCGGGGGCGCCAGGTCGCCGGCCGCGGACGACGACGAGGTCCTCCTCCCGCCGGCCGGGGGCGAGGAGCCCGCGCGCCTCGAGCAGCGCGGCCCGCGCGGTCAGCAGCGGGCCCAGCGGGCCGCGCCGCCGCGCCACCACGTCGGCGGCCAGGCCGCCGCCCTCCAGGGTCCGCAGGGTCGCGTCCACCCCGTTCACCGAGGACTGCACCAGCAGCACGACCCCACCGGGGCGCAGGTGCGCGGGCACCTCCGCCGCGATCCGGTCCAGCAGGGCCCGCCCCGTCCAGCCGGCCTCCCACGCCCGCGCGAGCCCTCGCCGCGGGAGGGCCGTGAGGTCGGACGGCACGTACGGCGGGTTCGCCGACACCGCGTCGAAGCGCTCGCCCGCGACGGGGGCGAACAGGTCCCCGCGCAGCGCGCGGACGCGCACGCCGTTCAGGCGCGCGTTCGCCCGCGCGGTCCACACGGCCCGCCGGGACAGGTCCACGGCGCTGACCTCGGCCGCCGGGTGGGCGGCCGCTGCGGCCACGGCGACCGCGCCGCTGCCCGTGCACAGGTCCAGGACGCGGGCTCCCGGGCCCAGCGGCAGCGCACCGAGCGCGCCCGCGAGCAACCATGTGTCACTGATCGGGTGGAACACACCCGGAGGGGTGACGATCCGCACCAGCCACCTGTCCCCGGAACGGAGCCGTCACGAACACGCCCACACCCACCGCCGCGCAGCTGCGCGCCGCCTTCGCCGCCTGCGAGCCGCTGACCGTCGGGCTGGAGGAGGAGGCGTTCACCCTCGACCCGGGGACCCTCGACCTCGCTCCTGTCGGGATCCAGGTGCTCGCCGCCATGGGCGGGGACCCGCGCGTCACCCTGGAGCTGCCCGCGGCCCAGCTGGAGATCGTCACGCCGCCGTCACCGTCGGTGCCCACGGCGGTCGCCGCGCTGACCGCGGCGCGGCGCGACCTGGCGGCCGCCGCGGAGGGCCTGGTGCGCCTGGCGGCGACCGGCGTCCACCCCTTCGCCGACCCGCTCGGGGTGCTGAACCGCGGCGCGCGCTACGACCACACCGCCCGCGAGTACGGCGACGTGGCGCGCAGCCAGCTCGTCGCCGCCCTGCAGGTGCACGTCGCGATCGGGGACGCCGACGCCGCGCTGCCCGTCCACGACGCGCTGCGGTCCTTCCTGCCCGAGCTCGCGGCGCTGGCCGCCAACGCGCCCTTCCACGCGGGCCGCGACACCGGGATGGCGTCGGTGCGGCCCAAGATCGCCGAGGGCCTCCCCCGCCAGGGCATCCCCCCGGCGCTGGGCGACTGGGCGACCTACGCCGAGGCGCTGCGCTGGGGCGCGCGCAGCGGGTTCGCCCCCGACCCGCGGCGCTGGTGGTGGGAGCTGCGCCCCCACCCGCTGCACGGGACCCTCGAGGTGCGCGTCGCCGACTCCCAGACCACCGTCGAGGACGCCGCGGCGGTCGCCGCGGTCGCGCAGTGCCTCGTCGCGCTGCTGTCGGGGCGGTGGGCGGAGGGGCAGCCGCTGGCGAGCGCGGCGACCTGGCGCATCGAGGAGAACCGCTGGTCGGCGAACCGCCACGGCGTGGAGGGCGACATGGCCGACCTGGTCACCGGCGAGGCGGAGCCGACACGAAGGCGCCTGCGCCGCCTGCTCGACGACCTGGGTCCCCTCGCCGACCGGCTGGGCTGCCCCCGCGAGCTGGAGCACGCGGGCCGGCTGGTCGAGCGCAACGGCGCCCTCCGCCAGCGCGCGCTGGCCGCGTCCTCCGGTCTCCCCGGACTGACCGCCGCCCTCGCCGACGCCTACCTGCCCTGACGGCCGCTCCTGGTCATGCGTCCTGCGCGGCGACGTAGGCCTCGACGGCGGCGGTCACGTCGCGGAGGTACTGGGCGACGGCCGCGCGGCCGGCGGGGTCCAGGGCGTCGCCCGCGTCGTCCAGGGCCTGGCCCAGGGCGGCGAAGGCCCCGCCGACCGCCTCGGCGCCGGCCTGCGTCGGCACGACCACCAGGCGGCGCCGGTCGGCGTCGTGGCGGCGGCGCTCCACGTGCCCGCCGCGCTCCAGCCGGTCGACCAGCGAGGTCGCGGACGCCGAGCGGATGCCCAGCCGGTGGCCCAGCTCGACGGGCCCGAGCGGCTCGGAGGTCAGCAGGTGCTCCAGCGCCCACACGTCGGTGGGCGGGATCCCCAGCGCCTTGGCCAGCGCCACGTTCAGCCGCTGCACGCCGCGCGCGTAGCGGCGGAGCAGGTCCCCCAGCGCCGCGCCGTCGGGTTGCGTGTCCTCGTCCACGCGGATATGGTAGCTCAACATGTAGCTAGATCATCTAGCAACATGTCAGAAGGAGCGACCAGCATGTCGAGCGACAGTGATGACCCCGCGATCCTGGCGTCGGGCCTGACCCGGCGGTTCGGCGAGCGCGCGGCGGTGGACGGGATCGACCTCGCCGTCGCCCGAGGCGAGGTGTACGGCTTCCTCGGCCCCAACGGCGCCGGGAAGTCCACGACGGTGCGGATGCTCGTCACGCTGCTCGCCCCGACGGCGGGCGACGCGCGGGTGGCGGGCTTCAGCGTCCGCGACCAGCCCGCGGCGGCGCGCCTGCGCATCGGCGTCGCGCTGCAGGACGCCGCCCTGGACGGCCAGCAGACCGGCATGGAGCTGCTGCGCCTCCAGGGCCGCCTCTACGGCCTGTCCCGCCGAGCGGTCGACCGGCGGGTGGCGGAGATGGCGGACCTCGCCGACCTCGGCCCCGCGCTGGGGCGGCGGATCGCGACCTACTCGGGCGGCATGCGCCGGCGCCTGGACCTCGTCGCCGCCCTGGTCCACGACCCGGAGGTGCTGTTCCTGGACGAACCCACGACGGGTCTGGACCCCGCCAGCCGGGTCCGAATCTGGGAGGAGGTCCGCCGGCTCAACCGCGACCGCGGCCTGACCGTCTTCCTCACCACCCAGTACCTGGAGGAGGCCGACCAGCTCGCCGACCGGGTCGGGATCATCGCCGGCGGTCGCATCGCGGCCGAGGGCACCCCGGCGGAGCTGAAGCGCCGCGTCGGCGACGACCTGGTCGTCGCGCGCGGGCGCGGGCCGCTGGAGGCGGTGGCTGCGCAGCTGCGCCGGCTCGACGCCGTCCAGCGCGTCGACGTCCGCGACGGCGAGCTGACCGTGGTCACGCCCGACGGCGCCGGCGTCGTGGGCCGAGTGGCCCTCGCCCTGGCCGAGGCCGGCGTGGGCCTGGAGGACCTGACCCTGCGCACCACGACGCTGGACGACGTGTTCCTGGCCGTCACCGGGGACCGGCTGCGCGGCGACGACGACCAGCCCGCCGCCGCCGTCACCGCGGGCGCGGGAGCGGCCCGATGACCGCGGTCACCGCGCGCCCCGCCGGCTTCTGGCGCGACCTCGCCACGGTGGCCGGCCGGGCCCTCCGCGCGGTCCTGCGCGCCCCGGAGGAGGTCATCCCCGCGATCGTCACGCCGCTGTTCTTCTTCGCGGTCTTCACCGGCGCCCTGGACGGCATCGCCGCGTTCGCCGGGGTCGACGACGTCGGCGCCTTCCAGCTGCCGGTCGCCATCGTCACCGCCGTCACCGGGGTGTCGCGGGCGTCCACCCTGGTCACCGACATCCAGAGCGGGTACCTCGACCGCCTCCTGGTGTCCCCCGTCAACCGGCTGGCCCTGCTGCTGGGCCTGATGGTCGCCGACCTCGCGGTCGTCGTCGCGCTGACCGTCCCCGTCCTGGCCCTGGGCTTCCTGGTCGGCGTGGACGTCGCCACCGGCCCCCTCGGAGTCCTCGCCTTCGTCGTCCTGGGGGCCCTGTGGGGGCTCGCCTACACCGGGCTGCCGTACACGATCGCGCTGCGCACCGGCAGCCCGGCGGCGGTCAACGCCAGCTTCCTCGTCTTCTTCCCCTTCGCCTTCCTGACCACGACGTTCGTGCCCGCCGACGCGCTCAGCGGCTGGCTGGCGACCGTGGCGACCTACAACCCCGTCACCTACCTGCTGGCCGGGCTGCGCGCCCTGGTCCTGGAGGGCTGGGTGACGGCCGACCTGCTCGGCGCGCTCGCCGCCATCGCCGGCCTGGGCGCCGTGTCGTTCCTGCTCGCCCTCAGCGCGCTGCGCGCGCGCGTCCGCCGCACCTGAACCCTGGAGAGGAGCACCCCGATGCACCTGCTGCGCACCGCTGTCCTGGACCTCGCCCACGAGGTCTGGTCCCCGCCCGCCGAGACCGGCACCCCGGTCGTCCTGGTCCACGGCTTCCCCGACGACGCCCGCTCCTGGGCGCCGGTGGCCGAGGCCCTGGCCGCCGACGGCCGGCGCGTCGTCGCCCCGTACCTGCGCGGGTTCGGGCCCACGCGCTTCCTGGACGACGCCACCCCCCGCAGCGGGTCGGTCGGGGCGCTGACCCAGGACCTGCTCGACCTGCTCGACGGCCTGGGCCTGGAACGGGTGGTCCTGGGCGGGCAGGACTGGGGCGCCCGCGCCGTCCAGGGCGTCGCCGCGGTCGCCCCCGACCGCGTCGAGCGGCTCGTGTCCCTGGGCGGCTACGCCCTGTCGTGGGACCAGGGCGGCCCGCCGTCCTACCCCCAGCTCCACGCGCTGTGGTACCAGTTCCTGCTGCGCAGCGGCTGGGGCGAGGGGCTCCTGCGCATGGATCCGGTCGGCTTCAGCCGCTACCTGTGGCGGCTGTGGTCACCGACCTGGACCGACGGCGTCGACGCCGCCTTCGACGCGATGGCGCCCAGCCTGGCCAACCCCGACTTCGCCGACGTGGTGCTGGCCGCCTACCGCGACGAACCCCTCGACGACCGCTACGCCGGGCTGGACGCGCGGCTCGCGGAGGGCCCCGCCATCACCGTGCCGACCGTCCTGCTGCACGGCGGTGACGACGGCCTGGAGCCCGAGGGGCCCGACAGCGACGGGGACGCCAAGCGCTTCCCCGCCCTCCTGGAGGCCCGGACCGTCGCCGGCGCCGGGCACTTCCTGCACCGCGAGCGCCCCGGCGCCGTGCTGGCGGCGCTGCGGTCCGGCTGACCCGCGGGAGCGCCGCCGACCACGGACCGCCACCTCCGGGTGGCGGTCCGGTATCGCGGGGGCGCGATCGCGCGCGGGGACGGCCGTGGCGGTTGCCCGGCCCGCCGCCGGCGGGTTCCCTCGCTGGGAGCGGAGGGGTTGGAGATGACCGATGGGGCGGATGAGGTCCGGCGCCGGCTCCTGCTGCGCCTGCTGCGCAGCATCGGCGACGACCGGCCCGACGGGTCGCTGGAGCGCCTGGCGGCCTTCGGCGAGCAGCTGATCCGCCCCGGCCCCGTCGACACCGGCACCCTGGCGGCCTTCGAGACCGTCACCGCCACCTGCGCCCGGGAGTTCTCGCGCGTCACGCCCCTGCGCCTGGCCGCGCTGCTGCGGTCCCACGTCGACCGGACCGCCGCGCGGCTGGACCTGCCGATGACCCCCGCCCTGCGGGCCCGCCTGGGCGCGGTGGTCGCCGAGACGGCCGCCCTCACCGGCTGGACGCTGCACCTGGCCGGCCGGCGCGGCGAGGCCCACGCCCTGTTCACCCTCGCCCGCGAGGTCGCGCGCGACGCGGGCCACGACGTCCTCCACGCCCTCGCGCTGGGGTCGATGTCGTCGCTCTACACCGCCATCAACCGCGGCGCCCTGGGCGGTTCGCGGGTCGCGCTGCGGCTGCTGGAGCAGGCCGTGGCGCTGGCCCCGGCGTCCACGCCCGGCCCGGCGCTGGCCTGGCTGCACGGCCGCCTCGCCGAGGAGCACGCCGTCCTGGGCGACCACGACGGCTGCGCCCGCGAGCTGGCGGCCAGCAAGCGGCACAACGCCACCGGCACGGGCGGGGAGCTCATCGTCTTCGGCCCCGCGTCGGTGCTGTCGTTCTGGGCGCCGGGCGGCGACGGGCCGCAGCACGCGGAGGCCTTCGGGCTCGGCGTGCTGGCGCGGCCCGGCGGCGTCGAGGCGCTCGCCCGGCTGGCGGCGGGCGCGCCGGACGCGGCCGGCAGGACGACGCTGCTGGTCGACCTGGCCACCGCCCACCTGCACGCCGGCGAGCCCGACGCGGCCGCCGCGGGGCCTGCACGGGCGCCTGGACCGGGTGCGGGGCCTGCGATCGCGCTTCCCCCACGGGGTCGCGGGCCTGCCCGACCTCGACGAGCGGCTGGCGCCGGCGGGCTGGCGCGGGGAGGGACCGTGATCGACGGGGACCGGGCGGGGGGCCCGGACGCGGGGCGCCGGCTCCCGCGCCCGCTCGTGGCGGCCGCCGTCGACGCCGTCGCCGAGGGCGGACTCGACGCCCTCACCCCCGCCGCGGTCGCCCGCCGGCTGGGGGTCGGCGTCGCGGACCTGGACGGCGTCCCGCTGGACCGCCGCACGCTGGTCGCCGCCGTGATCGACGAGCTCGTCACCCGGCTGCTGCGCCCGCCGACCTGGGCCGGGCGCCCCACCCCGCGCGAGCAGCTGGCCGACCACCTCGACAGCGCCGCGCGGCGCCTGCGCGGCCAGCCCGACCTCACCCTGGTCATGGGCGAGCTGGAGCTGGCGGCCCAGCGCGACCCCGCCGCCCGCGCCCTGCTGGAGACCTTCGACGTGGCCTGGCACGCCTGGCTGATCGACGTCCTGGACGCCGGGGTCGCGCGCGGGGAGTTCCGCGCCGACCTCGACACCGTGCTGGCGGCGTGGACGGTCACCGCCGTCGTGCGCGGGCTCAACCGCCAGCCGAGCGAGGCCCGCAACCACCCGGACCTGATCCTCACCCACCTGCGCCACCTGCTGGCCGTGCCCTGACCCTCAGGTGGCGGCGGCGGCGATGGCGCGGTCGACGGCCTCGTCGCTGAGCACGCCGTCCAGGGCGAGCAGGGCGGCGCCGATCGCGCCGGTGCGCTCGCCCAGCTCGCCGCGCACGATGCGCAGCTGCTGGGTCGCCAGCGGCGGTGACCGGCGGTAGACCGCCTCGCGGATGCCCGCGAGCAGCGGCTCGTGGGCGTCGGCGACGTCGCCGCCGACGACGATCACCTCGGGGTTGAGCAGGTTGACCGCCCCGGCCAGGACCTCGCCGATCAGCCGGCCCGCGTCGCGGACCATCTGGACCGCCTCGGGCACGGCGCCGCGGGCCAGGCGGCCCACGTCGCGGCTGCCGGTCGCCTCCAGGCCGCGCTCGCGCAGGGCGGCGGCCAGCGCCGCCCCGCCGGCGACCGCCTCCAGGCAGGCGGTGTTGCCGCAGCGGCAGACCACGCTGTCGTAGCCGTTCACGCGCAGGTGGCCCAGGTCGCCCGCGGCACCCTGCGCGCCGCGGTACACCTCGCCGTCGGCGACGATGCCGCAGCCGATCCCCGTGCCGACCTTGACGTACAGCAGGTGGCGCACGCCGGGCCAGCACCGGCGCTGCTCGGCCAGGGCCATGATGTTGACGTCGTTGTCCACCACCACCGGCGCCGCGTAGGACCCGGCGAACGCGGCGGGCACCGAGAAGCCGTCCCACCCGCGCATGATCGGGGGGCTGACGGCGCGCCCGGTGGCGTGCTCGACAGGACCGGGCAGGCCCACCCCGATCCCGGCCACGTCGCGGGCGTCGCGCCCCGCCCGTTCCAGCAGCCTCGCCGTGCGGTCCAGGACGTGGCCCAGCACCGCGTCGGGCCCGCGCTCGATGTCCAGGTCGTCGGCGGCGGCGGCGAGCGGCTCGCCGGCCAGGTCGGTGACCTCGACGCGGCAGTGGGTGGCGCCGAGGTCGGCGGCCAGCAGCACGCCGGCGGCGCGGTTGAAGCGCAGGACCATGGCGGGGCGCCCGCCGGTGGAGACCCCGTCGTCGCTCTCGACCACCAGCCCGCTGGCCAGCAGCGGCCCCAGCCGCGACGCGACCGCCGACCGGCCCAGGCCGGTCACGGCGGCGAGGTCGGCCCGCGTCACCCCGCGCCCGTCGCGGATCATCCGCAGGACCGCGCCGTTCCCCTGCTCTGTCACGCGGGTGAGTGAAGCATCCCGCTTCTGCTTCGTCAAAGGCCCAAGTTAGGCCAGCCGTCGGCGAAACTTCCCCTACTTCGATCGCAGGTCCGTGTCGCAGCGGCACGGCCGATCGTCCGGGCCGGTGGCGCCGCTGCGGTGAGTACCGTTGGTGTGGCGATGAGCGCTGGTCAGGAGCGCGGGGAGGGTGCAGGGCCGCTGGCCCCGTCGATGCGCGAGGCGGTGGCCGCGGCCTACGTCGCGCTGTCGGACCGTCTGCTCGCCTACATCCGCACGCGGGTGCCGGACCAGGAGACGGCCGAGGACCTGCTCGAGCAGACCTTCCTCCAGCTCATCCAGCGCGCCCCCGCCCTCCGCGGCGGCACGCACACCGCCGAGGTCTACCTGTTCCGGGTCGCGACCAACGTCGTCGTGGACCACCTGCGCCGCGCCGCCCGCCGGCCGGAGGAGCTGGTCGGTGACTTCCGGGCGCTGGACGGCCCCGACCTCGACGACGACCCCCACGAGGTCGCGGCCGTCGCCGACACCACCGATCAGGTCCGCCGGGCCCTCCAGCAGCTGTCCCCCGACCAGCGCACGGTCCTGCAGCTGCGCTACGCCGGCGGGCTGTCGGCGCCGGAGATCGCCCGGGTCATGGGCAAGAACGAGACGGCGATCCGCAGCCTCCAGCACCGCGGCGAGCGCTCGCTCGCCCGGCTGCTGCTGCGCTCCTCCGACTACGAGACCCCGCTGCCCCGCCACCAGCCGCAGCGCTCCGCCGACCTGCCCCCGCCCCGCCGCGGCACGGAACCCCGCTGAGGCGTGTCTCCTGACCCCTGCGGGCTCCGCCCTGCACACCGGTCGAGCCCGGCGTTCGAGGTGCACCCCCAGGTCAGCGGCCCGTGGCGGAGAAGTGCATCCAGTCCTTGCTGCTGTTCCACTCGCCGCCCCAGCCCCAGCCGATGAGGGCGAAGGCCTCGGTGACCTCGTCGCCCGCGACGACCATCCCCGGGCGGCGCCACGACCGGTCGGTGTAGGCGCCCGACAGCTCCGGGATCAGGCTCGTGCCCGCGATGTAGGGGTTGTGGAACGGGTTGATGTCGACGGCGAGCCCGTAGGCGTGCTCCGACCAGCGCGACGACCCGACCGCCGAGCGGCACACGAAGGCCGTGGTGTTGTTGCCGTCCCCGGTCGGCGGGGCGGTGACGTCGGGGCCGGTGACGACGCGCATGTCCTCGATCGGGAAGCGGCTCTCGAACAGCACCCGGAAGACGGCGACGAGGTCCTCGGCGACGCGGGCGTTCACCAGCAGCTCGCCGCCGTGGGGGCGGTCGTCGAAGCCCCAGTACGGCAGGCGGATGTAGCGCAGCTCGTCGAGGGTGACGGGGCACGACGGGTTCCACGTTGACCGGGCCGCGATCTCGTCGGGCACCCGCTCGATGGTGGCGGTGAAGACCTCGCCGTCGGGGACCGGCAGGGGGGCGCCGGGGGGCAGGCGCCGGTCGCGCAGCTCCGCGGGCGTGTCCCCGACCACGCCGGTGCCGTCGGGGTTGAGGGCCAGCGGGCGCGTCCCCAGCCACCACGGCCGGGCCGGCACCGACACCGAGGCGGGCGGCGCTCCGGCGCTGTCCTCGGCCGGGACGGCGGTGGAGGGCGGGGCGGCCGGCGCGTCGGCGGGCGGCGCGTCCGCGGCCTCGGCCGGCGGTGCGGGGGCCGTCGCGTCCGGCGCCGCGGCGTCCAGGAACGGCGGGCCCAGCCCCTGCTGGGGTGAGGGGGTCGTGGACGGCGTCGGCGTCGCCGTCGCGGTCGCCGGGGGGACCCGCTCCGGCGGGCGGCTCACGGCCGCCCCGGCCTGACAGCCGGCGGGCAGCAGGACGACGACCAGGCACGCCAGCACCCGGCCCCACCGCCGGTCCTGGTGTCCGCCCACACCCCCAAGTTCGCCACAGGCCCCCGCTCCCCGCAACCGGGGATGTCCCCCTGGCGCGGGGTAGGGTCGGCGCGATGCAGATGCGGGTGGGGACGGGCGGCGACGCGGAGGCCGCGCTGGCGGTGTGGGCCGGCGCCGGGCAGGTCGGGGACCGGCCCGACCCGGAGGCCGACGGCGCGCTGCTGGTCGTCGCCGACGACGGCGGCCGGGTCGTGGGCATGGCCGTCGGGCACCTCGGCCCGGACCCCGGCGTCGTGCACCTGGTCACGGTGGCCGTGGACCCGGCGGCGCGGCGCGGCGGGGTCGGCGGCGGGCTGGTGGAGGCGCTGGCCGACCAGGCGTACCTGCGCGGCGCCCGCCGGCTGACCGCCCTGGCCGGCGCCGGCGACGACGCCTGCCGCGCGTTCCTGGAGGCCGCCGGCCTGCGCCCCGCCGGCGAGGTCGAGCTGCCGACCGGCGAGCCCGCCGCCGCCTACGACGCCGACCTCGATCCCCCGGCCCGCGACCTGCCCGTCCGGGAGGCCGGGCTGCGCCTGGGCCAGCTGCTGAAGCTGGCGGGCTGGGCGGACACCGGCACCGACGCCCGCGAGCTGCTGTCGGCGGGCGCCGTCGCCGTCAACGGTGAGGTCGAGCAGCGGCGGGGCCGCCAGCTCGCCGACGGTGACGTGGTCGTCGCCCGCGACCAGGCCGTCCGCATCGTCATGCCCGGTTGAGCGCGTCGCGGACCACCGCGCGCAGCCGGTCCAGCCCCACGCCCTTCTCCGCGCTGACCCACACCACCTCGCCCGGGTCGACGCCCGATCGCTCCGCCAGCTCGCGCTTGCGCTTCTGGCGGTGCGACGACTTCACCTTGTCGTGCTTGGTCGCGACGATCTGGAACAGCACCTCGCGCCCGCGCAGCCAGCCCAGCATCTCCAGGTCCAGCCGCGTGGGGCCGACCTCGCCGTCCACCAGCAGCAGCGTGAGGACCAGCCCCTCGCGGTCCAGCAGGTAGCGCTCCATCCGCTGCCGCCACGCGCCCCGGGTCGCCTGGGACACGGTGCCCGCGTACCCGTAGCCGGGGAGGTCGACGACGGTCGTCCCCTCCCCCGCGGCGAAGACGTTGAGCAGCTGCGTCCGCCCCGGCTTGCTCGACACCCGGGCGAGGTCGCGCTTGCCCGCCAGCGCGTTCAGCAGCGACGACTTGCCGACGTTGGACCGGCCCACGACGGCGACCTCCGCCCGCGTCTCGGGCAGCCGATCGACGTCGGCCGCCGAGGTCACGAAGGTCAGCTCCATGACCCGCCACGATAACGAGCCCCCAGCCCTCCCCCGCCCCACCCGCCTGCCGCCCTCCGCGCGTGCGAGGGGGACCGCAGTCCGGTCGCTCCCCGCCCCATCGCGCTGAGCCCGCCCGCGCACGGGTACACCCGGCACCCGCCACCCGGCTTCCGGAGAGGAGCAGCGCATGAAGGCGGTCCGCATCCACGGGTACCACGAGTACCCGACGCTCGACGAGGTCGCGGAGCCGGAACTGCAGGGGCCGTTCGACGTGCTCGTCCGCGTCGGCGGCGCCAGTCTGTGCCGGACGGACCTGCACATCTACGAGGGCCAGTGGGCCGAGGCGACCGGCGTCGCCCTGCCCTACACCATCGGTCACGAGAACGCGGGCAGGGCAAGGTGAAGCTGCACACGCAGACCTACCCGCTCGACGCGGCCGTCCACGCCATGCACGACCTCGAGGAGGGCCGCCTCGGACGTCGTCGAGCAGGAGGGCCAGCTCCTCGGCGTCCGAACCGGTGTTCGTCATGCCATGGAACGTACCAGGGGGGTGTGACAGAAACGGAGGCGCGGGTCAAGCGGCGAGGCGGGCCAGGAGGGCGCGGGCGGTGGCGGGGCCGCCGCGGCTCAGGGCGCTGCCCAGGCCGACCGCCACGGCGCCCGCCTCCAGCCACGCCGGCACGTCGTCGATCCCCAGTCCCCCCGTGGGGATGAGCGGCGCCTGTGGCAGCGCGGCCAGCACGTCGCGCATCGACGCGGGCGTCGTGGCGGAGGCGGGGAACAGTTTGATCGCGTCCGCCCCCGCCGACAGCGCCGTGACGATCTCGGTCGGGGTCTGCACCCCCGGCACCCAGGCCGCGCCGTGGCGGTGGGCGACCGCCCCGACGCTCGGGTCCAGGGCGGGCGCCACCAGGAACCGCGCCCCGGCGAGCACGGCCAGGCGGGCGGTCTCGGGGTCCAGCACGGTGCCTGCGCCCACCACCGCGCCGTCGCCCGCAGCCCGGGCGACCTCGCGCACCGCGTCGAGCCCGTCCGGCGTTGTCAGCGCGACCTCGACGACCCGCAGGCCACCGTCCAGCAGGTCCCCAGCGGTGGCCACGGCGGCCTCGCCCGACGCCTCCCTGACGATCCCCACGACCCGCGCGGCGGCGATGGCCGCGAGCACCTCCCACCGGCGCATGCGCTCCCCCCTCGTCGTCATCGGCGCACGTCAGTGTGACCGGCCAGGTAGGCGTCGCGCTCCGCGGCGGTGGGCAGCCCGTCGAGGTCCCCGGCGACCTCGACGGCGAGGGCGCCGACGATCGCCGCCTCGTGCAGCCGGGCGGCGGGTTCCAGCCCGCGCAGCCAGCCCGACAGCCAGCCCGCGTCGAACCCGTCGCCCGCCCCGACCGGGTCGACCGCCACGACCTGGTGCGCCCCCTGCTCCCAGGTGTCGCGGCCGTCGGTCGCCCACGCGCCCTGGGCGCCGCGCTTCAGCACCACCTCGCTGGCGCCGCGCTCCAGGAACCAGTCGGCGGCGGCGGCGGGCCCGGAGCGCCCGCTGAGCAGCTCCGCCTCGTCCAGTCCGGCCAGGACGAGGTCGGCGCGGCCGGCCAGCGGTCCCAGGAGCGCGCGGATGCGCTCGGGTCCGGCCAGGCGCAGGCGCACGTTGGGGTCGAAGCTCACCGTCACCCCCGCCGCCTCGGCCGCGGCGACCGCCGCCTCGACGGCGTCGGCGCAGGACGGCGACAGCACGGGGGTGATCCCGGTGACGTGCAGGACGCGCGCGCCCGCCACCCAGGCCGCGTCGACGTCGGCGGCCCCCAGGCGGCTGCCCGCGGAGCCGGTGCGGTGGTACAGCACCTCGACGGGGCGCCGGGCGTGGGCGTCGCGGACCAGGACGGCGGTGGCGGCGGCCCCGTCGACGACCGCGCGGGAGGTGTCGACGCCCTCGCCGCGCAGGGTGGTGAGCACCGCGCGGCCCAGCGCGTCGTCGCCGACCCGTCCGGTCCACCCGCTGGTGTGCCCCAGCCGGGCGAGGCCGACCGCCACGTTGGACTCGGCCCCCGCCACCGACCGCCGGAACCGGGTCGCGGCGTGCAGCGGGACCCCCGGCTCGGCGAGCAGCAGCGCCATCGCCTCCCCGAGCGTCACGACCTCCGGCACCCCGCCCCCTCCCCCCGCCCCACCCGGACCCGGCGACCCGACACGGACCCGACACGGCGCGGCAGTGTCCGGACCCCGCCGCCGCCCTGTCAATGCTGCACGTCCCCGTGGGGCCGCATGCGCTGAGGCGGCGGCGCGTGGGTACACAGGGGAGGTGATCACGGTGGCGATGGCGCGGCAGCTGCGGGCGGCGGGGGTCCCCTGGAAGCCCGGGGACGGGGACCGGTTCGTGATCCCCGACCGGGAGCTCGACGACGTCGTCTTCACCATCAGCGAGATGGTGGTGGAGCTCCGCGACCTCCCCGGCGGTCGCCAGATCGCCTTCAACGGCACCACCGAGTGGGCGCTGGACGCCGTGCTCCAGCACGAGGTGATCTGGCTCCCGCGCGAGTCCCAGCTCCGCGAGCTGCTCGGCGAGTCGTTCCGGCGCCTGGAGCGCGACGGCGACACCTTCCTCTGTCACGCCGACACCGGGGGCGGCCCGCGGGTGTTCACCGCCCCCGACGCCGACGAGGCCTACGCCCTCGCCCTGCTCGAGCTGCTCCGCCACGCCGCCGATCACGACCTGCGCGGCTGAGGGCCGGGTCAGCCGGCCCCGAGGCGCTCGCGCAGCTGCGCGGCGGTGAGGTCGGTGGCGTAGACGGGCGTCCCCGGCTGCTGGGCCGCCCCCTGGGCGAGCCCGCCGTGGTCGACCGCGTCGAAGCCCATGTCGTCGATCAGGCCGGCGACGATGCGCTTGGCCTCCTCGTCGTCCCCGACGATCGGCAGGGCCAGGCGCTCGGGGTCCCCGGACGGGCGGCCGCCCTCGCCGAGGCGCACGTAGTAGATGGTGTTGAACGCCTTGACCACCCGGGCGCCGGCGAGGTGGGCGGCGACCATCTCGCTGGAGGTGGTGCTGCCGTCCTCCAGCTCCGCCACGGTGCCGTCGCGGTCGGGGTAGTAGTTGGTCGCGTCGATGACGATCTTGCCGTCCAGCGGGGCCGCGGGCAGGTCGCGGTACCGCCCGAAGGGGATGGCCACGAGCACGACCTCGCCGCGCCGCGCCGCCTCCTCGGCGGTGACCGCCGACACGTCGGGTCCCAGCTCGGTGGCCTGGTCGACGAGCGTCTCGGGCCCCCGGGAGTTGCTGATCAGCACGCGGTGCCCCACCGCCGCCAGGAGCCGCGCGCTGGTCCCGCCGATGTTGCCGCTGCCGATGATGCCGATGTCCACGTTGGCCTCCGCCAGAGCTGTCCCTGAACCGTCCGCGCCCGCAACGCCGGAACCCCCGCGGGCCTTCCCGCAGGGGCTCCGGCGCCGCGCGCGGGGCCGGGGCGGCTCCCGCACGGCGCCTCAGCTGGACAGGCCGTCCTCGGAGGTCAGCTGCCCGAGCAGCTGGTGGCAGCGGACCGCCCGTTGGGCGTCCTGCTCCTGGCACTCGCGCACGAAGGCGATGACGTCGTCGTGGCCCTCGGCGTCCTTGATGTACTGCTCGTAGAGGGTCGCGGCCTGGAGGGCGTGGTACTGGATGCTGACCAGGTCGTAGACGACGTCGTCGGCGGGGCTGTGACCGGTTGCCATCGGGGCGCTCCTCTCGTAGGGAGCGCTGACCTACCCACTCCGCCCCGCCCGTCACCCCTCGTCCGGCCGCGGGGGGGCGGCAGCCGAGGCTGGGGTACCCTGCCCCGACCGGTCGCCGAGCGAGGGGGAAGCCGCACGTGAACGAACGGGTCCGCTCACCGCGCGAGCAGGTCACGGGCGTCCTCGCCGATCCGGATCGGGCCGTCGCCGTGGCCGAGGCGCTGCGCGCCGCGGGTGTCGAGGACGCCGCGGTGGCCTTTTACGGCGGCGAGGAGATCATCGCCACCATCGACCCCGACGGCCGCGGGCACGGCCCGCTGGGCCGGCTGACCCGCGCGCTCGAGCACTTCGGCCAGGAGGGCGAGGAGCACCACGCCGCCGTCGAGGAGGTCCGCGAGGGCCACCTGCTCGTCGCGGTGCGCGTGGACGACCAGGCGGCGAAGGACCGCGTGGCCGGGGTCCTGCGCGACCAGGGCGTCACCCGCCTGCGCTACTGGGGCCGCTGGGAGATCGAGTCGATCACCAGCTGAGCGCCCCGCCCCGCGTCAGGGCTTGCGCGCGACGCCGCCGTAGCCGGCGACCTCCACTAGGATCGTCGCGCTCGCCCCGGGCGTCGCCGGCGCCCGTCAGGCGCGGACCTCCTGGCGCAGGAAGGCCACGTAGGCCGCGGCGAAGGCGGCCACGGTCAGGCCCAGGAGGGCGACGATCTGGGGCCACACGAGCAGCAGGCTCTGGTCGAGGGCGAGCTCGGTGGGCAGCGCCCGGTCGACCTGCTCGGGCAGGATCAGGCCGAGGTCGCGGACCTGGGGGTTGAGCAGGACCAGCGTCGACTCCTCGTACAGGGTGAGAACTCCGCGGTCAGCTCGGCCCCGCCGGCGACGCCCTCGGCCACGCGCAGGGTGAGCGGCAGCGTGGTCCGCGCCCCGCCCGTGGCGGCGGTGACGGCGAGCTGCTGCGGTCCCTGCGCCGCGTCGGGCGGGACGGCGACCTCCAGGGTCACCGTCGGGGGGTCCTCCGGGTCGGCGAACACCCCGTCGACCACGAACCCGCCCCCGCGCAGCTCGGCGGTCCAGCCCGGCGGGACCTGCTCGACGGCGAGGTCGACCCGCTGCGGGGCGGGTGCGGTCACCCCAGGTCGAACGACACGTCCTCGCCCGGGCCGACCGCGACCGCCGGGTACGGGGTGGTGACCGGCGGGGCCTCCTGCGCGACCGCGGGGGGCGCGGCGAGCAGCGCGCCCGCGCCCACCAGCACCGCGGCGGCCCGTCCGGCCCGCCGCCTCGACGATGGCATCGCGACCTCCTGGCGTCGGCCTACGACCACGACCGTACACAGCGGCGATGACACAGTCATGACAGCCGGCGCATCAGCCGGCGGGCAGCCCCTCCCCCGGGTCAGCGTCGCGGCGCAGCTGCGCGACCTCGTCCTCGAGGTCCAGGATCCGGCGGATGCCGGGCGGGCTGACGCCCTCCGCGGCCAGGTCCAGGGAGCGGGCGAGCTGGGCGATCTCGGTCCGCGAGTAGCGCCGCTGGCCCGCCCCGGTGCGACCGGGGCGGACGATGCCGAGGTCGCCGTAGCGGCGGATGGTCCCGACGTCGGTGCCCAGCAGGTCGGCCACCACGCCGATCGGGTACAGCGGCGCGTCGGGGTCCTCCAGCCGCCGCTCCCACGGTTCCCGATCGTCGACCACGTCCATGACCTGACGGTACCAGGAACACTCCCAATCCACGCATGAAATGCTCCCAGATGGGAACAGGTTTCCTCGCCACGGTGTTGACGTGGCTGCAAGCGCAGAGCTCAGGACGAGCACGGAGCCAAGGAGGTGTGTCCCGATGGTGGTTCGCTTCGATCCGTTCGTGGAGGTCGAGAACCTCATGCGTCCGTTCGGCTCGGTCGTCCGGTCGGCGGGCATGCCGCTGGATGCCTACCGCACCGGCGAGGCCTACGTCGTCGACCTGGACCTGCCCGGGGTCGACCGCGACTCGATCGACCTGACCGTGGAGCGCAACGTGCTGCGCGTCACCGCGGAGCGCCGCGTGCGCCACGCCGAGGGCGACCAGGTGCTGATCGCCGAGCGGCCCAAGGGCGTCGTGACCCGCACCCTGTACCTGGGTCAGGACCTGGACGTCAACCGCATCCAGGCCGACTACACCGACGGGGTGCTGACCCTGACGATCCCGGTCGCCGAGGCCGCCAAGCCGCACCGGATCAGCATCGGTTCGGGGAGCGACCAGCGCCAGCTGTCGTCCTCCTCGGCCTGAGCGGGGCGGGGGTGAGCACGATGACCACCACCGTGCCCGCCCGGCGCCGGACCTGGCGGCGCCACCGTGCCCCCCCGGCGCCGGCCCGGCGCCCCCGCCGCCACCGTCCGTTGCCTGGCCCGCCCGGTGCCGGGGCTGCGACGCCACCACGTGGCGGCCGACCGCGACACGTCGGCCGCCGGGCGCGGTGGCCGCCTGCGCCTGGCCGAGACCGACGACGCCTACGTGCTGACCGTCCCCGTGGCGGGTGAGGTCGACGACCTGGACGCCGAGCTGTGGGGCCGGCGGCTGCGGGTCACGGGCCGGCGGACCCGCCGGGAGCGGGAGGGCTGGCTGCGGTGGCGCCGGCGCCCGGTCGGCTGGCTGCGCGTCGACGTGCTCCTGCCCACCCCGGGCGACCCTGCCGGCACGCAGGCGCGGCGGCAGGGCGACGAGCTGACCGTGCGCGTGGCCAAGCGGCCGCAGGACCGCCGCCACCGCATCCCCGTGGCCTGACCGGCCCCGCCGGTCCCTGGTCGAGGTGGGGGGTGAGCAACGTGCGCGTGCTGATCGCGGACGGCGATCGCGGCGCCGTCGCCGCCGCGCAGGGCGCCCTGGAGCGCGGGGGCGCGCAGGTGCGCCCGGCCACCGCATCGGCTACCGCCTGCGCGCGGGCGACCCGCCGTCCGCCGAGCGCGGTGCCCTGACGACGGCGACGAGGCAGTGACACCGACAGCGAGGAGGCGATGCAGATGAACGTGACCCGTGCGACCGTGCTGGCCTCCTTCCGCAGCTGGGAGGAGGCGGAGGCGGCGCGGCGCCACCTGGAGGAGCTCGGCGTCCCCGCCGGGCAGGTGGACGTCGCCGCCCGCGGCGTGCGCCCGGTCGAGGTCGTGACCGACCCCCGCAGCTACGCCCTGGCCACGGCCGAGGGCGCGATCGTGGGCGGTGTGCTGGGGCTGGTGGCGGGGCTGCTCGCCGCCCTGCTGCCCGTCGGCGCGCTCGTGCCGGCGCTGGCCGCCGCGCTGGGCGGCCTCGCCGGGGTCGTCGCGGGCGCGGCGCTGGGCGCCTTCGCGCACGCCGCCGTGGGCTGGCGGGCCGAGCTGGTGCTGCGCTCGACCTTCGACGCGGACGGCTACGACCTGGTCGCGGGCCCCGAGGTGGACCTGGAGCGCGCCACCCGCCTGCTCCGGGCCCACGAGGTCGTCCGCCTGGTCCCGCCCCCGCCCGCGCCCGCGGCGGCGCGACGACCCGCGATGGCCTGATGGATCGCCCGACGACGGAGGGAGGGCCCGCCCCCCGGTCCTCAGCTGGCGCGGCTGGTGGGGTGGACGGGTTCGGGGCCGACGCCGGCGAGGTCGGCAGGGGCGCGCAGCGCCGCGACCGCGGCGTCGGCGAGCGCGACCAGGCTGCGGGCGCTGGGGAGGAGGCCGACGCCGCGGTGGGTGAGGTGCACCTGGCGCGTGGAGCGGTCGAACAGCTCGCCGCCGGTCTCCCGCTCCAGCTTGCGGATCGCCCGCGAGAACGCCGGCTGGGTGACGTAGACGCGGGCGGCGGCGCGGGTGAAGTTGCGCTCCTCCGCCAGCGCAAGGAAGTACCGGAGCTCACGCAGTTCCAACGTCCCTCCCCCCGCTGGTGATCGTCATGACCCGATGGTGGGCCGCGCCCGCCGATCCCTCAATCCCCGGAACCATCGGCGCCTCCCCGGGGCGCGGCGGAGGGCCGGCCTAGGGGGGTCCCGCACCTCCGACCCTGGGAGTTCTCCCTAGTTCGTGTCGCTCGACTCCGTGCTCGCAAGCCGCCCGGCGGCTGAGGTGCACCCCTAGTTCTGGGCGTCGTCCTCGGCGGGGACGAGCCGGAGGCGGTGGGCGACCGCGGCCGCCTCGCGCCGGTTGGCGACGCCGAGCTTGGCCAGCAGGTTGGAGACGTGGACGCTCGCCGTCTTCTCGGTGATGAACAGCAGGTGGGCGATCTGCCGGTTGGTCCTGCCGCGGGTGACCAGGGCCAGGACCTCCTGCTCGCGGGGGGTCAGCCGGAACGGGTCGGCCGGACGCGCGTCGCGCGCCCCCGCGGCCGGGCCGTCGCCCAGCCGCACCCGCGCCCGCCGCGCCAGCCGGGCGATCCGGTCCGCCAGGGGCACGGCGCCGAGGCGCACCGCGATGCCGTGGGCCTCCCCCAGGACCGGGGCCGCCGCCGGTGAGCGCGCGCCGGCCAGCAGCGCCGCCCCCTGGCGCCAGCGCGCCGACGCCACCGCGTACGGCCGCTGGAGCTGCGCCCAGGCGGCGGCCGCGCCGGCCCAGGCGTCCGCGTCGGGCCGCCCTCCACCCGCGCCAGCTCCGCCCGGGCGTGGCCAGGTGCGCCGCCGCGTCGGGGGACGGGCGAGGCCCCGCCGCGGCCTCCGCCGCGGCGTACAGGCTGCGGGCGCGGTCCGCGACCGCGGCCCGCCCGGGAGGCGCCTCGCGGCCGGCGCCGGTGTCGGCACGGAGCCGGTCCGCGCGCTCGGCCTCCACCCCGACGGCGAGGGCCGCCAGGCGGACCGCGAGGTGGCGCTCCTCCTCCCCGGCGACCCGCAGGCCCTCGGCGGCCAGGGCGGCGGCGGCGTCGAGGTCGCCCGCCTCCAGCGCGCGCTGGGCCAGGGCCCCGGAGAACGGCGCCCAGAACTGCGGCTCCTCCATCCCCTCCGCCTCGGCCAGTCGCCGGGCCTCCGCGAGGACGGCGGCGGCCCCGTCCAGGTCCCCCCGGGCCGTGGCCAGCTCCCCGAGAGTCATGCGCAGGAAGAACGCCGAACGGGGCGGGGCACCGCGACCGAGGAGGTCCCCGGCCAGGGCCTCCAGCTCCTCCCACCGCCCGCGCCAGAGCAGGAACTGCGCCAGGTTGATGTGCAGGACGCCCCCGCCGATCAGCTCCCGCCCGTGCGCCCGCGCCCAGCGCAGCCCCTCGCCGGCCACCCGCAGCGCCTCGTCGAGGCGCCCGGCCTGCCCCAGCACGTAGGCGAGGTTGACGTGGGCGCGGCCCAGGTTGTCCTCGTGCAGCGGGGCCTCGGCCAGGCGGCGGGCCCGCTCCAGGGATGCGACCCCGGCGTCGATGTCGCCGTCGAGGGCCGTGAGCACGCCCAGGGTGTTGAGCGCGTGGCTCAGCGCGTCGGGCGATCCCACGCGCTCCGCCAGCGCCCGGGCCTGCTCGGCGATGACCGCTGCCTCCCCGAGGTGCCCGTCGGCCATCAGCGCGCCCGCCTGCGCGGCCAGCACGCGCGCGTGCCGCACGGGGTCGGCGCCCGCCAGCAGCTCGCCGGCCTCCTCGTAGGCCGCCAGCGACCCGTGCCCGTCGCCGGCCGCCCAGCGCAGGACGCCCAGGCGGATCCAGCGCGTGGCGCGGGTGGCGTCGTCGGCGGCCTCGGCCAGCGCCTCGTGCACCAGGGCCGTCGCCCGGGCCACGTCGCCCGACCACCGGGCCGCCTCCGCGGCCCGGTCCAGCAGCTCGGCCCGCGGGAGGCCCGTCACCGCCTCCGGCCCGGTCACCCGCGGCCACCACCGCAGCGCGGCCTCGACGTGCCGGAGGGCCTCGTGGTGGGCGTGGGTCGCGGCGGTGGCCTCGCCCGCGCGGACCAGCGCCGCCAGCGCCCGCGGCCCGTCCCCCGCGCGGTCCCAGTGGTCGGCCAGCTCGGCGGCGGCGCTCGCCGGGTCCGGCGGTCCCAGGTCCGGGTCGGCCTCGAGGGCGCGTGCGAGTTCGCGGTGCAGCGCCTGCCGCTCGCCGGGCAGGAGCCGCTCGTAGACGACCTCCTGCAGGAGGGCGTGGCGGAACCGGTACACGCCCGGCGCGGCCGCGGCCACCAGGGCGGCGTGCTGCACCGCCGCCCGCAGCGCGGCGGCGGCGTCGTCCTCGGCCAGGCCGCTCGCCGCGGTCAGCAGGCGGTGGTCCACCGCCCGGGAGGCCGCGGCGGCCACCGCCAGCAGGCGCGTCGCCCCGGCCGGCAGCGCCGCCAGCCGCGCACCCAGCAGGTCGCTCACGCGCCGCGGCACGGGGCCGTCGATGCCGCCGGAGTAGGCGGCGAGCAGCTCCCCCACGAGGAAGGCGTTGCCGTCGGAGCGCGCCAGCACCCGCCCGGCGACGGTGGGGTCGGCCCCCTCGCCGAGCAGGGCGGTGACGAGGGTGGCCACCTCCTCCGCGTTGAACGGGAGCAGGTCGATCCGGTCGAGGGTCCGCTGCCGGCCGA
The DNA here is from genome assembly GCA_030447925.1 of Egibacteraceae bacterium. GTDB lineage: Bacteria > Actinomycetota > Nitriliruptoria > Euzebyales > Egibacteraceae > JAUJNX01. Next base: position 224,893 of record JAUJNX010000003.1, on the reverse strand, counting down.
GCTCGGCGAGCACGGCGCGGGCCTCGGCGTCGTCCTCCGCCACGTCGGTCCGCTGGGTCAGCACCACCAGCAGGCGCTCGGTGCGCAGGTTGGCCACGAGGAACGCGAGCAGCTGGAGGGTGGAGCGGTCGGCCCAGTGCAGGTCCTCGATCACCAGCACCGCGGCGGCGGCGCTACCCGCGCCGTCGCGCAGCGCGCGCAGCAGCGACGCCGACAGGCGATCGGGTGCCGGCGCGGTCGCGAAGGGGTCCGCGGTCGCCTCCGGCCCGCCCTGGCCCCCGAGCAGGTCCGCGAGCGCGGCGCCGGTCCGCGGCAGCAGGCCGCGCAGCGCCTCGGTGATCGCGGCGTACGGCAGCCCCGCGCCCAGGAACGGCACGCAGTTGCCCGCCAGGACCCGCACACCGGCGTCGCGCACCTGGTCGGTGAACTCGGCCACGAGGCGGGTCTTGCCCACGCCGGCCTCGCCGCTGACCAGGACCGCCGACGGCCGGCCGGCGGCCGCCGCCGCGAGCGCGGCGTGCAGCCGGGCCAGCTCGGCCCCGCGCCCGACGAACGGCGCGGCGGCCACGGGGGCGCTCATCCCGCGAGCGGGGCGGCCGGGGGCGGGCCCGACCGCCGGGCCAGGTCCGCGGCCTCCCCGATTGGCCACCCCGAGCTTGGAGAGGATCGCCGACACGTAGGCGCCCGCGGTCTTCTCGGTGACCACCAGCGCGCGGGCGATCTGGCGGTTCGTGCGCCCCTCCACCAGGTGGGTCAGCACCTCGCGCTCCCGCGGGGTCAGGCCGAACGGGTCCCGCGCCCGCCCCGGCGACCCGTCGGGCGCGGGGTCCAGGTCCAGGCGCTCGCGCGCCGCCAGCGACGCCACCTCGCGCAGCAGCGGTCGCGCGCCCAGGGCGGCGGCGGCGTCGCGAGCCGCCCGCAGCGGGGCGGCGGCGCGCCCCGGCGCGCCCAGGTCCACCAGCGCCTCCGCCTGCCGCCAGCGCGCGTACGCCGCCGGGTAGGGCTGGCGCAGGTCGTCGAACCCTCCCGCCACCGCCGCCCACCGCTGCGGCGCGGGGCGGCCGCGCAGGCGGGTCAGCTCCGCCGCCGCCAGCGCCGCGTCGACGCCCAGCTCCGGCATGGCGGCGGCGACGGCGGCCGGGTGCGGCGACCGCGCCGCGGCGCGGGCCAGCTCCTCTCCCGCCGCCGGCGTCGGGCCCGGGTCCTGGTGCAGCGCGCGGCGCCGCTGCACGGCATCGGCCGCGGCGCGGACCCCGAGCGCGCGCAGCCGGGCGATCAGCAGGTGCTCCTCGGCGCTCTCCACCGCGTCCAGCCCCCGGCGCACCGCCGCGAGCGCGGCCTCCGGATCCCCGCGCCACAGCGCCAGCTCGGCCTGGCCCGCCCGCAGGGGCGCCCAGAACATCGGCTCGAGCATGCGCCCGGGGTCGGCGAGCCCCTCCGCCGTGGCGAGGGCGACCGCCGCCCGGGCGAGGTCGCCGCGGACGACGTCCAGCCACCCCCGCCGCACGCGCAGGTACAGCTCCACCGTCGCCGCGGGCCCCCGCGCGAGCGCAGCGTCGATCAGGGCGGCCGCCTCCTCCCAGCGCCCGAGCTGGAGCAGCAGCTGCGCCGCCTCCGACACCAGAAGGCCCCCGCCCGCGTCGCGTCCGGTGCGGTGCAGCAGCGCCAGGCCGTCCTGGGCCACGGCCAGGGCGCGCTCGGTCCGGCCGGTCTGGGCGAGGACGAACGCGAGGTTGGTGTGACTGCGCTTGAGGTTGTCGACGTCGCCCTCCCGCTCCGCCAGCGCGAGCGCGCGCTCCAGCGCCGCGATCCCGCCCTCCGCGTCGCCGGTCATCGCCAGGGCACCGCCGAGCAGGTTCAGCGCGTGGCTCTGGACCCCGGCGGCGCCCAGCGCCCCGCTGACCTCCACCGCCCGCCGCGCCGCCGCGACCGCGAACCCGTACCGGCCCTGGAGCAGCGCGTCCGCGGCGCGGTGCGCCAGCCAGCGCGCCTGCACCGGCGACGGGGGGGCGCCGGCCAGCAGCGCGCCGGCCCGCTCGTCGGCGTGCGCCGAGCCCGCGGTGTCCCCGCTCATCCACAGCAGCGTCGCCAGCCGCACCCAGAGCCCGGCCTCGGTCTCCGCGGTCGCCCCGCCCGCCGACCCGGCGCTGGCCAGCGCCTCGCGGCTCAGCGCGATGGCGCGGGGGACGTCGCCCGCCCAGCGCGCCGCCTCGGCCGCGCGCTCGAGCAGGGCCACGTGCGAGATGCCCGCGATTCGCTCCGGCTCCGGCAGCCGCGCCCACCACCCCAGGGCGTCCTCGAAGTTCTGCTGCGCCTCCCGGTCGGCATAGGCGGCGGCGGCCGCGTCGCCCGCGGCGACCAGCGCGGCGAGCGCCTCGGGCCCGGAGCGGGCGCGGTCCCAGTGCAGCGCACGCTCGGCGGCGGCGCGCACGCGGTCCCCCCTCGGCAGCGGCAGCGGCAGCGCGTCCAGGGCGCGGGCGGTGGCGCGGTGGAGCTGCTCGCCCTCGCCGGGTAGCAGGTCGGCGTGCACGACCTCCCGCACGAGCCCGTGGCGGAAGCGGTACGTGCCCGCCCGCGGGTCCGCCTCCAGCACCCCGGCGCTGATCGCCTCGCGGATCGCGGGCAGCAGGGCGCCCGGCCCCAGGCCGGCGACGTCCGCGAGGAGGTCGTGGTCGGCGGGGCGGCCGAGCACGGCGAGGCTGTCCAGGACCCGCCGTGCGGGCGCGGTCAGACCCGCGACCCGTGACCCGAGCACGTCGCGCAGCCGCCGCGGCAGCACCGCGCCGTCGTCGGCGAACCCGGCGCGCAGGAGCTCCTCGGCGAAGAAGGGGTTGCCGTCGCAGCGCGACCGCAGGCGCTCCACCACGCCCGCCGGGAGCGGGCGTCCCAGCACGGCCGCCGCGAGCGCGGCCAGCTCGGCGACCCGGAACGGGGCCAGGTCCAGCTGCTGCAGCCGGGGGGAACGCGTCAGCTCGTGCAGCGCGGCGGCGTGGCCGGGGCCCGGCGGGAGCTCGTGGGTGCGGTTGGTCAGCAGCACGAGCAGCCGCTCGGCCCGCAGGTTGGCGACCAGCAACGCCAGGAGGTCCAGGGTGGAGCGGTCCGCCCAGTGCACGTCCTCCACGACCAGCAGGGTCCCGGGCGGGTCGGTGCAGATCGACCGGATGGCGCGCAGCAGGACCTGGAAGAACTCCGCCTGGCTCAGCCCGCGGTCGCCTCCCGCCGCCTCCGGGAGCGGCGGGAGCACGTCGCGCAGCGCGTCGGCCAGCGGCGCGAACGGCAGGGAACCCGACAGGGGCACGCAGCCGCCCGCCAGGACGCGCAGACCGCGGCGCGCGGCCGCCGCGGCCACCTGCTCGACCAGGCGCGTCTTGCCCGCCCCCGCCTCGCCGCCGAGCAGCACCGCCCGCGCCTTCCCGGACGCGGCCTCGTCGAGGGCGCGGGTCAGCGCGGTCAGCTCGGCGCGGCGGCCGACGAAGGCGCCGGAGGGGGACCTGGCGTCCACAGGTGCAGTATGGCGGGACGGGGCCCACCCCACCTCACCCGGACGTATCGCCCGGCGGAGGCGGTGCCCGCAGCGCCATGCGCTGGACCAGCGGACCCATCGACGCCGCCCGCTGGACGCGCCGCACGGCGTCGGGCCGCGCGGCGAGCTCGCCCGACAGCTCACGGAGGCGGTCCTCGAGCCGGTGGTCGGTGAGGATCTCCGACACCGCCCCCCACTCGTAGGCGGTCCGCGCGTCGAGCGTCTCGCCGGTCCACAGCAGCCAGCGCGCCCGGGTGGGGCCGACGGCCTCCTCCCACACCGCCTGCGCGGCGCGCCCCGCGTCGGGCTCGGTCCCCGGCCCCAGGCGGTGGCCCAGGGTCGCCCGCTGCGACGCGACGACGACGTCGGCCAGCAGCAGGTACTCGGCGAAGGCCGTCACCGGGCCGTCGGCCACCCCGATGACCGGCACCTGGAGACTCGCGAAGCGCGCGAGGGCGCCCGCCCCGGCGCCGGCCCCGCCGCCCGCCGGCCCACCGGCGTGGCGCAGCACGACCACCCGGGTGGCCGGGTCCGCCGCCGCGGACTCCAGCACCTGGAGCAGCCGGAGGTGGGTGAGGGGTGTGCTGGCCAGGGACGTCAGCCGCACCACCGCGACGCCCCTGCGGTCGCGCGACGCCGCGAGTCGCGGGTCGGGCCCGCCCGCCAGATCTGCCACCACACCCCCTGCCGGAACTGACGGAGAGCCGACGGTAGGCAGCGGCACCGCGGCCGGTCCAATGCCCAGCGGGCATGGCGGCGCCCCGATCCCCCCGCCCCCGGGGCGGATCCGCCCGGCGATGCCGATTGGGCCTTGGACCGCTCGTCACCGGCGGTGTTCGGTCCTCGCAGGCGGCGGTCGCCGCGACGGCAACAGGGGAGAACGAACATGACCCGCACCGCTCCACGCACGCTGCTGCTGCTCGCCGGTGTCCTGCCGCTGCTCCTGGCGGGCTGCACCCGGGGCACGGCGGCTGCCAGCGCCCAGGCGTCCCAGCCCGCGCAGGAGGCCGAGACCGGCGGGCAGGACTGCGCCGACGCCGAGATCCGGCCGGCGTCCCCGGCCGTCGGGGCGGAGGTCCCCGAGTCCTACTTCGGCCCCGGACCGACCGAGCCCGGCCTCGTCGGCCCCCAGCAGCTGATCCGCTCCGGCCCGGTCGACCTGTGCGCCGGGACGGTCACCCTCCCGCTCTACGAGGGCGAGGGTCCGGACGGCGAGCCGGTCTGGTACGTGGTCACCGACACCAGCCGCGAGGAGACGGCCGAGATCCTCGGCATCAACTTCTCCGACAAGCTCAACTACGTCGTGGGCAGCGCCATCCGCACCGCGACGCAGACGATCGACGGGCGCCTGGTCTTCGACCAGGGCAGCGTCGACTTCGCGCCGGAGGTGTCGGCCGCACCGGGCACCGATGACCCCGAGAAGGCATTCCCGCTGGCGGAGGGCTTCCAGCCGGGTTCGGTCGGCGACGACGCCTACACCCCGATCGTCCGGGTCACCAACGACGCCGACGTCGTGTTCAACGCCCCGATCCTGGCGCAGGGCTTCACCGCCGACGAGTTGAACTACTGCGACGGCGACCCGGACCACAGCCGGGTGCACGACAAGGTCGTCCGCTTCTGCCCGGAGGACGAGACCGTCACGCTGACCATGACCCCGGGCTTCAGCTTCGCGCGACCGGTGCAGTACCTGAGCCTCGACGCCAACGACGCGCAGGCAGCCGTCCTGGAGGGCGCCACCCTGGCACCCGGCCTGGCCCCCCGCGACCTGGTCGGACGCGACGACAGCTTCCTGAGCAGCGTCGAGCGCCTGTTCGTCGCGCGCAACGGCCCGCTGGGCGGCGACAACCCGTTCCGCCAGGGCCTGAACACCGCGATCCTCGGCGAGGGCAACGGCCCGATCAACGTGTTCGGCGGCATCCCCACCATCGCCAACGACTACAGCCCGCTGTGGGACCTCAACCTCTTCGAGTGGACGCCGGAGGCGATCGACCAGGGCTACCGCACCCGCCTGATCGAGGAGTTCCAGATCCTGCGGCTGGTCCGCGACGGCGTCCTCACCGGCCCCGACGGCGGCGCGTTCGGCTCGACCGGGATCATCGTCAACTGCCCGGTGGTGTTCCGCTACCTGTGACCCGCCCGTCCCGCCCGTCCCCTTGAGCTGGAGGCGAACGACCATGGACCTGCGCCAGCTGCGCTACTTCGTGGCGGTCGCCGAGGACCTGCACTTCAGCCGGGCGGCGCAGCGCCTGCACGTCGCCCAGTCCGCGGTCAGCCACACCATCAAGCTGCTGGAGCGCGAGCTGGGGGTGACGCTGCTGGACCGCATGCCCCGCGGGGTCGCGCTGACAGCCGCCGGCGAGCTGTTCCTGTCCGAGGCGCGGGCGGTCCTCGCCCGCGCCGAGCAGGCCGCGCAGGCCGTGGCGCGGATCAGGAGCGGGCGCACCGGGGTGCTGCGCATCGCGGTCCCGGTCGGCGCCGGCGGGGGCACCCTCGCGCAGGCGCTCACGCGGGCGGTCGGGAGGTTCCTCGCCCGCGCCGAGCACCGCGACGTCCAGGTCCAGGTGCGCGAGACCTCGCCCGGCGACCTCGCCGACGCGGTGCGCGAGGGCCGGGCGGACGTGGCGGTGCTGGCCTGCCCCGTGCCCGCGGATCTCGCCGGCGCGGAGCTCGACGCCGAGGCGCTGGTGGCGGTGCTCCCCGCGGACGACCCGCTCGCCGCGGGCACGCGCGTCGGGGTCGCGGACCTGGTGGGCGCGGACCTCGCCGTGTCGCCCGCCGTCGCGCTGGCGCTGGGTCCCGACCTCCCGGCCGACGCCGGGGATCCCGGAGACCTGGCCCGGCTGCGGCGCGCCGCGGCGTCGCTGTCGGTGTGCGACCCGCTGGTGGCGCTGTCGCTGGTGACCGCGGGGCAGGCCGTCGCGGTGCTGCGGACCACGGTCGTGGAGGCGCTCGCCGCCGCACCGGGGCCGCTCGCCGACGGCCTGGTGGTCCGCCGCCCCCTGGCCGGGGACACGGTGCTGCGCACGGTCCTGGCGCACCTGCCCCGACCGGCGCCCCTGGTCCGCGCCTTCGTCGCCCCGGCCGACGAGGGCGGCCGGCTGCCGGCCGTGGCCGTGCGGCCCTCCGGGACGGTCACCGCCCTCCCTCCCCCCACCTGGGGGTGGTGAGCCGTCCCCCCGGCGGCCCTACTGGAGACAGGGGAGCGACCAGGAGGAGCCGAGATGAGGACACGGGCAGGGGTTCTGCGCGACGCCGGGAAGGACTGGGAGGTCATCGAGCTGGAGCTCGACGCCCCCGAGGCCGAGGAGGTGCTGGTCCGCTGGGTCGCCTCGGGCCTGTGCCACTCCGACGAGCACCTGCGCCACGGGGACCTCGTCCCCCGCTTCCCCGTCGTCGGCGGGCACGAGGGCGCCGGCATCGTCGAGGAGGTCGGCCCCGGCGTCACCCGCCTCAAGCCGGGCGACCACATCGTCTGCTCGTTCCTGCCCGCCTGCGGGCACTGCCGCTGGTGCTCGACGGGGCAGCAGAACCTCTGCGACCTCGGCGCGGGGATCCTCGAGGGCAGCATGCCGGACGGGACCTTCCGCATGCACGCCGAGGGCCAGGACTTCGGGCAGATGTGCATGCTCGGCACGTTCTCGCAGTACGCGGTCGTCAGCCAGGCGTCGGCGGTCAAGATCGCCGACGACATCCCGCTGGAGGTCGCCTGCCTGGTCGGCTGCGGCGTGCCGACCGGCTGGGGGTCGGCCGTGTACGCCGCCGAGACCACGCCGGGCGACACGATCGTGGTCTACGGCATCGGCGGGATCGGCGTGAACGCGGTGCAGGGGGCGCGCCACGCCGGCGCGACCAACGTCATCGCTGTCGACCCGCTGGCCAACAAGCGCGAGATGGCCGAGCAGTTCGGCGCCACCCACAGCGTGGGCAGCGCGGAGGAGGCGATGGGCCTGGCCCAGGAGCTGACCAGCGGCGTCGGCGCCGACAAGGCGCTCGTCACCGTCGACGTCGTCGACACGCCGGTCGTGAGTTCCGCGTTCGACACCATCCGCAAGGGCGGGCGCGTGGTGCTCGTCGGCCTCGCCGACCCCGGCAAGGTCACCGTGCAGCTGTCCGGCGCGGTCATGACCCTGTTCCAGAAGGAGGTCATCGGGCGGCTGTTCGGCGGCGGGAACCCGCACTACGAGATCCCCAAGCTGCTGGACCTCTACCGGGCGGGGACGCTCAAGCTGGACGAGCTGATCACCCAGCGCTACGCGCTGGACGAGATCAACCAGGGCTACCAGGACCTGCTCGACGGCAGGAACCTGCGCGGCGTGATCGTGCACGAGCACTGAGCACCCACGGGGTGGCCGCGATCGCCGCTCCCCGCGGCCGCGGCCCTGGACCGCCTCCACGTCCTCGGCACCGACCCCGACCCCGACCCCGACCCCGACCCGGTCCCCGGCCGAGCCGCGGGCGCGGCCGCTACGCCCCCGCCGGCTCCGTCGCCGACCTCACCGGCGCCCTCCCGGCCCTGCTGGCCCAGGGGTGCACCTCGAACGCCGGGCGGCTCACGAACAAGGAGACACGCTCTAGACCTCGGCCATCACCCCGCCGACCGCGCCGCCGGGGAACTCCGCGGTGGCGATGGCGACCACGAAGAACCGCGGGGGGAGGGTCTGCGCGTTGCCCACGACGCCGGCGTCGACCGGCAGGCAGGTCCCGGGGTTGACCGCGCCGCCGGGGTCGGTCTGCAGGTCGAAGGTCTGGTCGAGGAACGCGACGTTGTCGCGGATCAGCACGTTCGTCGGATCGCCGGTCCCGGCCAGCACGTAGCGGAAGCAGGCGATCCCGCCGTCCCCGGCCTCCTGGAGCGCGACCTCCAGGCAGCCGCGCCCGTCGGGGTCCCCGCCGACCGCGCCGCCGGTCACCTCGCCGACCCAGTCGACGGCCCCGCCCTGGCCGATCGGCCCGCCGGCGGCGCAGTCCTCTGGCACGACCGGCGCGGGCGGAGCGGGCGCGGGCTGCGCGGGCGGGGCGGGCGCGGGCTGCGCGGGCGGGGCGGGCGCGGGCTGCGCAGGCGGGGCGGGGGCGGGCGGCGGGGCCGGGGCCGGGGCCGACGGGGCCGGGGCCGGGGCGGGACCGGCGGGGGCGGGGTCACCGCCCGCGGGCGGCGCGCCGCGGCCGGTCTGCGGGGGGTCCGCCGGCGTCCCGGCGGGCGGCGGGGCCGGGGCCGCGGCCACGGCGTCGCCGGCCGCGGGGTCCGCCCCGTCAGCGGGCGGCGTGGCCGCCGGGTCGGGCGCCGGCGCGGTGGGGGCGGCGTCGCCCGCGGGCGCGGTGCGGCCGGCCGTGGCCCGCGCCGCCGGGGTCGGGACGGCCGCGCTGCCGCAGCCCGCGGTCCGCGCGAGGAACACCAGGAGCACGATCAGCCGCTGCACGATCCCTCCAGATCCTGCCCACGACCCGACCCTAGCCCCGCGCGCGGGGCCGCGGACCCCCACCCCCCGTCCCGCCTACCGGGTTGACCGCTCCACCCGATCGGGGGTGGCGCCGGCCGCGCGCCCCGCCCGACCATCGGGGGATGAGCGCACCGTCGTACGTCTCGGGGGTCTCGCAGACCCCGCTGCTCGCCCGCACGATCGGGCAGGCCCTCGACGACACCGCCGCCCGCTTCGGCGGCAACGAGGCGATCGTCAGCCTGCACCAGGACCGCCGCCTGACCTACGCCGAGCTGCACGCGGCCGCGGAGGAGGCGGCCCGCGGCCTGCTCGCCCTCGGCGTGGCCAAGGGCGACCGGGTGGGCATGTGGAGCCCCAACCACCTCGAGTGGGTCATCACCCAGTACGCGACCGCCAAGATCGGCGCCATCCTGGTCAACATCAACCCGGCGTACCGGACCACCGAGCTGCGCTACGCCCTCGGCCAGTCCGGCGTCTCGGTCCTGGTCGCCGCGCGAGCCTTCCGCGACACCGACTACGTCGCGATGATCGACGAGGTCCGCCCCCAGCTCCCCGGCCTGCGCGCCGTGGTCCTGCTCGGCGACGGCCCGCACCCCGGCGCGATGACCTGGTCCGACCTGCTCGCGCGCGCGGCGGACGCCACCCCCGGGGCGCTGCGCGAGCGCGAGGCCACCCTCGACTTCGACGACCCGATCAACATCCAGTACACGTCAGGCACGACGGGCGCCCCCAAGGGCGCGACCCTGTCGCACCACAACATCCTCAACAACGGCTACTTCGTCGGCGGGCGCCTGCGCCTCACCGACCGTGACCGGGTCTGCCTGAGCGTGCCCTTCTACCACTGCTTCGGGATGGTGATGGGCAACCTGGGGTTCCTCACCCACGGGGGCACCGTGGTCCTGCCCGCCGAGACCTTCGACGCCGGGGCGTGCCTGGAGGCCGTCCAGCGCGAGGCCTGCACCACCCTGTACGGCGTCCCGACGATGTTCATCGCGATCCTGGGGCACCCCGACTTCGCGCGCTACGAGCTCGCGAGCCTGCGCACCGGGATCATGGCCGGCTCCCCCTGCCCGGTGGAGGTCATGCGCCGGACCATCGACCGCCTGCACATGGACCAGGTCACGATCTGCTACGGCATGACGGAGACCTCGCCGGTGTCGTTCCAGTCCCACGTCGACGACGACGTCGAGACGCGCGTGTCCACGGTCGGGGCGATCTCGGACTGGGTCGAGTGCAAGATCGTCGACCCCGCGACCGGCCGGACGGTCCCCCGCGGCGAGCGCGGCGAGCTGTGCACCCGCGGCTACCCCGTGATGCTCGGCTACTGGGACAACGAGGAGGCGACCCGCGCGGCGATCGACCCGGCCCGCTGGATGCACACGGGCGACCTGGCGGTCATGCGCGACGACGGCTACGTCAACATCGTCGGGCGCATCAAGGACATGATCATCCGCGGCGGGGAGAACGTGTACCCGCGCGAGGTCGAGGAGTTCCTCCACAGCCACCCCGACATCGCCGACGTCCAGGTCTTCGGCATCCCCGACCCGAAGTACGGCGAGGCGGTGGCCGCCTGGATCGTCCCCCGCCCCGGCGCGCACCTCACCGAGGACGACGTGCGCGCCGCCTGCCACGGCCGGATCGCGACCTTCAAGATCCCCGCCCACATCCGCTTCGTCGACGCGTTCCCGATGACCGTCACCGGCAAGATCCAGAAGTTCAAGATGCGCGAGACCATGATCACCGACCTCGGCCTCGCCGAACCCGCCACCGCCTGACGCCGGGCCGGCTCAGGGGTGCGCGCGGCCGGAGCCCGGGCACCCTCCCGTCAGCGCAGCCCGCGCACGAAGCGGACGAGCTCGGCGGCCATGGGTCCCGGTTCCCAGCTGGTGCATCGCGCCGGGGATGGCGGCCTGCGTGGCGCCGGGGATGGCCGCGGCCAACGAGTCGGCGGCGGTGGCCATCTCCGGGAAGGTCGCGATGCCGTAGCGCACCGCCACCGGCATGCGCAGGCCCGAACAGCTCCGCGTGCGGCGCGGACATGGCCCACGCCGCGCTCCTCCTGGTCGTCCCACCCCTCCTGACCGGCCCCGCACCCCAAACTCACCGCCCGGCACCCCGGGCGGTCGCCGGCGGCCAGCTATCAGCTCTTGCGACTGATAGCGTCAGGGGATGAAGCAGCTCCTCCTCCGCGTTCCGGAGGACGTCCATCGGCGGCTCGTGGCGCGCGCGAGGCGCGAGGGGCGCAGCATCAACGCGGTCGCCACGGAGATCCTGGACGCGGTCGCGGACAGCGACGAGGGCGATCGCCGCAGCCGTCTGCGCGCCACGGCCGCGGCTGCGGGCCTCCTGCAGCCGCTGGAGGCCGGGCCGGTGAGCGCAGCCCGCCGGGCCGCGGTCATCGACTCCACCCGCGGCCTCGGTCCGCAGCTGGACCGCCTGCTCATCGAGGACCGCGAGCGGGCGTGATCGTGTACCTGGACTCCTCAGTCCTGGCCCGGGCGTACCTGGCCGACGAGGAGGGCCACGAGGAGGCCGTCGCGCGCCTGCACGACGCGGATGTCGCCGCCGCCACGGGGACGTGGACGCGGATGGAGGTCTCCGGAGCCCTGGTCCGCGCCGCCCGCACCGGGCGGGGGGACGCCGAGGGACTGCTCGCCCTGCTCGACGCCGACCTGGGCAACGACGGACCCGTCACCGTGCTGAAGGCGCCGCAGGACCGCGTGGAGGACACGGCACTGGACCTGGTGCGCACGCACGCTCTCCGCGCCAGAGACGCCTGGCACCTCGCCGTCGCCACGCTCACGGTCCCCCTCCTCGCCGAGGCCGGCGAGGACCTGGACTTCGCCTCCCGCGACGCCGCCCAGGCCACCGTCGCCCGCTCCCTCGGCTTCCTGCCCATCTGACACCCGCCCACCTCGAACGCCGCGGCGAGGGACGGGGGGTCAGAGGAGGCCGTGGTCATGGGCGCGCATGATGGCGTCGACGCGGTTGCGGGCGCCGAGCTTCTGCATCGCGGAGGTCAGGTAGGACTTGACCGTGTTGCGGGACAGGGTGAGGGCGGTGGCGATCTCGGGGTTGGTCTCGCCGAGGGCCACGCGGCGGAGGACCTCGTGCTCGCGGGCGCTGAGGCCGGGCCAGGTGGCGTGGTCGTCGTCGGCGCGCGGGTCGAGCCAGCGACCGCCCGCGGCGACCGTCCTGATCGCCGTGACCAGGTCCGCGCGGGTCGTGTCCTTGAGCAGGTAGCCGTCCGCGCCCGCGTCCAGCGCCGCCGCGAGCGCTGCGGCGCCCGCGTGGGCGGTGAACAGCAGGACGCGCACACCGGCGACCGCGGCCTTCAGCGCCCCGATGGTCGTGGCGGCCGGCTGGTCGGGCAGGCGGAGGTCGAGCAGCACGAGGGTCGGGCGCAGGCGGGCCGCCTCCCGCAGCCCCTCGGCGGCGGTGCGGGCGTGGCCGACCACGCGCAGGGACGGGTCGTGGCGGACCAGCAGGGCCATGCCCTCGCGCACCACCAGGTGGTCGTCGACGACCAGGATCCGCACCGGCGTGGGGCTCAGCACGGCAGCCATGCGCGCAGGGTCACCCCGCCCCCGTCGTTCGCCGTGAGCCGCAGCGTCCCGCCCAGCCGCGCGACGCGCGCCGCCGCGGCCTCCAGGCCGATGCCGGTGCCGTCACCGCTGCCCGGCGCGGCGGGGGCGGGGAGGCCGCGGCCGTCGTCGGTGACCGCCACCGCGAGGCCGCCGTCGGCGGCGGCCAGGGTGACGACCACGCCGCTCGCGCCGGCGTGCTTCTCCACGTTGAGGAGCGCCTCGCGGGCCGTGGCGAGCAGGGCGTCGGCCGCGGGGGGCGGGAGGGCGGGCAGGTCGGTGAGGGTCACGACGCGGGCGGGTACGCCCGTGCGCTGCTCGAAGGCCAGGCAGTCGGTGTGCAGCGCCACGCCGACGGCGAGCTCGCCGGGCGGCGAGTGCAGGGCGCGCAGGGAGCGGCGCAGGGCGCGGGCGGCGGACCCGGCGCGGTCCTCGATGGCGCGGGCGCGGGCGGCGAGCTCGGGGAGGTCGCCGGCCGCCTCGGCCAGCTCGCGGGCCCCCGCGCCGATCGCGAACAGCAACGCGCCCACCGAGTCGTGCAGCGCCGCGGACAGCCGCACGCGCTCGGCGGAGACGGCCAGCTCGGCGGGGTGGCGGGCGCGCTCGGCGACCACCAGGGCCAGCGCCGTGCGCGCCGCCACCGACTCCAGCGCCCGCGTCGGCCGGTCGCCGAGGTCGCCCTCGGCCCGCGCCGCCCCGTACAGCACGCCGTAGAAGTCGTCCCCGCGCTGCAGGGGCACCGCGACCATCGCCCGCAGCCCCTCCGCCTGCACCGGCGCGTCGAAGTGGTGGGTGATGGAGCCGTTCGTGCAGTAGTCGGCGACCGCGGCCGGGCGCCGCAGGGCCGCGACCTTGCCGCCCAGCCCCAGCCCGCTCGGGACCACCACCCCGTCCAGCGCACCGGTGCGCGTGCCGTGGGCGTGCTCGATGCGGACCGCGTCCGGGCCGGACGGCACCGCCAGGAACCCGACCGGCAGGCCCGCCTCCGCCGTGACCAGCCGGGCCGCCCGGCGCAGGGCCGCACCGGGCTCCAGCAGGAGCAGGAGCGCGGCGAGGTCCCCGTCGAGCTCGTCGAGCTCGGGCGGCGGTGGAGGGTCGGCCCGGGCCATCGACCACCAGTCACCGTGCGTGGGGCTGGCTGGACAGCATGCCATGTCCACCGGCCCCCCAGAAGGGGGTGGCGGGCCCCGGTCGTGGTCGGGCACTCTCGACACCGGCACGAACGCGGGAGGGACGGGCATGGCCATCGACGCGGACGACCTCGAGGTCACGACGGCCGAGGACGCGGACGACGAGGAGGACCTCGTCGCCGAGGAGCTCCTGGTCGAGGAGATCTCCATCGACGGGATGTGCGGCGTCTACTGATGGACCTGGAGCGGCCGTACGCCCTGCACGGCCAGGTCGCGATCCGCCCGGAGCCGTTCGGGGCGCTGGCCTACCACTACGGCAACCGGCGCCTGCTGTTCCTGAAGTCCCCGGCGCTGGTGGACCTGGTGCGCGACCTGGGCGAGCGGCCGTCGGCGGCCGCCGCGCTGGACGCGGCCGGGTTGGACGGGCGGGCGCGCTCGGCGATGGCCGCCGCGCTGGGGTCCCTGCTGCGCGCGGAGGTGCTCGTTGCTCGTTGACCAGCTGCGCGAGGGGCTGCTGGCCCCCATCTGCCTCACCTGGGAGGTCACCTACGCCTGCAACCTGCAGTGCGTGCACTGCCTGTCGTCGTCGGGCCGGCGCGACCCGCGCGAGCTGACCACGGCCGAGGCGAGGGCGCTGATCGAGGAGCTGGCGGGGCTCCAGGTCTTCTACGTCAACGTCGGCGGCGGGGAGCCGCTGGTGCGCCGCGACTTCCTCGACCTCGTCGAGCACGCCGTCGGCGCCGGGGTCGGGGTGAAGTTCTCGACCAACGGGGCGCTGCTCGACGACCGCGCCGCGCGGCGGATCACGGCGATGGACTACGTCGATGTCCAGATCAGCCTGGACGGGGCGACGCCGGAGGCGAACGACGCGGTGCGTGGGACGGGGTCCTACGCCGCGGCGCGGGCGGCGATGGACCGGCTGGCCGACGCCGGGTTCGGGCCGTTCAAGCTCAGCGTGGTGGTGACCAACCGCTCGATCGGGGCGCTGGACGAGCTGGAGGGGCTGGCCGGCGCGTACGGGGCGGAGCTGCGGCTGACCCGGCTGCGGCCGTCGGGGCGGGGCGCCGCGACCTGGCGGGAGCTGCGCCTGTCCCCCGCCGAGCAGCGCCACCTCTACGACTGGCTGCGGGTGCGGCCCCACGTGCTGACCGGCGACTCGTTCTTCCACCTGTCGGCCTACGGGGAGGCGCTGCCGGGGCTGAACCTGTGCGGGGCGGGGCGGATCGTGTGCCTGGTCGACCCGGTCGGGGACGTGTACGCGTGCCCGTTCGTGCTCCACGAGGACTTCCTGGCCGGCAGCGTGCGCGACCCGGGCGGGTTCACAGGGGTGTGGCGGGAGTCGGCGCTGTTCACCGCGCTGCGCGAGCCGCAGCACCCGGGGGCGTGCGCGAGCTGCGGGTCCTACGACGCCTGCGGCGGCGGGTGCATGGCCGCGAAGTTCTTCACCGGGCTGCCCCTGGCCGGGCCGGACCCGGAGTGCGCCCTTGGCCACGGCGAGGAGGCCCTGGCGCGCGTGGAGCCGGGCCAGGCGCCGGTTCCCGGGCCCGGCCACTCCCGCCTGCCGGTGATCACGGTCCGCTGACGCGCCCCGCCGCCCGGGGGTCAGGCGGTCGGGGTGGCGGTCTCGGCCGGGCGGTGGCGGGGGTCGGTGGTCGCCGGGCGGGCGCCGGGCTCCTCCACCGGGGCGCCCAGGCGGCGGGCGAAACCGGGCAGGATCACCAGGTCGTCGGGGGTCAGGTCGCGGACCGACGCCTTGCGCAGGCCCAGCAGGGCGGAGTCGATGCCGCTGCGCAGGATGTCCAGGACGTTCTCGACCCCGGCCTGGCCGTTGGCGGCCAGGCCCCACAGCGAGGCGCGGCCGATCATGACCGCGCGTGCCCCCAGCGCCAGCGCCTTGACCACGTCGCTGCCCCGCCGGATGCCGCCGTCGAGCAGGACCTCGACCTGGTCGCCGACGGCCTCGGCGATCGCGGGCAGGGCGCGGATCGCCGCCGGCGTGCCGTCGAGGTTGTTCCCGCCGTGGTTGGACACCGAGATCGCCGACACGCCCGCGTCCACGGCCCGCCGCGCGTCGTCGACGCGCATCACGCCCTTGAGCAGGAACGGCCCGCCCCACTGCTCGCGCAGCCAGGTGATGTCGTCCCAGGTGGCCGCCGGCGACTGCATCCACTCCCCGTAGGCCCCGAAGAAGGTGGGCGCCGGCCCGCCGTCGGGCGGCGCGAGGTTGGGCACCGTCAGGTCCGGCACGTGGCCGGTGCGGGCCCAGCGCAGGAACCAGCGCGGGTGTGCGAGCGCCTCCGGCGCGAAGCGCGCCATCGTCCGCAGGTCCACCTGGTCGGGGATGTGCGGGCTGCCCCAGTCGCGCCCGTGCGAGAACGACCAGTCCAGGGTGAGGATCAGCCCCACCGCCCCCGCCGCCCGCGCCCGCTCCAGCCGCTGCAGCAGCTGGTCGCGCGGCGCGGTCCAGTAGGTCTGGAAGAAGGTGCGCGGGTTGGCGGCGACGACCTCCTCGATGGGCTTGCTGGCGAACGAGCTCAGCGCCATCGCCGTGCCGCGCGCCGCCGCCGCCCGCGCGACCGCGACCTCGCCCTCGGGGTGGACCGCCTGCACCCCGGTCGGCGAGATCATCACCGGCAGCGCCAGCTCCTGCCCCAGCACCGTGGTCGACAGGTCGCGCTCCCCCAACAGCCCGGCGACGAACGGCGCGAACCCCAGCTCGCCGAAGGCGGCGAGGTTGTCGCGCAGGGTCAGCCCCCGCTCCGACCCCGCGACCAGCGCCATGTACACCGGCCGCGGCAGCCGCCGCTTCGCCCGCCGCCGCGCCTCCACCGACTCGAACCAGTCGTTGCCCATCGCCTGCCGATCACCGTGCACGAGCTGGTCGAACAGCATGCCACTCGGCGGTGCCGGTCGGGGTGGCGGCGATCGGGCTGCTCGCGCACGCTGCCCCCATGCGGCTGGGTGAGCGGACATGGACGGACCTGGAGGGGCGGGCGCCGGTGCTGGCCGTGCCGCTGGGGGCCTGCGAGCAGCACGGGCCGCACCTGCCGCTGGACACCGACACGCGCATCGCGGTGGCGCTGGCGGAGGGGCTCGCGGCGCGGCGGGGGGACGTGGTGGTGGGGCCGGCGGTGGCGTACGGATCCAGCGGCGAGCACCAGGCGCACCCGGGGACGCTGTCGCTGGGGCCGGTGGTGATGGAGGAGCTGGTCGTCGAGCTGGTGCGGTCGGCGAAGCACTGGGCGCGGGGGGTGGTGCTGGTGGCCTGGCACGGGGGGAACAGCGACGCGCTGGGGCAGGCGGTGCCGCGGCTGCGCACGGAGGGTCGGGCGGTGGTGTGGTGGGAGCCGCGGGTGCCGGGCGGGGACGCGCACGCGGGGCGGACGGAGACGTCGCTGCTGCTGGCCCTGGCCCCCGAGGCGGTGCGGGCGGGCGCGGTGGCGGCAGGGGACGTGCGGCCGCTGGCCGAGCTGCTGCCCGCGCTGCGCGCGCGGGGGTGCGGGCCGTGGCCGAGAACGGCGTCCTCGGCGACCCCCGCGGCGCGACCGCCGCCGAGGGGCACGCGCTGCTGGCGGCCCTGACCGACGACCTGGCGGCCGCCGCGGCCGCCCTCCCGCCGGCGTGAGCGCGACGGCGGGCACGAACCCCGCCGGCCCGGCGCGAGCCGGTGCCTGCGGGCGAGCCCGGCGCACCGGCGAGCGGGGGTGCCGGTGACCCCGCCCGCCGCCGTGGTCACCGGGGCCGCCCGCGGGATCGGGGCGGCCACCGCCCTGCGCCTCGCGCGCGACGGGTGGGGGTGGTGCTGGTCGACGCGTGCGCGGACGACCCGGCGATCCCGATGGCGATGGCGACGCGGGCGGACCTGGAGCGGGCGCGGGCCGCGTGCGGCAACGGCGCGCTGGCGGCGGTCGCCGACGTGCGCGACCAGTCGGGGCTCGACGCCGCCGTCGGATTGGCGGTCGAGCGCTTCGGGCGGCTCGACGCCGCGGTCGCGGCGGCCGGGGCGATCGCGGGCGGGCCCCCGGCCTGGGAGGCCGACGACGCGACCTGGGAGGCGCTGCTCGGGACTAACCTCACCGGGGTGTGGCGGCTGGCGCGGGCGGCGGTGCCGGCGCTGCTGGCCAGCCCGCTGCCGGGGCGGTTCGTGGCGGTCGCGTCCGCGGCCGGGCTGCGGGGACTGCCGCGGCTGGCGGCGTACTCGGCGGCCAAGCACGGCGTGGTCGGGCTGGTGCGCGCGCTGGCGGCGGAGATGGGCCCGCACGGTGCCACCGCGAACGCCGTCGCGCCGGGGTCGACGGACACCGCCATGCTGTCGGCCAGCGCCACGATCTATGACCTGCCCGACCGGGCGGCGTTCGCCGAGCACCACCGCATCCCGCGCCTGCTGCGACCGGAGGAGGTCGCCGCGGCGATCGCCTGGCTGTGCGGCCCGGACACCGCCGGCGTCACCGGCACGGTGCTGCCCGTGGACGCGGGCATGACGGCATGACGCGGGCGCGGGCGCCTGGTGGCGCCGGTGGCAGGGGTCGGGGCGAGGCGCCCGCGCGGGCGGTGGCGGCCACCAGGGCGGGGGCACGGCGGCGGCGGGGCCCGGCGGGACGGCAGTGCCGACGGGGATGCGGGTGGTGCTGGACGACCGGGCCGTCGTGTTCGGCGGCGGGCGGCGGGTGCTGGGCGGTGATCCCTGGCGTGTGGTGCGCCTGACCGCTGCGGGCGCGCAGGTGCTGGCGCGGTGGCGGTCCGGCGCCCCCGTCGGGGGCGGCCGGGCGGAGCGGCGCCTGGCCGCGCGGCTGGTCGCGGCGGGGTTGCTGCACCCCGCACCGCGGCGGGACCCGCTGCGCGTGGACGACCTCACCGTGGTCGTGCCCGTGCGCGACCGGCCCGAGGCCCTGGCCGCGGCGCTGGCGTCCCTGGCCGCGGCCGGGCCGGTACCCGCCGTCGTGGTCGTCGACGACGGGTCGGCGCCGGCCGCGGCGGCGCGCACCTCGGCCCTCGCCGCCCGCGCCGGCGCGCGGCTGGTGCGGGGCCGCGGGGAGGGGGCCGCCGCGGCCCGCAACCTCGGCGCCGCGCACGCGACCACCCCGTTCGTGGTCTTCCTCGACAGCGACTGCCGGCCCCGGGCGGGGTGGCTGGCCCCGCTGCTCGGCCACCTCGACGACCCGGCGGTGGGCGCGGTCGCCCCCCGCGTGGTCGCCGCGCCCCGCGGGTCGGTGGCCGAGCGCTACGAGGCGGCGCGCTCGCCCCTGGACATGGGCCCGCGCCCCGACGTCGTGCGGCCCCTGGGCCGCGTCCCCTACGTCCCGAGCGCCGCCCTGGCGGTCCGGCGGGCAGCGTTCCCCGGCTTCGACCCGGCCATGCCGATCGGCGAGGACGTGGACCTGGTCTGGCGGATCCGCGCCGCGGGCTGGACCGTCCGCCACGAGCCGGCCGCCGTCGTCGTCCACGACCACCGGCGCGACCTGCGCGGGCTGCTCGCCCGCCGGGTGGTGTACGGCACGTCGGTGGCGGGGCTGTGGGCCCGGCACCCCGGCGCGGTCCCGCCGCTGGTGCTGGCCCCGGCGCAGGCGCTGGGCTGGGGCGCGGCGGCGCGGGCGTGCCCGGGATCGCCGTGGGCGCCGCCGTCGCGACCACGGCCCTCGCCGTCGCCGCCCTGCGCCGCGCCGGGGTGCCCCTGCCGCTGGCGGCCCGCGTCGTCCTGCGCGCCCGGGTCGCCGAGGCCGACCTGGTCGCGGGCGCGGTCACCGGCTGGTGGGCCCCCGCCCTGCTGGCGGCGGCGGCGCTGCGCCCCTGGCCCCCGGCCGGTGCGGGCGCTGGGTGCGCCGATCGCGGGCCGGGCCGCCCGCGTGCTGGCGGTGGCCGCCGTCACCCGCGCCGCGGTCGCCGGGGTCCGGGACCGGCCCGCCGTCGACCCGCTGCGCTGGCTGGCGCTGTGCGCCCTCGACGACGGCGCCAACGCGCTGGGCGTGTGGCTCGGCTGCCTCCGCCACCGCACCGCCGCACCCCTCCTCCCCCGCCTCCGCGCCGCCAGCGCGACGGCACGGACGGCATCGTGATGTGCACCTCCATCGGGTGAGCGGACAGCGGTTGCACATCACCCTCGACGCCGAGCACGCGGCCGAGCTGACCCGGCTCGCGCGACACCCGCCGGCGGGTCCAGGCCGCACTCGCCCCGTTGCGGCAGTTCCCGCGCCTGGGCCCCGAACTCTACGGCGCGTGGTCCGGGCTCCGCTTCCCGCTCGGCCCGTGGCGCTGGCTGCGCATCGTCCATCTCGTCGACGAACCGTCCGACTGCGTTGTCGTCGTCACCGTCCAGGACGCCCGCTCGTCCCGGTCGCCCACCGCCACCGCTGACAGCCCGCGGGCCGGGGCAGGCGGCGGCCGGTGCTGCTCAGCGACCAGGGGACCTCGACGTCAGCCCATCTATGGTCCCGGGCGTGGTGATGTCGCGACGGGCAGCGGATGGGCTCCGGTGGGTGCGCCGGGGAGCCCTCCGCCTCCGGCACCCCGCACAGCTCATCGCCGCGGCCTACGCGGTCGGCATCGCGGCCGGCACCCTCCTGCTGTCCCTCCCGGTCGCCAGGGCCGGCCCGGGGGGCGCCGACGTCGCCGAGGCGTTGTTCACCGCGACCTCCGCCCTGTGCGTGACCGGCCTGGTCGTGGTGGACACGGCCTCGTACTGGTCGTACTTCGGCGAGAGCGTGATCCTGACGCTCATCCAGGTCGGCGGGTTCGGCATCATGACCCTCGCCTCGCTGCTGGGCCTGCTGATCTCGCGGCGCATGGGGCTGCGCTCACGGCTGATCGCGGCGGCGGAGTCGCCGGGCACGGGTCTGGGCGACGTGCGGACGGTCGTGGTCGGCGTGGTCACCTTGAGCCTGGTGGTGCAGGCGGCGACGGCGGTCCTCCTCGCACTGCGCCTGGGGGTCGCCTACGGCGAGCCGCCGCTGCGGGCCGCCTGGCTCGGCTGGTTCCACGCGGTCTCGGGATTCAACAACGCCGGGTTCGCCCTCTACCCCGACAGCCTCATGCGCTTCGCCGCCGACCCCTGGTTCTGCCTGCCGCTCGCGGCGGCCGTGATCCTGGGCGGGCTGGGCTTCCCCGTCCTGTTCGAGCTGCAGCGACGCCCGCGCGAGCCGCGCCACTGGAGCCTGCACACCAAGATCACCCTGGTGACCTCAGCGGTGCTGCTGGTCGCCGGCACCGTGTTCATCACCGCCGCGGAGTGGGGCAACACAGGGACCCTGGGTTCCCTCGACCCGCCCGCGCGGCTCCTGGCGGGGTTCTTCCAGTCGGCGATGACCCGGACCGCGGGCTTCAACAGCGTCGACATCGCCCAGCTGGGCAGCGGGACCTGGCTGGCGATGTCCGTGCTGATGTTCATCGGTACCGGCAGCGGCGGCACCGGGGGCGGCATCAAGGTCACCACCTTCGCCGTGTTGCTGCTCGCCATCCGGGCGGAGATCCGCGGCGACACCTCCGTCGACGCGTTCCGCCGCCGGATCCCCGACCAGGCGCAGCGGGTGGCCCTGTCCGTCGCGCTGCTGGCCGTCGCGGCCGTGGTCGCGCCCACCCTGGTCCTGGTGCAGATCACGGGCATCCGACTCGACGAGGCGCTGTTCGAAGTCGTCTCGGCCTTCGCCACCACCGGCCTGTCCACAGGGATCACCGACGACCTGCCACCGACCGGCCGCGGCCTGCTCATGATCCTGATGTTCGCGGGGCGGCTCGGGCCGGTGACGCTAGCGACCGCCCTGGCCCTGCGCGAGCGCGGCAGGCTGTACAGCCTGCCGGAGGGGAGTCTGATCATTGGCTAGGAGCAGGAGGGGCGACACCGTCGCGGTGATCGGGCTCGGGCGTTTCGGCGCGTCGCTGGCGCTGGAGCTGATGCGCGGCGAGGGCATCGAGGTCCTCGGCATCGACGCGGACCCCGACGTCGTGCAGTCGATGGCCGACCGCCTGACCCACGCGGTGGTCGCCGACTCGACCAAGCTGGAGGCGTTGCGGCAGCTGTCGATCCAGGAGTTCGACCGCGCGGTCATCGGCATCGGCGGCGACCTGGAGGCGAGCATCCTCACCGCGTCGATGGTCCTGGAGCTCGGGGTGCCGAACACCTGGGCCAAGGCCGTCAGCGACGCGCACGCGCGCATCCTCACCCAGCTCGGCGTCCACCACGTCGTCCGGCCCGAGCAGGACATGGGCCGCCGGGTGGCCCACCTGGTCCGCGGCCGCATGCTCGACTACATCGAGTTCGAGGACGATTTCGCCCTGGTCAAGACGCGGCCGCCGACCGGGGTGGTGGGCGCACGGCTCGGCGATTCCGGGGTGCGCAGCCGGTACGGGGTCACCGTCGTCGCGGTGAAGCGCTCCGGCGAGGACTTCACCTACGCCACCGCCGACACCGTGCTCCGCCGCGGCGACGTCGTGATCATCTCGGGCCGCACCCGCGACGTCGAGCGCTTCAGCGAGACCCGCGACTGACCCCCGCCCGCCGGCGGTCCCGCGCTCTGCCCGTGCTGGACGGCGACAGGCCGCGGCGGGCTCAGCCCGGCGGCACCACGTGGTCGCTGCCGGACCACCTGCCGTCCACGAACCACGCCCGCGCGAGGGGCGCCCCACGGCGCCTGGGGCGGCGTTGGCCGCCGGGGAGGGTGCGAGGGGTGCCGCCGCCGGGGCGTCCGGGTAGAACGCGGGCCGGCGGCGTGCCCTCGGGGCGCCGGGATGCGGCGGCGGACGGCGGGGGGCGATGCGGCTCAGCGAACGGCAGCTCAACCGGGCGACGCTGGACCGGCAGCTGCTGCTGGGGCGTGCGCTCGTGGGGGTCGCCGACGCCCTGGGCGACGTCCTCGCCCTCCAGGCCCAGGAGCCCGCGTCGCCGTACCTCGCGCTGTGGAACCGGGTGGCCGGGTTCGACGCGGCGGCGCTGGACGCCGCCTTCGCCGACGGCGAGGTGGTCAAGGCGACGCTGCTGCGCAGCACGCTGCACGCGGTGCGCGCGGGTGACTGGGCGACGTTCCACGGGGCGATGCTGCCGACCCTCCGCGGGGCGCGGCTCCACGACCGTCGCTACACGACGACCGGGCTCGCCGCCGCCGACGCCGATGCCCTGCTCCCGCGACTCGCGGCGCTCGCCGCCGTCCCGCGCACCCGCGTCGAGATCGAGGACCTCCTGGAGGCCGAGCTCGGGGTGCGCGAGCCGCGCCTGTGGTGGGCCTTGAAGACGTTCGCACCCCTGCACCACGTGCCGACGGGCGGGCCGTGGTCGTTCCGGCGGCCGTCGTCGTTCGTCGCCGCCCCGCCGGCGGGCGCGGTGGCGCACGGCGACGCCGTCCGGTCGCTGCTCCTGCGCTACCTACGCGCATTCGGCCCCGCCTCGGTGCAGGACGCCGCGACGTTCACCCTCCTCGGGCGCGGGGTGGTGCGCCAGGCGCTGGACGACCTGCGCGACGACCTCGTGGCCTTCGAGGGACCCGGCGGGGCGACGCTCGTCGACGTGCGGGGGGCGTCGCTCCCGCCCGAGGACGTGGCGGCGCCGCCGCGCCTCCTGCCGATGTGGGACAGCGTCCTGCTCGCCTACGCCGACCGGGCACGCGTCCTCCCCGCCGAGCACCGCGCCGCGGTCATCCGCCGCAACGGCGACGTGCTGCCGACCCTGCTCGTCGACGGCCAGGTCGCGGGCGTCTGGCGCGCTGTCGACGGCGGCATCGAGGCGACCGCCTTCCGGCGGCTCGATGCCGCGGCCTGGAGCGGGCTGGCCGCGGAGGCGGACGCGCTGGTCCGCTTCCTGGCGGACCGCGAGCCCACCGTCTACGCCCGCCACGCCCACTGGTGGGACAAGGGCCTCCCCGCCGCCGAGGTCCGCACGCTCCCCTGACGCGGGAGGGCGATCAGCGGGGCGGGACCTCCACGCGGTCGGACTCGTCGATCTCGCGCAGGACGCGGGCGGGGACGCCGGCGGCGACGACGCCGGCGGGCAGGTCGCGGGTGACGACCGCGCCGGCGCCGACGACGGTGTCCTCGCCGATGGTCACGCCCGGGCAGACGATCACCCCGCCGCCGAGCCACACGTTGTCGGCGATGGTGATGGGCTGGGCGTACTCCCAGCCGAGCCGGCGGGGCCCCGGGTCGATGGGGTGGGTGGCGGTGAGCAGCTGCACCCGCGAGGCGATCTGGCAGGCCGCGCCGATCGCGATCGGCGCGACGTCGAGCAGGACCGCGCCCACGTTGACGAAGGTCCCCGCCCCGATGCTGACCGCGCCGTACTCGCAGAAGAACGGCGCGCGCACGACGACCCCCTCGCCGACGTGGCGCAGCGCCTCGCGCAGCAGGGCGTCGCGCTCCGCCCGCGCGCGCGGCGCGGTCGCGTTGAACCGCGCGAGCAGGTCCTGCACGCGGTCGAACTCGGCCTGGCTCTCGGGGTCGACGCCGTTGTAGAGCTCACCGCGCAGCATCCGGTCCCGCATCTCGCCCACGCCGCCCGCAGCCTCCCCGTCCCCGCCGGCCGCCCTACGCGGCCCGCCGCCCCGCCGAGTCTGCCGCCCACAGCAGGCCCGCCCTCCACCACCTCGCGCCACCGTTCATAGGCGGACGACGACCAGTCCCGCGATCCCGTCCACCGCGCTGAAGTCGTCGTCCTGCGTGACGACCGGGAGGCCGCGACTGGCCGCGGACGCGGCGATCCACAGGTCGTTCACGTTCACCCGGCGCCGGTTCTCGGCGAGCTCCACGCGCATCTGTGCCCACACCAGCGCGGTCGCGGGCTCGACATCCAACACCTCGATGTCGCTGAACGCCTCCAGGGTGGCCAGCCGCCGTGCCCGGGTCCGGGTGTCCCTGGCCGCGAGCACCCCGGCCTGGAGCTCGGCGAGGGTGATGACGGAGATCGCGGACTCCTCGGGCAACATCTCCTCGTTGAGACCGCGACCGGACTCGGCCGCGATGAACACGCTGGTGTCGAGGACCCCGCGCGCCGTCATCCGACGGGGCCCGGGTCGTCGGTGGTGTCGCCAGCGAGCACGGCGAGCTCCTCGCGCAGTCCCGGGTCGGCCTGCGCCGTGCGCAGCCGGCGGGCGAGCTCCTCACGGGGCAGCCAGCGACGGCGAGCCGCCTGCACCGGCACGAGCCGGGCCACCCGGCGACCGTTCACCGTGATCACCACGTCCTCGCCGGCCTGCACGCGCCCGAGCACGCCGGCCGTGTCATTGCGGAGCTCCCGCGACGCGACCTCACTCATGCTACGACTGTGGCAGAGATGTAGCACATGCCCTATGTGCCCGGCCCACTACCCGGCCGCGTCGGCCTCGAGGAGAACGTCATCGCCCGCCACGTCCGCCTCTGCGGCCACCCCGTCGCTGCCGCGCTGAGGAGCGGCAGGGCGAGGGCCGGCAGGGCGAGCAGGTCGGTCGGGTCGCTGATCGACTCGACCGTCCACAGGGGCGGCGTGGGCGAGCCAAGCAGGACCGCCGCCGCGGCAGCCGGGAGCCACTGCGCCGCCCCGAGCGCGGCCTCGTACACCTCGTTGGCGGCCCTTGACAGCTTGATGGCGATCAGCAGCGAGCCGGTCGCCAGAGCACCCGCCCGCAGGGCGGCGGCGCTGGGCCGGTGGTAGCGCCGCAGGGCCGCACCGGCGAGCTCCCAGGCCGCCTGCGCCGCCAGCGGCGCGACGACCAGGGCGGCGACGTCGGAGAGCTTGCCCGTCCACCAGTTCCCCAGCGCGGGCTTCAGGACGTGGTCGTTGACCACGAGCACGGCGAGGGCGGTGAGCCCCAGCGGCCCCGCGAGTCCCGCGCCGGCCGGTCTCACGGCACCACCTCGAACTCCGGCGGTCCCGCGGCGGGGTAGCGGGCGTCCGGTTCGGAGGCGGAGGTGGGACGCGGTGCGGGCCGGACGACGAGGTCGGAGGCGGTGAACAGCGCCCACTCCCCCTGATCGAGCCGGACGACGAGGTCGAGTTCCAGGGCGCACCGCGCGCCCTCGCAGCGCAACTCGGCCTTGTGCTCCTGCCAACCCTCGCCGCCCGGCCCGAACGACGCGACCCTGGAGCCGTCCGCGCGACGCCAGAGCGCGGTGGCCGTGGTGTCGGCGTCGCCGGCGAGCACCTGCATCTCCACACTGCCGTACCCGCTCGCCCGGTCGGCCCCGGGAGGGAGGTCGGGGATCCCCTCGCGGACGTATGCCTGGCGCACGACGGCGCGCACCACCGGCTGCTCGCGGGTGACCAGCACCGCGGGGCGCGCGTCGGCCGGGTGCTCGACATAGGAATCGACGCCATCGGTGTCGGCGACGACCGTCCGCGCGCCGTCGTCGACCGCGAGGGCGAGGTTCGCCTCATCCGGCGGTGTGTCCCCGCGCAGGTCCACGGTGCGGCCCTCGTGCCGGACGACGCCGTCGTAGTTGACCTCGGCCCGCAGCCACAGGTCATCGCGCAGCGGGTGGTCCGCGGGTGCGCGCACCACCACCCGGTAGCGCCGCACGCAGGCCTCGCCGGGCGGGCAGGCGTCGGGGTGGCCCTCGCCCCGCCGCAGTGGAACGTCTCCGGAGGCCCGCCGCGCCACGATCAGCGGTCCCGGCGTCGTCGTCTCGGTCCTGAGGGAGGCGGACAGGTCCCAGGGCACGACCGGCTCGGCCTGGGTGGCGGCCGCGGCGGTACCCGCGACCGTGACCAGGACCGACGCGGTCCCGCCTGCGGGCACCTCCACGGGAAGGTCGACACTGGCCTCGATCGACGTTCGCGGGCCGCTGGTCGCCAGCAGCGCCCCCGCGGCGACGCACAGCACGACCACCCGCACCACGGGATCACGACCCCACCGCATCCGCATCACCTCCACTACCACAATAGTAGACCACGGAACGCGAGCGCCTGCCGCTGATTCCCGCCTCGTCGGCGCCCCCGGTGCGCGTGCCACGGAGGCAGGCCGAAGCTGCCCCTGCCGGGCGGGACCGGTGGCCCGCCCTGCCGATGTGGGTGGACCGAACAGCGTCGTATTCGAACACCACCGACCTGCGGCAACGGCTCGATGTGCTCGCGCCGATGTCAGGCCTGCCTAGCCGACGTTGGTGGCCCCGACCCCTGGACGGGCGCTATCGCTGGTTGTCGGTTCGCGGGTCGGCAGAGCGCCAGTGAGCTTGGTCGGTGAGCAGGTCGCGGACGTTCAGGGCCGGGTGGTGGTGGGGAATCCGGTCCAGCGCAGGTCTGTCGGGAGGTGGCTCATCTCGTTGAACAACACGAGCGCGGGTGGCAGGCCGCAGCGGTGCTCGATGAGGGTGAGCGCGGCGTTCGCGGTGTCGAGGCCGAGCCAGCGGGTTGCCGGTGCGCCGACGGCATGCCGGACGAGCCAGGCGATGGGGTAGGAGTGCGTGATGAGCACCTCGTGGGTGTCGGTGGGCCTCCTCGCGGTAGCCGCGGCTGTGGCACTGCCGAACCTGGCGAGCAGGGTGTCAGCGATCAGCTCTCCTGCGGACGCCTCGGTCTTGGTGTAGCCGTCGAAGAATCCGGTCCAGGGCGGCGGGGTCTCGTCGGCAGGCGGCACGTAGGGGATGTGGTCGATGAGTTCCGGGGCCTCGATCATGGGCACGCCGGGAAGGTGGCCGGCGATCTCCTGGGCGCTGGTGGCGGCTCGTGGCAGGGGTGAGTGCCAGACCACGTCGATCGGCAGGGTGGCGAGCCGCTCTCCCAGGAGCCGTGCTTGCCGGGTGCCGGTTCCGGTGAGTTCACCGAGCGCGTTGGCGGCTCCGTGGCGGGCGAGGTAGAGGTGGCGGGTCGGCATGGTCCTCGCTCGGTGCGGCAACTGAGGGGCCGCCCGCTCTCCTACTCCCGTAGCGTTGGTACCAGCTCAGCTGGTCGGGATGGTCACCGTGCCGGTGGTGCCGTTGATGGTGACAGTGACGCCGTCATGGACCCGCTCGAGGGCGTCGGGTACACCGAGCACGGCCGGGATGCCGTGTTCGCGGGCGACGATCGCGGCGTGGGAGAGCGTCCCTCCCGTCTCGGTGACCACGCCGTCGGCGATGCGGAGCAGCGGTGTCCAGGCGGGGTCGGTGAAGGGACACACCAGCACGTCGCCGGGCCGCACGCGTACGAAGTCGCGCGGTCCACGGACGGTGCGGGCCGTACCGGTCGCGGTCCCGTGGCTGCCGGGCGTTCCGGTCAGCGTCAGCCTGGCCGGATCCGGGGAGGTGGCGGCCGAGGGTGGCGTGGGCGGGGGCGCCGCTGTGATGGGGCGTGCCTGCAGCAGCCAGGCGCGACCGTCGGCGATGGCCCACTCGATGTCCTGCGGGCCGCCGAGGGCTGCGGCGACCTTCGTGCCCAGCGCCGCCAGTCCCGTGGCGGTCGCGCCGCCCAGCGTGGCGCGCTCACGTTCGACGGCGGGCACCTCTCGCACGAGAACCTCGGTGCCGTGGCGATCGCGTCGGGTCCGCTTGTCCGCGACGGCACAGGTGACGGTCCCGTCCGCCTGGACACGGTAGGTGTCCGGTGTGACGGTGCCGGCGACAACGCTGGTGCCCAGTCCCCAGGCGGACTCGATCACGGTGACGCCGTCCTGGTCCGGGGGTGTGAACATGACGCCGGACATCTCGGCGTCGACGTGGCGTTGGACGATGACCGCCATCCCCGGTTCGTGGTGCCGGTCGGGGTCTCCCGGTCCGCCGGCTCGGTAGGCGAGCGCGCGGGAGGAGAACAGGGAGCCCCAGCAGACGCGGAGCGCGTCGGCGACCCCTGCGACCCCCTGGACCGCGAGCACGCTCTCGTACTGGCCTGCGGCCGACGCCTCGCTGGTGTCTTCGTACGCGGCCGACGAGCGCACGGCCAAATGGGGAGCATCGAGCCGTTCGATCGCGCGCTCCAGCGACTCGAGCAGGGAACGGGGGAGCGGCCGCTTCTCAACCAGCTCCCGCAGGAGCTCGGGTCGCTGGGCGAGAACACGAGGTGGGAGTTCGCCCAGAGCGGCGCGGTACACGGCGAACGACAGTACGAACCCCTCGGGCACCGGGAGTCCCGCGCGCAGCATCGCGCCGAGCATGGCCGCCTTGCCGCCGCAGATCGAGGGGTCAGCCTCTACAAGTGGCACGAGCATCTGCCCATCCTCAACGTCGTGTTGACAACGATGCGTTGATCATGGAGTCTGGTCGCGTGACCCGCAAGCACGAGGACCCGCACGCCGACGCCGCGCATGCCGCACGCGAACGCCAGGCCCAGACGCGCCTCAGCACGTTGGCCGCAGACGCGATCGAAGCGCGGCCATGGCGCCCGCCCCCGGTCCCACCATCAGCGGTCGACCTCGCGCACTACGCCGTCTGGCGCTCCGCCGACCTGCACCCCGACGATCTCCTGCACGCGCTCACGCTGCTGCCTGCAGCCCGGGCCGAGGTCGAGGGACTCGAAGCCGGCCTGCTGTTCGTTGCTCGCAGCGCAGGACTGACGTGGGCGCAGATCGCCACGGCCATGGGATTCAAGTCCCCGCAGGCATGCCAGCAGCACTACACCCGGCTGGCGGCACGACAGGACACCGGCGCGTGACACACGACTCTCCCCCCGACTTGCTCGTCCTGCATGCGGTCCGCATCCTCGGCTTCGCCGACAGCGCGGCCATCGCTCGGCGGTTCCAGCTCGACCCCACCCACGTGGAGGAGTTCCTGCTCGACGCCGAGGCGCACGGCTGGACCAGCCACACCGCCTTCGCCGACGCCACGGGATGGTCCCTCACCGAACGCGGCCGCGCGCAGAACGAATGCCAGCTCGCGGCCGAGCTCGCCGGTACCGGCCGTGCCGAGGAGGTCCGCCGGGTTCACGGCGAGTTCCTGCCGCTCAACGCCATCCTGCTTCGCGCCTGCACGGACTGGCAGCTCAGACCGTCGCCCGGCGACCGGCTCGCTCCCAATGACCACGCCGACTCCACCTGGGACGACCGGGTCCTCGACGCCCTCGCCGGCGTCGATCAGGCGCTCCACCCGCTCAACGAGCAACTGGGCGACGTCCTGGCAAGGTTCCGCGGGTACGACACCCGGTTCACCGCCGCGCTGGGCCGAGCCCGAGCCGGCGACCGCGCATGGGTCGACCGCACCGACGTCGACTCCTGCCACCGCGTCTGGTTTCAACTCCACGAGGACCTCATCGCCACGCTCGGGATGGACCGCGGCACGTAACTGGCCGTCGCTGCTGTCAACGGGCAGGCCCCCGACCCCAGGCGATGCCCGGCAGCCTCGGCTCCTCCCGGTAGGGTCGCAGAGGCTTCTTCGCGAGCAGCTCCACCCCCTCGTCCGACGTCCTCCCGCCGTGCCCTCGGACTCGGCCCTGCCTGCTCCTGACGGGGTCCGCGGGCCCCGTCGTCTACTCGGTCGTCTAGCGCAAGCTAGGGAGACGCCGGTGACGTCTTGCTCAGCCGCTGGTCAGAGCCGCAATGGGGCGCGATAACCGGGGATCAGGGGTGGTGGAGGAGGGATTCGAACCCTCGAGGGAGTTGCCTCCCTACGCGCTTTCGAGGCGCGCGCACTAGGCCGGACTATGCGACTCCACCGGGGATGGACCGTCGGGAAGTGTAGGGGTGGGGGCGTCGTGGCGCGACCTGGCGCGGCGGGCGCGGAAGAAGCGGGTGAGCAGGTCACCGGCGTCGTCGGCGAGGACGCCGGACACGACCTCGACGCGATGGTTCAGGCGGTCGTCGCGCGGGACGTCGTACAGGGAGCCGACCGCGCCGGCCTTGGGGTCCGTGGCGCCGAAGACCAGGGTGGGGAGGCGGGCCAGGACCAGCGCCCCCGCGCACATCGTGCAGGGCTCCAGCGTGACGTAGAGCGTGCAGCCCTCCAGGCGCCACGACCCCAGCTCGCGGGCGGCGGCCCGCACGGCGAGCAGCTCGGCGTGGGCGGTGGGGTCGGAATCCAGCTCGCGGCGGTTGTGGGCCTCGGCGATCGCAACGCCGTCGTGCACGACGACGGCGCCGACCGGCACCTCGCCGACGAGGACCGCCTCCTTGGCCAGGGCGAGGGCGCGGGTCATCCACACGCGGTGCGTCAGCTGGGCCATGGCCCCAGTCTCGCAGGTTCCCGCCGCCCTCCGGCCGGGGAGGCTGCCGGGTCATGGACGCCGCCGCACTCCCGTCACCGCCCGCCGGCGAGCCCGCCGCCGCCGAGGACTGGGTCCGCCGCCACCTGGGCGACCTGGCCGGCGACGACCCGGCGGCGTCGCCGCGGTTCCGGGGCGGGCAGCAGGCGGCCGACGCGGCGCTGGCGGCGTTCGACGTCGCCGGGTACGCCGCGGGCCGCAACGAGGTCTGGCCCGCCGACCGCCGGGGGGCGTCGGGCCTGTCGCCCTACATCCGCCACGGCCTGCTGCCCCTGCCGCGGCTGTGGGCGGCGGTCTCCGGCCCCGCCCGCGACGTCGCGAAGTACCGCGACGAGCTGCTGTGGCAGGAGTACGCCCGCCACCTCTACGCCCGGCTGGGCCCCGCCCTGGACGAGCCGCTGCGCGCCGAGCCCCCGCCCCCGCGCGGGTCGGACCCAGACCGCGCGTGGGACCGCAGCATGGCCTGCGTCGACCTGACCCTGGGCGAGCTGGAGCGCGACGGCTGGCTGGTCAACCAGACGCGCATGTGGCTGGCGTCGCAGTGGTCGGTCCGCCACGGGCTGGACTGGCGCGACGGGGCGGAGCGCTTCTACGTCAACCTGCTCGACGGGTCGCGGGCGGCCAACGGCGCCGGCTGGCAGTGGGCCGTCGGCACCGCGACCGGCAAGCCCTACGGGTTCAGCCGCTGGCAGGTGGAGAAGCGCGCGCCGGGCCTGTGCGGCACCTGCCCCCACCAGCGGACGTGCCCCATCGAGCGCTGGCCCGACGGCGCGGACACCGCGGCCGGGCGCACCCCGCCGCCGCTGCTGGCCGCCGATTCCGACCCCGCCGCCACCGGCGGCCCCGCCGCACCCGAACCCGCGGTCGCCGAGCCCGCGGCGGTCTGGCTCACCGCCGAGTCGCTGGGCGACGACGACCCCGCGCTGGCCGCCCACCCCGAGCTCCCGGCGGTGTTCGTGTTCGACGCGCCGCTGCTGGCCAAGCTCGGCCTGTCCGGCAAGCGGCTGGTGTTCCTGGCCGAGACCCTGGGGGACCTGGCCACCCGCCGCGAGGTGCGCGTCGCGCGCGGCGACCCCGTCGAGGTGCTGCGCGACGTTCCGCTGGCCGCGACCTGGACCCCGGTCCCCGGCTGGCGCCGGCGCGCCGCGCGGCTGGCGCCCGTCGCGGTGCACCCGTGGCCGTGGCTGGCCCGCCCGCACGGCGGGTCCATGGCCTCCTACTCCGCCTGGGTCCGCCAGGCCCGCCCCCTGGGCGGGCGCCCGCCGGCCCCCGCGGGGACCCGCCGCCCCCGCCGCCGCTGACGGGATCGCGCCGCGGGCGGCGGGGGGCGGGGTCGCAGGGGTCAGGAGGAGCCGTTGCCGCCGGCGGTGCTGGACGACGCGGTGACGTCGACCGTCCTCCCCGACGAGGCGGTCTCCCCGCCGGACACCGGGATGCGGGTCGGCTGCTCCGCGGGGGCGTGGGGGATGCGGACCTCGAGCACGCCGTTGTCGAACGACGCCGCGATCTTGGAGGGGTCGATGTCGGGCGAGACGCCGACGCTGCGGGTGAACCGGCCGGAGGTGCGCTCGCGGCGGATCCACGCGTCCTCGTGGACGTCGGAGGCGGTGGCGCGCTCCCCGCTGATGGTCAGCACGCCGCGGTGGTAGCTGATGTCGATCTGGTCCGGGGCGAAGCCCGGGACCTCGAGGTGGAGGACCGTCGCGTCCTCAGTTCGGTACGCGTCCATCGGGGGGACCAGGGTGGCGGTGGCGCGGCGGGGGCCGGAGGTCCTGCCGAACAGCTCCTGCACGTCGCGCTGCATCGCGGCCAGCTCGGCCCACGGGTCCCAGCGGCTGACGGCCATTACTCTCTACCTCCTCAGGATCTGAGTCTCTCTGGCGCAGATCTTACAACCCCAAGACTAGCAGATCGAGGCGCTGATGGGAATGTCTCGCCGGACCCTGGCGATCGTGATCGCCGTGGCCGTCGTCGTGGCCGCCTACCTCCTGGGCGGCATCGGCGACGACACCGCCGGCCCCCCGCCCGCCCAGGAGCAGGGAGGGTGACACCGCCTCCCCGTTTCTGTCACACCCCTGTGGCAGCGTGGTCCACATCGACGGAATCACAGCGATGTGACGAGGAAGGGTGGCGATGGACGCGGAGGCGTGGCGGATCGCGGAGCTGGTGGTCGAGGCCTGCGGGCTGATCGGCGGTGGGGACGTCGGTCAGCTCACCCACCTGCGAAGGGAGCTGGCGGTGCTCGCGCGGGAGACGCAGGACGGGGAGGCGGCCGACACGGCGTGCGGAGTGGTCGCCGACATCGACCGGGCCCTCACGACGCTCGAGGTCCACCCCCACACCCGCGCTGCCTGACGGCGTGGACGCCACGGCGCCCCCAGGGGTCCTGGGGGCGCGATGGCACCGGCGGGCGTGCGGGTAGAACCCCCCGCTAACGGTCGTCGGTGTTCTCGACCCGGGCCTTGGGGACCGACGTGATGCCCTGCTGCACGACATGCAGGTGGAGCATCGCAAGGGCGAGCGAGTCGACGCCGGCCGCGGCCTCGTAGTGCTGGAGTGTCTGGGACGCCCGCGGCAGAGGGCTCGAGCCGGTCCAGAACATCTCGACGGCCCGCTCCGCGAAGAAGCGGGCCCGCTGCAGGTACCGGTCCTCGCCGGTGAGCTCGTGGGCCCACAGGCAGTTCTCGATCGCACCGCCGTAGGTCACCGCCCAGCAGTACGCGTAGTCGGCCGGCGGGGCGCCGTCCATGAAGACCTGCGCCATCTGGAGCACGCGGCCCCGATAGAAGTCGGCGTGGGAGGGCCCGGGACCGAGCACCCGGACCTCCGCCAGCGACACCACCCCGGAGCCGCGGAGCTGCACCCGGACGTGACGACCGGGCCGGCCGATCGCGATCGTGGTCGGCCGGCCCGCCTGCCCCGGCACGTCGTAGGCGCTGACGCCGGCCTGGGCGCGCGTGTCGTCGTAGGACCCCGACGAGAAGGGCTCGTCGGAGACGAACACCGTGAAGTTCGTCAGCCGCTCCATGCAGCAGTCGGTGCGGTTGTAGACCTCGATGCTGTCGACCCTCTGCACGGCCCCGAGGTCCACCTGCCACCACGGCTGCGCGCTGCCCGCGGTGTGGGTCACCGAGTTGGCGCTGTAATTGCCGTTCAGGTTGCCGTCCACGGCGCGTGACGCCACGCCGCCGGCGGCGGTGCTGCTCTGCGTGGCCGGCTTGCCCTGAGCGAGGTTGACGGCCGGGCCGCCGCCCGCTGACGACCCCGACAGCTGGCGGTACCGCAGCAGGTCGAGGTTGCGGGCCATGCCGCCGCCGAAGTTCGAGTAGTGGGCGGTCCAGGCCTGGCTGTACCCCATCGGCTCGGACGGGAGCGCCGCGCGCATCCAGACGTCCAGGCGCGCCGCCAGGGCGCGCATCCGGTCGTTGAGCCCGCCCGGCGGCACGAACTGCCGGGCGGCGTCGAGTTCCACGGCCAGGCTGTGGCCGTGGTCGGGCCAGTACCTCGGGTCCTTGCTGCCGGACCTCAGGCGGCCGTCGGCCTCGATCCGGCCCTCGTAGAGCGCCACCAACCTGTTGATGGCGGTGATGAAGGTGCTGCTGCGGGTGGCCTCGTAGGCCCTGGCCCAGGTGTAGATGTAGATGCCGCCGTGGCGCGGGAACTCGTGACCGGTCTCGGGACCCCGGGAGCCCCAGCGAGCGTGCCGGCTGAACGCGCCGGTGGTCTTGCTGTAGATCTGGTTGTCCCACAGGCCCTGCGCGAAGGCGACGCTCCTCGCCGGGTCGACGCGGTGCAGGTCGTCCCAGATCCCGTGCAGGGACCGGTAGAGCTCGTGGTAGAAGACCCCGTCCCCGAGGTTGGACACCGCCGCCCGCTCGCCCGCGAGGTCCCAGTGGACGTGCTCACCCCAGGCGTAGAACTTCGTGTTCGGGCTGGCCGTCCTTTGGAAGTCGGCGATGCTGCGGTCCGCCGCCTGCTGGTAGCGCGGGTCACCGGTGATCGTCGCCAGGGCGTAGAGCACGCGGTGGAGGTGCTGGTGGTGGGCGAAGTTCGAGCCCGTCGGGTTGATCGCGTCCTGGGTCCGCTGGCCGGTCAGCCGCGCCGGCCGCGCCGCCGGCGGCGCCAGCGTGGCCCGGTCGAGCATCCCGTAGAATATCCCGCTGGCCCGGCTGCCGATCCGGTCGGTGCACCGGTCGACCATCGCGTCGGCGAACCGCACCACCGTGCCGAACACGTCGGGCGCCGTCTGCGCCCCCACCGCCGAGGGACGCCAGCCCAACCCGACCACCTGCGCCCCCACGAGCGCCGCGCCCGCTCCCCGCAGGAGCGTCCGTCTCGTGATCCCGCCACCGGATGCCGTCGTATCCGTAGTCATCTGCCCGCTCCCGTCGCCGCCCTTCGATGGATTGGACGATGGCTGGCGCGGCACCCCAACTCAATGGCGAGAACCGGCCGGTTAGGCAGACCGCTTCGGACCCGCCGCGGCGTCACATCAAACGGTGTAACGCCACCACGCTCGGCGATCAACCGGTCGGCGGCAGCACCGCCACCACCAGCCACGACTCGCCGATCGGGGCGGCCACCACGGTCATCGCCACCGGCGCGCGGACGTCGACGGCGCGGGCCCAGGCGAAGACCTCGGGCCCGTAGGCGTCGAGGAGCGGCAGCGTCCGCTCGCCCTCGACCAGCGTGCCGGGCGCCCCCAGGTCCAGCGCCCCCGAGGCGCCGCAGAGCCGGTCGGCCAGCGCCGGCGACCCCAGCAGCGGGGCGTCGGCCTGCGCCGCGGTCGTGCAGCCCGCGCGCGCCTCCGCCCAGGTGGCGACCGCCTCGGCCGCGCCCTCGTCGGAGGGGTAGGAAGGCTGCAGGGTCGAGGCCGAGAAGTGGACCCGCACGCCGCCGCCCTCGGGGACGGTCGCCCAGGTCCCGGCCGCCCGCGCGGGCACCAGCCCGAGCACCGGGTCCAGGCGCGCGTCCAGGCTGGTCGCGGTCACCACCGCGTCGTCGCGCACCTCGGTGACCTGCGCCCCGGTGATCGGCGGCAGGTCCGCGTGCGCCGCGACCCAGGCGGGGGCGGTGGGCCAGGCGGCGCGGTCGGCCGCGGAGAGGAAGGCGTAGGAGCCCTCGTGGTCCCTGCGGGCCTCGGCGGCCAGGAAGCCCAGCACCGCCGCCTCGGGCGTGGTCGCGGCCTCGACCGGGACCGGCGACGGCACAGGCAGCGGCGAGGCCTGGACCGCGGCCGCAGCGGGCGCGGCGGCCGCAGCGACCTCCGGCAGCGGCGCCGGCGCGGGGATCCCGCGGTCGCGGAAGACCGCGATCCCGGCGACCACCCCCAGCGCGACGCCGACCACCAGCGTCAGCGCCAGCGGGATGGCCCCCGCGCGTCCCCAGGTCGTCCCCATCGGCACCGCTCCTCCCGCATCAGGCTTTGACGATCGTTGCTACCCACCGTCAACCCTTGACAGCGGACCGCAATACTGCCCAACTATGCCCGATTCGTACTTCTCAAGGAGGGTCGATGCATCGCCGCATGCGGTTCCTTGCGACAGCCACCGTCGCAACCGCACTACTCGCTCCGGCGTCCCCCGCAGGGGCCGAGACCACGACCCGCCTGCCAGGCGGCACCAACGTGCAGGTCTCGATCGCGTTCAGCCAGGCGACCTTCGCCGACGGCAGCGCCCCGACCGTGCTGCTGGCACGCGACGACGACTTCGCCGACGCGCTCACGTCGTCCAGCGCGCAGGGCGTGCTCGACGCGCCGCTGCTGCTGACCAACCGGGAGGCGCTGTCGCCCGAGACCATGCTCGAGCTCCAGCGCCTGGACCCCGAGACCGTCGGGATCATGGGCGGCCCCGAGGCCGTCACGCCCGCCGTCGAGGCCGCCGTCGCCGGGATGGGCATCACCGTCGAGCGCTACGCCGGGGCGACCCGCGTGGAGACCGCCGTCGAGGTCGCGCGCCGCTTCTTCCCCGACGCGACGTCCGCGGTGATCGCGCGCGCCTTCGCCCCCGAGGGCGGGGACCCCACGCAGGCCTTCGCCGACCCGATCCTGGCCGGCGCGTACTCGGCGGCCACGAACATGCCGGTCCTGCTGACCATGATGGACGACCTCACGCCGGCCACCGCCTCCTACATCACCGGCTCGCTGATCGAGTCCGCGACCATCGTCGGCGGGCCCCTGGCCGTCAGCGACGCGGTGCAGGCCGACCTCGCGGCCATCGACGTCAGCGACCTCGGTCTCGGCGACGAGGAGACCCCCGCCGTCCCCTTCCAGGTCACCCGCATCGCCGGGGAGACGCGCGGGGGCACCGCCACGGCGCTGGCCGCCGACCTGGGCTACCCGACCGCCGGGGCGGCGTCGCGCGTGATCCTGCTCGAGAGCTTCACCCCCGACGCGTGGGCCGCCGGCCTGACCGTCGGCGCCCAGGCCGGGAGCGGGGCCGCCCTGTTCCTGTCCTACGGGGCGTCGCTGTTCGGCGAGACGACCGCCTTCCTGGAGCCCGCCACGGGTTCCACCCCGCTGATCTGCGGGCCGCGCGTCGACCCCGCCGCCTGCGACACCGCCGCCGCACTCCTGGACAACGACGCCTGATGACGACCACCAACGCACCGCAGGAAAGAGGGACCAGCCAGATGAAGACCCGCCTGACGCTCGCGCTGGGGCTGTCCGCCGCGCTGGCCCTGTCGCTGCTCGGCCCCGCCGGCGCCTCCAGCCACCGCGAGGCCCCCCTCATCACCGAGGACCCGGTGGCCGACAACACCGACGTCTACGCGTTCGTGAGCCCCGACCGGCCGGACTCCGTCACGCTGATCGCCAACTGGATCCCGTTCGAGGAGCCCGCCGGCGGCCCCAACTTCTACAACTTCGGCGAGGACGTCCTCTACGAGGTCCACGTCGACAACGACGGCGACGCGGTCGAGGACGTCTCCTACGAGTGGCGCTTCACCACCACGATCCTCAACCCCGACACCTTCCTCTACAACACCGCGCCGATCACGGTGGAGGACGACGGCGGGTACAGCGACAGCTTCAACCTGCGCCAGACCTACACCCTGTCGGTGGTGCGCGACGGCGTCCGCACCGTGCTGGGCCAGGACCTGCCGGTCCCGCCGAACAACGTCGGCGTCCGCTCCACCCCGGACTACGACGCGCTGGCCGAGGCGGCCGTCGTGGAGCTCGACGGCGGCCTGGTGAGCTTCGCCGGGCAGCGCGACGACCCGTTCTTCGTGGACCTCGGGTCGATCTTCGACCTCGGGGGCCTGCGCCCGCTGAACCCCGCCCACGTCATCCCCCTCGACGCGGAGCCGGGCAAGGACGCCGTCGCCGGCTACAACACCAACACGGTGGCCCTCCAGGTCCCCACCAGCGAGCTGACCGCGGGTGACGACCCCGTCATCGGCGTCTGGTCGACGACCTCGCGCCGCCGGGCCCGGGTGTTCGCGGGCGGCAGCGGGGCGCAGCCGGTCTCGTCCGGCCCGTTCGTCCAGGTCTCGCGCCTGGGGAACCCGCTGGTGAACGAGGTCGTGATCCCCCTGGGGCTGAAGGACGCCTTCAACGCTCTCCAGCCGCGCCAGGACGCCGGGGCGCTGTCCCAGCCCGCCGACGACCGCGGGGTGACCATCCCGGTCGTCCAGGACCCCGAGCTGGCCCGGCTGATCCCGGTCCTGTACCCGACGGCCTTCCCCGACGGGGCCGCCGACGTGCCGCCGCCGCCGCGCAACGACCTGGTGTCGATCTTCCTCACCGGCGTCGCCGAGGTGAACCAGCCGGCCACGGTCACCCCGGCCGAGATGCTCCGCCTCAACACGTCGATCCCGCCGACGGCGTTCGCCGAGCAGGACCGGCTGGGCCTGCTGGCCGGCCAGAACGACGGCTTCCCCAACGGGCGCCGCCTGATCGACGACGTCACCGACATCGAGCTGCGCGCGGTGGCCGGCGGCACGCCGTTCACCCCGGAGTTCAACGTCGCCCCCAACAACGCGCTGGGCGACGGCGTGGACTTCAACGACCGGGAGCTCCTGCCGGAGTTCCCCTACGTCCCCGCGCCGTTCGACGGCTACAGCAACACCCACCAGGGTCCCGCCACGACGGACCCCAGCAACGACGGGTCGTGACGGCTCCCGCCGAGCCCCGCACGACCGCCGCGGCCGGGGAGCCCAGCGCTCCCCGGCCCGGCACCACCCCTCGCACCGCCGCCGCGGCCGAGCAGCCCCGCACCCCGCGGCCCGGCACCGTCCCCCGCACGACCGCCGCGGCCGAGGAGCCCAGCGCCCCGCCGCCCGGCACCGCCCAAGCCCCACCTCGCGACCCGCGGCGCGCGCAGGGCGCCCCCCATGCCCTGCGCGCGCCCGCCGGGTCTCCCCCCCCCGCACGCGGGCGCTGCGGGGTCTGGCCGCGCCGCTCGCGGTCGCCGTGCTGGGCGGGATCGCCCTCGGGCGCTTCGTCGCGGTCGGGCCCGCCGTGCCGCCCGCGCCGGCGGTGGCCCCCGCGGCCCCCGCGGCCCCCTCGACCGCCGACGCCCTCGCCGAGCTGACCCGCCGCACCCAGGCCGCCCCCGAGGACCCCCGCGCCTGGCGCGAGCTGGGCCTCGCCGCCACCGACGAGGCGATCGCGGCCGGCGACCCCGCCCTCTACGCGCTGGCGGGCCGGGCCTTCGACCGGGCCGCCGCCCTCGCTCCCGGTGACCCCGACACGCTGGCGGGCCGGGGGGAAGCTCGCGCTCAGCCTGCACCGGTTCGCCGAGGCCGAGGAGCTGGGCCGCCAGGCCGTCGCCGCGCGCCCCGTCTCCCCCGCCGCGCTGGGCGTCCTGGTCGACGCGCAGGTCGAGCTCGGCCGCTACGACGAGGCCGCCACCACCCTCCAGTCGCTGCTCGACGTCCGCCCCGACCTCGCGGCCCTCAGCCGCGCCGCCTACCTCCGCGAGCTGACCGGCGACCTCGACGGTGCCGCGGTCGCGCTCCTCCAGGCCGAGAACGCCGGCGGGGCGCCCCGCGACGTCGCCACCGTCGCCGCACTGCGGGGTGACCTGGCCCTGCGCCGCGCCGCCGTCGACGAGGCCGCCGCCGCCTACGCACGGGCGCTGGCCGCCGACCCGGAGAGCCTCGGCGGCGCGCTCGGGCGAGGTGCGCGTCGCGGCCGCCCGCGGCGACCTCGGCGGCGCGGTGTCGGCGGCCGCCGATCTGGCGGCCCGCCGCCCCGTGCCCGCCGCGCTGATCCTGCACGCCGACCTGCTCCGCGCGGCCGGCCGCGACGCCGAGGCCGCCGACGCCGACGCGGTCGTGCGCGCCGGGACGAGGCTGCAGCAGGCCGCCGGGCAGGTCGTGGACCTGGAGCTCGCCCGCTTCGAGGCCGACCGCGGCGACGACCCGCAGGCCGCCCTGGCCCTGGCCCGCCGCGCGCACGCCGCGCGCCCGGACAACGTCTTCGCCGCGGCCGGGCTGGGCTGGGCGCTGCACCGCGCCGGGTCGCCCGCCGAGGCCGCCGACCTGACCCGCCGGGCCCTGCGGCTCGGCGGAGCCGGCGCCGGTGAGCAGGCGCGCGCGGCCCTCGTGCTGGCCGCCGTCGGCGACGAGCCCGCCGCCCGCGCGGCGGTGCGGGCGGCCCTCGCCGAGTCCCCCGCCGACGCCCTGGCCGTCGCCCCCGAGCTGCTGGCGCTGGCCGGCCGCCTCGGCGTCGACGTCCCCGCGGCCTGGTCGGTCCTGGCGGGACCCGCACGGTGACCCCCGCGGGTCCCGCGCCGGTGTCGAGGACCCCGATCCGGCGTCGCCGGTCGGGCGGTCGGCGCTGCGGCGCCACCACGGTGGGCCGCCGTCGCGGCCGTCTCCGGCCGGCGCGCACCCTGGCGTCGGTCACCCTCCTCTGGACCGCCCTCCTGGGCGGGCCCATGACGGCTCCGGCGGCCCTGACGCCGTCGAGGTCGCCTACGTCGTCGACCTGGCCGAGATCCCCGCCCTCCGCGTGGTGCAGGAGCTGGACGCCGACGGGTCCGGCGCGGTCGAGGGCGGCGAGGGCGAGGCGCACCGGGCCCGCGAGTGCGCCGCGCTGGCCGCGGGGCTCTACCTCGCGGTGGACGGCCGGGCCGCCGACCTGGCGGTGGTGGCGACCGGCCTCGCGTTCCCACCGGGGGAGGCCGGGCTGCCCACGCTGCGGCTGACCTGCGACCTGCGCGCCCCCGCCGCGGGGCGGACCGTCGAGCTGCGCGACGGCAACCTCGACGGGCGGGTCGGCTGGCGCGAGGTCACCGCCACCGGCCGGGGCGTCGCCCTGGAGGACCGCGACGTGCCGGCGGTCAGCCCGACCGGCGGGCTGCGGCGGTACCCCCAGGAGGGGCTCGCGGCGCCCCTGGACGTGCGTGCGGCGCGGCTGGTGGTGGGTCCGGGGACGGGCGGGTCGGGGCCCGGGGGTCGGGTGGGCGCGGCGGGCGACGAGGGGGTCGCGGGGGCGGTGGCGGGTCTCGCCGCGCGCTTCACCGGCCTGGTCGCCCAGCGCGACCTGACCCCGGTCACCGCGGCGGTCGGGGTGGCGCTGGCGGTGCTGCTGGGCGGGGTCCACGCGGTCGCGCCGGGCCACGGCAAGACCGTGATGGCCGCCGTGCTGGTCAGCCGCGACGGGCGCGCCCGCGACGCGCTCGCGCTGGCGCTGACCGTGGCGGTCACCCACACCCTGGGGGTGCTCGCGCTCGGCGCGGTGCTGACCGTCACCGAGGTGCTCGCCCCCCAGCAGCTGTACGGCTGGCTCGGCCTGGCC
The DNA here is from genome assembly GCA_030447925.1 of Egibacteraceae bacterium. Lineage (GTDB taxonomy): Bacteria > Actinomycetota > Nitriliruptoria > Euzebyales > Egibacteraceae > JAUJNX01. The sequence continues at coordinate 183,418 of JAUJNX010000003.1, read as the reverse complement.
AGCGGTCTGCTCTTCGCCGCCGTCGGCGTCGCCCTCCTCCGCGCCGCCCGCCACCCCCACACCCACGTCCACGGCCCGGGCGGCCACACCCACACCCACGCGGCAGCCGACCCCGGCCTCGCGGAGCACGCCCACGATCACCCCCGGGCCGGGGCGAGCGACCCCGACGACGCACGAGGCCACGGCGAGGCGGACCTGCGCCGCCTCGGGAGCAGCGCCCAGCTCGGGGCAGCCGGGCAGGTCGCCGTCGCCGTCGCCGACCAGGCGGGCAGGGACGCCCCGACCGCCGACCCCCACGACCACGACCACGACCACGACCACACCCGCGGCCCCGCGGGCGGGGCGGGGGGGCGGGGGGTGCGGTGGCGGACCCTGGTGGGCCCGGGGCTGGCCGGGGGGATGGTGCCGACGCCGTCGGCGCTCGTCGTGCTGCTGGGCGGGATCGCGCTGGACCGGACGTGGTTCGGGGTCGCGCTGGTGGTCGCCTACGGCCTGGGCATGGCCGGGGTGCTGGTCGGCGCCGGCTGGCTGCTGCTGCGCGCCCGCGACGCCGTCCCCGCCCGCCTCACCGGCGGGCGCGCGGCGCGCGCCGTCGCCCTGCTCCCCCGCGCCACCGCCGCCCTGGTGATCGTCGCGGGCCTGCTGATCGCGGCCCGCGCCGCGGCCGACCTCAGCGGCCGGTGAGCCGCCAGGCCGCCGGGAGCAGCCCCGCGGCGAGCGCCGCCTTCAGCAGGCCGCCGGGGATGAAGGGCAGCAGGCCGGCGACCAGGGTCTCGGACAGCGACAGGTCGGCGACGACCGCCAGCCACGGCAGGCCGATCGCGTAGATCACGATGCTGCCGAGCAGGAACGCGACCGCGGCGGTGCGCACGTCGCGGTCCATCCCCCGCTGGGCGAACCAGCCCACCACCGCGGCGGCGAGGATGAACCCGACCAGGTAGCCGCCGGTGGCGCCCACCAGGACGTCGATCCCGCCCTCGCCCTCCGAGTAGAAGGGCAGCCCGACGGCCCCGAGCAGCACGTACAGCGCCTGCCCGGCCGCCCCCCGGCGCGCACCGAGCGCCGCACCGGTCAGGAGCACCGCGAACGTCTGCCCGGTGATCGGCACCGGCGAGAACGGCTCGAGCGGCACGGCGATCTGCGCGCAGAGCGCGGTCAGCAGCGCCGCCCCCACCACCAGCGCGACGTCGCGCCCGGCCCCCCGGGGCAGGAGGTCGGCCCGGACGGGCCGCGGCAGGACGGCATCGGCGGTGGACATCGGGGCTGCTCCTCGACGGGACGGGCCGCGGCAGGACGGCATCGGCGGTGGACATCGGGGCTGCTCCTCGACGGGTCGGACGGACCGCATCACGCTACCCGCGCCCTGTGTCAGCAAGGGACGCAGACCCGGTGGAGCGCGCCGGAATCATCCTGGGCGCGGTACCTGTTGTACGCAGTCCTTAGCGTTCGAGCATCGAGAGGTCCGCGTGCCGACCCTGCAGCAGCCCCCCGCCGCCGTCGCGGCGCCCGCCTGGCGGTGGATGCCGCGCCGCGTCGTGGCCACGCCCGCCGCGCTGGAGGAGCCGCACGGGCGGGCCATCGCCGCGCGGGTCGAGGCGCTGGGCCTGGAGGTCGAGCGCCTCCCCGCCAACCGCCTGACCGGCCTGCGCGGCGACGACGAGCGCGCCACCTACCGCACGGCCAAGTCCACCCTGGCGATCGTGACCGCACCGGCATCCAAGCTGCGCCTGTCCCCGATCCCGCCGTCCGCGGACTGGCAGTTCTCCATCGCCGAGGGCTGCCCCGCCCACTGCCAGTACTGCTACCTCGCCGGGTCGCTCAGCGGCCCGCCGGTCGTGCGCGCCTACGCCAACCTCGACGCGATCCTGGCCGCGACGCGCGCCCACCAGGGCAGCTTCGAGGTCAGCTGCTACACCGACCCGCTCGGCATCGAGCACCTGACCGGCTCGCTGGCGGCCACGATCACCGCCTTCGGGCAGCGCGACGACGGGCACCTGCGCTGGGTCACCAAGTTCGACGAGGTCGACGGCCTGCTCGGCCTGGACCACGGCGGGCGCACCCGCGCGCGCGTCAGCGTCAACGCGCCCTCGGCGACGGGCCGGATGGAGGGCGGGACCGCGCCGCCGGCCCGCCGCCTGGCGGCGCTGCGGCGCGTGGCCGAGGCCGGCTACCCCGTCGGCCTGGTCGTGGCGCCGATCATGCCCGTGGACGGCTGGCGCGAGGAGTACCGCGGCCTGCTCGACCAGGCCGCCGCGGCGCTGGACGGGCTGGACGCCGACGTCACCGTCGAGTGCATCACCCACCGCTTCACCCCGGGCTCCAAGGACGTGCTGCTCAGCTGGTACCCCGGCACCAAGCTCGACCTCGACCAGGCCGGCCGCGCGGAGAAGCGCAACAGGTTCGGCGGGCGCAAGTTCGTGTACCCGGCGCCGGTCATGCGCGAGCTGCGCGCCGGCATCGAGGCCGACCTCGCGGACCGCCTCCCCACCGCCGAGGTCCTGTACTGGACCTAGCCGCGGGGCCGTCCGGCGCCGCGGCGCAGGCTTTGCACAGGCTTTGCCCACCTCGTCGCACCGGCGACCTACGGTGGCACCCGAGCCCCACCAGGAGGACCACGTGGCCACTGTCGCCGCCCGCCGCACCCCACTGCTCGTCGCCGCCGTCCTCGCGCTCGTCGCGGGGCTGGTCCTCGCCGGTTCGGAGGTGGCCCGGTCGCAGTCCGCGCTCCCGGACGTGACCGCGGCCGAGCTGCTCGCGTCGGTCGCCGAGCGCGGCGAGGATCCCCTGACCATCAGCGGTGACCTCGCCGCCACGGTCGAGCTGGGCCTGCCCGACGTCGGCGGGTTCGAGGGGCTGGCCGGCGACGACGCCGAGGGCCTGTCGGCGCTGACCGGCGACCGGCGCCTGCGCATCGCCCGGTCCCCCGACGGCGTGCGCCTGGCGGAGCTGGGCGACTCCTCGGAGCGCGCCTTCGTCACCGACGGCGAGACCGCGTGGACGTGGGACTCCTCGACGCTGACCGCGACCCGCTACGAGGTGCCCGCCGAGGCCCGTGACCGCGCCGAGTCGGACCCGGCCGCGCGGATGGCCGACCCGCTGGCCCTCGCCGAGGACGCCCTGGCCGCGGTCGACGACACCACCGACGTGGCGGTCACCGGCACCGGGCGGGTCGCCGGGCGCGACACCTACCAGCTGGTCCTCACCCCGCGCACCGACGCCACGCTGGTCGGGCGCGTGGTGCTGGACGTCGACGGCGAGGAGCGCGTCCCGCTGCGCGCCGCGGTCTACGCCCGCGGCGCCGAGGCGCCCTCCATCGAGGCCGGCTTCACCTCGGTGTCGTTCGCCGCGATCGACCCGGCCACCTTCACCTTCACCCCGCCGCCGGGGACCACCGTCGAGGAGGGCGATGCCCCCGCGGGCCGGGACCTGGAGGACGTCGACCGCCGCGAGTTCGCCGAGCGCGCCCGCGAGCGGGCGGGCGAGGCGCGCGAGGGCGCGGACGGCCGCGGCCGCACCATCGGCGAGGGCTGGGAGCGCGTGGTCGCGTTCCCCGTCGACGTCGCCGCCCTCACCGACCGCGCCGCGCAGGAGGGCGGCGACGCCGCCGGCCTGGCCGGCCAGGTCCAGGGGCTGCTGCCCTTCTCCGGGCCCCTGTTCTCGGCCGCGCAGGCCGAGGTCGACGGCGAGACCTGGCTGCTGGTCGGCGCGGTGCCGCAGGCCGGGCTGCAGGCCGCGGCCGAGCAGCTCTAGCCGCGGCGCGGCGGCGGGGGAACCCCGATGACCGACGCCCTGGTCACGCGGGGGCTGACCAAGACCTACGGCAGCGTGCCCGCGGTCGACCACCTGGACCTGCGCGTCCCGGCCGGGCTGCTCTACGGGTTCCTCGGCCCCAACGGGGCCGGGAAGACCACGACCATCCGCATGCTGCTCGGGCTGATCCACCCGACCGCGGGGTCCGCGGAGGTGCTCGGCCAGGCCGTCGCGCCCGGCCGGGGCACCGCGGTCCTGCGCCGGGTGGGCGCGCTGGTCGAGGAGCCCGCCGCCTACCGCTACCTCAGCGGGCGGCGCAACCTCGAGTACTACGCCAAGGTCGCCGGGCCGCGCGACGACGCGCGGCGCCGCCTGGCCCGCGTGGACGAGGTGCTCGCACTGGTCGACCTCACCGCTGCCGCGGGCAAGCGCGTGCGGGCCTACAGCCAGGGGATGCGCCAGCGGCTCGGCATCGCCCGCGCGCTGCTCGGCGCGCCCGACGTCCTGGTCCTCGACGAGCCGACCAACGGCCTGGACCCGCAGGGCATCGCCGAGATCCGCGCCCTCCTGCGCCGACTGGCCGACGACGGCACCACCGTGTTCGTGTCGTCCCACCTGCTCGCCGAGGTCGAGGCGATGTGCGACCGGGTCGGCGTCCTGGCCCACGGCCGCCTGGTCGCCGAGGGCCCGCCGTCCAACCTGCGCCCCGCCGGCACCCGCCTGCGCGTGACCGTCGACGACCCCGCCCGCGCCCTCGCCCTGCTGGCCACCCTCCCCGGCGTGACCCCCGAGACCCCGGACCCCGGTGCCGGCACGGCGGGCGGTGGGCCGGGCGCGGTGCCCCGGGAGCCGGGCGCGGTGCCCGTGCCCCGGGGTCCTGGCGCACACCCGGTGCCCGCAGGCGCCGCGGCCAACGGTGCCGTCGCCCGCGCGGGCGCGGTGGCGCCGGCGTCCACACCGGCCGCGGCGGGCGCGCCGCGCGGCGGGCGGTCCGCCGCGCTGCGCGTGCGGCTGGCGGACGGGACGGCGCCGCGGGCGGTCAACGCCGCGCTGGTCGGCGCGGGGATCGCGGTGGACGAGCTGGCGCTGGAGCACGAACGGCTCGAGGACGTCTTCCTGGACCTGGTCGGGGGCGCCGATGCTCCGCGTTGAGCTGGGCAAGGCCGTCCGCCGCTGGCGGACCTGGGTGCTCGCCCTGGTCCTGGGGGCCGTGCCCGCGCTCATCGTGCTGGCGCTGCTCCTCAACCCGCCGCCGCCCGGCGCCGCGGGCGACTTCTTCACCCTGGCCACCAACAACGGCGTGTTCGCGCCGGTCGCCGCGCTGGCGGTGACGGCCCCGTTCCTGCTGCCCCTCACCGCCGGCCTGCTCGCCGGTGACGCCATCGCGGGCGAGGCGGCCGCCGGCACGCTGCGCTACCTGCTGGTCCGCCCGGTCCGCCGCGAGACCTTCGTCCTGGGCAAGTACGCCGCGGTCGTCGCGCTGCTGCTCGCGGCCGTCGCGGTGATCGTGGTGGTCGGGCTGATCGCCGGCGGTCTCGCCTTCGGCCTGGGGCCGGTGCCCAGCCTGTCGGGCACGACCCTGTCGGCCGGCGACGCGATCGTGCGGCTGGTCCTGGCGGCCCTCTACGCCGCCGCGGGCGTGTCGGCGCTCGCGGCCGTGGGCCTGTTCATCTCCAGCCTCACCGAGTCGGGGCCCGGCGCGACGGTCGCGACGGTCGGCGTCGCGATCGTCGGCCAGATCCTGGGGGTGATCGACGCCGTCGACTTCCTCCACCCGTTCCTGCTCAACGAGTACTGGCTGGCGTTCATCGAGCTGTTCCGACCCCGTCCAGCCCGACCTGCTGCTGGTCGGGCTGGGGTGTTCGGGGCGTACACCGCGGTGTTCCTGGGCCTGGCCCTGCTGGTGGTCCGGCGCCGGGACGTCGTCAGCTGACCTCGTCGTCGGGCTCCGGGCCCGGGCCGTCCTCGGCCAGCACCCCGTAGAGCGCGCGGCGCGCCTCGGTCAGGATCCGCCGCGCCTCGCGCTCGGGCCCCTCGCCGGCCTGGGCCAGCAGCGTCACCGCGGTGGCCACCTGGCCGAGCAGCTGGCGCAGGTCGTCCCACTCCTGCGGCCCGGCGTACTCGCGCAGCGCCTCCCACGGGGCGGCGAGCTCCTCGGGGTGCGCCTCGACGTAGGCGCGGCCCTGGTCGGTGAGGTGGAAGGCGCGCTGCCCGCCGCCCTCCTCGGACCGGACCAGGCCCTCGTCCTGGAGCTGCTGGAGCGCCGGGTAGACCGACCCCGGGCTCGGCCGCCACAGGCCGCCACTGCGCTCGGCGACCTCCTGGATGATCTGGTAGCCGTTGCGGGGCCCCTCGGCGAGCAGTGACAGGGCGGCGGCGCGGACGTCGCCGCGGCGGGCCTTGGGCCCGCGCCGGCCGGGGCCGCCCGCCCAGCCGCGCCCCTGCCCACCGGGACCGCCCGGACCCCCGAACGGCCCGCCGGGGCCGAACGGCCCGCCCGGGCCGCCGAACGGCGGACCGCCGGGGCCGAAGGGGGTCCGCCGGGGGGAACCACCCCCCGCCGCGACCGCCCCTGCGGGGACCGCCGCCGCCGGCCAGATCGTCGAACCACCTGCGCCAGTTGGGATCCATGCCGCGCCTCCTGCGACTGTTGTGAGACGCTCACGATATATCGGCAGAGGTCGACGGCAACCGGTACAGCTTTGCTGCTCGCGCCGCGGGGAACGCGTGGCGCAGACTGTCCGTTCAACCTCGCCTCCAGGAGGACGCGTGGCACGAACACTCGAACAGCCGACGCGGGCGCGGTGGCGGGCGGGAGCACCCGCGTCCGCACCACGGCGCGGGCGGCGGCGTCCCAACCGGACCCTGGCGCTGTTCCTGCTCCCGCCCGCGATCATCTACGGCGTGTTCCTCGTCGCGCCGACGCTCGCGGCCTTCGCCATGAGCCTCACCGACTGGAACGGGTCGTCCAACGACTTCGCCTTCGTCGGCGCGGACAACTACACCCGCCTGGCCGCGGACCCGATCTTCCGGCAGGCCATCGGCACCAACGTGCGGTTCTCGCTGACGGTCCTGGTCTTCCAGACCGTGCTGTCCCTGGGGCTCGCGCTGCTGCTGGTCCGCAACACGCGGACCAACGTCGCGCTGCGCGCGCTGTACTTCCTGCCCACCGTGGTCGCGGCGGTGTCGGTCGGGCTCGCGTGGATCCTGATGTTCGACCCCAACTTCGGGGCCCTCAACGGCGCCCTGGACGCGCTGGGGCTGGGCGACCTCGCCCCGTCGTGGCTGGGCGACACCTCGGTCGCGGTCTACAGCCTGGCGCTGGTGCAGTTCTGGCAGCACACCGGTCAGGTCATGATCATCTTCATCGCCGGCCTCCAGGCGATCCCGCGCGACCTCTACGAGGCCGCGGCGATCGACGGGGCGACCAAGGGCCAGACCTTCCGCTCCATCACCTGGCCGCTGCTGGCACCCGCGGCGGCCATCGTCGTCGCCTACACGACCATCCAGACCTTCAAGGCGTTCGACCTGGTCATCACGCTGACCGACGGCGCGTTCAACACCGAGATCATCTCGACCTGGATCTATCACACGGCGTTCCAGTACTTCCAGTTCGGCTACGGCGCGGCGGGCTCGGTGGTGTTCCTGATCATCCTCGGCGCGCTGACCTCCCTGCAGTTCCGCATCCTGCGGGTGGACCAGTGAGGCGCTTCCTGGCGGGGCTGCCCCGCGCCGCCGTCCTGCTGGTGTTCGCCGTCGCCATCGCGGTGCCGCTCAGCCTGGTGGTGTTCACCAGCCTGAAGACCGCCAACGGCTTCTTCGCCAGCCCCTTCTCACCCCCCAGCGACCCGCAGTGGCAGAACTACGGCCGCATCATCGACCCGGAGGGCGAGAACATCTGGCGGGCCGTGCTGAACAGCGCGATCGTCACGGCCTCCACCGTCGCGCTGGTCCTGCTCCTGGGCAGCATGGCCGCCTACGCGATCGCGCGCATCCGCGGGTGGCGCTCCACCGCGCTGTTCGCGTTCTTCGTCGGCGGCCTGATGGTCGCGCCGCAGGTGTACATGACACCCCTGTTCGTGATCATCAGCCAGCTCCAGCTGGTCAACACCTTCCGCGCCGTGGTCCTGGTGTCGGTCGCGGTGCAGCTGCCGATCGCGGTCCTGGTGCTGACCGGGTTCATGCGCTCGCTGCCCCAGGAGCTGATCGACGCGGCGTTCGTCGACGGCGGCAGCGAGTGGGACGTCTACCGCCGCATCGTCGTGCCGCTGACCCGCCCGGCGTTCGCCACGGTGGCGATCTTCTCGCTGGTGATCACCTGGAACGACCTGCTGTTCCCCCTGCTGTTCCTGCGCGTCGAGGAGCTGCGCACCCTGCCGCTGGCCCTGCTGCAGTTCCGCGGGGAGTACCTCACCAACTACCCGGTGCTGTTCGCCGGGGTGACGCTGGCGACCATCCCGATGGTGGCGGCGTACCTGGCCATGCAGCGCTACTTCGTCGAAGGCCTGACGGCCGGTTCCCTCAAGGGTTAGGAATGCACGTGAGCCGAGCACCACACCTGCGCGTCGTCGCGCTCCTGAGCGTCCTGGCGGTCCTGCTGGCCGCCTGCGGGGGCGACTCCGGGCTGGACAGCAGCGCGTCGGATGCCGCCGCTGGCGGCGGGGAGTCCGAGTCCGGCGGCGACGCCGCCGGCGGCGGCGGCGGCGAGAGCGGCGGGACGATCGAGTTCGTCCACTGGCGCGGCGAGGACGTCGAGGTCCTGGAGGGGATCATCGCCCAGTTCGAGGAAGAGACGGGGATCGAGGTCAACCAGAACGTCCTGCCCTCCGACAGCTACAACCAGCAGGTCCAGGCGTCGCTGGTCGGCGGCGAGGGGGCCGACGTGTTCACGTCGTTCCCGGGCAGCCAGTTCTTCACCCTGGCCGAGTCGGGGGTGTTCGCCGACCTGACCGACGTCGAGTTCGCCGACCGCTTCGTGCCCGAGCTGATCGAGCAGGGCGCCCAGGACGGCCGGCAGCTGGCCTTCCCCTACCAGCTGGTGTTCAACATCCCGGTCTACAACGTCGCACTGTTCGAGCAGTACGGGCTGGAGCCGCCGGCGGACTGGGAGGGCTTCCTCAACGTCTGCCGCACCCTGCGCGAGAACGGCGTGGACCCGATCGTGTTCGCCGGCAACGTCAGCCCCAGCCAGTTCATCAACCCGATGCTGATGAACAACGCGCCGGAGGAGGACATCTTCGAGCAGGTCGAGGCGGGCGAGCGCCAGGTCACCGAGGACTGGTTCGTCACGACGCTGTCACAGATCGCCGAGCTGCAGGCCAACGAGTGCTTCCAGCAGGACCCCCTTGGCACCCGCCAGGAGGGCGCGATCGCGCTGTTCGCCCAGGGCAACGCCGGGATGCTCGCGCTGGGCTCCTACGCGATGGCGACCGTCGCGCAGCAGAACCCGGACCTGGAGATGGGGCTGCTCGCGCCGATCACCGTCTCCGCCGACGAGGCCGAGTGGGAGGGCATCAACACCACCACCTTCCTGCTGGGGGTCAACGCCAACTCCGACCAGCAGGAGCAGGCCACCCAGTTCCTGGAGTTCCTGACCCGCCCCGAGGTCGCGTCGGAGTACGCCAACGGCACCGGCCAGCTGCTGACCCTCGAGGAGGTCGACTACCAGACCCCGGCCCTCCAGGCCCAGACCGAGTGGATCGACCGCACCACCCGGTTCCAGCCGCGCTTCCTGATCCGCAACGGCGAGATCGCGGAGGGGCTGCTCACCTCCGTCGAGCAGGTGCTCGGCGGCACCCCGCCGGAGGAGGCGGCGGCCACCTACCAGGCGCTCATCGACCGCGCCCGCGGCGCCTGACCCCGCACCTGCCGACCCGCACCCGGCTGGGCGTCCCTGGGCGCCCAGCCAGGTGCTGCGGGCCGGACCCGGGGTAGCGTCGGTGCGATGACCGGGCTCGCGGGGTGGCAGGCGGCGGTCGCGCTGCTCGCGGTCGCCGCCGGCGCGACCCTGCAGGGCGCGATCGGCTTCGGCTTCGCGTTCGTCGTCGTCCCCGCCTTCACCGTGCTGCGGCCGGAGGCGGTGCCGGTGACCCCGCTGCTGCTCGCCCTGCCGCTCACCGGCTGGATGGCCTACCGCGAGCGCCAGGGCATCGACCTGCGCGGGGTGGCCGCGATGACCGCGGGCCGGGCGGGCGGGACGGTGGCGGGCGCGTGGCTGCTCACGCGCCTGGCCGCGCGGCCGCTCTCGGTGCTCGCGGGCACCGCCATCCTGGGCGCCGTCGCGCTGCAGTCGCGGCGGCGGTCGTTCCAGCCGCGGCGCGGCCAGCGCGTGGTGGCCGGGTTCGTGTCCGGGGCCATGGGCACGACCGCCGCCCTGGGCGGGCCGGCGATGGCGCTGGCCTACCAGGGTTCGCCCGGGCGCGAGCTGCGCCCGACCCTGGCGCTCGGGCTGTTCGTCGGGATCCTGCTGTCCCTGGCGGTGCTGGCCGTGGCCGGCGAGGTCGCCGCGCGCGACGTCGCCCTGGCCGCCGCCCTCGCGCCCGGCGTCGCCGTCGGCCTGCTCGCCCGACGCCGCCTCGCCCCGCTGCTGGACGGAGACCGCCTGCGCCCCGCGATCCTGCTGCTCGCGGGCCTGTTCGGCCTCGCCGCCCTCCTGCGCGGCCTTCTCGGCGGGTAGCGCCACCCGCCGCCCGCCGCGGGTCAGGCGGCGGGTTGCCGCTCCTGCACGACGGGCTCGAGGAGCGCGATGGTGGCCCGGTCGGCGTCGAGGCGCACGCGGGTGCCGTGGCCCAGGGCGAGCTGCTGCGGGGTGTGGCCCAGGAGCAGGCGGCTGACGACCGGGACGCCGAGGTCGGCCACGCGCTCGGCGAAGGTCGCGAGCACGCCCTCGGTGTCGGTGACGACGGGCTCGCCGATCGCCACCCCGGCGACACCGGCCAGGACGCCGCTGTCGCGGAGCTGGGTCAGCAGGCGGTCGATCGACGCCGGCGTCTCGCCGATGTCCTCGACCAGCAGGATCGCGCCCCGGGCGTCGAGCTGGTGCGGCGTGCCCGTGAGCGCGCCGAGCAGGCTGAGGTTCCCGCCCAGCAGGCGGCCCTCCGCGACCCCGCCGACGACGGTGACCGGCTCCGGCAGGGTGGCGACGCCGGGCGTGGTGGTCTCGGGCGACGGGGTGGTGGTCTCGGGCGTGGGGGTGGTGGTCTCCGGGAGCGGGGTCGCGGCCGGCTCGAGCGCGGCGACGGCGGGGAGCTCCCCGGGGACGTCGGCGCTCATCACCAGGCGCCGGAGCCAGTCCAGCGCGGCGGGGCCCATCTGGGGCAGCCGCTCGACCATCTGGCCGTGGACCGTCGCCACCCGCGCCCGCTCCCAGGCGGCGACGAGCAGCGCCGTGATGTCGCTGAAGCCGACCAGCACCTTGGGGTCCGCGGCCAGCGCGTCGAAGTCCAGCAGGGACAGGATGCGGGTGGACCCGTACCCCCCGCGCGACGCCCAGATCCCCCGCACCTGCGGGTCCCGGAACGCGGCGTTGAGGTCCGCGGCGCGCTGCTCGTCGGTGCCGGCGAGGTAGCGGTCGCGCTCGCGCGCGAACCGCCCCTCGACGAGCTCCAGGCCCCAGCCGCCCAGGACCGCCTCCCCGGCCTCCAGCAGCGCGGGGTCCACCGGTCCCGCGGGCGACACCACGGCGACGCGGTCGCCGGCGCGCAGCGGTGCGGGGTGGCGCACCCGCCGGCCGGGCCGCTCCGGCGGCGCGGCCGACGCGGCGGCGGCCGGGGAGGCGAGCGCGGCGGCCGCGAGCAGCGAGGACGGCACCGCCTTGAGCAGGGTGCGGCGGGGAAGGCGGGCAGCGCTGACCATGGCGGCCACGCTAGGCACCGCCGTCCCGACCCGGCCCCGTCCGCCGGGCCATCATCCCGGCGGAGGAGCGGCGGTCCCGGCCGCGACGGACGACGTCAGCCGAGGCGGCGGTCGAGGTCGAAGGCGGCGCTGATGAGGGCGAGGTGGGTGAAGGCCTGCGGGAAGTTGCCCAGCAGCTCGCCGGTGGGGCCGATCTCCTCGGAGTACAGGCCGAGGTGGTTGGCGTAGGTGAGCATCTTCTCGAACGCCAGGCGGGCCTGGTCCAGCCGGCCGGCGCGGGCGAGCGCCTCGACGTACCAGAACGAGCACATCGAGAACGTTCCCTCGTCGCCCTCCAGCCCGTCGGGCGACGCCTGGGGGTTGTAGCGGTAGACCAGGCTGTCGCTGACCAGCTCGCGGCCGATCGCGTCCAGGGTGGACAGCCACTGCGGGTCGGTGGGCGCGACGAACTTGACCAGGGGCATGAGCAGCACCGAGGCGTCGAGCACATCGGTGTCGTAGTGCTGGACGAACGCGCCGCGGCCCCGGTGGAAGCCGCGGTCCCAGATCTGGCGGTAGATCGCGTCGCGCTGGGCGCCCCAGCGGACCAGGTCGGCGGGCAGGCCGCGCTGGCGCGCCACGCGCATCGCCCGTTCGATCGCGACCCAGCTCATCAGCCGGGAGTAGGTGAAGTCGCGCCGGCCGCCGCGGGTCTCCCAGATGCCCTCGTCGGGCTGGTCCCAGTGGTCCCCGATCCAGTCCACCACCCGGGTGAGGTCGTCCCAGGTCGCGGCGAACAGCGGGTTGCCGTACTTGTTGTAGAGGTAGACCGAGTCGAGCAGCTCGCCGTAGATGTCCAGCTGGAGCTGGCCGGCGGCGGCGTTGCCCACGCGCACGGGCGCCGAGCCGCGGTAGCCCTCCAGGTGGGTCAGCTCCTCCTCCGGCAGCTCGCGGCGGCCGTCCACCCCGTACATGATCTGCAGCGGGCCGCCCTCGCGGTCGCCGCCGTCGCGGAAGCGCCCGGCGAGCCAGTCCATGAACGCCCCCGCCTCGTCGGGGAAGCCCAGCCGCAGCAGGGCGTACAGCGAGAAGGCGGCGTCGCGGATCCAGGTGTAGCGGTAGTCCCAGTTGCGCGTGCCGCCCAGCTGCTCGGGCAGGCCCATGGTCGGCGCGGCCACGATCGCGCCGGTCGGCTCGTAGGTCAGCAGCTTCAGCGTCAGCGCGGAGCGGGTCACCATCTCCCGCCAGCGGCCGGTGTACCGCGACCGCGACACCCAGCGGCGCCAGTGCTCCACCGTGCGCGCGAAGGCCGCGGCCGCCTCGTCCTCGTCGGAGGGGCGGGGGGCCTCACCCGGGCGGAGCCGGTCGAACGCGAAGGTCAGCGCGTGGCCCGCCTCGACGGGGAACCCGGCGCGGACGCCGCGCTCGGTGCGGGCCAGGGGCACCGGCGAGCCCAGGCCCGCGCACAGGTCCGGCGACGCGAACACCGCCCCGTGCGCGTGCAGAGTGGTGGTGTGGTCGGCGCGGGCGTAGTCGAAGCGCGGCTCGACCTCGACCTGGAAGTCCACGCGGCCGCGCACGCCGCGCACGCGGCGCAGCAGGCAGTGGCGCCCGTCGGGCAGGCCGACGGGCATGAAGTCCTCGACCTCGGCGACGCCGTGCGGGCTCAGGAACCGGGTGATGAGCACGTTGGTGTCGGGGATGTACAGCTGCTTGCTGGTCCAGTCGTCCCCGCGGGGGCGCAGGGACCACCAGCCGCCCGCCCGCCGGTCCAGGATCGCGCCGAAGACGCTGGGCGCGTCGAAGCGCGGGCAGCAGTACCAGTCGATGGTGCCGTCCGTGCCCACCAGCGCGACGGTGTGCAGGTCGCCGATCAGGCCGTGCTCGGAGATCGGCAGGTAGTCGTCCACGCGGTGCTCCCGGTCGCCGTCGAGATGTCCACCCAGCATCGCCGCCGGGGCCGGCGACGCGGGACAGGCGCCTGGGGCGTGTCTCCTGACTCCGTACTCGGAAGCCGCCCGGCGTCTGAGGTGCACCCCCCAGCGGACCGGACGGCCGGGTTGCCCGGCGTCGCAGGCGCCCGTAGGGTGCGACAGCGCATGAGAGGGGTCCGGGGGTACACGCTGGAGGGTGTCGTCGGCCGCGGGTCGATGGGCACGGTGTGGCGGGCCCGGCAGGTGGCGTCCGACGGGCGGGTCGTGGCCCTGAAGCGGGTGCCGGCGGGGGACCCGCTGCTGGCGGAGCGGCTCCGCCGCGAGGGCCGGGCGCTCGCGCGGCTGGACCACCCCCACGTCGTGCGCGTGCTGGAGATCGTGCCCGACGGCGACGGGGTGGCGATCGCCATGCAGTACGCGCCGGGCGGGTCGCTCGCCGACCGGCTCGCGCGGCAGGGGCGCCTGGCGCCGGGCGACGCGGTGGCGGTGCTGGCGCCCATCGCCGACGCGCTCGGCTCCGCCCACCGCCACGGGATCGTGCACCGCGACGTCAAGCCGTCCAACATCCTGTTCACCTCCGACGGCGAGCCGCTGCTGTCGGACTTCGGCATCGCCCGGTCGTCGGCCGAGCGGCCGCTGACCGCACCGGACGTCCGCGGGCTGGGGACCGCGGAGTACCTGGACCCCGCCGTGGCCGACGGCGCCCCGCCGGACGCGCGCAGCGACGTCTACGCCCTGGGCACCGTCGCCTACGAGGTGCTGGCGGGGCGGCGGCCGTTCACGGGCGGGCCCCCGCTGGCGGTCCTGCGCGCCGCCGACCGCGGCCAGGCGCCGCCGCTGGGGCCCGACGTCCCGCCCGCCCTGGCCCGGGCGGTCGCGACGGCGATGGCCCGCGACCCCCGCGACCGCTACCCCGACGCGGGCAGCTTCGCCGACGCCCTGCGCGCCGCCGCCCCGCCGGCGCCCGCGCCCCGCGCCCCCCGCCCCTCCCCCCGCGCCGGCCGCTTCGGCCCCGCCGGCACCCCGGCCACCCCCGCCGGGGTCGCCGCAGACGCCGCTGGCGGGGCCGCCGCCGACGGGCCCGGCGCGCTCGGCACAGACGGGGCCGGCGGGGATGGCGGGGGCGGCGGGAGCCGCCGACCACGGAGTTCGGGCCGCGCCGCCCCGGCCCGGGCCGGTCGCGGCGCCCCCCGGCCCGGGGAGGCCGGTGCGGCGCTGGGTCGCGGTCGGCGCCGTCGCCGCTGCGCTGCTGGTGGTGCCGGTGCTCGTGGTCCTCGCCATCGACCGGGGCCGGCCCACCGCCGCCGCGCCCACCGCGCCGCGCAGGTCGCCCCCGCCCGCGTCTGCCCGCCGCTGGACCCGCCCGCGCCGCGCCCGGCCAGACGGTGCTGACCGGCGATCTGGCCGGCGACGGCTGCCCGTCCTGGCTGCGCTGGGGCGACGGCGTGCTGGAGGTGGTCCTCGAGCCGGGCGCGGAACCCCGCCGCTACGAGCTGGGGGAACCCGGCGACGTCCCCGTCCTGGGCGACTGGGACTGCGACGGGCGCCCGACCCCCGGCCTGTACCGCCCCCCGACCGGCGAGGTGTTCCTCTTCGACGGCTGGGCGGACCCCGACGCCCCGCTGCGCAGCCGCCCGGCGCAGCCGACCGGCGTGCAGGGCGGGGCGCCGCGCGTGGTGCGCACGGACGGCTGCGACCGCGTCGAGGTGACCGGCCCCGACCCCCTCCCCTGGACGTCCGGACAGCGAGGCCGCGGGCGCCCATGCCGGATGCTGGACCAGGTCATGAGCGCCGACGACATCGACCTGCGCCGCGCCCTGGACGAGGCGCGCGCCGACCTCCTGGCCGCGGAGCGGTCGCGGGAGCGCTGGCTGCGCCTGCAGGCCGAGCAGTCGGCGACCTTCGCCGCCACCCTCCTGGGCCTGCTCGAGCGCGGGGTCACCGTCGCGCTGCGCACGACCTCCGGCGCCGAGCACGTGGGGCGGCTGACCGCGCTGGCCGGCGACGTGTGCGCGCTGCGCACGGTGACGGGCCGCCAGGTGTGGGTGCGCCTGGACGCCGTCGCCGCGGTGCGCGCCGATCGCGACCTCCCCAGCCCGCCCGCCGACGACGACCGGGTCGTCGGCGAGGACGTGGGCCTCGCCGAGATCCTCGCCCGCCTGGCCGACGACCGCCCGCGGACCGCCGTCGCCGTGCTGGGCGGCGGGCCGGCCCTGGTCGGCGAACTGCGCGCGGTCGGTGAGGACGTGATCACCCTGCTGGAGGGCGACCGCCGCGCCACCTGCTACGTGCGGCTGTCGTCGGTGACCGAGGTCTCGCTCTTGGAGTCCGGGTAGAGGTGCTCCAGCGTGCCGGGCTTGATGCGCGCGGCGTCGATGAACGCGTCGACCTCCCGCTCCTGGAGCCGGATCACTCGCCCGAACTTGTAGGCGGGGATCTGGCCCTCGTCGATCAGGCGGTAGAGCGTGCGCGCACCGATGCCGAGCTTGCGTGCCGCCTCGGCGGTGCTCAACCAGATGATGTCCTGAACCGTCATCGCTCCTCAGTGTATGTCGACTTGCCTGGTGTTCCAAGTACCACTACCGTCGCGCCGCCGGGACGACGGGGGGAAGGTGCGACATGACGGGCCTCACCGACGTGGGCGGGCGGCGGGCGGGGACCGCGGCGGTGCCCGATGGGGCAGCGCCGCCGACGCGGACGATACGCCGCCGGGGCAGCCTCCCGGGCGGGCGGGCGGTGGTCGGGGCCTTCCTCGTCACCGTCGCGGCGGTCGGGCTGTTCGCGGCCTTCGCCACCGCGAACGCGGGGCCGCGGACGCGCTACGTGGTGGCCGCCCGGGACGTCGCGGTCGGGTCGCAGCTGGCGCGCGAGGACCTCGTCGTCGTGGCGCTGGACCTGCCCCCGGCGCAGCGGTCCGGCGCCTTCACCGACGTCGAGGTCCTGGTCGGCGCCACCGTGCTCGGCCCGCTCCGGCAGCACGACCTGGTGCAGTCCAGCGGCGTCGTCGCGGTCGACCCCGCCCGCGGCGAGCAGGTGTCGTTCCCCATCCCGGCCGAGCGCGCCCTGAGCGGGCGCATCCTGCCCGGCGAGCGCATCGACGTCCTGGTGACCTACGGCAGCGGCACCGACGCCTACACCATGGCCGTCGTCCGCGACGCCGAGGTGCTGGACGTCGAGGACGAGCCGGGCGGCATCGCCGACGGCGGCACGCGGGTGCTGACCATCGGCGTGCCTCCCACCGGGGACTCCCTGCGGGTCGTCCACGCAGTCACCGCCGGCGAGGTCACGGTCGTCCGCACCACCGGGCTCGACCGCGGGGCCGGCCTGCCCGAGGAGTACCGGCCACCGGGCGTCGCCCCGGCGGCCCCGGCCGGCGGGGGCGGGGGGTGACGGGAGAGCGCTACGTCCTGCTCGGCCTGGCCCGGCCGCGGGCCGAGTGGTTCCGCCAGGTCGGGCAGTGGGCGACGTCCGCGGCCCTGCCCGCGGACTTCGTGAAGTGCGTGAGCGCCGAGGAGCTGCGCGCGCGCCTGTCGACCGGCCGGGCGTTCTCCGCCGCCCTGCTGGACGGCGGGCTGCCCGCGGTCGACCGCGACCTGCTCCACGCCATCCGCGACCTCGGCTGCGTCCCGCTGGTGGTCGACGACGGGCGCGCCGCGCACGACTGGGTGGCGCTGGGGGCGGCGGCGGTCCTGCCCGCCCAGCTGGGCCGCCAGGACCTGCTCGACGCCCTGGCGACCCACGGCGTGCTGGTCGGCGGCGGCGACGTCGCCCGCTCGCTGGACCAGGGGATGCCGCTGTCGACCGCGTGGCAGGCGGGCGTGGCCGCGGTCACCGGGACGGGCGGGTCGGGCACCTCGACGGTCGCGATGGCCCTGGCCCAGGGCCTGGCGGCGGACGGGCGCGCGGGCCCGGTGCTGCTCGCCGACTTCTGCCGCCGGGCCGAGCAGGGCATGCTCCACGACGCCCGCGAGCTGTTCCCCGGCGTCCAGGAGCTGGTCGAGGCCCACCGCGGCGGGCCGGTCGGCAGCGCCGACGTCCTGGACGTCACCTTCCACATCCCCGAGCGCGGCTACCACCTGCTGCTCGGCCTGCGCCGCCCCCGCTACTGGTCCGCGCTGCGCCCGCGCGCCTTCGAGGCCGCGTTCGCGTCGCTGCGCGCGACCTTCGGCGTGGTGGTCTGCGACATCGACGACGACCTGGAGGGGGAGGCCGACGGCGGGTCGATCGACGTCGAGGAGCGCAACCAGATGAGCCGTGTGGCGGCCCTGCGCGCCGACGTCGTGTTCGCGGTCGGCGCGCCGACGCTGAAGGGCCTCTACGGGCTGGCGGGCCTGCTGCTGGACCTCGGGGCCCTGGGCGTGCCGGCCGCGCGCATCGTGCCGGTGCTCAACCAGGCGCCGCGCCAGCTGCGCGCCCGCGCGGCCCTGGCGAGCGCGTTCGCCCAGCTCACCGACGGCTTCGGCGGCGGCGGGAGCCTGCCCAGCCCGCTGTTCCTGCCCCGGCGCCGGGTCGAGGAGTCCCTGCGCGACGCCGCCGCGCTCCCCGCGCCCCTCCCGGCCCTGGTGACGGGCGCCTACCACGCCGTCCTGCGCCGCTCCCCCGCCGACCCCGCCGCCCTGTCCCCCGCCGCCCCGACCCCGATCACCCCCGGCACCCTCGGCCACTACACCGACCAGGCCGACACCGCCTGACCCGGCTCGCCCCCGCCACGCCCCATCGGCGCTCGGTCCACAGGTGAGCCGCCGGGGATCGCGGCGAACGGGGGCGGAGGGTGGAGGATGGCGGGGACGGCGACAGGGGAGGGCGGGATGGCGCAGCGGACGGAGGACGGGCGGGGACGGGTGCTCGGCGGCGGGGTGGTGATGCCGCTGCTGGGACTCGGGGTCTGGCAGGCGCCGGCCGGGCGGGGCACGGAGCAGGCGGTGCGCTGGGCGCTGGAGGCGGGCTACCGCCACGTCGACACCGCGCAGTCCTACGGCAACGAGGAGAGCGTCGGCGTCGCGCTGCGCACCAGCGGGATCCCCCGCGACGAGATCTTCGTGACCACCAAGTTCCGCCCGGCGTCGCGCGACCCGGAGCGGGCGGCGGAGGAGAGCCTGCGCCGGCTGGGCCTGGAGCGCATGGACCTGTACCTCGTCCACTGGCCCCAGGGCGGGCCGACGTGGATGTGGCCGGCGATGGAGCGGGTCCTGGAGCGCGGGCTGACCCGGGCGATCGGCGTGTCGAACTACTCGGTGACCGACCTCGACGCGGTCGTGGACGCCGCGACCCACCCCCCGGTCGTCAACCAGGTGCAGTTCAGCCCGTTCCAGCACCGCCGGGAGCTGCTCGACGCGTGCGAGCGCCACGGCATCGCGCTGGAGGCCTACAGCCCCCTGACCCGCGGGCGCGACCTGGACCACCCGGTGATCCGCGACGTCGCGGAGCGCCACGGCCGCACCGCGGCACAGGTCCTGCTGCGCTGGTGCGTCCAGCGCGACGTCGTGGCCATCCCCAAGTCCACGCGCCAGGAGCGCATCGTCGAGAACGGCCAGGTCTTCGACTTCGCACTGACCGAGCAGGACGTGGCGGCCCTCGACGGCCTGGACCGCACCGGGGGGACCGGGCGCGCCCTGGAACGGCCCTGGTGGTGACGGGCCGGACGACCGGGCGGCGTTTCCCGGCCTCCTCACCTGGATAGGTCCTCCAGGTTCCCCCGACACGGGCGCGGGGGACGGCCAAAGGCGCACACGGCATGAGCGACCCCCTGGAGGGCACGGACGACCCCACCCATCTCGTCGTCCTGTCCCACCTGCGCTGGAACTGGGTCTGGCAGCGGCCGCAGCACCTCGTCTCCCGGCTCGCCAGGACGCGCGCGCGCACCTGGTTCGTGGAGGAGGCGGTCGCCGCCCCGGTGCCCGAGCCGCGCCTGGGGACCGAGGAGCGGGACGGCGTCACGCGCGTGTGGCTCGAGGTCCCCCGCGACGCCGTCCCCGACCGGCAGCGCTACGTGGGGATGGACGAGCTCCTGGTCTTCGGGGCCCCCGGCACGGAGCCCTACGCCCGCCTGCTGCGCGGCCTCCTGGGGGAGGCGGGCGCCGCGGAGCCCGACGTGTGGCTCTACAGCCCCATGGCGCTGGACATCGCGCAGGCGCTGCGCCCCCGCCAGCTCATCTACGACGTGATGGACGACCTGGCGTCGTTCAAGGACGCACCGGCGGGCATGCGCCTGCGGGCGCGCCGGGCGCTCACCGAGGCCGACCTGGTGTTCGCCGGCGGGCGCTCCCTGTACCGCAGCGCCGCCGCCGTGCGGCCCCACGGGATCCACCTGTTCCCCAGCGGGGTCGAGTCGGCGCACTACGCCCGCGCCCGGGCGCTGCGCCGGCCCCACCCGCGACCCACCGCCGGCTACGTGGGCGTCGTGGACGAGCGGCTCGACCTCGACCTGGTGGCGGGGCTCGCCGCCGCCCTGCCCGACTGGGACGTGCGCATCGTCGGGCCGGTCAGCAAGGTCGACCCGGCGTGCCTCCCACAGGCGCCCAACCTGCACTACCCCGGGTGGGCCGCCTACGACGACCTGCCCGAGGTCATGGCCGGCTTCGACGTCGCGCTGATGCCCTTCGCGCTCAACGAGGCGACGCGCTCGATCAGCCCGACCAAGACGCTGGAGTACCTGGCCGCCGGCCTGCCCGTGGTCTCCACGCGCATCGCCGATGTCGTGGCGGACTTCGGGGAGGTCGTCCACCTCGCCGACGACGCGGCGGGCTTCGCCGCCGCCTGCCGGGAGGTGGCGGCGCAGTCGCGCGGCGCGCGGGACCGCAAGGCGGCGCCGCTGCTCGCCCGCCAGGAGTGGGACGCCATCGCCGCCGCGATGGCGGCGCTGCTGCGCGACCGGCTGGCGCCCACCGCCGGCGGTCGCCAGGACCTGAGCGCATGACCCGCGCCGGCGCCGGGCGCGACCCGCGGATCGTCATCATCGGCGCGGGGCCGACCGGCCTGGGCGCGGGCTACCGGCTGGACGAGCTGGGCTACGACGACTGGGTGCTGCTGGAGGCCGGGGACCGCGTGGGCGGCCTGGCGACCTCCTTCGTCGACGAGGCCGGCTTCACGTGGGACATCGGCGGCCACGTGATGTTCAGCCACTACGACTACTACGACCGCCTGGTGGACCGGCTGATGGGCGGGGAGTACTCCACGCTGGACCGCGAGGCGTGGGTGTGGATGGAGGACCGCTTCATCCCCTACCCCTTCCAGAACAACATCCGCGACCTGGAGCCCCAGACCGTCTTCGACTGCCTGATGGGCGCCATCCGCGCCGCGGCGGCCGCGGACACCGCGCCCCCGCCCGCCGACTTCGGCGAGTGGGTCACCCAGACCATGGGCGACGGGATCGGCCGGCACTTCATGATCCCCTACAACTTCAAGGTCTGGGCGACGCCCGCGGACAGGATGAGCTTCAACTGGATCGGCGAGCGCGTCTCGGTCGTCGACGTCGAGGCCCTGCTGCGCAACGTCCTGTTCGACAAGCCCGAGAAGCGGTGGGGCCCCAACAGCACGTTCACCTACCCCCTGCGCGGCGGCACGGGCCACCTCTACGAGGGCATGCGCCGCTTCGTCGAGCACAAGCTGGAGCTGGGCACCCGTGCGGTCGCCGTGGACCCCGTCGCCCGCTGCGTGACCACGGCGGACGGGCGCACCTTCCCCTACGACGTGCTGCTCACGACCATGCCGCTCGACGCGCTGGTGCCGGCCGTCCAGGGCGCGCCGGACGCGGTGCGCGCGGCGGCGACCCGCCTGACCTCCAGCGGGAGCCACATCGTCGGCATCGGGGTGGACCGGCCGACCGACAGCGACAAGAACTGGATCTACTTCCCCGAACCCGACGTCCCGTTCTATCGGGTGACCTACCTGTCGAACTACTCGCCGTACATCACCCCGCAACCCGGGCAGCTCGCCCTGCTGACCGAGACCTCGCACTCCGCCTTCAAGCACGAGGACCCCGACACCATCGTCGACCGGGTCGTCGACGGGCTGGTCCGCACCGGCCTGCTGACCGACGAGGACCGCGGCCGGATCGTCAGCCGGTGGCACTGCGCGCCCGCGCAGAGCTACCCCGTCCCCACCGTGGAGCGCGACGAGGCCCTCGGGACCATCCAGCCGTGGCTGCGCGCGCAGGACATCTGGTCGCGCGGGCGGTTCGGCGGCTGGCTGTACGAGATCGGCAACATGGACCACTCGGCCATGCAGGGCGTCGAGTTCGTCGACCACGTCCTGCGCGGTGAGCCCGAGACGGTCTGGATCCCCCGCGGGGAGGGGGCGGCGGGCGCGGGCATCCGCTGATCGGCCGCGCTGCGGTCCCGGGCGCCGTTGCTACCGTTCGGCGATGCCCTCCAGCGACACGATCCCCGCGGCGCCCGAGCTCCAGTTGGGGCGCGGCCACCCGCGGCCCCTGCTCCAGCGCGCCGCCTGGACCTGCCTGAACGGCACCTGGGACTTCGCGCGCGACGACGACGCGGCCTGGCGCCACCCCGGCGAGGTCACCTGGCGCGACCAGATCGTCGTGCCGTTCACCGTCGAGACCCCCGCCAGCGGGATCGCCGACACCGGCTTCCACAAGGCGGTCTGGTACCGCCGGTCGTTCCGCGCCCCCCACCACCGGCCCGGTGAGACCGTGCTGCTGCACTTCGGCGCGGTCGACCACGAGGCCCAGGTGTGGGTGGACGGGTGCCCCGCCGGCAGCCACGAGGGCGGGTACACCCCGTTCGCGCTGGACGTCACCTGGCTCCTGGACCCCGAGCGCGAGGAGCACGAGGTCATCGTGCGCGCGGTGGACGACCCGGTGGACCTCGCCAAGCCGCGCGGCAAGCAGGACTGGGAGCTGGAGCCGCACAGCATCTGGTACCCGCGCACCACGGGGATCTGGCAGACGGTCTGGCTGGAGGTGCTGCCGCGCGCCGCGGTCACGTCGCTGGCCTGGACCCCCGACGTCGCCCGATTCGAGATGCACATGGCCATGCGCCTCACCGGGACCGCCGAGGAGGGGCTGCGCGTCCGGGTGCGGCTGTCGGCGGACGGCGAGACGCTGGCCGACGACGTCGTGGCGGTGCGCGGCGAGCGCGTCGAGCGGCGCTTCACCCTGACCGGCGTCAGCCTGGACGCCAAGCGCGAGACCCTGATGTGGACCCCCGAGCACCCCCGGCTGCTCGACGCGCTCGTCGAGGTCATCGCCGCCGACGGGACGGTCCTGGACACCGTGGCCAGCTACTGCGCCCTGCGCTCGGTGGGCGTGGAGGGCGGCCGCTTCCTGCTCAACGGCCGGCCGTACTTCCTGCGCCTGGTGCTGGACCAGGGCTACTGGCCGGCGACGGGCATGACGGCCCCCGACGACGACGCGCTGTGCCGCGACGTGCAGCTGGCGCTGGCGATGGGCTTCAACGGCGTGCGCAAGCACGCGAAGATCGAGGACCCGCGCTACCTGTACTGGGCCGACCGGCTCGGGCTGCTGGTGTGGGCGGAGATGCCCGCCGCCTACCGCTTCGACCACCGCAACGTCCAGCGCCACGTCAGCGAGTGGATGGCGGTGCTGGACCGCGACCGCAGCCACCCGTGCATCGTGGCGTGGGTGACGAACAACGAGTCCTGCGGCACGCTCAACCTGCCGTCGCTGCGCGAGGAGCAGGACTACCTGCTGGGGCTCGTGCGGCTGACCCGGGCGCTGGACCCGCACCGGCGCCCCGTGGTCGGCAACGACGGGTGGGAGAACCTCGGCGGCGACATCATCGGGGTGCACGACTACGAGCAGGACGCCCACCGGCTGGCCGAGCGCTACCGCGCGGATGTGCTGCCCGAGCTGCTCACCGGGTTCGGCGTGCACGGCCGGCAGCTGGTGCTCGACGGGCCCGAGCGCCTGCCGCTGGACGGCGGCAGGGGGACGCGCCGCGCGGTCATCCTCACGGAGTTCGGGGGGGTGGGGTTCTCGGCCGTGTCGGCCCTCACCACCCTGACCGACCCGCTGGACGCGACCGTGCCGCACGCGGCCACCGCGGAGGTCCTGGACGTCGACGACGAGGAGCCGCCGCCGGCCTGGGGGTACTCCACGGTGGGCAGCTCCAGGGAGCTGCTCGCCCGTTACGAGGCCCTGGTGACCGCGGTGGCCGGGGCCTCGGTCCTCGCCGGCTTCTGCTACACGCAGTTCGCCGACACCTACCAGGAGTGCAACGGCCTGCTCACCGGTGAGCGCGAGCCCAAGGCGCCCATCGAGCGCATCGCACAAGCAACCGAAGGGATGCGATCACCCCTGGACATCTGAGGTCGCGCCGACGACGATCCGCCCCTGATGTCCGACCGTTCACACCGGCGAAGGGGTACGAGGTGGTCGAACTCCCGACCGAGCACGAGCCGATGACGATCACGCGGCAGCGCTTCCTCCAGGGGCTGGTGGCGGGGGTGGTGGGCGCCGCGGCGGGCCCCACGCTCCTGTCCGCCCCGGCGCTCGCCCAGACCGGCACCGTCACCCGGGACCTGTCCGCCCTGGACCTGTCCTTCTCCGTCACCGACCAGTTCCGCGCCTTCGACCTCATCGGCCGCGACTTCGTGCAGCTGCGCACGCGCTTCGGCGGCGGGGTCGGGCGCGACCTCGCGGCCCGGGCGCTGACCGCGGACGCCACCACGGTCGAGGAGGCGGGCGAGGACCTGCGCGTCGGCGGCGAGCAGGCGTTCGCGGCCCTGTTCCGCACCGGGGTCCGCCCGGTCGCGCCGTACGCGTCGGTGATCGCCGACGTGCGCGGCAGCGCGGGCGGCGCCGCGGTGCTCGTCGGGCTGGTGCGCGGGGACGGCGACGCCGTCGTCGCCGCCTTCGACGCGGGCGATGACCCCGCCAACGGCACCGTCACCATCGAGGTCACCGTCGGTGGCGTCACCACCGTGGCCGCCACCGGCACCGCGGACCTGCGCGGCCCCGCGCGGTTCGCGTTCTCGGTGCAGGAGAACTACGTCACCGCGCTGGTCGGGCGGGTCGCCAACTGGGTCCCCGTCGTCCAGGCCCGCGTCACCGACCTGGTCGACCTGCGCGACCCGGCGGTGCTGGCCGCCCACGACTACGGCTTCGGCGGGCGGGGCGACGGCGCGGTGGTCACCATCAACGGGCTGGAGGCGGGCTACTTCGGGCAGGCGGGCCTGCGCGACCCCCACGTCGTGCAGTACGCCGACGGCACCCCCTACATCCGCGACGGCCTGCTGTACTTCACCGCGACCCAGGCGGGCCTGTCGTTCTTCCAGGCGGCGCACTGGGGCGTGTGGACGATGGACCTGGAGGAGCCCTCGCGCATCCGCCAGGTCGCCAACGTGTTCTTCGCCCGCGACGGTGTGATCGTGGGCGACCACGCCGGCCAGATCGTCCTGGACGACCGCGAGGGCGGCTTCCACGTCGCCGTCAGCGGCTGGGGCACCTTCGCCTTCGAGGTTCCGGGCCCCAAGGTCCACTACGTCCGCACCGTCGAGGAGGTCCTGTCCGGGGTCCACGTCCTGGCGTCGACGCCGATGCCGCTGCCGACGACGCTGGACACCTGGGACCCGGCGATGACCCGGATCGGGGACACCTGGTACGTCGGGTTCGTGGAGAGCCCCTACCAGGTGCCGGGCGACTTCAACTTCTACCCGGCGCTGGCCAAGGGGCGGCCCGGCGGGCCGATCACCGAGCTGGAGCTGGTCGGCCGGGACAGCGCCCGCGACGAGACCGAGGGGATCATCCTCCAGAAGATCGGGGGCGAGTGGTACCTGCTGGCCAGCGACGGCAACCTGCGCCAGTACCCCGTGTACGACCTGGAGCTGAACTTCCTCGGCAACCTCGACGCGCCCTACGGGACCAACATCCCGCACCCGCAGATCGTGCCGATCCCCGACCGCCGGCGGACCTACTACCTGATGATCACCTTCGAGGGCACGCAGTACTACGAGCCCGTCCTGGGCTACGGCACCCACGGCGACCTGATCGTCATGCGCGCCGCGGAGGAGCGCCGGGGCTACGAGTTCCGGCCCCGCCGCGCCTGACCCGGCCCGCGGCCCCCGCGCACCTCGGTGCGGCGCGGGCCGCCCCCGCGCCCCCCCGGCATCCGCGCGGGCCCCAGGCGACCCGGACCGCCGCGGCCAGCAGCGCGACCGCGGAGGCGCGGCCCACGACCGCGCCCCCGGCGGGCAGGCGCCCGCGGGCCCGCGCCGCCGCCAGCGCGACCGTGCCGTACACCAGCACGGCCAGCAGGCAGAACGTGAAGCCCAGCACCAGCAGCTGCGGGGTGGCGGCCCGGTCGGGGTCCACGAACGGCGGGAGCAGGGCCAGGAAGAACAGCAGGCCCTTGGGGTTGAGGGCCGCGGTCAGCAGGCCGTCGCGCCACTCCCCCCGGGCACGCGGGGCCGCCCCGGCCTCGCCGCCCCCGCCCGCGAGCGCCCCCCGGGCCAGCCACAGCAGGTAGGCGACGGCCAGCCAGCGCAGCACCTCCAGCAGGCCCGGGCGCGCGGCGACGACCGCGCCGACGCCGGCGGCCAGCGCCGCGGTGACCAGCAGGTAGCCGCTGGCGATGCCGGCGATCGCGCGGCCGGCGGCCGCCGGCCCGCGCTGGAGGGCGTAGCCGCTGACCAGCAGCATGTCGGGGCCGGGGATGCAGATCATGGCCACGGCGGTGGCGACGTAGGCGAGGGTCATGGCTTCGCATGCTGCAGGGGCCGCCCGGGCAGGCGCTGGCAGATCACGCCCCGCCTCCCGCTCAGCGTGGCAGGATCTGCCGCGTGGACGCCATCGACGTCGCGATCCTGCGCGAGCTCCAGGCCGACGGCCGGCTCAGCAACCAGGACCTGGCCGCCCGGGTGGGCCTGTCGCCGTCGCCGTGCCTGCGCCGGGTGCGCGCCCTGGAGCGCGCCGGGGTCATCACCGGCTACCGCGCGGTCCTCGACCCGGCCGCGGTCGGGCGCGGGTTCGAGGTCTTCGTCGCCGCGATCCTGCTGCGCGCCGAGGCCGACGCGATCACCCGCTTCGAGCAGGCGCTGCTCGCCATCGACGAGGTCGTGGAGGCCCGCCGCATGATCGGCTCCCCCGACTACCTGCTGCGGGTCGTGGTCGCGGACCTCGCCGACTACGAGCGCCTCTACTCCGCGCGCCTGGCGACGCTGCCGGGGGTGGAGCGCGTCGCCACCCAGCTGGCCATGAAGGTCGTCAAGGCCGACCGCGGCCTGCCCGTCCGGCTGCACCGCGACGGGGCGGGCCGGTCGTAGCGTGGGCGCCGTGACGGTGGCGGGGGGTCTGCGGCGGGTCGTGGCGACGCGCTACGTCCTGCCCCTGCGCGAGGGCGGGTCGCTGCCGGGGCTGCTGGAGGCCGACGACCTCGGCACCTACGTGGTGAAGTTCACCGGCGCCGGGCAGGGCCGCAAGGCGCTGGTGGCCGAGGTGATCGCCGCGGGGCTGGCGCGGGCGCTGGGCCTGCGCGTGCCCGAGCTGGTCGTCGTCGAGCTGGACCCCGAGCTCGCCCGCGCGGAGCCCGACGCCGAGATCCAGGACCTGCTGCGCGCCAGCCCGGGACCCAACCTCGGCGTGGACTACCTGCCGGGGTCGCTGGGGCTGGACCCCGCCGCCGACGAGGTCGACCCCGCCGAGGCCGCGACGGTCGTGTGGTTCGACGCGCTGGTCGACAACGTCGACCGGTCGTGGCGCAACCCCAACCTGCTGCGCTGGCACGGCCGCACGTGGCTCATCGACCACGGCGCGGCGCTGTGGTTCCACCACGACTGGCGCGGGCGCGACCGGGCAGCGGGGCGGCGCTACAGCCAGGTGGCCGAGCACGTCCTGCTGGGCGCCGCCGGGCCCCTGCCCGAGGCAGACGCCGCCCTGGCCCCGCGGGTGACCCCCGCGGTCCTGGAGGCGGCCGTCGCCGCCGTGCCCGACGCGTGGCTGGCCGGCGAGCCCGGCTTCGACGGCGTCGCGGACCTGCGCGCCGCCTACGCCGGGGTGCTGACCGACCGCCTCGGCCGGCGGGACGCGTGGGTGCCGCCCCTGGAGGAGGCCCGGCGGGCCGCCCCGCGCACGCGCGGGAGGGGGCGCTGACGTGCACGCCTACGAGTGGGCGGTGGTGCGCGTCGTCCCCCGGGTCGAGCGCTGCGAGTTCGTGAACGCGGGCGTGCTGGTCCACTGCCGGGGCCTGGACTACCTGGCCGCCGCCGTCGACCTGGACGAGGCCCGCGCCCGCGCCCTGGACCCGACCCTGGACCTCGCCCCCGTCCACCGCCACCTGGCGGCGCTCACGGCCCTGGCGGCGGGGGACCCGGCCGCTGGTCCCCTCGCCACCCGCCCGCCGTCGGAGCGCTTCCGCTGGCTGACCGCGCCCCGGTCCACCGTCGTCCAGCCCTCACCCGTGCACACGGGCCTGACCACCGACCCCGCCGCGGACCTGGCCCGCATCCTGGCCACCATGGTCCGCCCGCCGGCGCCGCGCGGCTGAGAGGGCCGGCCGGGCCGGGCCGGCGGACACGGGTGGCGCGCGTGGCGGACACGGTCCGGGCGGACAGGGGCCGGGGAACCAGGCGCGGGCATCGCGCTCTCGGGGCAAGCCTGCGGCGGGACCGGGCGTGTGTGGGGGAGGCGGGCGCGGCCGGGCGGCCGCGGGGACGCGCGATCGGAGCGGGCATGACCACGACGGCCGGACGGCGGACCGCACCGGCGGGGCACGCGCCCCGGCGGCTGCTCGGCGTGGTCGTCGCGCACCCCGAGGAGCCGCGCCGGCTGGCCTACCGGACCGCCCTGTGGCGGCACCGCGACATCCGCGTCGTCGGGGAGGCCACCGACCGGGTCGGCCTGGTCGCGGTGGCGCGCCGCCTGCGCCCCGACGTCGCCCTGGTCGACCGGCGCCTGGTGCTGGGCACCGACCGCTCGGCCCCCCTGCGCGACCTGATCCCCACGCCGGTCGTGGTCACCGCCCACTTCACCCGGCGCGAGGAGGTCGCCGCGATCGTCCAGGCCGGCGTGGCCGGGCTGCTGCCGCACGACGCACCGCCCCACGAGCTGGCGCAGGCCGTCCGGGCGGTCGCCGACGGCAGCACGTTCCTGTCGACCCGCCTGTCGCGCCGCCTGGTCGCGGGACCAGAGGACGACGCGGGGCCCGAGAGCTGGTCGGTCCACCTGACCCCGCGGGAGCGCGAGATCCTCACCCTCCTGGCCTGGGGCCTGGCGCGGGAGGAGATCGCGGAGCGCCTCGACGTCACCGAGAGCACGGTGCGGACCCACCTGCGCCGCGTCACCGTGAAGCTGGAGGCGGGCGACCGGATGCGGGCGCTGCTGAGCCGGCGGACCGCCGCGGGCGACGACCGCGGCCGCTGAGCGTCCGGGTCACCCGACCCGGACGAAGCCCTCCGTGAGCCCCGGTGGCGCGGGGTGGAGCAGCGGCGTCGCGGCGCCCCAGCGCGTCAGGGGCGGGCGGTCCGGTTCCGGCGGCGGGTACAGCCCGAGCAGCATGACGTCGGGCCGGTCCGCACGGCGCACCAGCAGCGCGTCCCGCTGGACCACCGCGGTCACGTCGACCGCGAACGGTTCGACATCGCCGCTGACGTCGTAGCGCCCGCCGTAGGTGCCGTCGCCGCGCGGGGTGAGCACCAGCAGGTGGCGGACCACCGTGCGGCGACCCTCGTCCTCCTCCTGCACCTCCTCGTACGCGAAGGTGCCCTCCCACACCTCGGGGACGGGGCGCTCCGGGGGCGGGGGCGCGACGGGGTCGGCGGGGCCCGGGTCACCCGGCGGCGCGACCGGGCCGGGCGGGCCGGGCGCGGGCGCGGCGGGGGCGGCGCCGGGCGGCACCGGCTCCGGCGGGGCCGCGGGGGACGGCGACGGCGGCGCCGGGGCCCGGGGCTGCGGGGGCGCCTCCGTCAGCGACGGGGTGGCGGCCGGCGGGGCGACGACCTCGGCCTCCGCGGCGGGCGACGGGCCCCGGGTCGGCGAGGGCGCCGGCGTCGACAGCGGTCACCGCCACCAGCGCCGCCAGCCCGGCGAGCCCGCCCGCCACCCGGCGGCGCCCGCGGCTGCGGAGCCGGGCGACCGGCGGCGGGGACGTGGGCAGCCGCTGGTCCGCCAGCCGCCGGAAGCGCCGCTCGAGGTCATCCACGTCCGGCGTCCTGGGTCAGCCGGTCGGCCAGCGCCTGGCGGCCCCGGCTGAGGTAGGCGTGGACGGTGCCCACGGCGATGCGCAGCTCGGCCGCCGTCTCCTGCGCCGACAGCCCGACCACGTAGTGCAGGACCAGGACCTGGCGGTAGCGGATGGGCAGCCCCCGCAGCGCGTCGAGCAGCTCGGGCTCCTCGGGCTCCCAGGCCGGTTCCTCCCGGGCCGGACCGCCCCAGAACCGCAGGCGGCCGCGCAGGCGGCGCGCCTGGTCGATGGCCAGGTTGAGCGCGACGCGGCGCACCCAGGCCTCGGGCCGGTCCAGCGCCCGCACCCGCCGCCAGCGCACCGACGCGCGCGCGAACGC
This sequence comes from Egibacteraceae bacterium, assembly GCA_030447925.1. Lineage (GTDB taxonomy): Bacteria > Actinomycetota > Nitriliruptoria > Euzebyales > Egibacteraceae > JAUJNX01. The sequence goes on along the minus strand of JAUJNX010000003.1, from coordinate 153,425 downwards.
CTCCTGGACCACGTCCTCGGCGTCGGCCAGGTTCCCCGTGACGGCGTACAGCTGGCCGACCAGCCGCTCGTAGGCGCCGCGGTAGAAGGCGTCGAAGTCCCCGTCCGCGTCCGACCTCCTGTCCCGCCACCCGCCCGCCGCACCTGCGCCCCCTCCTGGCCCGGCCCCCTCACCACACACGCAGCGAACCACCGCTCGCTTGCCCCGCGGGTAGCCCAATGAGCGGCAGCGCGGGCTCGGACAGGGTCCTACCCGTCCGGGGGGACGGGGTCGGGCGGGCGGAGGGTGAGCGTCTGCGGGCCGGGGGCCGCGCCCGCCCAGGTCGCGGTCGCGGTGGCCGGGTCCAGGGTCACCGACCCGCTGGTGGCCGTGGCGGTGCTGCCCGGGGGCAGGTGGTGGGCCGGCGCGGACACCACCGTGGGCGCGGTGACCGCCGGGTCGACGTCGACGTCCAGCCGGTAGACACCGGCGCGGAAGGACTGGGCCAGGGGCGTGCCCGCCGCCGCGCGCAGCGACGGGCGGCTGAACCCGGCCAGCGCGCGGGCGCCGTCGTCGGCGCGGCGGTCGCGGCTGTAGACCGACAGGTTCTCCCCGTTCCAGTGGTCGCCGTCGGCGTCGGTGTTGTCGGGGGTGTAGTTCCACAGCGCCGCGTGCACCAGGGCGGCGTCGAGGGCGTCGTGGTAGGCCGTCAGCGCCGCCTCCTGCGGCGCGAAGTCCCCGCTGCGCAGCTGGCGGCCACCGTCCAGGTCGAACGGCACCCCGTACTCGCCGATGACGGTGGGGACCTCCCCCAGCACCCGGGCGGTGGTGGCCGCGAGCCCGGCGATGTCGCGGACGAACGCGCGGCGCACCGCCGCCCGTCCCGCCACCGGCCGCAGCGACCCCCAGCGCAGCGCCAGCTGGGGTGACGACCGCTTGGCGAACAGCGGCACCACGTCGTACCAGTGCGGCGCGTGCGCGATCGGTCCCGGCACCCCCACGGGCGGGTCGCCGCCCGGCTCGCCCTCGACGAACACGACCGCCCCGGGGAGCACCTCGCGGACGGTCGCGGCCAGCCGCCGCGCGAACGGCGCGTAGCCGCGGGCGTGCACGTCCAGGGCGAAGTGGTCGGGGCGCAGCAGCCGCGGCTCGCCGCGCGCGTCGACGTCCCAGACGCCCTGGCGCCGCCAGACGTCGTCGTCGGGGGTCCGCCAGGCCGACCGCGCCGTGGGGTTGAGCAGGACCCGGCGCCGCCGGCGCACGGGGCCGATCACCCGCACCGGCACCTCGGCGGGGTGGCCGGCCGGCACCGACAGCGCCTGCAGCCCCGTCAGCACCGGCCCCGGGCCGCGGAACGGCAGCGGTCGCGCCAGGTCCAGCACCCCCAGGAAGCCGGGGAAGGGCTCGTTGCCGGTGCCGACGCCCAGCACGTGGGGCAGCCCGGCCACCGCCTGCGCCATCGCGCGGACGGCCGCGAGGTGGTGGCGCTGCAGGAACCGCTGGACCGGCTCGCCGTCGACCCGGCAGGCGGGGGCGACCAGGTCGCCGGCCCAGAACAGCGCGGCCATGGTCGCCGCGGCCAGGCGGGCGGCGTTCTCCGGCCAGCGCATGCCCTCGCCCGGCTCGGCCCGCGACGGCAGCACCGCCGCGCCGCTGTCGTGCAGCGCGTCGACGTCGAACCCGACCGCGGCGAGGGTCCAGGCGGGTGCCCCGCTGCCGCCGCTCGCGCGGCTCCACACGTCCTGGTGGGGGTCGAGGACCACCGCCAGGCCGTGCTCGCCGGCGCGCTCGACCACCCGGCGCAGGTAGGCCAGGTAGTCCGCGTCGTGGCGGCCGGGCGCGGCGGGCTCCACCGCCTCCCACGGGACGACCAGCCGCAGCCAGGTGAACCCCCACCGCCGGATCCGCGCCAGGTGCTCGTCGGCCTCGGCCAGCGGGAACGGGCGGCCGACGAAGGTCGGCACCCCGTCCGCGGCCTCCCCGGCCGGCACCTTGGACGAGCCGCCCAGGTTGACCCCGCGCAGCAGGTGGCGCCGACCCGCGGCGTCCACGAACCATCGCCCCCGGACCGCCAGCCCCTCGCCCGCCTCCACCCCTGCGCCCCCTCCCGGCTCCCCCGCCCCGCCCTCGCGCGCCTCGCGGGCGGAACCAGCCTGCGGGCTCCCCGCAGGATGCAACGCCGCGGCCCCGCAATCGGCGCACGGGAACCGCCGTTCCGAGGGCATCGAGGTGGCCCGGAAGGATGAAAATCTGGATTCGTGCTCCGGGGGAGGTGCCGAAGGGTCGATGATCCCCGGAGATGGGCGGGCGAACGGGCGTGGTGGTGGTGCTGGGGACGGCAGGTGCCGTGGCCGGCGCCCTCGGGCTGCTCGCGGGCGACGCGCGCGCCGCCTACCACGCCGTTCTGGTCGTCTGCGTCGCCGTGGTGCTCGCCGGCGCGCGCCGGCTGCCCGCCGCCCGGCCCTGGCGGCTGGCGGGACTGGGGCTGGGGTCCTTCGCGCTGCACAGCCTCCTGGAGCACGCGGGCGTCCTGTCCCAGGACGACCTCCCGGCGCTCGCCCTGTACCTGGTCGGCTACGCGCTGCTGCTGGCCGCGGCGCTGGGGTTCGTGCGCGCCCGCGCGCCCGGCGGCGACCGCGAGGGCGTGATCGACGGCGCCATCGTCGCCACCGCCGTGGCGGTCGTGCTGTGGGAGGCGCTGGCGGCCCCCCGGCTCGGTGGCGCCACCGGCGTGCTGGACACCGTGACGCTCGCGCTGTTCCCGCTGTTCCAGGCGCTGCTCGCGGCGATCGCGGTCCGCCTGCTGTTCCTCGGCACGGCGCGGCTGATGCCCGCGTGGCTGCTGGGGGGCGCGGTGCTGACCGCCCTGGCGGCCAACATCGCCTACGTGCTGCTCGAGCAGCGCGGCGGCTACCGGACCGGGTCGTGGGTCGACCTGCTGTGGCTCGGCGCCTACCTGCTCGCGGCCGCGGCGGTCCTGCACCCCTCCGCCGCGGAGCTGACCCGGCCCGCGGGCGACCCCGGGCGGGGACTGCCGTTCGGGCGGCTGCTGCTGCTGGGCCTGGCGCTGGCGTCCGCCCCCGCGCTGGTCGCCGAGCGCAGCGGGATGCACGCGGCGCTCGTCGCGTCGGTGCTGCTCACCGCGCTGGTGCTCTGGCGCTTCGTCCGCCTGGTCGCCGCCCGCGAGCGGGCCCAGGCCGAGCTGCTCGACCGCGCGGAGCAGCACCGCGCGGTCGCCCTCCTGGGCCTGCGCGCCCTGGAGGGCGAGGACCTGCCCGCGCTGTTCGCGGCCATGGCCCGCGCCGTGGTCGAGACCCTGCGGGTCGACCACGTCGCTCTGTGGGAGCTCGAGGCCGACGGGGACGTGCTGCGGTGGCTCGCGGGCGCCGGCTGGCCCGCCGCCGACCGCGCCGCGCCGGTGCCACCCGCGCACGCCGCGCACGCGCGCGCGGCCCTCGCGGCCGACGCCCCGGTGGTCGTCGACGACCTCGCGCGCGACGGGTGCGTGGCGGGTGCCGCGCTCGCGGCCCAGGGGATGACCAGCGGTGCCGCGGTCGTCATCGGCGGTCACGGCCGGCCCTTCGGTGTGCTCAGCGTCCACAGCGATGCCCGCCGCACGTTCGGGCCGGAGGACCTCGCGTTCCTGCAGTCGCTGGCCAACGCGGCGGCCGGCGCCGTCGAGCGCCGCCGGGCCGAGGGCGAGATCCGCTGGCAGGCGCTGCACGACCCCCTCACCCGGCTGCCCAACCGCACGCTGCTGCTGGACCGGCTGGCCCAGGAGCTGGCGGGCAGCGCGCGCCGGGGCCCGGTCAGCGTCCTGTTCGTGGACCTCGACCACTTCAAGGACGTCAACGACCGCTGGGGCCACCACGCCGGCGACGACCTGCTCGTCGCGGTGGCCCAGCGGTTGCGCTCCTGCCTGCGCCCGCAGGACACCCTGTCGCGCTTCGCGGGTGACGAGTTCGTGGTCGTCTGCCCCGACGCCGACGCGACCACGGCCGCCGCGGTCGCGGACCGCCTCACCGGCGCGCTCGCGCTGCCCCTTCGGATCGCCGGGACCGACCTGCGCATCGGCGCCAGCATCGGGATCGTCGTGGGGGCGCGCGGCGACGACCCCGACCGCCTCCTGCGCCAGGCGGACGCGGCGATGTACCGGGCGAAGCAGCGCGGGCGCCGCGCCGCCGGCGCGGGGGCGATGACGACCACGCGCCGGTGAGCGTTCGGCGGGTCCTGCAGACCGGCTGAGCCCCCGCTCAGCCGCCGTCGCGGCCCCGCGTCCGCGCGGGCCCACGCCGCCCAGGTCCTCGTCCGCCGGCAGCGGGGCGCCCGCGTGTTGGTCCCCATGCATGGCCGATGCATCGGCCATGCATGGGGACCCACCTGACCCGCCACCCCGGCCGCGGGGGACGGCGGGCCGGAGGGGGTAGGGCTGCGCGCATGACGGCGCCCAACACCGAGCTCGCCGACCGGCTCGCGGAGCTGGCGGCGCTGCTGCGCCTGGGCAAGGGCGACCGGTTCCGGGTGCGGGCCTACGAGCGCGCGGCGCGGGTCGTGCGCGCCGCACCCGTCGACCTCGCCGCCCTGGACGACGCCGAGGTGCGGCGGCTGGAGGGGATCGGCCCCGCGATCGCCGGAATCATCGCCGAGCACACCCGCACCGGGCGGATCGCGCTGCTGGACGAGCTGCGCGCGCAGGAGCCGCCGGGGTCCGGCGCGCTGCTCGGCCTCCCCCTGCTGGGCATCCGCGACGCCCGCCTGCTGGCCGGGACGCACGGCTTCCCCGACGTCGCCGCGCTGCGGGCGGCCGCGGCGGCGCCCGGCGGGCTGGACGCGCTGGGCGACCGGCTGGCGGGCCGGGTCCGCGAGTCCCTCCGGCGGCTGGACGCGACCGCCGGCGACCTGGTCCCGCTGCCCCTCGCCCGCCGCGAGGCCGGCGCGCTGCGGGCTGCGCTGGCCGCGGTGCCCGCCGTCCTGGGGGTGCGCGTCGCGGCGCGCTGCGGGCTGCGCTGGCCGCGGTGCCCGCCGTCCTGGGGGTGCGCGTGGCGGGCGCGGTGCGCCGCGCGGCCGACACCGTCGGCACCCTGGACCTCCTGGTGGTCACCGAGCGACCCGCCCAGGTCGCCGAGGAGCTGCCCCGCAGCCCCGCCGTCGTCCGCGTCCTCGAGCGCCGGGACGACGTGGTCCGCGTGCTCGCCGCCTCCGGCTCACCCGCCGACCTGTGGCTGGCCGCGCCGGGCGCCGCGGGCGGGACGCTGCTCGCGGCCACCGGCTCCCCCGCCCACCTCGCGGCCCTGCGCGTCCGCGCGGGTGCCGGGTCGGGCGGGCTGCCCGCCGGGCGCACCGAGGGCGAGGTCTACGCCGCCCTCGGCCTGCCCCTGATCCCGCCGGAGCTGCGCGAGGGCGCCGAGGCGATCGCCGCGGCCGCGGCCGGGGCGCTGCCCCGCCTGGTCGACGTCGCCGACCTGCGCCGAGACCTGCACGAGCACAGCGACTGGTCGCGGGACGGGCGCGACGGGCTGGAGCGCATCGCCGCGGCGGCCGCCGCCCGCGGCCTGGCCTACGTCGCCGTCACCGACCACGCCGAGGACCTCGCCATCAACGGCATGTCCCGGGACGCGGTGCGCGCGCGGCGGGCGGCCCTGGCAGAGGTCCAGGCGCGCCATCCGCAGGTCCGCCTGCTGGACGCCGCCGAGCTGAACATCGGCCTGGACGGCGGGCTGGACTACGACCCGGAGTTCCTGCTGGCCTTCGACCTGTGCGTCGCCAGCGTGCACTCGCACATGGACCGCCCCGTCGCGGTGCAGACCGACCGCATCCTCGCCGCGATCGCCTCGCCGGCGGTGACCGTGATCGGGCACCCGACCGGGCGGATCCTCGGGCACCGCCCCGGCTACGCCATCGAGCTGGAGGCCATCGCGCAGGCCGCCGCCGCGACCGGCACCGCGCTGGAGGTGAACGGGTCGCCCCGGCGCCTGGACCTGTCCGCCGAGATGGTCCGCATCGCCCTGGGCGCCGGCGCGACGCTCGCGCTGTCCTCCGACGCCCACGCCGTCGGCGAGCTGGACTACCTCCACAACGCCGTCGCGACCGCCCGCCGCGGCTGGGCCACCCCCCGCGACGTCCTCAACACCCGCGCCGCCACCCTCGTGGGCCGCCGCGCCTGACGGTCCCGTGGACCGCTGGCTTCGCTGTCGTCGTGACGACGGCGCGAGGGGAACGGCATGGCGGCGCTGAGCATCCGCGACCTGGATGACCGGGTCCGGCACCGGCTCGCGGGCTGACGGACGGCCGAGCGCCTCCCCGCAGTCTCGCGCCGCTGATGCCGGGGCTGCGCGCCGTCAAGCTCCGCGCGGCGGGTCGGGAAGGGCGGAGGGGTGGACCACGTCGATCTCGCCGATCGTGGTGAGGAAGTCACGCCGGTTGTTCGTGACGAAGCGATCGGCTCCTGCTGCCACGGCCGTGGCGAGGTGGGCCGCGTCGCGGCGCGCAGGCGGTGGGCTGCCGATAGTGCGACGGCCAGCTCCGCGGTGGCGAGGTCGACGAACACTTGCGGACTGACGGACGGCCGCCTGCCTCCGGTACAGTCCCGCCTTCCGGCGACAACGGGGGCGGACGTGCGCACTGCTCGGACACCGTGGTTCCGCGGGGCGTTCGCCCTGGCCACCCTGCTCGCGACGCTGGCATCGCCGGCCGCGGCCGCGAACGGGCGGCCGTGGGGGCAGGCGGGCGCGCCCGGCGTCGGCGACCCCTACTTCCCGTACGCGGGCAACGGCGGGATCGACGTCCGCCACTACGACCTGGACCTGCGCTACATGCCGCCGGGCCCGGACCCGGCGCCGCTGGAGGGCCGGCTCGAGGGCGAGGCGCGGATCGAGCTGGCCGCCACCGAGGACATGCGCCGCTTCAACCTGGACCTGCGCGGCATGGACGTGCGGTCGATCCGGGTCGACGGGCGGCCCCTGCGCGAGGTGGCGGCCCCCGCCGCGGGCGAGCAGGTCCGCGGCGGCGCGTACTGGCAGGTGCAGGACGACGCCGCGCGGGTGTGGGAGCTGACCGTCCAGCCCTGGCGGCGGGTCCGGGAGGGGCGGTCGCTGACCGTCACCGTCGCCTACGCCGGGACGACCGTCCAGCCCCTGGACATCGAGGGGGTGCCCTACGGCTGGGTGACGATGCGCGACGGCGCGATGGTCGTCGGCGAGCCCGAGGGCAGCATGTCCTGGTACCCGGTCAACGACCACCCCACCGACAAGGCGACCTACTCGTTCCGGATCGCGGTCCCGGAGGGCAAGGCCGCGGTGGCCAACGGCCTCCAGCCGCGCGACCCGCTGACCCGGGACGGGTGGACCACCTGGTACTGGGACGCGCCCGACGCGCAGGCGAGCTACCTCACGACCGCGTCCGTCGGCGACTACGAGCTGCGCTACGCCGAAGCCGACGGCCTGCCGATCGTGGACGCGGTCGACCGCGACATCGCCGGCGAGGACCGCGAGATCACCGAGGCGAGCCTCGCGCTCCAGCCGGAGATGATCGCCTTCTTCGAGGAGCTGTTCGGGCCCTACCCGTTCGACTCCTTCGGCGCGATCGTGGACGACGACAGCGTCGGCTACGCCCTGGAGACCCAGACGCGCCCGGTGTACTCGCGCCGCGCGAGCGAGGGCACGGTCGCCCACGAGCTGGCGCACCAGTGGTTCGGCAACGCGGTGAGCCCCGAGCGCTGGCAGGACATCTGGCTGAACGAGGGCTGGGCCACCTACGCGGAGTGGCTGTGGAGCGAGGAGCGGGGCGGCGCCACCGCCGACGAGTCCTTCGCGGAGGTGCTGGCGATCCCCGCGGACGACCCGTTCTGGACCGTGGCGATCGCGGACCCGGGCGCCACCGGGCTGTTCGTCGGCCCCGTCTACGTGCGCGGCGCCGCGACCCTCCACGCCCTGCGCCAGGAGATCGGCGACGAGGCGTTCCTCGCCGGCGCGCGCCTGTGGCTCGAGCGCTACGACGACGCCACCGCCACCACCGAGGACTTCGAGGCGGTCTACGAGGAGGTCGCCGGCCGCGACCTCTCCGCGTTCTTCGACACCTGGCTCCGCCGGCCGGTCAAGCCCGCGGCCTGACCGCCCTCGTCCATTCCCGGGTCAGCCGTGCCGCACGAGGCCGCGGCGCTGAGCGGCGGCGGCGAGGCGGTCGCCGAAGGCGGCACCGCCGCCCCGGGCCTGCTCGGCGGCCAGCAGGACGCAGCGATCCGGCAGCTTCAGGCCGGTGTCGGCCCGCAGGACGGCGAGGCGGGCGGGGGCGCGGCCGTCGAGGGCGACGGCGCGCACATCGAGCTGGTGGAGGGCCGCCGTCGCCTCGTGGAGGCAGCCGACGCGGGCCGGCCCGACCAGCACCTCGGCCAGCGTGACGGGGCCGGCAGCCGGCGCCTCGTCCACCGCGCCGAGCAGTAGCGCCCGTGCGCGCCCGTGCGCGGTCGTGGTGGGCGTCGCCGGCGTCGAACTGCGCGACGAGGACACCGGCGTCCAGGACGATCACGCCGGCCAGTCCGCACGCAGCTCGGTCAGGTACTCGTCGCCGTACACCCCGGTGAGCACCCCGCGACGTTTGCCCGCGGGGGGGCCGGGTAGGCGTGCCGCGTGGCGGGCGCCACCCCGGGGTGCGGGCCTCGGGTCATTCTCCTGGAGGTGCGATGTGCTGACCTACGAGCGTCCCACGCTGACCAAGGCGGGGTCCTTCATCAAGCTGACCGGACTGGGTGGGCAAGGCCCGAAGGACACCCTCGTCAAGCACCAGGCGCTGTAGCTGCGCGAACGGGCTGCACGGCCGGGTGGTGGCCGGTAGCACCGCCGCCACCCGGCAGCAGCGCGCAACGTCGTCGTGCGGAGAGGCCAGCCCATGATCGAGGCCCTCGATCTGGGCCGTCTGCCGTCGTGGTTCGTCGTGCTGCCGGACTGCGACGCCGCGTCCGCGGTCGTCCGCTCCTTGCAGGACCACACGCCGGTGGCGGTGCTGCACCACGCCTCGGGACGCCCGTGGCTGGTCGGCCGCTGGGCCGCCGACGCGATCGCCACCGGCCGGGCGGGACGCACCGCCGTCGCGGTCATCGGCCAGCACGACCTCACCGACGCCCGCCTCGATGCCGTCGCCAGCGGGATCCGGGCGACCGCCGATCTGGATGGGCCGGCCCGCGGCCTGGTGGGCAGCGCCCACCTGATCGCCTCGGTGGACGGCCGGGTCCGCGTGCAGGGCAGCGTGACCGGCGTGCGGCGAGTCTTCCGCGCGCGCGTGGGCGACGTCACCGTCGCCGCGGACCGCGCCGACGTGCTGGCCCACCTGTCGGGCGGGGGGCTGGACGAGCAGCGGCTGGCCCTGCACCTGCTGGAGCCCCACATCCTCTACCCGCTCGCCGGGCAGCCCGTCTGGCGGGGCGTGGACGTCGTGGAGGGCGACCACCACCTGCTGCTGGACGAGCGCGGGGCGCCGCGCACCGTGCGCTGGTGGACCCCGCCCGAGCCGGTGGTGCCCATGGCCGAGGGCGCGCCCGCGCTGCGCGACGCGCTGGCCGCCGCGGTCGCGGCCCGGGTCCGCGGGCGCGACCTGGTCAGCTGCGACCTCGGCGGGCTGGACTCGACCGCGGTGTGCTGCCTGGCCGCACGCGGGGACGCGCACCTGGTCGCCTACACCGCGGCCAGCCGGGACCCCCTCGCCGACGACGTGCACTGGGCCGGTCGCACCGTCGCCGGACTGGGCACCGTCGAGCACCACGTGCTCCCGGCGGACGAGATCCCGCTGGTGTTCGCCGGGCTGGACACCCCCGAGGACCGGTTCGACGAGCCCTTCACCGCGGCGACCGAGCGCGACCGCTGGCTGGTGATCGCCCGCCGGGCCGCCGCCCGCGGGTCGCAGGTGCACCTGACCGGCTTCGGGGGGGACGAGCTGCTCTACGGGTCCGTCGCCCACCTGCACACGCTGGCGCGGACGAACCCGCGGGTCGCGCTGGGCCACCTGCGGGGCTTCGCCGCGAAGTACCGCTGGCCGCGCCGGTCGGTGCTGCGCCAGCTGGCGGACACCGGCCCGTACCGGACCTGGCTCGCGGGGGTCGGCGACGCCCTGACCGCCCCGAAGCCGCCGCTCACGGAGCCGCTGCTGGACTGGGGGTTCCAGCCCCGCCTCGCGCCCTGGGTGACGCCGGGCGCCACGGCGTCCGTGCGCAGCCAGGTCCGCGCCGCGGCGCCGGCCGCCGAGCCGCTGGCCGCGCGGCGGGGGCAGCACCGGGAGCTGGAGACCATGCGCTTCGTCTCCCGGCTGACGCGCCAGTTCGCCCAGATGGCCGCGCGCACCGGCGTGGCGATGGCCGCGCCCTACTACGACGACCGCGTGGTCGAGGCGGGCCTGGCGGTCCGCCCGGAGGACCGCGTCACCCCCTGGCGGTACAAGCCGCTCATCACCGAGGCGATGCGCGGCATCGTCCCGGAGGCCGGCCTCGCCCGCCAGACCAAGGCGAACGGCTCCAGCGACGAGGAGCTGGGACTGCGCCGCCACCGCGACGCCCTGCTCGCCCTCTGGGAGGACTCCCGGCTCGCCCGGCTGGGCCTGGTGGACGCCGCGGCGCTGCGCGCCACCTGCGCCGGCCCGCTCCCCCCGCACCTGCAGTTCGGCCCGCTGGACCAGACCGTCGCGTGCGAGCTCTGGCTCCGCTCGCTCGAGCGGGCACCCGCGCCCGCCCCGTCCTGAGGAGGAGACATGGCCCTCACGCTGCGCCGCGGTGTGTCCACCGCCGACACCGACTACGGCATCGCCCTGCTCGACGAGGACAGCGGCGAGTACTACACGCTGAACCCCTCGGCCGCCCTGGTGCTGCGCACGCTGCTCGGCGGCGCCACGACGGACCAGGCGATCGAGGAGCTGGCCCGCCAGTACGCCGTCGACGGGACCACGGCGGCCCGCGACGTCGAGGCGCTGGTCGGCGACCTGCACGCGGCCGGCCTGGTCGAGCCCGAGCGGGAGGGCCGGCCGTGAGCATGCACGAGGCGCTGCTGCGCCGTCGGGGCGCGGTGCCGCTGCCGCGCCGCGTCCTGGCCCTGTGCGTCGTGGGCGCCGCCCGGCTCCTCGCCACCCAGCCGCCCGGGCGCATCCGCGCAGTGCTGAGCCGGCTGCGGCGCGGGGCGCGGCCCGCCACCGCCGCGCAGGTGCAGGCGTCGCGGGACGCCGTCGTGGGCGTGAGCCTCACCTGCGCCGCGCGCGAGGGCTGCCTGCCGCGCTCCCTGGCGACCGTCCTGCTGACCCGGCTGGACGGCGGCTGGGCGACCTGGTGCGTCGGGGTGCGCCGGGTGCCCCCGTTCGGCGCGCACGCCTGGGTGGAGGCCGAGGGGCGGATGGTGGGCGAGGACTACCCGGCGGACTACTTCCGCACCCTGTTCCGGGTGTCCTGACCCGTCGTGGCCACGCCGCTCACCACCACCAGGACCCGCAGCGGCCTCCCGCGGCGCGCGGGTCGGCGGCCGGCGTGGCGCCTGCTGCTCGCCTACGTCCGCCCCTACCGGTGGACGCTGCTCGGCGGCGGCGCGCTCGGCTTCCTGGGCGGGCTCGCGGCCCTCGCCCAGCCGCTGGCGGCCAAGCTGGTGGTCGAGACGCTGGGCGAGCGCGGGGCGCTGGTGGGTCCGGTCGCGCTGCTCACGGTGGTGACCCTGGGCGGCGCGGCGCTCAGCGCGGCGGGGCTGTACGTGCTGGGGCGCGCGGCCGAGAGCGTGGTGCTGACGGCCCGCCAGCGCCTCGTCCACCAGCTGCTGCGCCTGCGGGTGGGCGCCGTGGACCGCCTCGAGCCGGGTGACCTGCTGTCGCGCGTCACCTCCGACACGACCCTGCTGCGCAGCGTGAGCACCTACGGGCTGGTGCAGTCGGTCAACGCGGTGTTCGTGCTGGTTGGCTCGCTGGCGGTGATGGCGGCGCTGGACGCCGTGCTGCTGCTGGTGACGCTGGGGGTGCTGGCCCTGAACGCCCTCGCGCTCGTGCTGGTCGTGCCGCGGATCCGCGGTGCGACGCAGCGGTCGCAGGCGGCGGTGGGGCACATCGGCGCCGAGCTGGAGCGCACCCTGGGGGCGTTCCGCACCGTCAAGGCCAGCGGCGCGGAGCAGCGGGAGGAGACGGCGGTCGGCGATGCCGCCCGCGTGGCCTGGCGGCGGGGCGTCGAGGTGGCGCGCTGGACCGCAGCGATGGAGGCCAGCGCCGCGCTGGCGGTCCAGGTGTCGTTCCTGGCCGTGCTCGGCGTCGGGGGTGTCCGCGTGGCGGCGGGCGTGCTGCCGGTGTCCTCCCTGATCGCCTTCTTGCTGTACCTGTTCCTCCTCAGCGAGCCGGTCTCGGCGCTGGCCAACGGCGTCACGCAGCTGCAGTCGGGGCTGGCGGCCGTGGTCCGCATGCGCGAGCTGCAGGAGCTGCCCACCGAGCCGCTGGCCGGCGACGGCCCGGCCCCGCTTGCGCCGGACACCTACCACGCACCCGCGGCGGTGGCCTTCCACGACGTGTGGTTCCGCTACCCGGACGCCGACGACGTCTGGGTGCACCGCGGCCTCAGCTTCGCGCTGCCGGCGGGGGGCCTGACGGCGATCGTCGGACCCTCCGGCACCGGCAAGTCCACCGTCTTCGCGCTGCTGGAGCGCTACTACGAGCCCGACAGCGGCGCGATCACCGTCGACGGCGTCGACGTCCGCGACTGGCCGCTGGAGGAGCTGCGCGCGGCGATCGGCTACGTGGAGCAGGACGCGCCGATCCTGGCGGGGACGCTGCGGGAGAACCTGTGCCTGGCGACGCCGGGCGTCGGCGACGACGACCTGCGGGCCGTCCTCACCCTCACACGGCTGGACGACCTGCTCGAGGGCGCGGCGGACGGCCTGGACAGCCCCATCGGCCACCGGGGCACCACGCTGTCCGGCGGCGAGCGGCAGCGCATCGCCATCGCCCGCGCGCTGCTGCGCCGGCCCCGCATCCTCCTGCTCGACGAGGCCACCTCGCAGCTCGACGCGGTCAACGAGCTCGCGCTGCGCGACCTCGCCGAGGCGGTGGCGGTCACCACGACTGTCCTGGTCGTCGCCCACCGGCTGTCCACGGTGACCAGCGCCGACCGGATCATCGTGGTCGAGGACGGCGAGGTGCGCGCGATGGGCACCCACGAGGAGCTGATGGAGGGCAGCGACCTCTACGAACGGTTGGCCACTACCCAGCTCCTCGCCGCGCAAACCTGACCACCTCTCCCATGTACCCGTCCGTCCGGACAGTTGAAGCAGTGTCGGCGCCCACCTTCCGCGTGGTCGCCATTGACTGCTCCCCGGGCACGTGGCCCACTCATGGCCGTCTCCCCCCGCGCGGCGGGCATCTGGCGGGGCGGGCCCCGATCGTCCCCATCCCTCCCGTGCGGTGGCGTGCGCAAGCACGCGGCGCGCACCCCCGAAAGGCTGGAGAGCGCATGAATGCGAAGCCGGCGACGACCCTGGTGGTGGTCCTCGCCCTGGTCCTGTCCTGCGCGGGCGCGCTGCTGAGCGCGGAACCCGCGTCGGCCGCACCCCCGGACAGCAACAACCCCGGGACGCGCTGGCCCATCAACGGCTACCCCCCGGACCCGGCCAAGGACAACGCGATCCTGCTCTGGAACGAGGAACTGCTCCAGGCGATCCGCCTGCACCCCGGCCAGACGGGCCCCACGATCACCTCGCGGGCCATCGGCGTCCTGCACACGGCCACCTACGACGCATGGGCCGCATACGACGCCACCGCCGTCCCCACCCTCGTGAACGGCAACGAGCGCCGCCCGGAGGCGGAGCGCAACGAGGCCAACAAGAAGGAGGCGATCAGCTACGCGGCCTACCGCGTGCTGCAGAACCTCTTCCCGGCCGGCCGCTACCCCAGGATCGGCGAGGTCAACTTCGCCGGGCAGATGGAGGCGCTGGGCTACCGCAGCGACGGGACGACGCCCACGGCCGCGGCCCAGGTGGGAGCGCGGGCCGCCGACGCGGTCATCGCCTCCCGCGCGAACGACGGCGCCAACCAGTCCGGCAACTACGCGGACACGACGGGCTACACCCCGGAGCGGGCGTGGAACGAGCCCCCACTGCCCCGGTCCTGGCACCCGCTCTGCGTCCTGACCCCGACCGGTCGCGACGCCGGCAAGCCCATCATCCCGCCGGCCGGCACCTGCCCCGCGCCCGACTACGCGGTCCAGAACCCGCTCACGCCGCACTGGCGCAACGTGCGGTCGTTCGCCCTCGACGCACCCAACCAGTTCATGCCCCCGCGGCCTCCGGCTGACGACACCGAGGACATCGAGCTGGCCCTCGCGGACACCAGCAACCTCACCGACGCCGAGAAGGCGGCGGCCGAGTACTGGGCGGACGGCCCGGGCACCGAGTTCCCGCCGGGCCACTGGGCGGTCATCGCGCAGGCCCTGTCCCGCAGGAACCGCCACACCCTCGACACCGACGCGAAGATGTTCTTCGTCCTGGGCAACGCCCTCCTGGACGCCGGCATCTCCTCCTGGTCCGCGAAGTACGAGCACGACTACTGGCGCCCGATCACCGCCATCCGGCACCACTACCGGGGCCAGCGGATCAACTCCTGGCTCGGGCCCTACCGCGGGTACGGCATGGTCCCCGCCGAGCAGTGGCTCCCCTACCAGGCCCCGCACGTCGTCACGCCGCCGTTCCCCGAGTACACCTCCGGCCACTCCACGTTCAGCGCGGCGGGCCGGATCGCGATCATCGCCTTCACCGGCACGGACAACTTCCGCGCCCAGGTGACCATCCCCGCGGGGAGCTCCCTGTTCGAACCGCGCACCGCCACCCACGCGGGCACGCCCGCCAGGGACGTGACGCTGACGTGGAAGAACCTGCTGGACGCCTCCAACCAGTCGGGGATGTCCCGCCGGTGGGGCGGCATCCACTTCGAGAGCGGCGACATGCACGGCCGCGCCAACGGCGCGTCCGTCGGCTACTGGGCCTACGACGAGGCCCGCAAGTACTTCACCGGCACCGCCACCCCGGCGGCCGTCCCCGCCCCCTGACCCGCACGAACACCGGGTGGCCGGCCCCACGGGGCCGGCCCCCGCCTGCGGCGACCGCTGGCCGGTCGGGGTGGGCCCACGTACCCTCGGTGGGATGAGCGTCGCACCGGCACCGGCCCTGGGTCTTGACGACCGCTTCGCCCGCGAGTTCGGGGAGATGGCCGTTCCCTGGCGGGCCCAGGAGGTGCCCGACCCGCGGCTGCTGGTGCTCAACGAGCCGCTGGCCGCGGAACTCGGTCTCGACCCCGCCTGGCTGCGCAGCTCCGACGGCCTGCGACTGCTGGTCGGCAACCTCGTCCCGCGGGGGGCCACGCCGGTGGCGCAGGCGTACGCCGGGCACCAGTTCGGCGGGTTCGTCCCGCGGCTGGGTGACGGGCGGGCGCTCCTGCTCGGCGAGGTCGTCGACGCGGGCGGTGCCCTCCGCGACCTCCACCTCAAGGGCGCCGGGCGCACGCCGTTCGCGCGCGGCGGGGACGGCCAGGCGGCGGTCGGTCCGATGCTGCGCGAGTACGTCGTCAGCGAAGCCATGCACGCCCTCGGGATCCCCACGACCCGGTCCCTCGCGGTGGTCGCGACGGGCCGCCCGGTGCGCCGCGAGACCCTGCTGCCCGGCGCCGTGCTCGCCCGGGTCGCGAGCAGCCACTTGCGGGTGGGCAGCTTCGAGTACGCCAGGGTCACCGGCGACGTCGACCTCCTGCGCCGCCTCGCCGACCACGCGATCGCCCGGCACCACCCCGGCGCCGCGGCGGCCGAGCGGCCCCACCTCGCCCTCTTCGATGCCGTGATCGCCGCCCAGGCGTCGCTGGTGGCGCGGTGGATGCTCGTCGGGTTCGTCCACGGGGTGATGAACACCGACAACATGACGATCTCCGGCGAGACCATCGACTACGGGCCCTGCGCGTTCATGGAAGCCTTCGACCCGGGGACGGTCTACAGCTCGATCGACGCGGGCGGGCGCTACGCCTACGGCAACCAGCCGGTCGTGGCGCAGTGGAACCTCGCCCGGCTCGCCGAGGCGCTGCTGCCCCTGTTCGACGACGACCAGGAGCAGGCGGTCGAGCTCGCGGTGGCGTCACTCGGCGCGTTCGGCGGGCAGTACAGCGCGGCCTGGTCGGCCGGCATGCGGGCCAAGCTGGGCCTGCCCGACGGCGTCGACGACGCGGTGACCGCGCCGCTGGTCGACGAGCTGCTCGCCCTGCTCCAGCACAGCCACGTCGACCACACGTCGTTCTTCCGCCACCTCGGCACCGCCGCGCGCGGGGACGCCGAGCCGGCCCGCGGCCTGTTCCTCGACCTCGAGGGCTTCGACGCCTGGGCGCAGCGCTGGCGCGCCCTGGGTCCGGCCGCCGCGGTGATGGACCGGGTCAACCCCGCCTACATCCCCCGCAACCACCTGGTCGAGGAGGCCCTCGCCGCCGCCACCGACGGCGACCTCGAGCCGTTCGAACGGCTCCTGGACGCCGTCACCGCCCCCTACGACGAGCGCCCGGGCCTCCAGCGCTACGCCGCCCCCGCCCCGCAGGACTTCGGCGCCTACCGGACCTTCTGCGGCACCTGAGCGCCACGGCCTAGGTGTGCTTCGCCGGGAGGTTGTTGACGGCTGACATGGGTGTGCCTCCTTGGTGGGCCATGTGGGGTCGGTGCCAGTTGTAGTGGTGCAGCCAGCGGTCCAGGTCGTCGAGGCGGTCCTGGTTGCTGGTGTAGGCGGTGGCGTAGGCCCATTCGTGCTTGAGGGTGAGGTTGAGCCGCTCGACCTTGCCGTTGGTCTGGGGGCGGTAGGCGCGGGTGCGCAGGTGCTGGACGTCGTGGGGGCGGTCAGGACGCCGGCGACGGCCGCCGAGCGGTAGGCCATGGCGTTGTCGGTCATGACCTGCTGGACGGTGATGCCATGGGCGGCGAACCAGGCGATCGCCCGGGCGAAGAACCCGGCGGCGGTGTCTTTGCGCTCGTCGGGGTGCGCCTCGATGTAGGCGACGCGGCTGTGGTCGTCCACCGCGCTGTGCAGGTAGTCAAATCCGACGCCGCTGCGGTTGCGGCGGCCGACCTGGCGGCCCAGCGCCTGCCAGCCGCCGCCATCAGGGATACGCCCTTGCTTTTTGACGTCGACGTGGACCAGCTCGCCGGGGCTGTCGCGCTGGTAGCGCACTACCGTGCGGGTGGGCCGGTCGATGTCGGCCAGCCGCGGCATGCCGTGACGGCGTAGTACCCGGTGCACCGTGGAGCGGGCTTCGCCCAACGCCCAGCCGATCCGGTGGGGCCCTTCCAGCGTCGCGGCGCGCCGGTCAAGGATCGCCTGCTCCCGCTGTGGCGACAGCCGCCCGGGGCTGTGGTGCGGCCGGCACGAGCGGTCGGCCAACCCGGCGTCGCCCTCGGCGTCGTAGCGGGCCAGCCACTTGTATGCCGTCGCCCGCGAACAGCCCAGCGCCTCGGCCGCTACCGCAGGTGCCCAGCCCTGCCGGCGGACCCTGTCCACCAACAACCTGCGGGGCAGCCACGGTCAACACCGCACGCGGGTGACTACGATGCGCCACGAGAGCCTCCTTGCCCGGAACCGTGAGAAGAACCAGGCGGGAGGCTCTCACCTCGTCTGCAATCTCCCGAGGAACTACACCTAGGGCTCGAGCGGGCTCGGGTCGGCCGGGACGTCGACGGCGTGCTGCCGCAGCGTCGCGAGCGGCACGACCCGCAGCACCGCCTCGTTGGTGGACGCCAGCACGACCGGCGCGGCGGCCCCGTCGCGGTGCGCCCGGGCCCAGTTCCGGGCCGTGACGCACCAGCGGTCCCCCGGCACGAGTCCCGGGAAGCGATACGCAGGTCGCGGCGTGCTGAGGTCGTTGCCGATGCTGCGCTGGTGCTCCAGGAACTCGCCGGTCACGACGGCGCAGATGGTGTGGCTCCCGACGTCGTCCGGTCCGGTGCTGCAGGAGCCGTCGCGGAAGAAGCCGGTCAGCGGCTCGGTCCCGCACGCTTCCAGCTCGCCACCGACGACGTTGCGCTCCATCACCGCCCCAGCATCCCACACCCGGCCCTCGGCCACCTCACCACCCAAGGGGGTCGACTTTATCCGTCTGCCTTGTATGACAGCTTGTTACAGGAAGGGTGCGCTGATGGACGTGGCGAGGACCGTGACCATCTCGGCGCCGCCCGAGTTGGCTCGGGAGATCGACCGGGCGGCCGAGGCGGAGGGGCGCAGCCGCAGCGAGCTGTACCGGGAGGCGGCGCGGCAATACCTGCGCCGCAGGCAGCGGTGGGACCGGCTGTTCGCCTACGGCAAGCAGGTGGCCGAACGCACCGGCGTGACCGAGGACGAGGTGCTCGAGGCGGTCGTGGAGGACCGGCGCGCGCGACGCCGCCGGTGACGTGCGGGTCGTCCTTGACCCCAACGTCCTGATCTCGGCGCTGCTGTTCGGCGGGGTGCCGGAGCAGCCGCTGCGGCGCGGCCTGGACGGGTCGTTCGACATGGCCAGCAGCGAGACGCTGCTGGACGAGCTGGAGGACAAGCTCCGCGACCGCTTCAGGTTCGGACGGGCACGCGCTCGGCTGGTGCGGGAGGAGCTGGAGGCGGCCGTCGACCTGGCTGTACCCGAGGAGGTGCCCGCGGTCGCTCGCGACGCGGACGACGACCACGTGCTCGCGGCGGCGGTCGCCGGGTCCGAAGACGTCATCGTGACCGGGGACAAGGATCTGCTGGTTCTGGAACGGCACGCGGGCGTGAGGATCATGACGGTGGGGGAGTTCGGCGAGCAGGCTGACTGACGCACGTCGGTGGTTCTCCTGTCCTGTGGGACACGCGAGGACCTGACGGGCGGCTGGCAAGCTCGCGGCTGATGAGTGAGATGACCGGGGCGTCCCCGCTCGCCGAGATCGAGCGCAACGTCCAGCTGCGGGCCAAACGGCTCGCGCTGGACATGGGACGCGACGAGGGGCGCCAGCGGCTGCGCGCCCTGGTCGTGGAGGAGGTCGCCGCCTGGTCGGCCGACCACAAGCGCGGGCTGCGCGCCTTCGACCTCACCGACCCCGACCTCGTCGTCGAACGGGCGCTGCGCAACCTCGCCGGCTACGGCCCGCTGGAGGCGCTGCTCGCCGACGACGACGTCTGGGAGATCATGATCAACGCCCCCGACCTCGTCTTCGTCAAGCGCCACCGGGGGCGCAGCGGCTACCACGACGAGGTCTTCCACGACGACGAGCACGTCCGCCGGACGCTGACCAAGATCCTGGACGACGCCTCCGGCGCCCACCGCAAGCTCGACCCCGCCGACGGGCTGCAGGACGCCCAGCTGGACAACGGCGCGCGCCTGCACATCGTCCACGGCGACATCGGCCGCGACGGCCACATCCTGGTCAACATCCGCAAGTTCACCGGCGTCGCGTTCCGGTCCCTCAAGGAGCTGGTCGACCGCGGGATGCTCGACCAGCCGGTCGCGGAGTTCCTGCGCGCCTGCGTCCGCGCGCGCCTGTCCATCGTCTTCGCCGGGGCGCCCGGATCGGGCAAGACCACGATGCTGTCGTGCTGCGCCGCCGAGCTGGACCCGTCGCTGCGCGTGGTCGTCGCCGAGGAGGTCTTCGAGGCCGACATCCCGCTGTCCAACGTCGCCTCGATGCAGACGCGCGCGGCGCGCGCCGACCGGCCCGCGGTCGACCTGCGCCGGCTGGTCGCCGGGTTCCTGCGCATGGCCCCCGACGTCGCCATCGTCGGCGAGGTCCGCGACCGCGAGGCCCTGCCCCTCCTGCTCACGCTGTCGTCGGGCGTGAAGGGCTACACGACCATCCACGCGGGGTCGGCGCGCCAGGCCCTGACCCGGCTGCGCTTCGTCGCGCAGCTGTCGGACACCTCCAGCGAGCTGCCGATGTCGGCGCTGAACAGCCTGGTCAGCGAGGCCGTCGACCTGGTCGTGCACTGCGCCCGCCGCGAGGGCCAGGTCAAGGTCACCGAGGTCGTCGCCGTCGAGGACCTGCAGGTCGGGCCCACCTCGACCGCCTTCACCGTCACCGAGCTGTTCCGCCGCGAGCGCTGGGACGCGCCCCTGCGCTGGAGCGGGACCCTGCCCGTGCGGGCGCAGCCCGCGCTCGAGGACGCGGGCTACGACCTGCGCGCGCTGCGGTCGGCCGCCCTCCCGGGCGGGCCCGACGCGGTCGCACCCCGCCGGCCGGCGCGCGCCGGTACCGCCCGGACGGCGGGCACCTGGGGCGCCCGCGCGCCGGCCGAGGTGGCGCAGCCGGGGGGTGGGGGGCGGTGACCGCGGCAGGGCTGGCGCTCACCCTCGTGGGGGCGTACGGGGTCCACCTGCTCTACACCGGCGTCGTCCTGGGCTGGAGCGGGCTGGGGGCGGGGCCGCGGCCGACCCGGGCGCGGCCCGCCGCGGGCGCCCGGGCGCGGGCGTGGCTGGAGCGGTCCGGGCTCGGCGAGGTCGGCGTCGCGGAGCTGCTCGCCGTCATGGGCGTCCTGTTCGCCATCGGCGCCGCGCTGGCCTTCGCGGTGTTCGGCGGGGTGCTCCCGCCGGTCGCCGCCGGCGTGTTCGCCGCGACCTTCCCCGTCGCCGCCGCGCGCGTCCGCCGCCAGCACCGGGTCCTGGACGCCCGCGACGCCTGGCCCCGCATGATCGAGGAGATCCGCCTGCTCACCGGCACCGTCGGCCACGCGAGACGTGGACAGACTGTATGCGGCGACGTACGGTCCTGTTCATGCCCGGCTTCCGCCTCGCCCTCCCCGACGCCCTGGCCGACGACCTGCGCCCCGGCGGCTACACCCGCCTGAGCCGCGACCCGGACGGCACCGAGACCGCGACGAAGCGTCAGGCGCGCGACATCGCGGCGTTCTGCCGGGAACAGGGTTGGCCCCAGCCCGAGCTTTACCGAGACTCGGACCTGTCAGGCTGGGCGGACCGCACCGCACGTGAGGACTACGACCGCCTGCTGGCCGACGTGCGCGACCGCAGGCGCAACGTCTTGGTGGTGGCCAAGTACCCACGGCTGACGCGCAACGCCGACCACGGCGACCAGCTGGTGGCCACCTGCAAGGCCGCCGGCGCGATCGTGGTCGCCGTCGCCGGCCCGCACCCGGACTGGCGCAAGCCCAGGCAGGCGTGGAACGTCGTGCGCCGCGCGATCCTTGACGCCGAGGCCGAGTCCAACGAGATCAGCGACAGGGTCATGCGCAAGCACATAGAGCTGGCCGAGGACGGTGCGTGGAACGGCGGCGGCGTACGGCCCTACGGCTACCGCAAGGTCACCACCCTGGTCGACGGCAAAGCGCACACCCAACTGGTGGTCGACCCCAAGGAGGCTGCGGTGGTGCGCTGGGCGGCGGAGCGCGTCCTGGACAACGGCGACAGCCTGACCGCGGTCACCCGGGCGCTGAACGAGCGCGGCGCTGCCACCGTGCAGGGAGGCGGCTGGACCAACCGGACCCTGAAGGGCGTGCTGACCTCGGCGCGGATCTCGGGACGGCGTGAGCACCGGGGCACGATCACCGCCACCGCGCAGTGGGAGCCGATCGTGTCCGCGCAGGCTTCCGACCGGCTGCGTGCGCTGCTGACCGATCCCTCCCGACGCACAGTGCGCGTGGCAGGCGTGCGGGCGCGCAAGTACCTCCTCACCGGCTTCCTGATCTGCGGCCGCGAGGGCTGCGGGCACCGCATGGGCTCCCGGCCGAGCAACACGCGCGGCGGGCGCTACGTGTGCTCAGGCCCCGCGGGCGGCTGCGAGCGCAACTCCATCGCAGGGCCGCCGCTGGACGACCTGATCCGGGACGCGGTCCTGCTGCGCCTGACCGCGCCGGCCGTCGGCGAGGCGCTGCGCGCGCGCGGCAGTGCGGACGCGCCTCGAGCAGGCCTGTACGCCGCTCTGGACAGCATCAGCGCCCGCTTACGCCAACTCGGGCGCGACCTGGCCACCGACACGCTGCCGCGAGAGGTCGTGCTGACCGCAAGCGCTGACCTGGAGGCCGAGCGCGCCCGGGTACAGGCCGAACTGGATCGCCTGAACGAGGTCAGCCCGCTGGACGGGCTGCCGGTGGGCGACGGGGAGGCCCTGCGCGCCGAGTGGGAACGCCGCGGGATAGACGGCCGCCGCGCGATCCTCGCCACCATCCTCGATCACGTCGTGGTAGCGCCAGGTAGCAAGAAGGTCAACCGCTTCGACGCCAGCCGCGTCATGCCGCCCCACGGGCCGCGCTGGCACGACCGAACGGTAGAGCCCTGACGGTTGCTGCTCGCCCCACGAGGTGAGTTGGCGGAGGCCGAGCGCTGGTACCGCCGACGGAGGCGGCCACAGCGCCAGTACAGCCTCGGGCTCTCGCTGGGCAAGCGCGGGCAGCGGGAAGAGGCCCGAAGGGTTCACCTTGGAGGAGGCCCGACCTTCGCCGGAGCCCAGCGCCGGCAGGTACAAGAAAAAATGGCTATGTCTACTTGACGGTGATCCGCCAGGGTCGCGGGCCAGTGCTGCTCTCGTATGGGGAAGTACGAGGGGGGCACAGCGTGCCGGAACTCGCGGCCCCACAGCACCCTCGACCCCAAGCGCCGGCTGCAGCTAAGGGGACTTGCGTACTAATTAGCTCGGGAGCCACCCTTTTCTTGCTACAACATGTGGCGTCGAGTGACGTACAGCATTCATTCCACCTACCTGCCGGTAGAGTTACCATTCGTCGCACTTGTTTTGGTACCGTCTGGCACACGGGATCCCCGCCCATCTCTTGCACCTTCGACGCCCCACGCGCCTCGCGCGGCGGCACAGGAGTGCTCCCCGTGGACCTCAGCATGCTCATTTCGATCGTCGCGCTGCTCCTGGCCGCGCTGGACGTGTGGATCGGCTGGCGGGCATGGCGCAGTCAGGACGACGACTAGGGCATGGCGCGATGTGGATGGGGGGCGGAGGGTTCTCCGCCCTCTGTCCCATCAAGGACGATGACCCACGCAGCGGCGTCGCCGGGGTCGTCGTCGCGCGGCGGCTCGGGCTGGTCGCCGCAGGCGAGCAATTCGATGTCGGACAGGGTGTAGCCGCGATCGGCGAGGAGCCGCGAGCAGATGGCGGTCGCGTCGCTGGCGGTGCGCCAGGAGTGCGTGCCGGTCGCTCACGGGACCGAGCGGTCGGTGTGCCCGTGGGCGCGGAGTCGGTGCAGGCGTAGACGGCGGGGTACCGGGCGCGCCACGCCACCCCCCGTCGTGGTCGTCGTCGTGTACTTCTTCGACGTCTTCTTTTTCAACGTCTTCGTCGTCATCGCCCTGGTGCTCACGGTCGTGCTGCTGGTCGCCGTGGTCGGCCAGCAGGACGGCGTCGGCCTGCTCCTCGGTCCAGTTGCCGTGCTCGACGCCCAGGTAGGCGGCGTGGCCGGAGCACTGCGCGTGCCCGGCGACGGTGAGCGGCGCGCCGTCGCCGTCCAGCAGATCCGCCAGGCGGCGGGCCGGGTCGGGTTCGAGGTGCCACAGGGCGGGCCGTCGAGGACGGGGACGCCGCTGGCGGCGATGACCTCGCGGGCGGCCTGCTCGCGCACGGCCTCCTCACGGTCGTCCTGGGCCCCGTGCGGGAAGTGGACGAACTACCCCGGGGAGTCCTTGACGGCGACGACCAGCGCCTTGAGGGTCTCGGCCTGGTCCTCGAACTCCGCGAGTGCGCCGGCCTGCTCCAGGGTCAGCTCGTAGCGGTCGGCGGCCGCGCGGGCGAGCGCGCTGCCGGCCAACCGTCAGCGCGGCGTCGACCTCGGCGTGCTTGACGACCTGCAGCTTCCGGCTCATTTGGGCGGGGCTGACCCGAAGGCGGTGAGCTGCTCGACGACGCCGACCCGCTCCCCCGCCGTGAGCCCCGCCCGGTTCTCGTTCTCGGCGAACTGGTCCACGATCCGGGCCAACTCGTCGCCCTCGTCGGCCTCGACCAGCACGGCACGGTCACCCGCTCGGCCTAGATGACGGCGAGGGTGCGCCGGTTGCCCAGGCGCACGCGGAGCCTGCCGTAGTCGGTCACGGTGGCGGTGATCGGCACCCGCACGCCGCGCACGCGGACGTCCTCGATGAAATTCCTTGGTCAGCTTCAGGTCGGTGCGGATGTTCCGGTCGACCAGCAACTCGCGTGGGTCGATGTGGCGCACCTGCATGGTGGTGGTGTCGTGCTCGGCCGTCTGCGGGTTCTCCTCGTTGGCCATGCGTCCCCTGTGGGGGCGACGCGGGTGCGCCGACCCCCTAGGGGCTCGCCCGCCACGGCACGGAGACCGGGTCAAGGAGTGCGCAGGGAGGAATCAAGCGAGCTCGCGACCCTCAGCCGCTCCCCCACGGGGCCGGCCCAGCGGCGCCGACCGTCCGGTTGCGAGCGCCGACCGGAGCGCCCTTGACGCGGGTGGAGGGCCGTGGCACCCGCCGTCGACAGGCCGCGAACCCGAACGGTTCGCCTCCGATGAGGCTCTTGACCCCCCGGCACCCCACGCCGGCGCCCTCGCGGGCACCTCTACAGCAGCCAGGCGAGGCCGAGCACGAGGACCGCCACCAGGGCGGAGCCCAGCAGCATCGCGAACGCGGCGAGGGACGCTCGCTCCGGCCCCTCGAACCGCGCCGACAGGAGCTTCTTGAACATCTCGATCGACCAGCGGGTCATCGTCTTCGACCTCCGGGAAGGGGGGCTCCCACCAGTCGGAGCCCCTTCGCCGAGAGCGGTCGACGAACCCGAGTTCGAGATGTAATCGCGCCGCAGGCGGGCTATCCCGCGACCCGCACCGCACCGGCGATCGGCCGCCGGAGCAGCCCCGTCGGGGTCCTCCCCAGGTGCCGCACGTCGACGACCAGGCGGGGCGCCACCCAATGGGTCCCGCGCACCGGGACCGACTCGGCCAGCGGGCACTCCTCGACGTGGAGCGCGGCGAGCGCGTCGCCGAGCCTGGCGTCCCAGGCCGGCCCCAGCCCCCACTCCACCACGCCGGCCAGCCGCAGCCCTCCGGCGGTGGGGGCGGCGACGAGGACGCGACGGGACGGGCGGTGGGCCACCAGCCGACGATCACCAGCTCGTGGTGCTGCCAGTGCTTGTGCTTGCGCCACCCCCTCGGCGCGCCGGCCCGGCTGATACCGGCCCGACAGCCGCTTGGCGACCACGCCCTCCAGCTGCTGCCGGTGTGTGGCGTTCCAGGCCACGCCGGCGTCGTTGAACACGATCGTCCGCTGCCAGCCGGCGCTGTCGAGGGGCAGCTCCTCCAGCACGGCCCGCCGGCGCTCGTAGGCGATGTCGACGAGCGACGGGCCGCCGTGCCACAACACGTCGAACGCGATCAAGGCGAGGGGGTCGCGGCGGGCGGCGACCTGGGCGGCGGCGCCGTGCAACTGCAGACGTCGGGCGGCCCGGTCGAAGTCGGGACGGCCGGTAGCAGGGTCGACGGCGATGACCTCGCCGTCGGGCAGGACGCCGCCAAGGCCGGCGGGGGCCTGCGCGAACTCGGGGAACCGGTCGGTGACGTCATGGCCGGGGCGGCTGCGGACCTGCGCGCGGCCGTCGTGGTCGACGGCGACGATGGCGCGGAGCCCGTCCCACTTCGGCTCGTACGCCCAGCCCGGCCCCTCTGGCAACGCCGCGCGGGTCACCACATCGGCGGGACCCATCTGGGCGGGTCGGCGGGCTGTGTGGGCACGGCACGGTCTCCAGCCCCCGCCGCAACAGCGAGTGTGCCGCTATCACCCAGTGCATGGAGGGTGCGTCGATCGCTCCTGGGGCGAATCGGCAGTGAGCACTGCGTCGTCCTGGTGGTACTCCTCGCCCCGACGACGCGGCGCCCGCCCGTAGCGCGGCAGCCGAGAGTGGGCTTCTTCCCAGTGTCCTTCCACCGTGCTCCCATGAGCTCGCACGGTTCTGTCATAACACCCGCTGGCACGCCAGCCTGCGGTGTAGCTACGTGGCGGATGTGTGGGCGCGTGACGTGCATACTGCGTCCTGTGACCACGCACCCGACCCACGAGTCTGCCGTCTCGGACGCTGCGCTGGCGCCAGCCAGCGGAGAGGAGACGCGCGCGTTCCTGCTGACCCGGTCCAAGCGCCGGTCCGCGCCCATCAGCAAGCTGTTCGTGCAAGCGCCGCTCGGGACCGTGCCGCGCCACGGGCCGCTGAGCACGTTCGTCCGCCACCGCGACTTGCGCGCCCTGCGCGCGATGCTGCTGCTACTGGGCATCATCAGCAGCGGCGACGGCCCGGACGGCTGGAGTACCACCCTGCCGATCGCCGTATGGGCCCGGGCGTTCGACACCACGCTCGACGCGACCCCCGCGTCCGCCTCCACCGCGGCGTCCAAGGTCCTCGCCCGCCTCGAGGACCGGAGGTTGATCGAGCGGACCCGCCGCGGCCGCGAGCGCAAGATCCGCGTCACGCTCCTGCGCGAGGACGGCTCCGGCGAGCCCTACACCCGCCCGACGAGCCGGTTCCTGCAGCTCCCGCACGCCTACTGGCTGGACGGCTGGTACCGGAAGCTTGACCTGCCGGCCACCGCGATGCTGCTCGTCGCGTTGCACGAGAAGCCCGGCTTCAGGCTGCCGACCGAGCGTGTACCCGACTGGTACGGGTGGTCGGCGGACACCGCGGAGCGCGGTCTGACCAGGCTCGCCGACTTCGGAGTGCTAGAGGTCGCTCAGCGTCTCATCAAGGCGCCGCTGAGCCCGTCGGGGCTCACCAAGATCAACGAGTACTCGTTGCTCGCCCCGTTCGCCCCCTCCCCTTCCCGCACGGCGACCACCTCGACGTCGCCCTCGACCGCTGCCGCCTCCACGGGCGCGACGGAGACCCCATGAGCCCGCTCACCACACCGGTCCGCCTGCTCTACATCGACGACTCCGGCGCCGAGGCCACCGGGTTCATCGTCTACTCCTGGATCGAGACCACGTTGAACGACTGCTGGCGTGGCGGCCTGCGCGGCTGGTTGGACCTGCGCAAGGACCTGTACGTCCGCTACCGGATCCCGCCGGCAGCCGAGCTCCACGCGGCGCCGCTCCTCGGCGGCCACGGCCGTCCGTCGCTGGACTCGGCGGTCAACAGCTCGAAGCAGGCCCGCAACGAGGTCATGGAGTTGGCGCTCGCGACGATCGGCAGCGCGACCGACTTCCGGGTCGGCACCGTGTACCGGGAGACCACGGCTCGCGGGGCGGCCTACGGCCGGGAGCGGTCGGTGGTGTACGAGGCGTTCATCCACCACCTCGACGCCCGCCTGGAGCTCGCCGACGAGTGGGGGATGGCGATCATGGACGGCAACGGCAGCGACAAGGGCTACGACAGCGCGCACCGCGCCCTGAAGCTCGCGACTCGCAGGGTGATCGAGGACCCGCTGTTCCAGTCGTCGCATCGCTCGCAGTGGGTGCAGATGGCCGACCTCGTAGCTTGGACGGCCTACCAGTCCCTCCTGCGCGCTCCGAACAAGAAGTTCGCGTGGGACTGGTACGACCAGCACCTGCGCGCCGCGGACGTCAACGGGGGCCCGGTGCTGCTGTAGGTGCCGGAAAACAAGCAGACCCGCTGATCCCCGTATGGGGGGCGGGTCCACACCAGCAATGTACCCACCGGGCGCCAGAAACTCAACCCTGGCTTGAACGCCCTGTCCACCAACAACACCAGCGCCGCGGACCACCCTTCGCGAATCCGGCACCGCTCCATCAGCGGTTCCTCAACGGCTCGGCGGCAGATGCTGATCCTGCGGACGTGAACGACATGCACGCGGCGCCGCCGCCCCGCCGTGGCTTCCCGCTGTGGGCCAAGATCGTCCTCGCGTGGTGGGCGGGCTATTCGCCTGCATGGTCCTGCTCGTGGTCGTCAGCATGGCCGCGCTCGACGACGCGGCCGACACCGAGGAGCCGACGCACGTGGCTGCGGCCCCGCGGAGGGAGGCGCCGTCGACGTCGGCCGCGCCGCCGCCGCCGCCGATCGCGACGACGCCGGCGTCGGAGCAGGAACGCGAGGCGTCGCCGTCCCCGGCCCCATCCCCTCCGGCAGCGTGCCAGCAGCCTCCGGCCGAACTCGTGGAGACCGTGGCCGAGGGTCTGGCGATGGCCGGCAACGGCTGGCAGCGGGACGGAGCGGTCGCCACCGCTGCGGTGGTGCAGACCGGCGGCGAGCTCACCGACGCCGCCATGCTCGTCAGTCCCGAACGGCCCGAGGTTACCTTCGTCGCCGCGCGGATCCCCGGCGTCGATCGCGTCGGACTGTGGGCCGTCGGCGCCGCCCAGAGCGGCAACGGGCTCACGGTGGCGGTCAACAGCACCGCCGTCGACTACAGCATCTGGCCCGCCAGCCGCGAGGTCCGCGCTCCCGGGCTGATTATGCAGCCGGTCAACAGCACCGTCGAGGGCTACGACGAGGTCCTCGCCTGCGTCGACCCCGCCCAAGCTCGCTGACCCGCGACACGCACCTCCCACCTCCGAGCAATAGGGCACACTCGGGGGACAATCACCACCCAAGGGACGGGGGTCCGGTGGGAGATCCAGCGTGGTCGGCGGGGATCCCGGACGAGCCGTGGCCGGATGAGCCGTGGGACGAGTCCCCCGCGCTCACCGAGACCGACTACGCGCAGAGACGACTCCCGGAGCGCACCTACGTGTCCAAGAGCTTCCCGGTGCCCCAGCGGGCGTCGCGGGACTACGGGCAGCCAGCACGGTTCGTCTACAAGGTGTTCGACCCGGAAGGCGAGTCGCAAGCCGTCTACGACGGCAGCGAGTGGGTGGTGTCGGAGACCGAGAAGGGCCGCTACCAGGTCAAGCTGCTGGTCGCGCGCGAGGCCGGCGCGGTCAAGGAGTTGTGGGTCGAGCGGGTTCCCGCCAACGACGCTCAGGGCCAGGTCAGGGTACGGCTCAACTTGGGCCGCGATGACGCGAACCGGCTCATCCAGCTGCTCCGCAACCTGGACCACATCCCAGTGGAGGGCGGCCACACGGTCCGGGTGGACGACGCCCTGGTGCAGGACTTGTTCGCCAACCCCGACTCGCTGGTGGAGCTGTACCACCGGGACCCCGACCGTTTCCGTCAGCTCATCACCGACGACGCCGCGGCTCGCGACGTGGTGGCGCTCGCCCACCGCCGCGAGCAGGTGGACCGCTTCCGGCGCCTGCTGGATGATCCGAACTACTTCGAGGTGGAGCTCACACAGGTCTCGACCCCAGCCCAGCGGAAGCCCGAGACGGTGTGGCAGCGGTTCTTCGAGGAGAACCCCTGGGTCCTCGGCGTGTCCCTCGCCGGGCAGCTGCTGACGTCGTGGGACCAGGCACGGCTGGAACAGTCCGTGGTGGGGTCGTCGGTCACCGGCGGCGGCAAGGTCACCGACGCGCTGCTGCGCACGTCGGGGCGCGTGCGGTCTATGGTGTTCGCGGAGTTCAAGCGTCACGACGTGTCCCTGCTGCGCAGGGAGTACCGCGGCGGCTGCTGGTCGGTGTCGGAGGACGTCGCCGGCGGCGTCGCCCAGGCTCAGGGCACCGTCCAGCAGGCGGTCCGTGACATCGGCGACCGGCTGGCGGACCTGGCCAACGACCGCAGCGAGATCCCCGGCCGGTTCACGTACCTGTACCGCCCACGGTCCTTCCTCATCGTCGGGAAGTTGGACGACCTCATCGGTGAGGCTGGCGGGGACCACGTAGAGCGGATCCGCTCCTTCGAGCTGTTCCGCGCCTCGATCACCGAGCCGGAAGTTCTCACCTACGACGAGGTGCTCGCCCGCGCGGAGTGGATCGTCGACACCCAGCAGGGCCCCCAGGAGGGGGTTACGGACTAGCCCCCGAACCTGCGTTCGATGCGCTAGGGTGTCTTCGCAATCGCACGAGGCGCCCGTCTTCCCCGAGGTCCCGCCAGCCCGCCAGCTGCGTCGGCATCCCCCCGTGGTGCCCCGCGATGCGTTGATGTTGCCTCTCAACGGAGACGGAGATGCCACACGTTCGCGGCCACTACCGCAACGGCCGCTGGGTCCGCCCGCACTACCGCTCGTCGCCCGGGAGCTCCTGGTCGGCCACGTCGACGAGGCGACGCGCTTCCCGCACCGACGAGGCGGGCGTGAACTGGGTCTTGCTCGTGCTGCTGATCCTGGCCGCCGCCTACGTCCTCGCCCCCGACTCGACGTCGGCGGCGCTGCGGACCGCGGGGGACGCGGGTGGGCGCGTGGTCGACGCGGCGGGCAGCGCGCTCGACCGGCTGCCGGTGCCCGCGTCGACGTCAGCGCCCTGAGCGACCCCACATCACGTCGGCAGAACATGCTCGGTTCTCTGCCGACCCCCTCCGTCTGCCCGCTGACCGCCTCCGCAGCGCAACCACGTTCCACGCTTCCACCTCGCGAGCGCCGTATGGTGAAGCAGCGTGGTTTCCTGCCGACTCGCGGCAGGCGTACTCGGAGTGGAGGACGCAGTGGCCCGCAGCGGCGGCATCGACAAGCGCGCGATCGCCAAGATCGCGAAGGACATGCAGCGCGAGTTCGACAAGCACCCCATCCGCATCCCGCTCCAGACCGACGGCCCCCAGGGGCTGTCCGCCTCCGGTCGGGGTGCAGTCTCCGTGGGCGGCACGGTGATCAACATCCAGGGCAGCGCGGACGGGGCAGTGCTGACCTTCGGCGGCGGCATGACGCAGAACGTCAGCACCCACGTTGAGCGGCCGATCACGACCGGGTACGAACCGATCAGCCAGGCCGTGCTGCGCACCCTCGAGGGGCTGCCGGGCCTCGGGCTGCCCGCCGAGCAGGAGCAGGACGCCCGGATCGCCGGCGAAGAGGTCCTCGCCGAGGTCGTCGAGCCGGAGCCCGACGACGGCAAGATCCGTCGGCTCGCGGCGGCGCTACGCGGCTACCTCAGCCCGGTCGCGACCGGGCTGTCACAGGGCGCCGGGGAGGGCGCGCAGGAGTGGGCGAAGACGGCGGTCGAGCAGCTGGGCACGCCGTTCTAAACGGCAGGCGTGACCTCCGTGCCGCACTCCCCCACTTGTGGCCCAGGATCTGGGCCACAAGTGGGGCACGTGCTCCCGCTCCACCACGAACAGGCGCCGTCCCTGGAGGCGGCGGCTGCGGCGTTCCTCGCCCGCGAGAGCCTGGATGACGGGAGCCGCCGCACCTACGGCTACATCCTGGTCCGGCTGCTCGGCCAGGACACACCGATGCCCGCTATCGCCCGCGACCAGCTCGCCGCGGCCGCGGCCGTGGGCTAGCCCGCGGTGGTAGGGGGCGGCGTCGCCGACGAGGAATCTGACCTCGGCGCTCCGGGTTCGCCGCAGGGCTACTCGAGCTCGTGATCGACCTGGACGCGGTGGAAGACCCGCTGTCACGTACCTCAACCTGCGCTGCGAGGCCCGCCGCGGTGACCTCGCCTGCGGCGGACAGGTTGCGTCGTCTTGCACCGGTCGCGTCCCAGCCTCATCCCAATCGCATCGACCTCGTGGAGGGTCGCACCCGCCAGATCGCGGTCGCATCGGTTCTGGCCGATGCGACCGCGGTCCCCAGTGCCCGCGGCGACGGGTACCGGCCCCCGCGGCCAAGGCGCGGAGCTGATCCCGTGACGAGTCGTGTCACCCGCTCCGCGGTGCTGGCGGCCCTGGTCGTTGTGCTGGTGGCCCTGATCGTTGTGGTGGTGGCTGGCGGCAGGGCGCGCCGGCGCGCGCAAGCGCGGCCGCGAGGTGTTGGTCGAGCAGGCGCTCGTGTCGGCTCGCCGTCGAGCTCGCCAGCCGCGCAGAACGTCAGCCACCGGCCGGAGCGCGCGGGCGATACGGGCTGGGAACGAGGTTCATCGCCTCCGCTGTCGGCCGGGGGGGAGCTGTTGAGCCATCGGTCGCATCCCGCAAACGCAATTTGCAGGTGTGTGGGCGGTCGGGTGGCGCGGCTGCGGTCCTGCGGTCGCGTCCGGACGCCGGGCGGGGAGGTGGGGCCGGTCGCATCGCGGCGGCCGGAGCCGCGCCGAGGAGGACGGGCGGCTGGCGGGAGGCCTAGCAGATCGATGCTGACCGCCGATGGGCGCGGCGGTCAGTCCTCGCGCGAAGGATGGCGGTCCGGACGGTCAGGAGGGCCGGTCGCGCGCCGGAGCGTCGGACGCGCTGCGCGCTCGAGGGGATCTTGGGACGGGCGCGGCGGGGAGCGTGCGCGACGGCGGGGCCTCGCAGGCCGGGCGTGCCGTCCTGCGCGTCAGGACGGCCTTCGGAGCGGCGCAGGGCGTCCGGTGCGATGCAGAGGGCCAGAGGCGCGGGGCGTTTGGAGGCGGCCTGAGCGCGCCGTCGACGCGGCGGCTAGAGCGTGTCTGACGGATGGTGGCGGGTGAGGTCGCGGGTCCAGATGCGATGGAGGCGACGTCGATGGTGCCTTCGAAGACGTACAGGCGTTTGTCGGTGCGCATCGCGACCGCCCGGTAGGCCTTGATCTTGTTGACGCACCGCTCGGTGCTGTTGCGCTGCTTGTAGACCTGGGCGTCAAAGACGGGAGGGCGGCCGCCGGTGCTGCCGCGGCGGCGCCGGTTGGCCTGCTGGTCGGCCGGTTCGGGGATCACCGCCCGGACGCGCCGGCGCGCAGCTGGGCGCGTAGCGCCCGGTTGGAGTAGGCCTTGTCGCCCAGCAGCCGGCCCGGCCGGGTCCGCGGGCGGCCCCGCCCTGGCCGGCGGACCTTGAGCCGGTCCAGCAGCGGCCCGGCGGCCAGCGCGTCGCCGCGCTGGCCGGCGGTGGTGACCCTGGCCAGCGGCCTGGCGCGGGCGTCGGCCAGCAGATGGATCTTGGTGCTCAGCCCGCCGCGGGACCGCCCGATCCCCTCCCGATCCGCCCGCCGCCGCGACCGGCGGTCACCAACGTCACCGTCAGTGCGGTCAGGCGGCGGATCGTTGTGATTCGGTAGCGCCCCCTGTGGGACCGGAGGGTCCCGCCACACCCTCCAGCACGCCGACCAGCCGGGCGGCGGGCACGTCGGCGGGCGGGGCGTGGCGGGCGCCGGCGGCGTGCTGATGCGCCCGCACCACCGTCGAGTCGATCCCCACCGTCCACTCGCCCTCCCCGGCGTCACAGCCGACCCGCAGCCCGTCCAGCACCCGCTCCCACGTCCCGTCGCCAGACCAGCGGCGATGCCGCTCATACACCGTCTGCCACGGCCCATACCCAGGCGGCAAGTCCCGCCACGGACACCCCGTCCGGGCCCGCCACACCACCCCGTTGACCACCTGCCGGTGATCCCGCCACCGGCCCCCCCGCCGCGGCGTGGCATCCGGCAGCAACGGCTCGATCACCGCCCACTCCGCATCCGAAAGATCATGACGACTCTGCATGCCGCCGGTCTACCGGCCCGCACCCCCAAACCCGCGCAACCACCTTCGTCAGACACGCCCTAGGCCGTGCCGACGGGGAGCCTCCGGCGGGGTCGAGGTGACCGCGCGGGCGGCGTGCGAGGGCGCCGCAGTCCCGCGCAGCTCGCGTGCTGCGCGGGGGCGGGTGACGCGGGAGCGCGCTGGGGCTGGGCCGCCGAGGCGAAGGCGACGGCCCATCGGCGAGGAGCCGCGAAGCTCGGGCGCCCCGTGCGACGAAGGTTCACTGCGCCTTGCCGGGTACCGCGCGGCGCCTTCGTGCGCTACGGGCGGCGGACGCCCGCGGGGCCTTCGCGAAGCCCTCTGGCTCGCCTGGTCGCCACCTTCGCCGCGGCGCCGGCTGCGAGGTCGCCACCACGCCACCCCAGCGGCCGCGCGCCCCATCGTCAGCGCGTCAATCCCCGGCCCCTTACGGTGCGACCCGCGCGGTCGCGTGCCGTAGGGTGCGCGGGTCGACGC
Organism: Egibacteraceae bacterium; assembly: GCA_030447925.1. Classification (GTDB taxonomy): domain Bacteria; phylum Actinomycetota; class Nitriliruptoria; order Euzebyales; family Egibacteraceae; genus JAUJNX01. Next base: position 119,702 of record JAUJNX010000003.1, on the reverse strand, counting down.
GACCCGCCCGGTCGCATCGTCCCTGGGGACGGGTCGCATCGTGGTCGTCACGTGCCGGTCGCGGGTCGCATCGCGTGCGTCGCGGGTCGCAGCACCCCGCTCGCGGGTCGCTTCGCTGGTGTCGATGCGACCCGCGACGGCGTCGCGGGGGCCCCTGCTAGGTCGGCTCGATGATCTGCACCGGAACCAGGCAGGTACCGGCGCCCGGCACGAAGCGCAGGACGTAGGGCTGCCAGTCGAGCCCGGTGTGGCGGTACGGGTCGCTGCGCCACTGCTCAAGGGTCATGGTCTCGTGGGCGCACGCGGTGGCGTGGCACCGGTGCGGCTCCGGCGGGTCGAGCTCGTCGCAGTCCGGGCCGGGTGGGTGGTATCCACCGCCGCAGTGCGCCTCGGCGTCGGCGTCGGCGTCGGCGTCGGACTGCGGGCGAGTCGTGCGATCGGGGCCGAACCAGCCGCAGGTTTGGCAGTCGGTGGTCCAGCGGTCGGCCGCGCCGTCGCCGAGGTCGATGCGGCGGACACCGGTCCACTCCTGGCAGCTCATCGCGCCGTCCCCTCGGCCCCCGGGCACCCGTCGTGCCAAGTGGGCTGTCGGTCGAGGTGGGCGAACCCGAACCGGTCGACCGCGTAGGCGGCCTCGCCCACGACCAGGACGTCACCGACGCTGGTCGAGCGCAGCCTCTCGGCGCGGTAGGCGGCGACCTGGGCGCGGTAGCGGGCGTCGACGAGCAGCTCGGCGGGGTGGCTGTTGGTCAACGCGTAGGCCACCTCCAGCGCCACCGCAAGGCCGCCGGCGTCGACGTGGTCCGCCTCCACCCGGGCGTCGAACACCCGGCGCAGCCAGTCGCCGTCCTCGTAGGTGGGCTCGGGCCGCAGGAAGCGCTCGAGCGCGTAGTTGTGCAGCACCGTCACTTGAAGCTCGGCCATGCCCGTCCCCTTGTCTCGGCTCCGGCCGCTCACCGGAGGTAGTGGTCCTGCATGAGGTGCAGCAGCTGGCGCATGGTCGGCAGCGCGGGGCTGTCGTCGGGGTGCGGCAGGTCGCAGCGGTGGCCGACGTTGCAGGACGGGCCGTCCTCCAGCCCGTCCAGCGGGTAGCCGTCGTCGGAAACCGGGTCGATGACCCACCGGTCGCCGCGTCGCACGAGATAGACCTTCACGTGCTCCTCGATGACGTGCTCGTCGCCGTCGACGTCGTCCACCGCTGCGCTGCTGCTCACGCCCGCCCCCTTCGTCCACCCGTTATTTCTGCTATAACTATAGCATCAAGGTTTAGTGGGAGCAAGTAGCGCCCCGTGTGGCGGGGGCGGGCGGGGTTCCTGTTCGGGCTGCCGTCGCTCGCCCACCCAGCCCGCGCGGTGCACCGGCGGGAGCAACGCGGGCAGAGGGCGGCCGCAAGGGCCGACCCCCTCTCGCGGGCGTTGTCAGGCGTCCGGCTCGGAGACGGGGTCGGGGGTGACGTCGTCGCCGCAGGCGAGCCGCTCGACATCGGACAGGGTGTAGCCGTGCTCGCCGAGGAAGTTCAGGTAGGAGGCGGTGACGCCGCTGACCTGACGCCAGGAGTGGGTGCCGGTGGCGGCCTCCAAGGCGGCGAGGATCAGCCCGAGGCTGATCACCTGCGCGCGGGCGGGGGTGGCGCCGTCGAGCAGCTCGAGCAGCCCGGGACCCGTGGCGGCGCGGTAGCTGAGATGGCGCTCGACCCCGAGCAGCTCGCAGGCCAGCGGGTGGCCCTCGTTGGCCTGCCGGGTGAACTCGTAGGGGGCGGAGGCCAGCATGCGCGCCACCCACACCGGGGCGTCCTTCGGCGGCGTCTTGGCCTTCACCAGGGTTTGCAGGTGCGCCCGGCGGACCGTCTCGGCGGACCGCCAGGCCTTGTTGTTGTCGATGACCCGGCGCCGCTCGGCGCGGGCGGCCTCACGCTGCTGCTGCTCCTCGGCCTCGGTGCGCGCGGCAGGCGCCGACGCACCGGCGCCTCCGCCCGTCTCCCAGCGCGGCCGGTGGCCGTGGGCTGCGTAGTCGGTGCACACGTAGATCGCGGCGTAGCGGGCCTGGTAGCGCCGCTCGGCCGTCGCGCCACCGTCGTGGTCGTCGGGGTCCTCGTCGTCGTACAGGTCGTCGTCGGGGTCCAGGTCGTCGGCGTTGGGGTGCCCGGGCTCGTCGTGCACCAGCACCGTCGCCGCCTCCTCGTCGGTCCACTCCCCGCGGCGCACCCCGAGGTGGGCTGCATGGCCGGGGCAGTCGGCGTGGCGGGCGGCGGTCAGCTCGGTCCCCTCGCTGTCGAGGAGGTCGCTGAGCTTGCGGCTGGGGCCGTCGTAGTGGAACCACGGCGGGGCGCCGTCCACCACCGTGACCCCGCTGGCGGCGATCGCGTCGCGGGCCGCCTGCTCGCGGGCCGCCTGCTCGCGGTCGTCGCGGGCGCGCTGCGCCACGTGGTCGAAGCTGCCCGGCGACTCGTGCGCAGCGGCCACCAGCGCCTTGACCGTCTCGGGGTCCTGGTCGAACTCGGCCAGCACCGCGGCCTGCTCCAGGGTGAGAACGGCGTAGCGCTGGGCGGCCGCCTTGGCCAGGTCACTCGCGGCGGCGGCGACGGCAGCGTCGACCACGGCGCGCTTGACCTTGAGGCGCTTGGCGACCTGCGCGGCGCCCAGGCCGAAGGCGGTGAGCTGCTCCACCACGCCGACCCGCTCGGCGGCGGTCAGCGCCAGCCGGTGCTCGTTCTCGGCCCACTGATCCACGATGCGGTCCACTTCGCTGCCCTCGGCGGGCGTGACCAGCACCGGCACAGTCGCGCACCGCGCCTCGATCGCGGCCAGCGTCCTGCGGTGCCCGGTCTTGACCCGCAGCCGGCCGTCCGCCGTCGGGTTCGCCGTGATCGGCTGCCGCACCCCCCGCTCGCGGATGTCCTGCACGAACGCGGCGTCCAGCCGCGCGTCGATGCGGACGTTGGCGTCGACCAGCAGCAAGCGCGGGTCGACCTCCTGCAGCACGGTCCCCGCCACTGCCGCCTCCATGCCCGCCTCTCTATCCGTGCCTTATCTATGATATAACTCTAGCATCAGAGAAAGGAGGCGGCAAGCGGAGAGTGGTGAACATCTGCATCTTCTTGCTGATACTGTGATGGCGAAGTTGCCGGGGCGGGTGCGTCGAGTGGTATTGGGGGGCAGGGATGGCCGAGCAGCGGCGGCGGGGTCCGGCGCCGCGGTTCACCGAGCGTCTGGTGACCGGCTTCGATCCGGAGCAGGTCGAGGCGCTGCGGGCCCTGGCCGACGCACGGCGGACCACGGTGGCGGCGGAGGTCCGCGCGGCGGTTGACGCCCACCTGGCCCGCGCGCAGGCCGACGGGCCAGCCGGCGCGGGCCCGGCTGACGTCGTGCGGTGACGATGCCCCGGTAGGGCGGTCGTGGGGGCAGACGCCGCATGTGGGTCGGCAGGTCGATGCGGCCGTGGGGACTCAACCAGCGACCGACTGGAGGCGACCAGGATGCGCCCCGTGTCCCCGGGACGATGCGACGGGGGGGCGGGAGGATGCGACCGGGCGGATGCGCAACGTCGCTCCCCGCGGTGCGCGCCCACGTGGAGACGGCGGCCTGTTCGGCGGCGTCGCAGCCTTCCTCGGGCCGTCCACCGTCAGTGCCGGAGGCGTACAACTACGGGCGGGTGGCTGGGAAGCTGTCAGAAGCGTCCTCCTGCGGGGGACGAGCTTCTGGTCGCAGGGTCGGTGGGGAGGGGCACGTGGAACGCAGGGCGGGCACACGCATGACTCTGGCCGAGCAGGTCTTCGGTCCACAGCAGATCGCGGACCTCTGCGGGGTTGAGGCCGACACGGTGAAGAAGTGGCGGCAGCGCGGGGTGCTACCCACGCCAGACGGGGTGATCTCTGGTGTCCCCCTTTGGTGGAGGACTACCGCCGTGCTGTGGGCCGACCGCACGGGCCGTCTCCCGGAAGAGGATGTCGACCTCGACGGTCCGTGAGTTGCTCGGGCGGCCTCTCCGGGCACGACCGGCCTTCACGGCGTTAGCTCGATGTCAGGGCTGGACGCCGGTACGGCCGCTGGAGGGGCAGACCGCTGTGGCTGCGGTCGTGCGAGACGATCGTCGAGGGCGGCTGCGAGCAGCGCGTGGAGGCCCTCGCGGTCGGCGTCGCCCAGGACAGTGAGGTCGTCGTCCAGGTGGTCCAGCGCGAGGCGCTGGGCATGCGACACCGAGACGGTGTGGGTCAGCCGCTGCAGCGGTGTGCGCGGGTCCTCGGCGAGGACCTGGGGGTGCTCGACCCAGTCGGGGATCGGGCGGGCGGCCTGCTCGTACAGCCGCACCGTGCGGATGTGGCGCGACAGGGCGGTGTAGGCGGCCTCCTGGTACAGCACCCCGCTGTGGACCCAGGCGCTGGGCAGGTCGGCGCCCTGGACGCGGTGGACGGTCATCGCGTAGCCGTGCAGCAGGTGACCGTCGCTGAGGTAGGAGCGGGGCAGGTCGCGCAGCTCGCCGTCGTTGCCGCGCAGCTGCACGCTGCCGGCGGCGGCGTTCACGGCGACGACGCGGCCGCGCAGCCCGTTGTGGACGCCGAGCGCGCGGGCGTTGCGCGTGCACACGACCGCGTCGCCCACGGCGAAGTGCCGGCCCGCCGCCTCCACCTGATCACCGGCGAGGCGACCGAGCTCCCGGAGGCGGGCCCTGGCGCGGCTGTTGAGCTCGGCGACGTCGGATCGGCGCACGGCGAGCATGACCCCGTGCGCGGCCGCGTCGTCAGGGTCGGTGGCAGCGGACCACCAGTCGCCCACGATCCGGTCGAGCACGTCGTCGGCGTCACCGGTCACCACGACGCTGCCGTCCTCAGCGAAGGCCGCAAGCGCCTCCTCGACGCGGCCGTCGCGCAGCAGCGCCAGCGCGTGGCGGTCCTCCCGGCGCTGCTGACGCCGGTTGGCGGTCAGCTCCACCGGGTCCAAGTCGCTGTGCAGGCGGCGGAACGCGCCGCCTGCCTCGATCTCGGGGAGCTGACGGTGATCGCCGGTGAGGACGATCTTGGCTTGGGCCTGCTCGGCGAGGTCCAGCAGCCGTGCGAGCTGGCGGGTGCCGACCATCGCCGCCTCGTCGACGATGAGCACGCCGCCGGCGGGCAGCCCGTCGCCTTGGTCGGCGAGCGTGAGCAGCTTGGCGACGGTGACCGAGGGGATGCCGGCCTTGTCCGCCAGTTCGGCGGCGGCGCGGGCCGACAAGGCAGTGCCGACCACCGCGACGCCGCTGGCCTGCCAGGCCGCGCGGGCGGCGGCCAGCGCGCGGGTCTTGCCGCTGCCGGCGGGACCGTAGACCACCTGGACGCCGGTGCCGGTGCCGGTGAGGTTGCGGACCATGCCGACCTGCTCGTGGGTGAGGCCGGGGTCGGCGGCGAGCGCACGGTCGAGACAGTCGGGCGCCGCGAACCCGGCTGCAGCCCCGCGCCGCGCGGCCGCGGCGGTGACCAGCCGCTGCTCGAGGGCGAGCAGGTCGCGGGTGGTGTAGCGGTGCTCGCCGAGCTGGGCGGTCACCGTCGTGCCGTCGGCGAGGCGGATGACCCCGCCTCCTGCGGGTGCCGAGGGTGGCGGCGCGAGCTGGCGGGCGCGCCAGACGAGCACGGCGGCAGGGTCGTCGGCGCTGTGCAGCTCGCGTTCGGTGAGCGCGGCGACGAGCTGGTCGCCGGTCATCCCGGCGGCCAGGGCGCGCCCCACGGCCTCGGCCAGCGGGCCCGACGCGCGGGCGGTAGCGGCGTCGTCGGGCAGCAGACCGGCCGCGAGCCGGTCGACGACCTGGTCGACGGCGGTGCGGTCGGCGCCGCCGACGTCGGGGTCGGCGCGCGTGAGGCGGATCACGGCGCCCGCCCGGTCATCCAGCAGCGCGTCGGCGAGCCCCTCGAGCTGCTGTGCGGTCGCGGCGCCTTGACCGAGCGCTTGCGCCCATCCCCGGATGGCGTCCTGGCGGGTGAACACGCTGTGGTGAGCAGTGAGCCCGTCCAGTCCGGCGAGGGTGGCGGCGATCACCGCGGCGGCCGCGGGTGTGGGCGGCCGGTGGGGCTGGGCGTGCAGCAGCCCGCGGATGCGCTCGCCGGTCCAGCCGTGCTGGTGCGCCTGCTGCAGCCAGTGCTGCTGGAGCCCGCCCGGGTCGACCTGGTAGTCGCGGGAGCCCGGAGCGGGGAGCACCGCGCCGGGTGGCGGCTTGGTCTTGGCCCGCCGGGTGGCCAGCACGGCCATCTGGGCCGCCTTGGCGCCCGTGACGCCCAGCTCCTCGAGCAGCCTGCGGGTCTCGCGCGAGCGGGTGGAGAACGCCTCGATGAGGGGTCGCGGCACGCCGGCAAGGTCGGCGTAACCCTTGGTGACCGGGCCCCAGGACGCGCCGAGATCGCGGGCGATGTCGTGGCGCAGGACCGCCTGGTAGACGTAGCCGGCGGTCAGCATGTGGTGGCGGAGCACCCGGGCGTCCAGCGTCCGCCAGACGCCGTCGTCGACGGTGAACGCCTGGTTCGCGACCACGACGTGGGTGTGCAGCGCCGGGTCGCCTGCGCGGCTGGTGCGGTGACGGAAGGCGGCGCCCACCAGCCCTTCGGCCTTGACCTGCTGGCCGCGGCGGCGGACGGAGGTGGCGTTGCGTTCCAGATAGCCCAGCGCCTCGGCGACGGCGCGGTCGTGGGCGCGGCGGACGGTGCGGGAGGTCCCTGGATCGCCGAGCGCCCACAGCAGCGAGACGCTCTTGGGCGCCGAGAAGGTGGCGTCGAAGCCGGGGATGGTGCGCTTGCGTCCACGTCCTGCGCCGGTCAGCGGCGTCTCGTCGCGGGGGTCCAGGCCGGCGAGCACCCGCACGAAGTCGCGTTCGCTGACCTGGCCGTGCAGCCCCAGCCGCTGCGCGGACGCGCCGGTCCAGTAGCCCGGCGCCTCGCCGCTGCCGGTGTAGTAGTCCTCGACGCCGGAGGCGACGGTGCGCAGGTAGTAGCTGACCTTGCCGGCCGCGAGTTTGCTGATGCTCAGCACCGGACGGCCTGTCGGAGTCCGCGCGCGGCGGTCACCACAGCCCGCCGACGGCAGGAGGCGGGACGGCGGCAGCGGCTGGTGCGGTGGCGACGGGGGCGGGCGGGTCTGGCCCCTCGAGCGTCTGCCAGCCGCCAGGGGTCAGCTGCAACCCGCCGGCGCGGGACCCGTCGGGGGCGGTGACGAGGACGGCGTCGCCGGCGGTGAAGGGGCGCAGCCGCTGGCGGGCGTAGTCGGTGGCCAGGTGGTGGTAGACGCCGTGGAACTGCTCAGCAGGGGTGGCTGCGAGGTCGGCGGCGACGTCGGCGGCCAGCAGGGCGGGGTCGGCCCGCCGGGTGGGGTCCGCGGCGTGGCCGATCTCGGCGTCGATGAGCGGCTGGGTCAGCCAGAAGGTGTGGACGTGCACGAGGCGGCCGTCGCGGCCGGCGTGCAGGACGTGGGCGGACCAGACCGGGCGGGTGTCGGCGGTCGCGTCGAGGTGGTCGCGGAGCTGGTCGGCGAACTCGGCGCCGGCGGTCTGCAGCCAGTGGTTGACGTCGTCGCCGTGCGGGGGGGTGACCTGGGCGACGCGGCCGTTCGCGCCGTGCTCGCGGAGCAGGTCGGCCAGGCGCGCGGCGCCGGCGTGGCCGGAGGGGTGGTCGTCGAAGACGATCACGAGCCGCTGGTCGGGGTAGCGGTCCAGCAGCGCGCGGGCGACGCGGTCGTCGGGGTAGCCGGAGCCGAGCACCGCGGCGGCGGTGTAGCCGGCCTGGGCGGCGGACAGCCCGTCGAGCTGGCCTTCGCAGATCAGGATGGTGTGCGGGTCGGCGGCGGGGGCGGTGCTGCGGGGGAACACCACGCGGGGGGACGCACCGATCAGGTCGGCGACGGCGCTGTCGTACTTGCCGCGGCCGCCGTCGGGGTCGGGGTTCAGGTAGCGGGCCTGGAAGTAGCGCAGCTGGCCGTGGTCGTAGACGGCGGGCAGCACGATCGCCGGGCCGCCCTTGGGCAGCCCGCGGGGGCGGGCGAGGTGGCGGGGGCCGGGGTCGAAGCCGATGCGGTTGGCGCGTAGCAGCTCGTCGGTGAGCCCGCGGGCGTGCAGGTAGTCGCGGCCGGCGGCGCCGAGGCCGGTCCACAGCAGCTGCTCGGCGCGGCGGACGTAGGCGACGACGGCGGGGTCCGGCTCGGATCGTGGGGCCGGCGGAGCCGGGGCGGCGGGTCGGGGCGGCGCTGCGGGGGCGGCGCCGGCGAGGTCACGGAGGTGGTCGAAGGCGCCGCGCAGGTCGACGCCGCGGACGTGCATGACCAGGTCGACCGCGGTGCCGCCGGCGCCGCAGCCGTGGCACTTCCAGCGCTGCTCGCGGCCGCGGGTGTACAGGCTGACCGGCGGGGTGTTCCCGGTCTGGGGGCCGTGCTGGGGGGCGGGGCAGGCCCAGCGGCGGCCGCGGCCCTTGCCCCGTCCGCCGGGCAGCAGCTGGTCGGCGAGGGCGGGCAGGTCGACGCGGGCGAGCAGTTCCTCGCGGGTGGGGCGGCCGGCGGTGCGGGGGGTCGCGGCGCTCATCGGGCCGCCCCGGTGCCGTACTCCCAGTGCCAGGGTTCCTGTTTGCCGCCGCCCTGGCGTGCCCAGTGGGGGTGGTGCCAGCCGAAGGCGGGCGCGTTGGCCTGCATCCAGTCGTGCGGGGCGGTGCCGAAGTCGTTGATCCCGCCGCCGAGGTCCAGCGCCAGGCCCCAGCCGTGGTTGGAGGTGCCAGGTGTGGCGGCCATGTGGCAGGCGCCGCGGTCGCACCAGGACGCCTTGAGCCGCACCTGGTCGTCGTAGGAGCGGTAGCTGTCGGTGATGCTGATGCCGCTGCCGAACCGGGCGCGGTAGGCGGCGTCCAGCTGGGCGAACGCCGCGGCGGCGTCGCAGCGCAGCCGCTGCTCACCGGACGGGTCGATGGGGCACAGCGCCTCGGCGGGGATCCGGCCGTTGGCGTGGTCGCCCCAGGCGCCTGGGCCGGAGGCCGGCTGGGGCTCGGCGGGCTGGGCATAGCCGTCGGCGATCGCCAGGACCCGGTCGGCGTAGCCCATCCCGGCGGCGGGGTTGCCGGGCCCGGCGTTGTAGGAGGCGACCGCGGTGCGCAGGTCGGTGTCGGCGCCGAGGTGGCACAGGTAGCCGGCGGCCGCCTGGATCGCGTCGGCGGGGTCATAGACGTTGGCGACCCCGTCGCCGTTGCCGTCGACGCCGAAGCGAAGGTCGGGGGGAACGCTGCGGACAGGGGCGCCGCCCCAGGTGTTGCCGGCGCGCCCGCCGATGCCGAACTGCATCGGCCCGGCCGCGCCGGCGGCGTTGGCGCCGCTGGCGACGCCGGGCAGGGTGGAGCGGCCGTGGTCGGTCTCGGCCTTGCCGACGCCGGCGAGGACGGTCCACGGCAGGGTGCACCGCCCTGCGGCCTGCTGGTAGATCGGCAGCAGCTCGGCGGGGATGTCCGACAGCGCCGCCGTCGACGGGGTCAGCGGCGACGCCAGGGCGCCGGACAGCGCGGCCAGCGGGGCGAGCAGCACGACGGCGGCGAGCGCCAGCGGCGCGACGAGGGCGGCGGCGGCCACCGCGGCGCGCTTCATGACGTGGCCTGCGGTCGCACGGCGGGGGTGGGGGGCATGCCTGGACCTCCTCGAGGAGCTGTCACAGGCACTACCGGCGGGGTCTGACCTCCTGGTTGGACATCCGCGTGGCCGCGGCGCCGCCCGTCGGCGGGGTCACAGCGACAGGCCGTCGGCGGGCGGCGCGGCGGGCGCGGGCCCCGGCGGGTCGGCTGCGGGGAGGGCGGCCGGAGGGGCGGCGGGGCCTTGGGCGTCGGCCGCAGGGGTCCCGGCCAGCGGGGTTTCGGCGGCGGGAAGGTCGGGCTCGGCGAGGTCGGCGGCCAGCTGCGCCTCGATCTGGTCCTGGCGGACCTGCAGCTGGGCGAGCCGCTCGGCGTCGGGGAAGGCCAGCGCGCGGCGCTGCGCCGCCCTGCCCGCCTCCTGGACCGCGAGGTCGGCGGTGCGCCGGGCGCGGTCGGCGTCGGCCTCCAGGTTGTGCAGCGCACGCTCGAGCCGCTGGACGGTCTGGCGGGGGTCGCGGTCGGCGCCGAGCTCGCCGCGGCGGAAGGTGACCCGCAGCGGCTGCGGGGCGTCGAACAGCACGTCGATGTCGACGTTGTCGCCGTCGGTGGCGAGCAGGCTGCGGCGGACCTCGACGCGCAGCGGGTAGCCGCCCAGCGCGCCGAGCGGGCCGGCGACCGGCTCGCCGGAGGCGACGAAGTCGCTGCGGGCGGCCAGTAGCTGCGCGCGCAACGCCGCGCCGGCGTCGCCGCGGCTGGTGAACGTCGCCTCGTCGACGCGCATGGCGAACCGGTCGCCGCGGGTGTCGCGGCGGCCCGCGATCGTGGCGTCGATGCGGTCCGCCCGGGCGGTGTGCGCCGCCGCCGACGTCAGCGCGGACTGCTCGGCGCCGGCGAGGCTGCGCCGGTCGCGTTCATGCGCGCGGGCGAGCCGCTGCAGCCGGGCAACCTCGGTGTCGACCTCGGCCTTCTCCAGCACCAGCGGGTTGCCGGTGGCCAGCGCCTTGACCTCGGCGAAGGACAGGGCGGCGGCGGACACCTCCTCGACCTCGCGGGTGGCGGTACGCCCGCTGACGACCTGGCCGATGAACCCGGCCTTGCGTTCCAGCGTCTGCCACATGTAGACGTCGAAGGACCCCTCGGTGACGTAGCGCAGGATCTGCACCTGCGCGTTCTGGTTGCCCTGGCGGACGATGCGCCCCTCGCGCTGCTCGATGTCGGCGGGCCGCCAGGGGGCGTCGAGGTGGTGCAGAGCGACCAGGCGGTCCTGGACGTTGGTGCCGACGCCCATCTTCTCGGTGGAGCCCAGCAGCACTGCGACCCGCCCGGCGCGGCAGTCGGCGAACAGCGCCGCCTTGTCCCGGTCGCTGGCGGCGTCGTGGACCACCCGGATCGCCGATGCGGGGACTCCCCGGTCGGCCAGCGCGTCGCGGACGGCCTGGTAGACGCTCCAGCCGCCGCCTGGGCGCGGGGTGCCCAGGTCGCAGAAGACCACTTGCAACGCGCCGGTGACTGGTGAGGGGGCGCCGTCGCGGCCGCGGTACACCCGGTCGCGGTGCTCCCGGTAGATCGCGGCCGTGCGGTCCGCGACCGCGGCGATCTTGCCGCCGGCCGGGTCGGGCTCCTCGCCGACCAGGCGCAGGTCAAGCGCCGCGCGGCGGCCGTCGCCGGTGACCTTGAGCATGTTGTCCTCGGCCGGGTCGACGGCGCGGGCGCGGACCTGCTCGGCGCGGCGGACCAGGTCGGCGACGTAGCCGCGCAGCCCGTCGGAGGCGGGGACCACCACGGTCTGCGGGCCGCCGCCGGCGATCGCGGGGGTGGGCAGCTGCAGCGTCTCGGCGGTCTGGACGTCGGCGACCTGGGCGAACAGGCCGGTCAGCTCGGGGACGTTGCGGAAGCGGGCGAAGCGGGTGTGCATCCGGTAGGAGCCGCCGTCGGGGGCGAGCTCCATCGCGGTCACGGTCGACCCGAACGTCGCCGCCCAGGCGTCGAACGGGCCGATGCCCCGCTGCTCGAGCGCGTCGGGCTGCAGGTAGGACTGCATCACGTACATCTCGGCGACCGAGTTGGCGATCGGCGTGGCGGTGGCGAAGGTGGCGACCTGCCGGCCATGGCGGCGGCGCAGCAGGTCCAGCTTCAGAAACAGGTCCTCGGCGCGCTGAGAGCCCTGCCCGCCGACCCCCTGGATGCGGGTCGGGAACGGCAGGTTCTTGAACGCATGCGCCTCGTCGACGAGCAGGTAGTCGATGCCGGTCTGCTCGAAGGTGACGCCGTCGTCCTTGTGCTGCTCGGCCAGCAGCCGGGCGTGCTTCTCCTCCAGGTTCTTGATCGCCTTCTCCAGCTGCTTGACCGTCCGGCGGCCGCCGGCGTCGGCCAGCTCGGCGTGGGCGGCGCGGAACCGGTCCAGCTGCCGCCCGACGTAGTCGGCGCGGGCCTGGGCGCTGACGGGCAGCCGCCCGAAGGCGCTGTGGGTCAGGATCACCGCGTCCCAGCGGCCGGTGGCGCAGCGCGCCACGAACGCCTGACGGCCGTCGCGGCTGGCGTCCTCGGGTGCGGCGACCAGCACCCGGGCGGCCGGGTACAGCTGCAGGAACTCGCGGGTGAACTGCTCGAGCATGTGGTTGGGGACCACGAAGGCGGGCTTGGCGACCCGCCCGAGGCGCTGGAGCTCCATCGCCGCGGCGACCATGGTGGCGGTCTTACCGGCCCCGACCACATGGCCGAGCAGCGCGCCGCCCTCGGTCACGATCCGCCAGACCGCGTCGGCCTGGTGGGGCCGCATCGTCCAGGTCGCCGCCAGCCCGGGGAACAGCAGGTGGCTGCCGTCGTAGCGGGCGACGACGTCGCTGTTGAACCGCTCGTTGTAGACCCCGGCGAGCCGCTGCGCGCGGGCGGGGTCCTCCCATAGCCACTCGGCGAAGCGGCGGCCCAGCGCGTCCTGCTTCTCGCGGGCCAGGAGGGTCTCGGCGGCGTTGACCACCCGCCGGCCGTCGTCGAGCTCGTCGTAGACGGTGACGGCCTGCTGGTTCAGCGACGCCTCCAGGATGCGGACGGCATCGGCGCGGCCGGTGCCCCACTCGCTGGTCATCACCACCCCCGAGCGGGCCCAGCGGGCCGCCTCGACGGTCCAGCTGGCGGTCAGCGGCGCGTGCTCGATCCGCAGGCGGGCGGCCAGCACCTGTTCGGTGAACGCGCTGACATCGGCGGCGGGGATCCACGGGGCGCCCAGGCGCCCGTCGATCTCGGCTGGGGTGAGGTCGGCCGGCTGGACCGCCTCCAGCGCCGCGACGTGCCGCGCCCAGCGCGGGTCACGGGCGGCGGCGGCGCGGGCGGCGGCCAGCTTCGCGCGGACATTGCCCGACAGGTACCGCTCGGCGGTCTGCCAGGTCCCGTCGGCGGGGTCGTCGAAGGCCAGGTCGCCCAGCGCCGTGGAGGCCTGGTCCGCGTCGACGCCGAGCAGCGCGCCGATGCGGTCCACGTCGACGCGGCCGCGTTCCTCCAGGCTGATCGCCAGGGCGTCCTGTGCGGTGTCGGCGGTCGTACGCGGCGCGGCCGCGGCGATCACCCGCTGGTCGAACACCGCCGCCTTGGCCGCGGTCTGGGTCTCGGCGTCGAAGACCTCCAACGCCAGGACCAGGTGGACGCCTGGGTCCGTCCGGAACCCGCCCATGGACGGGTAGCGCCGCCGCAGCCGCGGCGCACCGGTGTCGGGGTCGACCCCGTGCTGGTAGACGGTGAACCGGTTGAGCGGCCCGTACCGGCCGACGTAGCGGTCATACAGCTGGTGCAGCCGCTGCTGGGCGTCGGCGAGCGCTGCGGCGTCGTCGTGCTGGCGGGCGAGGACGTCGCCGACGGCGTCGCGCAGCCCGATCAGCGCGCGCAGCTCGGGCAGGTCGCGCTGCGGCTTCACCGCCGCCGGCTCGGCCCGGCCGCCGGCGACGCGGTAGACCGTGCCTGCCCGGTCCAGCAGGTAGGAGCCCTCGTCGGCCCCCGCCACCGCAGGGCGGTCGTCGCGCGCCGCCTGCGGCTCGGCGACGGGTACCGCGGCGGGCCGGGGCGCCACCCAGGTGCGCTGCTGGCGGCCGGCGTCGGCCACGATCTCCGCGGTCGCCTCGGCGAGCGCGTCGCCCAGCGGGCGGGCGTCGTCGGGGTCGACGATCAGCTCGCCGTCGCGGTACAGCCCGCGCCCCAGCCGCGGCCGGCCCAGCACCAGGTGCGGGCGGGCGGCGAAGTACTCGTTGACCGCCACCGTGCCCTCCGCCAGCGCGAGCGGCGCGGTGTGCTCCCAGGCGGTCGGCAGCGGCGCCTCGCCGTCCAGCCGTCGGCGCAGCACCAGCAGGTCGATGACGGCGTCGGTGCCGGCGACGTCGGCGAACGCGCCGGAGGGCAGCCGGACGGCGCCGAGCAGGTCGGCGCCGGCGGCCAGCTGCCGGCGCGCGGCGATGGTGCGGCCCTGCCCGTCGAGGGTGTAGCGGCTGGTGAGCACCGCCACGATCCCGCCGGGGCGGACCAGGTCGGCGGCCTTGAGCAGGAAGTGGTTGTGGATGCTGTGGCGGTCGGGGTTGTGGAACGGGTCGTGCAGCCGGTAGTTGCCGAAGGGGACGTTGCCGATCACCAGGTCGACCGACGCCGACGCCAGCCTGGTGGTCTCGAACCCCTCGGCGCGGATATCGGCGTGGGGGTAGCGGGCCTGGGCGATGCGGGCGGTGACCGGTTCCAGTTCCACCCCCAGCAGCCGCGCGCCCGGCGGCGCCAGACCCAGGAACGTCCCCGACCCGCAGCCGGGCTCCAGGACCAGCCCGCCGGTGAACCCCAGCGCGGCGACGGTGGACCACATCGCCTCGGCCACCTGCGGGCTGGTGTAGTGGGCGTTGACCGTCGACGCGCGTGCAGCGGCCCACTCCTGGGCGTCGAGGAGCTCGGCGAGGTCGGCGCGGACCTGCGCCCAGGCGTCTGCGGTGTCGTCGAAGACCTGCGGCAGCGCGCCCCAGCCCGACCAGCCCGCCAGCGTGTCCTGTTCGGCGGCGGTCGCGGGCCGCCGCTCGGACTCCAGGAGCCGCAGCGTCGCCAGCGCGGCCAGGTTGGCGGCGGCCTTGGCCCGCGCGCCGGCCGGCGCCGCGGTCGGCGCCGGCGGGTCTACTCCAGGTCGTCGTCCAGGGTCGCCGTCAGCGGCTCGACCCCCGGCTCCCAGCCCTCGTAGCCGCCCGACGGGCCGACCATCGCCTCGGTCTGCTCGTCGCCGATCCACACCAGCTCGCTGTAGACCAGCTCCTGCGCCATCGCCTGCGCCATCGCCGTCCGCCGCTGCGGGTCCGCCGTCGGGTCCACCGCGGACGACGCCAGCAGCTGGTCGCAGACCACCGCCAGCCGGTCGGTCACCTGGCCGCCCAGCTCCTCCAGGTACCGCTCCCCCGCCGCCGGGTCGGCCATCAGTTCGGCGTACATCGCCGGGCGGTGCTGCTGCAGGTGGCGGCGGGCCGCCTCCGCGTGCTCCACGCTCATCGCCCCGTCCCTTCCCTTGCGGTTCGTGTTCCGGCGCCGCGGCGGGCTGCTCGCCGAGCAGATCGTCCAGCGACAGCTGCCGGCCGACCGGCTTCGCCCGTCTCCTGGGCATGCTAGGCGCGGCGGCCGCGCCGGGCCCGGCAGGGCCGGCCCGAGCGGATCGTTCGGCCGGCGTCGGTGCGATGCGGTGCGGGCATGCCTGCGGGGCCTCCTCGACGAGCGGTCACCCCACTACCGGCGGCGCGGCCCCGCCGGGTTGGACGTCGCGGCCCGCCGGCGTCGTGGAGATTCCTGGCGTGCGGCGTCCAAGCGGGTCCGCCGCGCCCGCCGGTAGTGCCTGTGACGGCCCTCACCCCGACACAGGAGACGACCCGTGCACCCGCTCAACCTCGCGTTCGTGCTCGCCGCCGCGCCCCCGGGCCTGGTCAACGCCGACCCCAGCGCCCAGGGGCTGCCCGGCGCGGCGTTCTTCCAGACCCTGCTCAACTGGGGCGCCCAGCTGGCGCTGTGGGGCTGCCTGGCCGCGATGCTGTACGGCGCCGCCACCTGGGGGCTCGCCGAGCACCACGGCAACAGCTACCAGGCGGGCAACGGTCGCAAGATGGCCATCGGCGGCGGGATCGGCGCCGGCCTGGCCGCGCTGGCCCCCTCGATCGTCAACTCCCTGTTCGGCGCGGCCGGCTGGGCCCGCCATGAGCTCGCTGGTGTACGACAGCTTCGGCACCTGGCTGGAAGAGCTGGTCAACCGCACCGCCACCCAGGTGCTGCAGCAGATGCTCGCGGTGCTGCTGGACGCCACCACCCGGGTGTCGTTCACCTCCGGCTGGTGGACCGACCCGTCCGCCCAGCAGGTGCTGCGCGCGGTCCTGGCGCTCGCGGCCGCGCTGATGGTCGGCTGCCTGTTCCTGGCGCTGCTGCAGGGGCTGCTCGCCGGCGACCCCGGCGGCGTCGCCCGCGCCTTCGCCGTCGAGGCGCCAGTGTCGGTGGCAGGGATCGTCCTGCTCACCGGCGTCACCGGGCTGCTGCTGGACTTCACCGACGCGGCGTCCGCCGCGATCTACGGCGACGGGTCGGCGATCAGCCGGGCCGTTGGCAACCTCACCCTCCCCGGCGGCGGCCCGCTGACCGGTCTGCTCGTCGGCGTGGTCGCCCTTGCTGGGTTCCTGCTGTGGGCCGAACTGGTGATCCGCGAGGCGCTCATCTACCTGCTCGTCGCCCTCGCGCCGCTGCTGCTGGCCGCCCGCGTCTGGCCCGCCGCCAAGACGCTGTGGCACAAAGCCGTCGAGGCGGGCCTGGCGCTGATCCTGTCCAAGTTCGTGATCGTCGTCGCCCTGCGGCTGGGCGCCGAAGCGATCAACGGCGGCGCCGAGGGCGACGTCGACCCTGCCGGCGTGCTCGGCGGGGCGGTGCTGCTGCTCATCGCCGCGTTCATCCCCTACACGCTGCTGCAGCTGTTCCAGGTCGTGCAGGCCGCCACGGTCGCCCAGGGCATCCGCGGCGCCCCGGCCCGCGCCGCCATGCAGGGCCTGCAGTACGGCTACTACCTCAAGGGCGCCGGGCTCGCCGGCGGCGGGCCGGCATCGGCCCCCCCGCCGCCCGCCCCGCCGTCCGCGCCGTCCTCCGGCGGCGGGCCCGGCCCCTCCTCCCCGCCCGCCGCCGGCGGGTCGCCCTCACGCGGGTTCCCCCGCCGCCCGACATCCCGCCGGGACCGACCGTGCCGCCCGGACCGGCGGTGCCGCCGGCACCGCCACTGCCCACCGCGTCGCCGATCCCGCCCGCGTCGCCGATCCCGCCGCCCCCGCCCGCCGCCGCCGCGCCGCAGGTCCCGCCGGCGCCGCCGCTGCCCCCACCGCCGGACCTGCAGGCCGGCCCCGAGATCCCGCCGGCGACGCCGGTTCCGCCGCCCCCGAGCTCCCGACCGCCCCCCGGGTGCCCGCCGCCCCCCGCATCCCTCGCGGCCCGCAGCCGCCGCACCGCCGCCGGCGCCCCGGACGCCGCCCACCGCGGCCGCTCCACCGCCGACCCCGCCGCCGGTCGGGGCGGGCGGCCCGCCCCCCCCCACGCCTGCCCCACCCGCCGCCGCCGCACCGCCCGGACCGCTGCCGCTGCCGCCCGCCCCGCACAGGAGGACCTCGTGACCGACGCCGCTGCCCGCCGCTACCGGCTCCACCCCCTGGACGACATCGGCGTGGTGTTCGGCCTCACCGGCATCCAGGTGGCCGTCACCGCCGCCGCCCTGATCGCCGGCGTCTTCATCGCCGCCTACCAGCACGCCACCGCCGGCGTCGCGGTGTTCGCCGTCGGCGCTGGCGTGGGGATCGCCCGCCTCAACGGCCAGCCCGCCCTGGCCAGCCTTCCCGCCGCCGTCCGCTGGCTGCGCGGGCGGATCGGCGGGCGCAACCGCTGGTACGCGCAACTGCCCCTCGCCGGCGGCGCCGACGGGCAGCAGCCGGTCCTCCCCCCGCCGCTGGCCGGCCAGTCCCTGCTCGCCGTCAGCGCCGCGGACTTCGCCTACGGCGCCGGCATCGGCCAGCTCGGCGTCGTCCACGACGCCGTCACCGACACCTGGGCAGCGACCGTCCGTGTCGCCGGGCGCCGGTTCACTCTCCTGGAACCCGCCGACCAGGACCAGCTGGTGCAGTGGTGGGGCACCACCCTGGCGGCGTTCTGCGCCGAGCGGACCCCGGTGGCGGCGATCCGGTGGAGCCAGTGGACCGCTCCCGCCGGCAGCCGCCAGCAGCAGGACTACCTCGCCGAGCACCTCGCCGCCCAGCCGGTTCCCGCCGCCCACGCCGCCTACCAGCAGCTGCTCGCCAGTGCCGGCCCGCTCATCACCAGCCACGAGGTGCTGGTCACCTTGTCGGTGGCCGCGTCGCGGCTGCCCGCCTCCCGCCACCGCCGCGACCGGCGAGCCGCCGCGGTCGAGACGCTGCTCGGCGAGCTCGCCCACTTCACCAGGGCGATGGAGACCGCCGGGCTGCTGGTGTCCTCGCCGCTGTCCCCCGGCGACGTCGCCCGCGCCGTGCGGGTGCGGTTGGATCCCGCCTGCGCAGCCGTCCTGGACCAGCGGCGCCGCAGCCTGGGCGAGAGCGCCGGCGTGGTGCTGCCCCGCAACGCCGGGCCGCTGGCCACCGCCGACAGCTGGACCCACTGGCAGGCCGACGGCGCCTACCACCGGGCGTTCTTCGTCGCCCGCTGGCCGCTGCTGGAGGTCCGCGCCGACTGGCTGCGCGACCTGCTGCTGCACGCTGGCGCGACCCGCACCGTGACCGTCAGCTACGAACCGGTGTCGCGGTCGGCCAGCCAGCGGCGCGTCGTCCGCGACGCCGCCCGGCTGGAGTCCGACGCCGAGCACCGCCAGTCGCGCGGCTTCCGGGTCGGCGCCCGCCACCGCCGCGCCGCCGCCGCCGTCGACGAACGCGAACAGGAACTCGTCGCCGGGTTCGGCGAGCTGGACTACGCCGGCCTGGTCGTGGTCACCGCCGCCGACCCCGACGAGCTGGACCGCGCCAGCGACGAGACCGTCCAGCTCGCCGCCTCCTGCGGCGTGGAACTGCGGCCCCTGGACGGCCGCCACGACCAAGCCGTCGCGGTCACCCTCCCCCTCGCCCGCGGCCTGGCCGCCAGGGCGGTGACGGCATGATCGTGCCGCCCGGGCTGCGGCTGCCCCGACACCGCGCCACCACCGCCAACCTCGGCGCCGTCTACCCCTTCCAGGCCAGCCAAGGGCTGGGCGCACGCGGGGTGTACCTCGGCAACGACCTGCTCAGCGGCGGCGGCGCGTTCTGCTACGACCCGTTCGAGCTGTACACCCAGGGCGTGCTGACCTCCCCCAACATGCTCGTGCTCGGCGAGATCGGCTCCGGCAAGTCCACCGTGGTCAAGACGCTGCTCAACCGCTCCGTCGGCGTGCTCGGCTCCCCCGGCGGCCTGCCCCGCTGGACCGCAGTCCTCGATCCCAAGGGCGAGTACGAGGCGACCGCGGAGTCGCTCGGCCTGGCGCTGCTGCGGCTGCGGCCCGGCGGGACCACCCGCATCAACCCGCTGGACGGGGGCACCAGCACCGACCCCGACACGCTGCTCACCGAACGGACCCGGCTGATCGTCGCGCTGGTCACCGAGCTGCTGGACCGGGCGCTCACCCCGCTCGAGGACGCCGCGCTCGGCTGGGCCGTCGCCGCGCTCACCCGCTCCCCCCGCGGCCGGCCGCCCGTCCTGGCCGACGCGGCACGCCTGCTCGCCGACCCGACCAGCGAGATGGTCGACCAGTCCGGACTCACCGCACCCGAACTCGCCCGCGAGCTCGCCCCCGTCCGCCACGCCCTGGGCAAGCTGCTGGACCGCGACCTGCGCGGCATGTTCGACGGCCCCTCCACCGTCACCGTCAACCCGGGCGGCCGCGGCCTCGTGCTGGACCTGTCCGCCGTCCACTCCGACCCGCGCGCGCTGCGGCTGGTCATGGTCGCCGCCACCGGCTGGCTGCAGTCGATCATGGCCGGCAGCGGCGGTGGGCCCGCCCCCCGCCGCTACCAGGTGCTGGAGGAGGTCTGGGCGCTGCTGGGCTCTGAGCACACCGCCAAGTACCTGCAGGCCACCTTCAAGCTCGCCCGCGCCTACGGGGTCGCCAACATCGCCGTCGCCCACCGCATCAGCGACCTGCAAGCCCAGGCCGACGACGGCACCGCCACCGCCAAGGTCGCCGCCGGCCTGCTCGCCGACACCCAGACCCGCGTCCTGCTGCGCCAAGGACCCGACCAGGTCGCCCAGGCCCGCGGACTGCTCGGCCTCACCGCCGCCGAGGCCGCGCTGCTGCCCGAGCTCGCGCAGGGCCGCGCGCTGTGGAAGGTCGCCGACCGCACCGCCGTCGTCCAGCACCGCGTCGCCCCCGACGAGTGGCCGCTGATCGACACCAACGCCCGGCTGGCCCTATAGCCACCGCGACGCAAGCAGCTCATGGGGCATGCCGCTCGGCGGCTGAATCAGTAGGGAGCCAGGGTGGCCCCGCCCGGCGGGCCCGGCTGGCGTCCCGGCCCCAGTTCGCCACGGTGCGGGCTGGGTGAGGCGGCGACCGTGTCGACGTAGGTGGCGATGCCAGTCGACATGGCGGCGAAGGAGGGGTAGCGGGCCAGCTGCGGGGAGCTGGCGCGCAGCTTTTCCACGCCCTCGTGCCACGGGACCGCGGGCTCGCCCGGCTGGTGGGGGGGCTGGCCGTACAGCCGGTAGGGGCGGGGCAGACCGGCGGGCAGCCGGCGCCAGTTCCGGTTGGTCGCGATCGCGGTGCGCACCCGGTGCGGCTCGATGCGGCAGGTGCGCAGCACGAAGTGCAGGTCGAACAGGTCCTTGTACCGGTGCCACGGCCCGGCGGGCAGCGGGCGGTGGGAGATCGGCGGCCCGGTGAGCAGAGCGATCTTGTCGGCGAGGTAGTCGGCGAGCGGGTACAGCAGCGGCCGGGTTGGCTCGAAGCCGGGGAGGTCCAGCGCGACCAGCGGCCGCTCGCCGCGGTCGGGGGGGCTGGTGAACTGCTGGCCGCTGCCCGGGCTGATGTCCACCTCGATCGCCACAGGATCGTCGACGGGCCGCACGTCGGGGAAGCGGGGGTCGACGGGCTGCGCGATGACGGTGCCGGTGACCTTCCCGCCGGGCCGCACGACCAGCTCGCCGGGCCGGTAGTGCACCAGTCCGCCCAGCCCGCGGCCGGCCGGGTCCGACGGGCGGTCTGCCGGCGCGCACGCGGCGCGGACCGCAGCGTCGGCGGCGGCGCCGTAGGCGGCGGCCGGGTCCGGCGCGGTGCGGGTGCGCGTGTCGATCCCCGGTGCGTACAGGTCGATGTCGAAGGCGGCGCGGGCGAGCAGGTGGGCCTGGTCGACGCCGGTGACGCCCGGCACGCGGAAGTCGGCGGGCCAGTCCATGTCGCGCGGCGGGCGGGCGGGCAGCCCCAGCGACCCCTGCACGATCCACACCTCGTCGCGAGACAGCCGGGTTAGGAAGTCGGCCATGAGGATCTGGCGGACCGCGCGGTCGGTGTCGAACTCGGGATAGCGGGCGCGGTCGGCGACCTCGCCGCGCAACGCCGCCCAGGTGGGAAACGCCTGGCGGAACTCGGCGCCGACATGCGGCTCCAGGTCGCCTGCCTCGTCGTAGGTGGTCATTGGCGGGTCAGCCGGCGGACGCCGGATCGCGACCGGCCGCGGCGAGCAGACCGTCGAGCCAGGCAGCCCCGTCGCCGCGCTGGCCGGTGGCGCGCAGATGGCGGTCCAGTGCCGCGCTCAGGTCCTCGTGGTCGGCCCAGCGGCCGCGGATCAGCCCGTCTGCGACGCGCCCGAGCTCGTCGAGGTCCAGCGTGCCGCCCACGGCCAGATCGACCAGCGTGCGGCCGGGCCGGGTGACGGGCAGGCCGTGCAGCTCGCGCCAATCGGTGTCGTCGACGTCGGCGACGTGGACGGTGGCGTGCGCGACGCCCGGCGCGGGGCGGGGGACGGTGAACTCGTGACCGGGACCGGGTCGGTCGCCGATCCCGTACAGCTGCACGGCCGAGGTGTGCGACACGACCCCGCCGGCAGGTGCCGGCCGGCTCCACGCAGGTGTAGCGGGGTCCAGCAGCAGCCAAGCCGCCAGCAGCCGCGGGTGGGGGTGGCGGGCGCCGCCGCGGAGACGGACCACCCCATCGGCGGCCGGCTCGAGTACGCCGCCGTCGACCAGGTCGTCAAGGCGGCGGGGCGGGACGCCGCGGCCGGTCGCCTGGGCGACGGTGACCAGGCCGTACTGGCCCTCGGCGAGGTCGACCAGGCGGGCGAGGTGTTGCAGTTCCTTCACGGCACGGCTCCTGTGCTAGGACGGTGGTCAGGTGGACACGGACACGGACTGGCGCAGTGACCGGGTCGGGGCGGCCGAGCGCGGCGAGAACCCGACGGTGCTCGCGCGCATGCGCACCGGGTGGGCGGTGATTGGCGACACCCAGCACCTGCCCGGCTACAGCCTGCTGCTGTACGAGGACCCCGGGGTCGATCAGCTCGTCGAGCTGCCCCGCGCGCGGCGGGCGGCGTTCCTGTACGACCTGGCGCTGCTCGGCGAGGCCGTCCAGCTCGCCTGCGGTGCGGCCGACCCGGAGTTCTGGCGGCTCAACTACGAGGTGCTCGGCAACAGCCACCACCAGCTGCACGGCCACGTGCACCCCCGCTACCTGTGGGAACCCGAGATCTACCGGCGCGGGCCGGTGTGGCGCTACCCCGACCGCAACGGACCCGATCACGCGCTGGGCGACCGCCACCGCCCGCTGCGCCACGCGCTGACCCGCGCGATCCACGAGGTGACCGCCGACGCCTACGGCTAATCCGCGGCCGGCACGAGCCGGCTGTGCAAGCACCGGTACCGATCGCCTCGGCACGGCCGCGCCGCCGCCGCGGTCGTCGGCGATTGGCGGTGACGCTGGAACACCAGCAGCGCGCGGTCCAGCGCGTCGGCGAGGATCTGCTCGTCAGCCAGGCCTGCCCGGACCAGGTCATCGGCGAGGCGCCCCAGCTGGCCGAAGTCGACGCCGTCAAGGGCCAGGTCCATCAGCGCCCGCTCGGGCCGGGTGACGGGCAGCCCGTGGAGCACCTGCCAGTCGCACTCGGCGAGGTCGGCGACGGTCACCGAGGCGTGCGGTGCGACCAGCGCTGCCGGCGCGGTGAACTCGGCGGGCCTGCCACGCGGCTCGACCCCCGGCAGACCGTGCAGCGCCAGCGCCGACAGGTGCGACACCACACCGCAGTCCGGGCCGCGCCGCCGCCGGGCGGGCACCTCGGGGTTCAGCATCAGCCAGGCGGCGTACAGCTGCGACCGCGGATGCCGCGCCCCGCCGCGGAGGCGGACCACGCCGGCGGCGACCGGCTCCAGCAGCCGCGCAGCGACCAGCTGGTCGACGCGGTCGGCGTCGACGTCGCACCGGCCGGCCTGGGCGAGGGTGAACTGCCCGTGCTGATGCTCGGCGAGGTCGGCCAGCCTGCCCAGCGCGCCCAGTCGGCTGCTCACCGCCCCGCCTCCGCTAGCCGCCCGGCCGGCGCGAGCGAGCCGGGGGCCAGGTCCAGCACGGACGCGAGGGTGCACGGCGGGTCGGCGAGCAGCTGCTCAACGAGCGTGGTTCTGCACAGCTGCTCGGTCGCGGGGGTCATCGGCGTCTCCAGGGGTTCGGGGATCGTGCTGTCACCCCACTACCGGCGCCCCGCCTGGGTCTCCTTGGACAGCCGTTGACGATTCCTCTCGCGGCGGTGCGCGCCGCGGTCGTGCCTCCCCGACGGCACGCGACCCGGTCGCACGACCGCCCGTCGCCCGACCTCCGGTACGAATCGGGGTCGCCGGCGGATGCGACCCGGACCGCGACCTGGATGCGACCGGCGCTGTGACCTGCGCCTTTGACGGTGCCGCCCATGACGACGTTGGGCAGCACCCTCAAGCAGTTGCAGGCCGAGTGGACGGCGCTGGCCGCCGAGCTCCGCACCCGCGCGGCCGCCGCCCGCTGGGCTGCCGCCGATCAGCGGCTGGCCGGCTGCGCGGACCTGGACGAGATCCTGGCGCGGTGTCACCGCCGCGGCGACCCGGCGGCCGCCAACGCCGCTCTCGCGGCGCTGCTGGTCCGCGCCGGCGCCGATGCGCTCGCCCGCCGGGCCGTCCTGCAGGCCCTGCTGCCCGGGCTGGCGGCGATGGCGCGGCGGGCTCAGCGGGCCGGGTGGGTCGGATGCCGGGACCGCGGGGCCTGGCGCGACTGCGACGAGCTGGACCAGGAGCTGCTCACGCTCGCGTGGAGCCGCGTCGCCGCCCACGCTGGCAGCGAGCTGGCCTGGCCGGCCTCTGTCTTGCTCGGGCAGGTGTGGCGGCGGGTTCGCCAGCAGGTCGACCGCGACCGCGCGCACGGCCGGCGCTGCGTGGCGCTGGACGTCGACGAGGTTGACACCGTCCACGACGTCGACCTCGTCGCGGCGATCCCCTGGGAGGAGCGAGCCGGCGTCGTGCTGCACGACGCGGTCCGCAGCGGCGCGATCGGCCCGGTGGACGGCGCGCTGATCTACGGCACCCGCGTCCTGGGTCTGACCACGACCGCGGTCGCTCACCGCGTGGAGCTGGACTACTGGGCCGCCGCCAAGCGCCGCCGCCGCGCCGAGCTGCACCTCGCCGGCGCATTGGAGGTCGCGGCGTGAACGGCCGTGCCGCCTCCAGCCCGCTCGAGCTGCTCGCCGGCGTCGTGGTCGCCGCCTCCTGCGCGGCCACCGGGGTGGTGTGGGCGGGCGCCCAGCTGTCGGCGCTGCTGTCCACCGGCCGTCCCCTGCCCGCCGACCTCGCCGCCGCCGCACGAGCCGGCGTCCGGCTGCCCGCGGCCTGGCCCCACCCCGACGTTGCGTGGGGCAGCGCCCTCGCCGCCCAGCTTGGACCGCCCTGGCTGTACTGGGTGTGCACCGGGGCCGTCGCGTTGGCGGTTCTGGCGGCCGTGCTTCTCGCCGCGCACGCCCTGCACCCGCGCGTCGGCGTCGGGCGGCGCGTCCGGCTGGGCGTGGACACGCGCTCCCGGTTCGCCACCCTCGCCGAGCTCGCGCCGCTGGTGCTGCGCCGACCCGTCGCCGGCCGGCTGATCCTGGGCACCGTCCACGGCCGGCTCGTCGCCACCGAAGACCGCTCCGCAGCCGGTCCCGGCCGCCGCGGCGGCGCCCGCCAGGGCGACCGCTCCTCGGTGATCGTCATCGGCCCTAGCCGCTGCGGCAAGACCGCGAACACCATCACCGGCATCCTCGAGTGGCAGGGGCCGGCCATCCTGTCGTCGGTCAAGAACGACCTGCTCGCCGCCACCCTCCAAGCCCGCCAGGCCGTGGGTGAGGTCAAGGTGTTCGACCCGACCGGCGGCACCGGCCAGCCCAGCGCCCACTGGTCCCCCCTGCGCGCGTCAGCCACCGCCGCCGGCGCGCAGAAGGCCGCCCGGGCGCTCACCGACGCCGGACCGCAGAACGGCGCGGAGAACCTGCAGTTCTTCCTCGCCATGGCCCAGCAGCTGCTGTGGCCGCTGCTGTTCGCCGCCGCCGCCACCGGCGACGGCATGTCCGACGTCGTCGATTGGGTCCTGCGCGCGGACCGGCCGGTCGAGCACGACCTCGGCCGCGTCGGCGAACGCCTCGCACGCCTCACCGCCCACCCCGACCCCGGCATCCGCGCCGACGCCGCCCGCGCCCAGGCCGCAGCCGAAGCCATCTGGGGGCTGGACGAGCGCACCCGCGGTGGCACCTACGCCACCTGCAGCACCCTGCTGCTGCCTTGGCAGGACCCCTCCGTGGCCGACACCGCGACCCGGCCCGACATCGACCTGGACTGGCTGCTGGCCGGCAGCAACACCCTGTACCTGTCCGGGCCGTTGCACGAGCAGGCACGTCTGGCGCCGGTCTTCGGCGGGCTGCTCGGCGACCTGTTCCAGCAGGCCTACGAGCGGGCCGGGCGGACCAACCAGCCGCTGCCGCCCACGCTGGTTGTCCTGGACGAGGCCGGCAACACCCCGCTCGGCTGGCTGCCCCAGGTCGCGTCCACCTGCGCCGGCATCGGCATCCTGTTGGTCACCATCTGGCAGAGCAAGGCGCAGGTCGACCACGCCTACGGCCGGCTGGCCGACAGCGTCGTCACCAACCACGGCAGCAAGGTCTTCTTCTCCGGCGTGTCGGACCGCGCCACCCTGGAGTACGCCAGCAGCCTGCTCGGCGACGAGGAGCTCCGCCAGCAGTCCGTCACCGCCGACCACCACCTGCTCACCGCCGCGGGGCCCAGGTCGGTGAACCACTCCGGGACGTCGGCCAAGCTGCTGCCCGCCGAGCTGCTGCGCCGCGTCGCGCCCAGCCAGGCGCTGCTCGTCCACGGGACGCTGCCGCCCGCCCACCTGCACGCCCGCCCCTACTACCGCCAGCGGCGGCGCCTCCGACACTAGCCCCCGCTGCTGCACGACCATTCATCGCAGTTCAAGGGGCTTCCCCCGATTGGGGGTCGTTCGACCGGCCACACGACGAACTACCCAGAGCAGTCAAAGGAGGATGTGGTGGTCACAGAGGGTCTAGATCGCCGGTGCTACCGTCGCCTGGCTAGGTCGGGCGGTGGGGGGCTATGACGCGCTGGTGCTACCGATCGCGGGTCCTCGCGATGGTCCTGGTCGCCGCGCTGGGGGGTTCGGCCTGCCAGTCGGAGAGCGAGGCGCCCGACCCCGAGGCCGCCGCACCCGCCGAGGAGCCCACGGACGGCCCCGCCGCCAGCTCAAGCGCGCCGACGGCGACCCCAAGCGCGACCCCAGCCCTGTCGCCCGCCTCTACGGCCGACCCTGCCGAGGCAGAGGTCCTCGCCGCTTACCAGGCCTACTGGGACACCTATGTCGCGGCGAACCAGAGCCCACCGACGGCGGACTACCCCGACCTCGCGCGCTACGCCACCGGGGAGGCGCTTAGGACCGTCACGGAGTCCACCTCGCGGTTCCGGGCGGCGGGGCAGGTGTTCCGCAGCCCGCCCGACAGCATCGTCGAGCATCGGACCAGCGTGCTGGAGATCACCGGTGACACCGCGAAGGTGCGTGATTGCTACATCGATGACGGCTGGACCGAGACGCTGGCTACCGGGGAGCGGCAGGGCGAAGGGGTGGGCACCCGGCTGATCGTCGCGGACATGGTGCGCGAGGACGGCAGCTGGAAGGTCGCCTACCCCGCCAATCAGAGGGACTGGGAAGGGGTCGCGGGATGCGCAGTCGAGTAGCTCACGTCGCGGGACTCACCTGCGTGCTGCTGACCGTGGCCGCGCCGGCGGCGCTGGCTGGTCCGCGGCCGGGCGGTGACCTGCCGGCAGGCGGGAGCCCGACCGCGACGGTCGAGAACGTGGACACCACCCCGGGCAGCACCAGCGGTGGAGGTGGTGGCGGCAACGGCGGTGGTGGCGCTTCGTCCTCCGGCATCACCTGCACCTACGAGCCGCTGTCCCCGCCCGCTTCCAACGTGAACGACCATGTGAACCCCGGGGCCGGCGACCAGCCCTACGACCCTGAGGGGGCGATTGGGGGAAGCTCCACCGGCACCTACTACGCTGAGTACTGCCGGTACCCCGATGGCACGCTGGCGTCCTACCAGGTGGTGCCCGGTGCCGAGGCGGGCGGCGGTGTGGTGGTGGTCGACCCGCGGGTGCTTGCCGAACGGGCACTGCAGTCGCTGGAGATCCCCGACCCGCCGGCGGCGACCAACCCGCCGCCGGGCCAGCGGTCGCTGGTGGCGGTGCCCACCTGGCTGTGGCTGGACGGGGGCTACTGGCAGCCGCGCAGCGCGACGGCGTCGGCGGCCGGTGTGAGCGCGACGGTGACCGCCGAGCCGACCGTTGCGCAGTGGAGCATGGGCGACGGTGCGGTGGTGCCCTGCGCGGGTCCGGGCACCGCGTGGACGCCGGGCAGCGAGGAAGACGCCTCGGAATGCGCACATACGTACCTGGCGAGCTCATCGACGCAGCCGGGGAACGTCTACAGCGCGTCGGTGACGGTCACTTGGGCGGTGTCGTGGACCTCGACGCTGCCGGGGACGGATGGGGATCTCGGCGAGCTCACCCGCTCGGCGGCCCTGCAGATCCCGGTTGCCGAGGTGCAGGCGTTGCGCCAGTAGCGCACACACCACGCCCCGGGCGGGGGCGCGGGATGGAAGGGTCGGAGTGATGGTGCGGGCAGTCACGGACGTGTCGAGCGGTCGGCGCGGGCCGGAGCCGGTGCGGGTGCAGCCGCCGGCGTCGCGGAGCCAGCGGCGGCTGCCTGAGACGCTGATCGGGCTGCTGCTTGTGGCGGGCTGTGCGCTGGGGGTCTTCGTGTACGTCACGTCGGTCCGCGGCCAGACGCCGGTGGTGACCGTCGCCCGTCAGGTGCCGGCCGGTGCGGCGCTGGCCGCCGCGGACCTGGCCACCGTCGGGGTGTCCGCAGGCGACGGGCTGGTGACCATCCCGGCCGGCGAGCTGGACGAGCTGGTCGGGCGGGTCGCCCGCGTCGCGCTGTCGCCGGGGGTGCCGCTCACCCGCGACGTGCTCGCCGACCGGTCGGCGGTCCCCGCGGGGCTCAGCTCGGTCGGGCTGGCGCTGGACCCGGGCGGCTACCCGACCACGCAGCTGCGGCCCGGCGACCAGGTCCAGGTCATCGCCACGCCCACCGTCGCGGGCGCTGCGACCGGGACGACCGCCCCCGCTGCCGAGGTCCTCGTCGACGCCGCCGAGGTGTTCGAGGTCGCCCCGGTGAGCGACAGCAGCGACCGGCTGCTGGTCACCGTGCTGGTGCCCGAGAGCTTGGCCGCGCCGGTCGCCGGCGCGGCCAGCCAGGACGCGGTCCGCCTCGCCGTGAGCGGGGAGTAGCGGATGCTGCTCGCCCTCGCCTCGCTCAAGGCAGCCCCCGGGGTCACCACCGCGGCGGTGGCGCTGGCCAGCGTCTGGCCGCAGCCCGAGGTGGTGCTGGTCGAGGCCGACCCCGATGGCGGGTCGCTGGTGACCCGCTTCGACCTGCCCGCCGACGGGCCGGGCCTGACGTCGCTGGCGGCGGCGGGCCGCCACCGGCTGTCCCGCCAGCTGGTCGCCGAGCATGTCCAGACCCTGCCCGGCGGGCTGGCCGCCATCCCCACCTCCCCCGCGCCCGGGCAGGCCGCCGCCGCGGTCGCCGCGCTGGCCCGGCCGCTCGGCGAGCAGCTCGCCGGCACCCCGGAGGTCACCGCGATCGCCGACTGCGGCCGGTTGTCCGCCGGGTCGCCCGCACGGCCGCTGGCCGACGCCGCGGACCTGCTGGTGCTGGTGTGCCGACCACGGCTGGAGGAGCTGCGCCTGGCGCTCGCGCGGCTGGAGGAGCGTCCGCCGCCCACGCGGGTGGGGTTGCTGCTGACCGGCGGCGGCTACTCCGTCGCCGAGGTCGACCGGCTGTTCGGCGACCGCGTCGCGGTCGGCGTGGTCGGGTCGCTGCCCGACGACCCGCGCACCGCCCGGGCGCTGGCCGACCGCACCGCCACGCCACGGGACCTGCGCCGCTCGCCGCTGATCCGCCACGCCCGCAGCCTCGCCGAACGCCTCTCCGACCTGCTGGCCGTGCAGACGGCGCGCAGCGCATGAACGAGCTCGACGAGCTGGTCACCGCGGTCCGCACCGCCCTGTCGCGCTGGCTGGACAGCCGCGACGCCGCCTCCCCGGCGACCAGCGAGGACGAGCGCGCCTTCGCCGACACCATCCTGTCGCGACTGCTGACCGATATGGCTGGCACCAGGATGCGGCAGGGGCGCCCGCCGCTGACCGAGGACGCCGAGCAGCAGCTGCGCCGCGACGTGTTCGACCGGCTGTTCGGCGTGGGGCCGCTGCAGCGCTACGTCGACGACCCCAACCTGTCCGACATCCACGTCCGCGGCCACGACAACGTCGTGCTGAAGCTGCGCGACGGGACCAAGAAGCGCGGCCGGCCGATCGCCGGCAGCGACGCCGAGCTGGTCGAGCTGATCCGCTGGATCGGCGCCCGCCAGGGCCGCACCCCTCGCCGCTTCGACGAGGCCAGCCCCGAGCTGAACCTGCGGCTCCCCAACGGCGCCCGCTTCCACGCGGTCATGTCGGTGTCGTCCCGCCCGCACATCTCGGTCCGCCTGCACAACTTCGAGTGGAGCCACCTGGGCGAGCTGCGCCGCCTGGGCATGATCGACCAGGCCCTCGCCGAGTTCCTGTCCGCGGCGGTCAAGGCCCGGTTCAACATCGTCGTCGGCGGCGGCACCGGCGCGGGCAAGACCACCTTCCTGCGCGCGCTGCTCAACGAGGTCCCCGCGACCGAGCGGATCATCACCGTCGAGGACGACCTTGAGCTCGGCCTGGACCGCTTCGCCGACCGCCACCACGACTTCGAGGTCCTCGAGGCCCGCCCCGCCAACCTGGAGGGCGCCGGGGCGATCACCATGGACGACCTGGTGCGCATGGCCCTGCGCATGGACCCCGACCGGGTGATCGTCGGCGAGGCCCGCGGCGGCGAGGTCCTGTCGATGCTGCTGGCCATGACCCAGGGCAACGACGGGTCGATGTGCACCATCCACGCCTCGTCGACCCGGGAGATGTTCGACCGGCTGGCGCAGTACGCATCGATGAGCGAGCAGCACTACTCCGCGGAGTTCGCCTACCGGCTGGTCGCCAACGCCGTCGACTTCGTCGTCCACCTCGGCCGCGCCGCCGACGGCACCCGGGTCGTGTCCAGCGTCCGGGAGGTCGCCGCGGCCGACCCGCGCCACGTCATCTCCAACGAGGTGTTCGCACCCCGCTTCGACGGGCGCGCAGTCCCCGCCGGGGTGGCGTTCACCGACGCCACCACGGCCCGGCTGGACGCCGCCGGCTTCGCCTTCCACCTGCTGGACAAGCCCGACGGGTGGTGGGACCAGTGACCGCGCTGCTGCCCGCCGCGCTCGGTGCCGGCATCGGCGTCGGGCTGTACCTGCTGTTCGCCGGGCTGACCGGCCGCCGCGCGCTGCCCCGCCTGTCCGGCGGCGGGCCGGCCGGCCCCGCCGCCCAGCGCAACGTCCTGCGCGCCGCGGCCGCCGCCGCGGCCGCCGTACTCGTGCTCGTGGCGACCGGCTGGGTCGCCGGCGCGGTGCTGGCCGGTCTGGTGGTGCTGCTCGCCCCCGCTCTGGTCGGCGGCGGCCGCGGCCAGAGCAAGGCGGCGATCGCGCGGACCGAGGCGATGGCCACCTGGGCGCTGCAGCTGCGCGACACCATCGCCGCCGCCGGCGGTCTGGAGCAGGCGATCGAGGCCAGCGCCCACGTCGCCCCCGCGGCGATCGCCGACCCGGTCCGCCGGCTGGCCCGCCGCGCCGGTCGCATGCCGCTGCCCGAGGCGCTGCGCGTGTTCGCCGACGAGGTCGACGACCCGCTGGCCGACAAGCTCACCGTCGCGCTAACCGCCGCGGCGAGCAGCGGCGCCGGCGACCTGTCCGGCCTGCTCGGCAAGCTCGCCGACAGCGCGCAACAGGAGGCGCGGATGCTGCTGCGCGTGCAGGTCAGCCGCACCAGCATCCGCACGTCGGTGGCGATCATCTCCTCGGTCTTCGTGCTGTTCGCCGTCGCGATGGTCGCGTTCCGCCGCGAGTACCTGCAGCCCTACGACAGCGTCGGCGGCCAGCTGGTCCTCGCCCTGGTCGGCGGGGTGTTCCTGTTCGGCCTGTGGCTGCTGACCCGCCTGGCCGCCACCACCCCGCCGGAGCGGCTGTTCACCCGCGAGCTGGGAGACGAGGCCGCGTGATCGTCCCGCTGCTGCTCGGCGCCGGGGTTGGGGCGGGTCTGCTGCTGCTCCAGCGCGGCCTGCTGCCCGCCCGCCCGCCGCTGGCCGACGCGCTGGACCGCCTCGACCGGCTCACCGCCGCCCCCTCCGCCACCCCGGGCGGGCTGCGTGCCGGCCTGGAGCAGCGCGCCGCCCGCCTCGGCGCCATCGGCGCCGACCGGATCGCCCAGGAGCTGGCGGTGGTGGGCCGCACCGCCCAGCAGCACGCGCTGGCCAAGCTGACCGGCGCGCTGGTCGGCGGCGGCTACCCGACCCTGCTGGCCGGGCTGCTCGCCCTGGCCGGCGTGCAGCTGCCCCTCGCCGGCGTCCTCGCCGCCGCGGTTCTCGGCGCGCCGCTGGGGTTCCTGTGGCCCGACCGGCGGGTCCGCGAACGCGCCCGCGACCGGCGCGCGTCGTTCCGGACCGCGCTGGCCAGCTACCTGGACCTGGTCACCATCCTGCTCGCCGGCGGCGGACACATGGAGACCGCCCTGACCGTCGCCGCGCGCACCGGCGACAGCTGGTCGTTCCTGGAGCTGCGCCGCGCCCTGGAGCACGCCCGCGTCCACCGCGAGTCGCCCTGGGTGGCGCTGGCCCGCCTCGGCGAGGACCTCGGCGTCGCCGAGCTGCGTGAGCTCGCCGCCAGCGTGCAGCTCGCCGGCAGCCAGGGCGCCCGCGCCGCGGACTCGCTGGCGGCCAAGGCCGCCACCCTGCGCGCCCACCAGCTCGCCGACGCCGAAGCGGAGGCGCAGACCTCCACCGAACAGATGACCATCCCCACGACCATCCTCGTCATCGGGTTCGTGGGCTTCCTGATGTTCCCCGCCGTCGTCCTGATCGCCGGGACCCAGTGACCCCCGGCCCGTCTCGAGGAGCAGCCATGACCGCCCTGTACGCCTACCTGCTGACCGTCACCGACGGCCTGTACGACCGGCTCGCCGACCTGCGCGACGACGAGACCGGCGCGCTGAACACCAGCGAGATCGCCCTGCTGCTCGCCGTCATCGCCGGCGTCGCGATCGCCTTCGGGGTGTTCATCACCAACTACGTCGGCAACCTGCAGGCCAACATCCCCGGCGACTGAATGGGCGGCGACACGGGGCGCGGGTTCGGCGCCGAGGACGGGATCGCCACCACCGAGTGGGCGATCCTCACCCCGGCGCTGCTGCTGGTCATCATGCTGACCATCCAGTTCGGGCTGCTGTTCTACGCCGGGCAGGTCGCCGACGCCGCCGCCGACGAGGGGCTGGAGGCCGCCCAGGCCGAGCTCGGGTCGGCCGCCGCCGGGCAGGCCGCCGCGCAAGCCTTCGCCGAGACCGTCGGCCCGATCCTCGAGCAGCCGGCCGCGACCGCCCAGCGCACCGCAGCCACCGTGTCGGTGACCGTCACCGGGCAGATCCCCGCGGTGTTCCCCGGCCTGAACGCCGTCACCGTCGCGCGCACCGCCAGCGGCCCCGTCGAGCGCTTCCGGCCGCCGTCATGACCCGCCGCCCGCTGTCCGAGGAGCGCGGCAGCGGCGCCGCCGAGCTCGCGCTGCTCACCCCCGCCCTGGTCGCCGTGCTCATGGTCACCGTCCTGGCGTTCCGGGTCACCCAGGCCGACGCGGAGGTCGCCGACGTCGCCGCCGAAGCCGCCCGCGCCGCGTCGCTGGAACGCACCCCCGCCGCGGCCGCCGGCGCCGCCCAAGCGGCCGCTGCGGCCAACCTCGCCGCCGGCGGCATCACCTGCACCAACCTGACCGTGGCGACCGACACCGGCGCCTTCGCCGCCGGCGGCGTCGTCACCGTCGACGTGACCTGCGCGGTCGACCTGACCGACCTGCTCATCATCAACGTGCCCGCCACCCGCACCCTGTCCGCCACCGGCCGGGAAGTCATCGACCGCTACCGAGGAGCAGGCACATGACCCGCCGCCGAACCGACGACGC
The DNA here is from genome assembly GCA_030447925.1 of Egibacteraceae bacterium. GTDB lineage: Bacteria > Actinomycetota > Nitriliruptoria > Euzebyales > Egibacteraceae > JAUJNX01. The sequence goes on along the minus strand of JAUJNX010000003.1, from coordinate 86,456 downwards.
CGGCGGCATCGCCACCACGTTCGCCGCCGGCGTCGCCATCGGGCTGATCGCCGTCATCGCCCTCGTCGGTGACGGCGGCAGGCTGCTGTCGGGCCGCCGCCAAGCCAGCGACGTCGCCTCCGGCGCGGCCCGCGCCGCCGCCCAAGAGGTCGACCTGCAGGCGTTCCGCCAGACCGGCGACGTCGTCCTCGAGCCCGACGCCGCCGCCGCAGCGGCCCGGGCCTACCTGAACACCCTCGGCGAGGACGGGTCGGCCAGCGTCACCGGCGACGTCGTCACGGTCACCGTCAGCCGCCAGATCGACCTGCCGCTCCTGGGACTGGTCGGCGTCGGCTCCCGCACCGTCACCGCGACCCGGCAGGCCCGCGCCGCCGCGGGCATCGACCAGGCGGAGGACTGACCATGCGTCGGTTGACCACGCTGCTCACCGGCCTCGGCTCCCTGGCCGCGATCGCCGCGCTCACCGTCGGCGTCCCCTGGGCGCTGATCCGCTTCGTCGGCTACCCCGACAGCCTCGCCGCCTGGCAGCGGCTCGGCGGCGGGCTGGCCGCAGGGCGCGTCGACGCCCAGGTCGTCATCGTGCTCCTCGCCGCCGTCGTGTGGGTGACGTGGGCGCAGCTGACGCTCGGGCTGCTCGTCGAGACCCTCGCGACCCTGCGGGGACGACCCGCCCCGCGGCTGCCCATCACCCCCGGCACCCAGCGGCTCGCCGCCCAGCTGGTCACCAGCGCGACGCTCGTCCTGTCCACCCTCGGACCCGCCAGACCGGCGCTCGCCGCCGACCTCGCCGTCCTGCACACGCCCGTAGCCGCCGCCACCGCCGTCGCGGCCGACCCAGCCGCCCCCGAGCCGGCAGCACCCGCCCAGCAGGTCCACGCGCCACCCGCCGCCCCCTCCGACGCCGGGCCGGTCTACACCGTCCAGCGCGGCGACACCCTGTGGGAGATCGCCGAGCAAACTCTCGGCGACGGCTCCCAGTGGCCCCGCATCCGCGACCTCAACGCCGGGCGGCTCCAGCCCGACGGCACCCGCCTGCCCGCCGACCTCGTCGAGGGGCTGCGGCCCGGCTGGACCCTCGCCCTGCCCAGCGACGCGCCCTCCCCAGCGCTCGAGGCCACGCACGTCGTCGCGCCCGGCGAGTCGCTGTCGGAGATCGCCGGCGACGTCTACGGCGACCCCGGCCAGTACCCGCGGATCTTCGACGCCAACGCCGGTCGCCCCCAGGCCGACGGGGACGCGCTCACCGACCCCGACGTCCTCCACCCAGGCTGGCGTCTGGACCTCCCTGCCGCTCCAGGCGCCGCAGCGACCCCCGCGCCCACCCCTACCGCGGCGACCGCACCACCGTCCGAGGCGCCGCCCAGCCCCGACGGCGACGCCGCCGAGCCCGGAGACGAGGTGCCGGCGGCACCGGCCCCCGAGGCGCCGGTGCTGCTGCCCGACGAGCAGGCGCCCGCCCCGGGCCGCCCCGGGCCAGCCGCCCGGGCAGACGCCCCCGCCGCTGCCAGCCCGCGACCAAACGGACCCGCCGTGACGACCGAGACGGCCACCACGACCGACGACGGCGACGTCGACCTGGCGGTCCCCGCCATCGCGGCCGCCAGCGCGCTCACCGCCGGCAGCGTGCTGTGGGCGCTGACCAAGATGCGCAGCCGCCAGGCCCGCCGCCGCCGGCCCGGACGCGACCTGCCCCGCCCGTCGCCTCCCCTGCAGCAGGCCGAGCGCCAGCTCCGATCGGCCGCAGCGAGCCAGCCGATCGCCTGGCTGGACGCCACCCTGCGGCTGCTCACCGTCCGGCTGCGCAACCAGCAGCGCGCAACCCCACCACCCAACCCCATCACCATCCAGGTCAGCCACAGCCGCGGCGTCGAGGTCCTGCTCGACCGGCCCGACCCGGACGCGCCGGACGGGTTCGTCGCCCGCGACGACGCCAACGTCTGGCAGCTGGACCCCGAGCTGTCGCTGGAGCAGCTGCAGGCGGCGGCCGGCAACGCCCCGCCGCTGTGCCCCGCCATGGTCACCATCGGCGCCGGCGATGACGGCCCCGTGCTGGTGAACCTCGAGCAGCTCGGCGTGCTGCGGGTCGAAGGGCCCGCAGACGGCGTGCAGGCGTTTCTGGCGGCCGCCACCGCGGAGCTGGCCACCGCCCCGTGGGCCGCGTCGCTCACCCCCGTGCCCCTGCTGGTCGCCGACCCCGACGACCCGGTCGGACAGCAGCCCGGCGTCGAGCCGACCACCGACCTGGCCGCCCTCGCCGAGCGCGTCAGCAAGCAGGCACGCGCCCTGCAGTCCGCCGTCCAGCCGCACACCCCCACCGCCGCCCGCGCGCAGCCCGACGGCGAGGACTGGCCCCCCGTCGTCGCCGTCCTGCCCGGGCCCGTCGCCGACCCCACACCGCTGGCCGACCTCGCCGACCTCGCCCAGACCAGCAGCGTCGCGCTGCTGGTCAGCGACCCGTCCATGCCGGCCACCTGGCGGCTGCAGATCAGCGACGACGGCAGCGCCACGTTGGAGCCCACCGGCCTGCGCGTCACCGCACAGGGCTTGGACGGCAAGCTCGCCCAGGCGGCCGCCGAGCTGCTGGCCCTGGCCGACGCCGATGACCTCACCCGCCCCACCCCGCTGGTGGCCGGACCCGACCCCGACCCGGGCGACCCGCCCGCCGACGTCGACCTGCCCGCGCGGCCCGTGGAGGTCACCGTCCTGGGGCCGGTCACCGTCACCGGCTGGGACACCCCGACGGCGACCAGGAACAAGGCCACCGAGATCGTCGTGTACCTGGCCACCCACGACGGCCCGGTCACCACCGACAAGTTGCGGTCCGCCCTGTGGCCCGAAGGGGTCAACGCCAGCACCGCCAAGAACAGCGTGTCGCGCACCCGCCGCGTGCTGGGCCTGAACCGCGACGGCAGCTACCGCCTCCCCGACGCCACCGACGGCCGCTACCGGCTCAGCGACGAGGTCGCCAGCGACTGGCAGCGGTTCCGTCGCTACACCGCTGCAGCGCGGACCGCCCCGCCGGCCCACGCCGGGGCGCTGCTGCGTTCCGCCCTCGAGCTGGTTGCTGGCCGGCCCTTCCACGACGTCACCTGGCAGTGGCCCTTCGACGAGCAGATCGTCTCCGACATCGAGGTCGCCGTCGTCGACGCCGCCCACCGCCTCGCCGAACTCGCCTTCGACGACGACCCCCAGCTGGCCATCTGGGCCACCCGGCAGGGTCACCGCGTCACCCCCGACCACGAGGGCCTGTACCGGGCACGCATGCGCGCCCACGCCGCGTTGGGCGACCTCGACGGGGTCGACCAGGCGTTCCGAGAGGCGCAGCGCGCCGTCCACGCCTACGACCCGCTCGACGAGGTCCAGCCCGAGACCGGCCAGCTCTACCAGGAACTCACCCGGCGGCAGCAGCGGGCGCGCGGCGCCTGACCTCGAGCCGAAGCGACTCGGCCTCGCAGCAGGCGTGCAGGAAGCACCACTAGCCGGGCGCAACAAGCTAGGCACGGACGTGAGGTAGGCTGCCAAACCATGGCGGGCACCGAAATCGAGTGGGTGAGCACCGCAGAGGCGGCCCAACGGCTGGGCATCGGCGCGCGAACCCTCTACCGGCTCATCGATCAAGGGGAGGTCCCCGCCTACAAGTTCGGCAGAGTCATCCGACTGCAGCAAGGCGAGATCGACGCCTACATCGACCGGGTCCGCATCGCACCGGGCAGCCTCCAGCACCTCTACCCCGACCCCAAGCAGCCCGACGCGGACACGCACGACTGACCTCCGACGTCGGCCATCACGCGGACCGGGCTGCTGAGATCAGTCCCCTCGTCGCCCCAGGTCGCTGAGACGCTGTTGAAGCCGGCTGATGGCGGCGCGGCGGGAGCCGATCTTGGCGTCGTAGTCCTCGGCCCGGCGGACCGCTTCGCCGAACCGGCGCCACTCGGCCAGCTCCGCTGCGCAGCGCAGGCAGCCGGGCGCATGCTCGTCGACGGCGCGTCGCTGGTGCTCGTCGAGGGTGCCGGCGGCCGCCGCGGCCAACACGTCGGCGTCGGGATGGTCACCATCAGGATGCGGGACGGTCCGGTCGCCGGTCATCAGCGTTGCTCGCCGGCGGCGGGCGGCTGTCCCCGCATCCGCATCGACCACAGCGACTCGCTGGCGCGGGTGACCGCGTCGGCGCCGTCGAGCTCCAGGACGGCGGCGAGGCGGTCCCACTCCTCCCGCCACCTGCCGGCCCCGATGTTGGTGGGTGGGGTGCGGGCGATGATCTCGGCCAGCGACATGCCGGCGAGCGCCTGCTCGCGGGTGACGATCCGGCCGGGCAGCCACGTCAACGTCCAGCCGCCCGCCACCGCCGCGGCGGTGTGGTCGGTGACCAGCCCGCGGATGAGCCGGTCGGTCACGGTCAACCCCGGGTGCGCGTCGCCGGGCCGCAGGGCGGGCGCGTCACCGGTCACCGGCGCCGTCCCCAGGTGAGCCGGTCGGCGATGTCCGCGAGCGCCTCCGCATGGGTGAGCGGCGGTCGGCCCGCAGCGTGCTCGAGCGGCTCGAGCTGGCCGACGGCGGCCTCGATGCCGGTCTGGAGGGGTCCCAAGTAGTCGCGGGTCTCGGCCACCAGCCACGCGCCGTCCTCGTCCTCGACGTCGAGGTCGGGGCGGGCGAGCTCGGCGACCTCGCCGTCGATGTCGTCGACCAGGTGGCCGGCGGTGCGGACCAGCCGCGCGAGGTCGGGGACGTCGCCCAGCCGGGCGGCGGCATCGGCCGCGGCGGCGACGTGCGTCTTCACCTGGCGGGCGTGGCCGGCGACGGCGTCGACCAGCAGCCGGTGGCCGCCCCTGGCGGCGGAGCCACTGCGGTTGTCCCAGTCGTCGAGGTCTGCGGCGAGCTCGGCGAGCTGCCGCTCCGCCCGGTCCAGCAGGTCCGTCGGCCACACCTGCGCCGGTGTGTCGGCGCCGCCGGCGGTCATGGCCGCCCTCCTGGCGGGTGTAGCAGCGCCCGCACGGTGTCGGCGTAGTCGGCGCGGACCTGCCGGACGTGGTCGCTGCGGGCGGGGGTGAGGAACGGGCCGGGCTGGAGCAGCCGGCAGGCCGGGCAGGTGACCTCGTCGGCCTGCGCGGGGCAGGCGAAGGTCGCGCCGCAGCTGGGGCGGGCGCACACCCGCTGCGCGTCGCGGGGCAGGAACGCCGCGGAGGTGACGGTGTAGCGGTGGCCGGCCTGCCAGCAGGTCAGCTCGATCGGGAAGGTCGGGTCCAGGCCGCCGTCGCCGGTCAGCCGGTAGCTCGCGCTCGAGGAGGCGGCGACCACCCCGCAGGCGGGGCAGCGGGTGTAGACGGTGTCGAAGTCCGGCCGGCCTTCGGAGTCGCTGTCGAACAGCGGCGCCGCGGTCATCGCTGCTGCTCGGCGTAGTCGGCGGCCGCGGCGAGCGCGATCAGGTGCTGGGCCTCCCAGGAGCCGGGCCGGTAGCGGACGAGCTGGTCGCTGCCGCCGACCTCCCGAGCGACGGCAGTGAGCGCCTCGGCGAGCAGGTCGCCGAGCTCGACGCCGTCGCGCCAGGCGGCGGACAGCAGGGCGGTGACCGCCGGGTAGTAGCGGTCCAGCGTCTCGCGGCCGGCGTTGGTGGCGGGCCCGTCGGCGTCCTGGCACCAGACGATCCGGGCGGGGCGGGCGGGCTCGCCGCCGTCGGGGGCCGCCCAGTCCAGGTCGTGGTCGGTGAGGTGGTCCAGAGCGTCGTCGTCGCTGTACAGCCAGCGGCGGTCCTGGTTGTCCCAGGCGACCGCTCCGACGGGCGCGTTCGCCTGGAAGCTGCGCCGCCGGTCGGGGTCCCACTGCTCTGCGGACCGGTGCGGGTACGGGCGGGGCAGGCTGCTCATCGGAGCCTCGGTGAGGTCGGCTCGGGCGGCGGCTCGGACGCGCGCAGCGCCATCGCCCGCGCGAACTCGCGCTCCTGGTCGTGCATGCGCCCTGAGAGCCACCCGGCGAGTTTGCGCGCCTCGGCGGGCCCGCAGGCGCCGCCGTAGTCCCGGAGGGCGGTCTCCAGCTGCCGCAACGCGTTGAAGACGGGCAGTCCGTGCGCGTCGGTCAGGTACCTGTTCGTGTCAGCGGCCATCGTCGCCCTCCTCGCCGTTGTCGCGGCCGGTCCCGGACGGGTCGTGCTTGGCGAGGTAGTCGAGGATGCCGTCCTCGCCCTCGACGCCCTTGATCTCGGTGAAGGCCCGGCCGGTCCAGTCCTGGACGAGGTCCATCGCGCCGGCGCCGATCGCCGTGCTCAACCCCCAGCCGCGCAGGGTGGCAGCCAGGGCGGCGAGCTCATCGACGGTGTAGCCGTCGGGCTTGCCGCCCACCAGCTTGGCCAGGTCGACGGCGCGGGCCAGCGCCACCCCGGCCTCCCGAGCGGCGGAAGCGAGCGCCCGCCGCTCGGCGATCTCGTCGGCGGTCGGCTCCGGCTCCGGCGGCGGCGGCCCGTGCGGGTACCGGCGGCTCATCGGTCGTCCTCCCCCGCCACTGCGGTGGCGGTCGTGTCGTCCAGGCCCTCATCGTGCGCCAGGGGTGTGACAGGTGCGTCTCGCTCGCCGTCCTCCCCCGGCGCCTTCCAGCCGGGCCACCGCTCCCGCAGCCGGCGGTAGCGGGCAACCGCACCCTGCCGGCCAGCCGGCTCGGCGTAGCCGAGCGCGGTGCCGATCCGCTGCCAGGACACGCCGGCCGCCCGAGCCGCACCGATCAGGTGCAACTCCGAGTAGTCGACGTCGTCCCGGGCGCCGCGGACCAACAGCAGCGCATCGAGCAGGTCCTCGTCGCTGGGGTCAGGCCGGCCCAGCAGCCGGTTGCGCTCCCCCGCCACCGCGGCGCTCTGCACGGCGCGGACCGCATCCACCGGCGCCATGCCGAACTCAGCCTGCGACGGCGTACCGAACCGGGCGCCGAGCCTGCGACGCGCCGTTCCTTCGCGTTCCGTGTCCTTCACCACTACGTAAGCGTGCCGCTTACACTCGTCCGATGTCAATGAACCGCTTACACTGAGCCCGTGACGCGCGCGCCCATCCGCACGAAGCCGATCCTCGCGCTGGCCGGCGCCGCCCTGCTCATGGCGGCCGCCAGCGCCCTCCTGGACTGGATGGGCCCGGCCGCGCTCGAGACGACGCCGGGACGCCTCGCGGACCTCATTGCGACCTGGGGAGGGTTCCTCGCGGCGACCGCGCTGCTCATCGTCTTGCTGGTGACGATGCTCCGACGGATCTACGAGAACCTCCAGACGATCGGGCGCGCGCCGCGACGCTCCCCGGACTCCTAGGAGGATCGGCAGGGGCGGTGCTACGGCGACCCGCTCGACCTCGATGGGTCGAGTCGGTTGAGGATGCGCAGCAGCAAATCGGCCAGGAGCACGACCTCGGCGGCCTCGGTGGGATCGTCGAACTCGACCTCGCGGTGGCTGCTGGGGTTCTTGAATACCCCCATGGCCCCCGCGAACAGCTGCATCCGCGCTACGCGCTCGCCGGGCTCGAGCGCCGGGTCGATGAGAGCCCCGCTCTCCTTGAAGGCTTCGGTCATCAGCTTCACCCCGATGAGAGCGTCGGGAGCGCCAGCGAGCTCGCGGACCCGGACCTCCACCGCCTTCATGCTCGCGAAGGCGGCGAGTTCGTACTCGCCCATGAGGAACTGGCGGCGCACTCGCCGTTCCAGCTGCGGCTGCAGGTCGACCGCGAGGCGCTCGGCTGCGCGCACCACAGCCAGACCCTCAGCCAGCACCCGGTGCCCGAGACGGGTGATGAAGATCGCCTGTTCAGACGTCTGCTCGAGATTGTGGGCAACGAGGCCCTTGGACCGCAGCCACTGCCATGCCTCCGCCAGGGCCAGGACCACCTCGCGCTGGCGTGGGTACGCGTCCCGCATGCGCATGAACCAGTTGCGCGAGTTCCACTCTCGATTCTCCGCGGCGTCTGACAGCACCTCCAGCGCCAGCTCGTCCAGCGGGAGGGCGAGCACCTGCTCCCCAGTGAGTGTCCAGCTTCTTGGCATGTGGGGACCCCTACCCGCTGCGATCCGCTCGCCAGCGTCCGGCGAGGTACTTCCGCTAGCGTCGATCGTGCCGGTGATAACTCCACCCCGCCGCGCCTTGAACTCCCAGGTCGTGTCGCCCGGTCACCGGTGACAAAGGCAATTATCAGGGGTGTTCGGGGGCCTCGGGCGGGCGAGCGAGCGACCAGAGCGCGGCTTGTAATGGTGCCGCAGCCGCAGCCGCAGCCCGACGTTCGACCACGACCGCTGCGGGCGTGACGCGGGGGGAGGTTCACTAGTCGTCGTCCCTACGTGGTCGCCGGTCATCGGTACGCGCCGATCAGGCCGTCGAGTGCGTCGGCGAGCCACTGGGGGTGCATCCGCAGCAGGTCCGTCGGCATCTCCCCAACGGGGAAGAAGCGGGCGGCCACCGCCTCGACCCCGTCCGGTCGCAGGGCTCCGCCCACGGGTGTGCAGGCGAACGACGCGGTGATGAACTGACAGACCCGGCCGTCGAGGTACGCGACCACCTGCGACTCCGGCTCGGAGTAGACCCCCACAAGCCTCGACACGCGTACCTGCAGGCCGGTTTCCTCCAACACCTCCCGAACGGCGGCGTGGGCGATGGTCTCGCCGAGTTCGACGTGCCCAGACGGCAGTCCCCAGAGCCCGTTATCGGCTCGCCGCACGAGCAGGACGTCGCCCCTCTCGTCGAGCACGACTGCGGCGACGCCAGGCCGGATCTCCTGCGGCCAAGGGAACGTCAAGCGCAGCGGGCGATGCAGCGGCTCTCGTGGGCTAAACAGCCCGGCCATGGTGGTGATGGTGGCATCCGGTGTGCGGGGGTCGCCACCTTGGACGTTGGACGGCGCCTCTGGGGCGATGAGGATCGCGGTGAGGCCGGCCTGGTGTGCGCCGAGAACGTCGGTGTCCGCACTGTCACCCACCACCGCCGCCCGCGCGCCGCGAGGAAGGCCAATGAGCGCTGCCTCGAACATGGGCGGAGACGGCTTACCGATCACCCTGGGCCGCACACCGGTGGCGGCGGTGACCGCGGCCAGGATGGCGCCGGTCGCCGGCCACGGTCCGTCCGGGGTGGGGAATGTGGGGTCGGGATTCGTCGCGATGAACCGGGATCCGCGGGTGATGAGCGTCACCGCCTGTCGGAGGTCCGAGTAGCGGACGCTCTCGTCACAGCCCACGACCACGACCTCTGGCTGCCCCTGTGCCACGAACTCGACGTCGGCCCCGCGCAGCTCCTCTCGTAATCCACGGCTGCCGACCACATACGCCGTCGCCACAGCCCGCTTCTGGAGGTGGGCGGCTGTGGCCGACGCAGCGGTGACAATCTCCGCGATGTCGGCTTCCATGCCCATCCTGGTGAGCCGTTGGGCGACTTCGGCTCGCGTCGGCCGGGGGTCGTTGGTGAGAAAGCGCAACGCTTTTCCACTCCGACGCAGCCGGGCTACCGCATCGACGGCGTCGGGCAAGGGGTCTGGCCCGACGTGCAGCACGCCGTCGAGGTCCAGCAGGAATGCGTCGAAATGGTCAGCTAGCACCGGGCGGGCCTCCGCTACCGACGAGGGACAGAACACAGCGCGCATGCCGCGGCTGTGCCTTCCCCCTCCGGCATTTTGTGCCCTAGGTGCCTCTTGCCCAGGAGCAAGAGCCGCAGCGCTCGGTCACAGACCCCCACGACGGTGGAGCGGAACCCTAGCTGCCCAATCCCGGCGAGACCGAGCATAGCCGCCCGCGCAGGTCGCGTCCCAGCCGGGGGGGTGTGCCCCAGGGCGTGGCCGTCAGCGGTTCCCGTGCACCGGTCGACCGCCGACCCTAGCGGGGGTGAGGCCCTCGGCGCCGGCGCTGCACCCCTGCCTTCCCTGCCTTCAGCCGACGCTCACCATGCCCGCCACGGCCCCCGTGCCAGCCCCACGCAGCCAGTCGCGAAGCGGCTCCTCCACGCTGTGGAGGTGGTCGCTCTTCATCGCGTACCGGAGCGCGGTTCCCCCTTGTCGGGCGAACGCCTGGCAGTTGTCGGCTCGGTCGTCGATCAGCGCCGCGTCGCTGAAGTCGAGGCCCCACTCCGCCAGGAACGGTCCGAAGAACCCCACTGGGTCTTCGGCCTTGAGCGCTTGAACGTCGCTGGAGCAGATGATGGCGTCGCAACGCTTGCCCCAGTAGGCGAGGCGTTCGGCCGCTACGCGCGACGTGCGCCGCGCGCTGCGGATGCGCTCGAAGGTCTCCTTGAAGCAGTCCATATTGTCGGTGGCGATGACCACCAGAGCGCCGTCGCGGATGCTGTGCAGCAGCTCGAACAGCGGGACGTTGACCCGCATGTTGCGGCAGTCGTCATCCAGCCGTCGGCGCAGGTAGTCCTCCCCGTAGTTGTCGGGCAGCTGGAGGGCCATCTGCTCGATGATCTGCTCGGAGGTCACGCAGCCCTTCATCCACTCGTGGGACACCGGCTGCGCGAACACGTCGCCGAGCTTGGCCTGCAACCGCTTGCGTAAAGGGTGGCTGTCGCTTTGGAGGATGGAGGACCAGAAGGGGTCCCGGGACAAGACGCCGTGCCAGTCGACAAACACGACCCGTCGCCACAGCGGCGGCTGTTGCATCACGAGCCCTCCTGGTGCACTGACGCGGCGGCGGTGGCCGAGATGGCGGCCATTGCCGAGCCGGCGAGCAGTCTTGCATCGGTGCTGCCCTCGAGCCAGGTAACCGGCGGTGTTCCCGCGTTCGCGAGGCTGGCAAAGTAGGCGCGGATGGCGTGGTTGAAGTCGGGGTCGGTGAAGACGCTGCCGGGGGGGAACTTGCCGCGGTTGCGGCGGTCGATGGTGTCGGGGCCGACGTCGAGGTAGAGGATCAGGTCGGGCCAGACCGCCAGCGGTGAGGGCCGCACGACGCGGTCGGCGGCGGTGGCGAAGTCGGCGCCGGTGCGCTGGGTGAGGGCGTGGCAGTGGGCCAGCAGCGTGTGGACGCTGCGGTCGATGAGGACCAGGTCCACGAGCGTTCGGCTACGACTGTCGATCCCGTCGGCGCAGCTCGGTCACTCCGACGCACTCCACGCGTCCGGGGTCGCGGCTCGGGGGGGCCAGGACGGCGCTGGCCACTTGGTGGGCGATGCCCCAGACCGCGATCGCGCACGTGAGGGCCGCGAACGCGACCTGCAGCGCGCGGGGCGCGCCGACCAGGACCGCCGCGGCCAGGGCGACGTTGCAGACCGTCAGGAGGCGGACGAGGCGCAGCATCTGCGGCGGGCTCATGGTCAGGCTCTCTGGGCGGGGGCGACCTTGGTCTCGACCAGGTCGCCAAGGACGCGCTGTGCGTCACCGACGACCTCCTCCACGAGGACCTCGGCAACGGCGACGGCGTCCGGGCCGGTGGTGGCGTGGACGTGCAGCGTGACGTTCCAGCCGCTGGTCAGCGGCAGCGACGTGACCGGGGCGAGCGCACCGGCGCCGGGCAGGGCATCGTCCAGCCAGCGTGCGGTCGCCAGCCGTTCCCGAGGGTGGAGGCTGTCGCCCTTGCGATAGCGAAGCCGCACCTGCCACAGCGGTCGCGCATCCATCAGCGGAGCGGTCATGACGCAGTACCGGTCGGGGTGTCCGGGGGCCCCGCTGCGGCGGGAGGGCGCTGCAGGAGGTCGGGCAGCGGTGTGAGGTCGGTGATGCGCGGCTCGTACGGGGGTTCCTCGCTGTTGGGTTGGCGGTGGATCCAGATGGCCTGCAGGCCGGCGTCCTGGCCGCCGCGGACGTCGCGGACGAGGTCGTCGCCGACCATGACAGCCGACTCGGCGGGGACGCCGAGGTCGCGCAGTGCCTGGTGGAAGACCGCCGGGTCCGGCTTGGCCGCGCCGACGTCGGCGGACACCACCACGGTGGTGAAGTACCGGGCGAGGCTGACGGCGGTGAGCTTGGCGCGCTGGAGTGCGGGCGCGCCGTTGGTGACCACCGCGAGGGGGTAGCGGCCGGCGAGCCCGTCGAGGGTGGGGATGGTGTCTGGGTAGGGCTGGTGGCGGGCGGCGCGCTCGTCAAGCAGGCGGGCGGCCAGCTCGCCGGCCAGCCGGGCGTCGTGGACGCCCTGCTCGTTCAGCGCCCGTGACCAGGCGGTGGTCCGGTAGACAGGTGCCCACAGGCACAGCGCATGCAGGCCGGCGCTGTCGCCGGTCAGGTCCGCCCACAGCCCTTCCCACGAGCTGATGCCCACCTGGCGGGCGTAGCCGATAGTGGGTGAACTGCGCCACAGGGCTCGGGCGTGCGCGCGGAGCGCTCCCGCGAGCGCCGCCGCGTCAACTCCGGCCTGCTCGACGGCGGTGTGCGCGGCGGCCAGAATCGCGGCGTCGGCGGCGGCCCGGTCGGGCAGCAGCGTGTCGTCCAGGTCGAACAGCACCGCATCGACGGTCACGTCGGGCCGCCCGCGCGGCGTTGGCTGCGGGTGCGTACATCGAAGGTGGCGTGGAGCCACGCCTGATCAACGCAGCGGACGGCGCGCACACCCCAGTCCTGGTCGTAGGCGATGCTGCGCTGCGGCTCGCCGTAGGGGCTGCGGGGGGTCAGGACCAGCTGGCAGTCGTTGTTGTCCACCACCGCAATCCACCGGCCGACCTCGGCGCTGTCGATGACCCACTCCCAACCGCCGGTCAGCTCCTCGCGGACGCGCAGGTGGTGGTCCAGCAGCAGCGCGCGGCCGTTGCCGGCGTCGGCGAGGGCGAGCCCGTCGATATGCCGTCGCAGCGAGTGCGGTGCCCGCAGCCCGTCCAGGACGGGGCGGGTCGCGGCGGTGTCGGCGTCGATGGCGACGACTTGGCCCTGGTGGAACAGGCTGGCCAGCACCTGATCGCCGTAGCCGACGGCGCTGTTGACGTGGGTGGTCTGCGCCAGGGTGGGGATGTCGCGGCCGCGGTGATCGCGGTCGCGGTCGACGGTGCGCCGGTCGCCCAGCGGGGTGTGGGTGTACCCGTGATCGGCGGCCCACCAGGCCCAGGTGACGGTGCCGCCGTGGGTGACCTCCAAGACGGCGTCGACGCCGGAGCTTGTGACCAGCAGCCGGCCGTCGGTGGGGGTGACCGAGCGCAGGTCGTTGAACCAGGGGTGGCTGATCAGCAGGTCCAGCCGCCCGGCGGTGTAGCGGGCGACGCCGATGCGGTGGGCGACCCACAAGCCATCAGGGTCGACGGCGATGGTGGTGGGGGCGGGGAAGGCGGCCCAGCCGACGACCGCACCTGCATCGAGGTCGAACACGACAAGCCCGCCGCCGAGGTCGAAGTCGGGGGTGCGCATGGTCCCCAGCGGAGCGCGGCTGCCGGTGCCGGGGGTTCGCCAGAAGGTCCGTAGCAGCGAGAAGCGGGTGGTGTACACGCAGGCCAGCAGCAGCCGGCCGGGCCGGTCGTCATCGGAGCCGACCCAGTCCAGCGTCAACCGGTCCGGCGCATCGACGGCCACCGCGGGCAGATCGGGCGACAGATCGGGGTCGCGCATCACGCGGCCGCGGCGTCGCGGGGCGCGAAGCGGAACAACACCGCGCGGCGCGGCCGGTCGGTGTGGTTGATCCCGGAGGCATGGGCGGTCAGCGCGGTGAACACCACCGCGTCGCCAGCGGCGAGCGGGACCAGGACGGGTCGCAGTTCGCCGAGGTCGGGCAGCTGGGGCTCCCGGCCGATGTGGGGCAGCAGCCCGCGCCGGTGGGAGCCGGGCAGCATCTGCAGGCAGCCGTTGTCGGGGGTGGCGTCGTCCAGGGCGATCCACACCGACAGCTGGTCGCGCCGGTCCGCGGGCAGGTACGCGGCGTCTTGGTGCGGCGGCTTGGCCGACCCGATCCGCGGCGGCTTGAACCACAGCACCGACAGCACCAGTTCGGGATCGGGGTAGACCAGCCGGGCCAGGTCGACGATCAGCCGGTGTTGCGCGAGCTCGGCGAACCATCCGGAGTGACGGCCCGGGTGCATGACCTTGCGGAGCCGGTCATACGCCCGCACCGGCCCGTCGCTGGGGTGCTGGGCGTGGAAGCCGCCGCCCGCCGCCTCGACGTTGAAGTCGGGGTGGCCGGCCGCGCCGCCGTTCCGGTGCAGCTGCTCGAGCCGCTCACATTCCAGGACCGCGGCGATGATCTGGCCCGAGGTGAGTACCGCGGGGACGACGGCGAAGCCGCTGACGGTCAGGGTGTCGGTCATCGCGAACGCGGTTGTCGAGTCGTTGCGGGTGCTCACCGCATCCTCCCTCGGGCCTTGGGCCTCGGGTCACAGGTCGAGCAGGTCGATGGACAACAGCGCGTCGGCGTAGCGCTGGCGCAGCCCTGCGGGCATGGGCATGTCCCAGGCGACGCCGAGCCGCCGCAGGCGGGTGAAGGCGTCGTCCAGCACGTCGGCGGGTTGCATCAGCACGGTCCGGACCCAGCCACCGACGTCGTCGTTGAACGACCGGGCCGTGGACAGCTTCACGAACGCCTGCGACGCGACGTGGAAGTCGAACAGCTCTGCCGCGCTGACCTCGTCGTCACCGCGGAACGCGGGCGGGACGGCAAGCAGGAACTTGTAGCCCGCCCGCGGTGCGCACACCGCGGCGTCGGGCCAGCCCAGCGACCGCCAGCCGTCCAGCGCGGCGGTGCGGGCAGCAGCGATCCGCCGGTCCACCCCTGCCCGGTCGCCGTCGCGGAGGTAGCGCACGAGCGCAGCGGCCGCGGCCTCCTGGGCGAAGGCGGGCAGCATCACGCAGAACTCCGAGTTGTGGACCCGCAACGCCCGGATCGCCTCACCGGCGCCGGCGACCAGCCCGACACGCAGCCCCGGCAGCCCCAGCTCCTTGCTGACCGACAGCACCGTCACGGCGACGTCGCGGGCCCCGGGGACCTGCAACACGTTGGGGACGACCAAGCCCGGCTCGTGCACCGTCGCCCAGCTGTCGTGGTCGTGCACGACCAGCACCCGCCGGCGACGGGCCCAGCCCACCAGCCGGGTCAGGTAGGCCAGGTCGGCGACCTGCCCGGTCGGGTTCTGCGGAGAGTTGAGATACAGGAACCGCACCGACGGGTCCCCCAGCTCGTCGAGCAGCCGGTCGGCCGCGTCGACGTCAGGCAGCCCCGACGCGGCGTCAGGGATGCGGACCACCCGGGCGCCGTTGCCGGCGGCGATCGCGGTGACCGTGCTCAGCGCCAACTCGGGGACGAGCACCACCTCGCCTGCGAACACCCGGGACAACGCGTCGAAGACCTGCGACGCACCGGTGGTGACCATCACCTCGGCCGCGGGGTC
This sequence comes from Egibacteraceae bacterium, assembly GCA_030447925.1. Lineage (GTDB taxonomy): Bacteria > Actinomycetota > Nitriliruptoria > Euzebyales > Egibacteraceae > JAUJNX01. The sequence continues at coordinate 71,227 of JAUJNX010000003.1, read as the reverse complement.
CACGCTCACCGCGTAGCGCTCGTCCAGCAGCCGGGCGGTGACCTCGCGCAGCCCGGGCAGCCCGAACGAGGACGGGTACCGCCGCGCCGCCGGGGCAGCGCGCCCCAGCACGGCGACGGCGAGTTCCGTCGGCGGGTAGCCGTCGTAGAACGGGTACCGCCCGTCGGTGCCCAGGTCGATGAAGGCGACGCCACGATCGTCGGCCAGCCCGCGCAGCAAGCGCGAGAGCACCAGGTGGCGCTTCTCGACCAGCCCGGCCCGCCTGCCGGCCAACACCGTGGGCGACAGACCTCCACCGAGCTGGCGTGGCGGGGACAGCACCGCCCCACCATCCTCCCGGGGGGTCACCGATCACCGTCCAGCGCTGCGAGGGCCAGGGTCTGTCGCGGCGTCACGCTGGCTTCTCGCATGTGCTCGCCGGGTGGGCGGTGGCGGTGCTGGACAGGTTGCTGCCCAGCGGGCCGAGGCCGGAGGCGTGGTAGGCGACCTCGCCGATGCGCACCGCGGCGTGCTCGGCGCGTTCGGGGCCGTCGGCGCGGACGAGCATGGTCAGCGTCAGCCGCCCGTAGGCGGTGTCCAGGGTCTGGCCGCGGACGTGGCCGGTCTCCTGCAGGGTCTTGAGCAGCAGGTCGGCGTCGTCGGCGTCGTGGTACCCGCGCGGGGTGGCCCACACGGTCGTCACCTGCCAGGCGGGGCGCGGGTCTTCGTCCCAGGGTCGGTACATGGCGATCGGCCTCCCGGTCCTGGTCATCGACTGGCCGGGCGCCACCCGGGGCGGACGGTGGCGTCACCGGGCCGGCCCAGCTCGTCGGGGTCGACGCCGGCGTGGGCAGCGAGCTGGCCGATCCGCGCGCGTGCGGTGCTGGCCGCGGCGGCGCGGGTGTCGTGGACGGTGACGGTGACGGTGAGCCCGTCGGTTCTGATCAGCACCGAGGCCGGTTCGACCGCGATGCCTGCGGCGCGCATCGCGGCCTCCAGCAGCCGCGCGTGGTCCAGCAGCGCGACGACGGTCGGGTGGTCGGGCCGGTAGTGCTGGCGGACCCGCCACGCCCGCCGCCGCTCTTGCACTGCGAACTCCCGTCGCGCCGGTGCGCGGGGCGGGACCTGTGGGGCAGACGGGCGCATCAGCCGCGCTCGTCGACCACGGCGAGCACGAGCGCCTGGACCAACAGCACCGCGGCCACCCCGATCGACGGCTCGGCGGCCCGGTCCAGTTCCTCCAGGGTCCGCTCGAGCGCGGCGCGCAGCACCGCCGGGGTGCCGCCGGAGTTGAAGCGGACCCGCTCGACGTCGCCGTCGGCCCGCCACGCCCCGAACGTGGCCGCAGCGCCGCCAGGACGTTCGAGCATGGTCATCGCCCACACGCGGGTTTCCAGCGGCACGGCCTGACGAAGGCTCGCCATCCCCAATCCCTTCGTTTGGATACAGCCAAAGTATCCAGGCGTGGAAGGGTGATCAAGAGTGGATGTAGCCAAGATGGCTAGGCTGGCCGGGTGAGCGACGTTCCGCTGTATGAGCGGCTGGCCGACAAGCTGCGGGTGGCGATCCGCCGCGGCGACTTCGCGCCCGGGGAGCGGCTGCCGTCCGAGCGCGAGTTGGCGGACCAGCACGACGTGTCGCGGACCACGGTCACCCTGGCGTTGAAGGCGCTCAAGGCCGAGGGGTTGGTGTCGTCGGGCCATGGGCGCGGCACGACGATCCGCGAGCGTCCGCTGGTGCAGGTCCTCGCCTCGGTGCAGGACGCCTCCTCCCGCCGGGAGGCCCGCCGGCTGGCGACGTTCAACGCCGAGATCGAGGCCACCGGCCGGCGGCCGCGCCAGGAGGTCCACGAGGTCGCGACCCTGGTCCCACCGGCCGAGATCGCCGAGCGGCTCGACCTGGACGCCGGCGAGCGGGCGCTGGTCCGTCGCCGTCGTCGTTACGTCGATGACGAACCCGTCGCCCTGGCCGACAGCTACTTCCCTCAGACCCTTGTCGCGGGCAGCGCGATCGAGACCGAGCTCGACCACATCGACCGCGGCGTCCTTCAGGTCCTCGCCGAGCTCGGCCACCCCGTCGCCCGCTTCAGCGACGAGGTCACCGTGCGGATGCCCAGCCCCGACGAGCGGCGGATCCTGCGCCTGGATGCCGGCGTGCCCGTCCTGCGCGTCGTCCGCGTCGCGGTGGGGACCGACCAGCGGCCTGTGGAGGTCCTCGACCAGCTGCTCGCCGGCGACAAGCACGCCCTGTACTACGACGTCCCCGGCTAGAGCCGCCGCACCACAGCGCAGGCCAGCGGGCGTGAGTACCTGTCTCATCGCCTCCACGGTCCACCTGCGCATCCGGCGCCGCTACGCCGCTACGCCCGCCCTTCCCGGCGCAGGCACGGCGTGCCACGTCACCTTTCCGCCATTGCAGTCGCTACGGGCGATCGGTCGGCTACTCTCCTCGGCGTGGCTATAGCCACGCCGGAAGGACCGAGACATGCCCGAGGACTGGATCCTGCTGCGCCGACTGGTGGTCGATCGCCACTGGCAGCACTACCCCACCTTCCGCGCCCGCTTCGAGGACACCGCCCGCGCTCTGGCACGCGAGACCGGCGACCAGCGGCTGGCCCGCCTGACCGTCAGCCCCCGCCAGTTCGACCGCTGGTTCTACGGCGAGATCAAGACCCTCCCCCGCGACGGCGCGCGGCAGGTCCTCGAGCGCCTGCTCAGCCGACCGGTCGTCGAGCTGTTCACCGTCCCCGCCGCGGTCGCACCGCCCGCCCCAGTCCCGCCGCGGTCAGACGGCCCGACAGCGCACGCAGACCCCGACCACGTCGCCGACTTGGTGATCACCGCAGCGGCCGAATCCCGCGAGCACGCCGACAACTTGGTCGCCAATGGCGTCGACCCGCTCGCCGTCGACCGGCTGCACCACGAGGTTGTCGCCCTGGCCGCAGAGTTCGCCAGGCAGCCACCCGGCGCGGTCCTGCCCCGCGCCCAGCGAGTCCGCCGACTGGCGCACCAGCTGCTTGACCGCACTCCCCGCCCCAGCCAGGCGCGTGAGCTGTACCTGGTCGCCGGCGCCGCGTGCGGCCTGCTAGCGGGCGCCAGCTTCGACCTGGGCTACCGCGACGCCGCAGCCGCACACGCCGACGCCGCCTGGACCTACGGCAGCCTGATCGCCCACGACGGCCTGCGAGCTTGGGCTCGCGGAATGCAGGCGCTGCTGGCCACCTGGTCCGGCCGGCCGCTGCAGGCCCAGCAGCTGGCCGCCGACGGGTTGCGTCACGCGCCGTCAGGCCCCGCCCGGGTGCGTCTGCACGGCATTGCCGCCCGCGCCTGGTCTCACCTCGGCGACCCGGCACGTACCAGCAACGCGGTCGCGGCCGGGCTGGCCTCCGTGGGCGAACGCGGCGAGGACGACCTGCACGACCGAATCGGCGGAGAGTTCGGCTTCGACGCCGCCCGCCACGCCTGGTGTGTCAGCAGCGCCTTCGTCCAACTCGGCCACGCCCCCGCCGCGGCGCACCACGCCCGCCGCGCACTCGCGCTGTACGACGAGCTGCCCCCCGGGGACCGCAGCCCCAAGGCCGAAGCCGCGGCCCGAGTCGATCTGGCAAACGCCTTCCTACTTGAGGCTGAACTCGACGGCGCCGCCGACGCGTTACGCCCGGTGCTGACCCTGCACGTCCACCACCGTGTCGACGGCATCCACCGACGGTTGGGCACCGCCACCGCGCTGCTGACCGCACCGCGCCTGGCTCACGCCCAGGTCGCCCGCGACCTAGTCGAGGGAATCAACGCCTTCTCCAGGACCCCGCCGCTGCTGGCGAGTGGAGCCAGCCCGCCGCCGGCGCTGGGACGCTAGGACGACGACCTGGCGGCCCAGAGGTCCAGCAGTTGCTGCTCGCGCAGCGGGTCGATGCCGTGGAAGGCCGCCTGTTCGTCCGGCGCCGCGACCCCGCCCGCCTGCAGCCACGCCCAAGTGTCACCAACGGTGTCCGCCAGCGGCCGGCAGACCAGCCCCGCGGCCAGCGCCCGCCGCGACGACACCGCCCACGCGCCCGGCGCGGTGCGCCACAGCGGCAGCTCGGTCCACTGCCGGACCCCCGCGGCGACCAGGAATTCGTCGTCGACCCAGACCAGTTCCGCGGCGGCGCCGGTTGCCGCGGCGCACCAGCTGAGCAGATCGCTGAAGGTGTCACGACCCACCGGCGCGGTCAGGTTGAACACCCCCGCCCGCCCCGCCTCAACTGCGTCCAGGACGAAGCCTGCGACGTCGCGGACGTCGATCGGCTGAATCACCCGGGACGGGTCCCCTGGCGCGAGCACTCGCCCGCCGACCGCGATGCGCGACAGCCACCACGGCAGCCGACCGACGCTCTCGTGCGGCCCCAGGATCACCCCCGGCCGCACGATCAATGCCGCGTCGGTGGGCCAGACCAGATGCACCGCGCGTTCGCAGCCGGCCTTCTGAATGCCGTACTGCGTCGGGCTACCCGACGGGTCGTCCGCCCCGTAGTCCGCGCCGGCGTCCGCCGGGCAAGCCAGCAGCGGTGACGTCTCGGTCAGCGGCTCCACCGGCCAGCCGGCGTACACCGACACCGTAGAGACGAACACGTAGCGCTCCGCCCGGCCCACCAGCGCCCGCGCCGCCGCGGCGACCACCGCCGGGACATAGCCGCTGCAATCGACCACCGCGTCCCACGGCCCCCCAGCCGCGAGCCGCTCCAGGTCACCGGGGTCCTCCCGGTCCCCGCGGACCACCGCAACCCCAGCCATGTCCACGCCGGCGCGCCCGCGGTTGAACGTCGTCACCGCATGCCCGCGGGCCAACGCCAGGTCCACCACCGCCCGCCCCACGAACCGAGTCCCGCCCAGCACCAGAAGCCTCATCCCCCTCAGCTTCGCACACCACGACTTGGCAGGCCCTCGGGCCCTCAGACGCGGAGGTCAACGGCGCCGGGCGCTCCGGCCTCACCGATCCCCGCCGACCTCGACCAGCCGGTCGAGGGACGCGCGGGGGGAGAGAACGGGGATGGCGGTCCTGGCCGTGAGCAGGTCGTGGTCGTGGTCGCCGGCGACGAGCGCGTCGACGCGGGCGGGCCTCGGCGAGGGCGACGTAGTTGTCGTCGGTGTCGCGGGTCACTGCAGGTCCGAGGTCGGGATCATCGTGGAGTGAACCGCTCCCCCTCGTGGAGGGCGGCGGTGGTCACCTGGTGGGCTGGGCGGCGGTGGCCCGCGTCAGCCAGCTGTCCAACTCTCGCCAGCCGCCACGCCGGTAGTGCCTATGACGGCCCTCGCCCCGACAACGGCCACTGGGAGAGGAGGGCGTCGGAGAGGACGACGATGAGTTGGCATCCGTCGCTGGACGACATCGCCCGCCACGACGACGAGAGCGGCTCCCCCGACCGCCGCGGCGGTGCTGCCCGGGAACTCGTACGGCGCTCTTGCGCGGCGCAAGGCATCCCGGAGAGGATTGAGGATCCCACCATCCTCGCCCGAGTCATCGGCCTACTGCGTCAAGCGATTTGAGAGCGAGGGGTATCACGAATCACTCCCGGCCGGAGGCCGGCATGGTGGACGGCGCCGAACATGTCGGCTTGGCCACCACGACCCGGAGGGCCTTAAGGAGTGGGCCCGAGGGCTGTACTGCAACGCCACGCGCAAACCTAGTCGGCGACTTCTACTCTGCGGCGACGACGCCGAGCGCTCCCCTGCAGCTCCGCGACCGACCCCACAACACCCCGTGCGCGAGCACATCTGTCTGCCCGTCGCGCTCACCGACCAGGCCATCAACGCGCCGATACCGCACCCTGAGGTGCCCCGAGGCTTCCGGACAAGGACCCCACTAGAATAGGTGTCCTGGTAGGAGGCGCGTTTGTTGTCACAAACAGCGTAGGAAGTTCTCGCTTGAGTTCCGCGACGAAGCGGTCAAGATGGTGATCGAGTCGTCGCGTCCGATCGCCCAGGTCGCCCGCGAGTTGGGCATGAACGAGGGCACGTTGGCCAACTGGGTCAACCGCTATCGCAAAGACCACGTCGGCGATGAGCCGCCGCTGACGGTCAGCGAACGCGCCCGGCTGCGTGAGCTTGAACGGGAGAACCGCGAGCTGCGGATGAAGGCCGAGTTTCTGGGAAAAGCAACGGCCTCTTCGCCCAGGAGTATCGGTGAGCTCCAAGTATGAGTTCATCGACGCGCAGAAGGCGCACTACCCGCTGACCTGGATGTTCGGCTGGGCGCAGGTGTCACGTTCGGGGTTTTATAAATGGCGCAACCGGCCCGCGTCGGCCACCGCGCAACGACGCGAGCAGTTGACCGCCGACATCGAGGCCGTGTTCGCCGCGTCACGCCAGACCTACGGCTACCGCAGGGTGGCGCCAAGCGGCTAGCGCGTGCCTCGTGCTGACCGGGAGCTACGCCATGTGCGCCGTCCCCTTACTTATGACGCGGCCGGGACCCACAGCTCGGCCTCGCGGCAACGGTGAACCAAGTCAACGAGGTCTTGAGTAAGTCGGGGAGTTGCTCTGCGTGGAGGGATGTCCACTCCACGGGCCGGTTATGCCGGCGGCGGCCCTTGGGCACGTTGCGCCAGCCACGCACCTGGCTCCGTTGGGTGAACGGCCAGAGGCTGTGGATCACTTCGTTGCGTTTCAGCAGCGCGGCCTTTGCGTCCGCGAGGAGTGCCATCACCTCGCCGCGCCGCTCCGTCGGTAATCGGTCCAGATGCTTCCCGCAGGCCTGAATGAGCGTCGTTCCTGACTCGCCGGCCAGGCGGTCCTGCCGCGTGCCGGCAGGGCGCAGAACAGCACGTGGAGTCGATCCTCCAAGAGGGTGGCGACGAGAGCAACGCGGCCGACGAGGCCGTAGAAATCCTCATCGACCACCCCGAACATCCAGAAGGGGACACCCCATCGATCTGCCTCCACCGCGTCAGTGTTCACCCGCTGACCATCCATATGCGGGACACGCACAGGAAGGAGGCCCTCAAGGGGTGACGTTCCCCTAAGGGCGCAAGGCCGCCCTGCCGGGCGAGCCGGGTCCCGCCGGGGGACCGGGCGAAGGCACCTGTCGAGGCTGGGGCGCCGGCGGCAAGCTCACGTAGGCTCTGCTGCCGGGGTCGTGGGCCCAACGGGCGTCGTGTCGTTCGGCCAGGGACCTGGCGTCGCCGTCACCGGCTCACGTGAAATGCCGTCTTCAACTATCGCCGGCGCGCCAGCCGCTCGGCGGCGGCCTTGATCGCGTCGAGCGTCGTCGTGATGTTGCGGGCGTGCTCGGCGCAGCGGGCGGCGACGACTTGCTCCTCCTTCTCGGGGACCTGGGCGATGCGGGCGGTCAGCGGGGAGGCGGCGGTGCCGAACTCGACCGACTCCACCAGCCACGTTCCGCCACTGCGGGTGGGGTGCAGCTGGTAGCGCCAGACCGCGATCGGGCGGGCGGGGTCGGCGGCCGGGTCCGCCGGGTCGGTGACGGCGAAGGCGAGGACCCGCTCTGGCTCGCACTGGATGACGGTGGCGGTGCGATGCCAGCGCATCGCTCCGCGGGCGTTGCCGGCGGTGAAGCGGGCACCCAGGGCCGGCCCGGTGTGTGGCGGGTCCCAGGCGCCGCCGGTGTTCTCGGGGGAGAACTCGCCCATCCGGGCCGGATCGGTGACCAGCGCCCAGACGACCGCCCTGCGCGCGTCGATCTCGACGTCGCCCTGCACCGTGGGCCGGTCGCTCAGCCGCATCGCACCCCGCCTGATGGTGGAATCGACCTGATGTGCCGTCCGGTAGCCGTCGTGCCGGTCACCGTGCCGGCCTGGTCAGAGCGCGGCCGATGGCCAGGCGCCGGATCTGGTTGGTGCCTTCGAAGCTCTGCAGCACCTTGGCCTCGCGCATGTACCGCTCCACCGGAAAGTCCTGGATGCAGCCGTAGCCGCCCAGGACCTGCACCGCATCGATGGTGACCCGCATGGCCATGTCGATGCAGAACAGCTTGGCCATCGACGCCTCCTTGGAGTATGGCTGTCCGGCGTCCCAAAGCCGGCCGCAGCCAGGTACAGCGCGCGGCCGGCCTCCACGCCGGTAGCCATGTCGGCCAGCAGGAAGGACCCCCCTGGAAGTCGGCGATCACCCGGCCGAACTGCCGACGCTCGGTGGCATAGCCGACCGCCACGTCCAAAGCGCCTGCACCAACCCGACCGCGCACGCGGCGATCCCCAGGCGGCCGCCGTCCAGCGCCGACATACATCGGCTTGCTCCTTTCGCCTTGTCTTCACCTACGGCGACGTGGTCCCGCCCTGACCATGGCCGGTGCCGGGTCGGTGTCCGCCGTGGGAGGGCAGGGCGGCGAGCTGCTGGTGCACCGCGGCGGTCGTGCGCTCGAGGTCGCCGGTGGCGAGCAGGTCCAGCAGGGCTCCGCGCAGGACAGCGAGCACCGCCGTCCGCTGCGCCTGCGCAGCGGCGGTGTGGCGTTCGGTGGGCGGTTGGGCGGCGGCCAGCACCGCCAGCCAGTCCTGGACGGTGGCGCGGGCGAACCCGGCCCACGGTCCGTCCGGGTCGACCAGCGAGCGGGCGTAGCCCTCCACCCACAGCGTCAGCAGCGCCCGGTGCTCCTCGGCGGCCAGCCAGGACCACACCTGCCCGGCGACCACGACCAGCCCGCCGGGGCCCTCGGCACCGTGGTCGTGGACCCGGTCCAGCAGGTCAAGCTCGTCGGCGCGGGCGCGGGCCAGCAGCGCGCGAACCAGGCCGTGCTTGCTGCCGAACAGGTACAGCAGCACCCGCGGGCTCGACCCCACCGCCGCCGCCAGCGGACGCAGCGACAGGTCCGCCAGGCCGTGCTCCAGCACGTACCGGTAGGCGGCCTCCAGCAGTTCGGTCTTGCGCGCCGAAGGGGTTGCGTCCTCAGCCGTCATGCTGCCATTCTGGCCTCACTGAAACAGTCGTGTCAGTCGCGGTGGGCGGCATGCGAGGAGGAGCCATGGGCGGGGTGGTCCAGGAACACCGGATGCGAAAGCCTCAGGACCGAGCGCGGGTCACGATCCGCCCGCTGGACCAGCCGGGCGACCTCGGCTGGGTGGTGATGGCCCACGGCGAGGTCTACGCCGAGCAGTTCGGCTGGGACACCAGCTTCGAGGCCCTGGTGGCGCGCATCGTCGCCGACTACGCCGCCGGCCACGACCCCGCGCGGGAGGCCGCCTGGATCGCCGAGATCCACGGCCGGCGCGCCGGGTGCGTCGTCTGCGTGGCGGCCGACGAGACGACCGCCAAGCTGCGGATCCTGCTGGTCCACCCCGCCGCACGGGGCCACGGCCTGGGCGCCCGCCTGGTGGACACCTGCCTGGACTTCGCCCGGGCGGCCGGCTACCGGCGCATCACGCTGTGGACCAACGACGTGCTGATCTCCGCCCGGCGGATCTACCAGGCGGCCGGGTTCGCACTGGTCGAACAGCAGCGCCACCACAGCTTCGGTCACGACCTGGTCGGGCAGAACTGGGCCCGCGACCTGTAGGCGACCCAGCATGTCCAGCCCGCCAGCACGCGCCACCCGGACGAGCGACCGGGCGGCTTGCGCGGTCGCGCTCAGTCTGGCCGCGACCGTGCTCGGCCTGTCGCGGTTCGGCTACGGCGTGCTGCTGCCCGCGATGCGCACCGAGCTGGGCTGGAGCTACGCCCAGGCCGGGCTGCTGGACACCGCCAACGCCGTGGGCTACCTCGCCGGCGCGCTGCTGTGCCCAGTGCTCATGTCCCGCGCCGGACCGGCCGCCACGCTGAGCATCTGCGCTGCGGTGACGACGGCGAGCCTGCTCGGGTGCGCCACCACCGGCAGCTTGCCGGTGCTGCTGGCGCTGCGCGGGGTCGGCGGCGCCGCCGCAGCCGCGCTGTTCGTCGCCGGCGCCCTGCTCGCGGCCCAGCTGGCGACCGCGACCGACCGCGCGGGCGCGGTGCTCGGCGTCTACTACGCCGGCGTCGGTCCCGGCATCCTGCTCACCGCGCTGCTCGCCCCCGTGGTCCTGACCGACCCGGGCCGGTGGCAGGTCGGATGGCTCCTGCTCGGGGCTCTGGCCACAGCATGCGCGACGATCGCTGGCACAGCCGCTGCCCGGCTCCCTGCCCCTCCGCCTGTACCCCACGGCGGGACGTCGCGCAGCGGGCGGCTGGGCTGGGCGCTGGCGGCATTCACCCTGTTCGGCGTCGGCTACGTCCCCTACGCCACCTTCGCGGTCGCCTACTGGCAGCAGTCCAGCACCGGCGTGGCGACGGTGACCGCCCTGTGGGCGCTGCTCGCGGCAGCGGCCACCGCATCCGGATGGGTGTGGGCCAGCCTGCTCACGCGCCCCCACGAGGCCATGGTGGTGCTGCTGGCGGTCGTCACGGTCGCGGTGGCGCTGCCGCTGGCCTCCACCACGACCCCGGTCCTGGCCGTCTCCGCGGCGCTGTTCGGCGGCGCCTTCCTGGCCGTGTCCGCCGCAACCACCGCAGTCATCCGCCAGAGTCGACCGCAACCGCAGTGGCCCCGGACCCTGGCCGGGTTCACCGCCGCGTTCGGGGCCGGCCAGGTCATCGGCCCCGTCCTGACCGGGCAGCTGGCCGACCACGTCGGCCTGCGCGGCGGCCTGGCAGCCGCCGCCGCGCTGCTGGTCCTGGCCACCGCGGCCGCCTCGCTGCAGGGCACCAAGCACGACCCGGAGCGCCGGCCCGAGGCGGCCGAACCCGACGCGGCGGTCGCCGCGAACCCACCGCCCACGAAGAGGTGACCGGCACGGCGACGCTTCTGTTCCTGCTGCTCCTCACCGTGCTCCTCGCCGCCCTGGGCGTAGCGCCATCCCCCGCCACGAACGGCTGGCCTGATGGACCTGGACCCTCCCGGACCTCACCGCCAACGTCGCCCGCGGCGGACGCGTCCTCGGCGAACTCGACCAGCGCCAGCGCCGCCTGCGTGATGTCCGCCTCGACAAGCTCCAACCCTGGCATCGCACGCCAGGCGGCGTACCTGAGCGCAACGATGACGACCGGTGTCGGCGGTCTCGTGCACCAGCTGCTCTGGCCGGCTGTCGCTGGCGCGAGTACTTGCCGTGACCTCCGCGGTCGAGCAGGACGGCCGAGTCGTGCACCGCCTGGACTTCCGCCGCGGGTGCGACCACACCGGCACGGGCTGATCCACAGACCCCCCAGGCACCGCCGACCCCAGCGCGGCGCACCACCGGTGCCACAACAGCAACGAGAGGACGCCACGACATGAAGAGCACCATGCGAGCGGGCCTGACGGCCTCCCTGTCCTGGACCGTCCCGGTCGAACGCACCGTGCCCCACCTGCTCCCCGAGTCCCCCGAGTTCGCCGCCCTGCCACAGGTCCTGGCGACCGGCTACCTCGTGGGCGTCCTGGAGTGGACCTGCATCCGCGCCCTGGCCGCGGACCTAGACGAGGGGGAAGCCACCCTCGGCGTCCACATCGACGTCAGCCACGACGCCCCCACCCCACCCGGCGGCACCGTCACCGTCGTCGCCGCACTAACAGCAGTCCAAGGCCGTGTTCTGGTCTTCGACGTCCAAGCCCGCGACGAGGCCGCGGTCATCAGCCGCGGCACGCACCGCCGAGCCGTCATCGACCTGCAGCGCTTCACCGCTCGCCTACAGGCCCGCAGCACCCCGACCGGAGACGCATGAACCTCCGCCCAAACGGACGAGTACGGCCCCCATGCAGGCTGTCCCGCCCTCAGCAGTCCACGCCGGGCACCCGCTGCAACGCTGCGCCGGCACGCACGATCTGGAGCAGCTCAGCGGGGCACGTGGTCGTGGACGGTGCCTGAGGCCGAGGGCCGGGCACGGTCGGTCACGTCTGGCGGTCGCGGCGTGGGAGTCTGCTGGTGACGATGAATACGGCCGTGAGTGGGAGGGCCAGCGCGAGGTAGGCGTCGCTGTAGGCGGCTCCGGCGCCGCTGTGGAGGGTTCACCGCTGCGTCCGCCGCGGCGCGGGCGCTCACCGTGGCGGAGAACAGGACGGTCCCGAGGCTGGCGCCGACGAACCACACCGACTCGTTGATCGAGATGGCCGACGCCAAGCTGTGGCGGGGGACCGACAAGGAGACGGCTTTGGTGGTGGCGACCTTGGCGAGCACCGCGCCCACGCTGGCCAGCGCCGCCAGGCTGCTCGCCGTCCACAGCGGTCCGTCCACCCCGAACGCCGACAGCAGCACCAGCGACACGACGACGGCGGCGACGCCGGCGCGGATCGGCGTCACGGTGCCGAAGGTGTCGACCGCCCAGCCGGACAACCGCGCGGCCAGGATGGTGGCCAGCGCGGCCGGCAGCAGCGCCAGGCCCGTCCGCGACGCGCTGAGCCCCCGATCTGCGCCAATGGCAGCGGGAGCGTGGTGTTCACGGTGATGTTGGAGCCCACGAACAGCAAGGTCAGCAGGCTCAGCAGCAGGTACGGACCGTTGGCGAGCAGGGGCGGGGAACGAACGGCTCGCGCGCTGTCCGCTGCCGGACCACCAGCGCGGCCAGGCCGACCGCGGACACCCCGGCGGCGGCGCGATCAGCGCGGGTGCGCCCGTGTCCTGGCCGCCCTCGGTGAGGGCGAACAGGCCGCCCGCCAGCGCGACGCCGAGGAACAGCCCGCCGGGCAGGTCCAGCCGACCGCCGGTCGACGGGCTGCCCTTGGGCAGCGCCCTGGCGGCGAGCGGGAACAACGCCCCGAACAGCACGCCGGCTGCGAACAGCCACCGCCACCCGATCACCTCGATCAGCAGCCCGCCCACCACCGGCCCGGCGGCGTAGGCGACCCCGACCGTGGCGCCCAGCGTCCCGATCGCCGCGCCGCGCCGTTGGGGCGGGTAGGACAGGCTCAACGCGGTGGGCCCGAGCCCGACGACCGCCGCCGCGCCGACGCCTTGCAGGCCCCGGCCGATGACCAGCGCCAGGTAGTCGGGCGCGAGGGCGCACAACAGCGACCCGAACCCGAAGGCGACCAGCCCGCCGGCGAAGGCCCGACCAAGACCCTGCAGGTCGGCCAGACGGCCGAAGAAGGGCACCGCGACACCATTGGCCAGGAAGTAGCTGGTCAGCAGCCACCCCAGCGCCGACGCACCCAGCGAGAAGTCGTCGCCGATCCGGCCCAGCGCGACCGGCAGCATCGTGGCGTTGAGCGCCACAGCGAACGCGGCAACACAGGTGAACGCCAACACCCTCCTGCGCCGGTCGACGTCCGCCGCTCACCCCCTCGCCCTCGCCCTCCACACCCCTCGTCGCCATCCTGCAACGCCGCGGCCGATCCCTCGACCACCACCGCGACCGACCACCGTCGTCCCAAGGCGCGATCCGCTGTGGATCGAGGAACCGACCCACGCCGCGGTCGCGCCCGGTCGGGGTGGCCGCGTGTTCGACCGCCTGCACGTCAGCGTAGGCGTCCAGGGCCGGGTGCTGGAGTACGTCGATCACCTGCACGAGCACTTCGTCGACCCAGTGGTCCTAGACGGCCCCCCGCGCCGGTCCGCTCCTCGGCGCCGCCACGGCTGGACGTGCCACCGGCGGTCAGCAGGTAGCGCTCCTCGTACGGCTTGGCGTTGAACACGACCTCATCCCCGACCTCCACGCGCGGCCCCCCAGCGGGCAGCATGACGGCCCGTGGCCCGCGTCATCCCGATGGACCCGACGACACCGGATCCCGAGGAGCCGGCCGAGCGCGGCTCAGGACGGGACCGCCACCACCCGGAGACCGTCGAGCAGCACCTCCAGATGCTCCCGACCCAGGTAGGACCACACGTCGTAGTGGCAGCGCTGCTGCGGCACCTCGACGTGCGCGATGGCCTGCGGGTTGGAGTTGGTGGCGGACCCCGCGACAGCGGGCGTCTCCCCGTACCGGGCGATGCTGCCGTCGTCCCAGGCCCGTCCCAGGACCAAGGCCCGCCCGCGGTCGCTGTCCCGGGGAGGCGGTGGGGCCGGCCGGCCGGAACCGACGCCGAACACGCCGCGACCGCAGTCCGGACAGTCGTACCCGTCGCCCCCGAGGCCGGGCATGCCCGGTTGTCATAAGCCACAGCCCACTCCCCGTGCCGGTTCACCCGGCGCGGGGTCCCACCCTCGCCCGCACCCAGGCCCGTGAAGGCCAGCGGCGCGCAGGACCGGTCTGAACCCGCCTCGCGCCACTCCTCCAGCAGCACCGCCGGGGCCTGCGAGGGGTCCAGCGGCGCCCCCATCGGTCCCGGAAGCCCGGTGGCGACGAAGGTCAGCCCAGCGGGAGCGGTTGGGGATGGCGTCGGGATCGGCGCGCTGGGCTCGGGCGCCGGGGTCACGGCCGGCGATGTCCCCGACCCCGGCGTGGTCCCCGTGGAGGCGACGCGGTCGCGGAGGCTGCCTGGCGCCAGCTCGAGCGTGATCACCGCGCCGGCGGCCACCGCCACCGCGGCCAGCAACGCGAGGCGGCTGATTCAGCGGTCGCCGGTCGCCCGTTTGACGTCATAGTCGCGGATCTCCTCGATGGCGGTGCGCCCGCCGACCTCGGTGAATCCGGGCTCGGCGGATACGCGTGCGCGGACGACCGAGTTTTCCTGGCCTTGGCGGACGGTGATGTTGCGGCCGAGGTAGCCGGCCAGCCGCATGGCCGCCGACCCCGTGGCCGGGTCCTCGAATACGCCGCAGTACATCGCGAACACGCGGGCGCGCACGCGACCCGCCGGCTCGTCCTCCCAGGCCCAGGCCATCGCCCGGATCAGGCCGCCTGGCGAGTCGTCCAGGGCGTCGACCTCTGCCGGAGAGCCGATCGCGACGATGTCCCAGCGCGGGCCCCAGTCCGGCCGGCCGCGGATCCAGGTCTGTTCGCCCTCCGTCCAGCAGTCGACCGGTCCCGCCGCCGGACGCAGCGTGCCGGGCTGGTGGCCTTGCTGCGCGATGAGCCAGCCCGTCCCTACCATCGGGTGACCGGCGAATGGCACCGGCGAGGCGGGGTCGAAGATCTGCACCCGGGCCTGCTCGAGGTCGTCGACGAAGACCGTCTCGCTGAAGCCCACGTCGGTGGCGACGGCCTGTCGGTGCTCGGAGGGGATCGCCGCCCCGTGGAGGAACACGCCGAGCGGGTTGCCGGCCGTTCCGTCGTCGGCGGTGAACACCCGCAGCACATGCATCTGGGTCACGAGTTGCTCCTGGTCATGGGTCGGGCTGGGTGAGGCCTCGCGCAGGTGCCCGCCGACGTCTGGCCCGCCCGGCGGTTGCTGGCGCGTTGAGCACGGTCGCCCCGGCAAGCAAGCGCAGCGCCCGGCGCGTCGGTTCCCGGACGACGGCGACATCCACGGCGAACGTGGAGAGGGCCGTGAAGCCGCTGAGCAGGCGGCAGGACGTCGGGTTTCCCCGGGCGCTTGCACGCCGTGGGTACGGCGTGCCCGGGGTTGGTGGGTCCGGACCAGTTGCCGTTGAGGCCGGCGGCCGACTCGCATTCACCG
This sequence comes from Egibacteraceae bacterium, assembly GCA_030447925.1. Classification (GTDB taxonomy): domain Bacteria; phylum Actinomycetota; class Nitriliruptoria; order Euzebyales; family Egibacteraceae; genus JAUJNX01. The sequence goes on along the minus strand of JAUJNX010000003.1, from coordinate 55,839 downwards.
CACCTGCCTGGGCGTCAGCGATCAGATCCGACGCGAGTGCCAGCAGCGCAGGATGGCGGCGGCGGAGGTGGCGATGTCGTCACCGGTGGTGGCGGCGTCGCAGATGCTGATGCGCATCGCGCGTCGTCCCTGCCAGGCGGTGCCGCCGGTCCAGCAGGTGCGGTCGGCCTGGACCGCGGCGATGACGGCGTCGGTGGTGGTGTCGTCGTCGAAGCGTACGAGGACCTGGTTGAGGGCGGTCGCGACGAGCACGTCGGCGCCCGCCTGACCGAGCAGTACGGCCATGTGCTGGGCGTGCTCGCACAGCCGGTCGACGAGGTCGGCGATCCCGGCGCGGCCGTGCGTGGCGAGGATGGCCCAGGTCTCGACCCCTCGGGCGCGCTGGGACATCTGCAGCCCCAGGTGGGTGAGGGCCCGCTCGGCGCCGGTGGCGGCGTAGGCGGCGTCAAAGGCCATGGCCCGGCGCAGGTCGGCTGGGTTCCGGCAGATGGCCAGGCCCGAGTCGTACGGCGCGTTGAGCCACTTGTGCGCGTCGGTCGCCCACGAGTCGGCCAGTTCCACCCCCGCGACCAGGTGCCGCTGTGCCGGCGAGGCGGCGGCCCACAGCCCGAACGCGCCGTCGACGTGCACCCACGCTCCACGCGCCCGTGCCGCAGGGATGATCGCCGCGAACGGGTCGCTGTGTCCGGTGTTGACGTTGCCGGCCTGCAGCAGCACCAGCGTCCGGTCGTCGACGGCGGGGAACTCCTCGGCGACGACCCGCCCCGCCTCGTCGGTCGGCGCGAGCACGACCGCGTCCCTGCCGATCCCCGCGGCCCGCAGCGCCTTGTTCACCGAGGCGTGGATCTCAGCCGACGCGACCACCCGCAGCGGCGGCGCTCCGCCCAGGCCACGCTGGTCCACGCTCCAGCCCGCCCGGTCCAGCAGCGCGTCCCTGGCGGCCAGCAGGCAGGTGAGGTTCGCGATCGACGCGCCGGAGCAGAACGTCGCGACAGCACCGCCCGGCAGTCCGAGCAGCTCGCAGGCCCAGCGGGCGGCGAGATCGTCCCGCAGCGCCGCCACCAGCGCCAGCACCGGCAGGGCGACGTTCTGGTCCCAGGCCCCCACCAGCACAGCGGCTGCGGCCGCGGCGGGGTCAGTCCCGCCGTTGACGTACCCGTAGTAGCGGCCACGGGTGGACGCGACGGTCGCCGGTGAGCCGAGCTCGTCCAGCATCGCCAGCACGGCAGCGGCGGCGGTCGGCCCGGCGGGCAGGTCACGCGGGAACCGCTGGAGGTCCAGCAGGGCCTGATCGCTGGGGTACACGCCGCGCCGGCGGCTGGCCTGGAGGTAGGCCGCGGCGCGCTGGGCGGCGGCGAGCACCAGATCGGCCTTGCCGTTGCGGTCGACGTCGTGCGCGGGGATGGTCTCCATCCCCCCAGCATCACCAGCTGGCCCTCGATCACAAGGGCCAGTCGGTGCGACACTGGCCTGATGCGCATGCCGGTGCAGCACCTCGTCGCCGGCCTGCAGGACTGGGAGGACGGGCCCGGCCCGCTGTCCGTCCGGCTGGCCGACGCGCTGTGCGGTCTCGTGCAGACCGGCGCGCTCGCGACCGGCGACTCGCTGCCCTCCGAGCGGGCGCTGGCGCAGACGCTCGGCGTCTCGCGCAACACCGTGACCGCCGCCTACAGCCGGCTGAGCGACGCGGGCTGGCTGGTCCTGCGCCGCGGAGCCGTCCCCAGGGTCGGCGCCGCGACGGGCGTCGCCGCCGACAACCCGCTCGCCGAGCTGTTCGGCAGCCGCGGGCGCGTGATGCTGGACCTCACGATCGCCAGCCCGGCGGCCGCGCCGTCCGTCCTGGCCCTGCTGGCCCGCCCGGCGACGCTGCTGCCCGGTCTGGACGAGCTGACCGCGGGCACCGGGTACCACCCCGCCGGCCACCCCGACCTGCTGCGAGCCGTGGCCCGCAAGCTCCAGCAGGACGGCATCGATGCCCATCCCGACGAGATCGTCATCACCAACGGCGCGCAGCAGGCCCTGTCACTGGTCGCCGACGCGCTGCACCGACCACAGCGGCCGGTCGCCGTCGAGGCCCTGACCTACCCGGGCGTCCTCGACGTCGTCACCCGCCGCGCCCGGGATCGTCTGGTCGCGCTCCCCGTCAACGGCACCGAGCCGCGAGGCGACGCCGCAGCCCGCCTGATCAGGGCCGCCGCGCCGGCGGTCGCCTACCTGACGAACTTCCACAACCCCACCGGCGCGGCGCTCGACCTGCCCGCAGCCCAGACGCTGCTGGCCGCCGCCTCGACAGCCGGCACGCCGCTGGTCGAGGACCGCACCCTCGCCGACCTGTCCCTCCGCGACGACTCGATCCCGCCGCCGCTCGCGTCGCTGGACTCCAGCGCGGCCGTCGTCACCATCGGCAGCCTGTCCAAGCTGTTCTGGGGCGGCCTGCGGATCGGCTGGATCCACACCAACCGCACCTTGGCCGCCCACCTCCGCCAACGCCGCCGAGCAGTGGACCTCGGCGGCCCCACCCCCATCCACCTGCTCGCCGCGACCCTGCTCGACGACCACCTCGAGCACACCCGGCGGTGGCGGACCAGCACGCTGACCGCCTCCCTGCACGCCCTCACCCGCGCGATCGACGACGCCGACCTGGGCTGGCGCTACACCCAACCCGCCGGAGGCCCCAGCCTCTGGGTCCGGCTGCCCCACCCCAGCGCCCGGACCTTCGCCACCCGTGCCGCGCGCGACGGTACCCCGGTCATCGCCGGGGACGCCTTCGCCGCCCGCCCCAACGGCCCGGCCGACACGATCCGCATCCCCTACTACCACCCCGCCGCCGAACTCGCCGACGCCGCCGCACACCTGGCCGCCACCTGGAAGCGACACGTCCAGACCGGCCACCGCTGAACCCGACCAGCATCCCGAGCAGACGAACAGCAGACTCCACCAGCCGAGGCTCAGCCGGCGACCTCGCGGGCCGCCGCTCGCGCGGGTCCCCGTTGTCACCGTCCGCTCCGCATGCGGGCAGCGCTTCCGACCCACCACCCGACGGCCCGTCGCCAGACGGCGGAACCCGTAGGCCACCGCGAACCAGACCCTCGTAGCGGCTGGCGGCGCCGGTGCGCCATCGCGCTGGTTCAGCCGCTCCTGGCGGGCCTCGAGGACCAGCAGCCCCGCGCCGTGCAGCGCAGGTCGTGCAGCGCGCGCCCGCCACCTGCTCGAACCGTGGCCATCGGGGGTATGACCGCGGTCCTACAGCGAGGAGGCGGCAGTGGAGTTCCGGGTCACGGTGGGGTTGGGGCAGGACAGCGTGGAAGTGGCGACGCTGGAGCGCCGCGCCGTCGCGCTGCAGAACGCGGTCGCCGCGCTGCCTGACGGCGCCGGGGCGGAGGTGGTCGTCGACCTGGTCAAGGCCGCCGCGCAGCTCGTCGTCGCGGTGCGGGCCGACGACGCGCTTGGCGCCGCGGAGCGGGCACTGCAGCTGACGGGCCAGGGCCTGCGGACCGCCGACCTGCGCGCTCCCGGGAGCATCGTCACGGTCGAGGCCGAGGCGGTCCCGCCGCCCGCGCACGACCAGATCCTGCGCCCCCACCCCGCTCCCGGCACCACGGCCTGAAGCCACGAGCGGCGGCGGGTCAGGGCGACCCGCCGCCGGGCTGCACGATGCCAGGAAGAGGCGGTCGCGCTGCTCGCCCTGGTCGCCGGCCAAGACGTCGAACCCGGCGATGAGCCGGGGACGTGGCGGACCGCCCGGGCCGTGGCCACCGATGGGTGGTCTCCACCGTCGACCCGCACTCCCGGCACGTCCACACGTCAATCGCTCAGCATCACGACGGGTTCAAGGCCCACCTGGCGGTCGAGCCCGGGACCGGGCTGATCCTGGCCAACACCGTGACGGCCGGCAACGTGAACCGTGGTTCAGCGGTCTCCTAGCGCTAGGCCGTGTCTCCTGATGGGGTTGTGGGGTTTGGTCGGCGGGATGGTGTCGACTGGGCGGTGTGGATGACAGCGCGGTGATTTCGGATGTGGCCTGGTCGCGGACCGCGCCGTTGTTGCCGTCGGATGCTCATCGGCGGGCCGGCGGTTCCGGGACCACCGCACGGTGGTGTCGGCGATCGTGTGGAAGTACCGGACGGGGTCGCCGTGGCGGGACCTGCCGGAACGGTTCGGGCCGTGGCAGACGGCCTGGAAGCGGCACGCGACGTGGAGTCGGGACGGCACCTGGGACCGGGTGGTGGCCGCGGTGCAGGCGCAGGTTGACGCGGCCGGGGATCTGGACTGGCTGGTGGGGGTCGACTCCACGATCGTGCGGGCCCACCAGCACGCCGCAGGCGCCCGGCCGGTAAGGGGGGCTGGGTCGAATCACAAGGATCCGGTGTTCGCTGAGCCGGTTGATCATGCTTGGGGCCGGTCCCGAGGCAGGCTGACGACCAAGATCCACACCGCCGCCGACGGCAAGGGCCGCCCGCTGGCGTTCGTGCCGACCGGCGGGCCCTGTGCACCACCACCGCGACCGCCTGCACGGAACCCGGCACCGGTCGTCGCCGCCGAGCCGGTGACGCTCGTGGCCGGCCCGCCCGCCCTCCCGCCGGCGGACGACCCCGAACCCCCGGGCCTGCTAGTCCCCGCCGGGGAGCGCCCCGGTCCGGTCCACCGCTTCCTCGACGGCATCGAGAACCTGGCCTGCAACGCCTTCGGGGACGGCTGCTACGAGCTCCAGGAGGTCGGTGCCGGCACCACCGGTGTCCCCGCGACCGCCGGCCCGGGCGACCCCTTCATCAAGGTCGACGCCAGCACCCCGGGCAAGGTTCGCTGGCGCCTGTTCCCCCGCCAGACCCACGTGTCCGCCGACCCCCGCACGCTGTAGTCCGTGGGCGTCAGCGTCGAGGTGAACGGAACCGACCGCACGACGTACGGGACGCCCGGCTCCGCCGAGCTGTCCGGAAAGGTCGACGCTCCTCCCGGGGCGGAGATGCGGTTCCTCGCGGTCGAACTCGCGGGACGCGCTGTCGTCCAACGGCATCAGGCCTCCGGTGCCGGTCCCGATCACCTCCGGTGGGGTGAAGCTGCCGGTCTTCACCGACCTGCGCGACGTGCGCGTGGCGCCCGTGGACCTGGCGGCCGAGGTGGCGGCGCTCGACCGCGGCGACTCGACGCTGGGCCGGGAGCTGGGCCGCGGGAGCAGGGGCCACGTCCGCGTGGTGAAGCGCCGTGGCGGTGACCAGGGGCGCCCGCCGCTGGTCGTGAAGCTCGCCAACCAGCACCCGGGAAGGCCCGGCAGGTGGCTCCAGCAAGAGGTGGAGGTGCTCGACCAGTTCCGGGCCATGGGCATCCGCACCGCCCACCACGGCATCGCCTCGTTCACCTCGGGTGGGTCTCCTACACCGGGTTGCTCCAGCAGGGGATCAACAGGGCCCTGACCAAGGAGGCGCGGCGCCTCGGGGAGTACGAGGAGCTCCCGGTCAACCACGCCGCCCGGCGCCTGGTCACCTGGCAGACCGTGCGGGACCTGGAGGCCATCCGGGACACGTTGCAGGCCAACGGCAAGTCCGCCTACGACTACCAGGGCATGATCGACGCCGATCGTGGCGGGATGGGGTGGACCGTCGATCCCGAGGGCCCGGAGGACGTCAGCGGCGACTCGCGGCGGGCACAGTTCCGTCGCGACCTGTCGCGTGACGCCTACCTCTTGCCGCGCCGACCCTCCGGCGCCCCGCTAGGCCCACCTGCGCACAGGTTGAGGTGACGGGTGGACCATCTGATCGGCAGCTTAGGCGGCGGTCGACAGGTGGCTGGTGAGGACCTGCAGCGGCGTTCGGCCGCGCATGAAGTCGCTGTGGTTGCGTCGGCGGGTGTTGTAGCGGTCCAGCCAGCCCTGGAGTTGACCGTCGAGGTGGCCCAGGTGGTCGAACCGCTGCCGGTGGAACGCCGGCCGGTAGAACTCGTCCAGGACGGTGCCTTGGAAGCGTTCGCAGACGGCGTTGTGGTTGGGCGACCGGGGCGGGATGCGGTGGTGGGTGACGTCGAGGTCGGCGAGGTGATCGCGGAAGGCCCGGCCGATGAACTCCGGCCCGTTGTCGGTCAGTACGCCGGTCAGCTCGACGCCGACCGCGGCGAGCCGGGCGACGACCAGGTCCAGGAAGGCCGCGGCGGCCTGGGCGGTCTTGTCGCCGATGATCAGCTGGGCGACGGCCCAGCGAGTGGCGGTGTCCACGGCGGTGAGCTGGAAGACCTTGCCGATGCCCTTGAGCTGGCCGACGTAGAAGGCGTCCAGCGCGACCAGGTCGCCGGGTTGGGCGGCGAAGTGGCAGAACCCGAACGGGCCGTCCAGCGCCGCCTCGGCGGCCAGGCCGCTGTCGGCGGCGGTGATCTGGGCCAGGGCGGCGACTCGCTGGGCACGTGTGGCGAGGTTGACCCGCCGCAGGATCTTCTGCACGCCGGAAGCCGACAGGTGCACGCCGCGGTCGGCGAGGGGTTCCAGCAGCTGGCGAGCGCCCAGGGTGGGGCGGGCCAGCGCCTCGGCCAGCACGATCTCGATCTGCCAGGGCGGGGTGGTGTTGGGCTGGGACGGGGTGCACCGCGGCTTGGGTATCAACGCGTCCAGCCCGTAGCGGGCGGCCCGGTCCCGCCAGCGGTAGAAGGTCGTACGGCTGATGCCCGACACCCGGCACGCCTCGGTGACCGAGATGCGCGCGGCGTGGTCCAGCACCGCCAGCCGACGTCGGTGGATAACCTCCGCAAGGGTCATGGGGTGAGTCCGATCTGGTCGCTTGGTCGCTTCCAGATGGTCCACCCCATGACCCGCTTCTCAGCGGAGGTGCAACCTCAACCCGTGCACTTCAAGACCTAGGCTACGGCGTCGACGGCAACGGCGACGGGGTCGCCAACGTCTATGACCCTGCCGACGCGATCCAGGCGGCCGCCGGCTACCTGTGCCACCTCGGCGCCGACACCGACCTGCGCACCGCGGTCGCCTCCTACAACGCCGGGCCCGGCAACCCCGCCGCCGGGATGGGCTACGCCGACCGGGTCCTGGCGATCGCCGACGGCTATGCCCAGCCCGCCGAGCCCCAGCCGGCCTCCGGCCCAGGCGCCTGGGGCGACCACGCCAACGGCCGGATCCCCGCCGAGGCGCTGTGCCCCATCGACCCGTCCGGTGAGCAGCGGCTGCGCTGCGACGCCGCCGCGGCGTTCGCCCAGCTGGACGCCGCCTACCGCGCCCGGTTCGGCAGCGGCATCAGCATCACCGACAGCTACCGCTCCTACGACGACCAGGTGCGGCTCAAGGCGTCCTGGTGCGACCGCGGCGCCTGCCACATGGCCGCCACACCTGGCACCTCCAACCACGGCTGGGGCCTGGCGCTGGACCTCGGCGGCGGGATCAACGACTTCGGCACCGCCCCGCACGACTGGATGCAGGCCAACGCGCCCGCCTTCGGCTGGCACAACCCCCACTGGGCGCGCCAGGGCGGCGGCAAGGAGGAGCCCTGGCACTGGGAGTTCGGCACCGACGCGGGAGGAGCGCGGTGACGCGCGCAGCACCGGCTCGAGGGCCCGACCGCCGCGAGGTCCTCGCCCGCGTGGACCTCGCCGTCGCGGCCGACCGGTTCCTCGGCGCCGCCAGCGGCGCGGGCAGCAGGCGCCGCTGGCCGTGCCCGGCGCCCGGCCACCCCGCCGCCGACCGGCGCCCCAGCATCGGGGTGTTCCGCGGCGGCGACGGCGTCCAGCGCTGGAAGTGCCGCACCTGCGGCGAGCACGGCACCGCCATCGATCTGGTCATGGCCACTCAGCAGCGGGCCTTCCCCGAGGCGCTGCGCCTGCTTGACGACCTGGCCGACGAGATGCAGGCAGGCGACGGCGCCGCCGAGCAGCCGGCCCCGCCCGCTCGGCCACGGGTTTCGCGTGACGTGCTGCTGTCCTCTTTCGACCTGCCCCAGCTCGCCGACGAGCTGGTACGCGGAGGCCGCGGCCGCGGGCGGTCGCGCACCTGGCCTTGCCCGTCACCTCAGCACGGCCCGCAGACCGGCAGGACCCCGCCGGTGAGCATCCGCACCGCCAACGGCACCCAGCGGTGGAAGTGCTTCAGCTGCGGCGCCGGCGGCACCGCGATCGATTTGGTCATGGCCGTGCAAGGGATCGACACCAGTCAGGCGTTCGCCTACCTCACCGACCGACTCGGCGCCGCGCCGACCAGCGGCCCTCGTCCCATCCCGCCAGCGCCCGCCCCCGCGCCCACGGCGGATTCCCGCGCGGCGGTCGCCCGGTACGTCGAGCGCTGCGAGAGCCTGCTATGGGACAGCGTGGGGATGCCGGGCCGGGCGTTCCTGGCCCGCCGCGGGCTCGAGGAGCCCGTGCTGCGCGCCAACCGGGTGGGCTATGACCCTGGCCCAGCGCTGCTGTCGCGCCCCTCGGGGCTTCCTCGTCGCGGCCCCGCCATCGTCATGCCGGTGGTCGGCGGCTGGGACACGCCGATCTACCTCCAGGCGCGCTACCTCGCCCCCGCTGAAGAGCGCCGCTACGACAACGTCGCCGAACGGCTCGCTGGTGCCTCGCCAAGGGTCGCGTTCATCCGCCCACCCGGGCCGGAGGTCGACCCCGACGTGGTGCTGGTGTGCGAGGGGCAGCTGGACGCGCTGTCGGCAGCGCAGGCCGGCTACGCGGCCGCTGCTGTGCTGTCCGCCGGTCTGCCCGATGAGCACGTCGCCCATGCGCTGCTGGACCGCTACCCGTCCCGGCGGCTGGTGCTGGCGTTCGATGACGACGATGCCGGCCGTACCGCGACGGCCAACCTCGCCGACCTCCTCGCCGCGGGCAGGGCGGTACCCGGCCGGATCACCGCCGTCACCCCCGACCACGGCGACCTCAACGAGTGGCTCCGCCTGACCCGCCGCGAGTTCGCCTTCCAGCTCCGCCGCCACGTCGCCGAGCTCGCCGCGCCTGTGATTCCGCCGGAATCACTCGCCCCGTCAAGCCCCGACCAAGCGAGGTACTCCATGCCCGCGTCCGGCGACTACCACGTCCAGGTCTGGCACGCCCAGCCCGGCACCGCCGACGACCGCCCGTTGACCTTGGCCCACACCTTCGCGATCCCCGCGGCGCTGCTCGCCGAGGACGCCGAGCGTGCGCGGGCAGCGGGGCAGCCTGCCGACCTGCCGGTCGTCGCCGCCCAACTCGCCGCCGACCTGGGCGGGACCGACGAGCCGGAGCGTTACGTCCAGCCCTACCGGAGCTTGGCCAGCGGCTACCACGACACCGGCGTCCGGCCCGTGGCGCTCGGCGACGTGTTCCTCGTCACCGCCCCCGACGCTGACGCGACCACCCTCGCCTGGGCTGAAGACGGCATGCGCGAGGTCGACGCGGCCACGGCGCTGACCGCCAGCCAGCCTGAGCCGTCGGAGGCGGCCCTGCCCGACGCCGGCTACCAGGTCGACATCCTCAAGCCCGTCGCCCCGGACGTGCTGCGCCACGCCCACACGCTCACCTTGTCGGCGACGGTGGTGGGCAGCTACCTCGCCGAGCTGCGCGAGACCCCCGGTGAGCAGCTGGATCCCGCCGAGGCCGCCGCCGCGCTGGCGTGGGAGCTGGGCGTGTGGGATCCCGACGAGCGGCTCGAGCCGCTCGCCACGATGGCTCAAGAATTCCTGACCGCCAGCGGCCCCATCACCCCCGGCGACGTCGTACTGGTCACCGACCCCGCCGGCGCCAGGGCCGCGCTGCAGCACCTGCCTGATCGGCAGTGGCAGCGGCTGCCCGAACCGCCAGCGGTCCAGTCGGCGCTCCAGCCGGACACGCCCGCGCTGCTGGTCACCGGCCCGGACGGCAGCGCCAGCGCGTTGCCGTCCGACACCGTCGCATTCCGCGAACTGGCGGAGCCGCCCCCTTTCGGACCGCCCGGCCATGACCCCGACACACCGCAGATCGAGTGGGGCCCCGAAGGGCCGACCATGCCCCTCGACGCGCGCGCCGAGGTGATCGCCGGGCAGTACGAGCTGTACGCGGCCGGCCCCGGACTCGATCTGGGGCCGGACCTGTGACGCTGTCCTCGGCCTACCTCGTCACCGTCATGCACAGCGAGCCAGTCGGCGGCGACCCGCCCGGCCGCGGCAAGGTGCGGCTCGAGCCCGTGCACCTGTTCGCCCTGCCCACGGACGCCATACAGCCAGTCCCCCACACCACCCGTGTGGAGACCGCCGCAGACTGGCCTGGGAGCTGGCCACCGTCGACCCACGCCAGCTGCCCGAGCCCTGGCGCGAACGGGCTCGCCTGTACCGCGCCCACGCCGAGCGCGCCTTCCGCCGCGGCGACGTGATGGTGGTCAGCGCCCCTGACGGCGTCCGAGTGGCGCTGCGCTGGGGCGACCGGGGCTGGGAACGACACGACCTCGCCCCGGGCCAGCAGCCCGCGACCGTCGCACCCGGCCCGCCCATCCCCGATTCCGCTGGAATCACCGTTCCCGCGGCGGTCCTGCGACCCCCTGCCCCTACGGAGGCCGAGGTCGAACTCGTCCTCTGATGCTGAACATCACCCCCCTCGCAGCGGGCCGAGAGTCCTACTACCTGGAGACCGTGGCCTCCGGCGTCGAGGACTACTACACCGGCGCGGGCGAGGCGCCCGGCTACTGGACCGGCGAGTCCGCCGCCCGGTTCGACCTGCACGGCCAGGTCGACGCGGCCGCCCTCCGGGCGGTCCTCGCGGGAACCGACCCCCGCACCGGCGAGCAGCTGACCGGGCATGGCCGCGGCCGCAAGCGCACCGTCCCCGGCTGGGACGCCACCTTCCGCGCGCCGAAGAGCGTGTCGTTGCTGTGGGCCCTCAGCGATGCCTCTACCGCCCGGCTCGTGCGCTGGGCCCACGACCGTGCCGTCGCCGAGGCGCTGGGCTACCTCGAGCGCAACGCCGCGGCGGTGCGTCGCCAGGGACGCCAGGTGCCCGTCGAGGGGTTCGTGGCGGCCGCGTTCCGCCACCGCACCAGCCGCGCCGGCGACCCACTGCTGCACACTCACGTCCTGCTCGCCAACCACGCCCTCACCACTGACGACGGGCAGTGCCGTACTCTGGACGGCCGCAGCCTGCTCACTCACGCCCGCACCGCCGGGTTCCTGTACCAGTCCGTGCTCCGCCACGAGCTCACCCGGCTCCTCGGCGTGCAGTGGGGCCCGGTGGTCAACGGCTCCGCCGACCTCGCCGGCATCCCCCGCTGGCTGATCGAGGCGTTCTCGACGCGACGCGCCGAGGTCCTCAAGCTCCTGAACCATCTCGGGCTGGCGTCCGCCACGGCCGCTCAGATCGCCGCCCTGGCCACCCGCAGGGCCAAGACCGCCCCTGCCGACCACGCGGTTCTGCCCGCCCCCGGTTCCCGCGACTACGGCGTCGACCCGGGTGCGCTCCAGCAGCGCTGGCGAGCAAGCCGAGGCGCTCGGCTGGACCGAGGAGCAGCTGCTGGCCCTGCTCCACGCCGTCGAGCACCAGCCCGTCACCCTCGACCAGGCGACCGCCGCCGTCGACACGCTCGCCGGCGACGCAGGGCTGACCGCTCAGTTGTCCACCTTCACCCGCCGCGACGTCATCCGCGGCTTCGCTGAGCAGCTCGCCCCGGGCATCGCCACCGCCGCCCAAGCCGAAGCGCTCGCCGACGCCCTTCTGGACGACCGGGCCGCGGCAACCGTTCGCCTCACCAGCGACGCACTCGCCGACGCCGACAGGCCCGAGGTCCACGCCGTCGTCGACCAGCTGACCGCCGGTCTCGACCCGGAGTCCGCGGCCGCCGCCCGGTCCTCCGCCGCCCTGGCCGAGACCATCAGCGCCTGCCTTCAGGCCGGCGCCCACGCCGAGCAACTCGTGGCCGCGCTTACCGCTCGAGAGCTGACCAGCGCCGAGGATCCCGCCAGCGTGCTGGTCTGGCGCGCCCGTCGACTCGCAGGGTGTTCGCGTCGAGGACGCCGCAATGAGGCCGCGGGGACGCCCCGAACCGCGCCTCGGTGTCCTTGATCCACCGGCCGCAATGGGGCCGCGGCTCGTAGGCCGCGGGACACCACGACGCGAAGGGATCGACTACCGGTTCATGAAGCCGCAATGGGGCCGCGGCTTGTAGGCCGCGGGGACTCGCAGACAGCGGGTCATGATGTCGCGGCGGTAAGCCGCAGTGGGGCCGCGGCTCGTAGGCCGCGGGGACCCGTCCCATCGGCGCCGCGGACGACGACGGCGTTGGCGCCGCAATGGGGCCGCGGCTCGTAGGCCGCGGGGACCCAGCAGCGGTCGGGCTGCTGCAGCACGTCGTCAACGAGCCGCAATGGGGCCGGGGCTTGTAGGCCGCGGGGACCGCGCACGAGAACCGTTGGGCTCGCTGCCCAGCTGGAGGCCGCAATGGGGCCCCGGCTCGTAGGCCGCGGGGGCCACGCCGAGATCCGGTCGAAGTTGACCGCCGCCGTCGCGCCGCAATGGGGCCACGGCTCGTAGGCCGCGGGGACCGCAGCGCAGGAAGCCAAGCAGGCGGATGGGCATGAGGCCGCAATGGGGCCGCGGCTCGTAGGCCGCGGGGACCTTCCTGATCCCCGGCGCCGCCGCTGCGGTCACCGTGGCGCAATGGGGCCACGGCTCGTAGGCCGCGGGGACCACCGCCACCCCTCAGACCTGGCAGGCCGTCTCGGAACTGTTGCCGCAATGGGGCCGCGGCTCGTAGGCCGCGGGGACCCCGCGAGTCCGGCGCGGTGGGGGAGGCGGCGGTCGCGCCGCAATGGGGGGCGCGGCTCGTAGGCCGAGGGGACCATGACGAGAACCAGGACCTCCAGCCGCACCCGCTGGTGCCGCAATGGGGCGCGGCTCGTAGGCCGCGGGGACCCTGACGTCATGACGTGGAAGCAGACGGTCAACCGGCAGCCGCAACAGGGCCACGGCTCGTAGGCCGCGGGGACCCGGTCACCGGTCGAAGTAGCCGGACTCGGCGGTGATGCCGCAATGGGGCCGCGGCTCGTAGGCCGCGGGGACCGGGCTCGGCCCGGCGGCGAGAGGCGCGGCGCTCAGCGCGCCGCCATGGGGCCGCGGCTCGTAGACCGCGGGGACCACCGTGCTGGACTTCTGCGATCCGGCGGGCGTGCAGACGCCGCAATGGGGCCGCGGCTCGGAGGCTGCGGGGACCGGAGTACGTCGTTGACGGGCTGCTCCGCGGGGACGTGCCGCCATGGGGCCGCGGCTCGGAGGCTGCGGGGACCGTGGCCGCGGTAATGTTGTGCGCGGTCGGCATGCCGCCGCAATGGGGCCGCGGCTCGGAGGCTGCGGGGACGCCCCACCCGTCTCCACGCCCGCGACGCGGGAGGAGGCCGCAATGGGGCCGCGGCTCGGAGGCTGCGGGGACGGCTCACTGGGGCCCCTGGTCGGGAGAGGGCGTCAGGCCGCAATGGGGCCGCGGCTCGGAGGCTGCGGGGACGTGCCAAGCGGGGGAGAACGCCAGCACCGAGGACTTGCCGCAATGGGGCCGCGGCTCGGAGGCTGCGGGGACGGCCATCTCCAGGTGGGTCAGCCCGCAGGTCAGGAAGCCGCAATGGGGCCGCGGCTCGTAGGCCGCGGGGACGAGATCGTCGGGCAGAAACATCAACGTGACGGTCGTGCCGCAATGGGGCCGCGGCTCGGAGGCTGCGGGGACATCCTCGAGACGGGCAGCAAGAATGTCGAACTGGACGCCGCAATGGGGCCGCGGCTCGGAGGCTGCGGGGACGACGCCGATGCCCTCGATCTCCTCGATGCGCTGCTTGCCGCAATGGGGCCGCGGCTCGGAGGCTGCGGGGACGCGGGCGTGGGCGGTGTGGGCGGCGTTGAGGTGCTGGTCGCCGCAATGGGGCCGCGGCTCGGAGGCTGCGGGGACCAGCAGCAGGTGGGCCACCACCAGCTCCCAGAACTCGCCGCAATGGGGCCGCGGCTCGGAGGCTGCGGGGACTCCGCATGAATGGCAGACGAAACCACTTCCAGGCTTGCCGCAATGGGGCCGCGGCTCGGAGGCTGCGGGGACCGCTTGGTCATGTTGGGTGCGCTGACCAGCGGGTTTGGGTGGGCGGGCGAGAGGTGCGCTCTGGGAGTGGGCCGATGAAGCTCGCTGTGCAGTTGTCAAGGGGCGAAAGGGCTGGTCAGCGGCGTGCGAGGGGTGGCGGGGCCGGGGGCAGCACCGGAGCGCTCGCGGGCTACACGATACGGGGACCGCCAGTGGGAAGGCCCGTGGTCACACCGAGGAACTCGAAGCAGTCCATGCCGCGGGCCGCGGACAGCTCGCCGTCCTCGGGGAGCGGCGGCGCGCCCTGCTCGGTGTCGACGCGCCGGTGGTGGTCCCGCCCCTCCACCGTGTCGACGCTGTCGGCGAAGCGGGCCTGCACCCACTCCAGGAAGAACAGGCGGGGGCAGTAGCTGAACTCGTTGACCATGCGCGCCGGGACGAGCTCCGGCACGTCCTCGAGGGTCATCCCGGCACCATGAGCCCGAGGCCGAAGTGGCTCAGGGCGCCCAGGGCGATCGGCCCCGGCACCTCCACCGGGAACGTCACCTGGACCATGAACGCGCGCCGCATGTCGGCCTGTCGGCGCTCGGCGATGCGGTGGCGGCGGAACTCCGTCGCCTGCCGGCGCCGCCCGTCCACGACGAGGCCGACGGCGACCGGCTCCGGCAGGTCGCGCCGCCCCAGCTCCAGGCGGACCTGGTGGTCGACGAAGGTCGCAGTGTCCTGGCGGCGCGGGTGCTGCGTCGGCGCGAAGGGGGTCGCGCTGATCCACCGCGTGCTTGGCCCGACCAGCCGCGGAGCGATCACCTGGGCGGGGCCTGCGCCCTCAAGCCCCAGGTTGCAGGGCCGGTAGTCCTCCGGGGGCAGGCCCTTCCGCCGGCGCAGCTCGACCACCTTCGCGAGCGCGGCCACCTCCTGCGGCCCCAGACCTCCCGGGGCCCAGACGTAGAGCGTGTCGAGCAGCCCGTCGCCGTCCTCGTCGTGAGCGAGATAGTGGGCGTGCCGGTGCCCCTCCAGCGGCGAGCCGTCGGGGTGCTTGCCCGACAGCGTCGTCGAGGACGGGGTGCCGAACTGGGACAGACAGGCCCCGCGCAGCACGTCGGCCATCGCCACGGCCGCGGTCACCGGCGGGTTGGCGGGGGCGGAGATCGCCCAGCGCACCATCACCGGGCGCGTCCCGACGCGCCGCGGGGGTCGCGCGGAGGGCACCGGCCCCGTGTCCTCCCCCACCGTCGGGTACTCGACCCAGCGTGACCCCGCCGGCTGCAGCAGCCGGGCGGTGCGCATCGTCGCGGTCTCCACCGTCAGCGCCTCCAGGTCCAGCGGCTGCTCAGGACACAGCACCGGGGTCGACGGCGCGCCGTCGAGGTCTCCGGGCCGCAGCCATGCCGACCGAGCCAGCGACGGCGGCCGGCCCGCGTCGCCGTCGGTGCCGAGCAGGCGCGCCTCGCACAGCGACTCCGCCCGCCCCAGGTAGCCGAGATGGCCGGCCAGAACGGCCAGCGCCCCGCGCTCGGCCGCGGCGAGGTCCACGTCCCAGCGGACCCGCAGCTCCGCGCCCCGCTCCGCGACCACGAAGGCGTCGACCACCTTGTCGGTGCGGCGCAGTCGGAACTCCTTCTTCGCCGGATCCCACTTGGGAGCCCCGCTGGTCCAGTCCGGCAGGTAGTGGCGAGTGTGGCCCTGGGAGGTCCGCGGGAGCAGGTAGGCCGGCGGAACGGCCAGCCGCCCGAGCAGACCCGCGACCACGCCCTGCTCCAGCTCCGGTGCCCGCGATCGCCAGGTCGCGTACAGGGTCCTCAGCAACCGCCACGGCGAGGGTGGCCACTCCACGGCGCCCTCGTTCACGTTGCGGTCCCACGGCGTCGCGTGGAAGCGGCCCCAGGGCAGGACTACCGCCAGCGTCACGGGCATCGCCGCGTCACCGCTTCTTGGGCCGGGCCCGCTCGATGTTCCAGCGGACCTCGATCGGACCGGTGCCCTCCAGGAGGGCCGCACAGGCCGCGACGTGCTCGCGGATCTCGTCGTGCAGCTCCTTCGCCGAAGGGAGAGGTCGGCGATCCCTGTCGATGACCTCTGGTGCGAGGGGCTCCAGGTCGCACGCGCTGCGCAGGCGCAGGCCGCGGTCCAGGAGGCTGCGGATCTCCCAGCGCCCGACCGCTACGAGCAGGGCCGTCGCCGCGTCGCCCAGCCCATACGAGGCCAGCAGCCCCTCGTCGATCGCGAAGGAGGCGACGATCCGCCGCGCGGTCCACTCGGTGCGGTGGAAGGGGATCGACCCGTAACCCTCCGCGGAGCTGCCGCTCTCGTCACGCTGGTGGCGAACGTCGTCGCGCTTCACTCCGCCCGAGACGGCGGCCTTCACGTCCATCGCCTCGACGAAGCCGGTGATGGCGCGGGTGAAGCGCGGCTGCGCCGGCCACACCTCGGCCTTCTCGGCGAAGAACACGCCGTGCAGCAGGGACAGCGGGTCCAGCCGGAAGACCTCGCGGGCGACGGCGTGGCGCTGGAGCGGGGTGTCGGCGCGCAGGTCCAGGCGATCGCGGATCACTTCGCGCATCGGCGTCCCGTCGAGCAGCGAGTCCTTCACGAACGCCGACGCCAGCCGGTGCGCCTCCGTCCGGCTCGACGTGAGGTAGCGGCCGTCCTCGTCGGCCACGACCCGCACGTAGGGCAGCCCGTCGAGGGTCGGGTCCGGGGCCTGCGGTGCGCCGTCCCAGGCCGTCCCCTCCAGGTGGTTGGCCATCGACTGGGCGGACTCGACGAGCAGGACGTCCTCCCAGCCGTGGTCGCCGACGGGGCGCTCGAAGCGTGCGTGGCCGATGTCGGGGAAGCCGGTGGGCTGGAAGCGGCTCCCGACGGCGGGGGCCAGGTCGATCTCGAACAGGTGACGCCTCGTCATCGGGTCTCCTCGGTCTCAGGCCGCCGTGCCGGCGCCCTCGTCGGTCACTCGTTTGGGCGCGACGCGGAGCAGGAGCTTCCGGGCGTCGGCCGGGTGGATGGGGACGAGCAGCGCCGCCGCGAGCCGCGCGCCGGGCACGGCCGGGCGGAGACCCGTCGCCTCGTCGTCACGGGAGGGAACCCGCAGCGCGGGCTGGAGGCCGGCGATGCGCAGGCGGCGGTGGGCCTCCCTGAGGACCTCCTCGACCCGCCCCGCGCGGAGCTGAGCCGGCCACGTGGCCTGGATCCTGGGACGGAATGGGTCGCGGCCCCAGCCCGGGATCGCACGACGCTGGAAGAACGGCGCGAGCAGGGCGTACGCCGGGTCGGCCAGGTGCGCCATTGCGAACTCCCCCGCGTCACCAAGGGGCTCGTCGGCCTCGCCCCCGGGCCACGTCAGCAGCAGCATCCCGGCCAGCAGGCGGGCCAGCAGGTCCTCGTCGAGGCGCCCGTCCAGGAGCGCCGCGACCGCCCCCGCCGGGACGGGGTCCCCGCGGTCGAAGCCCACGACGACCCCGACCTCCTGCTCCTCCCGCTCGGCCAGCCGGGCCGCGCGCTCCTCGGCCTGCCGGGTGCGGAGCACGAGCGCGTCGGCGAGGACCGCGGCGAGCGGGCGGCGCCCGAGGCCGAGGACCGGTGCCGGCGCGGCCGTGAAGGCCAGCCGCCGCCCGCCGCGGCCGGCGCTCCGGGCCATCGGCCGCAGCAGGAACCGGAGGCTGGAACCGTCGAGGTCGCGCTGGGAGGCCAGCGCAGCGGCCAGCACGGCCTCCGGGGCCGGCCGCTCGCCGAGCACCTGCGGCAGCCACCCGCGGGCCGCCAGGTCCGGCACCGGCCCGAGTGTCCCGCGCAGGTTCCCGGACCGCCCGATCACCGCCTCCAGGTCGGCGGCCTCGACCAGCACGCGAACCAGCCGGTCGCTCCCGCCGTGGCCGGCGACGTCGAACATCGCCGACTCCACGCGACGGAGGGCCGTCGCCGCCCCGGGGGGTAGCCTGCTCGTGCCGCGGACCCGGTCGAGCCAGCCGTCGAGCTGGCGCAGCACGGGGATCTGTGGGCGGGCCGTCACCGCGAACCGCCCGACCGGCACGGCGAGCATGCTCTGGCCGTGGCGCTCCACCAGGGCGTGGCGGGCGAACGCCTCGATGCCCCGGTCCACGCCGAGACTGGCCGCCGCCCGCGCGAAGTCCAGGCCGGTGCTGGCCTGGCGGCGGTTCCAGGTCGACCTGCCCTCGCCGATCAGGCGGGCGACCTCGGGCAGGGTGGCGGGGCATGACCACAGCGGCGCCCAGACCTCGCCCTTGGCGTTCTCGTCCGGGGCGCTCGACGGGTAGCCGACCGCGGTCGACGCCACCATGAAGGGCATCGCGACGGTGCCCGGTGCACTCATAGCGAGGCGGCGGGCGGCGGCGGCGGTGAACAGCAGCGCCCCCTCCAGGAGCAGGACCACGTCCCAGGGGTTGATCAGTGCATCCGCCGACCCGAAGGCGGACGAGGTCGGCCCCGACGCCGCCACCGGATCGAACTGCCCGATGCTCGCCTTGACGGCCGGCGCGGCGGTGCCGAACAGGGCCCCGTTGAGCCACTTCCGAGACGTGCGGCGATCGGGAGCCCCGCGGCCCGTGCGGAGGCAGAGCACGTCAGCAACCCGTGCCATGAAGTTGGCGGACAGGTCCAGGCGCCCGAGGTTCCCGCCCGACCCGCCCAGCAGGGTGGGGAACGTGAGCCCGGACCCGGTGAGGACGACGGCCGCGTCGATCCAGGCGACCGCTTGGTCGGGAAGCCGGGCACGGCAGCGCTGGACGAAGCGCTCCTTGTGCTTCGGGTCCTTGGGTTCCCAGCCGTCGACCTGGGCCTCCGCGACCAGGTTCCTCGCGGTCCGGAGGGTCTCGCGGTACGTGCGCAGGCGCTGCCTGTCGTCGCCGTCGATGAGCGCGATCTCCTCGCGGGCCTTCTTGTCGCCCGGGTAGAAGCCGCTGCCGCCGTTCCACGGGGACACCAGCGGTGTCGGCGCGTAGTCGTCGAGCAGGAAGGCGAGCAGCTCGTCACGGTCCAGGCGGGTCGTGACGGCGAGGGTGTCGCCCTCCCAAGCGGCCGCAGCCATCGGGTCCGCCTGCTCGCCCAGGAGGCGGAGCAGGCCCAACCCCTTGAGGTACGACCCGAGCGGGGCGGGGCGTGCACCCGGGATCTCGTGGCTGTGCCGGGTCATCGGCTGGCCCGCCAGTCGGCGAGGCGCACGACGGCCTCCAGCATGGCCAGACGGAAGGGTCCGAGGTCGGGCCGGTCGCGCAGTGCGAGGGCGCAGGCGGTCCAGGACGGACTCCCGTCCGCCCGAGCGCCGAGCTCCATCACCGCCAGATCCAGCTCCCCCGCCGGGACGGTCCCGCCGGGGACATCCACGGGGCCGAAGGGCTCGCCGTCGCGCACGCCCAGCGCCACCCGGCGGGTGGGGTCCTCCGGGTCCTGGTCCGCGCCCGGCAACGATCGGATGGCCACGCGCACACGCCCGTGGTGGGCGGCCACGAGGTAGCGCACGAGGTCCGGCTCCTCCGCTCCATCAAGAAGCTGTGCGCCGGGGCCCAGCAGCGCAAGCGCCGAGACCAGCTCGTGACGGAACCCGCGGCGGGTGTGGCGCAGCACCCCGCTCCGTGGCGACTTCGCCCAGGGTCCGCCCTCGCCGGCCGGCTGCCCCGCCGCCCTTTGCAGGGAAGCCTGGAACACGTCGTGCGCCTTGCCCACGTCGTGGAGGCGCGCGGCCAGCGCTGCAGCCTCCGCGTGGGCCTGCGGGAGGCCCAGGTCCGGAGCGAGGGCGCGGACCTCGCGCTCGACGTCGGCCAGATGCTCGACCAGGGGCACCCAGCGGCCCGGCAGGACGGTGAGCGGGTCGTCTGCGACGGGTTCCTCGGCGGCGGCCAGCGGCGAGGGGTCCCCACCGACGACCACATCGACCGGTCGGCGACTGGCCGGGTCCCATCCGCGTTCGGCAGTGTAGCCGCCGACGGCGGCGTCCACGACCAGCACGTGGCCGGGGCGGAGCTCGTGGGGCCGGGACACGGGCTTCCAGATGTCGTCCTGGTGGTCCAGCCGCCAGGCGACGGTCACGCGGGCGCGCAGCCAGGCGACGAGCTGGCCGACCGGCACGGGGCACAGCTCCTCGCGAGTGGGCACGGGGATCGCGGTGCGGTCGCCGCCGGACGGTGACAGGCGCCAGGCCACCTGGACGTCGCTGTCGTCCGCCTCACGCAGGAAGCGGCTGACGTCGAGGTCGTCGCCGCTCAGGTCCGGGGCGGTGTCGAACAGCTCGACGAGGTCGCGGCGGCGGAGGACGGGATGATCGACGCGGCGCTGCTCAACCCGCTCCATGGGCAGCGACTGTGGCGTGACCATGGTGCCCTCGAGGCGGCGGAGCGCCGCCACGGTGGCCGTGACGTCCTCGGCGTGGTAGGGATCGGGCTTCGGGGGCTCGACCCAGACGAGGGTCGCGCCAGGCGTCCGGCCGTCGCGGTTGCACCGTCCCGCGCGCTGGACGACCGACGGCCAGGACGCGGCCTCGATCAGCATGGTGGCGGCCGAGATGTCCACACCGGCCTCCAGCACCTGCGTGGAAACGACGATGCGGCCCGAACCCTTGGGCGAGGCCAGGGCCTCCGCGACCTGCCGGGCACGGTCGTCCGGACGGAAGCGCGCGTGCAGGAGAACCAGGGGTGCGACCGGTTCGCGGTCCGCGAGGGCCGCGAACAGCGCCTGGGCGCGCTGGACGCTATTGAGCATCGCGAGGGTCAGGGTCCCGGGACGGTGGCGGGCGAGCAGCGCGTCGGCGAGCTGGCGCTCGCGGTCCTTGCCGCCGAGGCGGAGCTCCTCGACGCGCTTGGGCGCCGCCAGGCGAGCACGGAGCGGGCCCGCGCGGTCCTCGTCGGTGATTCCCAAGGGCGGAGCGAAACGGGGGTTGTCGACGGTCTCCAGGGCGGCCGGGTCGACCGTCGCGGACATCCAGGTGGATGTGCACGCGGCTGCGGTGCCGAGCCGGTCGCGGAAGGCCTGGAGCTGCCGGGAGGTCGGCAGGGCCGGGCCCATGAGCTGGACCTCGTCGAGGACCCAGTGGCAGTCGGAGTTCAGCAGCCCGAAGTCGATCGGCCAGGCCCAGCGGCTCTGCGCGTAGCCGCGGTTCAGCGCCCGCGACAGGAGCATGTCGAGGGTCCCGATCAGGACGGTGTCGGCCTCCGGCCGGAGCCGCCAGTCGTCCTCGCGTTCGGGCTCGCCGCCCATCACGACCTCGACCTGGACGCCGGCGACGTCGAAGCGCGGGTCCTCGCGCAAGGCCGCCAGCCAACCCTTGACGGCGTCGGTGGTCTGCTCGACCAGCACGCGCATGGGCAGGACCAGCACGAGACGCCGAGGCGTCCGGTGGCGGACGGCCGGATCGGGATGGAAGCGGCGGCGGAACAGCCATGGCAGGACGGCCGCAAGCGTCTTTCCCGCGCCGGTCGGCACGTCCAGCACCTCGGGTGCGCCGTCGAGTGCCAGGCGTCGCTGGTACCCGTATGGCAGGTGTCCCGCCGCCGCCCCAACCAGCTCGTCGAAGAGTCCATCTTGCCCGCGCACATCCGCCCCCGCCGGGTTGTGGTACCTATGACGTCGATGTCCGTCGAGGTGTCGCGGCCGGCCCTCCCCAAGGACGACCAGCCGCGAACCCTGAGGCCGAAGGGGGCCGGCGAGAACACCGGAAGAACTGGACCTCGGCGTTTGCAAGCAACGCTTCGAGCGCCGCAACTGGGGTCAGGAGCATCTGACAACCAACGTGTACCACGGAGCTGCAGCCTTGGCTAGAAGCATTGCTAGAAGGAGCGACCAGCATTCGGACGTTGTGAACGACCGGCCAAGCGGTCTAGGTTTCCGACCCATGCGGAGCCGAGGGGCTCATGGCGAGCGCCGCACGACTTTCAGGAGCGGGTTGGGGTGTCCCCCGACGTATCGTTGGGCCATGGCCGACCATGCGCTGCGACTGTCCGTGGTCTACGAGGACGCGGGCGACGGTTGGGTCATGGCGCGGATCCCGCAGTTCCCGGCCGTGCTCACGCAGGGGGCCACGGTCGACGAGGCGCGAGCCCTCGTGCTGTCCGCCCTGCAGGAGTACCTGGAGCTCTACGTGGAGGAGCACGGAGCGGTCGAGGAGCTCCCTGCCAACGCGCACGTCGAGCCGGTGGAACTCCTCATCCGTGAAGCGTCGTGACCTCGAGCGCCACCTGATCGAACACGGCTGCCAGCTCGATCGCGAGGGGGGCCAGCACTCCTGGTGGGTGGGCCCGTCCGGACGCGCCTCGATCCCACGTCACCGCGAGATCAAGCCGAACCTGGTGCGCGCCATCTGCCGCCAGCTCGACGTCCCCGCACCCGGCAACGTCAACTGACCCGAGCCGCCGAGGGGCCACCGCCGAGCAGATCGTCGCATCAATCGGACTGAACCGCCCCGGGTTCCGTGGAGTGGCCTGCCCCTGGTTTGGTGGAGTCGGCTGGCTGGATTCTCATGCCACGACGTGTAGCTGTCGGTGTTCGTACTCGATGGGGGTGAGCATGCCCAGCGCTGAGTGGCGGCGCTGGCGGTTGTGGAAGATCTCGAGGTACTCAAAGATCGCGTTCGCCAGCTCCAGGCGGGTGGTGCACTGCGCCGGCGGCAACACCGACTTTGACCGCCCCGCCCCGCACGACCTGTCGTCCCTGGCGCGAACTGGCAGGCCAACCTCTACGCCAACCTGCTCACCGCGGTGCTGACAACCGCTGCGGTCAGCAACCGGCTTGCGCGCGGGACTGTGGTCAACATCGGATCCATCGCCGCGGACAAGGGCGCCGGCGCCTACGGCGGCCCGCTAAGGCAGCCGTGGCGTGGAACGTCGACCTCGCTGCCGAACTCGGCCCCCGCGGGATCACCGCCAACGTGGTCTCACCCGGCTACGTCGCCGACACCGAGTTCTTCTCTTGCCGTCTTGGATGTTCACCCAGCCAGTCCTACACATCTGGACCGCCGAGGTCGGGTCTCGCTGTCGACCCGTCAGGCGGCAGCCACGGGGAGCAGTCCTCGTTCCGCGAAGACGCCTCCGAGTCGTTCGGAAGATTCAACGTTCCTTGGTGGGCGATGGATCGGGCGAGCGTGCACCCGACGGTCGGCGGGTGATCCACAGGGCGAATGTGAGGCCGACGATGCCTGTGACGAGCAGGAGGCCGTGAGGCTGCCAGATGTCCATCGCGGCTCCGCCGAGCAGTGGACCGCCGATCGCGCCCGCCTCGTAGGTCATCAGGAATGCGGCGTTGGCGAGCGCGAGCTGTCCGGGAGCCACGCGCTCGCCGAGCATCGCCAGTCCGACGGCGTAGAACCCCAGGCAGACACCGCCGAGGACGAAGGCGGCAGCGAAGGCGAGTGGGGGTTGCTGGGCCGTGACGCCCAGCAGGGCTGACGCTGCGGCGAGGCTGACGCCGAGGGCGGCGAGCAGCGACGCCCTGGGCATCCGGTCGGCGAGCCACCCGATGGCGAACTGCAGCACGACGCCGCCGACCATGAGGACGGTGAGCAGGCGCAGGCCATGCTCCGCGGTCATCCCTGCTCCGACGGCGCAGATCGGCAGCAGGGAGATCGTGCTGAACTCGGCGACGCCGCCGACCGCGGCGGCTCCGATGGCCAGCGGCGCGAGGGCTGCTGCTTGGGTGAGGGAGAAGCGGCCGTGGCTGGCGACAGACGGGGCGAGCCGGCGGGCCAGGACGAGAGGCGCAATCACGAGGGCTGCGCCGAGCGTGCCGATGAAGTACGGCGCCGTGCCTGTCGTGCCCAGTCGCTCGAGGATGATGGGCCCGGTCGCCCACGCGCCGAACAGCAGCACGGTGTAGGTGGCCAGAACCCGGCCTCGGACGGCGTCGGTGGTAACGGTGTTGATCCAGGTCTCGCCGACGAGCCACGGCAGTGCGAGACCGGCACCGGAGACGAAGCGCAGCGCCAGCCACCAGCCGGGCGACTCCAGCACGGGCATGAGCAGGAAGCTGGCGCCGAGCAGCGCCGCCCCTAGAGCGTGTCTGACGGATGGTGGCGGGTGAGGTCGCGGGTCCAGATGCGCATGGAGGCGACGTCGATGGTGCCTTCGAAGACGTACAGGCGTTTGTCGGTGCGCATCGCGACCGCCCGGTAGGCCTTGATCTTGTTGACGCACCGCTCGGTGCTGTTGCGCTGCTTGTAGACCTGGGCGTCAAAGACGGGAGGGCGGCCGCCGGTGCTGCCGCGGCGGCGCCGGTTGGCCTGCTGGTCGGCCGGTTCGGGGATCACCGCCCGGACGCGCCGGCGGCGCAGCTGGGCGCGTAGCGCCCGGTTGGAGTAGGCCTTGTCGCCCAGCAGCCGGCCCGGCCGGGTCCGCGGGCGGCCCCGCCCTGGCCGGCGGACCTTGAGCCGGTCCAGCAGCGGCCCGGCGGCCAGCGCGTCGCCGCGCTGGCCGGCGGTGGTGACCCTGGCCAGCGGCCTGGCGCGGGCGTCGGCCAGCAGATGGATCTTGGTGCTCAGCCCGCCGCGGGACCGCCCGATCCCCTCCCGATCCGCCCGCCGCCGCGACCGGCGGTCACCAACGTCACCGTCAGTGCGGTCAGGCGGCGGATCGTTGTGATTCGGTAGCGCCCCCTGTGGGACCGGAGGGTCCCGCCACACCCTCCAGCACGCCGACCAGCCGGGCGGCGGGCACGTCGGCGGGCGGGGCGTGGCGGGCGCCGGCGGCGTGCTGATGCGCCCGCACCACCGTCGAGTCGATCCCCACCGTCCACTCGCCCTCCCCGGCGTCACAGCCGACCCGCAGCCCGTCCAGCACCCGCTCCCACGTCCCGTCGCCAGACCAGCGGCGATGCCGCTCATACACCGTCTGCCACGGCCCATACCCAGGCGGCAAGTCCCGCCACGGACACCCCGTCCGGGCCCGCCACACCACCCCGTTGACCACCTGCCGGTGATCCCGCCACCGGCCCCCCGCCGCGGCGTGGCATCCGGCAGCAACGGCTCGATCACCGCCCACTCCGCATCCGAAAGATCATGACGACTCTGCATGCCGCCGGTCTACCGGCCCGCACCCCCAAACCCGCGCAACCACCTTCGTCAGACACGCCCTAGCGGGACACACCGTCGCAGCCACCGGTGTTGACTGGCCCGATGCCGGCGATCCGGTTGCTTCACACGGCCGACGTGCACGTGGCGACCTTCCACAGCCTGGTGGCTGAGGTTGCTCGTCCGGACGCTGCGCCAGTGACGCCGACGGCCAAGATCCGAGCAGGCGCTCCAGCGCGCCGGTTACGGCCTCGCCCACCCGCAGCCGGACCGCCGACCACGACGAGGCGGCCCGGCGCGGCGGCCCGCAACCAGGCCGTGCTGGCGGCAGCGCCCGCGGAGTCACGACCGTCGATCAGGGGTACGGCGGCGCCGTCCCGCGCCGCCGACGGCCCCGCTGCCCTACTCGAACCAGTTGGACTGAAAAGCGAAAGTCGCGAAGAGGTACATGGCGGCTTCCCCGCTATCGGTTCACAGCGTGACGCACCAAGCCGACGGACTTGCGCTGCTGCGCAGCTCGGGCCCATCTGGTTGCCTGGCTCTTCGTCCAGAGGTCTGGCTGTCACTACGGTCAGCAGGTTGGCAGGGCGGAGCGGCTGGTGCCGGGCGGGGGGTTGTGTCAGTTCTTGCGGTACAGGACCGGGGCGCGGCCGGGGCCGCGGTGGTCGGGGTCGGTGCCCTCGCTGCGCAGCCGTCCGGCGGACTCCTCCTCGGCCACGACCTTGCGCACGACCGCGGGCGACGCGCCGGAGACCTCCTGCAGCGTCTTGACGGTGAAGGTGCCGTCGGGGATGGGTGCGCGGACCTCGTCCACCGTCACCCGCGAGCGCCGCGCCCGCTGGGCCGCCGGCTGGCGGGCGCCGCCGCGGCCGCGGCGCTGGCCAGCGCCGGGGAGCTGGAAGCCGGCGCGGCGCAGCACGTCGGCGGGGACGCCTTCGGCAACGAAGGCGTTGGCGCTGATGGGGATGTCGTCGGCCCAGGCCTTGGCGTGGGTGACGAAACCCTCCTCCAACCGATCCGCATCGGGCGCTTCGGCATCCAGCAACTGCTGGCGCAGCCGCAGCCGTTCCAGCGCGTCGTCGGACTGCTCCAGTCGCTTGGTGAGGTCGTTGATCGTGTCCTCATCCCGCAGGGAAGCAGGATCCTTCAGCACGCGCAGGTAGTCGCGCACAACCGACTCAGCCGTCTCGTTAGCCATGAATCATCCCCAAGCGTCGAAACCGATCAGCCATTGTTGTGCAGGATGCCACTGCTCGCGTTCTGCACGCGGCAGGAGTCACGGCCACCAACAGGTTGCGACACCGAACGTCGATGCTTCCCGAGCAGTGACGAGCGGCGCCTGCGGCGTGTGGACGAGGCCAGCGTTTCAGGTACATCGGCAGCAGGGCCAGCCTCGGCTGCTGTGACAGGAACCCAGCGGCGCTGGCTCAGCACCGCCGCCGCGCCCAAGTACCTGGGGATCGGCACTTGCATGTTGTACCGGCTGATCGACCGCGCGAGATCCCCGCGCACAAGTTTCGGCCGCGTCATCCGGCTACAAAGGGGTCAGCTCGACGACGACGACGACGACGACGACGAGGGCGGCGCGGAGTCGGCGGGGCGGGTGCCGGTGTAGGTCGCCCGCGACTTCGACGACCGCCTTGACTCGGGGGTACGCAGCTAACCACCCCGACGGTCCCGAGGGCGAACCGCTGTGCGCTGCTGGACGGCCAACCACCACACTGCCAACGCACTCGGCCGGCTCGGGCCGGCCCGTGGATCGCTGAGACATCTCGCTTGCAGGTAATCATGTGTCGACCAGCCGATCATGCCGGAGGTGACGGTGAGTGCTTGGCCGGCGGCGTGGCTGGTCCGCCGGACCAGGTTGCCGTCGCCGTCGCGCTCGACGGCGAGCTGCGGGAGGGGATAGTTGATGTCCAGGCGCAGCGCAGCTCCGGGTTGCCGTTGCGGGTTTGGGTGGCGCGGATGCCGTCGCCGTCGTAGGTGTAACCAACCGTCGTCGTGCCGGCGGTAGTGGTGGTGAGCCGGTTGGCGCGGTCGTAGGTGAAGGTGCGGTCGCCGGCGCCGGTTTGGTTGCCGTTGGCGTCGCTGGTCGCCGTCGCACCGGTGGTGGCAGTGAGCTGGTCGGCGGCGTTGTAGCTGTAGCTGGTCGCGGCCGCACCGGCGGGGGTGGAGGTGAGGCGGTTGCCGACGCCGTCGGAGGTGAAGGCGGTGTCGGCGGTGGCGGGGTTGCAGGTGGGGTGTCACAGACGCCGGTGAGCCGGTCGGCGGGGTCGTACAGGTACGCCTCGACGGTGGTCGTCTCGCCGCGCAGGGTGACGACGGAGGTGGGGTTGCCGACGCGGTCGCGGGTGACCTGGTAGCCCGAGATCGTCTGACCGCCGCGGGTGTTGTGCAGGCCGGTGAGCCGTCCGGCGAGCGTCGGGGGTGCGGGTCTCGACGTGGCCGCTGGCGGTCGGGTGGGTGGTGGTGGCCAGATGGCCGGCGGGGTCGTGGTCGTAGGCGACGGTGCCGGCGGCGTCGGTGGCGGTGGCCAGGCGCGGTGACGGTGGCGACCCGGCCGAGGGGTCGTAGGTCCAGGTGGTGGTGTGGCCGTTCGCGTCGGTCCGCTGGGTGCGCTGTCCGGCGTCGAACGCCTCACCGGTGACCGCGCCGAGCGGGTCGATGGTCTCGACGACGTTGCCGTCGGCGTCGTAGCGCACGGTGGTGATGTAGGCGGCCGGGTCCGCACCGGCGACGGTGCCGCGCGGGTCGATCCGGCCGATGAGCCGGCCGTCGTCGTCATACGACATCCGCGTGACGTCGCCGGTCGCGCTGGTCGCGCTGGTCGGGTTGCCGGCGGGGTCATAGCCGGTGACGTTGGTCTTGCCGTGCGGATCGGTCATCGAGTCCGGCCGGTTCAACCGGTCATAGACGGTGGCGGTGGTGTTGCCCAGCGGGTCGCGGGTCGCCACGACGTTGCCGGCAGCGTCATAGCTGGTGGTCGACACCCGCCCGAGCGGACCGGTGACGGCGGTCGGCCGGTTCAGCTCGTCGTAGGCGACGGTGGTGACCGCGCCGTGGGCGTCGGTGACGCTGATCTGGTTGCCGTTGGCGTCATAGCCGTAGGCGGTGGTGAACAGCGCCGGGTCCGCGGCGGCGGCGTTGCCGCGCGAGTCGACCGTCGCGACACGTCGGCCGGCCAGGTCATAGGTGTGGGTGGTGCGCGCGCCGGTCGGGGTGACCTCGGCGGTGCGGTTGCCCGCCGCATCGTAGACGAAGAGAACACGACCCGGACCTTGTCGGCAACCGGGATGGCGGGCGCACGGGGGCATCACGACTCCTTCACGAGAGGCGACAAATATCACCCCCTGCCAAGAATCCTGACGCAGGACGCACCTGGTCCTCGCTCTCGCAAGCGTGAACCAACGGTTACGAGCTACGCACCGGGTTTGCTGGTGCCTCTTGCCTCCGCCCAGCTCGCCACGATGTCGGCGCTCGTATTGACCGCTGAGCGTGTTGACCGTATAGTTTATACTCGTGGAGAAGATGTCAGGTACTACTGGTTTCGGAAGGCGCTGACGTGGGTCCACCAGTTTCTCCCACACACCTACAGAGCCTGGTCCGCGACAGCATCTGCGTCGTGGAGGGATTTCTGTCGAGGGCGACTCTCGAAGCCGCCCAGCAGCATGTGCGCCTCCTCTACGCCGACTCGCCCGAACTCCTATATGGACCCCGAGGCGATGGTGTCGCCGAGAAGGGTATTGGTCTGTCCGCTAAGCAGTTCGAGGGGCAGCGTTTCCTTCCCTACCCGAGCGGGACCGAACTGAACCTTCTCGGCCTCGACCAGCGGCTCCTGAACGCCGCCAGCGCATATCTCCAGACGAGCCAGGTCTTGATGCACCAGAACCTCGTTCACGTCAAGCACGCCGGGATAGCCGATTACGATCAGCCGCTCCACCTCGACTACGAGATGCACACGTTGTTGGTGCCCGCAGCTGAGCGCCGGTTCCGCACTGTTATATGCACCATCTTCCTGACGGACGTCGGCGAAGCCAACGGACCGTTCGCCTACGTACCAAAGGAGTTCACGGCGCACCTACCACCGCAGCGCAGCGTCCTGACAGTTGAAGAGACGCTCGCCCTGCGGCACAGGGAGCGCGCCCTCTGCGTCTCAGCAGGGACACTGCTCATGTACAGTCCTGACGACCTCTACCACCGCGGAACGAATCTCGTTGGACAAGGAGCCAGGAGATGGTCACTGACGTCGAGCTTCTACGCGGCGGAGTGTACCTTCATGGGGGGGTTGCGCTGGTTCGCGACCAGTCTTGACAAAAACTGGCCTTTGTTGCTCGAGAATGCCACCGTAGATCAGCTTGCCACCCTCGGTGTTCCCCGCCCTGGTCATCCCTACTGGACGACGCAGACCCTGATCAATCTGCAAGCCCGCTATCCGAGCTGGGATCTGTCGGAGTGGGGCGACGTCGCCGGCTGACTGGCGGGAAGTGTGTTTGCGTTCAGCGCAGGAGGGACGCCGGTAAGGAGGGTCGTTCTTGCCGCCGAGGGGGCTGAGGGGGCATTGATCAGTCATTGGGCGGTGATCGAAGGGGAATAATGCAGTCGTCGCAGTAATGACCTCCGGAGGTCTGGTACCACAAGCAACACGCATCACGGACCCACTGGCCGCCCTCAGCGTTCCCCTCCCAATGTCCCGCAAGGGGGAGCCAGGGAGCTGCGGCGGCAAGAAAGGGGTGACCGACGCCGGGACGCTCAACGGCAACGAACAAGCGGGCGATCGAGGACGCGACGTTGCTGTGAAGAACCCTGAGGGAGGCGCCGGTGGTGTCGCTGACCGCGCGGGCCATGATTGCTAAGTGGTCGCGCACGATAGACTGAGCCAACGCCGTTGTCCCCGGGTTCCGCCGCACACTGATGTCGCTGACCGCCACCTGGCCGGGACGGTCCCTGACGATGCGCACCCAGGTGCTGTCAAGATCCATGGTGGGGAGGGGCAAGCCGAGAGCATGCGCTGCCAGGACGACGCTGGGTACTCGGAATGCGTACGACTGTAGCCAGAGCGAGCCGGCGACCCGAACGTCGGAGGTTCCGCGACCAGGCGCCGTCGAGAGGATGGACCCTAGGAGCAGCGACGGACGCGCGATCAATGCGGAGCAGCGCGACCAGCCCTTCTCGGAGTATGGGTCAGTCGAGAGGCACAGGTACGGCGCAGCGTCCCGGACGGCTGCCTCCACGTCGGCGAGCGTCCCACTGGTCACAGCCGTGCCGCCGCTGCAGCCCGCAGCGTCGCGAGTCCACTGCCTGCTTGGAGAGGCGCGGGGCTCGCTCCACCCGGTCGGGCGTGGACATGGCGCTTCCCTAGGATGGAGCGATGTCCCCACAGGACTACCGCGTCACAGGCGTCTGAAGATGATGGTCGGTTGGCGCTCGCTGCCGAAATAATCATGACTCGTCCTAAGGTCGACGATTTCGAAGTAGCTGTTGCTGGCCTCCGAAATATGCGAGAACTTAAAGTTCGTCCATGTCTCGTTGCGGCTTCGACGGAACAGCTCCACCATGCGCGCAGACAAGGGATCCGAGGAGGGAGGCGAACCGTGCCGCAATAGGTCATCCCAGTATGGGGCCAACGTCACGTAGAGAGACCCCTCCGCCCCCGCGCTGAGGAGATCCTCAAACAGGCCACAAGCTGCTCCGTCAAGATCGGTCTCGCCCCTGCGCAGTCGCTGAGCCCAGGTATCGTGCAGCTGCTTGAACGGTCTGCCCTGCAGCGACTCGTCAAGGAACGTCACGTGGAGGACCAGCGGTGCGCCGTCCGACAACCGGCCGTGCATTCTCCTGAAGAACTCCGGCCACTCCGGCAAGGCCAGATGATCCAGTGCACGGTCCCCGACCATGGCGGAGAAGGGACTCCCAGGCCAAGACCTCGAGGACAGCCACTCGTCGTGGATCAAGAACTCCCGCTCCGGAGCATCACGACCCGCAAGGTCCGTCGTAGCTTGGTACATGGCAAGCGAGAAGTCGACCAGGTAAAGCAACACGGCCGGGAAGCTGGCCAGGATGGCCGCCCTGACCTGCGGCGTACATCCAAGCAGTCCCACAGAGCGAAGTAGCCCTCGACGCTCATGCTCACGGAGCGGGTCCAGCAGGTGTGCGATGTCCTCTGTACTAGGTGATACGGGAGGATGCAGGTTCTTGTCCCACGCTACCGCCGACGCTTCCCAGCGCTCCCATCGTGCACGCAGATCCTCAAGGTCGGCGCTCATCTTTGCCCCCGCCCTCGCGGCCGTAAACGGGCTGCCTAGCCTCGCCCATACCACTAACATCGTCTCTCACCAAGGGAAGGATGTCGGAGCCCACCACCTGGGTGTCCTCAACGATGTCGAGCACGTGCAGTCGAAACCCGGCTACGCCGATCTGTACGTAGTCTGATAGGGCCGCGGCAATCGTCTGCGGGCTACCGACGAGGGCGTTCATGGTTGCTCCCCACCGCACTCCCTGGACCATCCATAGCGCCCGGTCATGTCGTTGCCCCGAGCGGGCCTGCTCAGCCAGTCGTCGCTCGCTCTCGCTCGGGTCATACCTGCCTGGGAGCGGCGCAACCTGGATCCCTCCCCCCGTCTCCTCCACGTAGCGGATCGCCCGCTCCCATGCCAGGTCGTCAGTCCTGGCCGGGATGAGCGTCAGTCGTACGGCGAAACGCGGTCCGTCGCGCCGGTCAGCGTCTAGGGCGAGCTTCCGGACGTTGTCCATCACGCCCGCGGTGGCCGCCAAGGACTCACCGAAAAAGATGTGCCAGTCTGCACACCGAGCGGCCAGGCGCTGTGCGGCTAGAGAGGACCCGGAGGTGTAGATTGGAACAGAAGGGGCTTGCAGGGTCTTTACACGAGGCTCGTACTGTTCGAACCGATAGTGCTGTCCGCTGTGGGAGAACGGCTCGGACGCCGACCACGCCCTCCTCATCACGGTCAAGTATTCCACAGCCTTCTCGTACCGCTCGTCCTTGGATACGAACTCCCCCTCCCTGCGCGCCTCCAGCTCCGTCGCTCCCGCCACCACATTGATATCGGTCCTCCCCCCAGTGATGTGATCGAGGGAAGCGAAGACTCGGGCGGCCAGGGTAGGGAAGAGAATTCCGGGTCGATGGGCGGGCATCATGCGTAGCGAGGTGCAGTGCTGAGCGGCGTAACCAGCCACCTGGATGGGGTCGGGATCACTCGGCCCATAGCCGAGCAAAACAGTGTCCCATCCGTACTCTTCATGGAGTCGCGCCATCTCGCGCACGTAACCGAGGTCCAGCACGTCGAGCGACGGGGACGCGTCCGGTCTCGACGTTCCCAGGTACCCAATGAAATGCACGTGCACCGCCTGCTCCTCTCCGTGCTCTCCTAGAATGGCGGCATCGGGGGAGGCATGCGCGCTGGTGGTCGGCCCCCTCGCCGCGGACGCCTTGGGTGGCGGCCGCGGTGTTGCAGGTTACCTGACGCGCCGCAGCGGGGGCGCCGCCGGGTCGGGGGTGTGAGGATCGCCCAAGGATGAACCGCTCCTGCGAGACCCTGACGCCCAATCGCGTACAGGTGTCACGAGACTCTGTTCGCCAGATCAGCATCAAGTGACGTCACGACCGCATCGGCCTGGCGCAATTCCTCGCCACTATGTGTATTGGTGACGGCGACTACGTTCATTCCGCTGGCCTTGGCCGCGGCCACGCCGCTGGGTGCGTCCTCGATGGCCAGGCAGTCGCGTGCGGCGACTCCCAACGCCCTCGCGGCCACGATGTAGCCTTCCGGATCGGGTTTGCTACGCCTCACGTCTTCTGCTGCCACCACCACCACAGTGGATAGCTGGCTTGATAACCCTAAGCCTGCTAGCACTGCTTCTGCCTCTGCCCGCAACGAGCTCGTCACGACGGCCAACTTGCACCCGCGCTCCTCTAGGACGGCGATGAAGCTGCTGACGCCTTCGTAACCCCGCACTCCCTCGCTGACCAGATCCTGGTACTCGCGGACCTTGCTGCCGATAATTAGCTCGACGTCGTACCTGCCCTCCGTAGCTCGACGATACTCCTCCAATCCTCGCCGGTCAGTTTCCCGATGAAGTAGCGCATGTAGTCTTCCGAGGTCAATGCCAAGCCAATGGGCTTCAGCGCACTACGAAACGCCTCCTCGTGCAGATGCTCATCGTCCACGAGAATGCCGTTCATGTCGAACAGGCAGCCGCGTACCTTGGACGGTCCAATCATCACGTCGGAAGCCCTCGCAGGCTCACCCCGGTGGTCAGTACTCGACCCCGCGGCGGGCGTTGACCCCCCGATCCAGCGCGTGCTTGACGTTCGTCATCTCCGTGACAGTGTCCGCGATGTCGATGAGCTCCGGCGCTGCATAACGACCGGTCAGCACGACGTTGGTCCGGTCGGGACGACCAGCGATGACTCGGACCATCTCTGCCACGCTCACCCAGCCGTACCGCGCGATGTACGTCCCCTCATCCAAGATCACGAGGTCGTAGTCACCGGAGGAGATCTTCCCGGCAGCGACCTCCCAGGCATGGCGACCCTTCGCTGCCGTCTCGTCGAGGTCCGTCGACTCCCATGTGAAGCCGTCACCGAGCGTCGCCCACTCAATCCCCAAGTGCTCCGCCAATGCCCGCTCGCCGACACGCCATCTGGCGCTCTTCACGAACTGGACGACGCAGACCGTCCAGTCGCGAGCCCAAGCCCTCGCCATGACCCCCATAGCGGCCGAGGTCTTTCCCTTGCCCGTGCCGGTGTTCACAAGGAAGCGCGAGGTAGTGGTCATGCGAGCACTCTAACCAACGCGCGTCGGGGGCTCGCTCGGGACGCACAGCAGGAGCCCTAGGGCGTGTCTGCGGCCCAGCCCGAGCCCCCCTGACGCACGAGTGTGCCGGACGGGGTGCGCCCCCGCGTTGACCGGCGAGGGGCCGAGGGCGTAGGGTCCGGCCACCAAGAGGCGCAGGGGTCCAGGAAGCCGGTGCAAGTCCGGCGCGGTCCCGCCACTGTGACCGGTCGCCCAGGCGACCGGCAGCCAGATACTGGCCCTGCGTGACGACCCAGGGGACGGTTGATCCCCGAGGAGGGCTCCATGACCGCACGTCCCGTGCCTTTGAGGGCGCTTACCTGGCCGTTCCTCGGTGCGCTCCTGCTGGCCGCCTTGGTCCTGTACGCGCTGGCCTTTGACCAGGGTGCGCTCGCCGCGCCGGTCACCACCGCGATGGCCGAGGACGGCGGCGTCCTGCACGAGTTCTTCCACGACGCCCGGCACCTGCTGGGCGTGCCCTGCCACTAGCGGCCCTCCGGTGATCGGCGCAGCCGTGCGCCGCGGCCTGGCCGCGGGGCTGGTGGCCGGCGTGCTCGCGGGCCTGGTCGGCCTGGTCGCCGGCGAGCCCGCCCTCGGGCGCGCGGTTGCCCTCGAGGAGGCCGCTGACCTGGCTGCGCGTGGGCCGGGGTCGGCGGTGGCGCGCGGTGGGCAGCGGGCGGGGCTGGTGGTCGGCACGTCGCTGGCCGGGTTGGCGGTCGGCGCGCTGTTCGGCGTCGCAGCGGCCTGGGCGGTCGGGCGAGTCGAGGGCGGGGCCTGGGCGCGCAGCCTGAAGCTCGGGGCGGTGCTGGTCGCCGCAGTGGTCGTATTGCCCGCGATCAAGTACCCGGCCAACCCGCCAGGGGCGGGCGACCCCGTCACGCTGTCAGCGCGGACGACCCTGTACCTCGGGCTGGTGGCGCTGGGGCTCGTGCTCGCCGCGATCGGCTGGGCGGTCGGGCGCCTGCCGGCGCTGGCCCGGTTGCGCGTTCCCGCGCGTCAGGTGCTGGTGGGCGCCGGGGTCGGGCTTGTGGCCGTGGTCGTCGCGGCGGCGTTGCCCGACCTCGACGCGGGCGCTGCCGTGCCCGCCGAGCTGCTCTGGTCGTTCCGGTTGGGCTCGCTGGCGACCCAGGCGGTCCTGCTGGGCGCGACGGCGATCGGCTACGGGCTGCTCGCGGACGGGGCCGAACGATGAGGGCGACCGCGCTTCTGCTCGTGCGCCACGCGACCACGGCCACCACCCGCCGCGCGGCGTTCCCCGCCACCACCGGCGCGCGGGCGGCCGCGGGCGACGAGCCGCTCGACCGGGCGGGACGGGCGGCCGCCGCCGAGCTCGGCGCGCACCTGCCGGCGGCGGACCGGGTGTGGTCGTCGGCGGCGCGGCGCTCGGTCGGCACGGCCGCGGCCTGGGGGGCGGCGGCGGACCCCGTCGGCGACCTCGCCGAGTGCGACTTCGGGCGCTGGGCGGGGCGCACACCGGACGAGGTGCACGCCGAGGACCCCGCCGGGCTGGCCGCGTGGTACGCCGACCCCAGCTCGGCGGCGCACGGCGGGGAAGGGCTCGGCGCGGTGCGCGCCCGGGCGCGGCGAGTGCTGGAGCGGGCCGCCGCGCTGGGCGGCACCACGCTCGCGGTCACCCACGGCGGCCTGGTCAAGGCCGCGCTCCTGGAGGTCCTGGACCTGCCCGACGCGGCGGTCTGGCGCCTCGACGCCGCCCCGGCGTCGGTCACCGAGCTGCACCGCACCGACCCCACCTGGCGCCTGGTCCGCCTCAACTGGACCCCCGCCCTGGCCACCTTCGGCACGCGGCCCGCTACCGCGGAGGTGGCCCGGTGAGCCCCGCGCCGGCGGTCAGCGGCGGGGGCGTGGGCGGGCTGGTCGGGGCGGCGCTGCTCGACGTCGCGGTCGCGGACCCGCGGCGGGGGCACCTCCTCGCGCTGTTCGGGGCGGCCGCCGACCGGGTCGAGCGGGCGCTCTGGCGCGACGACCGGCGGGTGGGGGCGGCCTACACCGCGCTGCTCGTGGGCGTGCCAACGTTGCTGGCGGGGCTGCTGGACCGGCGGGCTGGGGCGGGGCGCGGGGCGCTGCTGGCCGCGGTGACCTGGGCGGCGCTGGGCGGGCGGTTGCTGGGCCGCGAGGCGCTCGGGGTCGGCGCGGCGGTGGCCGCGGCCGACCTCCCGACCGCAGGCCGGCGCGTCCCCGCCCTGGTCGGGCGCGACCCGAGCGGCCTCGACGGCCCCGAGCTGTGCCGCGCCGCGGTCGAGAGCGTCGCGGAGAACAGCGCCGACTCGGTCGTCGTCCCGCTGGTCTGGGGCGCGCTGGCCGGGCCCGCGGGCGTCGTCGCGCACCGCTGCGCGAACACCCTCGACGCGATGGTCGGCCACCGCAGCCCCCGCCACCTGCGCTTCGGGGAGGCCTCGTCGTGGCTCGACGACCTGCTCGCCCGGCTGCCCGCGGGCCTCGCCGCGCTGCTGGCGGCGCTGCTGGCGCCGGCGGCGGGCGGGTCGCCGGCGCGGGTGGCGGTGCGCGACGGCGCCAACTCGCCGAGCCCGAACGCGGGCCGCAGCGAGGCGGCCTTCGCCGGCGCCCTCGGGGTCCGCCTCGGCGGCGTGAACCGCTACGGCGACCGCGTCGAGGTGCGCGGCCCCCTCGGCGACGGCCCGCCACCGGTGCCTGGCCACGTCGTCTGCGCGGTCCGCCTGTCCCGCGCGGTTACCGCCGCCGCCCTCGGCCTCGCCGTGCTCGTGGCTAGGAGGCGCCCGTGAGGGGGGCGCTGCTGGTCGCGGGGACGACCTCGGACGCGGGCAAGAGCACGGTGGTGGCCGGGCTGTGCCGTTGGCTGGCGCGGCAGAGGGTGCGGGTCGCGCCGTTCAAGGCGCAGAACATGGCGCTGAACAGCGCGGTGACGGTCGGCGGCGCGGAGGTCGGGCGCGCGCAGGCCATGCAGGCCGCCGCCGCCGGGATCCCGCCCGAGGTCGCCATGAACCCGGTCCTGCTAAAGCCCTCCGGGCACCACACCAGCCGGGTGGTCCTGCTCGGCCGGCCCGCCGGCACGGAGGACGCGCGCAGCTACCAGCGCCGCAAGGCCGCCCTGCGCGCACCTGTGCTCGAGGCGCTGGCCGACCTGCGCGCCCGCTTCGACGTCGTGGTCTGGGAGGGCGCGGGCTCGCCCGCGGAGGTCAACCTACGCCGCGACGACATCGCGAACCTGGGGCTGGCGCGCGCCGCCGGACTGCCCACCGTGGTCGTCGGCGACATCGACCGCGGCGGGGTGCTGGCCGCCTTCGCCGGCACGCTCGCGCTGCTCGAGCCCGCCGACCAGGCGCTGATCGCCGGCTTCGTGGTCAACAAGTTCCGCGGGTCGCGCGCGGTGCTCGCGCCCGGGCTCGGAGCGGTCGAGGCCGCGACCGGCCGCCCGGTCCTCGGCGTCGTGCCGTTCGCCGAGGGCTCGGCCTCGACGCGGAGGACTCGCTCGCGCCCTTCGCGGCCCCGGGGGTCACGCGCCCGGCCGGGCGCGACGGGCTGACCGTCGCGGTCGTGCACCTGCGCCGCCTGTCCAACGTCACCGACGTCGACGCGCTCGCTGCGGAGCCGGGCGTCGCCGTCCGGCGCACCAGCTCGCCGGTCGTGGTCGCGCGCTCCGACCTCGCCGTCGTGGCCGGCACCTAGGCGACGGTCCTCGACCTCGCCCGCCTGCGCGCCCTGGGCATCGACGTCGCCCTGGCGCGGCGGGCTTCCGCGGGCGCACCGACCCTAGGGATCTGCGGCGGGTACCAGCTGCTGGGCCGCACGATCGAGGACGAGGTCGAGAGCGGCGCCGGGCGGGTCGACGGGCTGGGCCTCCTGCCGGTCACCACCCGCTTCGCGGCCGACAAGGTGTTGACCCGCCCGCGCGGCCGCGGCGCCGCCGTCGCGCCCGGCGTCCCGGCGTCCGGCTACGAGATCCACCACGGCCGCACCGTGCGCCTCGGCGGCGCGCCCCTGCTGCTGCGCGACGACGGCGGCGAGGACGGCTGCGCGGCGGGCGCGGTGCTGGGGACCTCGTGGCACGGGCTGCTCGAGGACGACCGCTACCGCGGCGCTCTGCTGCGCTGGGTCGCCCGGCGCCGTAGCTTGTCCTTCGAGCCCGCGGGCGTGTCGTTCGCCGCCGTACGCGAGGCCCGCCTCGACCGCCTCGGCGACCTCGTGGCCGACCACCTCGACACGGCCGCCCTCGCCCGCCTCATCGAGGTCGGCGCGCCGTCCCTGCCGCCGGTGTCGCTCACCCTGGGCCGCGCCGACCACGGCACCGCGCCGCCGGCGCGCCTCATCGACGTCACCGTCGGGCCCCCGCCCCCGGCCGGCCCTGCCGCCGCCGGCGTCGCGCCACCCGTCGGGGGCACCAGCCGCGCCGCCCGGGAGGTCGCCCCGTGATCCTGTTCCTCACCAGCGGCGACACCGAGGTGCTGGCGGCCAGCGCGGCGGCGCGGGTGCTGCCCGTAGGCCATCCCGGCGTGGTCGCGCGCAACCCGGTCGTGGCGCCCCCCACCGCGCAGGACGTCGAGGCCGCGCAGGTCGTCGTCGTCCGGCTGCTCGGCGGTCGGCGGGCGTGGGACGGGTTCGACGCGCTCGCGGCGCGCTGCCACGCCGCCGGCGTGCCGCTCGTCGCCCTCGGTGGCGAGGCGACCCCCGACGCGGAGCTGACCGCCGCCTCGACGGCGCCGGGCGGCGTCGTCGCCGAGGCCTTCGCCTACCTCGTCGAGGGCGGGGTCGCCAACACGGCGAACCTTCTGCGTTTCCTCGCCGACACGCTCCTGCGCACCGGCTTCGGCTTTGACCCGCCCGCGCCGCTCCCGCGCCAGGGCTGGTGGCACCCCGACCTCGGCGAGACCGAGCTGCTCGCCCGCCGCGACCCGGACCGCCCCACCGTCGGGATCGTCTTCTACCGGACCCACTGGCAGAGCGGGAACACCGACTCGATCGCCGCGCTCGTGCGCGCGGTCGAGGCCGCGGGCGCCGACGCGCTGCCCGTCTTCACCTACTCGCTGCGCCCGGAGGGGGACGGCGCCGTGCCGGCCCTCGACGACCTGCTGGCCGGCCGGGTCGACGTGCTGGTCACCACCGTGCTGGCCATGGGCGCGAGCGACCCGGCCGGGGGCGGGGTCGACCCTGGCTGGAGCGCGCCGGCGCTCGCCCGCCTGGGGGTGCCGGTGCTCCAGGCCGTCACGGCGACCTCGACGCGCGAAGCGTGGCGCGGCAGCGACCAGGGGCTGTCACCGCTGGACACCGCCTGGCAGGTCGCGCTGCCCGAGTTCGACGGGCGGGTGGTCGGCGTCCCGTTCTCGTTCAAAGAGCGCGGCGAGGACGGCGTCGTGCGCTACGCCGCCGACCAGGAGCGCGCCGCGCGCGTGGCGGGCACGGCCGTGCGCCTGGCCCGCCTGCGCCGGGCGGGCAACGCCGACAAGCGCGTCGCGCTGGTGCTGTCGAACTACCCCACGAAGCACAGCCGGGTCGGCAACGCGGTCGGGCTCGACACGCCGGTGTCGGCGGTCCGGCTGCTCGACGCGCTGACCGCGGCGGGCTACGACACCGGCGACTGGGCGACGGCCGGCCTGGACGGCGACGCGCTGGTCCACGCGCTCATCGACGCGGGCGGGTTCGACGCGGAGTTCCTCACCGAGGAGCAGCTCGACACGGACCCGTTCCGCCTGCCCGCCGCCGCCTACCGCGCCTGGTTCGCCGAGCTGCCGGCCGACCTGCGCGCGTCGGTCGAGCAGCGCTGGGGCCCGCCCCCCGGCGAGCTGTACCGCCACGACGGCGACCTGTGCTTCGCGGGGCTGCGCTTCGGCAACGTGCTGCTGGCGATCCAGCCGCCGCGCGGGTTCGGCGAGAACCCCGTCGCGATCTACCACGACCCCGAACTGCCCCCGACCCACCACTATCTGGGGTTCTACCGCTGGCTCGACCGGGGGTGGGGGGCCGACGCGGTCGTGCACCTCGGCAAGCACGGGACCCTCGAGTGGATGCCGGGCAAGGGCCTGGGGCTGTCGGCGTCGTGCGCGCCGGACGCGCTGCTCGGCGACCAGCCGTTCCTCTACCCCTTCGTGGTGAACGACCCGGGCGAGGGCACGCAGGCCAAGCGCCGGGCGCACGCCATCGTCGTCGACCACCTCGTCCCGCCGATGACGCGGGCGGAGACCTACGACGAGCTCGCGCGCCTGGAGCAGCTGCTCGATGAGTACTACCAGGTGTTGACGCTGGACCCGGCCAAGGCGCCGGCCCTGCGCGGGGAGCTGTGGCACCTGCTGCGCAGCGCGGAGCTCACCCGCGACCTGCGCCTCGCCGACGGCGACGATCCGGCCGCTGTCGACCCGCCAGCTGATTTCGACGACCTCGTCGTGCACGTCGACTCTTACCTGTGCGAGATCAAAGACGCCCAGATCCGTGGCGGGCTGCACGTGCTGGGACAGGTGCCGGCGGGGGAGGAGCGGCTCGGGCTGGTGCTGGCGATCCTGCGCCTGCCCCAGGCGGGGCTGCCGGGCCTGCGCCAGGCGATCGGCGCGGTCTACGGGCTCGACGCCGACGCCCTTGCCGCCGAGGCCGGCCGGGTCCTGACCGCGACCGAGCGCCCTGGCGCCGGCGTCCTAGCCCGCGCCTTCGCCGGCCCGGCCCACACCGCCTCCGACGCCCTCGACCGCCTCGAGGACGCCGCCCGCGCCCTCGTCGAGGCCCTCGACGCCAAGGCCTGGGACCCCGGCGCCGCCGACTCGATCGCGGTGACCCTCCTACCCCCGCCGCTCACCGGCGCCGAGGCGGGTGCCGCGCCGGTCGCGCCGGCCGGCGGCTGGTCCGGGGAGGTGGTAGGCGTGCTGCGGTTCGCCGCGGAGGAGGTCGTCCCGCGGCTGGACGGGACCGCGGCCGAGATCGACCGGCTGCTGGACGGGCTGGCCGGGCGCTACGTGCCCGCCGGACCGAGCGGATCGCCGACGCGCGGCCGGGTCGACGTCCTGCCGACCGGGCGCAACTTCTACTCGGTAGACCCGCGCGCCCTGCCCAGCGAGCTGTCCTGGCAGGTCGGCCAGCGCCTCGCCGACGACCTCGTCGCCCGCCACGTCCGCGAGGAGGGCCGCCCGCCCACCTCGATCGGCATCGTGGTGTGGGGCACGGCCGCGATGCGCACCCACGGCGACGACGTCGCCGAAGCCCTGGCCCTGCTCGGCGTGCGGCCGGTCTGGGACCCCGAGACCCGCCGGGTGACCGGCCTCGAGCTCGTCCCCGCCCAGGAGCTGGGCCGCCCCCGGGTCGACGTCACCGTGCGTATC
The DNA here is from genome assembly GCA_030447925.1 of Egibacteraceae bacterium. Classification (GTDB taxonomy): domain Bacteria; phylum Actinomycetota; class Nitriliruptoria; order Euzebyales; family Egibacteraceae; genus JAUJNX01. The sequence continues at coordinate 14,757 of JAUJNX010000003.1, read as the reverse complement.
AGCGGGTTCTTCCGCGACGCCTTCCCGCACCTCGTGCAACTCCTCGACGACGCGGTCGCCCTGGTCGCCGACGCCGACGAACCCGGCAACCCCGTCGCCGAGGCCGTGCGCGCCGACCTCGCCGCCGGCGTCCCCCGGCGCGAGGCCACCGCGCGCGTGTTCGGCTCCAAGCCGGGCGCGTACGGCGCGGGCCTGCTCCCGCTCCTCGACGCGCGCACCTGGTCCGACGACGCCGACCTCGCCGAGGTCTACTCGGTCTGGGGCGGCTACGCCTACGGGCGCGGGCTGGACGGCGCCGAGGCCCGCCCGGCTATGGAACGCGCGTTCCGGCGCATGGAGGTCGCGGTCAAGAACGCCGACACCCGCGAGCACGACCTCGTCGACAGCGACGACTACTTCCAGTACCACGGCGGCATGGTGGCGACGGTCCGCCACCTTACCGGCTCGGCCCCCAAGGCCTACATCGGCGACAGCGCCGACCCGGCGCGCATCCGCACCCGCGACCTGCGCGAGGAGACCGCCCGCGTCTTCCGCGCTCGGGTCGCGAACCCGAAGTGGATCGGGGCCATGCGCCGGCACGGCTACAAGGGCGCATTCGAGCTGTCCGCGACCGTGGACTACCTGTTCGGCTACGACGCGACCGCCAGTGTGGTCGAGGACTGGATGTACCGCAGGCTGGCCGAGCGCTACGTCTTCGACGCCGAGACGCGCGCGTTCCTCGAGCGCTCGAACCCCTGGGCGCTGCGCGCCATCACCGAGCGCCTGCTCGAGGCCGCGGACCGCCAGCTGTGGGCCGACCCCGACCCCGACGTCCTCGACGACCTGCGCGACGCCTACCTCGCCACCGAGGGCGACCTGGAGGAGCGCACGTGATCGCCCCCTACCCGTTCTCCGCGCTGGTCGGGGCCGACGACCTCCAGCTCGCGCTCCTGCTGAACGCCGTGTCGCCGGCGGTCGGCGGGGTGCTCGTGCGTGGCGAGAAGGGGACGGCGAAGTCGACCGCCGTGCGCGGGCTGGCGGCGCTGCTGCCGCCGGTCGCCGTGGTCGCGGGCTGCCCGTTCACCTGCGACCCGGCGGCGCCCGACCCCACCTGCCCGGCGGGGCCGCACGCTCAGGTCGAGCTCGAGCTGCGGCCGGCCCGCCTGGTCGAGCTGCCCGTCGGGGCCAGCGAGGACCGCCTCGCCGGGTCGCTTGACCTCGAGCGCGCGCTCGTGGAGGGGCGCCGGGCCTTCGAGCCGGGGCTCCTGGCCCGGGCGCACCGCGGGGTGCTGTCGATCGACGAGGTCAACCTGCTCGGCGACCATCTCGTCGACCTGCTGCTCGACGCCGCGGCGATGGGTGTCAACCACGTCGAGCGGGAGGGCGTCTCGGTCCGCCACGCTGCGCGCTTCCAGCTGGTCGGCACCATGAACCCCGAGGAGGGGGAGCTGCGGCCCCAGCTGCTCGACCGCTTCGGGTTGAGCGTCGAGGCGCGCGCGCCGCGCGACGTGGGCGAGCGCGCGGAGGTCGTGCGCCGGCGCCTGGCCTACGAGGCCGACCCCGAGGGCTTCGCGGCGCGCTGGGGCGCGGCCGACGACGCGGTGGCCGAGCGCATCCGCGCCGCGCGGGCCCTGCTGCCCCGCGTCGTGCTCGGGGAGGCCGCGCTGCGGGCGGTCGTCGCCGCCTGCACCGCCTTCGAGGTCGACGGGCTGCGCGCGGACCTGGTGACCGCCAAGGCCGCGACCGCCCTGGCGGCCTGGTCGGGCCGCATCGCGGTGACAGTCGCCGACGTCCGCGCCGCCGCCCTGCTCGCCCTGCCGCACCGCCGTCGCCGTCAGCCCTTCGACACCCCGGCCTGGACGAGGACCGCCTCGATGAGGCCCTCGCCGACGCCACCGACGACCCGGGCCCCAACGGCGACGGCCCTGACGGCGCGCCCGGCGACGGCCACGGCGCCGACGGCGCCGGCGAGCCCGCCCCCGCCGACACCCCAGTGGGCGACGACCGCGCCGACCAGGCGGCCCGCGCCCACCACCAGGACGGCGACGCCGCCGGCCGCCGCCCGGGCGATCGCGACGGACGGCCAGGCGACCGCGATCGCGACGGGCGAGCGGGCGAGCGCGACCGGCGCGCCGGGGAGCGCGACCGGTCGGGGCGCCGCAGCGACGGGCCGGGGGCGGGCAACCGGGACGGCGCGGGTGATCGCTTCCTGGCCGGCGACCCCGGCGACGGTGGCGGGGCGGTGCTGCCGGTGGGCATGGCCTTCGATCCGCTGCTGCTGCAGGTGGCGGCGGGGCGGGAGGGGCCGAGCGGGCGGCGGAGCCCCGCGCGGACGCCGCGGGGGCGGCACGTGGGGGCCCGGGCGCCGGAGGGGCGGGCGGGGGACCTCGCGGTCGGCGCGACCCTGCGCGCCGCGGCCCCGCGCCAGGCCGAGCGCGGCCGCAGCGGCCCCGGTCTGGTCCTGCGCGCCGGCGACCTACGCGTCAAGGTCCGCGAGGGCCGCGTCGCCAACCTCGTCCTGTTCGTCGTCGACGCGAGCGGATCGATGGCCGCCCGCCGGCGCATGACCGCGGTGAAGGGCGCGGTCCAGAGCCTGCTCCTGGACGCCTACCGCCGCCGCGACCGCGTCGGCCTGGTCACCTTCCGCGGGCAGGACGCCGCCGTGACCCTGCCGCCGACCTCCTCGGTCGACCTGGCCGCGCGCCGCCTCGCAGACCTGCCGACCGGCGGGCGGACCCCGCTCGCGGCCGGGCTGCGCCGCGCCGGCGCCCTCCTGGACGCAGAGGCGGTGCGCGACCCGTCGCGGCGCCCGCTGCTGGTCCTGCTCACCGACGGCCGGGTGACGACCGGACCCGACCCTCTGCCCGAGGCCGCGGCGCTGGCCGCCCGCGGGATCGCCGCGGTCGTCGTCGACACCGAGGAGGGGCACGTGCGCCTGGGGCTGGCCGGCGGGGTCGCCGCCGGGCTGGCCGCGCCGTGCCTGCGCCTGGAGCAGCTCCAGGCCGGCGCCCTGGCCGGCGTCGTCCGCACCGTCACGACCGCGAGGGCCGCATGACCACCGCCGAGCAGCGTCCCCGCCGCGCCGCCCGCGAGCACCCGTTGCTCGTGGTCAACACCGGCCGTGGCAAGGGCAAGTCGACGGCCGCGTTCGGGCTGCTCCTGCGCGGCTGGACGCAGGGTGGCCGATCGGCGTCTACCAGTTCGTGAAGTCCGGCAAGCGGAAGGTGGGCGAGGAGGCCGCCGCAGCGGCGCTGACCGCCGCCGGGACGGGCGGGCGCATCGACTGGTTCAAGATGAGCGACGGCTGGACGTGGACCTCGCGCGACCTCGCCGAGTCCGCCGACCTCGCCCGCGAGGGCTGGGAGGAGGTCAAGCGCCGGCTCGCCGACGAGACCTACCGGCTGCTGGTCCTCGACGAGTTCACCTACCCGATGGCCTTCGGCTGGGTCGACACCGCCGAGGTCGTCGCGGTGCTCCAGGAGCGCCCTGGCTTCCAGCACGTCGTGGTGACCGGCCGCGACGCCCCCCGCCGAGCTGGTCGAGGCCGCCGACCTCGTCAGCGAGGTCACCAAGGTCAAGCACCCCTTCGACGACGGCCGCCGCGGCCAGAAGGCCATCGAGTGGTGACCGGCGGCGCCGGGCGGCGCGTGCTGCTGGTGCCCGACGGGGCGGCCGAGCCGGTCGGTGAGGGGCCGACCTGTAGGCGACCCAGGTGGAGCGGTTTGGGGTAGGAATGGCCCAACACTTCGGACAGCAGTGGACGTCCGCGAACGGGGTTGCCATGGACCAGTCGCCCTACCCGCGGGCGGACTGGCGCCCGCCACACAGGTCAGCATTTCTAGCTGCTCCGCCCCAGCCACGAGCGCGGGGGTCCCCACAGCGCCGACCTCTTGTCAATCGAGATGCGGTTTGAGTAGATATCGCTAGTATCGACTGCGGGCCGGGTGTGGTGAGCAGCTCCGGAAGGATGGATCATGCGCATGGTGTACGTCGTCGGCATCGGAGCGGGCAATCCTGAGCACATAACCGTGGAGGCTGTCAGGCGCATCAGTGAGGTGGACGTCTTCCTGTTCATCGATAAAGGGGAGCAGACGCGCGACCTGGCTCAAGCGCGCCGAGAGATCATCCGTCGTTATGCCGGGCACCGCGAGTATCGCGTCGTGGAGCGCCAGGAGGTATCGCGGGACCGACGACCGTCGGACTACGAGGCAACCATCCGCGCTTGGCACGCGCAGCGGGCCGACCTGTACGAAGAGCTGTTGGTTGCCGAAGTGGCGCACGATCAGTGCGCCGGGATCCTCGCGTGGGGCGACCCCACTCTCTATGACAACACCACGTCAGTGCTTGAGGAGGTCAACAGGCGGGGCAACGTGCCCTTCCGGTTTGAGGTGGTGCCCGGTGTGAGCAGTGTCGCCGCTCTCACTGCAGCTTTCCGCACCACCGTGAATCGCGTTGGTCAGCCAGTGCAGGTAACCACTGGACGGCGGCTACTGGCGGATGGCTTTCCGGAGAAGGTCGACGACGTGGTGGTCATGCTTGACTCGAGTTCCGCCTTCACGCAGGTGGATCCCGCGGCGGAGATTTTCTGGGGCGCGTATGTCGGCACGCCTGACGAGATACTCATCAAAGGACGAGTCGGAGACGTCGCACAACAGATCGTGGATGCGAGAGAGGAGGCGCGAGACCAGAAAGGGTGGATTATGGACCTCTACCTGCTGCGCCGCTGACGCGTGCTGCTACCTGCGCCTGCGCTTCATTCCAGCGCGGTGAGCAGGTTCATCACTTCAAGGACTGATCCCGCCCGTGAGCAGGGGACCAGTCGTCAGCGTGATTATGCGTGTGGGTGTGCGCGGGGTCGTGTGGATGGTCGTGGGGTGTCTGGGGGCGCCCCACTTTGTCCGCGAAACCAGGAAGGGCGGTACGATAGGCGCACGTGTCGCAGTTCATGCGGATGTCACCACGGGTCGCTTCCCAGTAGCGTTCGATCACTAGGTCGGCTAGCCCATCACAGTCACCGATGAGGCCGGCCACCCGCACATCGATGTGAGGATGCTGCGCAGCGAAGCCGTGACTCTGCGCCGCGATCCTGTCCGGGAGCACGCCGGAGAACAGGAAGTATGGCGCCACCACCACTCTCCTGGCGCCGAGTAGGCGGACCCGGTTCAGGGCTGACGGCACTGACGGCTCCGCCAGCGAGATGAAGCAGGGTTCCACTCCCGCATAACCACGACCCTCCCACAGCAAGCGGGCCACCTTGGTGAGTTCAGCGTTGGCGTCAGGGTCTGTGGAACCGCGGCCGACAAGGACTATGTGGGTGTCGCTCAAATCGCAACCCTTCGACGAGGCTGCGATCCTGCCCTCCAGGATGCTCAGGAGCATCGGGTGCGGGCCCAGGGGCCGCCCGTACGAGTATGTCAGCCCTGGATGACGCACTTGCTCGCGTGCCATCGATGCCGGTATATCACCTTTGCTATGTCCGGCTGCGATCAACACGAGGGGAATAACTACCACGTGAGGCGCGGGATCTCTTTCGCCTCGATCCCCCACGAGGCGAGTTGTAGCCTCTGCGACGGTAGGTCGGGCTAGCTCGATCAATCCTCCCTCGACCATCGGGACAGCCCCCCGAGATCGGGCGCGTACTCGCTCCGTAAGCGCACGGAACTGTGCGACGCCCGCGGCGCTTCGTGTGCCGTGCCCGACGATAAGAAGTGGGTGCCGGTCAAGTACCATCATGTTCTCCCGTTGCGGGTGCACGAGGACAGAACGCGTTGCCGCCTTCCTGCGGCGGCGCGCGATGGAAACAACATGGCGTCCGAGAGGATCACGGCTTTCTATGTATCGGCGAGGAAGGTTCTGCGTCCTCGGGACGTGTGTTCTCCTCCGGGACGGCCGCCTCCAGGGCCTGGGAAGGCGACGAGTGACGGAGATCGCGTCGTGCCTTTGGATCAGCCTTGCGGAAGCCATGAAAGTGGCCAGGGTTGTACAGGTGCGACCGCGTTCCTCGAGCATTGAGTGCAGGCCCGATCAGGAACAGCGTGTGCTTCCACAGTCGGTGCGCTTTCATCGCCGCCTCGATCGTGCCGACCGAGCAGTGGATTACTAGCTCGTCAGGCCAGGTGGCCTGATAGGCAATGATGACCGGTGTGTCGGGGGGATAGCCACCTGCGAGCAGCTCGGCTTGCAGTTGTCCTGATCTCGCCGCCGACAGGAAGACGGCCATGGTGGTCCCGTGGCGCGCGAAGTCACGCACCTTCTCACCGGGTGGCGATGGGGTCTTGCCTCCCTCCAAGCGTGTGAGTATCACGGACTGGGCTACCTGGGGGATCGTGAGCTCGCGCTGGGCGATCGCCGCTACTGCCGTAAACGACGAGACTCCGGGGACGATCTCCACGTCGAGCCCGAGGTCCGTGCACAGATCGATCTGCTCCTGGATGGCGCCCCAGAGCGCCGGGTCGCCGGAGTGGATTCGGGCCAGATTGAGCACGTCATCCGCAGCCCGCCGCAACAGCGGCAGCATCCCCTCCAGCGGTAGCTGCGACGAGTCGACGATTTTCGCACCGGGACGGGCGTGCCTCAGCACGTCCGGGTGGACCAGGCTCGCCGCCCAGACCACCACGTCGGCACGGGCGATCACCTCGGCGGCTCGGATGGTGAGTAGGTCCGCCGCACCCGGACCTGCACCTACAAACCAAACCTTGCCCTTGGGGTCCTCGAGCACCCGGTTCCGGTCATCGATCGGTTGCGTCGTCGATTGGCCCGTCTGGCTCACTACAGCTTGCCTCCTCGTCGTTGCCGGCGAGCTGGAGCGAGAAGCGTCGCGAGGTATTCCATGGGGTGGAGTGCTGCTTCGCTCGCCGGGGTTACGCACTCATCCGCGAGCCCCAGTTTGCTGCCAACTACTGCATCATCGAGGCGTCCGCGGCGACGAAGCGCTTCAGTCAGCTGCGGCAACATCCGCCACCCCTTGTAGGCGACGACGGTCCCGGGACGGTCCAGGGCAGCCTCTACCGCATCCAGCCCTGCGGTGCCCGGCAGCAGTGTCACCGTCTCTTTCCCCTCACACAGCACGACGCCACTTCGAGCTGCGAGATCCTGCATGGCGGTGATCCCGGGGACCGTTTGGACCTCTACATGCGGCTGCATCCGCCGGACCGTCTGGGAGAGGTACGTGAAGGTCGAGTACACGTTCGGATCGCCTAGCGTTGCGAAGGCGATCGTCTCGTCTCCTCCCTCGAACGCCTCGACGACGATACGCGCAGCGCGATCCCACGCCTGCAGTCGCCGATCGGTGACTCCTCCGCGATCGTCCAAGGCGAAGCCCACCCGCACCACCTTGCTGCCATCCACCCAAGCCTTGACCACCTCCTCCGCGTAACCGCTTCCTCCCCCCTCCATGACCGGAACCACGACAGTGTCCGACTCCCGCAGGATCCGGAGGGCCCGTAGCGTCATGAGCTCGGGGTCGCCGGGCCCCACCCCTACCCCGATCAGCACTGCCGTCATCGCTGCGTTGCCAGAGGTGTGCCGGCCGCAGATGGATCAGCCTCAACATGCGGATGCTCGTCACGACACCGACGACTCCAACTGCCCAACGCGGCACCTTGATTGGCAGGTCGGTCTAAGTACATGAGCGTGCACCTGTTCCCTCCGCCAGGCCGATCCACGTCAACAAGCCTGGATCGTGCGATGCTGTTCCGGGAAGCCCGTACCCCTTGAGTCTGCGACGGTACGGGGACGAACAACGGGCTAGTCCATGACGAGCTCCTCTAGAGCCGTCATGTCAACGTGCTCCCTGAGTCGATCTACGAGCTGGTCCAGGGTAGGGAGGGGCGTTGTGCGAGCCTCACGTTCTCCGCCTACAAGCGCACGAGCAACGCATTCGTCCTCAAGCATCCCGTGGGCATAGACGCCGAGAACGTTGTTTCGCGCGAAGCCCAGTCCTCCAGGTAGAACCTCGGCCAAGTCTTCGGCGTCCTTGTGGGCGCCGCTCGGAGCGCTTCGACCATGGCGGATCTCATAGCCCTTGAACGACAAGCCTTCCAGGGCTTGCCATGTAGTCGGCAAGTCCGCGAACGAGCATACCGTCATGCGCTGGATCTTATCCGCCTTGTGCTGCGTCGTCAGGGGCAGCAACCCCAGCCCGTTCCCGGAGCCCTCCACACCTGTCTCGTCGTGGAAATGGAGTCCAAGGATCTGCAGCCCTCCACAGATCCCCAGGACTCTCCGATTCGAGTTGCCGGCCGATACGACGGCGGCGTCCATACCACGTCGCTTCATCCAGGAGAGGTCGGCGCCGACGTCCCTCGAACCTGGCAGGATGATCAGGTCGGCCCCTCGTAGGTCATTCGGATCCTGAGCCCACTTCACGGCTACGCCCTCCATCTGCTTGAGCGGGGCGAACTCGTCAAAGTTCGACATGAAGGGGTACGCCACGACGGCCACGACGAACCTGGAGGCGGGGAGGTCAGTCGCCTGCAGGCCGTATCGGTCTTCGTCGGGGAGGCCATGTGCTAGCTCTGGAAGGACACCGAGCGAAGGCACACCGGTCGCCTCCTCGAGAAACCTGATACCGGCGTCGAACAGCGCGGGGTTCCCACCGGGATAGAATCGGTTGAAGATATAACCGCGGAGGCGGCCCCGGTCGCGAGGCGGGAGCAGCTGCCAGGTCCCCAGGACATGCGCAATGGCTCCTCCTCTGCCAGCATCGGTCACTAGGACGACGCTAGCATCCGCCTCAGCGGCCACGCGCATGTTCACGATATCGTTGCGGTAGAGGTGCACTTCAGCGGGACTTCCCGCACCCTCGATCAGGACGAGGTCATGTGTCCCGAGCAAGCTCCTCAAGGCCATGCGCACCTGATCCCACACGATGGGTTTGCGTATGCGCCAGGGCAGTGAGGAAACATCGGGCCAGGGCTTCCCCATTACGATGACCTGGCTCCCCGCCGTGTGAGGCTTGATCAGTACGGGATTCATCCGGACGTCCGGCTGGACCCCTGCCGCCTGCGCCTGCAGGTACTGCGCAACACCGATCTCGCCTCCACTCACGATTCTGGCGTTGTTCGACATGTTCTGGCCCTTAAACGGTGCTACGGCTAGACCACGCATAGCGAAGTACCGCGCCAGCAAGGTCGTGATGAACGTCTTGCCGGCGTTGCTGTGCGTCCCAGCGACCATGAGGGCGCGGCCCCTTGCCCTCTTGGTCGTTCTCGGGTTGGTCGTCTTCGGGTGCCGGGTAGTCCGAGAGCCGTTCGCTGGCAGTGGACGGTAGGCTTCCCTCGCGGCCCCGCCCCACGCATTGGGGGAAGCAAGGAACAGTGCGCGGCCGGCGATCGTCAGCAGGCTGCTGAGCGAGCGGACAGTACCGCCAACGACATAAGTATCTACAGGATCTCCCGTCGGCGGGCTCGCTGGCGAGGCGGTGGTGGTCGCCCCAGTCCCCGCGGGCTTCGTCTCGACCTCGAGACGCAGACTGCCAGCGATCCACGGATTCCCGTCCGGGGGCATTCCGGACGCCTGGGCCTCCCCCGTGGTCACCCAGACCACAGGAGTCTTGGTTCCAAGCGCCCATGTCCGGAACTGTCGGCTCGCGTGCTCGCCCGCATCCGTCACTCGAACGTCACCGCCGATAAGGATCGTGACGTCACCGCCGTTCTGCAGGTACGTGGGGTCCTCGACAGGAGTTAAGCGAATCAGTGACTCCACCGAGCCGACGTCCTGTACGTCGGTTGGGCCGTGTCCGACCGACGATCCTGTTCGCCAAGCCTGCGGGAGCCGCCAGACGACGGCGTCGATGTCCCACTCAATCAGCTCCGCCGTCAGGGTGAGGGCGGCCCGTAGGCTAGTCTCGTCGTCTTTGGCCAACAGACACAGACGGGGCGATCTCAGGAACAACGTGCCTCCCCCCTTATATGGTCGTAGGCGGCACGAAGGCTCAGCGACACGATCGCGGCGACCGCGGACATGGCGGCCGACAGCCTTACTGCCCTCCGTGCATCGCTCGCGACCGGCGGGGCGCCGGACCCGAAACTGAAGGTCGTGGGGTTGGAGGGATCGACGTGAGGCCGCTCTATCCGAATCCCGAGGGCGCCGGAGAATGTTCCGTACAGCTGCCCGGAATTGGGACTGAGGTCGTTCGCTGCATCGCGCTTCGTAACGAACCGGGCGGCCTGCGGCGCTCCCCCGACAACCGGCGCGGTGATCGCTCCTACCCAACTGGCGAACCTCGCTGGCACCCAGTTCACGACATCATCGAGGCGAGCAGACGCCCAGCCGAAGTTGACGTATCTGGCCGACAGATAGCCGACCTTGCCGTCTAGTGTATTGATCGCGCGGTACACGAGAGCGCCTGGCGCCCCAGCCGCCGCCGTCCAGAGAAGCGGTGCAACGGCGGCGTCCAGTGTGTTCTCGGCCACGGTGCGCACTGTGCGTTGTACAATGTCGTCATCCCTCATGAGCGGCGCCTGGCCGAAGAAGAGCATCGGTAGCCTGACCCGGGCTGTCGAGAAGTCGCCGTTCTCTACGGGCTTAATGATGTCGCGGGCCCGACGCCGCAACTCCGTGCCGCACAGCGCAACCCACGTCGCCCAGGCGACGAACGCGGTGTGGGCGAGCGGGAGTCGGCGCAAGAGGCGTTCGAGGGCGAACGCAGGGACCCCGACTGCCGTCAGAATGACGGCCGTATACACGACGCCACTGGCCTTGGTGTCCCTGTAGACTACCTGCTCCAGGCGATTAGCTGCTTTTCCGAACAGAGTCACGGGATGGCGCCGCGGCGGATCGGCGATCACCCAGTCCAGCAGAACGCCTAGCAGTATCCCGATGGTCTGAGTCGCTCGCCCAGCGGAGCCGCGCGAGCAACTCAACCAGCGCGTCGCTCTCGCCTGAGGCGCCAACCCCCTACCCATAGTCACTCAGCCGCGGGGCGCGTGTCACCACGTACGCCCAACGGCGCGCAGTGGCATCGAAACCTGATGTTCTCGTTGGGCATGGGGCGAAGACCCCCTGGTCTCGCAAGGCGTTGGCAGCTTCCCTGACTCAGCAAGGACGGCAACGATGTCCGTCAGCTGGTCCTTCCGCCGACGCGGTACATCGCACTCAGTTGAACACACCCCCGGTAGAAAATCAAGACACAACAGTCGCTGCCCGCATTACAGACGGCTGAACCCGTGAATCCGCTCGGTTACTCGGTCAACTGGCCGTCATCATGATGACGACGATCACGATGCCTTTCCCTCCAGATCTGGTCCGCCACGGGCTGTGACTCCTCAAGGGAAGCACTCGCTGGCTCTCGTGATCCCTGATGAGCAGCCGCCTAGTTACCGTAGGCGACGGACCCGAGCACGGGGGCCGGTGCGTGAACCAGGCAGACGGCAGGCCGGCGGGGCGCCCAGATGGGAGACCGTGCGGGCCGGCAACAGGAGCTGCGGAAGCGAGCGCGGTGGTCCCCGCGCGTCGGGCTGGTGACGAGCATGCGAGACGGGGCCGACGCCCATGTCGCGCGGTCGGAACCACTCGTCCAACGCTCTCTGCGGAGGCGCCAGGGCAGAGTCAGTAAGACAAGGCAGGGTGGGGCGCGACCCGTGAGGGCCTCTACGACGTGCCGGAGGCCGTGGTCGTGCTGCGCGCATTAGCGGCAACGGACGGCAAGCACGTGCGGTCGAGGGACGTGGTCGAGGGCTGCCGGCGGGCCGGACAGGGGCGGCCTGTTGCGGGCCGTGCCCTCCTCGTTGAGTTGCGGGGAGCGCCATTACCCGTTGACCCCCTATGGTTGGTTGCCGCCGAGGCACCCAGAGCTTGATGCTGATCGCTGCAGCCGCTGGGGGATAGCTCGGTGATCGGCCATCCGGCGCTCGTGGTCTCGGCCCGGCCCGGCCCGCATATACTGGTCGGGTGCGTGTGCTCGTGCTCGGCGGCACCCTTGAGGCCCGCTTGCTTTCGGCCCGCCTATGCGCCCACGGGGAGCTGTCGGTGACCACCTCCCTCGCAGGGGTCGTCCTCGACTCACCGCCGCCGCCGGGCCGGGTGCGAACCGGTGGCTTCGGGGGCGTCGAGGGACTGGTCTCGTACCTGCTCCAAGAGCGGTTCGGCGTAGTGGTGGACGCCACGCATCCCTTCGCTCAGCAGATCACAGCGACCGCGGCACAGGCAGCGGCACAACTGCGGATCCCGCTGCTGGTCCTGCGCCGGCCGGGCTGGACTCCACAAGTCGGTGACGACTGGGTATGGGTCAGGTCGATGGCGGCCGCTGCCGCGACCGTCGCACTCGCACCCCCGGGCCGAGTGCTCCTCACGGCCGGCCGTCGAGCAGTGAGCAGCTTCGCAGGCGACGCCACCCATCACTACATCGTCCGGAGCATCAACCCGCCGGTGGGTCCACTTCCGCCGTCGATGACGCTGGTGCTGGACCGGGGACCCTTCACCATCGAGACCGAGCACACGTTGATGGTGGAGCACGCCGTTACGATGCTGGTCACCAAGGACAGTGGCGGATCGATGACAGCGGCAAAGGTCGCCGCTGCACGGAGCCTCGGCGTCAGCGTTGTAATCGTCGCCCGACCTCCGGTGCCCTCTGGCGTGCCTGCGGTGACGACTGTCGAAGACGCTGAGCGCTGGGTGGCATCTCACATCAGATACGCGTAGCTCCCCCGCCTGTCGGCGCACCAGCCGAGCCCGGCGCAGGAGATCGCGGCGGCCCGGGGGAAGGGGGACGACCCGACCCCGGTTTGCGCTGGCGCATACCATCCTGTAGCGCGGCAGGTCGTAGGCCTTGGGCCACCGACCCCAGCGCGACGTACTCGCTCAGAGCTGATGGTATGCGACCGATGGGAAGTGATCGTCATCAGAATCTACACGCGAACTGGTGATCAGGGGGAGACAGGTCTGTGGAGGAACCGTAGGGTTGGGAAGGGATCCCTGCGCGTCCATGCGATCGGTGCCGTCGATGAGTGCAACACGGTTATCGGGCTCGCCCTGTGCGAACAGCTACCGTCCGTTGTCGTCGACGTGGTGAAGCCTGCGCAGTCGGTGCTGTTCGTGGTGGGCACCGAGCTCATGGTGCCTCCCGGGGCCGATCCTGGAGATGATCTTCCTAGGCTATCGGACGCCGATGTCACGAGGCTCGAGCGGGCTATCGACTCCCTGCAAGCCCGGTTGCCGGACGTCCGAAGCTTCGTCCTGCCTGGCGGGTCGCGTGCGGCGGCAGTGCTGCATCATGCGAGGGCTGTCTGCAGGAGGAGTGAACGGGCCACAGCGGAGCTCAATGAGGCGGAGACGGTGAGCTCCGTCGTCATGACCTATCTCAACAGGCTTTCCGACTTGTTGTACGTAGCGGCGCGATACTGTAATCATGAGGACGGCGTCGGTGACGTTGAGTGGTCGAGGAGGACAATGGGCCGCACCTGACGCCCGACGCGAAAGCAGAAGGAGGATGTTGGCGTGAGCGGCAGAGTTGACTTCCGTCCCGTGGCTTCCCGAGAAGATGCCACGATGATCCTTCGAATACTGAACGAGGCTGCGGAGTGGCTCTCATCGAGGGGTGTCGTACAATGGCCTCCACGTTTCAGGGAGTCGGATATCGAGTCGTACTTCACCGAAGCGGACGTCTTCCTGGGCTGGCTGGGGGACGAGGCAGTGGCGACCTTCTCGATCAGCTGGTGTGATCCACTCATGGAGACTCCAACACTTCCGCCAGCCGGATACCTCAATAGAGTAGCAGTGCGACGTGATCATGCCGGCCGGGGGATTGGGACCAACATCCTGTCATGGGCCAGTGCCTTCGTCCGCTCCGAGGGCAGGCGGTACCTCAGAGGATACTGCAATGCCGACAACGGACGGCTGATCGAGTTCTACACTGCCAACCAATGCCGAATTGTCGGTGAGTACACGGACGACTACGGCAGATCCTTGCTGCTGGAGCGTGACGCGCGCCAGCCGCGTACCCAGACGGTGGCAACATAGTCTCGTTGCAGATGGTCCCAGTTGCCATCGGCCAGGGGCGCATCGACCTGTGCAGGCGCCGCCCGGCATGTAAGGTTCGGTCGTGGGGCCCTACATGCCTCCTGTGACGCCCGGGTGGAAGCTCCAAGGCGTCGCTCCATGAGGTCGTGGTGCCCTGGGCTACCGAACGCGGAGTAGGCGTTTCAGCACGTAGCGATGGAGGCGGACGAGGTGTGAAGCGACCATCCCCCGATTGGGACGGCGATGGCATGGCAGGGTGCCAACGCACGAACGTCGTCGACGTTTACGGTCCCGCCCTGATGGTCCTACCCCGCCCGGACCGGCGAGGTGTAGATGCCGGTCCACGCATGGCGGCGGTGGTTGCCGTCACACGGCGGGGATCGTCGCGGCAGGAGGTGGACCTACCGCCGGGTGCGGCTCGGAACCGAACACCCTCGCGGCTGGAGAAACTGCCGGCCGAGGTGGCCGGGATGACCACGGGGGCGGCGTGACCGCCCGGGTTGTGATCGCAGGCACCCAGTCGGGTGTGGGCAAGACCACGGTTGCCACAGGGCTCATGGCCGCGCTAGCGGCGCGGGGGCGGCGGGTGGCGGGGGCCAAGGTCGGTCCCGACTTCATTGATCCCTCCTACCACGAGGTTGGGGCCGGGGGGGCCGGGGGCCAACGCCCCCGGGTGCACGGGCGGGGCGGGCCGGGGGGCCCGCCGGTGGGCCCCCGCAGCCGGCGCGCGGCGGACGGCGGGCAGGTGGGGGGAGAGGTGGGGGGGGGGCGGGGGGGGGGCGGGCGGGGGGGGGGGGGGGGGGGGGCGTGGCGTCGTCT